>CP051526.1:0-4084153 GCA_050916045.1 Tepidisphaera sp.
ATGAACGATCAGGATCGTCACATCTGGAGCGGCGTGCTTGCGTACCTGCGCCGCCATTACCCGACCCTTTGTCGGGCCTGGTTCGAAGAACTCGAGCCGCTCCCCATCGAGGGTGGAGCGATTCATCTTCGCGCCGAGTCCGACGTTCACCGCGACTACCTCCGCCGGTCCTGCGCGGACCCGTTCAACGACGCCGTTCGAACCGTCTCGGGCAGGCTTCTCGCCGTCCGATTCCTCGGGCCCCATGACCCCGCCCCTCTTCCGCAGTCGAGCGAGAAGCCGCGTGCGGTGGTCGAGCCCAAACCCGTCGTCGAAGCGAGGGTCGAATCCAAAGCCGAGTCCCGAAACGGCGCCGATGCCTCCGCGACCGAGCCGCGGCCGACCCCCGCGGCCAAGCCGACCGCCGCCAGATCGCTCGCCCAGCCGCAGAGCGAGCCGCGCCCCGCGGCGACCCCGCTCAGCATCGTCGAGCCCTCGAGCGCCGCTTCCCGCCGCGATGATGCGCTGGTCATCAACCCCGACTACAGCTTCGACAACTTCATCGTCGGTTCGGGCAACCGTCTCGCCAACGCCGCCGCTGTCGCCGTCGCCGGCCACCCCGGCAAAGCCTACAACCCGTTCTTCGTCCATGGCGGTGTCGGCCTCGGCAAAACACACCTGCTCCAAGCCATCTGCGTGCAGATCAAGACGCAGAACCCCCGCGCCGTCCTCTACTACCTCTCCTGCGAGAGCTTCGTCACGCGGTTCATCGAAGCCGTCCGCTCCGGCGACATGCCCGACTTCCGCCACCGCTTCCGCGACGTCGACTGCCTCGTGATCGACGACATCCACTTCCTCGCCAAAGTCGACCGCACCCAGGAAGAGTTCTTTCACACCTTCAATAGCTTGTATCAGGCGGGCAAGCAGATCGTGCTTTCGTCCGACGCGCCGCCCGAAGAGATCCCCCATCTCGAGGAGCGGCTCGTCAGCCGATTCAAGTGGGGTCTGGTTGCCAAGGTCAGCCCGCCGGACTTCGAAACCCGCGTCGCCATCCTGAAGAGCAAAGCATCCGTCCGCGGGTTTGAGCTCCCCAATGATGTCGCCGCGCACATCGCGACAAGGCTCAACACCAACATCCGCGAACTCGAGGGAGCGATCGGCAAGCTTCAGATCCACGCCGCCGTCGAGGGCCGCCCGATCGACATGCCGCTCGCCATCGACGCGCTCGGCGATATCGCCCCGCGCGCCAGCACCGAGCCCACGATCCAGAACATCATCGACGCAGTGACCGACTTTTACCGCGTCCGACTGATCGAGCTTCAGTCCGAACGCCGCAACCGTTCGCTGAACCTGCCGCGACAGGTGTGCATGTACCTCATCCGGCACAACACGCGTCACTCGCTCGAAGAGATCGGCGGGTACTTCGGCAACCGCGATCACACGACCGTACTTCACTCGATCCGGACGATCGATCAGCGACGCCAGACCGAGCCGGATTTCGACGCCCTGCTCAAGGGTCTCGAGGACAAAATCGGCATGTCCTCGACGTAATCGCTGCTTTCTCCGCGATTTACGCCTTGTCGGTTCGGTTGTGGAGCACCTGTGCAAAACTCGTCGGCGCGTGTCTGTTGGCGCTGGCCTGTGCTCGCCCCCACACCTGTCGGATAGAAGGACCACGCGGAGAGCCTCGCGCAGGTGCCGGCATCCGACAGATAACCGACAGCTTCGTTCTCTCCGGCTTGTCTTCTAAGTGCTTGTCAAACATGCACTTACACCGCTTCGTCCACACGCTTCCCCGAACCGACACCGCTTCCTACGACGACGACGAGAGATATCTCTATCTCTCAGAAGAGAAGAACCCCGCACGGCACGCACGCCCTGCTTCTCGCGTTTGCATTCTGCTTGGGTTTTCGCGGTTGTGGAGAACCGGTGGAAAACTCCGATTTGGCGTCACCGCTGGCAGTCGGGGCAGAAGACCGTGGTTCGCTGTGCGACCAGGACTTTGCGGAGGGCCGTCCCGCACTCCAAGCATGACTCCCCGGCTCGTCCGTACACGCGGTGGTTGGCTTGGGCCTGGCCGGGTTCTCCATTGGCGTTCACATAGTCTCTGAGCGTGGAGCCTCGGGCCTTCACGGCTTCGTCCAGCACGCTTCGAATCGCGACCGCGAGGCGCTCGAGTTCCGCGTGGGTCAGCTTGTGCGCCGAACGCCGCGGGCGGACCCCGGCGAGGAAGAGGGACTCATCCGCGTAGATGTTTCCGACGCCGGCGAGCACGCTTTGGTCAAGAAGCACGGCTTTCACCGCTCGTCGCGTGTGTCGGCATGCGTGGGCGAGCTCCTCATGGCCGATCTCCAAAGCATCAGGACCGAGGCTTGACCAATGCGCTTCGAGCGACTCTCGTGATTCAAGGAGCGTGATGCCGCCGAAACGTCGGGGATCGCGAAAGGTCATCCGCTTGCCGTCTTCGAACGTCCAGACGACGTGGGTGTGCGAACCGAGGGGGACACTCGCCGCCTGGGTGCAAAGCTGACCGCTCATCCCGAGCTGCACGAGCACAATGCGGCCGGAGGTGCCCTCGATGGCGAGTTGCTTGCCACGACGGAGAAGCGAGCGGATCGCGCCTCCCGCGAGCAGAGCGTGGCGCGACTCTGATGGAGATTCGGGCAGCCGTGCGATGATGTCCGCTCGTCGCACTTCAACGGAGGCGATGCGTATCCCAATCCGCGCGGCGATCCCGCGGCGGATGGTCTCGACCTCGGGGAGCTCAGGCATTCTTCCGCCTCGCCCGAAGCTCCTTGAAGAACGCTCGGAGCAGGTCGGCGCTCCTTTCCGCGAGCACGCCGGGGATGACCCGAGCCCGATGGTTCAAGCGTTCGTCGTCGGCGATGCGGTAGAGCGTGCGAACCGCGCCGGCTTTGGGATCTTCCGCTCCGTAGACGATGCGATCGGGCCTGGCGTTGACGATCATCCCGGCGCACATCGCGCACGGCTCGAGGGTGACGACGACGGTGCAGCCGGAAAGCCGCCAGTCGCCGAGCACGCGGGCGGCTTCCCGCATTGCGATGAACTCCGCGTGGGCCGAGGGGTCGGCGTCGATCTCGCGGCGGTTGTGAGCTTGGGAGAGGACTTCGCCGGTCGCGGTGCGGTAGACGACGGCGCCGATGGGGACCTCGCCGATCGTTGCGGCTTGGGCGGCGAGCGTCAGGGCCCGTTCCATCATCGCGAGGTCGGTCTGGGTCGGCTTCGGGGGAGGAGTCGGGAGCACGACCCGCGCGCGATGGCGGTTGTTGGCCAGCCAGCGGGCGGCTCCGAATCGCATCCGTCCGGCTGTCACGCTTCCGCTCCGCCGCTCTCGCGGTCATCGTTGTTCGCGTCGGTCTTGGCTTTGTCCTTGCGTTCGCCGATCCCGCCCGCCGAGGGGAACTGCCACAGCAGGAAGACGCCGAGCTCAAAGAGCACGTAGAGCGGGATAGCCAGAAGCATCATCGACAGCGGGTCTGGCGGGGTCACCACCGCCGAGATCGCGGCGATGATGAAGATCGCCATGCGGCGGTTTCGGCGCAGGCCTTCGAGGGTCACCAGGCGGATCCAGCCCATGAGGAGGATCACCACCGGTGTCTGGAACGCGACGGCGAAGAGAATCCCGAAGGTGACGAACTGGTTGAGGTACTCCGCGAGCTTGGGCATCTGCACCACAGTCGTGGCTTTTTCGAGCGCCACGCCGCGGAGCACCGGCTTGCCGTCAACGACCGCGATGCACATCCGAAGCTGGCCGAGCGTCTCGTTGAACCACATCTGCCCCGGGGCTGGAGACGGCGGATCGCCGTGGAGCATGGGCATGGAGGGGATCGAGATGCCGGCGGGCAACTCGGCAGGCCCGATGTCCGGCTGCTCAAGGTTGGTGGTGAAGTGGATGAAGAACGCCAGCATCGCCGGCAGTGCCACGAAGTACATGAACAGGACGCCAAGCCCGCTCAGCATCATGGAGAGCGGCACGAGCAGGTACGCGAATCGCCGTTCGTGCGCGTACAAGCCAGGAGCGACGAATTGCCATGCTTGGTACAGGATCCACGGAAACCCGACGATGACCGTGACGAGAAACGCGACCATGATCCAGGTCGAGAACGCTTCGAACATCGACGTGATCATGAATCGCGGATTGACGCCCTCGTTGCGCAGGGCGTTCTCCATCGGCGTCATCAGCAGGTCCATAAGGTGGGTGCCGAAGATCAGTCCCGTGGCGAAGATCGGGACCAGGCCCAGGATGGCGTAGATCAGGCGCTTGCGAAGCTCGTTGAGGTGCTCACCCAGACTCATGACGGCGGCGGGCTCATCGGGCGTGTCCCACTTGGACCCGTACTTGGAGCCGCGATCGGACACGTGACGGGTGATCGCCTTCTTGGGCGTCTCATCGGGAACAGGGTCTGGAATGGGGTCCTCGGCCATCGCGGACAGAGGGTAGGGTCTCGACCGGGCCGTTTCGGGCGGCGTGCGGGGTGGAGATCCGAACCGGGACCGTCCGATGAGCGGTACACCGGTCGGTCGCGGGTGACGGAAGGGCCCGTCCGGCGCATCCTTGAGATCGGAGGCAGTGTGCCCGATTCCCAAGCCCATGGGGGCGATGGCCAGTCAACCAGTCGGCTTCTCCACCCCGGGGTGGAGCATGAACGCCTGCGCCGAATCTGGGAAGACAACCGCCGGTGGGTTGCGGCCATTCTGTTGGCGTACAAGCCTCGCTGGGCGGATCTGGAAGATCTGCTTCAGGAGGTCGCTTCGAGCATGGTGGCCAAGTCCTCCGAGCTTCGCGATCCTGGGGCGATCCGGCCGTGGCTTCGCCAGGTCGCGATCAATGCCGCTCGCTTGGCGGGACGCAAGGGCAAGCTCAGGCTGACGAAATCGCTTGAGGAATCCGGGCCGGCCGAACCGGGGACGATCGTTCCTCCCGAGTCGCCGACGCAAGCGGCCCCGGCCGTGCTCGGCCGCGAGGAGGAATGTCGGCGGATGAACGAGCTTTTGGCTTCCTTGCCCGACGGGTACCGCGAGCCGCTTTATCTCAAAGCCGTGCAAAGCCTCAGCTATCGCCAGATCGGGCACATCCTGGGATTGCCCGAAACAACCGTCGAGACCCGGATCGCCCGGGCTCGCCGCATGATCCGAGAACTCTCCGCCCAAGCCCAAGCTTCGGCGCAAGCCGGTTTGGCGCGTTCGCCCGACCCCACACCATGACGGCAGGCCGTCTGGGGCGCATCCCAGCGGACTGAAGGAAAGAAACGCCATGACGAACCCGCACGATCCCACCAATGACGCCAACGCTCCGCTTCACGACCGTGATCTGCTGATCTCTCGCGTGGTGGATGGTCGCGCGTCGGCGTCGGAATGGACGACGCTGGAGTCGCTCGCGGCGCAGGATCCGGGGGTTTGGCGCGAGCTTGCGATGGCGCAGCGCGATCAGCGGGCAATTGAGACGATCGTGGGCGCAGCGGGGAATCTGGCGGAAAGCGTGGATTTGCCGCGTCGCGCTGCAGGGTCCGAGATCTCCCCGGGGGTTTCCCGGATGCGTGCGTGGGGCGGATGGGTGGCCGCGGCGGTGCTCGCGTTCGCCGCGGCGGGCCAATTCAACGTGATCACGCGGTTGAACCAGAAGATTCAGGCGGGGCTCGGCGGGCCGGATATTCAGCCTGTCTCGCTCTCCGCCGACGAAGCTTTCGATCAGTATCGCAATAAGGGCATGCAGGAAGGCATTGTGCTAGGCGAGATCCCCGACCGAGTTCTTCTCTCCGCCGAGCCCGCAGCTGGCGGACAGGGGTACGAGGTCACGATCGTCCGACAGGTCATCGAACGTCGCCGCGTGAGCGACGTGCTTCAGTTCAATTCCAGGAATGAACTGGGGCAAACGGTGCCTGTTCCGACCTCGTGGACCGCGCCGCGCCGAAGCGCGACCGGCCTCTGACGCGACAAGCGTCGAGCTCAGTCCTGTTCGTCCAGTCACAAGCCGGGCCAAACCCGGCGAGGAGTTGCCATGCTGATCGCGTCCCTGCTCACATCCTGCTTGTCCCTTGCTCTGTCCGCCGGCGCCCCGGTCGCTTTCGAGCCCCCGCAGCACGCCGAAGTCCGCTACGAGGAACGAGCGATCGAATCCGACGACGTGATGTTCGACGAGTTTGTCGAGTTCGCGAGCGAACAGCCCGGTCGCGGCGGCCCGCAGGGCAACCGTGGTCCCGAAGGTCGTGGCGGTCCCGAAGGTCGCGGTGGCTTTGAAGGTCGTGGCGGCCCCGAGGGGCGTGGTGGTCCGAAGGGCAACCGTGGTCCCGAAGGTCGTGGTGGCCGTGGAGAGCGTGGCGGGCCGCGCGGCGAAGAACGCCAGATGGGTGGTTTTGGCGGGCCCGGCGGTGAGCGGTTTGGGCCTGAGGGGCGCGGTCGTCGCGGTCCCGGCACCGCGGGCCAGCATGAGCGGATCATGGACCGTTTCCCCGAGCTCCGCGAGCGCATCCGTGAGCGCGTGCGTGACCAGGTTCGCGAGGGGATGCGTCAACGCGTGGGCGAGCGGATCGAACGCCGCCGCGCGGATGGACCGATGAACCGCGGCCCCGAAGGCCGTGGCGGCTTCGAAGGTCGCGGTGGCCCGCAGGGTCGCGGTGGCCCCGAGGGTCGCGGTGATTTTGGCGGCGGCCCGGAACAGCGTGGTGGCTTCGAAGGTCGTAGTGGCCCTCAGGGTCGGGGCGGCTTTGAGAGTCGCGGCGGTCCCGAAGGCCGGGGTGGATTCGGGGGTGGCCCTGACCAGCGTGGTGGCCCCGAAGGTCGCGGTGGCCCTCAGGGTCAGGGCGGCTTTGAGAGCCGCGGCGGTCCCGAAGGCCGTGGTGGCCCCGAGGGTCGCGGCGACTTCGGTGGCGGCCCGGAGCAGCGCGGCGAACAGCGGGGCGCTGATCGTCGGAGCGACGGCCCGAACGGAAACCGCATGTCCGAAAATGGTCCGCCCCGCGGCGGGCCGGGAGAGAATCGCGTTCAGGGTCGCGCGCCGGAAAGCGGCTCGCAAAACCTGACGGATCCGCGGCTTGAGCGCATCCTCAATATGGTCGAGCGTTTGAACGAACGCCTCGACAGGCTTGAACGGCAGGGCGGAGAAGGCTCCGGTCCTGCGGGTCGTCCCGGCGGCGCTCCCCGTGAACCTCGGCGCGATCAGCAAGATGATCGCCAGGGTGATCGGGGTGGGCGTCCGGACGGTGGTCGTGGCGGGCCTGGCGAACAAGACGCCGGGCGATGAATGGTGCGAGCCCGCTTTCCCAACAACTCCGGGGAGCCCTCGCCGAAGGAGTTTGAACGATGAAGCGCTCACTGATCTCTTCCTTGGTGGTTCTTGCCGGCGCCGCCAGCGCCATGGCGCAGTCTGAACCGGTCCGCGTCCTCAAGGGGAGCCCGGATCGTCCGCTTGCCCACGCCGAGCAACCCGCGGAGAAGTCGGAGAAGAGCTCTTCCTCGCTCACGATGATGCAGAGCGACGGGACCAACACCTTCAAGGTCACGATCGTCGACGGCGAGGTTCAGTCTGCTGAGGTGGATGGCAAATCGGTCCCCAAAGACCGCATCCGTCAGCGCGACGGCACCGTCGAGTTCCTCGACGACAAGGGCAACGTCGAGCACACGATGAAGCTCAACATCGGCTTTACCGGCCGGGCGAACAGCCGTTGGTCCGGCCGCGGAGGCGGCAACAACGCCTTCGGCGAGGGTGGCGCGGGCGGTCGGGGCGGTCGGGGCGGTCGGGGCGGTGGGGGTGCTCAGAACCTGATCGAGATCGCTCCCCGTGTTGAACCGCCCAAGGTCATGCTCGGCGTCACGATGACCACGGCCGACGAAACGACCCTCAAGCGGCTTGGCGTCGAACGCGAGACCGGCGTCTTCATCGACTCGGTGATCGACGGCCTCCCGGCTTCCAAGGGCGGCCTTGAGCCCAACGACCTGATCGTGGAAGCCGACGGCAAGTCTCCGCTGACCGAGCAGGACCTCCGCGGCATCCTCAAGTCCAAGAACCCCGGCGACGAGGTCAAGTTCAAGGTCTTCCGCAAGGGCGAATCCAAGGACGTCACCGTCAAGCTCGAAGCCTACGAAGGCGAGAAGCTCGGACACGCCAACCCCTTCGCCGAAGGTGTCGAGATCCCAGGCATGGAAGAACGCTGGATGCAGCTCCCCGGCGGCTTCCGCTGGGAAGGCGGATTCGACGAAGAGAGCATCCAGAAAGCCATCGAAGAAGCCGTCAAGCAGCTCAAAGCCAACGGCCAGGACTTCGAGAAAATCAAGGAAAACGCGCTCGTCGAGCTCGAACGGGCTCTGAATGAGCTCAAGTCCCACAAGGATGAGTTCAAGGGCCTGGCCGAAGCGTTCCGCCAGAGGGTCGGCGATTCGGTCCCGCGCGTCCGGATCATGGACGACCGCGGCGTTCTGACGCCCGCCGCCCCCGCCGCTCCTGCAAATCCTTCGGCAAACGCTCAACTTGACCGCATCGCGGAACAGCTTGAGCGGTTGAATACCCGCCTGGATGAGCTTGAGAAGCGTCTCGAGAAGAAGTAAACCGCCGCTCCTGTTCCCACCCCCATTTCCGCCCACGACCACGGGCCGCGTGTTGCGGCCCGACGAACCGGAACCCCCTCGCTTTGTTGGCGGGGGGGTTCTTTCCTTTTCAAGCCCGGTCGCCCCCTCCGGGCCGATATGATCCGTTATGCCCGACACCGATGCCGTCGTTCCCGCCGCCGTCGCCGAAGTGCAGGCCGCTTACGCCAAGCTTCGCGATGAGATCCATCGCGTCATCGTCGGCCAAGACGAAGTCGTTGAGCAGGTGCTCACCGCGATCTTCTGCAAGGGCCACGCCGTCGTCGTGGGCGTACCCGGCCTCGCCAAGACGCTCCTGATCTCGACCCTCGCCAAGACCCTGGGTCTGCAGTTCAGCCGGATCCAGTTCACCCCGGACCTCATGCCCAGCGACATCACCGGCACGGAGGTCATCCAGGAGGACAAAGCCTCCGGCCAGAGGCAGCTCCGGTTCGTCAAGGGCCCCATCTTCGGCAACGTCATTCTCGCCGACGAGATCAACCGGACGCCGCCGAAGACCCAGGCCGCGCTCCTCGAAGCCATGCAGGAACGCCAGGTGACCGCCGGAGGCGTTCGCCACGAGCTTCCCAGCCCCTTCTTCGTCCTCGCCACGCAGAACCCCATCGAGCAAGAGGGCACGTACCCGCTTCCCGAAGCACAGCTCGACCGGTTCATGTTCCAGATCCAGATCCGGTACCCCACGGCCGATGAAGAGTTCGAGATCGTTCGCCGCGCCGCGACCAAAAGCTCCGTCGAAAGCCAGACGGTCCTTTCGGCCGACGACATCCGCCGCGTGCAGAAGCTCGTCGTCGAGACCCCGGTCGCCGATCACGTCATCAAGTACGCGCTCCGCCTCGTTCGCGCCACACGCGTGAAGGACCCGATGGACGGCGGCATCAAGCGGCCCAAGATGGTCCAGGACTATCTCGCGTGGGGCGCCGGTCCCCGAGCGAGCGAGTACCTCGTCCTCGCCGCCAAAGCCCGCGCGATCCTCTCCGGCTCGACGCATGTGACGCCCGATCACGTCCGCCATGTCGCGCCCCCGGTCCTCCGCCACCGCATCCTCACCAACTTCAACGCCGAAGCCGACCAGATCACCACCGACATGATCGTCGCGAACCTCCTCTCGGAGATCCCCGTCGAGGGTGCCAGCGCCAGTGACAAGAAACTGATGGACAGCGTGATGCGGTGAGCACAGCCCAGCCCAAAGTCATCCATGACACGCCGTGGATTTTCTCCGCTCGCGGGGAGCTCTGGATGTCGCTGCTGGCGGGCTTGCTCCTTGGCCTTGGGGTCATCATCCCGCGGATGTTCGAGGCACCCTGGGCGCCATGGCTCGTTTGGACGAGCCTGGTCATCGGGTTTATCTACGGCGGACGGGCCGCGTTTGAAGCTCTAAGCCAGCGCAAGATCGACATCGATGTGCTCATGATCGTCGGTGCGGGTTTGGCCGCGGCCGCCGGCGCCCCCGCCGAGGGCGCGCTGCTTCTGTTCCTCTTCGTGCTCGCCGGAGCCCTCGAAGAGCTCGCCGCCCAGCGGACACAGCGCGAGGTCGAAGCCCTGCACTCGCTCATGCCGACGCAGGCCGACCTTTGGCGCGATGGCCAGTGGGTGCAAGCCGATCCGATGACCCTCGTCGTCGGCGACCGCATCAAGATCAAGCCCGGCCAGCGCGTCCCCGCCGATGCAATTCTGACCGAAGGCCGCACCGAGATGGACCAGTCGGCGATGACCGGCGAATCCGTCACGCGGCCCGTCGTCGTCGGCGATGAGATCTACTCCGGCACCATCAACACCGACGATCCCGTCGAAGCACGCGTCATCCGCCCCGCCGCCGAGTCGAGCTTGCAGAAGGTGCTTCGGCTGGTCCTCATGGCCCACGAGCAGCGCGAGCCCGTCCAGCGGGCGATCGACCGCATCAGCGAGCCCTACGCCAAGGGCGTGATGATCGCGAGCCTGGTCGTGCTGCTGGTGTGGCACTTCCTGCTGGCGTTCTCCTGGAAGGACGCTTCGTACATCGCGATTACGTTCCTCATCATCTGTTCGCCGTGTGCGCTGATCATCGCCACCCCCACCGCGACCCTTGCCGCCATCGCCCGTGCGGCCCGGTTCGGCGTGCTTTTCAAGGGTGGGCAAGCGACCGAGCAGCTCGCGTCCGTCGCGGCCGTCTGCTTTGACAAGACCGGCACGCTCACGATCGGCCGCCCCCGCGTCGAGCAACTGACGCCCGTCGCGTGGAGCGACCGCGACTCGATGCTCGCGATCGCCGCCGCACTCGAAGCCGACTCGACCCACCCCATCGCCAGCGCGATCAAGGACGCCGCGACCGCACACAGCATCCCCCCCGCCCGCCTCCTCCACATCATGCACACCACCGGCCGCGGCATGAGCGGTGTCCTCCCCGGCGACATCGAGGTCCGTCTTGGCAGCTACAAGCACGTCGAACCGATCGTGCCCGTCTGCCTGCGGGCCAAGACGCAGGAGGTTCTCAGAACCATCCAGAAGCAGGGCCGCATCGGTGTCGTCGTCGCCAAAGCCCAAGCCCCCGGCGACAACCCCGAAACCGCCGGCGAAGCGACCGTCATCACCCTCGCCGACGCCGTCCGCCCAGGCGCCCAGCGACTCGTCCAGGACCTCCACGCTCTTGGCGTCAAGCCCGTCCGGATGCTCACCGGCGACAACGCCACCACCGCCAAAGCCGTCGCGGATCAGCTCGGCTTGGATCGGTTCGACGCCGAGCTCCTTCCCGCGGACAAGCTCCGCATCGTCGGGGAGATGAAGCAAGCCGCGAGATCTCAGCCCGTGACCCGCGGCCGATTTGGAAGCCCGCCCGGCGTCGCGGTGATCGGGGACGGCGTCAACGACGCTCCCGCGCTGGCCGCCGCCGACGTCGCGATCGCGATCGGCTCCATCGGAAGCGATGCCGCTCTTGAGTCCGCCGACATTGTCCTCATGTCCGACGATCTGGCGGCGGTGCCCTGGGCGATCCGTCTGGCTCGCAAGACGCGCGGGATTATCCGGGCGAACCTGCTTTTCGCCCTGTCGGTGATCTTCCTGGGGAGCCTTGTGACGCTGGTCGGTTCGGTGACGAACTTCCGCCTTCCGATGTCCGTGGGCGTGCTTTTGCACGAGGGCGGCACGCTTCTGGTGGTGGCGAATAGTTTGCGGCTGCTTCTGGTGCCCGGGTTCCTGTCCGAACCGCGCCCGACCGCGATTCTCCATGGGAACACGGGTTCGGGCGAGATTTCCCGCGATGAGGCCGCCGCGGGCTCTACGATGGCCTGATGTCCGACCAGAAGACCAATCAGAGCCCCGCCCCCGCCCCCGCTTCCGCCCCGGCTTCCAAGCCCGCTTCCGCCCGCCCGGCTCCCGCGGCGGAGCCCCCACAGCTCTCCCCCACCGAGTACGAAGCTCAGCGCCGTGCCAATCGGCAAGGCGTGGTCGAGCTCGGCCTCACGCCGTACGGGGAAGCCGCGTCGGAGAAACTGCTCACGCTTGCTCAGGCGCGGGCGCTCTACGACGACGCCGCCAACGTTGACCACAACGCGAACGGCAAAGCGGAGGGGTATGTCGATCGCCGTCCGATCGTTTCGGTCGCGGGACGCGTCATGCTTTTCCGCGATGGTGGCAAGCTGCTTTGGCTGACGCTCCGTGATGACACGGCGGACATCCAGGTCGCCGTCAGCCAGCGGGATGTGGCTGAATTGGCGTTCAAGTTCACCAAGCTCACCGACTTGGCCGACATCATCATCGTCACCGGACGCCTTATGAAGACCAAGACCGGCGAGATCACGGTCTGGGCTTCGGACGTCAAGCCGGGGACCAAGAGCATCGTTCCCCCACCGGCCAAGCACGACGGCCTGCACGACGTTGAGATCCGCTACCGCCAGCGTTATGTCGACCTCTGGGCCAACCCCGAGACGATGCAGGTCTTCAAGCAGCGCTCGGCGATCGTGTCGAGCGTGCGGAAGACGCTCGAAGCGCGCGGCTACCTTGAGGTCGAAACGCCGATGCTGCAGGCCCTGGCGGGCGGCGCCGCGGCCCGGCCGTTCGTCACCAAGATGAACGCGCTGGACATCAACCTCTTCATGCGGATCGCCCCCGAGCTCTACCTCAAGCGGCTTCTCGTCGGCGGTTTGCCGCGAGTCTTTGAGATCAACCGCAACTTCCGCAACGAGGGCCTCGACAAGCAGCACAACCCCGAATTCACGATGCTGGAGGCGTACCACGCTTTCGGAAACGTCGAAACGGTGATGGACCTCACGGAGACGATCATCCGCGACGCGGCCGTGATGGTGCACGCGGCTTCGGGAGGCACGGGCGACGCGATCCTGCCCTTCGGTGAGTTCGCGATCAACTACAGCAAGCCGTTCACGCGTGTCCGCTACGGTGAGCTTTTCGAGAAAGCCTATGGGTTCGCGATGACCGACACGGCCCGGGCCCGCGCGGAGCTTTCGGCGATGAAGCCGGGCCTGGCGGCCAACATCGCGCAGATGGACCCGTGGCTCGTCGTCAACGAGCTTTTCGAGGAGAAAGCCGAGAAGTCGATCGACCACGCGCGGCCGACGTTCATCACGGATTATCCGGCCGCGATCAGCCCGCTCACCCGTCCTAAGCGCGACAACCCCGCCCTGGCCGACCGCGCCGACCTCTTCGTCGCCGGGATGGAGATCGCTCCGCACTACACCGAGCTCAACGACCCGGACATCCAGGAAGCCAAGTTCAAGGAACAGCTCCGCGGCATCGACGCCGACAAGAGCGCCGAGGAAAGCACCTACCGCACGATGGACCACGACTTCATCCGCGCCCTCAAGGTCGGCATGCCCCCGGCCGGCGGCATGGGCCTGGGCATCGACCGCCTGGTCATGCTCCTGACCAACCAGCGCACGATCCGCGATGTGGTCTTCTTCCCGCTGATGCGGCCGGAGTGATCTCGAGGGTCTGAAACTCGAAAGTCTGACAGCAAGGCCAACGAAAAAGCCCCGGTTTCCCGGGGCTTTCTTCATGCTTATTCACGGACGATCACTTGCCGGCGGGCTGCTCGGCTTCGCCGCCCTCTGCCGCGCCTTCGGTGGCGGGCTCGGCTTCGGGCTCTTCGACGACCGGCGGACGCATGTCGCGGACGGCCTGGAGGATGGCGCGTTCCTGCTCGATGGGCAGGGCGCCGACGAGCTTCCGCATGGCTTGCACGCGGCTGACGCGGTCGGTCGCCGCTTTGACGGCCTTGACGGCGTCGGCCTGGGCTTTGGCGTCGACGGAGGCTTTCGTGAGGACTTCGTCGATCTTCTCGCCGCCCTCGTTGAGGAGATTCTCGTACGCGTAGACGGCTTCGTCGATCCAGAGGTTCATCTGCTGACGCATGCGCTCGCGGTCGATCTTCTCCTTGCGTTCCTTCTGAGCGTTGGCCGCGGCTTCCTTGGCGGCGGCGTCCGCGTCTGGGGCGGCGGGCGGAGCGGGCGGCAGGTTCCGCTCAAAGTCGGCGGAGAGTTCCTGGGCATACCCCTGCATGACCTTCATGTTCTGGGTGGCCTGGATGCGGGTGATGATGCCGCGCTTCTGCATCTCCTCGCGGACGTTGTCGCCGACGAGCGGCTTCAGGACCTGCATGAGGCCCGAGAGGCCCATCTTGCCGTCTTCGCCCTGGATGCCCTTGCGGCCTTCAGCGCCGCGCTGCGGGAGGAGCTGAGCTTTGTCGATCACGCCCTCGTTGACCTGCCGCATGAGGTCGGCGTTGTCGGTGACGATCTTCTCGTACTTGCGGAGACGCTTGTCCAGGAAGGGCTTGGCTTTCTCGAAGACCGTGGGCGTCAGCGAGACGTTGTGCTTCATCGCCTGCCAGAAGAGGGGCTCGGTGCGGGTGATCAGCTTGCCCTCGCGATCGCGAAGGGGAGGCTCGATCGGAAGCACCTGTTGCGGCTGGACGGCCGGCTGCGGGGGGCGACCGTCCGGAGCCTTGGGCTGCGCCGCGGCTGGGGGGGGCGGCATGACGAACTCAGGCGTCGGGTCCGGAGCCTTCGTGGGAGGCGCGGTGATCTGACCGACAGCCGTCCCGCACACCAGCGCGAGGCCGAGAACCGTGGACACCATTCCGATCTTCATGAAACGTCTCCCTAAGCAGAACAAACCAACCCGCTCGGCCGACCCACCGGCCCGTCGCGGAAATACCAATATCGGCCAGCAACCGTAGGTCCTGCGGCCTATGGCGTCGCCAAACACCCTTTGTACGACTGGAGCGCCGCTGGTCGGCGTTGGTTCAGCAACCGAGCACGCGAAAAAGACCCCGCAAACCCTGACAAAGACCTACTTTGAAGACTCGCTCATCGGCGCCATGGCGTCCCCGTCCTGCATCTGGGGCTTCATCTCCGGTTTGTCGCCCACGGACGGTGCAGGGTCGGACCTGCCAAGCAGTTCCTGAATCACGATCTTCCGCTGTTCGGCGTTGAGTTCGCCGAGCACCCGAAGGGCCAGATCGCGGCGCTGCTGGGGCGTCGGCTTGCCCATGGTCGCTTGGAACGAATCCGAGAACATGGTCCGGATCTTGGCTTCCTTTTCTGGCGACAAGCCAAGCTTGGCGAGGAACTCCTCAAGCTCCTTGGTCTTGGCCGCGATCTGCCGCTCGTAGCTGCGGCGGATCTCCCCTCCGAACGCAAGCAACCCCTCGCGGATCAGGATCTCGCCGCGATTGGGCTCCTTCGCGGCTTCCTTCGCGTTCTTGGACTCGCCCTTGGCTTCCTGAGCCGCATCAGCCACGATGGTGTCCCAGTACCCGGCGATCAGTTCGTCGTACCGAGCGGCTTGGTCCTTGGGCAGGACGGCCTTCACCTGGTCCTGGAGCTTGCCCTTGGCTTCAAGCTCCTTGAAGACCTCGCGGTACTCACGCAGAAGCCCGAGCTTGCCGCGGCGGTCGCTCGTGTTCTGGAACTTGACCAGGAGCTCGAGGTTGTCGCGGACGAGACGATCGATCATCGCCGTCCGCTCATCGAGCACGGCCTGCACCTTGGCTTTGGTCGCCGCGTCGAGCGAAAGCAGCTCGACGGCTGCTTCGGCCGGGTTGGCTTCCAGCCGCTGGACACGCCCGCGGAAGTCGCGGCGGATCAGCGAGCGCTCGGTCTGCGTCTCCTTGACCTTGGGTCCGGAAAGCACATCGGTTGATGAGCCAGGCGCGGGCTCCTGCTTGGGCTGTTCCGTGGGCGGTTCAAACCCGATCGCGAGGCCCGCCACGCACATCGCCGCCATCAACGCCATTCGCTGAGCCATTGCATGCCTCCCGGCTTCTGCCATCACCCGAAGCCTCTATCCTAACGCCATGAGCACCCAAACCTTGCCAGCCGCCGCCACCTCTCCGCTTGCGAAAGCCATCGCCGAGATCGCTCTGCTCCGCGGCACGTTCACACTTCGTTCGGGCAAGACCTCCAATTACTACCTCGACAAATACCTCTTCTCGACCCGCCCCGAGCTTCTTCGGCAGCTTGCCCCGCTCTTTGCAAGCCGGATCAAGTCCATGGAGACCGCGGCGGGCGTCAAAGCCGCACGCTTGGCCGGTGCCGAGCTCGGCGGCATCCCCCTCGTGACCGCCGCGAGCATGGAGACGGGCCTCCCCTGCTTGTTCATCCGTAACAAGAAGAAGGACTACGGCACGGCCAAGCAGCTCGAAGGCCTCGTCGCCCCTGGCGACGGCGTGATCCTCCTGGAAGACGTCGCGACCACGGGCGGCCAAGCTCTCGAAGCCGTCGCGTCCCTCCGCGAATCCGGAGCCAAGGTCATCGGCGTGATCGCGACGATCGACCGGCTAGAAGGAGCTCGCGAGAACATCGAGAAGGACGGCTTGCGGTTTGACTCGCTGTTCACGGTGAAGGATTTGGGCGTGGCGTGAGTGCCCTCTAGGCTTTCACGCGCTTGTACATGTCGATGTTCTCGAACTCTCCGCCTTCAGGCTGCTTGAGGGCCCTGGGGAGTCTCGCGTACTCGATGAAGCCGTGCTTGCGATAGAGCTTGAGCGCCGGTTCGTTCACAGCGAAGACACCGAGCGTCACGATCTCGATCGTCGGGTGCGCCGTCGCCCATTCGAGCGCCGCCCGCATGAGCGCATCGCCCACGCCGCGGCCGCGCCACGCTTCCGCGATGCCCATGCCGAGCAGAGCCTGGTGGGCGATCTTCCGCTTGGCGCGGCCGGCAAGGTCGAGCGACCCGACGATCTCGTCACCGTGCTCTGCATTGAGGAACACCGCCGCCGGCGATTCAAGCCGCTCGCGCAGAAACCTTGCTTCCTGCTCCTCGGTCATCGTGAACTCGTCCGGCACGGTGAGCACATACGGCGAGGTGCGGTACATCTCGCGTGCAAAAGCAAGCAGCGCCGCAGCCCGCTCGGGCCGCGCCGAGCGCACGACGACCGATCCGCCTTTGATCGGAAACTCTCTCGGTTCAAAGCTCGTCACGCTTACTTCTCGGGCACCGCCGCGGCGGACTTGTTCCCGATCGTCCGCTGCATGAACGACTCGACCTGCTTGGCGAAGAGGAGCCGGTTGTCGAGCTTGGCGAACCCGTGGCCTTCATCGGGGAAGACCAGGAGCTGCGGCATGAGTTCGGGCTTCTTCTCGGCGAAAGCTTTGTCCTTGAGCGCGACGGCGAGCTGCATCGCTTCCTCGACGGGGACGCGCGGGTCGTTGAACCCGTGAGCGATGAACATCGGGACGCGGAGGAACTCGGTCTTGTTGATGCTCGAGACGCTCATGAGGAAATCGGGATCGGTGAGCGGGCCGTACTCGGCTTCGCGGAGCTTGCGGCGGTAGCCGCTCGTCTTCTCGAGGAAGGTCTTGAGGTTGACGATGCCGACGATGTTGACGCCCGCGCCGAAATACGGCTGGCGCTTGGCTTGCTCGGCCGCTCTCGTGTCTTCGACGAGGCACGCGACGGACATGAACCCGCCGTAGCTGCCGCCGTAGGTGGTGATCTTGCCGGGGACCGCGTACCCGTTGTCGACGAGCCACTTCGCGGCTTCCACGCCGTCCTTCACGCTGTCCCAGCGCTTCTTGTAATCGTCCATCATGTGGAAGTCGCGGCCGTAGCCGGTGGACCCGCGGACGTTGGGCAGCATGATGCCGAATCCGCGCGAGAGGAAGTACTGCGACTGGGCGCTGAACGTCGGGCGGTGCTGGCCTTCGGGCCCGCCGTGGTAAAGGCAGATGAACGGAATCGGCTTCTTCGCCGCTTTGTCGTACCCGGGCGGGAAGAAGACGAACGCGGGGATCTCGACGCCGTCAAAGCTCTTGTACTTCACGAGGTCGGGAAGCGGGAAGCTCGAAAGGTCGATCCCCTGCGTGTCGGCGAAGGTCAGCGGCTTGGTTTCGGGCTTGCCATCGGCGCCCCAGGTCGTCTCGTACGCCAAGCCCGGCGTCTGAGCGTTGTTGAGGGTCCAGACCAGCGTGCGGCCGCGGAAGGTTCCACCGCCGCCCACAACGCCGCGAGCCGTCTCGGGCATCGCGAGCGGGGTCATGCCGGCGGCTTCGAACACGCGGGCCACGCCGTATCCGTCCTCGTTGGTCACGGCGACCAGAAGCGTCTTCTCGGTATTGAAGCCCGCACCGTCGAGTTCGTACTTGTCCAGCGAGGGGATCGGGCTCGTCACCGCGCCGGTCTTGAGATCCTTGCGGTAAAGCCGGACCATGCCGTCCTTCGCGTCCGACGTGAGGAGAACCGCTTCTTCACCCGGCAGATAGCCGACGACTTCGCAGTTGGCCGTGCTTCCTTCGGGCTTGATGGTGATCTCGGTGGTCTTGCCGGTCGCGATGTCAAGCTCGAAGACCTGCGTGTCCGAAGCGGACTGGAACTTGGAGACGAGCGCCCGCGTGCGGTCCTTGGTGACATCCCCGCACGACCACGACCCCTCGCGGCCGAGGATCTTCTGGGCCTCACCCTTCTTGAAATCCCACAGGTACAGGTGGAAGTCGTTGGGGCTGTCCTGGTTGCCGGAATAGACGAACCCCGAGCCGTCATCGAGCCAGGTCGTGATCGAGTACTGCACGCGCGGGTCTTTGGTGATGTCGGTGATCTTGCCCGTCGCGATGTCCATCGCCGCGATCTGGAAGTTCTCGTTACCGCCCACCGCGTGGGTGATGAGAAGCGTCTTGCCGTCGGGGCTCATCGAGGTGCCGCTGACGCCGTCAGCGTACGACGTGAGCTTGGTCATCGTCGCTTTGCCGGGGGAGTAGTCACGCCCGCCGGTCGCGGTCGCCGCGGGAACGACCTTGAAGACCTGGGTGATGCCGTCGGCGAGGTCGCGGACGTAGAGGGTGCCGTCGGTGCCGAGCGTCGCGCCCTGCGGGGCCCGGACGCGGAGGAACTGATCGATGGTGGCTTGACTGAGAGGTTGGCTGACCGGCTGGGCCTGCTTGACCTCGGCCGTTTTCGGAGCGGTCGCCGACTGGGCTTGGGCGACACCGACCGCAGCACCGCTGACGAGGGCGATGAGGAACGCGGACAGACAGACCGGCAGAATCTTTCGCTGGCGCATGGGCGTCTCCGTCAAGCGTGCAACGCTCCGAACGACCGTTCGACGAGCACGAGCTACATGATAGATCGGGGTGTACCGGCGGACCCCGCCCCCGGTGGCAAGGATTGCGTCCGGGTGGCGGCGCTCTCCCGAGCGGGACGACTCAGACAATTCCCAGGGAGAACACGAGGAACGCGACACAGACGACCCCGGCGGTGATCATGACCCAGACCGGCACCCCGCGGGCTGCTTCCGTGTCGGGGTCGCCGTCGGCCCGTTGGGCCCGGCCGCACTTGTGGCACCAGTCGGCTTCGTCGTAGATGTCGGCACCGCACCCGCGGCAGGGCACCGTGTCGCTCCCGAACCGCGCGATGTCCTCCGGGCTCGGATCCTCATCCGGTCTCAAAGGGGGCCCTTTTCTCGGTGTGCAGCAACCCATGGAGCGATTGTACCACCTGGAGCCGGATTCCCGAAGCGTCATTCGCCTTTGATCTTTTTCATCAGGGCCCCCTGCTGCTCCTCCGTCAGGTAGGCCATGATGCCCAGCAGGACCTTGATCTTCTCGGATTCCGGAGCATCCTCCGCCAGCGACTCCATCTTCGAGAAGACGATGCCGTTGATCGTCTCGCGCTGCCTCGGGGAGAGCTTCAGACCGTCGAGCAGATAGGCGACGACGAACTCGCCCGACCGCTCGGCGCGCTGGAAAGCCTCCTCGAACTCCTTGCCGAAGATCTTGAGGGTCTCTTCGAGGCGGGCGCCATAGACCTCGCCCTGGGTGAGCTGCGACCGAAGCTTGCCCGTCTTCTCCATCGCGACCATCGCCCAGTATTCGTTCATCTCACGGTCGAAAGCGGGTCTTGCATGCTCAGGAAGGGCCTCGCGGACCAGACCGGTGAAGTCGCCGCGGATCCCGGTGGCTTCGAACTTTCCAAGCGCAACGAAGATCAAGCCGGCCGTTTCAAACTGGTTTCCAGCAGCGCCGGCGACATTGAGCCTGTTGAGCAGGTCGATGTGGTCGAGGATGAACCTCTTGATCACCCGCCCGCGTTGCACAAAGAGCTTCTCGACCGCGGCGCGAGCTTCCGGCGCAAGATCGAGCGCCTTCACCGCACGCTCCTCTGGCCGAAGGGTCTCGCGACGGAACTCTCCCGCGAGGCTGAAAGAGCCCTTCCGCGTCTCGACCTTGGGGCCGGAGAGGGGCGACTCGGGCTGAACGACAATCCCGGCCATTCCCGCCAACCCAGCCAACACCACGGCGGTTCCGACGATCATTGGAGCCATCGCAAAGCCTCCTGATTCCGTGCCAACTCCGCTCCACACACCGTTGTTCGACAATGGCGCGATCGACTTTCATGATAATCGACCCTGAAGGGAAACGGCACGAACACCGTGCGAACAGACCCGGTTCGGCATCCTCAGACGACATTCGCCGGCTTGGGGAGGTCCGCGGTGATTCGCTCGCGCGTCGGTTTGCTCCCAACCTCCGCGAGCGAGAAGAGCATCATGTCCTCATTCAGCACGGTTTGCAGGTGCACCGGCCGGCCCCACAGGAACCGCAGGTGCGCCAGCACCTCCACCGCTTTGGCGACCTCAACCTCAAGCCCGCTGAACCGGTGCGCGAGATAAAGCTCGCCCCGGTTGCGGTAGTTCCCGTCCACGACGTACAGGAAGGGCTGCCCCATGTTCGTGAGGTAGTGCAGGAGCGTCTGCTTGACCCGTTTGAAATCGCGGCTGACGACCTTGATCTCGCCCGTCTCCGGGTCGCGCTTCTGCTCGAACATCCGGTGCTTCTCGCAGAACTCCTCCGTGAGGAACTCGTCGATGAAGTTGACGTCGTTGTAGACGCTCCGCACCTCGAAGATCTTCTGGCGGCCCTTCATGCTCTTGTCGTCATGCGCCGCCCGCGCCCCGATCGTGTCAAGGCGCTCCCATGCCGCGCCGTGCTGGCCCGTGTCCCAGCGGCGCTCGATGTCCTTGAAAAGCTCAACGCCGATCTTGTAAGGGTTGAACCCACCCGCCGGCATGTGCACCACGCCCGAGTGCTGGTCCGCGTAGTGCACGATCTCGCTGTCTTCGACGAAGTGGTTTGTCATGAGCTTGCTGTGCCAGTACGTCGCCCAGCCCTCGTTCATCACCTTCGTCATCGCCTGCGGCGCGAAGTAGTACGCTTCATCGCGGATGATGCCCAGGATGTCCTGTTGCCATTCCTCGAGCGGCGCGTGCCTGAGCAGGAACAGAAGCACATCGCGGACCGGCTCGGAGGGAAACTTCCCCTTCTCCTGCCGCATCCGCTCTTCGTGCTCCTTCCGCTGGCGCTCGATCTCCTGCTGCGGGTTGATGAAGGGGTCCATGTAGTCCTTGGCCGGCAGCTTGCGCGGCTCGAACACCCCCCTGCTCTCGCCGCGGCTCTCTGATCCGTGCCCGCGACCCTGGGCTTTGTACACCGAGTGAGGGTCGATGAGATGCTCGACGCTGAGGCAAGCGTCGATGAACCGCTCGACCGCGTCGATCCCGACATGCTCGATGTGCCGCCGCACGCGCGTCGCGTGGTTGGCCATCTCATCCATCATCTTGCGGTTGGTCTTCCCGAACCACGCGTTGTTCTTGAAGAAGTCCGCGTGGCCATAGACGTGCGCCATCACAAGCTTCTGGTCTGTGACGCTGTTGCTCTCCTGCAGGTACGCGTACACCGGATCGTTGTTGATCACCATCTCGTAGATGCGGCCCAGGCCGTACGCGTCGCGTTTGCGGAGCTTCTCGTACTCCATACCCCACTTCCAATGCGGATACCGAAGCGGGAACCCGCCGTACGACGCGATCTGGTTCATCGTGTCGAAATCAAGCACCTCGAAGACGACCTCGTAGAAATCGAGCCCATACTCGACCGCTTTCGCTTTGATCCGCTTCATGTGCTCCAGAAGCTCGGGCGACAGGTCGGTATTGGGCGTCGAGGGCATGCCTCAATTATCGGCTCCCGCCCGCCCGGACCCCCAACCCAAAGCCCGCCCCGACCCGGGTTTCCCCCCGGTCGGCCCAAGCCCGCAACCTGGCCCGATAAGCGATGCGGCGAACACCCCATGTCGCCTTGGGATTTCACAATCTCGCGGGTAGACTGTCGGCCCGGAGGATCCCATGTTCAACCTGTCCACGCTCACCCGCGCGACCCTTGTCGCTTCCGCTCTTTGCTGCATCGCCCCTGCCATCCAAGCAGACATCACCGGCCGCCAGATCACGCTCCCGCGGTGGGGCCTCACGTCCAACGGCCAACTTGGGTTGGGCGATGCTCGTGTTGAACGGTTCGAGGACGCGAACCTCGAGCCCGGTCTTCAGATCGCCGTGCGGACCGGCAACGGCTCGTACGGCCCGACCTCGACGCTCCCTTCGGTCTACAACACCAGCGTCGACGCGTTCGGCACGGCTTTCCTCAACCTCCAGTGGGACGGCGCCGCCGCTTTGATCAATACCGCCACCAACCAGACCCGCTTCTACAACGACGGGAACAACTGGGGCGACATCGAGCTCATCTTCAACCCGCCCGTCAAGCTCGTCGCGTTCAGCATCGCGCAGCGCGAAGCATCCACCATCGTGTCCATCAACGGCACGGTTCGCGGCGATTTGTTCAACCTCACCGGCATCAACACCTCGAGCGGGCGCGGCGGCTACGCCATCTTTGAAGCGACCGGCTCCGACACGATCTCAAGCATCGTGCTCGACAACCGGGGCGGCGACGGCTTTGTCATCGACGCCGTCGCCTACACCCCCTCGCCCCGCCCGGCCGTCACCTCCGACGGTGTGAGCGCGTCATTATGGGGTGCGAGCAACGCAGAAATCGGCATGGCGGGCGCGGTCATCGAGAACTTCGAGGATAACGAGCTGATCCCGAGGCTTCAGGTGGAGTGGAACGCCCCCGCGGGCACGGTCGGCCCCACCGGCACGCTCCCCGCGCTGTTTGATCCGGTCGCTCAGGACCCCTTCGGCAACGCGTTCGACAACGGCGTGTGGGACGGCCAGCGGGGCCTGATCTCCGGCCGCGGCAACCAGTCGTACGGCTACCAGGACGGCACGAACTGGGGCGATGTCGTCCTTCGTTTCGACCCCCCAGCGATCGCGATAGGCATGAGCGTTCAGCAACTGGACAATCAAGCCCGCATCATCGTCAATGACCGCGACATCGGCGCCTTCACCGAAGTGACTGGCTTGCCCGTCAACGCAAGTCGCTCGGGATACATGCTCCTGACCTCGACCGATCCCGCGAACATCTCTTCGGTGCGGTTCGCGAACTTCCGGACCGCGACGGCGGGCGATGGCATCATGATCGACCACCTGGGCATCCGCGGCTGCGGCGGCGACTTCAATGCCGATGGATTCCTCGATTTCTTCGACTACGACGCGTTCGTCAGCTGCTTCGAAGGCTCTGAATGCCCGCCCGGACAGACCGCGGACTTCAACGGCGATGGCTTCGCGGACTTCTTCGACTACGACGACTACGTCTCGGCGTTCGAGTCCGGTTGTTGAGGACTCGTCGGCTTCAACGATCGTGTCTTGAGACGAAAGCCCAAGCAGGCTCTTGCGTGTCGCCGCGCCGCCAATCTTCACGATTCTCGCTCCCTCAGGTATCTCGGAGGCCACATCGGGCTCCTCTTGGTTGAAGCGGCCGCCTGCCCGCGGCAACGATCGAATCGCCGAAAGCACCGCACATCAGTGTTCGTGCTTCCGCCTTCGGGCATGATCCGCGATTCCTCTCACTCTCTCAAAGGAAGACCATGCTCCGATCCTCGACGATGGCTTTCGCAACGCTCGTGTGCGTCTCGGTGACGAGCGCCGATGTTCCAACCTACCGCGTGGAGTATCTCGGCGCGGGCTGGACCGCTACCGCGATCAACCAATCAGGCGATGTCTGCGGCAGCGTCTCGCCCGACGGCACGTCTCTGCTCGCGGGCGTCTCGCGGAACGGGCAACCCTTTGAGTTCCTGCCCCTCCCCGCAGGCATGCGGACGTCGCGAGCGTTCGACATCAACGATGCCGGCGTCATCGTCGGAGCGGTCTGCCCAAACCAGTTCGTCATCTCACAGCCGACGGCCGCGGTGTGGCGGCCCGTCGCGGGCGGCTACGAGGTCGAGGTGTTGAGCTCGCTCCCCGGCGACCCTTACAGCTCGGCCTACGCGATCAACAACCTCGGCGACATCGTGGGCGGCTCGGGATTCTTCGGCTGGAACCTCTCTGCCGGCGTGAGGTTCACCGCGTCGGGAGTGATCCGGCTTCCCGATGACTTCCTCGGCGGCGAGATCAACGACCAGCGGGTGGTCATGTCCGGCTCACGTTTGCTCGACCTGGATACGAACCAGATCACCGAGATCCCTCTGCCACCCGGTATCTGGCAAGGCTTCCAGAGCGCCGACCTCAACAACAACAACGAGTTTTGCGGCTACATCGCCGGCAACTCCGGCTGCAGCACGTTCCCGATCCGGCACCGCAACGGCGCGGGCTGGGAGTTTCTCGGCGGCTGCGGCACCACGACCAGCGCGACCTCGATCAACGATCGTGGAGATGCGCTCACGTTCTACTCGTTTGCGGCTTCGGGCGTGCAGTTCGTCGATGAGGGCTACTTCATGCTCGGAAGCCTGATCGACCCGTCGCAGGGCGTGTGGAACGTGCAGCCCGGCGGCGCCAACGGGATCAACAACGCCCGCCAGATCATCGCCGCGGCTCGCGAGGGCGCTGCGGGCCCGATCGGCGCGATCCGCCTCACACCCATCGTCACGTGCCCGCCCGACTTCAATAGCGACGGCTTCGTGGACTTCTTCGACTACGACGCGTTCGTCGGCTGCTTCGAGTCCGGCGACTGCCCCGCGGGCCGGACCGCGGACTTCAACACCGACGACTTCGTGGACTTCTTCGACTACGACGCGTTCGTCGGAGCGTTTGAAGCGGGCTGCTGACGTGTTGGGCGACACAAGGCAGGGTGCGAGGATGTGTATCAAGAATGGAACCGCGCCACGGGTAGCGCGCCCCGCAGACTTCACTTTCGTGGCTCGCCGACGATCTTCCGTTTGATTGGGAAGTAGATGCTGCTCAGCGTCAGGGGGGTTCGCTCGACAATCGAGTTGTAATCCGCGAAAAGCATGACGACCTCAGGTGCGGCTTCGGTCTTGGACAGATCTCGGCCGGAGATAGAGGCTTCGAAGAGCGCCATTTCCTTGCCGGACTGAGAGAATCTCAGCGCACACGCGAGCAGAGTACGTGCTGCATCAAATCCCAGGATGATCGGCACGAGCTTCGCCATGGCGGTGCTCATTTCGGTTGACTGTGTGACGAGCGACAAGTAGAGCACGAACACCAGTCCGATCATCGAAACACCGAGAATCATCCAGCAGAGCCTAGCGTGTTTGTGGTAGGTGAACTTCGCCCTCTGCGCACGGCTTTGGAGCCGTTGCGCCAGCAGGCCCATACCACGCTCGGGAAGCCTTTCAACCGAGATCTGCTTGAGGATCTCCCCTACCGACGGGATGGTCTCGAACGGCTCGAGCATGTTGACGATCTCGCGTTCGGGAACCTTGACACCCGCCGACGAAGCGAGCAACTCAACCCGCCGGACCCGATCGGCGACCTCTTTGCACTCTCGCGAGCGGTTCATGAAAGCCCAGCGAACGAACGAAAGAAGTGCAGCGGACACCGCGATCGCCAGCTGAGTTCCCGGCAACAATCGCCAACTGGAGAAGTGATCGACAAGCACCGGAACGATCGCAAGCACGATCGTCGTGAGGTCACACACCCACGCACATTTCTGCCAAGTCATACCACGCTCAAACTCATTTCTGATCAACTCCTTCAGTGCAACCCCCGGTTGCGCCGGCGAGACTTCGCCCTTGGGCAGAGACTTGTGCTCAATAATCCGCTCTGCACCAACAAGGGTCTGATCATTCTCTTTGGTCATGTCTCACCGGTGTTTCTTGGGCAATCACACGACTTCGCCGCGGCGACAGGCATCGTCCGGCTCGACACAGCAGTCTACAGCATCCACATCATCGAATAAAGATCGGCACAGATTCGTGCACCCGAGAGAGGCACCTACGAAGCGGACTTTCGCGAAAGGAGAGCACGACTCGTGGCAAGCACCAGCTTCTTCGGTCGCGATCAAGAGAGACGGGCTGGTTGACAGTCAAGCCTTTCGCCCAAGATTCGTCTCCCCAGCCGAGAGGATCCGGACCGACCGAATCTTCGCATCCGCGGCGCGGAGCTGAGCCAACCCGCCCCCGCGAAGCCAGCGGTCCACCTGGAACCGAGCCGCCGGAGATTTCACGGTGAGGGTCAATACCCCCCCACCGCCACCACCACCGCTCCCCCCGCCGCTGTCCGCTTTGCCGGGCTTGGCTTGCGGCCGCGCCGTGGCGAGTTTCGCGATCGCCGGCGGAGCGACGCGAGACCACGCGTCGAGAGCCTGTTCTGCGCCGCGGGCGAGTGCCCGGATTTCGGCCATCTGCTTGCGAATGAGCTCAGCGACAGTCCCCGCGCTGGGCGGAAGCGAACGGCTTCCCCTCAGCGTCGCAAGCCTGGATTCGCTGGTTCGTTGCCGCATCGCCGCTCCCCAGCCCTCCCCCACCGCTTCCGTCTTTACTCGATGGCCATGCGGGCCGGCGCCATACGCGCGTTCGGCCAAGTATGATCGCCACCTATGGGCACGCCCGTCACACTCGATCGCCTGACCAAAACATACCCCGCCGCGCGCGGCCAAGCACCGCTTCGCGTTGTCGATGAAGTCTCGCTAGAGATCGCAGGCGGCGAGATGTTCTTCCTGCTGGGCCCTTCAGGCTGCGGCAAGACCACCCTGCTCAGGATGATCGCAGGATTCATCGAACCAGACAATGGTCGTATTTTGTTTGGATCCCGAGAGGTAACTTTCGTACCCGCACAAAACAGGAACACGGGGATGGTGTTCCAGTCGTACGCAACTTGGCCGCACATGACGGTGCGGTCGAACGTCTCCTTCGGGCTCGAGACTCGGAAGATGCCGGCCGCACAGGCCGCGGCGCGGGTCAACGAGGCGCTTCAGATGGTTCAGATGGAACACCTCGGCGACCGCAAGCCGACGCAGCTTTCGGGCGGTCAGCAGCAGCGGGTGGCGCTCGCTCGGGCGATCGCGGTTCGGCCGGACGTGCTCTTGCTGGATGAACCCCTCTCGAACCTGGATGCGAAGCTGCGGGTTGAGCTGCGGACCGAGATCCGCCGGGCGTGCAAAGCGGAGGGGATCACGGGCATCTATGTGACCCATGATCAGCGCGAAGCGATGAGCATCGGCGACCGCATCGCTCTCATGAAAGCGGGAAAGATCGAGCAGATTGGCTCCCCCACCGATCTGTATCTCCGGCCCACGTCCGTCTTCGCGGCGGACTTCATGGGTGAGACCAATTTGTTCCACGGGGAACTTCGCGTGGTGCAGAACGGCCGGTGCGAAGTGCAGACTCCGGTGGGTGTGCTCAACGGGGCCGGGAGTGCGGCGGTGGGGTCCAAGGTTGCCGTCAGCATTCGACCCGAGGCAATTCGATTCGTCGGGCAGGCTGATCGCGGAGGTGGTGGGGGGCGGAATGTCGTGCAGGAAGTCGCTCTCGCGGAGCCGCTTTCGTTCCTGGGTGAGGTGTGGCACTTGTCGTTCAAGAAGGGTGACACGCTCATTCGGATGACCGGGCTCGGCGCGCCGCCGGCCGAATTGCTCAGCGCTCCGGCGGGCTTTAAGACGTCGCTCGAGTTCGATCACGATGCCACGCGCGTGCTCGCGGAATGAGAACATCGTCAGGATGTGCTAGAGTGTTCCACGGGGAACACACAGGAGCGCATTCATGTCGACGAATGTTCCACGAGGAACAAATTCGGAACCTAAACCACAGGCAGGGAGCAAGCGGCTCGGTCGCGGCCTTGCCCAATTGCTCGCTGGACCGCTCGCGGCGCCGGAGCCTCCCACTCTCGAGCAGCCGCGCACGTCGGTCGCGGTTGCCGCGGCACCGTCCGCAGCAACGCCGATCTCCCCCGCTTCCTCCGCCGCAAGCGCGGTCGAGATGAGCGTCGCGATGGCGGCGGGGGCCCCGGGCTTGACCGAGCTCTCGGTCTCCAAGATCTCACCGGGCAAGTACCAGCCGCGCAAGCAGTTCGATGAGGCTTCACTCGTCGGCTTGGCGGAGTCAATAGGCCATTCGGGTGTTATGCAGCCGATTGTGGTCAGGCCGGTCGGCCCGGATGCCTTCGAGATCGTGGCGGGTGAGCGGCGGTGGCGGGCGGCGGCGTCGGCGGGGCTCAAGACGATTCCAGCGATTGTTCGTAAGTTATCGGACCTTGAATCGGCCGAGTGGTCGGTGACGGAGAATCTCCAGCGCGAGGATCTGAATGCGATGGAGAAGGGGTGGTCGCTTCGGTCGCTTCTCCAGACGTTTGCGCTGACGCAGGACCAGGTTGCCAAACGGCTTGGCATCGATCGATCGAGCGTCGCGAACCTCATCCGTCTGACCGAGCTTGAGCCGGAGATCGCTGAACTCATCGTCTCAGGCAAGCTGACGGCTGGGCATGGGAAAGCCCTCCTCATGATGAAGCCGGGGGATGAACGTGCGCGCGTGGCGCGGCAAGCGGCGGAGGAACAATGGTCCGTGCGACGGACGGAAGTCGCGGCCAAGCGGCTTGGCACCCAGTCGACCCTTGATCGCGAGAAGCCGGCGAAGTCGGAAGAGCATCTCGCGGTGCTCGCGGATCTTGAGCGGCAGCTTGGTCAGTACTTGGGAACAAAGGTGATCGTCAAGAGCAGTGGGGGAGGCGCGAAGACGCGCGGATCGCTCCAAATCGAGTACTACGGCCTTGATCACTTTGACGGACTGCTTCGGAAAATGGGTTTCGATCGCGGGTAAACGGTTCCGGGGCAGTCATTGATTCCTCTGTTGCAACGAGTATCATTGTCAATTCCGGTTAGATTGACACACTTTTGAGCAGGATCTCACATGGCACGAAAAGCATCGGCAGGCAAAGCTCCTTCTTTGGGTCAGCTTTCGACGGATGAGCTGGCTCGGGAGCTTCAGAAGCGGCAGCGGGCGCTGCCGGGTCTGTACAACAAGCTCGCGAAAGCGGAAGCGAAGGTTCGCCGCATCATGGCAGCGATTCAGACCTTGGGTGGCGCAACCAAGTCCGCCGTCGCCGCTCCCGGGCGTCGCAAGGGTCTCGTGATGGTCCGCAAGCGTCCGAAGAACGACACGAATCTCGTCGAGGCGCTCGCGAAGGTTCTCAAGGGCAAGACGATGGGTGTGACGGAAGTGACGCAAGCGGTGCAGGACGCGGGGTACAAGACCTCCGCGGCGAACTTCCGCACGATCGTGAACCAGGCTCTGATCCGCAGCGAGCTTTTCCGGAAGGTTTCCCGCGGCCAGTACACGGCTTCGGGGAAGACCTCCGAGAAGTGAGCGGGCGGGCAGTTTGAAGACAACCAGCCGCGCGGGGCAATCCTCGCGCGGCTGTTCGTTTTTGAGGGCAGAAGCCTGATGAGATGCGGGAGATCTGGAAGCGGATCGGGCGAGTGGTGACGGTGGGGGTGTTCGAGGATTGGGTGTTTGGGGCCGCTTCCCCCTTGCTTGCGCTGCGGGCTCGTAAGGGCTCGCACGGGTGAGCCGATTACGAGTGCGATTGCGGATGGGGTCAGGCTTTGAATCGATGGGACAAGAGAAAACCCACGCTTGCGCGTGGGCTCGTGGTTGCTTGGATGTGGCGGGAATCAGTAGGCGACGGGGTAGGGGGTCAGGCGGCTGGGGCGATCGAGGAGCATCGCGCGGAGGAAGTCGTCGTGAGCCTGCAGGAGGTTCTGGTCGAACGTCACGCCGTAGATGCGGTTGTCAACCTCGTACTGAGCCATGGCCGGGGTGGTCTCGACCGGCGTGGGGTTGAGCATGATGGCGGAGTGCGACTCGCCCTGAAGCGAAGACGAACTCGAGCAAGCGCCGAGGAAAGCGGCGGCGAGGCCGGCGATCGAGGCGAGAGCGAGTCGGGTTGCGAGGCGAGCTGAACGGTTCTGCATAAAGGCTCCTTCCGCCTCCCATGTGGCGGGAGGAGAGTTGTACCGTGGATCAGGCTTGGCGTCAACCGGCGGGGGTGGCTGGTCGGCAATGCCCGGGGCGTCCGCTTGGTGTTTGTTCCCCACATCAGGGTTTGGCGTGGGGATCAGCGGGACCGCTTGCGAGGTGGTTTTCGGGGGTGGGGGGTCGGCGGTTCCGGTTTTTCGCAAAGGTGGCAAGAAACGTGGCTTGGGGTGTCAATCCGGCACCTTCGACGTCGCCCGGAATGGTCGCGGGGGCGATGGGGCGGCTTGGGCGTGGGGAAGCGGCGTGGGGGTGCCTGTTGGGATCGGCATGGAGGTTGCACATGGAGTATGGGTGGGGCGAGGGTGGAGGGGGAAGGTGCGGGCCGGATGTGGAGCGCGGTTGGGGTTTGCGGCGGAGGTTCTGATGCGGATGGACAAGTTCACGACGGCGGCCCAGCAGGTCTTGGCTTCGGCGCAGGCGGCGGCGGCTTCGCGGAGCCATCCGGAGCTGGGTGGGTTGCACATCTTGCTCGCCCTGATGGAAGAAGAGGGCGGTGCGGCGGCGCTGGCATTGGCCAGGGCCGGGGTTTCGGCGGATGTAGCGAGGGCTGGTGCGGAGCGCGAGCTTGCGAAGCTCCCGACGGTGAGCGGGGGCGCGGGGCAGGGGGGACGGCAGCTTCTGGAGATTCTGGCGAAAGCGGAGTCGGAAGCCAAGCGGCTTGAGGATCAGTTCGTGAGCACGGAGCATCTGCTGCTTGCGATCAGCGAAGCGGATCAGTCGGTGAAGAGTGTGTTTGGGAAGGTGGGCAAAGCGAAGCTGCTCGAGACGATCAAGCAGGTTCGGAAGGAGTCGGGCGTGACGAACATCAACGATCAGCACGGGGAAGCGAACCTGGACGCTCTGAACAAGTACGCGATCGATCTGACGGAGCGGGCGCGGAGCGGCAAGCTTGATCCCGTGATCGGCCGGGATGAGGAGATCCGTCGGTGCGTGCAGGTGCTTGGTCGGCGGACGAAGAACAATCCGGTGCTGATCGGTGAGCCGGGCGTGGGCAAGACCGCGATCGCGGAGGGCTTGGCGCAGCGGATCGTGGCGGGGGACTGTCCCGAGAACATGCGCGGCGTGAAGATCATGGCGCTGGATGTCGGGCGGCTGCTCGCGGGAGCGAAATTTCGCGGGGAGTTTGAGGATCGGCTGAAAGCGGTGCTTCGCGAGGCGCAGGCTTCCGAGGGGCGGATCGTGCTTTTCATCGATGAGCTTCACACGATCATCGGAGCGGGCGCGGCGGAAGGCGCGGTGTCGGCGGGGAACCTGCTGAAGCCGGCGCTCGCGCGCGGCGAGCTTCGGTGCGTTGGAGCGACGACGCTTGACGAGTATCGCAAGCACGTGGAGAAGGATGCGGCATTCGAGCGGCGATTCCAACCGATCTATGTCGATCAGCCGAGCTTGGAAGCGACGGTGGCGATTCTGCGCGGGCTCAAGCCGCGGTACGAATCGCACCACGGAGTGCGGATCCAGGACTCGGCGATTCTCGCGGCGGCGAACTTGAGCCACCGGTACATCGCGGACCGGTTTCTGCCGGACAAAGCGATTGACCTGATGGATGAAGCGGCGAGCCGGCTTGCGATTGAGATCAGCAGTGTGCCGGAAGAGATCGACAGGCTGATCCGGCGGAAGACGCAGCTTGAGCTGACGCTGAATCAGTTGAAGATGGAGAAGGGCGGGGACGCGGACAAGCAGCTTGTCGGCGTGAAGGAGGAACTCACCGATGTTGAACGAGAACTCCAGGAACTTCGGACGCAGTGGGAGCTTGAGAAAGCGGGACTCGGGGACGAGGGGAAGCTCCGGAAGGAATACGACCAGCGGAAGGCGGCGTTCGAGCAGCGAATGGCTTCGATCCAGGACCGGTCGCGGCGCGGCGATCGCGTACCCGAGAGCGAGTTCCTGGGGATGGCGGAGGAAGACACCGCGCTCAAAGCCATGAAGTCCAGGCTGGAAGCGAGCGAGAAGTCCGGCGGCAGCAAAGCCACACGGGCGAAGAAGCCGCTTCTCAAGCAGGAGGTGGATGCGGAAGAGATCGCTGAGGTGGTGTCGCGCTGGACGGGGATTCCGGTGAGCAAGCTCGTCGAGGGCGAGCGTGACAAGTTGCTTCGGATGGAGGATGGGCTTCGGGCACGCGTCATCGGGCAGGATCACGCGCTGCAGGCGGTCGCGAACGCGGTACGACGATCGCGGGCCGGGCTTGGTGATCCCAAGCGGCCGATCGGGTCGTTTCTTTTCCTTGGTCCGACGGGCGTGGGCAAGACGGAAGCGTGCAAGGCGCTCGCGGAGTTTCTGTTCGACACCGAGGATGCGGTGGTGCGGATCGACATGAGCGAGTATGGCGAGAAGCACGCGGTCGCGCGGCTCCTCGGCGCCCCTCCGGGGTATGTCGGGTTTGAAGAGGGTGGGCAGCTTACGGAAGCGATTCGTCGTCGGCCGTACAGCGTGGTGCTGCTTGATGAGATCGAGAAGGCGCACCCCGAGGTGTTCAACGTGCTGCTTCAGGTGCTTGACGACGGCCGGTTGACGGACGGTCAGGGCCGGACGGTGGACTTCAAGAACACGATCATCGTGATGACGAGCAACTTCGGGAGCCAGCAGATTCAGGAACTGGCGTCGAAGGGCGCAGAGGACTGGGAGATCGAAGCGTGCGTGAACGAGCTGCTTCGTCGCGGGCCGGCACGGGTCGCGATGGAGGAGATCGGGAAAGCGACGGGCGTGTCGCCGAAGGTGCTTGAGGTGATGGCGAACTTCCAGGGGAGCGGTTTCCTTCGGCCGGAGGTGTTGAACCGGATTGACGAGACGGTGGTGTTCCACCAGCTCAAGCGGGAGGACATGGGGCGGATCGCGGAGATCCAGATCGGGCGGGTGGCGGCGCGGCTTGTGGATCGCGGCCTCACACTGGAGGTGTCGGCGGAAGCGAAGGCGCAGCTCGCGATCGAGGGGTGGGACCCGGCGTTCGGGGCTCGCCCGCTGAAGCGGACGATTCAGGAGCGGGTGGAGAATGCACTGGCGGAGCGAGTGCTTCGCGGGGAGTTCGCGGAGGGCGATCGGGTGCTGGTGGGGTGGGACGGGAACGCGTTCACGTTCCAGCGGGGGTGATCGGACCCGGGGCGGGTGCGAAAAGGGGTTGCAAGTCAAAGAGGGCCGATGGTTTGATGGAACCGTCGGCTCGCTTTTTGTGTATTGTTCGTCACGGAGGATGCCCGATGCGCCGGCGCGGCTTTACGTTGATTGAGCTTCTGGTCGTGATCGCGATCATCGGGCTTTTGATCGGGCTGCTTCTGCCGGCGCTGGGAGCGGCGCGGCGGTCGGGTCGGCAGACGGTGTGTCTGGCGAACATGAGAACGCTTGTCGTCGGTTGGCAGATGTACTCGGATGCGAATCGAGATGTGATTGTGGCGCACCGGGCGCCGGACCTGCCGGGTGGGATGGGCAATCCGGCGAACATGCACGAGGTGGGCAACGGGCTGAAGTTTCGGCCGACGTGGATCGCGCGGATGGGGCAGTATGTCGGGGTGTACGCGTTTGTCGAGCCACGCACGGACAACGGGCGGCAGGACTTTGAGAGCAAGGTGTATGTCTGTCCGGAAGCTTCGGACCGGGTGGATGAGCGGAACGCCGCGTACGGGTACAACTACCAGTTTCTTGGGAATAGCCGGCTCACGAACGGCCGGTATCACAACTGGCCCGTGAAAATGAGCAAGATCACGCTTCCGTCGGGGACGGTGGTGGCGGGGGACTCGATGGGGACGGCGGCGGGGGCTTCGCTTGAGAGCAGGACTCCCTACGCGAACGACGGCCGGGATGAGCATTCTTACGGCAACGAAGGATACATCTTCGATCCGCCGCGGCTTGCGGCCGGCGGGGACATTTCGAACGCGTTTCGCGGGGGGATGGAAGACCGGCACGGGGCGAAGGGGTGGAATCAGGGCCGTGTGGTGGCGATGTTCGCCGATGGTCATGCGGATGCGAAGTCGCTTCAGAGCCTGGGGTACCGGATCACGGATGACCGCAGCTTTGCACTCTTCTCGTATGGCGGGGCGTACGGGGACCCGGACAACTCGCTTTTCAGCGGGACGGGGACGGATGAGGATCCGCCGCTGCTGCCGTGAGCGGATTGGCGCGAACTTAAGCGTGTCTGAGCGTTCGCTTGTGCCCGACCCCGGACACTTTGTGGATGACAAGCATGCTGTTCATGGCGGCGGTTGCGGCATTGTCGGGCGGGCCGGAGCTGGTGGAGGTTCCGGCTTCGCGGGACTCGACGCTTTATCAATCGAACACGGGCGAGGTTGCCAATGGATCGGGTCAGCATCTGTTCGCGGGTGTGACGCTTCGCGAGGGTTCTTTGCGGCGGTGTGTGCTTTACTTTGATGTGGCGTCGGCGGTTCCGAGTGGGGCGCGGGTGGTGTCGGCGAGTCTCCGGCTGAATGTCTCGCGCACGCCGCGGGATCAGTCGAGCGTGGTGACCGTGCACGAGGTGTTGCGCTCGTGGAGCGAGGGGCCGAGCGATGCCGAGGGAGAAGAAGGCATCGGCGCTCCCACGATGAGCGGCGACAGCACCTGGATTCACTCGAGCTTTCCGAACGAGCGCTGGTCGAGAGCCGGCGGCGATTTTGGTCCCTCGCTGACGCAGACGGAGGTGTTGAACGAGGGCTTCTACACATGGCCGAGCACCCAAGCGTTCACGGAGCTGGTGTCGGCGTGGGCGGGGTCGCCTGCGGCCAATGTCGGCGTGCTGCTTCGAGGGACGGAGACGACGACCGGGAACACGAAGCGGTTTGATTCGAGGGAGAACGAGAATGCCGCGGTTCGGCCTGCTTTGCAGGTGTGGTACCGCTGTCTCGCGGACTTCAACGAGGACGACTTCGTGGACTTCTTCGACTATCAGGCATTCGTGAGCTGCTTTGAGGGTCTTTGCGAGCCCGGGCTTGATGCGGACGCCAATCAGGACGGGTTCGTCGATTTCTTCGACTACGACCGGTTTGTGACGGTGTTTGAGACGGGGTGTTGAGGCGAGCGTCGGGCTCCGTCTTCGCTTGCGAGATCGTGGCTTTTCGCCAGAAACGCCACCGGGCCCCGTCCGAGACCCATCTTGGGTGCGGCACGGGGCCCGGCGTGATGAAGCTTGGAAAGCGGAGGAATCGGTTCAGCGTCGAAGGTCCGGGTGGACTCAGCGGCGGCGACGGCCGAGGCAGAGGACGCCGAAGCCGGCGAGAACGGCGGTGCCGGGGGTCGGGATCGAGAAGCCCATGACGAGCTGGTCCTGGGCGCTGCCGCTTCGGAGGCCGGCGAGCTGGGGCGAACCTTCGTTGCTGGACGTCGCGGCGGCGAAGAGCGTGGTGAGGTGGCCGAGAACGGTCGCGCTGAGGGACGAGCCGTCGGTCTTTGTCGCGCGGAAGTCACCGGCGGTGATGCTCAGCGATCCGGCCGTGCCGTTGTAGTCCGTCACGATCTCCCAGACCGCGAGCTGGAACGCGGCGGCGAGGGACGCGGTGGCGTTGGAAGCGATCGCGGAAGAGCCCGCGGCGGTGTAGATCGCGCGGATCGCGCCGGCTTTCACGTTGCCCATCGGGCTGACGTTGGAGACCTGCTCGATCTCGACGACCTCGTAGGGAGTGAAGGAAGACGAGACATACTGGGCGATGTCGGCGCAGAACGTGCGGTGGTCGCCGTTGAGCGCGGCTTCGGAGCCGGTGCCGTTGGCGATCTGGTGGCGAAGCTGGCCGGCGAAGACGTTGCGCTGATTGCCGAAGTGCGAGATCCGCACCGAGGAACCTTCGCCCGTGCCGAGGAACTTCATGTCGACGAACCCGGCGTTGGCGGAAGCGGCAGCGGCGGCGACAAGGACGAACGCGATGGTCTTCATGGCTTGATACTCCGTTATCGTGTCCCGCTCCGATCCGTGGAGCGGGTTGTGTGTACACCATGCCGCACAAACCGGCTCCCGGCCACGGAAAGCCGGCCAGCGAGGCCCGACGGGGGTCGCCCGGATCGGGGGCGCGGTGTGCAAGGGCTGACGGTTGCCGTTCTGGGACACCCGATTCGCGATTGGGGCGTTTTCTTCGCTTTCCGGACGCCCGAGCGTCGGATAAAGTGCCCCCAGGCTTCCCCCTCGGTAGCCTGCCCTTTCACCCATGGCCGACGCACCCTCCAAACCCGCTCCGCCCGCGCCCGCGATCCCCCGCGAGAAGCAGTTCGTCCACCTGCACCTGCACACGGAGTACTCGCTGCTCGACGGCGGCAACCGCGTGGACAAGCTCGTGGCCCGCGTTGCTGAACTCGGCATGACGGCCGTCGCGGTGACGGACCACGGCAACATCTTCGGAGCGGCTTCGGTCTACGCCGCGTGCAAGGAAAAGGGGATCAAGCCGATCCTCGGCTGCGAGGCGTACGTGACGCCGCCGGACAAGCCGCGCACGGACCGGACGTACACCGGGGGCGGCGAGGGCGGGTACCACCTCGTCCTGCTGTGCGAAAACAACACGGGGTGGCAGAACCTGCTCGTGCTTGCGAGCGAAGCGTACCTCACCGGGTTCTACTACAAGCCGCGCATCGACCGCGAGCTTCTCGCCAAGCACAGCGAAGGCCTGATCGCGATCAACGGGCACCTGGGCAGCGAGATCGGCGAGCACCTGCTTGATTTCGAGCGCTCGGGCGACCGCAAGTACTGGCTTCTCGCGGTGGAGTCCGCGACGTGGCACAAGAAGACGTTCCCGGGGCGGTTCTACGTCGAGCTTCAGCACCACATCAAAGAACAGAACTCGATCAACAAGCACCTGATCAAGCTCGCGGATGAGCTTGGCCTGCCGCTGGTGTGCGACAACGACTCGCACTTCCTCAAAGCCGAGGACCACGACGCGCACGACACGCTCGTCTGCATCTCGACGGCCAAGAGCAAGTTTGACGAGCAGCGGATGAAGTATCCCGAGGCGCTCTACGTCAAGAGCCCCTCGGAGATGCGCGAGCTTTTCGAGGGGACGTACGGCGAGATCGGCCGCAAGGCGTGCGACGCGACGGTCGAGATCGCCGAGCGCTGCAATGTCGAGCTTCCGCTGGGCAAGAACAACTCCCCGATGGTGCGGATCGCGCTGCCGACGGCGAAATCGCTTCCCAAGCACGACGACCGTGAGTTCGCCGGCGACCTGACCGCGTGGTATACGGCGTACTGCGCGAAGTTCAACGTCGAACCGTTCGACCACACGCCGACGGCGGAGGAGCTCGCGGCGTCAAAGACGGATTGCGACGCGGCGCTTCGGATGCTGGCGGAAGCGGGGTTTGTGTGGCGGTACGGGGCCGATGCCGCCGCGAAGAGCGCGGAGCGGAGAGCGCGGCTTGAGCGCGAGCTCAAGATCCTCGCCGACAAGAACATCTCCGCGTACTTCCTGATCGTGTGGGACTTCGTCAACTGGGGCCGGCAGCGGGGGATCCCGGCGAACGCGCGTGGATCGGGCGTCGGCACGATGGTGGGGTACGTGCTCGGCCTGTCGAACGCGTGCCCGGTCGAGTACGGCTTGCTTTTTGAGCGGTTCACCGATCCCGATCGAAGCGAGTATCCGGATATCGATATCGACCTGTGCCAGGACGGGCGCGGGGACGTCATCAACCATGTGCGGACCAAGTACGGCCACGTGGCGCAGATCATCACGTTCGGGACGATGAAAGCCCGCGCGGCGATCCGCGATGTGGCTCGCGTGCTTGAGGTGTCGCTGCCGGTCGCGGACCGGATCGCCAAGCTCATCCCCGAAACGCTGAACATCACGCTTGAAGAGTCGCTTGAGCAGGAGCCTGAGCTTCAGGGTGTGTACGACGGCCTGCGGCCGAATTTGGAGCGGGTGAACGCGAACCTGCCGGTCGAGCAGCACATCACGGCGGAGCGGGCGCGGTCGCTTCTTGATCAAGCGATGACGCTCGAGGGCCAGGTGCGGCATGCGGGCGTGCACGCGGCGGGCGTGATCGTCGCGACGCGGCCGCTTCAGGAGATCGTGCCGCTTTATCGGCAGACGGGGAGCGAAGAGAACGAGATCGTGACGCAGTGGGACGGTCCCACGTGCGAGAAGATGGGCCTCTTGAAGATGGACTTCCTCGGGCTGAGGACGCTTTCTGTCGTCGAGCGGGCGAAGAAGCTCATTCGCGGGGGATTGACCGAGGAAGCGATCCACGAAGCAGTGGGGCGGAAGAAGGGTGACGGCAAGCCGCATCCGCTGGATCTTGACCGGCTGGACTACGGCGACCAGTGCGTCTTCGAGATGTTCCGGCGCGGTGACACAACGGGCGTGTTTCAGTTTGAATCAGAGGGCATGCGACGGCTTCTGCGCGATATGAAGCCAGACCGCCTCGAAGACCTGATCGCGGCCAACGCTCTGTTCCGGCCGGGCCCGATGGACCTGATCCCCGACTACAACGCTCGCAAGCACGGCAAGCAGGAGGTCCCGAAGGTTCACGAGATCGTGGACCGGTATACCGGCGAGACGTACGGCGTCATGGTGTACCAGGAACAGGTCATGCAGATCGTGCACGGCTTGGGCGGGATCAAGCTCCGCGATGCGTACACGTTGATCAAGAACATCAGCAAGAAGAAGCACGACAAGATCGAGAAGGAACGGCCCAAATTCGTCGAGGGGTCGCAGAAGCAGGGGTTGACGAAGCAGCAAGCCGAGGAGTTGTTCGAGCTCATCCTGAAGTTCGCGGGGTACGGCTTCAACAAGAGCCATTCGACCGGCTACGCCATCGTCGCGTATCAGACCGCGTACCTCAAGACGTATTTCCCAAGCCAGTACATGGCGGCGTTCCTGACGTACGAAAGCCAGGCGAACAAGGTGAGCGAGTGGATCCCGTACCTCGAGGATGCTCGCAAGTGCAAATGCGTCGATCCGCTGACGCGGCAGCCGATCACGAGCGGGATCGAGATCCGTCCGCCGGACGTGAACATGTCCGATGCGGATTTCTCGGTGGTCTATGACGAGAGCGATCCGCCGCCCGCGGAACGAAGGGCTCACCACGGGCACATGCGGTTCGGCCTCAACGGCATCAAGGGAGCCGGCGAGAAAGCGATCCGCGCGGTCATCGCGGAGCGGGCGCCGAAAGCGGATGATCCCGCCGGGTTGCCACGGAAGTTCACGTCGCTCTTTGATTTCTGCGACCGCGTGATGTCGCACGGGCAGGGCGTGATGAACAAAGCCACGCTCGAATCGCTCATCAAGTGCGGAGCGTGCGACTCGCTGCACGGGAAAGGCAACCGCGCGGCGATGATCGCTTCGATCGAGCAGGCGATGCAGGCCGCACAGAAGATTGCGGCCGACAAGGCGAGCGGTCAATCAATCCTGTTCGGTTTTTCAGAGCCCGCAGCGCAAGCAAGGGGGAACGGAGCGGGTGCCCCGGGCGGCGCAGGCCTCCAGAAATCAACCCCCTGGCCCGAAGCGGAAGCTCTCAAGTTCGAGAAGGATGTTCTCGGGTTCTACGTCAGCAGCCATCCGCTGGATCAGTGGAAGCACTGGACAGGCGTCTTCGCGACGGGCACGACGCAGAGCATCAAGACGACCCCGCAGGACGGGCGCGTCGTTCTCGCGGGCACGGTGAACGCGACGCGGGTGCTGGTCGCGAAGAGCGGGCGGTCGGCGGGGCAGAAGATGGCGGCGGTCTCGATCGAGGACCCGTACGGCGTGGCCGAGTGCTTCATGTTCACGGATCAGTACGCGAAGTACGGGCACCTGTGCGAGATCGACAAGGCGGTGTTCGTGCTGGGGCGGGTGGACCACAAGCGGGGCGAGCCGCAGCTTCTGATCGAGAAGATCACGCCGATTGACTGTGTGCCGCTGATGCCGGGGCGGTTGCAGCTCATCGTGGATGAGACGAGGCTGAACGGGTCATCGGAGGCGGCGATTGATCGGATCGGGGAGCTTTTGGCGTCGAATCTTCAGCCGCCGACGGTGGTGACGCGGGTGAACAGCCCGGCGGCGATGGCGGCGGCGCTGGCGACGACGCCGGGGCGGAATGGTGGGGGTGGTGGGGGTGGCGGGGGGACGGCGGTGGCGGAGCGGCGGGCGGAGGCGATTGATCCGACCACGATGTTCCCGGTGGAGCTGTTGATCGCGACGGAGGAGCAGTTCGCGGTGCTCGCGCTACCGACATCGTTGAAGCAGCCACTCGGGCCGACGCTGATCGGGGAACTGGCGAAGGTGCTCGGGCCGGATCGGGTGCGGATCATGGGGGGCGTGGCGATCGAGAAGACGCAGGAGAAGCCGCGGTGGGGCGGGCGGAAGGAAGAGTGAGCGTCGGTTTCGCCTCGCTTCGCCGCTTAGAAGATTGTGACCACCCCTCCCGAGGTCTCGAACGAGCGCTTATCCGCGTTGCTTTGCAGGACCGAGTGCTCGCCGCAGCTCATCCAGAAACTCTCTATCGGAATCCCCGGCGGTGCTGACTTTCAGCGTTCCGTCGGCGAGTGCGATCATGAGGAGCGGGCTTGAGCCTTCCACCACGCGGAACCAGCGTACGTGGCCGTAGGGTACGGAAAGGTGACGGACTTGTCGGGGCCATAGAAACCGGTAAAGCACCAAATGGCGAAGTTCAAGGCTTGCATTGGCGGGGTCAAGCTTCAGTGACGGGGGGCCGTGCGCGTAGCTGACGGCGATATGAACTGCACTTGTCCACAGTCCGATGGCGAGGGCGAAGTCGAGCGCCTTGAGAGGAACAGGCCCCGAGCGAACAAGAGCGACGAGTGTGACGAGCGCCGCACCCGCGACATGCAAGCACAAGTGGAACCAGAACCAAGGCCCCGCATAGGGCGCGCGTGTCCAGTGCAGCTCCATCGGGCGGGGGGCGATTGACATCGAAAGATCTTATCGATCACGCCCCGCCCGCTCCAGGACTTCGCCGTAGGCCCGGGCCGCGACGCTGACGGTGAACTTCTCTTCGAGCGTCTTGCGGGCGTTGATACCCATTTTCCTGCAGGTTTCGGGGTCGGCCATCATCTCGCGGAGGATCTTGACGAGGCTGTCGGGGTCGCCGATCTCGCTCCAGCGGCCGGCGTGGTTGTCCTCGACCATGGAGCGCATCTCGGACCAGGACTCGGAGAGGGCGATGATGGGGCGGCCGACGGCGAGGGAGGAATAGAGCTTGCTCGGGAAGCTGATCCCCTCGATGCCCTTGGCGATCGTGACGAGCTGGGCATCGGAGGCGGACATCGAGTCGGAGAGCTTGTCGAAGGGTTGATACGGGAGCATGAGGACGTTGGTGAGGTTGCGGCGCTTGACCTCACCCTCGACCCACTTGCGGCGGCCGCCGCCGCCGACGAGGACCAGGCGGAAGTTCTCGTTCTTGAGGCGTTCGGCGGCTTCGAGGATGGTTTCGAACTCGTAGTAGAGCCCGATGTTGCCGGAGTACATGACGGTGAAGGGTTCGATCAGGCCGTGGGCCTTGGCGAAGTCGCTCTCGGCCTTGGGCTTGGGTGAGAGCAGGTTCGGGTCGGCCCAGTTGTGGATGACGTGGACCTTGTCTGGAGCGATGCCGTAGGTCTCACAGACGAGCTTCTTCGCGGCGTCGCAGAGGACGATGGTGCGTTCAGCGCGGCGGTAGATGAACTTGTTGACGAGGTTCCAGGTGCGATCGATGAAGCCGCCGGCTTTTATCTTCTTGACCCACACGCCGACCTGCGGATGGGCGTCGTGGAGGAGCTGGACGTACCGGTGTCGGCGGAAAAGGGAGACGGTGGCGCCGATGACGCCGAGGAAGGGCGGGTTGGTGGTGTAGAGGTGGACATCGTCGCGCCGGCTCGCAAAGAGCATCCGGAAGAAGAGGGGGAAGAAGAAGGTGAAGATGTTGATCGCGCGGCCGACCATGCGGTCCTTGGAGTACCGCGTCGTGACCATTCGGTGAATCTCGACGCCGTCGGTCTTCTCGCGGAGGGGGCAGGGAACCCACGTGCTCGGCGGGCCGTAGGAGGGTCGGCAGGAGATGACGCGGACGGGGAAGCCCTGCTTGGCGAGGTCGCGGGCGAGCTCATCCAGCAGGTGTCCGGTCGACGCGATGTCGGGCGCGTAGTACTGGTTGAGGATGAGGATGGGCTGCCGATTCTGGCTTGGTGGTGTGGTCATCGCGTTGTTTGGGTTCGGTTGGCTGCCCTGAGCGGCCCAGACTCTATATCGTTCGAACCCCGGTCGGCGTTGAGCGAGCCGGCGGAGCCAGCCGATAGACGACACACATGCCGAGCCTGACGCCCCAGATCCGCCCCCCGTACAACGGCCCCCGACCGCCGGTGTCGGTCGTCATTTTGACCCTCGACGAGGAGATCAACATGGCGGACTGCCTGGCTTCGTGCGTCTGGTGCGACGATGTTCACGTGCTGGATTCGGGGTCCAAGGACAAAACGGCAGAACTTGCGCGTGCCGGCGGGGCGGCGGTCCACTTCAACCCGTTCAAGTCGTTCGGGGCGCAGCGGAACTGGGCGATCGATAACATCCCGCTCAAGCACGACTGGGTCTTCCATCTCGACGCCGACGAGCGGTTCACCGTGCCGATCGTCAAGGAAATCGCTCGCGTCGTGGAGTCAAGCCCGTCCGAAGCCGGTTACTACGTCGCTAACGAGATGGTCTTCATGGGGTCGTGGATCAAGCGGGCGAGCGGGTACCCGGCCCACCAGATGCGGCTCTTTCACAAAGCCCGCATGCGGTTCTCGGATCATGGCCACGGCCAGCGCGAGGACACGACGGGCAAGCTCGGCACGCTCAAGGAGCCGTACGTCCACCACAACTTCAGCAAGGGCCTGGACGACTGGTTCGAGCGGCACAACCGGTACAGCCGCCGGGAAGCCGACCTGATCATCGCGAACGAGGGGGAGCGGGTCGGGTTGGGTGGCCTCTTTTCGGGGGACAAGATCGTCCGCCGGCGGACGCTGAAAGCGATCGCGAGCCGGGTGCCGATGCGGGCCCAGCTACGCTGGCTTCACACGGTGCTGGTGAAGGGTGCGTGGCTCGACGGTCGCGCGGGCATGCGGTACGCGACGCTTCTATCGGTGTACGAGCGGATGATCGCGCTCAAGGTCGCGGAGAAGCGGTCCAAGCAGCCCCGGGGTGGTGCGTGAGCGTGGGCGAGCCCGTTCCGGCGGCGGAGAAGGTGGTGCCGCTGGGCACGCCGTGGTCGCGCAAGCAGAACATCACGCGGGCGTTCTGGATGCTCTTCGGCCGGCTGCTGTTCCGGTGCACGCCGCGCGGTTGGCACGGCCTTCGATGCACGATCCTGCGCGGCTTTGGCGCCAAGATCGCTCGCGGCGTGCGGATCGCGCGGACGGTGGATGTTGAGATTCCGTGGACGCTCGACATCGGCAAGGGGTGCGACATCGGTGAGCACGCGATCCTGTACGGCTTGGGGCCCATCACGATCGGGGCTCGCACGGTGGTCGCGCCCTACGCGCATCTCTGTGCAGGCACGCACGACTACACCAGCCGGGTCTTTCAGCTTCTCAAGCCGCCGATCGTGATCGGGGCCGAGTGCCACATCGGCACGGACGCGTACGTCGCGCCCGAGGTGACCATCGGGGACCGGGTCGTGCTCGGGGCGAGGGCATGCGCGTACAAGGATCTCGAATCCGGCACGGTCTACACCGGAAACCCCGCGAAAGCCGTGGGAAAGCGATAGGTCGGAGCGGGGCGGCCTGAAGCCGGGGCCCGAGAACGCCGATGCTCCGGCATGGGACGGATGGTGTCCATGAACTTCAGCGGGCTTGCCGCGGCGCGGACGGCGTCCGACGCCAGGCGCGCGATGAACGCTTCGATGGAGCGGCTTGCAACAGGCAAGCGGATCAACCGCGCTTCGGACGATCCGGCGGGAGCGGTCGCTGTGACCGCGATGGACGCCCAGCGGAAAACGATTACCGCGAGGATCAAGACCTTTGAACTGCAAGCCCTCGCGGTCGGCGCTCGGGATGGCGCCCTCGCGGGCTTGGGCGAACTGGTCGGACAGCTCGACGGCTTGGTCGTCGCGGCGGCGAACCGCAGCGGGATGGGCGAGGATGAACTCGCGGCTTTGCAGACCGAAGCGGATTCGATCCTGGGCGCGATCGACACGATGGCGTTCTCGCAAGCGTACCGCGGCGAACTGGTGCTTCAGGGCTGGGATGCGGGATCGATCGGCGTGTCGAAGGACGGCGAGGGCCGCCGCGTGTCGCTGAAGTCGCTCGCGAAGGGCGGGCTGCTCGACCTCTCATCCGGCGACCTCGAAACGGCGCAGCGCGTGGTGAAGGATTCGCTCTCGTCGATCGCGACGGCGCGGGCGGAAGCCGGTGCGGGCGTGAAGGGGGTGGATGCGCAGATCCGCTCGCTTCAGGAGGAGCTCATCAACCTGACCGAGGCGCAGTCGGAGGTTGAGGATGTGGACTACGCCAGCGAAGTGTCGGAGTTCGTGCGCCGGCAGGTGCTCACCGCCGCGGCGGACTTCGTGATGAAGATGACGATGGACCTGCAGAAGCAGGGCGTCCTGTCGCTGCTGGGCGCGAGGTGATCGGTCGGACCACTGCGCGTATCGTTCGGATTCCACAGGGAGTCCGCGCATGAACCGATTCTTCTCCGTCGTTCCCGGGATCGTCATTGCGGCCGGCTTTGCCGCTTCTGCGCTCGGCCAGGATGTGGCCTACGAGAAGTACACGCTTCCCAACGGGATGACCGTGATTCTGCATGAGGACCGGTCGCTTCCGGTGGCGACGGTGAACATTTGGTACCGAGTGGGAGCTCAGGATGAACCGCCGGGCCGGAGCGGGTTTGCGCACCTTTTCGAGCACCTGATGTTCATGGGCACCAAGCGGGTCCCGGGCAACCAATTCGATGTGCTGATGGAGACTGGCGGCGGAGCCAACAACGCGTCGACCGACCTGCACCGGACGAACTACTTCTCGTGGGGTCCGAGCACGCTGCTTCCGACGCTGCTTTGGCTTGACGCCGACCGCCTCGAGGACATGGGCCTTCAGATGAACCAGGAGAAGCTCGACAAGCAGCGGGACGTGGTCCGCAACGAGCTTCGGCAGGTCGTCGAGAACGCCCCGTACGGCAAAGCTTCGGAGATGGTGTACAAAGCCCTCTACGCACCGACGCACCCGTACTACTACGGCGTCATCGGGACGCACGAAGACCTCGAAGCCGCGAACGTCGCGAACGTCAAGGACTTCTTCGCGAATTTCTACGTTCCGAACAACGCTTCGTTGGTGATCGCGGGAGACTTTGACTCCGCGGCGGTCCGTCCGCTGGTTGACTCGCTTTTCGGCACGCTTCCCGCCGGCCAGCCGGTGACGCGGAAGTACACCAAGCCCGCGCAGGCGATCCCGGTGAAGCTCGACGGAGTGCGACGCATCACGGCGATCGACAAGGTGCAGCTTCCGAAGGTCGAGTACACGTATCACAGCCCCGTCGCTTTCGGCAACGGCGACGCGGAGATGCAACTCGCGGCGGCCGTGCTTGCGGACGGGAACTCAAGCAGGCTTTACAAGCGGCTCGTGATCGACGAACAGATCGCGGCCGAAGTGAGCGCGATGCAGCAGGGATACCCGCTGGGCGGGATGTTCCAGATCGCCGTGCTCGCCAAGCCGGACGCGGACCTCGCGCGGGTGGAAGCCCTCGTCGACGAGGAACTCGCCAAGCTGATCAAGGACGGACCCACCGCAGAGGAGCTCGACCGGTACAAAGCCACGATCGAGATGGCAACGCTCGCGAGTCTCCAGAGCATCGACCGCAAAGCGGACCGGATGAACGAGTACGAGTACTACTGGGGTGAGCCCAACAGCTTCAAGCGTGACCTGGACCGGTTCCGCAGCGCGACGCCGGCGAAGGTGCGTGAATGGGCCGAAGAGACCATCAAGCAGAACGCCCGCGTGATCGTACGCGTACTTCCGGAGGAGCCCGAGCGGGCGGCGTCTCCGCGCGACGCGAGGCCGAAGGACGGAGCGACGAGCGAGTTCAAGGTTCCCGCGCCGCAGATGGCGACGCTTTCGAATGGGCTTCGCGTGGCGCTCTGGACGCGGAGCGATCTGCCGCTGGTGGCGCTGCATCTCGTCAGCAAGCCGGGTGGGGCGCTGGACGCCAAGGGAGCGGAGGGGCGGGCTTCGCTTGCGGCGGAGATGATGACGCAGGGCGCGGGCGAGCTTGACTCCCTGGCGTTCGGAGATGCGGTGCAGGCGATCGGAGGGTCGTTCAGCGCGAGCGCGGATCACGAAACCCTCGGTGTCTCGATGACGGTCCTCAAGCGGAACGTCGAGCGCGGGGTCGGGTTGTTCGCCGATGCGGTCGTACGCCCGAGGATGGAAGCCAAGGACTGGGAGCGGGTCAGGTCGCTTCGAGCGGACGACCTGCGTCAGGCTCTCGAATCTCCCGCCGCCGCGGCCACGATGGTCGCCGACCGGATGGTGTACGGCGAGAGCAACCCGTACGCTTTCCCCGCCGGTGGGACCGTCAAGAGCGTCGAAGCGATGACGCTGGATCAGGTGCGAGCCGCTCGCAAGTCTCTCGTTGACCCGGCGTTCTGCACGCTTCTTGTCGCGGGTGACGTCACGCTGGCGGAGCTGACGCCGATGCTTGAGAGGGCTCTGGGCTCGTGGACGGGCGTCAATGTGCAGCCCGGGACGCGGGCGGAGTTTGCGATCCAGCCGCGAACCTCGCTTAAGCTCGCGATCGTCGATCGTCCGGGCGCGACGCAGACCATGATCCGGTTCCAGTCGCCGGGCGTGAAGTACACCGATCCGAACCGCGTGAAGCTGCGGCTCCTGAGCACCCTGCTTGGCGGCAGCTTCACCAGCCGCCTGAATCAGAATCTCCGCGAGGACCACGGGTACACCTACGGCGCGCGGTCGCGGTACGCGATGGAGATTTCCGCGGGGACGTTCAGCGCCGGCGCGAGCGTGCAGGCGGAAGTCACGGGGGCGGCGTTGCGCGAGTTCATGAAGGAGTTCAACCGCTTGCGGGCGGGCGATGTCTCCGAGGATGATGCTCGCAAGGTCCGCGAGACGGCACGCAACGAGACGGTGCGCGGGTTCCAGGGGCTTTCGGGCCTGCTCGGCGTGGCGGAAACGATGCTTGTCAACGGTCTTTCGTTCGACACCGTCGCGGCGGACATGGCGATGATCGACAAGGTGACCGCCGCCGATCTCAACGCGATCGCGAAGAGCGCGCTGCCGATCGAGTCCGGCGTGCTGGTGCTGGTCGGCGATAAAGCCCTGATCCTCGAACAGATCAAGGACCTCGGCCTCGGCGAACCCGTGTTCGTCGATGCCGAGGGGAACCCGGTGAAGTAAGCGTGAAGTGAGTGCGGATCGGGTCAGACGTGCTTGATGACGTCCTTGGCTTCGAACCGAACCTTCTTCATGGCGCCGAACATGTCGTCGGCCGCGCGGTAGCCCGCTGTCGCCACCACGACCGCCGAGTAGCCCTGAGCCGGGAGATTCAGAATCTCGTTGTAGCCCTTGGGGTCAAAGCCCTCCATCGGGCAGGCGTCGACGCCGAGGAGGGCCGCCGCCGTCAGGAACTGACCCAGCGCGATGTAGACCTGTGAGCGGGTGTACGTCACCATGTCGCCGCCGGGGAGGCTGGGCGGGTTGGTGACCGATCCGACCATCATGTTGCGGTAGCCCTCGAGCTCAGCCTTAGGCGTGCCGCGAACTTGGGCGATCCGGTCGACATAAGCATCGACATCCGCGGCCGTCAGATCATTCTTGCGGCAGAAGACCACCATGTGCGAAGCATCCGTGATCTGCGGCTGGTTCCACGAGACTGCACGGAGCTTCTGGCGGATCGCCGTGTCCGCGACGACGACGAATCGCCAAGCCTGCAACCCGTAGGACGACGGTGAAAGGACCAGAGCCTGCTCGAGCGTCGACCAGAGCCCGGCGTCGATCTTCTTGCTTGGATCGAACTTTTTGGTGGCGTAGCGCCACGAGAGGGACGCGAGCAGGTCGGCGGGAGTGATGGCGTTCGGCACGGAAGTACCTCCAGAGAAGCCCCCGGTCCTGGAAAGACCTTGAGAGCTCGACTCAATCGTATCGACAATGATCGATGCGTCAAGAAACCGGCGAAGGTCGTGCCGAAACTTGTTTCATCGTTCGGTTCAGTCTTCGTCAAGCTGTTTCTTGCGGCGGAGGACGTGGTGGTAGTGCTGGGCGAAGCGGTGGGCTTCGTCGCGGACGGCCTGGAGCAGGCGCAGGCCGAGATTCTCGCGTCCCAGGCGGATGGGATCGCTCCGCTGCTGCACGTAGATGAGCTCTTCCTTCTTCGCGAGGCTGATGACCATCGGAGGCTGGATGTCGAGTTGGGCGAAGGCTTCGAGGCCGGCGTGGAGCTGTCCCAAGCCGCCGTCGATGAGGATGACCTCGGGATAGAGCTCGCTTCCGGTGCCGGCTTCGCGGTACCGGCGGCTGACGACCTCGCGGATTGAGCTGTAGTCGTCGTTGGTGACGCTCTTGATCTTGAAGCGGCGGTACTCGCTTTTGAGTGGTCGGCCGTCGATGAAGCAGACCTTGCTTCCGACGGTCTCGCCGCCTTGGAGGTGGGCGATGTCGATCCCTTCGATGCAGCGGATGGGCTCGGCGAGGCCGAGGGTGCGCTGGAGGCTTTCGAGGCCTTTGCGCGGGTCGATGAGGTCGATCTCGGACTCGGGCTGCCAGCCCTCATCGCGGCCGGCGCGTTCGTCGAGCTTGGCGAGGGCTTTGATCTGGTCGCGGATCGCGGCGGCGCGCTCGAAGTTCATGTCCGCGGCCATTCGGGTCATCTCTTCGGTCATCTCGCGGACCATCTCGGATCGACGGGTGCCGAGGAAGCGGGTGAAGCGTTCGACGTCCTCGCGGTAGGCTTCTCGGGAGATCTTGTCGGCACAGGGCGCGGTGCACTGATGGATCGCGTAGAGGAGGCAGGGGCGGAAGCGTTTGTTCCGTTCGTCGCCGGCGATGATGTCGAGTTTGCAGGTTCGAAATTTGAAGACGCGCTGGAGGATCTGGATGGCTTCGCGGAGGGCGCCGGCGTTGGTGAAGGGGCCGAAGATCCGGGCGCCCTTCATCTCTTCGGCGACTCCGATGCCGCCGCCGTCGCGGTCGGCGCGTTCCTCGATGCCCTGCGGGTTGCGCGTGATGAAGACGCGGGGAAAGTCCTCGCGGCTGGTGATGACGAGGTAGGGGAAGGTCTTGTCGTCGGTGAGACGGACGTTGAAGCGCGGGTGGATGTCCTTGATCAGCCGGTTCTCGGTGAGCAGGGCTTCCCACTCACCCTCGCAGACGAGATGGTCGAAGGTGTGAACGAACTCGAGCAGGCTCTGCTTGGCTCCGCCGAGATCCGCGGAGGGGACGAAGTAGGACGAGACGCGGTCGGGCAGGCTGAGGGCTTTGCCGACGTAAATGACCACGCCCTTTTGGTCCTTCATGAGGTACACGCCGGGTCTTTTCGGCAGTTTCCGCGCACGGGCGAGCAGGCGGGCCATCCGCGCGTCGTGCGTCTCGGTGCCCCAGGTCGGGGGCGCATCGTCGGGCAGGATGCCGTCCTCGTCGGGCAGAATGGGGTCTGGGTCGTCGCGCTGCGGCACGGGGGATCGTACGAAGGGGTGGGCTGGTCGGTGGGCATAACCCCGTGCGGACCTGTGGCGTGTCGGTCGAATCTTGAATTGTGCGCACGGGGCGGTCAAGGAAGGGTGGCGGCGCGTCGATACACACGGCACAGGCCGCATGGTGGCGGCCCCGGTGGTGTACCAAGGAAGGTGAGCACATGAAGATCGCAGAGCAGACCGTGCGCGATGAGGCCGCGCTCCCCGTGTGGGCTCGCAAAGCCGAGGAACGGATCCGCAAGCTGGACCGGCGGCATGACGAGCGTCAGTCGATCGTCGGCGAGGGGATCGCCGCGTTCGTCGATGGCGAGGGCGGCGCGAAGGTGTGCAAGGTCGAGTTCGTCGATGCATCCGGCATGGGTCTTGGCATCCGCTGCGGGATCGCAATCACGCCGGGGGCTCGGTTCACGCTCCGGCCCGACTCGGGACTCTCGCAGGCGCACGCGGGCGTGGTGAGCCGGTGCTCGCGCGACGGCGAGGGATACCGCCTTGGCCTCAAGCTCTTCCTTGCGAAAGCGGCGTAGGCGGGCCGCCGGGACCGATCTCGCCGAGTCCGATCTTGGTCAGTTCTGCCGCATCTTCTTCAAAGCGTCAAGACGCTGGGTGTGGATGTCGCGGTCGGGCTCGATCACCTTGAGTGCTTCAAGCTGCCACTGGGCCGCGTCGTAATCCTTGCGGAGGATGGCGACGGTCGCGGCGGTTTCGCGCGTGCGGGCGTCGTAGGGCGCGATGCGAACGGCGCGGAGCGCCTTGGCCCACGCCCTGTCCCATTGCCTCAGCACTCCGTACCGGTTCGCGAGCTCGCTCGCGTACGCGGGCGTGTACTGCTCTCGGGCGTCGAGAAACTCCAGGTGCGAGATGACGCGCTCGGTCGCCGAGGGGTCGTCCTTTCCGCCGCCGGAGAGGAACCACGTCGTCAGAAGCTTGTGCGGGAAGGGGTCGACCGGTCGCGCGGCGGCGTACGCCTCCAGAAGCGGGACGACTTCGGCGGTGGGGGCGCCGCGAGAAGCGTCAAGCAACGACTGGATCGCGCCCATCAGCAGATCGGGGTGCTCGGGGTGTTTAGCGAGCGCAGCTTTCCACTGCTCGAGCGTCGGCTCTTCCGGCGGGTCCTCGCCAAGAGCTTCGGCCATGGCTTTCTGGGCGGAGGGCGTTCCCTCGGGGGGGAGCATGCCCCAGGAGACGAGCTGAGATTTCGCCCAGGGCAGGAACTGGTCCATGAACTCTTCGCGTGAGACTTTGAGAACCTGCTTGAACGCTTCGGGTTCCTTCACGCCGGCGGCATAGGCGTCCATGAGCTCCAGCGGAGCCCGCGGGCCGTACTTCTCGATCATGAACTCGTACATCCAGTGACCCTGGGCGTACGCCTGCGAGCGATCGGTCGGCTTCTTCGGCCGGACGAACGCGAGATTGATCTCTTCGAAGTCAAAGAGAGCGTCGGTCTTGTACGCCTGGGCGAGGACCTGAATGGCGGACCAGTCGCGGGGCGCATCTTCGAGGTAGACGGCCGCGGCTTCGGTGAACCAGTGCGGAATTCGGTTCTTGGTTCTCGAAAGCGTGACGGTGTGGACGTATTCGTGGCGGACGACGCGTTCCCAGTCGTAAGGGCCGACAAGGTGGTTGGGCCCGGAACGCGGGGCTTCCATCGCGACGACGGGGCCGGTGGCGGCGGCGATGGTGTGGATGCGGGGCATGCCGGCGATGCGGACGGCGAACCACTCGTGGTCGGGGTAAAGCTCGATCACGGTCTTCTGCGAGACCTGGTGGTCGATGCCGCCCTTGTCCTTGCCGGCGACGCGGCGGTGGTTGGCTTCGAGAGGCTCGACCATTTCCTTGGCGAGGATGGCGTCGACGCCGGGCTTGTAGCGGATGACGAAGTGATCGGTCTCGATGGTGCCGTAGGAAGCGAGCTCGCGGACGAGCTTGAGGGAGTTCTCCGCGCGGATGTTGAAGGGGTCCAGCGCGGTGGCTTTCTCAAGAGCTTTCAGCGATTCGGCGTTGCGGCCGAACTGAAGCTCCATCAGGCCGAGCTCGATCCACGGGTCGGCCCACGCGGGGGCCCGCTTGGCGGCTTCGTTGAGGTACTTGGAAGCGTCAGCATACTGACGGGCGTCGGACAGGGTTCGGCCCACGAGCGCGACGGCTTCGGGTGAATTCGGGAAGCGAGCGTCAAACGCGGCGAGGAGGGTGTCGACGGCTTGGAAGTCAAACCCGGCCGCGGCGGTCGCCGCTTGAATCGCAAGCAGGTCGGGCGCGGCGGGAAGCTTGGCGAGCACGGGCTCCAGAACTTCGGTCGCGCCGCGCGGGTCTGACTGTCGCACGCGTGCGCGCGCGGAGATGATGGCGGCGTGCGGAGAATCGGAACTGATCTCTCGCAGCGCTTCGGCGATCTTCTCCGCCTGATCGAAAGCAAAGGAGTCGACGGCGAGCGAGCCGAGCGCGAAGAAGGCTTCGGCGGAGCGCGGGCAGAGGCGTAGAGCTTCGCGAGCCGCGGCTTCACCTTCGCTGGGGTTGTCCTTGTCGACCAGGAGCTGAGCTTCGGCGAGGGAAGCGGTCCAGCACAAGCGGTCGATCTCGGTCCGAGCTTTGCCAAGGAGCGAGAGCATGAGCTTGTAGTCGCTGGCGGCCGCTCCGGCTTTGGTGATCTCGACGGGGAGGCGTGAGCGGCCCATCATGGAGCGGACGCACTCGACGAGCTCTTCCGCGCGGCCGGGCTGTTCGCCGGAAGCGAGCTGCGGCGCGAACGCGGCGGCGGAACGCCACACCGCGTCGGCTTCCTCGAGTTTGCCAAGCCAGACCAGAGCCTGGCCGCGCAGGCGAGCGGCCCGCATCGGCCGATCGCCGCGGTCGCGAGCGCCGTCGAGGATGGTGATCGCCGCCGCCGGCTCACCCCGAAGCATCGCGGCTTCCGCGCGATCGAGCGGGTCGGCTTGTTCATCGGCAAGGGCGGGATTGGTCCAGTCACCCGTCAGGAGCGCCGCACGGGCCTTGCGAGCAGGCGTATCGAGGTCGGCGTCTTCCCAGACGCCGTGACGGATCCGGATGTCCTTGCGTTCTTCGTCGGTCAGCGATCTGCTCTCAAGCAGCCGAGCGACCGCCGGGGGCACCTCGGGCTGGGCCATCGCGGCCGGAGCCGCGCAGAGGCTCCCCGCGACCATAAGCAGGAGCGTGCCGAGGGAGAGGTGTCGGCGGGTTTTGAGCTTTCTGAGCATGGTGTTCGCGGCCTACTTCGGGGCGTCCTTCTTTTCATCGGTCGCCGGAGCTTGCGGAGTGTTGCTCGGCTTGCCGGAATCGGCTTCGGCGGGCTTGGCTTCCGCCGGCTTTTCGGCCGGCGCGGTCGGCAAGCGGACCTCGGTGACCTCCCAGCCCTCGGGGGCTTTGGTGTCCATGATGGTGGGGTCGATCTTGCCGTCGGTGCCAGCTTCCGTGTTCACGCGGATGTCCAGAAGCTGAACAATCGACACGTCCTTGTTCACGCTGACCGTCCGGGCCGCGCGGGGGAGGAGGCGAGCCGAAGGCTTGTCGTCGGATCCCATTTTCTCAGGGCGTTTGCCCCGGTACCAAAGCCGGATCTCCTCGAACGCATCGCCGCCCGGAGCCGCGCCGGCTTTGGGAGTCAGGCGAATCTGGGTCGAGCCGGCGAGGAACGCTTTGAGAGCCGCGTCATCCGCGCCCAGGCCGTCTTCGACCGGGACGAGCTGGGCGTTGTACCGCGAGAGGATGTCGTCCTTTTTCTGGCCGATCGGGATGGGCATGGGCCCCTCGCCGAGCTTCATCGGGTCAAGGCTCTGGCCCGGGCCGACGACCTCCTTGCGGTTGATCTTCTTCTCGGCAGGCATCTTGTCGGCGTACCACGCGCCGTCAAACACATGGAAGCGCTGCTCGGTCCGCTGCGCGGTTCCCACGATGAACTGTTCGAAACAGACCGCGAATCGGCGCACGGTCCGTTCCCCGATCTTCGCCCGGTCGAAATACAGCTTACCCATCCGCACCTGCCGCTCACCCTCGAGATCGAGGGTCCGGTCGTAGCGGATCTCGGCTTGGAACTGGTCGAGCCCCTCGTCGGCTTTTTCGAGGGCCGCGAGGAGGTCGGCGGCGTCCTGGAAGTCGGTCGAGGGCGGCGCCGCAGGCACCTGCGCTGCCGGAGCGGGGCCCCCGGCTGGGGTGGAGGGCTGAGAAGCGGGCTGGGCCAGAGCGGCGAGGGCGAGGAGGAGTGTTTGGTGGATCATGGCGTCCTTCGAGCGTGCGTGCTTCGTATTCAGACGGTCAGGGGGTCGAAAGGTTCGCGCCGGAAGGGCGAGGCGTGGCGGGCGCTCGGGAATCGTGCGGCGTGCGTTGGCCTGACGGTCGAGTGCGAGTCGAGTGGGGGCCCGGTGGGGGGCTAGATGGCGTGGGTGGTCGGATTGAGGGAACGGTGGGGGGTGTGTCCGGGTACGATAGTCGCGGAGGCACTTGATGCGTTCTGGAACTCGAATTCTCGCGCGGCTGACGGCTCTTGGAATGCTGGCGGCTTCGGCGCTGCTGACGCTCACGATCTGGGACCAGACGGGCCGGCTTCCCGACACCCGCGCTCCTTCCGAAGCCCTCGCCAAGATGGCGGAGGAGACGGCTGAGGATCCTTTCGCGGGCCTCGGCATGGACGATGCGGCCGGCAAGCCGAAAGAGGTGCAGAACCATTTCCGGCTGGGGCTGATTCCCGGGATGAGTTCGTGGAAGGACTCGGCGGCGGTCTCGACGCTGATGCTCCCGCCCCTTGTGATGACGGTTCTGGTCTTTGTCGCCACGCGCAAGCCGCGGGCGTGCTGCATGAAGGAAAAGGCATGATTTTGAAGACGACGGCGGTGATGGCGGCGCTCCTGATCGCGGCGGCGGGGATCGCTCAGCCCGCAGACAAGCCCGCAGAGACCAAGCCCGCGGAAACCAAGCCCGACACGAAGCAGCCTGAGAAGCAGGCGGAAGCGCCGAAAGCCCCCGTGCGGGCCGCCAGCGGCAAGTCCCTCGTCATCCCCGAGGATCAGAAAAAGCTCGGCACGGTCTACCAAACGATCACCCTCGGCAGCCAGAAGCAGGTGACCTTCACCTCCAAGACCCACAACGCGACCTTCGACGGGTACAGCGCCAGTGTCCTCGGCTACGCCGTCGCCGGACCGGCCGACAACCCCGCGGACCTCAAGGCCGGAGCTTGGGTCCTGCCCGTCAAGAGCCTCGAAACCGGCAACAAGACCAAGAACCGCAACATCGCCAAAGCCGAGTGGCTCGACGCGGGGAAGTCCCCCGACATCATCTTCACGCTCAAGTCCGTGAAGGACATCACGCCGCACAAAGCGGGCGCGGGCACGGCGGTGTCGTTCAAGGTCACGCTTGTGGGCGACATGACGATGCGTGGCGTCACGAAGGAAGTATCGATCAAGGACGTCGTGCTCGGTTTCGTCAAAGAGACCGAGAAATCCGCCAAGATCGCCAAGGGCGACCTTCTCGCGATCCGCTGCAAGTACACCGTCAAACTGACGGATTTCGGCGTGACCAACGACTACGTCGTCAAGGACAAGTCCGTCGCGGATGAGATCGAGATCGACCAGTCGCTCACGCTCGCGACGGCGGCTCCCGAGGAACAGCCGGCTTCGGCGGCCAAGCCCGAGGAAAAGCCGGCGGAGAAGCCGGAGTAAGTCTCCAAGACCGCGCGAGTCGCTTCAGTCGATCGGCTCACCCGCGACCTGCCATTCGAGTTCGTCCAGGTCGGCGTCGACCGGACGACCGAGGCGTCGGAGCATGTTCATGCACTGCGCGCGGTGGTGCATCCCGTGGTTGGTGATGTGGATGATCGAAGCCGCGACATTGAACCGGTAGGTGTTCCCGCCGAAGGTCCAGTCGCGCACCTCGGCCATGAGCGGCCGGACCGAGCGGACCACCGCCGCGAAGTCTTCGCACGCTTGGGTATTGAGCGCCAGCAGCTCGCGGGGTGTGCGCCGGGTCATCGGGGTTGAGGTGTCGCCGTGCGTGCGTCCCTCGATCGACGGGCGGAGCGGCCGTTGGCCGATGCGGTCGGCCCAGCGAAAGATCGCGCCGATCACGTGGGACATGGTGTCGTGGAGCGAGCCCGGGCCGATGTCGAATCGCTGGTGGAACTCGGATTCGGGCAGAGGCTCGCACGCCCGCAGGACCTCGCCGTTGGCCCACCGGTTGTGTCCGAGAAGCAGATCGATGGCGTCGGATGTTAGTGGCTTGGATGGATTTGCGGTGCTCATCCGGGGCTCCTCTAGCGATGGTAGCGGTGGGCGTGGGCTGGCTGGGAACGTGGAGGGTGCGAGTTAGCCTCCTCTAGGCGCAATCTTTGCGCAAGGATCACGGATTCTGGATGATTTATCAATACTGTGATTTCCCTTCGCGGGAGCGTGCCCGCGGGATGGATCTGTATTGAGTAGGAGAGAGAGCATGGTTCCGACGAATTCCTTGCGTTGCTTGGCGGTGGCCGGCGTGGCGGTTCTGGGTCAGGCCGCGACGGCCGACATCATCATCTCGGAGGTTCACTCCACCGGGAGCAGCAACGGCACGTACAACGCCGACTTCTTCGAAGTGACGAACACCGGGGCTTCCGCCGTGGACATCACGGGCTGGAAGGTGGATGACAGCTCGAACTCGTTCGCGGCTTCGCTGGCGCTGCGTGGCGTCACGTCGATCGGCGCGGGCGAGTCGGTGATTTTCATTGAGACGCGTGCGGACGGCTCGACCGACGCGGCAGTGATCAATGCGTTCAAGAGCGCGTGGTTCGGCCTGTCCGTTCCTTCGACCCTCGTGGTCGGCACGTACGGCGGTTCGGGCATCGGTCTGGGCTCCGGCGGCGATGCGGTCAACCTGTTCAGCGGCGCTGGCGTTCGGGTGACGGGCGTGACGTTCGGAGCCGCGACCGCCGGTGTCACGTTCGACAACCGCGCGGGCCTGGCCACCGTCACGCAGCTCAGCGCTGCGGGCGTCAACGGCGCGTTCCTGTCGGCGACGGGCGAGGTCGGCTCGCCCGGCGTGGTTCCCGCTCCGGGAGCAGCCGCGCTGCTCGGGCTTGCGGCTCTGGGCCTCCGTCGTCGCCGCTGAGGCACATCGGATTGAGTACACCCCATCAAGCGGGCCGGCTTTCGGGGAGAGAGCCGGCTCGCTTGTCTTTTTCTAATGCTTGGGTCGGAAGAGATCCGAGCACGCCGCGTCCAGCGTCGCGAATGAGAAGTCAAAACCCTCGTCCAGAAGCCGGCGCGGGGTCAGAAACCGTCCGTACAGCGCAAGCTCAGGGTCGGTGCGAAGCACGAGAGGCGCTCCCAGACGCACCATCCACGCCAGCGCCGGGAGGCCAACGCCGAGCCCGCCCAGTCCGCCGGCATATCGGCGAAGCGTCTTCATGAACAGCTTCTGCGCCACCGGGGTCGGTGAGGATGCGATGTACGCCCCCTGCATCGATGGATCGACAAGCCCACGCTCGAAGAGCCGGTTCATGTCCTGCTCATGGATCCACGACATCCCTTGCCGACCGTGACCGACTGTCCCGCCCAAGCCCAATCGGGCCAGCATGCCAAGCGTGCCCAGCGCTCCCGAGCCGCCGGAGTTCGCACGGCCGATCACAAAGCTCGTCCGAAGCATGACGCTTCGCTGCGTCGGCAGGATGGACTCCGCGAACGCCTGCTCCCACGCTTTGCCCACGATGGGCGCAAGGCCGTACCCGAACGCGGAACTCTCATCGCAGTGCACCTCGGGTGGATCACCATAGATGTGAGCGGTCGACATCTGCACCCACACCGGCGGCGGCGAAGCCACGCGGCGGCATGCCTGCCCGAGCACACGGGTCGATTCGACGCGTGAGCGGAGAATCTCATCGCAGTGGTCGGGCGTCTTGACGCAGTCGACGGTGCGACCCGCGAGATTCACCAACCCGGCAGCCCCATCCAGACACGAAATCCAGTCGCCGAGCGATCGCGCATCCCACCGAACATGGTCGTACGCGGCTTTGGGCGTGCCGCGCGAGAGAATGACCACCTTCGCGCCCGCTGCGGTCAGGTGAGCCGCGAGCGATATCCCGAGAAATCCGGAGCCACCGGCGATCACGACGCGGCCGGAAAGAGCGGGAAGCGTGGGCATGACGGAGTCTAGCGACTCAATTCACAGGCCAGTTCTCGCTCCGGCACGCTTTGGGCACAGGAAAGAGCGGCATGACGGCGTAGAGCGTGCGGATGAGGAACGAAGGCTTGCCCGTCTCCAGCACCGCCTTGAGCGTGCCCGTGATGATCTTGGCTCCGCCGACCATCTGCTTCTGGGTCTTGGAACCAGCGACGCACCTGGAAATCGTGAGCGTGAACTCGGTCCCCCCCGAGACTTCCGCCAGGTCGTACGCCACCACGCACGGCGGGTCGTTCTTGTCCGTGAACCGGAACGTGTGCACGAAGCGTTTGAGCGGCACGATCTCGAGAATCTCGCCAACCACGCCCGTGTGCTTGCCATCGGGCGTCCGCATCGCCATCTTCGTTCCCGGAGCAAGCCCGCCCGGCCCAAGGTGCATCCGGTTGTTGAAGAAGCAGGCGATGGGAACGTCGGTGCGCGTGATCTCGGCCCAGACCGCTCGCGGGGGCGCCTTGATCACGACCTTGAACATCTGGTCGGGCGCGATGTTGGCGGGAGCGGATGCGGGTTGAACGGGCGTGCTGCTAGGCATGTCTTTGGGCCTTTCGTGCGGCTCCGGCTTTGCCGGCGGCGTGGGCTTCGAGCTTGGCTTTCAGGTCAGCGACGTGCCCGCCCCAGAAGCGGCTGTACTCGTCGGTCCAGCGGTCGTAGACCTGCTGGATGGGCATGAGGTTGAGGAAGAGCTTGCGTTCGCGGCCCACCTTGTGCGCCAAGACGAGATTCGCGGCTTCCAGGACCTTCACGTGCTTGAGCACGCCGACGCTCGACATGTCAAAGTGCTGAGCGAGCGCGGCGACCGTCAGGCCCGGCTTGGCTTGGAGCAGGTCGAGCATCCGGCGTCGCTCACGGCTCGCAAGGGCTGAAAAGAGGCTGTCGAGCTCGTCGAGGTTCATGACTAACCGAAAGGTTATCGATAAGCCGCCGGCGTGTCAAGCCCAAAGGCACCTTTGGGCCGGAATGTCTCTGATCTGCGGCGCGGCGGCCTTGGTACCCTCGCCCATGCGAACCACGCCGCTTCTCATGCTTCTTGGATCAGGGGAACTCGGACGCGAGGTCGTCATCTCGGCCAAGCGGCTCGGATGCTCGGTCATCGCGGTTGACTCCTACGCCGGTGCTCCCGCCATGCAGGTCGCCGACGGGTTCGAGGTCCTCAACATGCTCGATGGCGACGCTCTCGAAGCCGTCATTCGCAAGCATGCTCCGGACTTCGTCGTCCCCGAGATCGAAGCCATCCGCACCGAGCGCCTCGTCAAGCTCGAAGCCCAAGGTCAAAGCGTCGTCCCCTCCGCCCGCGCCGCTCACCTCACCATGAACCGCGACGCGATCCGCGACCTTGCTTCTCGCGAGCTCAAGCTTCCCACCGCCCGGTTCGCCTACGCCGAGTCCGCGGAGGAACTCCGACGCATCGTCCTTGAAGGCAGGAGCCCCGTCGGTCTCCCCTGCGTCATCAAGCCCGTGATGTCCTCAAGCGGCAAAGGCCAGTCGGTCGCGAAGAAGCCCGCGGACCTCGTGAAGTCATGGGACTACGCCTGTGAGGGCATGCGCGGCGACACCCGGCGCGTCATTGCGGAAGAGTTCATCGACTTTGACTACGAGATCACCGTGCTCACCATCCGCCAGCGGGCGGTCGTGGGCGGAAAGAAACTCGCCGAGAAGGACCGGACCCTCTTCGTCCGCCCCATCGGCCACCGCCAGGAACGCGGCGATTATCAGGAATCGTGGGCTCCGTGCGCGATGAAGCCCGCCCTCGTCAGAAAAGCCCAGGCCATGGCCCGCGCCATCACCTCCGAGATCGCGGGCAAGCACGGCGCCGGGCTCTTCGGCGTTGAGTTCTTCGTCAAGGGCGACCGCGTCATCTTCAGCGAGCTTTCACCCCGCCCGCACGACACCGGCATGGTCACCATGATCGGCCAGGACCTCAGCGAGTTCGACCTGCACGTCCGGGCCATTCTCGGACTCCCGATCCCCGCGATCCACTACGGGACCGGCAAGCACGCCGCCGCCGCGAGCGCCGTGATCCTCGCGCACGAAGCGTCCAGCGAGCCGCCGTCGTACGAAGGGGTCGAGAAGGCCCTCGCCCTCCCCACCGTCCAGGTCAGACTCTTCGGCAAGCCCAGCACGCGCAAGTACCGCCGGATGGGTGTCGTTCTCGCGACCGCCGCGACCGCCACCGCCGCCCGAAAGCTCGCAAAAAAGGCCGCCGCGATGGTCAAGGTCAAAACCGGCCGCAAATAGCCTTGCGTTTTCCTTCCTCCCGTGGCATACTGATCCTGTCGCCCGATTCTGACGGGCGGCATGGGCCTCGTCCTCCGCTGCGTTCTGCTCCGCGGAGGCCTGATCCGCCCGGGCACGGCATCATCCCCGCCACGCGGGGGAGGTACGTCGATGGCCGAACACGTGTACCGTCCGCAATCGTCCGCCGCCTCAACCCCGTCGCAATCCTCGGGGTTGCCGCCCATCGGCGTCGCTCCGCCGCCCGCTCCCGCGAGCGGCGGGCACGCCGTTGAGGAGGTCAAGCCCAAGATCCACGGGTTTGCAAGCGGCCGGCCCACCGAATCCGTCGAGTCCCGTTGGAAACGTCCGCTTCAGAAATCCGGCACCGGCGCAACGCACGTTCGCACGTTCTCCGGAAGCCTGACGGCCCACGGGCTTGAGTATCTCGACCGCCACATCAACGAGTGGCTCGACGCGCACCCGGAAGCCGAGGTGAAGTTCGCGACGCTCCAAGTCGGCGATATGCCGACGGCGACGGGCCGCGAACCGGCGCTCATCGCGCAGGTCTGGATTTGAACGCGCCGCGGGTCAGAGGTGCAAACCCGGTCATCCCCGGTTCACCCGATCGCGACTCGCGCTCAGTACACTGCTGCTCATGAGGTTCTGGTCTCGGATGGTGATTGTCGCGGCGTCCGCAGCGGCGAGCTTGGCTCTCGCGGGGTGCGTCGCCGCGCCCGCGCCCAGGCTTCGTCTTGGCTCCATGCCCTTCACGGGGTTTATGACGCTTTACTCCCAAGCCGACACGCGTGAACTCGGCGTGCATCGGTACGGACCTTGGTGGGACCGAATCGCGGGCCCGTCGGAATCCGGCCGCGGCACGATGTACTCCTGTTCCGTCGGATTCCTCGACCTCTCGCACATCCGCGAGTACATGGACTGGACGAAGTATGTCCACGACCGCCTTCGCGAGCGTCTGCGCGCGGAAGAGCCGCTTGCCGCTCCGGCGGAATTCTCGTGGACGAATGGCGACTTTGTGCTGACGGTCACCCCGCCGGCATGGCTTGCCACGCTCCCTCCGGCCGAGCGGGAAGCGGCGGTTCAGGATGCTTCGATCCGCCTCGCCCAGCGGTGCGCGGTGATCATCGCCACCTGGCACGAGATCGCGACGTGGTACGGGCACTCGACGGTCCCCGGCGTGTCAGAGAAGCGGTCGGCTTTCACGTGGGACGATACCACCTCGCACGCGGCCGCCGCGATCATCGCCGGCCAGGCGCTTCGGTCCGCTGAACCAATGTGGGACGTCGCCGCGACGGCCGCGCTCGAGTGCCAGCTTCGATTCCTCGGCGTGCTCGACCCGGCGCAGGAGGCCCTTGCCGTCAGCATGAGCAAGGACCTGTGGTGGGCCGACAGCACGCCGCTCCGACGCGACCTGGACACCGGCCTCGAGACCGGGTTCAAGACGCCGTGGCTCGTCCCCGGCTTGCCGTTCTGCGCGGGAGCCGTTCCCGCTCGATTGCCGGTGGAATTGCCGCCCGAGCGGTGGGGGGATGGGTCCGATCGGAGCTGGGCCGGATCCGTGCGGCTGACAATCGGCATGTCGCGGTGGCTTGCACGGCGGGTGATGGGGACGGACGAAGGACCGACGCAGACGATCGTCGACGCGGAAAGCGACATGCCCGGCATCATGGCCCGACTCCGCGAGCACGTGCTCGCCGAGTGCGGCCCCATGGGCGACCAGCCCGACCCGCCGCCGGCTTCCGCCGCGAAGTAAGGCCAGTTCAGCGAACCAGGCCGTGCTTGCGGAGATGTTCGACCATCTGCGACTCGAACGCTTGAATCTCCGCGCTCGCGAAGATCGAGCCATGGTCGAGCTTCGGCACGATCGTGATGAAACCGGCACTCTTCGTGCCGCCCGGGGTGAGCTTCTCCACGTCCTGCTTGAGCAGCATCACCGCCTGCTCCAGGAAGAAATTGTCCTCGCTTCCGACGACGAGCCGGATGTTGTCGCGGAAGATCGGCACGAACCGGTCGGGGTCCTTGCGGAGACGGTCGGCGATGTCGTACTTCCGATACTGCTCGGCGACCTTGTGGTCGAGAAAGCCGTTGATCTGGAAGAGAGCGGCGGGGTTGCCGGCGGCGTTCCGCGGGCCGAAAACGGCGAACCACGAGTCCCACTGCTGGCCGCTCGTGTTGTCGGGACCGAGGATGTCTTCGCCCCGGGCTTCGCGCTCGATCGTCATGACGGGCTTGTCGTTGCGACGGTAGCTGACGATCAGGTCGGAACCGCTGGGAACGTTCTCACGCGTGAGCGACTGCGGCACCTTGGCAAGTCGCGACCGAACGGCGTCCTGCTTGGTGTCAAAGGCGCCATCTAACCCGTTGTCGAGCGCGAACATCGACCGGTCCTCGTAGATATCCACAAGCTGAAACGCCCGAAAGTCCACGGGGTCCGGGCTGCTGCTCCAGCACGCGCCGAAGATCGTCGGATACTCCGTCGCGAGCCAAAGCGTGCTCCAGCCGCCGGAGGAATGGCCGCGAAGCATGCGAGCCTCGGGCTTGGCGATCAGGGGGAACTTCTTCTCGAGCGCGGGGATCAGCTCTTCGACGAGCGCCTTGCCGCACGGGCCGTTGTTCGCGGAATCCGCGAAAAGCGTGTGGCCGTTGGGGCCCTCGGGGTCGAGCACGATCCAGAACGCGCTTTCGGCCAGGTCGTCATCCTTCCCGCCGCGCCCGCGACGGCGAGCGATGCCCCGGGCTCCCTCGTCATTCCCGCCGAAGCCCGGCACCTCGTACACCGCGGCGTACGTCTTCGTCGCGTCGTAATTCTTGGGAAGCACGACGCCCGCCCGGAGCATCACATCCGTGCCGCGGAACTTGGACAGAAGCTCCGACCGCACGCTGAACCACTCGACGCCCGCCGTCGGCGGCCGCTTGTTCTCGCCCGTGACCGCGTCGAGATTCAGCTCGACCGACGCGTTTTCGCCCGGGGCATTGATCTTGAGCGTCGCCTTTGCTTTCGTGTAGAGGTTGCCGGGCTCACGCTTCCATTCGCTATCGAGCCGCTTGGCGTCAAGCCGCGCCTGCACCTCGTACGTCCCCGGCTTGAGGCCATCGATCGCCGAGGGAAACGCGTCCGCGCCGTTCCCGACTTCGACGATCTGTCCCGGCTTCATGTCCTTGACGTCGATCGCGAAAAGCGGTTGCCCTTCCTCCCAGAATGGACCGTCGAGCGGCTGGGTCTCCGGCCCCAGCGTCGAGTCGGCGGACTTCATCAGCACGATGAGCCTGCCGCTGACCGGCGTCGCCCGGACGGATTCGTCGAACTTCACCCGGACCACCGGCCCGGCAATGGCGGACGATCCGAGACCCAACGCGGCGAGCATGCAGAGTGCGGTGCGCATGCCGCATCGTACCGGCTCAGCCCCGGCGCGTGTGCAGCTTGGTCTTGGTCTTGTCGATCACGACCGCGAGCACGATCGCCACGCCCATCACGATCTTGTTGTAGTTCGAATCCACCTCGAGCATGACCATCCCGTTGTTGATCATCTCGATCAGGATCGCGCCCAGCACCGCTCCGATCGCGGACCCGCGCCCACCCGCAAGCGACGCTCCCCCGATCACCGTCGCCGCGATCACCTGAAGCTCAAGGCCCTTGCCCGCGCTCGGCGAAGCCGACTGCCAGTATCCCAGGTTCACCGCGGCCGAGAGGCCCGCCAGCGCCCCCGCCACCGTGTACACCATGATCTTCGTCCGCCCGACCGGGATCCCCGCGTACATCGCGGCTTTCTCGTTGTCGCCGATCGCGAGCGTCCGCCGCCCGAGCACCATCCGCTTGAGCACGATCGTCCCCACCACCGTCGTCAGCACCATGCAGAAGACCGGCACCGGATAGACCCCGGCGAATCGGGCTTTGAAGAAGTCATCCCCGAACCCCGCCGGCACGCCCACCAGCGACTGGCTCCCCGAGAGCACGAACAGGAACCCTTCGAGCACCGCCATCATCCCAAGCGTGATGATGAACGGGTGTACGTTCAAGCCCACCGTCAAGGAGCCGTTGATCAGCCCGCACACCGCGCCCGTCGCCGCGCACACGCCAAGCCCCACCAGCAGCGCCACCGGCATCGACATCGCCACCGGCTCCCGCGTCTGATCCGCGAACACCGCCGCGCTCAGCGCGAACAACGCCACGCCGACGACGAAAAGCACCGATCCCGACCCCGAAACGACCGAAGCCGTCGTCCACGCCGTGGTACTGGGCGACGGACCGACCTTCCGCGTCCTCGCCCGCAGGCCCAGCACGATCGCCGCGCTTGCCACCGCCCAGACCGCCGCAGCCACCACCGGCCACGCATGCCCCTTGAACGCCAGCGACGGAAGCCCGTTGTCCCACGGGTATTTGAACACGAAGATCCCGACGAACGCCGAGAGCGCCCACACCATCCCGATCGACAGATCGATCCCGCCCATCGCGATGATCAGCGTCATCCCCACCGCCATGATGGCGATCGTGCTCGCGTTGTTCGCCAGCATCGTCAGGTTCGCGAGGTTCAGGAACCGGTTCTCCCGCACCCCGTCCACCTTCATTACCGAAGGCTGCCCGTCAGACCCCTCGATGTACCTCGGCTTGCCCGCTTCGAACGTCGCCGTCTCGGCTCCGGCTTTCACCCGAAGCTGGCCCTCTTCCGAAGCCTGAAGCGTCTTGCGCAGCGAAGCCAGGAACGCCGCATCGTCGGTCGTCACGACCCAGACGCCCTGCTGACGCACCGCCGTCGCTCCCGCGGGAAGCGCCAGATCCACCTGCGAGGTCTTGGACCCCGCGAAGGCCGCCAGCAGCCCGCCCAGCAGCAGGACCACCAGCATCAAGCCAGTTTCCGGTGCACGCAAAAGGGCTGTGCAGGACCGTACAATTTTGCCGTTCTTGGAACTCACGAGCACCTCAACTGGCATGAAACAGCAGACCTAAAGTGATCGAGAATTCGAAAGAACAATTCAAACTCCAGCGATGCTCCCCAAGCATCTAATAAAAACTGAGAGTGGACCATCAACATCCAACGCGATTGCCGAGTGAGCAATCCGACGACTGAAACGCGCGAATATAAAGGTCGTAATCAAAGAAATCCAAGAATCCGTTCATGTCAACATCGGCGAGACAATCTCCGGATTCAAAGGCTGCAACAAAAACATCATAATCAAAGAAATCCAAGAAAAAATCCCCGTTCAAGTCAGCCATTGAATTACAAATGTAAAGCCCAAGCTCGTTCTCGTAGTCTATGGTTCCATTGCCGTTCGTGTCGAGGATCGGCAGAAAGCCGCAATCGCCAGATCCGACCGACTGAGCATACGCGATGATTCGAAGATCGTTGTAGTCGATAACAAAATCCTCTTCCGCTCCGGGAGCGGGGCACTCAGCCGTGTCGGGATAGCACGCGAGAGGCGATCCTTGCCCTCCAAAGTCGCCCAAGCTGAAAATGTCAGAGATGTTCGCCAGAAACACAGACCATCGCTGCGGCTCAGTTTCCGAACCCTGTGTATTCACATTGATAGTGAAGGTAGTACCTGTCGATCCGGCGTCGCGCATCCAGCCTTGTTTCCCGACGCTGCACACAGGCGATGTGCCGCCCGACTCCACGTACTCAAAATCAAAGGAGATAGTTCCGTCGTCGTAGCTCTCCGGGAACTCCGCCAAAGCCTGAATCGAATTCTCGCACGGTATCGTAGCAAGAGCGTTCGCCCATACGCGAAGAGTGATCATAACTTCATTTGAGTAGCCAGGACCTTCAATCAGCAGCCGGTACCGCGTAGATCCATACTTCAGACTCGGTGCCGGTGCGAAATCACAGAAATTGCACCCTGGCGAGTTGCTGCAAAAGGTATAAGCCAGGGCGTCGAAAAAGAGCTCGCCCGTAATCTGGATCTGTCCCGGGGATTCAAATAACCAACTAGCTGAGGCACCTTTGCACCAGCTGGATGCACCGTCGTATGCGCTGGTGTACGAAGGTCCCGGTTCGCAGACCGGGATCGGCTCAGGGCCCTGATAGCCGTGCCCCTGGCTGCCGTATCCTTGATACTGAAGGGTTACCACTTCGTTACTGAGAGTGGAGACCACTACCGCACTCGGGGAAGTGGTGCCAGGCGCGCAGGAGATAAGAGCTCGGACGTCCATTAATGTGGTTGAGGGAAAGAGGACGGAGATTGGTCCGGCCGAATCTGTGACGGTTTCTCCGCACGCCTCAGCGCCAAAACACCCGGGGATGCACACTGGGGATCTGACGAGCTTAACTGACGCGGAACCTGACGCGGAATGCTGTGGAGCTGACACGACGGGAAACGGACTTCCTGCGAGTCGAGCATTCCAACTGCCGTTGATGAAAATTCGAGCTTCGGTCTCATCCGCTCTCGCACCTCCGGTTGAGAGGATAAAGACAACCAATGTGGCGACCGATGCTAGCGGGATGGGGCGAGGCATGGCTTTGATCCTCCAAAAGGTATGGTGGCGCGGGGTCAGTCGATCGTCTGGACGAGACGGCTTCGATTGGCCCGGAAGGCGTTGACGGAGTTCGGGAATCGAACCGTGTCCGTGCCGAAGAAGACGTCTTGAATCGATCCGTTGAGGAGAGTCTGCGTCAGGAACTTCGCGTGCCCGTCGGTGAAGACGAACGAACCGCCATCTCGACCCCAGTTGTCGGATTTCGCGTAGTAACCGGGCTGCGTGCCGGCTTGAGTCGCGTTTTCCGCGCCCGCACCGCCGCCGCCGTAGAACGCATAGGTGGAGATATCCGGCCCGTTGGTCTCATCGCCGAAGTACGGCGGGCTGATCAGGAGCGGCTCGTCTTCCTTGAGGCCCGCGATGTACAGATAGCTGATGTTGTACGAGACGACATCTTCCTGCTTGGCCGGCGGCTTGGGGATCTTCGGCGTGGCGTTCGCGTAGTTCCGGGCGATCGGCGGCGCGTACGGCAGACCGTAATAGCGATCCTCTTTGTCCGCAGGGTTCACGAGCCATGACAGGCCATCGATGTACGCGGAAAGCAGCGGTGTTTTCCGACCGTCGATGTACCCGAAGCCCGGAGCGTCCGGATCCCCGTTTCCCGATCGATACCCGAAGTCGATGCCGTCCCCCTGCTGGTTCAGACTGAAGAACCCCGCGAGACCGCCGTACCGGTACTGCCAGTCCATCCGGTCCGTTCGAAGCACGGTCCGCTCGGGCGGGTTGCTGTCACCAGGAAAACCGGGCGGAGGGTTCGGGATGCGCACCGGCGCGACCGGGAACCAGCTCTTGTTGTCCCTCGCGTAGATCGAGTTGACCGTTCCCGCGCTCTTGAGGTTCGCCAGGTTCTTCGCACCCTGCGCCGCCAACCGGGCCTTCCCCAGCGCGGGCAAGAGCAGCGAGATCAGCACCGCGATGATCGCGATCACCACCAGAAGCTCAATCAGCGTGAACGCGCGGCCCGCGAACGCACGAGCCTTCCCGATGCGCTCCGCGACATTCCGCTCGGCGAGATTGATCCCGGCCTTTACCGATCGATGACAAGTCATGTCGTTGCACTCCAGGGCGAGCCCGAACGGGAGCCCATCCACCATCCTGCGCCGCGACCGCGACCGCATGATCAGTTTACGATAACGTCACGCAAAGGTGTGCGTCAATCCCTGAATTGCCGATTCTTTTCCGGAACCGCCGTGAAACAACGGGAACCGATTTCCGCGATCACGCCGGGACCGTGGCCTAACCCGAAAAGGCCCGGAAATGTGGTGAAACGTTCCGAAACGCAACGCCTCGGAAAACTGGGACCCAGCGCACCCCGCCAATCCTCGGAACCACTGGATTCTGTGCATTTTTCTAGTGACTTGCGCAATCTTTTCTTGTAGAGTGATCGAATACACCTGACTGCGGAGTCTGCTCGTCGAACGGTTCCATGCCGTCTGTAAACCGGCGCCGTTCCGATGATCCAGACCGCCTTCCAGGCAAGCGGCACGTACGACCGCCTGTCTGGAATGAACCGCGTGTCAGCCGAGAGGAACAGGAGATCAGAATGAAGAAGATTGCCACACTGAGCGCTTCCGCGCTGCTCGCGCTCACCGCGGGCCAGGCCCTTGGTCAGATCACCGTCGACGGCCGCATCGCCGGCCCCGAAGCGGCCCTCTACGGCCCCGCCCGCTGGGTCCAGAACGTCCCCACCGGCTTCGGCGATAACGCCCCCCCGCCCGGCGGCTGCAACGAGAGCGACATCGGCAACCCCGCCGCCGTCACCACCGGCATCGAGTACCGCATCCCGCTCTCCTCGATCGGCAGCCCGACCGGTAACATCCGCCTCGTCGCGGTTCTGGCCAACGGCGGCCACAGCTCCCTGACGAACCAGATCCTCCCGGCCATCCCCGGCCCCGGCGCCGCCCCGCTGGGCGTCAGCCGCACGGTCGACCTCAACAACTACGCGGGCAACCAGTTCGCGACGGTCTCCGCTTCCTCGGGCGATCTGCCCGCGGTCGACGGCACGCTCGACGCGGCGTACGGCGCCGCTCTCGCCGTCCAGGGTTCGCGCAGCAGCGCCGGCGATGACACGGACGCTTCCGCTTCGACCGCGACGGGTTCCGAGCTGAACGCGATGTACGCCGTCGTCCGCGGCGACTCGCTCTACATCATGCTCACGGGCAACCTCAAGTCCGACTTCGGCAGCAAGATCGAGCTCTTCATCGACAACGGCGACGCCAACGGGTTCAACTCGTTCCCCGAGGGCACGGTTCTCCCCGACGTGGACTTCAACGCTCTCCAGAACATGATCGGCAACGCCAACGGTGCCGGTCTCCGCTTTGACGTCGGGTTCAAAGCCACGCACTACTTCACCTTCGGCGCGGGCAACGACCCCGTCCAGTACTACCCCAACATCGCCGACCTCGTGGGCGGCTTCGGCCAGTTCCTCGGCTGCAACGATGCGGGCAACGGCTCGGGCATCCTCGCCGGCTGCGGCGGCGCGACCGAGATTGAGATCGCGGTGAACAACGCCAACACCGAGGGCGTCGGCGCGATCTGTCCCCCTGCCAACGGTGATCCGGACCGCGCGGGCGGCTCCGAGATCGACAACCTGCACGCCTACATCGCCGACGGCCAGCTCCACCTGCTCATCGGCGGCAACCTGCAGAACTCCTTCAACAAGCTCGACCTCTTCTTCGACGTCGCCAGCGGCGGTCAGAACGTCCTGCTCAACACGAACGTTGACATCGACTTCAACGGCCTGAACAACATGTCGGGCCTCACCTTCGACGAGGGCTTCGCCGCCGACTACTGGTTCGGCTTCACCAACGGCAACGACCCCGTCGAGATGTACGGCAACGCCGCCGTGCTCCGCACCGACGGCCCCCGCACCGACTTCAACTTCAACAAGCTCGACTACGGCGCGTACGACGGCGGCCTCAAGAGCCAGAACAACCCGCTCGACTTCAACGGGCCGCAGATCAACATCCAGGACGGCTTCACCGCCAACATCTTCACCAACTTCGCCCCCCGCCTCTCTGGTGACAGCCTGTTGGTCGACCCCTTCAACCCGGTCGGCGCGACGAATCAGATCCAGGCCACGATCGACAACTCCAACCTCCTCGGCGTGACGGACTCCAGCGCTTCGCCGGTCCTCGCCGCTCAGGTCACCACCGGCTTTGAGCTCCGGTTCGACCTCGACGAGCTCGGCTGGGACGGCTCGAGCCCCATCCGCATCGCCGGCTTCATCAACAACGGCGGTCACACGTTCCTGTCCAACCAGGTCCTCGGCGGCCTCCCCGAGGGCTCCGGCAACCTCGGCGCTCCCGCCGGCGTCAACTTCGCCAACATCGCGGGCAATCAGTACATCGATCTGACCTCCTGCCCGGCCGACTTCAACGGCGACAACTTCCTCGACTTCTTCGACTACGACGATTACGTCAACTGCTTCGAGACCGGCACCTGCCCCGACGGCCGGACCGCCGACTTCAACGGTGACGACTTCGTCGACTTCTTCGACTATGACGCGTTCGTCGCCGCGTTCGAAACCGGCTGCTAAAGCCGCTCTTCAGTTTCAGCACGCAATGCCTTCCGAGCCGGGCCCGAACACGCGGGCCCGGCTTGTTTTTTCATTCCCCGCGGGCCGCGGCCCCCGCCGAAATCCAGTCGGCCCTTCCCCTTAGAATGGTCCGTCACCCCTGTCCCACCTGCCGGAGCTTCGCCTTGCCCATCCGCTACACCGTCCGCGCGGTCGACCGTGCCGGGAACTCCATCCGCCGCGAGGTCATCGCCGAGTCCATCGCCCAAGCCGAGCAGCTCGCCGTCGCCGACGGGCTTGAGGTCCGGGGAATCACCGTCGCCCAGGACCCGCCCGGGAAAGCCGCTCCCGATCCCGCCGACTCCGCCCACCCGGGTGTGGAGCAGACGCTTTGGGAAGGACAGCCAAGCCACTGGTCCAACCTCTGGATCTACCTTGCCGCGATCCTGATCGTCCCCCTCCCCTGGTCGCTCTGGTGCTGGCTCAGCCTGCGAGCCACCCGCATCACGCTCACCTCGCAGCGTCTCCGCATCAAGACCGGCGTGCTGAACACCCACATCGAAGAGCTCGAGCTCTATCGCGTGCGGGATTCGTCTCTGGGCCAGTCCTTCTGGCAGCGACTCGTCGGCATCGGCGATGTCGTGCTCGATACGACCGACGTTTCGACGCCCCGTATCACGCTTCGTCACCTGCGCCGGTCCGAAGCCGTGCGAGAGACGCTCCGCGCTCAGGTCGAGCGCGTCCGCCGGGTGCAGAAGGTTCGTGAAATCGAGATGACCTGATCACTCGCCGAGGAACCAGAGCTTCTTGCGAGGCTTGGCCGTGATCGGCGTGAGCGTTCGCATCAGGGCTTCGCGGATCGTCTCGATCGCTTCGTCTGGCGAGTCTGTCACCGTGATCAGCGACCGGTCCGCGGGATCGATCGTCTTGGCCTCGACCAGCGTTTTCTCGACGAACTCGACCATCGGAGACCAGTAGTCCTTGCCCATCAGGATGATCGGGAAGTTCTGGACCTTGCGCGTCTGAACCAGCGTCGCGATCTCCCAGAGCTCGTCAAGCGTGCCGAAGCCGCCGGGCATGCAGACAAACGCGTAGCTGTACTTGACCAGCATCACCTTCCGCACGAAGAAGTAGTTGAATTCGACGAACGAATCCACGTACGGATTCGGCTGCTGCTCTTTCGGCAGTCTGATGTTGCAACCCACCGAGGACCCACCGACTTCCTTGGCTCCCCGATTGGCCGCCTCCATGATCCCGGGCCCCCCGCCCGTCATGGTCGTCACGCCCAGAGCCGCAAGCCGCCGCCCCATCTCCCTCGCCAGGATGTAGTACTCGTGATCTTCCGCGAACCGCGCGGATCCGAACACCGTCACGCACGGCCCCACGAAGTGGAGCCCGCGGAAACCCCGGATGAACTCCCCGAAGATCCGGCAGGCTCGGGTAAAGTCCGCCCACCGGCCAAGCGGGCCCCGAAGAAAATCCTGCGCCCAGCCCGACGAAGGTCCCCTTCCCCACGCGGGACCCGTCGCCGGCCCCCGCCGCCCCACTGGTGTGTCTGACACGGATCCGTGCGGCCCGTCGTTGTCCATAGGAATCGAGCTTACCCCGCCCGGCCAAGAAATGTCGCAAGCAACAGTTGAAAAACCACCCAAACAGGGCATAAATAATCTCGGTTGAACCCAAGTTGTCGCCAAGGTATTCTACAAAGATCGTGGAGGGTCCCCGCTCGGGCTGTGGGATCCGTAGGAGGAGGAGAAGGTCTCATGGCTAGTCCTGTCCAAAGCCGCACCGAGCGTGGGGTCGAAATGCCCTTCCAAACCCTTACACCCCCCGCTTGGGAAGCGCTCACCCTCGATACCGGAGCTTCCGTTCTGGTCTTGGATGAGAACGGCGTCATTCTCTATGCCAACAGCCGATCCGTGCTGGAGCTCAAGCTCCCCGTGGAAGAAGTGGTCGGCAAGCCTTACCACGGGTTCTTCGCTCCCGAGTTCGGCGCCGAGCGGCTCGGCTTCATCCGCCGGGCCATCGAAACCGGCACCCCGATGGTCATCGACCACACCTTCGGCGGATGCCGTCGTCGAAGCTGCCTCCGCCCCCTTCCCGCAGATGCGCAGGGCCGCCATCATGTCCTTCTCGTCTGCCGCCCCGCGCACGAAAATGACCCGGCCGAAGTCTCGGACGCCGAAATGGTGCGGGCCAAGCACAACGACCTGGGCTCGCTTGCTTCGCTCACGCCCCGCGAGCTTGAGATTCTCTTCTTGATTGGGCAGGGCTTGGCCACTTCCGAGATCGCCAAGCAATTGCACCGAAGCGAGAAGACCGTCGAGTGGCACCGCGTTTCGCTCGGCAACAAGCTTGGCGTTTCCAACCGCGTCGAACTTGCGCGAATCGCGATTCAGTCCGGGCTTCTCGCCGCGACCCCCCGGTCACGAGCCACTCCCGAAACCAAGTAAAGCACACGAATGGGCTTCAACGGTTGAGCAGCCGGCGGCACACTTTCGTGCTGCGATGATCAACGTTCGATGATGACCGGCACGCTGGCCCAGTTCGCCCACCGCGTCGGGGGGCCTGACCACCAGAGCGTCGACTCGATGGTGCGGGTCGTCGTCATCGCGTCCATCCCCGCGAGAGGCTCGGCAAGCTCCGCCACCGTCACGACGCCGAGCGTTTCCGTCAACGCGCGACGGATCGCTTCGATGCCATCAAGCGTCGGCGCCACGCGCGCAAGACCGACCAGATCCTCGGCTTTGGGAGGCAGGACGATCGCGAGCGGCGCCGGGGGACGGATGATCATCGGAAAGCGTCGCTCGGACGTCGATGCAAATGCCGGAACGATCTCGGCGGGCCGCTGGGATTCCGAAGTCGCTTCGGGATTCGGCGTGAGAGCCGCCAGCGCCGTCACCACCTCGGAGGGAGGCGTCGCGCTGACATCCCACACCCGCGCCCCCTGCGGACGCGCCGCGAGACTCGTGAGCTGCTGCTCGCACTGACGCGGCGACCGCGGCGTGACCCGAAGCACCAACCGACCGGCTTTCGCAAGTTCGAGCATCCGTTCCGCGCGGTCCGCCGGCGGCGCGGACATGATGGCGAGCGGCACCCTCGGAGCTTCGGCGGTCGAGCCGGCATCCACCGGGTCCGCCAGGGGCGTCGCGTCGGTCGCGCCTTCGTCCGCGATCGCGATCCGCACCGGCGTGCCGCCGTTCTCGTTCGACGTGGAGTCGCTTGTGTCCGTGCTTTCGCGGTTCGCGTGAAGCGTGCTGTTTGTCTTGGAGGCCGGCCACAGCGCGATCAAGCCGACACCGCCCACGAGGCCGACCATCGCCGCCATCGCGACCATCCGCCGCGTGCCGTTCCACCACGACTTCCGATTGGGAACCACCCGGGAGACAGGAATCTCGACCGCTTGGTCACCGGCAAGCCGCAACCCGGCCAGGGCTTCCTGCTGCGCTCGACGCATCGCCGCTTCCACCAGACCAAGCGGGGCCATCGGCGCCTCAAGCGACGCGACTCCCGCACGATCCCGCTTCATCAGGTCGAGCTTGCGGAGCAGCGCCTTCTGCTCGGGCGTGCCGTTGGCAAGCATCTCGCGCACAACCCGGGCCCGGTCCACCGGAAGCAGACCTTCGACCATCGCCAGAAGCGACGCTTCGTCGTTGGGGTCAAATTGCTCCGTTCGTCCGTTCATCTGCCCGTGGTCCTCGTCGCCAGATCGTCCCTCATTCCTGCCCGCCGGCTCGCCGCTCGATCTCGGCCCGAAGCGCCGCACGAGCCCGGAAGAGCCGACTCTTCACCGTCCCCACCGCGATGCCCAGCACGTCGCCGATCTCGTCGTAGTCGAGACCACGCTGATCCCGGAGCATCATGATCGTTCGTTGTTCGGGGTCCAAAGCCCCGAGGGCGGCCTCAAGCACCGCCAAGCCTTCAGAGTCTTGGACACGCATCGCCGCGAGCGGTTCCCGGCTTTGCCCGATCCGCCGCGAAAGTGTCGCTTCCTCCGAGCCCTCGGACCCCCCAGCCCCCCCAAATGTCGCATCCAGACTCGCCATCCGCCGGATCTTGTCCGACCGGAGCCGCGACAGGCACACGTTGATCACGATCCGGGTCAGCCAGGTGCTGAACTTCGCCCGAGCGTCGTAGCCATCCAGCCCCTGAATGACCTTGATCATCGCGTCCTGGCAGCTTTCCGCGGCGTTCTCGCGGTGCTTGAGAATGTGATAACAAAGCCCAAACATTCGCTGCTGGTGTCGGGTGAGAAGGGTGCCGATCGCCGGCTGATCCCCGCTCCGCGCCGCGGCGACCAGGCGCAGGTCCTCAAGCTGATCGGGGTCCGGGTCGGTCATCGCAGGGGTCCATCGTATCCGACGGCGACTTCCGGCTATTCGAACAGGTTCACGCCCGCGTGCCGAACGACCCACTGCACGGTGGCTTCATAAAGCCGGTCCACATCCCCGATCGTCGGGTGCCACTCCGGTCCACGGTTGCCGCGCCATCGCCCGATGATCTCGGTCGCCGTGCGGCGACGGCTTTCCTTGTCCAAGGCGTCGCCGCGAAAGACCATGGTGTGCGCGACGGTCATCTCCACCCAGCGGAGCGCGGCTTGTTGGTGAGCGGGATGGGCTGGCTGTGACTTCTCCACGTTTCAGCATAGCCCCGCCCCGCCCGGGCCCCAATACTCCGCCATGGACCGATACCAGCAGTTCCAAGCCTACCGAACCAAAATGAACGCCCGCATCCTCGGTGAAGCCGGCGATCGCGGTACCCACGCGGACGGCACCGAGCGATGCGGCGGCACCCTCGTCACCAAGCGGTTCTTCGCCCTCGACGGCAAGACCTACGACGACGGCGCCCTCTCCGCCAAGACCAAAGAGCTCCTCGGCTTGGTCGCCTCGATGGTGCTCCGCTGCGACGACTGCATCGCGTACCACATCGACCGCTGCGTAGCCCTCGGCTGCACCGACGAAGAGCTCTGGGAGACGTTCGACGTGGCTCTTATCGTCGGCGGATCGATCGTGATCCCGCACCTTCGCCGCGGCGTCGAGTTCCTCGACCTGGCTCGCACCCACGCAAGCCCCGGTTCCGGCGGGTCCTGACCCGCTCGGGCCGCATTGACTCAGCCGGTCGAGGGCCTATTCTGCAATTGAGACTGAGTCGCATGAGCAGAACCCGCGCCGCATTTGTGAACTTGGGACGTCTGGCTTTCCTGTTTTTCCTGCTCAAGGGCTTCGCGTGGCTTTGTGTGCCCGCGTTCCTCGCCTGGTTTGCGGCGCGATCGGAGACCCTCCCATGACCGCATCCACCGCACCGGCCGCCACCCTCAGCGCCCGCCTGAAAGCCGAAACCCAGGACCAGCACACCGCCGCCGAGAAGCACCCCTTCCACGCCATGCTCTTCCGGGGCCTGCTCCCGGTCCACGTCCTCCTCCAGCACCATTCGGAAATGGGGCTGATCCAGGCCGCGCTCGAGGACAAGCTCGCGAGCACCGACGCGCCCGAGATTCGGGCCGTGCTTCAGCCACACCACCGCCGAGCTTCGCTGTTTGCTTCCGACCTTGTCGCTTCGGGGATGATGCCGCCCAAGCAACCTTCGACCCAAGCCGCCAAACGCTTCATCTCCGAGATTGAAGTCGCGGACCCGGCGACGCTCCTTGGTGTCTTCTACGTCCTTGAGGGTTCGACCAACGGTGGTCGGTTCATCCAAGCCGCGATCGTGAAAGCCTACGGGCCGGCGAATCCGGGCCTCACGGTCACCGCGCTCAGCCCGCACGGCGACCACCAGATGGCCCGCTGGGGCGAGTTCCGAACGGGGCTGGACAGCGTGGAACTCCAACCCGCCAAAGCCGACCGCGTCGTCGCGGGCGCTGCTCGCACGTTTGTCGCCGTGACGGAGGTCATGGAGCAGATCATGCCCAAGGGCCTCGTCACACCCGCCGCGCCCGCACATTGAGGCTGATGGGGATCCCCGCGAAAACGACGCGCGATGTGTCCGGGAAAAGGGCGAAGTCCGCGACGCGCTGGACATCCGCGAACCCCGCATCCACGAGCGCGACGGAAAGCAGCTCGAACGTGAAGCCCGACTTGTGGAAGTCGTAAGCGTCGATCTGCCCGCCGTAGATCATCCGCTGCACATGCCAGCGGTCCGCCGTCGAGAGCGCCGGGTGCGTCAGCATCTTGGCGAGCACCTCAAGATCGGGAACGGCGACCATGAGTTCTCCGCCGGGCTGGAGCACGCGGGCCGCTTCCCGCAGCGCGACGCCGACCTCGCGGTTGCTCAAGTGTTCGTAGACATGGGAGGCGTAGACGGTCTCGGCGCTCGCAGTCGCGAACGCCGAGAGGTCGGTGACGGTCGCGACGACGTCCACGACGGGGGAAGGTTGAGCGTTGACGACGGTCCAGCCGGGTTTGGCAAGCTCGCCGCCGAGGTGAAGTCGAAGGGGCATGCTATTTCGCCTCGGCGAGAGCCCGCGCCCGTTCGCGCAGGCTTGTGACGGAATTGCGATGGCTCTGAATCATCGAGCGCCAGCGGGCCGGCATCGCGGGCGGACGGACGCCGGCGGAAGTCTGTCCCGGCGGCGGGGATCGCAGGAGTTCGGGGTACTCGGTGACGAGAGCTTCCAGAGCTTTGATCCCATCATCGGCGCGATCGAGCGATGGGAGCTGAGCCTGGGCTTGTGAGCGGGCTTCGCTCAAGCGAACGTCCTTGCCGGTCGCCGCGTCGAGAGCCGCATCGACCCGCTTGCGGAGGAGCGAAACTTCATCGTCGATGAGAGCGGCGCGGATGCCGGCGTCATCCACCGATTCCTCGATCTCCGCATCGCGAACGGTTGGAAGCTTGATCTTCGTCTGGCGGCCGAGTGCTTGGAGATCGTCGGCTTGCAGGAAGGCTTCGTTGTTCGCCATGGCCATCGCGCTGGCTGGGAGCGTGAACGCTTCGAAATCCGAGCCGCCCCGCGGGGCTTTGCAGAGCGCGAAGACACGCTTGCCCCTCTCGTTCGCGGGCCGGGCTCCCTTGACGAGTGTCCACGTGGGCGGTTTGCTCGCGATGTTCTCGACGGCCCACCAGTCTTCGGCGCTCCAGGTGAGGACGTCGAGAAGTCCATCGTTGAGCTTGCGGCGTGCGAGGTGCGGCTGCATCAGTTCGCGGATATCCGCTTCGAGAAGCGTCCAGTCGGTCTTCTCGGCGACGAGCGAACGGGCGGAAGCGTCCCGTTCCACGCGGACCGAAAATCCGCTTTCGGTCGATGCGCCCTGAGAAGCGGCGAGAGCGACCAAGACCGGCCCCAGATTCGCGAACGGCTTCTCGCGAACCACGTCGAGCAGGACGATCACCGGTGTGCGGCAGGACTTGATGTCGAGCAGAATCTCGCGGACGACGTCGGTGCGCCACGGCGCGGTTGCCTGGATCGAGAGGACGACGATCGGGGCTTTGCTTTTGGCGCCGGCTTCGAAGGCGTCGCGGATCGCGCGGCTTGCTTTGGCGGAGTCCATCGCGCCGATCTGGATGAGGAACGCGGACTGTCGCTCGGAGGCCTTGGACTGGTCTGGACGCGCGTCGATGGGAGCGGGGGGCGGCGTGGCGGACGGCGTGGCAGGATCGGCCGCGGGTTGCGCGACGCATGCACCGGCGACAAGGCCGGTGAGGATGCACATCAAGGTTCGCATGGAGCCCTCCTCGATGGATGTTATCTTCGTCGACCCTTGCTTGCGATTCAGGTTCACCAGCCTGTTTACCCGAGGTTCGCTCCGAACTCGCCGGGCTCGAAGAAGTGGGCTTCGTTCATGTTCACCGCCAGGGTGATCGGCTGACCGGCGCGGGCGGAGGTACGGGCACCGACGCGAGCGACGATGGACGGGTGCTTGGGCGTTGAGCAGAAGACGTCGACGGTGTCGCCGAGGGGCTCGGTGACACGGACGGGCATCGTCATCGTGGCCGGGCCGGCGGTTTCGGTGAACATCTGCGGGCGGACGCCCAGGACGATGGGCTTGCCCAGGACGCCGCCGGAGCGTTCAACGAGGCGCTGGGCACGCTCGGCCGGAACGGGGAACTTGTAGGGCTTGCCGGAGGGGTCGTTTGAGCCTTCGACAAAGACCAAGCCGGTCGATTCACGTTCGAGGGTGCCCTCGAAGAAGTTCATGGGTGGCATGCCGACGAACGCGGCGACGAAGCGGTTGGCGGGCTTGTGGTAGACCTCAAGCGGCGGGCCGGACTGCTGGATGAGGCCGTTGCTCATGACGACGATGCGGTCGCCGAGCGTCATGGCTTCTTCCTGATCGTGCGTGACGTAGATCGTCGTCGTCTTGAGGCGCTGGTGGAGGGCTTTGAGCTCGGCGCGGGTGGTGACGCGGAGCTTGGCGTCCAGGTTGCTCAGCGGCTCGTCGAAGAGGAAGCACTTGGGTTCGCGGACGATGGCGCGGCCGACGGCGACGCGCTGACGCTGGCCGCCGGAGAGAGCTTTGGGCTTGCGATCGAGGAGATTCTCGATGCCGAGGGTGGCGGCGGCGGCGCGGACGCGGTGGTCGATGTCGGCGGAGGGGACCTTGCGGAGCTTGAGCGCAAATGCCATGTTCTGGTAGACGGACATGTGCGGGTAGAGGGCGTAGTTCTGGAAGACCATCGCGATGTCGCGGTCCTTGGGGTGGACGTCGTTGACGACGCGGCCGCCGATGGAGATCTGTCCGTCCGAGATGTCCTCGAGACCGGCGACCATTCGGAGCGTGGTGCTTTTGCCGCAGCCGGAAGGCCCGACAAGCACGATGAATTCGCCGTCAGCGATGTTCAGGTTGAAACCCTTCACCGCTTCGAATCCGTTGGGGTAGGACTTTCGGACGTTCTGGAGCGTGACCTCTGCCATGCCGCCTCGCGTTTCGCCGCAGGGATGTCCGGCGACCGACGCGCCGGGGAGCGAGAGTGTACCCGATCTCCCAATCCGCACAGCCGTCATAACCGCCCGATCGTCCGAGATTGACGGGACGGAGGCAAAAGGAGGCTCCCGAGCGTGTCGATACGCAGGACCGCAAAGGAGTGCGTCTATGGGTCCATCCAATCGAGCGTTCAACCAAGCCAAGTCGATTCTCGGGAAGCTGGACCGCTCCATCGACCAGCTGCGCGAGCAGCGGGCCGCGGGACCGGTGCCGGCCCCGGCCGCACCGACCGTTTCCGCCGCTTCGGCGATGTCCCAGCAGATCGGCGGTCGGGCCGAACCGGCGCCCGCCCGTCCGGCTTCGCCCTTCGGTCGGGCGACGCCCCTCCCGCCGCGCTGAAACTGTTGCGGCTGGAACACTGTTCCGGACCGGGTCCCGCGGGTGTTGCGCTACGATGACGCATGCCCGTTCCCGAAGCGTCTCCCGACGCGTCCGCTCCCGCTCCGGCTTGGACCAACGCCGACCTCGCCGCGCCGCACCAGCACGCTGAAAAAGCGGTCAAGGTCCGCGGCATGTTCTCCGCCATCGCGGGGAGCTACGACCTCAATAACCGCGTCCACTCCCTCTGGCAGGACCAGGCTTGGCGCCGGTTCGCCGTCCGCTCCGCCGCCGTCAAGCCCGGGGAGACAGTCCTGGATGTCGCGTGCGGGACCGGCGATCTGACCGAGCTCTTCGCCAAGTCCCCCGCCAGCAAGGTCATCGGCGGGGATTTCACCCCCGCGATGCTCGAGATCGCCCGCGAGAAGCGGAGCGGTCTGACGCCCGAGCAAAGCCGCAAGATCACCTATATGGAAGCGGACGCGATGAACCTCGCGTTCCCGGACGCGAGCTTCGACGTCGTTTCGATCGCGTTTGGAATCCGCAACGTGACCGACCCGACGAAAGCGGTCCGCGAATTCGCGCGGGTGCTGAGGCCCGGCGGCCGGCTCATGATTCTCGAGTTCGAGCGGCCGCGATTCGCCCTTATGCGGTGGTTCTACGACTTCTACTGCGGGTGGGTGATGCCGCGCACGGCCACGCTGATCAGCGGGGACAAGAGCGGCGCGTACAAGTATCTGCCCCGCTCGGTCGGGACATTCATGAACCGGGCCCAACTCTCGGACCTGCTGCGCACGTCCGGATTTACCGACGTGACGAGCCGCGGCTTGTCTCTTGGGATCTGCGTGTGTTACCGGGGCGTGCGCACCGGTTGAGAGTTGCGCTCTCGGGCCCAAAGCCGTGCAAAACGCCGCGAAGTCACGCCCCGTGCGCGCTTATCGGGAGTTCTCCACGACTTTGTTGCGCCGCGACACAGCTTTCCCTGCGCGGCCCCCTCGATTTCACCATCTGTGCGCATGCGGTCCGATGAACCTGTCACAGCGTTGGTGGCGCTAAGCACGGAGGATCCGAGCCTTTCACATATTCTGGTCCGAGCCGCATGGTGGAACAGCGGCCCGGTCGCACCATAAGGACGTGGCGCGAAAATGTTGAACCAGGACTTCTTGGCGGAGCGTTTCTTCGAATCCCTCATCAATGGAAACCGGGCTGAAGCGAGCGACCTTGCTCGGCAGGGCGAGCCGATCTTCGGCGGGCCCCTCGGCGTGGTTTCGGGCCTCTTCTGGCCCATGTACGAACAGCTTGACAAGCTCTTCCGGAGCGATCAACTGAGCGCCATCGCGTTCCAGTTCGCGACCCGCTTGCTGCGGTCGCTGACGGAGCAGTACGCCCTACGCCTTCCCTCGACGGCCCGGACGGACGCCACGGTGGCGGTCTTCTGCGGCAACAGCGTCGGTGAAGAGCTCGGCGCGCAGATGGCGACGGACGTCCTGGTCGCTTCGGGCTGCAACGTCCGCTTCGGCGGCGGCGGGATCGCGGCCGACGAGATCCTGGCGCACGTGCACGAGACGCGGCCGGACGTGCTGGTGATGTTCGCGTCGGCGGCTTCGGACCTCCCGGGCATCCGCATGCTGATGGACAACCTTCGCGAGATCGGGGCCTGCCCCAACACGCGTCTGGTCGTCGGGGGCGGGGTCTTCAACCGCGCTCCGGGCTTGGCCGAGGAGATGGGAGCCGAAGCGTGCGTGGGCTCGCCGATCGATCTGGCGGAAGCCGTCCTCGAGGTCCGCCGGACACCGGCGATCGCTCAGCAGATCGAGCGCAAGCCGGCCGCTGCGGTCCGCCGCCGGGCCGCCTGAGTCCCAGAACCAATCAAGAACCAAACAAAGCCGTGGCCAAACGCCACGGCTTTGTGTTTTTGCACCGGGATAGGCGCATCTTCCTGGCAACCGCCGGGGGGGAGGGGTGGTATTCTGGTGTGGGGAACGGGTGTGCGAGCGAAGCAAATGGTCAAAGCCGAAGAACAACGGTTGATCAGGTTGGCGGCGGCGGGCGATCGGGACTCCGCGCAGGAGTTGATCAAAGCCCATCAGCGGTCGCTCTACGCCTACCTCTACCGGCTTTCGGGCCGCTCGGACGTGGCGGAGGACGTGGCGCAGGACGCGTTTGTGCGCGTGCTGACCAACCTTGACCGGTTCGATCCGCGGTTTCGTTTCTCGACCTGGCTTTTCACCATCGCTCGCCGGCTGTTCCTGAACTTCCGCGAGAAGCGCCGGCCGATGAACGGGTCGGAAGCGATGGGTGCCTGGGGGAGCGAGTCCGGCCGTCCCGAGGGGGGCGTGGTCCGCGCGGAGAGCAACGTCGTCGCGAAGGATGCGCTTCAGCGGGCCCTGATGGGTCTTTCGCTGGACCAGCGAGAGGTGATGGTCCTGTTCCATCAGCTTGACTGGCCGATCTGGCTGATCGCCGAGCATCTGGGAATGCCCGAGGGCACGGTGAAGAGTCATCTGCACCGCGGCCGTCGCCGGCTTCGTGAGGTGTTGGCGGCCAAGACCGTGGTCACGACCGAGCAGACGCTTGAGGAGGCCTGGCTGTGAGCGCCTCCTCCAACGATCGATCCAGGAAGGACCGCGCGGGCCGGGACTACACCGAGTTCGGGTTCCGCGAGCTCGGCGCTGACGATGCGCTCGACCGGTACTTCGACAAGGAAATCACACGCGAGTCCGCGGTGTTCCGTGCGGCGTTCGTCAAGCGCGACTTCCGTACGCAGGTGGATGAGACCGAAGCGATGATCGGTGAGCTTCGCAAGCCGATGCGGACGTCGGACCTTTCGAGCGCGATTCTGGACGCGGTGGACGCTCGCAAAGCGTTTGTCGCGACGCGGACGCGGCGGGTGGTCACGCTCGGTCGCCTGGCCGTGGCGGCGAGCGTTCTGCTTGCGGTCGGAGGCGTCGTACTCGTTGAGCGTCTCCACCCCGGAATCACTTCGTTCCAAGCTGAGCCCGAGCCCATCGCGGGCATGGTCAGCGCGGCGAGCATGTCGACGCAGCGGCCGATCGCCCGCGAGGCGGGGTCTGCGCAGGGCGAGCCCAAGCAGAGCGACGCGGGCTCGGTGCTGATGAGCTGGACGATCGCCAAGCTTGGTGCGGTCGAAGCGATCGAAGTGCGTCAGTGCGCCGCGTCGACCGCTCAGAACGTGGCTTCCTCCTGGACCAACTCCGGTGTCCGGACGATGTCTCAGCAGACGGATCCTTCGATGGAATGGGCCGTCGGGTTCGCGACGTTCCCGACTCCGGATCAGCAGGGCCGTTTGTGGACGGCTCGCGGCTGGTGATCGGATCCGTGTCGATTCAGGTCAGTGGGCAAGCGGTCGACGGTTCCGCTCGTAGGGATCAGGTTTTCACATGCGAAGGTTGACGGTTCGACAGTTCGGCGCACTGACGCTGGCGATGATGGCGGGTTCGGCCGCGGTCGCTCAGGAGAAGGATGCGCCGGCGGTCAAGCCGATGCCGGAGGAGGCGTGGGGATCGGTCATGATCGATCGTGGCGCCGACTGGGCGGCGCACGAGCCGACGCGGCGCATCGCCGAGCTCGTGCTGCGATCCGGAGCCCTCGGGACCGCCGAAGCCGCGTGGAAAGAACTCGCCGGCGTGATGGAGATGAAGAGCCCCGAAGCGTTCGGAGCGCTGCTCGGCGATCGGGCTCTGCTGGTGTGGGGCCGCCGGGATGAGCTTGAGTTCACGCCGTGGGGCGTCGTGACGCGGGTTTCTGACGACCGGGCGACGCTTCTTGAGCGGAAGCTGGACGCGGCACCGCGCGGGTTTGACGATGGTCGGCCCGTCGTGCTTGTGGAGCGGGGTAGATTTAGGCTTTGCAAGCTGGACGGACGTGACGGGCTGGAAGAGCCGACGGGCCGGACGCGGCTTCTGCTGACACCGACGGCGGCGAGCGACAGTCGCGGCTGGATCTCTCGAACGGTTGGAGCGACGGAGGGCCTGTCGCGTGTGCCGGGGTCGATGGTGGGGTATGTGCGTTCGGACGCGGCGGGGGCGTACGCCGTGGCTTCAGTCACGAGGCAGGAACGCGGATGGGATGCGTCGGTTCGGTGCACTCCGGAAGTTCTTGGTTTGACGCGAGCTTCGTGCGAGCAATTGGCGAAGGAGGGGTCGGCCGCCGAAGGAGTGATCGGTCCTGATGTGTTGCTTGAGGTCTGGGGCAGGGTGCCGTCGCAGGTTCCGGGGCTCGTCCGGCCGCCGGCGGAGATCGCGACGCTGCTCACCGCGGCGCGGATCACGGCGCCGTCCTCGCAGTGGTCCGGGGAGCGTGTGGTGCTTCGCGTGCTCCGGGAGAAGGGGGACGGGTTCAGTGTGCTGATGGCGTGCGAGGTGAAGGATCGGCGGGCGGCGTCGGCGTGGTTCGACGGGCTGATCTCGGGCGTGCTTGATTTCGCGGGTCGTGTGCAGGGGACCGGCGGGCAGATCGCGGCGGAGTTGCGGCAGGATCTGGTGAAAGCGGGGAATGATCCGTCGGCGATGAGGCTTGTGGTGCTCGGCGGCAAGGCGCAGCGTGAGAAGGGCCTTGAGCAGCGGCCGGTGGTGGATCCGGGCACGCTGGCTTGGACGACGGTGGGCCAGGGGACGGGCGGCTGGTGGGTGATGCAGTACCGGTCGGGCGCGGCGGAGCGGGACGTCGCGGAGCGGTTCCTGCGGGATGCGGGCGCCGAGATGCTGACGGCGGTGTGGGGAAGCCGGGTGGTGACGCTGAACGCGCGGCCGGCGGCGATCTGGAAGGTGATGGGCGCGGAGGATCTGGGTGAGCAGGCCGGGTTGCTGGAGCTGGCTTCGGAGCTGGAATCGATCGAGGGAACGCTCTGGGCGACGCCGAGTGGGATCGAAGGCGCGGCGAAGGTGCGCGTGACCGAGCCAAAGCCGGCGGCCAAGCCTCAGCCCAAGTGATGAGTCTGATCCGGGCCGTGATGGTGCCGACGAGAGCTTGCGCCGCTCGAAAAGAGAAAGCGGCCGGCTCACCAGAGGCAAGCCGACCGCAGGAGGGAAACGGACTTTTCACGCCCACCGGGTGGCGAGCGAGGGGTGTTGCTCAGCAGCCCGACTCATAGGCTTCGACGAAGGCGTCGTAGTCGAAGAAGTCGGCGAAGCCGTCGCCGTTGAAGTCAGCCGAGCGGCCGGGCGGGCACGAGCCGGTCTCGTAGCAGTTGACGTAATCGTCGTAGTCAAAGAAGTCCAGGAAGCCGTCGCCGTTGAAGTCCGGGGCGCACGGGATGGTGCAGGTCAGGGTCACCGAGCCGGCGCCGGCTGCGGCCGAAGCCGCGCCGCCGATACGGATGGTGTAGTTCTGGCCGGCGACGACCGGGATCGTCAGCCTGCTGCCCGTGCCGCAGGTGGCGTCATTGTCGTTGCAGGCCAGCAGGCGGGCCTGCTGGTTGGTGCAGCCGGCGCCGGAGAGGACCGCGATGCGGGTGTCGAACGAGGAGCCGCAGGTCGAGATCGTCAGGTTGCCCGTGCACTGCGACGGGTAGTTGAACCAGATGTCGTTGTGGATCTGGAACGTGCCGTTGCAGGTCAGGGAGACGCCGTCGGTCGTCGCGCCCGTGGTGTTGAAGCTGGATGTGCCCAGCGAGATGCCCGCGCGGTTGTTGCAGTCATCGTTCAGCGGCGGGATCACGCCGCCGCCGCCCGTGACGAGGACGCCGAAGTTGCCCGTGGCGCCCTGGTAGCCGGCGACGCGGATGTAGTACGTGGTGCCGGCGGTGGCGTTGAACTGCACGCTGGAGCTCAGGCCGCAGCTGTCGTCGTTGCAGACGACCTGCGTCAGAGCGCCGCAGGAGCCGCTATGCACCGAGAGAACCGAGTCATAGTTGGTGCCCGTGCAGAGGTCGACGGTGACCTGGCCGCTGGTGCGGGCGCGGTACTTGTACCAGACGTCCGCCGAGTCGGCGGCGCTGCCGCAGGTCGCGGTGCCGTCGTCGGTGGCCAAGGTCGTCGTTCCGTTCACACGGGTGCCGGCGGCGAGCCACTGGGCGTTGGCGCAGGCGTCGTTGGCGGGCGGCTGAGGGCCGCAGTTGAGGCCCGAGAGGGTCAGCGTGCCGGCACCCTGGGCTGCGTTGAAGCCGCCGACGCGGATGAGGTAGGTGTTGCCGCCCACGACGGGCATCGTGAACTGAGATCCGAGGTTGCAGCCGCCGTCATCGTCCGAGCAAGCCAGAAGCTGGCCGGGGCCCGAGGGGCAGGCCGCGTACGCGCCGATCTTGGTGTCGAACGCGGTTCCGCAGGTCGAGACCGTCAGGTTGCCCGAGCACTCGGCGGTGAAGCGGTACCAGAGGTCCGAGCCGATGTTGGTGTAGTTGCTCACCACACAGTTGTTGGGCTCGTTGGGGCCGTCGGTGTCGGCGTTGGTGTTGTCGAACGCGGTGGCACCCATACTGATCGCCGCGGCGTTGGCGCAGGAATCGTTGATGGGATGGAAGAGGCCGTCGGGGCTCGGCGCGACGACGGTCGTCGAGACGGCCGTCGGCGTGCCGGGCTTGAAGAGCGTGATCGTGCCCTGGCCGCCGGCGGGCGGGATGTTGGTGACAAAGCGGAAGTTGTAGATGGTGTCCCAGCGGAGCGCGTTGGCGTTGACGTTCTGGGAGTGCGTCTGGGTTGACCAGACGATCGCGGAACCTGTGTTGGTCGCGGTCCAGTCGGTGTTGGTGTAGGGCTCCCCGGAGTGGTAGTCGACGTCGGTGAACCCGATGTCGGTCACGACTGCGCCGGCCGGGATCGGGATCGAGAAGGACTGGCCCGACCGGTCGGAGTTGAGGTTCTGAACGGCGAACTCGTAGCTCCACTGGCCGTTGCCGAGGTTGGTGGCTTTGGAGCCGACCCAGAACCGGCCGTCGTTGGGGACGTCGACGGAGGTGAGCAGGACGTTGGGGTCAGGGATGCCGACGCCGCCACCGTGATCACGCCAGGCGAAGATGGCGGGGCTGGTGCGGACGGTGCTGCCCTGCAGGGTCATGTTCTTGTTGCCCGCATCGATGCCGATGCGGCGGTAGGACTGGTTGTTGTGCTTGTTGCCGCTCGCGGCGTCTTCGGGCTGGACGTACATGCTGGAGACGAAGTAGGTCGCTCCGGAATTGCCGAGCTTGGTGTCGGGGGCGATCAGTCGCTTGGCGAGCGTCGCTTGGCCGGAGCCTTGGTTGACCCACGGATAGGGGAAGTAGCCGTTGGCGGCGTTGACTTCAGACTTGGGGCCAAGGCCGCCCTGGCTGCCGTTGAGGCTTCCGCTGTAGGGGTCCGAGCAGCCGGGGTAGAGAGCCGGGCAGGAGCCGCCGGGCGTGCAGCTCGCGCAGAGGTTGCCCTGGAGGGCGCAGAACCCGTGCTTGAGCCAGGCTTGGCCGATCTGCTCGAAGCGGCCGTTGAGCAGGCGGTACATGTTCTGGGAGATGACCGGGTGCTGGTTGTTGCCGGAGATCCAGGTAAGCGGTTGGTCGCCCAGGTTGCAGGAGATGGTGCCGATGGCGTAGGCACGCATCCCGTTGACCGCGCCGCCCGACGTGTAGTTCTGCGGGTCGTACAGGTCGCCGACGATGACGTCGGGGCCGGGGTTTTGCGCGTGGGCCGCGCCAGCCAGCGCGGCAAGAGCGGCGAGTGAACAGAAGGTCTTCAGCATGGTCGAAAGCTCCGTGGCCGCCGACTGACGGCCGTTACACAACGAGTTGGCGCAGGACCGTTTCCCTCCGCGGAAACGACTCGCCAGTCGCAGTCTAACTCATCGGCGGGTTGCCCGATAGTGCAAATGCCCGATTTCGTGTTTTTCTGCCCGATGAAACGGCTGGGGGGCTTCGATCGGTTGGGCCGGCGGCTACCGCCGGTTTCGGTGGCACCAGGTCCGAATATCCACGGCGGACCAGGCGTTCACGCAGCCCGCGGGGTGGACCCACCCGCGACGTGCGGTGGCGATCCCGTAGCGCAGGTTGTCGAAATCCTCCCGCTCGTGCACATCGCAGTCGATGGCGATGAGGCAGCCGAGCCGGACGGCTTCGCGGACATGGGTGTCGCGGAGGTCAAGCCGCATCCAGTGGCTGTTGATCTCAAGGGCGACACGGTTTTCCTTCGCGGCGGCGAAGATCTCGCCCATGCGGGGGGAGAGGCCGGGTCGGCGGTTGATGAGGCGTCCGGTGGGGTGGCCGAGGATGCTGACCAGCGGATGACGGACGGCGGCGAGGAGGCGGTGGGTGGCTGTTTCCTCGTCCTGGGAGAGCGCGGTGTGGGGTGAGGCGACCACGATGTCGAGTTGCTTGAGCACCTCATCGGGGTAGTCGAGGGTGCCGTCGGCGAGGATGTCGACCTCGCTGCCGGCGAGGATCTGGATGTGCTTGAGTTTCTCCTGGGCTCGGCGCACATCCTCGATGTGCTGGAGAAGGCGCTCGACGGACAGACCGCCGGCTTGGGCGCTCGAGCGGGAGTGATCGGTGACGGCGATGGTGTGGAATCCGCGTTCGGACGCGGCGGATGCGAGTTCTTCGATGGAAAGGCGGCCGTCGGACGCGGTGGTGTGCGCGTGGAGCTCGGCTTTGATGTCCGAAAGGTGGATCGCGGCCGCCGGGGCGGTTGCCGCGGTTGCGAAGAGGTCAAACTCAGCCGAAGCTTCGCGGAGTTCGGGGGGGATCCAGCGGAAGCCCAAAGCGGCGAAGACGTCTTCTTCGGTCGCGGCCGCGATCGGATGGATGTCGGCCCATGAGGGCGGCTCGGACCCCGGCGCCGGCGCGGGGAAGAGGCCGTACTCGTTGAGCGTCAGGCCCTTTTTCTGGGCGATTTCGCGGAGGTGGACGTTGTGGTCCTTGGAGCCGGTGAAGTACATCAGGGCCGCTCCGAACCGGCCCGGCGGGACGACCTTGAGGTCGGCTTGGATCTGGGCGACCTGACCCGAGCCCCATCGGGCGGCGCCGCCGGCGGCCGCGACCATGACGGAGCTCTTGCGGTCGCCGGCGGAGAGGATGGCGGTCACTTCGGGAAAGGAGCGGAACGCAGCGGAAATCGACGCGGCATCGTCGGCTTCGACCAGAAGGTCCAGATCGCCGACGGTTTCGCGTCCGCGACGGAGCGAGCCGGCGTATTCGCAGCGACGAACGCCGGGGAGGGCGCGGACTCGCGCGGCGAGGCGTTCGGCGAGGGGTGTGATGACGCCGGTGTTCTGGCGCTGACCGACGGTGTCGGAGAACGTCATGGACTGCTTGAGTTTCTCGACGGACTTGGCTCCCATGCGCGGCAGGGTCAGGATGGAGCCGTCGTCGATGATCCGCTTGAGGCCGGCGAGGTCCGTGACTCCGCCCTGGTTCCAGAGCACGGCCACGGTTTTGGGCCCAAGACCCGGCAGTTGCAGGAGATCGAGCAGCCCTGCGGGGACGCGGGCGATGATCTCGTCGAATTCGGCGATGGTTCCGGACTTGCGGAACTCAATCACCTTGTCGGCGATCTTGGCGCCGACCCCGGGCACGGCGAGCAGGGCGGCGCGGTTTTCGGCGAGGGGTCCGAGGTCGCCGGGATAGTCCTCGAACGTGCGGCTTGCCCGAGCGAGGGCGTTGATGCGGAAGGAGTCTTCGCCGAGGATCTCAAGGACCTTGGCGGCGCGGGAGAAAGCCTCGGCGAGGTTGGCGTTAAAGGACATGCTTGGAGGGTACGAAGGCCGCTGTGCCGCGCGGGGCTAGAGGGGCGGGGGCGGGTAGTGTTCGGCGACGTAGCGTTCGACCATGTCGACCATGGCTTCGCGCTCGTCGCGGTCGACGGTGAGGAGGCTGGCGACCCATCGGCGGACGAGTTCGGGTCCGAGCTGTTGGAGGAGCTCAATGAGCATCTTCGTGTGGTCGTTTGGGGAAAGCGTTCCGGAGCTTGAGAACCCGCTGGGGGATTGCCACAGCGGCTGTTTGCGGCTCTGGGGAAGCGGGGGTGGGGGCGGGGGGCTGTGGGGCTGTGCGGGCGCCGGCGGGACCTTCGGCTTGCCCGACGGTCGCGTGCGACGCGCGGAGGCCGGCTTGGCCATCGTGCGACTCCTGGGAAGAGGGCGGGAAAATCGGGCTTGTCGCTGCAGGGGCGCTCGCGGGGCCGATGGCGCGGAGGCGGGTTTCCATCGACTGGAGGAACAGTTCAAGGCGGTCGACGCGCGAGATGAGCGTTTCGACGGAGGAAGCCAGAGCGGAGAGAAGCTCGCCCGCGTCGGCTTCGCGGAGGGCGCTTCCCTTGATGTCGGCGGCTTTCATCGGTCCTTTGCCGGTGAGGAGCCATTCGCCCGAAACGCCGAACGCTTTGCACAGCGACTGGAGGAACTCGACGCTGGGCGCGTACCCGGAGATGTAGCGTCTGACAGTCTCGTGGTTGGTGCCGGTGAGTTCGCCGATATAGCGGCTTGACCTTTGGCCGACAACCGCCGCGAGACGCTCGTGAAGTGGGGTGGGATACACGGTAACGCGAGTATACAACAAAGCAGATTCTGGTTCTCGCGCGGTCGAGTCGGTCCTTGTGCACGCGGCAAGCCGGTTGACAGAATCGCTCACCGATATATGATTGCACGATGACGCAAATAAACAAAGGTCTGCCGGGGTCCCCGCCTCGCCATGCTGGCGGCTTCGGATGGCCATTCTGTGGTTCCGTCGTGGCGATTTTGGGGCTGTTTTCCTGCGACAGAACCGCGTTTCCGGCTGTTGTGGATAGGGTGGTCCTTTCTCGCTATGCGAGCGGTACCGGGAGCGGGGGTCAGGGCGCAATCAAACGTGATGCGGGTGCAAAGACCCGCGTTGTTGCGGGTGTGGAAAGGGATTCGTGCGCGCGAATGTTGCACAAATATGTGTCACCATCGGATCGAGCGCGATCCGATGATCAAGGTCGTTGGTCGTCGATGGTGGAGGGTGTCGATCGGTCGCGTGCCGATTCGTGTCTGGTCCGGGCGGTGCCCGCGTGAACAAGCTCATCGCCGAGTGGCTAGGGACGTTTTGTCTCGTGTTCGCGGGCACGGGCGCGATCATTGTCAACGAGGTGACGGGCGGCTCGGTCACGCACGTGGGCGTCGCGCTGACGTTTGGGCTGGTCGTCATGGTCATGATCCATGCGTTGGGGGCGGTCTCGGGCGCGCACCTGAACCCGGCGGTTTCCGTGGGGTTGGCGATGGCGGGGCGGTTCCGGTGGCGGAGCATCCCGGGGTACGTCCTGGCTCAGGTGGCTGGCGCGCTCGCCGCTTCGTGGCTTCTGAGCGTGCTCTTCCCGGCGAGCGTCACGTTGGGCGCGACGCTTCCGGCCGGGAGCGATTGGCAGGCGTTCGTGCTTGAGGTCGTGCTGGCGTTCATGCTGATGCTTGTGATTCTGTCGGTCACGTCGATCGGCTCTCGGGTTCGCGCGGATATGGCGGCCATCGCGGTGGGAGGGGTGGTGGGTCTTGAAGCGATGTTCGCGGGCCCGATCAGCGGGGCTTCGATGAATCCGGCCCGTTCGCTTGGACCAGCGGTGGTTTCGGGCCATTTCGAGTCGCTTTGGGTTTACATGGCCGCTCCGCTGGTCGGCGTCGGTCTGGCGGTTCTGGCGTGGGCGTTGCTGCGTGGGGGCGAGGGCCCGAAGGACGGAGCGGCTTTGTGATCGCCGGGCCGGTGGGGCTTGCCGCGTCGTAGAATGCCCCCCTATGTCTTACACCGTACTCGCGCGCCGATACCGCTCCCAGGACTTTGACGAGGTGATCGGTCAGGAAGCGATCTCGCGGACGCTCCGGAACGCGATCGACGCGGGCCGGGTGGCGCACGCGTACCTCTTCTGCGGGACGCGCGGGGTGGGCAAGACGTCGATGGCGCGGATCTTCGCCAAGGCGCTCAACGGCGGCAGCAAGGAAGTCGACCAGCTCATCATGCAGGGGAAGGACACCGATGTCATCGAGATCGACGCGGCGAGCAACACTGGCGTCGACAACGTCCGCGAGCTGATCGCCAGTGCGGCGTACCGCCCGCTCCGCGGCAAGCACAAGATCTACATCATCGACGAAGTCCACATGCTCTCGACCAACGCGTTCAACGCGCTGCTCAAGACCATGGAGGAGCCGCCCGAGCACGTCAAGTTCATCCTCTGCACCACCGATCCGCAGAAGGTGCCCCCGACGATCCAGAGCCGGTGCCAGCGGTTTGATTTCCGCAACATCCCCACGGCGGTCATCGCCGAGCATCTCAAGTCCGTGGTGAAGCAGGAGGAGATCAAAGCGGATCCCGATCTGCTGTTTCAGGTTGCGCGTCTGGGCAACGGCTCGATGCGCGACAGCTTGAGCTTGCTCGACCGCGTCATCGCGACGGGGGAGAAGAAGCTCACGGTCAAGCTGCTTGAGGAACTGCTCGGGCTTCCGCCGCAGGAGCTGATGGGAGGGGTGATCGACGCGGTCGCGGCCGGGGACGCTCGCGGCGCGCTGGAGCACGCGGATCAGCTTCTCGCGCGGGGGATTTCGATCGATCAGGCGATCGAGACGCTCGTGGATCGGTTCCGCGACCTGATGATCTTCGCATCGTGCGGGCCCGACACCAAGCTCGTCGAGCTCGCGGAAGGAGCGCGGGAAGCGGAGGTTCAGCGGGCCAAGCGGTTCGACGCGGCGGGCCTGGTGCACATGATCGCGTTGTGCGAGAACGTGCAGCGCTCGGCGAAGAACAGCGGGAGCCCGCGGGCTCTGCTTGATGCGCTGCTTGTGCGCCTCGCCATGACGGAAAGGCTCGCGGACGTGACGGCGGTGGTCATGGGCCGTGGGGCGGGGGCCGTGACGGCGGGGAGCGCCGCGGCAAAAAAACACTGACGCCGGCCGAGCCAGCGCCCCGTCGGCCGGCGCCCACACCACCTCCACCCCCCAGGATCCATCCCGGGCTGGCTCCCGTGCCGGCCCCCGCAGTCGTCGTCGCGCCGGTCGCGGCGGTTCGTGGAGCGGATCCGGGCGCGGTGTGGGAGGCGGTGCGTGCGTCGGCGGGGACGTCAAAGTACCTCTCCGCGATCGTCGGTGAGCTCACGTTCCTCGGGCTTGCCGCGGGCGTTGCGCGGCTTGTGGGGCCGCGAGACATCGTGCAGGCCGCGCGGATGAAGCTCACCGAGCTTGAGAATCTCTTCAGGCAAGCGAGCGGGTCGCCGGTCAGGGTGCAGATCGAAGCCGCCGTGAGCGAGGTGCGGGAGCAGAACTCCGGGCCCGGGCTTGCCACGCCCGCTCAACCCCAGGCCCCGCGCGTATCGATGCAGGATCATCCGTTGGTGAAGAAAGCCATGGCGCAGCTCGGAGCGACGTGGGTCCGGGCACAGCCAAGAATCAGACCGCCGGGCGAGCCGCCGGTACAAGGAGCGTGACGATGTTCGACAAATTCAAAGCGATGGGAGCCATCGCCGGGCTCTTGGGGAAAAAGGGCGAGATCAAAGCCGCGGTGGAGCGTGTGAAGGAGAAGTCCGCGAAGACCACCGTCACCGGCTCGGGCGGCGGCGGAGCGGTCAAAGCCGTCGTCTCCGGCCAGCTCAAGGTCGTCTCCATCGAGATCTCGCAGGCTCTGGCCGCCGGCATCGCCGCCGACGAACGCACCCGCGTCCTCGCCGGGAACCTGATCGTGGAAGCCGTGAACGACGGCCTCCAGCAGGCTCAGGACGCTCTGAAGGACCAGATCGCCGCTGAAGCGAAAGCTCTCGGCTTGCCGGAACTCGGCGGGTTGGAGCAGTTCACATCGTGAGCGGGCCCATCGCCGTCTTCGGTCCGCCGAACGGTTCGGTGCGGGTTCTGATCGAGGGCGATCTTGCTGCTCCCCTTTCGATAGACGTCGAGCGCGAGTGGTCGCGCCGCTGTGCGCTCAATCCGCAACTGCACGACGGCCCGGTGCTGCATGTCGATCGGTTCGACCCGGTGAGCGGGGTGATCGTCTGCAAGCGCACGAGCTACAAAGCGTTTGTCGCGGGTCATGTCGCGGGCTTGAAGGTTGAAAGTCTGGGCATCACCGGGCTTTGCGTGAGGCCGGGTCGCGCGGGCGAGGATGTGCTTCTGGGCCGGCGGAGCGACCGGGTCCGCATCTACGCGGGGATGTGGGAGAGTGCGCCGCGCGGCGCGGTGGAAGTGCCGCCGGAGGTTCGCGAGCTGGATGCGGCGCGGCTTGCTTCGTGTCTGGCGGTGGAAGCTCGCGAAGAGCTTGGCGCTTCGGTGCGGGTGACCGGGTGCGTCGGGTTCGTCCGCGACGCGGACGCGTCAAGCTTGGATGTCTGCTTGCGCTGCGAGCTGGACGGTGAGCTCACCGGCGGGAACTGGGAGTATCGCGATCGGGCGTGGCTCGGGTCTGGCGAGGTGGCGCGGTGGGCGCGTGGCGTTCCGCCCCAGCGGTTCATGGATCAGATGCTGAGTCCGCCGTGCGCGGCCTGGTTCGCCGTCGGGTCGGGCTGATCAGCGTGCGCGGGTGTACTCGACCTTGTACGCGAGGAACTCGGGCGTGGCTTTGGCGTCTTTGGTGCCGGCGAGGGGTTCGTACGCGACGAAGACCTCGATGGATTGCGTGAGGTGCGAGGTGAGGGCGAAGACGGTGCGCGTCTTGGCGAGCTTGCCGTCGATGAGGTGTTCACCCTTGAACTCGAACATCTTGGAGGGGCCGTCGAACTTGCCGCGCTCGGGGATCATCGGGAACGCGGCGCTGGAGAGGCGCATGAGCTCGAACTTCTCCCCGTCCTTGCCGTCGGGGTTGAACCCGATGGTCGTTTCGAGAGCGAACGGAGTCGGCGCGTTCGAGACATCGAGCTGCTCCTGGATGAACCTGCCGCCGAGCGTGGATCGGCGGACGGCGGCCCCCGTGACCTCCGTCGGCGCTGCGTCCGAGCCGGAATAGATCGTGAACTTCACCTCGTAGTTGCCCGTCAGCTCGGCGAGCAAGCGGTGTTCGCCGGGGAAACCCGGCGGCAGGGGCGGGGGCACGCCGAACTCGGGCTGGGCCTGCGGCCTGGCTGGTTGCGGGGCGGGCTGCGGCTGCGCGAGGACGAAGCCGGCGGCGGCGACGACGAGGATGGGGATGATCGGTTTCATGGGATCGCTCCGAGCCGGTTGAGGCGTGGTTGCGGGATCAGTCCTTGAAGTTGACGAACTGGAGCGGGACTTCGAGGCCCGCGCCTTCGAGGAATCGCATAGCGGTCTGCAGATCGTCGCGCTGCTTGCCGGAGACGCGGACCTCTTCGCCCTGGATCGAAGCCTGGACCTTGAGCTTGCTCTCCTTGATCGCCTTGGTGATCTTCTTGGCGACCTCCTGCTCGAGGCCCTCGCGGAGCTTGATGTCGCGCTTCATCTTTCCGGCGGCTCCGACCTCGGGTTCCTGCCAGTCAAAGCTCTTGAGGCTGAGGCCGCGCTTGACGGCGGCGGACTCGAACATCTCCCGGATCGCTTCCTGCTTGGAGCGGTCTTCGGTGTAGATGTGCATCTTCTTGTCCTTCTGGACGTAGCTGATCTCGGCGGTGCACCCCCGGAAGTCGAACCGGTTGGTGATCGCTTTTTTGGTGTTGTTGAGCGCGTTGTCGAGCTCCGCCCAGTTGATCCGTGAGACGACGTCGAACGATGGCATGCAACCTCCCGTGCCCAGACCCCGGGAGGATCATACCGCCGCGGGCCCGCTACGCGGCGGCGCGGAGGGAGTCCGTCAGCTCGCGGCACCACTTGGAGAGGTCGGCCGCGATGTCGTCCTTGGAGGAGAAGCGAGCGGCGCCGGCGGCCATGCACCGGGCCTTGATGTCTCCGTCGGGATCGCTCGTCATGACGTGCACGGGCGGAGCCCCGAGCACCCCCGCGAGGGCGGAGAGGACATCCAATGCACTGCGTCGTCCGAGGTGGTAGTCGCACAGGACGAGCTTGAACCGCTGCGGGGACTGGAGGAGCTTGACGGCTTCGTCCACGCGCTTGACCCAGGTGACGATCGTGCCCGTGGCTTTCTGCACGGCCGCGAGGACCAGTCGGGCGCTGAAGGGGTCATCCTCGATAAGCAGGATGCTCGACTCGACGCGGGGGGGTTCGAACGCGGGCGCGGAAGCGTTCTGAACGCAGCAGACGCGGTTGCGGCCGTCGTGCTTGGCTTTGTAGACCCCCTCGTCGGCGAGCTTGAGGAGGGCGGGGAGACCGGCGGGCTGCCCCGCCGCGAACGTCGTGGTGGCGTAGCCGAGCGAGATCGTGACCGGGGTGGAGTCGGGGCCGGCTTCGCTCTTGGGAATCCGGATCGACTCCCGTTCGACGCGGACGCGGAAGCGTTCGGCGAGGGAAGCGGCGGCGGCCGCATCCAAGCCCGGAGCCAGCACGGCGAACTCCTCGCCGCCGTACCGGTAGACCCGCGCGGCTTCGGGAAGCTCGGCTGAGATCCGGGCGACGAGCTCGACGAGCACGGCGTCGCCGGCGGCGTGGCCGTAGGTGTCGTTGATGCTCTTGAACCGGTCGGCATCAACGAAGATGACGGAAAAGGGCGTCGCGGAGGCTCTGGCTTTGTCGAAGCTGACGACGCCGTCGGTGTCGAGAGCGGCGCGGTTGCACGCTCCGGTCAGCGCGTCGGTGCACGCTTTGAGAGCGAGCACCTGGTTCTGCCGTTCGAGCGTGCTGGTCTGCTGGATGGCGCAGAGCTGGGTTTCGAGGATCTGTTCGGACGCGACGGCCATGATCTCCTTGATGTCGGGGATCGATCCCACCTCGCGGTCGAACGCTTTCGCGAGCGAGTCGGCGCCCTCGGCGATCTTGGCCAGCATCGGAGCGAGGTCGTCGGGCTTGCATTCGAAGAAGTCCGCGACGGTGATCAGCGACCGGAGTTCGTTCTCTCCGGTATCGCCGCCGAGGGTTTCGGCGATGACCATCCCGATCCAGACGGCGCGGGCCAGCGGCTTCACCGAGCTGTCGGCCGTCGTCTGGTCGTGGTGGTGCTCGATCGCGCGGGCGAGGTGCTCGGGCAGTCGCCACTTGCGGGCGAGAGCCGCCCCGACCATGGCGTGGTCGAACCCGAGCGTCCCGCGCTCGCGTGCGGGGAGGTGTTCGTGGGAGAGTTTGAAGTCTCCGAGCACGGCCGCGTACTGCTCGGGGAGCGAAACGATGCACGCCATCATCCCGATGTCCTGGAGCATCGCGGCGGTGAAAGCCTCGTCCGGATCGCACGTGCCGGTCGTGGATGCGACGTGTCGGGAAGCGGCGGCGGCGTACACGGCGCGGCGCCAGTGTCTCGTCAGATCAAGACCCATGTCGCCCGGAACGCCCTTGGTCCCTTCCACCAGCGTGAAGCCCAGGACCAGAGCTTTGATCGTGTTGAGGCCGAGCATCGCCAGCGCGCGATCGATCTTCGAGCACGGCGCGGGCAATCCGAAGAAGCTCGAGTTCACCGTCCGCAGGACCTTCGCGGAGAGCGATGGGTCGGCCTGGACCAGCTTGGCGAGCTTGGCGACCGTGACGTTGGGATCCCGCGTCAGTTCGAGAACCTGCACCGCGACCGCGGGCAGTGTGGGCAGGTTGGGGCATGACACAACACGATCGATGGACAGGGCCATTCGAACCTTTCTCTCGCATCCCCGGATGGATGTTCTTCTCACTCCCGGAAGCCCGCGGCCTCCGTGCCCGATAGATCGTCAGCCGCTCCGTCTCACTTCAGGATTCATGGGGTGGATTCCCCATATCCCGGCATTCCTTGGGGTTGCGGTGTGGCGGAGAAGCGACAGGCCAATAACAAGGACCCCGTCGCCGGGGTCCTTGTCGATGCTCGAAAGATGCGTGACGCTTACTTCACGGCTTCGGCGAGCTTGCCCGCCGCGTCGGTGAACGCCTTGAGCGACGCTTCGGCCGCGGTCTTGGCGCTCTCCCAGGTGGAGGAGGTCTTGAAAGCGTCGAACTTGGCCGCGAGGTCCTCATAAGCCTTCTTGGCGCCCTCGACCAGCGGGGTGGCCGCGGTCTTCTTGGCGATGTCGGTCAAGCCCTCGGCTTTCTTGGTGAGCTCGTCGAGCTGGGCTTTCGCCGCGTCGACCTGCGGTTTCATCGCTTCGACCGCTTTGTCGCGGAGAGCGGCGGCGCCGTCGGCGACCTTTTCCTTCACGGCGTCGGCGGCGCCCTTGGTGGCGTCACCCACGGACTTGCCGGCGTCCTTGACGGCGTCGGCAGCGCCCTTCGCCGGAGCCTTCTTCTCCTCGCAGCCCGCCACCATCGCCAGACCCGCCACCAGAACGATCCCCATGAACTTGTTCATCGCGATTCCTTTTCACTTCGACGCTCCCGGGTCTCAAAGGACCGCAACTGGGGCATCGCCGCAGGATTCTAGGAGTTTCCGGGCCTGTGATTTCAGTTTGATAGGAATGTGTAAGGTAAAGACCGTCATTCGTTCGGACGGGGCTCGGCTTCGGCGACGATGCCTTCCTGGAAAGCTTGCACGAGGACTTCGAGGTCCGCGATGGTCCGTTGGATGCGGTGTCCCGCCGAAGACCGGCCGACGGTCATGGGCTGCTTGTAGCTTCGGATGGGTGTCACCTCGGGCACCATGTCCGCACCGGCGGAGATGACGTGGTGGACGCCCCGGAAAGCTGAGTGCTCAGCCAGGTCGATGCCGTCGGGATGGAGGACCAGGGTGTACCCGCGGTCTCCGTAAGCTTCGGAGAATGCGCCGTCGATCGTGATGGCGTTGCCGCCCTTCTTCAGCGGCTGTTCGCCCTTCTCGATCTTGACGGGGACGTGACCGTTGACAATGAGCACGTCCTCTCCCACGCCGAAGAGCGCTCCGATGCGTTTGACGAAGTCGGCGTCATGAAGGAGGTCGAAGTACGGATTCTTGTGCTCCTTGTGCGTGGCTTTGTCGGCCACGAAGGCGGATTCGAAGGTCGTGATCTTGTCCTTGCCGAAAAGCGGCGAGAGGGGCCCGCCCCACATGTACCAGACCCAGTCCGCGTCCGAGTCGAGGGCGAGCCAGCGCTTCCGCATCGCGCGGCGGACGATGGATCCCAGCGCATCCATCAGTTCGCGGCCGGAAAGGTCGCGACCCTCGACGCGCAGCGATGCCGGGTTGCCCGCCGCGTCTACGGGGACGCACGCGTGGAACAGGAGCACCTCGTCGCGGGTGGTCCACATCCCGCCGCGGCGGACCATCCACTGCATGTGCTGACGGAGCTTCATGGACCGCGTGAAGGACTCCCGCATGCGGTCGACGCAGGCCTGCTCGTCGGGCGAGTAGGCGTACGGGTCCGCCGGATCGATCGTGGGAAGGTGCTCATCGAGCATCGGATGGACGACGCCGTCGATCTCGACGGAGACGGCGCGTCCGTTCTCGAACTTGATCCTGTGGAGCAGCCGGCGGTGGTCGAGGTTCCACTCGGGGTGCCGCTGGATCATGCGGCCCTCGGCTTTGAACTGCATGATCGCGACGGCTTTCTGCATCCTGGCGACGGTGAGGGTGTCGCGGAATCCTTCGCCCTTGGGGAGGAACTTCTCGGCGGGATCGTTGGCGTAGACGTCGCGGACGAGCTTCTCGATGGGCGCCATGATGACGCCGTATCCCTCCTCAAGCTGCGAGAGCTTGCGGTATCGCAGGGAGAATCGGAGCATGGTGAGCATCGTTGGTTCGTGGCCGAGGTGGGCGCCGATCCAGAGCATGTCGTGGTTGCCCCAGATGACGTTGCACTTGGGCTGCCGCATCAAGGTGTCGATGACGCGGTCCATGCGCGGGCCGCGATCGCCCAGGTCGCCGATGACCAGAAGCTCTTCGCAGGAGAGATTGCGGATCAGCCTTGCCGCAGCGCGGACCGCGCCCCAGTCGCGGTCGTATCGGGCGAGTTCGGCCAGCATCTCCTTGATGTAGTCGGGCCGTTCGGCGGTGCCGAGCTCGATGAAGAGCTCTCGGTAGGCGGTCGGGAGAAGCTTCTCGAAATGCTCGCGGCGGTACCGGCGCCGCAGGACGCGCATGATCTCGAATTGCATCGTGAGCGTGCGGAAGACCCACTCCGGACGCCGGCCGGAAGCGACGATCCGCTGGCTGAAAGCGTTGATCGCTTCGCGCGGGTAGTACAGGACCGCGAGGAACTCGGCTTTCTCGGGCTCGGCGAGGCGGTCACCAAGGATCGAGTCGGCGAGGTGTCGAAGGGCGCCGGAGGCGTTGTTGATCACGTGGCGGAGCTTGGCGTCTTCGCCGTGCACGTCCGAGATGACGTGAACGAGCCCGCGAGGGAGCGCGAGGGTGGCGCGGAGCGCGGCCGCTTCGGAGATCGCGGCTTCGGCGGTGGGAAATCGCCCCGCGAGGGCGCGGAGGTGCGCGATGCGGTCGGCGGTGAAGGAAGCGTGGGGCTTGGCGGTGATCATGGGTGGTCCCCTGGGTCGCGCGGGGGCGCGAGGACACGATGGTAGATGGGGAGGGGAAAAAAGAACCGACGGCGACCCAGGGGATCGCCGTCGGTACACCATCTGGAGTCAGACGTCAGAGCGGATCAGCGGCGGCGGCGGGCCGCGGCGAGCACGCCCATGCCGAGCAGCGCCATCGTGCCCGGGGTGGGGATGATCTGATCCTGGACGCCGTTGGCCGACATCACGACGATGTCGTTGTTGCGTGGGCCGGTGCCGTCGATGGACGCGAGGTACGTTCCGGCGAGGGCGATGGCGGCGGCGTTGTCGTTGGTGAACTGTGCGGAGCCGGCGCTAAGGCTGAGCGAGCCGCTGGTCTCAAAGACGATCTCCCAGATGGAGAGTTGCATGGCGGCCGCGGCGTCGGCGGAAAGAACGGACCCGAAGGCGGGGCTGTAGTAGCGGCCGAAGAGCTCACGGACCTGGTCGGCCTTGGCGGCGCCCATCGGGCCGCTGCTGGGGGCGATTTCGAGCGAGACCACGTCGTAGCAGTAGTTGTTGCCGTTGCTGACGTGCTCGCTGAGCTCGGTGCAGAAGGACATGAAGTTGCCCTGTGCTCCGGAGTAGGTGCCGGAGGTGCGTGTCCAGTTGAAGAGCCCGGCGGAGCCGTAACCCTGCCAGTTGGCACCGCTGTTGAGCGAGTACTGGCCGCCCGAGCCGGGGCGGACGCCGTTGAAGGTGGCGCAGACCGTGTCAAAGCCGGCGTTCGCGCAGGAAGCGACGGCCGCGGCGCAGGCAGCGCCAAAAAGCGAAGTACGAATCATCATGTCTCCCTCTCCAACAAAGTGACCAGCCTCCCCATCGAAAGCCCACGGCGACGCGCCGAGGGCCCCCGGTGGGGCCGAGCCAGTCCAACCAATTCAGGAGGGTGTCTCTCTCTCGCGGAGTCCTCTCCCAGACACCCGTTCCGCGGAAAGAAACGGGCATCCACAAAGAGAATACCGAGCCGGCCGTCGATTTCAATGCCGAATGCGCAAGAAGCGCGCAAAAAATAGGGGGGGGTCGATTCTAGGACGACCGGTTATAGGACTGTCAGTCGCGGAGCCGGTCGTTGGCGATCATCGCCGCGCCGAAGATTCCCGCGGTGTCCTCCAGCTGGCTTGCGACGACTTTCACCTGTTTGCAGCGGTCGGGGAACGCGATGGCTTTGGTGGATTTCTCGACCATCTCGACGAAGGGCTTGCCCAGCGCTTCGGTGAGTCCGCCGCCGATGACGACGCGTTCGAGCGACAGGAGGGTGACGACCCCTCCGATCTCGATGCCGAGGAGTTCGGCCGCGAAGTCAACGACCTCGTGAACGACCTCATCGCCGAGCTCGTAGGCCTTGGCGACCATGCTGCTCTTGATCTTGTCGTAGTCGCCTTCGCAGAGCTCGGTGATCTTGCTTTTGCGGTTGGCTTTGACGAGCCGGACGATCTGGTCGACAACGGCGGTGCGGGAGCAGTTGTGTTCGAGGCTTCGGTGGCCGGGGGGGTTGCCGGGCAGGGCGATGGTGTGTCCGATTTCTCCGGCGGTCATGAAATGGCCGTAGTAGAGGCCGCCGTTGAGGATGAGTCCGCCGCCGATGCCGGTGCCGACCCAGACGCCGAGCATATTGCGGGATTCCTTGCCCGCGCCGATCTTGTGCTCTCCCCAGACGGCGACGTTGACGTCGTTGTCGAGGAAGACGGGGACGCCGAGCCTCTTGGAGAGGACTTCGGCGAGGGGGTAGTTTTTCCAGCGAAGGTTGACGGCTTCGAGGACGATCCCGGAGTCGGGGTCGACCGCGCCTGGGGCGCCGATGCCGACGGCTCCGATGTCCTTGAGGGTGATCTTGGCGAGGGATGCGGCTTCCCCGACCCCTTCGACGATGCGGTCGATGACGGCGGCGGCACCGTCGCCGGCTTTGGTCTTGCGTTTGGACTGGCCGATCAGCTTGAGGTCGTGGCTGACGACGCCGATCTGCATGTTGGTGCCGCCGAGATCGATTCCGACGGCGGGCTTGGTGCTTTTGGCCATGGGCGGGGTCCTTCTGGTGGAGTGCGGACGGTAGGATCGGCCGAGAACCATCTTCAGGGCGAAATTGCCGATGGCGGGGCGGGAGGTGGCCGAATCCTCGGGTCGGCAGGTCCGGGAATCGCGGGTTCGCGGCAACCGGCGAAGAGATGACCGCGTACAGGCCTCGTACGCCGACAAACACGGTCTGTATCTGAAGGAGTCGCGACGATGTTGGAACGATCCCGAGCGGTCTCTCTTCTGTCTGGAGCCGTGGCCGGCGCAAGCATGGCGGCCGCCCTTGTTGCTGCCGCCGGGATGGGCGGATGCGCGGCCCGGTCCGGCGATCCGGAAGTCACGGTGGTGTTCAACCGCCGGGACATTCAGCCCCCGATGGCGGTCAAGCCCGAGGGCTGGGTCATGAGCAAGCGCGAGAAGAAGCTCGGCCCGCCTCCCCCCGGACATCCCAAGATCGTTGGCGGTGCTGTCCCCGATTGGCAGCCCTTCGGCGATCGCGGCGGCGGGCTCAACTGGGTGTCGATCGGCCCCCGGCCGATCTCAAGCGAGGTCTGGTCCGGGGAGGGGAACGCTTCGGGCCGGGTGGCGAGCGTGGCGCCGCACCCGACGGATCCGAACACGGTGTACATCGCGGCCGCTTCGGGCGGGGTGTGGAAGACGACCAACGGCGGCACCTCGTGGACGCCGATGTCGGACGGGCTTTCGACGTTGAACTCGGGGGCGATCGTCGTTCATCCGGCGGATCCGAACATGGTGATCCTGGGCACCGGTGAGCAGCCGACGGACTCCAACGGCGATGGGGTCTTCCGGTCGCTGGACGGCGGAGCGACCTGGGCGCGGATCGGCACGGCGGCGCAGGTTGGTTCTCAGATCGCCGAGATCGCGGTCCACCCGACCAACACGAACATCATCCACGTGGCGGGAAGCCGGGGGTACGTGCGGACGACCGACGGGGGCGCGACCTGGTCCCAGCGTCTGACCGGGACGTGCAACAGCGTGCGGATTGACCCGACCAACCCGGACACGCTTCTGATCGGGCGGAGCGGGCTGGGCGTCTACCGGACGACCAACGGCGGCACGACGGTGACGCGGATCACGGCGGGTTTGCCGACGTCGGGCATCTCGGACACGCACGTGACGATCTGCGAGGGGACGCCGAGCGTCGCGTATGCGGCGATCCTCTCCTCCGGTGGCGGGTTGCAGGGGCTTTACCGGTCGGCGGACGGCGGCGTGACGTGGGCGGTCAAGCCTTCGACGCCGAACTTCTGCTCGCCGCAGTGCTGGTACGACGTCTATGTCGAGGTCGATCCGACGAACCCCAATCGCGTCTTCTGCGGCGGGGTGGATCCGCGGTACGCGGTGGCGGGCGTGATCCGCTCGACCAACGGCGGCGACACATGGACCGAGGTTTCCGCGTACAGCGGGGGGACGCTGCACCCGGACCATCACGACATGGGCTTTGGGCCTAGCGGGACGATCTGGGAAGCCAACGACGGCGGGGTGTGGAAATCGACCAACGGCGGAACGTCGTGGATCAACTGCAACTCGAATCTGGCGATCAGCCAGCTTTACAACATCGTGGTGCACCCGAACTTCCCGGAGCGGATGCTCGGGGGGACGCAGGACAACGGGACTCCGGAGCGTGTGAGCGATTCGAGCACATGGCCTCAGTTGCAATCCGGTGACGGTGGCTTCTCGGCGTACGACTACAGCGGGACGACGCGGCGGTACACGACGTACGTGTATCTGACGCTTTACCGCTGGAATTCCGGGAGCTCGCGGGACATCTCGGGTGATTGGGGGAGCGATCCGACGAACTGGATCAGCCCGGTGGTGGTGGACCCGACGACGCCGACGACGCTTGTGGCTGGGACCAACCGCGTGTGGCGGACGACCAACGCGAGCGCGACCACGCCGACCTGGACGGCGGTCAGCACCAGCGCGGTGGGAGCCGGCGGGACGATCAACGCTCTTGCGGTCGCGAAGACCAATTCGAGCGTGATCTATTCCGGATCGTCGACGGGCGATGTCTTTGTGACAACCAACGTGACGACGTGGACGAATCGGTCCAGCGGGCTGCCCAACGGGGCGATCAGCGACATCATCGTCTCGCCGACGGATGCGGCGATGGCGTACGTGTCGTACTTCAACACTTCGGGGGGCCGGATCTGGAGGACGACCAACTCGGGCGTGACGTGGACGAACGTGACGGGCACGCTGCCGGACGGAGTGGGCGTGACGGCGATGGAGGTCGACTTTGGTCCGGCGGTTCCCGCGATCTACGCGGGGTACGGAGCGGGCCTTTACTGCTCGACCGACGGGGGCGCGACCTGGACCAGGAACAACGGGACCTTCCCGAACGTCAACGTCGGGGATCTGACCATCGACCGGGCGCGGCGGACGATCGCGGCCGGGACGTACGGCCGCGGAGCGTGGCGGGCGAGCCTGCCGGCGGTCTGCCCCGCGGACTTCAACGGGGACGGGTTCATCGATTTCTTCGACTACGACGACTATGTCGGGTGCTTTGAGTCCGGTGTCTGTCCTGCCGGGCGGACCGCGGACTTCAATGGCGACCAGTTCGTCGACTTCTTCGACTACGACGCGTTCGTGGCTGCTTTCGAGGCCGGCTGCTGACAGCCCCGCGTCCGAGAAGCGCCGCAGCGTTTTGCGTCTGTAAGGCGTTTGCGTTACGGCGTCCGCGCGGTATTCTGCACGTTCGCGACGGCCTTTGGATGGGCTTCCGCGTTCGTGGAGAGAGTCATGAAGTTGAAGGCATGGTTCGCGGCGGTTGCGATCGCGATGACGGGTTCTTTCGTGCGGGCCGAGGATGTTTCGCGCGACGGCGTGTGGTACACGGTTCCGTCGGTGCCGGCGGAAATCGCGGCGATGGAAGCGTGGATCCGCCCGACGGTCGGCCAGACGCTGATGCTCGATGATGTCGCGATCCAAGGCGTGCTGGCGGCGGCTCCGCTTGAGGACACGCCGGCCGCCGAAGCTCCGATCGTCGTGTGGATGCCGCGTCCGGACGGGACGTTCGAGCGTTTCTACGCGGTGGAAAGCCCGATCCTGTCGCCCGATTTCGCGGCGCTCCGGCCCGATCTCAAGACCTACCGCGGGTGGGGCATCGACGATCCGCATGCGACGACGCGGTTTGACCGCACCCCCGAGGGCTTCCATGCGATCGTGCTCTCGCCTTCGGGCCAGTATCACGTGGACCCGTACTCCAAGGGCGATGTGTCCTTCTACACGAGCTATTTCAAGAAGGACTACGTGAAGCCGGGGATGCACCAGTGGGCGTGCCAGGTGGTCGAGGACGGGCACATTCCCGACGCGATCGGGCCGATTGATCCCTTTGACAGCCGGGCGATCGTCAACCGCCGCCAGTACAGGCTTGCGCTCGCGGCGACGGGCGAGTACACGGCGTTCTTCGCCCAGGCGGGAGATACGGATGCGCAGAAGCGTGCCCGGGCGCAGAGCGCGATGACGACGAGCATCAACCGGGTGAATGCGGTGTATGAGAACGACTTGGGCATCCGTTTGCAGCTGATCAACAACACCAGCATCATCTACACGTCGACCGCGGACCCTTACACCAACAACGACGGCGTCGCCATGCTCACCCAGAACCAGTCGAACCTCGACTCGGTGATCGGTTCGGCGAACTATGACGTCGGGCACGTCTTCTCGACCGGCGGCGGCGGGGTCGCCGTGCTTGGGGCGACCTGCCGTGCGGGGAACAAAGCCCGCGGCGTGACCGGGTCCGGTGCGCCGGTGGGCGATCCGTTCGACATCGACTATGTGGCTCACGAGATTGGCCATCAGTTCGGAGGGCCGCACACGTTCGCGGGCACGGTCTCGGCGTGCTCGGGCAACGCCAGCTCGGCGGACTCGTACGAGCCGGGCTCGGGCTCGACGATCATGGCGTACGCGGGCATCTGCGGTTCGGACAATCTGCAGTCGAACTCGAACTCCTACTTCCACCATTCGAGCATCCAGCGGATCCTGGCGTATGTCGCCGGAAGCGGGAACTGCTCGGCGAACACGGCGACGACGAACAACACGCCGGTGATCAGCGCCGGGGCGAACTTCACGATCCCGGTGGGGACGGCTTTCGCGCTGACGCCCGCTTCGGCATCGGACCCTGACGGGGACCCGCTGACGTTCACGTGGGAGCAGCGGGACACCGGCGTTCGGGCGATTCCTGCGGCGGACCCGGGGAATGGCTCGATCTTCCGCCCGCGGTCGCCGACGGCCAACTCGACGCAGTACTTCCCGCCGCTTGACGACGTCGCGGACGGCACGCTTGACCGCGGCGATCTCTATCCGGCGACGTCGCGGACGCTGAACTTCCGGCTGACGGCTCGGGACAACCGGGTTGGCGGCGGCGGCGTGACGGTGACGGCGACGAACCGCGTGATCACGGTCACGACGGCGGCGGGCCCTTTCCGCGTGACGTCTCCGAACACGGCGCTGACGTTCAGCGGGAACTCGGCGATCACGGTGACGTGGGACGTGGCGGGCACGACGGCCAACGGCGTGAACTGTGCCAACGTCGACATCCTGATCTCGACCGACGGCGGGCTGACGTTCCCGACGGTGCTGGCTTCGGCGGTGACCAATGACGGGTCGCAGCAGGTGACGCTTCCGAACGTGCAGACGAATTTGGGGCGGATCATGGTCCGGGGTTCGGGCCACATCTTCTTTGACATGTCGAACGCTTCGTTCCGCATCAATCAGGTGGCACAGCCGCCGGCGGATCCGACGAACGCTCAGGCGACGCCCTCGCTGATCTGCGTGGGTGCCCAGACGCAGCTCACGGCGACGGTGGGATCGGGCGTGGTGGTGGACTGGTACCTCGCGACGTGCGGCGGGCCGCTTGTGGGGACCGGCAACCCGCTGACGATCAGCCCGTCGAGCTCGGGCGTGTATTTCGCGCGGGCCCGGCGGACGAGCGACAACCAGGTGAGCGCCGGGTGCGCCACGGCGACCGTGCACGTGACACAGAACGCGGTGGCTCCGACCTCGGCGAGCAGCGACCGCACGCAGGTGTGCGCTGGCGATGGAACGATCACGCTTTCGGCGACGGGCGGGTCGGGGACGACGCTTCGGTGGACGACCGGCGCGTGCGGTGGCACGACGGTGGCATCGGGGAACAACGCGGTGATCCCTGCTCCGACGGAGACGACGACGTACTTCGCCCGCTGGGAGAACACCTGCGGGGTGTCCGAATGCCAGAGCGTCACGGTGAACGTGACGGCCGGTTCCACGCCCCCGACGGCGGCGTCGGCGGACCGTTCGGAGGTCTGTGCGACCGATCCGGGGCAGGTGCTTCTGACGGCGGCGGGCGGTTCGGGCGGCCAGCTCAACTGGTACTCGGGCTCGTGCGGCGGCACCCTCGTGGGGACTGGAGCGGCGCTGCTGGTCGACTCGCCGGAGGTCACGACGACGTACTTTGCGTCGTGGACGGGCGATTGCGGCGACTCGGCGTGCGCATCGGTGACGGTGTCGGTTGCGAACGGGCCGGACTTCAACGGCGACGGGTTCGTGGACTTCTTCGATTATGACGACTTTGTCGCGTGCTACGAGGGTGTGACGTGCCCGCCGGGCATCGACGCGGACTTCAACGGCGACGGATTCGTGGACTTCTTCGACTACGACGACTTCGTGGTCGCCTATGAGGAGGGTTGCTGACCCGTGATCGGAAGGTGTTTGGAGGGGCCGCTCGCTTTTTGAGCGCGGATGGACGATGATGGGGGTATGGATGATCTGGGACAGAAGCCGAATCCGTTCGCGGGGGATCGCTGGGGCTCTGCGCCCGCACCGGTAGCCGGGGAGCCCACGCTCCAAACCCGTCCGGATCGCGGCACCCCCGGCACGGCGATGCTCGCGTGGATCGCCATGGTGGTCCTTGTCGGCTCGACCTTCATCATGCAGCAGATGTCCGCTTCGGCGCCCCCACCGGCGACGCCGACGACCGGCATCGCGCCGCCGCGTGCGGACGACCCGGAAGCGATGACCCTCAAGCTTCTGGTCAAGATGGGCCACTTCCTCGATCGCATGGCCAAGCAAGGGGGCGGCAACCAACCCCAAGCCGGCGGAGCGATGCTCGCCAACGCGGACTCGGCCGCCAACACCCCGGAGAACCGGGTTCGCGCTGCGATCGTCGCGGGTGAGCTCGGTGGAGCGGGCGAAGCCGAGTCGCGCCTGATGGAACTCAAGGACGACCTCGAATCCACAAGCCCTCCGAAATGGGAGAAGCTGCCGGACGAGGATCGACGCGTTTTGACCGAGGACACGAAAGCGCTCCTCGAGTTCTACGGCGCGGGCACGGCTCTGACGCCGGCGGCCGAGGATGAACTGGTCAAGCGTCACGGCTACTTCGGCAAGCTCGCTGCGACGTTCGGCAAGCCCGATACGGATTCGGACCGAGCCGAGCTTCTGGATGGCGGGGGCAAGCTGATCGCCCTGCTCGGTGGATTTGGGCTTCTGGTGGTCGCGGTGATCCTGGGCGGGCTGGCGACGTTCGTCGTGATGACCGTGCTTCTGTTCGCGGGCCGGCTTCGGGCGAGGTTTGTGCCTCCGATTCCCGGCGGGAGCGTGTACCTCGAGACGGCGGCGGTCTTCTTCTTCGGCTTCCTGATGCTTCAGGTGATGATGTCGGTGGTGGTGGCGAATCAGTGGGTCGCGGAATCGAACGCCCTTTATGTGTCCCTGGGTGCTCAGTGGTTCCTGGTTCCGCTGATGCTTTGGCCGGTGGTTCGCGGGACGTCGTTCTCCCAGTGGCGGCGTGACATGGGCTTGCACGCGGGCGAGGGGTTCTTCACGGAGCTTGGAGCCGGACTGGTCGGGTATCTCGCGGGGATTCCGCTGCTGCTGATCGCGATGGTGGTTTCGCTGGTCGCGGCGATGGTCAAGCAGGGGCTTGCGGGTCCGGGTGAGCCGCCCGCGGTTGAGAATCCGGTGGTGGAGCTGGTCACCAAGGGTGGGATCGCGCCGTGGCTTTTGTTTGCGTTGGGGACGATTTGGGCGCCGCTGGTCGAGGAGTGCATCTTCCGGGGGGCGATGTTCCGGCATTTGCGGGGTCGCTTGGGCGTGGTGCTTTCGGCGGCGATCGTGGCGGTGGCGTTCGGCGCCGCTCACGGGTACGAGTGGATGATGCTCGGTCCGGTGATCGCGCTGGGGTTCAATTTCTCGCTGATGCGCGAGTGGAGGGGTTCGCTGATCGGTCCGATCGCGGCGCACTGCTTGCACAACGCGACGGTGCTTCTGATGGTGATCACGCTCTTCTCGCTTCTGAAGGACTGACGCGTGAAGGACGAGAGGCCCTTGCTGCTTGCGGTGGTGGCTTTCCTGACGCCCTTTCGGCATCAGTTCCTCGAGCGCGTCGCGCGCGAGATGCCGGAGTATCGCCTCAAGGTGGTCCTGACGCAGAACCCAGACTGGGGACCCTGGCAGTACACGCACGTGGACGGCAAGCCCGTCGTCAACCTCGGCGTCGGCAAGCCGTGGCAATACCACCACGGATGGAAAGCCAGCATCCGCGCGGACATGCGGACCTTTCATCACCTCGCGGCGATCCTGAAAGAGGACCGGCCCTCACGGGTTTTCCTCGTCGGGTACAGCTACTGGTCGCACACCCGCTTCATTCTGAGGTGCCACAAGCTCGGCATCCCGCTCGCGCTCTGGGGTGACAGCAACGTGCTGGGCGACAAGCCGCGGGGTGTCCGCGGGGCGCTGAAGAAGATCCTCCTCCCGATGCTGATCCGGCGATGCGCGGCGGTGCTGCCGTGCGGCTCGTCGGGACGGGCGTTCTTCAAGCGGTACGGCGCGGCCGAGGAGCGCATGTTCCTCTGCCCGGCCGATCCCGATTACACGCTGATTGATCGTCCTGACCCCGCGATTCTGGAAAGCGTCGCCGGTCGATTCGGGCTCGATCCTGCTCGCAAGCGGATCATTTGCTGCGCCCGCTTGGTCTCGCTCAAGCGCTTCGACGCCGCGATCGACGCGTTTGTGAAGCTCGCCGCCGAGCGTCCGGAGTGGGACCTGGTGATCGTGGGCGATGGAGAGATGCGCGAGCCTTGGCAAGCTCGCGTGCCGGCCGAGCTCAAGCACCGGGTGATCTGGACAGGCTTCCTCAAGGACCCCGCGGAGACCGCCGCGATATACCGGTGGTCGCACGTCTTCGTGCACCCCGGCGATCTCGAAGCCTGGGGTGTGGTGGTTCTCGAAGCGGCCGCGGCCGGCCTTGCCATGATCGTCAGCGAGGTCGTCGGAGCCGCGGTTGACCTTGTGCGCGATGGCGAGAACGGCCGGCTGGTGCCCCCCGGGGACGCGGCGGCGGTTGAACGGGCTCTCCGCGAGGTCACCGATCCGGCCAAACTGGAGCCGATGCGGGAGGCTTCGCGGCGGATCAGCGCGGCTTTCCGCAAAAACGCCGGCGCCGTCGAAGGACTTCGACGGGCGTTGGCGTTGCGTCAGGCCTAAGCCTGGAAGAACCGGATGTCGATCAGCAGCCGGCCTGGAAAGCTTCGACGAAAGCGTCGTAGTCGAAGAAGTCGACGAAATCATCCCCGTTGAAGTCCGCGGTGCCGTGAGCGCAAGCGTTGTTGTCCTCGAAGCAGGCGACGAATTCGTCGTAGTCGAAGAAATCGAGGAAGCCGTCCATGTTGTAATCCGCGGCGCACGCCGGATCGACGATGTCCAGCCGGGCCCCGAGGTTGGAGTGCACGCTGCACTGGTAGTACAAGGTGTTGGGCGCATCCATCGGGACCGCGAACGTCATGGCTTGGTTGCCGAAGACCGAGGTTCCGGGATTCACGCCGTTGAGGTACCGCCCCGGACCACCGAACCCGCCGGTTGAGCTTGTGGTGATGTAGAAGGGGTGGGCGGCAGGGATGTTCACCATTTGGAAGGTATAGGTGACGCCTCGGGTGAGGGTCAGAGCGGCTCGCGGCACCCCGTTGACGTTGTAGAAGGACCCGAAGGTGATGCAGTACGTGTCCGCGTCCGGAACGCACTGGGCGAAAGCGGAGGAGGAAGCGGCGAGCGCGAGAATCGCAGGGGCGACAATCTTCATGCAAAGCTCCATGTGGGTTGGACCGCGACCCGGGCCTCTTGATGGGGTCGGGCTGTGGATAAGAAAAGATGTCGCGGAGGGGCGGTGATCTTGCGTTCGGGAGCTTGAGGGCCGACCGGGGCCGCCAAGACCGGGGAAAACACCGGGTCGGATTGGGGTTGGCCTGGGTGCGGTGCGTTGACTTCTGGGCGGAAGGGGTGAATGATCCTTTCCCCCACTGAGGGAATCATGCCGGATAGTCCGGCCCGTCCTGCCCGGGAGGCAGCGAACCGAACTCGCCCGCGAGGGCTTTGGGTGTTGTCGCCGATGGGCGGGAGCGTCCGGAGTCTGAGGGACGGGGTCGATTGAGTCTGACGAGGTGACGCATGCATCGTCGTGAAACGTATTTGAACAAGCCCGGCACGATGTCGACGACCTGGCGGGTCGTGGACGCAGCCGACATCCCGCTGGGCCGTCTGGCTTCGGCTTTGGCGATCGTCCTTCAGGGCAAGCACCGTCCGGACTACACGCCGCACGTCCTTTCGGGCGAAGCGGTGGTGGTGCTGAACGGGAAGCAGGTCGCGATGACCGGCCGCAAGGGCGAGCAGCGGATGAAGCAGCGGTACACCGAGTACCCCGGCGGCCTGAAGATGGAGTCGTACAACCAGGTTCGCGACCGTGACTGCGAGCGTCTGATCCGCGATGCGGTCCGCCGCATGCTCCCCAAGAACCGCCTCGCCCGGGTGATGCTCAAGAACCTGCACGTGTTCGAGGGCGCTGAACATCCTCACGGCGGTCACAAGCCGAAAGAGCTGGTCGTCGGGTAAGTCACACACCAACCAACACCCGGCTGGCACTGACCGCCGGATCACGAGGCACACATGAGCAGCATGAACCTGAGCAGCACGAAGATTGATCCCGCCTCGGCGGTGAGCGCGGCCCTCGCGGGGACCACGCCCGCGGCGGCCGAAGCCCCCAAGCCCTTGCGGATCGCCAAGGCGGCCGACAAGCGTGGCTGGTGGTGGGGTACCGGACGCCGCAAGACCGCGGTCGCCCGCGTGCGGATCCGCCTCGCCAAGGGCGAGCAGACCTTCACGATCCAGTCGATGGAGAAGAAGGTCAAGAAGACGGTTGAGAAGTTCTTCGCCGAGCTCCGCGACCGCAACGACTGCGTCCTTCCCCTCAAGGTCGCCGGGCTTGAAGGCAAGTTCGAGATCGTCGCCACCGTTCACGGCGGCGGCACGATGGGTCAGGCCCAGGCGATCCGCCTCGGTGTCGCCCGCGCCCTCGTCGGGTTTGATCCCAGCACCTACGCCGCTCTGCGTGCCGAGGGTCTCATGACCCGCGACGCCCGCGAGGTCGAGCGTAAGAAGTACGGTCAGGCTGGCGCTCGCCGCCGGTTCCAGTTCTCCAAGCGTTGATCCGGATCTTCGTCTGGTTGTGGGCCGCAAGCCCGGCCCGGCGATGATCGCGGAGCGGCTATGGAACAGGAAAGCCAAGCACAACAGCGCGCGGGTCACTCGGCCCGCGCGTTTCTTTTTTTCGGCCCCCGGACCGCTCCGCACGGTTCCGTCTGGCTTCGGCGCTGGTTCCGCTGGAGGCGGGCGGCCGCGGCCGGGCTTGTCGTCTTCCTGCTGGGCGTTTCCATCATCTCGTGGGTCGCTTGGAGGCGGTCGTGGCAGCAGCCGGAATGGTGGCAGCCCGCTCCGCAAGGGCCTGATGTCGCGCCCGCGGCCGAGAGACTTGAGCAGCAGGTTGTCAGCGACGGACATCGCGTCCGTGCCGTGGGTGAAGCCTGGGAGCTCGTGCTGGACGAGGGCGCGACCAACGGCTGGCTTTCGACGCGGCTTGTGGACTGGATGAACACTCGCGTGCCACCGGTCTCGCTCGGAGCCGGGGTGAAGTCGGTCCGGGTGATGTTCCGAGCGGGGGCGCTCTACCTCGCGGGCGAGCTCGAACAGGGTCGGATCGTGACGGTGGGGGTTTCGCCGGCGGTGGATGAACGGGGCCGGCTGGTGCTTGCGATCCGGTCGGCGAGCGTGGGTCGCCTGGGCTTGCCGAGCACCTGGGCGGCCCGGGCCCTTCAGCCGGCGGCCAGAGCCGGGCTTCGAGTCGAGAGCGAGTCGATCGTGATGGAAGAGCCGGTGCTCAAGCTTGCGGACGACCGCCGGGTGCGGATCACGCGGGTGGAGGTTTCGGAGGGCCAGCTCAAGCTGACCTGCAAGACCCTTGGCCGATGACGGCCGGCCCGCTGAACCGGGAATCGGGTCGGCTAGACTGGGGCTATGGCGAAGGTTTCGAAGGCGCGGTCGCTGGTGGGGCTGGCGGATCTGGACGCGGTCACGATCCGCGAGCTTCTGGCGTCGACCAAAGCGATGCACAAGGTGCTGGAGAAGCCCTCGGGCGACTTGCCCCTGGCCGGGCGGATCGTCGCCAACCTGTTCTTTGAGGATTCGACGCGGACACGGACGAGCTTTTCGGTCGCGGCCAAGCGGCTGGGCGCGGAAGTCGTGGATCTGATGGGGTTTGCGAGCAGCGTGAACAAGGGTGAAACCCTCGTCGACACGGCCCTCAACGTCGAAGCGATGGGGGTCGACGCGATCGTCGTGCGGGCCAAACAGTCCGGAGCCGCCGAGCAGATCGCCGCGGCGGTGTCCTGCCCGGTCATCAGCGGCGGCGATGGCCGCCACGAGCACCCGACCCAGGGCCTTCTGGATACCTACACGCTGGCCGAGTCGCACGGGCGGCTCAAGGGGTTTGATCTTCGCGGCCTGAAGGTCCTCATCGTCGGGGATGTGGCGAGCAGCCGCGTGGCCCGGTCGGCGATCGTGGGGATGTCCAAGCTTGGGGCAGAGGTCGTCTGCATCGGTCCGCCGGGGCTTGCTCCGGGGGCGTTGGCGTCGCTTGGCTGCAAAGTCTCGCACGATCTGGATGAGCACCTGTCCAAAGCGGATGCGGTGATGATGCTCCGGATGCAGTTTGAGCGTCACGACGGAGATGGAGCGGCTTCCGGCGGCGAGCGCAAGAGCGGGGTCATCGCGTCCGTGCGTGAGTACCGGGCGGGGTACGCCCTGACGGCCGAGCGGGCGGCCAAGCTGCGGGCGGGGTGCGTGGTGATGCACCCGGGCCCGATGAACCGGGGGATCGAGATCGACGGCGAGGTGGCGGACGGTGAGCGGTCGGTGATCCTGAGGCAGGTGACCAACGGGGTCGCGGTGCGGATGGCCGTGCTTTCGTGGTGTCTGGCCGGGTGAGAGGTTCGTGCGGGCGGGGAGCGGGGGTACACTGGTTCCCCATGACGGCTTCGGAAGGACAACACCACAGGCTTGAGACCGACACCGACGACGGGATGGTGCTGATCATCTCCGGGCCAAGCGGCGCGGGCAAGACGACGATCACGCGAGGCGTCGAGCGCACGGTGCAGGGCGCGGTCTTCTCGGTCTCGTGGACGACGCGGACCCGCGGCCCCAGCGACGTGGACGGCGTCGACTACCACTTCGTGGACGATGACGCTTTCGAAGCGATGCGGGCGGGCGGGGGCTTTCTTGAATCCGCCGGCGTCTACGGCAAGAAGTACGGCACGCCGAAGGAGTGGGTCTTCGAACACCTCAAGCGCGGGCGGCTTGTGATCCTCGAGATCGACGTCCAGGGGGCGATCGAGGTCAAGAAGCAGGTGCCCGACGCGTTCGCGCTCTTCATTCTGCCGCCCAGCGAAGCGGTGCTCCTCGAACGCCTCCGGTCGCGCAAACGCGAAGATGAATCCGTCATCCAGCGGCGATTCTCGCAGGCACAAGCGGAGATCGCCGCCGCCCGGACCTGCGGCATCTACGACCACTTCATCGTCAATGAGCATCTGGACGAAGCCATCGCGGAAGCCATCCGGCTGATCGGTCGGCGTCGCTCGACGAGACGATGAAAAAGCACGAGCGTCCGGCGCTCGTGCTTTGCGGAGATCAGATTCACAGAGACCAGTCGCGTCCGGCAACTCGTCGGCAAGCTGCCGGCAAGTCGCCGGCAAACTGCCGGCCTGTTCGTCACTTCGCGCCGTACATGAACTCTTCGCAGACGATCTTGCCGTCCTCGACGGAATAGACGCCGATCTCGTCCATGATGATGCGTTCGCCGGTGGACTTGGTTTCAACGTCCATCTTGAAGCGGACGGCAAAGCCTGTCGAGCCGACGTAGGGACCCTCGGCGCTGCCGCCGTGGATGACATGGTCGGCCATCCACGCTTCATTCTTGGCGCGGACGGCTTTCAGGCCGATCCAGGCGAGACCGACGCCGACGCCCTCGATGGACGCGATTTCCTTCTTGTTCCAGAACTTGTCTTCGATCTCGGTGAACTGGCCCTTGTTGAACATGTCCACGAGCTGCGCGCCGATCTCGGCGGCGCTCATGCCCCGGCCAGTGTCGACGGGGATGGGGGCCATCGGGTCAAACTTGGGCATCGCGGGCTTGCCAGCGGGCTTCTTGGAAGCCTTCTTGCCCGAAGCGGGCTTCTTCGCGGGTTTGCTCGGGGCCTTCTTCGCCGCTTTCTTGCCGGATTTCTTCGCCATGATCGGATGCTCCTGTGGTGTCTGGTGAGGTCTGCGCACAGTAGACGTGCGGCGGCGTCTACGCTTGGGCATGCGGATCCTGCTGACCAATGACGACGGCATTCACGCCCCGGGCATCGTCGCCCTTCACGAAGCCTTGATGGATTTGGACGGGCGTTTCGGCGGGCCGCTGGGGGGGCCTTCGACCGAGGTCGTGACGGTGGCTCCGCTCACGGTTCAGTCCGCGACCGGGCACGGCGTCACCTTCCACCGGCCGCTGATGGTGAGCCGGCACGAGGTCACGCCGAGGTTCGCCGGGCAGGCCGTCGACGCCCGGCCGGCCGACTGCGTCAAGCTCGCCCTCGCCAATCTCTGGCCGGAGCGGTTTGGAGCCGGTTCCGTGCCGGACCTGCTCATCTCCGGGATGAACATGGGGGCCAACTGCGGGATCAATGTGCTTTACTCGGGCACGGTGGCGGCGGCCCTCGAAGGGGCGTTCCACGGGGTGCCTTCGATCGCGGTGAGCCTGCACCTAGGCAAGGGCCGGGCGCGGTACGACGTCGCGGCGGCGAGGGCCAGACGGACGATCGAGGGGATTCTCAAGGTCGCCTCGCTCCGGGCGCACGACTGCCTGTCGATCAACATCCCCGTGACCGAGTCCGGCGGTCCGATGCCCCCGGTGCGGACCTGCCCGATGAACACGCACGGGCTGGTGGACAAGTACGAGAAGCGGACGAACCCGGCCGGCGCGGCGTACTACTGGCCCTCGGGGTATGGCCTGGATTTCAAGGGGCTTGAGCGCGGGACGGATGTCGACTACCTCTTGCGGCGGTGTGTGACGGTGACGCCGCTTCACTACGACCTGTCGCTCGGGACCCGGCTTGACGAGTGGCGGTCGAAGCTGGAAGCGGAGCTTCCCGACGCGCGGGGCGCCGATCAGCCGCACCTCGAAGACCCGTCGCCGGTCGATCAGATCGACTAATCGGCGGGGGCTTTCTAGCGGGCGGCTTTCTTGGCGGTCTTTTTGCCGGCTTTCACTGGTGATTTCTTCGCCGCCGTTTTGGCTGCCTTCTTGACCGGTTTCTTTGCTGCGGCTTTCGCCGGAGCTTTGTCTCCGGAAGCGGGCTTGCCTTTCGCGGTTTGGTCCCGGATGCGTTCGTAGTGCTGAATTGCGACCCTGGTGGGGACGCGGCGGATCGCTTCGGCGATGACGTCGAGGGGAAGGTCCTCGATCTTCTTGAACCGGATGCAGCACTTGCCCATGTCGAGCTTCTTGCCGGTCTTGGCCCACGCGGCGTTGAACCACTTGACGTGCTCGTTGTCGCCGCCGTCGGGGCCGGGGACGCCGCCCTCCTTCGCGCCGTAGTAGACCCAGTTGATGTAGAGGGACATGTAGTTCTTCTGCGAAGCCAGCGCGATGTACCCGAGCGGCAGCTTGGGGTCGCAGTGGTAACCGGCCGGGTAGACGCGGTGGGGGATCGAGAAGCCGATCATGCCGTAGAGGATGCCTTCGTCAATGTCCTTGTCCACGTTCTTGCGGATGAGGTTGACGAGGGTGGTGATCGCGGCTTTGCGGTCCTCGGGGAGCTCGGCGAGGTACGCGGCGACGGTGGTGACTTTGCTCTGCATGCGGAGAGTTTACCAGACGGGGCGGTCGATACGATGGCCGCATGATCGAGGTGCGAGAAGCTTGGCCGGGAGATGTCGGGTTCATCGCGGCGGCGGTGCGGGAACTGGCCGAGCACGAAGGGGCCCCGGAGCGGCTGGTGGCGACGGCCGAGACGCTCGCGGAGGATCTGTTCGGGAGCCGGGCCGGAACGCTTCGGTGCCTGATCGGCGAGGTGAATGGGGAGCCGTGCGGCATCGCCCTGTACTTTTTTAATGCTTCGACGTGGGTTGGTCGCCGGGGTTTGTATCTGGAGGACTTGTACGTCAGGCCGGAAGCTCGCGGGCGAGGGCTGGGGCGGGCGCTTCTGGAGCGGCTTGCCGCGGTGGCGAACGCGGAGGGTTGCGAGCGGCTGGAGTGGTCCGTGCTTGTGAACAACGCGGAAGCCCGGCGGTTCTACGAGGGGCTGGGAGCCGTGGCGCAGGAGGACTTTGTTCTGTACCGCGTGACGGGGGAGGCCCTCGCGAAGCTTGGCGCGGGCGTCAACCGGTGACGCTCAGGTCGGGGTCCAACGCTGGGCGATGGGGACGCGGCGGCCGGAGCCGAACGCGACGGTCGTGAGCTTGAGCCCGACGGCGGCCTGCTTGCGCTTGTACTCGGAGATCTGGATGAGCCGGTCGATCCGGCGGACGGTTGCGGCGTCGAACCCGGTTTCGGCGATGACGCGTGCGGGGGACATCCGTCGTTCGACGATGCACTCGATGATGCGGTCGAGGATGTCGTAGGGGGGCAGGCTGTCCTGATCGGTCTGGTTCGGGCGGAGCTCGGCGGAAGGGGCTTTGTCGATCGAGCTCGCGGGGATCGGCGGCGCGGGGAAGCCGGCCGCGGCGGGGTTTGCGTTGATCCAGCGCGACAAGCGGTACACGAGCTGTTTGCTCACGTCCGCGAGGACCGCCAAGCCGCCGTTCATGTCGCCGTAAAGGGTGCAGTAGCCGACGGCAAGCTCGCTCTTGTTTCCCGTCGTCAGCACGATCGCGCCGGTGCGGTTGGAGAGGCCCATCAGAAGCGTGCCGCGGAGGCGGGATTGAAGATTCTCTTCCGTGATGTCCGGAAGGCGCTCGCCCAAGAGCGGCTGGGCGAGCTGGGTGAACGTCCCGTCCAGCGCGGCGGATGCGGCGACCATGGGCTTCTCGATGGGAAGCACCGTGAAACCCACGCCAAGTCGACGGGCGGACTCGCGGGCATCCGCTAGTGCATGGTCGGAGGAATACGGGCCCGGCATCGCGACGCCAAGGACGTTGGCGGGGCCCAGCGCCGTCGCGGCGAGCACGACCGTCAGCGCGGAGTCGATGCCGCCCGAAAGGCCCAGGACGGCTTTCGAGAATCCCGTCTTGCGGCAGTAATCCCGGATGCCCATCACAAGCCCGCGGTACGCGAGCTCTTCATCGCACGCGGAGAGAAGCGGGTCCGGCACGGCGGGAGCGGTGCCCGCTCCCTTGAGGATGGCCGAAAGGTCGCTCACCGTGAGCGATTCCTCAAACCCCGGCCCTGCGGCGATCAGCGAGCCGGTGGGGCTCAACACAGCCGCGTGGCCGTCAAAGAGAAGGTCGTCGTTGCCGCCGACCTGGTTGACCGCGGCGACCACGACGCGGTGACGCGTCGCGTGGCGGGCGAGGATCTCGCGGTGACGCTTGCCCTTGCCGAGGAGGAACGGGCTGGCGGAGGGGTTGACGATGACGGTCGCGCCGGCGCGGACAAGCTCGGGCACCGGGTCGGCCTGATCGAGGTAGCGGGAAGCGAACCCCGCATCCTCGCCTTTCCACAGGTCTTCGCAGACCGAAAGCCCGACCCTCACGGTTCCCGACGCGGAGGGGACGTCGATGACGACGGGCTCGTTCCCGGGCTCGAAGTAACGGTCCTCGTCGAAGACGTCGTACGTCGGGAGCAGCCGCTTGGCGTACGTCGCGACCACACGCCCGTCCCGGCAGGCCATGAGGGCGTTGCGGAGGCCCCGCGGGGACGCGGCGGGCGTGCCGATGACGATGGTCATGCTTCCGGGTGCGGCTCGGGCGATCTCGCGGACTGCCGCTTCGCAAGCCGCGACGAAACCGTCGGCGAGGAGCAGGTCCTTGGGCGGGTAGCCGCAGATGGCAAGCTCGGGGAAGACCAGCAGGTCGGCGTGCGCGGCTTTCGCCCGAGCGGCCATATCGAGCATCAGCCGCGTGTTTCCGGCGATGTCGCCGATGGTGGGGTTGATCTGGGCGAGCGCGAGGATCATGGAGCGGGATCGTACGGGGCGGGAGGAGCATTGCTCTTGAGGAGGCGGTCGGGACGTAGGTAGATCGCGCCGACGAGCGCGAGCACGGCCGAGACGACCAGCTCGGCCGCGAGCATCAGCAGAAGCACGGCGGGCATCGCGGACGCGGCTTCGGGAGCGAACCGCTCGGCGACCTTGATCGTCCCGGCTTCCTGTGAGCCCAGGGCTCCTGAAGGGAGAAGAGTGGCGATCGCGAACCGGAACGCCGCCAGCACCAGCGCCGGAGCGTAATCCAGGCTGATCCCCGCGATCCGGGCGCAGAGCCAGAGGCGGGCGCCCAGTATCAGCAGGTCGAGCACGCGGAGCATCATCTGAACGGCGAGCCAGCCCGGGTGGGCCAGCATGTCGGCTCCGGCCTGAACGCGGGCGATCGCGGGCGAATCCGCGAACCGCTTGAATCGGCCCGGCAGGAGCGTTCGCACAACGGATCGCACGCGTGCCAGCCCGCGCTCGCCCGCGAAGATGCTCGCGCCCCCGCAGACCAGCACGTGCATCGCGACCAGGCCGCCCGCGATGTACGCGACCCAGACCCCGTCGATCGTGGGGCGGAAGTAGCTTGTGAAGAAGACCGGGATCGTGCCCGCGGAGATCCCGATCGTGACCGCGACGAACCACGCTCCGATCGTGAGCACGGGGACGCCGTCGCGGCGGTTGTGGATGAAGAACCGCCAGAGGATGCTGATCTTGCCCGGCGGATTGGAAAGCAGGCCGGCGACAGCGTTGGTCGCTTGCACGCCGAGCAGTGGGAGCCTGCGCACCGGCCGGATCGCGGCCCAGAACGAGCATCCCTGCACGAAAAACGTCGCGATGGTCAGCCCGACAAGCGCCGCCAGATCCGCAAACGGAGCGTTGCGGATGCGGTCGAGGGCTTCCTTGTTCTCGGTCTTGGTCGCTTCGCGGATGACCCACCAGAGGAGTACCAGCCCGCCGGCGAAGAGCAGGATCTGGAACAGCAGCATGGCGCTCTGCGGCAACCCGCGACGCGGAGCGGCGGTGGCTGATTCACCGGCCATAACTGCTCCCGTCCGCTCGGGTGAGCTCGACCACGGGCGATCCGAGGCTGAACAGGATCGCCGACGGCGAGCTTGGGTCTCCCCACGTGCGCACGACCGCGACGCGCCCGATGAAGACATCCGCGACGGTCTGCACGCTGAGCTTGGGATCGCTGTAGCCGTTGGCGTGGTAGCGGGCGACCTCGCTGACCGTGAGCAGGACGTGCGTCGCGCCCCGGGCCCGGAGAGTCTGAAGCCAGACGCCGGCTTGCGTGGCGGTGTCGCCGGGGTTCTTGTTCATGGCTTCAAGCAGCGGCCAGCGGTCCCAGACGGTGTTGTAGAGGACGGGCGTGGTGAAATAGAGGGGCCGGGCTTCGCCCAGGAGGTACACGACGCTTCCCTGCGGCAAAGCGAGGTTGATGAATTCAAGCGGGCTTGCGTCCTGCGTGAAGTAGACGAGCCGCTCGCCCGACGACGCTTTGTCGATCGTCGCCCGCATGGTTTCGCCGGATCGGTCGCCGGGCATGTGCAGCAGATCGGCTCCGGGATCTCCGCCGTTCTGGGTGCTGAAAACCTGCAGCAAAGCCGCCGCTTGCGTGAACCCGAGGATGACGCACAGGGCACGAGCGATCCCCGGCGCTCTGGACGCGACCGATGCCAAGCCGAGCGCCGCCAGCGCCGCACCCGGGACCAGAAGCGGGAGCAGGAACCGCGACTGGATGTGTGTCAGCGTCAGCCAGAGCGCGAGCGCGGCGACCAAACCCAGGCAAAGACGAACCGCGAGCGTCCGGGTCGCAGGCGAAAGCCACGCCGCCACGCCCCCCGCAAGCACCGCCGGAAAGAAAAGAGCCCACTGCGGGTGAAGCAGCCCGCGGTGCTGGTCCGACGTTTCGGGCCGCACGAACATCATCGCAACCCGGTCCGCGAGCGACGCCGTCTCGGCGTGAGCGGTGCGGTACCGGAGGTACTGATCCTCCGACCAGTGGGCGAGCCCGAACATCGAGTGGGCGAAGGGAAAGACCGGGTTGCCGCACGCGAGCCAGTTCCGAAGCAGCCACGGCAGCATGACCGCAAGCCCGGCAGCACACCCGGCGGCGACAAACGCAAGCCAGCGACGCGGCGGGAGCGATGCGAACACAAGCACCGCGACGGGCGCGCCAAGCAGGAAGAACGCCGGCGGCTTGACACTGCTCGCGGCGCCGAGAAGCAGCCCCGCGAGGGCGCCGCGACGCCACGGGGCAAGCTTGTCGTCGGTCGCGACCAGAAGCAGCGGCGCCGAGAGCGCGGTGACCGCCAGCTCGTTGTATGCCAAGCTTCCCACCACGATCGCCCAAGGGGTGCAGAGCGTCAGGGCGCCGGCCAGTGTGGATGCCGATCCCGCCTGTCCGCTCAGCCAAGCTTTCACCAGCCGCTGCGTCCCAAGCACGCTGAGAACGCCGAACCCCGCGTGCAGGAACTGGCACGTCAGGAGCCGCCATCCGTCGTCGGCGAGCAGCCCGTGCTTGGCGTCCGCTCCGCCCGTCATGATCGCCAGGTGCAGGAACCCCGCTTCGACGTAGCTTGGCAGGTACGAGTAGACGTTGTGCGTGACAGGGACAAGCTTGTGAGCCGAGATCCACTCCTGCACGACCGGCAGGTGGTAGCTCAGAGCGTCAAACCCGCCGAACTCCGACCGCCACAGGGCTCCGTAGTCCATGCCCGAAAGCCCGCCCGGAGGGTTGCACGACGCGATCACGAGCACGGCGGCCGCGAGCATGACCGGAAGCTTGTCCAGCATCGCCCACCGCGGCGGGGGAGCGTCATCGCTCGGCTCGCGCGGTCCCGTGCACTGATGAAGCAGGAGCGCAAGCCCGGCGACGACCGGCACCCAGGCGATCGCCATCGCGAGGGTTCCGGAAACAAGTCCGACCTGGCCGAGTAGGTGGCTCAGCGTCAGCATCGCCGCGACGCCGACGCCGCCCTGCACCAGAAGCGGATCCTCGGACTCCCTGAAAAGCGGCCTGGCCAGTCGGCCAAGCCCGATCGCGCCCGCGAGGTAAAGCACCGCCGGCCAGGCCGAGGTCAGCGTCTTGAAGATGACGATCGAAGCCGCCGAAAGCCCGTGTCGCTCGCTGCTCGCCGCGGCGACCATGATGACCAGCGCCAGCGAGACGCCGATGTACGCCAGCGGAGTTCCCACCTTGAGCTGCGCCGGCATGGATCGTGGTTCGGTCATGAGCTCCGGTTCCGCTCGAAACCCGCGCCCGGCGCGGCTTTCGCACGCCAACCGTATCACATACCATGATTCAATGCCTACGAGCGCCCTTCCCGACATCATCGAGCCCCTGTGCGCCGTCTTCCGCCGGACCATCAAGGCCGCGGGCCAGAAGTACACCCCCGAGCGGGCGCAGATCCTCGACATGGTCGTCCGCAAGGAAGGGATCTTCGAAGCCGACGAACTGATCGCCGACCTGCGGGCGGCGAGGTTCCGCGTCAGCAAAGCCACGGTCTACCGAACGCTCAAGCTGCTCCTCGAAGCCGGCATCCTCCGCCGCGTGCTCGTGTCGGACGAACAGGCGCACTACCAGATGGTCTACGGGCGAACGCCCAGCGACCTCATCATCGTCGTCGCGACCGGGGATGAGCCCGGCCGCGTGATCGAGATCGATGTTCCGGAACTGACGGCCATCCGAGATCGGCTCTGCCGCGAGCACGGCCTCAGGCCGCAGGGGCACAGCTTCCAGGTGTTCGCGACGGTCAACGACCCGGAACGCCCACGCGGCTGATGCCCGCACGCTGGCAGGCTTCGTGGGCTTTCACGACCGCTTCGTAGGGGACGTCGTCGCTTGCGTCGAAGGACACGGCGAGGTTGTCGGCTCCGCGCTCGGTCGCAAGAGCTTGAAGTACCGCGGACAACCCGCTCGCGGACGTCTGAACCTCGCGGCGGGCGTTGTTTCCGGCCGCGCCGACCACGATGAGGATCTGCGCCTCGGGCTGGCCTGGCGTGATGGTGAGGCGGACGGGCGTGATCTCCGCGGGCGCGGCTTTCGCCGAGGACTTGGCGGGCAGCGCGGTCTTGAGAAGCCACTCGGGCCCCATGACCGAAGCGGTCGCCATGAAGAATACCAGGATGACCATGACCACATCGACCATCGGCGTCATGTTGGGCATGGACGCGGCGTGGGTGCCGGCGGCGGAGCGGTCGCGGTAGGGCCGGTTCATGGGCTGACCCCCGGCGCTCGCTCGGTGACGAGCTTGACGCTGGTGAGACCCGCAGATCGGCACGCTTCCACAACCGGACGCACCTCGCCCCACGAAAGACGCCGGTCTGCGCGGATGGCAAGCGGAGCGGTCGCCGCGGCTTCACCCAGCCGGGACTTGAGCATCGACGGAAGCTCCGCCAGCGAGACGGGCGTGCCGTCCAGCAGAAGCTCGGGCGAACCCACCGTCGTCGTCGGGGCGATCGCGATCACAAGGCGGGGCGTCGGGTCCGTCTCGCCCACGCCCGTCGAAGGGAGCGAGATCGGCTTGCCCTGCTGCGAAGCCAGACGGCCGACCAGCAGAAAGAAGATGATCAGGCACATCACCACGTCGATCAGCGGCGTGACGTTGATATGCCCGGTGCTTTCCGGGGCGTTGTGCGTGCGAAACTTGGAGCGGCGTCGGCCCACTCAGGCTTTCCCGCTTTCCGTCGCCGGGCAGGCTTCGATGGTGCGGGCCGCCACGATCATCGCCCGCGTGCAGTGGCGATCGATGATGCCGCGATAGACGCCGTACGCCAGCAGGCAGGGAATGGCCAGGCACAGACCCAAAAGCGTGTGAAACAGAGCTTTGCTGATGCCCAGGGAAAGGTCCGTCGGACCCGCGTTTCCGCCCGCATCGCCGAGGGTCGTGAACGCGAGGATCATGCCCCACACCGTGCCCGCGAGGCCCACCAGCGGCCCAAGGTTGCCGATGACGTTGAGCATCTCGATCCGCCGGAACCACCGGCTGGTCTCTTCGCTGGCGGTAAGCTCGGCCAGTTCCCGCATCGCGTCCTTGCCCATGTCGCGGCGCGAGAGCGCCGAGCGAACGATGACGGCGGGCATGGAGTTGTCGCTGGCGACAAACCCGCGAAGCTCCTCCCATCGCCCGGCTCCGGACATCTCATCAAGCACTTTCACCGTGCGCCCCGGCACGATCGCTCCCTCCCGCACCTCGAGAATCGCGCGGAAGACCCAGGCGAGCCCCACGACCGAACCGAGCAGCAGCAGGACCGTGAAGAGGTCAAAGCTCTGGCGGAACAGCGACCAAAGGCCGGTGCTTTCGCCGAGCGTGAGGACGCAAGCGGACGAATCAACGAGGTGAAGCATCGCGCGATCGTAACGCCTTCGGTCACGCTTCGTCGAGGTCGTCCGCGTTCATTTCACGGGAGAGGGTGAAGTCGCCCGTGAACCAGCGGTTGAGGTCCGCGAGCTTGGCCCGCTCATCCGCGAAGGGGTAGAACGGGGCGTTGGGCGCGACCGGCCGGCCGGTGGTGCGGCAGATCGTCGGTGGTCGGTCGATCAATTCGGTCACCCCCGGACGTTTGCGCCACGCTTCCGGCAGGCGGAACGTAAGCGAACGTGACCCGGGACCGGTCGCTACAAGCCTGATCTGGGCGAACTCGTCATCTGGCCCGAGCGCGCCGGGGGCTTTCTCGGGCCACTCCGCGAGGACGATGGTGCGAGCGGTCACGAGCCGATCCCAGCCGACAGGTTCGAGGTCTTCGGCGGATGTCAGCCGGTAAAAGTCCGCGTGCACCAGTTCCGCGCCCGGCAGATGCGGAAGCGGGTACTGATTCACGATGACGTAGGTGGGGCTTGAGACCAGCCCGGGCGCGACCCCCAGCGCGGAAGCCAGATGCTGGACAAAGGTCGTCTTCCCCGCTCCAAGATCTCCGTGCAATGCCACCCGATCCCCCGGCCGCAGGACGCGAGCCAGCCCGGCCGCCATCGCGGCGGTCAGGTCGAGGGTGTCGCACTCGCGAGAAATCTCAATCACGCTCAAGAGTAGAAGCGTTCAGACATGTTCCCACCCGAGGAGGTCGCCCCGGATGATCTCCCCCGCCGGGCCCAGGACCCAGCAGCCAGAGTGCGGCTCAGGACTCACGATCAGGCCGATGCGGGTCACCGGCGTGCCCAGGATCTCCTCGGGAACCTTCGCGCCCGGGCTTGTCGTGAAGAGCAGTTCGTAGTCTTCGCCGTCCGCGACCGCCGCTCGCCAGCCGACGGCGTGGGGCGAGAGCGGCAGCGACCGGCCATCGATATCCACCCGCACGCCCGAAGCCCGGCCCATCCGGCCCCCGTCGATCCCCAACCCGTCGGACAGGTCCATCATCGCGTGCAGGTCTGCTCCCAGGTGGTCCGCAAGCCACGCCGATTCCGCGAGGCGCGGTTCGAAGGTCAGATGGCGGCCCTGGCCTGTTTTCTTGTCCAGCGAGCCGCCGAGTGTGCCCGTGACCCAGACCAGATCGCCCCGCTGGGCTCCGCTTCGGAGCACCGGTCCGCGCGTCGGGTGCGGCTCACCGATGAGGGTGATCGCGAGGGCGAGCGCGGGCCCGCCGGAGATGTCGCCGCCGACGAGCGGGCAGCCGAAATGCCTCGCCCACCGGTCGCACGCGTCGAAGAGGTCGTTCGCGCGGGAGTATTCGGTCGGGATGGTCGCGGCGCAGAGGGAGGCTCTCGGTGATCCGGCCATGCCGGCGATGTCGGAGACCGCCCGCGCGATGGCTTTGCGAGCGATCAGGTCAACCGCCGTGCCCTTCGTGAAGTGCTTGCCCTCGACCACCTGATCGACCTTGAGCAGGGTGCTCGGCCCGGTGGCGAGCACCGCACAGTCGTCGCCGGGTCCGACGAGAACCCGCGGAAAAGCCATGCGCAGGTCCGCGGAGCGCTCGAAGATGTGTCGGAGGAGGCGTTCTTCGCTCATGGGGCGAGCCCGCGTGCTTTGATCCACGCCCACTGCTTCTCGACGCCGGCGGCGAACGTGGTGGTGGGGCGGTAGTCAAGCTCGGAAGCCGAGCGGGCCGGGTCGGCGAAGGTTCGGTCGACATCGCCGGGCATCATCGGGCCGGGCGTGACACGTGGCTCTTTACCGACGACCTTTCCGATGGTCGCGATCATTTCTTTAAGCGAAACGGGAGAGCTTCCGCCGAGGTTCCAGATGCGGTACCCGTGCTTGTCGATCCGCTGGTAGGCGGAGACGACGCCCGAGACGATGTCGTCGATGTACGTGTAGTCCCGGCTGGTGGTGCCGTCGCCGAACATCCGGATGTGCTCACCGCGTGCGATGCGAAGCAGGAAGGACTGGATCGCCAGATCCGGCCGCTGTCTCGGGCCGAAAACGGTGAAGAATCGGAGCATCGCCGTGGGCATCTTCGTGAGGTGCCAGTGGGTGTATCCGAGAAGCTCGCACGCCCGCTTGGTCGCGGCGTACGGGCTGATCGGCTCGCCGACGTCGTCGGTCTCGGCGAAGGGGACGCGTGAAGCGTTGCCGTAGACGGAACTGCTGGAAGCGACAACGACGCGTTCGCAGCCGGCACGCCTGGCGGCTTCGAGGATCACGGAGGTGCCCTGCACGTTGGCGCGGGCGTAACCGACGGGGTCCTCGATGCTGGGTCGGACGCCGGCTTTGGCGGCGAGATGGATCACACCGGCGGGCTTGAGCTCGGCGAAGAGAGCGAACATCGCGGGAGCGTCGGCGATGTCGGCGTCGACGGTCCGGAACCGTGCGCCGCCGTCGCGCTCGACCTCGCGGAGGTTCTGACGCTTGAGAGCGACGTCGTAAAAGGGATCGAGGTTGTCCACACCCACGACCTCGTGCCCGAGCGCGAGCAGCCGCTGCGCCGTCCACGAGCCGATGAACCCCGCCGCTCCGGTCACCACGATGGGCCGATCAGGCATCAAGACCTCCGAAAGGGGAGCGTAGTGGCCGAACTCGCGTCATCGGCGTGTTCATACCCAACCAAAATCTGAACGAATCGCCCCTAAAAATCAAGCAGGGCGCTATCGGTAGACAGCGCCCCGCTGGAGGAGAGAGAGATCATGAGAATATACACAAGTTATCGTCCCCAGGATCCCAAATCGATCAGAATCTTCTCAGATTTTGTCTTGACAAGTGCCAAATAGGGTGAGTACCTGCGCGGTCGGCGCAAAAACGAACGAAGCCGCCGAGCGGAGGGTCCGCGCGGCGGCTTCACTCGATGCTGTCGTCTTAGCGCGGCGCGGGAACGTTCACGTCGGAGGACTTGGGCGCGGGCTTGTTCTCGCCATCGCCGCCGGGCCGGCGCGGGCCGCCTTCGCGGGAGCGTTCGAGGAAGCGCTTGATGGCTTCCTTGCGTTCCTCGGGGGACATGTTCTTGAGGCGCTCGCGGAGGCGTTCGGGCACGCGCGGGTCGTTCATGATTTCTTCGGGGGTCTTGCCCTTGAGGTCATCGAGGTTTCCGGCTTCGCCGGGCTTGCCCTTCTTCTGCATCTCCTCGGTCAGCCGCTTGATCTCGGCTTCGAGGAGCTTCTTCTGGCCGTCGGAGAGGGTCGACCAGGCTTTGGTCTGTGCCGTCTCGGGGTTGGGCCGCGAGGCGAGGATCTCCTGAATCCGGGCCAGGGCTTTCTTCGACGCTTCCGCGTCGGGTTTGGCGTCGGCGGGCGGAGCCATCATCTCATCCTCGCCCGGCTTGCCTTCGGGCTTTCCGCCTTCCTTGCCCTTTCCGTTGGGGCCCGGGCGGGGCCGGCCTTCGCCGAGCTTGGCGCGGTCTTCGGCGGTGAGCTGGCTTCGGAGGGAAGCGAGTTCCTCGCGGTTCTTCTCCGTGAACTCGCGCGAGGCTTTCTGGAAGTCCTCGAGCGCGGTCTTGATCGACTTCTCCTGCTCCTCGGTGAGCTTGTTCTCGCCGGCTTTGTCGCCGCGGAGGACGTCCAGAGCCTTCATGATGACGGGCAGACGGAGACCGTCGCCGGGGCGGCGATCGGCCTCGCCAAGCCCACGACCGCGGCCGGGCGTGCTGTTATCACGGACCTTGGGCCCTTCCAGCGGGGCTTCCTTGGGCTTGTCCTGCGCCTGGGCGGTGCCCGCGGCGAAGACCAGAGCGAGCAAACCGGCTTTGAACAGATCACCAGTGACGCGATTCATGAGCGTTTCCTTTCGAGTACGGAACAGTCCTGCGAACCACCACGATTGCGGGAGACGCGGTGTGCGATCTCCGACACGCGGACTAACGTTGAATCGGCTCGGTCATTGCCGAGCGTCCACTCCGGCCGCCCACCCGCGGTTCCGGGAGCGAGCCAACAAAGTCGGACCTTTATGAGCCTGAACAAAGACCAGATCTCCGCGGTTCTCCGGACCATCGACAACCCCGCCGCCGATGGCGACCTCGTCGCTTCGGGGGCGGTGCAGTGGATCGCCTGGTGCGACACCTACGGCAGCGTGAAGCTCAGCCTTCCGACCGGGGTCGCGCCGTCCACCATGGACCAGCTTGCCCGAGTCATCCAGCAGTCGATCGCCGCGATGGCGACCTCCTCGGGAAGCCGGCTGGACTCCCTGATCATCGAGTACGTCGACCACGCCGGCGCGGTCGTGCACACGGCGCGGTTCGGCCAGCCCACCGGCGGCACCAAGCAGCCCGCGCCCGCCCAAGCGGATGCGGGGCACCGCCCGATCGGCGGGCTTGCATCCGCTCCAACGCGCCAGCCGACGCCGCAGGGCGCCGCACCGACGATCCCGGGGATCCGTCGGGCGATCGCGGTGGGAGCGGGCAAGGGGGGCGTGGGCAAGTCCACGGTGGCTCTGAATCTTGCGGTCGGATTGGCTCGCAAGGGGCATTCGGTGGGTCTGCTGGACGGCGACATTTACGGCCCGAGCATGCCGACGATGCTCGACCTTGGCGCGATGGACCAGGCGACGCTCGCCGGGCGGCTGGTGCCCTTCCGCGTCCACGGGATCAAAGCGATCACCATCGGCAAGCTTGTCGATGCAGACCGTCCGCTCATCTGGCGCGGGCCGATGGCCCACGGAGCGTTCAAGCAGCTGCTGGAGCAGACGGACTGGGGCGAACTGGATTACCTCATCATCGATCTGCCGCCCGGGACGGGCGATATCGCGCTCACGATGGCTCAGCAGCTTTCGCTGACGGGCGCGGTGGTGGTGTGCACGCCGCAAAAGGTGGCTCAGGACGACGCGACGCGAGCGACGCGGATGTTCCAGCAGCTTGGGATCGACGTGCTCGGCGTGGTTGAGAACATGTCGAGCTTCATCGGGGATGACGGGAAGGACTACGACATCTTCGGCAAGGGCGGAGCGGAGACGATGGCCCAGCGGCTGGGCGTGCCGTTCCTGGGGTCGCTGCCGATCACGATGTCGCTTCGCAAGAACAGCGACGAGGGGGACCCGACGGCGAACTTCACCGGGACGGACGCGGCGGGCGTCCGCTTGGCGGCGTCGCTCACGACGCTGACGGAACGTTTGGAGTCGCAGGTGGCGATGGCTTCGCTGAAAGCGGCATCGCAGCGGCCGGTGCTGAAGATCAGCTAGCGCCGATCAGTTCGGGGGTTTCATGAATCATCGGGAGATTGCAGCAATGGTGTGCGCGACGGCGTGGCCGCAGGTCCGGCGTCGCGTGGTCGCTCTGCTTGAGCGCGGTGGTAACGCGGCACTTGAAGAAGCCGCGGTCACGCTCGCGGAAGCCGAATTTCGTGGCATGGTTTCGGAGTCAGAGTCATTGCCAGAGAAGGTGCGAACAGCGTTGCGCCATGCGGGACATCCGCTCGGCTGGCTTCTGCCTCGAAGAATCGAAGTTGAAAGAGAAGTCGGAGTGTGGAACTTCGACGCCAACGAAGGCGGATCGTTGGCAGCAAAGCCGCGTGCTTCCGGCGTGCCGCTGGTATCAGGACCTGAGTTGCAACTCCAGGTCGTCGAACGAGACGCTTCGAGCTCGCTCGCGGCGTTCGATTCGATCATGACGGAGTCGAACGGTCGTGCATGTTCGCTCGCGATTGAGCATGATGGAGATCTGACGGAGGGGCTTTGGCGATCACTTCAGTCGCACTTTGAACCCTTCGCGGGCATGCGATCCGCGGAAATCGTGCCGCACGGTGACGCTGTGGCTGCCGTCTTGCATATCGCGATCAACGGGGGTGCGTACAGTCGTGGAGCGGGAAGCGCGAAAGGGCGTCTGGGTGCGTGGCGGACGCTCCAATGGCTGGTAACCCGAGCTGATCGCTCAATGGAAGACACGGTGACCATGGTCGATCGGTGCTGGTGGGTTCGGTTCTCGACGGATTCTCCGTGGTTCTTCGATATTGCTTGGGACGGGTGCTATGCGTGCTTGAATGCGGCTGAGCGTCGGTTCGCGGTCGTGGCTTGGACCGACGTGGACTGAATGCGCCGGGCCAGTCCTTGGGTTGGGCGTCATTCCGCCTCTCCCTCGCTGGCGCGTCGGGCTCTGACAAGTCAGGGTCTTGGCAGAATCGTCAAGAACTTCACCCACGGGCCGACCGCGTCGCGGTACTGGTACGCCATGGCTTTGGCGATCTGGTGCGTGTGGCCGAGGTCGTGGACGACCCACGATGCGAGGAGCTGGGCGAGGGTGACCGGACCGAGATCGGGGTGAGCCCCTTTGGCCTCGAGCTGTGCCGTGGTCAGGTGCAATCCGCGAAGCTCGGCGAGGTTGGCTTCCCGGCGGAGGGCGAACTCGGTAAACAGATCATCCATCGTCCGGGAAGCGTTGAGCGTGTACATCGCGTAGCGGTCGAAAGCCGCGAAGGGCTTGCGGTCGCCGTGTTCGAGGATGTGCTTCGCACGCACGATCCAGTTGTGCTTCTCGCCCTCGATGAGGTGCCCGACGACGTCGAATGGGCTGAAGGTGTCCGGGCCGTAGTTGCTCCGGGCCCAGAAGTCGCTGACGCCGCGGAGCATCGCGTCCAGCGTCTTGGGCGTGCGTTCGAGCACTTCGAGAGATCGTTCGAGGTCAAAGGACATGGTTCCGCTCTCCATCGGTGGAGGTCACTTCGCGTCGGGAGTAGTGGCCGCTTTGGCTTTCCATTCGTCGGCCTGCGCGGCGTACCCCTTGCCCGGTTCGGCTTTGTCCCACGCACCGTAGATGGTGACGAGGTCCAAAGCCATCTGCTTGGCGATCGGATGCTTCTCTCCCATCTTGTTCACGATGATGGACCTTGCTTCGAGCAAAGCGGCTTCGGCTTCGGCGTGCTTGCCGATCTTGCTGAGGCAACTCCCGTACCAGCCGAGGGTGAAGCCGAGGCCTTCGTAGTTGGCGGGGAACGCTTTGCGGGTGCCGGCGACGGCCCGCTCGAGCGTTGCAACCGCATCCTCGAACCGGCCGCGCTTTCGCAGCAGGGCGCCGAGGTTTGAGAGGGAGATCAGCGTGTCGGGATGCTCGGGGCCGAGCACCCTTTCGCTGATGGCGAGGTCCTTGCGGCGGAGCGTCTCGGCCTGATCAAGCATCCCGAGTTCGATGTAGATCGAGCAGAGGTTGCTCATGGTTGAGAGCGTGCTCTCGTGCTCTTCGCCGAGCACGCGGAGCTTGGCTTGGTAGGTCTCTTCGCCCAAGGTCCGCGACCGCTCGAAGCGCTGCTTGGACTTCTCGGGGCTGGTCTGTTTTTCCTGTGAAGCGGCCCAGTAGAGCATCCACGCCAGGTTCCCGCGGAGTTCGAGGGTGAAGGGGTGCTCCTTCTTCCCGAGCTTGTCCGCGGCGGCGAGGGCGTCCCCGAACATCGCTTCGGCTTGGTCGAACTGGCCCTTGTCGGTCATGAGCGTGGCGAGGGCGTTCATGGTGGCGATGGATTCCCACGCGACGGTCCCGACGGCTTTGCGAGCTTCGAGGGATTCGCGGAGGAGGGGCTCGGCTTCGGCGGTTCGGCCCTGCTCGACCATGACGGTCGCGAGGCCCTCGAGGCTTTGGAGGGTGATTGGATTCTTCCGGCCGAAGAGGCGTTCGTGCTTGGCGGCGGCTTCCTTGAGTTGCCCTTCGGCCTCGGCGAACTTTCCGCCCTTGATGAGCAGCAGCGCGAGATCGTTGTTCGCGCGGCAGGTGTCTTCGTGGTCGGGTCCGAGCTGAGCCGTGCGGATGCGGAGCTGTTCGCGCAGGTGCGTCTCGCCCTGATCAAAGACGCCCAGGCCGTAGTAGGTCCGGCCGATGGTTCCGTGAAGGCGTGCCGCGACGAGCGGGCGGTCGGAGAAGCGTTCGCCGACGGACTTGGCCGCTCCGTCGAGGACCTTGCGGACGGTGACGTCTTTGCCTTGGGCGGTGGGGTCGGCGGCGGCGAGCATCTCGTCGAGGAACGCGACGGTGGCTTCGGCTTCGGCGAGTCGGGCGAGGGAGGCGGATTCGGCTTTGGTCGCCCGGGAGGCTTGCTGTTCGGCGGATTCCCGCTGCGTGCGGGCTTCGAGCAGGCCCATGGTCGTGCCGACGATGCCCAGGACGAGAGCGGCGGCGACGACTCCTCCGGCGACGACGGCACCGCGGTGGCGGCTGACGAACTTCCTCACGCGGTACGCGGCTCCGGGCGGAGCGGCGATGACGGGCTCGCCGGTGAGGTATCGGCGGATGTCCATCGCGAGGCCGTCAGCGGTGGGGTACCGGCGGTGCCGGTCTTTCTCCATGGCTTTCATCACGATCCAGTCGAGCTCGCCGCGGATGGTGGAGCCGAGTTGCCGGGGCTCGGTGTGCCGCTTGGCGGCGATGCCGACGATCGTGTCGCTGCTTTGCGAAAGGCGCGTGCTGGGGACGGGGGGCTCGATCTCGCGGATGATGCGCTGGATCTCGCCGTACGCGGCGGAGCGCAGGTCGCGTCCGCTGAAGGGCGTGGTGCCGGTGAGCAGTTCGTACAGCAGCACGCCGAGGGAGTAGACGTCGGTGCGGGTGTCGATGTCCATCGAGCCTTCGGCCTGCTCGGGGCTCATGTATTCGGGGGTGCCGATGAGCTCGCGGTGTTCGGTGAAGAATGTCTGTTCGGTGAGCCGGGCGCTGGTGGCTTTGGCGATGCCGAAGTCGATGACCTTGGGGCTGGGCTTGCCGTCCTGGAGCGCGACGAGGACGTTGCTGGGCTTGAGGTCGCGGTGGATGATGCCCTTGGTGTGGGCGTGCTGAACTGCGCCGCAGACGTGGGCGAAGAGGTCGAGGCGTTCGGCGACACTGAGGCTGTTCTTGTCGCAGTAATCGATGATGGGCTCGCCTTTGACGAGCTCCATGACGAAGTAGGGTCGGCCGGTTTCGGTCGCGCCGGCGTCAAAGACCCGCGCGATGTGCGGGTGGTCCATGATGGCCAGGGCCTGCCGCTCCTGCTCGAAACGGGCGACGACCTGCCGCGTGTCCATGCCGAGCTTGATGATCTTGAGGGCGACGACCCGCTGGACGGGTTGCTCCTGCTTGGCCATGTAGACCGCGCCGAATCCGCCCTCGCCGATGAGCTGGATGATTCGGTAGGGGCCAATGCGCGTGCCGGGCGGCTCGCGGAAGTGAGCGGTCCCGGTCGGGCTCGGCTCGGCGGCGGTGGGCTTGTCGACCGTCGGATTCGACGAGAGCGATGGCGCGGGGTCGGTCATGCAGAGAGTCTACCGAAGGCCTCGGGATTCCGCACCAACTTTCGGAATCACCGCGGCAACCTTCCGGTTGCCGCGGCGCGTGATCAGCAGCCAGCTTCGAACTCGCCGACGAACGTGTCGTAGTCGAAGAAGTCGACGAACCCGTCCCCGTTGACGTCAGCGGTCTTGCCGGGGGGACAACCAGCACCCTCGAAGCAGGCGACGTAAACGTCGTAGTCGAAGAAGTCGAGGAAGCCGTCGCCGTTGAAGTCCGTCGCACAGATGGGCCTGGTCCAGATCACAGCTTCGACTCGATTGGTGATGGTGTTGAGGCCGTAGCCCGAGATGATGGTGTTCACGCCATCGCTGGTGATACCAGTCGCCTCGCTTCTCGTGAATCCTGCCGGCAGGAAGGTCGACAGATCGACCCACGAAGCCGCCGTTCCACTCCACAGGCTCGCGCGCTGCAAACCGTTCACGGTGGCCGATCCCACCTGCTGGCCGTTCAAGACGCCGTATGCTCGGGAGGTCGTCGAGCCCGCCGGATCGAGATTGACCCACGATTGCGCCGTCCCGGTCCACAAGCTTGCGCGAGGCACGCCGCCCAGATTGACATCCCCCACCTGCTGTCCGCCGTGGACGGCGCGGGCTGTGGAAACCGTATTGAGCCCAGGGTCAAGATCGACATGGGAGGCGGCCGTCCCGCTCCAGAGGCACGCGCGATTACTGAACTCAGGCGTCCAGAACCCCACCTGCTGCACGCCGTCGGTGCCCAAGGCTCGCGCGCTCCCGGTCTGCGGCGGGGTGAGATTGACAAAGGATGCAGCCGACCCGGTCCACAAAATCGCTGACTGTGGACCAGCCGAGGAGAATTGAGCGAACCCCACCTGCTGCCCGCCGCTTGCGCCGAAGGCGGTGGACGTCGCCGCGCCCGTCGGACTGAGATCGACCCACGAGTCCGCCGTCCCAGTCCACAGGCTCGCGCGACCGCGTCCATCCCGCAGGGTCCACCCCACCTGCTGCCCGTCGCCAGCGCCCCAGGCGATAGATTGCAGCGCACCATCGGAATGGAGATTCACGAACGAGCCCGCTGTCCCGCTCCACACGGCCGCTCGGTTCACCCCGACGCCTTGCACGATGTACCCCACCTGCTGCGCGCCGCCGGCGCCCGTAGCTTGGGACTGTGTCGGGCCGGACGGGTGGAGGACGGTGACCGTCCACTGCGCCTGCGCAGCAGTGGACATGACCAGAGTTCCGGTGATGGCCGCGAGTCGGGCCACGCTGATGAAAGACTGCACAGACATAACGTTCTCCTCGGGCTTGCGCCCGCACACACCATGCGGCGACAACACTGTCACCGCTGAACGCCCCCACGAGTTTGCTCAGCCTGGATTCTCAATACCGATATGGAATCGGGTGCTCACACACGATCAGCGTCCTCGCCGCCGCGCGGCCATCAGGCCGCCCACGCCCAGCGGCGGTCAGCACCCGGTCTCGAACGCGAGGACATAATCGTCGTAGTCGAAGAAGTCGACAAAGCCGTCGCTGTTGAAGTCGGCGGAGCCGCCACCGCAAACTTCGGTCTCGAAGCACTGGACGAAGGCGTCGTAGTCGAAGAAGTCGAGAAAGCCGTCGCCGTTGAAGTCCGGACGGCACAGCGGCGGCAGTGCAGGGCTCGCGAAACGGAAACCTGTGTTCGCTTGCTCAGCCGCTGGGGAGCCGGAGGACCAGAATCCCGAGCCAATACCAAAGCGGGAGTTGTCGAAGAACGAGCCACCGCGCTGGAGTTTCTCACCGGCAAAGAAACCATCCTCGTTCCACTCCCACACATTGCCGGACATGTCAAACGCACCGTAGAAGCTGGTCGTTCCCGCCGAACCGACGGCGGTCACATTGCCGTTCTGTCCGTTCCAGTCGCAACCAACGTCGTAGTTGACGACGTTTGGGCCAGGGTTGGCGATGTCGCCCGTCGTGGTTGCGGTCGCGACGACCGGCACGATGTTGCTCTGCGTCGCAAAGCCCCAGTAGTTGTCGGTGTCGCCGCCCAGGCTGGCGGGCTGGTGGTACGCGGCTTTGTACCACTCGTGGTTGGTGGGAATGAAGACCTGGTTGGGATTCGAGAGGTCGCGTGTGATCGCGACGAGGATGTTTCCATTCAAGGTGTACACGCCGCTCTCGGTGTCGCCCGAACCCTGCCCGTTGGTCAGCCAGTTGGCCATCCGGGCCGCGTCGAAGAAGCTCACGAAGTTCACGGGCTTGTTGCCCATGTTGGGCCGTAAGGCGTAGGTGAACGAGCCGTCGGTGCCCGTGCGGGTGATGCCGCCGCGCGGGTCCGAACCCATGCTGGGATTGAAGAGGCCGTTGGGGTCGCTCGCGGCGACCACGTTGAGGAACGCGGCGTACTGCGCGTTGGTGACCTCAAACGTCCCGATGCGAAACTCGTACGCGACCCCGCCCCTGCCGAAGGCGTTTGGGTCGCCCGCATTGCCGGGGTTTCCGACGGTGCGGAACTCGAGGGTGACTTGCGCCGAGGCGACGGGCGCGCCCAAGCCGGTGACGGCCGCGAGCCCGGCCACGCTGATGAAGGACCTCAAAAACGTATCGTTCTCCTCGGGCTTGCGCCCGCACGCACCATGCGGCGACAACAACGTCACCACTGAACGCCCCCACGAGTTTTCTCAGCCTGGATCGTCAATACCGATGTGGAATCAGGTGATCACACACGGCCAAGGTACCGGTAACGGCCGCGAGCCCGGCCACACTGAACGAATTCTTCATGGAACACCCTCTCCCCCCGAATCTCTCCGAGATCCCAGTTCTCTTGAGCAGTTTCTCGCGTCCCAGCACCATGTCCGCACTTGGGCCAGGTTGGCCCTTCAGACATCTGAGACGCCCCGCTCCCTGCTCCGATGTCCGCACCCGGATCCGGCATTGCGGGCACCCTCTCAGAAGATCGCGAAACTTTGGGCGATGCGCCACAAAGGTGCCGGAGCCCCTCTCTAGCAATCCCCAGAAGGTCCTCTCCTGGTGTCAGTGCGTCATCGTGTCCGCGAGTTCCCGAACCGCTCCCGACCGTCTGACCGGCCGGAGCGGCGGCGTGGAGCTGCACTCGCATGGACTTCGTTGCGAGCGGCTCGAAGGTTCATCAACCCTCGAAGTCATCCAAAGCGGCTGACTTCGAGACCACGGGCACCCATCTCCCTCACGGTCTTGGCTCTGTCAGAGGCCGTAGACCTCGCCCAGCTTGCCTTCGAGGTGGCGCATCAGCGGGTCGGCGGAAAGCGGCTTGCCCGTCACCTTCTCGCAGAGCTCCGCCGCGCGGTACCGGCGACCGTGGGCGTGGATGTTGGTGTTGAGCCACTTCTTCAGCGCGGCGAAGTCGCCCTTGGTCAAGCGGGCCGGAAGGTCCTTGATCTTCTTGTTGATCGTCTCCCAAAGCTGCGCCGCGTAGAGGTTGCCCAGGGTGTACGTCGGGAAGTAACCGACCAGACCAAAGCTCCAGTGCACGTCCTGCAGGCAGCCGCGGCGGTCGTCGGGGACCTTCACGCCCAGGTACTCCTTGTACTTGGCGTTCCAGACGCCCGGGACGTCCTTGACCGCGAGCGAGCCCGAGAGCAGAGCCCGCTCGATCTCGAACCGGATCATGACGTGCAGGTTGTACGTCCCTTCGTCGGCTTCGACGCGGATGAAGCTCGGCGTGCAGGTGTTGACGGCGCGGTAGAGGTCCTCGACCTTGGCGGTCTTGAAGGCTTTCGCGTGCGGGCCGTACTGCTTCTTGACGTGGGGGAGAGCCCACTTCCAGAATTCGCGGCTTCGGCCGACCATGTTCTCCCACATGCGCGACTGGCTTTCGTGGATGCCCAGACTGATATCGCCGGCGAGGGGCGTGCCCGCCGCGGGGCTCTTCTTCGGCAAGCCCTGCTCGTAGAGGCCGTGGCCCATCTCGTGCATGGTGCCGTAGAGAGCGTCGGTGAACTTCTCGCCGCGGTAGCGGGTGGTCAGACGCGTATCGCCCGGGGCGATCCCTGAGCAGAACGGGTGCGTCGTCGTGTCGAGGCGGCCGGACTTGAGGTCAAACCCCATGGACTCAAGCACGAACAGGCCGAACGCGTGCTGGGCGCCGGCGGGGACCTTGGAATCAAGGATCTTGGTGTTCACCTTGGTCTTGCTCGCGGCGACGCGGTGGATCAGGTCGCTCAGGCGTGCCCGCAGCGGTGTGAAGACCTGTTCGATTTCGGCGGCGGTGATGCCGGGCTCATACTCGTTCAGCAGCGCGTCGTAGGCTTCGCCCCCCTTCGGCACGCCATAGCACTGAGCTTTCTGCTTGCAGAGGTCCATGACCTTGGTGAGCCAGGGGGCGAACTTCTTGAAGTCGCTCTTCTCGCGGGCGTGCTTCCACTCTTCGGAGGCTTTGCTGGTGGTGACGGCCCATTCCTCGACGAGGCTGGTGGGGAGCTTGGTGGCCAGGTCGTAATCGCGACGCATCTCGCGGACGTTCGCGGCTTCGGCGGAACCTTCGGCCATGGACTTGCCGAACTCGGCTTCGCACGCGGCGATCAGGTCGCCGATCTTCTTGCTTGTCTTGCGTTCGTGGACGATGCCCGCGAGCAGGCCCTGCTGCTCCGCTCGGGCGTCGACGCCCCCTTCGGGCATGTACGTCTCCTGGTCCCAGCCCAGCAGGGAGGAGATGGACCCAAGGGTGGAAACCTCGCGGACGAGTTTGCACAGATCGGCGTAGTTGCTCATGCCGCGAGGGTAGCCGGGGAGGGGCCCTTGTCGCCCGTCCGAGTCCCCAAGCCTACTTCCCGCTGTCGGGGACCTTGTCCAGGATCCCACGGACGCGGCGGGCGAGCTGCTTGGGGGTGTACGGCTTCTGCAGGAACGCGATCCCCGTCTCGAGGACGCCCCGCTGGGTGATGACGCTGTCCGTGTATCCGGAGCAGAAGAGCAGATCGATGCTCGGGCGAACGGCGCGGAGCCGCTCGCTGAGTTCCTTCCCGCTCATCCCGGGCAGAACGACGTCCGTGACCATGAGGTGGATCTGACCCGCGAAAGCGTTGGCGATCGCCAGCGCCTCCTCCCCGCTTGCGGCGACGAGCACCGAGTACCCGAAACCGCGGAGGGCGGCGGTTGCGATCTGACGCACCATCGGCTCATCCTCGACGAGGAGCACCGTCTCGGTGCCGAACCCCGGCGTCTCCTCCTTGGCTCGACCCGCACGCTCCGCCTGCCCGTCCACGCGGGGCAGGAAGATGCGGAAAAGCGTCCCCTTCCCGGGTTCGGAGTAAAGCCAGATGAACCCGCCCGCTTGCCGGATGATGCCGTAGCACGTCGCCAGTCCAAGCCCCGTCCCCTTTCCCGCTTCCTTGGTGGTGAAAAAGGGTTCGAAGATGTGCTGCTGGATCGACGTGTCCATTCCGACGCCGGTGTCGCTGACGAGAAGCATGATGTACCGGCCGGGCGCCACGCCCTCGTAACCGCGTGTGTACTCCTCGTCCAACTCGGCGTTGGAGGTCTGGATCGTCAGGATCCCGCCCTGCGGCATCGCGTCGCGAGCGTTCGTTGCCAGGTTCACCAGCACCTGCTCAAGCTGTCCGGGATCGATCCGGGTGACGCCCGTGTCCGCCGGGAGCGACGTGACGAGCTGAACGTCCTCGCCGAGAAGCCGGTTGAGGATCGGCACCAGGTCGTGGATGAGGGAGTTGATCTCCACGGTGCGAGGTTCGATGACCTGCTTGCGGGCGAAGGCAAGGAGGTGCTGGGTGAGCACCGCCGATCGGTTCGCGGCTTCGCGGATGGTCCTGAGGTACTCGCGAGAGCTCTCCGGGAGCCGAGACTCCATGTCGATGAGGTCGGCGCTCCCGATGATCGCGGTGAGGAGGTTGTTGAAGTCGTGCGCGACGCCGCCAGCCAGCCTTCCCAAGCTTTCGAGCTTGCGGGATTGGAGCAGGTGCTCTTCGAGCGTGCGCCGCTCCTGAATGTCCCGTACGAGCCCGACCCACTCGCGGATCGTGCCGTCCGGACCAAGCATGGGAACGCCCCGCATCACGAACCACCGATGCGACCGCGCGGTCCGGCTCCAGAGACGCCCCTCGAACTCGAAAGCCGCGCGGGACTCGCGGGCCGTCTTCCACGACTCCTGCAGGCGTTCGCGGTCGCTCGCGTAGACGGCTTCAAGCCATCCACGGTCGCGGTAATCGTCCCACGTCTGCCCCGTGTAGTTCTGCCATGAATCCTGCCGCGCGATGAACCGCCCCTCGGCGTCGGTCGTCCAGACGATCGATGCCGTCGCGGTCGCGAGGAGCCTGTAGCGGCTTTCGCTCTCGGCGACCCTGCTCGCCGCCCGATCGCGGTGCATGCGGGAGCGAGCCCGGACGTACGCCATCCCCGTGAAGGAACCGGTGAAAAGAGCGCCGAACGCGCCCGTGATCCACGTCGAGAGATGGGATCCCGCCTGCAGAAAGGACGGGCCGGCTGCGCATCGGACGTTCCATGTTTGGTCAGCGACCTGAATCGAGAACTCGCGGGTAAGGTCCGGGTCCGGAGAAGCCGCGTCTCCCGATGAGTACAGCACGACCGAATCCTCACCCTTCCGGTCCCGGACCTCGAGCGTCAATCCCTCGTGCGTCTCGATGGGAACGAACCGCGAGATCATCGAGTCGATCCTGAAGGGGCAGTAGGTAAAGCCCGTCACGGTCCGCGTTCGCTCTTCGCCGCTTTCGGGCACGCCTCCCGTGGAGTAAACCGGAACGAACAGAAGAATGCCCCGATGCTGCTCGGTTTCCGTCTCACCCTTGAGGTTGACGATGGACGTACTGGCCGGTCGCCCCGAGTTCCGTGCTCGCTCCATCGCTCCGCGGGTGGTCGGCTCGGACCACATGTCCCATCCGAGCGAGGCCCGGTTCTTGGGAGTCCCCGGCTCGATGTAGTCCACGATGCTTCGCACGCCTTGGTCTGTCGCGGCCGGCGAGAAGCCAAAGCCCTGCCCGAAACGTTCTCGCATCCGCACCAGATGGGCTTCGGCCGCCTCAGAACTCCGAAGATACCGCACGAACCCGATCCCTTCGACGCCCGGAAAGCTCTCGCTCTGCCAGATCCGAGCCATGTACCGCTCGAATTCGTCCGGGGTCACGTCCGCGCTCCCGGAGAAAAGGCCTGCGCTCCCCGAGAGGAGCGCGATGTACGACCGAAGCCGCATCCGCAGCTCTTCCACCAGATGCGCCGAGACCTGTTCAAACCGGTTCCGCGTCCGCGTCTCGTTCACCTGCCACACGCTGCGCGTGGTCACCACCGTCGCGGCGGTGCCGAGCGCGGCGACCACAAGCGGAAGCCAACCCAGACTGGATCGAGCCCGTCGCAACAGGCACAATGTAACCCGATCCAAAGCACCTCGCCGGGCCAAAGCCCGCTTCAAGAACTCGGTATGCTCCCGAGATGACCACACTCGCCGTCATGATCTCCTCCCTGGCTTGCGTCTGCGGGGCGCTCCCTCCTTCCAACCCGCCCACGACGCCACCCTCGATCATCGACCAGTACAACCCCGTGTGGGCTTCCCCCTCCCCGAACGCATCGGGCTCCATGCCCATCGGCAACGGAACCCTCGGTGCCAACGTCTGGGTCGAGCCTTCCGGCGACCTCCTCCTGCTCCTCTCCCGCACCGACGCGTGGAGCGAGACCGACCGCCTGCTCAAGCTCGGGCAGATCCGCCTTCGCCTCGATCCCAATCCCTTTGTCGGCAAGGGTTTCCGCCAGGAGCTCAAGCTTCGGGACGGCGTCATCGAGATTTCCGACTCGGGCCGCTCCAAGCTCCGCGTGTACGTGGTTCCCTCGATCGACCAGATCCGGATCGAAGGGGATCTCGCCGCTCCGTCCAAGGTCAGCGTCGCCCTCGAAACATGGCGCACCGCCCGCAAGACCTTCGAGAACGACGATGAGCTCCGTTCAAGCTGGACGATGCACTCGGCCCCGGCGGAGGTCCGCGAGCGGCTCATCTGGGAGTCGCCGGACATCGTCCGGACCGAGTCCGACCGCACCGCGCTGCTCTGGTACCACCGCAACGCGCACTCCGTCGTTCCCTTCACCCTCACGCACCAGGGATTGGACCCGATCAAGGACCAGTTCAAGGACCCCCTGATCAACCGCACCTTCGGCGGGCTGATCGAGGGCGTTTCCGAGACCTCCTTCGCCGTGGTCAAGGGCAAGCCGTCCACCATCGAGACCACCGGCGCCGTCCAAGCGTTTGGCGTTCAGGTCACGACCCACTCCGCCCAGACCCCAAGCCCCGAAACCTGGATCAACGACCTGCGCCGCATCTCCGCCCCCAAGCCCGGCGCGGATGCCTCCCTCATCGAGACCAATGCTTGGTGGTCGGCGTTCTGGGATCGCTCCTGGGTCTTCGTCGAAGGCGACGCGCAAGCGGCTTCCGGCAAGCCCATCCCGAAAAACAAGCATCCCCTCCGCCTCGGCGTGGACAGCAACGCAAGCAACGTCTTTCGCGGCTTGATGTCGAGGGCGACCGTCTACCGTCGCGCCCTCTCTTCCGAAGAGATCCTCAGGCTCGCGAGCGGCGGCCCCCGGCCCGACCTCCCGGGCGGCGAGATCTCGGCCGACTTCTCGACCGTTCTTCCCGCGGCCGAGCAGCCGCAAACCCGTGACGGCTGGCGGTGCAGCAGCGCGTTCGGGCCCTCTTGCTCATGGGAACCCCAGGGCGCTCTCACGGATGAACGCGATGCGGACCGCTGGGTCGCGAAGTTCGCCGGCGGACACCTCCGAAGCCTGCCCGACCGGAGTCTCACCCTTGACGACGGCATGACGCTGGAAGCCATCATCAAACCCGCGCCAGACCTTGGCCCCGCTCGAATCTTCGACAAGCTCACCGCCGGGACTTCAGACGGCTTCCTCTTTGACACCCACCCCGGCGATTCCCTCCGCCTCATCGTCGGGTCGCTCACCGTCGAAGCTCGCGGCGTCCTGAAAAAGGACACCTGGCAGCACGTCGCCGCGACCTACGACCCCGCGGCCGGCTTCGCTCGCATCTACCTCAACGGCAAGCTCGTCGCTTCCAATCTGGCCGACCCCGCCGAGCCCGCCCCGCCCTCTCGAGTCACGCAAGCGTACATCCTGCAGCGATGGATCCAAGCCTGCGGCGCCGGCGTCTCGCGAGACGGCTCGCGCGGCGAGTTCCCCATCAAGTTCAACGGCTCGATCTTCACCGTCCCGCCCGTCTTCACCGAAGGTCAGACCCACAACGCCGACTGGCGGAAGTGGGGTGGGTGCTTCTGGTGGCAGAACACCCGCTTGCCGTATTACTCCATGCTCGCTTCCGGCGACACCGAGATGATGGAGCCTCTCTTCCGATTCCACGAGAACGTCCTTCCCGGGTCCAAAGCCCGCACCACGCTCTACTACGGAGCTCAGGGCGTCTACTGGCCCGAAACCATCACCACCTTCGGTACCTACGGAAACGGCGATTACGGCTGGAAGCGAGACGGCCTCGCCATCGGCGACATTTCCCCCTGCCCGTGGTGGCAGTGGGCGTGGAACCAGTCGCTTGAACTGACGCAGCTCATGCTCGACCGCGCCGCGTACACCGGTGATACGAAGTTCTTGAAAGAGCGTGCCCTCCCGATGGCCCGCGAGACGCTTCTCTACTTTGATACCCGCTTCAAGCGCGACGACAAGGGCAAGCTCATCGTCAACCCGACCCAAGCGGCCGAGACCTATTGGCACGACGTGGTGAACGACGCTCCGGTGGTCGGCGGTCTGCACACGATCTGCGACCAGCTTCTCGCGCTGCCCAAGGACATCGGCACCGCCGAGGATCGCGCCCTCTGGAAGCGCGTCAAGGATGCGACGCCGGCCATGCCCGTCTGGGAGCAGAACGGCACCAAAATGGCCGCCCCCGCCGAGAAGTTCAAGAACCAGCGGAGCAACTGCGAAACCGCCGAGCTTTACCCGCTCTGGCCGTTCAACCAGTACGCCCTCGGCAAGCCCAACCTCGACCTCGCCATCGCCGCGTACCGCGCCCGAGTCGACAAAGCCGTGGTCGGCTGGACGCAGGACGGCCTCTTCGCCGCCAAGCTTGGCCTCGTCGATGAAGCACGCGACCAGCTTCTCGCCCGCGTCCGCAACAGCAACCCCAAGCACCGCTTCCCGGCCATGTGGGGCCCCAACTTTGACTGGCTCCCCGACCAGTGCCACGGATCCAACATCCTGACCCAGACGCAGCTCATGCTGATGCAGTCCGACCCCGTCTCCGGCCGCATCCTGCTGCTCCCGACGTGGCCGAAGGACTGGAACGTCTCGTTCAAGCTTCACGCTCCCGGACAGACCGTCGTCGAATGTGTCTACCGAAGCGGCGTGATCGAGAAGCTGAGCGTCACCCCGCCCGCCCGTCGAGCGGACGTCGTCCTGCCGGCGGGTGTCTCCGTGAAGTGATCGGCCCGATTCCCCGCCGAGGGCGGAGCGTTACGATCCCGTCATGGAATTCCGGGTGATCTCGATCGGCGCTCTCTCTCAGCATCCGTTCTGGGGCGAAAAGGTGCCCGTGCGCACCGGCCACGCGACCTGCACCCTGATCACCGCCGGAAAGCGCAAGATCCTCGTCGATCCGGGCCTGCCCGAAGCCGCGATCATCGCCGCTCTCAACGAGCGATCCGGTCTCCGCGTCTCCGAGATCACCGACGTCTTCCTCACCAGCTTTTCTCCCGACACCCGCCGCGGGATCCTCGCGTTCCGTACCGCCGACTGGTGGATCGGTGAAGCCGAACGCGAAGCCGTCGGCATCCCCCTCGCACGCCAACTCGGCAAGCTCGCCGAAGAAGGCGTTGACCCCGACGTGCGCAAAGTCCTCGAAACCAGCATCGCCGTCCTCCAGCGCTGCAAGCCCGCGCCCGAGCGGCTCGCCGACCGCGTCGTCCCCTTCCCGATGCCCGGCGTCACGCCCGGCCTGACGGGGCTTCTCCTCGAACACCCCCGGTTCACAGGGCTGGTCTGCGGCGACGCCGTCCCGACCGTCGAGCATCTTGAACGCGGGCAGGTGCCTGACTGGTCCGCCGACGTGAAACTGGCTTCGGAGAGCTTCGCCGAAGCCGTCGAGATCGCCGACATTCTTGTTTGCGGACGTGACAACGCCATCGCCAACCCCACCAAACGGGCGTTCTGAATCACGACGGATTCGAAACCTGTACGGCACCTGGGCCGAATAGACGGCGCAGGCCCGACGGGCTTGGCGAACGCGAGCGATCCGCCTTGGCGGTCCTTGAATTCGCGAGTATGCTGAACAGGTGCCGCGTGCGTCGCGGCGGAGGATGGTTCATGCGCAGGGATCGGAACATTCGGGTGGCGATCGCTTTGCTGGCCGGCACGGCATGGTCCGCCCAGGCCCAGACGCCGCGCGACATCGAGCCCCCGCCCAGCAGGACCGAACCCGTCGGCCTGGATTCCGGCTGGCATGCTTCGCCCTCCCCCGACGAGGGACGAGAGGTCGTCTGGAGCGGCACTGTGTTCGTGTCCGGCGCTCGCTGGCTCAGGCTTTCGTTCAGCGAACTCGTGCTCACCGGCGATCCGGCCCGGGATGACGCCGCGGTGCTCCGCCTGACTTCGATGGAAGACGGCGCGGTCCAGATGCTCGACGCCGAGAGCGCCCGTCGCTGGAGCAACACCTCCGCCTACTTCAACGGGGAAGCCGTCTTCGTCGAGCTCCTCGGCGGCGCCGGGAGCGCCGAGTTTGGCCCAAGCCGCGTCGTGATCGCCGAGGCCGTCGCGGGTGAGCCTCCCTTCGCCACCCGCTCGATCTGCGGGCCCACCGACGACCGCACCCTCTCGAACGATCCCAAGGTCGCCCGATACCTGCCCTCGGGCTGCACCGCGTGGCTCATCAACGACGTCAACAAGCAGTTTCTCGCCGCCGGCCACTGCGGCATCTCCAGCAGCGGTGTCTGCCAATTCAACGTCCCGCTTTCCAACGCCGACGGAAGCCTCCGCCAGCCCCCGCCCGAGGACCAGTACCCGGTCGAGCCCACCAGCATCCAAGCCGCGAACGTGACTGTCGGTGATGACTGGGCCTATTTCGGCTGCTGGCCCAACAGCACGACGAACCAGAGCGCCTTCCAGCGCCAAGGCGAGACGTTCACGCTCGCTCCGACCGTCGCCGGCCCCGCGGGCGACACGATCCGAATCACCGGCTTTGGCACCACTACCTCGCCGGTCCCGCCCAGCTGGAACCAAGCTCAGAAAACGCACACCGGCCAGTACGTGCAGAGGACCGGAACCGTCCTTCGCTACAACGCCGACACGACGGGCGGTAACTCCGGCTCCGCCGTGCTGAATGAAACCACCGGGTTCGCCATCGGCATCCACACCAACGGCGGATGCACCACCGGCGGCGGAACCAATTCTGGTACTTCTCTCGACAATCCGGGCCTGCGAGCCGCGCTCGCGTCCCCGCGGGGCATCTGTTCACCGGGATTCGGCGTGCTCGTGCCGCCGGTCTTCGCCGCGGGCGACTCCACGCGCGCTTTCGGCACGGTCAGTTACATCGACGGCACGTTCTCGAGGGTCTCCGCGACGAGCTACGCGATCGACGGCATGGCCTACGACGCCAACCGCGGCGTGTTCTGGGCGTGCACCACCGACCGCATCCTGCTCCGAATCGATCCCGAGACCGGCATTGCGACCGCGGTGAACACGCTTCAGGGCTCGTCGCGCTCAGCCGCAGGCCTCGCGTACGACCCCTTCGCGGACAGGCTGTACGGGATCACGCAGGTGGGCGGCCGGATTCTCTCGATCGACATGACGACCGCGGCGGTCTCGCCCGTGGGCGGCCCCGGCGGCAACAACGTGGGCGCGCTCGATTTCGACACGCACACGCGAACGATCTACGGCATCGACGACAGTTCCAGCGGCTCGCGACTGATCCGCATCGACGCGGTGACCGGCGTGCAGACGGTCGTCGGGCTTCTCGGCTCGGGCATCTTCGACTGCAACGGCCTGGCGTACAACCCGGCCGATCGGCAGCTCTACACGATCCTCGCGTCCACCGAGCAGCTTCTCCGGATCAACCCCGCGACGGGCGCCGCGACCGCGGTCGGAGCCACCGCTTCCCTGTGGGGAGCCAACTTTGGGCTCGCGGCCATCGGCGACCTTCCCGAACTCTGTGCGGCGGACTTCAACCGCGACGGCTTTGTCGACTTCTTCGACTATGACGCGTTCGTCGGTTGCTTTGAGGGCGGCTCCTGCGGCCCATCCTCGGCAGACTTCAACCGCGACGACTTCGTCGACTTCTTCGACTACATGGACTTCGTCGTGGCGTTTGAAGCCGGCTGCTGAACGATTTCTCGGACTTTCTCCGCCGTCCGAGATGCAGAAAGTTCGCGGTCACGGCGACGGATCGCTTGTTCTCTTCGCGTCCGTCGGGTATTTATTGGTGTACCGCGAAAGCGGCCACCGAGGAGAGACAAGACATGCGGATCACAGCTGCCATCATCGGCCTTCTTGCCGCCGGGACCGCCCACGCCGACATCGACAACATGCGCGACTACTTCGTCGGCGCGGGCTTCGGCTCGCAGTCCGGAAGCGAAGCATGGACCGTTCGATACGGCGGCCATGACGGCGGCTTCCTCGGTTCGGCCGGGTCGTACTTCGCAGGTCCCTACCAGCACGGCACCCCCATCTTCGGTCCGCTTCTTGGGATCGGCGACTACGCCGGGTGGTGGCACGGAGCCACGTTCGAAGGGCTCTTCATCCACGCCGGCCCGGGCATCTCGCTCCACGCCCAACGCAACTTCTCCGAAGCGACCACGCTGAGTGGGCTGACCGTGCAGGCCGAAATGGTCCTCAACGGCAGCTCCAGCAACGGGATGGACGTGGATGTCTTCACGATCATCGACGGCGTGCGCACGCACCGCGGCGGGTTCACGTTCTTCCACACCACCGTCGCGACCGAGCAGGCCTTTGACTTTGGCGGCGAGGTGCAGTTCGGAGCCGGCGACCGCGTCGAGGTCGTCTATTCCGATAACGGCTCCTTCCTGTACGACCACGGCAACACGAACGTGATCTTGAACGTCGTGCCGGCTCCGGCTTCGTGCGCTCTGCTGGGCATCGGGTTCCTCGGCCGTCGCCGCCGGTCTTGAATGAGCCGCTTCCGGCGGTCGGATCAAGAAAATCTGAGAATTCGTCGGACGATCTTCTGGGCTTGAGCGCCGGAGGAGGTGGCGACCGGATGTTCCCCCCTTGGGCGGGGGCTTCAGGTCGATTCACCCCCGCGCGCCCCGAGCGGCGGGTCAGGGAGTTGTCCAATGAAGACCCGTTCCTCCGCCGTGATCGTCCCCCTCGTCGCTCTGGTCGCAAGCGTCTTCTGCACGCCCGTGATCGCCGGCCCCGTCGGCACCGCTTTCACCTACCAGGGTGAGGTTTCCAACGCCGGCGTCCCCATCAACGGCGCGGTGGACCTGCGATTCCGGCTTTACTCTCTCGCCGCCGGCGGAGCCCAGATCGGCCCGGCCCTGCAAGCGACCACGACCGCAGTGGACGGTCGATTCACGGTGAACCTGGATTTCGGCGCCGTTCCCTTCTCGCTCGGCGAGGAACGCTGGCTTGAGATCGATGTTCGATCCCCCTCCGGCGGCGGTGTCTACACGACCCTCGCTCAGCGTCAGTCGCTGAAAGCCGCTCCCTACGCCATGTACGCTCTGAGCGGCCTCCAAGGCCCCGCCGGCCCTCAGGGCCCGCAAGGCGTTCCCGGCCCCACAGGTCCGCAAGGCCCGCAGGGCAACACCGGGCCGACTGGTCCCCAAGGTCCCCAAGGCAACACTGGCGCGACCGGGCCCGCTGGTCCTCAAGGCCCCCAAGGCAACACCGGCCCGGCCGGACCCCAAGGCCCGCAAGGCACCTCCCCCTGGGGCCTCACCGGCAACAACACCTGGTACACCCAAGGCAACGTCGGCATCGGCACCAACACCCCCGCGAACAAGCTCTCCCTCGTTGGGTCCGGCACGGTGGCGCGGGCCGACGTGGACACCACCGGCGGCAATAGCACGATCCTTCGCGGGTTCCTGACGGGTTCGGGCGGGGGCACCGGCGTCTCGATCGATTCCGCGGCGGCCACGGGCTCGATCTTCGCGTCGAGCGCGACCAATGGCGGCGGGCAGGTCATCAACTTCGCCGGCACGAACGCGAGCGGCGCCGGACGCGGCTTGTCCATCAGCATGACCAGCACGGCGGGAACCACCTACGGCGGGTACATCACCAACGCCAGCCCCGCCGGCTACGGGCTCTGGGTCAACAACACCGCCCTCAGCGGCACCACCTACGGCATCCGCAGCGAGAACAACAGCCCCGACGGGTACGCGATCTACGCGGTGCACGACAACTCCGCCGGCGACGGCCCCGCGATCTTCGCACGTACCGACTCCCTCTCCAGCGGCGCCTATGCGATCCACGGTGTGGTCGCCAACGGGACCGCGGGCGGTGGCGGAGCCGCGGGTGTTCGTGGCGAGAACATGGCCACCACCAACGGCTACGGCGTCTACGGCACGCACGCCGGCGCGGGATGGGGCGTCTACGGCCAAGCCCCCACCGGCCGCGGCGTCTTCGGCCTCTCCACCTCGGGCATCGGCGTCCGCGGTCAGTCGACCTCCGGCATCGCCGTGAACGGATTCTCAAACTCGAACTACGGCGTCTTCGGCCAGTCCGACGACAACTACGGGGTGTACGGGTTGTCCGCGACGGACGTCGGTGTTCGCGGTCTGTCGATCAACTCGCACGGCGTCTACGGCTCTTGCACGGGCACGGGTCGCGGCGTCTATGGATATTCCGCGTCCGGCTACGGCGGGTACTTTGACGCGGGCTCCGCCGGCACCGCTCTCTACGTGGTGGGCACCGCTTCCGTCGGCGTCCTTCAGATCCGCGGCGGCGCCGACCTCGCCGAGAAGTTCGAGGTCGCGTGCACGGAGGCCAAGCCCGGCATGGTCGTCATGATCGACCCCGAACAGGTCGGCGGCATGAAGCTCGCTTCTGGCAAGTACAACCGCTGCGTCGCGGGCGTCATCTCCGGAGCCAACAAGCTCGAAGCCGGCATGATCCTCGGCGACTTCGAAGGCAACAGCGACAAAGCCCAGCCCATCGCCCTCACCGGCCGCGTCTGGACCTACTGCGACGCTTCCGAATCCGCGATCGAGCCCGGCGACCTGCTCACCACCTCCGACACCCCCGGCTACGCGATGCCTGTCATCGACTCGTCCAAAGCCCCCGGCGCGACCATCGGGAAAGCCATGTCGCGTCTGGCCAAGGGCGAGAAGGGCATGGTCCTCGTGCTCATCAACCTCCAGTAAGAAGCAACTCTCAAGGAGGCTCTCATGAAGTTCCCCCTCTGGATGCTCGCCGGCTTGGCGGCCGGTTCCGCGCACGCACAAATCCAGCTCTTCGCGCCCGAAGCGATCCCCGCCGGGTTCCCCCTCCGGCAGGGAGCGGTCTCCGCCATCGGGGTCCGACCCGACTTCGACAAGCTGTCGGTCCTCGCGGTGGGCGATGAGGTCCAAGTCCCCCTCGGCGACGGCTTCTCGGTGACCGCCCGTGTCTCGCGCGTCGTTCGACTCGCCCAGTCCAGGGTGACGATCCACGCCGAGGTGCTGGACCTGCCCGAAGCTTCCTTCATCCTCTGCCAGGAGGACGACGCGATCGCGATGAGCGTGTGGCTTCCGACCATCGGCGGCCTGTACCGGCTTCAGTACATCGAGAACGGGCTTCACGCCGCGTGCAAGCTGGACGACCGGCTGCTTCCCGAGTGCGGCGGAACGCCTCAGGCGCCGCCCCCGCCCGACCTCGACATCGATGATCCGGCGGGCGATGACGACCACTGGACCGTGGGCACGGGCCGCATCGACGGCCGTCCCGATCTCGGCGACGGATCCGCGGGCGGGATTGAGTCCGCGGGATGCACGCAGTCCACACCCATCATCGACACGATGGTCGTTTACACCGACGTCGCCCGCAGCGCCGCGGGCGGAGCCAGCGCGATCCGCGCCGAGTGCCGCCTCGCGATCGAATCCACCAACGCCGCGTACGCGCGAAGCGGGATCAGCGTCCGGCAGCGCCTGGTGTGGGCGGGGGAAGTCACGTACAACGAGGCGGGCAGCTTCGAGGACCATCTCAACCGCGTGACGGATGCGGCCGACGGGTTCTTTGACTGGATCAACGTCACCAAGGACCAGGTGAACGCCGACTTGTGCGCGATGTTCGTCGACGACTCCTCCTCCGGCGGACTCGGCTGGTGCGCCATCTCGTCCAACGCCCGCGCGTACAGCATCACGCGATGGGATATCGCCGCTTCGGCGTTCGTCCACGCCCACGAGACCGGGCACAACCTCGGATGCGCCCACGACCCCGACAACGTCGACTGCAATCCCGCATCCTCTTACGGGTTGGGGCACCGGTTCTCCGGAAACGACAGTGTCCAGTACCGCACGGTGATGTCCTACGCCCCCGGGACCCGTATCCAGAACTTCTCCAATCCCAACGTGAACTTCCAGGGTCAGCCCACCGGCCTCTCGACCCGCAACAACGCCCGCATCATCAACGAACGCGACACGATCATCGAGGATCTTCAGTTCACCCGCTGGGACATCTACGTCAATCTCGCCTACAGCGGCACCGAGATCGGCACCTACGCCCTCCCGTACAACACCGTCTCCGAAGGGATCGGCGCTCTCGCCGTCGGCACCAACGCCGGCGAACTTCCAAGCCTCTACATCCGTGCAGGCACCAGCTCCTACGTCGGCACCATCTCCAAAGCCATGGAGATCAACGCCTGCAGCGGCGTGGTCAACATCGGCGGCAACCCCTGAAGGTGCCGCAACCGTCAGATCGGGAACTCTCATGATCGCACGTGCAGCATTCATCTTGTCCGCTTCGCTCCTGATCGCTGGTCACGCTTGCGCCCAGGGCGTGCCGGATGCCGCGACGCTGCCCAGGACTTTCTTCGCGGCGCCGATGCCGCAGGGCGCCGAGCCGCACCGCCAGAGCATCGTCTTTCAGCCCGCTTCCATCGACACGGCCATGCTCGGAGCCCTGAGCGTCGGCGACTGGTTCGCGATCAACGTCTCGCCCGAGCGCACCTTCGTGGGCCTCGTGCGCGAGATGCGTCACCGCGGCGACGGTCGCTTCACGATCTCCGGCACGCTCGACGGGCTCGAAGAGACCACCTTCGTGATCGCCGTCCAGCACGAAGCCGTCGCGGGGACGTTCCAGTCGCCCACGACCGAAGAGCACTACAAGCTCAAGTACACGGGCGAAGCCGGTGTTCACCTCGTCTGCCAGATCGACCCGTCCAAGTACGGCAAGTGCGCCGGCGCGATCCAGCCCCCGCCTCGCCCCGAGGGCGCCGCGTGGCTCAACCCCGTCGATGATCTGGACGAAGCCGTCGCCGCGCTCCCCCCGCCGCCCGACGGGGACGACCCCTTCGGCGATCGCGGCTCGTGCCCCACGCCGCAGACCATCTTCGACGGCATGGTCGCGTACTCCGACAACGTCCGCGTCGCCATGGGCGGCACCAACGCCGTTCTCGCCGAGATCGAGCTCACCCAGACCGTGACCAACGAGGTCTACTCCCGAAGCGGCGTCGCCGCACGCTACCGCGTCGTCTGGGTCGGCGAGGTCAACTACGCCCAGACCAGCGACGGAGACACCGACCTCTCCCAACTCGCGGACGGGAGCGACGGCATTCTGGACAACCTCCACACCATCCGCGACAACGAGAACGCCGATTTCGTCACGCTCTGGGTCACCACCATCGGCGAAGGGCTTTGCGGCATCGCGTACTGCACGCCCGACGCGTCCGACGCCTTCAACGTCGTGGTGTGGGACTGCGCCGCCGACAACTTCAGCCACCCGCACGAGCTCGGCCACAACCAGGGGTGCGACCACAACGACGGCGACGGAACCCTCGGTTGCGGCGAGTACGACTACTCCCTCGGGTACCGGTTCTTCGGTTCGGATGGACGCGGCTACCGCACCGTCATGGCGTACGACACCGAGCGGCCGACCTACACACGCATCGGCTACTTCTCGACGCCGAATCGTTCGTTCATGGGTCGCACCGTCGGCACCGCCGACATCGACAACACCCGATCGATCAACAACACCCGCGCTCGATGCGAAGGGTTCCAGTTCAGCCGCGTCGAGGTCTACGTCGACTTCGGGTTCGGAGGTCTCCAGTTCGGCACCTTCAGCAACCCTTACTCCAACTTCCTCACCGCCGTCAACGTCAGCCGCCAGCCCGCTTCCTCCGCCCTCGTCGAGGACCAAGCCACCGTGTTCCTCAAGCCCGGCACCGGCTCATTCAGCGGCACGGTGAACAAAGCCATGTGGCTTCGGGCCTGCGGCGGCACGGTCAACATCGGCGGCAACCCCTGAACACACCCCTGATCTCGGCCATGTTCCGAACGACACCCGATCACAAAAATCTCTGGCCAAACCAGTCCTCGTCTGTATACTCCGCGTAAGGATTCCTGCCATGAAGACCACCACCCTGCTCGCCCTCGCCGGTTCCTCTGCCCTCGCTTCGCTCGCGGCGGCTCAGCCCTTCGAGATCAGCTGGTACACGATCGACGGCGGCGGCGGGACGTCCACGGGCGGCACCTTCGCGGTGTCCGGCACGATCGGACAGCCCGACGCGGGCACGCTGACGGGTGGCACGTTCGAGGTCCGCGGCGGATTCTGGACCGGCGCGAGCTCCGGCACCCCCTCCTGCCCGGCGGACTTCAACGGCGATGATTTCGTCGACTTCTTCGACTACGCCGATTACGTGACGTGCTTCGAAGACGCGATCTGCCCCCCGGGCAAGACGGCGGACTTCAACGGCGACGACTTCGTCGATTTCTTCGACTACTCGGACTATGTCACGGCCTTCGAGACGGGCTGCTGATCCTTCTGAGTCGAAGCCCGACCGCGCAGGAACTGCACCACAACGTGGGCGGACCAAACGGTAAACTGGGTAAACCTGCGGACCAGCAAACCCTCGCCAAGCGTGGCGAACGGCGTTCTTGCATAAAAATTCTTTCGCACGCGGCAACCCTCGCGGTTCATGGCGTCGAATGATCCTCTGCGTCGGAGGAGGTTCCCAGAATGAGTGCACATACGTTGATTCGCGCCGTGGCCGGTTCCCTGGTCGCTCTCGCCGCTGCGGCTCCCGCCATGGCTCAGGTGACGTTCGTCCAGAAGGTCGGGTCGTATTCCCGCCCCATCTACGTGACCGCTCCCGGGGGGGATTTCAGCCGCATCTTCGTGATCGAGCAGTTCGCGACCGGCCCCGTCGGCCGGATCAAGATCTTCCGCCCCGCCACCAGCACGAGCACCGATTTCCTCGTGCTCTCGGGGATTTCCAACGGTGATGAGCAGGGCCTGCTCGGCTTGGCTTTCCACCCCGACTACGCCACCAACCGCAAGTTCTACATCAACTTCACGAACACCTCCGGCACGACGGTGATCCGCGAGTACACGACCCTGGCGAACAACCCCGACGCGGCCGACACGGCCAGCGCGCGGACGATCCTGACGATCGCCCAGCCCCAGGCCAACCACAACGGCGGCTGGATCGGCTTCGGCCCTGACGGCATGCTCTACATCGCTTCGGGCGATGGCGGCGGCGCCAACGACGAGGGCTCGGGCCACACCACCGGCACCGGCAACGCCCAGGACATCACGAGCAACCTGCTCGGCAAGATGCTCCGCATCGACGTCAATGGGGATGATTTCCCGGCCGACGCGAACCGCAACTACCGCATCCCCGCGGGAAACCCTTTCATCGGGGTGACCGGCGATGATGAGATCTGGTCCTACGGCCTCCGCAACCCCTGGCGCAACAGCTTTGACCGCCTGACCAACGACCTCTGGATCGCCGACGTCGGCCAGAACGTCTGGGAGGAGATCAACCGTGAGCCCGCCAACACGCCCGGCCGCAACTACGGCTGGCGCTGCATGGAAGGGAACAACTGCACGGGCCTGACGGGCTGCACGTGCAACGCCGGCTCGCTCACGATGCCGGTGTACGTGTACCAGCACGCCAGCAGCCGCTGCTCGGTCACGGGCGGATACGTCTACCGCGGCTGCCTCAACCCCGCGCTCTACGGCCACTACATCTTCGCCGACTACTGCACGGGCGAGATCTGGGGCCGCAACCCCGACACGGGCGTCGTGACGCGTCTGGTCACCCTCGGCTTTGGCGTCACGTCCTTCGGCGAAGACGCGTACGGCGAGCTTTGGGTCACGCGTCAGACCGGCGGCCGTGTTCTCCGCATGGAGCCCGCGGCCGGTGCCCCGGCGTTCACCGACTGCAATGGCAACAACCGCCCGGACTGCTGGGACCTGGCCGACGGCACGGCGACCGACAACAATGGCAACGGGATTCCCGACTCGTGCGACCCGCCCTGCGGCCCCGACTTCAACGGCGACGGCTTCCTCGACTTCTTCGACTACGACGCTTATGTCGAGTGCTTCGAGCTGAGCACGTGCCCGCCGGGCAAGTCGGCTGATTTCAACGGCGACGACTTCGTCGACTTCTTCGATTACGACGCGTTCGTCGCGGCGTTCGAGACCGGCTGCTGATCGCGGCGGTCCGCTCCGGGGCGAATGCTCCAAGGCACCGGACCGGTCATCACCATCAACAAGCAAGGCCCGGCGGATCGTTCCGCCGGGCCTTGTCGCTTTTCGTTCGCTCGTCACCGCACGCGGATCGCTCAGTACTTCACCGAGCCGTCATCGAGCGTGACCCGTCCGGCCTGCTCGTACGGGTCGTCGACGCAGATCTCCGCCAAGCGGCCGGTGATCTGGACCCGCTGGCCGGCGTAAAGCGTCGGCACCGAGGTCCTGGGGACCATCACGATCAGCACACGCTGGCCGCGCGGGCCCGGCGTCAGCGACCGGAACCAGAGCTGACGCTCGCCGTCGACGACCTTGTCGGCTTCGAACCCGACATCCCAGCCGCCTGCGGGCACGCGGCCCAGGAAGTTCGCTGAAGCCGTCGCGCGGTCCGAGGGGCTGACGCTCACCACCGCGCCGATCACCGCATCGGGCGTGTCGTTCCAACCCAGCACGCCCGCAAGCTCATCGCTGCGGTACACCGTGGGCTGATACGCCGGCAGATTCACTTCAACCACACGCTCCGACGGGGCGTAGACGATCGTCGTCGAGGACGTCGCAACCGCGTCGCAGAAATCCACAAGCTCAAGACGCGGCGAGGGGTCGTAGTACGTCGTGGTCGTCGTCACCGCGCTCGACCCGTACCACGTCGTCGTCGTGTACGTGACCGGCGGGCAATACACCGGCGTGGCGTAGTACACCGGGTAGGAGTAAATCACCGGCGAGTACCAATTGAACGAGAACGACCACCCGCTCCAGCACGACCGGCCCCATCCAAGGCCCCAGCCCCAGCGGTGCCGCGGCGACCAGCAGTCATCCCAGCGGCCGTCCCAGTATCCGTGGCGATACCCCCGGCGGAATCCGTCGCGATGGCCGTCGCGGTACCCGTCCCAGTAGTCGTTGGAGTCGTACGTCGTCCCGCACGAACCCGCGTAGCTGTCATCACGCGATCCCAAGCCGTTCGACCGGCGGTCGTACGGCGTCGCGCTGGCGATGCCGCTGAATCGCTGCGAGCGATCGCTCACCACCCGCGTGAGTTCCGGAGAGTCCGTGCGCGTGTCCACCCGGCGCGGGCCGGAGAAGCCGTCGCCGCGGCTGTCGCGGTCATTCCCCGAGCCGGAGGAGATCGACCGGATCGGCGTCTTCGCGGGTGCCACGGTGCCGCCGCCACCCGGCGTGATTCTCGGATTGCCCGAAGCGTTCCCGGAAGAGTTGCCCGCCGGCGTATCGCCGAGCCTCGGCTTGACGTTGACGCTGTTGCTCGGGCGAACCTGCTTGATCTCGCCCGGTCGAGCCCGGGACGGCGTGCCCGTGCCCGGGGACCCGGTGCTGGGTGAACCTGTGCTCGGTGAGCCCGCGGCCGGACCGCTCGGCGTCACCTTCACCGGCGCGCCGCCGCCCGGCGTTCCCCCGCTGGAGGGAAGGGGCTTGGTGGGCAACTGGCGGGTCGGCGTGGAAGGCTGCGTCCTGGGCGTCGACGGAGCGGGCGTCGAAGGCTGAACCCTCGGCGTTGACGGAGCGGGAGAGGACGGGCGCACCGCCGGCTGCGCCGGGGTCGCTTTAGGAGGCGTCACGTTTCGTGCAGGCTGAGAAGCAGGCTGAGAAGCAGGCTGAGCGGCCCGCTGCGGCGCGGGCGAAGGCTGCACGCGTGAAGGCTGAGCCGCAGCCGGCGCGGACCTGGGCGCCGCCGCCGGTGCCGGCCTCGAAGCCGCCGGCGCGCTCTGTGCCGGCGCTTTCGGCTGGGCTTGCGGTTGAGATTTCGGCTGGCTCATCGCGGGTCGCGACTTGGGCTCGGTGGCTGTGGCTTGGCCAAAGGCCGAAGCCGCACACGCCAGCCCGGCGCACACGGCAAGCGTCTGACCACGACGCCAAAGCGACGCGGCGCCACCTCGCACCCGAAGGAACGCGGCTGAGTCTTCATTTGTGAACATGGGGGCCAATCTCTTGAAAGGCGAGAGCCGCACATCGCGGCCCGACAAAGAGAAGATACGCGATAAACCGCTTGAAGTGCCACAAAATCCGCGCGAACTTAGCGGACACAAACAAAGGGAGAGCCCAAGTTTCACAGATCGCGTCCGCAACCCGCACCAGTTCAGGTCGTACATTGTGCTATTCTGTTGCTTCGGCTACGGGAGGGTAACGGATCGTGGGAGATGGGTTGCAACGTGAAATCGGGAAACGTCAGGCATTCGCCTGTCTGGAGCAGGAAGCTTACCTGAACCTTTGGCGAACGCAGTCGGTCCTTTCGGGCGACTTTGCACGCCTGTTTAGGGGTCGTCGCCTCAACGAGTCTTCGTACAACGCCCTTCGGATTCTCCGAGGGGTCGGAGGCCAGGGGTGCTCGTGCGGCACCATCGGCTCCATGCTCGTCGCTCGCGTCCCGGATGTGACTCGGATCATCAACCGGCTTGTGCGCGACGGTCTGGCCACGCGGCTTCGGTCCGCCGAGGATCGCCGGGTGGTGCGCGTGGCGATCACGACGATCGGGCTTGAGCGCCTGTCGAAGCTTGACGAGGAGGTGCTCGCGCTGCACCGTCGCCAGTTGGGCCACCTGCCGCAAGCGGACCTCGAAGCCCTGTGCCGGCTTCTCGAGACCGCCCGCTACCGGCCCGTTTCGTACTTGGACAACTCAGCCGAGTCGGGCGGTTCAGTCTCTGGCGAGGACGCTTGACCGCTCGCGCCACAGCTTGTCCACCAGCGCCGTGACCGGGCTGGCTTCGGGCAGTTCCTGAGCGCACGCGACGAGCAGATCGATCAGCCCGTCGTAGTCCTCCAAGCTCACAAACTCGCAGCCGATTTTTGCGGGCTCGGTGTTCGTCTTGGCTTGCACAGCCGTGAGATCGGCCATGTTGTGGTAGTTGCCCAGCGCGAGGCAGACGCAGGTGGCTTCGTACCCGGCTTCGCAGAAGACCGAAGCTTCGCAGGCACCGCCCGCCATGAGCTTGCGCTGCCACTTCCACGCCGGCTTTCCCTCCTTGACCGACTGGGTCGCGAGGTCCTCGGCCCGCTTGGCGATCGCCGCGGTCAGGCATGGCGAGAAGACGCTGAGCCTGTCGCCCACGCGGACCACCGGGCCGCCGCCGATGGGGCTTTCGGGGAACGAGCGGCTGTTCTCCAGCGCGATGATGCGGGCGTCGCGCGGCAGGATCTTCTCTTTCACCGCCGCGATCGCTCCGACAAAGCCGATCTCCTCGGCCCGCGTGAAGAGGACCCGCACCGGCTGATTGGCGACCTGAAACCCGCGCCAGACGTCAAACGCCGAGAGCGCCGCGGCCACCGCCGAAAGGTCATCGCACGCGTCCGTGTGGATGCAGCCGTCGATTTCCGACGCCGGGGGCAGCGCCCAGCGGCCGATGTCGCCCGGCACGATGCCGTCCGCCGGCTCGCCGAGTTTCACCCGCCAGAGGTTTCCGTACGCGTTCTCGCCGCATTTCTCCGCGACGCGGCCGAGATGCGGCTTGTTCTCATGATCGAGGACTTCGACCGTGGCCTGCTCGAAATACGCGTCCATGACTCCGCCGCGGAAGGACATCTCAAGCTCGCCTGGGCCTACCACCCGCTCGACCACAAACGCCGGGTGATCCAGATGCGCCGTGAAATAGAGCGGACGACCGCCGGGCTCGTGCGTGCGGGCAAGGGTGATGTTGCCGACCGCGTCCCGGGTCAGTGTGACGTCCGGCCGTTCAGCCGCCCAACGCTCGATCCAGCGTTCCACGCGATCCTCACGCCCGGCGGCGGTGGGGATCTGCGTGATCTCGAAAAGCCAGCGTCGGTGCAAGGCGCGAGTTTCCGTTGAAATCGACATGGCGCGATTATACCGAACTTCGCACAAACGCTCGTCCGGTCGGGCGACGCCGCGCGGCTTCATGAACTCAGCCTGAGTTTCCGCTTAATCCGAACCTCGGCTGACGTTCATCCACGGCCGCAGAATCAGCCTTGAACACCCTGATCCATGTCGATCCGCAGCCGTTCGAGCGCGGGGTGCCGTGATTCTTTCTTCTCCCGAAGACGCTCGATGACCAAACCGGGCACCATTGCGCGGAGCGCCGACATGTCCGAGCCCATCGCCGTCACCTGCTTGATGAGACTGGAACTGGTATACGCGAAGCTCTGGCCGGCGACCACGAACGCGGTCTCGAGCCCCGCGACCTCGCGGTTCGTCACCGCTTGCTGGATCTCGTACTGCAGATCCGACAGGTTGCGAACGCCGCGGAGAAGCCCCGCCGCGTTGACCGACCGGGCGAAATCGACCGTCAGGCCGGCGAAACTCCGCACGGTCACTTTTGCGCCCTCGGGCTCGCGGGCCAGAAGTTCATCGACGAGGGCTTTGGCCATCTCGACCCGCTCTTCGGCGGAGAAGAGCTGGTCCTTCGCCGGGTTGCGGCCCACCGCGACGATCAACTCGTCGAACAGGCGGCGCCCGCGCTGGATCACATCGAGATGTCCGAACGTGATGGGGTCAAACGACCCGGGATAGAGAGCAAGGTGCTTGCGTGTGGCCATCAGCCGAGTGTATCCGGCGACGGTCTTTTCGTGCACGGCAGCGCAGCAAGGTCGGACGAGCGGCTCTCTGAGACGGATTCCTCCCCGGAGGATTCGCCCGGGGTCGCGAGGAGGCATCAATGGACAATCTGAAATGCGTTTTTGGCCGCGTCTTCGGTCGCGCCTTGGCGATCTCGCCATTGGCTCTTCTGGCATGCGCCGCCCGTGGGCAGTGCCCCCTCGAAGCGGTCGTGCTTCAGACCCCGACGGCATCGTTCACGCAGGACTGCGGCGGGTACACGCCGGCGGGCGCCATCGACGCAAACCCCGCGACCGCGTGGGCGCTGGGTCGTTGCAGCGGCGGCGGGGATACCTCGCGGTCGGAGACGCTGGTATTTGAGACGCGCGACGATTTCGGCGGGCCGGGGCTGACCAGGCTTGTCGTGGATCTCTTCTCGGGGGGCGCGTTCTCGGGGACGAACCTGAGCGCCGGACGCCTGCTGATCTCGTACACCCAGGCGAACCGTGACACCTTTGCGAACGGTGTTGCGGCGGGCGGTCAACTCGGCGCGGAGTGGACGCCGTTGGTGCCGACGATCGTGTTGGCGTCGCGGGCGAACGCTTCGGGCGTGACGCAGCCGGCCAACGCTCAGCTTGATCCGACGGCGACGATCGGGCCTGACGGCACGATCCTGATCGGCGGGCCGAGCCCCGAATTCGCGAACTACACGGTGATCGCGACGGTGCCTTCCGGCGTCGTGCGCGGAATTCGGCTCGACTTCATCGATTCCAACGGGACGTCGACGGCGCCGGACGGCGGGCTACCGACGGGCGGGCCGGGTCGTCACGCGAACGGCAACATGCTGCTTCGGACGGTCGCGGTGCGTCAGTCGCGCCCGCTTTCGATCCTGATCCATCCGGAGAGCGGCCGGGTGTGCTCGACGCGGCCGTGGCAGCTTTCGGTGACGGCGGACGGTCGCGGGCCGCTGACGTTCCAGTGGTATCGTGACGGAGCGGCGGTTGAGGGTGCGACGACGGCGTTCTACGTGACGTCGGTGCCGGGCCGCTACAACGTTCGGGTGCAGTCGTCCTGCGATTTCGCGGTAAGCGAGGACGCAGTGCTCGAAGGGTGCTTGGCGGACGTGAACTGCGACCAGTTCGTGGATTTCTTTGACTACAACGAGTTCGTCGAGCTGTACCAGCTCGGCGATATGCGATCGGACGCCAACCGCGACGGGTTCATCGATTTCTTCGACTATCTCGAGTACACGACGGCGTACCAGGAAGGCTGCCGGTTCTAAGCAAAGCCATCTCGCCAAAGAAAGAGACCCCGGAGGCGGCCTCCGGGGTCTTTTGCTGGACTGAGCTTGTGGTGTCGATCAACGCTTGCGGCGGCCGACGGCGAGAGCGCCAAGACCGAGCAGAGCGACCGAGCCCGGAGTGGGCACCGCGACGCCGGAGCCGACCGCGACGATGTCAGGGCCGTTGAAGGCGCTGGTCGTCTGGATCCGGATGCCGACCAGGCCGTCCCACGAGTCGTCGAAGGAGATGCCCACGCCGTGCACCTGCTGCGCCCCGCCGATCTCGAGCGTGTCGAGGGTCCAGCCCACGCGGGCCGTCTGGCTGCGGTTGATCAGAATGCCCGAGGTGAGCGAGCCGTCGGCGAAGATGCCAAAGACGCGGAAATCGCTGTTGCCGCCGCGCTCAAGCACCGAGAGTTCCATCGTGGACGAGTCGCCGTCGCTGTCGAGGAACTTGCCCGCGCCGTAGAACAGGTCGAGCGTGTACGCCCCGGCGTCCTCGCCGTCGATGATCCACGACATGTTCTTGTACCCGTTGAATCCGCCGAAGACGTCGCGGAGCGTGCCCTTGCCCGCGCCTTCGTCGGGCATCGCGGACGAGCCGTCGGCCCGGTCCGGGTTGGCCGAGAACGCGTTGCCGCCCGTGTTCATGTCGCGCGTGACCAGGTCCGTCCAGCCGTAGGTGCCGACGTTGTTGATCAGCCGGCCGCTTTCCCACTGCGTGAAGTTCACGCCGCCCATGAGGTTGGACGAACCCGCGAACCCGAGGCTCACGATCTCACGGTCACCGCCGTGCATCATGGACGCGGTTTTGGAGCTGTCCGCTCCGGCCGTCGTGATTCCCGCCGACGCGACGGAGCAGATCATGCCCGCCGCCACCACCATAAGAACGTTCTTCATCTCTTTGTCTCCCTGTTGCCGCCGTCAGGCGGCCTCTCCTCTCAACATGCCGCGAACCCCGGCCCCAAGCCACTCCCAGGACCAATTCCGCGGCAACTCTCACTCCCGGCCCCGGCGCAGGCCCTCCAGCCCGCACCGAGTTCACAGCTCCACCAGAGCCGTGTCCGAGAACCTTTCATGAAAAAACGGGCCACATCGTGGTGACATAGCCCGTTGAACACATTCGGAATGTCGTCGCGGATTACCGGCGACGGCGTCCGACGCACAGACCCGCCAGGCCCAGCAGAGCCATGCTGCCCGGGGTCGGCGTGATGAACGACTCGCTCTCGCCGTTCGCGAACGCGATGACGTGCATGCCGACGCGCAGCGAACCGTTGTTCATCGCGCTGAGCACGCTGGCGTACGTCCCGCCGTTGATCAGGTTGAAGGTCAGAACCAGTGTTTCGAACAGTCTCTCGGCGGCCCGGTTTCCCGGTCCGCTCTCTCTCAGTACGCATTGTCTTCCAAAGAGATGCTTGGGGCAAGAGGCGAAGCGCAAGAATCGCCGATTCCGCAGGAGTTGTCGGGTTTCTCGGTCTATAGGAGGGTCCGGGAAGTGAGTGATCGGGTTTTGTTTGCTTTGGCGGGACCGTGGCTCGCGCGGCTATCCTCACATCCCAATGCCCACCATCACCATCAACGGGAAGAAGTGCGAGTTCACGCCGGGCCAGACGATCCTTCAGGTCGCCAACGCCCAGGGCACCGAGATCCCGCAGTACTGCTATCACGACGGGCTTTCCATCGTGGCGTCCTGCCGCATCTGCCTGGCGGAGATCTGGTCGCCCGATGCCAAGACGGGCCAGTTGATGCCGCAGATGGGCGGCAAGCTTCAGCCCACGTGCCAGACCCCCGCCACCGACGGCGCGGTGGTCTACACCGACTCGCCCAAGTCGGTCGCGAACCAGAAATCGGTGATGGAGTTCCTGCTCATCAACCACCCGCTTGACTGCCCGGTCTGCGACCAGGCCGGCGAGTGCTACCTGCAGGACTATTCGTACGAGTACGGCCGTGGCGTCTCGCGGTTTGAGGAGACGAAGGTCAAGCAGCCCAAGAAGGACCTTGGCCCGCACGTCCTGCTTTATTCCGACCGCTGCATCATGTGCACCCGCTGCGTGCGGTTCACGAAGGAAGTGACCGGGACGAGCGAGCTGATGGTCGCGGGCCGCGGCAACAAGGAAGAAATCGACGTGTTCCCGGGGATCCCGCTCGCCAATGAGCTCTCCGCGAACGTGACGGACCTCTGCCCGGTCGGCGCGCTGCTCGACAAGGACTTCCTGTTCGCCCAGCGCGTCTGGTTCCTCAAGAGCACGCCCTCCATCGACGGCATCACCGCCAGCGGCGACAACATCTTCGTCGAGCACAACCAGGGCAGCGTCTACCGCATCAAGCCCCGGGCCAATCTCGCCGTCAACAAGTGGTGGATCACCGACGAGGTCCGCTACGGCTGGAAGCACGTTCACGCGAGCAACCGCCTCCGCACCCCGTACCGCCGCCAGTACGGCACCCTCATCGAGAGCGACTTCGCCCGCGCGTACGAGATCGTGATCGAGGGCGTCAAGAAAGCCGTCGCTTCCGGGAAGAAATCCGCCCTCATGGTTTCGCCCATGCTCCCGTGCGAGGAAGCGTTCCTGCTCGCCAAGCTCGTCAAGCAGCTCGACCCGGGAGCCGTCTTCGCCGTCGGTCCCGTTCCCTTCAAGGGCCAGGACAAGACCTTCCCCGCCGGCATCGATCCGTCGGACAAGAAGGCTTTCACGATGTACGCGGAGAAAGCCCCCAACGCCCGCGGCGTGCGGCGCGTCCTCTCCGCATTCGGCCCCGTGCTCGAGTTCGCCGACTTCCTCAAAGCCTTGGGCGAGGGCACCGGCCGGAGCGACATCGGCGCCGCGATCGTGACCGGCAACTATCCGTCCGAGTGGGTCCCGGCTTCGCTCGAGAGCGCCCTTGCGGGCAAGTTCGTCGCCCTCATCGACACGCACGAGTCCTCGCTGATGTCCCGTGCGGACATCGTTCTTCCCGGCGCGACGTGGGTTGAGAAAGCCGGCACCTTCGAGAACGCCCGCGGCATGCTCCAGGCGTTCGAGCAGGCGATTCCGGTCATCGAGCTCGCCAAGACGGAGGGGCAGCTCGCCCTCGACATGTTCGCCGAGCTCGCGAACGTGCCGGTGAAAGCCGGGGAAGCGACGTGGCAGGTCGTCGAGACCACCAAGGGCCAGGTGGCCGCCGCCGTCGAAACCGCTCCCGCCCGCGCGAAAGCCTACAACGCCGCGAACACCCGGATCGAGATGGCCCGCGAGCATCCGACCCTCGCCGTGTTCGCGACCGGCGTCGCGACGCCTCATCTTCCGCCCGTGGCCAAGTCCGATATGCCGATGATCGAGCTCTGAGCAGCATGAACCTCGCCGCCGCCGGCCGGTACACCATGGCATGAACGGCTTCATCATCGTGGTCATCGCGGCAACCGTTGCAGTTCTTGTCGGCATCTTCGCCTACATGGCGATCGCCGCTTCCCGGTCGAGCCGGACGGAGCGTTCAGAGTCAAGCGGCGCCGCTTCGTCCGACGGCGGCTCCGCGCCAATCTGGCCCTTGGCCGCGGCCGCAAGCGTCGACACCCCGAGCGACCACCCCTCTCGAGACGATGGCCCGCAGCAGGATCCTCATCGCGGACCGGCCGGTTCGTCGGGGTTCGATGTCGAGTACGGTGGGGGTAGTGACTCCGGTGGAAGCGATGGCGGCGGCGGTGGTGGAGATGGTGGTGGCGGTGGTGGGGGCGACTGACCGAGCGCTAGGATCTTCCGCTCATGTGGACCGAGATCCTCATCTTCTCCGCGATCACGGTCGTCTTCGGCGTCTTCGGCACCCTCGCGTGGTGGAAGCTCGCCGATGGATGGGTCACCGAAGAGCATCGCCGCTTCAAGTCCAAGCCGACCTCGTCCACGCCGGGCATCGTCATCAAGAACATCAAGGATGAGCCGTGACGTGGGCCGACCTGTTCTTCGGCTCGCTGCTCGCCATCTTCTGCATCGGCGGGCTTCTGATTCGGCGGCATGTTGGCGGGCTTGATCGCAAACCCAACAGCCGGAGGTGACCGATGAACCTCGTGAGCATCTCTTCAGCGATCGCGCGAACGCTGCTCTTTGTCTTCTGCCTTTGGGTGCTCAATATCCCGACGGCGTTCGTCATTCAGCTGTTCAGGGCCGATCTCGAAGCCCTCGGCGATGACCATCCGCTGCCCACGTGGGCCGCCGCGCCCGTCGTGCTTCTGCTGGTGCTGCTTCCCTCGCCGATCGCGTGGCGATGGGCGGGCCTTCGCAAGCAAGCGACCGCCAAGACCGATGAAAACGGCCGAGAACATGATCTTTCGCGACGGTCTTGACTCGTTCGCGAACGCGTGTAGAGTCTTCTCGATGGCCATCTGCTGTCAACCCGGCTGTTGTTGTTGAGGGACGCGAACTCCGCGAACCCTCCGACGCTGATCTGATTCAATCCGGTTGACCCGCCGTCCCCCCTCTCATCTGAACGCTTTCCTCACACCGTCCGTGCAGCGCCCTCACGCCGCATCGGTCGACCAAGGCATCCCGCCATGGACCGCGCACTCCGCGTGTACGACAACCTCTCGCAGATGGTCCCAAGCGTCGAAGACCCGACGCCTCTGGTCCGCATCAACCGCCTGAATCCGAACGCGGAGACCTTCCCGCTCTTCGCCAAGCTCGAGTGGTACAACCCCACCGGCTCGGTGAAGGATCGTGCCGCGTGGGCGATGATCCAGGATCTCGAGAGGCGGTCGAACGGCTCGCCGCTCCGCATCGTGGAGCCCACAAGCGGCAACACGGGCCTCGCGCTCGCGGCTCTTGGAGGCTCGCGTGGCCACTCCGTCCGCGTGGTTGTTCCGGCGAAGGTTCCGGCCGAAAAACGCACGCTTCTGCGGCTTGCGGGTGCCCAGGTCGATGTGATCAACGATCAGCTTTGCCCCGCGCCGGGTCTTGGCGAGGGCGCGATCAACCTCGCGATGACCTACGCCCGAGCCCAGGGCTACGCGCTGCCGAACCAGTACGAGAACGCGCTCAACGCCGAAGCCCATGAGCGGACGACGGGCCCGGAGATCTGGAAGCAGACGCAGGGCAAGGTGACGCACGTCTTCGCCGCGCTGGGCACCTGCGGGACCATCACCGGCCTCTCTCGATTCCTCCGCTCCCGGAACCCCTCGATCAAGATCATCGCGATTCAGCCGACGCCCGGACACGATGTCCCTGGCCTTCGGAACACCTCAGAACTCGCGGTGAGCAAGCTCTACGACCCCTCGCTTGTCGATGAGGTCGTGGAGGTCGAGCACAAGCTCGCATACCCCCGAGCGGCGGAGCTTTTCCGCGTCGAGGGGCTTCGAGCGGGGCCCGGGAGCGGCCTGATCTTCGAGGGAGCCCGGCGGGTGATCGCTCGCGAGAGCGCCGCGTCCCGCGTGGGCCACGCCGTCGCGATCTTCTGCGACGACGCGTTCAAGTACGCAGCGTCGTTCGAGAAGCACCTCCCCGACCTGAAGGAGCACGCATGAGCCATCCGCGGCATCCCAGGTTCAAGATCGACTGTTGACGGCGCTCGTTCGCACGCTTCCTCGTTCGCGCACGCACCTCACGCATCACATCAAGCACCAACAACACGCCGCACGCACGCGGCACGGAGATCCCATGTCCACGATCAATCCCCATGTTCAGTACGCCCATCCCGAAGTGCTCGTCGACGCCCAGTGGCTTCGGGCACACCTCCACGAACCCCGCGTCCGCGTCGTCGAGGTCGATGTCGACACCAAGCAGTATGACGCGGGCCACATCCCCGGGGCCGTCGCTTTCAACTGGCAGACCCAGCTTCAGGATCAGGTGACGCGCGACATCCTGAGCAAGCCCGCGTTTGAGGCTCTTCTCAGCACTGCGGGCATCCGGCCTGAGGACACCATCGTCCTCTATGGCGACAACCACAACTGGTTCGCGGCGTACGCGTTCTGGCTGTTCAAGGTCTATGGCCACGCGGACGTCCGGCTGCTCAACGGCGGGCGCGGCAAGTGGCTTTCGGATTCGGAGAACCCCCTGACGAACGCACGGTCGGAGCACGCGCCGTCCAAGTACCGAGTCTCGGGGATCAACGCGTTGCTTAGGGCGAGGCTTGGCGAGGTGCTCGACATCGCGTCGAGCGGTCGGTCCAAGCTTGTCGACGTCCGGTCCCCGGACGAGTACGCCGGCAAGATCATCGCTCCACCCGGCCTCTCCGAGACGGCCCAGCGGCCCGGCCGAATCCCCGGGGCGCGGTCGGCGCCGTGGTCCCAAGCCGTGAGTGCCGACGGCACGTTCAAGCCGCGAGCGTTGCTCGAAGATCTCTACCTCAACCAGCTTGGCCTGAGGCAGGACACCGAAACCGTGACCTACTGCCGTATCGGTGAGCGTTCAAGCCACACGTGGTTCGTGCTCACCTACCTCTTGGGTTTCAAAAAGGTCAAGAACTACGACGGGTCTTGGACCGAGTACGGGAATCTGATCGGCGCGCCGATCGAAAGAGAGACGGTGAACGAGCCCGCGGATCAGACCCGCCAAGCCGTCGCCTGAGAACTCCGCTCGCGGAGGAAGGAGAGACCTTCGTGGAGGAGGACCGGGGTTCGCGCCCCGGTCCTCCATTTCCGGGCTCGTGTTTGCGCAAGATCGGCCCGTGGGGCGCCATCCGGGCTTTCGCCGTCGATCGGTCTGGGAATCCCGCGCCGTTCGAGTACACTGTGCGTATGGCGATCAAGGTACTGGCGTTCTCGGGAAGCATGCGTCAAGCGTCGTTCAACACGGCGATCGTTCGGATCGCCGCGGAAGGCGCTCGCGCCGCGGGAGCCGAGGTCACCGTCGTCGAGCTTCGTGACTTCCCCATGCCCCTCTACGACGGCGATCAGGAAGCCGCGACCGGCATGCCCGAGCACGCCAAGCGGTTCAAGCAGCTTCTGCTCTCGCATCAGGCGATGCTGATCGCTTCGCCCGAGCACAACAGCTGTTTCTCCGCAGCGCTCAAGAACGCTTTGGACTGGGCGAGCCGGTCCGCTCCGGGTGAGCCGGGGCTTGCGGCGTTTGCCGGAAAGGCGGCGGCTATTTGCGCCGCTTCGCCGGGCGGGCTGGGCGGCGCACGCGGGCTCTTCCCGCTTCGCGGACTGCTCGCGGGCTTGGGCGTGATCGTGCTCCCGCAGCAGGTCACGATTTCCAAAGCCGGCGAAGCGATCGAACGCGGTGCGTGCAAGGACCCCAAGCAGCACCAGTCGCTTCTGGATCTCGGGGCGCGGCTCGCGGAGGTCGCAAGGAAGCTCAACGGATAGACGGCGCGTCAACCGTGCGGAAGGAGGGTTCGATGATTTCGTCCCTGGCTTGGTTCGTGCTCGGTTGCTCCGTGTTGACACAACCTGCGGCAAGTCCACAGCCGCAGCCCACGCCGCCGGCCGAGGCGCGTGCTCCCGACATCAAGCAAACCCGCAACAGGCTGCTTGCGGATCTGAACACCATCCCGGTCAAGCGGGCAGCTCTTGGCGATGCTGAGCACCGCGAGGGCCTCGTCAAGACCGAAGCGTGGCTCATCGAGCGGCTGAAGTCCATCGGCCTCACGCCGCAGGTTCAGGAATTCGTCTGGAACTCGCCGGCTCTCAAAGCCCTGCTGATCTCCAGGGACGCCGAGCAGCCGTCGGACAAAGCTGCGGATGATTCTCGGTTCAGGTTCCGCAACTACATCGTGGAACTCCCCGGTACCGACCTGGCTTCGGAGGTCATCATCCTCGGAGCCCACTACGACGCGGTGCCGGAGAGCCCGGGAGCGGACGACAACGCCAGCGGCGTCGTCGCGCTGCTTGAGATCGCGCGCACACTCAAAGATCAGCCGCGCCGACGGACGATCAGGCTCGTTTTCTTCACGCTCGAGGAGGTTGGCCTGCACGGAGCGGTGCAGTATGTGCTTTCCAAGCGGACCGATTGGTTCCCGACGCCGGCCGCGCCCGCGGAAGCGCCGGCGGGCAATCCGTCCGCCAAGCCGGCCGCGCCAGCGATGAACCCGCCGAAAGAGAAACTCATCGGCATGGTCTCGCTCGAGTGCATCGGCTACTTCTCCGACGAGCCCGGATCACAGACGAACCCGATCCCCAAGGTCGGCGGCGTTCCCGTTGTCAATCTCCGCGTCCCCGAAGCCGGGAACTTCATCGGGCTTGCCGGAATCTCCAAGCACCGCGAGTTCTCGCAGCGATTGGTCAAGGAGATGGAGAAAGCTGAGCCGGAGCTTCCCATCCTCGCCGCCGATGTGCTTCCGATCGCGCCGCCGGACTTTCTGCGAAGCGATCACGCTCCATTTCTGATCGCGGGTCTTCCGGCCGTGATGCTGACGAACACCGCGAACTTCCGCAACCCCAACTACCACAAGCCGACGGACACCGTGGCGACGCTCGACCTGGACAGGCTCGCGAAAGTCGTTCGGGCGGTCACCGCCGCGACCAAAGCCATCGCCGAGACGCCCGAAGCGGCGCCCGTGTCCTCGAAGTAGGTTGTGCGTGGGCTGTTCGCCGAGCGGAGTCGGCGGAGCGGCGGGTGATCAGCCGGCCAGGTCGGCGAGGAGTTCGTCCATGCAAGCGTCGAGGAAGGCGTCGGAATCGAACGCGCCGGCTTCGATCTGCTGGCGCACTTTCTGCACAAGCTCGAACCGGATCCCCGAAAGGTGCCGCAGTCGATTAACCTTCATCGTGTGCTCCTCACCCGTGTCCGGCTGTTCGGGCACGCGACCTTGGCTCAGGCGCTCGCCCGAGCCTGTGGAACCCGTCCCCGGCCGATTCGTACACTCAACGCGCGATGCCACCGACCAATATGCCATGGGAAGGTCTCCAACCGGCCGCTCCAGCGGCCGACTTGTTTGCGAGTGACCCGCCCGCCTTCCATGGCGTGGGCGTCTGACAGGGGAAGTATCGACGGCATCTTCCTCATTCCTTGAAACTTCTGCAAATCTGCTCACCCAAGCTCAAGCCCAGTCCCAGTCAGAGTTTACAGCGAATAACACACGATCGGACTTTTCAAATGAATTTCCGCGACCCCCGTCAAATTTCAAGGTCTCCCAGGGTCAGAATCTCGGACCATGCCGCTCCCCGAGCCGCCTTGGCCTGCATCGTCGCCGCGTCTTGCCTTGGGCTCGCCGCTTGCCAAAGCGGCCCGGCGGACGCGACGCCCGCTCCGGAAGCTGCCGACGGCAAGCAGGTTTTCACCCGCCCCACCTGGACCACGTCCTCGGTGGGTGACACTGCGGCCAAACCGCCCGCGCCCGCGGGAACCGTTCCGACCGAAACCGCGGCCAAACGCACCACCTGGGCGATCCTGCTGGGGGCCGTTTCCGGTCCGGGTTCGGACCGTCAAGCGGCGACCCTCGCGGCTGTCGCGTCCAGGGAAGGTGGCATGGCCGACACCTTCATCGAGCCCCGGGGTGATGGCTTTGCCGTTCTCTACGGCGCGTACGACGAGCCGGGATCCCCTCAAGCCAAGAAGGACCTCGCCGTGGCGCGGGCGATTGATGTGGGCGGGGCCAAGCCTTTCGAGGGTGCGATCATGGCCGCTCCGGCGGTTCGGGGAGCCGCCGGCAACACGCCCGAGCACGACCTCCGCCTTGCCAAACAGATTTATGGGAAGAAAGCCAGCTTTACCCTCCAGATCGGCGTCTACCACCGCTCGGACCGTGAGAAGCCCACACCGGATCAGGTCGCGGAGATCCGCAAAGCCGCCGAGGGCGCGGTGAAGGCCCTCCGCGAACAGGGCGATCAGGCGTTCTACTTCCATGGCCCCGAGCGAAGCATGGTCACCGTGGGTCTTTTCCCAACCGCCGAAGACGCCGCGATCCGAGCGATCCAGAAGCGATTCCCTTCTCACATGATCAACGGCCAGCTCACGACCAACGCAAAGTCCGAACAACTGAACGGCCCCAAGGGCCAGCCGTCGTTCGTCGTCACGGTCCCGTGATCAGCCGCCCTGGATCCCGAAAAGCCCCTGGATGGCGAGCGGCTCGATGCGGACCGCTCGCCAGGTGCCGTCGCTCGAACGCTGCCAGTCGATCAGCCACCATGAGAAATTGATGCCCCCCGCTTGGGGCTCGACGCGCACGAGGCACATCGTCTGGGCCCGGCCCGGCGAAGCTTTATGGGCCTGCACTTCCAGCACGGCCCACCCCGCGAGCGTGTACTGCGCCGCCATGGCGAGCTGTACGCGATCAAGAAGCTGCTCGCGATTCAGAGGCGACCCCTGAAGCCTGCCGACAAGCTCGGCGGATGGACCGAGGATCGCGCCGGTCGTCGTCAGGTCGGCTTTGGCGACCGCCGCGACGAGTTCCCGGGTGCGAGCGACGAGTTTTTCGCCAGTGGTGTCGATCAGACGCCCGAGCCCCCAGAGGGCGCCGGCGACCAGCAACGTAAGCCCGAGAACTCGATAGGCCCGCGGATCGCCGCGGTGGTTGAAGACCAAAAACACGCAGAGTCCGAGAAGAGCGAGGAATGCAGCGGGCCAGCCGGACTGTTCGAGGAAAAGGCGGATCAGCCACGGGCTGTCCGGCAGCGGGGCGGGCGCGGGGAAATTCGGGATGAGGTTCATTTTCCAGTCCTTGTCGTCCGGCCGTCGATCTTGTTGCTCCTGAACCGTTCCCGGACCGCGCGGATGGTGCGCGGCTTGGACGTTGGTTCGAGAGAGGCACGATGAGCACCAGCCCTGAAGAACGTACGCGGCTCCTTGAACGGAACCTGAGGGCTCTGTCCTTCTCTACGCCCTCGCTGATCGAACGGATCCGTTCGGCCAAGCCGCGGGAGGATCTGGTCGTCCGCACGACCGAGGACGGCGCCCTCGCGGGTGAGCTGTCGCACGGAGCGGGAAAGCTCCGCTTGTGCTCGTTCCGCAAGCCCATCGAGGAAGCCGAACGCTTCGCGGAGGGGTTTGATCCCAAAGCCGCGGCGGTTCCGGTCATCATCGGGTTCGGGATGGGTCACCATGTCCGCACGATCCACGCCAAGCTCAAGGGCCAGGGCGCGGTGGTTGTCTTCGAGCCGGACCTCTCGCTGCTTCACGAGGTGTTCAGCCAACTCGACTGCAGCGGATGGCTCGCGACTCCGGGGATCCGCATCCACGCGGGCCCGGCCGATCCGGGCTCGATCACCGCGACGTTCGAGGGGCTTGAGGGTCAAGCGGCTTTCGGGATCAAGATCATCGAGCATCCGCCGAGCCGCACGCGGATCAACGAGCTGGCTTCGGAATTCATCGCCAACCTGTCGACGGCGGTCGCGACGATCCGGACGCATGTCGTCACGACGCTCTGCCAGGTCGGCAAGACGGCGAGCCACTATCTGAGCAACGCGGCGGTGTACGTCTCGGCCGGTAGCGTCGCCGAGCTTCGCGACTGCGCCAAGGGCCGCACGGCAGTGGTCGTCTCCGCTGGCCCGAGTCTCATGAGAAACGTCGATCTGCTCGCCAAGCCCGGCGTGCGCGACCGAGTCGTCATCATCGCCGCCCAGACCGTGCTCAAGCCGCTTCTGGCGCGAGGCATCAAGCCGCACTTCGTCACCGCGCTGGACCACGCGGATATCAGCGCCCGGTTCTTCGAGGGCCTGACCGAGGAGGATGTCCGCGGCGTGACGCTCGTGGTCGAGCCCAAAGCCAACCCGGCGATCGCGGCGGCGTTCCCGGGCGTGGTCCGCTGTTCACGCGAGCAGGTGCTTGACGAGATCCTCGGGCCCGGGATCGCTCGCGACATGGGCACGCTTCGCTGCGGCTCGACGGTGGCCCACCTTTCGTACTACCTCGCGCGGTTCATGGGCTGCGACCCGGTGGTGCTGATCGGGCAGGACCTGGGGTTCACCGACGGCCAGTACTACTCCGCCGGCGCGGCGATCCACCAGGTCTGGGCGTGCGAGCTCAACGAGTTCAACACGCTTGAGATGATGGAATGGCAGCGGATCGTGCGGATGCGCCGGATTCTGCACCGTGCGACGGACCACCTGGGCCGCCCGATGTACACGGACGAGCAGATGCTCGCGTACAGGCTCCAGTTCGAGCGCGACTTCTCCAACGACCACGCCAAGGGCCTCACGATCCTTGACGCGACCGAGGGGGGCGTCCGCAAGGAATTCACGACCATCACCACGCTCGCGGAAGCGCTCGAAAGCGCGATGAAGTGCGAGCCGTGGTCCCCTCCCGCGATCAGCGAGGAGCGCGTCTGCGTCCCCGCCGAGAAGGTGATCGAGCGACTGGACGTGCTCCGCCAGCATGTCACGCGGATCAAGAAGCTCTGCGCCAAGACCGACGAGGCGCTCGTCCAGATGGCCCGCCACTGCGGAAACCACGCCCGCGTCAACCCGCTGATCGAGGAGGTGCTCGAGTTCGCCCGCGAAGCTCAGTCGCTCGGCACCGCGTACAACCTCGTGCAGTACATCAACCAGACCGGGCAGCTCAAGCGGTACCGCCGCGACCGCCTGATCGCCCTCGCCGAAGACCAGAACCCCGTGTCCAGGCAGCGCAGGCAGATCGATCGCGACCGCGAGAACATGCGCTGGCTTTCGGACTCCGCCGAAGAGGTCATCTCCATGACCACGCGGGCGATTGATCAGATTCGCGGCGTGTCGCACGGCATCGCCAAAGCCGACCTTGTCGCGAAGGTCACGGGCGAAGCCGGTCCCAAAGCCAGCGCCCGCGTCGTTGCCGTCATCCCGGTCAACACCTCCATCAGCGGGCTTCATGGCTCGCGAGATCTCGCCGCGCCGCTCGCGGATGGCCGCGGGGCGCTCTGGTGGACCGTGACAAGGATCCTCAAAGCCAAAGAACTCGACCTGGTGGTCCTCGCCACCGCTGAACCCGAAGCCACCGTGAGACTGCTTGGCGAACTCGCCAAGCATCCCAGGGTCAGGATCGAGTCGTTCGAGCAGGACCCGATGGCCAACCGACGGGCGAGCGTCGCGATCGGTCGGCGATGGTCGCGCTCCTGCTGGCGCGGCGGGATCGGCAACCTGACCGCGTTCGACGAAGCTTTCGCGCCCGCCGCAACCTCGTTCATCCTCGGCAAGCACAATGCCGACGCGGCGGTCGTCGTGGGCGCGGACTGGAGCCTCGTGGATCCCTCGGCGATCGACGGGATCGTCACGCGGTACCGCGCCGCCGGCGGAGAGACGGGCACACACCAGATGGTCATCGTGCACGCGGCTCCGGGCTTGGGCGGGTGCCTCATCGAGCGTGATCCGGTCGAGCATCTTGTGAAGGGAGGCGCGGCGGCCGGGCCCTTCTCCTCGATCGGGGCTCTGATCGGGTACCTGCCGTTTGCCCCGCAGATGGACCTGATCGGCAAGCCGGCGGCGATGGTGCCGCTGGTTGCCGCTCGAAATCTGAGCATGCGGTGCATCGCCGACAGCGAAGGGGCCCGCCGAGTCATGGGCGACCTCCTGGCGCGTGAGGGCGCTGACGTGCCGCTCGCGACGGTGGTACAGGCATTTGAGCGAGCCGGCCAGCACGCAAGGCCCTCGGCGGTGACGATCGACCTGGGGAACGAAAGCAAGCGGATCAGCGTCGAGAGTGTTCGCCGCGTGCTGGCGACGCTTGGCGAAGGTCCGGCGGTCACGCTCTCTTGCGGCGATCATGAAGCCGACGACCCGACGGGTCATCCGGACTTCTCGCGGATCGTCGCGGAAGCCAAGGCGGGCGGGGCGATGGTGCACGTCGTGTCGACGCTCAAGCCCGGCGCGGCGGAGTTGATCCGAGACGCTGGCGTCGAAGTCGTGAGTGTGCCGTTGGTGACCAAAGCGGGTGAGCTTGATGAGCAAGCGGGCATGGCCGCGGCGTCGTTCGCCGACACCGTGACGGTCGGTCCGGAAGGGCTGCCGAATTCGTGGGTCGTGGCGAGGTTGACGCGCCGGGACGCGCTGTACGGCAAGCTTGAGGAGCTTTACGACGCATGGCTGATGCGGACAGGCGCATGCGTGATCGATCCGCTTGCGGAAGCGATTCCGGGCGAGCGGATCGCGCCGCTTCCGGTGCCGGCGTCGGTCGTGGCGCGGCGTGACCGAGAGGAACTGGTCGTCGGGCCTGATGGTTCGGCGCGGACGCCGAGCGGGCGCGTGGTGCCCCTGGGCGGGGTGATTGAGATCAAGAGCGGCCAGGCGGCCGCGGCGGAGGCGGCGTGAGCGGACACAACGAACGAGCGGTTGCGATCATCCTGGCCCGTGGGGGCAGCAAGGGTGTGCCCGGAAAGAACTGGGCAAGCGTGGGCGGACGCCCGTGCGTCGCGTGGACGATCGACGCGGCGATGGCCGCCCGTGCGGCCGGCTGCGTCGGTGTCGTCGCGGTAAGCACGGATGATCCGCGCGTGGCGGAGATCGCGCACCACATGGGTGCGGAGATTGTCCATCGTCCCGCGATGCTGGCTTCCGATACGGCCCGGGTGGATGACGCTCTGCGGCACGCGGTGGGCGACCTGGTCGCTCGCAAGGTTGTCCGGGCGATCGCCTCGACACCGGTTGTGATGCTTTACGCCAACGTGCCGGTCCGACCGGCGGGCTTGATTGAAGAAGCGGTCGGGCTTCTGACACGCGATGGGTGTGACAGTGTGCAGAGCTTTCAGCCGGTGGGCAAGCACCATCCTTGGTGGACGTGCAGGGTCGGAGCGAACGGCGCGGTGGGCGCGTGGGACGGCGGGGAGATGTTCCACGGCTGCTTCCGGCGGCAGGACCTGCCCGCGGCGCACATACCCGACGGAGCGATCACGGTCATGACCAAGCGGGCGCTCTTTGGCGAAATCGATGGCGTCGCCGCGGGTCCTCACGCGTTTCTGGGAAGGGACCGGCGCGGCGTGATCAATCCCGAGGGGTCGGTCGTTGACATCGACACGCGTCTTGACCTGCGGGTCGCGGACGCGATCCTGAACGAGCAGCGCGAAGGACAGCGGAGGTCGGCATGAAGATTGGAACGCGAGCGGTCGGATCGGACTCCAGCCCTTACGTGATCGCCGAGATCGGCGTGAACCACGACGGCGATGTGAATCGAGCCGTTGAACTGACCAGGCAAGCCGCGAAGGCCGGGGCCGACGCGGTGAAGCTCCAGTTCTTCCGGGCGGACCTTCTGATGAGCAGAGCCTCCGGGCTTGCGGCGTATCAGGAAGCCGCGGGCGAGCGCGACCCGCACTCGATGCTCCGCAGGCTGGAGCTTTCGGTCGATCAGATGCGCGGCGTCGTCAGTGCGGCTCATGATGCCGGTATCCACGCGATCGTGACGGTCTTCAGCACGGAGCTGGTCGCGGAAGCGGAGGGATTGGCGTGGGATGCGTACAAGTCCGCTTCGCCGGACGTCGTGAACAAACCGCTACTGACGGCGATGGGCGCGACGGGGCGTCCGTTGATCGTGAGCACGGGCGCCGCGACGATCGACGAGGTGGCGCGCGCGGCGGGTTGGCTTCGCGGCCTCGCGGGGCGGCTTGCGATTCTTCAGTGCGTTAGCTCGTACCCGACGCCGGATGAATTGGCCGAGCTCGGCGGGATCGGGGCGATCGCTGATGTGTTCGACGGGCCGGTGGGGTACAGCGACCACACGACGGGCGTTGAAACCGGGGCGAAGGCCGTCTGGCGCGGAGCGAGCATTCTCGAGAAGCACCTGACCTATAGCCGCGAGGCCGTGGGGCCCGATCACGCCGCTTCGCTGATCCCCGCGGAGTTCGCGCAGTATGTCGAATCCGCCAAGCGTGCGTGGACGGAGCGGCAAGCCCGCCGGCGGCCGAAGAACTTCCCCGAGCCTTCCCGCAAGCGAGTGCTCACGATCGAAGAGGATGTTCGTCGTCTCTCGCGGCAGTCGCTTGTGACCAGGCGGGCTCTCCCTGCCGGGCACGTCCTTTCGCGGGCTGATCTCACGATCAAGCGTCCCGGCACCGGCCTTGAGCCGTGGATGCTCGAAAGCACGATCGGAAGGCGGTTGTCGCGGGCGGTTGAAGCGGACGTCCCGGTCACGATCGCGGATCTCGCCAAACCCGCGGCACGCGAAGCGGCATGATCGGCGAGCAACCGGCGTACTGTCGCTTGCCGGCTCCCGCCGGCGCGTGGAGCGACCTTGATGATCGGCGATGGATGGAATGATGAGCCGGCGGTGAGGCCCGTGAGCGGATTGGAGCCGCGCGAAGGGCGGCGGCGCGTCGCGGTCGTGACGGGCTCGCGCGCCGAGTTCGGCCTGCTCCGCCCCGTCATGCGAGCGGTGGGCACGCATCCCGAGCTTGAGCTGATGGTCATCGCCGCCGGGTCGCACATGATCCAGCCCGCGCTGACGTTCCGCGACGTCCGGGCCGAGTTCGTCGTCGCCGACAGCGTCCCTATGCAGCTCGCCGGCAAGACCGGGCGGGCGGCGGATGCCGAAGCCGTCGGGCGGGGCATCGGCCGGTTTGTCCGGAGTTTCACCGCGATCGCGCCCGATTGGGTCGTTGTGCTCGGGGACCGGATCGAAGCGTTTGCCGCCGCGTCCGCCGCCAGCATTGGCGGATGGGCCGTCGCTCACATGCACGGGGGTGACCGCGCCGAGGGGATCGCGGACGAAGCGATGCGGCACGCGATCACCAAGCTCTCGCATCTTCATCTGCCCGCGACCGCCGCTTCGGGTGAGCGTCTGGTGCGGATGGGCGAGAAGCCGGAGTTCGTGCAGGTCGTGGGTTCGCCCGCGGTGGACGATCTGGCTTCGATCCCGCCGCTGACGGACGATCAGTTCGCCGAGCTCGGCTCGCCGGACACGCTGGTGCTGATGCATCCGGTCGGGCGGTCGGACGAGATGGAGGAAGCGGTGACGGGCGAGGTGCTCGCGGCGGTGGCGGGGCGCCGCGTGCTGACGCTTTATCCCAACCACGACGCGGGGCGTGCGGGGGTTCTTCGCGGGCTTCAGGCTTCGGGCCTGCGGCTGGTGGAGCATCTGCCGCGGCCAAGGTTCGTCGGGCTTCTCAAGCGGCTTGCGGGGTCCGGCGTGATGGTTGGCAACAGTTCGTCGGGGTTGATCGAAGCGGCGGTGCTCGGCGTGCGCGTGGTTGATATCGGGCCTCGCCAGAACGGCCGCGAACGCCCCGCGAACGTGGTGCATGCCGAATCCGAGAGCGCGGACGGGGTGAAAGCGGCGATCGCGAAGGCTCTGGCGCTCAAGCCAGACCCATCCGCGCATCCGTACGGGGACGGGAAAGCGGGGCAGCGTGCGGCGGCGGCCCTCGCGTCGATCGACCCGCGCGATCCGAGGCTGGTGCGCAAACGCTGCGTCTATTAGCGGACTTGCGGCGGGACGGCGGCGCGATTTGTCGCGAGTTTCCCATGCTTGTCGAAGTCGGCGCGTCGCCGAGCCGATTGATTCTCCACCTCGGCTTGCGGGCACTCCGCCCGGGGAACTCTGGAGATTCGCATGGCTGTCGGACTTGAACTACGGATGCAGGTTGTGGGCGGGGCGATTCGCGAGATCAGCCACATCGCGACGCTTCCCGAGATCACGATGAAGATCGTCGAGCTCGTCGAGGACCCCAAGTCAACCGCGCAGGACCTGCACAAGGTGATCTCGTCCGACCCCGCGCTGTGCAGCCGGATCCTCAAGGTCGTCAACAGCTCGTTCTACGGTCTTCCCGGCCAGATCGCGAGCATCAACCGCGCGATCGTCATGCTCGGCCTCAACGCGGTCAAGAACATCGCGATCGCGGCAAGCCTGGCCAAGCTCTTCCGCGGCGGCGAGCTCACGACCAGCTTCTCCGCCAAGGACCTCTGGACGCACGGCAACGCGACGGCCATCTGCTCCAAGATGCTCGCCGACTCCCTCCGCATGGGCCTCTCCGACGAAGCGTTCCTCGCCGGCCTGATCCACGACATCGGGATCATGGTTGAAATGCAGTACGACCGCAACAAGCTGATCGAGGTGTTCGAGAAGATGGGGGACGGCAAGGGTGCCCCGACCGTGAACATGCTCGAGATCGAGGACGGCATCTTCGGAGCCAACCACCAGGACTTTGGCGCGGGCCTTTGCGAGAAGTGGAAGTTCCCCAAGACCTTCGCGGCGGTGACGGGCTATCACCATCGTCCGATGGAGATCGCTCCCGAGAACCGCACGCTGGTGTGCCTGGTGCACATCGCTGACCGCATCGCGGCCGAAGTCGCCGGCGGATTCCGCTTGGACCTCCTGACGACCGAGATCGACCCGGCGATCCGCGACGAACTCAAGCTCACCGCGGAGAAACTGGCTGAGATCAAGAAAGCCCTGCCGGACCAGATCAAGAACAACGGCAGCCTGCTCGGCTGAACCCCCCTTTCGAGAATGCCAAGTGCCGGCCGCGCGACCGCTCGCGCGGCCGCTTTATTTGTGCCTCGTGAAGATGGTCCGGCAAAGCGGCGGTCGTTCTTCCGCGCGTCCGGTCAGATTGCGCTTGAAACGGCCGGGTCAAGGTGCGAAACTGTGGTTGAGGAGCTTCCGTTCTGGCGGCTTGGTGCGTTCTGCACACTCTGGTTCTGATGCGTTGATTCATCGTGTTCGTTGGGGTATCGGCGGTGACGAATTCGGCGGACGACGCCGTGCGTGAGCGCCGACATAGAGCCCGGAGCGTCAGTCCGGGTGCAGGGATGCGACTTTGTCGTCGCGCCCGAGAAGCGCTGCTTTGTCCGGCGGCGCAGGAGGTATCGCATGGTCCGGGATCAACTGCGGAATGTGGCAAGCGTGGTCGGAGCGGCGGGTCTGTGCGTGGGTGCGGTCGCCCAGCCTGTCGGGGGAGATGTCACCGTCGAGACGGCGGCGGTGCTTGTGACAGGCGTCGAGTACGCGGGCATCGGGCGTGTGCGGAACATCATGTCGGTGGATGTGAACGACTCGTGCTGGCTTGCCACGCGGGTTGAAGCCCAGATTCCCGGGACCGACAACCGTCGCGAGCTGCTGCTCGCCGGTCCGCACGCGGCGCGGCTTTTCGTCGCGGCGGTGGGGGGCGAACTGATCCGCGGCACGGGCCTTCGGGCTCCTTTGTCGGAAGCGTTCAGGCACGCGCAGATTGGCCGGTTTGGTGAGTTGAGCTATCAGGGAAACATGAGCAATCCGCAGGGGGTTGCGGCAAGCACGCTGCTCCGGGCGCTGAGCCCCGCCGGCTCGCACTTTGTGCTGGCGCGGGTGGGTGAACAGGCGTTCGGTCAGCCCGCGGGGGTGACGTACGCCGGCTTTGCTCCCCACGCGATGGGGACCGACGGCATCGCGTGCGTGGCGACACTCGGCGGAGCCGGCGTGACCACTGAGACGGATGCGGCGATGCTGACGTTCATCGGCGGGGCGCCCCGGCTGGTCCGCGAGGGAGTGCCCATCTCAAGCATCGGCGATCGCACGCTGAGCCTGCCCGAGCCCGCGAGCGCGTTCCCCACGGTGTGGGGCGTGGCGACAGTCTTTCGCGCGGGAGTGCGAGCGGCACCGGGCGAGACCCCGTCTCCGTCGCTGTTGGCCACCGCTCCGGTGCAGATTCTGGCGCAGGCCGGCCAGTCTGCGCCCGGCTTGTCGGGCGTCATGTACCAGTCCTTCCGAGGGTTTCCGAGCGTCGGGTTCGGGTTCGACGTGGCATACTCGGCGGTGCTGGCGGGTCAGGGCGTGACACCGGCGAACGCGAACTCGGTCTGGCTTCGGAACTACGGGTTGGTTGCGCGGGGAGAGCAGCGGGCTCCGGATCTTGGCCGGATCGTCTACGCGCGATTCGGATCGGTGGTGGTGCACGGCCGTGAGCGGGGGGTCGTCTTCGCGGCGACGCTCGCCGGGGATGGCGTGGGCCCGGAGAATGGCTCGGCGCTGTTCGCGGGGCCCGCGGGCGCGCTCCGGCTGGTGGCGCGGATGGGCGATGCGGTGCCGGAAGCCGGAGACGGCGTGAGGCTGGGCGCGTTCGACGTCGTGAACGAGGAGACCCCGATCTTCGTTAACGCCGGGGGCGACATCGTGTTCCTGAACCGGCTTCGCGGCGAAACGGTGACGACGGCGAACGACCTGGCGATTTTCGTGCGTGAGCGCGACGGCGAACTTCGGCTGATCGCTCGCGAGGGGAACACGCTTCTCATTAACAATCAGGCCCGCACGATCGCCGAGCTTGTGATCTTCGGAGGTAACCAAGCCGGAGCCCCGGGACAGACCAACGGCGAGGATGGCCGGCGCACGATCCTCAACCGCCACGGCGAGTGCTTCTTCATCGCGAGGTTCACCGACGGCGGCGCGGCTTTGCTCAAGGCGCAAGCCGCGCGTCGCCCGTGTGATGCGGACTTCAACGGCGACCGGTTCATCGACTGCTTTGATTACCTCGACTATGTGGAAGCGTTCGAGGCGGGCGACGACAACGCGGATCTCAACCTCGACGCGTTCCTGGACTTCTTCGATTACACGCGGTTCGTGGAGCTCTTTGAAGCGGGGTGCTGAAGCGTCGGGCCTCTGCGTGAGGCGTGAGGTTCATGCGCCGTGATGCGAACGCGAAGCTAGCCAGGTCGCCCCGGCGAGCTGCTTTAGCATCCGCTCTCGAAAGCTCCCACGAAGGCGTCGTAGTCGAAGAAATCGATGAAGCCGTCACGGTTGAAGTCGGCCACCGGGCCACCGGACTCGAAAGCCGAGACGTAGTCGTCGTAGTCGAAGAAGTCGACGAAGTTGTCGCAGTTGATGTCGACGGGGCAGATCGAGAGGGCCGCCGACCGGCTCGTCACATCGCCGCAACTCGTGGTCACGACGCAGTCGTACACGCCCGCGTCCTCATCCTTGGCGTTGATGATGAGAATCCCGCCCGAGTCAATGAAGATCGAGGAACCGTGCGGTGTCGGCCCCGGGGTGATCGCAACGCCGTTGCGTCGCCACGCCCGCGTCAGGCCGGGATTGTCGTTGTAGCCGGTCGCCAGGGCACCGACAAACCCTCCGACACCGCCGCGGCAGATGATGGTGGCGACCGGCTGGTCATCCGCCGAGAACCAGGGCTGCCCGGCCCGGGAGTAGCGGGCGAGGAAGTTGGACTCAATCGCGCCCTGCGTGGGTCCGCCGCTGCTGCCGGGGCCGACGCGGGTGAAGAAACCGCCGACGGTGAGTTCATCCTGATACAGCGAGATGGTGCTGACCCGGCCGTTGGCTCCGCCATCGACGGGCGTCCACGAGGCGCCGTCCCAGCGAGCGAGGTTGGTGACCGCGGTTGCGCCCGACGCAGTGAAGGTTCCGCCGGCGTAGAGGAAGGTCCCGTCGGTGTAGAGAGCCGAGACCGAGCCGTTGAACCCGGAGCCGACCTGCTGCCACGCGCCGTTGACAAAGCGAGCGACGAAGTTCAGCGGCTGTCCGTTCCCGTCGGCGTTGAAGGAGCCTCCGGCGTAGATCACGCCCCCGAAGCGCTCGACGGCGTCCACCGTGCCGTTGAAGCCGGGTCCGAACGCCGACCACGTCGCGACGCCCGTGGTGGTGGTGAAGGTGTACTGCGCGATGCGGTTGGCCGCGACGCCGCCCGCCGTCGTGAAGGATCCGCCCACGACCATCGCCAGGCGCTGCGCGGGGAGCGAGAACGTCTTGAGCGCCCGAGCGCCGTTATTGAGGCCGCCCGAAGCGTCGAACGGCTGCCAGTTGGTGCCATCGAAACGGGCCAACCGGTTGATGGCGGTGCCGCCCGAAGCCGTGAAGTCGCCCGCGGCCACCGTCTGCCCGTTGAACCGCGCGAGGGCGCGGACCGTGTTGTTGAATCCGGACCCCATCCGCCGCGTGATGCGGCCGAATCCGTCCGTCACCGGCGCGAGCGTCGCGACCCGGCTGTGCGGGTCGTCAAACCCGAGCTGGGTGAACGCGCCGGCGACCACGAGGTCATCCGGGATGTTCGCACCACGGAAAACGGGGAGCATGGCCAGCACCGCGCCGTCCGGAGATGCGCCGCTTGGGACGGGTTCGTTGCCCGACCAACGCAGGAGATTGGGTGACGCTCCTCCGAGGCGGAACAGCCCGCCCGCGATCAGATCGCCATTCCAGTTCGCCAGCGAGGACACGCTCGGGAAACTCGTGTCGTCTTCGATCAGTCCGGGCACGTTGATCCACGAAGTTCCGTTCCACGCGGTCAGACCTTTGACGTCCACGCCGCTCGCCGTGCTCAGGGTGCCGCCGACGTAGAGCGTTCCGCCGAAGGTGGCCAGAGACTTCGGGTACCCGAAGGTCTGGTTCGTTTCCCCAAAGGACGTCCACTGGGATCCGTTCCAGCGAGCCACCGTTCGGATGGTCGTGTCCGACGCGCTGTCGAGTGAGCCGGTCGCGATGAGGTCGCCGTTCCAGATGGACAGTGCCTCGATGCTTCCTTCCAGGTCGGGCATGGAAGCCCATCGGGTGCCGTTCCACCGGGCGATGTCCTCGATGGGAGCCCCGCCGGCCGAACGGAAGGTGCCCGCAGCGATCAGTTCGCCGCCGTGCAGGGCAAGAGCTCTGACTTCCTCGCCGAAGCCGGTTCCGATGCCGCTCCCCAGGGAGGTCCAGCGCGTACCGTTCCAGCGGGCGATTCCGGGGGTCGAGATCGCGCCCGCCGTGTCGATCGAGCCTGCTGCGATCAGCTCCCCACCGTACACCGCGAGGGCGCGGACTTCATCGAGTCGGCCGCGCAGGCCGGACGCCAGGGGCCGCCAGCTGACACCGTTCCACGCCGCGATGTTGCGAGCCGTGACCGGGCCCATGCCCGTGAAGGTGCCCGCCGCGATCAGTTCGCCCGCGTAGACCGTGGTCGCGAGGACCGGACCGTCGAACAGCACGCCCGTGTTCACCCAGTTCGTCCCGTCAAAGCGAGCGACGTTCACCCTCTGCGATGACTGCCCGATCCCGAAGGTAAAGAGCTCCGCCGTAGGTGACAAGCGATTGCACGCCCCCGTAGTCAAGCCCTCTGATGTCGTTGAAGCCGCTTCCCAGCGTGGTCCAGTTCGTCCCGTTCCAGGCCGCCACGTTGCGGGCCAGGATTCCTTCGGCTCCCGCGCCGCCGGCACGCTCAAAGAGCCCCCCGACGATGAGCTGGGGCGGCAGCGGGCCCGCGCCGTCCAGATCGTGCACGAGCATCGCGGCCGCTCGACCTTCGACGCAGAGCGACGGCGCAGGCATCCACCGTGCACACTGACCGTGCGCGGCCGAAGCCGCGCCAAGAGCCGAATAAAGACCGAACCACAGCACCGCTGAGGGCTTCATCAAACGCATCGCACGCTCCGGAACCAGACTGATGGAAGGTTGAGGGGGGCAGTCTACCGCGTGAAGCCCCGGCGACCAAGGGGAAAGTCCAAGTCAGAGCGGGGGCGACGGATTGGAGCCGGCTTGTGGTTTCACAAGCGTGGTGCGACCCGATTCGGGCCTGCGAGGTCGATGGCGGTGCAAAAACGAGCCCAGGCCGCGGCTCCTCCACCGCGGCCCGGACTGAACAGCGAGATGGATGGGGCGGTGATCACCGCCCGAGGGGGGGCTCAGTCCTCGCCGAACTGGGGTTCGACGACCGCGTAGGAGTTCTTCTCCTCCTTCAGGCGAGCGGTGTAGATTCGGTTCTCGACCATGGCCGAGCCGAGGCGGTCGCCCGCGCTCATCTGGATGTAGGCCGGTTCGTCGGAGTCGAACTGCGGAGCCTGGGTCTGCAGCTTGTGGCTGGGCTGGCAGCCCGCGAGGGTGGCGGCGGCGAGAGTGAGGACGAGCAGGGCACGCGAACGCTTCATGGCAAACCTCCCAGACCGGGTGACACCCGGGGCTTGGGAGGAGATCGGCGAGCCGGTCGAAGGGGAAGCGTCGGGTGAGGGAGCTTGGGCGAAAGGACGGGGTAGGGCGCGGATTGCGCGGTTTGCGCGGCCGGGATCCGAGCGTCGGTCGCGTCCGGGAAGCCGGCGAGCGTCTTTCTCCGGGGTTGGAACACGGACCCCGCGAGGGGCGTTATCATCCTCGTCGGGTCGGCCCACTGTTCGGGTCTCGGCCGGATACGCGATCGGGAGATTCGCTTGGGTATCGATCTGCTTTCAGAACGGGCGAGGCGCGTGGCGTCGGTGGCGCAGCGGCTTCGCGTCGTGCAGGCGGAGCTTGCCGACCATCCGGCGGATGAGCGTCGGGCGATGATGCGCGACGAGATCGAGCTGGTGCTTCGGTCGATGGTGCCCGGTGAGCGGAAGCAGTTCCTGTTCGAGTTGATGGATGCGTTCCCGCTTTTCGGCGAGGGTTCGTCGGCGCCCGCCGGGGGGTCGGAGGGTCCGGGGCCGGATCGGGCGACGATGGATGCGCTGGCCGCGGCCCAAGCCGAGCTTGCGGCGGCCAAAAGCGAGCTTTCGAGGTTCAACGACGCGGCGTACGTGACCGAGCGGCTGGTGGAGCTTGCCAAGCGGCTGCCGGATGAGCAGCGGCGTGCGGTGATCAAGCGTCTGGCGACGGCAGGGTTGTCCGAGGTGCGGACGGTCGAGGTGGCCAAAGCGGAATCGGCGCCGGTCGCTCCGCGGCTGGCCGCGCCCGCTCCGGCACCCGTGGCCGCTCCGACCGCGCCCGCTCCGGCCAATATCGCGGCGGACTTCCGCAAAGCGACCGGCCTCACGGACGCGGATCCGATCGATTCGTCGAAAGCGGCCGAACTTGGGGCGGTGCTTGCGGAGTTCGGCGGCGGGCTTGATGAACTGGTCTGGACCGCGTGGCGGCAGGTCATCGCGCCGCAAAGCAGGATCAGCCGGCCGGGGCCGCTCAAGCGGACGCTCGGCCAGTTTGTCCGCGGCGACGCGACGGTCAGCCGTCAGCGCGTGATCGACGACGTCAAGCTCCTCCGACTGATCACCGCGGCGACGATCGCCGCGACAAGCCGGGCGGGCAAGAACTTCGCTCGCAAGCACCTCGTCAAGTTCAGCCCCGACGCGATCAAAGCCGCGACGGGCGCTTCGGGCTGGGGGGCGCAGGCGAAGTACTGGGCCAAGTACGAGGAACTGGCGGGTGTCCTCACGGAAGACACGATCGAAGCGGAAATCATGCAGACCATCGGCGAAGCCGCTCGCGGGCTGGCCGAAGGGAAGGAATCCTCCAAGCCGTGAGCGTGAGCTTGCACGGCTGATCGGCGGGCGGGACGAAGGGAAGGCGTATGGATCTGGTCCACTGGCACGAAGGGTTGTTCCTCCAGCCGCATCATCTCCAGATGCTTCAGCGGCAGGGGCTTGAGCGTTCGGCGCACGATCGCCGGATCGCCATGCCGTTTTCGTACGGCTTGATCGAAGCCAAGCTCAGCCCCGACGCGCTCGACAACATGATGGTCCGCCTGGACCGTTTTTCGGCGGTCATGCCCAGCGGGCTCGTGGTCGACACCGCCGTCAACGCCGATCTGCCGCCGCTTGACATCAAGCAGGCGTTCCAGAAGTCGGCGGATGGGTTCGTGGTCGGCGTCGCGGTCCCGCTTTGGAACGGACAACGGTCCAACGCCGTGGATCCGCCCAGCGGGAAAGCCAAGCCGGGGGACGACACGCGCGTCCGCAGGCTTTGGCGGCTTTCGGAGGTCAAGCGATTCGACGAGAACACGGGCGATTCGCCGGTGGATGTGATCGTCCGCCGCGTGAACGCCCGGCTGGTGCTCGAGGGTGACGACGCGGAAGGGATGGAGGTGCTCCCGATCCTGCGCGTGGTGCACGGGACGGGCGAGGACAGCGGCGTGCCGCGTCGCGACAGCCGGTTCATCCCGCCATGCTTTGTGCTCGGCGGGTCGGGCGAGCTTCGCGCGATGCTCCGGGACCTGACGAATCAGGCGGAAGCCTCGCGGAAGGACGTGCTTTTCAAGATGCAGCAGGGCGGGTTCAACATCGAGACCGCCCGCGGGCCGCAGTTCGAGGACATGCTCCGGCTTCGGACGCTGAACGTCTACGCCGCGCGGCTGAACAGCTTGCAGCAGGCGATGGGCGTGTCGGGTCTGGGAGTGACGCCGTTCCAGCTGTACATGGAGATGCGGTCGCTGCTTTCCGAGCTTGCGGCTTTGCACCCGGACCGGGACATGTGGGACGTGCCGAAGTACGACCATGACGACCCGGCGGTGGCGTTCTACGACCTTGACGAGAAGATCCGCGGGCTGATCCGCGGCGTGGTCAAGCGGCGGTTCCAGAAGGTCGAGTTCGTCAAGGATCCGCAGGGGTTCCTCGGCGCGACCCTCACCGACGAACACCTCAAGGACGCTCAGGAGTTCTTCCTCGGCGTTTCGGGCAAGGAGGATCCGACGGTCCTGGCCCGCCTGGTCGAGGATGCGGACAAGTTCAAGCTGATGCCCAAGAGCATGTGGAAGATGACCTTCTACGGCGTCAAACTCCAGGAAGAGCGGGCTCCGCAGGGTTTGCCGAGCAAGTCCGGCCTGTACTACTTCAGGTTGAACAAAGCCGAGACGCGGGCGCAGATCTGGGAGCAGGTCATGCAGCAGAAGGGCCTCGCCGCACGCTGGCCCGAAGCCGAGGGACAGGGCATTCAGGACCTCACCCTCTATATCACCTACGCATGAACGCCAAGCCGACCCGGGTGGTGATCCCGCCCGGTCGGGCGCGGCGACAAGGACGACGCGATGACGCTGATTGAACTGTGCGAGCCTCTCTTCCAGTACGTGTGCAAGCTCAATCGCCTCGGCCGTGCCGGCGGCGGCGCGGGCGCGCGGCAGGTGCGTGATGAGATCAAGGGGCTGATCGCCGACATCAAAACGCGGGCCGACCGCGAGGGACTGGGCGGAGCTTTCGACAAGATCGAGCTTCCGCTGATCTTCTTCGCGGACCACATGGTGCGCGAGAGCAGGCTTTCCGCGATGTGGGGCGCCCAGGGCGGGTGGAAGAACCTGGCCGAGGACCGGCGCGAGATGGCGGGTGACGAGCGGTTCTGGGATCTCTTGGAAGAGACGCTTTTGGAATCCGGGGATTCGGCCAACCAGCGCCTCGCGGTCTTTCACGCGATGATCGGCCTGGGTTTCACCGGGATCTACATGAACCAGCCGGACCATCTGCGCAAGAAGATGCGCGAGATCGCGGCGCGGGTCCGCGGGCTTTCGGAAAGCGACCAGACCGGCCGGATCACGCCCGACGCTTACGAGAACGTGGACACGCGGGTGCTGACGCAGCCGCCGGCCCGCAAGATCGTGGGATTCGTGATCGGGCTGGTGGGGATGATCGCGGTGCTGGTGGTGTCGTACGTGGTGACGTTCCGGTCGGTGACGGGCCAGCTGAACGACAAGCTCGCCGAGATCAAGACGACGGACGCGAAGAAGTGAAGAAACCGGTGAACCAACCGGGCTCCCTCGTGGGCCCGCGGAGCCAAGCGGCATGATGATGTTCAACCTCCCCCGGCTGATCGGGGACGTCGGAAACGTGGTGAAACTGCTGCAGGTGGACGGGGGCATCCTGCTCGGGCTGTTCGGCGGCCTCGCCGTCGTGGCCGTCCTGCTTCTCGCGTACAAAGCGTTCCTCGCTTTCCGCGACAAAGCCCAGAGCCTGCCGTTCCTGGACAAGCTCAAGACCGCGATGGCCAGGACGCCCTCGGTGGTCGCCGATCCGGCCAAGCGGGCCCGCTTGGACGATCTCCGCAAGAAGTATGAAGAAGGCGTCGAGAAGTTCCGCCAGGCCGGCAAAGACCTGCACTCGCTGCCCTGGTACCTGCTCGTCGGGCCGGCCGGCTCGGGCAAGACCGAAGCCATGCGCCACTGCAAGGTCGGGTTCCCCCCGGGTTTGCAGGACTGCTTCCAGGGCGCCGGCGGCACGATGAACATGCACTGGTGGTTCACGAACTACGCCGTGGTGCTCGACACCGCGGGTCGCATGTTCATGGAGGATGCCGCGCTGCAGGGCGGCAGCGAATGGCGCGAGTTCCTCAAGCTGCTCAAGCAGAGCCGGCCCAACGCTCCGGTCAACGGCATGCTTCTGGTCATCGGCATTGACAGCCTGATCAAGGACACCTCCGAGCAGATCGAGTCCAAAGCCGGGCACATCGCCAAGCAGCTCGACACCATCCAGCGCACGCTCGACGTCCGGTTCCCGGTGTACGTCGTGATCACCAAGTGCGACCTCATCACGGGCTTCAAGGAGTTCTTCGACAAGATCGACGACCCGCAGCTTCAGCACCAGATCCTCGGGTGGTCCAACCCCGCGCCGCTCGATGAGCCCTTCCGTGCCGAGACCGTGGATGAGCACGTCAAGACGATCAAGTCGCGACTGCTCAAGCGGCGTGCGACGCTGCTGATGGACCCTGTGCACACCGAGGATCCTCAGGCCCGCAGGACGGATCAGGTCGACGAGCTTTTCGCCCTCCCCGACAACATCGCGAAGATCGCTCCGCGTCTTCGCCGGTACCTCGAGATCATCTTCCAAGCCGGCGAGTGGTCGCCCAAGCCGCTGTTCCTGCGCGGCATCTACTTCACCAGTTCCATGCGTCAGGGCAAAGCTCTCGACGAGGATCTGGCGGCGGCGTTGGGCGTCAATGTCGACGCTATCCCCGGCGGCAAGGTGTACGACGAGGAGCGGTCGTTCTTCCTCCGCGACGTCTTTACCTCGAAGATCTTCCGCGAGAAGGGCCTTGTCACGCGGGCGACCAACGTCCAGAAGGAACAGTCCGGCCGCAAGCGGCTCGTGATGGGTGCCGGCATCGCGGTGGCGGCGGCCCTCACGGCGATGACGTTCTTCAGCAGCGGGCAGCTCCGCAGTGCGGTCCGTGATCCCCTTGATGTCTGGACGCAGGTCGCCGGAAGCGTCGAGCAGGGCAAGGTCATCGACCGCGGCGTTTCGGGCCCGGAGTACTTCGGAAACAAGGAAGCCGTCGAGGTCGAAGGCGGCAAGAAGATCACCCCGATCGAACTGCTCCAACGGGCCCGCAAGCAGGCGGACTCGCCTGTCAGCATGGGTTTCCTGAGCTTTGGAACCGTCTTTAACGACGTCAACGAGAACCAGCAAGCAGCCTACCGGGCGGTGGTCATCCGCACCGTCGCGGCGCCGCTTCTGTCGACGGCGAGGTCTCAGCTCGCAAGCCGCGACGTGAAGTGGTCGCCGGACGCGTCGGCGGCGCTGGCCGAACTGGTCGCGGCCGAGACGCGCGCGCTCGACGGCACGCCGGCACGCGAAGCGGACGCCAAGGACGCCGCGGGCCAAGCGATCAATCCCGGGCCGATCCTCGCGTTCCTCGCGCCCGGCGCCGCGATCTCCAAGGATGAGCTCGCTCAGCTCCGCGAGGCTTTGGCGACGCTGAACCCGGCGGACTACGCCAAGCACGGCATCGCCGGCACGCCGGAAACCCTCGATGAGCTCAAGCGGGCCGTCGCGCAGGCGGGTGAAGCGTGGAAGAACGCGGCGACCAGCAGTGGTGATCTGGGCGACCTGGCACGGCTGGACGCGGCCATCCGCCGCTTCGTCGCCGCCGGCACCGACCTTCGCAGGATGATCCCCGAGCGGGCCCCGGCGACCGTCGAGGACTACAACGAGTTCGCCAAGCAGTTCGGCCCTGCGGTCGCTCGTCTCGAGACCACCGCCGCCGACGACAAGCTCGCGGAGATCGCGAGCGTCTGGACCCGTCTGGGCGGACGCGGCGAAACCGAGCTCGTCGAGAGCGCGAAACGCGAGATCCAGAAGCAAGCCGACCTCATCGAAGCCGGTCTGCCCAAGGACATCAAAGCCGAAACCGAGAAGAAGACCAAAGTGGCTCCCGCCGCCGAAACGATCAAAGCGGCGCTCGTGGCCGCGTTCGAAGCCGGCACCAAGGGCCTGCCTTCCAAGGTCGCCGAGATCCGCGGCAGCCTCAACGAGGAGAGCAAGAAAGCACTCATCGAGCGCGGCCGTCAGGCCGACACCCGCGGATTCCAGGACGTCGTCGCTCTCTACAACGATCTCCTTCCCTTCGTGACGCCCGCGGAAACCGGCGGCAACTGGACCGACGCCGCCGCCCGCGTCCGAGAGATCAATGAAGCCTCGGCGAAAGCACGCGAGTTCATCACGGCGTGGTCCGCGGCGGTCAGCCCCGCTCTCCGAGCCCAGAACGACCCGCAGATCGCCGATCGGGTCGTCGATGTCGCACGTGGCGGGCGCGTCGGCGCCCGAATGAGCGCCTTCCTCGCCGGCGTGGACTCGGGCAAGCTCGTGCGCGAGACGGTTGCGGCGGCGGCGGGTGCGCCGGTGCCCGTCACCAAGGTCGCGATGTCGGGGCTTGATGGCGTGCGGGCGATCGACGCGAGCTATTCGCCGGCGGTCGTGGGGACCCTGTTCCGCGGCTGGCGGACGACTCTGGACGAGATGGCCGGCGCGAAGAAGGACTGGCTCGTCGGCGCGGACCTCGCGGATCGCGTCAAGCGCGTGTCGACCCCCATGGGTGAGTACGGCCGCGAGTACGCCGCGACGTGGAAAGCCACGCTCGCCAAGGCGCTCGTTCGCGACTTTGACTCATGGACCGCGTTCCACGCGGCGCTCGAGACCCAGGAACAGCCCAACCCAGTGGACGTGCACGCGGCTCTCAAAGCTCTCCACGAGCAGGTTCAACGCGACCTTTCGGCGATCGGCGAAGCGTTGCAATCGGAAGAGATCCGTCGCGAAGCGGACGCGGCGGGGCGTCAGGCGGGCGTGATCGCGGCCGCTTCGGATCCCGCGATCGCCGACCGAATCGACTCCATGCGTCGCAAGCTCCGCGGCCTTGGCGGTGGATCGCGCACCGCTCGCGAGAGCCTGCTCGCGATGCTCAGCCCCGAATCGCCGGACGGCCAGGCGTTCAACGACTTTGTTTCGTCGGCTTCGGTCCCCGCGTACTGGCAGTCGCTGGTGGTGCGCGGATTCGAAGCCCTCGCCCGCGAGTACCAGACCAACGCGGACACCGATGTGAACCGTCTGGTTGCGCTCGCCCGTTTCCCCTTGGTGAACGACCGGGCGGCGGCTCCGCTGACCCCGGCGGAACTGGACGAGGCCGCGCGAATCCTCGGCGAGCTTCAGATCACCGACAAGGACCGCCGGGTTCAGGTGCTGAGCGGTCGCTTGGCCGAACCGGTCGCCCGGTTGGTAAAACCTGATGCACTCAAGAACCGCCCGAAGATGACGGATTTCGTCGCCCGTGCGAAGGAAGTTTGCAAAGCGTTCGCCGGGCCAGGCGGGACGGCACTGGTCGAGTCGATCACCGGCGATGGCGACGGCGACAAGCCCGCCAACTCCGACGGCTCGATCCGCACGGTATCGGACGCCTGGACCATCGAAGGCGACCCCCTGATGGAGCCGATTGACGTCGGCAAGGTCCGAAAGGTCGATTCCGGCGCACCTCAGCAGTCGATCCGCCTTCTCTTCTACAAGCGGGCCACCGACACCGTCGTTCGTCGGGCAGCTTTCGATGCGCCTTGGGCAGCGGCCGCTCTGGTCCTGACCCCGGGGGCGACCGCGGTTCCGGCGGAGAGCAACGAGTCGACAACCTGGCGCGTCCCGATCGTGGTGGAGGGAGAGGAAGTGCTCCCGGAAGGCACCAAGGCCATCCGGCGGCATATGTGGATCAAGGTCGTCCTGAAGAAGCCGGTGCCCGCGGCCAAGAACTGGCCCCAAAAGGAAGATCTCGGTGGGAACTAATCGCGAAACGAATCTCCGACGAGCGAGGGCGGCATGACCATGCTTGGGAAACTCTCCAAGTTGTTCCAGAAGCCGGCTTCGCCCGGACCCCGCGTTTCCTTGGCCGCGTTCGGAAAACACCCGGGCTGGGATGACCACATCGACGATCTGGGCTTGGACTCGCCCCGACTGGTGCACGTCAAGTCGGTCCTCTATTCGCAGGGAATCTCCGGAAACATTGATTCCGCCGAATGGGACCACCTTTCGGAATCCGAACGCATCGCCGAATTCGGGCACGAATTTCTCTGGCGCTGGGCGGGTGACGCGGTGGTGGGGCTGATGTGGTCGAGCAAGGACGGCAAGGGCCGGGCGAAGTATCCGATGGTGCTCGCGCTGCACGGGACCAAGATGCCGGTGAGCTGGCTTTGCTCGACGGGCTTGGACCGGCTGCGGGCGCTGCGCGACCAGTGCCGGTCACTCACGCGATCCACGGAGGTCATCCAGGCGATCGATTCCGCCCGCTCGGACCTGCAGGGAGCGTCGCTGACGATCCCGGAAGGAGACAACGAGCCGGAGCGGCACCTCATCAAGAGGTTGATGAGTTCTCAGGAGGAAGCGTCGCGGCGCGGCTTTGTTCGAGTTTTGTACGATATTGAGCGGCGTCTGGGCGGCATGAGGGACAAGTCCAAGACCAAGACCCGGGTGATTGATGTTTCGGCCCACCATTTCCGGCTGCCGGCGATTCATACGGCGGGCAAGGTGCTCGAATCCGGCCGGGCGTGGTCGGCTCTGATGATGGACACGGTGGGTCCGGGCCCGGTGCTTGCGGCGGGGATTCTCGCGATCGAGCCGGCGGGGACCGGGTTCGCGGATGTGATCGTCGGTGAGCCTCGGGTGCAGAACCTGTTCTGTCTGCGTGCTTCGAGCGCTCGCGAGCCTCTGACGTCGGACATCCCATTCACGATGGACGAGTCGTTCGTGACGGTGGCTTCGCAGCAGATCGCGCAGTGGGGAGCCTGAGCGGCGAGCGCGGAGGGCGCGCTCGGGCGAGCGACCCCGTTCAATCTTCCCTGGATTGGGTAAACCACCGAGGTTGACAAAGTGGTTTGGGTTCGGATAGCCTGTGGTCCTGTCCCGGGAAGGTTCCCCGTCCCTGCGGTGCATGCGTCGGGCTGCGGGGAGGCTTTGCGGGCGATTGTCGGCGGTCTTTGCGTCGCACGGCTCACGTGCGAGCGTCGTCTTTCTACCTGCCGCTTGCGGCGGGGAAGCTAATTCAAGTTCAGAGATCCTGTTGCACCATGCTCGGAGCGACCTTCGAATGAAGACTTATCGGATGACCCGGTGTGCCGCCCTTCTCGTCGCTTTCGCTGGCGTGGCGACGTTCTGCCCGGTCGCGATGGCTCAGGAAGCCGCGCCGGGCGGCACCTATCCGCAGCCGGATGCGAAGACGGACGGCGAGATCACCTACGCCGTGAGCAAGTTTCTTCTTGAGTACGAGTACAACAACGAGGAGCATCCGCCGCTCCAGGAACTGTTCGCGGTGCAGGTGCCGGTCGGCGTGCTCGCCGACGGCGGGTACACGTATCCGCGAGCGGGCGTGCCGTCGACGATCATCACCGTGGGCGACGGCTTCAGCGACAAGGGCCAGATCTTCTATCCGGGCGGCATCCGCGCGGTGAACGAAGCGATCGCCCGCGAGTTGGTCGAGAACCGCAAGCTGATCGGTGTTCGCGTGCTGGCCCACCCGGACGATGTGTCGCTTCAGGGTGGACAGGACACTCGCGGGCAGGGCAACACGCGGATGCGGCTGAAGATCTTCACCGCGCAGCTCGATGACACGAAGGTCCTCAATCAGAGCCGCGGCGTGGAACCCGAAGACCGGGTCAATCCCGAGCGTCTCGAGCGCCTCCGCGAGCGTTCGCCGATCAACGTTGGCGGGCTTATTCGCCGCGACCGGCTGGACGACTACGTTCTGCGTCTGAACCGGCACCCCGGCCGCCGCATCAACGTGGCACTGGTTCCCTCCTCGGACAAGGCCGGACAGGTCGAACTCCAGTACCAGGTCGCCGAGGTCAAGCCCTGGTCGGTCTACGCCCAGGTCGCGAACATCGGCACCAAGACCACCGGCGAGTGGCGCGAGCGCATCGGGTTTGCCCACACGCAGCTCACGAACAACGACGACATCCTCCGGCTGGATTTCCTGACGGCGGAGTTCGGCGACACGAACAGCGCGTTTGGCAGCTACGAGCGGCCGTTCTTCGACAACCAGGTGATCGCGAAGCTTTACGGCTCGTGGAGCCAGTACTCCGCGGACTCGGTCGGCATCGCCGGCCTTGAGTTCGAGGGAAGCAACTGGTCGGCCGGTGCCGAAGTGTCGGGGACGATCCTGCAGTCGGGCGCGAACTTCTTCGATCTCGTCGGCGGCGCCCGGTTCGAGAACGTCGAGGTCAACAACAAGCTGCTGGGCCAGGAGGGCGAGGAGGACTTCTTCCTTCCCTACGCCGGGCTTCGGTTCAGCCGAGTGACGGACGTGATGGCGACGAGCGCGTCGGGCATCTTTGAGTTCGGTCTGGGCAGCGTGACCAGCGCAAGCACCACCGAGCTCACCAAGCTGGGCCGCATTTTCCCGGACAAGGACTGGGTTGTTCTGAAGGTGGATGCGGAGCACTCGATGTACATCGAGCCGCTGCTGCTTCCGACGCAGTTCAAGGAGAAGGACGCGAGCACGCTCCGTGGCACCACGCTTGCCCACGAGGTGGTGCTTGCGTTCCGCGGGCAGCACGCGTTCGGCAAGCGACTGACGCCGACGTTCGAAGGGATCGCGGGCGGTGCGTACTCGGTCCGCGGGTATCCCGAGTCGGTGGCGGCGGGCGACACGACGGTCACCGGTACGGTTGAGTACCGGTTCCACCTGCCGCGCACGCTCCTGACGACCGACAAGGACGGCAATCTCGCGTACATGGATCCGAACCAGACCGAGTTCTTCGGTCAGCCGTTCCGGGTCGGGCCGTCGGGCCCGTTCGATCGGACGGATTGGGACCTCATCTTCAAGGGCTTCGTGGACTTCGGCCGCGCGATGCAGAGCGACCGGCAGGTCTTCGAGCGTGACCACTCCCTGCTGAGCGCGGGTGTGGGCGTCGAGCTTCAGGTGCTTCAGAACCTCAACGTCAAGCTGGACTGGGGCTTTGCCCTGCACGACGTTCGGGGCACCGAAGTGGTGGATTCCGGCGACAACCGGGTGCACTTCTCGGCGACGATTCTGTACTGATCCCGGGAAGGCCGGGTGGATCGGAACCGCCGGGGTCCAGCCCCGGATGGAAGAGGGGGGGCGGGCGGTTTCGGGGACGGATTTGGGCGAAAGGGCCGTTTCGGCCGAAAGACGGCGACGGCGGGCGGGTTGGAATAGTGGGCGCGTGGAAGGTGGGGGGTCTCTGTTCGGGGTAGGACTGATCTGATCATTCACCATCCCGCCTGCGTTGCGGGAGCTGCTAGAGGAATGCCATGAAGACGAACACTCGCGGGACCAATGCTGGCGACACGCTGGGAGCCTCGATCGGCGGCGCGGTCGGGCGCAAGCTTTGGACGTTGGCGAAAGTGGCGGGCCGTGCGGCCGGTCTTCGCAGTGTCGGCGGCGCGGCGGTGATCGCCGGGTTGCTCGCCGCGGCTTCGACGACGTCGGTCATCGCGGGCCCCGAGGGCGAGCAGGTGGTGGTCGGCAACGTGACCTTCACTCGGCAGGGCAACCTGTGGATCATCACCGCCAGCAACGGCGCGATCATCAACTACGCCAGCTTTGACATTCTCCCGTACGAGACGGTGCGGTTCATCCAGCCGAGCCAGCTCTCGACGGTTTTGAACCGGATCAACAGCGCCGCTCCGACCTTGATCCAGGGCCGCCTGGAAGCCAACGGCAACGTCTTCTTCGTGAATCCGGCGGGCGTGATCTTCACGAACACCTCGACGGTGAACGTGGGCGGTCTCTACGCCGCGGCGGGCAACCTCAGCAACGAGGACTTCCTCTCGGGCAACATGCGATTCACCGGCCTTCAGGGCCAGGTCTCCAATAGCGGCAACATCACGGCCAACGCTGTCGCGATGGTCGGCCGCGAAGTCTCCAACCACGGCTCGATCATCGCTCACGGCGGCACGGTCGTGATGGCGGCGGGCGAGGAAGTGTTCATCGGACGCGAGGGAAGCAGCGTCTTTACGCAGATCCAGGGCGCCTCGGGGAGCGGCGGCCAGAACGCCGGCGTCACCAACACCGGCCGGATCGACGCTCGCGGCGGTCAGGTCACGATGTCCGCGGGTGACGCGGACGGCATGGCGATCTTCAACACCGGCGTCATTCGCGGCAACAACATCACCATCGAGGGCCAGGGCCGCGGTGACGTGATGGTCCGCGGCGTGGTTGACGCTTCGAGCGACGCGGGCCGTGGCGGCGAGATCACGATCACCGGCGAGCGCGTCGGACTGTTCAACGCCCGCATCGACGCGAGCGGCACGTGGGGCGGCGGCACGATCCGCATCGGCGGCGATGCCGGGGGCCAGGGTGACACCCGCCGCGCGGACTACGTCTTTGTCGACGAGAACACCACCGTCCGCGCGGACGCTCACGAGTTCGGCGACGGCGGCCGGATCACGTTCTGGGGCACGGAAGCGACGCGCATCGCGGGTGATCTGTCCGCGATGGGCGGCATCCGTAGCGGCAACGGCGGGTTCATCGAAACCTCCGGCGGGTACATCGCTCTGGCGGGGACGCCGGACCTGCAGGCCCGTGCGGCTTCCGGCCGCGGCGGCCAGTGGGTCATCGATCCCAACGACATCACGATCGTGGCGGGCGGCGGCAACACGAACATCAACGCGGCGGATCCGTTCGCATCGGCGGACGACAACGCTCAGCTGGGCGTGGATCTGATCACGGCGGCGCTGGGCAACGGCGTCAGCGTGTCGATCACGACGACGAACTCGGGCGCGGATTCGCAGCTTGGCAACATCACGCTGGCGACCAACCTCAGCTACACCGGGACGGGCAACGCGACGCTGACGCTGAACGCTCACAACAACATCGTGTTCAACACGGGCACGACGGTGACCGGCTCGGCTGCGGGCGGCCTGAACCTGGTCTTCAACGCCGATAGCGACAACGACGGATCCGGCAACGTCAACCTGAACAACGCGGCGATCACGCTCAACGGCGGGTCGCTGACGGTTTCGGCGAACGTCGAGGACTTCACGACTTCGGCGGGCGGCTCGATCAATACGGGCGGCGGAAACCTGACGCTGAACAACACCGGCGTGAACACGCTGGCGGCCAACATGAACCTGGGCGCGGGCGCGTTCTCGTCGGCGACGACGGGTCTGACGACCGTGAGCGGCACGCTGACGGCGGGCTCGGTGAACGTCGCGGGTCTGACGGCGCTCAACGGCGGCACGGTCACGACGACCGGCGGCACGCAGACGTACACGGGAGCGGTGACGCTTGGAGCCAACACGACGCTGATCGGCACGACGATCACGTTCGGATCGACGGTGGATTCTTCGGGCGGGGCCCGGACGCTGACGGTCAACGGAGCGGGCGTGTTCAACGGGAACGTCGGCGGGCTGAGCTCGCTCTCGTCGCTGACGGTGACGGGTGCGGCGACCCTGACGAACGCTTCGGTCACCACGGTGACGACGCAGACGTACGGCGGGGCGATGAACATCGGCGGGTCGGCGACGACGCTGACGGGCACGTCGATCTCCTTCCAGAACACCCTTGATACGACGGTGGACCTGACGATCGCGAGCACGGGGGACGTGACGTTCACCGGGATCGCCTCCTTCGGCGGCAACACGACCATCGGCGGCACGAACATCACGTTCTCCTCGCTGGTGCAGACGGACGTGGCCGGCGACGGCCTGCGGGACCTGACGCTGAACGGTTCGGCGATCACGTCGTTCTTCAGCAACGTGTCTTCGGGAACGCGGCGGTTCGCGAACATCACTTCCAACGGGGCGGGCAGCGCGATCGTGCTGGGCACGGTCGAAGCGACCGGCAACATCGTTCTGAGTGACGGGTCCATCACGTTCGCTTCGGGCGCGACGTCGGTGACGGCCGGCGGCGACATCACCATTGGCGGCAACGCGAGCCTCGGCGCGAACATGGTGTTCTCCGGCGCGAACGTCACGTTCTCGGGCACGGTGAACGACGACGCGGCGGCGACGCAGCGGACCCTGACGGTCAACAGCGCGGGCACGACGACGTTCGCTTCGACGGTGGGCGCGACGCGTGCGCTGGCGGCTCTGATCACCGACGCGGGCGGCACCACGATCCTGACCGGGAACGTCTCCACCACAGGCGGCCAGACGTACAACGACGCGGTGGAGCTCGCGGGCGACGTGGTGATCAGCGGCGCGACGATCACGTTCGCTTCGACGGTCGATAGCGACGGCACGGCCCGGGCGCTGACGGTCAACGACTCGGGGGTCACGACCTTCGGCGGGAACGTCGGAACGACCAGCTCGCTGGCTTCGCTGACGACCAACTCGGGCGGATCGACGGTGCTGACGGGCGATGTGACGACGACGGGTGCGCAGCTTTACCAGGACGCGGTGCTTCTGGACGGCAACGCGACGCTGACGGGTGCGGGCATCCGATTCGCGTCGACGCTGAACTCTCAGGGAGCCAACCGGACGCTCGCGATCGTGGACACGGGCCTGACCCGGTTCGACGGGGCGGTCGGCGGGGTGCTTTCTCTCGCAAGCCTGAACGTCAGCGGCGGCGGCACGACGCAGATCGGCGCCAACATCACGACGGACGGAACGCAGACGTACTCGAACGCGGTGACGGTCGCGGCGGACCTCACGCTCGCGAGCACGACCGGTGCGATCAACTTCAACAACACGGTCGACGCGACCACGACGGGCATCGACCTGACCGTTACGTCGAGCACGGGGACGGTCATCGCGGGCGCTGTGGGCGGGACCACGGCTCTTGGAAGCGTGACGTTCAACGGCGGCCCGATCACCCTGAGCGCGGACGTGACGACCACCGGCCTGCAGGCCTACACGACGGCTTTGACCCTCGCGGGCGATGCGACCCTGACGAGCGGGTCGGGCGGGGCGATCACGTTCGGGAGCACGGTGGACGGTGACGCGGCCGGACGCAACCTGACGGTCAACACCTCCGGCACCACGACGTTCACGGGTGACATCGGCGGCGTTCAGGCCCTTCAGAATCTCACCACTGACGCGGCGGGCGCTCTGGTGCTGGGCGGAGTTGTGACTCTGGACGGAACGGGCACGTTCAACGGCTCGGCGATCTCCTTCGGGAACAACATCACCGCGACGACGGTGACGTTCGGCGGGCCGGTCACCCTGACGGGCAACTCGGTGCTCAACGTCGTCAACGCCACGTTCTCCGGCACGGTGAATGCGGACGATGAAGCCAACAACCGCACGCTCCAGGTCGACCTGTCGGTCGGCGGTGTGCTGACGTTCTCGGGCGCTGTGGGCGGCACCGAGCGTCTTTCGACGTTGACGGTGACCGACGCGGGCGCAGCCCAGACCATCATCGGCGCGAACATCTCGACCCTCGCCGCTCAGAGCTACGCCTCGGTGGTGACGGTCGCCGGCGACATCACGCTCGCGGGAACGAACATCACGTTCGGTTCCTCGATCGACGCGGATGCGGCGGCGAACAACCGCTCCCTGACGATCAGCACGACCGGCGGCAGCACGGTGACGTTCTCCGGAGCCATCGGCGGCGTGGAATCGCTCGGTTCGCTGACCGTCACCGACAGCGGCGCAGGCACGACGATCCTGTCGAACAACGTGACCACGAGCGGGGCCCAGGCGTTCAATGAGAACGTGACGCTCGCCGGCGACGCGACGTTCACCTCCTCGGGCGGCGCGGCGATCCTCTTCGGCGGGACGGTTGACTCCGACGGCACCGCCCGCGCCCTGACGGCGGACACCGCCGGCACGATCACGTTCACCGGCGCGGTGGGCGGGATCAGCGAGCTTTCCTCGCTCACGACGCTGAACGGCACGACGGTGATCTCCGGCGGGCTGGTGAACACCACCACGCTGCAGAGCTACGGCGGTGCGGTGAACATCACCGCGAACACGACGCTGGTAAGCGATGAGATCGACTTCAACGGGAACGTGACGGGTACCGGGTTCACCCTGGCCTTTGAGACGTTCACGGGCGGAGCCAACATCGAGCTCGGCGGCGCGGGCGGCACGGGCGCTCTGGACCTGACCTCGGCGGAACTCGCGTTCCTGCAGGACGGGTTCGCGGGCCTGACTTTCGGCGATGCGTCGATGGTCGGATCGGTCATCGTCGCGGGCGCGATCACGCTGACGGACGCGACGACGTTCCTGGTCGATACCGGCAACGGCGGGACGATCCGCCTGGCGGGGAACGTGACAGTCAACGACGTCACCAACGCCGCGACGATCACCTTCAGCGGGCCGGTCATTCTCGAGGGCGACATCACGGTGGCTTCGACGGGCGTGGGTGCCAACGGCGACATCACCTTCGGCGATGTGATCAATGCCGACGCGGCCGCGAACAACCGCATCCTGACGGTCAATAGCCAGGGCGCGGTGACGTTCACGGGTGTGGTCGGTGGGGTGGAGGCACTGGGCGGCTTGGTGACCGATGCGGGCGGCACGACCCGCATCACGACGGACATCACGACCGTCGCCGCCGGCAACCAGACGTACGGCGACAGCGTCGTCCTGCTGGGCAACGCGACGCTGACGGGCAACAACATCTCCTTCGATGGGACCATCAACGCCGACGCGGCCGCGAACAACCGCGACCTCATCGTCAACGGTGCGGGCGCGATCACGTTCAGCGGCGCGGTCGGCGGGACCCAGGCCCTGAATTCGCTCACGACGGGCGGCGCGGGCACGGTTTCGATCCTCGCGGCGATCACGACCGCGGGCGCCCAGCTCTACAACAACGCGGTGACGGTCAACAGCTCGCAGCTGACGGGCGGATCGCTGACGTTCGGCTCGACGGTTGATGCATCGGCCGCCGGTCAGGATCTTCTGGTGACCTCGACGGCGGGCGACATCGTCTTCTCGAGCGCGATCGGCGCGACGACGGCTTTCCGCGATATCACGACCAGCGCGGCGGCGACCTTCGCCAATCGTCTGGGCGGCAACGTGACGGCGGACCGGAACATCACCCTCGGCGGGGCTTCGGTGATCACGAGCTCGATCACGATGACTTCGCAGCGGATGACCTTCGGTACGACGCTCGACGCGGACGCGGGCGGCCGGACGCTGACCCTGACGTCGACGGCGACGACCGGCTCGGCGGCGACGCCGCTCTTCCGGTTCGGCGGGAACGTCGGCTCGACGGTCGCGTTCCAGACGATCACGTTCTCGGCGGTCTCCTTCGCGGATCCGGCGTTCTCGACGATCCTGTTCGCTCCGACCTCTCCGTTCGGCGGCGACGGGTCGGTCGCGTTCGGCAACAACATCAGCCTGAACGCGGACACGATCGATATCCAGGACGGGCACCGCGTGACGGCCTTGGCGAACTTCACGATCAACGCGACGGACCTGACCGTGGGCGACATTACCTCGGCGGGCAATCTGAACATCACCGCGACGAACATGATCACGATCCGCGTCCGTCCGGGCGGCCGGTCGGAGACCTCTCCGGGCAGCGCCGACAACGGGCTTGACCTGGGCGCGGACTGGATCGCTCTCGGGAGCATCACCGCCAACGGCGCGGTGCAGTTCGACGACGGCGGCGTGATCTCCGGCACGCTCCCCGGCGGCCGCCAGTTCTCGCTGGCGACAGGCCAGGGTGGCGTGGTCGGCGGCACGGCGACCTCCGGTTTCCCGGCGTCGACGCTGGTTCTGACCTCACAGTTCGCTTCGGCTCTGTTCAACAACGGCGGCAACTTCCTGTCGCTGGACCTGACGTCGAAGACGACGCTGGATCAGCCCCCGATCGCCGGGCTCACCCCGCGGATCGAGGTCGATGCGGTCTCCACGCCCCAGCCGGTGACCTCCGAACTCGCCGAGTTCATGCGGTCGCTCGACATGTCCCTCAAGGATGAGCTCTCGATCGATGATCAGCTCGAAGCCCTCATCGGCCGGGCTCTCTACATCGACATGGCCAACCCCGAGTTCGCCTCCGCCAAGGATCGCTACCGAGTGACCCGCGAGCGTCTGACCACCGAGAACGTCAAGCCTCTCCGCGACACGTTCCGCGCGGTCTTCCAGCGCGAGGATGGCGTCAAGGACGACGGCTCGCCGAACTTCGTCGACGACAGCAAGCGCGTCCGCGACACCCTCGGCAAAGCGTGGAAGGCCTACAAGACCTCTTCCGACAAGGCCGACGGCATCGGATTCCGCAAGTTCCTCGAAGCCGATCAGGCCAACACGGACAACTCGGCGGCGCTCGAGATCCTCGACGGGATGCAGGTCCTCTTCGATCAGATCGACCGCCTCGGCCTGTCTGACTTCGAAGCCGTCCGTCCCAAGAACAGCATCATCAACCGCGCTCTCTCGCCCGACATCGGCACCAACGACGCCGCTCGCCAGATCCTCCGCGACGCCATCATCGGCGAACAGCTCGAGGAAGAGGTTGACGGCATGGCGCTGGCCACCCCGTAAAAGCGGCGTTCGGACCGAATCCTGAAGCCTTCTCGATGTGCGGGATCCGAACGGATCCCGCACTTTCTTTTGAATCTTCTCCCAGCGCGCAGGAAGGGCGTGTTCGTCGGCTTTCTGGTATCCTCCCCCAGGATCGGCTGGGAATTCACCACGCGCTGGCGAGCAAGTCATGGGATTGGATATCGAGTCACTTCTCAAGCCGCTGTCGGACGCCGACCCCTGCGGGGAAGATCTGCGCTACGACCGGCGAGCCCTTGAGATTCTGCGGATGGCGGAGGGCAAGGAAGGCTCGGTGATGGGGGATCAGGTGATCCCCGGCGAAGAGCCTGACTGGCGCGAACTCAAAGATGGCTGCCTGGAGCTTCTGGCCCGGGGACGCGATCTTCGGGTCTCGGTCGCTCTGTCGCTTGCGTTGCTGAAGCTTGAGGGTTTCGCGGGTTTCGCGGACGGTTTGGCGCTGATCCGGGGGCTTTTGGAGCGGCACTGGGCTTCGGTCCATCCCAAGCTTGATCCCGATGATGGGAACGACCCGACGGAGCGGGGAAACATCATCGCGACCTTCAACGCTCCGCTGGGCACCTTCGGCGAGAAGATGAGGTTCGCCGAGCGGATCATGGCGGCCCCGCTTTGCGATTCGCGGCAGTGGGGGCGGTACGGTCTGCGGGATGTTCGGGTCGCTTCGGGCCAGCTTGACGCGGGAGCCCTCGATTCCGGTCAATCCCCGCCGGATGTCAAGGTGATAGAACGGGCGTTTGACGACACCGACGCCGAGACGCTCGCGGCGCTCGAACGCTCGACGGGCGAAGCACTTAAGCACGCCGAAGGGATCGACAAAGCGTTTGAAGCGGGCGCGGGGGTCGACAAGTCTCCGGAGCTTTCGGGTTTCATCACCCTGCTCAAGGACGCTCATGGTCAGGTCAGGCGTCAGAAAGAGCGTCTGGCCGGCGGAGGGGGGTCGGCGACCGAGTCACCGTCGGGCGCGGCGGGCGGTGGGGCGGTCTCGTCTGCGCCGGGGGGCGGCCTTCGGCTGGATGGTGAGCTTGCGAATCGGGAGCAGGTGGCGCAGCTTTTCGAGAAGATCTACCGTTACTATGAACGAGTCGAGCCTTCCAGCCCGGTTCCGCTGCTGATGAAAAGCTGCGAAAAACTGGTCGGGAAGCGGTTCACGGATATTGTCAAAGTGTTGACGCCGGACGCGGTGGCGCTGCTGGAACGACTGGCGGCGGACGAGACGCCCGCGGGCTGAAGGATGGAATCAGGGAGGGGCGGGGAGCAACAAGGAGCAGGCTGTGGCGAAGGCGAGCAGTCAGAAATTCGTGGCGAGAAACCGGGCCCCGCGCGTGCAGATCGAGTACGACGTGGAGCTTTACGGCGCTCAGAAGAAGGTGAACCTGCCGTTCGTGGCGGGCGTCATGGCCGATCTGTCGGGCAAGCCGGCCGAGGCTCTTGCGCCGGTCTCGGACCGCAAGTTCCTCGAGATCGACGTCGACAACTTCGACGAGCGTCTCAAGAGCATGAAGCCGCGCGTGGCGTTCAACGTGCCCAACACCCTCACGGGCGAGGGGAACATGGCGGTGGACATCACCTTCGAGAGCATGGACGACTTCTCCCCCGCCGCGGTGGCGAAGAAGGTCGAGCCGCTCCGCAAGCTGCTGGAAGCCAGGACGCAGCTTTCCAACCTGCTCACCTACATGGACGGCAAGAGCGGAGCGGAAGAACTGATGAGCAAAGTGATGAGTGACCCGACGGTGCTGAAGGCTCTGGCTTCGGCGCCCAAGCCTCAGGAGGGCGGCAATGGCTGAGACCCAAGGACAATTCATCCCCGCTGGTCTGCAGATGGAAGGGACGGACCTCGAAGCGCTGCTTCAGAAGGAGTTCAAGCCCAAGACCGGGAACGCGACCTCCGCTATTCAGCAGGCGGTCCGCACGCTCGCCGAGATCGCGGTCGACCAGACCAAGCTGATCTCCGACGACGCGGTCAAGTCCATCCAGGCGATGATCGCCGAGATCGACAAGAAGCTGAGTCAGCAGGTCAACGCGATTCTGCACCATCCGGACTTCCAGCAGTTGGAAGCGGCGTGGCGCGGGCTCGCCCACCTGGTGAACAACACCGAGACCGATGAGACGCTCAAAATCCGCGTCCTGAACATCAGCAAGAAGGATCTCGCCAAGACCCTGGGCAAGTTCAAGGGCACGGCGTGGGATCAGAGCCCGCTCTTCAAGAAGATGTACGAGAACGAGTTCGGCACGCCTGGCGGCGAGCCCTTCGGCGTGCTCGTGGGCGACTACCACTTTGACCACACGCCGCCGGACGTCGAGATCTTGAGCGGCATGGCGCAGATCGCGGCGGCGGCGCACGCTCCGTTCCTCGCGGGCGGTTCGCCCAGCGTCATGAACATGGAAAGCTGGCAGGAGCTCGGCAACCCGCGCGACCTGACCAAGATCTTCCAGAGCGCCGAGTATGCCCCCTGGCGGAGCTTGCGCGAGAGCGAAGACAGCCGGTACATCGGTCTTGCGATGCCCCGGTTCCTGTCTCGCCTGCCGTACGGCGCCAAGACCAATCCCGTCGAGGATTTCGCGTTCGAAGAGGACACCGAGGGCGCGAAGCACGACAAGTACACGTGGGCCAACGCGGCCTACGCGATGGCCGTCAACGTCACCCGAGCGTTCAAGCTTTACGGGTGGTGCTCTCGGATCCGCGGCACCGAGTCCGGCGGCATGGCCGAGGGCCTGCCGTGCCACACGTTCCCCACGGACGATGGCGGCGTGGACATGAAGTGTCCGACGGAGATCGCGATCACCGACCGGCGCGAAGCGGAACTGGCGAAGAACGGGTTCATGCCCCTCAGCCACTACAAGAACACGGACTACGCCGTGTTCATGGGCGCCCAGAGCCTGCACAAGCCGGCCGAGTACAGCGATCCGGATGCGACGGCGAACGCCAACCTCGGCGCCCGCCTGCCGTACCTGTTCGCGACCTGCCGGTTCGCCCACTTCCTGAAGTGCATGGTTCGGGACAAGATCGGCAGCTTCAAGGAGAAGTCCGATATGCAGTCGTGGCTGCAGGACTGGATCCTTCAGTACGTGGATGGCGATCCGGCTCACAGCAGCGAAGAGGTCAAGGCTCGCCGGCCGCTGGCCGCGGCGGAAGTCCAGGTCGAGGAGATTCCCGGCAATCCCGGGTATTACTCATCCAAGTTCTTCCTGCGGCCGCACTACCAGCTTGAGGGCCTCACGATCTCCCTCCGGCTGGTCAGCAAGCTGCCGTCCGGCAAGACGAAGTAAACCGCGAGAGGGAGGATGCGCGCCCGAAATCCGGATTTGCGTCTATCTCAAGCGGAGAGTCGGGCGGCGGGGGCCGCGAGTCTGAGGAAAGAGAGAGCCTCAGGGGGTGGGGGAGGGCCTCGGGAGCGTTCCCGGGCGCAGAGGTATGGGTTGGCGGTGGGACGATGCGGACAAGCCGCGTCGACATTGAAGGAGCGGTGGTCCATGGCATTCGACGCATTTCTGAAGCTTGGCGATATCAAGGGCGAGACGGGCGACAGCGTTCACAAGGACGAAATCGAGGTTCTCTCGTTCCACTTCGGCGTCTCGAACCAGGGCTCGAGCGGTGCGGGGTCTGGTGGCGGTTCGGGTAAGTGCCAGGTGCAGGACTTCTCCTTCGTCAAGAAGGTGGACAAGTCCTCCCCTGTGCTCTTCCAGCACTGCGCGACCGGCACCCACGTCAAGGACGCGATGTTCGTGGTCCGTAAAGCGGGCGGCACGCAGCTTGAGTACCTCAAGATCAAGCTCGTCGACATCCTCGTGTCCTCCGTTCGTCCGGGCGGCTCCTCCCAGGGCACGGAAGACATCCCGATGGAAGAGGTTTCGCTGAACTTCACCCAGATCCAGATCGACTACCAGCCCCAGGGCCCTGATGGCAAGGCGCTCGGCGGTCCGATCCACGGCGGCTGGGACGTCAAGAAGAGCGTCAAGGTCTGATCAATGCTGGCTGGAGGCCCGGTGCCGGCCGGCAGCCACACCAACTCTTGAGCCGAGCTTGACCACCAACCGGCGTGCCGCCATCGGCATGCCGGTTTCTTTCTGGTACCCTATAGATGCCGCACGCGGCGGTGACCCCAAGGAGCCGAGATGAAAGCCGCAGAGTTTCTCAAGCAGGGTCGGCTCGCCGACGCTCTCAAAGCGGCCGAGGATGCCGTTCGCAATGAGCCCGCCGCGGGCAAGCCGCGCGTGCTCCTTGCACAGATCCTCGCCGTCATGGGCGTCTGGGATCGGTGCGTCGCTCAGCTTGAGGTCGCCGGCAAGCTCGAGCCCGGCAACCTGCTGATGGTGCAGGTCTGCCGTCATCTGGTCGCCGGTGAGGGGTTCCGCCGTGACGTCTTTGCCGGCAAACGCCAGCCGCTCCTGCTTGGCGAGCCTCCGGCGTGGGCCGCGATGATGGTTCAGGCCCTCGGCCAGACCGCCGCGGGCCACCACGCCGCCGCCGCTTCCCTCCGCCAGCAAGCTCTTGAGCTCGCGCCCGCCCGGGGCGGCACCCTGAACGGTCAGCGGTTCGAGTGGATCGCGGACGCGGATAGCCGGCTTGGCCCCATTCTTGAAGTGATGGTCGACGCCAAGTACTACTGGGTGCCGATGTCGCGTCTCGCGTCCCTCAAGGTCGATCAGCCGGCCGATCTTCGCGACGTCGTCTGGGCGCCGGCCACGTTCACGTGGACCACGGGCGGGACGCAGGAGGGGTTCATCCCCGCGCGATACGCCGGGACGGAGAACGCCGGGTCGGACGTTCACAAGCTCGCGCGGCAGACGCAGTGGGACAGCCTCGAGGGCACGGAGGAGTTCGCGGGGATCGGTCAGCGCATGCTCGCGACCGATGAAGGCGAGACCCCGATTCTCGAGGTTCGCTCGCTCGTCTTTGATCCCGAGGGGAGCGTGGCGAATGGGTGAACTCACACCCAGTGAGAAGCTGCAGCCCTCGCTGCTGGACCGGCTCACGGACGAAGAGCGCTCATCGCGTGTGGAAAGCCGCGACAAGCGTGTGATGTCGATGAAGCAGCTTCGGTCGGCGGTGCTCCGCGATCTTTCGTCGCTTCTCAACACGAGCGCCGCGCCCGCGAAGGATCCGATCTACGAGTTCCCGCTTGCGAGCGTCTCGGTCGTGAACTACGGCCTGCCCGACGCGACCGGCATGAGCTCTTCGGGCCTGAGCCTGGGAGAGATGGAGTCGCGGATGCGCCGGGCCATCGAGCGGTTTGAGCCCAGGATCGTGACGCGGACGCTTCAGGTGCGGGCGGATCTGCACGAAGGCTCGCAGCGTTCGCCGTCCTTGATCTCTTTCGAGATCTCCGGGGAGTTCTGTCCGCTCCCCGTTCCCGAAGCGTTGTATGTGAAGACCGAGATGGATCTGGAAACCGGGAGCTTTGACGTGAGCGCCAACGGCTGACGTTGCCAAGGCAGTCGTGATTGGAAGTTTGGCTGGAAGTTTGGCTGGAAGTTCGGCTGGAGGATCGATGGATCGGCGTCTGCTGCAGTACTACGAGCGTGAACTTCACCACGTGCGGGGCACGGCGGGAGAGTTCGCCCGCGAGTTTCCCAAGGTCGCAGGCCGTCTGGCGCTGGATGAGTTCGCGTGCGCCGACCCGTACGTCGAGCGTCTTCTCGAGGGTTTCGCGTTTCTCGCCGCCCGCGTGCAACTGAAGATCGACGCGGAGTTTCCCCGGTTCACGCAGGGCCTTCTCGAAACGGTCTTCCCGCACTACCTCGCGCCCATCCCCTCGATGGCGGTGGTGCAGTTCCAGCCGGACATGTCCGAAGCCGGCCTCGCCCAAGGCATCCGCGTCCCGCGGGGCACGGTGCTTCGCGGGGTGCACGCGCAGGGCACGGGCGACCGCACGCAGTGCGAGTATCGGACGGCGCACGAGCTTCGGCTTTATCCGATCCGCGTGAAGGACGCGAGGTACTTCGCTCGCGACATGGGCGTGCTCGAGGTGCCCCCCGCGGCGATGACAGGCCGCGACGCGGCGAAATCCGCGATCCGGGTCACGCTCGAGTCATCCTCGGCCGTTCCATTCGGCAAGATGGACCTCGACGCGCTGACGTTCTTCCTCCGCGGCGAGGGAGCACATCCGCAGCGGCTTCTCGAAAAGCTCCTGGGTCACTGCCGGGGCGTTCTGGTTCGAGCGGCGTCAGCGAGCACCCGTGAGCGGAGCGAAACGTCGTGGACGATGATCGAGCCCGAGCGTCTCCGCCGCGTGGGCTTTGAGGAGCGGCAGGCTCTTCTGCCCTTCGACGCCCGCAGCTTTCAAGGCTATCGGCTGCTCGCGGAGTACTTCGCGTTCCCGCAGCGGTTCCAGTTCCTGGATGTCGGCGATCTGCGTCGGGCCGTCGCGGGGGTGAAGAGCAACCAGCTCGAGCTCGTCTTCCTTCTCGACGATGACGACATCGAGCTTGAGGGAGCGGTCGAGCCCACGAACTTCGAGCTTCATTGCACTCCCGCGGTCAACCTGTTCCCCAAGCGTGCCGACCGCATCCTCATCACGCAGAAGTCAAGCGAGTTTCACGTCATCGTCGACCGGACGCGTCCGACCGACTTTGAGGTCTATGGCATCACGAGCGTCACCGGGTTCGGCTCGCGCACCGGCGAGGAAACGATCTTCAGGCCGCTCTTTTCCGTCAGCTCCGAGGATGACCAAGGTGCGAGCGGCGCCGCGTACTACATCGCGAGCCGCGTCCCCCGAGTGCTTAGCGCCCGCGAGCGCGAACGCGGCGCCCGCTCGAGCTACGCCGGCAGCGAGGTCTCCCTGTCGATCGTCGATGGCAACGCGGTGCCCTACAGCGTCGATCTCAAGCAGCTTGGCGTGGAGGTGATGTGCACCAACCGCGACCTGCCGCTTCAGATGCCCCTGGGCAAGGGGCGGACCGACTTCACGCTCGAGATCGGCCTGCCGGTCACGGCGACGCGGGTGGTCGCGGGCCCGACGCGTCCGCGTGCGAGCGTGGCCGAGGGAGAGACGGCGTGGCGGCTCATCAGCCACCAGTCGCTGAACTACCTGTCGCTTCTGGACACCGACGAGCGCGGCGGGGCGGCGGCCCTTCGCGATCTGCTCGCGCTGTACGCCGACCAGACCGACACCGTGCTTCGCAAGCAGGTCGACGGGGTGCGGAGCGTGGTCGCCAAGCCGGTGATGCGTCGGGTGCCGACGCCGGGGCCGATCAGCTTTGCCCGCGGGCTTGAGGTCACGGTGACGCTTGAGGAACGCGGGTTTGAAGGGACGGGCGTGTTCGTCTTCGGAGCCGTGCTGGAGCAGTTCCTGGCGCGGTACGTGGGGATCAACAGCTTCACGGAGATGGTGGTTCGGACGGTGGAACGCGGAGAGGTGATGCGATGGCCGGTCAGGATCGGTCGACGCCCGACGGTGTGAAGGGCGCGGCTTCCAAGTCGGATGATCTGTCGTCGCTCATGGAAAAGAGCGGGGAGTCGTCGCGCGACCATGAGATCGACCACCACAAGCGTGCCCGGGCTCAGGCCGAGGGCGACCTTCTCGACCTGCTCAGGCGCGTGGGGGAGACGCCGTGGGAGTTTGATTTTTTCGAACTGATGCGCCGCGTGGAGGCGCTCGCGGCCGTGGCGCAGGGCGCGCCGGGGCTTGGCAGGTCGTCCCGTTCGCGTGAGGATCCGGTCCGATTCGGGCAGGATCCGTCCCTCGCGTTCGCACCACGGGCGATCTCGAGCGCCAAGACGAGAGCGGGCATCACGCGGGTCGCGGTGAACTTCATGGGGCTGCTGGGGCCTCAGGGCCCGATGCCGCTCCACTTCGCGGATTACGTCCGGTCCCGCGAGCTTCATCATCAGGATCCGACCTGGGCGAGGTTTCTGGACGTCTTCAACAACCGGATGGTCGCGCTGTTGTACCGCGCGTGGGCGATGAACCGCCCGATGGTCTCCCGGGATGCGACCGCCAACGGGCAGATCGATCGTGACCGGTTCGCCGCGTATGTCGGCAGCTTTTTCGGTCTCGGAACGCCCAGCGTGTGGAACCGCGACGCGGTCGCCGATGACGCCAAGCGTTTCTTCGCCGGCCGGCTTGCGAACCAGACGCGGAGCCCCGAAGCTCTGGCTTCGATTTTGCGAGAGTTCTTCGGCGCGCCGGTCGAGATCGAGGAGTTCGTCGGCCGCTGGAGCGAGCTTCCCGAACAGTACCTGACTCGGCTTGGCCGCAAGGGCGTCTCGACCATCGCGTGCGGCTCCGGCGGGCGAGCGGCCGGCACGGCGATCCTCGGCGGACGCGTCTGGGAGTGTCAGAGCACGGTGCGGATCACCATCGGACCGCTGCCGTGGAAAGCCTACGAACAGATTCTCCCGGGGAGCAAGGGGTACGAGCAACTGGTCTCGTGGATCTCGATGTTCGGCGGGATCGAACTCGGCTGGGAGGTCGTGCTGGTGCTCGACCGGCGCGAGGTGCCGCTCCCGCGGCTCGGCGGCGGTGGCGGCGTGAGGCTCGGTTACAGTGCGTGGATGTCCAGGACCAAGCCGGAGCAGGACCCGGCGGATGTAGTGCTCCGCAGCCGCTAAAGCGGCGAGCGAAAGGTTGAGACGAATATGGGTGATATCAGCAGAACGGCGCTCTTCGGCAAACTCAACAACCTCGGGTACAAAGCTCTCGAAGGCTCGACCGTCTTCGCCAAGCTCCGCGGCAATCCGTACGTCGAACTCACGCACTGGCTCCACCAGATCGTGCAGAACCAGGACAGCGATCTGCATCGCATCGTCCGCCGGTTCGAGATCAATCCGAGCAAGCTCGCGGCGGACATGCAGACGGCGCTCGATCGGATGGCTCGCGGCTCGGACGGCATCCGCGACATCTCGATGACGCTCCAGGACAGCGTCGAGAAGGGCTGGCTCTACGCTTCGCTCCAGTTCCGCGAGTTCCAGGTGCGAACGGGCCACGTGATCTACGCGTGCCGCAAGACGCCCGAGCTTGAGAAAGCCCTCTTTGCCGTCAGCCGCGAGTTCGAGAAGTTCAACGCCGACGTCTTCGCCAAGGACTATCTCAAGATCGTCGGCGAATCCCCCGAGCATGGCATGTCGGCGAGCGATGGCACCGGCGTCGGGGCCGGCGCGGGTGGCGGACCGGGCGAAGCAAGCGGCGCGATGGCTCCCGCCGTCATGGGCAAACAGGAAGCCCTCGAGAAGTACACCAAGGACCTCACCGAAGCCGCTCGCAAGGGCGAGATCGACCCCATCGTCGGCCGCGACGATGAGATTCGCCAGTGCGTCGACATCCTCATGCGCCGCCGCCAGAACAATCCGATCCTCGTCGGTGAGCCCGGCGTTGGCAAGACCGCGGTGGTGGAGGGGTTCGCGGGCCGCATCGCACGTGGCGACGTTCCGCCTGCGCTCAAGGATGTCTCCGTCCGCGAGCTTCGCATGTCCGACCTTCAGGCCGGCGCGAGCATGAAAGGCGAGTTCGAGAATCGCCTCAAGCAGGTCATCGAGGAGGTCCAGCAGAGCCCCAAGCCGATCATCCTCTTCATCGACGAAGCCCACACGCTCATCGGCGCCGGCGGTGCCGCCGGCCAGAACGATGCCGCCAACCTTCTCAAGCCCGCCCTTGCCCGAGGCACGCTCCGAACCATCGCGGCGACCACCTGGGCCGAGTACAAGAAGTACTTCGAGAAGGACGCTGCGCTCACCCGCCGATTCCAGACCGTCAAGGTCGATGAGCCCGACGAGAAGAAAGCCATCCTCATGATGCGCGGCGTCACCGGCATGTTCGAGAAGCACCATCGCGTGCACATCCTCGATGAAGCCCTCGAATCCGCCGTCAAGCTCAGCTACCGGTATATCCCCGCCCGCCAGCTTCCCGACAAGAGCGTCAGCCTGATCGACACCGCCGCCGCCCGCGTCGCCGTCAGCCAGCACGCCGTCCCCGCCGAGCTCGACGACTGCATCAAGCGGATCGAAAGCCTCGAGGTCGAGCAGTCCATCATCGAGAAGGAAGCCGTCATCGGCCTCGAACACGGCGAACGCAAAGCCGAGATCGACGCCGAACTCGTCAAGGAACGCCAACGCCGCGCCGATCTCGACGAACGTTGGAAGAAAGAGAAGGCTCTCGTCCAATCCATCATCGCCGCTCAGAAGAAGCTCAAGGGTGAGGATGCTCTCCAAGCCGCGGGCCAACTCGCGCCCGGAGCCGAGAAAGCCGCTCCGCTCACCGATGCCGAACGTGCCACGCTTGTCGCCGAGCTCGCCAAGCTCAAGGGCGAACTTACCACGCTGCAGGGCGAAAGTCCGTTGATCCTGCCGAACGTCGACGCGCAGGCGATCGCCGCCGTCGTCGCGGACTGGACCGGCGTCCCCGTTGGCAAGATGGTCAAGGACGAGATGCAGTCGGTGATGAAGCTCGCGGACACGCTCAGCGAGCGCGTGATCGGCCAGCGCCACGGCCTTGAGACCATCGCGAACACGATCCGCCTCAGCCGCACCGGCCTCAACAACCCCACACGGCCCATCGGCGTGTTCATGCTGGTCGGGACGAGCGGCGTCGGAAAGACCGAGACCGCGCTCGCCCTCGCCGACACGCTTTACGGCGGTGAGGACAACCTCATCACGATCAACATGAGCGAGTTCCAGGAAGCCCACACAGTCTCGACGCTCAAGGGCGCCCCCCCCGGGTACGTCGGGTACGGCGAGGGCGGCGTGCTGACCGAAGCCGTGCGCCGCCGGCCCTACTCGGTCGTCCTGCTCGACGAAGTCGAGAAAGCCCACCCCGACGTCCATGAGATCTTCTTCCAGGTCTTCGACAAGGGCATCATGGAGGACGGCGAGGGCCGCGTGATCGACTTCAAGAACACGATCATCCTCCTCACCAGCAACGCCGGCAGCGACCTGCTGATGAGCATGTGCAAGGACCCGACCCTCATGCCGTCGGTCGAGGGCCTGCAGAAAGCGATGCGCGAGCCGTTGCTCAAGGTCTTCCCCGCCGCACTTCTCGGACGTCTGGTCGTCGTTCCCTACTACCCCATCTCCGACGAGATGCTGACCGCGATCATCAAACTCCAGCTCCGCAAGATCCAGAAACGCGTCGCGACCAACCACAAAGCCGAGCTCACCTACTCCGACGAGGTCGTCCGCCTCGTCGCCGAACGCTGCACCGAGGTCGAAAGCGGAGCCCGCGCGGTCGACGCGATCCTCACCCAGAAAATGCTCCCGGAGATGAGCCGCGAGTTCCTCAACCGCATGATCGAAGGCCGGGCGATCAGCAAGGTGCGGATCGGGGTCAAGGATTCGGAGTTCGTGTACTCCTTCGACTGACCCCGTCTCCGTCCGGCGCAGGGCTTCGGGCGGAGGTCCTATCTTGGGTTGGTGTCGGTCGGAAGGTTGGTGCGATGGTGTTCCAGGGGTCCGGACCGACGAAGGTCGGTCGATGTACGGTCCCCGTTGGCTCGACAGAGCGGAGTGATTCATGCCACGAACGCAAGCGAATCGATTTGTGGCCATCAAGACGGCGCTGGACGCCGATGTGCTTCTCATCCGGTCCATGTCCGTCACGGAGGAGCTTGGCAAGCCCTTCGAGATCACCGCGGAGCTTCTCAGCGAGGACCGCCAGATCGACTTCAACCTCGTCATCGCCAAGCCCTGTGCGATCCGGATGGAACTCGGCAATGGACAGACGCGCTATTTCCACGGCATCGTCGCGGAGTTCAGCCAGGGCGGGCTTGTGGGTGAACTTGCGTCATACCGCGCGGTGATCGTCCCCTGGACCTGGCTTCTCACCAAGACCTCGCATTGCCGCACGTTCCAGGAGATCAAGCGGCCCGATGTCGTCCAGAACGTCCTCAAGGAACAGGGCTCGGACATTGAGCTTCGCCTCTCGGAGACGTACGAGAAGTCCGAGTTCATCGTCCAGTATCGCGAGACGAACCACAACTTCGTCAGTCGCCTCCTTGAGCACGAGGGCATCAGCTACTTCTTCACCCACACCGACACCAAGCACACGATCGTCCTCGCCGACAGCCCCGCCGCGTACGAGCCTTTCGAGGGGTATGAGAAGATCCGCTTCTCTTCGGAGGGATTCGATCGCGCCGATGAGCAGCAGGGCATCCGCACGCTCAGCATCAAGCAGGTCGTCACTCCGGCTCGTGTGACTCTCAAGGACTTTGACCCCTTGGTGCCGAAGAAGGATCTGACCAAGCGGCGCGAGAAGGGTTGGGACCAAACCGCCGTCGGCGAGATCTTCGACTTTCCGGGCGAGTACACGGTCGCCAGCGAGGGCGAAGCGGTTGCACAGCGGCGGCTTCAGGAACTCCAGACCGCCCGCCATGTCATCTCCGGTACCGGCAACGCCCGGGGCATCGCGGTCGGACACACGTTCGAGATCGAAGCTCCGCCGCGTGAGGATCTCGCGGGCAAGAAATGGCTCGTCACCAACGCCAGCTACGAGATCATCGTCGACGACTACGGGGCCGCCAAGGGCGGGTCCGGCGGCGCCTCCTTCTCAGTCTCGTTCTCTGCGATCGAGTCCTCTGTGCCTTTCAGGCCCGAACGCGTCACGCCAAGCCCGATCATCTCCGGACCTCAAACCGCGATCGTCGTCGGACGAAACGGCGAAGAGATTACCACCGATGAGCACGGTCGCGTCAAGGTGCTCTTCCATTGGGACCGGTTCGCCTCGGGCGACGAAAACTCTTCGTGCTGGGTCCGTGTTTCCCAAGCCTGGGCCGGGAAGTCCTGGGGTGCGATGTTCCTGCCGAGGCACGGTCACGAAGTGATCGTCGAGTTTATCGAGGGCGACCCCGACCGCCCGATCATCACCGGGCGGGTCTACAACGGGGACAACGCGCCGCCCTGGGAGTTGCCAGCAAAGAAGGAGATTTCCGGCTTCTTCTCCAACTCGAGCAAGGGCGGCGAAGGCGCGAACAAGATTCTCATTGACGATACGAAAGGGGCCGAACGCCTCGGACTTCGTGCTGAAAAGGACATGATGATCCAGGTGCTCAACAACAGGCACGCTGGCATCGCGGAGTACGACGACCTGACTGCCAAGAACGTGCGATGGCTGATCAAAGACACACTTCAGTTCGAGATCAACAAGGACGAGGTTCGTCTGATCCACGGAGAGTGCGGGTTCGCGATCGACAAAGACTACAAGGGCTGGGTCGACGGCAAGCAATCCATGACGGTCAAAGGCGACGTCGCGATCAAGAGTGAGAAGAACCACGCGATCGAGGTCGCCGAGCAGTTTCACGTGAAAGCCAAGGAGATCATTCTCGAAGCCTCCGCCAACCTCACCATCAAGGTTGGCTCGACCACCATCGCCATCGAGCCCGGAGGCGTCGCCATCGACGCCAAGGGCGATGTCACCGTCAAGACTTCCGGGAACTGCAAGGTGGAAGCAACCCAGAACGTCGAAGTCAAAGGCACAGCCGCGTTCAAGGCCGAGGGCGCCGAGGCTTCCGTCAAGGGCACCGGCAAAGCGTCGCTCGAAGCGTCCGGCCAGACCGTCGTCAAGGGCGGCATGGTGATGATCAACTAGTTCCAGAACAGGGAGATTCGCCATGGGAGCAAGCCCACGATCAGGAAAGGGAGCCTCGCCCGACGCGCCGGCCGCTCCCGCTGCGCCAGAGGAGCGCGAGCTTGACGGCTCCGGCGAGGTCTCCGAAGCCGCCGCAAACCCCGCTACGCTCGAAACCGGCGAGGTCGGCGCGGAAACCGTCGAGCCCCTTCCCCCGCCGGAAGAACCCGCCGCCGAGGAAGAGCCGCCCATCCCCACGCTCACCGTGCGGTGGAGCAAAGCCCGCGTCCCCCCGGTCTACAACAAGAACTTCCGCCCCACGACTCCGCCCACCGACGAGATCCCCGATGAGTGCAAGGTCGAGATGATCGCGGACACCACCGACGTCCCCGACGGAACGACCGCATCCATCCAGGTCTATCAGTGCTGGTTCGACTACTCCGTCCCGGGCGCCTCGTTCCCCGACCTTGAGGTCCGCGGCGGCCGCGTCATCGACCCCGCCACCGGTGAGCGGCCCATCATGACCTTCACCCACGACAACTACATCTACCAGCCGTGGGACAAAGATGTCTACTACTTCCGCTGCAACGTCGACTTTGAAGGCTTGGAAGCCGACACCCCCAGCGACGCCGACACCCAGGAAGCCCAGTGCCTCCGCGTCATGTGGTTCCACATGTGCGCGGCCGACTCGATCGCGGACACGCCCGCCGGCGGCGGACTCACCACCAACGCCGAAGCCAACGAGATCAAGGGCATTATGGATGCCAAGCAGCACCATAAAGCCGCCAAGCACGCGTTCAACGCCCGAAACCCCCCGACCAACATCTGGGGCTCCTGGATCCGCAACACCTACTGCTACCACCACGCCAGCCACGGCGACATCGTCGACCGCACCACCGGTGCACAGCTCAACGCCGGCGCCGCCAACCCGCCCCGCAATCGCGTCGGTAACTGGCGAAGCGTCATCATCATCGGCAGCAAAGCCATCGGCGACGCCGAAGTCAGCGACACCGATGCTTGCCCCAGCGTGCCCAAGTACCTTGCATACCTCGACACCTGCGTCGCGGGCTGGGAGCCGAGCTTCGCCCACGCGTGGATCTCGCGCGGCACCCAGAACGTCATCGCGTTCCGGATGTACATCCCCGACGGCGACGCCCGCGCGATGGCCCGAAGGTTCCACCGCAAGTGGATCGGCACGCACAACGGCGACCCGTCCAAGATCAACGAGACGTTCTTCGAGATCGGGTCGCGGTACTACTGGACGATGCGGCCCGTGCTCTTCGGGATGAACGGCGGCGAGATCATCCGCGGCGGCAAAGACCCCAACGTGCTTGCCGGCGCCATCGCCGAGGAACTGGGAGTCGACTGGTGAACCACGATCTGATCAACGACCTCGAACTCCGCGGCAAAGCCGAGGCCGACTGCCGCGAAGCCGCCGCTCGCGTCTCGCCGAGCGAGTGCCGCGTCGACGTCGCCCTCGCCGCGACCGAGTGGGACCCCGACGACATGCGGTTCATCTTCGAGTTCGAAGCCAACCTCTGGCTCGCAGGCCCCGCTTTCGACGTCATCATCGACGACCTCGGACGCACCGTCGGCTACATCGACGAGAGCAAGTGGCGAGCGTGCTCGTGGAAGCCGCTGACCCGCGCTCGCGCCACCGAGATCGCCTCCGAGTCCGGATACGTCAGCAAAGCCGCCGCGATCATAGGGTTCGGCAAGGGCGAGAAGGGATGCCTCGAGGCACGGTTCCTCACCGACGCCCGCGACCCCGCTTCCAAGCGATACGTCGCCCGCATCAACCCCGTCCTAGAGAAGCTTATCTCGATCATGCCCGAGGAGGTCGAGCTGTGACACCACGCGAAGCATCATCCATCGCCGAAGCCAAGCGGCCCGCCCACGGCGTACCGCCCGCGGCCGAAGCCTGCCCGCCCGAGCAGCGCTGGATCGAGCTCGACTCCCGAGACAAGGACGGTCACCGCCTCGTTCGCGATGCGCTGGTCTGGGTGGTGCGGTTCGTGCTCCCCGGGGCCTGGATCGATCTTCTGATCGCCGACAGCGGTGGCGCTGTCGTCCGCGTCGACAAGTCGCGCGGCTACGTCCTCACCTACGACCGCCCCGCCGACGATCAGCAGGAGGTCGCCCCATGACCGCTCCCATCCCACCCGAATTCCAAGCCGCCAGCGGGACGATGTACGACACCTTCGCCCGCGACATGCGAGCACGCGGCATGCCCGAAGCCGTCCCGTTCCTGAAGGACAAGCTCGCACCGCGCCACGAGAGCACCCTGCCCGCAGGCCCCGGCTATCGCGTCGTCAAGATGAAGGTCTTCAGCAGGTTCACCTCGTACTCGGCCACATACAACGCCCGCACCGGCGAACAGACCTCGATGATGATGGGCGCCCTCATGAAGGACCCGGGCGAAGAGCTCACCCGCGATGAAGCCGTCGAAGCAGCGTCCGCCCTGCTCAAGCCGCCCGGCGACGCCCTCCTCGATGTCGCCGAGTATGACCAGGCCGCCGGCGAACCCTTCTTCATCGTCCGCTGGTCGCATAAGCATCAGGGCGTGGTCGTCGAGCGCGACTACATCCAGGCTCTCTTCAACGGAAAGAGCAAGCGTATTTTCTCGTGGTCGCGCCGCTGGCACTCCGTCCGCACCGAGGAGGCTCCGCGATGAATCCGCTCGGGTCGTGCTCGCTTGCCGTCGCGTGCCTCGTGCTCGCCGGTTGCGGCGCGAACCAACCCGCACCCGCCGCGCCGGAACCCACCCCGGCGCCCGTTGTCACCAAACCCGCCGGCACGGAGGCCGTTATGCCGCTTGCGACCATCGATCCTTCCATTCTCGAACAAGCCAAGGACGAAGGCGGCTTCGTCGCGATCGTCCGCGTCACCTCGTCCAAGATCGAGAACGCCGGCACCCGGAGCGAAGCCGCTCGCATCGAAGCCGAGGTGCTCCGCTCCATCCACGGCACGCTTGCCGGAAAGATCTCGCTCCGTTCCTACACCAAGGGCGGCGATCCCGTCCTCAAGCCCGGCACCGTGCACGCCGTCGCTCTCTTCACCGATCCCAGGTTCGCTCCGGCAATGGACCTCATCGGCCACGCGCCCTGCGACGAAGCTCGCGTCGAAGAATCCGCCCAGGCACACACGAAGCTGCTCAAGGGAACACCCCGTTGACCGTTCGCGCGACGCGCACTTCGGAGACCACGCGATGCCAAACGCAGCCTGTGTCGGAGACATGCACACCTGCCCGTTGTTCAACGGCCCGGTGCCGCACGTGGGCGGACCGATCCTGCCTCCCGGCACGCCGAACGTCATCATCGGCGGACGTCCTGCGGCCGTCGCGACCGGGATGTGCGTCTGCGTCGGCCCACCCGACACGATCGCCAAGGGATCCGCGACGGTGATGATCGGCGGCAAGCCCGCCGCCCGCGTCGGCGACCTGACCGCGCATGGCGGGAGCATCGTGGGCCCCGGGGCGCCCACGGTCATGATTGGCGGGTGAGTTGAGCCATCTATCGCCAGTCCGTTGGCCGGACAATCTCTCTGCCATCCGCGTCCTTGACTTTGTCAGGCATCTGGCTTTGGTTGAACTTGGCTCGACCAATCGTCATGCTCCCCGAGCACGCAGTCGCCAGCTCACCAGAATGACGCTTCGGCGGAAAGAGCACTGAGACGACCTTGCGCGGGAATCTCTGCCGCACCATCCGAACCGCGCCCACAAGATCAGTGTCAGCGGAAACAAGGAGGGCGACATCGAATCGATCGTCGATGGCGTCGACCAGCAGGTCGATTGCGATGTTCACGTCTGTCATTTTCTCGACCGGGAGCCATACCTCGTGATTGCAGGTACGGCAGAGCCTTGGCCGCTCCTGTAGCATTCCGAAGGTAATCCTGAGGTCGGGCAACGTCTGAAGGGCGTCAAGATACGCGGACTGACGAAGAACTTTGTCCGCAGGTTTCTTGAGTCGAGATGTGTAGTAGTTCGTGCGAAGGAGCGATTGCCCAGGCCTAAGGAGATTCCGGACCAGTCGAGGCAGATCGAGCCATTAGAAGCGTTGCCAACCGCTGTCCTTAAGCCCGTTGTACAGGTTAAAGCCGTCGATGTAGGCGATAACCCGTTGCGGACCACCAGTTTGTGAACGTATTGAATCGGCTTGGTCGATGGGATATACTCCTCATGACTACCCCGAGGAGCGATCCTCGGACCGACGCCCGCGAAAGCGGGCGTTTACTTTTTTGCGGGGCATGAACCCCGCCGCTCGACAACTCCCCTGCTGACCAAGGGATCTGGTAGAGCGATTCAGGCTGTTCCTACTGCAGGTTGACCGGCATCACGACGTACACGAAGTCCTGCCCGCTGCGGATCAGGCCCGGCTTGTTCCCCGCTTTGAGCTCGAGGATCACTTCCGACTCCGTCACGACCTTGAGCGCGTCGGTGATGAACGTCGGGTTGAACCCGATCTCAAGGTCATCCCCGTCGTACTTCGCGAGATCGACGGTGATCTGGGCCTCGCCCATCTCCGGAGCCCGGCTCGAAAGCTCGAGCTGCTGGTTCTTCCCGGTGAAGTGAAGCCGCACGCCGCGCGATTCCTCGTTCGTCAGGAGCGCCGCACGCCGGACCGCCGACGCCAGCACGTCCTTGTCGAACGTCACCTTCTTATCGTGGTCCTTGGGGATCACGTCTTCGTACGGAGGGAAGCTGCCCTCGACCAGATTGCTCGAAAGCGTCGCGCGGCCCGCTGCCGGGTCTTTCTCGCCCGCCGCGAGCACGCTGAAAAAGATCTGGTTGTCCGTGATCGCGATCTGCACCTGCTCCTCAGGGCTTGAGATCAGCCGCTGGATCATCTGCAGCGCCTTCGTAGGCACGATGCACGAGACGGCTTTGGTGTCCTTGTCAGAGGCCGAAAGCTGCGTACGGCAGAGCGCCAGACGACGACCATCCGTCGCCACCATCTCAAGCCGCTTGCCGTCGCGCTTCATCAGCACTCCGTTGATCGCGTACCGGCTGTTCTCGCGGGCGGTCGCGAAGACCGTCCGCGTGATGATGCCGTCGAGTGCCGACGCCGAGTGGGCGAAGACCGCTTTGGCTTTGGGAATCTCGGGCGTGCCCGCGATGACCGAAGCCATGTCCGGGATCGGAGGAAAGTCCGCCGCCGGATACCCGTAGACCTTGAAGTGGGCGTCGCGGCCGCGGATGTGCATCGCGTCTTCTTCGGACTCGAGCGTCAGCGTCGGCTCGCTGTCCTCGGCCCCGATGATCTGGCGGAGCTTGTCCGCCGGAATCAGAGCCTCGCCCGGCTGCTGAACGTCCACCTGAAGCAGCTTCAGCCGCATCGAAAGCTCACCGTCGGTCGCGAGCAGCGTCAGCTCGCCCGTCGAGCCCTTCTTGGTGGCTTCCAGCTTGACGCACTGCAACTGAACGCGCGGCGTGCGCCCCGCCACCGCACCCGAGACCAGGTTGATGCCGTCAAGCAACGCGGACCGATCGCAAATCACCTTCATGGCAGCTCCAAACGCGGTGCCCATCCCATCCAAAAGCAGCAAAGACCGAAACACACCCCGCCCACGCTCATCAAGATCGAGGGTATGCCGAGATTGTACTAGGAATAGGGTCGCCGGTGCCTCGACGCCACGACGCGTTGTGGATCTTCTTTGCCCGCGACCTGTGAACAACCCGTCGGTTCGCTCGGCTTGGTCCCGCATGCTCGTCCAGCCGCAAGAGCCGCGGGGAGCCCCGCCGGAACCCAAGTTCGGCCAGTCGGTCCTAAGTTTGCAGCAATTCTCATGCCAATCGCAGACCGGGGTTGCTTCGGTTCTCGGACACCCAGATACTCCTCGGTGCGCTCGCCCGGGGGTGTCCCCGTGCGGCCGCACGCCGTCCGTCTCCACCCTTCAAACGGTGGTGCGGATGTCATTTTCGTCGTCGACGGGCCACTCGCGCCGTCGGGACCGCCTCCGACGCCCGTCCCGAGAAAGGACTCTTCCGGATGTCATTCGAAGCCGCCGTCCATGCACAAGCCATCGAACTCGATCGACTCTCCCTTGAGATGACCGCTGCCGCCGGCACAGGCCATCCGACCAGCTGTATGTCGATCGGCCACCTCATCACCGTCCTGATGTTCCACACTATGAAGTGGAGCCCCGAGGTGCCCGATTACCCGACCTCCGACCGCCTGGTCCTCTCCGAAGGCCACGCCGTCCCCATCGTCTACGCCGCGTGCGCCAAGATGGGCACCATGTACGGCAAGGACGCCAACAAGCGTCGCCGCCTCACCATTGAGGATCTCAAGAAGCTCCGCTCCGCCGAAAGCGAGCTCGACGGCCACCCCAACCCGATGGAAGGCTTCCCCTTCTTCGACGCCGCCACCGGCTCGCTCGGGCAGGGCTTGTCCGTCGCCATCGGCCTTGGTGAAGCCGCTCGCCTCGACAAAACCGAACGCCGGATCTACTGCATCATCGGCGACGGCGAAAGCCGCGAAGGCCAGATCGCCGAGGCTCTCGACCAGATGGTCGACCGCAAGCTCTTCAACGTCCTCCCGATCTTCAACTGCAACGAGTACGGGCAGACCGACCGCGTCAGCCCGCAGCAGTCCGCCGAGGTGCTGACCGCCAAGCTCCAGGCTTACGGCCTTGAGGTCAGAGTCATCGACGGCCACAACCCCAACCAGATCAAAGCCGCTTTCGACGCTTTCATCGCGAACAGCGAAGGCAAGAAGCCCATGGCCGTCGTCGCCCGCACCGCCAAGGGCTGGGGCGCCGAGAGCGTGCAGGGCAACGGCTGGCACGGCAAGCCGCCCACCGGCGACCAGCTCAAGCGGGCCTACGCCGAGCTTGATCAGAAGCGTCAGAGCCTCACGAGCGCCCTTGGCTCGGGCGACGCTTTCACGATCGAGCCGCCGAAGGAATACCAGACCCCCGACCACGTCGCCGGCGAACTTCCCACGCTCGCCGAGACGATGAAGTCGATGGACATGACCTCGCTGCTTCAGTCCGGCAACCTCGCGACCCGCCGCGCCTACGGCATCGCGCTGCGGGCTCTGGCCAAGGTCAACAAGAACGTCGTCGTCCTCGACGCCGACGTCTCCAACTCGACCTTCGCCGAGATGGTCCGCAAGGACTCCACGACCGCCGAGCGGTTCATCGAGTGCAAGATCGCCGAGCAGAACATGATGTCCGTCGCCGCCGGCCTCTCCGCCGCGGGCAAGATCCCCTTCGTCTCCACCTTCGCCAAGTTCGTCACCCGCGGGTACGACCAGATCGAGATGGCGATCAACTCCGGCGCGAACATCAAGGTCGTCGGGAGCCACGCGGGCATCACCTTGGCCGCCGACGGCCCCAGCCAGATGTCCCTCCCCGACGTCGCTTGGTTCCGTGCTTTCACCACGATGAAGGACCACCGCGGCAACCCCGGCTGCTACCTGCTTCAGCCCTCCGACGCGTATGCGGCGTACCGCTTGACCGAGGTCATGGCGGACTACGTCGGGGCCTGCTACATGCGGACCCTCCGCGCGGACACCGAGTTCCTGTACAACGACGACGTGATCTTCAACCTCGGCGGGTTCGAGACCCTGCACGAGGGCCGCGATGTGCTGATCTGCGCCTCGGGCTACATGGTTCACGAAGCCAACAAAGCGATCGACCTGCTCGACAAAGCCGGCGTTTCGGCTTCCCTCGTCGATCTCTACTCGCTGCCCTTCGACACGGACGCGCTGCTCGACCTCGTCCTGGCCAACAACGGGCACGTCCTCACGGTCGAGGACAACTACGGCGGCGGCATCGGCTCGGCCGTGGCCGACGCTCTCGTTGATTCCGGCGATGCGTTCAAGCTCAAGCAGATGCACGTTCGCCGCATCCCCAAGAGCGGCCGGACGCCCGAAGACCTCCTCAAGATGTGCGGCCTGACAGCCGAGGACATCAAGAAGGGCGCGATGGAGATGCTCGGCGTCTAACCGCCCGGCGAACACCTCTGAAGCAAGCGACGAGGACCGTCCCCATGGGCGGTCCTCGCTGTTTTACACGGCTCAGCCGCGGCCCCAGAGGACAAGCCAGATCATCAGAGCGGCGAACGAAACCGCCGCGGCCTGCACCCGCCAGTCGTGCGAAGCGATCTCCGTCGGATCGTCGTACTCCGCACGCTCCACAAGCACGATCGCTCGGAGCAGGCCGTACGTCGCGGGGATCAGCGTCAGCCAGAGCAGGTTGAACCCGCGCAGGTACCGCTGCTCGTGCGCCTGCACGTACATCGCGTACGTCACCAGCGTGGCGACGGCGGTCACGACGACGCTCATGCGGAGCAGCTCTTCGGTGTAGGCTTTCTGCACCCCGCGGACCGAAGCCGGATCCACGCCCTGCGCCTGCATCAGACGCCGTTCGCCAAGCCGCTTGCAGAACGCCAGGAACATCGCCAGAAAGAACGTCACGTTCAGGAGCCACGTCGATGGCACCACGCCCGTCGCCGCGCATCCGCCCAGAACTCGAAGCACAAACCCGCCCGAAAGCGAGATGACGTCCGCCATGATCGCGTTCTTGAAGCCCCACGAGTACGCCAGCACGTTTCCCGCGTACGCGATCAGAGCGACAAGCGTCCACCAGGCTTGGGTCGGAGGCAGCAGCGCCAGAAGACCCAGGCCGGCCAGAGCCAAGACGCCCGCAAGCGTCGCACCCTGGCCGGGCGACACCGCACCCGATGCGATCGGACGGTTCCGCTTCCGCGGGTGTAGGCGGTCCTTGGGCGCATCCGCCAGGTCATTGACGATGTAGCAGGCGCTGGAAACCAGCGCGAAAGCCGCCGCCGCGATCAGCGCCAGCGGCATCAGCTCCCTGCCCGACTTGCCGCTCGCCGGGTCCGCTAGGGCGTAGATCGGCCCGACCAGGACAAAGACGCTCTTGGCCCACTGGACGGGTCTTGCCAGCCTGATAAGGCTCTTCCAGAGCGGGGCTTTGGAAGGGGGGATGGAGGATGGGGAAGGAGTCGCGGTCATGGGTTGGGCGTGAATGGCATACATCGGTCCAAAGCCGGTTCCGGCTTCCCGATTCGCCGCCTACGCCAACCGGGGTGAGGGGGTTCTACGCTCCGGCATGACCATCCTCGGCGTCAATATTGACCATGTCGCCACCCTGCGTCAGGCCCGATATCGGGAGGGACCCGGCGGTGCCTCGGGCTACGGCGAGCCTGATGTCCTCCAAGCCGCGTTCGAAGCCGTCGGCGCCGGCGCTCAGTGCATCACGGTTCACCTCCGCGAGGACCGCCGCCACATCGTCGACCGCGACGTCGAACTTCTCCGCAGGACGGTGCCGGTTCGGTTCAACCTCGAGATGGCCGGCACCGACGCGATGGTCGCGCTCGCCGATCGCCTCCGACCCCACGAAGCCACGCTCGTCCCCGAGGGACGGCAGGAAGTCACGACCGAAGGCGGTTTGGACGTCCGGGGCGACCTTGCGAAATGGAAGTCCGTCGTCGCCAAGCTTCACGCCGCCGGGGTCTTCGCGTCCGCGTTCGTTGATCCTTCGGTGACGCAGGTCGAAGCTTGCCGCTCGGCGGGATTCGATGCGTGCGAACTTCACACAGGCCGTTACGCCCACGCGTTCGCGGCGTGCGGCGGCGATTTCGGCAACGCCGACCTCGCGCGGGAGTTCGGGCTGGTCCGAGACGCCGGCGCGAAAGCGATCCAGCTTGGCATGCGATTCCACGCCGGCCATGCTCTCAACATCTTCAATGTTCCGGCGGTTGCGGCGCTCCCGGACGTCGCCGAGCTTCACATCGGGCACTCGATCGTCGCCCGAGCGATTTTCGTTGGTCTTCGGGCGGCGGTGGGGGAGATGCTCAACGTGATCGACCGTTCGGCGCGAAACCGCGGCCCGGCGACACCGTAAGACACACCGTCACAGAAGGAGGAACCGGTGTCGATCGTTCAGCATTTCCGCAGTATGGTGGCTTACGAGACGTGGGCGAATCGCGCTTCGCTGGCATCCATCGAAACCGTGCCCCCCGCGGCCCGGTCCGGGGTGGTCTTTCCCCGGGCTTTGCAGGTCATGGCTCACAACCAGCTCGCGCGGCGGGCTTGGCTTGCCCGCTTGCAGGGACGGGTCGAGGTCATTGCGGACTGGTTCCCGACCTGGAGTGCCGCGGAGATCGCGACGGCCGCCGCCGAGCTGGACGCCGCGTGGTCGGACTACCTCGCGGGGCTTTCCGAAGCGGATCTCGCCCGCGAGATCTCGTACAAAGCCAGCGACGGGACCGCGTACACGAGCACCGTTCACGAAGTGCTCACCCACGTCGCCAACCACTCGACCTACCACCGCGGGCAGGTCGCGCGGCTTGTCAGCGAAGCCGGGGGTCGCCGCGCCGTGACCGACTACATCGCGATGACCCGGCGGTCGTGATCGTTCACCGCGAAGCCGGCGCGAGGGTGCCTGTCCCGGAGAAATCGACCGTCGGCGTGCGCACCCCGAAATCAAAGAGGACGCCCGCGATCGTGCCCGGCTCGACGTACGTCATGGTGCCCTCAACCTCGTAGACGCCGCCGGCTCCGATCCCGCCCGGCACGACCGCCGGAAGCAGGAGCCGCTGCGTGCCGAACCGCCGGAGCGTGGCCTGCGGCGATCGGAAACCAGAGAAAACCTGCTTGCCGTCACGAGAAACCGTGTATCGAACCTCCGTGAGCGGGAGCTGGTCCTCCGCCGTGCTCTGAGCTTCGAGCTCCACGATCAGAAGGGAGCCGTCCGGGGTCGAATCGCCGGGAGTCATCCCGACGACCGAGATCATCGGTGCCGGCGTCGACCAGCAGCCTCCCATCGCGAGGCAGGAAGCGGCCAGACCGACAGGCAGGAGCGTTCGAAGCAGCATGGCCGACAGTGTACGGGTCGAGCTTGGGTCGGAGCGATTCGGTATCATGCCCGAGGGGCCGGTGGGTCCAAGGAACGCACCATGTCCCACGGGCTGGAGCAGCGGTTCATCGAGCTATGCGGGAGGGTCGCGCCGGGGTCCTCGGCCGAGGGCGGAGCGTTCGCCTTTCATCTGCTTTCGGCGTGCTACGCCTATCCGCGGCGGGAGTACCACTCGCTGAAGCACATCGGGGAATGCCTGGGGCATCTGGACGCGTTCCGGTCTATTGCGCAGGACGCCGACGCTTTGGAGTTCGCGATTTTCGTGCACGACGCGATCTATGACGCGACGCGGAAGGACAACGAAGCTCGCAGCGCGATCCTCGGCGCGATGCTTCTGGATCAGCTCGGGGCTCCGGCGGAGAAGGTTTCGCGGGTGAACGAGCTGGTTGCGGCGACGACCCATACCCGTTCGGGGCTGGCGGGGGACGAATCGCTGATCGTGGACATCGATTTGGCGATTCTCGGGGCGGATTCGGCGCGATACGACGAGTACGCGGTGGGGATTCGCAAGGAATACGCCCATGCGGACGCTTCGGCGTACCGCGTGGGCCGGTGCGCGTTCCTCCGGGCGATGCTGGCCCGAGAACGGTTATTCGGCCATGAAACCGTTCGGGATCGGTTTGAAACGCAGGCCCGCGCGAACCTCGCGGTCGAGCTTGAGTCGCTCTCGCCGCAGCGCGCCGCGGACCGGTAAGCGGCCTCAAAGTTGAACTTGCAAGGAAAGTCCTGCAATCCGACATTGAAATTGACCGGTTTGTCAGGTATCTTGGAAGGAACCGCAAGGATCTGCGGAGCGAATCCGGAGTCTACAGGCCGCACCCTTTTTTCGGGCGGCTGAGTCTCCACCGGGACCGATAACGGAACCGAACAAAGTCAAGACGGGAGCGAACGCGATGGATTTGAAGACGTCAAGGCGTGGAATCGTGTCGGCCTTGTGCAGGGGTGTGTCGACGAAGGTCGTGACGGGTCTGGCGGCCTTGATGGCCGCCGGTGCCGCTTCCGCTCAGCCTTGCGACGGGCAGTTCCAGACCGGGAACGGCATTCCCGGAATCAGCGGCAACGGCAACACGATCGTCTCCTGGGACCCGGACGGTGCGGGTCCGACGCCCGAGCTGCTTTATGCCGGCGGCCGGTTCAAGCTCGCCCACACGACCTTGGTGAACAGCTTCGCGTCGTGGGAGCCTCTCTTCAATCAGCAGAACCCGACGGGGATCTGGCGGAGCGTGGCGGGTGGCGTGACCGGCGCGGGTGGGGCATTGGGCACGATCAACGTGCTTTTCCCGATCGGCACGGACATGCTGGTGGGCGGTCAGTTCACGACCGCGGGCGGTGTGGCGGCGACGAACGTCGTGAAGTTCGACGGCCTGACGAACACGTGGATTCCTTACGGAGCCGGCGTGAACGGCCCGGTCTTTGCGGCGACGATCTTCAACGGGCAGCTCTTTATCGGCGGCCGGTTCCAGATCACTCCGGGCATCCCCTCGCAGGACAGCGTGGCCCGCTGGGACGGTTCCCGTTGGCGTGCGGTCGGAGCCGGGTTCCAGATTCCCGATCCGGCGGACGATCCGCCCTCTGATCCGCCTCTGACGCTTCCCGGTACCGTGTTCTCTCTTGCGGTGCACAACAACCGGCTCTACGCGGGCGGTGCGTTCGTCTTCTCCGGCCGGACCCCGGCTCCGGAGCTTGAGCCGATCGACTGTCAGTATTTCGCGGTGTGGAATCCTCAGGCGCAGGTGTGGTCGCCGATGCTCGCCACGGAGTTGACGGCGCCGTTCCCGTACGCCCCGGTCGTCTACACGCTCCGCTCTTACGGCGGCCTGCTTTATCTGGGCGGCATCTGGGACAACTACGGCGCATCCATCGCGGTTTCCAACGGCGTCTCTGAGCTTCTGGGCGGCGTCGTGGCTCCGGTCAACGGCGGTGTGTACAAGTTCTTTGACTGGAGCAAGGTGTACTCGCTGAACCAGGTCGGCACCGAGCTGATCGTGGGCGGCGACTTTGAGTACGCCGGCGCGGCGAGCTCCCGGTACGCGTTCAACGTGGTTCGTTGGAACGGCGCTCAGTACCTGGCCGTGGCTGACGGCGGCTCGGAAGGGACTGTGGTTTCGGTGGCTCCGCACCGCGGCCAGCTGGCGATCATGGGCGGGCTTGAAGTCGTGAACGGCCAGCGCGTTCGCGGCCTGTCTTGGTACAACGGTTCGATCTGGACGCGTACCGGCCTCGGCCAGGACGGTCCGATCACGGCGATGGCCAAGTTCAACAACCAGATCGTGGCGGGCGGCGGTTTCGGCCGCATGTCCAACGACACGATGGCGCTGGGCGTGGCGTTCTTCAACGGCACGTCCTGGACGCAGGTCGGTCAGGGTCTCTCTTCCGGCGCTCGCGGCACGCTTCCGCTGCCTCCCCCGGCCGTTCAGCCCAACCGTCCTCTCCAGCCTCCGGTCATCAACGACCTCACGACCCACAACGGCGATCTGATCGCGGTGGGCGAGTTCTCGCAGTCGGGTACCACGACCGGGTTCGCGAATATCGCGTCCTGGAACGGCGCGGTCTGGTCGCCGGTGGGACAGGTTGACGGTCCGGTGTACGGAGCCGCAAGCTACCGCGGTCGCCTCTACATCGCCGGTGACCTCATCAACTACGGCAACATCTGCGAGTACGACGGGTTCGGCGGGTACAACGCCGTGACCTTCGGCACTGACGGCCCGGGCCTCTGCCTGACGGTCCACAACGACCAGCTCGTCGCGGGCGGCATCTTCGGATTTGCCGGCGGCGTGGACACGGGCGTGATCGCCAAGTGGAACTACGACACCGAAACCTGGTCGCGCATCAGCAACACGCAGCGGACCTTTACGCCCCCGCCGCAGAATCCCCCGATCCCGCCGCAGTGCAACGCCGTGGCGGTCATCGACGGCGTTCTCTACGCCGGCGGCAACTGGATCAACATCAACGGCAACGCCAACCTCCGCAAGCTTGCGAAGTTTGATCAGGCAAGCGGCCTGTGGGTCCCGGTCGGTCCCAACCTGACCGGTCCCAACTTCGATGTCTGGACGATCAACAAGGTCGGCAACAGCATCTACGTCGGCGGCGCCGGCGGCGCGAACCTCATGGCTTTCGACGGCACCGCTTGGCGGACCGTTGACGGCGGCACGGACGGCCCGGTCTTCGGCGTCGAAGAGCTCAACGGCCGCGCCTGGGTCGGCGGCAACTTCCTCACCGCCAGCGGCGAGCCTTCCTCCTACTTCACCTCCTACATCGCGGACATCCCCGTCTCCATCACGACCTCTCCGGCCGGTGCGACCGTCTGTGAAGGCGGAAGCGTGACGCTGAGCGTCGCCGCGACCGGCACGGCTCCCATCACCTACCAGTGGAAGCGCAACGGCGTCGACGTCGCGGGCGCGACCGCTCCGACCCTCAACCTCAACCCCGTGAACGCGGGCAACGCCGGCAACTACACCGTGGTCGTCCGCAACAGCTGCTCCAACGCCACCAGCGGCGCGGCGGCGGTCGTGGTCAACCCGGCGGCGGCGATCACGACTCAGCCGCAGAACCGGTCGCTCTGCTCCGGTCAGGCGCTGAGCCTCTCCGTCACCGCGACGGGCAACCCCACCTATCAGTGGCGCCTCAACGGCAACAACATCAACGGCGCGACGGCTTCGACCTACACGGTCGCCAACCCGACCGCCGCGGACGCGGGCAACTACACGGTCGTCGTCTCTAACAACTGCAACAGCGTCACGAGCAACGCCGCGGTCGTGACCATCAATCAGTCCGTCTCCATCACGGCCCAGCCCCAGGGTCAGAACATCTGCTCGAGCACGGCCCTGAACCTGTCGGTCACGGCGACCGGCAGCGGCACGCTGACCTACCAGTGGCGCCGCAACGGCAACAACATCGAGGGCGCGACCAGCGACACCTACTCGGTCGCCAACCCCACCAGCGCCAACTCCGGCACCTACACCGTCATCGTGACCAACGCCTGCGGCAGCCTCACGAGCAACGCCGCCAACGTCACCGTCAACCAGGCCGCGGCGATCACCAACCACCCGCAGGGCGCCTTCGGCTGCACCGGCGGCACGGTGAACCTCTCGGTCACGGCGACCGGTTCCAACCTCACCTACCAGTGGCAGCGCAACGGCCAGAACATCGAGGGGGCGACGTCCTCGACCTACCTCGTCAACGTGAGCGTCGCCACCGCCGGCGACTACCGCGTGCTCGTGTCCAACTCCTGCGGCTCGGTCACCAGCAACGTCGCGACCGTCTCGGTCTGCGGTGCTGACTTCAACTGCGACCAGTTCGTCGACTTCTTCGACTACCTCGACTTCGTGACCGCCTTCGAGGACGGCCTCAACGGCGGCGACTTCAACGCCGACGGCTTCATCGACTTCTTCGACTACATCGAGTTCACCGACGCCTACACGACCGGCTGCTAAGCGATCAGAGACTCAGTCAACCACCGAGCCCGCGGGACACTCCCGCGGGCTCGTTTCTTTTTCCGGATCGTGCTCCCGCCACGCTCTCAGAAGGGCTCAAAGACCGGCGGGCCGGGCGGAGCGTCCGCGAGCTGAAGTCCGCGAGCCGTCGGCGCCGGGGCAAACGGCCTGCTCAACCGGTCGAACGCCGCCGTCGGCAGGTGCACCGTCCGCCAGCGCAGGCTCCGCACCTTCATCGCGCTCATGTAGTCACCAAGCGTGATCGCTCGCAGCGCGTACCACCGTCCGCGATGCTCGAAGATCTCTTCAAACAGAGCGTCCGGCGGCTGCTCATCGCACCAGTAGATGAACACGAACGCGGGCATGAACTCCGGCCCGAAAAGCCGGCCCCACGCTTCGAGCGAGCTCACATCGTCAAGCGTCACCCAGCTTTCAAGCCTGCCCTTGGGCGGAGCCGCCGGATTCGCGATCATCCGTCGCGCGATCCGCCGCCCCTTGACCTCCACCAGCAGGTTCGAGCCCTGCCCGTAGATGACAAAGTCGAAGGACTTCAGCGCCGCCGCCGTCGACCCATCCGGCGCGGTGCGCACCAGAAGCGGCTGCCCCTCGGGAACAAGCGCCTTCTTGGCTTCATCCACCGCGACGTACGGCACACGCCGCGTGCGGAGGAATGTCTCAAAAGCGTGCTCGTAATGGTGACGACGCTGAGCCACACCGGAGCGTACCACACGCCGACCCCGCGTGACGGGCTCAATCCGTCCGACGGAGCAGCCGGTCGAGAATCACAGGGATCGCCGGGGGCACCGGGCCCTTCGCCGCCCGCCCAAGCCGCGTCCGCACCGCGTCCGTCGGGGAGACGTTCCGCACCAGACCCCGATGCGTCGCGCAAAGTTCAACCACGTCCCGCACGCCCGCAAGCCGCGCCGAAGCCACCGACACCACCCCGTCCCCCATCGCGTCCAGAATCGCCCGCCCCACGGTGTTCCGCTCGGGCGGAAGCGGCAGCAGCCGGCCCAGGATGATCGTCATCGCCACTTCTGGCAACGGCCTTGTCTCCAGATCAGTGAAGAACGGCGAACCCGGCATGAGGTCCACGCCCGCCCGGCCGCGTTCTCCTCGCGGGCTGGCCGAACCCGGCGGAGTCCACCCCGGGCTTTCGGCCCAGCGGGCCAATTGCTCGCGAGCTTCGGCGACCCAGCGATGGCGAGCCAGCGGCGAGCCCTTGTTGGGAGTCCCGATCGTGATCAGCCGCTGCGGCGCGGGCAGGGTCCCCGGCTTTGCCGGCCTCGTGAGCGCATCGCGAGCGACCAGGCCACCCATCGAGTGACCGATCGCGTCAAAGGTCCGCACCCCCATCGCGGCAAGCTCGGCGAGGGTCGCGAGCAACCGGTCCGCCGACGCCGCGATCGCCTGATCGTTCGGATAGTCGAACCTTGCCACGCAAAGCCCGGCCGAAGCGATCGCCGGCCCCGCGTCGTCCCAGATCCGTCCCGGTTCATCGAGTCCGTGGATCAGCACCACAAGCCGGTCCGGCCGGGCGGTCGGCGGCTCGGGGGTCCAGTGGTGTCCCGGCGGCGATGGGGGAGTCAGCCCGTGCGAGCGATGGGGCGATCCGGGCTTGAGATAGAACAACCCGAGCGGGATGCGGTGGCCGGGCTTGGAGGTTGAACGCTTCACGAGACGGCGGGGAGCTTGGCGTGGTGCGGATCAGCGCCCGTCGCGCGATTCGATGAGGGCTTGGAGCAGGTTCTTCTCGAACTCTTCCTGCGCGTTCTTTGCGGTGTTCATCGCTTGCTTGAGCTGGGCGAGGATCTCGCCAAGAGCCGCGGGGTCGGCCGGATCCGAGCGGGCGATGGTGGATTCGAGGGTTTCGCCCAGAGCGCGGACGTCGCCGACGGCCTGGGCGTAAGCCCGGGCCGAGTCGTAGACGAGCTGCTCGCGGAGTTCCTTGGTCGACGGCCGCTGCAGGACGCGCCAAGGCTGTGCGACGATCTCGTCGATCCCGATCTTGAGGCTGTCGGCGGCCTGCCGCGTGCTCGCGAGCGTCCGCTTGATGCCCGGAAGCTCGGCGGAAAGCTGAGCGACCGCGTCGCTGGCATCGTCGCTGATCTTGCGGAGCGATTTGGCGATCGCGGGGGCTTCGCGGGCGGTCTCAAGGACGAACCCGAGCGTGTCACCGGCGAGGCCGGAGGTGAGCACGTCCACGTTGCGGAAAATGCTGTCGAAACGGGCGGCGTTGTTGTCGATGAGCTTCTGCGTCGTGTCGATGACGCCCAAAGCCCGGTCCAGGCCGCTATCGACCTTGGTGATCAGCGGGTCGATGCGGTCGGCGCCGCGGTCCACCGTGGCGAGAATGTCGTCGAGAGATCTGGACCACTCGGGGAGCTTGCTCGCGAACTTGTCGATCGACTCGCCGGCGCGGTCGACGGCCTGCTGAAGCTTGTCCGAGTTGCCCGAGACGAGCTTGCGGGCGTCGCTCATGACCGTCGCGGTGTCTTCGACGATCTGCTGAACCTTCGAAGCCTGCTCGGGGCCGAACCCGGCTTGCGCGAGGAACGCGGGCGGAGAGAGTGTGCCGCGGAGGACATCGCCCGCGTCGATCTTGTCGGTGGCACCGAGACGGGCCACCGTGTTCCCGCCGGGTTGACCGGCGGAATTGATGCTGAGGGCCGAGATCGTGCCGAGGAGCGGCTTGTCCAGCGAGATGGAAGCGTTGTCGTAGAGCTCGATGTCGCTCCGCATCTCCACATCGACGAGCACCGAGAGCGGAATCCTGGACTCGGCCTTCGGATCCGACCATTCGTACCCGATCGCGGAGACCTGCCCGACCTGCTGGCCGCCAAGAAGCACCGCCGAGCCGGGCTTGAGGCCCGAGGTGCCGTCCGCCAGCGAGAACCGGACCTTGAACGTCTTGGACCAGCCAAGGGGCGTGCCGCCCGCGAACATGAAGGACAGCGCGACCGTTCCCGCCAGGCCGCCCACGAGGAACAAGCCCGCCAGCCAGTTGTACTTGCTCGTCGCCCATGAACTCATGGCCAACAGGATAGCGGGCGGTCGGCCACCGCGGGGCCCGGGCTCGTCAGCGGGCCGCCAGCGTCAGCCCCACGTTCACCGCGTTGAACACCATGTGCACCACGATGCACGGACCGACCCTGCCCGTTCGGACCTGAAGCACGCCCAGCCCCACGCTCAGGACAAAGAGCGGGATCGTCGCGTGCCACGGCACCGCGCCTCCGCCCAGATGGGAGAGCGCAAAAAGGACCGACGTCAGCGCGATCCCCGTCCAGGCGTTCCGGCAGGCTTGGATCAGCGCCGTCTGGAGCAGCATTCGGTACATGATCTCTTCGACGATCGGAGCTCCGATCACGGCCGAGGCGATGATGACGCGGACCCACGGGTCGCTCGGATCGCTCACGATTCGGTTCAACGCCTCGTGCTGGATCGGATTGGGAGCCTCGCCCTGAAGACGGGTCAGGATGAAGGTCAGAGCCGTCGAGGACGCGAGCACCAGCGGATAGATCGCCGCGAAACTCGCAAGCCCGATCCATAGGTCCCGGGCACGGAAAATCGACGAAAGACCCTTCGCCGAAGCCAGCACCGCGAGCGTCAGAGCCGCCGGGATCCCAAATCCGTGAAACCCCAGCGCGATCGCTCCACGCCCCGCGTTGGACTCTTTCACCACCACCTGCGGCCACGGCAGCACATCCCGCATCACGAGTTGGGCTCCGATCCCGCACGCCAGGTACACCATCACCGCCGACATCAGAAGTGCCGTCCAGTGCTGCGTCGACGCCGGGGGCGCGAGCTTCTTCGAGAGCGAGCCCGGCCCCACATACCCCCTCGCCCAAAGCACCGCGATCGAAAGCGGGGCGGCGATCAGCATGACCAGCGTGAACCAAGACACCCACCCCGGCCCGGGGCTCGTCGGGCCCGTCGCGGGCTCCGGAACGGCCGTCGGCTGGGCCGGATACAGCTCGGGCTGCATGGTTATCAGACCTAAACATGCCGGCGCGATCGCCAACGCCACCAGAACGCCGATGACCCCTGCGGTGCCGGCGTTCCGAGGGGCAACAATCTTGCCGGCGGCCCCAAGGCCCGATGGAGGCACGGTGAGCGATCTGCTGGCGGACATCGTGAGGCGCAAGAAGCTCGAGGTCGCCGCGGCCAAAGCCCGCGTGGCTTTCGAGACCGTCCGGGCGAGCGCCGAACGCCAGCCCGCCCCGCGCGATTTCGTCGGGTCGTTGCGGTCCGTGCGCAACAGCGCCGCCGTCATCGCCGAGGTGAAGCGGAAAAGCCCGTCGGCGGGCTGGATCCGCTCCGAGTGGTCGCAGGATTCGTTCGCGCCCGAGGTCATCGCCGGACGGTATGAAGCATGCGGAGCAGCGGCGATCAGTTGCCTCACCGACTTTGAGGGCTTTGGCGGCGAACTTGGCTACATCGGCCGGATCCGGGCCGCCGTGCGGATCCCGGTCATGCGCAAGGATTTCCTGATCGATCCGTACCAGATCTTCGAAGCCCGGGCCGCCGGTGCCGACGCCGTGCTGCTTATCGCGGAGTGTTTGGACGAACCCGCGATGCGCGAACTGCACGCGACGGCTCGCGCTATGAAGATGGGTGTGATCCTCGAATCGCACGATGAAGCGAACTTTGACCGAACGGTCGCGATCGCGGGTTCGGATCCGGGCACGCTCATCGGGGTCAATAATCGTGATCTCCGTACGATGAAGGTCGACCTGGGGCACACGCTGCGGCTTGCGGCCAGGACGAAGGATGTTTCGCGGATCGTGGGGGAGTCGGGGATCGGCGTGCCGGCGGATCTGGACCGTCTTCGGGAAGCCGGGGTTCGGATCGTTCTGGTGGGTGAGCGGCTGATGAGGCAGGCGGATCCGGGCGCGGCGCTGGCGGCCTTGCTCGCGGTAAACCAAGCGGAAGCAAAGCGGGCATGATCGCCCTGGAGAAAACGATGCACAACGGACGCGGACTGGTTTTGGTGGCGATCGTCGGTCTCGCGGCGAGTGCGTTCGCCCAGCCGGCCGAGACGGTGCAGGAAGCTCCGATCGCGCCGCCGCTGCTCGCCGAGCCTCCCAAGGACTCCTTGTCCGCACCCAAGCCCGCGGACGCCAAAGCCGAGCCGGCACCTTCTCTCAACCAAGACCCCGAAGCCAAAGCCGCGTTCGACCAGTTCGTCGAAGCGATGAAGACCATCAACTCGCTTTCCTTCGAGGTCTCTTTCGCCGTCGATGGAAACGGCAAAGAGATGTTCGGCACGACCACCGCCAAGATCATCGCGCGGCGCACCGAGACGGGCTGGGCGTATCGCATGACCGGCAAGGGCAAGCGGACTGCCAAAGCCGACGATGTCGAGTTTGATGTTCTCTACGCCGAGGGCAACGCTTCCTGGCTCGACAAGGACGCCAAGAAGCTCTATGTCCGACCGACCGCGACGGCCCGCGGCAAGCCGCTTGAAGCCGCGAGTAATCTCCGCACCCTCAGCGACCTCTTTGTCGCTTCCCCGCTCGCCAAGGAGCGGGTCTCTCCGACGATGACCCTGCGCGACGCCGAGAAGGTCGGATCGGTCGATTGCATCGTCGCCGCGGTGACGGGCGCTCCCGGCACGATGTCGGGTGATTCGATCTTCGCGTTCGGCAAGGACGACCACATTCCGCGCCGCATCACGCGCGAGCGTTCCAGCAGCAAGGGCACCACCTCGATGGTGCTCGAGTTCTCGAACCTGAAGGTCGATGAGAAGTTCACCGACGCCGACTTCACTCTCGCGCTGCCCGACGGGTTCACCAAGGACGAGCAGCAGTCCCCGAAAGCCGCTTCCGCCACGCCGCCTGCCCGCGTGCCGGACAAAGCCGCGCCGATCGCCCCGCCGAAGAGCATCACCGACGCCGGCGAGGTCCTGACGCCCCCGACCGGTCCGGGAGCCGAAACCGGCGTTCCCGTCGCGACGCCCGTGGTCGGGCCGGATGGGCTGGTGACCCCGCCCGGCACCCAGCCGGGGCAGATCGTTCCCGCTCAGCCTTCGATCGTGAATCCCGTTCCGTCTCCGAACTCGCCGGCTTCGCCCGTTCCGACGAACGACGCCGGGCCGATGCAGGCGTTTGAAGCCAAGACCCTGGACGGCAAGACCGTGACCCTCGATTCCATCAAGGGGCAGCCGACGGTGGTCCTCTTCTTTGGCTCATGGTCGCTTTCGTCCAAGAAAGCGCTGCCCGAGCTCAAGGACCTTGCGACGCGTTACAAGGGCAAAGCCAACATCTACGCCGCCGCCGTCCGCCAGCGGGATTCGCAAGCCGCCGGCAAGATGGTCGCGGACGCCGGGCTTGATGTTCCCGTCATCATCGACGCGGACAAACTCGCCGATCAGTGGCACGTCGGCGCGTATCCCGCGCTCTTCGTCCTCGGCGCGGACGGCGAGATTCTCAAGAAGCCCGAGACAAGCAAGCTCATCGACATGTTCAGCGCGGCCAAGGCGGCGCTTGACAACGCGCTTGGAATGACTCCCGAGGCCGCTTCCGCGGCGGAGACCCAGCCGGACCTGCCGCTTCCGGGCGAAGCCGGCTCCGGCGGAGATCAGCAGCCTTCGAAGTAAGCAGCATGTTCGTGCGGGCGGCCGCGAGCGATCACTTCACCGCGTCAGAATCCGCCTGGACCTTCGTTGTCGGCACTTCGAGCTTCATCGCGCGAAGCACGGGGAAGTCCGTGTCCGGCTTGGCCCACGCGTCGAAGTAGTTCCACGTCGCGAGCCCGTCTTCGCTCATCGGTTCGAGCAGGTACACCGCGAGGCGGCCGAGGAGGCCGTCGGTCCGAACCACCAGCGATCCGGCGGGGACGTCGACCTCCGCTTCGCGTGTTTCGGCTTCGAGCGTGAGTGGGATCTGATTCTGGAAGGGTCGCGAGAGTGGTTTGGAGCTCGTGATCCGCTGCACCTGAACGGTGAGCTTGGCGGCTTGCGCGGTCGTTTCGAGCGTCAAGCCGTGGGCCGCGAGCACGCTCTGCACTTCCGCCGTCGGGCTTGGGATGATGTACGCGGCGGGGCGGTCGACCTCGAGAGCGGGGGTGAACCGGTCCCAAAGCTCAACCTCGTAGTCCTTGGGTTCGCCGGTGGAGACGCTGCGGCCGTTCTTTTCCGCTTCGACGAACCCCTTGACGGTGAAGGTGCCCGGCCACGCGCTCGCCTTGGACAGGATCGCCACCTTGGGCGGTGCTTGGTCCGCTTCTCCGACGATCCGGCGGATCTCGTCGCGATGGGCATCGGCCGCGTGGAGGATGGAGGTGCAGAACGCGAGGCTTCCGAGCACGCGGTCCTTGTACGACGCGTATGAGTAGCTTTCGACGAGGACGCTGAGCTTGCCGCGCAGGCCGAGGTAGGTCGTGCCGAACCGGGCTTCGGCGGGGAACGTCTCCCAGCGTGTGTGGGTGCGCGGCGGGTTCTCGTGATCTCCCTCGAAGTTGCCGTACCAGAACGTCGGGCGGCCGGTGGTGCTCTCGAAGTGCTGGGCGATCTTCGGCATGAACGTGTTTCGAGAGAAGTCGACGATGCGAGGGTCGCCCGCGGGAGATTTCGGCCCCGCGTAGGTCACGAGGTAGCGGTGGTGGCTTCCGTTGGTGGTGTGACAATCGACGACGACGGCGGGGTCCCAGAGGCGCACCGTGTTCACCAAAGCCCGGACTTCCGGGGTCTTGAGCTTGATGAAGTCGCGGTTGAGGTCCAGGCCCTGCGCGTTCTCGCGGATGCCGCATCCTTTCGCGGGCCCGATCTGGCCGGGGCGGTGTGTTTCGGTGGGCCCGATCTTGTCGTTGCTGTCGGCGTTGAAATTGGGCGCGATGATCACGACCAGATGGCGAAGCAGCGGGTGGTTCGGCTCGGTGGCGAGCGTGCGAGCGAGCATGCCGAGGGCTTCCTTGCCGTCGCATTCGCCCGCGTGGATGTTGCCGAAGAGAAACACCGTGAGCTTGCCGCTGGCTTTGGCCTGTTCGGGCGTGGCGACGGGCGGGTCGGCGATGATCACCATCGGGATATCGCGGCCCTGGTGCGTCGTGCCCATCGATGCCCTGCGGACCAGCGGGAGCGTGGCGAGCGCATCAAGATGCTCGATCACTTCCGTTGAGGTCGAGGTTGCTTCGAAGCCGGACTTCTCCGCGACGGTGGGGAAGCGTTCGACGCTCGGGCCGGTGGGGGTGGCAAGGTCCTGGCCGCGTGCGGTGGCCGCGAGGAGCGTGATCGCGAGAGACAAGCCGACTTGACGGAGTGCCATAGCCCGATGGTATTCGAATCGCTCACCGGTCCTTGACGGGCCAGCCGGTCGCTTGCACGAAGAGGTTCTGGATCGCGCCCGTGATCTCTTCCGCGGACTTCTTGCCAGGCGGGCTTTCGTAGATGGGGAGGAGCGTCACCTTGCTTCGGCTTGGCACGGAGAGGCTTCCCCAGGCGCTGTTGGTGACGGGCGTTCCCTCGATGATGACGGGGAGCACGCGGGCTTTGGTCATGCGGACGAGGAGGCCGATGCCCGGCGCGAAGGGCTTGAGCGTGCGGGGCGGGCGTTCGATGCTTCCTTCGGGGAAGACGCCGACGGTGCCGCCGGCGCGGAGATGGCGGATGGCTTCCTTGGCGGCGGTGGGGTCGTTGCCGGGCTTGCCGGCTTGGCCGCGATCAACCGGGATGATGTCGAGCCACTCCCACCACCAGTCCAGCGATGGGATCATCATGTCGCGGCCCATCATCCAGCGGATCTCGAACGGGCACGCCGCTTGGACGAGCACCGGGTCGACGCCCGCGGTGTGATTCACGACGACGATAAGGCCGCGGCCGTCGGCCCGGGTCGGAACCGGCCCGCGCACCCGAAGCCCATGAAAGAGGCGGACATAGAGCTTGGTGAACGCGAGTCCGAACCCGTAGATCGCGTCATTCCGCGGATTGTCCATGATGCGACCCGCCGCCCATCCGACGACAAGCCACAACCCCGCCACCAAGATGATGACAACCACGACGGACACCGCCGATGTTAGCACTTACTTCGCCGCATTTCGGCCCGTGACCGGCTCGGATCCGTATCCTTCTGCATGAGCGATCTGTGGGCCGGACAACGCGCGGCCGCTCGGCGCACCGCCGAGCCTCTGGCCGTACGCCTCCGACCCCGGTCACTTGCCGAATTTCGAGGCCAGGAGCACCTCCTGGGCCCCGGCAAGCTCCTCCGTCGGATGCTGGAGGGTGGGGCGATCACCTCCATCATCCTCCACGGACCCCCGGGAACCGGAAAGACGACCCTGGCCGAGGTCATCGCCGCCCATAGCAAGCGGGCTTTCGTCCGGGAGAACGCGGCGGGCGTCGGGGTCAAGCGGATCCGCGAGGTGATCGACGAAGCCGCCGCTCGCTTGGAGAACGCGGGCACCCGCACCATCCTGTTCCTCGACGAGATCCACCGGTTTACGAAAGCCCAGCAGGATGTGCTTCTGCCGGATGTTGAGCGCGGAGTGATCACGCTCATCGGCGCGACGACGGAGAACCCGCTTTTCGCGGTCAACTCGGCACTCGTGAGCCGGAGCACGCTCTTCAGGCTTGAGCCGCTGAGCCAGGAGGCGATCAAGGAGGTCGTGCGGGCGGCGATCGCGGATGCGGAACGCGGGTTCGGCAAGCGGCGGATCGACATCACGGAGGAGGCGCTTCACGTCTGGGCGATTCGGAGCGAAGGGGACGCCCGGCGGGCTTTGACCGCGCTCGAGGTCGCCGTCATGTCGTCGCGGGCGGGTGCGGAAGAGACGATCGTGATCGATCGCGAGGTCGCGGAAGCCAGCATCCAGCAGAAAGCCCCGGCGTACGGCGGCGCGAGCGGCGACGGTCATTACGACCAGATCTCCGCGTTCATCAAGAGTGTCCGCGGAAGCGACCCCGACGCGGCGCTGTACTGGCTTGCGAGCATGCTTGAAGCCGGGGAGGACCCGAGGTTCATCGCCCGCCGGCTTGCGATCTTGGCGAGCGAGGACATCGGCAACGCCGACCCGCGGGCGATCATGATCGCGGCGGCGGGGTATCAGGTGATCGAGCGGATCGGCATGCCCGAAGCACGGATCACGCTTGCCCAGATGACCACGGCGATGGCTCTTTCGCCCAAGAGCAACGCGAGCTACGCGGCGATCGAAGCGGCTCTCGCGGATGTGCGTGAAGGCCGGACGCTCGCCGTGCCGATGTACCTGCGCGATCCGAACAGTTCGCCCGTGTCGACCGATCCGCGCACCGGCGGAGCGGGCGTTCGCACCAAGCAAGCGGGCGGGCCGGGCGCGGAGAAGTACGAATACACCCACGATGCCGGCAACACCGGACAGGATTACCTCGGCGTGGAACGCGAGTATTACAAGCCCGGTGAGGTGGGAGCGGAAAAGGCCCATGCGGAAAGGCTGGCGGAGATCCGAAGGCTTCGGCGCGAGCGGCGGGACGACGGACGCGGACGGGAGGTCGGCGGTGACCGCGGAAACGCTTGAGGAACGCAAGAAGCGGACGCGGCGAGCGGTGGCGTTGCTCGTGGAGACGCTGACCGCGCCGCGGCTGGCGGAGGAATCGGCGATGGTCTGTCGGCAGTTGGCGGATCTGCCGGAGGTGCGCCAGGCCCGGGTCTTGATGGCGTACGCGCCCACGGACCGCGAGGTGGACTGTCGGGAAGCGTGTCGTGCGGCGCTGGCGGGGGGACGGGTCGTCCTTCTGCCCGCGATTGACTGGGACGCGAAGGTGCTGATTCCGCGGCGGGTGACCAGCGTGGATTCCGGCCTTGTCGTTCGCAAACACGGCATCCCGGAGCCCGTGGCGGCGCCGAATGAGATTGGCGCGTCGGAGCTGAGCGAGATTGACGTGGTTTTCGTCCCCGGAATCGCGTTTGATGAGGCCGGGAGGCGTCTCGGGCGGGGCGGGGGGTTCTATGATCGTTTCTTAAGCCGGATCCCGGCGCGGACGCGTCGGATCGGGCTGGCGTTGGAAGTTCAAGGCCTGCGGGAGGTTCCCGCCGGCGAGCAGGACGCCCGCGTGGACGCGGTCGTGCTTCCTTCGCGTGTGTGGCGGTGCCCCCCCAGGGATGGATCGGGGCTGGCCCGCTGATTTCGGAGATTGCGCAATGGCTCTTCCCTCTCAAGCGGAACGTTCGGGCGATTCGGGTCGCGCGGTGTCGTATCAGACCGGTGGCGGCGGGGGCTCCCGCGTTCCGATGCTCATCATCGGGTTGCTCGTCGTCGCGGGGGCGACCGGCTCCATCTACTGGCTTGCCCAATCCGGCCCCAAGGACGCTTCCGCCCTGACCGCCAAGAACGGCGAGAAGCCCTCCGACAAGGGCGGCTTGGTCGCGAAGAAGCCGGACGTGAAGAACGACCTCAAGCCCGACCCCAAGCCCTTCGGCAACTCTCCGGCGGTCGTCGAGCCGGTCCGCATCTCCCTTGGGTCGGCCCAGCCCGCGACGCCCACCCCTTCCCCCACGGGAACCCCGGCAACCAATCCGTCCGCCAATCCGCCCGCCAATCCGGCCGGTGGCCAACCGCTCCCCGGCCCGACCAACCCGCCCGCGACCACCCCCGGCGCGGCTCCCGGAAGCACGCCCCCCGCGGGTGAGACCGGCAAGCCCGCTGGCATCGACGTGACCAGCCCCTCGGGCGCGCCGGGCAACCCGCCCAGTAATGCGCCGGGCGCCAATCCCGGCTCGAATCCGGGCACCGCGCCCTCCGGCCCCGGATCGCCCCTTCCCGCCACCGGCTCCACAAGCGAGGTCATGAACCTCATGGCCGAGGGTGACCGCAAGCAGAAAGCCGGCGACCTCCTCGGCGCCCGGGCCCTCCTCAGCAAAGCCCTCCTGAACTCCAAGACGTCCAAGTCCGATCAGGAAGCTCTCCGAACCAAGCTCACGACGATCAACCAGGACCTCATCTTCTCCGCCAAGGTCACCCCCGGCGATCCGATGTGCGAGGAGTACACGATCGAGCCCGGCGACGGTCTCGAGAAGATCGCTCGCAAACGCGCTCTTGTCACCGACTGGCGCCTGATCGAGCGCATCAACAAGGTCGACTCCACCAAGCTCAAGGTCGGCAAGAAGCTCAAGCTCGTCCGCGGCCCCTTCCACGCCGTCGTGACCAAGTCCGACTACCGCCTCGACCTTTACTGGGGCGTGCCCAGCGATCCGGAGAACTGGATCTACGTTAAATCCTTCAAGGTCGGGCTCGGCCCCAACACGCCCGTCGGTGACTTCACCGTCAAGACCGCAAGCCGCCAGGTCAACCCGCCGTGGACCAATCCCCAGACCGGCGAGAAGTTCGCCGCCGACGACCCGAAGAACCCCATCGGCGAACGCTGGGTCGGTATCGAAGGCAAGGGCGAAGCCGCGAAGTTCAAGGGTTTCGGCATCCACGGCACCATCGAGCCCGACTCCATCGGCCAGAGCAAGAGCATGGGCTGCGTCCGCATGCTCGACGATGATGTCGCGCTCGTCTACACCATGCTCATGGATCCCGTCAGCGTCGTCAAGCTCGTGCCCTGATCGCGAGCGCGGTCGGACCGCGGCAAAGCGCTATGCTGCGCCATGGCCGACAAGCCCGTCGTGATCCAGACCGAGCACCTCGATACCCAAGCCGCGGACTGGCTCGCGCAGCGCGTGAACCTGTCCGAGATCCCCTTCGCGGAAGCCGCGCGCCTTCGCGCTGCTCTTCCCGAGGCCCAGGGCCTCGTCGTACGCACCTACACCAAGGTTGACGCCGACCTCCTCGCGCACGCGCCCAGGCTGAAGGTCGTCGCCAGAGCGGGTGTCGGCTTGGACAACATCGATGTGCAAGCCTGCCGCGCCCGCGGCGTGCAGGTCGTCTACACGCCCGACGCCAATTCTTCGGCCGTCGTCGAGCTCGTCTTCGCCGTGCTGCTCGATGCGATCCGCCCGAGGCTTTTCCTCGACAAGTCATTGGACGCGGCCGCGTGGGCCAACCTCCGCAAGGAGCTTCTGGGCCGCCGACAGCTCGAAACCATGACGCTCGGCATCCTGGGCCTCGGCCGCGTCGGAAGCCGCGTCGCTCGCGTCGGTGCGGCGTTCGGCATGACGGTGCTTTATCACGACCTGCGCGACATTCCCGAGAGCTCGGAATTCGGCGCTCGCCCGGTCCCGTTCGAGAAGCTACTCGCCGAGAGCGACGCTCTCACCATCCATGTCGACGGCAGAGCATCCAACCGGAACCTTCTCGCCGAGGCGCAGTTCGGCCGCATGAAGCCCGATGCGGTCTTCGTGAACGCGAGCCGCGGCATGGTCGTCGACCACGCCGCGCTCGCCAGGCACCTCACCGCGAACCCCTCGGCTTCGGCCATTCTCGACGTCCATGAGCCCGAGCCGATCGCTCCGGACAACCCCCTGCTCGGCCTCAAGAACGCGCACCTCATGCCCCACATCGGCGCCGCGACCGCGAAAGCCCACGAGAACATGAGCTGGGTCGTCCGCGATGTGTGGCGCGTGCTTGAGGGTGTGGCTCCCCAACACCCCGCCCCGTGAGCTTCGCGATCAGCCGCGGCGGAACTCTTCGGCGTCAAGCTTGCGTTTTTCGGCTTCGCGGTACCGCAGCAGCGTCACAGGGAAAAGCCCGCCGACCACTGCTGTCGTGATGAACCCGACCAGCAGGAACGGATGGCCCACGTACCCGGGCTGCCCGAGCATCAGCGCAACCACGCCCGTGATCAGAAGCCCGACGCCGACCGCGATCCAGAAAAGCTGGAACCCGACGACGAGCCCCTTGGCTTTGCCCTTGGGCGCAAGGATGCCCATCATCGGCCCGCCCACCCCGCCCGCGAGCGCACCGATCAAGCCGCCCATGACGCCCGCGATGTGATTGGCTTCGTGAATCGTGAACCATGCGCTCATGAGACCACTCCTTGCGAAGAGATGAACGGGGGAATGCCGCCGCGCTCCGAAGCGTCGGCGATGGGTGTGCTTGATGAAGCGACGATCGGAGAACCGCTCAGGTGCTTGCGAGCGGCGTCACGCACGACCCGCGCCGCCGAGACCGACATCTCGCCGCGCTCGACAAGCGTCGCGAGCAGATCGCTCAGCGGGTCCTGCTTCTTCCCCTCAACCGCCGCTTGAAGCCGTTCGATCACGCGATCCAGCCGCAGCCGGATCGTCGGATAGCTCACCCCGTACACCGTCGCCAGCTCCTTGAGCGACCCCGACCGCAGCACCAGCTCCACGATGAGGTCCAGATCCTCCCTCGGGAGGGCCCGGAGGGGGTGGCTTTCGAGCGGCGACGAGTTTGACAAATCGACGGCCATGTTGAACAAAACATAACCGCTACTTTTGATTTGTCAAGGTCAACTTTCGAATTGCTATGGTCGGGTTGCCAGTTTCTCGATCTCTGAGGCCGCTCGGTCGGCTCCGTGTTCGGATTTCATAAGGTTTGCCAGCCGATGGGCGTTTGACGAAGCGGCCGGGCTTTCGAGCATCGTGCGGATGGCGGAAGCCAAGCGGGCGGCGGTCACTTTCGGGCGGGGGAGGGTTTCGGAGACGCCGAGGCGTTTGAGGCGGGCGGCGTTGTCGAACTGGTCGTGGGCGTGGGGGATGACGACCGTCGGTCGGCCGGCGCGGAGGGCTTGGCCGGTGCTTCCGATCCCGCCGTGGTGGACGTTCACGGCGCAGCGGGGCATGACGGCGGAGAAGCGGGCGTACTCGACCGCGAGCGAGCCGGCGGGGAGGTTCTTGGGCTCGGAGCGGCCGGGGCCGACGAGGAGCAAACCGCGGCGGCCGAGGATGCGGCAAGCCTCGGCGGCGTGCTCGTAGAAATCGCCCGCGACGTGGACGGCGGCGGTGCCGAGCGTGAAGAGGATCGGCGGCTCGCCCGCGGCGAGGAAGGCTTCGAGGCGTTCGCCGGCGGTCTCCTGTTCGCCGTGGCGGTCGTGCCAGGGGAAGCCGCAGATGACGCTTTGCGGCGGGTCGTCCGCGAGGGGCGGGCGGAGCACGGGGGACCACATGCCGAGGTTGATGGTGCCGCCGCGGGTGATGCGGAGGTATTCACGTTTGGCTTTCGCCAAGCCGATCTCGCGGCGGGCTTTGTGGATGATCGGGTCCATGAACCATCCGAGCATGGGGCCCTTGAGCGCGTGCATGAGCCAGAGGGTGAACCTGCCCGGATAGACGGACGACCAAGACTGCGGCGTGAAGAGATCGCCCCTGCTCATCCACATCATGGGAGCGAGCACGACGACCGCGCTGGGCACGCGTGCTTGTTCGGCTGCCCACGCGGCACCGAGGGCGATGTGGTGGTGGACGACGGCGTCGAACGAGCGTGCTTCGAGCTGTTCGCGGGCCGCCCGGAAGGACTCGGTGGCGAACTTTCCGACCAGCAGGTCGAGGACGACTTTGGCCCCCTTGCGCTCGTGCATGAGGTCGGGGATGGTCTCGTGGACCTTCTTGAGGTCCACGTGCTCACCGACACCGATGAAGCTGAGGCCGGCTTCTTCGACCTGCCCGCGGTAGTACGGGTTGGTCATCAGGACGGCTTGATGCCCCCGTTCCACGAGCGAGCGTCCGATGGCGATGAACGGGTTGACGTCGCCGTGGGAGCCGGCCGTGACAAGCAGGACGCGCATATCGGAGAATAGAAGGGGCCGGCGAGCCAGCGGTGGTGCGTCCCGCCGGAGGCGGCGTCGCGCGATATGGGACCCGCACAGGTTCCGCCCGGTTCTGAAGGGGTCGGGAATTGCTCAGGAGCGGGGTTGTCCGCCCGATACAGACTATTGTCCGGGTCCCGGTGCGAACTCCCGATAACGCGGGCCCGTACCGGAAGCTCGGGCTTTCGCTTGGACGGGTTGGGGGATGATGGGGGTAGGGTGGGGGAGGGTGGGGCTTCAGCGTCTTGGGTTCACTTATTGAAGGATTCGCCGAATGTCGACCAACCGCCGCGCTCTTATCACTGGCATCACCGGGCAGGACGGCTCGTACCTGGCCGAGTTTCTGATCGAGAAGGGGTACGAGGTGCACGGGATCATCCGTCGCTCCTCCTCCTTCAACACCGGGCGCATCGACCACATCTATCTCGACCCGCACGTCAAGGGCGGCAAGCTCAAGCTTCACTACGGCGACCTGTGCGATGCCAACGGCCTCGCCAAGCTGATGCAGCAGGTGCGGCCGCACGAGGTGTACAACCTGGGCGCTCAGTCGCACGTGCGCGTGTCGTTCGACATGCCGCTTTACACGGCGGATAGCGTCGGGATGGGCGCTCTCCGCCTGCTCGAAGCCGTCCGCGAGTTCCAGCAGGAGTCCGGCCAGCAGGTGCGGTACTACCAGGCGAGCTCATCGGAGCAGTACGGCAAGGTGGTCGAGACGCCCCAGACCGAGACGACGCCGTTCTACCCGCGTTCGCCGTACGCGTGTGCCAAGATGATGGCGCACTGGGCGACGGTCAACTATCGCGAGAGCTATGGGATGCACGCTTCGTGCGGGATCCTGTTCAACCACGAGAGCCCGCGTCGCGGCGAGACGTTCGTGACGCGCAAGATCACGCGGGCGGTGGGGCGGATCAAGCTTGGCATGCAGGACAAGGTGTACCTGGGCAACCTCGACAGCAAGCGCGACTGGGGGTATGCGGGCGACTACGTCAAGATGATGTGGATGATGCTCCAGCAGGAGAAGCCCGACGACTACGTGATCGCGACGGGCAAGACGATCAGCGTGCGCGAGTTCTGCGAGCTTGCGTTCCGCCACGTGGGCCTCGACTACAAGGACTATGTCGCGTTTGACCAGCGGTACCTGCGGCCGGCCGAGGTCGACCTGCTCCTGGGCGACCCGACGAAAGCCAAGCAGAAGCTCGGTTGGGTCCCGACGACGTCGGTCGAGCAGCTCGCGGCGATGATGGTGGACTACGACCTTGAGCTGGCCAAGCGTGAGAAGACCCTCCGCGACGCGGGCCACAAGATGCCGGAGTACGCCGGGCACGATCAGTAGTAGACCGAACGAGGCCGGAACTAAGTTCGTTTCTCGGTCGCGCGTCCAAGTCCGCACTCGGGACAGCCGGGTGCTGTTTGTTGGCGGAGGTCGTACGCACAAGTCGGGCACCGTCCGAGCCGTTTCCACCATGCTCCGCGAATACTCCGCGGGGCGTAAGTAATCGCGAGCCACGCGCCCGTGTAAAGCAGGGTGTTCGAGATCAGGCCAAACCAGACCGGCTTCAGCGGCAGTGCGCGCGGCTCGGATATGTGATTTGTGCGTATCCGCTTCATGAAGCAGTTCAGTGAAATGGCATCATGAGTCGGATAGAAATCGAACTCGTGTGCTTTCCAGCCGGGAATCGGGTCGTCAAACGAGCAGGCCAGCGCACGGAACGGCCAACCGGTTCGCATCTCAGTCAGGGACGACTCGCTGTTCGCGCCCGTATTGGACCACGGTGCGGACGGTCGCGATGGACGTGTCGTGTTCCACGCCGCAGACCATGAAGGAGTCATGGTTCCCGCCTTTCCCTTGTCGCTCGCTTTCAAGACTGGCGAAGAAGGGTCGCTCGGAGGTTCATTCTGCCACGCGACGTTCACGAGGTCCTTCCATGTATCGGACGTCATGGAAGTGTGAACCGTAAACCCCTCGTGCGCGATCTCTTCAGACTCTCCAAGAAGTTCGAGGTGGCTCACAACAGCCGGGGGTGTCCATGCGACCACGAGTGTGGTCGCGAAGCCAAGAAGGAACGCGAAGGTGAGCCGGATCGCAGGCCAAACTCTGGAGCGAGAGACCTCCGTCATGTGCCAAGTGTACGCGACGGCGCATCGGGACCACAGATCGTGGATCAGCGTGCGCTGCCCGTAACCGCCTTGCTGCTTATACCCCGAGCTTGGTCGAAAGCCACGCCGGCACCTGATCGATCGCGACCTTCTCCTGCTGGGCTGTGTCGCGGTCGCGGATCGTCACGACCTGGCCCGTCAGCGTGTCGTTGTCGATGGTGATGCAGTACGGCGTGCCGGCTTCGTCCATGCGGGCGTAGCGTTTGCCGATGGACTGCTTCTCGTCCATCTCGATGACGCCGATCTTCCAGAACTTGTCGGTGAGGGCGGTGTGGAGCTTTTCGGCGATCTCGGGCATGCCGTCCTTGGCGACCAGGGGGAAGACGGCGGCTTTGATCGGAGCGACGCGCGGGTGGAACTTCATGAATTCCGGGCTGGCGCGGCTTTCGTCCTTGGTGTACCCCTCGCAGAGCAACGCCAGCACGCCGCGGTCGAGGCCGGCGGCGGGCTCGATGCAGTGGGGGAGGTAGCGTTCGCCGCGGCGTGAGCCGTTGGGCAGGAGCTCACCGCGCTCGGTGTCGTTGTACTCGAGCTTGACCTTGCTGTGCGTCTGGTGCTGCGTGAGGTCGTAGTTGCCGCGGTGGGCGATCCCTTCGAGCTCGCCAAAGCCGGGAGCGGTGAAGGGGAAGCGATACTCAACGTCGGAGGTGCCGACGGAGTAGTGCGAGAGCTCATCCTTGTCGTGCTCGCGGAGGATGAGGTTGTCGCCGGCGAGGCCGATGTCCTTCCACCACTGCATGCGGAAGTCGCGCCAGAACTTGTACCAGGCTTGCGATTCGTCGGGGTGGCAGAAGAACTCGAGCTCCATCTGCTCGAACTCGCGGGAGCGGAAGGTGAAGTTGCGGGGCGTGACCTCGTTGCGGAAGGAGGTGCCGACGTTGCCGATGCCGAAGGGGACCTTGACGCGGGTGGAGTCGACCACGTTTTTGAACTGGAGGAAGATGCCCTGAGCGGTCTCTGGACGGAGGTAGGCGACATCGTCCTCGCTCGCGGTCGCGCCGATGTAGGTCTTGAACATCAGGTTGAACTGCTTGGGCTCGGTGAGCGTGCCGACTTTGTCAGCGTCAGGCCCGAGCACCTTGGCGAAGTCCGCGACGGGGATTTCGGTGAGCGCGATGACCTTCACCTGGCCGAAGGCTTTCTCGGCTTTCTTCTGCTGTTTGGCTTCGCTGGGCGAATCCTTCATGAACGCGAAGAGCGGTTTGTCACCGGGGTCGCCGGCGGCGGGGACGAAGACGCTGACATGGTCGTAGCGGTAACGCTGCTTGGTTTCTTTGCAGTCGACCATGGGGTCGTTGAACCCGCCGACGTGGCCGCTTGCGACCCAGGCTTTGGGATGCTGGATGATGCGTGTTTCGAGGGGGACGCAGCGGACGGGGGCGCCGTTGGGGCCGTGCTTGCCCCACGCCGGGCGCATGATCATGTCCTGCCACCAGGCTTCGCGGAGGTTTTTCTTGAGCTGGGCACCGAGGGGGCCGTAATCCCAGAAGCCGTTGATGCCGCCGTAGATGTCCGACGCCTGGAAGATGAAGCCGCGGCGCTTGCAGAGCGCCATGATGGCGTCCATGGACTTGGCGGGGGAAGGCGAAGCAGAAGCCGAGGATTCCGGGGTCGTCATAAGGCCCGATGGTAGGGGAGGCCTCAGCGCTTGGTGGCTTTGGAAGCCGCTTTCAGGTCGGCGACGGTCAGCACCGTGGCCGTCCCGCCGCCGTGCTCCTTGGCGATGAGGTCCATGAGGCCGGAGGGGTCCTTGGCGACGAACTGGATGGTGCGGATGGTGGTGGCGCGGCGGCCGGAAGCGTCTTTGGGGTTGGCTTCATCGAGCGCGAGCATGACCTGGCGTTCGCCGGGGCCCCAACTGGTGCCACTACGGCGGATGCCGCGGGTGAGGAGGAAGACCACGTCGGGCTTCATTGAGAGCGCGAGGCGCAAGCCGGTCAGGGGGTTGGAAGCACCGTCGGACTGGAGGTTTCCGACGAGTGAGGCGAGCTGCTTGCGGGAGTCTTCGCCGACCCGGAGGAGCGCGGGGGGCGAGGCATTGCCAGCCGCGGCTGCTTGGCCAAGCCAGAGTGCCGAGGCGTACAGGTCTTCGAGCGGCGGAAGCGCGGTCGTCGACTCGGGCTTGTCCCCGTCGAAGGCGGGATCATGGGTTTCCGAAGCTTGGGAAGCGTCGCCGCTTGCGGCGTTTTGCGAGCCGGCGGGGGGCGTCGGGTCGCGGAAGAGGACGACCTGAAACTCCTGATCGGGGCCGAGGCGATTGACGCAGCGTTTGAGTTCCTCAAGCACGAACGGCAGCGACCCGACCATTACGCCGGAGATGTCGACGGCGTAGACGACGCGTTTGGCCCGATCGGCTTTCACTCCGGCGAACGCCGCGATGGGGCGGACCTCGGGGGGAGGCTCGGGCGTGGCGTGCTTGGGCGGAGCGGGGGCGGCGGGCGGCGCGGACGGCGGAGCTTCGATCGAGATGGCAAAGGACGGCTTGGGCGTCGGGAGCTCGATGGGCACCTTTGCGGCCGGTGCGTCGGGCTGGGGCAGCGTCGCGACGCTGGGCTCGGACGGGGGCGCGGGCTCAGCCGGAGCGGCATCGGCTTGGGCGGGAGCCGGCTCGGGCGTTGGCGGCGTCGGCTCGGGAATCAGAGCCGGAGCGGGCTCGGGGGGAGCGGGTACGGGCAGGGTGGGTGCGGCCGGAGGCGGATCCGTCATGGCCAGATCGAGGCCGAGGACGACGGTGTCGCTTTCACCCACGATGTCGGTCGTCGGCGGCGGGTTGCTCGGGGGCCTGGTGAGGACGAGCAAGCCGGCGGCGTGGACGCAGAGCGAGAGCACGACGGCGGCGAGCATGGCTCGGTCGGTCCTTCGTGTTCCGGCGTTCCGTCGCGTCATCATCGCATCCAGTCCGACTGACTAGTTGGTGGCTTGCGGACGGACCGCTTCACCCAGAAGCGGCCGGTCGAGAGAGATCGAGCCGGCTCCGAGGAAGACCAGAGCCAGATTCATCGAAAGCAGAGCCAGGATCCAGAGCGGGTTCATCCAGAACGCGGTGTCCCACGGGTCGTGACGCGGCAGGAACCCAAGCACCGCATCGCCCGCTCGCCACGCCGGCCCGATGAGCAAAAGCCACATCCCTACCGCCATATGGCCCGCCAAGACGATCGCCCAAAGCCGCGTCAAGAGCCCGAGCAGGAGGCAGACGCCGCCCGCGATGTCGGTGATCGCGACGACCCAGGCGAGGATCGGAGCGTTGGAACCCGCGGCGAACGAAGGCCAGATCGAGCGCGGCGGCTGTCCGGGCTGAATCTCCCGGGGCTCGGCGGCTTCCAGCAAACGAAGCGTGACGCTGGTGTGCATCCGTCGCACGCGGACCGGTTCGGGGAAATCCGCCGCGCTGTACATCAGTTTCGGGGTTGCGGTCGTGCTCGGAGCCGTCGGCTGGGCTCCGGACTCCGGCCCCGCGTGGTCGCCCTTGGGGTCGGAGGAGGACTTTGGAAGCTCGAGCACGCCGACATTGGCGAGCCGCGCGGCTTGCTCGCCCTTCACCTCGTCGTACGCGTTGAACTTGCCGAGTCCGGCCCAAAGGAACGTGAGCCCGAGGACAAGCCTGAGCAGCAGCGGCGCGATTTTCGACGATTGCCCTTGGCGGACCATGGCGGCGCCTCCTGCTTGAACTATAGGGGCGTGGGCCGGGGGCCCGGCGCGGGGCTGGTCAGCCCTTGGCTTCCAGTTCGGCCCAGCGGGCGAAGAGCTGGTCGAGCTTGGTCTGGGCTTGGGCGTGGGCGTTGCAAGCGGCGGCGTATCGCTTGTGGTCGGCGATGGCTTTGGGGTCGTTCATGGCGACTTGGGCTTCGGCCAGAGCCTTCTCCGCCGCGTGGATCGAAGCTTCCATCCCGGCGAGCTCCTGCTGCTCCTTGTAGGAGAGCTTTTTCTTGGCCGGGGCGGGGGGTGGGGCTGGCGTGGCGGCTTTGGCTGATTCGGCGGCACGTTGCGCGGCCGGATCCGCTTCGTGCTTTACCCGGCGTTCCCACTGGGAGTAGTCGGCGAAGTAACGGCAGCCGCCGCGGCCGTCGAGGGCGAGGATGCGGGTCGAGAGGCGGGCGATCATCGCGCGATCGTGCGTGACGAGGATCACCGCACCGGGGAAGTCCTCGAGGCTTTCTTCGAGCACTTCGAGCGACGGGATGTCGAGGTCGTTGGTCGGTTCGTCGAGGATGAGGATGTCCGCGGGCTCAAGCATGAGGCGGGCGATGTGCACGCGGGCTTGTTCGCCGCCGGAAAGGGCGCGGACGGGGTTCTTGAGTTGGTCCTTGGTGAAGAGGAATCGCGCCGCCCAAGTGTTCACATGGAGGACCTGGCCGCGGTAGATCACCGCGTCGGAGTGGGGGCTGAACGCTTCGGCGAGGGTCTGGCCGGGGTTGAGCCCCTCGCGGTGCTGGGAGAAGATGACCGTGCGGAGCTTGTCGGCTTTGCGGATGGTGCCCGGTGCGGGCGTGCCGGGTGGGATGTTGACGGCCTGGGCTGCTTCCTTGACGGCTTCGGGCGTGGGCGGGTCGAGGGGGAGCTCGCCGGTGAGGACCTTGATGAGCGAGGACTTGCCCGAGCCGTTGGGGCCGAGGAGCCCGAGGATCTCTCCGGGCGAGAGGACCATGTCGAGGTCGGTGAAGAGCCTGCGTCCGCCGAGGGACTTCGTGATCGCGCGGGCGACCAGCAGCTTGTGGGTGAGGCGTTCGGTCGCGGTGAAGTCGATCCCGGCGGCTTTGCTCGGCGTGTTTCGGGCGCGGAGCTCGTCGAGCTCGTCCATGCGTTCGTAGGAGGCGTCGATGCGGCTTTTGCTCTTGGTGCGGCGGGCCTGGGCGCCGCGGCCGAGCCAGCGGAGGTCTTCGCGGACCTGATTGGCGAGCGCGGCTTCGGCTTTGGCCTGGCCTTCGAGGAACTCCTGCTTGCGGCGGAGGAACTCGGAGTAGTTGCCCTTGACGGAAAAGGTGCCGCCCGGATATGCCGGGGAGAGCTCGACGATGCGGGAGGCGACGGACTCGAGGAACATGCGGTCGTGCGTGACGACGACGGACGCGAACTGGTGGCGGCCGTGCATGGTGTCGATCCCGCCTTTGATGATCGATTCCAGCCAGTCGATTCCCTCGACGTCGAGGTGGTTGGTGGGTTCGTCGAGCAGGAGGAGGTCGGGCTCCTTCGCGAGTTCGCGGGAGATGGCCAAACGCTTGCGCTGGCCGCCGGAGAGGGATGCGGTGGCTTGCGAGAGGTCGGCGAATCCGACGCGCTCGAGGAGCATCTCCGCGGCGAGCTCGATCTCGTGCTCATCGTGGAGGTGTGCGGGCGGGTTCGCGGTCACGGCGTCGATCACCGCCGAGCGGATGGTGGATCCTTCGGGAAACCGGTCGGCCTGAGCGACATAGCAGACACGGACACCCTTGAGGAGAGAGATCTCGGGGTTCGAGGCTTCGTCGGTGGCTTCCTGGCCCGCGAGGATCTTGAGGAGGGTCGACTTTCCCGAGCCGTTGGGGCCGATCAGGGCGAGACGCTCCCGTTCCTCGACGACGAGCCCCACCTTGGTGAAGAGCGTGCGAGTACCGAAGGTTTTCGTCAGGGATCGGGCGGACAGGAGCGCGGGCATGGCGGGAAAGTAGGCGGTGAATGCGGCCTCACCGAGCGACGCCCGGCTTTAGACGCACGCCTGAACGATCGCGGCGAAGTCCGGGGCTTTCAGGCTGGCGCCGCCGATGAGGCCGCCGTCGACATCGGGCTGGGTGACGATCTCGCGGGCGTTGGCGGGCTTGAGCGACCCGCCGTAGATGATCCGCGTCAGGTTGGCGACGTCCGGGTTGTAGAGCTGGCCGAGAAGCTTGCGGATCTTGGCGTGGACGTCCTGAGCGTCTCCGGGCGAAGCGTTTTTGCCGGTGCCGATGGCCCAGACGGGCTCGTACGCGATGACGACGCGGGACATCATGTCGGCGGTAACGTCGGCGAGGCCGGCGCGGACCTGGCGCTGGTTGACGGGGTCGGTGTGGCCGGCTTCCCGCTGCTCAAGTGTTTCGCCGACGCAGAGGATGCAGTCCAGTCCGGCGTCGAGGACGGCGCGGACCTTGGCGTTGACCAGTTCGTCGTTCTCACCCAGGACGTGGCGGCGTTCGGAGTGGCCGCAGAGCACGACCTGGACGCCGCAGTCCTTGAGCATGTCGACCGAGACCTCGCCCGTGTACGCGCCGTCGGGCTTGTGGGAAGCGTCCTGGGCTCCGAGCTTGACGGCCGACCCGCGGTCGCGGAGGATCGACTTGACGGCGAGGAGGTACGGGAAGGGGGGGAAGACCGCGGTCTCGACCGACGTGGTCGTGCGGAGCGCATCGACCACGCCGCGGGTGAGTTCCGCGGAGGTGGTGCGGTTGGTGTTCATCTTCCAGTTGCCGCCGACGTAAGGCTTGCGGTCCGACATGCGGTGAGGGCTCCGAAAAAGGTGTCGCGAGAGCGTAGCCCACGCGAGGCCCGGCTTGCGGGTACGCTGGGCGACGTGCCGAGTCCTCTCGACCTGACGATTCACCGACTTGCGCCGGGGCTTGATCCGGCGGCGTGGGAGCGCGAGCTTGCGGCGATCGATCTGGAGAAGTGCGACATCCTCAAGCGGGACGGGGCTTCGCTGGTGGTCGGAGCCAGGATCGCCGGACGCGAGGTGGTCATCAAATCCGCTCCCCGGCGGGGGATGATCCCGGGGCTTCGGGCGTGGCTGGGGCTTTCGCGGGATGACCGGCAGTGGCGCGGCGCGGTTCTGCTTTTCAAGGCGGGAGTGCCGACCGCCCGGCCGCTGGCGCTGGCGACCCGCGGTTCCGAACGCCATGCGGAAGGGCTACTGGTCCTCGAACGCCTTCGCGGGCCGACCCTGCTGGAGGTGCTCTCGCGCGGCGGGCTTTCCGTCCGCGAGGAGCACGCGCTCGCCCGGGAAGCCGGTCGGATCGCGGGCAGAATCGAACTGGCGGGGCTTACCAATCGCGATGCCAAGCCTTCCAACTGGATCGTGACCTCGACCGATGCGACGCGGCCCGGGCTCGCCCTGATCGATACGGTGGGCGTGCATCGCGGCCGAGCGCCCGAAGCCATGTTGGCTTCGATGATCATCGAATCGATCGGCTTGGGGTGCCGCCCTCGGCGATCGCTGGCGATGCGGTGCTTGCAAGCGTCCCTTGAGGTCATCCGGCCGGTGGATGCTCCCCCTCGCTGGCGGCATCAGGCGGCGGTCGGAGCGTGGATCATGATCGAAGGGGTGATCAAGCGTCACGGCGACCCGACCCCGAGGGTGAACCCGCTTCGCGGGCGGGAAACCCGGGCGTAGCGCCCTCGTGTGGATTGCGCTATGCTGCCCGAGATGTCCCCGTCCCCCGCCATTCCCAGCCAACGAAAGCGCACCGCCAAGGCGCACGCGGCTTCCCAGACGCCGTCCAAGGTCAAAGCCAAGTCCGGCAGGCGCGAGATCTCCATCGAAGGCTTCGACGGCGGGCCCGGCGCCAGCGTGCTGATCGGGGACTGCCGCGAGATCTTCCCGACGATTCCGGAAGCGGCTGCCGGCAAGGTCGATCTCGTCTTCGCCGACCCCCCGTTCAACTGGTCTGCGACCTACGACCGGTGGGAGGACGACCTTCCGCACAACGAGTACCTCGATTTCACCTACGCCTGGCTCGAAGCCTGCGTGAAAGCTCTTCGGCCCGGCGGTTCGCTCTGGGTCAACATCCCCGACGACTGGGCCGCGGAGATCGTGGTCTACCTCAAGAAGTCCGGGATGGAGATGGCCAACTGGTGCATCTGGCATTACCGGTTCGGCCAGAACACGCGCAGCCGGTTTATCTCGAGCAAGGTCCACGCGCTGTACTTCGTCAAGCCCGGCGGCGAGCGCACGTGGAAGCACCTCGACATCCTCGAACCCTCCGACCGCCTCACAACCTACGGGGACAAGCGCACGCTCAGCAAGCGTGACGGCGTGCCCGCCGGGATGCGCGTGCCGATGGACGTCTGGTACGGCAAGTACTGGGGCCGCATCCAGGGCAACAACAAGGAGCGGCGGTCGCACCATCACAACCAGCTCCCCGAGATCTACCTCGCCCGCGTCATCCGCGCGTGCAGCCAGCCGGGCGACATCGTGATCGACCCGTTCCTGGGGAGCGGGACCACCGGCGTCGTCGCCCGTGCGCTCAAGCGCAGGTTCATCGGCATCGAGTTCTCGCCCGAGAACGCCGCCAGCGCCGCCGACCGCATCAAGAACGGCCCTCACCGCGACCCTGCCGCTCCGTTTGACGCAAGCCCGATCTTCAAGACGCGCCGATCGCTCGAAACGGACCCCGGGACGTGAGCCCGTTCTCCGTCGGACCCGATGGCGAGGTGCGGATCGCGATCAAGGCCGTCCCCGGCTCGCGAAAGAACCAGATCGCGGGTTTGCTCGGCGACCGCCTCAAGGTCAAGGTCGCCGCTCCGCCGGAAGACGGCAAAGCAAATCAGGCCATCTGCGTTCTTCTGGCGAGCGAGCTTGGCGTGCGAGCCAAAGACGTCCGCATCGTGACCGGGCACGCAAACCCCGAGAAGATCGTGAGCGTCGCCGGCACAACCCTCGAACGCGTCCGGAACAGCGTGTGTCCGGCTGGGTGAACAAGCGGTCTCCAAAAGAAGAGCGGGGTGGCCCTCCAGCCACCCCACCCCGCCCACACCAGCTTCTCTCTCTCGACCGCGGGGCGCTAAGTGAATCGCTCACGAGCGTCCCCACACGATGTCGGCATTCGGTCCCCTCCCGGGGACGCGAACGCGTCCCTCAAGAGAGACGCGAGAAGCGCGTGCGGATTGCCTTCTCGCGCGGATTTTCTGCGGGAAAATAGCTTGGAAATCGATGGAACCGGTTCAGCGTCGCCTGCGTAGGTCGGGCTACCGGACGCAGCGCATCGTGAAAGCCGGGGGCGTGTTTCCCCAGACCGTGCGTCCGCGCGTGATCGACGAGAAGTATGTCGGCAGGAGCTTCTGAAGCCGCTGTCCCGCGGGCAGGAACAGGCCCGTGTGGTACGCGAAGGTGATGAGCTGGCCGCCGGGCCTCAGCACCTTCATCGTCGCGTCGAGGATGCGCACCTGCAGGTCGCGCGGGAATGCGGCCCAGGGGAGGCCGCTGACGATGGCGTCGAGTTGATCCACGCTTTCGGCCCGGCAGAACGTTTCGATGTCCTCGACGCTTCCTTCGTGCAGATGGAGCGCGGGGAACCGCGAGCGGAGTTGGGCGGCGAGCGCGGCGTTGCGTTCAACAGCGAAGAACTTGGCTTGTGGGTGGATCCGCGACAGAATCTCGCTGGTGAACGAGCCCGTGCCGGGTCCATACTCGGCGATTCGGGCGGTTGGGCCCAGGTCGATCGTGGCGAGCATCTCCTTCGCCAGCGCGGCGGAGCTCGGAGCGACGGCGCCGACCATGCCGGGCTTGGTGAGGAACTGCCAGAAGAACCGCGCGTGCGCGGCGAGGCCGTGCTTGGCCGCGGCGGGCGGAGTGCCGTGGGAGGGAGAGCTCTGGTTCAGGCGTGTGCTCCGCTTGGGTTCAGGCGCGGGGGATCACTTCGCGGCGGGCTTGGCCGCATCGGCGGCGGGCGCCGCGACCTTGATCGCCGGTTCCTTGAGCTTCGCCGCGACCACCCGCGGCCCGGCGGTCACGAAGACGGTCTTGCCGTCCGTGCCGCCGAAGCACAGGTTGGAAGCCATCGGGACGAGGATCCGCCCGATTCGCTTGCCTTCGGGGCTGAGGACCCAGATCCCGCCCGCGCCGGTCGTCCAGACGTTGCCCTTGGCGTCCACCTTGACGCCGTCCGGCGTGCTCCGGCCCTTGATCTCCGGGTCCGTGATATTGGCGAAGACGCGCGCGTTCGAGAGGTCACCCTCGGCGGTCACGTCGTAGGCCATGACTTTGGCATCGCGGTAGAGCGCGACGTAGAGGACCTTCTCGTCGCCGGAGAATGCCAGGCCGTTGGGGGCGACGACGTCTTTGGTGAGGAGCTTGACCGTGCCGTCGGTGGCGATGCGGTAGACGCCGGCGTGGTCGGCGTGATCGTCCTTGCCGACGCCGAAGTCGGTGAAGTAGATCGATCCGTCAGACTTGACGACGATGTCGTTGGGCGTGTTGACCTTCTTGCCGTTCACCTCGGTGGCGAGGACGGTTTCGGCGCCGGCTTTGTCGCGGCGGACGACCGTACCGTCGAATTGGGCGAAGACCAAGCGGCCCTCGGCGTCGAGAGCGGCTCCGGCGGCGTTGCCGGAGGGCTTGCGGAGGGTGTCGACGCCCTCGCCGGGCTTGCGTTCGGCCCGCCCGTCGGCGGGGTTGAGGGTGTAGACGGCATTGCCCTGCAGGTCGCAGATCAGGAGGGTGCCGTCGGCTTGCCAGACTGGGCCCTCGGCGAAGCGGAGGCCGGTCGCGACGATCGTGCCTTCCTTGCTTTCGAAGAGGTCACCTTCGGTGGTGACGCTGACGGGCCTGTCGGAGGGAGCGGCTCTTTGCGCGGGCTTGGTTTCTGGGGTGGTCGAGGCGGGCGGGGTCTTGGGAGCTTCGGCGGGAGGCTGCGTCGCCGGCTGAAGTGCGAGAAGGGTGGCGGCCAGTGCGACAGGAATGATCATGGGCCAAGCGTAGAGGGGGTTGGGCGCGCGGACACGGGGGGAGTCTCGCGAGCAGCCGCGCGGCGGTCGCGGGGCATCTATGATGCCCTTGCAGAGGGTTCGGGGGTCGTTCGCACCGATGGTGTCAAACTGGAGGTCTTTTCGATGTCGAGCAATCAGGCCGGTTCTTCGCGTGTCTCTTCCTGGCGTTCCCCCTTCGCCGCTCTTTCCGCGGCGGCGATCGCCCTGGCGGCCATCAGCGTCGTGAACGCGAATTCCAAGCCTGCGGTCGTGATGGCCGCACCGACCACCGTCGGCGTCGTCGATCTGCAGGTGCTGGTCGAGGGCCTCAACGAGGTGAAAGCTCAGAACGACGCGCTTCAGAAGCGCGCCAAAGAGCTTCAGGACATGATCAACACCGTCAAGGCGCAGTTCGAAGCCGCGAAGACCGCGTTCGAAGCCGCGCCGGCTTCGGACCCCAAGAAGTTCGAACTCGGCGTGAAGGCCCAGTCGGCGGCGCTCTCGCTGAAGGGCCACCAGGAAGGCCTGCAGGCCGCGCTTTCGCTCGAGAAGGGCCGGTACTGGAAGATCCTGTACCCGCGCATCATGTCGTCGATCGAGACGCTCGCCGCGCAGCAGGGCCTGGACCTGATCATGCTCGATGACCGCAAGCTGACGCTCCCGCTCGAGAAGGACCTGACGGACGAGCAGATCACCGGGTTCATCCAGAGCAAGAAGATCATGTACGCCAAGCAGACGGTGGACGTGACGCCGGCGCTCGTCAACCTCATGAACAACACCAAGTAATGAGGAAGTGATCGGCACGCCCGGAAGCACCGATGACCAGCGCCGCCATGCCAACCTCGACCGACGCCGCGACCCCGCCGCTGACCAGCGGCGGGGTCGCGGAGCTTCTCCGCGCGACGATGCGCGGCCCGACCGATCTTGCCATCACGGGGATCGAAACCGTCGAGCGTGCAGGGCCGACGCAGCTCACGTTCATCCGCTCGGCGCAGTACGCGCACAAGTGGGGCGCGAGCAACGCCCGCGTCGCCATCGTCGCCGAGGGCGTCGAGATCGCGGCGCATGACCCCGCGACCAGGGCGCTGATCTGGGTGAAGAACGCCGACCTCGCGCTCAACACTGTTCTTTCGCTCCTTGCCCCCAAAGCCACGCCTCGGCCGCAGGGCGTGCACCCCTCGTCCATCGTCGACCCCGCCGCCGTCATCTCGCCCACCGCCAGCATCGGGCCCAGGTGCGTGATCGAAGCCGGCGCGGTGATCGAGGACAACGTGGTGCTTGTGGCTCAGGTCTTCATCGGGGCCGGCGCCCGCGTCGGAGCCGGGTCCACGCTCCATCCGCAGGTCGTGCTTTACGAGCGCTGCCGGATCGGCCGCCACTGCCTGGTTCACTCTGGAGCGGTGATCGGCGCGGACGGGTTCGGGTTCATCGCCGACCCCTCCGGACGCGGGCTTCTCAAGGTCCCGCACATCGGCGACGTCGTGATCGGAGACGCGGTCGAGATCGGAGCCAACTCGTGCATCGACCGTGCGAAGTTCGGCACCACGAGCGTCGGGGCCGGCACCAAGATCGACAACCTCGTGCAGGTCGGTCACAACGTGCAGATCGGACGCAGCGCCATCCTCTGCGGTCAGGTCGGGATCGGCGGGTCGACGACGGTTGGTGACGGCACCATGCTCGGCGGGCAGGTTGGCGTCTCGGACCACCTCACCGTCGGTCCGATGGTTCGGGTCGGCGCCGGCTCGGGCGTGATCGACGACATTCCGCCCAAAGCCACGTACATGGGGTACCCCGCGATCCCCTCGCGCGACCAGCTCAGGCACTGGGCTTCGGTCCGCATGGGCGCACAGAAGTCCCGCAAGCAAGCGGCCGCTCAGGCCCGCGTGCCCGCCGCGACCGAGCGGCCGGGGGTCGCCCGCAAGACGCTTCGATCCGTCGCGCAACTGACCGGCGTGGGCTTGTTCACCGGCAAGCCGATGACGCTTCGGATCAATCCGTGCGAGGCGGGCGAAGTCCGAGTTCGATTCGGAACGGAAAGCTGGCCGATCGGCGTCGCCGCGCTCGCCAGCGAATCGAGCTCGCTCCCCTTCCCGACGGGCGTTCGGGCCCGCAACACGACCCTTGCGTTCACCCTCGCGGCTGGCCAGCCGTCTCAGGGGCGGTACGTCGCGGCGACCGTCGAGCACGTCCTCTCGGCGCTTTCGGCGATGGGCATCACCGACGCCGAGCTTGAATGGACCGGCCCAGATCCCAAAGCGACGTTCGTCGAGGTCCCGATGTTCGACGGATCGGCCGCTTCGATCGTGAACGCCATCCTCGCCGCCGGCGTCCGCACGCTCGATCAGCGGCAGGCCCCGATCATCCTGTCTGAGACGATCCGCATCGAGGGCGAGGGCGGGAGCAGCATCGTCGCCACGCCACGGGCTCGCCCCGGCCGTTCCTACACGTACGTGATCGACTACGGGACGACGATCCCGCGCGGGTCCTTCGCGTGGGACGGCGAGCCGGACCGGTACATCAAGGACATCGCGCCCGCCCGGACGTTCTGTCTTGCTTCCGAAGCCGCGGCGCTCCGCGAACGCGGCATGTTCGCGCACCTGACCACGCGCGAGATGCTGGTTCTTGACGACCGGACGGGCCTGCCGATCGAGAACGGGCTCCAGTTTCCGGATGAGCCCGCGCGACACAAGCTTCTCGACCTCGTCGGCGATGTGGCTCTCCTGCCCGCACAGGTGCAGGCCGACATCGTCGCGACCAAGTCTGGTCACGCGATGACGCACGAACTCTGCCGCAGGATTCTCGCGAACGCCGCGCGGTAAACGGGTGGGGCCCTCCGTGTCGGCCTAGGTTTGTGCATGGCCACCGTCTTTCTCAACGGAGCGTTCGTCGATGCCGGCGAAGCCAAGGTCTCGGCTTTCGACGCCGGGTTTCAGCATGGCGTGGGCCTCTTTGAAACGATGACCGCCGTCGCCGGCCGGTCCGGCGTCAAGCCCCGAATCCTGGGCCTCTGGGAGCACCTGGAGCGACTGCGCAGGTCCGCCCTCGAACTCAATCTCGTCTCGACGCTCCACACGCCCGCGCTCGCCGAAGCCGTCGAGCGGGCGGCCGCGAAGGAAGCCCAGGCTTCGCCCGACACCGAGCGGTTCCGCGTGCGGCTCACGATCACCGGCGGCGGCCTCAACATGCTCGCCAAGGGCGCGATGTCCGCCGAGCACGCGCCGACCCTGATGATCCACGCCCAGCCGGCGGCTTCGTACCCCGAAGAGATGTTCGAACGCGGCGTGCGGGCGGTGGTCGCGGGCCTCAGGGTCAACCCGCTGGACCCCACCCAGGGGCACAAGACGCTGAACTACTGGGCGAGGCTCCGCGAGCTTCAGATCGCGGGAGCGGTGGGCGCGAGCGAAGCCCTCGTCTTCCAGGTGACCAACCACCTCGCGGGCGGGTGCGTGAGCAACGCTTTCCTGGTTTCGGGCGGCGAACTGATCACGCCCATCGCCCGCGGCGAGGAAGCCGAGGTCGCTTCCGGCGGCACCACCGCCGCCGAGCGCGACCCCTCCAACCCCGACCCGCCCCCCGACCCGCAGGGCAAGCGGCAGGTCGGTTCGGGCGCGGTCCCCTCCCCGGTCCTCCCGGGGATCACCCGCCGCTGGGTGATGGACTGGGCCGACGGGGCCGACATCCCCGTCCGCCGCAGGATGGTCACGATCAGCGACATCCTCGCGGCGGATGAGGTCTTTCTGACCAACTCGTCGTGGGGGGTGCTGCCGGTGGTGGCTTTGGAGCAGTCGCCGATCGGCAAGGGTGAGCCGGGGCCGATGGCGACGAGGCTGATGACGGCGTACCGGGCGGTGGCGGCTTCGGAAGCCCCGGAAGACCTCTGATCCGCGGCGGGCACCGATCAGAATCCGTAAATCGGGAGGGGTTTTCGCGGGCGGTGGCTCCAAAAAGAGACACGGAGACCTTGCGGACCTACCCTACGGACCCATTCCGGAACGAGATGCCATCGCGGTGGGTCGCGGCGGCGGCGTTCCGAAAGCTTCGAGCAAGGAACCCCCCGTGAAGATCAAGACCGACGAGATCGCGAGCGTTATCCGTCAGGAAATCGAGCAGTACTCCCAGGAACTCGAGGTTTCCGAGGTCGGTCGCGTGGTCGAGGTCGGTGACGGCATCGCCCGCGTCTACGGCCTGTCCAAGGCCATGGCCGGCGAGCTGCTTGAGTTCCAGACCGGCGACGGCGCGGTCATGGGCCAGGTCTTCAACCTCGAACTCGACACGGTCGGCGCGGTCATTTACGGTGACTACCTCTCCGTGAAAGAGGGCGATATGGTCAAGTCGACCGGCCGCCTGCTTGAGGTGCCCGTCGGCGAAGCGCTGCTCGGCCGCGTGGTCGACCCCCTGGGCCGCCCGCTTGACGACGCGGGCCCGATCAACGCCACCGAGTTCCGCAAGGTTGACATCATCGCGCCCGGCATCGCCGAGCGCCAGCCCGTGACCGAGCCCATGCAGACGGGCATCAAAGCCATCGACGCGATGATCCCCATCGGCCGCGGCCAGCGTGAGCTGATCATCGGCGACCGCAAGACCGGCAAGACCGCCGTCGCCATCGACACGATCATCAACCAGAAGCACTACTGGGGCACCAAGGACGCGGTCGTCTGCATCTACGTCGCCGTCGGCCAGAAGGAATCGACCGTCGCGGGCGTCGTGGACACCCTCCGCAAGAACGGTGCGATGGAGTACACGATCGTCGTCAACGCGGCGAGCTCCGACCCCGCCCCGATGCAGTACATCGCTCCCTACTCCGGCACCGCCATGGCCGAGTACTTCATGTGGAACGGCATGAAGGGCAAACTCCCCAAGCACGCCCTGTGCATCTACGACGACTTGTCCAAGCAGGCCGTGGCTTACCGCCAGCTCTCGCTGCTCCTCCGCCGCCCGCCGGGCCGCGAAGCCTACCCGGGCGACGTCTTCTATCTCCACTCCCGCTTGCTCGAGCGCGCGACCAAGCTCTCGGATGAGAACGGCGCCGGCTCGATCACTTCGCTCCCCATCATCGAGACGCAGGAAGGCGACGTGTCGGCGTACATCCCGACCAACGTGATCTCGATCACCGACGGCCAGATCTACCTCGAGCCGGAACTCTTCCACTCGGGCATCCGCCCCGCGGTCAACGTCGGCATCTCGGTCAGCCGAGTCGGCGGCAACGCCCAGGTCAAGGGCATGAAGAAGATCTCGGGCTCGCTGCGTCTGGACCTCGCGTCCGCCCGCGAGCTGGAAGCCTTCGCCCAGCTCGGCACCGAGCTCGACAAGGCGACGCAGCGCCAGCTCGACCGCGGCCGCCGGTTCGTCGAGCTTCTCAAGCAGGGCCAGTACACGCCCTTCCTCGTGACCGACCAGATCATCTCGATCTTCGCCGGCGCCAAGGGCTTCCTGGACGACATCCCCGTTGTGAACGTCCGCGCCTTCGAGAACGGCCTGCTCGAGTACTTCCGCACGGTGGGCAAAGCCACCCGCGACGAGCTCGACCTCAAGAAAGCCCTGGACAACGAGCTCGAGAAGAAGCTCGAAGCCGGTATCAAGGAGTTCAAGGCCGGCTTCGTGGTCAAGAAGTAACCCCCACCCCCGTCCCCCCCAAACCGAAGACACTCAGTCACAAGCCCCCCGCGCCAGCGGGGGTTTTTTCCTTGGGTGCGGGTGGTGTTGGGGGGCATCGAAGCTGCTTCGACTTCGATGGATGGACGTCCAACCAAGCCCATCGAAGCACCCGGCGCGACGTCGTTGATGCCGCGCGATTTCAACGAGTCTTCTGTATGGCGTCCACTCTTGCTTCGAGCGTCGAGGCCTCCGTCAGCTCGCCCATGATTCGAAGCGACTGAGCGAGATTCTGTAGGTATGGAATCAAGTCCCCGCTGTTCGGGCCGACAGTCCTTTCTACTGCATGCAGCGCGTCGCGATGCTCGCGAATCCCTTCGGCCAACTTCCCTTGCGCTACGAGACTGTTTGCCAAGTTCGCTCGTACTGATGCCACGATGGGGTGCGCAGCGCCAGCCATTCGGGTGAACAAGGCGACCGCCTTACCGAGTAGCCTCTCGGCATCCAAGTGTCGGCCTCGTGAAAGATAGAGATTGCCGAGCCCATTCAAGCTGGATGCCGTCTCCATGCTCGTCTCTCCAAAGACACGTTGACGAATCGATAGAGCGCCGAGATGCAAACGCTCTGCGAGATCGAAGAGGCCCTGCTCCTCCGCAACCAGCGCACGGTTGTTCATGACCATCGCTAATGAGCTTCGCTCTTCGGGAACAGCGCGAGCTTCGTAGATCGACTGGGCGCGCTCGAACAGCGGCGCGGCGGCGGCGAATTTCCCCTGGCTTCGGAGTGCTTCCGCGAGATTGCAGAGGCTGGCTGCGGTGTCCGGGGCCTTCGGTCCAAGAAGGGACTCTGCTAGTTCGAGGGCGTCAGCCGCCGCAGCCTCCGAGCCAAGATAATCACCTTGCCGATATCGAGCAATCGCGAGATCGGTCATGCCCTGCCAACTAATGGCCTGGGACGCTGCGGAGACTTTGTAGGTCAATCGGCGATTCTCCCTCACCGCGCCGAGAATCTCGGACAGTGCGAACGCGGGATTGCTATTCGTCAAGACGACCTCGGCGTCTCGGAGATTCCCAGCGCGCGCAAACGCGATCTGCGCCAGCAATGTCGCAGGAACAGCTTCCGATGTCATTCGCCGCTCGTAGTCACGCCATGCGGCAATCATGGCATGGCCAGCGTTGATCTGTTCGTCGCTCAAACCCATTCGCCGTAGGTTCAGGAGCCCGCGGCGGTATCCGTTCCAATAGAACACCGCGAAGGCAACAAGGACCAGCAATGCCAAGCCTGCCAATGTGCGCATGTGGTGCAGTGTAGCGACATTATGGCTGACAGCGAAACTCTGGCGGTCGGGTCACACGACAACATGATCGCTCAGACGGTTCGCGTGGCACGCTGCAGAGAAGACCTCGGACGATCCGAAGCCAATCGCGCAAGAGCGCGGGTCGATGTTTGAGAACCGGATGTCGATCTCGGGGCGCTCAGGATCGAGACGCAAGAGCCCACCATCGACCCCGGGGAATCTCGTGTCGATGTTCGATCCTCCGAGATCGACGTTCTGTTCCCGATCCAAGGCCTTTGTTCGCCCCCACCCACCCACCCCCCACCCCCACCCATCCCCTTCCCACCTCTCACGCTCCAAGGCCCCAGGCAGGACGCCCGTCCACACGGCATTTCTCCGTGCCGCTCCGTGCTCTCCGTGTTTCACACCTTCTTTTCTTCCCCTCCGCGTTCCTCCGCGCCTCCGCGTTCCAACTTCTTTCTGACTTTCGCCAAAGTCGCCCCCGCCGCCCGCCGATTGATCTCCGCAACCCGCGATGGTGCGGGCGTATCCGGAGATCATCCATGGCCGTTCTGCCCTCCTCCGACGCTCAGTTGGTCGCCTTCTGCGAAGCCCACGCGCCGATTTTTATCGCGAACGCCGCCGCGATCGGGATCACTCCGGCGGCCGCCACCGCGTTTGATCTTCAGACCAAGGCCGTTCGCGGCAAGCTCAACGCCGCCCTCGCCGCTCGCAACGCTTCCAAGGCCGCGACCACCGTCTACCACGGTGATGCCGACAACCTCCGCACCACCGCCGCCGATCTCATCCGCTTCGTGAAGGCCTTCGCCGATGCGAGCGCCAACCCGCCGGCGGTGTACGCGCTGGCCCAGATCCCGGAACCCACCCCGCCCACGCCCCAGCCCCCGCCCGGCCAGCCTACCGACTTTGTCGCGACCCTTAACAGCGGCGGCAGCGTCACCATCAAGTGGAAGTGCGCTGACGCCGCCGCGAGCAGCGGGGCGTTCTTCTCGATCCGCCGGAAGCTTGGGACGGGCCCGGGCGGTTTCGCCCTCATCGGGACCACGCAGAGCAAGACCTTCGAGGATGCGGGCATCCCGCTGGGCACCTCGGTCGCGACGTACATCATCCAGGGCTTCCGCAACGACCTCGCGGGTCCCGAGGGTGTGCAGTTCACGATCCAGTTCGGAGTCGGCGGGCAGTCGATTACATCCCTGACTTTCGGGGAAGCGGGCGGTGAGTCGGAGTTCAAGGCCGCGGCCTGATGAGCCGGGGATCGTGCGGGGGTGTGGGGGTGTGGGGGTGTGGCGGTGTGGGGGTCAGCACCCTGCTTCGAACGCGCCCACGAACGCGTCGTAATCCGTGAAGTCCGTGAAGCCGTCGCCGGTGATGTCCGCGTCGGTGTAGTCCGGGCACGCGTTGGGCGTCGTGAAGCACCGGACGAACCCGTCGTAGTCGAAGAAGTCCACGAACCCATCGCCGTTGAAGTCCGGCTTGCACAAGGGGTCCGGGTCGCCGATCGTCAGCAGGTAGTTGTTGTTCTGGAAGGGCAGGCCGCAGTCGTTGTTGTTGGCCGGGGGCAGCACGCGGATCACCGCTCGGTACGTCCCCGCCGGAAGGTTGAACTCAAGCCGCGTCGAACTGCAGAGGTCGCTGAAGTTCTCCGTGAACGGCCGCGTCGCGTTGCAGCCCCGGCGGTACAACCGAAGCAGGATGTCAAGCGGGCTCTGCGCCGTGATCGTCACCACCTGCTGCACCGGCACCACGAACTCGTACGAATCGTGGTCCAGCGTCCCGTCCGCAAGCCCCCAGAACGTGCCGTAGTACGTCTGCCCAAGCGATGCACGCTCCACCGCCGACGCGTCGCTCCCGAAACAACCATCGTTCAGCCGCTCGCCGCAAGGCTCATTCTCGACCAGAGCCCCGAAGGGCTTGCGGAGCAGGCACCGCGGCTCGAACGTCAGGCGGAGCTTGCCCGTCCGCGGCTGGTTCACCACCGTCGCCGCCAGGCGGATGATGTACTCGCGGCCCGCGAGCACCATGGTCCCGGCTTCGGGCAGAAAGCCGCAGCGGTCGTCGTTGCACGCAAGCTCGCGGCCGCCGCACCCCTGGAAGATCGCAAGCCCCGCATCCGAGACCGGGCTACCGCAGGTCGAAGCCAGGAGAAACCCGTCCTGGTCGGCGATGTACTTGAAGTACAGGTCCGGCTTGAGGCGCGGCGTGGGGTCAAAGCACGAGCACGACCCGTCCGCCCGGAATCCCGCGGTGGTCCACTGGTAGTCGATCCCGGTCGTGATCAGCTGCGCGTTGTCGCAGCGGTCGCCGCCGCTCTGCCCAAGAGCGGCGTGCGTGAGAAGGGTCGTCGCAAGAAGAACGAGCGGGTGCGAGGGATTCATGACAAGCAGTACGACGGTTCCCTCATGTTGGATTCGAAAGCCCGCGATGAGGGCCGAGATTCAGCGCCGCGGCCGGATTGCTTGTTGCACCAACGAATGTGGGAGCCTGATGAGGGGCGAGTGGGAGGGGGCCGTTCGGGCTCAGCGTGCGATGGGCGGCTTCGCTTGTGGAGAGGAGTAGGCGATGGACAGGGGGCGTGGTATGCTGCTCATTCACCCTTTCGGAACCCTGCCATGACATCACGATTCGTTTCCGCCGCCGCGTTCGCGTCCATCCTCTCACTTGGTCTTGCGGGCTTGGCGACGCCGTCGCTCGCTCAGCCGGACTTGTACATCGCCCAGTACAAGTTCCAGGACGCGGATGTGCGAGCGATGCGACTGGACGGCTCCGATGAGCGGCTGCTTTTCACGATGCCGAGTAACCGGTGGCTTCCGATCGGCCTGTCGTACTCCACGCAGACGGGCAAGCTCGTGTGGATGGACTCCGCGGGCACCAGCGCCGTCTTTCGGGCGAGCCTCGACGGATCGGGCCTGACTCAGTCACCGGCGGTGCCGGGCTTCTGCAAAGGAGCGTCGCTGGACGGGCAGGGCCGCGTGTACTTCGGCTCGGACAACCGCGTGATGCGGATCAACGCCGACGGTTCGGGGGTGGTGACGCTGTACACCTCGCCGACGACGCCGTTCCCGGTGGGGGCGCCGAAGGTGGATGCGACCAACGGGCATGTGTACTTCGGAGATGACGGGTTCATCCGGCGGATGAATCTCGACGGGTCGAACGTGAAGGTCATCGTGAGCGGGATCAGCCAGGCTCGCAACATCGCGCTGGACATCGCTTCGGGGTTCATCTACTGGTGCGATGCGGACACGATCTCGGACTACATCGGGCGTGCGAAGCTCGACGGGACGGAGTTCACGGTTCTGGTGGACAACTCTCCGAGCGTGGTGCAGTCCAGCGGCCTGCTCGACCTGATCGTGGCGCCCGCGCTGGACACCATCGTCTTCGCGGACGACATCGCCGACCGCGTGAACACGACGCGTCTGGATGGCACGGACAACACGATCATCTTCAGCGCTGTGCTTGACCAGAGTCCTTCGGGGATCGCACTCTCGACCGGCGAACCCGCGCAGGCCCTCCTCGACATGAACGGCAACGGTGTGCAGGACGACGCCGACATCGCCGCGGGCGCGCCCGATTGCGACAACAACGGCATCATCGACACGTTCCAGACAGACCCGTGTCCGCAGAGGACGTTCCTGCTGGACCAGGGTTCGCGAGCGGATCTCTCGAGCGGCAAAGCCATCGGTGAGCTCTCGGTCTGGGAGATCTTCCAACTCTTCCAGGTTCCGGCGGGCGGCTGGGATGTCGGCGAAGTCGGCCTCGACGGCTTCACGGTGAACTACCACGACGGCTCGGGGTTCACAGCCAGGTTTCTGGCCGATGATGGCACGGGGCAGTTCCCCGACGAGAGCCAGGTCTTTGCGTCGGTCGCAGGCAACTTCAGGTTCAACACCAACTACGAGAACTGGGTGTACCTGCCCGTCGCGACGCGCCTCGAAGCCGGGCTTTACTGGCTCCACGTGAAGAGCACCGCGCCGACGACCTATCCCAACACGTACCACGGCGTCGCGAATCTGGGCGTCTCGGGCCTGGGGTCAAAGTCGCGCGGCTCGAGCGGGAACTTCACGATCTTCGGAAGCCCGATGGCGATGCGAATCGTGGAGGGCGTGCCAGAGCTCTGCGGAGATTTTAACGGCGACCAGTTTGTGGACTTCTTTGACTACGACGCGTTCGTGACCTGCTTTGAGACGCTGGCTTGTCCGCCCGGGCGCTCGGCGGACTACAACGGCGACCAGTTCGTCGACTTCTTCGACTATGACGACTTCGTGAGCGTCTTCGAGAACGGCTGCTAAGCAAGATGTGACTCAAGCAAACGGCCGCGCGAGTCTTTCGCGCGGCCGTTCTTGTTGTCAGAAGATCGAACCAGAGGGTGAGGCAGGGCTTCACCCTTCTGCGTGACTTGGGTTCAGCTTTACTTGGGCTCAACCGGCTTGCTGGGCGTGCCGCCGGTGGTATCGCCCGGCGTGTTCGCGGGCGGGTTGGCCGCGGGGGCTTTGGGATCGACCGGGGGTGTGTTGGGCGTTTCGGCGGGGGGCGAGCCGGGGTTGTTGGCCGGCGGGTTGGCGGGGTTGTTCGCCGGGTTGTTCGCGGGCGCGGCACCCTGATCGATGACCGGAACCTGCTCATTCGCGGGCGGGGCTTCCATCGCGTCGCGCGGGCGCTGGGGAGCGGGCTGGCCGTTCACGGCTTTGGGCTGGATGGTTTCTCCGCCGGCACCGGTGAGGTACGCCCCGGCGAAGCCGCCGACGACGATCCCGAGGATGAGCCCGGGCAGGAACGCTTTGGTGAACGAGTTATCGCGCTGAGGCATGGGAAAGCTCCGACTGGTCGGCCCGCCGCACACGGATGTGCCAAGGGGGTGGGGGGACACTAGGGGCGGCCGGCCGAACAGTTCGACCTGCACCGCGGCTTTTGGACGGCGGACCACGCCATTTAGCGCATCCGCCTCATCCGATACACCCATCGTCCGTAGTCGAGCACGGAGTGCAGAATCGCCCCCCTCCCCTGCGGATAGCCCCTTCCAAACGCCGTGTGGAGCCGCCAGGTCCAGTAGGGGCCCCGGAACCTGCCCCGAGAGATCACCGCCAGCCGGGCGAGCTCGTACAGAGCACCGAAAAACTCCCGAATCGCGGTCATGCGAACAGATTCCTCATGCTTTGGCGAGACTGGAGCGGTACCACCGCATCGTCTCGTCCAGCCCGGCTTGGATGCTGGTCGTGGGCTCAAAGCCGATCAGCTCGCGGGCTTTGCCAAAGTCGGCCAGGGAGTGCGGCACATCACCCGCGCGGGCGGGCTCGTGGACGGGCTGGAGCGACCGGTGGTCGGACTGGGCGATCATCAGCGAAGCCAGCGACGTGACCGACGTGGCGTTGCCCGTGCCGACGTTGAGGGCTTCGCCCTTGAGCGGGGCGGGCGCGGCGCCGGCGAGGAGGGTGGCGAGCACAGCGTCCGCGACGAACGTGAAGTCCCGCGTCTGTGAGCCGTCCCCCTGAATAACCGGGGCTTCGCCCGCCGCGATCTTCTTGGCGAAGGCCGCGATGACGGCGGCGTAGGCGGAATTGGGGTTCTGCCGCGGGCCAAAGACGTTGAAGTACCGCAGGCTGACCGTGCTGATGCCGTAGCAGGCCGCCCAGACGGCCAAGAGCGACTCGCCCGCGAGTTTGCTCGCCGCGTAGGGCGAGAGGGGCCTGGGCATCGCCGTCTCGACCCGCGGGAGCCGAGGGTCGTCCCCGTAGACCGACGAGGAACCCGCGAAAACCACCCGCTCGACCTTGTGGATCCGGGCGGCTTCGAGGATCCGCACCGTGCCCGTCGCGTTGACCGACCACGTTCGCTGGGGGAACTCGATCGACCGGGGCACCGAGCCCAGGGCCGCGAGGTGGAAGATCGTGCGCGTGTCGTCGGTGGCGTCGGCGACGGCTTCATCGTCCAGGATCGAGCCATGGACGAACCGGACCCGCTCGGGTTCGAGCTCGATCAGGCCGGCGAGGTGCTCGAGGTTGGCGTTGGACAGGTCGTCCAGCACCGTCGTGATCGCGCCCAGCGAGACCAGAGCGTCGCAGAGGTGCCCGCCGATGAACCCGGCTCCGCCGGTCACCAGGACGCGGCGGCCCTGGTAGAAGCCGCGGAGGCGGTGCACCTTGTCGGCGGGGAGCTTCATCAGTCAGAGGATAGGGGCGGCCCCGGAGCGAGGAACGGGGACTCCGGCCGTGGTGAGCTGGCGGCGTGGGAAAGGCGTGGGGGCGGAGTGGGGGTGGTGGGGGTGGTGGGGGTGGTGGGGGAGTGGGGGGCGGCTACCATTGGGTCCTATGGGTCTAGAAGCCGCACTTCCGGGTGATTTGGTCCTGACGACACAGCTCCGCCGCGTGATCAACTGGGCGCGGCGGTCCAGCCTCTGGCCGATGCCGTTCGCGACGGCCTGCTGCGGGATCGAGCTGATGGCGACGGCGTGCAGCCGCTTCGACCTCGCCCGGTTCGGTGCCGAGGTCATGCGGTTCAGTCCCCGCCAGGCCGACCTGATGATCGTGGCCGGCCGCATCGGCATCAAGATGCTCCCGGTGCTGCAGCGGATCTACCAGCAGATGCCCGAGCCCAAGTGGGTGATCTCGATGGGCGCCTGTGCGTCGACGGGCGGTGTCTTTGACACGTACGCCACGGTGCAGGGGTGCGACCAGTTCATCCCGGTGGATGTGTACGTCCCCGGGTGCCCGCCGCGTCCGGAACAGCTGATCGAGGGCGTGATGGCGATCCAGCGGCACATCGACCAGGAAGGCATGCCGCCTCCCGGTGGCAAGCGCGTCCCGCTGGGCCTGGTGCTTCAGCCGACCCACGGCGTGCGCCCGCAGCCGGTGGGCCTGACGCTGGGCACGTAAGAAGGCCCGAGAAACGAGGATCGGTGTTGGCGGTTGGGGGATCGAGGGTGCCCCTCCGGGGTGCTGCGCGTTCGGTGCGGGCCTTGGGCCGAACCGCCAAGGGCTTTGAGACGACCGCCGACGTGCCGAATGGAACATCCAAGGGTTTGGAGACGACCGTCGACGTGCTGAATGGAGCATCCAAGGGCTTGGAGACGACCGTCGACGTGCTGGATGGAGCATCCAGGGGTTCGATGATGACCGTCGACGTGCTGGATGGAGCATCCAGGGGTTCGACGATGACCGTTCAAGGCTTTATCAAGGCCGTGAAAGGGTCCACGACGACCGTTCAAGGCCTCATGAAGGCCGTGAAGGGGTTCACGACGACCGTTCAAGGCCTCATGAAGGCCGTGAAGGGGTTCACGACGACCGTGCAAGGCTTCACGAAGACCGTGAAGGGGCTCACGATGACCGTTCAAGGCTTCACGAGGATCGTGAAGGGCTGAACGACCACCGTTCAAAGGGGTTGGAACGGGCTGAAGGGGTCAGGGACAGAGCCGATGGTGGCCGCGCCACGGGCCACACCGCCGATCGGAGGCCGTTCCGGGATTCCGCGGGGTCGGCCTCAAGTGCCGCCGTGCGATGACCGAGCGGTCTTGGCGTCTTGGGCAGCTTTCAGCGTGCGGACGGCCGCTTCGGTCTCTTTTGCGACCCGCTCCCAGCCTTCGCGGGCGTCGGGAGCGTCGGGGAAGGTGAGCGGCGGGCCGACCGAGACGACCATCTTGTGCGGACGCGGGAAGAACTTGTCCGCGGGCATGGATTCGAACGCGCCGGCGATGTGGCAGGGGATCACCGGGACGTTGGTCCCCGCGACGAGCATGCCCAGGCCCGGCTTGAACGAGCCCATCTGGCCGTCGCGGCTCCGCGTGCCTTCGGGGAAGATGATGAACCCCGAGTCCCCTTCGAGCAGCCGCTCGCGGAGCTCAAAGAGCGCGTGGGTGGTGACCTTCTTCCGCCAGATGGGGAGGGCGTTGATGAAGAGGGAGGAGAGCACCGAGTGGGCGAGGCTCTTGAAGAAGACATCGCCGGCGGCGACGGGGTAGGCGTGGGCCCGGGCCAGCCTCGGCAGGATGCAGGAAAGGAGCGGCGCATCGATGTGCGACTGGTGGTTGGAGATCATCACGAAGGGCGGCTTGGTCGGCAGGTACTGCTTGCCGACGACCTCGAGGCGGTTGTAGAGGGTGAAGTGGGTGCGGAGGACGCCGGTGGCGGCGTGGTGGGCGAGGATGGAGAGGAAGCCCGGCTCGCGGCGGACGCTTTTGATGCGTTCGGCGGGGGGGAGGCCGTGGTCGGCGGCGGGCTTGTAAGTCCAGGTCCGGTCCTGCATTGCGGCGGATGGTAGGGGAGGGCAAGCCACGCTTGCGATGGCGCGAGCTTTAGAGCATTCCTGAGAGAATCCGCTGCGGGGCGCCGTCCGCGATCCCCTGGTAGTACTTGATGATGTGGTACGCCGCGGGGGCGACCATGATGAGGCCCGTGAACCGGTCGGCGAGCCCGCCGTGGCCCGGAAGCGTCGCCGCCATGTCGCGGATGCCGATATCCCGCTTGATCGAATCGGTGATCAGTTCGCCAAGCTGGGCTCCGATCCCCGTGAGCAAGCCCAGAAGCCACAGGGCACCCGGGTCGTCCAGCCGCCCGCCGGGGAAGACCAGCGTGCCAAGCCACGTGACCAGCAGCGCCACGCAGACCACCGCCGCGAGCTGGCCCCCCACGGTCGTGCCCGGCGAGGTGTTCCGGAAGACCCGGCGGCCCGGGAAGACCCGCGAGAAGAAGAAGGTGAGCACATCGCTCAGCTGGACGCAGAAGAGCAGCATCGCGAGGATCGGGCGGTAGTTCGGGTCGTTCACGATGAACGCGAAGTGGCCGAGCCCGACGCCAAAAAGCAGGAAGCCGATGGAGGCGAGGGAGACCCGCTGGAGGTATCCCTGCGGCTTGTCGGGCAGGACCGCCGCCGCCGCGATCAGCACCACCGCCATCGGCTGCAGCGCGACGAAGAGGGCGTACCAGTTGTCCACCACGGCGAAGTAGACCGCGACGATCGCGATGAAGGTGAGGGCGCTCAGCCGCTGGTCGCGGAAGAGGCCCGTCGCCCGGGCGTACTCGCGGTAGCAGACGAGGGAGATCACGAGCATCAGGCCCATCGCGCTGGCCTGGCAGAGCAGGAGCGGCACGATCATCGCGGGGGCGAGGGCCCACCATGTCCGGTAGTTCGCCCAGATGTCCGTCCGCCGCCGCGCCGAGATCCGCCCCGAGCGGTCCAGCACCAGCGTGATCAGCGGGGCGAGCACCAGCGCGGCCAATGCCAGACCCGCGCACCAGAGTGCGACCGGGTGTTCGAAAGCTCCCTTGATCGAGAACAGATGCTCCATCGGACCCGCAGCATACGGATCCTGACAAGCCCCCGGCGGACCGGATCAGAACATGTCCACCATCCAGGGCGTCCCCTGGCTGAAGAGGTGAGCGGCGGCGGCGAGGTCCGGGCCGGACCCCCGCACCTCGCCCATGAGCGCGGCTTGCTGGGGCGTCGCGTACCCGGTGTAGAGCATGGCCAGGCCGCGGATCGTCGTCGCCACCGTACCGGGGCCCCCCGGCGTGACCGCTGCCTTGCCGTTCTGGACCTCAAGCGTCCAACGGCCTTGGTTGGCCGGGATCAGGTCGTCGGTGACGTCCAGATGGAGCGTGGCCGAGAGGCCGGCGGGGTAGCCGCGGGATTCCAGAGCGTGCTTGACGCTCAGGATGCGGATCAGAGCCGAGTCCTTGAGATGGGCGGAGTACCGCTGCTGGCGGAGCATCGTGAGCGCTGGGTGGGTCGGCCCGCCGAAGAAGACCAGGTCCTCGCCCATCATCCGGAAGTCGGCGAGGAATCCCCAGAGCCGGCGGCCGGCTTGCGGCGTCGTGAAGACAAAGTCCGAGAGCGTGATGTCCTGCCGGCCGTCGGGCCGCCGGCCCTGATGGAGCATCACGTACCCGTCAAAGCCGCCCGAAGCGTTCGCGACCGCGTACCCCAGGTATTCCATTTCGCGGAACTTGCGCACGCGGCCCCAGACGTACGGCCCGCGGTCCAGCGTCCCGGTGAAGCGCGACGCGAACTCGGCGTAGCACTGCTTGACGCGGTGGTCATCCTCGTCGGTGATCGCGTGGAGCGGCCCCGTGTCGTCGGTGATGTCGATCTGCACCAGTGGGACGGCGTACTGAAAGCGGTGCGCGGCGTGCTCAAACCCGACGCCGCGGTACAGCGTGTGCGTCGACGCGTAGAGCCCCGCGAGGGCAAAGCCGTCCTCCGCCGCATCCTGCACGAACCCGCGCATCAGCTTCTTCGCGTAGCCCTGACCGCGATTCTCCGGCGCGACGCCCACACCGGCGACACCCTGCATCGAGACGGACCTGCCGCCCACGTAAAGCCCCATCGGCACGTGCAGCAGCGTCGCCGCGACGCGCTCGCCGTCGCGCACAAGGCGGAAGTTCGCATCCCCGCCGTGCTTCATCCAGTCCGTGACGCCCTCGGCCGTGCCGGCGAACGCCAGACGGATGATGCGGTGGATCGCGGGGCGGTCGGCCTCGGTGAGTTTCGAGAGGTGCATGCGTGGGATCGTCCTTCAGCCGCCGCCGACCAGCGAGACCAGTTCGACCGAGTCACCCTCGGCGAGCACGGTCTCGGCGTGGCGCCGCTTGGGAACCAGGGTCTTGTTGACCTCGGCGGCCACGGCGGCGCGACCGAGGCCGAGTTCCTCGATGAGCGCGGCGATCGTCGTTCCGGGGGCGATCTCCCGCTTGGCGCCATTGACGGTGACGGTCATGGACAAATATATGAGCCAGCGGCCCCTCGGGATGCACGCTCCAATGATCCGTCATGCCCAACCGCTTGGCACAGAGCACCAGCCCGTACCTGCTTCAACACGCCAACAACCCCGTGGACTGGTACCCGTGGGGCGAGGAAGCGTTCGCGGAAGCAAGGCGGCGCGACGTCCCGATCTTCCTCTCGATCGGCTACTCGACCTGCTACTGGTGCCACGTGATGGAGCGGGAGAGCTTTGAGAACGCCGAGATCGGCAAGCTCCTCTCCGACCGGTTCGTGTGCATCAAGGTCGACCGCGAGGAGCGGCCCGACGTCGACGACCTCTACATGCAAGCGACGCTTGCCGTCCGCGGGCAGGGTGGCTGGCCGATGACGGTGTTCCTTGAGCCTCGCACACTCAAGCCGTTCTGGTGCGGGACGTATTTCCCGCCGTCACCCCGGAGCGGGATGCCGGGATTGCCGCAAGTGGTCGAGGGCGTCATGGCCGCGTGGCGGGACAAACGGGCCGAGGTGGACGCACAGGCGGCAGCCATCGCAGACGCCGTTGCCGAGCAGCTTCAGGGTCAGCCGGAAGCCAGAGCCATCGGGGCTTCGGAGATTTCCGAAGCGGTCGGGGTGCTGCTTCGGATGTACGACCGGCAGCATGGCGGATTCGGGCGGGCACCCAAGTTCCCGCAGCCGGTCTTTCTCGATTTCCTGCTCGACGTGCGGAGTCAGGTCGGCGACCAGGATACGAAGGACGCGATCGATCTGGCGGTCCGCCACACGCTGGACCGGATGGCAGTGGGGGGGCTCTTCGATCAGGTCGGCGGCGGGTTTCATCGGTACAGCGTCGACGGCCACTGGACGGTGCCGCACTTTGAGAAGATGCTCTACGACAACGCGATGCTCGCGAGCGTGTACGCGAAAGCGGCGAAGACGTACGACGATGCGTTCTATCGCAAGATCACGGTGCGGACGCTCGACTATCTCGCGAGGGAGATGCGTGGCGAGCAGGGTGGGTTCTTCTCCGCGCAGGACGCCGAGGTCGATCATCGCGAGGGCTTGAATTATCTTTGGACTCCCAAGGATCTGAACGCCGCGCTCGGTGATGCGGATGGGGCGTGGGCTGGCGACATGTACGGCGTCAATCGCGGGCCGAACTTTCAGGACCCGCACCATCCCGGAGAGCCTGCAAAAAGCGTGCTCCGGCTTGACGGGAGGCCCGAAGTGGCGGGGATCGACGAGGCGCGGCTTGCGGACGTCAACCTTCGCTTGCTGAATGCCAGGGGAAAGCGCAAGCAGCCGCACCTTGACGACAAGGTGCTCGTTGGCTGGAACGGGCTTGCCATTTCCGCCTTCGCCGCCGGTTTCGCGATGACGCACGAGCGGGCTTACCTGTTGTCCGCTGAGCGGGCCGCCAAGTTCGTTTCCACGGAGCTCGTGACTCCGGACGGAGATCTGCGCCGCAGTGCGCGGGATGACGCGGCCAGCGGCCATGGCTTCTTTGAGGACTACGCGTTCGTCATCCGTGGCCTGCTCGACCTCGCGGATGTCAGCGGCGCGGACACGTCGTGGCGGTCCATCGCGGCGCGGCTTTCCGGCAGGGCGAAAGCTCTCTTTCGTGACGAAGCCACCGGCATCTACTACGACACGCGGGCCGACCAGCCGGACCTCTTCGTCCGGGCACGCTCGGTTCACGATGGAGCGATCCCCTCGGCGAGCGGGGTGCATCTGCACAATCTGCTCTCGCTCGCGGCCGCGACCGGCGATCAAGCGTGGGCACGCGAAGCTTCGGACCTCCTCGCATCCATGAGCGGCAAGGTCGCCGAGTCCTCCGTGGGCGCGATCAACAGCATCCGCGCTGCGGTCCGCATGCTGACCGACGAGCGCTTCGCCCAGGTCTACGGCGCGGTCCTCGGCGGCAAGGACGACGTTCCCGACCCGGAAGCGACCACGCTCGTCGAGATGTACGCGGGCGTCGAGCGCATCGACATCGGCCCCGGCAAGCCCGGCTTGTTCGAGCTTCGCGTCAAGATCGCGCCGGGCTGCCATCTCATCGCCGCCGAACCCGGAGAATCGTGGGAGGGTGTGCTCACGCCGATGCGCATCTTTGCAATGGATGCTTCCGGCGGCCCGGCTTGCGTCGAGGTCTACGCCGAGTATCCCGAGGGTGAGCCGTACGGCATGGACGGCGGCCCCGTCCGCGTGTACAAGGGCGAGTTCACGATGCGGGTCGTCGTCGAAGCCGAAACCGAGTGGAAGGGCCGTCCCCTGCTGGGTGTTGAGTATCAAGCCTGCAGCGAGACGGCGTGCATGAAAGCGTCACGCGTCGAGCTTGATGTCGCGATCGATCGGGCCTGACGGTCAGTAGTCGCGCCGGGTGAAGACCCGCGCCGCGAGCGCGAGCACGAGCAGTTCGAACGCGAGCGAGGTCCCGAGCACCCAGAAAGTCGTCCGGTGCTTGAGTTCGGCTTCCACGCGGCGGTTGAACTCAAGCTCCTGCTTGCGGGTCATCCGGCGACCGATCGCACCCCCTTCGGGCATGTCGCTTGACGCGAGGGCGCCCTCGGGCATGAGCGGGCCCAGGTTCCGCTTGAGGTACGCGATGGTTTCGGAGGTCTTGGGAAGGACGGTCTTGATCGAGACGACGATCCGCTCCGCGGTGCGGATGTCCCCGGAACGTTTCTCGAGTTCTTCGAGTTCCTTGCGCGTCGTCGGGAGGACGAAGGAGACTTTTTCGATCTCTTCGGCGGAGGGCTCGCGGCCTGGCGGGGTGCCGTCATCGCCGGTGTTGTTCTTGATCCACATGTCGCGGGCGCCCTTGGTCTGACGCTCGATGGTTGCGATCGTCTGCTCGCGGGAGATCTGGTTGTTCACCTTGAAAGCGATCACGAGGCCGTCCGCGGCGTTGAGGATGAACAGGAAGAACCAGAGCAGCATCGTGAGCAGGATCGATGTGATCGTCGACTTGGTCAGAATCCCGAGCAGCACGCACACGGAATACAGATACGAGTAGAAAAGCACCACCAGCGGGATCGCCCAGAAAATCGAAGGCTCCCACGCTCCGCCCCGGATCCCGAAGACGAGAAAGCTCGCAAGCGTGAAGATCGCGACCTGCAGAGCGGTGAAAAGGAGCCCGGCGAAGTACTTCGTGAGGAAGAGCCGAAGCCGCGAGATCGGCTTGGCGAGCATGAGCTCGATCGACCCGCTCGCGATGAAATCCGGGAAGAGCCCGCCTGTCGACACCAGCGCCAGGATCGTCGCGCCCCATCCAAGCCAGTACGGCACGCCGAACTCGGCGAAGACGAACTTGTAGTACTGCGCCGGCGAGATCAGCTTGCTGTTGAAGATCGGGTTCTCGAACTCCCACCACAGCAGCGTGATTCCCTTCTCGTTGACGCCGAACGCCGCGAGCACGCCGACGACCAGCAGCGAGATGGCAAGTGCGAGCCAGAAGAGCTTCTTGCTCGAAAGCTCGCGGTACGCGTCGAGGAAGATCGCACGGGTCTGAATCAGCGTCGCGCTCATCGCTTGCCCTCCCCCAGGCTCGCGCCCGCTCGCTGGTCGTCCACGGCTTCCATGAACAGGTTCTCAAGCGACGGCCGGTACGGCTTGACCGATCGGATCGTGAGCCCGGCGGCTCGCAAAGCGTCGATCACGGGCTGCACCGCTTGCGGGTCTCCGCCGGGCACGGTGATCGTCGCGTCCGCGACGGACGCTCCGGGCAAGCCGCCGAGTTGCTGGCGGACGGCTTGCTCGATCCGCACGGGGTCGGCCGCGACCTCGACCTCGTACCGAAGCCTGTGCCGCGTCAGTTCATCGATCGTGCCCTGCGCCGCGACCTTGCCCTTGACCAGAATCGCCACGCGGTCCGCGACGACCTCAAGCTCTGAGAGCAGGTGCGAATTGATGAAGACCGTGGTCCCCTTGGCTTTGAGGGTCTTGATCATGTCCCGGATGTCGCGGCGGCCGTTGGGGTCCACACCGTCCGTCGGCTCATCGAGGATGACCAGGTCCGGGTCGTTCACAAGGGCTTGGGCGATCCCGACACGCTGCCGCATCCCCTTGGAGTACTTGGACACGGACTGGTCCGCCCACGCTCTCATGCCGACAAAGTCGAGAAGCTCATCCGCTCGGCGTCGGCGCTGCGCCGCGGGCGTTCCCGAGAGCGCCCCGAAGTAGTCGACCACCTGCCGGCCTGTCAGATACTCGGGGAACCGGTGATGTTCGGGGAGGTAGCCGATTCGTGCCAGCGTCGGCTTGTGCCCGACCGGCTGACCCAGCACCGTGCCCGTGGCTTTCGTCGGCCGGATCACGGTCGTCAGGATTTTGACGAGCGTCGACTTTCCAGCGCCATTGGGCCCGAGAAACCCGAAAATCTCACCCTTGCCGACCTGCATCGAGATGTTCTGCAGAGCGTGAATCCTGCGGCCGTAGGTCTTTGAGACTTCGGTGAGGTCAATCGCCCACGTCGAAGAACCCGGAGAATTGGAAGCTGCCATGAATGATCCTTGGGCGTCTTACGACGGACGTTTCGCAACCACGTGGAAGACATGCCAGTGCTTGGCGTTTCCTTCGGCGTCGTGCCCCGGCTTGTTGGATTCATCAAGATGACCAATCACAAGCCCGTCGAGCATCTGTTGTACCTGCTCCCGGGTGTGATGGCTGCGGCCCGGAATCGTCGCCCACGAATCCTCGGGCCCGAAAAACTGACCCGCGAAGACGCTCCCGGGAGCCATCGCGCCGCGGATCGCACGCCAGGCCCGGTCGAACTTCGCCGGTGCGATGAACGGAAGCGAGAACGAAGCGTTCACGACGTCCGCGGCTCCGAACTCCGGCCGCATCGCGAGAACCGAAGCCAGCGACTCGGTCCCGCCCTTCACGATCGTCAGCGCCGCTTCCTGATCCGCCGGTACGCCCTCCGCGATCAGCTTGGCCGCGTCCGGGTGCGGATCGAGGGCAAGGACCCGGAATCCCCGCCGCAGAAGCTCCCGCGTGTCGCGTCCCTCCCCCGCTCCAAGGTCCAAAGCCACCTTCGGACCGTTCGCTCGATCTCCGCCGCGTTCCCAATGCTCCAGAGCCATCAAGAGGGTGTCACGCGCCGGTTTGCCCGCGACCGCGGCGTAGTAAGTCGACCAGTCACGGTCGCCCCAAGGGTTCAGAGGAGGGGTCGGGGATGGGTTCAAGGATGGTTGCTCGCTGGTCATACGCTGAAGGACAATGTACGAGACCGTCAGGGACTTTGTATCCGCACTCGACGCTTCCGGCGAGCTTTCGCGCATCGCCGCTCCCATTTCCCCCGTTCTTGAGATCGCCGCCCTCGCGGACCGCGAGAGCAAAGCCAAAGCCCCCAACCTCCCCAGCGTCTCCGCCCGCCAGGCAGATCCCCGGTTCCATGACCGCGGCGGCTCCGCCCTTCTGCTGACGAACGTGCAGGGGTCTGACATCCCCGTGCTGATCAACGCGTGGGGGTCGTACAAACGGATGGAGATGGCTTTGGGATGCGAGAAGGGCGGGTTCGCCGAGATCGCGCACCGCATTGGCGAACTCGTCAAGCCCGAGCCTCCCAAATCGCTCGGGGAAGCGTGGGCGAAGCTCCAGACCCTCCTGCCCCTCCTCAAGACCCCGCCCAAGCGTCGCAAGGGGCTGGGCCTCTGCCAGGAGGTGATCCGCACGGGCGACGCGGTCGACCTGACGCGGCTTCCGATCATCCGCTGCTGGCCTCACGATGGCGATTACGCCGCGCTCGGCTATCCGGGCGGCGTGAACGACGGCATCCCGGGCCTGGGCTCGGGCCCGGCTTGGGAACGCGACTTCCGAGGCCGGTACATCACCCTCGCGGGCATCCACACCATCCACGCCGACGATGAGGGCAATCCCAAGCCTTCTAGCCACAACATCGGCATGTACCGCGTCCAGCTTCTCGGGCCCCAGCGCGTCGCGATGCACTGGCACATGCACCACGACGGCGCCCGCCACTGGCGGTCCTGGAAACGCAAGGGCAAGCCGATGCCCGTCGCGATCGCTCTTGGCGGCGAAAGCGTCATGCCCTACGCCGCGACCGCACCCCTCCCGCCCGGCATCAGCGAGCTTCTCCTCGCCGGGTTCCTCAATCGCGGCGGCATTCCGATGGTCATGGGCCGCACCGTTCCGGTCTGGGTCCCCGCCAACGCCGAGATCATCATCGAGGGGTACGTCAGCGATCAAGCAGGCTTCATCGGCTGGGACCCGCGAGACCCCCACGCCGGCCCGCCCGGCCCCGGAGCGGTCTTCGAGGGCCCTTTCGGCGACCACACCGGCTTTTATTCGATGCCGGACCGGTACCCGATCCTGACCGTCACCGCGATCACGCACCGTCGCGATCCGATCTATCCGACCACGGTCGTCGGCCTTCCCCCCCAGGAGGACTACTTCCTCGGGAAAGCCACCGAGCGGATCTTCCTCCCGCTTCTCAAAACGCTCATCCACGACATCGACGACTACGACCTTCCGATGTTCGGGGCGTTCCACAACTGCGCCTTCGTCAAGATCCGCAAGGAGTATCCGTTCCAAGCCCGCCGCGTCATGCACAGCGTCTGGGGCGCGGGGCAGATGGCGTGGACCAAGTCCGTCGTCGTCGTCGACCACGACGTCGATGTCCACGACACCGCCGCCGTGCTACGAGCGGTGGGGGAGCGGTGCATCCCCGGACGCGACACCGAGGAGGTCAGAGGCCCGCTCGACATTCTCGACCACGCCGCTCCGTTCCTGGGCGCGGGCGGCAAGCTGGGCCTGGATGCCACCCGCAAGACCGCCGATGCGGAACTGCACCAGAATCTCGACCCCCTCGCGGCTGAGCTTTGCGCCGCGGGCCCGATCGGGCCGGTGCTCGGCGATGCCGCCGTCCGCGCGGAGGCTCGCGTGAAGTCGCTGCCCGGCGTCCTCGATGCGCGGATCCCGGAGGAGCTTGGCGGCTGGTGGCTCCTGGTCCGCGCCTCCAAGGACAAAGCTGGCGACGGCGCCGCGGTGATCAAAGCTCTCGGGGCTCTGCCGAACGAGGTTGAGATTCCCCGTTGGACGATCGTTGCCGGTCCGGATTGCGCGCTCACCGGCTTCGATGACGCATTCTTCCACTGGCTCGCCAACGGCGCTCCCGACCGCGACCGCTATCTCAGCAAGTGCGGCCGCCGCGTCGCGTTCGACGCGACGCCGAAGGTCCCCGGCGATGAACGCCACGGGCTTCCGGTCCGGCCGTGGCCGCCGATCCTGAAGATGCCCGCCGAGGTCGTTGACCGGGCGATGCAAGCCAAGCGGGCCAGCCAAGCCAAGCAAGGAGAGCGTCATGGATGAGACGCTGGATCAATCTCCGCTTCCCAAGCTTCCACCCAGGCCGCTTGACGGCCACAAGGGCACCTTCGGCACCGTCTCGATCGTCGGCGGCTCGACCAGCGATGGCCGCATGATGATCGGAGCCCCCGCGCTCGCCGGCCGCGGCGCCCTTCGGGCGGGCTGCGGCCTCTGCCGCTTGGTCATGCCGCAGGAGATCCTCTCCGCGGGTCTCTCGCTCCTACCCAGCGCCACCGGGTTCGTCCTCCCCACTGACGACGCAGGCCGCATCGTCCCGCACGAAGCCGCCGCCGTTCTCGACGCCGTCCTTGCCGAGAGTAAAGCCGTCGTTGTCGGCCCCGGTATCGGCCTCAGCCTCGGTGCCGAAGCCGTCGTGCTCCGCGCCGTCCAGCAACGCACCGTCCCCGTCGTGGTGGACGCCGACGGCCTCACGGTCATGGCTCGCATCCCGGACCTCTGGCGCGACCTGCACGCCCCCCTCGTCCTCACGCCCCATCCGGGCGAGTTCAAACGGCTCGCCGACGCGATGAAGATCACGCTCGACCCCGTCGACCGAGCCACGCGGCCCGCCGCCGCAACGAACCTCGCTCAGCGGCTCGGTTGCGTCGTCGTCCTCAAGGGTGCGGGCACCGTTGTAAGCGACGGAGTCCGGACCTGGCGCTGCGAACGTGGCCACCCCTGCATGGGCACGGCCGGCACCGGCGATGTGCTCGCGGGCGTCATCGCGTCCCTGCTCGCCCAGCACTTTGACTCCACCCGCATGCTCGCCGCGGCCAAGCTCGCTTCGCGAAGCCCGGCGCTCGCGGCTTCCATCAAGGTGGGGCTCACTCCCTTTGACCTCGCCCGAATCGCCGTCGAAGCCCACGCCCGGGCGGGCGAGCGCTGGGCCGAGCAAAGCACCCCCGCCGGCTTGCTCGCTCAGGAACTCGCCGACCTCGTGCCCGCCGAACTTCAAGCGATGTCCGAGCACGGGAGCGGGTCGTGAACCGTCTCTGGCTCGTCGCACCAAGCCTGATGCTCGCGGCTCACGCCGAAGCACAGATCGCGACACCCGCGCCGATCCGCCAACCCGAGCCCGCTTCCCTCGACGACCGCTACCCGCCGACCCGAGACTACCGCAAGGAACGCACCGAGATGGTGATCGAAGCGTTCGGCGGATGGAAGCACAACACCGAGAACGGCTATCCCGTCTTCCGGTCGGCCGTCGCGAAGATCGCCGGCATGATGCAGTACGCCGTCTCCGGCTCGCCCGTGCTCAAGTCCGGAGCCCCCGGCGACCCGTCGCATACGGATGACGATCTCCTCGGAGTCTTCTCCAAACCGGAGCAAGCCGAGAGCCCGCTCGCGATCGAGATGCAAGCGATCATCGATCGCTTTCTCGCCACCCCGCTTGCAAGCGATCTCGATGCGCTCGTCAACGAAACGCGATACTTTCCGCCGACCGATCCCGTCCAGCCCGCGATCGCGGCTCTGCTCCCCGAACTCGGCGAAGCCCGCCAAGCGTCCAAGTTCAACGTGTCCCGCATGGCTCTCGCCCATCGCCGAACGGACCGTCGCGAGTTCCTCCGCGCCCTGACGCACAACCTCGCGATCCAGCGAGCCATCTCGGGACAGCCAAGCCTCATCTCTCACTCCCTCAACGCCGCGATCGACGCTTCCACCTTCGGGTGCATCCTCGACTGCGGCCTCAAGGCGCCGCTGGACCCCGAGCTGTGCCGCGGCGTGCTTGAGGTCACGCGGGCGTTCCCGATCGCCGACTGGTCTCTCGCGGTTCGCGGCGAGGGGTTGCTCTGCATGGCCACCATCGACTGGATGTACGCCGAAGCAGAGCAAGCCGCCCCTTCGCCTCAGGCCGTTCCCGCCGAGCAGATGGAGGCTCCGCAGTGGGCGCCGCGTGTCCAGACGCTCGAACTCGCCGACACCTATTTCTCCGATCTCGCCCGAGTGTTCGACCCCGACCGCGCCGTCGCCGAATCCGCGCTTGCGAAGGTACGAGCACTCCACGAACAAGCGAAGGAAAGCGGCTTTCGCACACGTTTCCGCCCCTTCGTGCTTCTCATGCCGACGCTCGAAGCGACCCTCACCACCGAACGGCAGGCCCGCGTCCTCCGCGATGCCGCCCGAGTCGCCGCCGCGGCCGATCTCTTCCGCGCCGACCGGGGCGCGTACCCGCAAGCCGTCGCAGACCTCGTGCCCAAGTACCTCGACACCCTCCCCATCGACTGGTTCAGCCCCACGCGCGACGCTCTGCGTCTCCGCGCGGTCGACCCTTTGCCCGACCGGCTTGGCCGCTCATACCTCATCTACTCCGTCGGCCAGGACGGCCGCGACGATGGCGGCGTCGAGGACCCCGTTGCCAACACGCGGGCGATTCAGCGAAGCCCCGGATTCGAAGGGCTCGACTTCGTCCTCAACTGGCGTCCCGCCCCCGCCAAGCCCGATTAGTTGCACCGGTTCGGCGGGTTCTTGCCCGCGAGGATCGCCGCGACGTTCTCGCTCACCATCTTCACCATGAGGCCCCGGCTCGTCCGGTTCGCCGACCCGATGTGCGGCGCGAGCGTGACATTCTCCAGCCCGATCAGCTCCGGATGAACCTCCGGCTCACGCTCATACACGTCAAGCCCGGCTCCCCAGATCCTCCCGGCTTTCAGGTGCGCCGCCAGCGCCGCTTCATCCACCACCGGCCCCCGCGCCGTGTTGATCAGCATCGCGTCCGGCTTCATCATGCCCAGCGTCCGCGCGTTCATCAGGTGCCGCGTTTCCGGCGTCAGCGGCGTGTGCAAGCTCACGACATCCGCCCACGCCAAGCCCTCCTCAAGCCCGAGCCGCTTGGCGTTCAGCGGCGCTGTCTCAAAGTCCAGGTGCACGCTCCGCGCCACGTACCCGATCCGCATCCCCCAGCCCATCGACCGCAGCGCCGTCGCGTACCCGATCCGACCCGCGCCCACGATCAACAGGTTCCGCCCCGCAAGCTCAAGCCCGATGTGCGCCGCCATCGACAGGTGCCCGTTCGCCGGATACGCCGCGCTCCGCGCGAACCGGTCGTTCTGCGGGATCCGCCGCGCCGTCGCCAGAAGCAGAGCCCACGCCAGATCCGCCGTCCCCTCCGTCACCGCGTCCGGCGTGTTCGTCACCACCACGCCCCGCGAAGCGCACAACGGCTTGTCGATGTTGTCCGTCCCCACCGCGCACTGACACACCCCGCGAAGCTGCGGCCCTGCCGCATCCAGAAACTCCGCATCCACCTTGTCCGTGTACATCGTCACCACCACCGTCGCACCCCGAACCGCCGCGAGCAGAGCTTCCCGCGTCGGCTTGGCGTCCCCCCCCTCGCGCACCTCGATCGTGCCCGGAAGCGTGAGGCGGCCCGAAAGCTGGCGCGTGATGACGACGAGCGGTGAATCGGTTGGCATGCAGGAAGGTAGGAGCGAATGATCCGCCTATGGACGACCGCTTCAAGGAGTTTCCCAAGTACCTCGCCGAGCGAGCGCGCCGTCTCACGCTGGGAAACGCCCCCGCGATGGTCGCGCTCCCCGACCTCGCACCCGGCCAGTCCGCCCCCGCCGTCCTCTGGCTCCACGGCCGCACCGCAAGCAAGGAGATGGACCCCGGCCGCTACATGCGATGGCTCCGAGCGGGCATTGCCGCGGTCGCGATCGACCTCCCCGGCCACGGCGAACGCCTCGACGCCGCCATGCAGGAACCCGCTCGCACCCTCGACGTCCTCGAGCAAGCCCTGTTCGAGATCGACGCGATCGTCCGCGACATCCGTGCCCTCTCCGGCGTCGACCCGGCCCGCCTCGCCATCGGCGGCATGTCCCTGGGCGGCATGGTCACCCTCCGCCGCTTGTGCGACCCGCACCCCTTCCGAGCCGCCGCCGTCGAGGGCACCTCCGGCTGGCTTGAGGGCATGTACTTCCCGACGGATTTCGGCCTCCCCGTCCGCCCCTGGCCCGTCGACCACCCGCGCCCGCGCGTGCAGAAGCTCGAAGCCCAGCGCAACCTCGGCGGCATGACGCCCCTCCCGCTACTCCTCCTTCACAGCGAAGCTGACGAAATGGTCCCCTGGGAAGTCCAGAAGCGATTCATCGAGTCGCTCCGCGCCCACTACACATCCCGTGCCGCCGACCCCGCGATGATTCAGGTCCAGACCTGGCCCACCACCGGCGCCCCCCGCGAACACATCGGCTTCGGCCGCATGAGCAACGACGCGAAGAATCTCCAGACGGAGTTCTTCGCCCGTTCACTCGGCGTTTGAAGCGCCCAAGGCGATCGGCTTCCGCCACGAGAATGCCATCCCCGGTCGCCGCACCGCCCACACCAAAAGCCCCGCGCCCGCCGCCAGCATCCCAACCGAAAGCCATTGCCCCCGCGTCAGCCCCATGATGTACTGCGTCTTCAGCGGGTCCGGAAGCCGCCAGTACTGCTCGATCAAAATCCGAAGCACCCCGTACATCAGCAGGAACGACGCCGTGATCACCCCCGGCTTCCGCGGCTTCGCCCAGATCAGCCAAAGCAACCCGCCCACGACGATTCCCTCCGCCGCCGCTTGGTAAAGCTGGCTCGGATGCCGCGCCGCCAGAAGCGGTGTCAGCTGCGTCGCAAGCTCATTCGCCGCCGCCGTCGATTTGCTCTGCACCGCCTGCACCAGCCGCTCGATCGCCGCTCCGTCCGTGTCCCCCTCCACCCGCACCTTGTCCGCCAGATCAAGCAGCGCCGTCGTCTGCTCCGGCGTCAGCTTCGGCCGATGCTCCGAAAGCAGCTCCTCCGGGAACCGCACCGACCACCACGGCCCCGGCTCGCCGGGCTTGGCGACAATCCGCCCCAAGAGCTCGCCATTCACGAAATTCGCAAGCCGGCCGAAAAGCAGCCCCGGCACAGCGATCAGACACGACACATCCGCGATGTGAAACACCGGCGCCTTCCCCAACCGCGTTCCGTCCTCTTGCACAAACCCGCGCGAGATCCACCATGCCGCCGCAAGCACACCCGCCATCCCCCCGTGCGAAGCCATCCCGCCCTTCTGAATCGCGAAGACGCCCCAGTACGGAAACGTGCCCGACAGATCCGTGAGAAGCGACGGGCTGTAGAAAAGCACGTACCCCAGCCTACCGCCCACCACCACGCCGAACACGAAGATCAGAATCACATCGATCGCGTTCTGCGGCGGTACCAGCACGCGCCGCTTCTTCCCAAGCATGTACAGGATGATCCCCGCCACCAGAAAGCCCATCAGATACGAAACCCCGTACCACCGTATCTTGAGAAGCCCAAGGTCCAGAAGCACAGGGTCCATGCGATGAAGATGCGAAGCGTCAATCATGGGGGCTCGCTCAGTCCTTCAAGAAACCGCCGGCACCGTGATGCCGAAGAATGCCTTCGTGTTCGCGTTGATCTGCTCAAGAAATGCCGGAAGCGACTCGCCGCGAGCTTCCGCCACCCTCGCCGCTGTCAAGCTAGCCATCCACGGCTCGCACGGCCGCGTCCCGCGGTGCGGCTCGGGCGGCAGGAACGGCGCATCCGTCTCGATCATGATCCGGTCCTTCGGCACCAGCTTCGCCGCTTCCCGAACCTCCGCCGCGCTCTTGTACGTCGCGACGCCGGTAAAGCTCATGAACGACCCAAGGTCCAGCGCCAGCTTCGCGTCCGCCCGCGACCCGGTGAAGCAGTGGAACACCATCCGCGTCGTGTCCAGCCCGCTCGCTTTGAGAATCGGCACCAGATCCGCGAACGCCTCGCGGCAGTGAAGCACGATCGGCTTCTTCACGCCCGACCGTTTGATGAACTCCAGGTGTTCCTCAAGCACCGCGTGCTGCACGTCCCGCGCCGGCTCCGAATAGTGGTTATCCAAACCAAGCTCGCCCCACGCGACGCACTTCGGATCCGCGATGCACGTTCCCAGATTCTCCCACACGTGCGGACCCTCGTGCGAGTGAAGCGGGTGGATCCCCGCCGTCGACCAGACATTCGCGTACGTCCGCGCCAGAGCGAGCGCCTGCAGACAGTCGCTCGTCGTCGTCGAGATCGTGATCGCTCCCGTCACGCCCTTCGCCCGGGCGATCTCAAGCACCGAGGGCACCCGCTTCGCAAAATCCGGGAATGTCAGATGGCAATGCGTGTCAATCACACCGCAGTGTACCCCGCCCCGCGAACCCTCCCGCGACTCGGCGGTACACTCCCATCATGACAACCCCCGCCAAGCCACGCTTGTCCCGGTTCTTCAGGCTTTACTCGGCTTGCGGGATGCTCATCCTCGCCGTCGGCTCCGCGTCGGTCTTCGCCGCGGCCGCCTCCGCGCGGACGTCCGTCCAGCCCGCCGCGACCGCTCTCGCCGCCACCCGAACCGAACACTGGTACGAGGTCTCCCTCGGCGGCAAGCACGCCGGCTACCAGCACAGCCAGGTCATCCGCGAGAACGACCTCATCACCACCCGCCAGCGCGTCCTCCTCGTCATCAAGCGCGGTCAGACCGAGATCAAGAACTCCGTCGAAGCCGAAACCGTCGAGACCTCCGCCAACGTCCTCAAATCCATGCGCTCCCGCACCGAACTCGGCGGCAAACCCATGGTCGCCGAGTACACCTTTGGCGGCGATACCGTCAAGATCACCCGCATCCAGGACGGCAACAAGCTCGAGTCCTCCGAAAGCCTCCCCAAGCCCTCCGACCCCGCTTGGCTCACCCCAGCCGCCGCGCAGACCTTCATCGCAACCCGCCAAGCCGCAGGCGCCAAAGACTTCAAGGTCACCACCATCGACCCCGCCGGAGGCCTCGAACCCTCCACCGACGCGTACACGCTCCTCGAACAAGCCAACCTCGACGTCTCCGGCAAAAAGGTCAAGACCTGGAAGTACAAGGTCGTCGCCGGCAAGCCCAAAGACCTTGAGCAGACCATGTGGCTTGACGAAAAAGGCGAAGTCGTCCGGATCGAGATGGACCTCGGCGGAACCAAGCTCATCACCATGGCTTCCGACCGCGCAAGAGCCCTGCGAGCGACCGAAAGCCCCGAAATCATGGTCGCCACCTTCGTCAAGCCCACCGGCAAGACCAAGTCGCTCGCCGACGCCCGCAAGGTCACCCAAGCCGAGTTCCTCGTCTCCATCCCCGACGGCGACCTTCCCGACCTTCCCGTCACCGGCACGCAGACCTTTACCCGCCGCTCAAAGTCCTCCGGCGTCGTCACCGTCGATGCTTCCGGCAAAGCCCAAGCCGCCAAGGGCGATGACGACGGGGCCCTCAAGCCATCCGCATGGGTCAACAGCGAGGACGACGAGATCGTCAAGGAAACCCGCAAAGCTCTGGCTTCGCTGAAAGAACAAGCCACCCCCGCCGAGAAAGCCGAAGCCATCCGCGCTCACGTCCACCGCTTCATCCAAAGCAAAAATCTCGGCAGCGGCTTCGCCACCGCCAGCGAGGTCGTCCGCTCAAAGTCCGGCGACTGCACCGAGCACGCCCTCCTCACCGCCGCCATGCTCCGCGCCGCAAGCATCCCCTCCCGCGTCGTCAGCGGCCTGGTCTTCGCCGATCAGTTCGCCGGTGAGCACCAGGTCTTCGCGTACCACATGTGGACCCAGGCCCGCATCGAGGTCGACGGCACCCCCCGCTGGATCGAGCTCGACGCCACCCTCGCGAGCCAAGCGTTCGACGCGACGCACATCGCCCTCGTGACGACCACCCTCAAGGACGGCGAATTCGAGACCGCCATGAGCCCGATCGCGAAAATGCTGGGCAAGCTCAAGGTCGAGGTCGTTCGAGCCGAATAGGGCCAGAAGAGACGACCGCGCGAGCGGTCGACGACGCCCTATTCCCCTCAGCACCCATTCCAGCCCACACCCAACCAATCCCGTCCGGCCACCGCGAGGGCCCGTCCCAAGGCCCGCTCTCCTCGCAGCACCTCAGCGAGCTCAAAGCCGCACGCGCCCGCTCCGCCAAGATCCGCCGGGCCGCCGCCGTTGCCCTCTTCAACGGCTGGACGCTCGCCCTCGCCGCGGCCTTCTCGCTTCTCATGCTCCTCTTTGACCTCTCCGTGCTGAACGCCGTCCTCGTCCTCGCGCTCGCCGCTTTCGCCACCGTCGAGTTCCGAGGAGCCGCCGGCCTCCGCAAGCTGAGCCCCGCCGCCGCCCGCACCCTCGGCCGCAATCAGCTCACCCTCGCCGCGGCCGTCTTCACGTACTGCCTCTGGCAGCTCTGGCAAGCCGCGACCAACCCGCCGGTCGTCCCGCCAACCGGCGACCCTCACATGGATGAACTCATCACCGGCGTGTCCAAGTACGTCGCGTTCGCGCTGTACGGCAGCCTCGCGGTCCTCGGCACCCTCTTCTCCGGCCTCAACGCGTGGTACTACTTCACCCGCGCCCGTACCGTCGAGCAGTTCATCGCGACCACGCCCGACTGGGTCCGCACGACCCTCCGCGTCGCCGCTTGAAGAGGCGTGTGGAGTCAGCGCCCGGACAACTCCTGCAATTCACGAAGCTCGCGACCTTGTGAATCTCGCCATTCCCTTCGACCGTTGGCATTTCGAGCCAGTACAACCGCCGCCGCAGTAGAGGGGGACGACATTACATAGCGCTGAGTAAATCGATAGATCTCACCGGTTCGAACAAGGACGCCCGACTCCAGGAGCTGCCGTCGCAGCGCGGTTACGTAAGGGGGAGTCGTAGGCGTCTCCGTCAGCGCGGCCGTAGACCCCTCCTCAATCACAAAGCCGTCGTCGCTCTCATAACCGGATGCTTCTGCACCCTTTCCGCTCGCTCGAAGCCGAGGGGTGGAAACTACGACCGCGGATGGCTGCTCAAACACGCCAAGGCCAAGTACAGGGAAGCACAACAGCATCTCGGCGAGAAACCCGTCCGTCTCTGCTTCGTCGGCTTCCGAAAGAGACGGTCGATCTGGTACGTTTGCGTTGTCGATCTCGCACCGCTTCGCGGTCGCCGCTAGTGCGACGAGACGGGACTCGAGGTACTGCACGTGCGCCTTGTTGAGATTGTCGTCTTTGCTGACGAAAGCAAATCCTTGCGTCCAGAACTCCTTCTTCGAGGAGTGTGAATCAAGGCGAGGCCGGATCGGATCGCCCTCGCCCACGTAAATGCGGAGGGCTCCCGTTGATTCGGACGGTCCAGTGAGAACGTATACTCCAGTTTTGTCGAACTCACGTCGTTGTTTTGCCTCTTGGTAGCTTGAACGAGGAAAAACCACTCCCCTTCCACTCCAGTTCGACTTCTCAACGGTTCGGATCCCGGACGGCGATCCGTCCGCGACGAAAATCCTAATCGAGAATGGACGCTGTTTGACCGTGGTTGTCATCAGGAACTTCCTGTCGTTTAGCCAACCGATTGGATGAGTCCTGAGCTCACACCGCGACCGTCCCCACGTTCGCCGCCACGTCGAACGCGGCTTCCGTCCCCTTTTTGACCTCGTCCATCGTCACGCCCGGCGCAAGCTCGATCAGCTTGAACCGGCTCGTCTTCTCGTCAAACTCGAACACCGCAAGGTCCGTGATGAGCATGTGCACGCACCGCTTGCCCGTCAGCGGCAACCCGCACGACTTGACGAACTTCGCCACGCCTCCCTTGGCCGTGTGCTCCATCACGACGATAACCCGCCGCACCCCCGCGACCAGGTCCATCGCTCCGCCCATCCCCTTCACAAGCTTGCCCGGCACCATCCAGTTCGCCAGGTCGCCGCTCTCCGACACCTGCATCGCTCCCAGAATGCACATGTCGATGTGCCCGCCTCGGATCATCGCGAACGACTCCGCCGACGAGAAGAACGACGCACCCGCTCGGGCCGTCACCGTCTGCTTCCCCGCGTTGATCAGGTCCGCATCCACCTTGTCCTCGGTCGGGAACGGCCCGATCCCGAGCAGCCCGTTCTCGCTCTGAAGCCAGACATCCATCCCCTTGGGGATGAAGTTGGCAACCAGCGTCGGAATGCCGATCCCCAGGTTCACGACGTACCCATCGCGGAGTTCCTTCGCCGCACGCATCGCAAGTTGGTCCCGAGTCAGTGGCATAGGTCCTCAGGATATGCCCCGTGCACGCCTTACTCCCTAGGCTCTCTCCCTCTCGAAAAGCCCCGCTTGACCCCCCAACGAGACTCCCTCATGAGCACGCTCGGCATCCTCTCCGCCATGCCGCAGGAACTCGACGCCGTCCTCGCCATGATGTCCCGCGTCACGACCACCAGCCGGGCGGGCCGGACCTTCCACCGCGGCTTGCTCGAAGGCATCCCCGCCGTCGCGGTCTTCTCCCGGTGGGGAAAGGTCGCCGCCGCGTCCACCGCGACCGAGCTCCTGATCGGGCACGGCGTCTCGCGGATCGTCTTTACCGGAGTCGCTGGCGGCCTCGCCCCGGGCGTCGCCGTCGGCGACATCGTCGTCGCCCACCGCCTGTGGCAGCACGACCTGGACGCCTCCCCCCTCTACCCCCGCGGCGAGATCCCGCTCCTGGGCGTTGCCGCGATCGAGTCCGACCCCGCGCTCCGACAAGCCCTCCTTCAGTCAAGCCAAGCGTTCATCCGCGACGAGCTCTCCGCCCTGAGATCCCCGATGCTCGCACGCACGCCCCGCGTCCATCTCGGCGACATCGCTTCCGGCGATCGGTTCATCGCAAGCGACGCCGCCCGGGCCGACGTGCTCGCCGCGGTTCCCTCCGCGCTCTGCGTCGAGATGGAGGGCGCCGCCGTCGCGCAGGTCTGCCACGAGCACGGCATCCCCTTCGCCTGTGTCCGCACCATCAGCGACACCGCCGACGCCCACGCCGCCGGAACCGTCATGGACTTCATCAACGCCCTCGCCGGGGTCTATTCCGCAGGCATCATCTCGCGAGCGGCCAAGCTCCACGCCTGACCATGCTCGCTCATTTTACAAGAATCAGCGGCTGGCGAAGCACCACGCGATCCTGAATCGCCCCGTTCTCGGCCGGATCAAGCGTCATCCGAAGCGGCCCGCCCCCCGCCAAAAGCTCCATGTTCAGGTCCGCCTCCGGCGTCTCCCCGTTCAGCCGTACGCGAGCAAGCTCCTTGCCCCCGATCCCCTTCACGCCCGTCTGCTCCACAACCAGCACACAATCGCCCCACACGCGGCACGCCGCCGGAAGCACCGCCCGCATCGAGATCCGCTCCGCCCCCTCGGGAAGCGACCACGTCACCACCATCGGCGCCGGAAGCGTCACGTCCGCCGCTCCCAGCGGCACCCCGATGTCGCCCACCTCGATCGGGTCCGCGACCGACCGCGTTCCGTAAGGCTCCGTCGTCGCGGGCGCGAATCCCGCAAGCGGCAGCACCGCCCCTGCGTTCTCCACAAACCCCACGATCTCCTCCGTCGGGAAAAGCAGTTCCTTCCCGTCCCGCACGATCGTCGTGTCCGCCGCCGTCCCCGCGATCTTCGTCACGCGAAGCGTCTCCCCCGTCGCAAGCCAGATCATCGTCCCCGCCAAAGCCTTCCGCGGATTGCTGAACTCCACCCGCGACACCCGCTCGATCGGAAGCGTCCGCTTCTTCTTCTCAACCTCAAGCTCAAGCGTCGCACCCGCATCACCCGCGCCGCCCACGCTCTCCACAAACCCGCGAAGCCTGTCGCCATTCACAAGCCGGACCACATCCTCCCCAGGCGCTGCCGCTGGCGGCGAATCCTCAAGCGGAAGCAGATCCACCGCCGCCAGATCGTCAAGCTTGAACGCAACGTCCCCGAACCGCCGCGACTGCCAGACCACCGTCTCCCCCGCATCCTTCCCTTCGCCCGCCGGGCCCAGCGACCCTAGAAGCGTCTCCCCCCGGACCGTCACAAGCTTCGTCTCGCCCACCGAACCCGATCCCACGCCCTCCCCCGGACCGTCCGGAAGCACCGCCACCACGTCGCGGCGAAGCACCGTCGAAGCCTTCCCACGCGGGCCCACCACCTGCACCTGCTCCGCCCCGATCGAAAGCAAGCGGACCGGGCGACGCGTCAGATCCTTCATCACAAGCACCCGCGGGACCCCCGTCGGTGCTTTCGGCTTGGCCGCCTGCTCGCCGCCCGGCTGACCCGTCAGCAAAGCTCCGATCGCCAGAATGACAACGGTGCTGTTCATCGTTGGAAGATCGGCAGATATCGCTTGGGCATCTGAAGAATGATGAGGGCCATCGCCGTTCCGTACTGCGGACCCACCTGCGAATCATCCCACGACCCGTCCGCTTTCTGCTTGCTCAGCAGGTCCTCGCGGATCAGCGGCCACCATGTCGCCCACCATTCGCCGCCCGCCAGATACATCGCCTGCACCGCGTAGTAGTGCCCGTAGTAGAAGTGCCGCGCGCCCGCGTTCCCGCTCATCCGAAGCGGCGATCCGTACCGCGACAGGTACCGCAAGCCGTCTCGCACCGCCTGATCGTCGTACACGCCCGCGTACTGCAAGCTCGCCACGCCCGCTGCAGAACGCTCCCACGCGCTCGGAGGCTGCTGCGCCTGATAACGGAACCCTCCGTCGTCGTTCTGAAGCCGCTTCACATACGCCACCGCCCGATCAATCACTTCCTTGGGCACCTCAAGGCCGGCGTTGCGAGCCGACCGAAGCGCCATGATCTGACAGATCGTCACCGACGTGTCCGCGTCGTTCGGAACCGGGTAGTACCGCCACCCGCCCTCTTCGTTCTGGCACCCCGAGATCAGCCGCGAAGCCCGCACCAACGCCTCGTGAAGCCGCTGCGACTGCGGCGTTTCCCCGCCCCCGGCGCTCATCCCGTACACCTCGCCCAGAAACAAAGCCGCGAACCCGTGCCCGTACATCGGCGCCGGCCCCGAATCCGACGAGATCAGCCCGCTGTCCGCACAGTTCCGAAGCACGTACTCCAGCGACCTCGTCACCACATCCCCGTACGCCCCGCGGTCCGGCAGATGCCCGTCCGACATGAACGCCAGCCCCGAAATCGCCGTGATCGCCACCGACGGGCCCCATTGACGCTGATCCCCGAACGAGCCGTCGTTGTTCTGCTTGGACGCAAGCCAGCGAAGGCCGCGAGAGACCGCCGCTTCCATCTCCGGCGTCATCTCGTCCACCAGCGCGTTGTTCTCCGCGCCGCGGGTCTTGTCCTCCGGAGATCCCTCGCCGCGCGGGGCCTCAGGTTGCGCCACCGGGGCAGGGTCGGGCACGGCGGGCTGTTCGGGCTGGTCCTGCCGCGCAGAATTCTCTCCCGCCCGCGCGCCGCCCATCTCCGGCAGCACCGCGGCGCACGCCGCTCCCGCCGCCAGCGCCGCCGCGAGCCACGCCCGAGTTCTCGTCCGAGTTCCTGCCCGAGTTCCTCCCCGAGTTCTCGCCTGCTCACTCACGCTTGCGCTCCTCCGCCAGCCGCTTGTAGTACGCCTCGGTCATCCGGCGGTACATCGAGCTGAACGTATCCCCGTACCCCTGCATCAGTTGCTCACGCGTCTTCGGCGGAAGGTTGCCCCAGGTCGCCGACCCGGAAAGCGTCGGCTTGAGCGTGCCGTCAGGGTTCGTGTTCGCCGCGTCCCGCTTGTCACCGCTCGCGTCACCCGTCCGCTGCTGGTTCGCCCCCGACTGCTGACGCTGCTGCTGTTGCTGCTGCTGAGCGTTCTGCGGGTTGTTCTGCTCGTTCTGCTGCTGTTGTTGTTGCTGCTGCTGCTGTTGCTGTTGTTGTTGCTGTTGCTGTTGCTGCTGGCGTTTGGCGTCTTCGATGATCTTGTCGAGCTTCTGCAGGATCTCCTCCTGCACCCGCTGCGTCTCGACACCCACATCCTTCGCGTCCGTCACCCGCGCCGCTGCATCGCCCATCAGCTTGACCGCCTGCGCGATCTGGTCCTGAAGCTGCTCCGGCGAAAGCTGTTCCTCCAGCGCCGTCTGGTCCCGCGTCGGCGCGTTGCCAGCCGTCTCACCAGGCTTGGCCAAACCGAGCACCTCATCAAGCGACGGAAGCCGCGTTGCCGGCTGCACCGCTTTCGGCGGTTCCGCCGCGGGCAGCGCGGGCGCCGCGCCGGGCTGCGCCTTCGCCAGCCCCACGCACGCCACCATGATCATCGCCGCACGAATCATGAACCACCTCCCGGCTCGCGCTGCGGAGCCCCGCCCGGCCGCGCACCAGGCTGTTGTCCCGGCTGCTGGTTCAAAAGCTCCACGACCTTTTTGCCAAGCTCCGCCAGGTCCCGCTGAAGCTCGCCGATCGCTTCGACCTCCGCCGGGTCGGGCGCCGCCGCAGTCTCGCGCGTCCGACGCGCCGCTTCGATCTGCATCTCCTTCAGCACCAGAAGCTCCGCCACCGGCGGGATCACGCCCTGCTCCTGTTGCTGCTGCTGACCCTGCTGCCCCCCGGCCTGCTGCTGCCCGCCCTGCTGCTGACGGAACTCGTTCTTCGGCGGCTCACCCTGCTTGAGCGCGTTGAGCAGCGACCGAAGCACATCCACCGCCTCGGTCTGCTGCCGCGCCACCTTCGTCGGTGCCTCGCCCGCTTCAAGCGTCGTCGCCGCGCCGTTCGTCGCACGCTCCAGCCGCTGGTGCGCAAACTCGAACATCGTCGAGTTCGAAAGCCCCTCGGTCGACGTCCGCAGTGCCCGAAGCTGATCCCGAACCTCCGTCTGCCGCCCGCCCAGCGACTTGATCGTGTTCCGCTCCCGCCGACCGATCTCCTTGCCCACCAGCGGCAGCGAATCCTCCCGCAGCTTCTCCTGCGTCGCCAGGATCCGCGCATACTCGCCGCGAAGCTCCGCCCGTTTGCGCGTCTGATCCCGCTCGCGAGCCTGCTCCTGCTGCGCCGCCGCCAGATCCCGCGCCTCCCCAAGCCGCTTGAGGCTCATCCGCTCCTGCTCGTCCGCCGTCGCCAGATCAACCGGATCCCCCAAGCTCGTCACCGCCGCATCCTGATGCTCCGCCGCCGCGTCCAGCCGCGCCACGATCTCCGCCGCTTCCCGCGCCTCATTCGAGTCAATCACCCCGAGCGTGTTCCCGTGAAGCGTCCGCATCCCCGTCGCAAGCGACCCCGCCGGCGTCTCATCGGTCACGTTCGCCAGCGCCGCAAGCTGACGCTCCTGAAGCGTGATCAGCCCCTCAATCGACGCTTTCAGATCCGCGAGCATCCGCTGCAGCGCCTCGTCGCGACGCTGCTGCGCCCGGTCGAGCTCCTGAAGCATGTCCTCGAGCGTTTCCGCCGCTTGCTCCTGATTCTGCTCCGCCCGCCCCGACTGGTTCTCGCGCGTCTGCTTCGCGGCTTCCTGCATCCGTTCCGAAAGCTGCTCGCGAAGGGCCTGGTCCGCCGCCCGCTTCATCGCTTCCGCCAGCGCCGGATCCGTCGGCTTGAGACGCTCAGCGCGCTCCGCCAGATCCTCGGCCGCCTGGCGCGCCTTGCGAGCAAGATCCTCCTGAGCCCGCGCCAACTGCTCAAGATCCGACCGCTCCTGGGCGCTCAGTTCCTCCGCGGTCTTGCCCTCGGTCTGGGCACCGACCCTTTTCGCCTGCTCGATCAGGTCACGCTGCTCCGTGAGCATCCGGTCGACCGACTGCCGCGCCGCCCACCCGTCACGCCCCTGCGTCAGCAGGTCGTTCAGCTTGCCCATCGACTCGCGGACGTCATCCTGCTCCTTCTTGATCTCCTCGGCGTCCTGCGGCGAAACCGGCGATTCCGCCGGAGTCTCCCCCGCCCGCTCCACGCCCTCCGAAGCACGCTCCGCCGCTTCCGCCGCCCGCTCCACAAGCTCCGAAGCCTGTTCCACCAGCGACCGAAGCGCCTGGTCCGAAAGCCCGTTCCGCTCCGCCCGCTTCCCCGCCCGCTCCAACATCTCCTGCGCCGGGTTCAGCCGATCCGCGATCTCCCGCTGTTCCCGGGCGATCTCCCGCGCCTTGGCACGTTCCTTCCCCTCCGGGTCCGCCGCCGTCGCTTTCCGCGTCCGGTCGCTAATCGACACCTGGTCCTGATCGATCCGCTCCGCGACCGACTTCAGCGCCGCAAGCTCATCCAGGATCTGCTCCGCAAGCTGCGCCTCGCTGATGATCCGAAGCTTGCGCGGTGTCGACCGCACCGCCCCGTGCCCCGTCCCGTCCCCCGCGTCATACCCGTCCGTCGCCACCGCCGTCACCCACACCTCATCGCCAGGCAGAAGCGTCATCTCCCCGAGATTGATCTCCGCTCTCACCATCGCGACGGGCCGCGCCGGCACACCTTCCTTCGGCTCGGGAATTGCGGGCTTGACAACCTCCGCGAGCACCGCGGGCGTCCCGATCGGCTCGGGCGCCGCTCCGGCGGAGCCCGCCGGCGGCGAATGACGCTGCGCATCCAGCATCAGCTTCGCAAGCCGCACATCGTCACGCCCCTCGCCCGTCAGCGGCAGAACCGCCGACGCCAGCACATCCTCATCCGAAGCCGGCTCGACCACCGTCGCTCCCGGAGGCGCATCCGCCGCCACCGTCACCGCGACCGACGTGCTCTCCGCCGCCGGAATGTCGAACGCATCAATCGGACGGATCGAAAGATCCTGAGTCGCGCCCGCCGTCCACGTGAGCGTCCACCGATCGGGCGAAAGCGCCCACACCGCTGCCTCGGGCAGCTTCGTCGTGCCCAGCGTTGCCGCGATCCAGGCTTCCTGCGTCAACGCGGCCCCGTTCGCCGCTTTCGGCTCCGCCGCTCCCGGCGTCGGTACGGGCTTGTTCAGTTCCGCCGTCAGCGTCACCGTCGAACCCGCGAGCACCGGTCCGAGCGTCCCGCGCCGCTCCGCATCCAGCGACACTTCCGACTCGCCCGAAGCCACCACCGACGAATCCTGCGCATACTTCGGCGGCGTCACCATCGCGCTCACCCGCGTGATCCGTGGACGCTCCACAAGCGTGATCCGTTCGATCGCCGTCTCGTCATCGCGCGTTTTGAACCAGAACTCAAGCACCCGCGTCCGCGTGTCCCGCTCGCCCTTCTCTTCCCCGCTCACGCCCGCCGCAAGCCGGAGAGCATCCCGCGACAGCGCCGCTTCGTACGCGTCCGCTTCCGTCGCTCCCTCCGCCCCCTTCACCGGATTGAGCAGAATCCGCGTCTCCGGCCCCGGCACGCCGTCCACCGTGAACCGGTACACCGCCGTCACGTCCGTCCGTCCCGCGCGCTGGTTCGACCGAGTCACCACCGCCCGAAGATTGAGCGGCGTGTCCAGCGGATGTGCCGCCGCCGCCGTCGCGCTCAGCACCGCCGTCCGCTTCGGCCACGAAGCATCCGTCCACGGTGTAAGCGTCCGCGACAGCCCGATCTTGGCGTACTGCGGCACCAGCCAGAACGCGGCGAGCACCGGAATCAGCGAAAGAGCCAGACCCGCCATGCCCCGCTGCGCCCGCGCACTCGTCAAAAGTGTCGCGCCCGACACGTTGATCGCGTTGAACCGCGACAACGAGTCCGCAACCAGCGCCCGCGACATCTCCTCCGATTGCCCCGCCGTCTTCCCAGACCCGAGCTCGAGCGCCGAAGCCAGCCGGCCCGACAGACCCAGCCGCTTGGCTTCCTCGCTGTGCTCGACCCGCAGTGCCACCTCCACCAGACTCGGCCGGAACCGCCAAGCGGGCAGCACCACCCGCGCCACACCCGCCACCAGCACGCCCACGCCGCCCACCCACATCACCCCGCGGAGCGCCACCGGCAGACGGAACAGAAAATCAATCAGCACCGCCCCGATCACCGCAAGCACACCCGCCGCCAGCAGCGCCGCTCCGCGCTCGACCACCAGCCGGCGCCGCGCCGCCCCTCGAAGCCGCTCCATCGCCCGCGCAATCGCCCCGGAATCAGGAACGGGGCCCGGTTTCCCCGCGCCCGCCATCGACTCGATCTGGTCTTCTCGGTCGCTCATCGGCGTGTCGCTTCCCTCGAGCCATCCGTCACATGCTCATCCCCTGCATCGACCCCCCGCACGACCCTTCTTGACACCTGACTTTACGGAGCGCCCCCTCCAAGGGTGCGGTTCAATCACGGAAGGCGAATCACCCGCCGGCCCACCCACTCCATCGCCAGAATAACCATGAGCAGGACCCAAACAAACGGCTTGTCCCAAAGCGTCTCGATCGTCGGCGCTCCCACCAGCCGGATCTGCCGGTCCGGAAGCTGCGACAACGCCTCCGACAGTTTCTCCGGCTCCACCACCCGCCCGCCCGTCTGCGAAGCGATCTGCCCCATCAACGCGTGGTCCGTCTGCGGCGACCGAAGCTCATCATCCGGATACGCCACCACCACCTCCTGACCAGGCAGCCCCGGCGGCAGCAGCGGATCATCGATCGTCAGCGTGTACGTCCCCGGTTCGGTCGGAAGCCACGTCACCGCGAACACATTCGGAGCCTCCCCGCCGCCCGCCGTGTCCGCTTGCGGACTCAGCACCAGCCCCAGGTCCCCCGACGTCGGCGCCACTCCGTCCGCCGCCGCTTTCGGCCTTGCCCTCACCCGCACACTCGACGGCCGAGCATCCAGCAGCGACTGATCCACAAGCCGCACCGACACCTGCACAGGCCGATCCACCTGCGCCCTCGGCGGCGAAGCCGTCAGCACCGCAGGCTGCCCCGACGTCTCAAGCCCCTGCCGCGCCAGCATCCGGATGATCGGAAGCCAGAACCGCTCCGGAAGCGTCTCGCCCCGCCCGTAACGCCACCGCCAGATCTCATCCGTCGCCACGTACACCACCCGCCCGGCACCGTACCGCATCGTCACCACCAGCGGCTCGCCCGTGCCCGCCCCCGTATCCGCCGACAACTTCGAAAGCGGCGTCGCCGTCGCGATCACCTCCGCCGCCGGCTTCAGACGCTGCGCATCAATCCGCTGCGCCAGCCGCAGCGCCGTCCATCCCGCGTCAGGGCTCCGAAGCACCGCCGGCCAGCTCTCCTTCGGATCATCCGCAAGCCGCAGCAGGCCCAGCCGATCCGCGACCTCCGTCGGATTCATGATCACCGGCTCAAGCCACGCCGACACCGGTGCCGCCGAGTCCCCCGCCCCAAGCGTGAACGGAATCAGATCCGCCGCCGGGCTTCCGCGCCACGCATTCGGCATCGGCCCCGGTCCGCCGATCATCAGCACCCCGCCACCGTTCTTCGACACATGGTCACGGAGCATCGTCAGCTGGTCCCGGCTGAACATCTCCGGACGCAGATCCCCCAGAATCACCACGTCAAACTGCCGCCACTCCTGCGGAGTCCGCGGCAGGAACAAAAGCGGGTTCGACCCCTCCTGAATGAACTTCCGCTGCGCCGCCAGGAGCGAGATCGACGAGTTGATCGTCCGCTCCCGCACCAGCAGGTTCTTCAGGTACCGGTACTCCCAGCGCGGATACCCGTCGAAGTACGCGACGCGAAGCGGGCGATCAATCAGCGAGATCGCCACCTCCGCGCTGTCGTTCCCAGGAACGATGTCCGGCTCGGGCCCCACGATCTTCACAACCCACGTCGCCGACCCCGGTTTGCTCGGCTTGGACGTCAGCACGACCCGCGCTTCGTCGCCGCTCTCCACGAACTCCACGGGCTGCTCGTCAAGCGTCGCCCCCGTCGCCGAGTCAATCAGCCGCACCTTGATGTCACGCGGCCTTTCCCCCTGCGACCGCGAAACCGTCACGCTCACCGGCACCGTGTCGTTCACGAACGCCGCCGATGGCGCCTCCGTCCGCTCCACCGAAAGGTCCGCCTGCGCCGTCGCGTTCCCGAGCGCCACCGCAAGCACCGGGATCTGCCGCCCCTTCAGCTGCGCGAGCAGGTCCTCCGACGGTGGCGTCGTCGTCCGCCCGTCCGACAGAAGCACCATCCCCGCCACAGGCCGCGCCGCCGTCAGCCGCGCCGCTTGCGACAACGCGCTCGAAAGATCCGTCGCCCGACCGCTCGCCGCCGGCAACTCGGGCCGCGCCCGATCCGCCGGTGCCCGAAGCGTCGAGGCTCCCGCATCAAACGTCAGCCACAAAAGCTTGCGATCCCGCGCCGCCGCTTCCCACGCCTGATCAGCCCCCGCGAGCGCCGCTCTCAACTGCTCATCCCGCGTCCGCGTCACCCCGCCCGGCCCGGGAGCATCCCGAACCATCATCGACGCCGAACGGTCCGCAAGCACCACCACCCAGTCCCGCTCCACCGTCTGATTCTGCTTCGCAAGCCGCGGCCCCGAGAGAAGCACCGCGATCACCACCAAAAGCAGCCCGCGAAGCCCCGCCAGGATCCCCCTCGGCCACCGCGGACCATCAAGCTTCCGGTACGACCACGCACTCAAAATCCCCGCCGCCAGCACGATCAAAAGCCAGCCCCACGCCGGCACCGGACGCGTCCAATCCAGCGTCACATCCGGATCGCCCAGCTTGAGCGCATCAAATCCGAACATCTTGTTCAGGAATTCCGTCACGCCGAAGACCCCCCCTCCGAACCCACCGCCGGCATCGCCGTCGGAAGCGTCGATGAAAGCCCCGGTGAACGCGAACCCTCCGTCGCGTTGCTGAACCGCCGCGCAAGCACAAGCTCAACCACCCCAAGCCCGAACGCCGCGAGCAAAAGCCAGAAATCAAGCGGCGTCGATGTCTCATCCTGCGCCGTCACGCTCGAACCCGCCGGAGCCGCCCCCACATCCGCCTTGCCGGACTCCATCCACGACACCCGCCCGCGAGGCGAAAGCGGCTGAAGCCAGCGCTCAAGCTCCGGCCCCGCCACCGTGTCAACCTTCCCCGCTTCCGGATCCGGATTCACCGCCAAAAGTCCGAGCGTCCGACCAGCCGCATCCACCGTCCGAAACAGCCCCGCGTGCGCCGCCGGTGCGGGCGGAGCCACCTCCGCCGCTTCCCGCTTGCCCGCCGCCTGCCCGACCTCCACCCACCGGAACTGCGCCGCTTCTCGCGGCACAGTCATCGCCCGCCCCGCGATCGCCCTCGTCGCGCCGCTCGTCTCGCCAAGCCCCTGCCGCAGAATCTCCTGCACCACGGGCACCATCAGCGGCATCGCCGGCAGGTTCGTCCACGAAAGCTCCGGAGCCGCCGCCAGAAAAACCGCCATCCCCCGCGATGAATCCGCCGGTGGAAACGCCGCGAGCAAAAGCGGCGTCCCGTCCTCCAAACTCAGAAGCGTCCTCGAACGCTCCGCCACAGCTTCAACCCCAAGCACGCGCGAGACACGCACCGGCTTCACCAGATCCGGCAGCTCCGGGCTCAGCAGCGCGAAAAGTCCCTTGTCCGCCGCTTGCGGAACCGCCACCGCCGCCGCAGGCTCGATCGTCCGAGGCTCCTTCGCGATCGTCCAAGGCACCCCCAGCGCCCCCGTCACACGGTCCGACCACGTCGCCACTTCCGTCCCCGCCGCCGGCATCAGCACGATCAGCCGCCCCGCATCAAGCATCCGCCGCAAGCTCTGAAGCAGCGCCTCATCCAACCGGTCCGGCGCCGCCACAAACACCGCATCCGCCGCAAGCACATCCGAAGCCGCCGCCGCCGACGCCGGATCCACCGTCGAAACCTCGATCTCCGCCGTCCGACGGTCCAGAGCCGTCTGCGTCGGCGCCAGCGCCAAGCTCAACCACTCCGCCGACGTGAACAAGTCCGGCCGATCGCTCGTCCCCTGCCCTCGCGCCGCCAGAATCACCACCCGCACCTGCCGTCGCGACACGATCGGCCGAAGCACCGCGTCATCCGCGTTAAGCCCGTCCGTCCCCTCCGCCACCCGCGCCGCCAACGCCAGCGCCGGCCCCTGCCGCACCAGCTCCGCCGGCACCGACAGATTCACCGCCACCGCCCCAGCCGACTGCCCCGGCGTCCAGTTCATCGTCGCAACCGCCGGCGGCGAAAGCGTCCCGTTCAGCCCCACCGCCCGAACCTCGACCGTGGTCGCGCCCGCTCCCAGTTCCCCCGACCGCCGAAGATCCACCCGCACCTGCGCCGCCGCCGGCGTTGGGTCCCCCTCCGGAGCGATCAAAAGCGACCGTACCGGCGTCGCATCCACCACCGTGATGTTCATCGCCGCCCGCTCCGCCGGAGGCGACACCACCACCCGCGTCGATTCCGGAAGATCGAGAGTCGGCATCGGCTTGGACGTGTCCGCCGTCCCCGAACGCCACGCGCTCAAGACCGCGATCGTGCTCCCGCTCCCCGTCGCAAGCTGCCGCGCCTCCCCCAGCGCCGCGGGCAGGTCCGACACGCTCTCCGTCGCCCGCACCCGCCGCAGCGCATCAAGCACCCCCGCCAGATCCGTCGACGGCGGCGAAACCACCGTCCCCGCCGGAGTCCCCGTCGTCAAAAGCGCCGCCGCATCACCCCGCGCGGACGAAAGCTCCCCAAGCAGCGCCTCCGCCCGTGCTTTCAGCCCGTCAAGCTCCGTCGACTTCCCCTCCGCCGCCAGCCCCGACGTCATGCTGTTGTCGAGCACCAAAATCAGCGTCCGCGGACCTGCCGACGCGAAAAGCCCCGTCCCCTGAATCGCCGGACGCCCCAGCGCCACCGCAAGCACCGCCACCAGCAGGCACCGCGTCGCCAGAAGCAAAAGCTGCTCCAGCCGCGTCCGCTTCCGCTGCTGCCGGTACGCCTCGAGCAAAAACCGCATCGCCGCCCACGGCACCGGCTTCCGCCGCCGCCGCATCAAAATGTGAATCGCGATCGGGATCGCGACGCATGCCAAGCCGGCCAGCAACAGGGTTGGATTCAGAAATGCCATGCGTCTGCCGTCTTACCCCGACTTGGACTTGCGCATCTGCGCGTTGCGACGAGCCACGAACGCCGCCAGCGTCGGCCCCAGGAAATCATGCGTGTGCACGATGTGATGATCAAACCCGAACCCCCGCGCCAACCGCTCCATCTCCGTCAGGTGCTTGCGGAAAGCCTCCAAATACCCCTCCCGCAGCGCCCGCGGGTCGATCTTCACCATCTCCTCCCCCTCCATCCCCATGAACGGCGCCGCATCCTTGAACGGGAAATCAAGCTCCGCCTGATCAAGCACCTGGAACGCGATCAGGTCGTGCCCCGCGTGTTTCACACGCGCAAACGCGTCCCGCACCTTCTCCGGATCCTGAAACAGATCCGACACCACCACCATGATGCACTTGTTGTTGATGTTCCCCAGGATCTGGTCCACCGCCCGCCGCAGGTCCGTCGGCCTCGGGTCCCCGCCCGGGGTCTGGTCCGGGTGCGTCGCCAGCGCCGACACGATCGGTCGCCACGCCGACTGCCCGCCCGACCGCCGGATGTGGAGCCGCACCTCGTCCGCAAAGACCATCAAACCGACCCGGTCCCCCTGCCTCAGCGTGATGTACGCCATGGCCGCCGCCAGCGCCGTCGCATGGTCGAACTTCGTCCAGTTGCTCCGCCCGTCCAGCGACACCTCGCGCCCCGACCCGGACGCTTCCGCGAACATCCGCGTCCCGAAGTTCATCGACCCCGACGAATCCACGAGCAGCAGCAGGTCCAGGTTCGTCTCCTGCTGGTACTGCTTGATGTTCAGCCGGTCCGACCTCGCGTAGACCTTCCAGTCCAGGTGCCGGATGTCATCCCCCGGCACGTACGGCCGGTGCTGAGCGAACTCGACCGAGTACCCCTGGAACGGCGACCGATGCTGCCCCGACGAGAGCCCCTCGATGATGATCTTCGCCCGAAGCTCGAACGAGCCCAGCCGCGCCAGCGTCTGCGGGTGCAGATACATCGACGCATCGACGCTCTCGCCCGGACCCGCGGGGTTGGATGAAAAGCCGCTCATGCTCACGCATGGTATCGGCCCGAGACCAAACGAGCCCGCAGCGCCAGCAAGGGTGTCTCAGCAGGCTCCCAGCCACCAGCAAGCGTTCGCCCCCCCTACGAGCCCGCAGCGCCAGCAAGGGACTTCTACGCCCCCCTGCGAGCCCGCTGCGCCAGCATGGGACCTCTACGCCGCCAGTTTCCGCAGGTGGTCCTCGATCGAAGCCGCTTCGTCCCGAGAATCCACCTCGAGCGAGAACGCCGAGCGGATCTGCTGCACCGCGTGACCCGCGCCCGGTGAGGGCACCACGCGGCAGCTTGCGATCCGCTCGCCTTCGGGCGTCACCAGGTACGCCGTCGTGCTCCCCGGCTGGTCGGGCGCAAGCTCGATCTGGCACCCGCCCAAGCGGAACCGCTGCGGCTTGGCCCGCGCCGGCGTCGCCGCCGTCCGCGTCAACGTCTCGTCAAGCACCCGCGCCAGCTGTACATGCACCACATCCGGAAGCTGGTCCAGGTCCGTCAGCGTGTCCGCCATTCCCGTGAAAAGCGACATCGTGTTCTTGTAATCACCCGCCGCCGACGTCACAAGCTGGCTGAGCTGCTGCTCATCGCATCCCAGCACCCGCGCCGCGAGCGCGGGCATCGGCGCCGAGTCCCGAGGCATCCGCGTCCGCTGGTCAAGGTCCAGCGTCCCCACATAGAACGCGATCCGCCGCAGGATGCTGTCGGGGTCGTTCGCCAAGCTGTCCGCCGGCGGCGTGTGGTGCCAGATCAGCGGCCGCGCCAGAAGCGGCGGCAGCTTCCAACGCCGCGCCAGCGTCGCCACAAGGTCGATGTGCGTGAACGGCAGCGAGTGAAACTCCCGATGGAACCGCTTGGCAGGCGGCAGCTTCTCGCGGTCGATCTCAAGGAACGCTTCGCCCCAAAGCTTCTGCATCAGCGGTATGCCCGCGTCGAGCATCAGCCCGATCAGGAACGCTTCCACCGTGTACTCGGGCGCAAGCCGCCGCGCCAGGTTGGTCGCAAAGCACGCCCGGAAGACCGATTCCCCCCAGACGCGACGCGAAAGCTCATGCCCCGCGTCCGATGTCGCCGCCCGGCTCAGATAAAAACCCAAGCTGAACGCCCGGAGCCGCTCGATCCCAAGCAGCACGCACGCCCGCTCCAGGCTCGTCACCGGAGTGATCTGGGCGAAGAGCGCCGAATTCGCAAGCCGCAGCAGCCGGCCCGAAAGCGACACGTCGTTCTTGATGATCTTCGAGTATTCAGAAAGCTGCGCGTCCTGCTTGTTCACCAGGTCCAGGATCTTGACCGCGACCTCCGGCTGCGTTTCGATCCCGACGCGGTCGAGCTTCCCGTCCAGGTGGACGTAGAGAGCTTCGACTTCGGCAGCCGAGATTTCGAATCGCTTTTTCCGCACGCGACAGCTTCCCCTTGGACGACCCCTTGCATCGGCACACGCCCCCGACGGCCCCCATGTGGGGATCGCCAACGCTCCGCTTGGCTGCCGGTTGCCGATCCTGTGCCGGTCGTGACGGTTATGCCGCGACCGGTTTGCGGACCTTCACGGCTGAAGCCGTGTCGCCGACCACGCCCCGGCCGCGAAGTTGCTCCCTTCCGGCGTCAGCGTCCGGTCCCACCGGGCCCGGTCATGGACGCGTCCCTTCCCACCCTGCCAAAGCTCGATCGATTCGGCCCAAAGCCTGTACCCGCCCCAGTGCGGCGGCCGCGGGATGCTGACATCGCGCCCCGCGAGGAGGCCGAGGGCTTCGAGGCCCATGTTGCCCATGATGTGCTGGGCGGCGGCGCGGCCGACCTTGTTCAAGAGTTCGCCGCGCGAGGCGATCGGCTTGCTCTGGTCGCTCGCCCACGCGCCGAGCCTGCTCTGCCAGTGGCGGGTCTTGAAGTACGCGTCGCTTTCCTCGTCGGTCACGCGGACGACGGGGCCCTCGATGCGGACCTGGCGGTCGGTGTCGTCCCAGTGGAAGAGGACGGCGGCCCGCCAGGACGTCTCGATCTCGCCCGCTTTGCGGCTTGTGTAGTTTGTGTAAAACTCGAGAGAGCCGCCCGCGACGTCGATCCCCTTGCAAAGCACGGTCCGCACGCTCGGCTTGCCGTCCGCAGCCGCGGTGGCGAGGTACATGCAGTTGGGGTTGGCCTGTTTCTTCGCGGCGACGGCTTCGTCGAACCAGGCTTTGAAAAGCGGGACCGGGTCCGCCGGCAGCTGGTCGGGGAGCGGGCGTTCGTGGACGAACTTGTCGAGGAGTTTGAGCAGGGCGTCGGTCATGCGGAAGTGTAGTGAACTCGCGGTGCTCGATCGCTCGCGCGATCGTCTCTTTGCGGGACGCTGGCTACATTCAGGGCACACCACTTTTGAAAGGTTCCCATGGTCACCCTCGCCGACGCCCGCCGCATCATCGCCGCCGCTGAGAAGAAAGCCGCCGCCATCGGTCAACCCATGAACATCGCCGTCGCCGACGCCGGCGGCAACCTCGTCGCCCACGTCCGCATGGACGACGCGTGGATCGGGTCGGTCGATATCTCGATCAAGAAGGCGTACACCTCGCGGGCCTTTGACATCGCGACCAAGGACCTCGCCAAGCACAGCCAGTCCGGCAAGCAGTTCTTCGGCATCCACGCGAGCAACGACGGCCGCATCATGATCTTCGCCGGCGGCATCCCGCTCAAGAAGGGCGGCAAGGTCGTCGGCGCCATCGGCGTCAGCGGCGGCTCGGGCGAGCAGGACCACGCCGTCGCCGAAGCCGGCGCGAAAGCGTTCTAAAGCGAGCAGCTCGCGTTCAAGGACAATCTGAATACGGAATCCCCGCACCGTGAGAGAATCACGGTCGCGGGGTTTTCTTTCGCGTTCGCGGAGGGCTCGTTCGCTTAGAGCGCGACGGCTTTGAGCGAGACTTCGATGTTGTTGCGGGTGGCGCGGGAGTAGGGGCAGACCTGGTGGGCGGCTTCGACGAGCGCGTGGGCTTCGGCCTGCGAGACGCCCTTCATGCTGACGGTGAGGTCGACCTTGAGCTGGAAGTTTCCTTCGTCGGTGGTGCCGAAGCCGACGGCGGCGTCGACGGTGATGTCCGTCGCCTTGACCTGCTTCTTGGTGGCGACGAAGTCGACCGCGCCGCCGAAGCAGGCCGCGTAGCCGCAGGCGAAGAGGTCTTCCGGCGTCGTCGTGTTCGGCTTGCCGGGGCCGCCCATGGCTTTGGGCACGGAGAGATCGACGGAGATGAGGCCGTCGGAAGACTGAGCGTGGCCGTTGCGGCCGCCGGTGGCTTTGGCGTGAGCGGTGAAGAGAATCTTAACGGCCATGGGGTGGTTCCTTGGGTTTGGCGTGATGGAGAATGAGCAACAAGGATACGCGTCGGCTATCTTGCGGACTGATCGAATTCCTTCCGCACAGCGTCGGCGGCGAGCCGTTGGATGTCCGACTGATGCGAGGTGTAGGCACGGAACGTGATCATGCTGACCCACGTGTACTTCCAACCCTTGAAGCTCACGGTTCTTTCGCGGTCTTCCCGATCACCGAAAGGGCTGATCTCGATGCTCACGAAGCGAGCGGCTTGAAACTTGTCCTGCCGTTCGAGATAACGCACATCGAGCGTTCCTTCCTCCGGCTGCTCGCCGTACGTGCCGGTCGCGTTCTCCTCGACCTGGAAGCCTGCTCGCAGGACGGCGTCCCGCGTCCGACCGTAAACCTCGGCGGACGAACCGTGAGCGTCAACGTGCGTCGAGCAGCCAGTGGCGATGGGAACGCTCACCATTGCGACGAACAGAAGTTTCTTGAGCCTTCGTTTCATCGGACGTTCTCTCTCAAGGCCCAGTCCATCCCGTTTCGAAGCAGAGCGCGGAACGATGGACTCTCGAAATCTTCCGGGTGGCCGAGGGTGGTCATGAAGACTCGGCCGTTCCATGGGGTCTCTCGGGTCCAGGCGACGGGGCTTGGGCGGCGGGAGGGGACTTGCCGGCTTTGGGCGTCGCAGGATTGGCCCATGAGCAGGATGCGAGCGCCGGGGGGCGGGAAGCGGCCTTCGAGGTCGTAAAGCCAGGAGCGGACGTGGAACGCGGGCTCGACGCCCTTGAGAAGCGGGTCGTTCGCCGCGCCGGGGGCGTGCGTGACGTCGGTCGTGGAGTCGTGGCCGAAGTGGCGGATCCATGGGGCTCCGAGGACGCGTTCGCCAAAGCCGTTCCATTCCTCGAGCGGGTGGCCTTGCGGGTACGCGAAAGCGTGGGTGCTGGTGCGGAGGCCGACGATGGGGCCGCCGCGTTTGAGATAGCGGTCCAGGTGCGCGACCTGTTCGGCGGGGAGCGTGCGGAAGCGCAGGTAGATGACGATGAGGTCGGCGCGGTCGAGGGCTTCGAGGCCGGGGATGTTGCTCGGGTTGGACTGGTCGGGGGCGCTGGTCAGGAGCGTCGTCGCCCAGCCGCGAGCCTGGGCGTCCTTGGCGAGCGAGGCGAGCGTGACTTCGGAGCGGTACTCATCCTCGGCGGCGATGAAGACGACGTGCGGCTTGGGTGCTGATGAGCATGCGGTGAGAGGCAGTGTGCACAAGAAACAGAGGATGAGCAGCGCGATTCGCATGGGCAAATCGTACCAGAAGGGTTCAGGGCAGCACGATGGGTTCGGGCGGGCCGGGGAAGTGCGGCTTGACGCCGAGGACTTTGGTATCGAGGACGGCTTTGGCGCGGGCGAGGGTTTCGCGGGTGCGGATGAGGAGGCCGTGGGCGCCGCCGACATCGCGAGCGGCGAAGCCGATGGCGTCGATGCCGTGGCTTTGGGCGATGAAGATCGCCCGGGCATCGTGGAACTCTTGCGAGATGATGGTGAGGCGGGACTGGCCGAAGACGTCCTTGGCCCGGACGACCGAGTCGAGCGTGCGGAAGCCGGCGTAGTCGCGGGTGATCGCGGATGCGGGGACGCCCTGGGCGATGAGGGCTTCGAGCATGGCTGTGGGCTCGTCGTAGTCCGCGCGGCGGTTGTCGCCGGAGACGATGAGGTGGCGGACCTTGCCGAGCTTGTAGAGGTCGGCGGCGGCTTCGATGCGGGCGGTAAAGAAGAGGTTGGGGCGGCCGCTCGTGGTGGGGCTGGTGCCGAGCACGAGGCCGACATCACGCGCGGGGACATCGGAAGCCACGAAATAGATGCGGCCCGACGCGGCGGACGCGATCCAGCGGTCGCAGGCGATCGCTCCGAGCGCGAGAGCGGCGGCGGCGGAGAGCGCGAGGATGGCGAGACGCCTAGGGCGGAGCCAGGCGCGGAGGCGGTGGTGGGGGTTGGGGCGCGCGGGGAGCATGCCGGAGTATCGGCATGCGCTGCGTGGGAAGGTCAGCGGGGGCTGGGCGGGTGTGATCTGCGGGGAGCGGGCTTGGGTTCGAGGAGGAGCGTGCTTGGTTCGGAAGCGTGAGGGTCGGGTGTGTGGTGTCGGGCGGTCGCGGAAGTCGGGGTGCTTTGTGAGGATTCGGAGGGTTCTTCGGCGGGGCGACACGCCCCGGCTCGCGGGGGGCGTGGGGTGCGCGGGCTTTGCATCTGGGTGGTGAGCCGGGCGAGGGCGGTGGCGGCGCGGCGGGTCTCGATGGTGGAGGGAGCGTCGAGGATGGACTGGTGGAGGTGGCCGGCAGCGCCGGCTTGGTGTTGGCGAGCGGCGATGCGTTGGTGGCGTTGCTGGAGACTTTCGAAGGCGTCGAGGGTCTCGACGACGACGGGGTCTTTGGCGAAGGCGAGGAACTGGGCGGGCGTGAGGCTGTGCTTGGCGATGAGGTCTTCGATGCGGAAGTTGAGCTCGAAGAGATCGGCGAGGAGGGTGTCGTGGGAGGGGGAGGTGATTGGCTGGCGCGTGGTCATGCGAAAGCAATCATGGTCGCGGGGTTTTTCTTTCGGGGCGCGGAGAGGTTGTGAGTGGAGTGGCGGGGTATGTGCGCACGGGGGTGGAAAGTGCGGGGAGAAATCCGAACTTGCATTGTGGCGCATCGGCCAGGTCCGTTGTGAGCCCGCAGGGCTCGAAGGTAGTAGCCGGGGGCAACGCCCCCGGTCGGAAGCGCGTGGGGGCGAGACCCTGCAAGGGTCGGATCAACCCCAGACGAGGCTTTCGTCGTACTCGACGCGGTACTTCGCGAGGAGATCGCGGAATTCGTCCTGGAAGGAGCGGGTGCGGTGGTGATGCTCTTGGTTCGCGATGTAGCGCATAAGGGAGTCGGCTTGGCTTTCGCCGATGGTGAACGCTCCGTAGCCCTCTTGCCAGGCGAAGTGCTCGAAGGCGGGCCCCTTGGTCTTGATCCACCGCGACGAGTCGCGTTTGAGGTGCATGAGGAGATCCGCGCAGGCGATGTTCTTCGAGAGAGAGATGAGGAGGTGAACATGGTCGGCGACGCCGCCGATCGCGAGCGCGGGCGAGTCGTGGTTGCGTGCGATGCCGGCGAGGTACTTGTGGAGTTCGGTCGCGATGGTGTCGGCGATGAAGGGTTCGCGGTGCTTGGTGGAGAAGACCACGTGGAGAAGCAGGCGCGTGAGGGTTTGGGCCATGGGGCGAGTTTACATGGAGGGTGTTTGCGCGGGAGTGAACGGGTCGCGATGGGGAGGCGCGTATCCGACCCTTGCAGGGTCGGGGGAAATGGGGGCGGGACGCGTGGACCCGTGGGCGTTGACCGGGGGCGTTGCCCCCGGCTACTTCATGGCAGCCCTGCGGGCTGCGGAGGCAATGTGGATCCGGCGTTCGAGGAGGTTGGGAGGGTGCGGCGTTGTTTGGCGGATCAGATTCTGACTCCCGGAGGAAGCGGGAGTCGGTGGCACGAGGGGTTGGTGCCACCCGCCTCATCAGTCGTAGATGTGAACGGCGGCTTCCCAGGCGCTGAGTGTGTAGATGCGGACGCAGACGATGAGGAGGAGGGCGCAGGCGAAGAGCCAGCCGAGGTGTGGGCGGGCGTGGCGGAGGGCGAGGGGGAGGGCGAGACTGGAGGCGGGCTGGTCGAGGGCTTGGAAGAAGCGGGAGAAGGCTTTGGCGAAGGTGGTGCAGACGAGTGCGTAGGTGAGGGGCATCAGGAAGCAGCCGGCGGAGAGTGCTCGGACCATCGCGTGTTCGCCGCTTGTGATGTTGGCGGAGCGGAACGGGGTGAGTTCGCCGGTGTCGCGACGCTCGGTGAAGGGGATGAAGGGTGAGCCGTGCTGGTGAGCGATGGCGAAGTTGAGCGATTCCGTGAGGCCCCACCAGGCGAGGACGCTCACGACGAGGATGAGGTGGAGGTTGCGGTGCATCCGTCGGACGATACGGAGCGGAGGGGTGGCGGTTGCGGGAGGGGTGGGGCGTGGTGGTTTGAGCATCGATCGCCGGAGGAACCGGCGATCGGTGGCACGGGTGGACGTGCGTTGATCGGTGCCACCAGCCGCCGCAACGCTGGAATGGAGCGACAGCCCGGCCCGGCGCTCCGCCGGGCCGCCCGAGCACGACGCCAGCCCCGCGAGCGGCTCGCGAGGAGACGTCAGCGTCGTTGGGTGGGGGTGAGGTGGGGGGCGTGGGGGTGGTTCGGGCACCGACTTCCGGAGGAACCGGGAGTCGATGGCACGCAGAGTCGGTGCCACCCGACAGCGTGGACTGATGGCATCCAATGGAGGCCCCCGCCTTTAACTCTGGGGGATTCCGCTCTGCTGGGAGTCGATCACCATCTCGTCCGCAGGTGCCGGAGCAGGCTTCACTTCGAATAGAGAAAGAGAGGCGAGCTTAGCTTCGTACTTTGAGATCGCTTCGTCGACTTCGATCTTTTGGAGCTTGATCTGAGTTTCGAGATCGGTTTCCGTTCCATAGATATCGTAAAGAAAACTCAGAACGCTGTCTTCACGGTTGCGATAAGTGATCTTGTCAAATCGAGGGTAGAATCTGGACTGCGTCGATTGACGCAGCCACCACAAGTGAGATTTGACATCCTGCGATGAGAGCGATTGCTCCAAGTCTGAGATGGCGCGGGACGCTCGGACTTGAACGATGCATGAAACCAGCCATTGATAGTGGCGGAACGAGTGATGTGCTCCGGGAAGAACACGGACCCTCTTGATGAATTGCTCCCACACATCGTACGTGTGCACGAGCTGGGGACCGGATATGGCATCTACGGTTCTGAATCCAAACACCTTTCTTGCAACGCCCGCGGCTAGCATCTCGTGGTACATGAACATAGACCAGCAATACGAAAAAAGTGGATAGCACGCAAAGACGATGTCGAGGAACTTGTCGTGGGGGCGTGGTCTTCCTGTCGGGGTTTTGCTCGTCGCTCGCGGAAAGTCGGTGATCGGGGCTCCCGGGTTCTTTGACGCCCACTCTCGAACAGCAAGCCGAAAGGACCACAGCTCGAGTTGATCCATGGCGATCGCGGATATGCTGCTTCGGGCGTTGCGATCGGATTCGCGATCATCGTGAAGACTAATGCTAAGCCAATCGTGAATCAATTTCGACTCCAGTTCGCGAAACCGAGAGATGGTCTCTCGCAGATGCTCGACCGTTCGGTCTCGCATGTGCTGCTTTCGCTCGCCGATTCGCCGACTATTGTTTTGAGTGAGCTCCACGATGGCTGTAATCAGCGCACCTACGGCTACGGACGCCGTGATCGCACTTATGACGCCGCCGATCACGTCGAATGTCGGCTGGAGATAGACTGCTCCAAAAGCAATGATGGGTAGTATCAAGAGAAACGCAATGCCTGACCTGATCAGAAAGTACCGCAGACGAGTGGATAGGCTGTGGTACTTTGTGTGCTTCCGGCGTCGAGCATCCGAGATTTCATCCTCATCCCGGATCATTCGCCCGAGATCTCGAAGTGGAGAGCGAGACACGGGATTGGATCGAGCAGCGGATTTGTTCATCGGTGTCTTTCACCTGTTTATGTGCGGCTGATCGATCTTTATCAAGTACTTGTGCGAATGAGTGATGACGCCTGCGACTCATCTCTGTGCCGGCGGCAGAATCGGCGGCGGAAGAGTTCGCGGCGATCATACTCGAAAGTTCATGCCCATGAATGTCTCAAGCATGACGAACTCGCATGGCGAGAAAGCTGTAACGACGCTACAAATTCCCCCGCTTCTCCTGCTCCAGTTCCAGGGCTTCGAAGAGGGCTTTAAAATTCCCCTTGCCGAAGGCTTGGCTGCCGCGGCGGCAGATGATCTCGAAGAAGAGCGTCGGGCGGTCCTGGAGCGGCTTGGTGAAGAGCTGGAGGAGGTAGCCCTCATCGTCGGCGTCGACGAGGATGCCCAGCTCGCGGACCTTCTGGTGGTCTTCCTTCACGCTCTTGCCGATCGAGGCCAGCATGGGCTCGATGCGCTTCCAGCACTGCTCGTAGTAGGAGTCGGGGATCGAGAGGAAGTCCACGCCGCGGGAGCGGAGGGCGGCGATCGAGTGGAGCTCATCGTCGGTGCGGAGGGCCAGGTGCTGGACGCCGGGGGTGTTGTTGTGCCAGTCGAGGTATTCCTGCACCTGGGACTTCTTCTTGCCGGGGGCGGGCTCGTTGATGGGCATCTTGATGAGGCCTTGGCCGGAGGCCATGACCTTGGACATCAGGGCGGAGTAGTCGGTCGCGATGTCCTTGTCGTCGAAGGACATGAACATCTTGAAGCCAAGGACATCCTCGTAGAACTTCACCCAGTGGTTCATCTTGCCGAGCTCGACGTTGCCGACGAGGTGGTCGGTGTACTTGAGGCCCGCGGGGTTCCTCGCGTTGTAGTCGTTGAGGTTCTTGAAGAGCTTGGTCTGCTGGAAGCCGGGCATGAAGCGGCCCGTGCCAGTGCCGTGGGCTTGCTTGACGCTGGGGAGGTGGTAGGGCCCGGACTGGGGCCGCTGGACGAAGGTGTGGATGACTTCGCCGTAGGTCTTGATGGCGGCGGTGATGACGGTGCCGTCGGCGTCTTTGTGCTCGGTGGGTTCCTGAGCGGAGGTGCCGCCGTTTTTGATGGCTTGCTTCCAGGCGGCGGCGGCGTCGTGGACGGTGAAGGCGACGTCCTTGACGCCATCGCCGAAGAGGGCGACGTGGCGCGAGGCGGGGTGGTCCTTGGTGAGGCCGGAGGTGAGGATGAAGCGGATGTTGCCCTGGGTGAGGTAGTAGTGGGCGGCTTCGCGGCTGCCGGTGGTCTGGTCGGAGACCTGTTCGCAGGTGAAGCCGAAGCAGTGGCAGTAGAAGTAGGCGGCCTGCTTGGCGTTGCCGCAGTAGAACCGGACGTGGTCGACGTCGATGAGGAGGAGGGGGTCGGTGGCGGGCTGGATTTTGGCGGCGGCGGCGGGGTTGAGGGTGGTCATTGGCAGGGCTCCCGGGGTGTGCTTTGCGGACTGGAAACTATAGGGGACGGGTGTTCCCTGAAGCGTTTCATCCGGGCGGCGGGAGCGGTGGGAGCGGTGGGGGCGGTGGGGGCCTTGGGGGCGGGAAGGGCTTGGGTCGCCGTCAGGCGGCCGCAAGCCGGATCGTGGAAGTGAGGTTTGGGTGCTTAGCAGCCTTCTTCGAAAGCCTGGACGAAGTCGGCGTAGTCGAAGAAGTCGATGAAGTCATCGCCGTTGAAGTCGCCGGGGCAGGCGGGGGCGATGGCGGCGACGTGGAGGTAGCCGGAGACGGATTTGGTGTCGCAGGGGTTGGAGATTCGGCATTCGTAGATGCCCGCGTCGGTCTGCTGGGCGTTGAAGATGGTGAGTGTGGGGGTGTTCACGCCGGTGATTCTGGCTGTGGCGCGGATGGAGTTGCCGTTGCGGTACCAGCGGAAGAGGGCTCCGGGCGAGGGGGAGCTGGCGGTGAACTGGGCGGTGCCGCCTGGGGCGACGGCCTGGTTGGCGGGGCCGGACTGGATCTGAATGGCTCCGCCGGTGATGGACTGGAGGGCTCCGAGTTCGCCGGGAACGTTTTGGAAGACGGCATCGGGGAGCGAGTCGTTGTTGATGTCGGCGATGACGACGGGGTATCTTCCGACGCTGTCCATTCCGAACTGGCCGAAGGACGCCGGTCCCGCGAAGGCGAGATCGACGCCCTTGAGGTAGAGAACCAAGCTGAGTGGTTTGTTTGTGTCGCCCTGGAGTGCGAGCAGATCCTCGCGTCCGTCGGCGTTCAAGTCGGCGACGGCAAGGCTTCGGACGACGCCGAGGGCGGAGTCGGCCGGGACGCTGTTGAAGATGAAGGTTCCGTTGGAAACTCCGCGGTAGATGATGAACTCCGAGTTCAGCTGGGTCATGACCACGTCGGGGACACCGTCACTCGTGATGTCCGTGATGACCGGAGCCTGCAATGCGCGCGAGCCCTGGGATGAAAAGGCTGCGGGGATCTGGAAGGTCCCGTTCCCGTTTCCAAGCGAGCGGGTGAGGGCGGGAGGGTTGACGGTGGTGGTGAGGAGGTCCAGACGGCCATCCCCGTTGATGTCGGCGAGGCCGAGCCAGCCGGGGCCGTCGCCTCCTGCCGGGGTGGTGAAGCGTGGGAAGAAACCTCCCCCCGCGGCGCCCATCAAGATTGAGACCGTGTCGTCGTCGACGTTACTCGCGAGGATGTCTTTGAAGCCGTCGTTGTTGAGGTCTTCGTAGGCGAGCTTGGTGGGGGAGGACCCGACGGAGTACGCCGCGGAGTTTACGGCGAAGGTGCCGTCGCCGATTCCGAGGTGGATACGGACGGAGCCGGCGCGGTACTCGGTGACGAGCAGATCGAGGATGCCGTCGTTGTTGGTGTCGTCGATCAGAAAGTCGATGGATGGGGGATTGATGTCCATCGCGATGCTCTGGATCTGGGTGTAGTTTCCCTGCGCGTCGCGGCGGAAGATACGGACGCTGGAGGGGATGTTGGCTGTGCGGGACGCTTGGATGATCTCGGGGAAGCCGGACCCGTCGAGGTCCTTGGCGAGCAGGCAGACAGGAAGCCGGCTCGTCTCGGCGATCCGCGTGGGGGGGCCGAAGAATGGGCCGCAGTCGGCGTGGGCAAGGGTGGAAAGGGCGAGGGCGAGGGTGAAGGAAATCTTGTGTCGCATGGGAAATCTCCTGCTCGGGCCGGTGGCGGCCCGCCGGGCGTCATGCGACGGGGCCGGAGCGGAGATGCCAAGATTCACTTGTCGCGGGAGACGGCGGCGCGACACTCTTCGAGCAGAGGTGCGATGGCGGGGTCGGGCTTGTCGGCGGTGGCGCTTTCGAAGGCGGCGAGGGCTTCGCGGGCTTCATCGCGGCGGCCGGCGCCGGCGAGGGCGAGGACGCGGAACAGGTGGATGCTCGGGGTGAGGGGGTTCCACTTGGGGCGGGTTGCGGCGAAGCCCTGGTTGGCGCGATCGAGGAAGTCGAGGGCTTCGTCGAAGCGGCCGAGTCGGACGAGGGCCTGGCCGCGGACGTTGAGGGCGAAGGGGTCGTTGGTGCGGCTGGTGGCGAGTTGGGTGTCGCGGTCGACTGCGTCGAGGGTTTCGCGGCTGAGGGCGGGGAACTTGCTGAGGGCGATGACGGAGCTGTTGTTGATGAGGGTGGCGTGGTCGCCGATGGTTCGGGCGACGCGGGCGGCCTGCTCGCGGATTCTGGAGGGGATGGTGGGTTCGCGTTCGATGCGAGTGGCGAGTTCGGACATGTGGACGGCGGTGGGGCGGAGGCGTTCGATGACGCCGAGGGCCTGGCGGAGTTCCTCGCGGCGGGCGAGCAGGTCGGTATCGATGGGACCGGCTTCGAATCGCGTGAGCGCGTGGCGGATGGTGGAGGCGATGAGGTCGTCGCCGACGAAGCGGAGGCACCGGACGGGAACGGCAGCGGAGGCGAGGAAGGTCGCGACGTTGTCTCCGGAGGTGGTGTCGCGGATGGTGAGGGTGCCGTCGGGGTGTCCGGTGACGACGCGCTTGAGGTCGGGTCGGAAGGCGATGGACTCGGCGGGAGCGGGGATGGGAAAGCGGCGGATCACGGAGAGGTCGGCGGCGTTGAGGAGGACGATCTCGTCGGTTGCGCCGATGGCGAGTCCGCCCTCGGCGAGGTCGATGGCGCGGGCGCCAGCGATGGGAGCCTGGCGTTTGGGTGCGGAGGGGTTGGTCGTGGAGAGGAGGGAGATGAAGTCTCCGCTGGCGAGGGCGAGGGTGTCCGAGTCGGTCCAGCACATGGCGCGGGGATCGCCCTGGAAGGGGACCTGGGCGAGGATCCGGAGGTCGTCGGCGGCGAGGACGACGATGATGCCTTCGCGGAAGACGACAGCGAGCTTGCTCGCGTCGGCGGACCATGCGACGGCACCGGTGGCGGCGGCGCCGAAGGCGCGGAAGCCGAGCGGGGTGGCTGAGGCGAGGACTCGGCCTGTTCGGGTGTCGATGCGCAGGATGGTGCCGCGTTCGCCGGCGACGGCGAGCGTGACGCCGTCTGGGGCGAAGTCGGTAGCGGTCCAGGCTTCGAAGCTTGGGAAGAAGGTCCACTCGGGTTCGCCGGTGCGTGCGTCTCGGAGGATGAGTCGTCCCCAGTCGGCCTGGATGATTCGCCGACCGGCGCGGTCGATGGAGGTTGTGCCGGGGGGGATGGGTCCTTCGTGGCGGACTCGGTAGGGGCTGGCTCGCGTCGCGGCGGCCCAGATCTTGAGTGTGCCGGAGCTTGACGCGGCGGCGAGGGTTCGACCGTCGGGGGAGAAGCCGACGCCTTTGCCGAGCTGCGTGAGCCCGACGAGGGTTCCGAGGGTTTCGAGGGTTTCGAGGTCGAGGATTCGGATCTCACCGGCGTCGCTTTGGACCGCGAGGGTGGAGGAGTCGGGGCTGACGGCGACGAGGTTGGTGCGGGCTCCGCTGACGTCGAGGGTGAGTCCGTGCACCTGGGTGCTTGCGATGCGGGTGCCGGTCAGGACGTCGATGACGCAGAGGGTCGAGGCGCGGCTGGCGACGCCCTCAAAGGTGAGGAGCTTGCGCCCGTCGGGGGTGAAGCGTGGAAAGATGCCGCGGGTGGTCCAGCGGAGCTGGCCGGTGGCGAGGTCGAAGACGCCGGATTCGAGGTCTCCGGATTCGACGGCGAAGAGCTTTCCGTCGGGGCTGATGGTGACGAAGGAGCGGCCATTTCGGGGTGGCTTGGGGAAGGAACGGACGATGGAGGCGGTTTCGGAGTCGAGGATGTCGATGAAGGGTTCGCTGCTTCGGGCGGAGGCGAAGAACCGTCCGTCGGGGGTGAAGGGTGTGGCTTGGAAGCGTCGGTCGTCCTCCCATCGTGCGATGACGCGTCCTGTCTGGAGGTTGTAGAGCATGGTGCCGCGGTAGCGGCTGGTGATGAAGTGTCGTCCACCGGGCGCGATGGCGATGGATTCGAGTCCTTCGATGGTTCCGGCGTCGAAGTCGGCGGTGAAGGAATCAGTCCAGCGCATGACCCTGGTGATGTGGGGGCTTTCGCTGACGAAGTACTCGCCGAAGACTCCGCTCACGTTGAAACCTCCTCCGGCGACCTGGAGGGTTCGGACGGAGCGGTCGGCGAGGCTGTCGAGGAGTTTCCATTCCCATCCGCGGAGTTCGACGGGTGCGGCGGAGAGTTGACGGCGCATGGCGGCGCCGTCGCCGAGTTCGAGAGCGGCGGCGGCGGCGGCGAGCGAGGCGCGGTAGGACTGGCGGAAGGCTTCGGCGGCTTTCTCGTCGGCGCGTGCGTGCTCGAAAGCTTCGGCGCGGCGGGCTTCTTCTTTGTCGTCGCGTTCCTTCATCGCGCTGATGAGGCCGTAGGTGGCGAGGCCCAGACCCAGGACGAGCGCGACGAGAATGGTGGCACCGGCGGAGACGGCGGCACGGTTTCGGCGGGCCCATTTGCGGAGCCTGTAGGCGGCGCCGGGGGGGCCGGCGAGGACGGGCTCGTTTCGCAGGTAGCGCTCGATGTCGGTGGCGAGTGAGTTGGCGGTTTCGTAGCGGCGGGAGCGGTCCTTGTCCATGGCTCGCATGGTGATCCAGTCGAGCTCGCCGCGGAGGACGCGAGCCAGGCCTCCGGACTCGGCGTTTCGGAAGCGGGACGCGTCGGCGGAGGTTCTGGAGTGCGGCGAGCGTTGCTTGCTGACGCGGGTGCTTGGCTTTTGGGGCTCTTCTTCCTTGATGATTCGCTTGAGCTCGTCGAAACCGGCGGAGCGGAGTCGTTTGGCGTCGAAGGGGGTGGAGCCTGTGAGGAGTTCGTAGAGGAGGACGCCGAGGGAGTAGATGTCGGTGCGGGTGTCGACATCGACGCCGTGGGTGTGGGCTTGCTCGGGGGACATGTACTCGGGGGTTCCGAGGAGCTGGCGGAACTCGGTGAAGAGGGTTTTGTCGGTGAGGCGGCCGCCGGTGGCTTTGGCGATGCCGAAATCGATGACCTTTGGGAGGGGTTTGCCGTCGGCGACGGTGACGAGGACGTTGGAGGGCTTGATGTCTCGGTGGATGATGCCCTTCTGGTGGGCGTGCTGGATGGCGTTGCAGACGGCGAGGAAGAGGTCGAGTCGGTCGCGAGTGCGGAGGTTGGCTGTGTCGCAGTATTCCGTGATGGGGACGCCCTTGACGAGCTCCATGACGAAGTAGGGGCGACCGGCGGAGGTGGCTCCGGCGTCGAGGACGCGGGCGATGTTGGGGTGGTCCATCATCGCGAGGGCCTGTCGCTCGGCTTCGAACCGGGCGATGACCTGCTTGGTGTCCATGCCGAGCTTGATGATCTTGAGTGCGACGCGGCGGATGACTGGCTCGGTCTGCTGGGCCATGTAGACGGAGCCGAAGCCGCCCTCGCCGATGAGTTCGAGAATCCGGTAGGGGCCGACGGAGGTGCCGACGAGTTCGTCGTGCATGGTGGCGAAGGCGCGGGTCTCGGCGGTAGAGGGTGGCGGGGGTGCGCCGAAAGCGTCGCCGGCTTCCTCGATGGCGTCGAGGAGCGAGCGGACCTCGGCGCGGGCTTCGGCGTCTCCGCGGCAGGCTTGTTCGATGAAAGCGTGGCGTTCGGCGACGGGGAGTTCGACGGCTTCGACGAAGATGGCTTTGGCTTTGGCGCGGAAAGCGGGCGACCGCGGGGGATGCGGTTGGGCGGAGTTCGGGGGTGGCGGAGAGTCGGGCATGGCGCGTGCGGCGGTCGGTCAGCGTTCGGCGGAAGGCTCCCGGGTCTGCGCCTCGAGTTCGCGGAAGAGGACGGCTTTGGCGTAGGCCCATTCGCGCATCACCGTTCGTTCGGAGATGCCCAGGGCGCGTGCGGTGTCCTCGACCGAGAGCCCGGCGTAGAAGCGGAGGCGGACGACCGCGCCGGCGGTGGGGTCCGAAGCTTCGAGGCGACGGATGGCGTCGTCGACTGCCACGATTTCGTCAGAATCTTCGACCTGAGCGAGGTCCAGGACGTTGAGCGGGACCCGTTTGGCGGGTTTACCCCCTTCGCCGCCGCGTTTGACGCGTCCGCGGGCCCGGGCGTGCTCGATCAGGATTCGGCGCATGGCTTCGGCGGCGGCGTGGAAAAAATGGGCCCGGTTGGCCCAGTCCAGGCCGGAGCCGGAAGCCGAGCCTGGTGAGCCGACGAGGCGTGCGTAAGCCTCGTGGACGAGAGCGGTTGCGACCAGTGTGTGGTCGCGACGTTCGTGGCTCATGCGTTCCTGAGCGACTTTCCTGAGCTGGTCATAGACGAGGGGGAGCAGGGCTTCGGCGGATTGCCGATCGCCCGCGCCGGCTCGTTGCATGAGGATGGTGATGTCCTCCGCCATGGGTGAATCTCCCGGGAGAGGGTACTGCGCCGGGCGGCGGATTGCACGCCCCTTTGTGGGCAGGAGGGAACCCGATTGATTACCCTGCGTCTCACAGGCGACTTTCGAAGGAGATCCCGATGACCGACCCGACTCCCGCGCCGGCCAATCCTCCCCGCCGCGGCATTCTCGACTTCATCGAACGCGTGGGCAATGCGCTCCCCGAACCGGCTTTGCTCTTTGCGATCCTGGCGGGGATCGTGATCGCGGTTTCGGCGATCGGGGCGTCGATGGGGTGGCAGGTGCAGCCCGTGCAGCCGCGGGTGGTGATGGTGGATGCGGTGAACGAAGCCGGGGAGACGGTGAAGGTGCCCAAGCGGGATGAGCGGGGGCAGCCGGAGGTGGAGCTTGTCAAGACGGGGGCGCCGATAGCGCCCAAGAGCCTGCTGACGAGCGAGGGGATCTATTGGATGTTGTCGTCGATGCTCCGGAACTTCACGGGGCTTCCGGCGCTGGGGCTGATCTTCGTGGCGATGCTGGGGATTGGGCTTGCGGAGAAGTTCGGGTTCTTCGGGGCGATGATGAGGTCGCTGGCGCTGGCGACGCCGAAGTGGCTTTTGACACCGACGATCGTGCTGCTGGGGGCGAACTCGTCGGTGGCGAGCGATGCGGGGTACATCATCCTGCCGCCGCTTGCCGCGGCGCTGTACATGACGATGGGCCGTCCGCCGGTGGCGGGGCTTGCGGCGGCGTTCGCGGGCGTGGCGGGCGGGTTCGGAGCGGGGTTCTTCCCCAGTGGTGGTGACGGGGTGGTCGCGGGCTTCGCGCAGGATGCGGCCCGGGTGATCGATCCGTCGTACACGGTGGGGATTCTGCACAACCTGTACTTCAAAGCCGGGTCGGTGCTGGTGATCACGCTCGCGGGATGGTGGGTGACGGACTGGATCGTGGAACCCCGGCTGAAGCGTGCGGGGATGACCGGGGCGCTGGAGGGGCCGACGGCTTCGGATCTGGCGCTCAAGCCTGAGGAGAAGCGGGCGCTGCGGGTGTCGCTCTTGGGGATGGCGGCGGTGCTTGCGATCTTCGCGGCGCTCATCTTCATCCCGGGGGCGCCGCTTCATGGCGTGGGCCAGCCGACGCTTCCGAACGGGAGCGTGCTCCTGAGCCATCCGATCACGATCAGCCCGGCGGACGCGGCGGTGACGGTGCCGGCGCACGATGTTCTGACGAAGGATCCGTTCCTGGTGACGGAATCGGCGGCGAAGAGCCGGCTTCTCGAGACGCCGGGGGACCGCTGGGCGCATGTGATCGTGCCGATCATCTTCCTGGCGTTCCTGATCCCGGGGCTGATCTACGGGAAGATCACGGGGACGCTGAAATCGCAGAAGGATGTGATCGAGGGGTTCTACCACGGGATCCGGAGCATCGTGCCGGTGCTTGCGATCGCGTTCTTCATGGGGCAGTTCGTGAACTACTTCGCGTACACGGGACTTGACCGGATGCTGGCGTACGCGGGCGGGTCGCTTCTGGTGACGGCGGACCTGCCGGTGCCGATGCTGATCGTGCTGTTTGTGGTGCTGGTGGTGCTGGGCGACTTTGCGATCTCGGGGATGCTGAGCAAGTTCGGGGTGCTGGCTCCGATCTTCATCCCGATGTTCATGATGGTGGGGAAGAGCCCGGAACTGACGACGGCGGCGTACCGGATCGGCGACTCGGTGGTGAACATCATCACGCCGCTGAACAGCTACCTGCTCATCATCCTGGTGGTGCTCCAGAAGTACAAGAAGGAAGCGGGGTTGGGGAGCCTGATCTCGCTGATGCTGCCGTACTCGATCGCGTTCGGCCTGGCGTGGACGGCGTTCCTGGTGGCGTGGTTCATGATCGGGATCGATCTGGGGCCGGATGCGCCGGTGAACTACGTGCCGCCGTTCTAAGACCGCAGGGCGGCGACGGCTTGGGCGCGTGCTTCGCGCGGTTTGCCGAAGATCGCGGTCGCGGCGACGATGACGTCGACGCCGGCGGCGCGGACGGAGGCGGCGTTGTCCGTCGTGACGCCGCCATCGATCTCGAGGCGCTGCGTGGGCTTCAGATGTTTCTTGATCGCGGCGGCTTTGGGGAGGACTTCGGGCATGAACTTCTGCCCGGAGAAGCCGGGGTTGACGGACATGATGAGGACGAGGTCGAACGCGTGGATGACGCGGAGGACCTGCTCGGGAGGGGTGTGGGGGTTGAGGCAGATGCCGGCGGTCATGCCCAGGGTGCGGCAGTGGTCGGCGAGCATGATGGCATCTTCGCCTTGAAGGCGCTCGATGTGGAAGGTGCAGTGGTTGGCGCCGGCTTTGGCGAAGGGCTCGATGAAGCGGGCGGGGTCCATGACCATGAGATGGACATCGAGGAACGCCTCGGGGAGGTGCTTCCTCAGCCCCTTGACCATGTCGGGCCCCATGGTGAGGTTGGGGGCGAAGTGGCCATCCATGACATCGATGTGAAGAAGATCCGCTCCGGCCCCTCCGCCCGCACTCGCGGACGGTGAAGCGAGCACATGGCCCGCATCGCTCGCCATGATGCCAAAGTCGGCGGAGAGGATGGAGGGGGCGATCAGGGGATGCGCTGGCGGGGTGGAGAAGAGGTGAGCCATGCGCCGAGGGTACGCCGCGAGGGTGCGTGTCACGATCGTCCGCGCCGCTCAGGAGTCGCGGGGTGACGCATCGAACGGGCTTGCGCCCAGGCACCGGACCCAGGGCTTGATGTGGTCGGCTCGGGATTGGGACAAGCCGCACTCGGCGCAGGTCACGGGGTCGTCGTGCGGGAAGGGGAGCGGGTGTTCGCAGCGCGGGCAGAGGCCGCCGGGGTGTGCTTTGCATCGAGCGGCAAGCCGGCGGGCTTGAACAAAGAGGAGGGACATCGCCGGGAGGAACGCGAAGATGAACATCAAGGTCCCGGACCAGTTCCGGATCGTCCCTGCAGTGCTGGTGGGTCCGCCGCCCCCGCCTCCAACCCTACCCCCGACCCAGATTCCGTTCATCGCCAGGATGGTGAGCACGCCGGATGCCGCCAAAGGAACCCCGAGGAGGAGGGCAAGCCAGAGCAGGGTTCGACGGATGGTGGGGGGCACCGGCGCACTGTACACGGAGGCGGCGAAGCGCGGCCGAACGCGTCCGGCGGGGTTCGATCCCGCGAACGAAACGCGGGCGCGGTGAGTGTTCACCGCGCCCACGCGAAAGGAACGTTTGCTTGAGATCTTGGCTTTGGGGGATGTGGGGGACTATGCGGCGAGTTTCGCGCCGCTGAGGGAGGTGATCGTGAGGCCGCTGCCGCCGATGCCGAAGGTGATGGTGATGGGGACGCTGGGGGTGCCCGCGACCTGTCCGCGCTGGGCGGTCACCTGGTAGGTGACGCCCACCCCGGCCGCGCTGCTGGGGACGGAGGCATCGGTGAACTCGCGCTCACCGACGGCCCCGACGATGGCGAAGGTGGATTCGCCGGGGAGTTTGCGCCCGATGAAGTAGACGACGCGGTCGGAGCCCGCGGGGTGCTGGGCTTTCCAGCTCAGGATGAGCTCACCGCTCCCGCCGAGGGCGACGCCGAAGTCGGTGGCCTGCCCGGGCGGGGGGACGGGGCTGGGGTCGGCGGGGGGCGGGATCTGGGCGAGGACGTAGACGTTGGGGTCGTTCTTGCTTTCGGCGTAGTTCTTGATGGTTTTGATGAGGATCGCCCCGCGGTCGTGCATGTTGGCGACGCGGGTGTAGAAGAGCGAGGTTGAGGATTTGGAGACATCGCGAGCGGTCTCGGCGGCGTTGAAGGAAGCGCGGGCGGAGGTGACGAGCGCGGAAAGGGCGGTCAGATCCGCTGGCGCGACGCCTATTCCGGCGGCGTTGGCGACCCAGGCCGGGAGATGCTGCTCGTAGAACTCGATCTTGCCGATGCGACTGGTGGGGACGACACCCATAAAGACTCCTTGGCCGACTGGCCGGTGAGAGGATGCGTGAGGCATCGGCCCCCATCCCCCCCGAGGCTTCAGTTTCGGGGGGTGGTCTTGAATCGGGCCTGCGTGGTGTCCGAGAACAATCGCTCGAAAGGAAGTTGCAACGACATTGCACGAAAGTGTGCAGGTGTATTTTGTTCTGGGAAGGGTGTATTTTGTTCTTGGAATGGTGTATTTTGTTCTGGGAATGGCGTATTTTGTTCTTGCAACAGCAGATTTTGTTCTTGTGCAAGCAGATTTTGCTCCATGAACAGCAGGTTCTGTCCTTGCGCAAGCAGGTTCTGGCCCTGCAACGGCGGGTTTTGTTCCTGCACAAGCAGATTCTGCTCCGTGACAAGCAGGTGCAGCCCTTGTGCAAGCAGGTTTTGTTCTTGCAACAGCAGGTTTTGGTCCCGTCTACCGGGATCGAGTTGCGGGGCGGGTGTCGGGCCGCGCAAAGCGGTGGGATCAGCGGGTCGTGCGGGGCCCGGCGATCCGGCCGAACTCGCCGCCGCGCGTGGGATCGGGCAGCGGCCAGCGGCGGAGGGCCCAGGACCGGACCGCGAGGAGCAGGATGAGGCCCGCGCTGATGCTCGCGAAGATGTACTCGTTTGAGAAGAAGTCCCATCGCCCGACGATCAGGGCGAGAAGCGTCATGGTGAACCAGAAGAGCGCGAGAGAGGAAGCGCCCTTGGAGAACCACCGGAGGATGGTCGGGTTTGGCCGCACGGATCAAGTGTATTCGGGGTGACAAGCGGGCCCGAATGCCCGGGAGAAGCGGGGATTCATGCCGGACTGCTCTTGCGTCCGGAGGGGGAGGTACGATGCGGCTATGGGTACCTCGAATCAAGCCGTCCCGTCCGTGGCCGACCTCCGTGCTCGCCTGGCGAAGGTGGGGCAGGAGCATCTTTTGGCGTTCCATGACACGCTCACGGCGGAGGAGCAGGTGCGGCTTCGGGGGCAGATCGCTTCGATCGACCTTGAGAGCGTGCCGTCGTGGGTGGCGGCGTATGTGAAGGGGAAGCCGGAGGGGGGAGTGGGGGCCGTGCCGGCGGATCCGGCGGCGATCAAGCCTGCCCCGTTCTATCCGTATGGAACGACGCCCGGGGCCGAGGCTTACCGGGCGGCGGGCGAGGCGATCATCCGGCGCGGGGAGGTGGGGGCGTTCGTGGTGGCGGGCGGGCAGGGGTCGCGGCTGGGGTTTGAGGGGCCCAAGGGGTGCTACCCGGCGACGGCGATCACGAAGAAGCCGCTCTTTCAGGTCTTTGCCGAGCAGATCCTCGCGGCGAACCGCAAGTACGGGGTCACGATCCCGTGGGCGATCATGACCAGCCCGCTCAACCACGAGGCGACGGTCGGGTTCTTCGAGCGGCACCGGTTCTTTGGCTTGGGCAAAGAGAACGTGCTGTTCCTGCAGCAGGGTGTGATGCCGAGCTTTGACATGGCGAGCGGGAAGATCCTGCTTGCGGGGCCGGGGGAGGTCGCGACGAATCCGGACGGGCACGGGGGCGCGGTGGCGGCGCTGCACAAGTCGGGGGCTTTGGCGGAGATGACCAAGCGAGGGGTGAAGCACCTCTCCTATTTCCAGGTGGACAACCCGCACGTCAAGGTGATCGATCCGCTCTTCATCGGCCTGCACGCGACCGCGCCGGATTCTTCGGGGGAGATGTCGTCGAAGATGGTGCGGAAAGCGTCGTGGGATGAGAAGGTCGGCGTCTTCTGCGCGATCGACAAGAAGGATGGGCGCGGGTCCAGACTGGATGTGATCGAGTATTCCGACCTCCCCCCCGCGCTCGCGAAGGCGACCGGGCCGGTTGGGGAGCTGCTCATCAACGCGGGGTCGATCGCGATCCACCTGATGAGCGTGGCGTTCCTCGAGCGGCTTGCCACGGATTCGAAGGTGTCGCTGCCGTTCCACCGGGCGGAGAAGAAGGTGCCGTACTTCGATGTGGCGACCGGGAAGGCCGTGTCGCCGGCGGCGAACAACGGGGTCAAGCTCGAGAAGTTCATCTTTGACGCTCTCGCGGTGGCGGAGCGGTCGATCGTGGTCGAGACCGACCGGGTGGAGGAGTTCGCCCCCATCAAGAACGCGACGGGGGCGGACAGCGCGGAGTCGAGCAAGGCGCTGCAGACGCAGCGGGCGGCGCGGTGGCTTGCGAAGTGCGGGACGAAGGTGCCGGTCAACGCCCAGGGGCTGCCGGACTGCGTGATCGAGCTTTCGCCGCTGACGGCGGTGTGCGAGGATGATGCGGCGTGCGTGCGGATGCCGGCGGTGATCGCGCCGGGGGAGAGCGTGGTGCTCTGAGCACCGCTCTCAAGAGCGGTGCCATCGGGGAGAGCGGGAGGGGGATCGATGCGGGTCTTGGCGTGGAACATCCTGCACGGCGGGGGAGCATCGCGGCTTCCGGAGATCGCGCTGGATGTGGTCGAAGCCAAGCCGGATGTGGTGGTGTTGAGCGAGTTTCGGCCGGGGCGGGGCGGGCAGCTTCGGGCGGTGCTTGCGGATCAGGGATTGGGCTATCAGGTGTGCTCGGGGACGGATCCGGGGCGGAACGCGATCCTGCTGGCGTCGCGGTGGCCGGTGGAGCCTCCGGCGGGAGCGTTCGGCGCGGAGATGACGGCGAGGCTGGGGGACAAGCTCAGGCCGAGGCTTGCGGCGGTGCGTGTGGAGCATCCGGCGGGGACGGTCGAGGTGCTCGGGGTGCACATCCCGGATGATTCCAACCCATCGGGGAAAGCGCACGTGTGGCAGGCGGTGCTGGACTATGCCAAGCCGCGGGCGGGGGGGCGGACGGTGATCGCGGGGGACACGAACTCGGGGCGGCACGGGACGGATGATCCATCGAGGCGGCTTGGGTGCGTGACGGCGCTGGGGAAGCTGGCGACGATGGGGTACGTGGATGCGTGGCGGGCGCGGAACCCCGAGAGTCGCGAGCGGACGTGGTCGGGGCCGGCGTGGCGGGTGGGGGCGGTGGGGGCGGTGGGGGGTGGCGTGTTCCTCGAGACGGCGCGGATCGACGGGATCTACGTGTCGGGGCCGCTCGCGGCGAGCGTGAGCGAGGCGGAGTTGAGGCACGCGCCGCGGCTTGGCGGGCACTCGGACCACTCGATGGTGCTGGTTGCGATGCGTCTTTCGTGTGGAAAACCCGCGTGAAGGGCGGCGCTCCGCGCGGGAATATGCGAAAAATCGTGGAAAATGCGTTGTTTTTCGTGTTGTGCGCTTGCCAAACGCGGGTTTTCCCGGTGAAATACACGTGTGTGCGGGAACGGACCCCGCAACAAAGCACGGAAGCAAGTTCGATTGGAGAATTGACCCATGGCCAAGAAAGCAACGAAAGCCGCCCCGAAAGCCAAGCCCGCCGCGAAAGCCGCCGCTCCCAAGGCTGTGAAGGCCCCGAAGATCGCCGCCGCCGGCAAGCTCCGCAAGAAGAGCGAGCTGTACACGATCCTCGCCGAGCACAACGGCATCAGCCGCAAGCAGGTCGCGGGTATCTTCGAGACCCTCTCCGCCGTGATGGCCGCCGACCTGGCCAAGCCCTCGGCCGACAAGCCCCGCGTCTTCGTCGTCCCCGGCCTCATGAAGGTTCAGTCCATCTACAAGGCCGCCACCAAGGCGACCGAGAAGGCCAACCCCTTCAAGCCCGGCGAAATGATGACCGTCAAGGCCAAGCCCGCCAGCACGAAGATCCGCGTGCGCCCGCTCAAGGCCCTCAAGGCGATGGTCTGAGCGATGGTCTGAGTGATGGTCTGAGTTCAGACCTCTCTCAACACTGACTGAAACAAGCACCCCCGGGCGAACCTCGGGGGTGCTTCGTTTTTAGGTGGTTTTGCACAGGGTTTCGGGGTTGCGGGATGCCGGCCGCGGGGTTTCGGCCGGGCTTCACTTCCGGCGGTTCATCCAGGTGTCGATCGCTTTGACGATTTCTTCCTGCATGTCGACGGCTTCGGCGCCGCGGTAGCCCTTGGCTTCGTTGTAGATGAGGCTGAACGCGACGCGCGAGGGCGTGGTGGCCGGTCCGGACTTGGGAGCCGGGGATTCAACGTAGCCGGTCAGGCTGAGCACGCCGTTGATGTGTCCGGTCTTGCATCGAACCTGGCCCTTGAGGCCGGCGCGGGCGAGGCGGCGCATGCGGGCGGAGGGGCTTTCGGGCGTGGCGAGGGAGGTGATGAACGCGGCGGAGATGGCGGGGTCGGACGCGACGACGTCGAGCCAGCGGGTGAGGGTCGCGGGGGCGACCTTGTTGTCGTCGGAGAGGCCCGAGCCGTCGGCGATGGTGGTGGAAGCGGCGAACTCGGGGCCGAGGCGCTGGGTGAGGTACATCCGGACGACCTCGGGGCCGTTGCGCCAGGAGCCGGGCTCGTTGGTGACCTTGTGGCCGACCATCTTGACGAGGCACTCGGCGTAGAGGTTCATGGAGTTGGTGTTGCAGCGGGCGAGCACGTCGGCGATGGGGGTTTCGACGCTGACGAGGGTGCGGGCGCCGTCGAAGGACTCGGAAGTTTCGGCGAGGCGGACGGCTTGGATGCCGGGTTTACCCGGGGAACCGACCTTGATGCCGGCGCGGGCGAGTTCTTCGGCGAGGACCATCCCGAAGAACCTTGGGTTTTCGGTGAGGGGGAGCTCCATCGGTTCGACGAGGGGCTGGGAGACTTCGCCGCGGACGCGGAAGCGGTAGGGCGTGCTCGCGGTCGGGCCCGGGCCGACGGGGGTCGTGACGCGTTCGGCGCGGACGGTGTTGGGCTCTTTGGGTCCGGCGGTGGTGGCGGTGGAATCGATCTCGACGAAGGAGGCGGGGGGTTCGATCTTGACGGACGCGGGCTGTCCGCGGGTCTTGCCGGGAGCGGGGAAGATGGAGAGGAGGTTGGCGTGGAAGCAGAGGCCGGCGACCTCGGGGCAGTAGGCTTCGTCGAGGTGGCGGGTGGGCCAGCTGGGGTGGTAGACGACGCGGTCGAAGACTCGGTCGTCGACGATGATTTCGGAGATTTCGGTGACGCTGGTGCCCGAGCCGTTCTTGATCGCGGCGGCGATGGAGGCGAGGAGAGCCGGAACGGTGAGCTTGGACTTGGAGCGGTCGAGAAGGACGGGGTCGGCGAAGGAGGGATCGCCGCCGCCCTTGACGATGAGCTTGTCGCCGAGGAGCTGGAACTCGGTCTTGAACTTGTAATCGGTGCCCAGAACCATGAGGGCGACGCCGGAGGTCAGCACCTTCTGGTTGGAAGCGGGGATCATGGGGCGGCTGGCGTTGAAGTTCGCCAGGACGGTGTCGGGGGCGTCACCTTCGCCCAGAGCGACGATGCTGATCCCCACGCGGTCGGATGAGAACTTGTTCTTGGCGAGGATACGTTCGATGTCGTCGTTGAGGGGCTGGGCGCAGGCCGAGCCGGCGGCCAACGCCAGAGTGATACCCGCAGACAACCATCGCGTCAGGCCAACCCTCATGCTCAACCCTCCAGGTCCGCGCGGAAGAAGGCGCGGCGCGAGGATCATAGATCGACCGGCGAGAGGGTCTGGCTCGAATCAGTGTGGATGAAAGAGCGAAGTGAAGGCCACGGCATCAGTTGGCCGCGGCGAGCGAGGTTTCGCGGATGAGCTGCAGGAGCAGGATGAGTTCGTCGGCGAGGGTTTTGCTCGTGAGGTCGAAATGGGTCCAATTGATGGCCGCGACGGTGGGGGCGTTGCCGATCGCTTCGCGCACGGTTTTGGAGAGCTTGCGGGGCGGGAGCGTGGCGAGGATCCCGGCGGGAACGGGGACGCACACCCCGGGTTTCGCGGGGTTGGGCACGACGTACGCGGCTGTCCGGGGGCCGTCGGTGTAGGTGAGGGCCCATCGCCAGGGGATTCCCTGCCAGGCGAGCGATTCGGTGAGCGCGCCGTCGGAGACGACCGCGTCGCGGAAGCCTTCGATGAGGGTCGCGGCGGGCTTGGGGATCTCGGCGAGGAGCGCCGCGATGGAAGGGCGGGCGAACCGGTCTTCCCACAGGGAACGAGATTTGGTGAGCAGCGGCATGGAATCTCCCGGTGGGATCATTCGAGAGTGGGCGGCCGCAATCCACGACCTAGAACCACCTACAGTTGGAAGCTTCTTTTTCTGGCTGCCGGAGCACTCATGACCACGCCGAATACCCCCCAGACCCCGAACGCCGCGCCCGCCACCTCCACGACCGCCCAGTCGCTCGCGGGCGCGAACATCCTCGTGGTGGATGATCACGAGCAGAATCTCGAGCTTTTGTCCGCGTATCTGGATGACCTGGGCGCGGAGATCCGCCAGGCGCGGGACGGCGTGGAAGCGATCGAAGCCGTGGCGCAGCGGAAGCCGGACCTGATCCTGCTTGACGTGATGATGCCGCGGATGTCGGGGTTCCAGGTGTGCGGCAAGCTGAAGTCCGATCCGGCGACCAAGGACATCCCGATCGTGGTCGTGACGGCGCTCAACGAGGTCGCGGACGTGGAGCGGGCGGTTGAGCTTGGGGCGGATGACTTCCTCACCAAGCCGGTGAACCGGCTGGAGCTGATGACGCGGGTGAGGTCGTTGGTCCGGGTGGCTCAGCTTCAACGCCAGCTTCAGCAGACCATGAACGATCTGCGTCGCGCGCAGGGCTGAATTGGGGCCGAGCCGTCAATGAGCCAGGCTCGGCCGGGGTCAGCAGCCTTCCTCGTACGCGAGGACAAAGTCGTCGTAATCGAAGAAGTCGGCGAAGCCGTCGCCGTTGAAGTCCGCGTCCTGACCGGGCGGGCAGCCAAAGCCTTCGTAACAGGCGACGAAATCGTCGTAATCGAAGAAGTCGGCGAAGCCGTCAGCGTTGAAATCCGCGGGGATCAGCGTCGAGAACGCGTCGGGGCCGTTGGAGGCCGACGTGGAGCCGCTTGCGTTGGTCGCGACGACCGTCCACCAATAGGTGCCGCACTGCGCGAGGATTCCGCTCGGAACGGCGAAGGAGGTGGCGGCGATCCCGGCTTGCTCAAAGGGGGAGGAGAACGACGGGTTGTCGTCGATGCGGACGGTGTAGGAAGCAGCGCCGCTTGAGGAGGACCACGAGAGGGTGGGCGTGAGTCCGAGGCCGACGCTCGAGTCCGCCGGGGAAAGCAGGGAGAAGGCACCGGGCGGGGTGACGGGCGGGGGCAGGATGAAGTCGGCGATCACGGGTTTGTGGTCGGAAGCGGTGGAGGTCGCGAGGGCGACGGTGGGGTAGCCGATCATCTCCGGCGGGTACGCGGGAGGGCCGCCGGAAGAGGAGACGTAGATGAAGGCGCGGCGGAGCGTGGCGACGGAGTCCTGCCAGAGGATGTAGTCGAGTTTGCTTGAGCTTTGGGTATTGCGGCTGCTTGCGTTGGCGTTGAGCGGGTCGCGAGCATCATCGAAGACGGAGTCGGTGCGGTCGCGGTCGGTGCCGTCGCTTGGGCCGGCGACGGCGGCGCGGGACATCCACAGGGCGGGGCCGTCGCGGCCGTTGTCACGTTCATCCTCGTTGAGGTCGCCGCCCCAGATCACCGGGGTGAACGAATCGAGGATGGTGGTCGCCTGGGGGAAATCGGAGATGCGGGAGCGCGGGTCGGGGGTGGAGGTTCCGCCGCCGTTGAACCAGTAGTCGATGAAGTATGCGATGTTCTGGGCGGCTTCGAGGCGGTCGGCGATGTCCGCGGCGGCGCCGCCGGACTTGAGGTGGGAGTTGCCGACGACGAGGTTTCCGCGGTAGGTGACGTCGGGAAGGTTGATCTCGGCCAGGGCCCAGCCGCGGATGCCGGGGCCGCCGCCGGGCGCGAAGAGATCGGCGGCGTTGGCGAACTGGTCATAGGTGGCTCGGCCGTCGCCGTTGAGATCGGCGAACGGGTAGCGCGAGAGGATGACGTTGCGGTTGAAGCCGTCGCTGTTGCCCGACGCGAAGACGAAGGGGTAGGAGAGGGAAGCGTCGTACTTGCGGATGTAGCTTCCGACGGGGGCGTTGGCTCGGAAGGGATCGGGGCCTCCGTCGACGAGGAGCCGGACGGCCGTGGCGAGGTTGGCTTGGGAGTCGCCGGAGCCTCCGGTGCCGTTCCCGGAGTTGTCGCCGCATTCTTGGAGGATGACGACGTCGGGCTTCATGGAGGCGATGATGCGTGCGACGGCGCACCAGTTGTTGGATCCCTCGGCTTTGGCGCTCGTGGAGCAGATGGCGTCGCGGACGTTCCAGGTCATGACGCGGAGGTCGGAGGCCTGGGTGCGTCCCCACTGGCCGGCGGCCGGGTTCCACTGCGCATGGCAGAGGGAGGAGACGAGGAACAGGCCGGCGCAGGCGCCGAGGTGACGGAACGTGTGGCGGATCATGGGCTCTCTCGCTTCGTGGAAGTGTCCGTTTCCGGACCTGACAAAGAAGCCCACGGGCTTTCACCCGTGGGCTTGAGATCATAGGAACCGACGAGGTTCATCGCTTGTCAGCGAGAAACTCAGGGGCAGCCCTCGAAGGAGTAGACGAAGTCGTCGTAGTCGAAGAAGTCGACGAAGCCGTCGTTGTTGAAGTCGGCATCGAGGCCGTCTGCGCCGCAGCCGTTCTCGAAGCAGGCGACGTAATCGTCGTAGTCGAAGAAGTCGACGAAGTCGTCGCCGTTGAAGTCGGCCGAGGGGCAGGTGACGTCGGGCGTGCAGATGACGCTGATGACGCCCGGACCGTCGACGCCGGCGAGGTACGCGCCGACGGCGATGTAGTACGTCGTCCCGGCGGTGGCGGCGAAGGTCGCACGCGAAGCCAGACCGTTGCCGGCGCAGGCGGGGGTGCCGTCATCGCTGCAGGTGATCTGGTTGCCGCCGCACGCATCAAACACGGCGACGGCCGTGTCGTAGGTGGTGCCGCAGGTGTTGATCTCGACGGTGCCGGTGCACTCGGCGATGAAGGTGAACCAGATGTCCTGTTCAACGACGTCGGTCAGGCCGCATTCGGCGACCGCCTGGCCGCTGGTCGTGGAGAGGGTCGTGTCGTACGGCTGATCGAGGCCGGCGCTGATCGGCAGAGCGCCCGAGCAGTTGTCGTTGGCCGGCGGGGGCGGCGGGGGCGTGACTTCCGAGACGCTGAGCACGTAGTTGCCCGAGGCGCCGTTGAACCCGGCGAGGCGGACCAGGATCGTTTCGCCCGAGAGCATCGTGCGGCGGATCTCCGAGCGCAGGCCGGAGAAGGTGCAGCCGAAGTCGGAGTCGTCGTCGCAGAGGATCTCAGCGCCGCCGCAGGTGTCCCAGAAGCTGAGCACGGTGTCGTAGCCGACCGCGTCGCAGGTGCTGAACCCGAAGGCGCCGTCCGAGGGAGCCGTGAACGTGAACCAGACGTCCTTGGCGGTGGCGGAGCCGCCGCAGGAGCCCGTCGCGTCGTTGGTGCCGCTCACGGTCGAACCGGTGTAGGCGCCGCCGACCACCACGGTCGTCGCATCAGCGCAGTTGTCGTTCGCGGGCGGGGGTGGGGGCGGGGTCGGCGCGGTGGCGAGCAGCGTGTAGGCGCCGGCGCCCGTGTTGTACCCACCGACGCGGACCAGGAGCGTCTCGCCCTCGGCCATCGTGCGGGTGATCGAGGACTGCAGGCCGCAGCTGTCGTCGTTGCAGACCACCGGCGTCAGCGAGCCGTCCGGACAGCCCGTCCAGAGCGACAGCGAGGTGTCAAAGCTCGAGCCGCAGAGGGAGATCACGTGCGCGCCGGCGACGGTCGCGGTGTAGCTGTACCACTCGTCGTTGCCGGTTTCGCTCGTGCCCGCGCAGTGCGAGGCGGGGATGCCCGTCGACGGCGTCGCGGCCGTCGTGTTGCCCGTCGCGGCGGTGCCGGCGAGCAGGGGGGTTGCGGTCGAGCAGTCATCGCTCGCAGAAACCGTACCGGCCATGCCCGCGGCAGCGAACAAAGCCATAGCCAAACGTTCAAAACGCATTGTGACCTCCATCGAAGTTACCCCGGGCAGGCCGGGGCGCGAGGCTTTCCTCGCATCTCTTCCAGTTCCCACGATCCGCCCACTCGACGCATGAGTTGGGCACGTGGTCCCAATTTACCAAGGCCTGAACACAACTTCAATGGAAATGGTGTGGGGTCCCACAGAATTGTCACGGGAGCGGGCACGATGGCCGTTTCGGAGGCGGGCTCGAAGAGAAAATGCCAGTAAAAACACTGGGTCTGAGCCGGCGGGTGTGGGCAAGAAAAAACCGCCGGGCGGTGAAGCCCGGCGGTCGGAGTTTCTCGCGTTCACAGGGTCAGAGACCCTGAACGAGACTTACTGGGGGCAGCCTTCGAAGGCGTAGACGAAGTCATCGTAGTCGAAGAAGTCGACGAACTCGTCGCCGTTGAAGTCGGCGCTCTGGCCGGGGGCGCAGTTGCCCTCGAAGCAGGCGACGAAGTCATCGTAATCGAAGAAGTCGACGAAGTTGTCGCCGTTGAAGTCGGCCGAGGGGCACGACGCGGGCTCGCCGATCGTCAGGAGGTAGTTGTTGTTGCCGCCGCAATCGAGGCCGGAGAAGCCGTCGAGGCCGGCGAAGATGCGGTAGGTGCCGGCGGGGAGGTCAGCGGAGACCGTGACTTCCGAGCAGGAACCGGCCGAGGCGCCGGTCGTGATGACCGTCACGCCCGGGCAGACGTTGTCGAGGATGAAGAGGCGGAGGTTGAAGTCGGCCTGGCCGGTGACGGTCAGGAGGCCGCCCTCGTGGTTGATCTCGTACCAGTCGGTGTCACGCGTCTCGAAGCCGGTGTCGGAATCGAAGAACGTGGAGGCCGTGCCCCAGATGTAGCTGTTGTTGGAGACCTGCTCGACGGGGAAGCCGTCGATGTTGCAGCCGCCGTTGGTGTCGACGGTGGCGTCGGTCTGGCATTCTTCCTGCTCATCGACCGCCGTACCCGGGCGAACGAGCTCGCAGGGGGGGAGGAAGGTGACGCGGATCTGGCCGGGGCCGGACGCGCCGTTGAAGCCGGAAACCGCGATCAGGGTCTCGGCGCCAGCGGCGACGGGAATCGCGATCTGGCTCTGGAGGCCGCAGGTGTCGTCGTTGCAGACGATCTGGGCGCCGCCGCAGCCGTCGAAGGCGGCGAGAACCGTGTCATGGCCGGCAAGGTCGCAGGTCGTGACGACCAGCGTGCCCGCGGACTCGGCGACGTGCTTGAACCACACGTCGGGCGAACCAGCGGCCAGGCCGCAGGAGGGGGCGCCGTCCGGGGTCGCGTTGCTGGTGTCGAAGTCGTAGAGGCCGTCGGTCACGACGGTCGCGTCAACGCAGTTGTCGTTGCCGCCGCCGCCGCCGCCGCCGGACTGGGCGACGGAGACCTGGCCGGTGATGAGGCCGCCGTTGTAGCCGGCGATGCGGATGAGGTAGTTACCGCCGGTCACGCCAGCGAAGGAGACCTGCGTCTGAAGGCCGCAGAAGTCGTCGAGGCAGAGAATCTGCGTGCCGCCGCAGCCGTCGAGCACCGTCAGGGTGGTGTCGCCGCCCGAGAGGTTGCAGGTGGAGACGGTCACGAGACCGTCCTGAGCGGCGGTGAACTTGAGCCACTGGTCAGCGGCGGTCTCCGTGAAACCGCAGGTGCCGGTGTAATCGTTCGAAGCGGCGGTCAGGTCGAAGGAGTAGGTGCCAACGCCGACGGAAGCGGCATCGCCGCAGTTGTCGACGAAGCCGACGCCTTCGGTGCCGCCGGGCTGCTTGGCCGGGGCGCGGTTGGACGTGCTCAGAACCTGGGCCGAGGCAACGCTCGCCAGGCAACAAACGGTACCCGCGAGGGTAAACAGAACGGACGTCTTCATTTTGAGTCTCCTAGGGACAACACGAACGGACAACAACACCCGCCCATGAACCCTCACGGAGCATGGACAGGCCAACACGACTTGTGGGCGAGGAGGCGGCCCTCCCGCGAAAACACAACGAGCGCGGCCGAAGCTGCGCCCAGCCCGGCAGTGCGCAGGGCTGGACGGGGGGAATGTATCTCATTTTCATCGGACCTGCAAGGAATTTCCCCCGGAATTTCAAAAAGATCGGATCCTTCCGACCTGTCTCCGAATGGGAGCCACCCCTCTGGCGGGGGCTGCCTCACGATCTGGGAAGACACCGTCCGAGATCTCTCTCGGACGGTGTGGTGATATTGTGGTTTCACAGGACTGGAGCCAAGGGACCATCGTCTCTTGCCGCCAGACCGGGGTGATTAGCAGCCGGTTTCGAAGTTGAAGACGAAGTCGTCGTAGTCGAAGAAGTCGACGAAGTCATCGCCGTTGAAGTCGGCGGTCTTGCCGGGCGGGCAGGTGCCCGTCTCGAAGCAGTTGACGTAATCGTCGTAGTCGAAGAAGTCGAGGAAGCCGTCGCCGTTGAAGTCCGCCGGGCAGGTGGGCACTTCCGGAGCGTCCATGTTGCCGATGTAGAGCAGGACGTTGTACTGCTCATCGAGGCTGCCGGGGTTGCTCGCGGGGTTCTGGTAGTCGCTGTCCCGGTCGACGTCGTAGACGATGCTGGCGGTGAGGACCAGGCCGCCGAGAGCCTTGGGGTCCTGGGAGTCGATCGAGGTCGGATCGGTGTTGTTCCAGCCGTAGGAAGCGCCGTTGTTGGACCAGAGCGTGCCGGGGGACATGCGGTTGGTGCTGGTGGCGATGTTCAGGAACTGAACCTGGTAGCGGACGCCGGAGTTCTGGCCCAGGAAGGTGTCGCCGAGCTCCATGAGGAGTTCGAGGCGGTAGCAGAAGTTCTGACGGTCGTAGACGGCGCGGAGCAGGGCCGAGTCGGTGTCGATGAAGCCGTTGGCTTTCTTGAGGCGGACGGCGGAGATGAAGTAAATGTTGCCGGCGGAGTCAAAGGTGGGAGCGGAGATGGAGGGGCCGAGGATCGAGCCGTTGACCTCGAAGATCGCGGTCATATGGCCGATGGGCGCGTCGTAGGTGGGCGAAAGCGGGTTGAGGTCAAGGACATCGTCGAATTCGCCGGGGTCGTTGGTGAAGGGGGCGCCGTCGTTGCCGTTGTCGCCGTAGATGGCTTTGCCCGCGGAATCGGTGAACGCACCGGCCGGGTTGGTCCAGGCGGCGACGATCCAAGACCCGGTGTTGGGCTGGTTGGGGTTGAAGCGGTAGACGGCGATGGCGTTGTGCGGGCTTTCCTCGTTGGGCAGGCCACCGGAGTTGACGGACTGAACGCCGGAGACTTCGGCGGCGAGGAGGCCGTTGCCGGCCTGATCGAGGCCCATGCTCACCTGGCCGTTGCCGCCGCGAGCGGCGACCGCGCCGGCGTAGTGGCGGAAGTCACCGGTGCCCAGATCCCAGGCGTAGGGGGCTTCGGGGGTGGGGTCGGCGAGGGTCGCGCCGGTGCCGCGGGGGAGGCCGACGGTGAAGGCGCTGAGGGGGGCGCCGTTGCTGGCGAGGCCCCAGACGGAGATGCTCTCGGAAGGCTGGCCGCCGCCGGAGTTGGCTTTGGTGATCATCGCGCCGGTGCCGACGGTGTTGGAGCCGCGGAGGCGGAGGGCGGAGTAGGCGACGCCGCCGCGGTGGTCGGCGGTGCCCGGGCGGTGAGCCGTGGTGGCCGTGACCGAGAGCGGGCTGGCTTCGTGGACGTAGTTGGTGGCGAAGTTGCTGCCGAGGGTCGTGCCGCGCGGGTCGGCCGAGCGGTCGGAGGGGATCATGTTCGGCGTGTTGTGGGTCGTGCCGCTGCGGACGACGACCCAGTCGGTCGAGGCGGCGTCGGCGGCGCCGTTGTTGTCGATCTGGTTGATCACCGAAGCGTTGCGGGCGGCGAAGGCGCCGGTCGTGAGCGAGCGGACGCGGAAGTAGTTGTTGCCCTGAAGCGAGGGAGTGCCGGTGGACTGGAAGTTGTCGGCGCGGAAGGTCACGTTGCCGCGGGAGTCGACGGCGCCCAGGCCGAACTGGCTGGTGTCACCGCCGGAGCCGTTGGGGAGGTTCACCGCGGCCTGCGTGCGGAGCACGTAGAGACGCGAGGGGTCGGCCGGGTCGAAGTTGACGACCGTGCTCACGATGCCGTTGTAGCTGCGGCCCGCGACGTCGGTGGCGAACTCGGAGATCGCGGCGCCGAACTGCGAGAAGCTCGCGCCCGACGGGGAGATCAGGGTGCCGCCGGAGTTGTTGACGGGGTGCGCGCCCGCGCCGGCGGTGTCTTCCCACACGCGGTACTGGCTGGCGGCCGGGGACTGGTTCTGCAGCAGGGTCTGGCTCAGCGTCTGGGTGCTGCCCAGAGCGTTGAAGACGGGGAAGCCGCCCGCGCGGAAATTCTGGTCGTAGGAGGAAGTCTTGGCGATGGGAGCGATGCCGAAACGCGTGCCCCAAGAGCCGAACAGGCGGGTCATGTCGACCACGTACGCGGCGCGCTGATAGCCCGCGGCGGTGCTGCTGGCTTCGAGCGCATCGCCCGGAATGCCGGCGTTGACCGACACGCTGTCCTGGGCGAGGGCCGAAGCCGCCGTCCCCGCCACCACCGCCATCGAGAGCAGACCAAACTTCTTCATAAGGATCCTTTCTGAAAGACCACCGTTTCGCCGATCGTCACCGTCTCACGAGACTCACCACGTCGGGAACCGCTTGAGGCGTCCCGCTGGTGTCGCTGATTGGATTTTTCGAACCTCTCTTCAGACCTCGGGCCGGGCGTCATCCGGCGACGCTAAACCCATTGGGCGCACAGTGTTGCGCTCGCTGGGTGGCGATCCTAGCCGGGGGTGACGGGCAAGACCAAGAGCGACCGGTGAGGTGGGCGCAAGTTTCTTGGGTTCCTCGCGCTGAGGCCGGGGTTTGCTTGGGCTATCTCCCCCGAAATCGGAGTCCGGGCGAGAGGGGGTCACATGGCGGCGGCGATCTGGGCGGCCAGGAGGGCGTTGGACCGGACGAGGGCGAGGTTGGCTTTGAGGGTGGCACCGTTGGAGACCTGGTGGAGGTGGCCGAGGATGGCCGGGGTGACGTCCCGTCCGCCGGAGCCGGCGGCGCGGGTTCCGGCTTCGGCGAGCCATCGCTCCCAGTCGGCGTGGTTGATCTCGTCGGCGGCGGGGATGGGGTTGCAGATGAGCACGGCCCGGCCGGTCCGGCGCATCTCGGCGGCGGCGTAACGGGCGAGGTCGGCGGTGTCGTCGAAACGGGCGTCGACGGAAGCGCCCGAATCGCGGAGGTAGAACGCGGGGAACTTGTCCGTGCGGAAGCCGACGACGGGGACGCCCAGAGTCTCGAGGCTTTCGCGCGTCGCGGGTACGTCCAAGAGCGACTTCACGCCGCTACAGACGACGGCGACGGGGAAGCGTGTGAGCGCGGCGAGGTCGGCGGAGATGTCCAGGGAGGCGGCAAAGCCCTTGTGAACGCCGCCTAGGCCGCCGGTGGCGAAGATCCGGATGCCGGCGGCGGCGGCGAGTTCCATCGTGGTTGAGACGGTCGTGGCGGCGTGCTCGCGGCGGTGGATGGCAACTCCGAGGGTTGAGGTGTTGACCTTCGTGACTTTGGGAGCGGCGAGGAGCGTCGCCAGTTCGTCCTGATTCATGCCGACGGTGGGGACGCCGTGGACGACGCCGACGAGTGCGGGGTGGGCTCCCTGTTGTCGGATGATGGCGTTGAGGTCCTCGGCGAGCCGGAGCGACTCTGATTTCGGGACGCCGTGGAGGAGGAGGGTGGTTTCGAGCGCGACGGCGGGCTGGATGACGCGGGCGTTGACGTGCATCGGGTATTCTCCGCGGGGGAGCGGGCACTTGGGATCAGGCACCTGGAGTCAGGGTTTCGTGCATGAGTTTACTCGCGTTGGCGGCGATCACGGTCGTGGTGCTCACCTTGGGGTATCTGGGGTACGGGACGTTCATCGCGCGGCAGTATCGGCAGGGTGCGGAAGCACCAACGCCGGCGACACTGAAGAACGACGGGATCGACTTTGTGCCGACGCGGCCGTTTTATCTGATGGGGCAGCATTTTTCGGCGATCGCGGCGGCGGGCCCGATCGTGGGGCCGATCCTGGCGTGTCAGCAGTTCGGGTGGCTGCCGTGCGTGCTTTGGATCTTGATCGGCGTGGTGTTCATCGGGGCGGTGCATGATTTCACGTCGCTGATCGCGAGCGTGCGGCACGGGGCTCACGGGATCGCGGAGATCGCGCGGAGGAACCTCGGGCACAAAGCGTTCGTCGCGTTGACGCTTTTCATCTGGGTCGCGCTGCTTTATGTGATCGTGGCCTTCACGGACGCGACAACGGCGACGTTTGTGGGGACGGATCCGGATCTTGTGGCGTTGGCCGGGGCGGAGTTCAACCGGGGCGGGGCGGTGGCGGCGGCGAGCGCGATGTATCTGCTTTTGGCGCTGGTGATGGGGGTGGTGGAGCGGTATCTCAAGCCCCCGATGTGGCTGAGCACGCTGATTTTCGTGCCGGGGACTCTGGGTGTGGTGTGGCTTGGCACGAAGGTTTCGACGGTGCTGGTGCTTCCGGCGACGTCGTGGTACTGGATCATTCTGGGATATTGCTTGGTGGCTTCGATGCTTCCGGTGTGGCTGCTTCAGCAGTCGCGGGGGTATCTGGGCGGGTTTGTGCTTTATCTTGCGATCGGGCTCGGGGTGGTCGGGCTGGTCTTCGGGGGGTACACGATCGAGCAGCCGATGGTGTCGGAGAAGGCGCAGGGGCTGGGGGGGCTGGTGTCGCTTTTCACGGGCGGGGGAGAAGCGGGGGCGCCCGCGCTGGGGACGGTGGTGTTCCCGTTTCTGTTCGTGACGATCGCGTGCGGGGCGTGCTCGGGCTTCCACGGGCTGGTGTGCGGGACGACGAGCAAGCAGGTGGCGAAGGAGTCGCACTGCAAGCCTGTGGCGTTTGGAGCGATGCTTCTGGAGGGGTTTGTGGCGATCATCGCGCTGGCCACGATCATGATCGCGGTGCCGGCGGACGTGAAGGGGAAAGCTCCGGGAGCGATCTATGGCGAGGGGATCGCGAAGTTCATGACGTTGATCCTCGGGGACGGGGCGCTGGTGTTCGCGAAGACGTTTGGAACGATGGCGGTGGCGACGTTCGTGTTTGACACGCTTGATGTGGCGACGCGGCTGGGGCGGTACTTGCTTCAGGAGTTGTTTGGCGTGAAGGGTCGGTGGTTCGGGCTGTTTGCGGCGGCGGTGACGGTGGGGATTCCGCTCGGGATTCTGCTGGCGGCGGAGCCGAAGAGCTACCTGTTGTTCTGGACGCTTTTCGGGACGTCGAACCAGCTCCTGGCGAGCCTGACGCTTTTGGGCGTGACGGTGTGGCTTGCGCGGGAGGGGAAGCGGTACTGGTACACGCTGGTGCCGATGCTCTTTGTGATGGGGATCACGCTGACGGCGCTGTCGGTGCAGATCGCGGTGGGTGCTCGTGCGGCGTGGAAAGCGGATTCGTGGAGCGGGTTGATGAAAGCGGAAGTGCTGAACGCGGGTGTGGGCGTGGTGCTTCTGTCGCTTGCGGTGATGTTTATCGTTCAGGCGGTGCGTGCGTTCAAGCGGCCCGCGGGTGAGGACAATCGGGAAGGATCTGTCGCGTGAATTCGATCGTTTTTGTTTCGTCGGCGTTCATTGTGGTCGCGTCGCAGGTGGTTCAGCCGGATGTGAGCAATCCGCTTCGTACGCCGCCGGTTCCGGAATACGCGGCGGGCTTTGAGCGGGGCGAGGCGTACGAGAAGGCGCTGATGGCGTCGCCGACGAAGGAGACGCTTCGGGCGTGGCATGAGCTTCTCGCGTCCGAGCCGCATGTCGCGGGGACCGAGGGTGATTGGAAGGTGATCGGTTCGATCGAGAACGAGTTCAAGAAGATGGGAGCCGGGCTCGACGGGTGGACGGTCGAGGTGGATGAGTTCTGGGCGTACTTGTCGCGGCCGGTGGCGGCGGAGCTTGAGATTGTGGGGCCGGATTCGCTGAAGCTTGAGCTTCGCGAGAAGCCGGTGGCTTTTGATCCGGCGGCGGCGAAAGCGGCGGGGGAGTTCGCGTACCTCGCGTACAGCGGGTCGGGCGAGGTGACGGGCGAGATCGTGTACGCGAACTACGGGACGAAAGCGGATTTCGCGACGCTGAAGAAGCTGGGGGTTGATCTCAAGGGGAAGATCGTGCTTTGCCGGTTCGGCGGGAACTACCGCGGGTACAAGGTGAAGTTCGCGGAGGAAGCGGGTGCGGCGGGGATGTTGGTGTACACGGACCCGGGTGATGCGGGGTTTGTGAAGGGGGATGTGTATCCGACGGGGACGTGGTCGAACGAGTGCTGCATCCAGCGCGGGTCGCTGCTTGTGACGGGGTATCAGGGGGATCCGCTGACGCCGGGGATTCCGGCGACGAAGGACGCCAAGCGGCTTGATCCGAAGGATGTGAGCTTGCCGAAGATCCCGGCGCAGCCGATCGGATACGGAGCGGCGACGGAGATTTTCAGGCGGATGAAGGGGGAGAAGCTCCCGGAGGATTTGAAAGCGTGGGTCGGGGGGATCCGCGCGGACTATCTGCTCACGGGCGGGCCGGAGCTGAAGGTTCGGCTGAAGGTTGAGCAAAAGCGTGAGCTGGTGCGGACGGCCAACGTGATCGCGACGCTTCGCGGGCGCGGTCCGGAGCAAGCGGAGATCGACCGCGAGGTGATCATCGGGTGTCACCACGATGCGTGGAACTGCGGAGCGGCGGACCCGACGTGCGGGACGATCGCGATGCTGGCGGCGGCGAAAGCGTTCACGGAGCAGGCGAAAGCCGGGACGCGGCCGGTGCGCTCCGTGACGTTCGCGGCGTGGGGAGCGGAGGAGCACGGGATCATCGGATCCAGCGAATGGGTCGAGAAGCACCGTGAACGCCTCGCGAAGAACGGGGTGGCGTATTTCAATCTGGACATGGCGAGCATGGGGCCGAACTTTGGGTCCGCGGCATCGCCGGAGCTCAAGACGGTGATCGCGGAGGTGGCGAAGGTGGTGCCGCAGGCGCGGGACGCGGCGAAGACGGTGTATGAGGATTGGGCGGCGCGTTCGGGTGGTGAGCCGTCGCTTGGTGATCTGGGCGGCGGGTCGGACCATGTCGCGTTTCTGATGCACGCGGGTGTGCCGTCGGCGTCGATGTCGGCGGGGGGGAGCAAGGGGAACAGCTACCACTCGGCGTACGACACGCTGCCGTGGTATTGGAAGACGGTGGGGGATGACTATGAGCCGGCGCTGATGGTGAGCCGCATGACGACGGTGGCGGCGGCACGGCTTGCGGATGCGGCGGTGATCCCGTACGACCTCGCGCGGGTGCGGGCGGAATTCGCGAAGCACGTCGAGGGGTTCCGCGGGTCGAAGGTGTGGCCGGGGGAGGGCCAGGCGGCGGCGATCGAGGAACTGCTGCAGGTCGTGAGAACGACTGCGGTGGACACGGCGATGACGAACGAGGAGCGGGTGCGCGAGACGCGGCGGTTCATGCGTGACGGGGGCGTGCCGGGGCGCCGCTGGTTCAGGAACTGGTACGTCGCGACGGATGAGAACTCCGGGTACGCGACGTGGGTGCTTCCAGGGTTCCGCAAAGCGGCGGAGGACGAGGACGCGAAGGCGTTCGCGGAAGCGGCGCGGGTGTACCTTGAGATGTGGCGGTGATGGGGAACGAGCGACCGCTCGCGCGGTCGTCTCTTTAGTGGCGGAAGTGGCGGACACCGGTCAGAAGGCACGTCACGCCGCGCTGGTTGCAGAGGTCGAAGGTCTCCTGATCGCGCTTGCTGCCACCCGGGTGCAGGATCGTCTTGACGCCGGCGTCGATCAGGATCTTGGGGCCGTCGGGGAAGGGGAAGAAAGCATCGGAGTACGCGACGGAGCCCGAAGCGAGCGGGCCGGCTTTCTCGCAGGCCAAGCGGCAACTGGTGAGGCGGTCCATCTGGCCCGCGCCGGCGCCGAAGAGGCGGACGCCGCCGGATTCGGAGGCGCCGCCGAGGCAGACGGCGTTGGAGAGAAGCGAGCGGCAGACGGCTTCGAGGAATGAAGCGGCGGCGAGGGCTCGCGGGGTCGGAGCCGGGCCGGCTTTGTGGTCGTAGGCGGAGGTCGGGACGAGCTTGGTGTCGCGTTCCTGGGCGAGCCAGCCGCCGCCGGGGCCGGGGAGGGATCGCCATTCCATTTCGCTTGCGGCAAGCGGGGCGAGGGGGCCGGTTTCGAGGAGTCGGAGGTTCATCCAGCGGGCGCGGAGGGTTTCGACGGCGGCGGCTTCGAACGCCGGCGCGATGATGACCTCCATGAAGATGTCCTTCTCGCAGAGGCGCTGGGCCGCGGGGAGGTCGAGGGGCTTGTTGATGGCGAGGATGCCGCCGAACGCCGCGATGGGGTCGCCGGCGATGGCTTCGCGGACGGCTTCGAGGGGGGAAGCGGCGAGTGCCGCGCCGCAGGGGTTCATGTGCTTGACGACGCAGGCTCCGACACGAGCTGGGTCGATCTGGGCGAGCTGGCGGACGAGTTCGAGTGCGGAAGCGGCATCGTTGATGTTGTTGTACGAGAGCTCTTTGCCGTGGAGCTTGCGGGCGGTGGCGAGGGAGCCGAGGCGGTCGCCGGAGGCGCTGCGCGAACGGTAAAACCCGGCTTGCTGGTGCGGGTTTTCGCCGTAGCGGAGGGCTTCGACGAGCTGGAGCGAGTGGGTGGCGACGGGGGGCACGGAGCCGGCGGGGGCTTCGGCGGCGGAGAGGTAGGCGGTGATGGCGCCGTCGTAGGCGCTGGTGCGGGCGTAGGCCGCGGCGGCGAGCGTCTTGCGGAGGGCGAGGGTGGTTGCGCCCTTGTGGTCGCGGAGCTGGGCGATGACTTCGTCGTACTGGGCGGGGTCGGTGATGACGGTGACGAAGTGGTGGTTTTTGGCGGCGGAGCGGATCATGCTGGGGCCGCCGATGTCGATGTTCTCGATGGCTTCTTCGCGGCTGGCGCCGGGCTTGGCGATGGTGGCTTCGAAGGGGTAGAGGTTGACGCAGACGAGGTCGATGGGCGCGATCTCGTGCTTGGTCATCGCGGCGAGGTGCTCGGGGTTGTCGCGGACGGCGAGGAGGCCGCCGTGGACCTTGGGGTGGAGGGTCTTGACGCGGCCGTCCATGATCTCGGGGAAGCCGGTGACGGCGTCGATGGAGGTGACGGGGATGCCAGCTTTGGCGATGGCGGAAGCGGTGCCGCCGGTGGAGATGATCTCGACACCGTGCTCGGCGAGAGCTTTGGCGAGGTCGATGAGCTTGGCTTTGTCGGAGACGGAGATGAGGGCGCGGCGGACGTTGACGAGGTCGGTCATGGGCTCAGGGTAGAGCCGATGGCCGACCTCGTCAGCGGGGAATTGGTTTGCTTCGCAGCAACGCCCGAGGCTTTACTGCCGCGGGGGTTGAAAGGTGATGCACTGGGAGGGGGAGTTGTCGTCGAGGATGGGTGAGTTGTAGCCGATCAGCACCGCGTCGGCGGTGCTGCCGCCGGGGCCCTGGATCCCGAACGTCGCGGAACCGCCGCGGAGGAGGATGCACCCGGTCAGGCCGGTGTAGCGGACCTTGATGAGGTTCGAGCTTTCGTGGATCGAAAGCATGATGTTGACGGGGGAGTTTCCGCACGCGTTGGTGTGGAACCGCGTGCGGAAGTACATGTTGAACACGCGTCCGGGAGCGGTGCCGAAGGTGGCGTATTCGATGAACTCGGTGATGCCGAAGTCCTCGAGGTCATCCCAGAAGAACGCCACCATCGGGTCGGTGGTCCCGAAGAATGGAAGGCCCGTGTTTGAGAACGCGGTGCTGCATCGGTCCCCGAAGAACAGGAGGCCGTTGCTCGAGACATTGATCGTCGTGTAGGAACGCCCCCAGCCGGTGAAGGTGAAGCCGAGGGGGATGATCCCGGAGCAATTGTCATCACCGAGCGTTTCAACGCGAGCCCACCCCGAGCGGTCGTCCTGGCTGAACTGGGCGTCGATCGACACGGTGATGCCGCTGGGGCCGGCGGGGCCGCGCGGGCCTACCGGACCTTGCGGGCCGTCGGCTCCGGGGGCGCCCATTGGTCCAGGCGGTCCCTGGTCGCCCTGACGACCGTTGATGCCCGGCGGGCCTTGCAGTCCTTGGGCGCCTTGCGGGCCGCGCGGGCCCTCGGGCCCTTGGGGACCTTCCGGCCCTGCGGGGCCGGGTTCACCCTGCGGCCCTTGCGGGCCGGGGTTGAGCGCGTGGAGGGCGTAGGGGGTCGCGGTGAGCGGCTGGCGGGGAGCGAGGGTCGTGAAGGGCGGGCCCACCGACGAACTCACATCGATCTCGATCCAGCGGGCTTGGCCGGTGAAAGCCGATCCGAAATCAAGCTGGACCGAGAAGCGGCCGTTCACGATGGGCAGGCTGCCCGCGAGGAGCGTCGGCCCGACCTGGGACCCGCCCGAGGCGGCGTCGTACAGGCGGAACCGGATGTCCCGGACTCCGTCGACCGGACGGGAAGAGTCGCGAAGCTCGCCCTGGTACGTGAACGCGGTCGAGACCGGTTCGGCGAGGGCGGGGGTGACGATGGCGGCGAGGGGCAGAAGTGCCCAGATCGGACGGATGGCCATACAAGTTCTCCTCGGAGGATGATGGTGCTTTTCGATGGGAGCCTTGGCTTGCTGGAGTCGTGGCTTTCATGGGGAGAGGCGACGGATCGCGCCGCGGACTGCCAAGATTCCGGAACCCGAAGCGGCAGGCGTCGGGTTGTCGGCGACTGGACCGCATCTCCGCGGCTTCGGGCGTGGTAAAGGGATGGGTCGCGGCGGGATTGGATGGAAGATGTACGGGATTGCCTTGGTCCGGGGCGAAAGCCGGTGTCGGTCGGGGCCCGGCGCGACGGGCGGAGAAGTGCATGACGACGCAGATCTTTCTTTGGCTTGTGGCGGCGATCCTGGTCGGGGTCGTGCTTGTGGCTTTGGGCTGGCGAGGGCGGCGGGTCAACAGCCGGCCGTGCTGCAAGCAGTGCGGGTTTGATCTGACGGGCGTGATCGAGACGGGGACGACTTGCCCCGAGTGCGGGTCGGGGATCAAGCTCGAGAAGTTCGTGCGGGTGGGGCAGCGGAAGCGGATCTATCCGCTGGTGGCGCTGGGGTTGCCGCTTGTGGTGCTGCCGCTGATCCCGCTTGCGGTGGTGCTTTTCGCGACCGTGACCCGGTCGGACCTTGCGAAGTACAAGCCGGTGACGCTGCTGCTTTGGGAAGCACGGAACTTGGAGCGGGCGGACGCCGCGAAAGCCGTGGCGGAGCTTCTCTCTCGGCAGCGGGGCGGATCGCTCGGCGATGCCGAGTACAAGCAGATGCTTGAGACGATGGTCGCGGCGCAGCGCGATGCTGCCAGGCCGTGGGTGGGCGAGTGGGGGGATGTTGCTTTCCAAGCCCGGATGGACGGCCGGATGGACAAAGCGGCGGTGGAGGAGTTCAACGCGGGCGCCGCGGTGCTTCGCTGGGCGTGCCGGCCGGTCGTGCGGGCGGGCGCGGATGTTCCGATCGTGGGAACGCTCGTGGACAGACGCCTGATGGCTTCGGTGAGCGTGAAGTCGTGGCACCGCGTGGAGAGCGTGAAGCTTGCAGGGCGCCCTCTTCGCAAACCGAACTCGGAGATTCCGCAGGACCCGCAGTCGGTGCTTGCGATCGGCGATGGAGATCCGGTCGCGGAGATGGGTGAGACGGACGACGGCGTGGTGCATGACGCGGTGGCGATCCCGGCTGATCTTGCTCCGGGGGAGTACGAGCTTGAGATCACGGTGGCTTCGGCGGCGGGCGTGTACGACCGGAGCACGTTCTTCGAGTCGGGCGTGAAGCCGGAGACGCGCGAGGTGCGATCGACGCTTCGCTTTCCGGTGCGGGTCGTTCCCGCGGAAGAGCGCGTCGTGACGCTTCTGCCGGACACGACGGAGGCCTCGGCGCAGCTGGCCAAGCAGCTTGATTTCGCCGCTCGGGCGTCGAATGAATGGCACGACAGCCGGTTTGAGTTCACGTTCAGCCTGGCGGCGAGCGGCAAGCCGCTGGCCCACCGGGCGTGGTTCAAGGTCGGGGAGGAGAGGTTCTACCTCGGGCCGGTCACCACGGGGCACGGCCTCAAGCCACCGGAAGAGGATGCGGACTTTGTGATCACGCGTCCGGATTCGGCTGGCCGAAGCTCGCTTCTGGTGAAGTACCGGATCGGGATGGTGGAGGATGAGGGCACGCTGATTCTCGAGCCCGCGCCGGATCTGGCCGAGTTGACGACGGACCTCACGGAGATCTACGGCGGGAGGATCGAGATGCGGAGCGTGCAACTTTCGGAAACGGCCGACGGCGGCGTGGTCGCGTTCGCGCACCGGTCTGCGGCGGAGGCCAAGCCGCAAGCGGAGAGCGACAAGTAGAAGTCTGGGCCTTTGTTAGCTGCCGGTCGCGGTCGACTTGGTGATGGACTCGATCCAGCCTCCGCCGAGAACGCGGTCGCCGGAATAGAGCACGATCGCCTGGCCGGGGGCGACTGCTTGCTGGGGCGCGGCGAAGCGGACTTCGAATCGGCCGACGCGGCCGCTGGGTGAGGGCTGGCTTGAGTCTGAGAGCGGCGCCACGGTGGCGGGCACGGCGGGCGTGTTGTACCGGTACTTGGCGGTGATGTCGGGGAAGTCGGCGATGGTGGCGGGATCGACGAGCCAGTTGGCTTCGGCGGCGGTGCAGGAGACGACTTCGAGGTCAGCTTTGGATCCGACGATGACGACGTTGGTCCGCGAGTCCTTGCCGACGACGTAGACGGGGTAGCCGAGAGCGACGTTGACGCCGCGGCGCTGGCCGAGGGTGAAGCGGTGCTGGCCCTGATGCTCGCCGACCTTCTTGCCCGCGGTGTCGACGATCGCGCCGGGCTTGGCGGTGTCGGAGCGGAGGCGTTCGACGAGGGAGGCGTAGTCCTGGTCGGGGACGAAGCAGATCTCCTGGCTGTCGGGCTTGTCAAAGACGGGAAGGCCAAACTTGGCGGCCAAGGCGCGGACCTCGGTCTTAGGGAGATCGCCGATGGGGAACATCATGTGGGAGAGACGTTCGCGCGGTGCGCCGAAGAGGACGTAGGACTGGTCCTTGGAGTGATCGAGGCCGCGGTGGAGAGCGTGTCGGCGGTCCGGGCCTGGGTGGATTCGGGCGTAGTGGCCGCTTGCGACAAAGTCGGCACCGATCTGGAGGGCGTACTCGTGGAGCTTTCCGAACTTGAGCCAGTCGTTGCAGCGGACGCAGGGGTTGGGGGTGCGGCCTTCGGCGTACTCGTCGGCGAAGTAGGTGATGATGCGGCCGAAGTCTTTCTTGAAGTTGCAGACGTAGAAGGGGATGTCGAGTTCGGCGGCGACGAGGCGAGCGTCGGCGGCGTCGTTGATGGAGCAGCAGCCCTGGTGGCCGATCTTGACGGGTTTGGGGGCCCGGTCAGTGCGGTCGATCTCGCATGCGGCCTGGTCGAGCGGCTTGAGCTCATCGAGGGTCTCGCCGGGGGAGCCCAGGCGCATGAAGCATCCGACGACGTCGTATCCCTGCTGCTTGAGGAGGGCGGCGGCGACGGAGGAATCCACGCCGCCGGACATGGCGACGAGGACCTTCGGCTTGGACGAGTCAGACCCCGGGGGCATCCCGAATCGTAGGGGTCAGCGGTTCGGACGCAGGTCCAGCGAGATCGAGACGTCATCCGGCCCGAGCACCGTGACTTCGCCGTTTACGGCGTCGATGCCGGAGACGATCCACCCTTCGCCGAGGTCATCGCCGACGCGACGGACTTTGCCGTCGATGATCGCGAAGGACTGGCGCGTTCCGCCGGCGATGGAGGAGAGCGAGAACTCGGGCAGAGGCTTGCGGGCCGTCTCGGGGGTCGTCATCACGATCTTGGTGAGAGCGCGGGGGACACGGCTGACGAAGGGGCTGTCACCCACGGGAGTTTCACGGAGATTGTCGATCTCTTCGAGCACCTTGGTGGTGTCAAGTCGAACCAGCGGTGACGGGGTGTCCTCGCGGCTTTCGCGGGTTTGCTTGGCGGGTTTGGGGGTGGCGGCGGAGGCACCGCGGGGTCCGGCGGCGGGGAGGACGGAGCGGGCGACCACGACCGCGCCGGTGGGGATGGCGATGCAGGCGAGCGTCAGCCATTTGGAGAAAGCGGGCGTGCTCATGGGGTCTCCATGGGTTCGGACTCGGGCTCGGGTTGGGACTCCGCGTCGGAGCGTTTGGGTTTGTCGGTGGCGGAAGCGGTGAAGTGGGCGGTTGAGATCTGGGCGACGACCTGGGTGCCGTCCTCGGTCTGGCCCGCGAGGGGCTGGACGCGGACGGTGCTGATCTTGGAGAGTCCAAAGTCGCGTTCGACGCGGGTCAGGAAGGAGACGACCGCTTCGAACTCGCCGGAGACTTCGATGTCGAGCTGCGTGGGTTCGGCCTGGAAGCCGGCTTTCTTGGTGAGGTCGATAGGTCTTCGGGAAGTGGAGGAAGGCTCGAGGCGTTCGACGCGGACTTTGGCGGCTTTGCCTGCTTCCTGGAGGGCGTCGTAGATGAGGTCGGGGCCGGGAGTATCGGCGATGATGGCCCGGGCGCGTGCGATGCGAGCTTCGAGATTGCCAATGAGCTGTTGATGGTTGTCGGCGAGGGTGGGCGCGCCGGCGAGGGCGACCTGCTGAAGCGAGGCTTTGGCTTTCAGGCCGGCGAGCTCGTCGGACACGGAGCGAACGGCGAGGAACCAAGCGGCGACGGAGACGGCACCGAGGCCGGCGGCGACGCAGAGGGTCTGTTTGAGGATGGTGCTCACGGTTGAACTCCGTTGTGGGCTTCGCTGACGCGGACGATGTCGCCGGGGTTCAGCGGCGCGAGGAAGACGGTGACGGAGAAGTGAACCGCGCGGCTGCCGTGGGACTCGACGAGCCGGCTGGAGCCGATTCGGACCTGGGAGGCGAGGGGGGATGCGTTGAGCTTTTCAAGGAGCGCGGAGACGGGGTTGGGCTGGCCCTCGGGCGCGGGCAGGATGCCCTTGATGATCAGGGTGGGCCCGTCGCTGGCGGAGAGGCCGGTGAGTTCGTGGACTTCGAGGCCGGGGATGCCGAGCCTGGAGGCGAGGGCGATGCCGGCGGCCCAGGACGGAGCGCTGCCGACGGTCGCTTCGGCGAGGGTGTCGAGTTTGCCGAGGGTTTCGCTGAGCGAATCGAGCTTGTCGCGTGCGGCGACCTTGGTGCGGACGACTTCCAGCTTTCGTTCGTTCTCGGCGACGATGGTTCGAAGCCGTTCCACTTCGGATTTGGACCAGGAAAGATCGGCGGCGATGGCGGCGCCTGCAAAGATGGCGCCCGCGGCGGCAGCGGCCATCAGTCGGTGCCGGGCGCGTCGGGCGTCGGTCGCGGCGGGAGTCATCCCAAGGGGCATTACGGCCTGGATGCGTTCCCTGGCATGGTCCGCTTCGGTGGTCTGGACGCTGACGGAGGTTTCGATGAGCGATGAGAGCGCGTTGGCCAGGCCCGGGATGGTCGCACCTGGTCCGGCGAGGATGAGCTCGGCGCGAGAGGACTCACCCTCGGGGAGGCCGAATCGCATGGTCTGCTTGATCTCAACGGCGAAGCGCTGCAGGGCGGGCTGGAGAAGCGGGAGCACCCGGCCGCTGTCAAGCTTGACGGCTTCGCCCACGGTCTGGCCGCGTCTGGGCATGCCATAGCGGAGGAGCATCTCCGAGGCGGCTTCAAAGTCGAGGCTACCGGTCTCGCGGGCCGCGCGGCGAAACGCGTCGACGATCAGGTCGTACCCGCCGCCCAGCAGACGCGCGAACGAGCACAGCCCGCCGGTTCCGCCGGCGAGAGATGAGCAGTGGCGGTCGAGCCAGAGGACGACGTTGGTCCGGGCATCTGCGGCGCCGAGGATCGACGCGATGGCCGAGCGCATGGCGACGGCTTTGGCGGGCAAGAGGGAATCGGGAACGGCACCGGCGGCTTTCACCAGGCCGGCGATGGCTTCGACCATGCGTGTACGCTCGCCGGCGAGCAGGAGCGTGGTGCTGGCGCTGGACTTTCCGGAGGGGACGCGAGCGGCGGTGACCTGCGAGGGGATCGTCGAGCCGCCGAGGGACTCGCGCACGCGGAGGCCAGCGGCGGCGTTGGCTTCATTGGACGCGAGCGGGAGGGTGAGCATCTCAACCGCGGATTCGCGGCTTTCGTAGACGACCTGAACGCGCTTGCCCTTGAGGCCCGCTTGCGCGACGGCTTGGGCGACGGGAGCCATGAGAGGCGCGAAGCTGGCCTTCTGGATGTCTTCCCAGGCGGCGGGGTCGACGGGGATGAAGGTCTGAGAGCCGCGGTGGATCGCGACGATGCCCGAGGGGGAGATTTCAAGTCTTGAATGAGAACCCAAAGTGGTCTCCTGTCGCGAATCGCCGGATCCGTCGGTCAATCCCGGTCATCGGTCCAAAGGCGGTCGCACTTGGGCTGCGTTGCGGTCCGGGAACGAGTTATTCAGGACGGGAGTGCCAGGGGAGAGCAAGACGAGTCTGCGGTCAGTCATCGTCGTCATCGCCGCCGCCAGAAGGGGGAGTCGCGACGTGGGTGCCGTCGAAGGTCTCGACCAGACGGGCCAGGTCAGCGTCTGCCTGGATCGTGACGGCTCCGCTGGCGAGCGGCGCGGGGGCGGCGAGGACCTCGACCTGGGCGGAGCCGATGGCCCAGGTGGATCCGGTCTGCGGCCGGGCGAGCCCCTGGGCGAACCGTTTCTGGTAGATGGTGACGACGCCCTCGGCGGCGAAGCGAGCGCGGGTCATGAGCACCCGTTTGAGGCCGCTCTCGGACTCGTCGGCGGAGGTGTTGATGCTGCTAGTCATCATGATCATCACCGCCATCATCATCACCATCATCATCGCCATCGCCGCCCCCCGGCGTTGTGGTTTCATGGTGCCAGTCTCCGTGCCGCAGGAAAGCGGCTTGGCTGAGTTCAAAGTCCGAGGATTTGATCCGAATCACGCAGATCCACGTGCTTTCCGGGGATGCGAGCGTGCTGGTGAAGCCGTCCTGCGCGAAATAGCCGATCGAGAACGACTCCACATCCCTGAGAAGCGGAGCGGTCACGCCCGCCAGGCTCGTGATGCTGAGCACGCCACCCGCGAACGAGATGGCGTGGTTGTCGCTCAAGCGGATCGATGTTGACGACGCCGAAAGGATGTCGAGGTCGGCGGTGCCGGGCTTCATCGGCGCGTCCCGGAGAAGATTGACGCAGCGGTCCATCGCGAACGCGACGTTCTCGCTGACATCGCGGGCGCGGGCGGCGTTCACGTAGCTCGTGGTCGCGCTGTTGATCACCGGAAGCACGACCGCGGAGACCACGCCGATGACGGTGATGGCGCAGATGCACTCGACGAGGGTGAACCCTCGAGACGTTCCGGACGAGCGGGGATGGCGACTGGTCTTGTGCATCCGGTTCTGCGGCGAGTGGTCAGGGGGCGGCGATGACGGTGGTGAAAGGGACAGAGCGAGTGACGCCCCACGCGTCGACGTAGGTGATGGTGACGGTGACGGTGCGGAAGACATCCAGGCTCGCGGTGCCTGAAGCGGTCAGCGAGGAGCTGACCTTGCCGCTTATCTGGACGTCGTAGGAGATGCCGCCGACGACGAGCACGGAGGAGACGGGGGAAAGCCGGCTTCGCAAGCCCGTGGTCGCGTCGTCGAGGTACGCGGGGACGTCCGATCCGATGTCGGCGGTGAGGGAGTCGCTCTGGATCTGGTTGAGCACGGAGGAAGCGAGGGTGGTGACGCGGATGAGCTGGATGGCGTCCGCGCGACGATTGACGGATTCGACCATCCCCATCACGGTGGGGGGAACGGAGATGGCGAGCACGAGCACCACGGCGACCGCTTCGATCAGCGTCACGCCGCGTCGGAGACGGGATGGGCGTGCGAAGTTCATTCGATAGCTCCAGAGACGCGGCGGACGGTGACGACGGTGCCGCCGGAGAGGGTGATGGTGCCGTCGGAGGTCCAGGCGGGCTGGGCCGCGCCGGCTTGGGTTCGAGAGTGCGGGGTGCCGTCGGTCGCGAACCAGAACGTGACGGCTCCCTCGTCTCCGAGGCCGGTGCGTGCTTGCGTGAGGGTCACGCGGCCGAACTGCGAGGCGATGTCGAGCGTGGGCCGAGCTTCGCCGAGCGGGCTTTTGAGGACGGAGGGAGCGGCGCCGACCTCGTCGATCTGGACGAGGGTGATCAAGGAATTCTGCGAGCATGCCAGGCCGGTGGGCCTTCCCGAAGCCATCGCGGTGAGGCGGACGGTCTGGAGCAGGCTTCGGATCTCCTGAGCGGCGGCCGCTTCGCGGGAGGCGGAGAGGGTTCGGAAGGCGGGAGCCGTCGAGACGGCGAGGATTCCGACCAGGACGATGGCGAGAACCATCTCGATGAGCGTGAAGGCGCGGGAATGAAGGATGGCCGGTCGCATCAGAGCTCGCTCGCCTTCCTGGCGTCTCCGTTGGAATCCGTGACGGTGGTGAGGGTTTCGCAGTTCGAGTAGAAGACCGCGACGGGCGGTGTCGCGGCGTTGTCGACGTAGTAGTTCCATCCGTACTGGGCGGGGTTGGTCACCTGGCGGAGGGCGGCGGCATTGGCGGTGACGAGCTGAACGCCCGGAACGCCGGAGAAGGGGTTGGCGGGAACCTCGTTCTCGGTCACGGTGCCGAGGGTGGTGAGCTCCGCGTGCGTCGGGTAAGGAGACCCACCGGCGAGGACGCGTGCGGTGCGGAATGCGGCGATGGAGGCGCGGACGCTGGCGAGGGTCGCCTGCGAAGCGGAGGTCCGGGCTTCGTCGGTGACGTTGCCGAACCGGGGCACGACGATGGCGGCGAGGATGCCGATGACGATGATGACGACGGCGACCTCGATGAAGGTGAATGCTCGGCGAAGGTCGTTCATGGGGTCTCCGGGAGGTTACCTGACCTTGATCATGGCCCACATGGGGAGGAAGACGGCGAGGGCGACGACGAGGACGATGGCGGCGAGAATGACGGTGAGCAGCGGTTCGATGACCGTGTTGATGTTCTTCATCAGGTGGACGGCGTTGCGCTCGTAGTGTCGTCCGACGATCTCGCAGGACTTGCCGAGTTCGCGAGAGTCCTTGCCGGCGGCGATCATGCGGCGAGCGAAGCTTGGAATGTAAGGGCTGCCGCTCAGTACCTCGCCGAGACTGGCGCCGCCGCGGAGGCGTTCTGCCATCACGCGGGTCTGGGCCTGGAAGGCGCGTGACCCGGCGGCTCGTCCGCTGACCTCGATGCACTCGATGACGTCCAGGCCGGAGTTGAGGCCGATGGCCATGATGCTCGAGAACCGTGAGACCGAGTCGGCGAGCAGGATCGCGCCGATGTAGGGAAGACGAAGCAGCAGGGACTCGAGCTTGAGGCGCCCGGGCTCGGAGCGCCAGGCCACTGTGAGACCGACGGTTGTCGACAGGATCCCGGCAAGATAGATGTACCAGTAGCCTGTGACCGAGGCGGCCACGGCCTGGACGATTTTGGTGATGACGGGAAGCTGGATGCCCTGGGCGGCGAATGTCGAGGCGAACCGAGGGACGACGAATGCGAAGATGATCGCGACGGCGATCGAGATGACCGCGACGACGATGATTGGGTATGTCAGCGCGCGTTTGAGCATCTGGCGCGTCTCGGCCTGCCTCTCAAGCAGGTCGGCGAGGTGGGCGACGACGCCGGCAAGATTGCCAGAGCATTCGGCGGCGCGGATGGTCTCGAGATAGACCTCGCCGAATTCCGCGCGGTGCTGGCCCATGGCTTCGGTCAGGGGCATGCCGGCCTCGACGGCGACGGCGATCTGGCGGGCGATGGAGGCCATCGCGGGCTTCTCGTTGTGCTCGGCCATGCTGGCCAGGCCGCGGGCGAGCGGGATCTTGGCCTCCAGGAGGACACCAAGCTCGCGCGTGAAGCCGGCGATGTCGCTCGAGCCGACCCGGCCAACCGAGAAGAGCGCGGCTTGCAGTCGCTTCTCGCGGATGCGGAAGGGGGTGAGGCCGCGTGCGACGACCTTGCGGTAGGCGTCCTGTTCGCTGGCGGCTTCGACGATTCCCGTCGAGGAGACGCCTTCTCCGCTGACTGCGGCGTACTCGTAGCGGATGTCGCTCATGCCGCTCTCCTGGCTTCCCAGGCGGCGTCGTGCGACGCGACGAGTCCGGCGACCTCTTCGACGGTGGTCTGTCCGCGGACGGCCTTGAGCACGCCGTCCTCGACCATGGTGCGCATGCCCTCGAGACGGGCCTGGGCGAGGAGCGCGGAGGTGGTCGCGTTCTCCTCGATGAGCGTGCGGATGCTGGGCAGAACGCGGAACATCTCGTAGACGCCGAGTCGACCGTGGTACCCTGTGGAGCGGCAGCTTGCGCAGCCCGCGCCGCGCTTGAGGCCACCGAGAGAGGAGGGGTCGATGCCGATGCGGCGGAGGAGCGAGATGTCGGGCTGATCCGGTCGGGCGCAGTGCTCGCAGACGCGTCGGACGAGGCGCTGGGCGATCACGCAGAGCAGCGAGCTGTTGATCGCGAAGTTCTGAACCCCGAAGTCCTTGAGGCGGGTGATGGAGCTGACCGAGTCGTTGGTGTGAAGGGTGCTGAAGACAAGGTGGCCGGTGAGAGCGGCCTGAACGCCGATGCGGGCGGTCTCGTCGTCGCGGATCTCGCCGACGAGGACCACGTCGGGGTCCTGCCGCAGGATGGAGCGGAGGGCCGAAGCGAAGGAGAGGCCGATGTCGGTGTTGACCTGCACCTGCCGCACGAGGGGCAGGCGGATCTCCACCGGGTCCTCGATGGTCATGATGTTGAGGTCGGGGGAGTTGATGTGGGCGAGCGCGGTGTAGAGGGTGGTGGTCTTGCCCGAGCCCGTGGGCCCGGTCACGAGGATCATGCCATGGGGTTTGGCGATGGCTTCCTCGTACCACGCGGTCATATCCGGCGGCATTTCGAGGTCGCGCAGGCTTCCGATCCTGTTGGCGGAGCGAAGGAGACGCATCACGACGTTCTCGCCGTGGATGGTGGGGATGACGGAGAGGCGGATGTCGACGGCCTGATCGCGGTGGGTGAATCGGAACTTGCCGTCCTGCGGCTTGCGGGTTTGCGTGAGATCGAGCCGGGCCAGGACCTTGAGTCGCTGGACGATGGCGGTGTGAGCGTTCTTGGCGGGGCCCTGCTGAGGGAGAAGGACGCCGTCGACGCGGTAGCGAAGGCGGATCTCCTGCTCGTCGGGGTTGATGTGGATGTCGCTTGCGGCGCAGTCGATGGCGCCCATGAGGATCTGGTTGACAGCGATGACGATGGGCTCATCGCCGGTGGCGAGATCTTCCTCGTTGTCGGACTGCTTGGCGTTGCTCGCGGTGGACTGGGTGCCAGCGAGGCCGTAGGCGCGGGCGATGAGGCCGCGGAGCTGCTCCGCGTCGCAGATCAACGGCTCGATGTCCATCCGAAGAATCTGTCGGAGCTGGTCGATGGCGGAGAGGTTGAGGCTGTCGAGCATCCCGACCGTCGCGACGCCGTCGATGACGAAGAGGGGGAACGCGGTCAGACGCTCGAGCACGGTGCGGGGAGCGAGGGCGGTGTTGGCGAAGTCGATCTCGTAGTGCGAGAGGTCGATGAAAGGGCACTCGCAGACCTTGGCCCGTTCGATCGCGATCCGTCGGGTTCCGACGATTCCGAGCTCGACGAGGGATTCGGAGATGTCCCAGCCGTGGGAAGCGGCGTGCTCGCGGGCGCGGGTGACGTCCTGCTCGGTCAGAGCTTTCTCCTGGCGCAGGGCCCGCACCACATATTGACTTGAGTCCATCATGCTTGGTGTCCGTTGCGGTGTGGCCTAGGCGATCTCTCCGAGCGCGGCGAGGAGAACGGCGAGCTGGTCGCGAGCGGCGGCTGACATCTCGCGGAAAGTCACGCCGATCAGGTACATGGGGCGTCGATCGGTCATGACGACGCGTGTGACGGTGCCCTCGCATTCGAACGCGAGGGCTTCACTTTGGGGGAGGAACAGCTTGCAATTGAGGACGGCCCGCTTGGGCACGAAGACGTGGGAAAGCAGGCCGAGGCCGCCGGCGGAGAGGTCGACGACATCGGCTTCGATGACGCCGTCACGAAGACCGGAGTTTCGCGCCAGGCGGATCGCCGAAGCGTGACTCTCAGCGATGGTGAACCGTCCGCGCAGCGCGACATCGTGCCGCTGCGCTTGGCGTACCGCGAGTTGGTCCATCCCAGACATGCGCGTGCTCCCGTCCCGGATTTCCGGCGCCCCACACCCAATCCCCGGACGGATTCGTCCACAGCGGGTATCGGAACCGAGATTGCGCGAGTTGAGGTTTGGAACGCAGAAACCGACCGAGCGGCCAGAATCCGTGATTTCCCCGGGGGGGTCGTCCGGCTTGCATGTTCGAAATCTGCGCGAAGGGGACGTCCTTTGGCGTTACAGGACGTCGCCGAGCCGTCCGCCGTGCGCCGCGAGCAAGGCTTCGGCGGCGGGTCTGTCGAGGGCCCGGCGGTGCATCACGATCGCGGTTTTCGCGACGCCGCCGGCTTGTTCGAGCAGGGCGAAGCTGTGGTCGCGCGAGAGGCCGGTGAGTGTCGAGATGACCCGTGCGGCGCGGTCGCGGAGCTTGGCGTTGCTGGCTCGCAGGTCGACCATCAGGTTCTCGTAGACGCGGCCGGAGCGGACCATAAGCGTGGTTGAGATCGTGTTGAGGATGAGCTTGGTCGCGGTGCCGGCTTTCATGCGCGTGGAGCCGGTCAGGACCTCGGGGCCGGTGGGCGCGACGATCAGGTGGTCGCAGCCGGGCGGAGCCTCAACCGGCGAGCAGGAGAGCAAGCCTGTGACGACGGGCGCGACGGACTTGGCGAAGGCGAGGGCGCCTGTCGCGTACGGCGTGGTGCCGCCGGCCGCGATGGCGAGGACGGCGTCGCGGCCGGTGAGGTTCAGAGCGGCGAGGGCGGGGTGTGCGCCGTCGGCTTCGTCCTCGCGGCCCTCGCTTGACTTTCGCAGGGCCGTATCGCCGCCGGCGATGATGCCGATGATCCGGCCTTCCTCAAGACAGAACGTGGGGGGAGCTTCGGACGCGTCGAGGACGCCGAGACGGCCGCTGGTGCCGGCTCCGAGGTAGACGAGGCGTCCGCCGGCGAGGAAGCCCGGCTCCGCAGCTTGGATGAACGCGGTGATGGCGGGTGCGGCGGCGCGGGCGGCTTCGAGGGCTCCGGCGTCTTCGCGCTGGATGGTGTTCACGCAGTCGGCGACGCTGAGTGCGTGCAGATTCATCGTGCGCGGGTTGCGCTGTTCGGTGAGGATGTGCGCGCGATCGGGGGGGAGTGCCACGGGCGACTTTAGGGGATGAGCCACGCGCCGGAGATGGGCGCGGGAGACGGGCAGCCGGTGATGTGCGGAAGCGTGATCGGGACGCGGTCCTGGCAGAGAGCGCCGAGCACGGCGAAGCAGTCGGCTTCGCGGGAATCGCCGCCGGGCAGGGGGCGGACGGGCCCGGGCGCGGCGGACGCGAGAGCGGAGGCCAGGGCTTTGTTGCGGGCGCCGCCGCCGGCGATGAAGATCGCGCCGGGAACGCCCGGGAGCTGGGCGAGGTGCTGGCCGATCGTCTCCGCGATGGCGATGCACGCGGTGTGGAGGAGGTCGGGAGCGGGGACTTGGTGCCGGAATCGTGAAAGCCAGTCGGTCAGCTCATCGCCGGTGCCGAGCGAGCGGCCGGGCTTGCGCCGGGCTTGCATGATGCCCAGGAGGTCCTCCAAAGCTTCGTCATGGACCGTTCCCGACGCGGCTTGGGCACCGTCTTCGTCGTAGGGCGTGCGGAGGAGCGACCGAGCGGCGGCGTCGAGGAGCTGGTTGCACGCACAGACATCCCCGCCGCGAATGCTTGAGAGGTCGGTCCCCGCGGGAAGCGTGGTGACGTTGCAGAACCCGCCGAGATTCACGATGTCGAGGCGGTCGGCGTCGCCGATCAGGTGGCGGTAGAGGATCCAGTCGGCAAGGGGCGTGATCGGGGCTCCTTGCCCGCCCGCGGCGAGGTCGGCGGCTCGAAGGTCGTAGACGACGGGACACTTGACGGCGCGGGCGACCGGGGCGGGCTGGAACAGTTGCCAGGAGAGCGGCGGCTTGTGAAAGACCGTCTGGCCGTGGACACACACCAAGCTCGGCTTGTCCCCGGCGAGAAGCTCGAGGATCGCAAGGGCGTGAAGCTCGGCGAACTCGTGCATGACGCGTGCGATCTCGCCGGCGGTCGCGGGCACTTGCTCAGCGAGCGATCGGAGCGGTGCGGCGAGCGCGCCCAGCGGCTTTGAGAGCGTCCGGATCGGCTTGGCCGACATCGCCAAGCCCTCGCCAGTGATCTCCACAAGCGAGACGTCGAGCCCGTCAAGGCTGGTGCCGGTCATGCATCCGACAGCGAGGCGGGTGGGCATCCAGACGCTCCAGAGGGAAACATCCTAGCGCAAAAAACAACATCACTCCTTCAAAACTGCTCGAGAAGGACATAAGCGGTACAAAAAGCAACGCCGACTTTGGACCAAAGTGCTTGACAGGGGAATGCCGATCAGTAGACTGGAAAATTGGGCATACCTGGGAGGTTATCCGGTGAAAGCAGAACACATGACGGCATCATACGGCATCGTACGGAGTTTGTTTGTTGCCTCACTACTGCTCGGCTCGGGGGTGGTATTCGCCCAGCCTGTCCCGGCGATTCCTGCCTGTGATTGGCGAAACAATCGGCCCGGTGGGTCGTGTGCGGGTGCGGTTCCTGTGACAGGTCAGTTCAACATTCAAGAGATTATGACAGACCCAGCCACGGTCAACACCATGTACGAGCCGTGGCTCGGGAATGATGCTTGCGACTGCTCATATGGCCCTTGTTCATCACGGAACGAATGCTCGAATCCAGTTCGTGGAAGGTCGAAGTCACTCGAGTTGTGCTGGGGCGTGAGCGGGTCGGCCACCGTGGAGGTGAAGTCCAGCTTGGTGACTCGCTTGATCGCGGAACTTGGCGGATCAATTGAAGTTGGGTTTGAATTGTCCGGATGTGTGACGCTGACACAGTCGACAGAGTTTTCAGTCCCTCAGAGTCAGTGCTTCAAGAACTTCGCTCGTGAAGTGTGGCAGCAGGCGTCAAACGCTGGAAAGGTGCGACAAGTTCAGGCACGCTGGCAGTGGAAGAAATTCGTGCAGCAACCCGATGGTTCAATCACCGAGACTGATTGTGGTGAGACGGAGTGCGGAGTTTCGGTGGTTGCGACCGGGTCTGCAAGGCTGGATTCCGGCTCCATGATTCAGTACGCGCCCAAGAAGGAAGAATGCGGCGGTGCGCCGGTTCCGAGTCCCGATCCCTACGGGGGAAAGAGGGCTGAGCCGTGCTGCCCGACTGCGGAAGGGTGTGGAACACTGGGGCCGGGGCAGACGCCGTGCTGCGGTTGCTTCGCCGTGCCGTGATAGTCCGTTTGCATTATGATTGATCGGAAATGGAGATGAACTATGCTGGTGTTCAAAGGGGATCGGATTAGCGCGGGGGTAGCAGGCCTCATCGCGGCGATCGGCGTGAGTGCCGCGGCCGGGTTGGCTTGGCGATCTTCGGGTGTCGCTCAGGTTCAGCCGCCGCGTGCCGGGGCCGGCGTGATGGTGGGTGAGGACCCAGTATCGTTTGCGGTGAACGGTGCGGCTGCCGACAAGGCGTCTGGCGTGCCTGGCTGGTCAACGCGGTTGCGTGAAGCGGCTTCATGGTGCATGTTGGCGGGGAACAATGGGCGAGCCCGTGAGATTCTCGAGAACGTCCTACTGGACCCTGAGACGATCTTCGACGAGGCAGAGGCACAGCGGATGCTTGCGCAGATCAGTTTCTTTGAGGTGGGCGGTGAAGCGGTTGCTATCCGGCGGTACGAGGAATCCCTGCGGCTGCTCGGCCGCACGGGAAACTATCCGGGGATCTATAACTCTACGGCTGCATCAATCATGTCGAACCTCGCGGTGGCTTACCGTGCGCAGCGCCGGTTTGCGGATTGCGAACGCGTGGTGGATGCCGTGCTTGCGATGCCGCCGACGTCGATCAGTCGATTCTCGTATGGCGCCGCACTCACGAATAAGTCGATTGAGTTGACTCGACGCGGCGACTATGCCGGGGCAACTCATGTACTTGACCGTCGGCTTGCGCAGTTCTCGGAGGGGCCATCCGAGCAAGAAGAACGCCTGGCGACGTGCCGTGATCGATACGCGTCCATCGCAGGGCTTCCCAATACCTACGAACTGCGGCTGATCGATCTCATGGAAGACATGCGAGTCCCCGGTGCGACGCAACAAGCCGCTTCCGCCGCGCACGGCTTGCTCGAACACTATCATCGCGAAGGTCGGATCAACGAGCAACTCGCCGCAGCGGTTTCGATGATTCAGGATGCGAATCACGTTCTCCAGAATGTGGAGCAGTTTTCTCGATCTGAAGTTGTGTCCGCGAAGGACCTGCGTGCTTCGTGCCTGAGTATCTTGAGTTCCGCTGACCATTACGGGCATCACGACAAAGCAATTGACGCTTTGGTCGAGTACCTCCGCACCGACACCGATCCGAGGATGATCGAGCAGCACACTCGCGAACTGCACGAATTGATCGAGCGTGTCAGCGGGCGATAACTGAGAGCGATTCTCCTTAGAGGATCATGGCGTCGTTTTGTCGATGGCGGCTTGCGCGGGGTCGGCCTTGCGGGCGGACAGTTTGCCCAAGGCCGGCGGGAGTTCGATCCCCGCCTGAGCGGCGAGTTCGTGGAGTTTGGGGAGGCTGCCGACCAAGCCGGAGAGGAACTCGCCGGTGGTGCCGCGGCCGTTCTCGCTCACGGTGCCCGAGTCCCAGACGGTGATCTTGTCGATCTTGAGGTTCTGGATGGCTTTCACCTGGGCTTCGACGAGCTTGGGGAGCTGTTCGATGAGCAGGAGGGTGGGTCCGACGTTGGAGTCCGAGCCGCAGCTTTCGATCAGTCGGCGGTAGCCGTCGGCTTTGGCTTCCATGACTTTCTGGATACCGGCGGCTTCGGCTTCATACTTGGAGGTGATGGCGTCGGCTTCACCCTGGGCTTCGCGGCGGCGTTTTTCGGCTTCGGCTTCGGCGGCGAGGGCCATGCGCTGCTTCTCGATCTCCTGGGGGACGATCTGTTCCTTGGCGAGCCTGGCGAGTTCCTTCTCGCGTTCGGCTGTGAGAATGGCGCGGGCGGCTTCGGCGGCGGCGACTTCGGAGCGTTTGCGGCTTTCAGCCTGGATCTCGGCGAGTTTGGCCTGGCTTTCGGCCATGCGGGCGCGAGCGGCGTTCTCGCCGGTGACGGCGAGGGCCTCGGCTTCGGAGACGCGGATTCGCTGTTCCTGTTCGGCCTGCTTCTTGGCGGTCTCCATTTCGGATTGGCGCTGGGCGCGGGTGATCTCGATGTCGCGCTGGCTTTGGAGTTCGCCCTGGACGGCCTGAGCTTCCATGGCGGCGACGGTGATGCGTCGGCGCTGCTCGGCTTCCTTCTGACCTTCGGCGGAGGTGGCGGTTTCCTTGGCGACGTTGACGTTGCGCTCGCGGACGGCGATGGCTTCGCCGGTGGCGCCTTCGCGTTCCTGCTGGGCGACCTCGACCTTGGCGCGGTTGATGGCTTCGGCGGCGGCGCGCTTGCCGATGGCCTGGATGTACCCGGACTCGTCGGTGATGTCGCGGAGGTTGACGTTGATGAGTTCGAGGCCGACCTTGTTGACCTCCTGGCCGACGTTCTCGTTGATCAGGGTCATGAACTTCTCGCGGTCGCGGTTGATCTCCTCGATGGTGAGGGTCGCGATGACGAGGCGGAGCTGGCCGAGGATGATGTCCTGCGCCTGCTCCTGGATGGACTGGGGCGAGAGACTGCCCAGGCGGATCGCGGCGTTATTCATGAGGACCGGGTCGGTCGAGATGCCGACGGTGAAGTTTGCCGGGACGTTGACGCGGATGTTGTTCCGCGAGAGGGCGCCCTCGAGGGGGATGTCGATCACCATGGGCTCGAGGGAGAGGTAGGCGAAGTCCTGGATAACGGGCATGACAAAGGTGCCGCCGCCGTGGAGGCATTTGGCCGCTTTGCCCACGCCGACCCGGCCGTAGACGACGAGGACTTTGTTGGGCGGGCACTTGCGGTACCTGGAGAGGAGCCACGCGAGGAAGGAGAGGGCGATGAGCGATACGAGCGCGATGGCACCCGCCCAGTAAATGCCCGTGTCCGCTGCGAGAAAGAAGCTTGAAGTCATGATTCCCCCTGCTCAAGAGCCGGCCGCTGCGAAGCGGACGGCGGTTGGTGAAGCGGAGCCTGCGTGACTTCGGCAGGTTCCGCGAGCGATTGGACAACGACGCTGTTGTCCGGATTGGCGGCGAGGATGAGAACGCGGGTGCCCGTCGGGATCATGGCGTCCCGGGAGATCGCGCTCACGAATCGCTCCGCGCCGCGGACTTCGACCCGGATCTGACCCGAGCCGGAATCGCGGGCGGGGATGCGCACGTAGACGGTGGCTTCCAGGCCGAGCATGTCGGCGAGGGTGATGGTGCCGTCGGATTCGAACTTTCGGAACTGGCGGAAGATCGTGATGACGCCGGCGGCGACCGAGACGCCCGCGACCAGGCCGATGAGAGCTCCGCCGAAGGCTCCAAAGTGCTCACGTCCGATCAGCCCCGCCCAGCCGAACGCTCCAGCGAAGGCCGCCAGGGACTGGACGGAGAAGATCTCGGCCGCGGTGACGAGCGGAGCAGCGTGCGAAGCCTGGCCGTGCCCCGCGGGATGGTGGGGGACATCGGCGTGGTGCGCGAGGGGCGTTTCCCCCATCGGGGCGTCGTGCGGGAGGTCGTGGGGCACATCGTGCGGAATGTCGTGCGGGACGTCGTGGGGGACATCGTGGTGGCCGACGGAATCACCGACGTCGGAGAAGACCCCGAGGAACCCCAGCGCCGTGCGGAGCATGAAAAAGGCCGTTCCGAGGACGGCGGGGATTCCGAACCAAGCGGCGGACCCAGAGAAGAGTGCGTCGTACCACATGCGGCGCGTCTCCAGTGCGAAACGGTATTCGCGCCGGCCTCACAATCGAGCTTTCCCCGCGGATTTTCGGTGGTTCGGCACGCGTCGGCGCGTCGTTCGCCCGTGCTTTGCCCGGGGTACAGCGCACCGAATGCGGCGTTCGGCGGGCGTCACCCGCGCCCGGAACGAAAGCGGCTCCGGCGAGAGCGCCGGAGCCGCGAACGGGATGGTCGAGATGATCAGCAGCCGCGCTCGAAGTCCTCGACGTACGCGTTGTAGTCGAAGAAGTCGACGAAGTTGTCGACGTTGTAGTCGGCGGTCCGACCGCGCGGGCATCGCCCGCCCTCGTAGCACCGCACGAAGTCGTCGTAGTCGAAGAAGTCGACGAATCCGTCGAGGTTGAAGTCCGGGCCGCACTGCGGGACGCCCGGGTCAAACGGCTCATCCACCGGATCGATGTCGCGCCAGCCGGGCGTGAGGTTCCGCGCGTTCTCGTTGTGCCGCGACCGGGTCAGATCGGTCAGCCGGCTCATCCGCATGTCTGCGAAGACTCCCCAAGGGCTGTCGGGGTTGATGGTCCAGCGACCGGAGGAGGCGCTCAGCGAGAACTGACGCACAGACCCGTCGCAGAGGGCGAGCATGTTGCCCAGGCGGTCGAAGGAGAACCCCTTGATGTTCCGGAGGGCCGAGTTGGACGCCGTGGAAGCGACCGACGTTCGGCCGTTGGTGTCAAAGGCGATCTCGAACGCGCCCGCGCCCAAGCTTGAAGCCAGCCAGACCCGGCCGGTGAGCGGGTTGATCGCGACCGAGCCGTCTCCGGGGAGCGTGAGGCCGCCGGGGATGGGCGTGTTGCCCACGGGGCTGAGGTCGGCGGTGAACCGAACGAGACGCGTGTTGTTGTCGGTGAGGGCGACGATCGTGTCCGTCGCGTCGTCGATCGCCCACGCGGTCGCGGGGCTTGGCAGCGTGAGCGAGCCGAGCGGGATCGGGCGGTCGTCGACGAGCTTGTACTTCTGAACGATCGCGCCGAGCTGCACGTAGCAGGCTCCGTACCGATCGAGAAGCAGACGGTCGGGGTTGCGGTCAAAGGACGCCAAGCGGTCGAAGGAGCGGCCGACGAAGTCGTACGCGAAGAGACCGGCTTGACCGCCGCGCCCCGTGCCCGCCAGCACGACATGCGAGACCTCGGTGTGGTCGAAAGCGATGTCGATGATCGGGCCGGCGGTGGGGGACGTTGCTTCTTCCTGCTGAGCGCCGCTTCCGGTGAAGACGCCGGGAAGCTGGAACGAAACGAGCAGATTGGGATTGACCGGGTGCACGCCAAGAGCGATCAGCGGGAGAATGTACCGGTAGGAGTCAAAGACGCGGACGGGATCCTCCGCGGTGCCGTTGAAAGTCTCGTCGAAGGAGTAGACGGAGGCGAAGTCGCCGTCCATGTTCCAGAAGCGGCGGTAGAGGGTCCGCGTGACGGTGGTGAACTCGGACTGCAGGATGCGGGATTCGTTGTCCGGACTGGTGTTGGGGTCGTGGTACAGGACCTGCGGACGCATGAGGTCGCAACCGTCGTACGTGCCGACGGCGGTGATCGCGTGGCCGCCGTCGCGTTCGAGCTGGTCCCCGTCGCGGTAGTAGCGTCCGTACCCGAAGGTGGTGGGCCAGCCGGCTTTGACGAGCTGGTAGATGCGCTTGGGACGGGGGAACTTGTCGTCGTCGGCTTTGAAGCCGCAGCCGATGAAGTACATGCCGTATCCGCGGTCGGCGATCCAGTCGACCATGCCCTCCACGCTGTCGCCGTGGTTGGTGCCTCCGTCGTCGGTGTCCATGTACTCGCCGAGGTTGAAGAGGAGGGTGCCGACGGTGTTGTAGATCGGGAGCTGACCCTCCCAGTTCGGCTGGTTGGAGTTTGGGATGACGTTGAAGCCGGCATCGTCGAGGATCGCGAGCAGGTTGGCGATGGAGGTTGGGACGCAGTGGACCGACCCGTTGTTGGGAAGGCCGAGGTGCGTGATGACGAGGGGGTTGTTGGGGTCAAAGCGGGTGACGCGCCGCTGGTCAAAGTCGGGAACATTGGGCCAATAGATGTCGCACTGGGCGTGGACCGTGTGGGCGAGAGCCAGACCCGCGCTGAGAGCGAGCGTGCGGACGATGCGAGCGGACATTGTGGACTCCTTGATCGAACCGTGGACGCCACGGCCCGGCAGCATCATGGCGCACGATGCCGGCGAATGGTCCGAAGTTTTGCGTCAGTGCGAAGCAAGGCCCTTGGATTCTCGGCCCAAAGCCGGCGGCGGCGGGGCTTTGCGTTCGACCCAGTCCGCGATCCAGGCCGCCTGTCCGGGCAGGAAATAGAAGAGCATGCCGTGGCCGCCGGTGTGCCAGAGCTGGTCGGGCTTGCCGAGGCGTTCGTAGAGCAGGTCGCCCAGGTCGGCGGGGACCCAGGTGTCCCAGATCGCGTGGACCTGAAGGACCGGCATTCCGCGGAGCGCCGCGGCGGTGTGGTACGGGTCGAGTTGGCAGAGCTCGAGATACCGCTTGCCCAGCTTGCCGACAAGTTCGGCGGATGGGCGGTTGGAGCGCTCCATGCGCCGGGCTTTCTCGCCGGGGTTGAGCGGGCGGGATTCGAGCATGACTCCGCCGTCGTAGAACGTGCTTCGCGCGGCGACCTCGACGAGGTTGGCGGCTCCGCCGATGAGCACGGTGGCCGCGACCGTGTCCAGGCCGCGCTCGCGAAGCCGCGCGACCACCGCGGGCGTCGAGAGAGCGCCGGCGGAGAATCCGATCACGACGGTGGGGAGCGTTCGGGTTTCGCGGTACGTCGAGTGGAGCGCGTCGAGGATGGCTTCGGTCGCCAGCGCGTTGCGAGCGAGAGTTCGGTCGATTTCCGTTGCGAGCATCCGGGCGACCGGTTCGACGTCGGCTTCGTCCCGGAGGCGGACCGGCGGCGTGCGCATCGCGAAGCTCTGGATCGTGAGGTCGTCGATCTCGCGCTGAGCAGGGTCGTTGCGCCTCGCTTCCCATTGCTCGGCGAGCGGCCGGTCCATCTGGATCGGCGGGACCAGCTTGGCGAGCTCGGCTTTGCGGTCCTCGATTGCGAGCACCTTCTCGACGGTCTCTTCGTCGATGTCCCGGTCGATGCCGTCGTCCAGGTCGATGTCGACGATGATCCAGCCGCGGCGGCTGAACTCATCCATCACCTGACGCTCGTACGGGTTGGCGCCCAGCGCCCACAGGTGCAGGATCACGCCCCGAGGTTTGGCCGGTATCGTTGAGGGAAACCGGAAAGGGATCCCTGCGCCGTACCCGGAGCGTTCCTCGACGATCACCGCCGGTGCGCAGAAGGGCTGCGGCAAGCGGTTGACGAACGAACTGCTCATCAGCGCGTTCAGCCGCTCACGCTCCTGGATCAGGCCGCTGAGACGCTCCCTCGTGGTTCCGAACGTCAAGCCTGTCTGCGCGTACCCGTTGGGGGTGAACCCGATGAACAACGCCATCAGGTCCGGCGGCGAATCGGCGGGACGTCCCTCTTCGCCCACATTGAGTTTGACGATCACGTCCCGGTGGCGGTGCAGCCGGAGGGAAGCCGTGGGAGACCTCGCGGACGTCGACCGCATCCCCAGGCCCATCGCCGTGCCCACCTCCCCGCCACGCGGCCCCTGCGGAACTTTGTCGTTTGTGACGGGTGTGAGGGGCTGCAGATCCGGGTAGGCCCAGAGCGCTTCGTTAAGCTCGCGAGCGGGCAACTTCGGCCAAACCGAAGGCTCGACGAGCACCGGCGGCTGCGTCAGCCGGTGCGTCGATCCCGAGCTTGCGATGTAGCAGCCGCCCAGCAGAGACGCCATCGCGCCGAGCGCCAGGCCCGCCGCTCGCACACCCACCGCCGCACGCTGCTTGCTCCGGTGCATTCGCTCGTTCCTCGTCGCCCCGCCGATCTGCTCGCCGATCCGACCGTCCCGACCCGCCATGCCCGCCGTCAGGCGCCCCGCCGCGAGACCCAAGCCTACACGCACCGGCCGCATCCGGCCCGTCGGTCGCTTCGCCCCCCGCCGGATACCGCCAAGCCTTCCGAAATGCTGCGGCACAGGGTCGCTTGGCTCCACGTCTCCTAGAATACGCTCGTCCCAACCGCCGCACCTCCCCACCGAAAACGGAGGGTTCCCATGCCTTATTACACCAAACTCGGCCTCCTTCCCAAGAAGCGTCACGTGCAGTTCCGCCGCCCCGACGGCTGCCTGTACTCCGAAGAGCTCTTCGGCACCGAGGGCTTTGTCGGCCCCACCTCCACCATGTACCACATCCAGCCCCCGACGCAGGTCTATGGCTGGAAGCCCATGTACGGCACAAAGGTCGAGTACGTCGAGCAGGAACTCATGCGCATGCGGCACGTCCGCACCTCGCCGCAGAAGCCCAAGGGCGACTCGGTGACCGGCCGCGTCGTGCTTTTCGGCAACGCCGATTGCGAGATGGCCGTCTGCAACCCCGCCGAGCAGATGGGCTACCACTTCAAGAACGCCCAGGGCGACGAGGTCATCTTCGTGCACTACGGCTCGGGCGTCTGCCACACGATGATGGGCACGCTCAAGTTCGGCCCGCGCGACTACATCGTCATCCCCAAGGGCATCATCTACACGATGATCTGGGACAAGCGCAAGGACGAGACCGACGGCGGCCCGGCCATCGCCGACATGCCCTTCGGCAAGTTCCTCCTCATCGAAACCGCCAACGGAAGCCACATCGCCCCCCCGCCTCGCTACATCTCCAAGACCACGAGCCAGTTCCTCGAGCACTCGCCCTACTGCGAGCGCGATATCCGCATCCCCGAGTTCCCCATGACCTGGGACGAAAAGGGCGACTTTGAGGTCCGCATCAAAGCCCGCGACCTCGTGCACAGCTACACCTACCACTACCACCCCCTCGACGTCGTCGGCTGGGACGGCTGCTACTACCCCTACATCTTCAACGCCGATGACTTCAGCCCCATCACCGGCGCTCTCCACATGCCCCCGCCGATCCACCAGACGTTCGAAGCTCACAACTTCGTCATCTGCACCTTCGCCCCGCGCATGCTCGATTACCACCCCCAAGCCATCAAGGTGCCCTACAACCACAGCAACCTCGACAGCGACGAAGTCCTCTACTACGTCAGCGGCAACTACAAAGCCCGCAAAGGCATCGAAAGCCAGTCCCTCACCGCCCACCCTCAGGGCATCCCCCACGGACCGCACCCCGGCACGATCGAAGCATCGCTCGAAGCGACCTACACCAACGAGCTCGCCGTCATGTGCGACACCTTCCGACCGCTCTTCCCGACCAAAGCTGCTTTGGAATGGGACGACCCGAACTATCCCAAGAGCTGGGAAGGCGAGCACTTCCCGGGCTTGCAAAGCGGGAAGATCCACCTCAGCAGCATGGCCAACGGAACCGCGAAGAACGCCGTGCCCGTGCACAAGCACGAGTCGGTGAGCAACGTCTGGGCACCGTGAGCGGTTCTGAGGAACTGATTGTGGAGTCATCAAGTCCGGAAGAACTGGCTCGACGTCCGGACTTGACACGCGGAGCGTGGCTGCTGGCGGGCGTGCTGGCGATGGCGTTCGCGGTGAATGTCGGGGTGATCGTTCTTTCGGTCGCTCTTCGTGGTACTGGCCCGACGTGCGCCCAGATCGGCAGGTCGGTGCTGGAGATCGGTCTCTTTCTGTTCGTGCTCATCGGTCACGCGTGGGCACGCTGGCTGACGGTTGCGTTGTACGGGCTTGCGTCGCTGATCGCTTTGGGTTCCGTCGGCCTCGCTCTTGTTTCGAGTTCGCCCAACATCTTCGCCGTGGTCTTGATGACAGCTTTCGCGGCGGTGAGTGGGGCGGTGGTCCTGAGTTTGACCGTCCCTGGACCGATCACGCGGTATCTGGCTTCGCGGAGATCTTGATGTCAATGAGCATGGCGACTCTCAGCCATCGGTGAGCCGGTTTCCGCGGTTCAGCTTCGTGTCTGCGGGGCCCCTGCGAACCATCGGTCGCGGAGCGAGAGCGGTCGTGCTCGCGGTGGCGGCTCGAAAGCACCCGACGATTGCTGCTACCTACCGAAAAGCAGCATCACGATGAGCCCGCTCAGCAACATACCAAGCATCGTGCCCAGAGCGATGGTGAAGACCGGCGACCGGATCAGCGGGCTTTCAGCGATGATGGTGAGCGGATCGATCGGGCGACGCTCGTAGCGTTCGATCGTGGTGCCCTTCGGGATCTCCTCGAGCGAGACGCTTCGCACACTATCCACGAGCATCTTTCGATCCAGAGCCCACTGCCGGGCGTGAGGCTCAGACGGAGCTTCGACGAAGATCCTTCGTAGCTCCCTGCCGTCGTTCGGGTTGATCGTTCGAAGTTCCCAGTGTTTCATGCATCCGCCTCGGCCAGATCGTATCCGATCATCCAACCGATGCTATGACGACGGCGACGTGAGCATGAAAGCTTGGCCAAGCACGCAGCGATTTGCTTTCGCAGTGACACGCTCGGCAACTCCGCGAGATCGCGACCGCATCCATGCAGACTTCCGGCCTTTACTTCGCCAGCTTCACGTACCGCATGCCCACGCTGGTCTCGCCCCAGACTTCGACTTTGACCGCTGCGTCTTGTGATGACGGGTTCTCGAAGAGCGCCGCTTCCCGCGCCGCGAATTCGTACGCCGCCTTCTCCCCGGGAGCGATCGTCACGATCTCTCGCCGCTCGCCGTCCAGTTCCGCCGCGATCGTCACCGGCACCGACCCGCGGTTGGTCGCGAACGCCGTGAACCCCGATCGCTGCCCGCCCGCGAAGATGAATCGCTGCCCGCCTGGCACGTTCAGCCCGGATGTGAGATCCGGCGAACCGCTCGGCCGCGACGGCGCGGCTTGAGACCCGCCCGAGCGTGCGTCGCTGCGCGGACCTGGAGAGTCCGACACCCGGCCGCACGCGAACAGTCCGACGATGAGCACCAGTCCCGCCAGGATGCGCACGCGTGAATGCATGCGAGTGGCTTCGCGTGGTCTCGGCTGGGGGATTCGCGCGAGCAAGCTCCTCTCGCTCTTTTCCGCGCCTCAGCGACGCGGGCTTCGCTTGGGAGGCGGGTGCCGTGTCAGCCATTGCTCCATATCGAGGAGCGACGGGTCGGGCAGCTCCGCTTCGATGTCGATCATCGCCGGTTTCGCCGGCCGTGTCGCGGGCTTGGAGCCGCCGGGCTTCTTCCCGCCCGCTTTGGTGCCGGGCTTGGCCGCGTCCTTCCGCAAGGTTGGAGCCGGTTCCGCGGCTCTCCGGCCCTCGAAGTACCCCATCCACCACGCGACGCTCGCGGCGTCAAGCGGTTCGGCGTCTTCGCGCCTGGCCCGCGCCCCGCGAGCGGCCTGTTTGGCGATGTCGGTCGCGAGGTGCGCGAGAAAGTCCCGCGCCGTCACGCTCCTCGCGTGCAAGCGGGCCGCGAACGTGCGGAGCCGTCGGTCGCTGCTCACGATCGTCACCCGGCGCGGATCCGCAGCGTCCTCCGCAAGCTCCTCGATCAGGTCGTCGGCTTCGCGGTTGTGCGGCGGCGTGTTGGCGAAAAGCACGCGACGCACGCGGCCTGAGTCACGGCCGCCCTCGCCCCCCGACCGTTCCGCCACGCGCTCCGGCGACCCGTCGCACACGAGCACGATCTCTTCACCCGCGTACCGGCCGAAGGAAAGCGCATCAAGCAGCGTCGCGACGCTCCACACATCCGCGCCGGTCCCGCTTCGGCGGGCGTGCAGGATGTTGTACACGTCGACGATGAGCATGCATCCCCACCGTTAAAGCAGCGAGAGGGGATCGACATCCACCGCCGTCCGGCTGTCGGACTTGAGAAGCCCCTGACGGCGGAGGTCGTTCAGGCCGCGCTGAAGCACGCCCGGCGAATCCGCGTACACCTCGACCGCCCAACGGTAGTACGTCGCGATCTTCGCGATCGGAGCTTCCATTGGCCCGATCACCGTGAGCGCGGGGTTCTCGCGAAGCTTGATCGCAAGCTCGCGAGCGTGGGCCTGCGACTCCGCCGAGTCGTTCTCGCGGCAGATGATCCGGGCCATGCGCACCCAGGGCGGCAAGCTCGCGGCCTGGCGGGTTGCAAGCTCGGCGGCGGCGAACGTCTCGTAATCGTGCTTGGCCGCCAGGACAATCGCGGGATTGGTCGGTTCGTAGGTCTGGACGACGACGCGGCCCGTCTGCTCTCCGCGGCCAGCCCGGCCCGCGACCTGCGACACAAGCTGGAAAGCCCGCTCACCCGCTCGGAAATCGGGCATGTTGAGGCCGACGTCCGCCGAGATCACGCCGACCAGCCGCACGTTCGGGAAGTCCAGGCCCTTGGCGATCATCTGCGTGCCAAGCAGCAGCTTGACCGCGCCGCTCCCAAACCTGGAGAGCGCATCCGCGTAGTCCTTCGCCGTCGCCATCGTGTCAGAATCGACCCGCAGGTAGGTCTTGCCCTCGACCAGCCCCAGCGAAGCCCCAAACAGCAAAGCGAGCTCTTCCTCGACACGCTGCGTGCCCGCGCCGAGCAGGCCGACCGCACGCTGGCACGCGGGACACGCTTTGGGAAGAAGCTGTTCGGCCAGGCAGTGGTGGCAGCGCACAAGCCCGCCTTTGGGAAGCTTGGCGTCTTTGTGAAAGACCATCCCCGCATCGCAGTGGTCGCAGCGCATGACCCATCCGCACGCGGGGGATGAGCACGACAGATGGCTCGCGTATCCGCGGCGGTTGAGGAGCAGGATCGCCTGACCGCCGTCGGTGATCGTGCGCTCGATCGCCGATGCGAGCGTCGGCCCGATCATCCGCTTGGACACGTCGACGCCCTCGCGAGCGAGGGTCCGCCGCTCCTCGGCCATATCGACGATCTCAACCGCGGGGAGCTTGCCGCCCCCGACACGGTCGGTCAGAGTCCAGAGCGAGAAACGCGGTTTGGGGTTCTCGTCGTCGCCGCTGGTGGGTGTCGCGACGGTCGCGTTGTACCAGCTTTCCATCGAGGGTGTCGCCGAACCGAGCACGACCGGACATTCTTCGATGTGCCCGCGCTTGATCGCGACATCGCGAGCGTTGTACCGGGGGAGCTGCTCATGCTTGTAGCTGTGGTCGTGCTCCTCGTCGACGACGATGAGCCCCAGACCGGCCATCGGCGCGAAGACCGCCGATCTCGGCCCGACGACGACGCGTGCTTCGCCGGTGGCGACGCGTTCCCATTCCGCGTTGCGCTGCGAGGCGCTCAGGCCCGAGTGCATCACCGCGACGCCCACGCCCTTGGGTGAAAGCCGGGCCCGGAACCACTGCTCAACCTGCGGTGTCAGGGCGATCTCGGGAACCAGCACGATCGCGCCCTCGCCGCGCTCGATCACCTTCGCGATCAGGCTGAGGTAGACCTCCGTCTTGCCCGACCCCGTCACACCGCGGAGCAGATGCACCCCGAACGTCCCCGCAGTTGCCCCGATGCCGTCGACGACTTTCTTCTGTGCCGGCGTCAACTCGGGCTCAATCGCGCGACGGGCGTCGCCGCCCTCGATCAAGCTCGACGCCCCGCGGGCCCGGATGACGCTCCGCTCCGTCGATTCGAGCAGGCCAAGCCCCGTGAACCGCCGCACGCTCCACGCTCCGCGCACCCCCGCCGCGTCGAGCGCCGCCGAGAGGTCCGCGAGAAGCATCGGGAACGACTTGGGATCCATCGACGCGATCTGGTCCCACGCGAGCCGAGCTTTCGGAGAGAGTCCGGCCAGGACCTTCGGGTCAGGGGAGGAAGCCGGCGCGAGCCGAGCCTCGCTGCGGCGGCCCACCCCCTTCTTCACGGCGGCCGGCATCATCGTCGCAAGGACCAAGCCAAGGGGCGTCACCGTGTAGCCGGCGACCCAGCGGGCAAGCTCAACCAGGTCTTCCGGAAGCTTGACGCCCGGCCGGTCCAGGATCCGCTTGACCTTGGAAGCCGCAAAGCCTTCCAGCAGTTCCTTCCCGCCCACCGCGATCACCACGCCGCCCGTCGCTTTGTTCCCCGCACCCAGCGGCACCTCGACGCGTTCGCCCACGGCGATGTCCGCCGCGTCCGCGCCGTAGGTCAACCCCTCGACGCCGGATTTCTCGTCCAAGCCGCGCTCGACGACCACGCGAACGTACCGCGAGGGCTCCGCGCGGGAACTTGCGCCCGAATCCGCGCCTGAGAATGGAAGAAAGTCAGTCAAGGCCTAGACTCTACTCCGATGTCCACACCCAATCCCACGCCGGATGTCGGAACCGCAAAATCTGCCCGGAGCGAAGCTCCCATCGCGAGGCTCGCCCTCGCCGACGGGTCTGTTTTCACTGGCCTCGCTTTCGGAGCGGTGGGCAAGGGCATTGTCGCACGGGCTGAGGTCGTGTTCAATACCGCAACGTCCGGATATCAGGAATCTTTGACAGATCCCTCCTACACCGGACAGATTCTCGTGCAGACCTTCCCCCTGATTGGGAACACGGGCACGAACCCGGAAGACGTCGAGTCCGGGAAGGTGCAGGTTTCGGGGCTTGTCGTCCGGGAACTGGCCCACCGCCACTCGAACTTCCGCGCCGACATGGACCTCTCGTCGTACCTGGCCCGCTACGGCGTGCTCGGGATCGCGGGGGTCGACACGCGCGCGATCACCAAGAAACTGCGCACGACGGGGAGCATTTCGGGCGTCCTCACCGACCGCTCGGACCTCTCGGCCGCCCAACTGGTGGAAATGGCGCGGACCGCGCCGTCGATGGCCGGTCAGAATCTCGTCCCCCTCGTCGGCTGCTCGACCAAAGCTTCCTGGGAAGGCGATCTCGGCGAGTGGAAGCCCGCCGCCGCGCCCTCGCACGATGAGTCCAAGCCGCGGTTCCGCGTCGCGGCGCTCGACTGCGGCGCGAAGTCCAACATTCTGCGCAACCTGACAGAGCGCGGCTGCGAGGTAGTCCTCGTCCCGCACGACACCCCGGCCGCGACGCTTCGCGATCAGCACGCTTCGGGACAGATCGACGGGATCTTCATCTCCAACGGCCCGGGCGATCCGGCGGCGGTGGAGAAGACGATCGGCACCCTTCGTGCGCTCATGGACAGCAAGCAGCCGGCCATTCCGATGTTCGGCATCTGCCTCGGGCACCAGCTTCTCGCCCTCGCGGCGGGCGCGAAGACCTACAAGCTCAAGTTCGGCCACCGAGGGATCAACCACCCGATCCTCAACACCGAATCCGGCCGGGTCGAGATCACGAGCCAGAACCATGGGTTCGCGGTGGAGCCCAAGAGCTTGGAAGCTGCGGGCGGCGTGCTTACCCACCGTCACCTCAACGATGGCACGGTCGCTGGCTTCCGCATGAAGGACCGCCCGGTCTTCAGCGTTCAGTACCACCCGGAAGCCTCCCCGGGCCCGCACGACGCGGGGTACCTGTTCGACGCGTTTGTTGCGGCGATGTCCGAGAACCGAGCGGAAGCGACCGCGGCCGGACGCTGATTCCCTCGGATCGGGTTTGATTCGGGGTTGCCGAACACGGTTGGCCCCATGAATCGATGGGGTTTTGCTCTCTGACGGTGTATATTGGTGCACGGGCAGAGGCCCGCCGGCGTTGTGCTGGGCAGTGCAGGGCACTGAGAGGGGAACCAATGAAGCTTGCTTTGACGATGGCGGCGGTGTCGGGTTCGGTGATCGCGGGTTCGGCATGGGCTCAGCCGGTGCTGGACGAGGGCGGTCGGTATCCGGCGCAGCTCGCGGGCATCGTTTATGTTCACGTGGCGACGGGTGAGCGTCGGGTCACGACGTTCGACGGCCGCAGCGGAGCTCCGATCTGGTCGAACATCGACACGATTCCCGCCGCCGGCGAGTATCACGGCATCGACGGTCGTCAACGCTCCGACGGTCGCGCGACGTACAACAACCTCTCGGTGGACTGGGGTGACATCCCCGCCGGGCCCTTCGTGGACGGGATCAAGATCGGGTACGCGGTGCCCGCGTCGCTCGCGAGCCGATTCCCCAGCCGGAACGATCCGAACTACGGCAAGATCTTTGGGTTCAACATCCTCTATGCGATCTGGAACAACGAGAACGGCCAGCACGACGGCTCGGTGACGGCGGACGAACTGGCGATCGTGCTTCCGTTCCCCGACGCGTACGGCGCGGTGCCCGAAGGGAACGCCTGGCAGGTGATCTTCGATCTGGAGGGATCCAACGAGTTCACGATGTTCGCGACCGATCAGGACGGCGACCGCCGCGTGGATTTCGGGTACGGGTACTCGTTCCGTCAGCGGCAGCACGTGGACCCGCGGAACAACCCGCCGATCCCGCGCGCCGTGGTCGGGCCGCTGCTGGTGCTTCCGGGCAATGCGGGCGGTGCAGGCTTCCCGTCGTCCAACGGCGTGGAGGATGCGCTGGACTGGTACAACACGTTCGACGCCGACTTCACGTACAACGCTTCGATCCCCGGGTACGAACTTGACCCGACGCGGACGCTAGAGCGGAGCAACTTCATCGACACGTTCTTCTTCGGCGGCGATCCGTACGCGTCGTACTACACGCAGCTTTTCGGGTCGATCCTGGGCTGCCCGGCGGACTTCAACGGCGACGGGTTCGTCGATTTCTTCGACTACGACGACTACGTCCGCTGCTTTGAGGGTGGGACGTGCCCGCGCGGCCGGACGGCGGACATCAACGGCGATGCGTTCGTCGACTTCTTCGATTACGACGATTTCGCGCAGGCTTTCGAGGTCGGCTGCTGAGCAAGCCGTTCAGGCGGGCCAGACCTTCATGCCGTCGCGCTTGTAGCGTGGCACGGAGGGATCGATCGCTTGCGACCATTGGTCCAAGCCACCCGCGATCGAGCGGGCGGTGGGGAAGCCCGCTTCACGGAGAGCGAGGGCTCCCGGGATGCTGCGCCTGCCGTGATGACAGAGCACGGCGATCAGATGGTCGTCGGGGATGTCCAGACGCGGCCCCTTCGCCGGAACATCTTCGAGGGGGATGTGGATGGACCGCGGCAGGCTTGCGAAAGCCACCTCGGGCGCATTCCGCACGTCGATGATGGTGACGCGTGAGGGGTCGGTCGCCAGGGCTTTGGCGAGGTCGGCGGGCGAGATCTCAAGCTCAGGGTCGAGCGGGTGGCGCGGGGGCAATCCGCGAGCGTCAAAGGTCGTCATGGCTTGTCTCCGGGTGGTCTGTTTCGTCGTGAGGCGGGGGCTCGGGCTCGCGGAACTCGCCGAGGGCGTGGTCGGCGGCGGCTGCGGCAATCTCGGCATCGAACCCGCGTCGCATCAGCGCGCCGAGGAGACGCCGGCGAGCCGCGACCGGATCGAGGTTGGTCCGCTTGGATCGCACCGCGAGGTCCTTGGCTCGGTCGAGTTCGCTCCGTCCTTCGGTCGCGCGGGCTGTTGCGCGGGCGGCGGTCCTTTCGGCGATGCCCTTGGCGACGATGCGCTGGGTGAGGAACTCGTCGGAAGCGGGCTTGCGGCCGGCTTCGAGTCGAGCGGTCTCGTCGGCGAAGGCGGCGTCGCTGAGCAGTCTGGCCTGCTTGAGCTCATCGATCACGGTTTCGGCGGCGTCCTGCGGGATGCCGCGGCGGAGGAGCCTGGCCCGCATCGCGGCGACGGACCAGCCGTGGGCTCCGAGCAGTCGGAGAGCGATCTGTTTGCCGCGCGTGACATGGTCGACCGGGGGTGATCCGGGCGGTTGGTCGGGGTCGAAATCTGGCGCGAGTCGTCCCACACGCGAGCGTACGCCGCGGGTTGGGAGCGGTGGGGGGTCAAAGGGAAGCGAGGTACCCCGAGATCTCGGAGAGGGCTTTGCCGTCCCCCGCTTCGCGGGCGGCTTGGACCCCGGTGATGAGGGTGGTTTGAAGATCGTCGCGGCGGCCGAGTGCTTCGAGGGACCTTCCCTTGTGGAAGTAGGCGTAGCAGTAGAGCTTGTCAGCGGCGATGCAGCGGTCGAAGAAAGCCAGTGCTTCCTCGTGCTTGCCAACCTTGGCGAGCTCGATCGCCATGGCGTAGAGGACGAAGGTGTCGGCGGGGTCCGCGGCGAGGAGTCGCTGGAGTTGCTGGATCGAGGGCATGCGGGAACCGTACCGCGCCCGCCGCAGGCGGGGCGGCGATATATTTGACCCCCGGGACGAGCGCCCGGGTTTGGAGTCACGCATGAGCACGATCAAGACGGTCGCGGTGGTCGGTGGCGGGCAGATGGGCGGCGGCATCGCGCAGGTCGCGGCGGTCAGCGGCCATGCCGTGATTCTGTTCGACAAGTTCGCTCCGCAGCTCGACAAAGCCCGAAGCGACCACGGCAAGCGTCTGGCTCGCGAGGTCGAGAAAGCCAAGATGGACGCCGCCGCGAAGGACGCGGCGCTCGCCCGGATCAAGTACACCTCCAACCTCGCCGAGATCGCCGGCGCCGACATCGTGATCGAAGCGGTGGTCGAGGACGCGGGCGTGAAAGCCGACCTTTTCGGGCAGTTTGCCCGGATGTTCACGGGCGAACAGATCCTCGCCAGCAACACGAGCTCGATCAGCATCACCCAGATCGCCGCAGCGGCGGACAAAGCCGTCCCCGGGACGTCTTCGCGCGTGATCGGCATGCACTTCTTCAACCCGGTCCCGATCATGAAGCTTGTCGAGGTGATCAACGGCCTGGAGACCTCCAAGCAGACGACCGAACGCGTGCTCGCGTTGTCGACGGCGATGGGCAAAACCGCCGTTCCCGCCAACGACCGCCCGGGATTCGTGAGCAACCGCGTGCTGATGCCGATGATCAACGAGGCGTTCTACGCGCTGATGGAGGGCGTCGCCGAGCCCAAGGACATCGATGAGATCATGAAGCTGGGGTGCAACTTCCCGATGGGACCGCTGAACCTCGCGGACTTCATCGGGCTGGACACGTGCGTGCACATCATGGACGTGCTGGCCGATGGCTTGAACAACGACCGGTATCGCGCGTGCCCCCTGCTCAAGCAGCTGGTGACGGCGGGGCGGCTTGGCGTCAAGTCCGGCCGGGGCGTCTTCGACTATTCGAAGCGGGCCTAAAGCCGCCGAGGGGACTCGAACCCCTGACCTGCGCTTTACAAAAGCGCTGCTCTACCAACTGAGCTAAGGCGGCGAACCGACCGAGTGTAGTCGGGCGGGGGGCAAAGCGGCCATTTCAGGAGGTTGTCAGGGGCCGGGAGGGTCCGGCGGGGGTGCTGAAGGTCCGTTGGGGTGGAGTTCCGCCCGAAAATCGCCGATTCCCGGGAATTGAAGGGAACAAAGGCTAAACGCCTGCGTTATTCTGGTCTGGCGTCTCCGGTCCGGACCGGCGTGTTGTCCCGTTTCTCGGGAACGGTCTTGGGTTGGCGTATGTCCCAGTCTTCGGATTGGATCTTGGACAAGAGGAGTAGGTTCGTATGAAGCACGGCAAAGCACGGTGGGTGGCACTCTCGGCGGCGGCGGTCTTCGCTTTCGCCGGCACATCGCTTGCGGCGGACAGGTCGGTCAGCGTGGACGGTGCGGCGGCGGCCCGCGACGGTGCGGCGTATCAGCAGCTCCAAAGCCAGGCTCCCGGCGTGCGGTTCCTCGTGATCAGCGAGTCGATCCGCCGCGTGTACGGTCCGAACCTTGCGACGGGCACGGACGCGGTGACGTCGGCTTCGAACTTCCTCAGCAGTTACGCGAGCATGTTCGGCGTGTCGGCGGGCGATCTGGTTCCGTGGTCGCTTTCGAACAACGGCACGAACGTGACGCCGCTGATGCCGGACGATGAGGGCAACCTGCGGTTCAACCTGGTGACGTACGTGCAGACGCACGAGGGCATCCCGGTGTTCCGTTCCGACGTTCGCCTGCTGACGCGCAACACGCCCGAGAACGACCTGGTGTGGGTCGGCAACGCGCTGCGTCCGATCACGAACTTCACGGTGGATCAGGCGGTGCTGAACGCTCCCGCGCTGCAGGCGGCGGTCGCGGATGCGGAGCTTCGGTTCCCCGCGATCATCGGCGGTGAGATTACGCCGGCGGAACTGACGATCTGGACGGGCGTGGATGACAACCGCGAAGCCCCGCGTCTGGCGGTCTTCTTCACGGCGACGACGGCCGCCAAGCCGGGTGAAGACGGCTACGGCAAGTGGATCATCGTGGCCGATGCGGCGACGGGCCGGGTGATCTGGTCGGAGAGTCAGGTTCACAACGCGGATGTGAACGGCCGCGTCACCGGGCTTTCGACCTCGGGCTTCAAGACCGCTGAGTGCAACCCCGAGGTGGACATGGGTCTGCCGTACGCGACGGTCGTGGCGGGCGGCGTTTCGACGTTCGCCGACGTCAACGGCAACTACTCGGTGACGGGCGCGCCGTCGGGCACGGTCTCGGTGACGACGAGCCCTCGCGGCCGGTTCTTCCGGACGTTCGACCCGTCCGCCGATGTCGCGCTGACGTCGGCTTCGGGGTCGGGCACGGTGAACGTGCAGCTGAACGCGGCGAACAACGTCGAGCTCGTGCGAGCGGGCGTGAACGCGTACATCCAGGCGAACCTGATCCGTGATCTGGTGGTGACGGCTTCGCCGGCGTATCCGACGATCGCGGGGCAGACGAGCTTCCGGATCAACGTGGGCGTCGCGGGGACGTGCAACGCGTTCTATGACGGGTCATCGATCAACTTCTACAACGCGGGCGGCGGGTGTCACAACACGGCGTTCTTCGACGTGGTGCACCACGAGTACGGTCACCACGTGGTGGCGACGGGCGGCTCGGGCCAGGGCCAGTACGGCGAGGGCACGGGCGACTGCATGGGCGTGCTCATGGGCGACCAGCCGATCCTGGGCTTTGGTTTCCAGAGCAACTGCAACGCCGGCATTCGAACGGCGAACAACAACCTGCAGTATCCGCAGGATCCCAACTCGGTGCCGATCCACACGGCGGGCCAGCTGATTTCGGGCTGCCTGTGGTCGACGCGGAACGAGCTTGTGGCGACGGGTGTTCCGAACTACCGGACGCTCTTGGCGAGGCTTTGCGTGAACGCGGTTCCGCTGCACCAGGGCAGCACGATCGCGCCGGACATCACGGTGGACTGGCTGACGCTGGATGACAACGACGGCAACATCAACAACGGCACGCCGCACTACCAGCAGATCAACGCGGGGTTCACGGCGCACAACATGGACGGCCCGGCGCTCCAGCTCATCGATTTCGCGTTCCCCGAGGGTCGTCCGGCGTCGCTTTCGCCGAATCGCGCGACGGAGATCCGCGTGAATGTGACGCCGGTGGCCGGGACGCCGGTGGACAACACGGGCCGGTTCACGTACCGCGTGGGCTCGGGTCCGGACACGACGGCCGCGATGACGCGGATCGGCGTGAACCAGTACATCGCGACGATCCCGGCGCAGGCTTGCGGTTCGCAGGTGACCTACTCGTTCTCGGCGCAGGCCGTGGGCGGGTCGACGGTGGTTTCTCCGGCGGGTGCTCCGGGGAACGGGTATCGTGCGACGGCGGCGTTCGGCACGATCGTCCGGTTTGCGGACAACTTCCAGCTCAATCGGGGCTGGACGGTTGCGACGACGGCGGTCGACGGCCCGTGGGGCCGCGGCGTTCCGGTGGCCGAGACCGATCCGACCCGCGCGAGCGCGGTGCCGGCGGCGGACTTTGACGGCTCGGGCATCTGCTACCTGACGGACAATGTCGCGGGCAACTCGGACGTTGACGACGGCACGACGACGCTGACGAGCCCGGTGATGAACGCGACCGGGTCGGCGGTGATCTCGTACGCTCGCTGGTATTCCAACCACGTCGGCGCGGCTCCGGAATCCGACACGTTCGTCGTCGAGATCTCGGGCGACAACGGCGCGACCTGGACCAATCTCGAAACCGTCGGCCCTGCGGGCGCAGAGGTTCGCGGCGGATGGAACCTCCGGTCCTTCCCGGTCCCGGCGGCGCAGTCCACCAGCCAGTTCCGCATCCGGTTCATCGCGTCCGACGCGACTCCGGGCTCGGTGGTGGAAGCGGCGGTTGACAACGTGACGCTCACGGTCGTCGACTGCACGCCTCCGGCCTGCCCGGCGGACTTCAACAGCGACGGGTTTGCCGACTTCTTCGACTACGACGCGTACGTCGAGTGCTTCGAGACGGGCATCTGCCCGCCCGGCAAGTCGGCGGACTTCAACGGTGACGGCTTCGCTGACTTCTTCGACTACGACGACTTTGTCTTCGCTTTCGAAGCCGGCTGCTGATCGCGGCTGAAGGTCGAGAGAACATCAAACCCCCGGGCCCGTGCCCGGGGGTTTTTCATTGGTCGGATTGGTTGCGAGCTTTCGTGAAGACGCTTCAAGCCGAGACGCGCTTGGCGGCTTGCACGCGGATCTTCAGGCCGAGCACGGCCGCGAGCACGTCGGACTTGGCGCGGGCGGCGCGGAGTTCACGCGAGAGGTCGGCTTTCGGCGATGCCGGCTCGGCGGCCACCGTCACCGATCCCTTCCGAACCTCGACGGCAAGGCCGCGAGCCAGAGCTTGGTGCGAGCGGTCCAGGCCGTCGGCGACGCGAAGGACCCCCGCGAGCACACGCACGAGGTGCTGATCGCGAGCGGAGAGGGCCGCGAAAGCGGCGTGCTTGGTGCTCGGGCCGATCCGCCGGTGGTACCGGACGATGTTGGCGAGCACGAGCAGGTCGCGGCGGGAGAGGTGCTGGATATCCGAGCTCAGAATGATGTCGCGGCTGTGCTTGTGATGCTTGGCGTACCCCACGATCGTGCCGACGTCGTGAAGGACGCATGCGGCTTCGAGAAGCGTCACCGCCCGGGGCTCGTGCCGAAGTGTCTCTCGCACGGGCCGCAAGTCCGCCAGGGCGGCCAGAAGCGGGCCGGCGAGCGTGGCGACATGCTCGGCGTGGGCTTTCTCGTACTTGGCGCGGACGGCGAAATCGCGGACCGCGACAAGCACATCGGGCATCGGTGTCAGCACGCGATCCGCGAGCGACCAGCAGAGGCCCTCGCGCAAGCCGCCCGAATGCGAGTGCACGACGCGGATGCCGAAGTGTTCGGTGAGGCGTTCGAGCACGACAAGGCCGGCGAACAGGATCGGGGCGCGGTCGGGCGAAGCGCCTTCGGCGAACGGCGGGAGGTTCGGAGCCGCATCGCGGAACGCTTGCACCATGGCTTTGAGCGTGCGATGATCGACGGCGGTGTCGGTCTTGCGGCGCGAGCCCGTTTCTTCGCGGTGTGCCTGCGCGAGGTACGCGACGGACGTCACGGCGCCGCCGGTGCCGACGAGGATCCTGGGCTTGATGGGTGTCGCGGCGAGCTTGGACTCGAGCTGGTCGTCGATGAACCGGCAGAGCTTGGGAAACGCTTTGGTCGCCATGGCGACCCAGCCGCCGAACTGGTCGGACAGGCGGACCGCGCCGAGGGGCATGGAGACGACGCGAGCCGCGACGCCGTGCGTGCTCAGGATGACCTGAGCGGACCCGCCGCCGATGTCGATGGAAGCCGCAGGGACCTCGGCGACGTCGAACCTCCGGGCGAGAGAGAGGTAGGCGAGGGCACCCTCTTCATCTCCCGAGATGAGGTCGACTTCCAAGCCGGTCTCTCGGTGCACGCGTTCGAGGAAAGCCCGGCCGTTGCGAGCTTCGCGAACGGCGGCGGTTGCGACGATGCGTACGGCGTTGATCCCGGGCTTGCGAGCGGCTTTGGCGAAGGTCCCGAGGGCTTCGACGGAGGACGCGATGCCTGCGGGGTTGAGGAGGCCGGTGTCGGCGAGCCCCTTGCCGAGTTGGGTGGCGACGCGGTCGTCGCGCAGGACCTTGAACCCACCGGCTTTGGTGATGTCCGCGATCATGAGGCGGACGGCGTTGCTCCCGACATCAAGAGCGGCGACGCGGGCTGGCTTTGCTTTCGTTCGGGTCGCCACGGGGGCCATGCTTCAAATCGTACTGATTCCGCCGCGGTTCGGGAAGTCTCGGAGTGTGAAGATTGGCGGGCCGACGGGTCATGAAACGCGCTTCAGTCGGCTGCCGGGAGCGGGTTGGAGGTGTACGATGCCGCCCGCTCCTCGCAGGAGAGCAGGTCGACCTTGGTGCCCGCGCGGGCCGTCCGCGCGTGTGGGTTTGACCTCCGGCGGTGAGCTCAGGAAGGGATCCCCATGGCCGACAACCCCCAGCCCGAACAGCGTCAACCCCAGCTCCGGATCGACCCCAGCCGGATGACGACGACCTACGCCAACACGGTCGTGACCAGCTACACCCCCGAGGAGGTGTTCCTGGACTTCGGGATCCACCAGCCCGCCCAGGGCCCCGGTGGCGAGCCGGTCATCAACATCGCGATCGGAAGCCGCTGCGTCATGACCTGGGTCGGCGCCAAGCGGGCCGCCATCAGCCTCTACAACCTCATCCGCCAGTACGAGCAGGCCAACGGCGAGATCAACGTCGGGCCCAAGGCTCCGGCCGGTGGCGCGAATGCGGGCGGTGGGGCCGGCGGCGGTCCTCGCCTCGTCCAGTAACCTCTGGCGATTGAAATCAAGTGCAGACCACGCTCCTCGCCGCCGACCTATGCGGCGAGGAGTTCTTTTTTGGCCGACCACGCCTCGTCATCCTTCGATTCCATCGCCGAGCCGTCGCCCTTCGCCGCCGGGCCGTACACCGAGCACTTGGCCAGGGTTCGGGAGCATTTCCGGTCGCTCAAGCCGCGCCGGGCTCTGCTCGCCGAGCTGGTGGTGCACCGGCTGGCTTCCCGATCGCTGGCGGCGCGGAAGTTCACGGCGGGGCGGGAAGCGAAACTGGCAAGCGATCTGGTGCGGACGCTCCGAGCGGTCGTGTACGCGAGCGCGAGTTATGCGGAGTGGTCGGAGGGGCTGCTCCGCCTCGCCCGCGTACACGCCGCTTCGGGAGCGACCCTGGAGCACTACCGCGAGTTCCGGACGGTCTTCCTGCACGCCTTGAGCGAGCTTGAGGGATCCGCGTGGAGCCAGAGCGGGCTTGGGGAATCGTGGAGCGTGTTCTTTGACGCGGCGATGGGACACCTCTCGCGCGTGCTCTTCCATGAGCAGAGCCGCGCGGCCGCATAGCGAGGGTCCGCCTCGCTCTATCGCGATGCCGCTGCGCCGGCGTTCGCCGAACCGTACTCGATGTACTCGATCGTCTGCATTTGTGCAAGCACGTCGTCCCAGCTTGGGGGCGCGGAGTCGGTCGGGTGCTCGAATCGAAGGAACTTTCCTCGCAGCACGCCTCCCAAGCCCTTGCGGACGGCTTCCCGATGGAGCGGCGACCTTACGAAGCTGTTGAGGGCTGGTTCATCCCGCCAGACGGTCATTGTCCACATCTTGTTCCCAAGCAGCTTGGCCCGCACCGAATGCCCGATGTAGCCGTCATTCTGGGGGAGGCTCTCGACGACCTTGCGTGAGTAGTCGTCAAAGGTGCCGCGAGACGAGTTGTCGAGCACGGCGTAGGTGACGGCAACCCAGACCGTCGGTCCCGCGCCCGGAAGGATGACACCGTCAGGTCTCGCGTAACCCGGCCCGCGGAACGGGGTCGCGACCTCGCAGCTTGGCAGGGTTAGCAGGGCGACAGCGCTCGCAGCCAGCCCGACAGCGAGGGTGATGGTTCGGGCAAGTAGCTTGGGGCTTCGAGGTGAACGCATTGGAACAGCGTAGTGCATTCACTTGCAAAATGCAAGTGACGAAGGGAACATGATTCATCCTCCGAAGGGTGCGCAATAGTCGAACGATGTGGGGATGCTGGTCACGGTGAGGCCGACAGGTGCCGCCGGCGAGTCATGTCGCGTCAGCGTGAAGGCCGCATAGCTCGTACGGAGTCCTCGCGAGGACCGCCCCTGCGGGCCGGTCCTCGCCACCCGATCTACTTCAAAAACTCCCACGGCTCGCCCGGCGTGTAGCCGACCAGTTCGTAAAGCTCTTTCCGCGTCTGCATCTGGCTCAGGAAGGGTTCCACGCTGCCGCTGGCTTTGAGCTGCTGCAGCGCCCGCGTGACCGCGCCCATCGCAACGCGGAGCAGGCTGACCGGATAGATCACGCAGTGGTACCCCATGTCCGCGAACTTGCTCAGCGGGATCAGCGGGGTCTTGCCGAACTCGGTCATGTTCGCGAGGAGGTAAACACGGCGGTCGCTCGGGACGAGCGCGAGCAGCTCGGCCGCGAATTTGGCGAATTCATCCTCGCTCGCGAGGCCTTCGGGGAAGATCATGTCCGCGCCGGCATCGACGTAGACCTTGGCTCGCTCGACGGCCGAGCCGAAGCCCTCGACGCCGCGGGCGTCGGTGCGGGCGCAGACCACGAAGTCGCGGAACGCGTCGCTGGCGCTCCGGGCGCGGGCGGCCCACTCGACCTTCTCGGCCATGTGGTCGGTGGGGACGAGCTCCTTGCCGTCGAGGTGGCCGCAGCGCTTGGGGAACTTCTGGTCTTCGAGGTGGAGGCCCGCGGCGCCGGCTCGGGCGTACTCGATCACCGTGCGACGGACCATCTCGGCTTCGCCGAACCCGGTGTCGGCGTCGGCGAGCACGGGCAAGCCGGACCCATCGGCGACCTCGCGGATCACGCGGCAGAAGTGTTCAAGGGTGAGCAGGCCGACGTCCGGCACTCCGGCGGAGACGCTGGTCGCGGCTCCGGAGACGTAGCAGGCTTGGAACCCGGCTTGGGCGATCGCCCGGGCGCAGAGAGCGTTGAAAGCTCCCGGAGCGGCGGTGCACCCGGCGTCCATGAGTTCGCGGAACCGCGTCCCGGCGGAGCGTGAATCGTCGAAGAAGTCGTTGGTCATGGCGGAGGATAAGGCCGCCGAAACCCGCTCGGCTCTAGCGGTTCAGGCGGTCGGCGAAGAACCCGCCGAGGGACCGCTGGCTGAGTTCGGGGAGAGCGGGCTTGTCCTTGCTGGCGAAGAAGCCCTTGACGATGTGGACGATCGCCCGGGCCCGCTCGCTCACGGTGAGTGGGGGCGTGAGGCCGTTGGGCCGCAGGAGCAGGGCCGTGAGGTCGTCGTTGATGACGGCTTGCAAGCGGGCGAATTCGGCGAGAAGGGACGGGATGAGGGTCTGCGGGTCGGCGATACCGACGCGGTTGAGAGCCTCGACGAGGCCGGCTTCGCCCAGAAGCTTGCCGGTGGGGAGCCGGGCTTCCACCAGCGAGTCGGTATAGAGGAGGACGAGGTCGCCGGGCTTGAGGTCGACCTCGATCTGGCGGTAGGTGGTGGAGTCGAGGACGCCCAGGGGGACGTCGACGGGGTCGTCGCTTTCGACGCGATGGGCGGCGGGGACGAGCACGTCCCAGCGGCCGGTGCGGGCGCGGTACCAGATGGGCCGCGGGTGGCCGGCGTTGCACATCGTGAGCGTGTTGGTGGGGCCCCAGAAGGTGCCGAGAATCGCGGTCGCGAACCGCCCGGAGGTCTCCTGGCGGCTGAACTCGTGGTTGAGGAACTGCACGGCACGACGCTGGTCGACCTGGTTGATGAACTTGCGCATCAGCGTGCGGAGGGAGGTGGCGGTGGCGCTCGCGGATTGGCCGTGGCCCGAAACGTCGGCGATCATGAGGCGCGTGATCCGCCCCGTGGCGCACGAGGAGAGGTAGTGCACATCGCCCCCCGAAGCGTCGCCCATGTGCGGCCGGGCGATGACCCACGCGTCCAGGCCCGGCATCGTCACTCCGTTGTCGACGGCTTGATTGCCGCCCCAGACCTCCATGCACTGCAGGTGGACCGGCTGCCGGGCGGGCGGTGAAGCGGGCGAACTGGAAGCGGTGGAGGACGTCATGCCGTTCCTTCGATGCCGAAACCCGCCGGATGTCACTCCGGACGTCACGGCGGACGTTATTTGGCCGGGGTCAGGACCACCGCATCAAGACCGAAGAACGTCCCCGGACGCTGGGCGGCCGCGTTCTTGCCGACTAGCGTGCTGCGGAGGAGGATGAAGCCGTCCTTACTTTCGGCGACGCCGAGCTCGATGGGGCCGGTGGGGCCGATCACCATCTCGCCGCCCGAATAGAAATCGACCGGCTTGCCCACGTCGGTCCCGTTGAGGGCGAACTGGACGGTCGCGTAGTCCCAGGAGCGGGTGGCGTGAAGCACGACGGTGTGCTTGCCCGCGGGAGCGGGGACCTTGAGCTCGATGAACTCGCCGACCGCGGTTCCGCGGCACCAGAGGTGGGCGTTGTTGCTCCAGCGGCTGACCCCAAACCGGTCCAGGGGCTGTTCGCTGACGGTGAGACTGCCGGATTTCTCGGAGACGGTGAGCGTCTCGCACTCGATCGCGCCCGGCATGGTGAAGACGGGCGGGAGGGGCGGCGGCTGAGGCACGGGGGCTTTCGCGCCGGCTTCGTCGGGGGTTCGGTTGGTGGTAAAGCCGGGGCGGGCGTAGAAGTAGGACGTGGTCGCGTAGGCGACCTCGCACTTGATCCAGTGCCAGACCTCGATGTTCATGTCGAGGCCGGAGTTGAACGGGATCGCGTCCAGAGCACGGACGCGGGTGACGCAGGAGTAGCCGTAGTTGCTCCGGCCGTTGCCGTCGCAGCGGACCTGTGAGACGAACGGCGTGTTGAAGATGCGCGAGTCGCACCAGCCGTACCCGTAGTAGTCCTCGGTGCCGGTGCCGAAGTGCGAGGGGAACTTCTCGCCGTCGACGTAGATCTTCTCATCGCCCTCGCCCCACCAATCCAGCACGGGGTTCATGATCGCCAGGTTGTCGCCGACGTAGACGCCCTTGCCCGCGATCGTGACATAGTTCCAGTCGAGCGAGCCGGCGGCTTGGACGGTCGGGATGCCGTTCTGCGTGCGCCAGACGGCGGCGAAGTGCATGGAACGGTCGTCGAAGCGCCAGGGGGCGAGGCTCGCGGTCGCGCCGAGCTTGATCGGCTCATCGCCGAGGTTCTTGAAGGTGATGCTCGCGGCCTTCGCGAAGGGCATGACGAACCGGCTGGTCATCAGCCCTTCCGTGGTGACCGAGCGGTACCGGTCGGTGTAGACGTTGAGGCCCACACCGGAGCCGAAGAAGTCCGCGAGGGGGCACCAGATGGTCTGCTGCCCGTCAAACTCGCCGATGATGACCGTCGAACGCAGCGCCTGCTCGATGTTCTTCGCATCCACAAGCACGGCGAGGCCATCGATCGCCTGGCCCGGGCTTCCCGCGGCGGAGAAGGTCAGCGTCTGCGTGGACCCCGGCGCGATCTCGGTCGGGTCCGCGGGCGCGATCGGAGCGGTGGACTTCCCCAAGAGCGCATCCCGCGCGAGCGCAAGCGTGTCCGCGTGATCGCGGAGGATGCTCGCGGAAAGGGTCTCGACCTTGGTGCTCGCGTCGTACGTCCGGTAGTTGATGTGGTAGTAGATCGGGCCTTCGTCGGTCGTCACCTTGCAGGAGGTCTGGTACGGGATGGGGAGGTAGAGGTTCCAGCCGCGCGAACGCGAGGTCGCGATCGGCTCCTCGATCTTGACGCGGCCGATCGCGGACTTCCCCTCGAGAAGCTCCTGCATGCGCGTCTCGATCACCGGCTTGGGGTCGCCGTCGAGATAGATGCGGAGCGTGCCCTTGGGATTGGGCGTCCAGATCCGGACGATCGCGCCGGGGCCGCTCATCTCCGCCATCACGTTCTCGGTGCGGCCCTGCGTCTGTTCGCTCCTGAGGTACTGGCCCTGGTCGTCGTTCGCGAACCACGTCGCCGGATTGTCCTTGGACGTCGAAGCCCGGTCGTAGCTTGAGAACTGCTTGCACGTGTACGCGGGGATCGGGAAGCGGGCGACCGCGCCGCGATCGGTCATCTCGGTGAGGAGGGATTCGAGCGTCACTTGGGCCCGTGCGGTGACCGAAACCAGAGCGGGTACGACCAGGACGGCCAGCGCCACAAACCGATGGAAAGCGTTCATGATCCTGAGCGTATCGGATTCAGTCCTGATCGGCTTTGGGCGAACCGGGGGCTTTGGCCAAGGCGGCGGCTTTGGGAGGGCAGGGCCGGTCGAACGGGATGAGTTCGGGGGGGAGATCCTGCAGGCCGCGGCGACGGGCTTTGTCGATGGCGTACTTCAGCGACCGGTGCATCCGCCGCCGGACGGAATCGGTGATGTTGAGGCCGAGGCGCTCCATTTCGCGGATCGCGAACGCCCAGGCGTGATACTCCTCCAGGCACCTCGGCTTGTACACGTTGAACCCGATTGCGTGGTGACCCACCTCGTGGAGGAAGATCGCCGCCGACATCGGGCCCGTCGGTCGCGGCGATTCAAGGGTGCGGACGATCGACCCATCCCTGAAGGTGGTGAGGCGAGCGATCCCGGAGGAGTTCTTCCGCCACTTGCGGACCTTGATGCCGTACGCCGCGAGCATCGACCGGGTCATCGCGTCGTAGCGTTCCTGCGCCGGTGAGCGGCGCGGCTGCGTTTCTTCCTTCGGCTTGCGGCGGGGCTTCTCGGCCGCTTGGCGGACCGGCGCGACCGGGCCTGGCCGGGCCGGGGTCGCCGGCTTCCTCAGCAGGTTCGCGATCGGTGCCAGCATGTCCCAAAGCGTCGTCACGCGGTCGTCGCTCCTGCCGGTCCGCTTGCCGTGCCCGGCGGCGGCCCGAGCACTTCTTGGGAACGCACCTGATGCCCGTTCGCGAAATCACGCCAAAGCATCACCCGCTTGCCCGCCGGCTGGACCTCAAGCAGTTGCAGCTGTCCCTCGCCGCACGCGACAAGCCCCTGCCCGACATCGACAATCGCTCCCGGCGTGCCGCCCAGGCCCGCCACCGACCCCGCCACAACTCCCGCTCGAAGCACCTTGAGCGGCTGGCTTCGGAACCCGACCGTCACACCGGGCCACGGCGACAAGCCATTCACCTTGCGGCGACACTCCTCGGCGGATGCGGCAAAGTCGATCACCGCCATCGCGCGGTTGAGCTTGGGAGCCCGCGTCTTCAGCGATTCATCCTGCGCCCCCCCGGTCGCCGTGCCCCGCCCGATCGCTTCCACGACGCCAAGCACAAGCTCCGGCCCATCACTCGAAAGCAGATCGTGAAGCTCACCCGCCGTCTGCGTCGGCAGGATCGGCCGCCGAGAAGTCGCGTAGATCAACCCCGCATCCATCCGCGCCGCGATCGAGATCACGCTGTTGCCCGTCGTCGTGTCCCCACCGAGAATCGCCCAGTTGATCGGGGCCGCGCCGCGCCACCGCGGCAGGAGCGACGCATGCAGGTTGATGGCCGTGCCGACGCGGGCGGGGTCGACAAGCTCGGGGCTGAGCTTTTGGCCAAATGCGATGACGACCATCGCTTGCGGCTTCCACGCATGGATCTCAGCGGTGACGGCCGGCTGATTCACATCCTCGGGCTTGATGATCGGTGTTCCCGCGCTGTGCTCATGCACCCACGCGGCGATCGGCGTCGGGGTCAGAGCCACCCCGCGCCCGGCGGGCCGGTCCGGCTGGGAAACGACGCCGACGACCTCGTGTCGCTCGAAGAGAGCTTTGAGCGTCGGCAGCCCGAACTCGCCGGAACCCAGAAACGCGATCCGCATGCCTGAGGATAGCAGGATGCCTTGTGATTGACGGGCACTACGATGCAAGATGTCGGCCTCGGATGCGACCAAACCCGTGCCTTCGCTCTGGCGATTCGGGCCGGCCGGGATGCTCGCGGTTGTGATCGGAACGGTGCTGCTTCTCGCGCGATGGGCGGGGCTTGATCCGTTCTTTGCGTGTCTGGAATGGCTGGTCGAAACGCTCAGTCCGGGCGGGGCGATGACGATTGTCACCGGCCTTTATGCGTGGTTCGGGCTGATGTGGGACTGGCGTGAGGTCGGGGCGCCGCTGATCGAGCCGAACCTCTGGGTCGCGAGCGGGTTCGCCATTGCGATGACCATCGCGGGAACGCCCAAGCGATGGCTTTGGATGGCCATGATCCTCGTGGTCGGCGGGTCTTTCGCCGGTTTGCCATTTCTATGGAGCGGTCTGGTTCAACTCCTTCGAGACTACGCGGGCTCGAGCGCCGTGCTTGTACTGGGCGTTTGGGTGGAACTCGGACTGGTTTCTCAGGTCGTGATGGTCGCAATGGCGACCCGCGACCGGAGGTTGGCGGTGCCGCTGGCTTTCGTCCTTGTCGCCGCGTTGACGTCGCGTTTGTGGCTGATCGACGCGGTGCTGAAGCAAATCAGTTCGGACTGGGCCTTGCCGGCCCTGCTCTGGTGCTGGTATGCGGGCTTGTACGCGGTCCTTCTCCACTGGAGCGTGACCGAACGGCGTCGGATCATCGCCGTGGCCAAAGGCAACATCTGCGAGCGGTGCTCCTACGACCTCTCGGCGACGACCGGAAACCTGTGCCCCGAGTGCGGCGGAACCCGGGAACCCGCACCCGCCACCGCGCCGGTTTCGGAATCTCCCACGTCCGCCGCCTAGGGTTGCTCGATGTCGAAACTGACCAAACCGGAGGACATCGAATCCGCGGCGAAAGCCGCTGAGTGCGTCGTCGAGACGCACCGGCGCGTCGCCGCTTTCCTCCGCCACGGCATGACCCTCCCGCAGGTCGATGAGTTCGTCGCCAAGACCCTCGCCGATCTCGGGTGCACCTCCTGCTTCTTCGGGTACGCGCCGGACCGAAGCCATGTTCCCTTCCCCTCCAACGCGTGCTTGTCCGTCAACCAGTGCGTCGTCCACGGCACCCGCGGGTACTACACCGACAAGCTCAAAGCCGGCGACGTGCTCAAGGTCGACATCGGCGTCTTCCACAAGGGCTGGGTCGGCGATGCCGCGTGGACCTACTCGATCGGCGAACCGACGCCCGTCATCCGCAAGCTCATGGACTGCGGCAAAGAAAGCTTGCGCCGTGGCGTGCAAGCTCTCACCCCCACCAACCAGTGGATCGAATGGGCCCGCGCGGTGCAGGGACACGTCGAGCACGAGTGCGGATTCCATCTCATCCGCGGCTTGGGCGGCCACGGCATCGGGTTCAAACAGCTCCACGGCCCGCCCTTTGTCTCCAACACCGTCCCGGTCCACGCGAACGAATGGCGAGAAGCGTTCGAGAAGTGCCCGGTCGGCACGCTTGTCGCGGTGGAACCGATGATCGCGGTCGGCACCGGGCGGACGTACACGAACATGGTCGACAAGAAGCGGCACGACTGGCCGGTCTTCACCGCCGACGGATCGATGAGCGTTCACTACGAGCACGATGTGCTCATCACCGCCGAGGGGCCCCGAGTCCTGACGGCCGGGCTTGAGCAGCTCGACGATGTGATTCGATCTTGAGGCAGGATTCGGACGGATTCTGTTCGGAGCAGGCTCCCCAAATCTTACATTTTTCGCAATTCCGCCGGAATTGTCACCTTTGACGCGCCGTTTCGACGCTTACTGAGGTGGGGGGCGTTGGGTCTTGGAGGAGAGCCGCGGACGCATCGCGGGCGGGGGCATCAGTGAGGGGGCCGAACCTGGGAGGGGACGGCCCCTTTGCGTTTTTCGCCGCTTCGTCCGGCCCGGCAGGGGCTTGAGCGCATCCCGGGCAGTTTCCCGCGACGCCTACGGTTCGCCGCATGTCACGCGTCGACGACATCTTCTCCGACCTGCGTTCCCGCGGGATGAAAGCTCTGATGCCCTTCATCTGCGGCGGGTTCCCCAAACCCGGTTCCACCGGCGAGCTGCTCCGGTCGATGGAGCGCGGCGGTGCCCGCATCGTCGAGGTCGGCATTCCGTTCTCGGACCCTATCGCTGACGGTCCGGTGATCGCCGCAGCGATGCACCAGGCGCTCGTCGCCGGCGCCACACCGAGGTCCGTGTTCGATGAGGTGGCCGCGACGCGGAATCAGCTTGAGGTCGGCCTGGTCGCCATGGTGAGCGCCTCCATCGCGTACAAGTGGCCTGGCGGCGCTTCGGGCTTCATCGGGTCGGCGTCCGAAGCCGGTTTCGACGGCTTCATCTTCCCGGACGCTCCGCTTGAGGAGTCCGGCCCGCTCATCAAAGCCGCCAAGGAAGCCCAGAAGTCGCTCGCGCTGCTGGTCGCCACGACCACGCCCCCCGAGCGCGCCAAAGCCATCGCCGAAGCGAGCTCCGGCTTCGTGTACCTGCTCGCAAGGTCGGGCATCACCGGCGAGTCGAACAAGGCGCCGGTGGTCGGGCCTGCGGTCGCCCGCCTGCGTGAATGCACCCAGCTCCCCATCGCGTGCGGGTTCGGCATCTCGAACGCTGAGCACGTCCGGGCGGTGGTGGGGACTGGCAAAGCCGACGCCGCCATCGTCGGATCCGGCGTCGTGCGCCGCATCGCCGACGCGGTCAAGGAAGGCCGCGACCACATCGTGCCCACCGAGAGCTTCGTCCGAAGCTTGGTCGGCGGATTGGGCTGAAGTCTAACAGCCGGTCTCATGCGCGGCGACGAACGCGTCGTAGTCAAAGAAATCCAAGAATCCGTCGCGGTTGAAGTCCGCCGCGATGTCGCCGATTTCGTACGCGATGACGAACGCGTCATAGTCGAAGAAATCGAGAAAGCCGTCCGCATTGAAGTCCGGAGCGCAGTTCGGCAGCGAGAAGGTGATCTCGAGCATCGGGCGGTCGGCGGTGGCCGGCGCTTCGCTCGACGCCGGATACCACGCGTCCGTGCTTGCGGTGACGAGCGCCCAGCCCCAAGCTGCGGCTTGCGGGTCGGCGGCGTTCAGCCACGATTCGATGGTCGTGGTCACATCGAAGATCGCGACCGCGTCGTCGATGTTGGGCGAAAGGGTGAATTCCGCGTTTATCGCAGCTTCCGCATCGTCGAGAGAGATGCCGCCGTTCAAGGAACCCCACGTTGCCGAGTCGTCCCAGGGAACGAGCATGCGGTGGAGCAAGACCCGGCCCGTGGACTGATTGGCTTTGCCGAACGGGGTGAGGATCGAGAGCTTCGCGGAGTGGATGACCGCGTGCGGCGGCACCCGGCCGGGTTCTGCGCCGAAGATGTCGTCAAAGCGGATCAGAGCCTGGCTCGTGGGAGATCCGAGCACGGTCAGGCCGGCCGCACCGGCGTGCGAAGCCTGCGGCGAGGCGGCTTCGATGAAGGTGTCGGAGGCGCCCTGATACCCCATCTCGCCCTGACGGAAGGTCGCCGTGGTGACCGCAGGGTCGTCCGCGAACATGCCCACGATGCGACGCACGCGAGCCGCTTGCCCCGGCGGCGCGGCGTCGCACAGTTCGGCGAGCGTGCGCGTCAGGTTGTGAAGCGTCCAGGTGGAGTTCACATCTCCGGGTGTGATCATCGGGCCGACCAGAAGCGTAGGGATCCGGTTGCGGTCGTGGTCCGAATCCTCGTCGAACGTGATCACCAGCAGCGAGTTGTTGGCGAACGCCCACTGGACGTACCCGTCGAGCGTGCTTTGAAGCCACGCGTCGCCCTCGGCGATCGTCCCGTCGTGCATGTCGTTGAAGATGTGCGGGATGATGATGCTGAGCTTGGGAAGCTGCGAGTAATCCGTCGGGAACGCTTCGAACGGCTGGTTGGAGGTTCACGGAAGCTGGTTGGACCCCGCGGGAGGAACGGGCGCGACCGATTGCCAGTTCACCCACGGATTGTGACGGCGCACGTAGTACTCGTACGCCCAGATCAGCGATCCCATCGCGGGGAGATTCTCCGAGTACCCGATGAACGTGTGGCCCGCGTGGAAGACGGCAGAGCCCAGGTTCGGCGTCGAGAACGGCGAGTTCGTCGCTTGGTTGTTGTTCACGATCCCCTGGTTGTCGCCGCCGAAGAACTCGAGGTAGTTCGGCTGGCTCGGATGCGTGATGGCGTAGAAGCGGGTGAAGTTCGCGCCCCGCGCCGCCAAGCTGTTGAAGTACGGCGCTTCCGGATTGCCGAGTACCTGCGAATAGCCTTGATTCTCCTCGATGACGACCACGATCTTGTTCGGTGGGTCGGCCAGCGCCGCGGAAGCGGCGACCATGACGGCGGCGGAGGAAAGGAGCATCCGCCGCAGTTTATCGACGAGGCCGTCGGGCCGCAAGGACCTTCCGCGGCCGGCTGCCTCCGGGAACGGAAAACCCGCGGCCGACGGGCAGCGGGCTTGGCGTGTTGCGAGAAGAGACTCAGCAGCCGGCTTCGAAGATCGAAACGAATGCGTCGTAGTCGAAGAAGTCGACGAAGTCATCACCGTTGAAGTCCGCCGTGCGTCCCGGGGGACACTCGCCGCCTTCGAAGCACCCGACGTACGCGTCGTAGTCGAAGAAATCGACGAAGTCGTCACCGTTGAAGTCCGCGGGGCAAGGCTCACCGCCGATGGTCGCGACCCAGCCCTCATCCTCGTTGTTCGGGTTGATGCCGATGCCGCAGATCGTGAGGCCGTCGGCGGAAATGCCGGTGGCGAGCGACAAGGACCACCCCACGTGCGTCGTGACGCCGGCGTCGTCGAGGATCTGGCGGAGCGTGCGCACCTCAGAGTTGCGCCAGACCACCGCTTCGACCCCATCTTCGCCCGAGGCGAAGCCGACGATCACGGTGCCGGCTTCGTTGCACGCGGTGGCGCTCGCAAAGTTGAACCCGCCGGCGAGTTCGGGCAGTTCGTTCGCGACGCCGTTGATCCAAGCCAAGGCGACCGATCGGCCGGGGACGTTCGCCGAACCGACGATCACCGAGCCGTCCCCGTTCACGCCGCGTGCTTCGCTGAACTCCATGTCGGCGAGCTCTTCAAGCGGCGAGAGCACGTCGTCCCGCAGGACGAAGGCCCGATAGAGAAGCTCACCGTCGGACCCGCCGACGATCGTCGAGTCGTCGGCCGAGATGCCCAGCGCGACGGACGTGGCGGGCTGCGGGGAAAGCCAGCCCAGGCCGGAGATCTCCGGACCGATCCAGAGCGCGGCTTCTCTTGCGCCTTCGGCGGCGTCACGGACGCCGACCACGAGGCTGCCGCTCCGGGAGACGGCGTAAGCGGTGCTCCCCAGTCCGCCCGCAAGTCCGCCGCCGAGCGCACGGAACCGGTTGGGACCCGAGAGGTTGTACTTGAAGGCCTCCTGGCCGTTTGGTCCGGAAGCCGAACCGACAATCACACCGCGATCGGTCACCGCGTTCGCGGACTCAAGGGAGTACACGCCGGCGGGGTCGCTCAGGGCGGTCAGGGTGCCGTTTCGGCGCACGAAAGCCCGCTCAAGGTTGCCCGCGATCGTTCCGCGGCCGACCACGATGGTCCCGTCGGGCGAGATGCCCTGGGCGTACGAAGCCCGGGCTCCGCCGGCGAGGTCGCCGATGCCTGTAAAGCTCGGCTGAGCGAGGGCGGAAGCGGCGAGGGTGAGGGTCAAACCGGCGACGAGGGCATCACGCGAACGTTCCAAGCGAAACCTCCAATGCAGGTGAACGAACCAACTCGAGATGTCGTGGAGATCCAGATCCTAACGCGAGATCACGGAAAATCGACAAAAAGTGGACGGATTCGCCCGTCGTTCGGTGGGCGGGCGCGTGGGAGGCGCCCGCTGGTCCCCCGCGTTCTCGGTACCGACACCCGTGCGAAGATGGGGGGTTGCGTGAAGATGGGGGGGACAACCGTCGATGACTCGGCGGGCCAACGCCGGCCCGCGGAGTATGCCATGTCCGAGAATACCGGCAGCGACAAACGCATCTTCACCACGGGCGAAGCGGCCCGGATCTGCAAGGTGTCTCAGCAGACGATTATCCGATGCTTCGACAACGGGCGGCTGACGGGGTTCAAGGTTCCCGGGTCCAAGTTCCGACGCATCCCGCGGGATGAGTTGGTGCGGTTCATGCGCGAGAACGGGATGCCGCTGTCCGAGCTTGGCGAGCGGCCGCGGGTGCTTGTGGTGGATGACGATCCGGCGCTGCTCGGGGCGGCGCGGTCCGGTCTTGAGCGGGACGGCCTTTACGAGGTGGCGAGTGCGTCCAACGGGTTTGATGCGGGGCTTTTGGCCGCGACGTTCCGGCCGGACGTGCTGGTGCTCGAGTACATGCTGGCGGATGTGGACGGAGCGGCGGTGTGCCGGCGTCTTCGTGCGGAGCATGCTTCGAGCGACATCAAGATTCTGTGCGTGAGCGCGAACGCGGACGGGAGGATCGTGGAGGAGCTTCGTCGCGCGGGGGCGGACGGGTTCATGCACAAGCCGTTCTCGCCGGGGGCTCTGGCGGACCGTATCGCGTCGATGTTGCGCGACCGGTAGCTCCGGTGGGGGCGGGGGGCGGGACGCGTCCGTCCGCGAGGTCCGTCTGGGGGGTTTGGGCGGGCGGAGCGGGGTGGTGGGTCTGGGGGAAGCGTGCGGGGTCGAGCGGGCTTGCTTTGTGGGCCGTGCGTGCCGGGCGTGAAGTGTGAACCGACGAGGGTCGATCCACTGGGCAGCCCGGAAGGACTCGGGCAGTAGCGCGAGGACGGACCCGTGAAGAGCCGACGCAACCAAAGCCAGTCTCCCTCCAAGATCAAGCCTCCCGCCGGGCCCGAGGTGGTCACCGCGGTGGTGCTTGTGTCGAGCGTGACGCGCCGCCGCGCGATCCTCAGTTCGCTCAAGGAGCGGGGGATCGCGTGCTTGGCGGCGGATGGGATCGGGCATGCGTCCGAGCTCATGGCCAACGCCGAGTTCGATGTGGTCGTGATGGATGGTGCTCGCGGGGGTCGAGGGGGCAGCAAGGGCGGGGCGTTCAGCGCCGTCCGCAAGATCTCAACAGCGCACCCTGGCACGGGCGTCGTGGTCGTTCTTGAGCAGCCGGGGTTCGAAGACGCGATCGCGGTGATGCAAGCCGGCGCGACAGACCTGGTGGATGCCGAAAGCGACGCCGAGGAGATTTCGCGGCGGGTGCTTGCGGCGGCGGGACGCTGCGGGACGGCGCGGGAGCGGTGGGCGCACCGGGAGCAGCGGGCGGAGCGGTTGCGCCGGCTTTGTCGGGGCCTGAACCACTCCCGGCACGAGCTTTCGCGGCAGGTTTCGTCGCTTTGCGAGAACCTGGCGGGGGCGTACAAGGAGCTTTCAGAACAGATGACGATGATCACGCTTGCGACGGAGTTCAACAGCATCATCCGGCAGGAGCTTGATCTTGAGAGCTTGCTTCGGGTGGGTGTGGAGTTCATGTTGGGGAAGACGGGGCCGACGAACGCGGCGGTTTTCCTTCCGGCGGCGAGCGGGGATTACTCGCTGGGCGCGTACGTGAACTACGACTGCCCGAAGGACTCGGCGGAAGTGCTGATGGACCAGCTTGCGTCGAGCATCGCGCCGCGGCTTGATCATCACGCCGGGGTGGTGCTGATGAACACGGCGGATGAGCTTCGCGAGCATCTCGGGGACGGAGCGGAGTGGGTGGATGGGATGAGCGTGCTGGCGTCGGCGTGTCGACATCAGGGCGAATGTCTGGGCGTGATCACGCTTTTCCGTCCGCGGTCGCAGCCGTTCACTGCGGAGGTGGCTTCGTGCTTCGGTGTGCTGACGGGCTTGTTCGCGCAGCAGCTCTCTCGGGTGATCCATGTGCACCACCGGCATCTGCCCAAGCACAAGTGGGGGTATCCGGGGGATTCGCCGGACGGCGCGGACGACATTGACCTGGCCGCCTAATCGCGAGCGCGTCGGGCAAGCAGGCCAAATCAAGCAAGCTGCATAAAGCAACCCAGATCAGTTGGAGGGTGGCGTCGCCGGGCGGGGGCTGAGCGTGTAGGCGGTCTGCGGTTCGGGCGAGAATGCCGCGAACCGGACTGAGCCATCGAGCGAGACGAGGTTGCCCGAGCGCGGATCGCCGTGCCAAGACGCGTCGAGGCCGGCTTCGGCGTTGCCGACGGGCCGCGTCGCGTAGTACCAAACCGCGTCGCCGGCGATGAGCAGGCGGGCGGGGCTCACCGTGATGTCGTGCTCGGCGAGGGGCCGGGCCATGCTGTCGATGCCTGCCTGGGTCGAGTCCATGAGCAGCGCGTTGGCCCGGTAGCTGTTGCCGTAGAACTCGTAGCAGGTACGGTCGCCGATGACGCTTGGGCCGGGCGTGCGCGGGTTGGCACCCGCACGCCAGAGGCCGCGGTCGCCGGGGCAGTGGAAGCTGGCGAGATGTTCGCCGGAGGTTGAGGGGAGGCGTTCGGAGTAGAAGGCGTTGAGCGGTCGCCGGGCCGAAAGCAGCGCGAGCCGATCCGGACCGGTGAAGTCCACTCCGCCGTAGTGCCACTCCGGGCTGGCTTCCGTCCGCGGGAAGCGGCGGTTGTCCTGGATGTAGGACTGGAAAGCCGTTCCGAGCTGGCGAAGGTGGCTGGAGCAGACCGTGGTCTGGCTCGCTTGCCGCGCGTGGAGCAAAGCGGGGAGCAAAACGCTGATCAGGACGCCGATGATGGCGACCGCGATCATCACCTCGATGAGATTGAACGCTCGACGATTCACGGGGCCCGGATGCCTCCTTGCCTTCATCATACACGAAACCCGGGAGAAGTCACAACGAACGGATACCGAATGCTCGCCGGTGCGGCGGGGGTGTCAGCGTGGGGCGTCAGCTGGACACGCGTTGCCGGACGTGGTCGAGGACGTTCATGAAGTTGATGTAGCCGTCGTAGGGGGAGTCGTAGTGGGAGAAGTACTTGTGGACGTCGCCGTCGGACCAGTACTTGGTGCACATGTAGTAGAAATGGTCGGAGGTGGTGAGTTTGCGCCAGTCGGCGAGCAGGTATCGGGCCTGCTGGACGGGGTCGGCGTCGGGGAGCTTGGCCGGGGCTTCGTGGCCATGCTTGAGCTTGTAGTCGGCGAGGGCTTTGGCGAGCTTGTCCTTGATGGGTTTCTCGAGGCGGTAGGTTTCGGCGAGGGCGTTGTCCTGCATGGCGTTGCCGCGCCAAGCGGAGAGGTCGCGTTCCATGTCGGCCCAGGAGATGAAGTCGTGGACGTCGTACTCGCCGACGGGTTCGAACTGCTTGAGGGCTTCGGAGGGGGTGATGAAGTGGTTCTGGCCTGGGGCGATGTCGAAGACGGCTTCGGGGAGCTTTTCGAGGAACTTGAAGATTCCTGTGTCCTCCCACTGGTGCTCGCCGAAGGTTTCGTAGTCCATGAAGAGGTTGCAGAGGAAGCCGTCGCCGTTGATCTGCTGGACCCACTGCGCGAACTTTTCCGCGGAGAGGGGCCACTCGGCCCAGCCGCGGTTGGAGAACCGGAAGGCGATGTCGTCGGAGAGGCGGTAGTTCTTCAGCAGCAGCTTGAAGACCTTGTTGTCGCGGCCGGTGAGATCACGGAAATCGCCGGTGTTGAACGCGTCCCACTTCGGCGGCTTGTAGACGTAGTTGGGGGTACGGAATCCCAGGTGCCTGTCGGTGCCTTCGCAGATGGCGCCGGAGAAGCGGGGGTTTCCGGAGGCGTCCTTGATCTGGCAGAGTTCGTGGGCGAGCTGGTTGGAGTAGATCAGCTCGGTGTTGCGGAAGACGACGGGGGTCTGGCCGAAGAGTCCCTCGATGCGGCGGGTGTGCATCGCGACCTGCTCGCGGAACTCTTCGGGCGAGTAGAGGAACGAGAGGGAGTGGTAGTAGGTTTCGGCGATGAACTCGCAGCAGCCGGTTTTGCCGAGCTCTTTGAAGACATCGATGACCTCGGGGCAGAATGCTTCGAACTGGTCGAGGGCGACGCCTGTGATGGCGTAGGACACGCGGAAGTTGCCCTTGTGCCGCTTGACGAGGTCGAGGATCAGCTTGGTCGCCGGGAGGTAGCACTTGGTGGCGACCTTTCGGGCGATCTCGCCGTTCTTCTTGTCGTCGAAGTAGAAGGGGTCGTTGTCAAAGACGGAGAACTTCCGCAAGCGGAACGGCTGGTGGACCTGGAAGTAGAAGACGACTGAGGCCATGGTGACTCCCGGAAGGGGTGCGGGGGAGTGTAACCGGTGCGGGCCTGCCGCACGGGGGGCCGGATGAAGCGCGTTTCACGTTTTGAGCGATGTGGCGGAGGCGATGGCAAGCGGGAGTAGAGCCAGCGCCGGCAGGAAGACCGAGAGGGCGGCCGGGAGCGCCGGGACGGGGTAGGAAGCCCCGAGGAACCCGCCGAGGAGGACGATCATCGCGAGGGGCGCCGCTTTGATCGCGGCGATGAGCATCGGCGCCGGCTCGCGGCGCAGGAAGAGGGGCAGGACGATGACCAGGCCGAGGAGGTTGCAGAGCACGGTGCCGAAGCGGCCGAGGCGGATGCGTTCGATCTCGTCGGCGTGGACGCCTCCGGCTTCGGGGCCGCGGCGGAGCATCTCGGTCGCTTGGGAGAACGAGAGGGTGTTGCGGTATTCGGCGAACCGGCGGAGGCGGAGCGTCATCGGGTCAAGGTTGGTTTTGATGGCTTCGATCGGCTGCGGGAGCGTGCCGGTGTCGGCGAAGGGGCGTGCGAACCCGCGGACAAGGGTCCACGCGTCGCCGGACCACGTTGCACGGTCCGCGGAGATGACGCGGATACCGACGCCTTGGGCGTCGCGTTCGATGATGTAGACGCCGGTCAGGATGCCCCGGTCGGCGTCGAAGACGCTGGCGTGGAAGATGCGGCCCTGCGAGTCGGGCGTGAGATTGAGGCGGTCGGCGCCCATCGTGCGCTGACCGGCTTCCTGGGGCGTCCGGGTGAGGAGCGGGGCGATGCGGGGCAGAACATACTCCTGCGCCGCGAGCTGGCCGAGGGAGAGGGTCGCGGCGCAGAAGAGGATGGGTCGGGCCGCACGGCGGAGGCTGATGCCGCCCGCGAGCATCGCGACAAGCTCGCGGTGGCGGACCATCTGCGTGAGCGTGAACCCCGCGCCGGCGATCATCACCAGGCCGAGCAGGTGCACGCCGAGCTGGATGAGCTGGGGCCACCAGAAGTCGAGCACGAGGCCGAGTGCGAAGATCATCGTGCGACCCCAGCCGGGCGGGCCCTGATCGGAGGTGAGCGCGGTGGTCGCGGCTTTGGTGTACTCGTCGAACTTCACGGAGACGTCGACGGCGACGATGAAGGTGAAGAGGATGAAGAGCAGGAGGAGCGTGTTGCCGAGGAACTGCCGCGCGATGTAGCGGTCCAGGAGGTTCATGGGCACCTCCGGTCGACGCTGAGGCGTCGGAAGAGGTACGCGGAGGCGGAGCCGAGCGCGGCGCCCGCGACGACATCCGAGAGGAAGTGGGCTCCTGAAAGCACGCGGCTTGCGGCGCAGCCTGCGGCGAGCAGCACGAGGACAGGGGTCGCGCGGGGGAACGCGGCGGAAAGGGCGAACATGCCGCCGAACGCGACGGCGGCGTGGCTGCTCGGGATGCCGCGATTGCCGACGTCAAGCGGCGCGAAGAGCCCGTGCCAGATGTACTCGCCCGTGTCGGTCGGGCGGCCGCGGCCGATGACGAACTTGAGCCCTTCGGCGACGGCGCCCGCGAGCGCGGCGGAGAGGAGAGCCGCCAACCCCGGGAGATTGCGAGGGCGGGGCGAAAGGCTGGTGCGGCCGAAATCGATCGCCAGCGCGAGCGCGACCCAGAGCGGGAGGTATCCCACGGCGCGGAGAAACTGCCACCAATCGCGCCGCTCGACGTCTTTGCCGACGCTGAACGACTGCCAGGCCCAGTGATCCAGGACGTGGGCGAGGGCAATCGCGATGATCCAGAGGATCGCCAGGCGCGCCCAGCGGGGGCGGGCGGAACCGGCTTCGAGATCGCGCGTGGCGGAGTTCATCGGGCGGGGGGAGTGTATTCGAGCGCGGTGAAGGCTTCGCGGTTGCGTTTACGGTCGCCGTCGAGCTTGCCGTGCGGGGTGACGGATGTGAAGCCCCAGGACCAGTCCTGATCGGCGTCGCCGAGAAGGACGGCGGAGCGGCCGGCGAGCGCGGGGTTGGAAAGGTCGGTGTGCGACCAGAGGTCGTATTGGCTCTTGCGGCCGCCCATGCGGCTTCCGGAGCAGTAGACGGTGGGGTGGCCGGGGAGGTAGAACGCGAGCTGGCTGGCGCGGCCGTAGAACTGCGAGATGACGAGGGGTTCGACGTTCGGGGCTTGCGTGCGAAGGTCGGTCTGAAGGCGGGCGACGTGGGCGGCCATCTGGTCGGCGCCCATGAGGCGGGAGATGGGGATCCGCGGGCCGATCGCGGGGAGTTTGGCGAGGAGGTCCATCCGGAGGATGCCCAAGCCGGCGATGAGGCCGAAGACGAGCGTGGCGTGCCAGGCGATCTGGGCGACGGATTCGGGCTCTTTGCGGAGGAATCCGGCTTTGGGCTTGGGAGCGGGGAGCGCGGCCCATGCGCGGCGGGCGGCGAGCACGCTTTCCATGCCATGGACGACGCTCCACGCGGCGAGGACGGTGAGCGTGGTGTATCCGGCGAAGGCCCAGTTTCCTTCGGGCTCGGTGACGAAGCTGACGCCGAGGTAAAGCAGAATGATGGGGGCGCCGCAGCACGCGAGAAAGAGGCGCGGAGCACCGGGGCCCAGGGCTCGCCATCCGGTGAGGGCGAGCACGAGCATCGGGCCGGCGAGAGCGATCTGGGTGCCGATGAACTCGAGGGTCCACGAGGGGTCGTAGTGATAGCCGGAAGCGGACTGCGTCGGCTTGACGTCGCCGCCGGAGAGCCCCAGGTGCCCGAGGAGGTGCCGGGCGGTGGGCCAGTCGCGCTGGGCGTTCCAGATGATGTTGGGGAGCAGGCCGAGCAGCGAGACCGCGGCGATGATGACGGCTTTGGTGCGGGGAGAACGCAGCGTCGGCGAGCCGGCGGGCTTGACGAGAATCGCGAAGGCGAGCAGGCCGGGAAGCAGGAGCACCATCGTGTGTTTAAACGTGAGGCCCGCGGCCGCGGCGAGGCCGGCACCGACGACCCATCCGAGCCCGTTCCGCGTGCACGCCCGCCACGCGAGCCAGGCCGTCAGCGACCAGCACGCCGCGTACGGCATGTCGATCGTCATGAGCAGGCTTGTGGATTGGAAGAGCGGGACGAGTTGGAAGACGGCGGCCGCGAAGAAACCCGCTCGCTTATCGGGAAGCGTGTCGCGTGCGAGCCCGGCGAGCGAGAGGGCCGCAAGGGCGCTGCAGAGCACGGCGGGGAGCCGCACCGCGAACTCGGTATTGCCGAAGAGCGAGGTCGAAGCGGCGATGAGCGCCGCGATCCCCGGTGGTTTGCTGTAGTACGACCAGTCCAGATGACGCGACCATTCCCAGTAGTGGGCTTCATCCTCGAGCAGCGTGTACGGGCAGAGCCACGCGAGGTAGGCGATGCGGGCGAGGGAAAACGCGAGGATGAGCAGAAGCACCGACCGCCACGAGGCCGCCCAAGGCGCGAAAAGCGTCGAGCCTGTGCTTGTGGCCGCTTGTGATGGAGGTGCGTCGGGTTTCACGGTTCAGTGGCGTGCGACCGAGCGGAATGAGAGGAGCGTGTAGGCGGCGAGACCGACGACGCCGGCCCAGAGCAGGATCAGACCGCTCTCGCCGCTTGAATGCGTGGTCTGTTGGCCGCCGGCGATGGTGATGTAGCAGAGAAGGGCGGGGAGAAACGACCAGAGGTAGACCGCGAGGGGCTGGCTGAGGGAGAGGCGGAGAGCAACGACCGCTCCGGTCACGATCATGAGCAGGCAGCAGACGGCCTGGGCCCAGCGTTCGTGCTGCTTGCTCGTGACTTCGTTCTGGAGGTCGCGTTCCTTGCGGCGGAGGTCCTCGGCGGCGTTCTTGACGGGCGTCGGATCGCCGCGGGTCTCTTTCGCGGTTGATTCGGCGGCGGCGAGCAGTTCGGGGACGCTCAGACGCTGCAAGCTCTCGAGGGTCTCGGCTTTGGGGCTCAGCCCGCTGAGCGTCCAGTCCTTGCGTGATCCCTGCTCATCCTCTTCGCCGCCGGCACCGATGGCGACCATGCGGCCCTCGGGCGTCTCGAACTTGAACTGGAGGGCGGGGCCGGTGATCTCTTCCGCGGGCGCGGCGAGGAGCTTGAGCCCGGAAGCTTCCACCCGCATCGCGCCGCCCGATCCGCGAGCGTCGCCCTTGGCGGCGGTGCGGGCGAGGGGCGTCGTGGTCATGCTCTTGGGCGGGTTGACGCGATAGACGCCCGGCGGGTCGGCGGGGTCGTGCACGAGGCCGGAGGTCTGCACGGTCACGGTGCGGCCGTCCTGCTCGGAGAGGACGATGCGTCCCAGGTCGCGGGCTTGCTTCTCAAGGTCGTCGATCACGCGGAGCCGTGCGGTCTCGAGCGCGAGGGTGCGGCGGCGGCGCTCGATGAAGTTCAGGCTTTCTGGCTTGGTGCGAAGCTCGCGGAGTTCGCCGAAGGTGAGGAACTTGGGGTCGTCTTCGAACGCGTCGGGGATCTCGGCGGCGAAGGGCGCCGAGTCGGTACGGATCATCGCCCGGTCGCGGTCGCGGCCGACAAGGTTCTTGGCGCGGCATTCGACGCGGGTCATCGTCGTGGTCTGCGAGCCCGCGGGGCGGTCGACGCGCGAGAGCGTGACGTAGACCCATTCGGCGGTGCCCTGCATGACGGGCTTGTCCTGCCCATCGAACTCCACGACCACGGCTTTGCTGAGGGCGAAGCGCTCGATGCCGTCGTCGCGGCCGCTCTCGGGCTCGAGCCGGAGCGCATCCTCGGCATAGACAAGCCGGTTTCCCAGAGCGAGGGATTCGCCCCGGTTGACCGACTTGACGAGCATGCGGGCGACGTCGAGCGTGATCATCTTCTGCATCGACCGCCAGAACCGCGGGATGACCTGCTCGTTGAGTGCTGCGAGCGAGCACGCGAGGACGAGGCCGACGACCACCGCCGGGATAAGGAGCGCCCGGTGGCTGATCCCGCTCGCTCCGGCCGCCTGGGCTTCGTTGTCGGTCGCGAGCCGGTGGTAGACGAGGGTCGCCGCAAAGCAGCTCGCGAAGGGCAGGGAGTACGCGAGCATCGGAAGGATCGTGTACGCCATGAAGACCGGGACATCGGCGGGGGCAAGCTTGCCGTCGGCGAGGAATTTGATGCTCGCGGCGAAGCTCAGCACCAAGACGAGCACGCCCGTGGTGACCACGAGCAGCTTGACCAGTTCGGCGGTGATGTGCCAGAGCAGAGTCGTCGGGAGACGCATCGGGTCATTGTTGGCGTGCGGCGTTCACTCCGCGTGGGCAGGGCGAAAGTCCTCACGAGCCCGGCCCGGGGCGCGGAGTTCGCCGAGAATCGTGGCTCGCGAGGAGCGATGCGGCCGGCTTTACTTCCGGGAGACTTCGACTTTGCCGCCGGCGACGTCCTTGATGGCCAGGCCCATCGCGGCGAGTTCGTCGCGGATGGCGTCGGAGGCTTTGAAGTCCTTGGCGGCTTTCGCGACGGCGCGCTTCTCAAGCAGGGCTTCGATCGCGTCGCTGGGGGTCGCGCCGGCGAGGTAGACGGCGCGACCGGTGGCGACGGCTTTGGCTTTCTCGCGTTCGAGGACGCCCAGAACGGCGTCAAACTCGCGCATGAGCGCGGCGTCCTCGGTGCCGGGGTTCTGCACGCCGCTTGCGAACTTGTTCACCTCGGCGATGGCGGCGGCGACATTGAGGTCCGCGTGCATGGCGTCGGCGAAGCGGAGCTTTGCTTCATCGCGGAGGCCCTGGCCGGCCGGGTTGGCCCCGGTGCCTGCCGCGACGCGGCGCCAGCGTTCGACGATGCGGGCGGAGTCGGCCAGGCCCTGCAGGGTGAAGTTCGCGTTGGTGCGGTAGTGGGTCTTGATGAGCTCCAGGCGGATCGTCGCGGGTTCGAAGGGCTGCCGCGAGGCGTTTCCGGCGAAGAGGTCGCGTGCGGTGTAGAAGTTTCCCTTGCTCTTGGACATCTTCTGGCCCTCGATGAAGAGGTGCCGCGGGTGGAACCACATCCGGGCGAACGTCCCGCCCGCGGGGGAGGCGCAGAACGCGCACGCCGACTGCGCGATCTCGCACTCGTGGTGCGGGAAGATGTTGTCCTCGCCGCCGGAGTGCAGGTCGATCTGCGCGGGGCTTGCACCCGGCGTGGCAAGAGCGGCCGCGAGCCCGCCGTCGATCAAGCGCCGCGCGGCCATCACGGTGCACTCGATGTGCCAGCCCGGATATCCCGCGCCCCACGGGCTGTCCCACTTCATGATGTGGCTCGCGTCTTCCTTCCAAAGCAGGAAGTCGGCGGGGTGCTCCTTGGTGGACTGGTTGTCGGCGGAGACGCGGCCACCCTCGCCCTCGCGGAGGTGATCGAGCGTGTTGCCGCTGAGTCGGCCGTAGTTCTCAAAGCTCTTGACCCGGAAGTAGACCGCTCGCGAACCCGCCGGGCCCGCGGCGTACGCGTGTCCGCGCGCAATCAGCGCCTTGACCACCTCGATCATCCCGTCCACGTTCGCTGTCGCGAAGGGCATGACCGTGGGGTCCGTCTGCTGGTCGAGAGCGACCTTAAGCCCGAGCGCTCGCGCGTCTTCGAGGAACCGGTTCGCGTAGAACTTCGCGATGGTGTAAGGGTCTTTGGGGTCGATCTCGACGCCCGCGGGGAGAGCGCCGGATTTCTTGGCTTCGGCGAGGCGTTTGCCGGCGACGGCCATGCGGTCTTCGCCGTTCTCGCCGCCTTCGGCGTCATCGGTCATGTGGCCGACGTCGGTGATGTTCATGACGTGGGTGACGCGCCTGGGGCCGCGGTGCGGCTTGCCGTCAGGGCCGGTGAGCTCGCAGAGCGGGCTTTCGACGAACCGGCGGAGGACGTCGGCGGCGAGGAAGGACCGGAAGTTGCCGACGTGGGCGTCGTCGTAGACGGTGGGGCCGCAGGTGTAGAACGTGACGTGGCCGGGGTCTCTGGGGGTGAAAGCCTCGGGCCGCTTGGTCAGCGTGTTGTAGAGCGTGAGGGGCATCGCCGATGGTAGTAGGGGCCTGGTGCAAAAAGACCGCCGACCGCCGGAAGGTCCGGCGGTCGGCGGGAAAGGTCGTGTCGCTGAAAGTGCGGCTGATCAGCAGCCGGCTTCGTACGCCTGCACGAACGCGTCGTAGTCGAAGAAGTCGGCGAAGTTGTCGCCGTTGTAGTCCGCCGTGCGGCCCGCGGGGCATGCTTCGCCCTCAAAGCACGCGACATAAGCGTCGTAGTCAAAGAAGTCGAGCACGCCGTCCCCGTTGAAGTCGGCCGAGCACGGGAAGCCGGCCGGGACCGGTACCGTCACCGCGACCGATGAGCCCGTGCCGGGCTTGAACAGCGGGATCGAAGCCGCGCCGTCCACCGGGCCCGAGTTGGCCGTGAACCACATCGTGTAAAGCGTGCCCCAGCGGAGCGCGTTGGCGTTGGGGTTCTGTGCGAACGTCTGATCGACGCTCCACCCCGCTTGGCCGCTCGCGGCCGACCAAGCCCAGTCGTTGCCGTTGTATGGCTCGCCGGAGTGGTGGGGGACGTCGCGGAACCCGACGTTCGTGAAGGTGACGCCGCGGTTGAGCGGCAGGCGGAAGCCGGCACCGGAACGGTCCGAGTTCATGTTGCGGACGACGTACGTGTACGTCCACGTGCCGTTCCCGTTGTTGACGACCTTGGAGCCAACCTCGAACCGGCAGTCCAGATCGTTCTGGACGTAGTCCGCGTTGGCGACGGTCACGGTCGGATCAACCTCGCGCCATGCCCACACGGCGGACTTCTGGCGGACGGTCGAGCCGGCCCACTGCGGAGCCGTTGTCGCGCTCGTGAACCGCATGCGGCGGTACGAAGCGTTGTTCAGGCCGTTGCCCCACTGGGCGTCGTCCTGCGTCACGTACTGGGCTTCGGCGAAGTAGAACGCTTCCGCGTTCAACGCCGGATCGATCTCGGAGGTCAGCACCTGCAAGCGGCGGTCGATGGTCGTCGTCGGCGTCGGGCCGCCGAAGGGGTACGCGAAGACGCCCGTGGTCGCGTTGACCTCCGAACGCGGGCCCAAGCCGCCCTGGCTGCCGTTCAGGCCCGAGCCGTACGGATCCGAGCAACCCACGCCCAGCTGCGTCGAGCCGCCCGGCGGGTTGATGCACGTCGCGCACAGGTCGCCGTTCACCGAGGAGAACCCGTGCTTGACCCAGCTCTGCCCGATCTGCTCGAGGCGGCCGGCTTTGATGCGGAACATGTTCTGAGCGATGACGGGGTGCTGGTTGTTGTTGGCGATCCACTCGATGGGGAAGTCGCCGGCGTTGCAGGAGGTCGTGCCGACCGCGAAGGGGGTGATCCCGCCGACCGGGGTGTACCGGCCGACGTCGATCAGGTCGCCGACGATGACGTCAGGCCCGTCGGTGGGGGGCGGGGGCGGATCCTGGAGAGCAACGCGGATGGAGTACGCTCCGGTCGCGTTGTTGTACCCGGCGACGCGGATCAGGTAGGTCACGCCGGCTTGCACCGTCGTCTGGATGGTGGACTGCGTCCCGCAGGCGTCGTCGTTGCAGACCAGCACCACCGCTCCCGGAGCGCCGCGGCAGCCCGTGTGCACCGAGAGGACCGTGTCCCAGTTCGCCAGACCGCAGGTGTCGACCACCAGAAGCTTGGTCTCGGCGGGCGTGAAGCTGTACCAGACGTCCGGGCTGGAGTTTGAATTGCCGCAGGTGCCCACGCCGTCGTTCGTGGAGCCAACCGTCGTGCCCGAGTAAACGCCAGGACCCGCAATCACGGTCGCCGTCGCGCACGAGTTGCTGCCGGCTTGCGCCAGAACGGAGCCTGCGGGAATCGCCGCGGCAAGGCCGGCGAACGAAACCAATCCAACGATGCGACGACTCATGGGGGTGCCTCCAGAAAGCACGGACATAGGGAGAGAACCACAAACACGGACCGGCGAATGCCACGCCCGTGGCCCGGTCCGACCGAGCTCACAGAATACCGGCACCTGCGTCCTCAGGAGCACAAAGTTCCGGAATTTTGCCGTTTGCGGCCGCCGGGCCGACGAGGCGTGTCGCAAAAACGACACGTGAACAACCCAAACGAGGGTCGTGGTCGCTGGGGCCGTTCGGATCAGCAGCCGGCTTGGAAGGCTTCCACGAATCCGTCGTAATCGAAGAAGTCCACGAAGTCGTCCCCGTTCACGTCGGCCGTCCGGCCGGCGGGGCACCCGAAGCCTTCGAAGCACGCGACGAACGCGTCGTAGTCGAAGAAATCGACGAACCCGTCGTTGTTGAAATCCGCGGTGCAGCGACGCTCGGTCCGGTACGCTTTGACGTTCGTGCTGATGCCCGCGACGACAAGCGTTCCGTCCCGGCCGATGGCGGGGGCTCCGATGTTGATGTTGGGGACCGCGACGGACCATCGTTCGCGAAGGTCCGGGCCAAAGCAGTAGAAGCGCCCCTGGGCGAATTCGCCGTTGGACACAAAGAGCTTGCCCTCGGCGTCGCAAGCCATGCGGACGGCTCCGAGCGGCGTTGCCAGCACGCCGGTGGATTCAAGCTCGAATCCGTCCGAGGCACGGAGCTTGCGGATCGAGTTGTCCGGGAAGGGCACGAAGACGGCGTCCTGCGTCGCGGCGAACTCGGCCGCGTAGGTGTACCGGCTTGCGACACGCCAGCGCTCGACGATCGCTGAACCCGTGTCCGCGAACGCGTAGAAGAAGTCCACCGACGCGTTGTTCTGCACGCGGTTGAGATAAATGGTGCCGTCGGGGCCCACCAGCGGTGTGTTCTGAATCGTAAAGCCCGACATGAGCGTGCTCTGGTAGAGGAACGCTCCCGTTTCCGCGTCGAACTTCTTGATGACGTGCCCGCCCGGCACCACATCGGCGAGGTACACCGCTTGACCCGTCGCGTCGGGCGCGAGCGCCCCGCCGCAGTTTCCGCTGACCGAGCAGACGCGCGGCGTGGTCCAGACCGTCGTGCCGTCGGTCGCGTTGATGCGCCGAACCCACGACATGCTCGCGATGATCAGGTCGCCGTCTTCGGCGAAAACCACGCCGTCGTACGCGCCCGCGTTGATCAGCTCGGCGCTCTGCCACAGGACCGCGCCCGTGGCCGCGTTCAGGCAGTAAAGCCGGGCCGACACCGACGCTCCGTTGCCGGAACGGGCCGCGTACACCCGGCCGTCCCGCGCCCCGGCGACCCACGTCGTCCAGTCGCCGGAGTTCGCCGGGATGTTTGTCGCCCAAAGCTCGCGGCCTGTGTCCAGGTCCATCGCAACCACCGGTGAGCGGTTGGATTCGGGCGGAAAGCCCGTCTGCCGGACCATGAAGACCCGCGCCCCCTCGATCACCGGCTGCCACGCGATGATCGAGTTCCGACCACCCGACCAAAGCTCGGACGCCGAATCGGGGCCGAACTCGGCGGTGGCGCCGTTACGCCCGGGATTTCCCCCGGCATTGGACCAGCCCTGGCCGCACGCGGACGCGGCGAGCCCCATCGATGTACCCGCAAACAGAAGTCTCATGGTCGAGGTGGTCGGCACGATTCAAGCCTCCGGTTTCGTGGAATCACGTCCACGGGCAGTCTACCGCATGAGGGCGCCAGATTGAACCTTGAATGAAGAGACGGAACGAGTCTTCAGAAAAAGGGAGCGCAGGCCTCCGCTTTCGGTTACTCTCTCGGATAGTCGGGTCCGACCCCCCAACTCGTGGAGCGGGCGGAATCCGTGCAGGAGAAGATGAGATGCGTGCGATGAAAGCGGCTTTGGTCGCGGCGGCGGGTCTGTCGGCGTTGGTCACGACGGCGGCCAACGGGGATGTTCGAGTTCTGGTCCTGGGAGATGCGAGCGAGCCGTCGTGGCAAGCCGACGTGATCTCGAAGATCCAGGCGACCGGCCGCGTGGACGGTGTGATTGATTCGTTCAACAACGACGGCGGCGGCGTTCCCACGCTGGCGCAGCTGAAAAGCTATGACGTGGTCCTGGTCTGGACCGACAACGGTCTTGATGACGGCGTGGCGCTCGGAAACGTGCTGGCCGATTATGTGGATGCGGGCGGCAACGTCATTGAGATGGCGTTTGGCCTTTACGACTTCCCCGGCATCGGAATCCAAGGCCGGTGGAAGACCGGCGGGTACGCGGCGATGACCGCCCCCAGCCAGCTCGGCTTTTCCACGCAGGGCATCGGGACGAGGCAGGTCCCCAGCCACCCGATTCTCGAGGGTGTGGGAGCCTTCTCGGGCGGCACTTCGAGCTTCCGTCTCACCGCGACCGTCACCCCGGGTAGCTACCTGATCGCGTCGTGGAACGACGCCGCGAACACGCCCCTCGTGGCGACGCGGCACGTGAACGCCGGCAAGGTCGCGGGCCTGAACTTCTTCCCGGCCTCGAGCGATGCTCGTGGCGACTTCTGGACCGCCGGCACGGGCGGTGACATCCTCATCGCCAACGCGATCAACTTCGTCGCCAATAACAGCGTGGATGCGCTGATCATCGGCGCGGCGAACCCGACGTGGGTCGAGGAGGTCAAGGACCGGCTGCTGGAAAGCGGCCGCGTCGGCGGCCGTATCGACATCGTGAACGGCGCCGCGACGACGCCGACGGTCGGCGACCTTCGCAGCTACGACACGGTTCTCGTCTTCTCCGACGCCCCGTTCGCCAACTTCATCGCGCTGGGCAACAACCTCGCGGACTACGTTGATTCCGGTGGCGGCGTGATCGTTTCGACCTTCGCCACGGCGGACTCCCCCGGGTTCCACCCAGGCGGCAGGTTCGAATCCGACGGGTACAACCCCTTCTCGCTCGGAACGACCACCACGAGTCCAGTGACGCTCGGGACGCGTTTCATCGCGGAGCATCCGCTTCTGAAGAACATCGGCTCCTTCGACGGGGGCACGTCCAGCTACCGATCGCAGGCCGCATTCCGTCCGGGCTCGGTGCCGATTGCTCGCTGGTCCGACGGCCTCCCGCTGGTGGCGGCGATGCCCGGCCGCAAGGGGCGCATCGCGGGCCTGAACTTCTACCCGCCCTCCTCCGTCTCCCGATCGGATTTCTGGAATCGCGGCACCGACGGTTCGGCGCTGATCGCCAACGCGATGAACTGGACGGCCCGCAACGACAACGACGTCCTCATCCTCGGGGACAACGCCGTCGGGAACGCGTTCGGCGACATCACGTCCAAGCTTCGTCCCGAGCTCGATGGCACGATTGACACTTTCGACATCACGACGGGGACGCCCGGCATCGCGCGGCTCCGCAAGTACGACAGCGTCATGGTTTACCTCTCCGTTTTCCCGGCGGAGTCGGACGTTCTGGGCGACCGACTCGCCGAGTTTGTCGACGGCGGTGGCGGCGTGGTCGACATGTTCGGGACCACGCTCTCCGGCTTTGCGATCGGCGGGCGGTTCAACAGCCAGGGTTACTCGGGCCTTCTCGTCGGCGGGAATGCTCAGCCCGGCACCTTGACGCTCGGCGCCCGACTCCAGCCGCTTCACCCCGTGCTCGAGAGTGTCGGCGAGGTCAACATCGGCGGACTCGGAGCGCACAACGCCGGAGGCGTCCGTCCGGGCTCGCTCCGCATCGCCGATCTCTCCAACGGCGCCCCCTTCATCGTCGAACGCGCCACCGGCACCGGCCGCGTGCTGACGCTCAACTTCTTCCCCGTTTCCAACGATGTCTTCCCCGGCCTCTGGCTGCCGTCCACCGACGGTGCCAAGCTGATGGCCAACGCTCTGGACCACGTCGCTCGCTCGGATATCGAGGTGCTCAGCCTCGCGACCCAGGCGGTCGGTAGCACCCTGGAAGCCGACGTGCGCAAGAAGATCGAACGCACTTCCCGCATTCGTTCGAAGCTCGACGCGTTCGACAACCAGGCGGGCAATCCGCCGCGGGGCCTGCTCCTGGCCTATGACGCTGTGCTGGCCTGGTCGAACTTCGGCCAGCCCGACGGCGTCGATCTGGGCAACAAGCTCGCGGACTACGCGGACGCGGGCGGCGGCGTTGTGACGCTTGCCGGCCTTCACTCGGGGACGACCTTCGGCGCGACCGGCCGCTGGATCAACCGTCCGTACGGCGCTGCGGCATTCGGCGCTGGCGTCTTCCGCGAGCTCGGCGTCGGCATCGGCACGCGGCACTTCCCGGCTCACCCGGCCCTCGTCGGTGTCAACTCGCTGAACCTCGGCGACGGCATCCATGACTTCGCCACGACCTCCTCGATCGGCGTTCGCATCGCCGACCTGAGCAACGGCCGTCCGCTCGTGGCGGAAGCCAAAGCCTCCGGCGCTCGCCAGACCATCGCGCTCAACATGTTCCCTGCCTCGACCGACGGCATCGTCAGCGGGTGGGACGCCACGACCCAGGGCGGTCTGCTCATGGCCAACTCCCTGACCTACGTGTCCAAGGAGCGTCCGTGCCGTGCCGACTTTAACGGCGACGCCTTCCTCGACTTCTTCGACTACAGCGATTACGTCGACTGCTTCGAGACGGGCACCTGCCCGCCCGGACGCACCGCCGACTTCAACGGCGACGGGTTCGTCGACTTCTTCGACTACGCCGACTACGTCACGGCCTTCGAGCAGGGCTGCTGAGATCGGTTGGTGATCAGGTCTTTCTCGAGGCCCACGGGTTTGAACCCGTGGGCTTCTTTCTGCGCCCGTCGCCGCGGCCTCAGCGACGCAGGGCCAGCGCCAGGCGGATGCTCCGGTCGATCGCGCCCACCATGTTGTCCAGCGTCACCTTGTCGCGCATCAGCACCATCGCCCGGTCGCACACGCGGGTGACGGCCGCTCCGCCCGCGAGGATGTCGCGGACGCCCGCGACCATCGCGTTCAGGTTTCCCCGCTCGTAGCGCCAGCCGGTCTGTTCGCCCGGCTTCTCGCTTCCGACGAGGATTTCGCTGTCGGCGCCGATCTCGTTGGCGATGATCGTCGGCTTGCCGAAAGCCAGGCTCTGATTGATCGCAAGCCCGACCGCGCCCGGATAAATGCTCACATCGCACGTCGCGATCCACGCGTAATCATCCCCCTCGGGAACGCGGCCGGTCACCAGGATCCGCTCCTTGTCCACCGCCGCCGCTTTCGTCCGGATCTCCTCCAGAAGCGGCCCCCCGCTGATCAGCACGAGCACCAGGCCGGGGTCCAGCGCCGCGAGCTTGGGCCACGCGTCAAGCAAGTCCTGGTGCCGCTTGTCCGCGTCCATCCTCCCGATGCACAGCAAGATCTTCTTGCCGACAAGCCCGCGCTCCGCACGGATCGCCATCCCGCGAGCCCGCAGCGCATCGCCGTCGGTGAAGATCCGCCGCGTGTCGATCGTGTTGTTCGCGATGATCGCGCGGTCCGCCGGATACCCGAGCGCGACAAGCTCATCCTTGCTCGACTCGCCGTAACAGATCATCCGGTCGAACTTGTTGTAGAACTTGCGCTTGATCAGCGAAAGCAACCCAGCCGCTTTCGAATAGCTGTGCACCTTCGACCAGCCGATCACCGGCGTCCCCGACCGCTTGCACGCCGCGAGAAGCTGCCAGCACGAGAGGTTGCGGAGGTTGGCTTCGAGGATGAGCACGTCCGGCTTCTGCGAAAGCACCATCCCCATCGCGACGGGCCAGCTGAAGTACGACACACCGAGCCTGCGGCTGAGCTTGCGGTTCATCTCGTGGTAGAACGGCCGCCCCGCGCCGCCGATCGCCCCGCCGTTGCTCATCTCGCCAAAGACCTCGATCGCGTACCGACGGTTCCCCGGCCCGCCCGCCGCCGGCTCGCCAAGCCCGCGCTCCCGCACGCCGTCAAAGACCGGCGTCCGATACTGATGGATGTGCGATTGCAGGATCCACACCTTGGCCGGCGCGGAAGGAGCGATGGTCGGAATTGTCGCGTCAAGCGGGGTCATGCGTGCGGGACGGTAGGGAAAGAGCGGTGGGGCGGCTCACGGATGAGCCAGGCGTGGATATCGGCCGAATCGGCGCGACACTTGGAAATGGGCGTTGTGTCGCGGCTTAGATCAGATATGCTGGACCCGCCGGAGGGCCCCATGCAACGAACCGCCGCCATCCTCTTCGCAGCCGGGTGCAGCGGGCTTTCATGGGCTCAGCCGCTTCCTTGCGAGGGCTGGGTCCCCCTTCCAGGGCAGGGCAACCCGTACATCTCCGGGCCGTCGGTGGTCGCATACGCCGCCGTCGGCTTTGACGCTGACGGGCCGGGACCGCTCCCCGACGATCTGATCGTCGCCGGCGAGAATCTGCGAATGGATGGAGCCGCGAGCGGCAACGTCTATCGATGGGATGGGTCCCGCTGGCACACGATGGATGTGGGATTCGACCCGGGCGTCTACGCGCTCGCGGTGTACCGGGGCCATCTCTACGCGGGCGGGCCCTTTGCGGCTTCGGGTGGACGGCAGACGGTCGCGCTGGCCCGCTGGACTGGTGACCGCTGGGAGCCCGTCCAAGGACCGGGCGGCGGGGTCTTCTCCCGCGCTTCCGGCGGTCCGCCGCAGGTGCGAGCCATGATTGTCCACGACGACAAACTCGTCGTGGTCGGCGGGTTCACGGGCATCGGAACTCTGGCGGCGGGGAATATCGCCGCGTGGGACGGGACGGAGTTTTCGACGTTCGGCTTGGGGCTCGATGGTTACGTTCGAGCCGTCGCGGAACACGCGGGCGACCTGGTGGTCGCGGGCGACTTCCGGAACGCTGGGGGTCAGCGCGCAACCCGTCTCGCACGCTGGAACGGTGCGGCCTGGAGCTTTGTCGGCAACTCCGCGACGGATGAAGGCGTCGATGGCATCGCGAGAGCCGTCCTTTCGCACGAGGGGGAGCTTTTCATCGGAGGCGACTTCCGGACCGCCGGCCGAAGCACCGCGTCGCGGAGCATCGTCGCGTGGGGGCCCGGCGGCTGGCGGTCTTTCGGCAGCGACACGGACAACAGCGTTCGAAGCCTGCACGCTTCGAGATTTGGCCTCGTCGCCGCGGGGAACTTCACCCGGCTCGCGGGGCGCCCCGCCCGCGGCCTTTCGTTCTGGGATGGCGCATCGTGGAGTTCCCGGTACGGAGAGCTGACGCCCTTCCCGGAACGTACGCCGCAGCCGTTCGTCATGACCGCAACAACGTGGAACGAAAGTCTCATCATCGGAGGTTCATTCACGTACGCGGGCGATGTGTGCGCCTCCTCGCTCGCGGGTCTTTCCGACACGGGCTGGCGTGGGTTCGCCGAGGGTCTCGGGGGAGGTCGGGTGCAGTTCACCGCCTTCTACCAAGGCCAGGTCTACGCGGCGGGAGCGTTCTGGAGCGCCGGCGCGGAGGTCCTGAATGGTCTTGCGCGGTGGGACGGTCGGAAATGGCGAGCCGTCCCCGGCTGGGGAAGGACGCGAAACCCGCAAGCCATGTTCGTGGCCGATGGCAAGCTCTGGCTCAGCGGCGTGATCAATCCCGCCGGTGCGATGGACGTGACCGTGCCCGCGGCGATGTTCGACGGTGAGCGATGGCGGTGGGCATACGGCGGGCCGGTCGGCACGCCAAGCAACCTCGGCGCGTCGTTCTTCGACGGTGAACTCGTGCTCTCCCTCCTGGGACAGGCGGGTGGAAACGCTCACTTCTGGAACGGCGAAACCTGGTCTGGTCCTTTGGCCCTGCCCGGAACGAGCGGCCACGCCTTTCAACAGGGCGGCAAGCTCCTCGCCTTGGCACGCGAGGGTGACTTCTTCGGTCTTTACGAACGGTCGGGCGGTGGGTGGATCCGACTCGGCGACTCCGGCATGAGCTTCATTCACGCTTCCGTCGGCTTCCAGGATCGTCGGTACGTCAGCGGCGGCGGTCTGGATGTCTGCTCCATCTGGGATGGATCGCGCTGGGCTCTTGCCGGCCTGGATTTCATGACGTCCGCCGACACGATCCGGCCCGCCGGAGACGCGATGTACATCGCGGCTTCAAGCCAGTTCGGTGGCTCGGCGATCTATGAGCACCGGGATGGAGCTATCGCCCGAACCATTCCGTGGTCAGACTTCGTGTCGTTCGAACGTCTCGGCGGCGAGTTCTTCGGCAAGCTCATGATCAGCGGCTTTGCGCCCTATGAGGGAACCTCCGACGGCACGGCGGTCTACGCATCGGGCCCGCCGGTCATCATCGGCCAGCCGATCGCGCCCGATCCCTGCCCGCGCATTCCCCTCAAGCTCGATGCTGTGGCGCTCGGCGTTGGCGTGTCGTACCAGTGGCGTCGCAACGGCGTCCCGATCGACGGCGCGACGGCGAGCGTGTACGAAGACGCTTTCCCAGGCGACTCGAGGCCCGGCGACTACGACTGTGTTGTCTCCAACCCCTGCGGCGAGACCATTTCCGCAAGCGTGCGCTACGCCCCGTGCTTCGCCGACCACGACTGCAACGGCTTTATCGATTTCTTCGACTACGCGGATTTCGTCGCCGACTTTGAAATCGGCTCGCCACGAGCCGACGTCAACCGCGACGGCTTCATCGATTTCGCCGACTATGACACGTTTGTGAACGCATTCGAGAACGGTTGCTGAACAGCAAGCACAAATATGTGCCACGGTGATCCGGAGGAGCCGGCTCATCGTGGCCCCGGGCAATACATATCCCTCCCGACGCAGGTCCAGCCCCCGCAGCCCGCCAGAAATCACACTTGTGCCGGAACAAAAGCGGGTATACTGCCTCCGACTGGAGGCGCCATGTTCCGTACCAACTTTCTTGCATTGCTGCCCCTTCTGCTCGCGATGAGCTTCGCCCCGGCGATGGCCGCCGCCCAAACCCTTCCCTGCGAGGGCTGGGCCACGATCCCCGGGCAGACGAATCCATACCACGAAGGGCACGGGTATGCCGCGGCCTTCTACGACTTCGACGGCGACGGCCCCGAGCCCGAACAACTCGTGATCGGTGGGGCGAGCCTCAATATGCTCGGCGCTGGGGCTGGCAACATCTATCGCTGGGACGGGCAGCGTTGGCACGTGATCGGCGGCGGCTTTGACAAGGCCGTCTACGCCCTCAAGGTCTACAACGGCGTTCTGTATGCTGCGGGCGAGTTTGCCGTCGCCGGGATTCAGGACATGCACCTGATCGCGCAGTGGCGCAATGGCGTGTGGGCCCCCGTTGCAGCCGATGATGGAACAATGATTCGGCAGTCAAACTCCATCGAGTATGTTCGCGCCCTTGAGATCTACGATGGCAAGTTGGTCATCGGGGGCCGATTCACCCTCTCCGGAGTCTCCCCCAACCCCAATATCGTGACGTGGGATGGTTCCACGTTCGGAGCTCTTGGAACGGGCGTCGATGGCTATGTACGTGCCATGACAACGCACCGCGAGGAACTTGTTGTAGGCGGCGATTTCTCGTCGGTTGCCGGGAGATCCGCGAGGAACCTGGCGCGTTGGAACGGGTCGGCGTGGGCTCCTGTTGGCCCCTCGGCGATTAATCAAGGGACGAGCTACACGGTTCGAGCCCTTGCTTCCTACGACGGGGCCCTTTACATCGGAGGGGATTTCACTTCTGTCGGGACGGGCCAAGGATCGTTGCCCGCTCGATACCTTGCCGGTCTTGATGACACGGGCTGGTTTCAGCCTGCTGGCGGCGTGGACCGCGGTATCGTCCGCGCGCTCCTCCCGACGAATCGCGGGCTCGTCGTTGCCGGACAATTCAAGATGGTCGGTTCCATGCAGCATCGCGGACTTGCCACGCTCCGCAACGGCGCGTGGTCACGAGAACTGGGCGACGTGCCGCAATGGGATACCGATGTCAACACGCCGTCCATCGCGGCGATGATCCAGCACGAGGGGTCCATCGTCTTTACCGGGTACTTTCTCGCCGCCGGTGGCGCGGGAGGGGCTGTGGTGACCATGAAATCACCCGATCGGTGGGTGTCCTTCGCAGGGAACGGCCTGGCCGGTATCGCCAATAACTCCTCGTACAACTCTCCGGACATCGAGAGTGTCTTTGCGACCGCGTTGTACCGGGGCGAGTATTACATCGGTGGGACCTTTCGCAGCAACGGCGGAGACATCCTCGGCGGCCTCGCCAAGTGGAACGGTCGTACGTGGGTTCCGGTCACGGGGTGGGAAGGCACGAGCCGTGTCTACTCGCTTCGGGTCGGCGACGATAAGTTGTGGGTTTCCGGCCGTCTCAAGCCCCCCTTCTCCGTTGATCAGCCCGGTGAAGTTCTTGCGGCTGTCTTTGACGGCACGACATGGAGGTGGGCACCTTCTCAAACCGAGATCTACGGGACCCGTGACGCCTCCTTTTGGAACCACCGCATCGTGATGGCAGGCTCAGACAGGCTGCACACGTGGAACGGAGAGTCCTGGGAGCAACTCCCTCCAGCGAGTCCTCCTGGTCAGGGCGGGTTCGGGATCGTCGCGAGTTTCAACGGCGATCTCTATTCGAGCCGAGACTCTGCAAGTGGCCTTGTGCTCCTTCGATATGACCAAGGACAGTGGACTGAATTTCCTGATATCTACGTGAACCCTTTCGTCAACACCGTCATTCATGAAAATCGGCTCGCGATTCACGGCAACTCCGATCTGGTGCTCTGGGATGGCACCAGCGTTCAGAGTCGCTACGGGGCTGGATACATCAACTCACTCATGTCTGCAGGAGGAAGCCTGTACTTCCGCGTCTCGGACACAGGTCACCGTCCTCCGTGGCCGGACGTTCTGGTTCGGTTCCTTCCCGAAGGACGGTTTGTCAGTATCCCTCGCTTCAACCCCGGAGGCGACGAGGGTCGTCCTGTGGGCGAGTTCTTCGGCCACTTGTTCGCCTCCCACAGACTCTGGAACCCCCCTCGACCCGACGCCGACGGCACCGCCCTCTTCGTCCAGGGCCGGCCCACCATCATCGGCCAACCCGTCGCGACCGCCGCCTGCCCGCATCAGCCTTTCCGACTTGACATCGTCGCCGTCGGCATGGGCATGACCTATCAATGGCGACGCGACGGCGTGCCCATCGAGTTCGCCACCGAAAGCGTCTATGAGGATGTCTTCCCCGGCGACTCGCAACCGGGCCTTTACGACTGCATCATCACCAACCCCTGCGGCGAGGTCGTCTCCGAAGCGGTCCGCTACGCCCCGTGCGTCGCCGACCACGATTGCAACGGCTTCATCGATTTCTTCGACTACGCGGACTTCGTCGCCGACTTCGAGACCGGCTCGCCACGAGCCGACGTCAACCGCGATGGCTTCCTTGACGCGTTCGACTACAGCGAATTCATCGAAGCCTTCGAAGCCGGATGCGACTGAGTGAACCGCTTCGCGAGCCCTCGGGCCCGCCCCCCGATTCGCAACGATCGTCCGCCATAACCTCCCATCTTTCCGGTCCGGCTCAATCCCGGTCCGGAAATCGCCGAGGGAGTCCTTATGGTCCGCCGCACGCTCCGATGGCTCAAACGTCTCGTCAAGCCCGTCCACGTCGTGGGCAAGCCGTCCCACACCTGCCCCACGCTCCGCATCGGCACCGATTACGGCGGCTGGGTCTTCAACCACACCCTCGTCAAGAAGGAAAGCATCGTCTATTCCTTCGGCATCGGCGAGGATGCCTCGTGGGACCTGGGCATGATCAAACGCTTCGGCGTCACCATCCACGGGTTTGACCCCACCCCCAAGTCCATCCGCTGGGTGAAAGCCCAGAACATGCCCGCCGAGTTCGTCATGCACGACTTCGGCCTGGCTTCCAAGGACGGCGAGCTTGTCTTCCACGCTCCGATCAACCCCAACCACGTCTCCCTCTCCGTCGTCGAACGCGAGACGCAGACCGAGCGGATCGTCCTCCCCGTCCGCGAGCTCGCCGGCATCATGAAAGAGCTCGGCCACGACCACATCGACATCCTCAAGATGGATATCGAGGGCTCCGAGTACGAGGTGATCGAGGACCTGCTCGCCAAGAAGATCCCCATCAAGCAGATCCTCGTCGAGTATCACCACCGCTTCCCCGGCATCGGCGACGCCAAGACGCAAGCGTCGATCGATCTGCTCGAGCGCCACGGGTACAAGCTCTTCAACATCGCGCCCAGCGCTGAGGAATACTCGTTCATCAAGGTGTGAACGAGCGTCCGTCCTCAAGCATCCCGGCCCAAGCCGCGATCACGAGTTGGCGCGGTACCACTCGATCGTCCGCTTGAGGCCTTCCTCGAACCCGACCTGAGCTTTCCAGCCCAGCAGCTTCTCGCCGCGCTCGGTGGACAAGCAGCGCCTCGGCTGGCCGTCGGGCTTGGTCGCGTCCCAGGTGATCGCGCCTGTGAAGCCCGTCAGCTTCACGATGAGCTCGACGAGGTTCTTGATCGTGATCTCAAACCCGGCTCCGAGGTTGATCGGCGTCGGGTCGTCCATCGTCTCCGAAGCCCGCACGATCCCCTCCGCCGCGTCCTCCACATACAGGAACTCGCGGCTGGCCGAGCCCGTGCCCCAGCAGACGATCTCCTTGTCGCCGCGCCGCTGCGCTTCGACGCACTTGCGGATCAGCGCCGGGATGACGTGCGAGGAGTGCAGGTCGAAGTTGTCGAACGGGCCGTACAGGTTCACCGGCAGGACGTACGCCCCGCGGAACCCGTACTGAAGTTTGTACGCGTCGAGCATCTGCCAGGCGGCTTTCTTCGCCACGCCGTACGGCGCGTTCGTCTCTTCGGGGTACCCGTTCCAAAGCTCTTCCTCGCGGAACGGAACGGGGGTGAACTTCGGGTAGGCGCAGATCGTACCGACCTGGACGAACGTCCCGCCGCGCTCGTGCAAGCCGTCCTGCCGGGCCTGCTCGATCAAATGCAGAGCCATCGCCATATTCGCGTAGAAGTACCTGCCCGGGTTGGCGCGGTTGGCCCCGATGCCCCCGACCTCGGCCGCGAGGTGGATGATCACATCTGCTTTCTGATTCCCGAAAGCGGTGCGGACCAGTCGGGCGACGTCCGAGTCGGACGTCAGGTCGAACTGCGCCCGCCGGGGAATGAAGAGATTTTCATCTTTCACGCCGCGTTCACGGAGCTTTTGGCAGACAAACCGTCCGAGGAACCCGGCACCGCCGGTCACGATGACTCGCTTATTGGACCACGATGCGGGGCTGGCTTTCGTCGACATCGAATCTCCTCGGGAACGGACGAGAAATCAGAGCGGATGCGCGGGCACAGTCTATTCGGCTGGCGTCAGTGGGTCGATTGAACTCTCTCAGCGCCGATCGACGCGCAAAGCCAACCCAAGGTCCGCTAGTATTCGCCCCCCATGCCCGACTTCGACACCCAGCCAGATGCCGACTCGATGCCGGTGCCGAAGCCGATGGGGCAGACAGTCAGCGTCGGCGCGATCTGGATGGCGATGGCCACGATCGTCGGCAAGGGCGCGTCCTTCATCGCCCAGATCATGCTCGGGCTGATCCTCGTCGAAGAGCACTTCGCGCTCTTCGCGTACGCGACCGCCGCGACCAAGCTTCTCTCGATCTGCCAGGACGCGGGCGTCAAAGACCTCATGATCCAGGAGGGCCCCGGCAGGTACCGAGCGCTCTCAGGGCCGATCTTCTGGTTCGCGGCCGCGTTCAACTCGAGCGTCGCCCTGTTCATCGCCGCGCTGACGCCCGTGGTCGCGTGGTACTACGACGAGCCCAGGCTTCAGCCCATGATGTGGGTCCTGCTCCTGGCCATCCCTTTGGGAACGCCTGCGGCGATCCTGTACACCAAGCTCCGCCTCGACCTGCGTTTCCGTGAGACGAGCTTCATCGTCGCGATCGCGGCCATCCTGCGGCAGTTCGGGCAGGTGGCGCTGGCTCTGGCCGGAAGCGGAGCCATGAGCTTCGTGTATCCCGCCGTCGCCGCCGCCGTCATTGAGTCAGTGCTGACCTGGTGGGTCACCCGCGATCACCCGTGGTCGCGCCCGGCCGAGCCGCGGCAGTGGCCCGGCCTGATCGGGAAGACCAAGTACCTCATCCTCGGATCCGTCGCCAACCTGCTCCTTGATCAGGGGCCGTACCTCGTGCTCCAGCCCTCCCTGCGGCTTCTGGGCGGCATGGCCAAAGGCCAGGCCGACGGCATTCAGGGGAACGTCTTCTGGGCGTTCCAGATGACGGCCCAGGTCGGCGTGCTTCTTTCGTACAACATGCAGTTGGTCCTCGGGCCGGTTTTCCAGAAGATATCCGAGGACCCCAAGCGGCTGCGGCGGTCGGTTCTCCGTGCGATGGCCGCCATGATGATGATCGGGTCGATCACCAGCATCGGCTTTGGCCTGGTCATGGACCCCCTTGAGAAGATGGTCTTTCAGGGCAAGTGGGCCGCGGCGACCGCGGCGGTCGCGATCTACGGGTTGTTCTTTCCGTTCCGGATCCTGTACGGCCTGACGGCCGCTCTTCAGCTCGCGACGGGGCAGTCACGGGCGTACTTCTACAGCACGCTCATCCCCGGTCTGGTCTTCACCTTCGCGGCGGTCGCGGCGGGGCGATGGGTCGACACGCCCGCCGGCGCGGCATGGTGGACCGGGGGCGCGCTCGCCGCGATCATGATCCTCGTGACGCTCCAGGTCCTTCGCAAGCTCGGCGTTCCGGCGCGCGAAGCCATCGTCGAGATGTGCTGGCCCTGGCTTCTCGCCGTGCTCGCGGGCGGGGTGGGCTTCCTGCTGGACACGCACCTGCCGATTGAGTCCATGGTGACACGAAAGTGGGAGCTGGGCGAGCTTGTTTCGCTCCAGATCAACCCCGTCGGGGGCTGGTGGGACAACGTCCCCGCGTGGCTCGCCGCTCGCGATGTTTCCGTCGGCGCTCAAGCCAGGATTCTGGAAGCCATCCGGTTCTTCCTCCTGGGCACATCGTGCGCGGTTTCGTTCATCGTGCTTGCCCGGTTCTTCATGCCCGACATCATGCGAGAGTTCCTGAACGCCATGCCCAAGCGCATCGGCAAGCCCATCCAAAAGCTCATGCTTATCCGCGACGCGGTCGATCCCGTCTGAGCGATACCATGCCCGATGGTCAGGGACGCCCGCGACATCGTGTCCGTTCATCTCATCGTCGGCCTTGAGGTCCACGTCGAACTGTCGACGCGATCGAAGATGTTCTCGCCCGCTCCAAGCCCGGGCAACCTCGCTTTCGACCAGGCCGAGCCGAACACGCTCACGGACCCGACCGTCCTGGGCCTCCCCGGCGCGCTCCCCACCATGAACCGTGAAGCCGTCGAGATGGCCGTCAAGGTCGGTCTCGCCCTCGGATGCTCCATCGCGCCTCTCGCCGTCTGGGACCGCAAGAACTACTTCTACCCGGACATGCCCAAAGCCTACCAGATCAGCCAGTACGACCGGCCCCTCTGCGGCCCCGGCCTGGCCGAAGCACCGGCCCTCGACGACCGCGGTTTCCCTGACTTTGACGCTCCCCCCGTCCGTGTCCGCATCCTCCGAGCCCATCTCGAGGAGGACGCCGGCAAGCTGCTGCACGAAGCCCCGGGCGGAAGCCGGATCGACGGCTCGATCGTCGACCTCAACCGCGCCGGCACGCCCCTTCTTGAGATCGTCACCGAGCCCGATTTCCGCTCCGCCGATGAGGTCGTCGCGTTCGCCCGCTTCCTCCGTCAGCTCTGCCGCTCCCTCGGCGTGACCGAAGGCGTGATGCAGAAGGGGCACATGCGATTTGAGCCCAACATCAACTGCGTGCTGGTCCTCCGCGACGGCACCACCGTCAAGACACCCATCGTCGAAGTCAAAAACCTCAACAGCTTCAAAAGCGTCCGCGGCGCCATCGAGCACGAACTCGCCCACCAACCCGCCCGCTGGGTCGCCGACGGCCAGGTCTTGGGCCCCGGAACCAAAGTCACCCGCGGCTGGGACGACCAGAAAAACGAGACGTACGTCCAGCGCGAAAAGGAAGATGCGCACGACTACCGATACTTCCCCGATCCCGACCTGCCCACCGTCACCGTCGACGCCGCTTGGCAAGAAGCCATTCGCGCGACCATCGGGGAGCTCCCCGCCGCCGCCATGGCGAGGTACGTGAAGGAGTTCGGCCTGGATCGAAAGGAAGCCGCCGCCCTTACCGATGAACCGCCGACCACACGTTTCTTCGAAGCCTGCGTGGCGTCCTGCATTTCGGCCGGGATGCCGGGCGCCCGCGCGGGCCGCGTCTCGGCCAACTTCCTCCTTCAGTCCGGCGCCAAACGTGCCAACGAAGCCCAAGTCCGCGTCGATGAACTGGGAATCTCGGCCCATGCCGTCGCGGAGATCGCCGCGATGCGCGAAGCCGGGGAGATCAGCGCCGCTTCCGCCGACGACCTCTTCGGCCGCGCCATCGCCGAGCCGACCCGCTCCCCGCGCGAGATCGCCTCCGCCGCCGGGATCCTCATCGTTCGCGACGACGCCGCTCTCAAACGCTGGTGCGAAGAGGTCATCGCCGCCAACCCCAAGCCCGCCGAGGATGTCCGCGCCGGAAAGGTGCAAGCCATCGGCCGACTCGTCGGCGAGGTGATGAAAAAAGCTGGCGGCTCCGCCGACGCCAAGACCGCCCGCGAGACCCTCCTCGCCATGCTCACGCCCCCGTGAGCGGATCGCCGATGGGTATCATGACACGCGTCCTTCTGGAGCACCTCATGAGCAGGCCCACCCCCCAAAGCGACGACTCCAAGGTCCGGCTGTACGACGGCGACGCCGAATCCATCCTCCGCTCGGAGATGTTCGCCGACCGCGTCAGCCTCCTGCCCGGCCCCGGCGGCAAGCTCGCGCCCGACAAACGCCTCCGAATCCTCTGGGGCCAGGACCTCCTCCGCGATGTGCTCGACGGCCGCTACCGCACCATCATCTGCGGCGTCAACGACCACGATAACTCCCACGGCATCATCGCGCAGCTCTGCGAACTCGTTCAGGCGAGCCAGTGGTCCGCTCGCACCGTCACAAGCTATGCCCAGGTCTTTCAGCAGTCCGTCGGCGTGCACGCGGCCCACGACCGCGAGCCCTACGTGCTCAAGTTCGACCTCGACAGCCTCCTCATCCTCGCCATCCTCCGCCCCAAGGGCCGGACCCACTTCACCCTCGACGACCTTTCGCGCGGGTTCGTCACCTGCTCGAAGATGCTCCGCGAACGCCGCGAACGCCTCCCCGTCGCGAGCGTCTCGTTCCTCAACGCCCGCGTGAACACCCTCCGCGGCCCCGACGGCAAAGAGCCCAGTTTCGAAGCCGTCCTCCAGACCATGTACCACGCCGGGTTCCGCGGCGACGTCTACGCCTCCCCGGCCATGTGGAGATTCGCCCACGTCGGCGTCTTCCCAAGCTACCCCTTCCCCGAAGGCGTCGGCCGCATGCGAGAGGGAAGTTCGTAAAAAGTACGTGCCGCGGCCTCTCGCAAGGCTCGCTCGGAACTTCCCGGACCTTGGCCCGTATCATTCAACACTCGTGCGGGACCCCCTCGGCGAAGTTCGCCGGTCGGGGTGGTCGATGATTGGGGTCTGGCATTGCCGGCGCAGGAGGAAGGTCCATGAACACGCGTCAACTGATTTGTGTGCTCGGTGCGGCGTTGGGGCTCGCTTCGCCCCTGCTCGCGGACATCACCGGCCGCATCCACCTGAACAACGGGGGCGGCTGGGGACCTGGCCGAGGCCACGGCGGGTTCAACCTGAGCGGCAGCCACCGAGGCTCGCGATGGTCATTCGACTTCAACGTCGGAAGCGGCTGGAACAACGGCTTTGAGTGCGACAACGGCCCCACGACCTGGAACCTTCGCAACGGAGGATTCACGACTTCGCGCTGGTACGCCGACCGCTGGGGATGGTCAAACTGGGAGCGTCGTTACTACCCGTACGGCTATGCGACCGGGCAGGTCGTCTCCGCCGGCAGCGGCCCCACCGACTGGAACCTGCTTCCCGGTGTGACGCCCAATGCCGCTCCCGGAACGCCGCCGGCACCGCCGCCCCCTCCTCCGCCGACCGAGCTCGAGCTCGCGGCCCAAGCGACCGCGAACAAGCAGCACAGCGAAGCCCGTGCTCACCTCATGGCTCACCTGAAGGACAAGCCTTACGACGTGGAAGCGTCCCGCCGGCTTGCCATGTGCCTCATTGAGGGCAAGGAAATTGATACCGGGCTGGCGATGCTCCGCGACCTCTATGTGGCGGACCCAACCCTCGCCGAGCGCCCCTACGACGGTCCCTCGGCCGGCCAGGACGCCGGGCGGCTTCGCGACATGGTCACCAAGATCACGCCTTATGCGCACAAGGTGAAGAGCCCGTCGGCTTGGCTTGGCGTCGTGATCGCGATGCAAGCCGAGGGCCGCGGCACGCTCGCCCTCAAGATGCTCGCCCGGGCGAAGGACGCCGGCCTTGAGCGCTCGGTCGTCGAGCGGTTCGAAGCCGTGCTGGCCCCCCCTCCTCCCAAGCCCAAGCAAGCCAAGAACGCCCCGGGCACCTCGGCTCCGGTCCTTCCCGCCGCTCCTGCATCGGCACCCGTCCTGGCTTCTCCCCCGGTTCCGGGACCGGCCATGACGGATCCGGCGACCGCGCCGGCCGCAGCACCGACCCCTGACGTCCCGGCGAAGTAGGATTCTGGACGGCATACCGCCTTTCCAGCGACGATTTTCGGCCCGGGCTGACCCGGGCCGTTCTCATTCTCGAACGGTTGATCGGGTGGGGGTGGCTCCCTAGCATCGAGGCCCTGCGCATCGTCCCAATGTGGGCCGAGCGCGACATTCTGGGTAGAACCGTTCGAACCACCGAGCTGGCGGACCCAACCCAGGGACCGCATCCGGAGCCGAGGCGACGAGCCAAAGCGACGCGGCCGGTGGGAGGTGAGGAACTATGGGCAAGAAAGAAGTCGTCAACGTATTTAAAGTGATGGCCCCGGGTGGGCAGGCGACGCCTGCGCCGCCTCTGGGTCCCGTGCTTGGCTCCAAGGGTGTGAACCCGGGCCAGTTCACGCAGAAGTTCAACGCCGCGACGCAGGCCTCCAAGGGCAAGATCGTCGTCGCGGTCGTGACGCTTTACAGCGACAAGAGCTTCGAGCTTGAGATCCGTTCGAGCCCGGCGAGCGTCCTGATCAAGGAAGCGGCGGGCGTCGAGAAGGGTTCGGGCGTTCCCAACAAGAACAAGGTCGGCAAGATCACGCGGAGCCAGGCGAAGAAGATCGCCGAGGTCAAAGCGGCGGATCTGAACGCGGCGTCGCCCGAAGCGGCGATCCGCATCATCGAAGGCACCGCCCGTTCCATGGGCATCACCGTGGTGGAGGGCTAATCCCATGCCAAGACTCAGCAAGCGCACCAAAGCCAACGCTGCGAACATCAAGACGGACCCGGTCGGTACCGCTGAAGCGGTCGCGGCCCTCCGCAAGTTCAAGCCCACGAAGTTCGACCAGACCGTCAACATCTGCCTGCACCTGGGCGTTGATCCGGCTCACGCCGATCAGGCTCTCCGCGGGTCGATCAGCCTGCCCAAGGGCATCGGCAAGACCAAGCGCGTCGTCGCGTTCTGCCAGAGCGACGTCGCTCCCAAAGCCCTCGCGGCCGGTGCCATCAAGGCCGGCGGCGAAGAACTCGTCGCCGAGATCGAGAAGGGTTGGATGGACTTCGACGTCGCCATCGCGTCTCCGGACATGATGCGCGTTGTCTCCAAGCTCGGTAAGGTCCTGGGCCCCAAGGGCCTCATGCCCAGCCCCAAAGCCGGCACCGTGACCCCCCAGGTCGCCGACGCCGTCAAGGAATACTCGGCCGGTAAGGTCGAGTACCGCACCGACAAGGGCGGCAACGTCCACGCGGTCGTGGGCAAGATGAGCTTCGCCGATGCGGCGCTCGTCGAGAACATCGACTTCTTCATCAAGGCCATCGAGAAGGTTCGCCCCTCCACCGTGAAGGGCATCTACATCAAGAAGGTCGTGGTGAGCGGCGTGATGACCCCCAGCGTCCAGATCAAGTACGTCACGGCCGTTGTCGCGGAATAACCCCAGGAAACGATTGACCCGGCGGTTGCCGCCGGAGAGGTGAACGATGAGCAAGCCCATCAAGTCCATGATGATGCGCGAATACAAGGACCGGCTCTCCGGTGCCAACGAAGCGCTCCTGATCGGTATCCGCGGCATGAAGGCCAAGGATCAGGTCAAACTGCGGAGCGGTCTCGCCAAGAGCAAGATCCGCATGACGGTCGTCAGCAACGCCCTGGCCGCCAAGGTGTTCGAAGGGACCGATCTTTCCAAGCTCTCGAGCATGCTCACGGGCTCGAGCGCGATCGCGTACGGCGGACAGTCCGTCGTCGAGGTCGCCCGCGAAGTCGTGAAGTTCGTCGAGAAGATGCCCACCCTTGAACTCAAGGGCGCCATCCTCGACGGCACGCTCTACTCCGGCAAAGCCGGCGTGACCGAGCTGTCCAAGTTCCCCACCAAGGACGAGGCCATCGGCCAGGTCGTCACCTTGGTCGTCAGTCCCGCCAAGAAGCTCCTCGGCCAGATCAAGGGCCCGGGCTCCTCCATCGGCGGCATCATCAAAGCCATCGAGACCAAGCTCGAAAAGGGCGAGACCATCGCCAAGGTCGGTTGATCCGGTTCCATTGATTGAAACAAGAGCTTCCGCTCTGGCCCGGCTTGCCGGGGTAAAGGCCGAGTGTTTCGGCCCCTCGCGGGAGCATGTTGGGAAGCCTGGCGTGGCCTGGCTTCTCGAAAGAAAGGTTTGAACATGTCTGACGTCGCTGCTCACATTTCCGAACTCGGTGACAAACTCGCTGGCCTGTCCCTCAAGGACGCGGTCGAGCTCGGCAAGTACATGAAGGACAAGTACGGCATCGAAGCCGCCGCCGGCGGCGGTGTCATGATGGCCGCGGCCGCGGGCCCCGCCGCCAAGGCCGAAGAGAAGACCTCCTTCGACGTCATCCTCAAGGCCGTCGACGCGACCAAGAAGATCGCCGTCATCAAGGTCGTCCGCGAGATCACCGGCCTCGGCCTCGCCGAAGCCAAGGCTTTCGTCGACGCCCCGGGCAAGCCCGTCAAGCAGGGCGTGGACAAGGCCGAAGCCGACAAGCTCAAGAAGAGCATCGAAGAGGCCGGCGGCACCGTCGAGCTCGCCTGATCAGGCCGAGTTTGATTCGTGTCAATGTGTTGGAAACCGACGGCCCCGGGAAACCGGGGCCGTTGCTTTTTTGGTACCGTTCGCACCGAGTACCCGGATCGTCACGATGAAACGAGTTCTGCGAATGGTGGCGTGCCTTGGTGGAATCGCATTCGCGGTAGCCGCGTGCACGCCGCACCGCGAGGCGACCTCATCCGAGGTCTTCGCCCGCCCGGTCATCGCGCGCGGGCACGCGCACAACGACTACAACCACGCCAGGCCTCTCCTGGACGCCCTGGATGCACGCTTCATGAGCGTGGAGGCTGATGTATTCCTCATCGACGGCGAGTTGCTCGTGGCGCACGATCTTGCCGACTGTCGTCGACATCGCACCCTCCGCGGAATGTATCTCGAGCCTCTCGCGGCGCGGGCCCGCGCGAGCGGACGGGTCTACGCGGACGCCCCCCGAGGCACCGGGCCGGTGGTGTTGTTGATCGACATCAAGCGCGACGGTGAGCGTGCCTACGCGGCGATTGACCGCGAACTCGCGGCGTACGCGGACGTGATGACCTCGTGGAAGGGCGGCGTCGTGACGCAGCGGGCGATCACCGTGATCATCTCGGGAGACATCCCGCGAACGACGATCGCCGCTCAGCAGGAACGCCGTGCCTTTGTGGACGGGAGAGAGCATGATCTCGAAGGGTCCAGAGACGCCGCCGCACCGGCATCGCTCGTGCCGATGGTCAGCATGCCCTGGACCTCGCGATTCTCCTGGATCGGCCTGGGCCCGATGCCGACCGCCCAGCGGAGGGAACTGACCCGGCTTGTGAGCGAGGCTCACGCACGCGGTTACCGGCTGCGGTTCTGGGGCACTCCGAACCTCCCGGAGTTCTGGAAGGAACTGGTCGCCGCGAGAGTGGATCTGGTGGGGGCCGATGACCTCGCGCTCGGAGTCGCGTCGCTCGGAGGTCCGTGACTTCGCGCCGCTCTCCGATAACCACGTTTCGTGCGGGATGGGAGGGCTTGGGCGGGGTCACGGGCGTGCGAACGCCTTTACGGTGCTTGACGCACACGAGATTCGACGCATCTTGTCGTTGCACGAGGGAGCGCGGCAAGACTCACGCAAGCGTTGCGTGGCTCGCTCCGAAACCGGAATGGCGGTCGCTGACTGATGAAGAGTCAGTCGGGGCCTCTCAACAGGAGCACAAAGATGACGCGTTTGATTTCAATGGCTTTGGTTGCTGGCGCTGCTGGTGTGGCGATGGCGGATACCCCGCTGACGTCCGGGCCGATGAACGCCGGCGGATCGCTCGGCAGCCGCTCCACGCTGATCAACCAGCAGAACAACGGCAACGCCAATCGCATCTCGCAGCAGTTCGGCGATTTCCCCGCGTTCTCGACCTACTCCTTCGATGATGTCACGTTCGCCAACGCGGTCGACCTGACGTCGATGACGGTGTACGGCACGGAACAGGGAAGCGGCGTGAACACCGCCGTCGCTTACGCGCTCCTTGACGCGCCCGACGCCGTCAGCGGCAACGTCGTCGCTTCGGGCCTGGGGTCACAGGTCGGCGGCGACCTGGTGTTCGACCTGACAGGCTTGTCGCTCGGCGCGGGCACCTACTGGCTGACCGCGTTCGTCGTGCGTGATTTCGGCACCGGCGGTCAGTGGTTCTGGAATCAGACCGGCGATGCGATCTCCGGGAGCGAAGCGTTCGTCCACAATCCGGGCGGCGGCTTCGGTTTCGGCACCGGCTCGGTGCCCGGCTCCCAGGCGGGGATCGGCTTCACGCCCGCGGACATGGCTTTCACGATCGAAGGCAACGTGGTTCCCGCGCCCGGCGCCTTCGCCGTCATGGGCCTCGGTGGCTTGATCGCCGGTCGTCGCCGCCGGTAAAGCGACCTTCCGTGTGACTTCTTGTCCGGCACTTGCCCCGCCGGACGGCACAGATCAGTTTGCACAGAACCCCCGAAAGAGGGTTCCGTGCGTTGAGAGCGAGAATCCCGGAACAGAGGGAAACCCGAGTTTTTCGGCGATCAGCGAAGAAAGTGCTTGTTTGCGAAAGACGTGTGGGGAATCTTCCACCCGCACAAGGGAGAGAGGGACAAGACCCGCGCGAATGTTGCGCGGCCCACTCCCAAGGCACTGGTTGCGTGGCTTTGCTCCGATTTGAGAGGTCGGTGCGGGTTTCGCCTGTTTGGGAGAGAAGACATGACGCGTTTGATTTCATTGGTTGTTGTGGCTGGCACCGCTGGTGTTGCGATGGCGGATGGCCCGCTGCTTTCCGGTCCCGCGAACGCGGGCGGCTCGTTTGGTGGTCGCGCCGTTCTGGTCAACCAGAACAATAACGGCACCGGCAACCAGATCTCGCAGAGCTTCGGCGACTTCCCCGCTTTCACGACGCTCTCCTTCGACGATTTCACGCTGGGCAGCGCGGTGAATCTGACGTCCCTGACGGTGTACGGGACGGAAACCGGCACGGGCACGAACGACTTCATCATCTACGCGATCACAAGCGACGCCAGCAATTCTCCCTCGACGATTTACGCTACGGGTGGCGGCGCGCAGCTTGGTGGCAACCTGGTGTTCGACCTGACGGGCGTTTCCCTCGGTGCGGGCACCTACTGGCTGACGGCGTTCGTCGTCCGCGACTTCGGCACGGGTGGCCAGTGGTTCTGGAACCAGACCGCCGACGCGATCTCCGGCAGCGAGTCGTTCGTTCACAACCCCGGTGGCGGTTTCGGCGCCGGCACCGACCCGGTTTCGGGTTCGGTTCTGCTCGGCGGCAACCCCTCGGACCTCGCGTTCACCATCGAGGGTGACATCGTCCCGGCCCCGAGCGCCCTCGCGCTGCTCGGCCTCGGCGGTCTCGTCGCCGGCCGTCGCCGCCGCTAAGCGGATCGGTTGAGAGCATGAATTTGACCGGACCGGCCCTCGTGGGTCGGTCCGGTTTGTTTTTGTTTGGATAGAGAAGGGCGAAGGCAGCGTGGTTTCGGTTCTGGTTTGGCACGCGAATTGCCTGAAAATTCAACCTTTCGTGTCGATTTCAAAGGACCCTGTGTTTACACTGAGGGGTTCAGCCGTTTGGAGCCCGCCGGCGTTTTCGAGGCCGGAGCATCCGCAGGCGAACGAAATTAGCGGCAAGATTCTTGATCGGGCGGCATTTTCGATTCGATTTTTCGGGCGATCCAGCGGCGTGAAGAAAGTTTCAGCGTAATCAGACACGGCTTTGACGATGAGCCGCGGCGGGATCATTCCCGGCGCGGCTGCTGTCGTCGCTTGCGAGTAATTCATGAGCACCACCCCCTCCAGCGGCAGTTCTCCCAAGTGGTACCCCAACAGCCCCAACGGGCACAGCAAGATCCGTCTCTTCGAGAAGAAGGGCGATGCGCTTCCTGTGCCGGACCTCACGCAGGTGCAGGTCGACGGGTACGCGCGGTTCCTCCAGATCGGCAAGAACCCCGAGGAGCGGAACTCCCAGCTTGGTCTTGAGTCGCTGCTTCGCGAGGTCTTCCCGATCAAGAGCTACGACGAGACGATGAGTCTCGAGTATCTCACGTACTCGCTGGAAGCTCCGCGTTACACGGCGGACGAGTGCCGCGAGCTTCGTCTCACCTACGGGTACCCGTTCAAGATCGGCGTGCGCCTCAAGCGCGAGGGCCGCGACGAGGTGCTCGAGGAGGAGATCTTCCTGGGCGAGTTCCCGATCATGATGGGCGGCGGCGAGTTCATCGTCAACGGCGCCGAGCGCGTGATCGTCAGCCAGCTTCACCGTTCGCCGGGCGTGGACTTCTCGATTCTGTCGAGCGAAGCCGACCGTCCGCTCCACTCGGCACGCATCATTCCCGAGCGCGGCTCGTGGATCGAGCTTGAGGTCACGAAGAAGGATGTTCTGGCGATGCGGATCGACCAGAGCACCAAGCTGACGGCGACGACGTTCCTCCGCTGCCTGGACGAGAGCGTCTCGACGACGGAAGCTCTGCTCAGCTTGTTCTACGAGGTGACGGACGTCAAGGCCGAAGCGGTCCGCCCCGAGCACTGGGCTGCGGAGACGATCATCGACAAGGAGACCGGCGAGGAGATCATCCACGTCGGCCGCCAGATCGGTGAAGAGGTCGCCGCCAAGATCATGTCGAGCAGCCTGAAGACGGTCCGCGTCATTCAGAACCCCTCGGACGTGCTGATCCTCAACACGGTCGCGGAAGAGAAGCTCGAGCAGTTCGAAGCCGACACCGAGTACGAGCGGGCGATGCTGAAGATCTACGGCAAGCTCCGCCCGGGCAACCCGCCGCAGGTCGAGAAGGCCAAGCAGCTCTTCGTCGAGAAGTTCTTTGATGATTCGCGTTACCGCCTCGGCCGCGTGGGCCGGTTCCGCATCAACCGCAAGTTCGACCTCAACACGCCGGAAGACCAGATGTTCATCCGGTCCGAGGACTTCCTGCGGGTCATCCAGTACCTGCTGGACCTCCGCAGCAACCGCGTGGACGCCAAGACGGGCCGTCCGGCGGCCGTGGTCGACGACATCGACCACCTGGGCAACCGCCGCCTCCGCACGCTCGACGAGCTCGCGGTGGAGGAACTCCGCAAGGGCTTCCTCAAGCTCAAGCGCACCGTGCAGGAGCGCATGAGCGTGAAGGACCCGGAGGAGATGACCAAGATCGCGGACCTGGTCAACAGCAAGAGCATCAGCAGCGCGATCGACTTCTTCTTCGGGCGGAGCGAGCTTTCGCAGGTCGTCGACCAGACCAACCCGCTCTCGTCGCTCGTTCACGAGCGTCGTCTGTCGGCTCTCGGGCCGGGCGGTCTCAACCGCAAGCGTGCGGGCTTTGAGGTGCGCGACGTGCACATCTCGCACTACGGCCGCATCTGCCCGATCGAGACGCCCGAAGGCACGAACATCGGTCTGATCGCGAGCCTGGGCCTGTACGCCGGGATCGACGAGTACGGGTTCATCCGCACGCCGTACCGCGAAGTCGCGAACGCGAAAGCGACGGGCAAGATCGTCTATCTCCGCGCCGACGAGGAGATGAAAGCCGTTCTCGCGCCGTGCGACGCGATCGAGTCCGAGGGCAAGCTCAAGAAGGGCATGATCCTCGCCCGCGTGAACAGCGAACTGGCCGAGATCGACAGCGGCCAGGCCGAGTACCTCGACATCAGCCCCAAGCAGATCGTCGGCATCTCGGCGGCGCTCATCCCCTTCCTCGAGCACGACGACGCCAACCGCGCCCTCATGGGTTCGAACATGCAGCGTCAGGCCGTGCCGCTGATCAAGACCGACCCGCCCTGCGTCGCCACCGGCATCGAGAAGTCCGTCGGCGCTAACACGGGCATGAGCGTCAAAGCCAAGAACCCCGGCACCGTCACGTTCGTCGACAGCCAGCGGATCATCATCGACAACTCCGATGAGTACGTCCTCCGCAAGTTCGTCGGCCTCAACGAACGCACATGCCAGAACCAGAAGCCGATCGTCAAGCTCGGCCAGAAGGTCGAGAAGGGCCAGATCCTGGCCGACGGCGCCAGCACGCTCCGCGGAGAGCTCGCCATCGGCAAGAACGCCCTCATCGCGTTCATGACCTACGACGGGTACAACTACGAGGACGCGATCGTGATCAACGAGCGCCTCGTGAAGGACGACACGTTCACGTCGATCCACATCGACTCGTACGACGTCGAGATCCGCGAGACCAAGCTCGGCCGCGAAGAGTTCACCCGCGACATCCCCAACGTCTCCGAGAAGATGCTCCGCAACCTGGACGACCAGGGCATCGTCAGCCTCGGGACGCGCGTCGGCCCCGGCGACATCCTCGTCGGCAAGGTCAGCCCCAAAGCCAAGACCGAGCTCACGCCGGAAGAGAAGCTGCTCCACGCGATCTTCGGCCGCGCCGGCGAAGACGTGAAGAACGACTCGCTCGAAGTGCCCGCGGGCGTCGAGGGCGTCGTCATCGGGGCTCGCAAGTTCTCCCGCCGTCTCCACATGACGGAAGAGCAGAAGAAGCAGCTTAAGAAGGACATCGCCGACTTCGAAGCCCAGATGGACGCGGCGGCGATCGACCTGTTCCGTCAGATGGCGGCGATGATGAACGACGCGATCGGCACGCCGATCGTCGACCCCAACACCCGCCAGAAGATCGGTGCTTCGGACATCCCCGAGGTCATCCTCGAACAGATCAACACGTTTGATCTCAAGTGGATCAAGGGGAGCAAGGAGACCAAGGTCGAGGCCGAGAAGCTCTACTTCCAGTTCTGGCCGCGCATCCAGGCGGTCAAAGCCGAGAAGAACCGCAAGGTCAGCCACATGAAGCGTGGCGATGAGCTTCCCTCGGGCGTGCTCGAGATGGTCAAGGTCTACATCGCCACCAAGCGGACGCTGAGCGTCGGCGACAAGATGGCCGGCCGCCACGGCAACAAGGGCGTCATCGCCCGCGTCGTCGCGGAAGAGGACATGCCCTTCATGGAAGACGGCACGCCGGTTGACGTGTGTCTCAACCCGCTGGGCGTGCCCAGCCGAATGAACGTCGGTCAGCTGCTCGAGACTCACCTGGGCTGGGCCGCTCGCGTGCTCGGGTTCCAGGCGGTGACGCCCGTCTTCGACGGCGGCACCGAGGAGCAGGTCCACGAAGCGGTCGCGGAAGCCAACAACCACGTCAACGAGAAGCTCGCCAACTACGAGAAGACCGGGACGTATCCGCACCACCGCGAGCTTCTCGCTCGCATGCCCCGCGGCGGCAAGATCCAGCTGATCGACGGCCGCACCGGCGAGCAGTTCAACCAGCGGACCACCGTTGGGTACATGTACCTCCTCAAGCTGCACCACCTGGTCGACGACAAGATCCACGCTCGCGCGACGGGGCCGTACAGCCTCATCACGCAGCAGCCCCTGGGCGGCAAGGCCCGCACCGGCGGCCAGCGCTTCGGTGAAATGGAAGTGTGGGCGCTCGAGGCCTACGGCGCGGCGTACATCCTGCAGGAACTGCTCACGGTCAAGTCCGACGACGTCGAAGGGCGCACCAAGATCTACGAGAGCATGGTCAAGGGCACGAACAAGCTCGAAGCCGGCATGCCGGTCGCGTTTGACGTGCTCTGCAACGAGCTTAAGGGTCTGGGCCTGAACGTGAGCCTGGAGAAGAAGAAGACCGAGGGCGGGAGCCTGCTGTAAAGCGGTGGCAGACTCGAGGTCGGAAGTCCTGTTCAGATTTGGAAGGTCAGATCAAGTAGCGAACCCAGCCCTCGCGTGACAAAGCGACGGCGCCTGGAGACAGAATCATGGCTGAGACAGTTTACGAACGCGTTAATGACTACTCCGCGGTGAAGGTGACGCTGGCGTCGCCCAACGACATCCGCGCGTGGTCGTACGGCGAGGTGAAGAAGCCCGAGACGATCAACTACCGCACCTACCGCCCCGAGAAGGACGGCTTGTTCTGCGAGAGGATCTTCGGGCCCGAGCGCGACTACGAGTGCGCCTGCGGCAAGTACCGCGGCACCAAGTACAAGGGCATCATCTGCGACCGCTGCGGCGTCAAGGTGACGCACTCCCGCGTCCGCCGCAAGCGCATGGGCCACATCAACCTGGCTTGCCCCTCCGTGCACATCTGGTTCTTCAAGAGCATGCCGAGCCGGCTGGGCACGCTCCTGGGCATGAAGACCAGCGACCTCGAGAAGATCATCTACTACCAGGATTACGTCGTCACCGACGCGGGCGACACGGAGCTCAAGTTCAAGCAGGTCCTGACCGAGGATGAGCACCGCACGCTCGTCGAGAAGTACGGCAACGCCTTCAAAGCCATGATGGGCGCCGACGCCATCCGTGAGCTGATCGAGAAGACGAATCTCGAAGAGCTCGCCGCTCAGATCCGCCAGAACCTCGGCGAGACCAAGAGCAAGCAGAAGATCAAGGACCTCTCCAAGCGTCTCAAGCTCGTCGAGCAGATCCGCAAGAGCGAGAACGACCCGGCGTGGCTGGTGCTCGACGTCGTCCCGGTGATCCCGCCGGACCTTCGTCCGTTGGTGCTCCTCGAGAGCGGCAACTTCGCGACGAGCGATCTCAACGACCTTTACCGCCGCATCATCAACCGCAACAACCGCCTCAAGAAGCTGATGGACCTCAACGCCCCCGAGGTCATCATCCGCAACGAGAAGCGGATGCTTCAGCAGGCGGTGGATGCTCTGTTTGACAACAACCGCTGCCGCCGACCGGTCCTGGGCAGCAGCAACCGCCCGCTCAAGTCGCTGACGGACATGATCAAGGGCAAGCAGGGCCGGTTCCGCGAGAACCTGCTCGGTAAGCGTGTGGACTATTCCGCGCGTTCGGTGATCGTCGTCGGCCCCGAGCTCAAGCTCAGCCAGTGCGGTCTGCCGAAGAAGATCGCGCTCGAGCTCTTCCAGCCGTTCATCATCCGCAAGCTCAAGGAGCACGGTCTCGCCGACACGATCAAGTCCGCGAAGCGCATGCTCGAGCGGCGTGACCCGGCCGTGTGGGACATTCTGGAAGAAGTGATCTATCAGCACCCGGTGCTCCTCAACCGAGCCCCGACGCTGCACCGAATGGGTATTCAGGCGTTCGAGCCGACCCTGGTGGAAGGCAACGCGATCCGTCTGCACCCGCTCGTCTGTACCGGCTTCAACGCCGACTTCGACGGCGACCAGATGGCCGTGCACCTGCCGCTCTCGGTCGAGGCGCAGGCGGAAGCCCACGTGCTGATGCTCTCGACGCACAACATCTTCTCGCCGGCCAACGGCAAGCCGATCATCGCGGCGTCGCAGGACATCGTTCTGGGCGTCTACTTCATGACCGTCATGACGCCGGATGAACGTCCGGTCGAGAAACTGCGCCACTTCTCAAGCCGCATCGACGCCGTCGCGGCGTACGACCGCGGCCAGATCGAGCTCCACGAGCGGATCGTGGTCCGCATGGACCGGTTCGAGACGATCGTGGACGATCAGGCCGGTGCGGTGAAGGACCTGCCCGCGAACAAGCGCGTCATCACGACGGCGGGCCGCGTGCTCTTCAGCGACATCCTCGAGCCCGAGATGCCGTTCTACAACTGCGCCTTGGGCAAGAAGGGGTGCGCCCGAGTCATCGACGACGTCTACCTCTACTGCGGTCGTCCGGCGACGATCGATCTCCTGGACCGCATGAAGGAGACGGGGTTCAAGCAGGCGACGCTCGCTGGCCTGTCGTTCGGCATCACCGACCTGCGCATCCCGAAGGAAAAGGCCGACCTTCTCGCCGAGTCGCAGAAGAAAGCCGACCGCATCGAGAAGAACTACGAGCGCGGCATCATCACCTTCCGCGAACGCTACAACCAGCTGATCGACATCTGGTCGCACTGCCGTGAAGCGATCACGGAGAAGCTCAAGGTCACGCTGAAGGAGGACCGTCGCGACAGCGAGGGCAACGAACTCCCCGGCGACAGCAAGCTCGGCAAGAAGTACCTCAACCCGGTGTGGATGATGGCCGACTCGGGCGCCCGAGGCAACATCAGCCAGATCATGCAGCTCGCCGGCATGCGAGGCCTGATGGCCAAGCCGTCCGGCGAGATCATCGAGACCCCCATCCGCTCGAACTTCCGCGAGGGTCTCACGATTCTCGAGTACTTCTCCTCCACGCACGGTGCGCGTAAGGGTCTGGCCGACACCGCCCTCAAGACCGCCGACTCCGGCTACCTCACCCGCAAGCTTTGCGACGTGGCGCAGTCGGTCATCATCGGCGAGATGGACTGCGGGTCCAAGCGCGGCGTCCGCAAGCGGGCGACGTACAAGGGCGAGCAGATCGACATCCCGCTCCGCGACCAGATCATCGGCCGCGTCAGCGTCGGTTCGATCACCGACCCCCGCACCAACGAGAAGGTCGTCTCCGAGAACGAGGTCATCACCCCCGAGATCGCCCGCGCGATCGAGGCTCTGGGCATTCAGGAAGTCCACGTCCGCTCGCCGCTGACCAGCGAAAGCCGGTTCGGCTGCTCGGCGCTGGACTACGGCCTGGACATGTCCACCGGCAAGATGGTGGAGCCCGGCCTGGCGGTCGGCATCATCGCGGCCCAGTCGATCGGCGAGCCGGGAACGCAGCTCACGATGCGTACGTTCCACACCGGCGGTATCGGTCAGAAGACCGCCGAGCAGACCGAGTACCGGACGTCCAACGCCGGTCGGATCGAGCTCCGCGACTGCGGACAGGTCGCGACCAAGGACGATGAAGGTCACGACGTCTTCGTCTCTCTGCGTCGTAACGGCGAACTCGCCGTGCTTGACGCCAAGGGCGAGGAACTCGAGAAGGTGAAGGTTCCCTACGGCGGGTACCTCCTCGTCGCCGACGGCGAAGAGGTCAAGAAGGGCCACCTGGCTCTCAAGTGGGACCCGCACCGCGCCCCGATCCTGGCCGAGAAGGACGGCGTGGTTCAGTTCAAGGACATCGAGATCGACGAGACCGTCCGTGAAGAGGACGCCGGCCGCGGTCAGAAAGCCCTGGTGGTGATCGAGCACAAGGGTGACAAGCACCCCGCGATCAACATCACGGATACAACCGGCAACATCCTCGACTTCCACTACCTGCCCGCCCGGGCCCGACTGGAGGTCAAGGACGGCCAGACGATCAAAGCCGGTCAGATGCTCGCGCGTCAGCCGCGCGGCGCGTCGGGCTCGCAGGACATCGTCGGCGGTCTGCCCCGCGTCACGGAGATCTTCGAAGCCCGCAAGCCGCGCGATCCCGCCGTCATGGCCGAGATCAGCGGTCGGGTCGAGATCCTCTCCGACAAACGCAAGGGCAAGATGACCATCCGCATCATCTCCGATGCGGGCATCGAGAAGGACCACCACGTCGACGCCGCCAAGACCCTGCTCGTGCACACCGGCGACTTCATCCAGGCGGGCGACCGCCTCACGGAAGGCCCGCTGGTCCCGCACGACATCCTCAAGATCAAGGGTGAGGAGGCGCTCTACGAGTACATGCTCGACGAGGTCCAGAACGTCTACCGCGCTCAGGGCGTGACGATCAACGACAAGCACATCGAGCTGATCCTCGCCCAGATGATCCGCAAGATCAAGATCGAGAACCCCGGCGACACCGACCTGCTCCCGCAGGAAGTCGTCGACAAGTACGCGTTCAAGCAGAAGAACAGCCAGATCGCTTCCATGTACCGCGTCACCGACGTCGGCGGGACCGACCTCCCCCTCAACGCCCTGGTGACCAAGGAAGAGATCAAGGAAGCCAACGCCAAGGCGGAAGCCAACGGCAAGGAAGGCGCCAAGGCCAAGCGCGCTCGCCCCGCCACGGGACGAACGATGCTCCTGGGTATCTCCAAAGCCGCTCTCCAGAGCGAGTCGTTCCTCTCCGGCGCGTCCTTCCAGGAGACCACCAAGGTCCTCACGGAAGCGTCGCTCAAGGGCGCGACCGACACGCTCATCGGCCTCAAGGAGAACGTCCTCCTCGGCCACCTGATCCCCGCCGGCACGGGCTTCCGCCCGTTCCAGGAGATCAAGGTCAAGCTCCTCGCCGAGCCGCCGGCGGAAGAGTCCCTCGAAACCGAGGAACTCGAAGAGGCCCAGGTTGCCACGGCTACCGCGATCGCCGAACCCGCTCCGCAGGTTCAGATCCCGACCAACGGCGTGCCCAGCACGTCCGGTCTGTAAGCCTCACTGACGTTTGGTGAACGACAGGACCCCGCGACCAAGCGGGGTCCTGTTCTTTTTCCCGGACGTCGGGCCCGCTCTCCTACCGTCTTCCCTGTCCCGGACTGAACCCCGGGTCTGCCCATTCGTATCTTTCCAAGCAGCACCCGATGGACGCGGTCCTCGCCGTCAAGCCGTTCGTTAAGCGTCGCCCCTGGTCGGTGGTGCTTCTGTCGCTCGCGCTGCTCGTGGTCATCGTCGCGGCGGTTCAGACCGTCATCACCCTCGCAGGATCCTTCGATCTGGGGTTCGGGTTCATCCTCGTCCTGCCCAGGATCTTGGAACTCGGGCTGATCGCGTTCGGGCTGGTGCTGACGGCGAAGGGGATGCCGTATCGGATGGGCGGCTCGCTCCATTGCTCGCGTTGCGGGTATCAGCGGGTCGAGGAGCGAGACCGCCTGCTCGTCAACTGTCCCGAGTGCGGGCACTACTGGCGGCTCTTCGGCGGATGGCGCACGGGCAAGCCACTCGGCGACAGGCGGCTGGTCACGATCGGGCTGCTTCTGTGCGTGGTGGGGATCGGAACCGTGACCGGGCGCGAGCTCGCGGCCCGATGGCTGACCGAGCGTCTGAGTTCCTCGATGCTGATCAGGCATGTGCTGTACGCGCCGGCGGGCTCGGCGGGCACGTCGTGGGAGGTCCTCGCGCGGCGGCCTCTGACGCAGGGTCAGGCCCGCTGGCTTGCGGATGATCTTCTCAAACGCCGGTCACAGCGCGGGTCTCTGGATCTCGCGGCGACGCTGTGGCTTCAGAGCCGGGTCTCCGAACCGGGGTTCGACAAGCAGCTCGTCTCACGCTATTACGAGGAACTCGCGGACTTCTGGATTGAAGCGCCCTCTCAGGCGCAGGTGCAGCAGGCTTTCGAGGTCTCGGTCCGCGGCGTTTATCGCGGGAATTCGGCTCCGACACCGGAGGGACGCGTCTCGTTCGCTGTCGAGGGGATCGTGATCGAGCTGCCCGCGCCCCCGCAGGAAGACCTCCGCACCGAGTTCGAGAAGCAGTTCCTGACGGGGCCCAAGGTGATGCTGTCGCAGGGCGTTTCGATGCAGACCCTCGATCCGGCTTCCGCCGGTCGCGACGCGAGCCTGGCTTCCGCTTCGGGCGTGGGCGCGTTCGTCGGGAAAGCAACCGTGCGGGCGACGGTCTGGATCCTCATCGGGCCGGAAGTGAACGAGGAACTCCGATGGACGACCGGAAGCGGGCCGCAGTCGCTCTCGACGCAGCGCCGCGCGATCCGCCGCGACATTGTTCGCGAGGTCGACATCGTTCCGGGCGGACGGTGATCCGCGTCATGCGCCGGTGGAGCCGAACCCGCCCGAGCCGCGAACCGTCTCGTCAAGCTCTTCAACGGCTTGAATGGTCGCATGGGCGACCGGGGCGATCACAAGCTGCGCGATCCGCATGCCGTGGGTGATCGTGAAGGGTTCTTTGCCGAAGTTGATCACCGCGACGCGGAGCTCGCCGCGGTAGTCGCTGTCGATGGTGCCGGGAGCGTTGGGGAGCCCGATGCCGTGCTTGGTCGAAAGGCCGGATCGGGCACGGACCTGGCCCTCGAACCCGTGGGGGATCGCGACCGCGAGGCCCGTGGGGACAAGCAGGATCGCACCCGGGGCGACAGGCAGTTCGGGCTTGTCGGCCGGAAGACACGCGGAGAGGTCCAGCCCGGCGGCGTGCTGGGTCTGGTAAGCCGGGAGGGTCGCTCGCGCGTCGAGTCTCTTGATGCGAAGCACGGGGGCGGGAGTGGGAGCGGGAGTGGGAGTGGGGGTGGGAGTGGGGGCGGTCATCGCGACATCACCTCGGCGGCTTGGAACTGCTCGATCTGCCGGGTGAGGGTCTCGATCATCCGCTTGGTGGACGCGATGGCGTTGTCGAGGCTGGAACGGCCGGTGACGACGCGAAGGTGGTCACGCTGGCCGGACTGGGAGAGGAAAGCCTCGGACTGCGCCTGGGCTTCGGTGAGCGCACGGAGCAGGGTCTCCGCGTTCTCGCGGACCTGCACGGTCTCCTTCAGCAATCGCAAACGATCTTCCATGGGCGGACAGTCTGTTCAACGCCTCAATCCCACCAGACGCCGAACGATTTTCAAGCGGCGGGTGCTCAGATGGCGCGAAGATCATACGCCGGGGGGCCGGGTCAAGCCGCGATCGCGCCGGGGCGATCGGTCTTTGTCTGGGCTGTCGGATCAACGACGAGTTTGGGCTCGGTCGCGGCTCCGGACTTCATCTCGGGCACGTACCGGCGGATGACTTCGACGACGGTTTCGCGGCTGGTTTCGCTTCGGACGAGGGAGAGGTCGGCGACGAGCGCGGGGAGGTTGGCCCGTTCGCCGGCGTCGCCGAGCCAGGCCCGGATACCGGGGTGGGCCGTTGGCGCGAGACGCTCGCGGTCGTACGCGAGTTCTTCGTGGAGCTTTTCTCCGGGACGGGTGCCGGTGAGGGTGATCCGCATGGACGCGGGGTCTTCGTCATCGGCGGTGACGGGGGTGTAACCGCGCGAGCGCACGAACCGGTGGGCGAGGTCGAAGATGCGGAGGGGTTCGCCCATGTCCAGGACGTAGAGCGGGGCTGCGGGCACGTCGCCCGTGAGCGCCGCGGCTTGAACGACGAGGGTCGCGGCTTCGTTGATGGTCATGAAGTAGCGGGTCATGCGCTCATCGGTGACGGTGACGGGACCACCGCGCTCGATCTGGCTTGCCCAGATCGGGAGGACACTGCACGCGGAGCCGAGGACGTTGCCGAAGCGGACGGCGGCGAATCGCGTGGCGGTGGGGGAGACGGCCCGGCCCTGGCGGTGCAGAGCCTGAACGTAGATCTCGGCGAGGCGCTTGGTGGCGCCCATCACGCTGCTGGGGTTGACGGCTTTGTCAGAGGAGATGAGCACGAACCGCGTGACGCCGGTGGCGAGGGAAGCGTCGGCGACGGACTTGGTGCCGAAGAGGTTGTTGGTCACCGCGTGCGAGGGGTGATCTTCCATGAGCGGGACGTGTTTGTGCGCCGCGGCGTGGAAGACGGTGTTGGGTCGGATGTTCGTGAAGTGCCGGAGGGTCGCGTCGGCGTCGGTGACGTCGTGGAGAACGGCTTTGCGGTGGACCTTGGGGAAGCGCTCGGCGAGTTCGCGGTCGATCTCGAAGAGAGCGTTCTCGGAGCGCTCCATGAGCACGATAAGCGAGGGCTCGAAGCTCGCGACGATGCGTGCGAGCTCGCTTCCGATGGAGCCGCCCGCGCCGGTGATGAGCACGCGCTTGCCGGTGATCGTCTCGGCGACGGCTCGTCGGTCGATCGCGTGCGGCCGGCGGCCGATGAGGTCGGCCCAGTTGGTCGTCGCGAGTGAAGCCGCAGGGGCGGCGGCTGCGGGCCGCGCGATCAGTTCGCTCAGCGGGGGGACATCACGCTGCGGCAGGCCGAGGGAAGCGAGAAGGGTCTGCACGCGGCGGGCGAGCGCGGAAGCGTCCTGCGGCAGCGAAACGATGGCCAGGTCGGGTTTGACCGAAGCGACCAGCCGCGGCAGGGATTCCAGCGTGTCGAAAGCGGCGTCGGTCGAGCCCTCGGTGAGGACATGGCCGACGCAGGTCGGCGCGTTGGGCAGCAGGGCGAGCTGTTCGGAAAGGAGCGGGAGGGTCGAGGACGTCCCGATGAGGACGGCTTTGCTGGTGGTGTTGGGCTTGGAGATGGACTGGCTTTGCATGGGGCCTCCGTGGTCGCGAACATCGGCCGCCGGGAGGGGGACCCATGGCAATCAGGGGGCCCCGCGGCACGCCGAGTTCTCGGGCGGAGCGGCCCGAGCGGTTATCGAACCGCGTAACCACGGGCGGACGTGCTCCGTGAGGTTGCTTGGGGTCGACCTACCGTCCGCCATGATCAGCCGGATCCGAGGAATCCTGGTCGAGGTGAGCGATGCGCACGCAGCTCAGATCGAGCCCGAAGGCTCGCCGCTGACGTACGAGGTGCTGCTCCCCGCGTATCTCGCGGAGCGCCTTCGCGGCGTGGTGGGCAAGCCCGTATCGCTTATCACGCTTGAGTATCTCGAGAGCCAGGGGCAGGGGACGTCGTTCATTCCGCGGCTGATCGGGTTCGCGAGCGAGAGCGATCGGCGGTTCTTTGATGTCTTCACCACGGTGAAAGGGATCGGGAACAAGAAGGCTCTTCGGGCGATGGCGGTCGAGCCCGCCTCGATCGCGCGGGCGATTGCGACCAAGAATGTCAAGGCCCTCGTCGAGCTTCCCGAGATCGGTAAGCGGATGGCCGAGACGATCATCGCGGAGCTGAACGGCAAGGTTGATGTGTTCCTCGCCGCGAGCGAGATCGAGCAACTCGACCGCGCTGCGGAGAGCAGGCCCGTCGCACGCGGGACGGCGGAAGAGGAAGCCATCGAGGCGCTCATCGCCCTGGGCGAACAAAGGCCCGAAGCGGAGCGGAAGATCGCAAAGGTCGCAGCGCGGCTTGGAGCGAAGGCGACGACGGATCAGCTTGTGTCGGGCGTGTTCGGCGGTTGATTTCAGATCAGGAGCGAAGCGCGCGGTTTAGCTTTGCAACTCTTCGGGCAGCAGATTCTGCGGCACGTTCTGATAGCACACCGGCCTGCACCAGCGGCTGATGGCTTGCGGGCCGACGGCGGTCGAGTCCGGGCGGTTGCATGATGGCATCGGGCCGCTATGGACCATCGCGGGCGAGACCTCGACGCCGGTGGGGACCCCGTTCACGATGAAGCGGCCCACGCGTGCCGTCAACAGGTCGACAAACGGCAGAGCGTCATCCTTCGTGTCGGCCCAGAGCGTGCCCGTGAGGCTTCCGGGCAGATGAGCCACGGCTTGCTCCATCTCTTCGGTCGAGCGGCAGACGACGAGGATTGCGGCTGGGCCGAAGCACTCTTCGTGGAGCGACGGATTGGCGATGAAGTTCGCGGCATCCACGGTGAGCAGCGCGGGGCCCGGGCGGGTTTCGGAACCCGCGAGCATCGCGACGCCCGCGGCTTTCGCGTTGTCGGAAAGCCGCTTGAGGTATCCATCCTTGACGCGGGGCGTGAGCATCGGCGCGGACGGAGCGGCGGCGAAGGCCGCGACGAGCGCGGCTTTGAACGCTTCGAATCCGGGGCCGAGGGATGCGAAGATGAGGCCCGGGCAGGTGCACATCTGGCCGTTGGACGCGGTGGCGCTGGCGGCGAGTTTGCTCGCAATTTCCGCCGCGTTTGCAGCGAGGGCTTCGGGAAGGATCACGACGGGGTTGACGCTTCCCATTTCGGCGAAGACGGGGATGTGGTCGGGGCGTGCGGAGGCGAGGCGGACGAGAGCCATGCCGCCGGAGGTTGAGCCGGTGAAGCCGACGGCTTTGATCGCCGGGTGCGTGACGAGTTCTTTGCCGACGTCGATGTCGCGGTCGCCGCCGGACTGGAGGAGCTTGAACGTGCCCGGGTGCAAGCCGGCTTTGGCGACGGCGCGGTCGAGAGCCTGGGCGACCATCGCGCCGGTGGCGGGGTGCGCGGGGTGGCCCTTGACGATGACGGGGCAGCCCGCGGCGAGCGCGGAAGCGGTGTCGCCGCCCGCGACGGAATAGGCCAGCGGGAAGTTGCTGGCGCCGAAGACCGCGACGGGGCCGAGGGGCCGAAGCATGCGGCGGAGGTCGGGTTTGGGAAGCGGCGTGCGTGCGGGGTCGGCGCGGTCGATCGCGGCGTCGATCCACGAGCCTTCACGCACGACGTTTGCGAACATGCGGAGCTGGAAGACGGTGCGGTCGCGCTCGCCGGCGAGGCGTGGCTTGGCGGGAAGGCCGGTTTCGGCCGCGGCAGTGTCGAGGAGCGCATCGCCGAGGGCGATGATCTCGTCGGCGGCGGCTTCGAGCATCGCGGCCCGCGCCGCCCGAGGCAGGCCCGCGCGGAAAGCGTCCAAAGCGTGCCGGGCGGCGGTGTCGACGTCGGCTGCGGAAGCGGCGGTAAAGTTTGCGCCTTGTTGTCCGTTGCCCGGATTGATGTTGGAAAATGTGGCCATGCGTGAGGGTAGTGGCGGGTTGGCTTGAGGGTGGACGGACCGGGCGGGCGGCCTATATTGATGCCGGTCTATACTCGTGGACATATCCACGGGGACTCTTAAGGAGACTGATTCATGAAATGCATCGCTTGCTGGTCGATCGGTTCCGCGGCTCTTCTGGCTGTCGTCGGCTCCACGCTGATCGGGTTCGCCCCGGCTCCGGCGCCGTCCGCTCCGGCGGCACCCGCGCTGGCGGCGTACGAGATCGACACGGTCCACTCGTCGGTGGTCTTCAAGGTTCAGCACGCGGGCGTGTCGAACTTCTACGGCACGTTCCAGAAGCTGACGGGCTCGCTTGAGTGGGACAAGGCGTCCCCCGAGTCGATGAAGCTCACGGCGACGATCGACGCGGGCAGCGTGAACTCGGCGAACACCAAGCGCGATGATCACCTCAAGGGCCCGGACTTCTTCAACGCGAAGGAGCACGCGGCGATCACCTTCAAGTCCACCGCCGTCAAGAAGACCGGCGAGGGCACGTTCGACGTCACCGGCGACGTGACCATGCTCGGCAAGACCAAGCCCGTCACCGCCAAGGTCGTCTTGACCGGCGAGAAGGACGCGGGCAACTTCGGCTACCGCGTGGGCATGGAAGCGACCTTCACGATCAAGCGGTCGGACTTCGGCATGACCTACGGCGTCGCGCAGGGTTCGCTGGGCGACGAGGTTGCGGTCACCGTCGGGTTCGCCGGCGTCAAGGCCAAGTAAGCGTGTCCACCGACATGCTCGGGTGCTGATTCCATTCGCCCACGGACCGATCCATCGTCGGCGTGGGCGATTTTCTTGGGCGGCGGGGGACAGGAGCGATCCCAATGGACCCGATGTTTCTCGTCAAGTCGGTGCTGATCCCCCTCGTCTTCGCGAGCGTGGTGGCCGGGGTGGCGTTCCTGGTCGCCCGGCGCACGCCGGGGACGCCGCTGGTCCGGTTGGCCGGAGCGATCGCGGTGGCTGGAGCGTTCGTCCTTGGCGTGCCGCTGATCCTGGGACGGGTTCCGGAGTGGAAGCCCGCGCAAGCGGCGGAGTGGCTGCCGTACCTGGGGCTTGTCGTGCTTGCGATCGGCGTGGTCGATGCGCTGCTGCCGAGAAAGGTGTGGGCTTCGGTGGTGGTTGGGGCGTTGCTTGCGGGCGCGGCGTGGGCGGCGCTGGAGGGGCCGCTTGCGTCGGCCGTGGCGCGGATCAAGGGTGAACCGGGCGGCTCGGCGCTCCCGTGGCTGATGGGCTTGATGATCGTCGTGCCGGCGCTGGCGGGTCGCGCCGGAGCGAAGCACACGCCGAACGCGGGGCCGGTGTTCGCGCTTGGCTTGATGACGGCGTGCTCGATCGCGGGGGTGTTGCTTTCGGGCACGGCGATGTTCGCGCAGTTTGTCGCGTTGCTCGGGCTTGGGCTCGCGCCGTTCGGCGTGGCGACGCTGATCCGCAAGCCTTGGGCGAGCGATCGGGGGCTGATCGTGACGTTCGCTTCCCTTCACGCGTTGATGTGGCTTGTGACACACTTCTATGCCACCAAGGACGGGGTGTGGGCGGCGACGGCTTTGTTCTGCGTGGCGCCGGCGGGGCTTCTGATTGCCCGCGTGCCGATGCTTGCCAAGCGGCCGACGCTTGCGGGCGTGGCACAAGTCTGTGCCGTGCTTGCGATGGGGATCGCCGGAGCGGCGACGGTCGTTGCGACGCAGCCGGCGCCGGAAGCGGGCGAAGCGGATGTTTCCGATCTGTACAAGTGAACATCGGATCGCGTGAAGCGTTGATGGTTCGGGCGGCTCCCGGTATTCTGCGTGCATGCTGATGTACGCCGAGCCGCAGCCTTCGATCACCGAGGTCCTCTTCGTCGTTCCGCAGAAAGAGCCAGGGGACGCCAACAAGGACGGCAAGCGGAGTGCGACGGCGGATGAGTTCGTCGAGCTTTGCAACCTCACTGACAGACCCGTGGATCTCAAGGGCTGGGCGCTCATCGATTCGGACTCGTGGGCGTTTCTCACCGAGAAGGGGAAGAAGCCTTGGGCGACGGTGGTCGCGAGTGACGGCAAGCACAAAGCCGACGGCAAGGACTGGCTCTTCGTGTTCCCAAGCTGCACGCTCAAGCCCGGCGAGCGGGCGGTGGTCTTCAACGGGTTCGAGCAGAAGCCCAAGGGGAAGGTCGGGTCGCACGAAGCGTCGTTGGGGAAGAGCGACGAGTTCGCCGGAGCGTTCGTCTTTGCGATGAAGGTCGAGACCGCGAAGGTCGGGTTCGGGAACGACGGCGACTGGATCGCGCTCGTCTCGCCCGCCGGGAAGATCGTCGAAGTCGTCAAGTGGGGCAAGCCCGATCAAGCGACGCCCGCGGATGCCTCGGGCGTCGTCGAAGCACCCGCGGAGCCGCACGGCAGCGTGCAGCGCGAAAGCACGAGCGGCCAAGTGGGCGGAAAATTCGTCGACCACGCGACGCTCGGGGACAAGACCAAGCTCTTCAGCCCCGGGGAGTTCGAAGCGTCGAAGAAGGATGGCAAGGACGCCAAGCCACCTTCCAAAAAGCCCGACGCCAAAGAGAAGCGGGAGGAGCCGACCGCTCCTCCCGCGAAACCTGATCTGAAATGATGACGCTTAGGTCGGGGTCGGGCCCGGGCCGGATTCTTCCGGCGGCGGCTCCGCGGACGGTTCTCCGACGGGTCCCTTTCCGCGAGCCCGCACCGCTTCGCGGAGGATGTACTCGATCTGCGCGTTGAGGGAACGCAGGTCGTCCGCGGCCCATCGCGAGAGGGAAGCCCACAGCGCGGGGTTGATGCGGAGCAGGATGGACTTGCGTTCGTCGGGCATGGCTTTCCGCTGCGTTCGGGCTTGCGTTTAGTAGATGGTCCCGGTGTTGACGATGGGTTGGGCGCTGTGGTCGCCGCAGAGAACGACCATGAGGTTGCTGACCATCGCGGCTTTGCGCTCGTCGTCGAGGGTGATCATCTTGGACTTGCTCATGTGGTCCAGAGCGGATTCGACCATGCCGACGGCGCCCTCGACGATCTTCATGCGAGCGGCGACGACGGCTTCGGCCTGCTGTCGGCGTAGCATCGCGCCCGCGATCTCGGGGGCGTAGGCGAGGTGGCTGAGGCGGGCTTCGTCGATCACGATGCCGGCTTTGTCGAGGCGTGCCTGAAGTTCAGCGCTCAAAGCGACGCTGATGTCGTCCATGCTGCCGCGCAGGCTTTTGATCGGCTCGCGGCCGACGTCGTAGTGGCCGTCGTAGGGATAGCTCGAAGCCAGGTGCCGGACGGCGGACTCGGACTGGATCTTGACGAAGTTGACGTAGTCATCGACGTCGAACGCGGCTTTCGCGGTGTCGACGACGCGCCAGACGACGACGGCCGCGATCTCGATAGGGCTGCCGGCCAGGTCGTTGACCTTCAGCGTCTCCGTGTTGATGTTGCGGACGCGGAGAGAGATCTTCGTCTTGCTCAGGAACGGGTTGGCCCACCACAAGCCATCCTTGCGGACCGTGCCCTTGTACTCGCCGAAAAGCGTGAGCACCGCGGCGGTGTTGGGCTGCACCGTGATGAACCCGCAGAGCACGATGACCCAAGACACGATGCCCAGCACGCCCGTCACCATGCCCGCGATCGGCAAGGGCCTCGGCCCGCCGAACCGCTCGTTCATGTTGACGCCGGACCAGATCATGAGCCCGATCATCGCCGGGAGCAGCAAGAACGCCACGACCAGCATCGTCCATCCGGAACTTGGTTTTGACTCGCGTTCAACCACCATGAGTGCCTCCTTGAGACAGAATGATATCACAAATATACCACTGAGCAAGTCTTCGGTTGTTCTTTGCGGCAACTTCACAAGGCTGGGAAGGTAAATAAGTCCGATAACAGGTGTTCAGGGCTGTGTGCGCCTGAGGGCGGCATCGGGCCAACCCCGGGGAAGGGCCGGGGGATTGCTCGGGGGTGGCTTCCTCGAACATCGAACGCTTCTCGAACGCGTTCGTATGATCTCGCGTGCTGTGGCAACCCTCTCTTCCCGAACGCTACCTGAAGCTTTCCCCCGATGAACTGGCGGAAGCGATCGCCGCGCGGCGGAAAGAGCTTGGGGACAAGCTCTTTATCCTCGGGCACCACTACCAGACCGACGAGGTCGTCCGGCACGCGGATGTGACGGGCGACAGCCTCAAGCTGAGCCAGATCGCGGCCAAGGTCGCCGCTGAGCGGCCGGTGAAGTGGGTCGTCTTCTGCGGTGTCCACTTCATGGCCGAGTCGGCGGACATGCTCACACCCGAGCACGTCGAGGTGATCCTGCCGGACCTGTCGGCGGGGTGCTCGATGGCGGACATGGCTCAGTACGACGACACCGTGCAAGCGTGGGATGACCTCCATGACACCCTTATCGAGCAGGGGTGGAAGGGCCGGATCATCCCGATCACGTACGTGAACTCCTCCGCGGCGATCAAAGCGTTCGTCGGGGCTCGCGGCGGCGCGTGCTGCACCAGCAGCAACGCCAAGCGGGTCTTTGAATGGGCCGTCGCCGAAGCGGGCGAAGATGGCAAGATCCTCTTCCTGCCCGACCAGCACCTGGGTCGGAACACGGCTCACGCGTTCGGGATCGATGTCGCGAACGAATCGTGCATCTATGACCCGCGGCAGACGCGGCGCGGCGAGGCTCTCGGCGGAGCGACGCCCGAGCAGGTCCTTCGGTCGAAGGTGATCCTGTGGGCCGGGCACTGCTCGGTGCACAAGCTTTTCCGGCCCGAGCACATCGACCAGATCCGCGAAGCGGACAAGACCGCCGCCGAGCGGACGACGATCCTCGTGCATCCCGAGTGCGCGAAGGAGGTTGTGGACAAAGCCGACCTCGCGGGGTCGACCGAGTTCATCATCAACACGATCCGGGCCGCCAAGCCGGGGAGCCGTTGGGCGATAGGGACGGAGTTTCACCTGGTCGCGCGGCTTGCGAAGGAAGCGGCGGCTCGCGAAGGTGGAGCGGTGCACGTCCGGATCCTGTCGGACTGTCAGTGCTTGTGCACGACGATGTACCGGATCGACCAGCCGCACCTGCTCTGGGTGCTTGACAACCTTGCGGGCGACTATTCGAAGGATGGCTCACCGAAGGTGGTGAACGCGATCCGGGTGCATCCGGAAGCGAGGCGGGATGCGTTGCTGGCGCTGGACCGGATGTTGTCGCTTTCGACGCCGGTGGCGGCCAAGGACTGAATCGCACAACTGTGTGAGATGAGGAAAGTAAAGCCATCGGCGCTCTCCCTCTCGAATGAAGAACTCATCGAGAGGCCGAGGAAACGGATCTGGCTCGTCCGCGACGCAGTATCTCAGGCCGATAGCGGAGCTGACTTCGCTGCTAACGCCACCTTCAAGCGCGACGGAAAAGTGTCCCACCGGACCCGGTCTTCGCCACATCTCCTCTCCGTGCTCATCATAAAACCGACGACGATGGCCACACCAAAACTGATGACGATTGAGCACCTCATAGGATGTTTCGGAAAGCCGCCGCTTGTGCTGAAACCATCCGCCGCGCCAGAGCACGTTGTAGGTCACGAGCGGGGGGATCAGCAGGTCACGGACTGGAATTGGCGTGATATCCGTGAGGTCGTAGCGAGACTTGTAGAGATAGACAAGAATGAGACCCTCCTCGCTGCAGGGCAAGCGATTGAACTTGATGTTCGTTCGCACAACGATGCCAGACCTCACAATCTGATCGGCCATGACAAACTCAAACAGGTCGCCTTGCTCCACGATTCTGCGGGAGCGCGGCCCTTGAAGCAGATTCATGATGAATCGCGAGTCCTCTTTCAACGAAGTCCCGATCGGAGTCAGTTTGAACGTCGCTGCCGCGTGGCAGTGGCCGAGACCAGCATACCCAGCACACGAGCCGGGGACGCCGCCCAAGCCACCGGGTGAGTTCCGAACTGGTCCCAGAACGGTTCCGTGGGCGACCCTATCCTCGTGGCCCGGAGCCGTCATGAGGTTTCGGGGTGGGTTTGGGGGCGGATTCGGCCGATGAAACCGGACGGTCCGGTGACGTTCAACACCGAACTTTCCGGACCTTCGGCCGTAGTGCGGGTTCAGTGAGCAGAGCGAGGAGTCAGTCATGCGGATCGCGGTCTTTGGTCTTGGGTATGTCGGAGCGGTGTCGTGCGGCTGCCTTGCGGAGCTTGGGCACTCGATCATCGGGTGCGATGTCAGCCAGGCCAAGGTCGACCTGATCAAGGCCGGTAAGCCGCCGATCGTGGAGGAGGGCTTGCCCGAGCTGCTTGAGAAAGCGATCAAAGCGGGCCGGCTGACGGCTCTGATGGATGCGGATGAGGCCGTCAGGACGTCCGACGCCGCGCTCGTCTGCGTCGGCACGCCGAGCACGCCGAGCGGCGGCGTCAACGCCGTCTACCTCGAGACGGTCTGCAAGCAGATCGGCGAAGCGATCAAGAAGCACGCTCCCAAGCACTACGTCGTCATGAGCCGGTCGACGAGCTTGCCCAATGTCCATGAGAGCCTCATCAAGATCCTCGAGCAGTCGAGCGGGCGGAAGATGGGCGAGGGGATCGGCTACGTCTGCCACCCCGAGTTCCTGCGCGAGGGCGTGAGCGTGTACGACTTCTTCAACCCGCCCAAGATCGTCTTTGGGCCCACGGACGCGAGGACGGCCGAGGTGTGCAAGACGATGTACCCGACGGAGAACCATCCGGGTCTGAAGTGTCCGACGTTCTTCCTGACGCCTTCGGAAGCGTCGATGGTGAAGTACGCGGACAACTGCTTCCATGCTCTCAAGTGCACGTTCGGCAACGAGATCGGGATGATCTGCAAGACGCTGGGCGTTGACAGCCACAAGGTGATGGATGTCTTCTGCGCGGACACCAAGCTGAACATCTCGGCGAAGTACCTCAAGCCTGGGTTCGCGTTCGGCGGATCGTGCTTGCCGAAGGACCTGCGCGGGATCCTGGATGCGTCGCGCGACACGGCGACGGCGCTGCCGATGCTCGCGGGCACGCTCGCGAGCAACGAGGTGCAGATCAAGTCGCTGATCAAGCGGGTGGTGAGCGAGAAGCGGCCGAAGGTCGGCATCATCGGGTTGGCATTCAAGGAAGGGACCGACGACGTTCGCGAGAGCCCGATCGTGACGGTCGTCGAGAACCTGTGCGGCAAGGGCCACCCGGTCAAGATTTACGATGAGCACCTGTCGGTGCAGGCGCTGGTGGGGGCGAACCGCAGCTTCGCGTTCCAGATGGTGCCGCACCTGTCGGAACTGATGACGCAGAACCTGGCGGAGGTCGTGGCGTGGGCGGACACGCTGATCGTGACGCACAGGCTCAAGCCGGCGACGTGGGCGGGCGTGACGTTCAAGCCCGGCCAGCGGGTGATCGACCTGATGAACATCCCCGACCTGCGGAAAGCGGGCTCGGGGTACGAAGGCCTGTACTGGTAAGCGGGCTGGAACGAAACACAAAGCGTTGTCAGGCCTCGGCTTAGAGCCGAGGCCTTTTGTTTGGGCTGTTTTCACTTGTGTTGGGGGGCGAGGTCCTGTAAGCTACGCCGTAACTGTTTCTGAAATTGTATCGGTACTGTTACCGATGCGGAGAACGGGGCCGATCGGGCGTGGGCAAGGAGAACGGCATGAAGAACGCGAACGTGTTTGCGATGGGCGTGGCGGTGATGGCGGGCGTGTGCAGCGCGCGGGCGCAGGATGTGATTGTCAACGGCGGGTTTGAAGCCGAGGGCGAAGCCGGGTCGACGGATTCGGGAAGCTGGATCGAGATCGCCAACGGAGGCGAGGGCACGGTGTCGGAGCGTGTGGGTTCCGGAGCTGCGGTTGGCTCTTTCGCGCACCGGCTGGTCGCGGTCGGGCAGAACGGGCTGGGCGGGACGGGCGTGATCCTTCAGAACAGCCGGACGAACGGCGGTTTGGCTTCACTCGAGCAGAACACGCAGGTGAGCGCGGTGTTCCAAGCGAACGTGGACCTTGGCCCCGGGGGCGTCGGGTTCTACACGCTTCGGGTTCTCAACGGTGCGGGCGCGATCGTGGCGAGTTCGGGCACGGGCGTGATCACGCGGAGCACCAATGGGCAGTACGAGTTCTTCGCGATGGGCCCGCTGACGGTGCCGGCGTTCGGGGAAGCCCCGAACGACGTGTACTCGGCGTTCGTCGAGATCGCGATGGCGGCGGGGGCGTTCCCCGAGTCGCGAGCGGAAGGCTTGATCGATGGGGTGGTGGTGACGGGGACTCTGGTGTCGTCGTGCGCGGCGGACTTCAACGCGGATGGGTTCCTGGACTTCTTTGACTACGGCGACTTTGTGACGGCGTTTGAGACGGGCGTGGGCGACGCGGACTTCAACAATGACGGGTTCGTTGATTTCTTCGACTACGCGGACTTTGTCACCGCTTTCGAACTTGGTTGCTGATCGCGGCATCGCGAGAGCATGACCGAACTTCACGAGGGAGCTCCGATCTGTGTCGGAGCTCCTTTCTTTGGCACAGAATTGTGCATGAATGTGTCGCGTGCAGGTTCGGGCCGCACTCGGTACGCTTTCCGCCATGCTGAGCCGCGTCCAGTCGTATCTGTTGCATGGGATCGATGCTCTGCCGTGCGAGGTGGAGGTTGATTACGACGACACGGAAATCAACAAACCCGGGGCGGTCGTGGGTTTGCCCGACGCGGCGGTGAAGGAAGCTTTGGACCGCGTGGGCGCGGCGCTCGGGAACAGCGGGTACGGGTGGCCGCAGGGGAAGGTGCTGATCAATCTGGCACCGGCGGATGTACGCAAAGAAGGGCCGGTGTATGACCTGCCGATCGCGGTGGGGATCTTGATGGTGCAGGGGGTGATCCCGACGCACGTGCCCAAGCGCGGGTCGCTTGCGGCGGCGGATCCGCCGGGGCTGGATCATCGCCGGCTTGTGTTCGCGGGGGAGCTGGCTCTGGATGGGCGGGTGCGGCCGATCAAGGGAGCGATCGCGCTGGCGGCGATGGCGAGGGCGAGCGGGGCGATGGGGATTGTGGTGCCGAGGGACAACGCGCTGGAAGCGGCGGTGGTCGAAGGGCTGAACGTCTACGGCGTGTCGACGCTTGCGGAGGTCGTGGGGGTGCTGACGGGGCATCTGGAAGCCGAGCCGCAGTCGCCGGTGGATGTGGGGTCGCTGCTTCGCAACGCGGCGGCACCGATTGATTTCGTCGAGATTCGTGGGCAGGAGGGGGTGAAGCGGGCGATCGTTATCGCGGCGGCGGGCTCGCACAACATCGTCATGCTCGGGCCGGCGGGGACGGGGAAGACGATGATGGCCAAGGCGCTGCCGGGCGTGCTGCCGCCGCTCTTGCCCGACGAAGCGATCGAGATCACGCGGATCTATTCGGCGGCGGGTGCTTTGCAGCCTGGGTCGGGGCTGATCACGAGCAGGCCGGTGCGGAGCCCGCACCACACGGCGAGCCCGCCGGCGATCGTGGGCGGGGGTGCGGTGCCGCGGCCGGGGGAGATCTCGCTGGCGCATCGCGGCGTGCTATTCATGGATGAGCTACCGGAGTTTCCGCGTGATGTGCTTGAGACCTTGCGGCAGCCGATGGAGGACCATTGCGTGACGATCGCGCGGAGCCACGGGTCGGTGCGGTTTCCGGCGAACTTCATGCTGGTGGCGGCGATGAACCCGACGCCGAAGGGGCACTTGGAAGCGGGGGAGGTGGGCAAGCGTGCGATGGACCGGTACCTGTCGCGGCTTTCGGGCCCGCTTCTGGACCGGATCGATCTGCATGTGGAAGCTCCGGCGGTGCCGTTCAAGGAGCTCTCGTCGGCGCCGAAGGGAAGCTCGACGGCGATGATGCGGGAGCAAGTGATGAGGGCGAGGGCGGTGCAAGCGGCGCGGCAGGGAGCGGCGACGCCGAACGCGCGGCTGAGCGGCAAGCAGCTTGACGAGTTTGCTCCGATGGAGGAGCAGGCGCGGGTGATGCTGGGGCAGGCGCTGACGGAGATGGGTCTTTCGGCGCGGGCGTACGACAAGCTTCGTCGGATCGCGCGGACGATCGCGGACCTGGAGGGCAAGCAGGTGCTGACTTTTGCGCACGTGGCGGAAGCGGTGCAGTATCGGCTGCTGGATCGGAAGGTGTGACGCGGCCGCTCAGCAGCCGGATTCAAATGCTTCAACGAACTCGATGTAGTCAAAGAAGTCGGCAAAGCCGTCGCTGTTGGCATCCCCGGAGCGGCCGTCGGGGCACTCGCCTCCCTCAAAGCAGTCGACGAAGTTCGAGTAGTCGAAGAAATCGATGAAGCCGTCGTTGTTGAAATCCGCGACGCAGCCGGGAGCGATGACCCGAACGCTTCCGACGTACTCGCCGAACGTTGTCGTCACGTTGAAGAAGTACCATCCGTCCGGCGAGAGGAGTGAGTATCGGTCGTCATCTCCTCCCGAGTGCGGTGCGGCCGCAAATGAGAATGAACCCTCGAACGGCGGGCTGGTCCACGCGACATTGCCGCGGACTCCCGACTCGGCGGGGAGCGGCTGGTTGATCGCGGCGATGGTGACCGTTCCACCGACAGGCTTGTAGATGGCGAGCGAGTTGTTGAAGAGCAGAGCGACGTCGTCCCGATCGTTCATGGACGCGAAGTTGAGGCTTCGGGGGCCGCTGGATCCGCCGCTTGGCTGTCCTGCGCGTGAGCGCGCGATCAGTGTGGTTTGACCGTCTCTCCAGAGATAGACAGCCAGGAAGTTATCATCGTTGATGCCCGGCCCCGCGAGGTTGGCGAGATAGAGCACCGCTCCGGTGCGGTTTGCCGTGAGAAAGCGGACGCTGCTGATGAGCACGCCTGCGTCGGTGCCCGTGGCGCGGTCGCCGACGCGAGCAAGCGTGGTCGCGAGGCCCGCGGGTCCGGAGGGAGGAATCAGCCAGAGGCCGGGGCTTTGCTCCCAGTTCTCCGAGATCGCGACCGATCCGTCCGGCAGGGCGTGCGACGTGAAGATGAACCAATTGGCGAAGGGGACCGGCCCGCGGTCGGTCGGCAGAGGCGCCGAGCCGTTGTAGACGATGCGCGAGCCCAGCTCATCGGCGACGCACGCGACGGGGTACGACCGTCCGGAAGGCGGACGGAGAACCCCGACGAAGGAGAGTTCGCCGCGCGAGTTGAGGCGCGGCGGCAGATGTCCGGACGTGCTGAACGTGCCGATCAAGCTCGGGGGAACGTAACTTGCAGGGATGACGACGCGGTACGGCCCCGCGATCGGTCCGACTTCGTACCCGGTCGCTTGCAGACGGACACGCAGGCCGTTGCGTGTGCATCCAGACACCGTCCCCCAGCCGAGGATGTCCGGTGATTCGAAGTCTCCGGCGAAAAGCACGTTGGACGGCGCACCCAGGTCGCCTCCCGAGGCGATGGCGGAGAAGTACGAACCGCCGCTTTCGAGCGGCCAGATCTCGTTGCGGAAGGTGCCGCCCCAGATGACACCCTGGGGCTGGCCCGGGATCTGCGTCCCGGCGACCATGACCCGGCGGAGAGAGATGCCGTCGGACAGGTAGTTTTCGCCGGCTTGCGTTCGGATCAGCGCGTGGAGCGGGTTGAACATGGCAAGCCTGCTGACGCTCGCGGGAGGCACGAGCGCCGGGTCGACCCCGACCTGGCTGGTGCCCACGAGGGCACGGAACTCAAGCACCGGTTCGGCTCGTGCCGAGACCGCGAGGGAACCGAGTGCAAGGGCGGCGAGGGGGAAGGCGGCGGGCGGGATCGTCATGATGGGTCCTCAGCGAGATCGGAGGAAGTTTCAGCACCCTCTCTCGAAGGCGTCGACGAACTCCATGTAATCGAAGAAATCGGCGATGCCGTCGTCGTTGAAGTCGGCGGGCTTGCCGTCGGGGCAGCGGCCGCCCTCGAAGCAGGTCACGAAGTCGAGGTAGTCGAAGAAGTCGGTGAAGCCGTCGAGGTTGAAGTCGGAGGGGCACGGTGTCCCGACGACTTCAAACGCGGCGAAGAAGTTTCCGCTTTCGGAAGGGGGGTTCGCTGAAGTGAATCCCGCGATGAAAAGCCGCCCATCGTCGGTCAGGCTTGGCACGGAGATGTCGTCGCCTCCCGAATTGTGCACTCGACCGATCGTGGACCCGTAGAACGGGTAGATCGAGACGATGTTTCCAGCCAGGCCCGAGGAGGGTGCGATCGGCTGGCCGCGACGGGCGACACGAATCGTGCCCACGCCGGGCTTGTAGATGAATGCTTGCATCTCGCCGATGAAAGCGGCTTCGTCGCGTGAATTGAGTGATCGAGAAGGCGCGGTGCCGGGAGAGAGGCTTGATTCCGCTGTCTGACGTGCGACAAGGGTGAGGCTGCCGCGTCGCCAGAGATAGAGGGCGACGCTCGGCCCCTCCGGCGTGGAGAGAGCCGCTTGAAAGAGAAGCGAGCCGTTCCGGTTGGCGGCATACACCTCGAAGGGGTTTGACGTCACCGCGAAAGTCACGCCCGGTTCGGTTCCCGGCGCCCGGTCGCCGGCCATCGCGACGATCGACGCGGGGCCGGACGGTCGCGCTTGCCAGAGGAGCACGCGGGACTGGTTGCCGACCTGCGTCGAACCGCGGATGAACACGGAACCGTCGGATATCGGCTGGGAAACCGCCGCGACCAGCGAACGAAGAGCGATGACGCCGCGGTCTGACTGGAGCGAGGTCGAACCTTCGGCTCGGAGTTCGACGGTCGTTGTGTCGGCGATGACGACGTAGTTCCGGCTGTTGCCGAACGCGGTGAAGGACAGGCTTGCGCGACCGGCGTTGTTGAGGTAGTTCGCGATGGGATCGAAGGACCGCGAACCGGAGGCGCCGGGCGGCTGGTAGCTCGCGGGAAGCACAACTTGAAGCGGTCCGCCGATGGGTCCGACCAACGCTTCGGGTCGCGCGAGCTGGAGCACGAGTCCGGTGCGCGTGCAGCCGGCCGGCTGATTCTGAATCTGGGTATTCATCGTCAAGGGACCGTCGGGCACCCCGATGAATGAGACATACTGAGGAACATCTCCGATGCCGGGGCCCGCGGCTTGGGCGGAGAATGAAGCTCCGACTCCATCGATTGGATAGATCGCGGCGCGGAACTCTCCGGACCACACCACACCGGCAGGTTGACCGGGAATCTGGGTGTTGGCGAACATCACCTCGCGGATCGACTCGCCGTCGGCGAGAAAGTTGCGATCCGATGGGTTCGAGCTGACGAGGACTCGATGATCGTCGAATCGCCCGGCCGTGCTCAGCGTGCCCACCGGGAGTCGGGTCGCCGAGGGGCCCACTCTTGAATCGTGAGCCAAGACTCTTACAAGGATTTCTGGCTGTCGAGCGGCTGAGGTGCCGGTGACGAGCAACGTTGCAACCAATGACGAACGAGCGACCGACGGCAAGTTCCTGAGAAGCATCGAAAAACCCCACGACCGATGTTGATGCCGTACGCCGACGCAGACGCTGCGACCTGTCTCTCTTCGCTCGCAAGGCGGGCGGAGTTCCATGCTAGAGGTCGTCGAGGCGGCTTTGGTCGGGGGGTTGGGCGGCCGAATCGAACCGGTGCGGCAAGGTTTAGCGCTTGCGTCCCTTGAGCTTCCCGAACATGCGGTTGGGCGGGAGGGCCGTGGGGACGATGCCGCCGGGGAACTTGGTGGCGTCGGGGGCTTTGGGGACTTCGAGGTTGATGGAAGCTTCGAGGCGGGTCTGTCGCGGGCCCGCCGGTGCGGGGGGCTTGATGCCGCTGGGGTTGGCGAGGGTGAGGCCGCCGCTGGCGTGGCGGTCGTCGGGGTCGCGGTAGCCGTCGGGGCGCGGGCTTGGCTTGAAGTCGGGGTATTCGATCTTGGGGATCATGATGTTGATCAGATCCTCGACCTGGCTGAGGAGTTTGCCCTGTCCGGGGGTGACGAAAGCCCAAGCGACGCCCTTGCGGCCGGCTCGCGCGGTGCGGCCGATGCGGTGGACGTAGACCTCGGGGTCTTCGGGAAGGTCGTAGTTGATGACGTGCGAGATGTCGTCAACGTCGATGCCACGGGCGGCGAGGTCGGAAGCCACGAGCACCGCAAGCTTGCCGGAGCGCAGGTGCTCCATGACGCGGTTGCGTTTGCCCTGGGGCATGTCGCCGTGGATGGCGTGGACGTCGATCTTGGCCTGTTCGAGCTTGCGAGCGAGCTTGTCGACGGTGCGTTTGAGCTTGCAGAAGACGACGGTGAGAGCGGGCTCTTCGTGGGTGAGGAGGTGGACGAGGAGGCGCTCCTTGTCCCAGCCGTCGACGGTGATGTAGTGCTGCTCGACCATCGAGACGGTGAGGCTTCCCGCGGCGGTCTCGATCTTCTGCGGGTCCTTCATGTACTTGCGGGCGAGGCGTTCGATCTCGCCGGAGATGGTGGCGCTGACGACGATGGTCTGACGCGTGGGCGGCGTCATGTCGAGGATCTTCTTGATGTCGTCGCGGAACCCGATGTCGAGCATGCGGTCGACTTCGTCGAGGACGACGAACCGCGTGTTGTCGAAGTTGACGAGGCCGCGCTCCTTCATGTCCATGAGGCGGCCGGGGGTGGCGACGATGATCTGGGCCGAGCCCTGGAGCTTCTTGGCCTGGGCGTGGATCGCCTGGCCGCCGAAGACGGTGACGGCGCGGATGGGGGTGAACTGGGCGATCTCGTTGATCTCGGCGGTGATCTGAATCGCGAGCTCTCGCGTCGGGGAGAGGACGACCGCTTGGAACTGGCCTTCCTTGGAGCACATGTGAATGAGCGGGAGGGCGAAGGACGCGGTCTTTCCCGAGCCGGTCTTGGCCTGGCCGAGGACGTCGCGGCCGGTCAGGATCGGCGGGATGAGCTGGGCCTGGATGTGCGTGGGCTTGGTAAAGCCCATGGCTTCGATGCCCTTGAGCACGCTGGCACGCAGGCCGAGCTCGGCGAAGGTGTTGTCGTTGGCGAAGATGTCCGAAGCTTTGAGCTCGGTGGGGCGGCTGGGGGGCGTCGAATCGGCGGAAACCGTTGAGGATTCAGCCCCGCGTTGCCCGTCGGGACCCGTCACGTTGATGTCGTTCATATTCAAGCACCATGGTAGGTCGACGCACGGGCCACGACGCGGGAGCCGGTCGCGGCCCCCCGGCGGCCGGAACCGAGCGCCCGAGCTTGGAAATCAGGCCCGGACGAGGCGGGAGCCCATGGCTCGGGCGAACCCGGCCATGGCGTTGCGCGTGTCGATCACCAGTTTGGCATGCTCGGCGAGCGCGGCGTAGTCGAACGCGGAGTGATTGGTCGAGATGAGGACGGCGTCGTACGAAGCGATCGACTCCGGCGTCAGGGGCACGCTCGATTTATTGAGGTCGTACTTCCGCATCTTCCAGGTGCGGGGGACGAACGGGTCGGAATAGTCCGCCAGCACCCCACGGTCCATGAGGCCCTCGATGAGCTCGAAGCTCGGGCTTTCGCGGACGTCGGCGATGTCGGGCTTGTACGCGAGGCCGAGGACGAGGACGCGGGCGCCCCTGGCGGCGACGCCGCGGTCGTTGAGGGCGCGGACGGTGCGCTCGACGACGGTGTGGGGCATCGCGGTGTTGATCTCGCCGGCGAGCTCGATGAAGCGGGCGGGGACCTTGGCTTCGCGGGCTTTCCACGCGAGGTAATAGGGATCGATGGGGATGCAGTGGCCGCCCAGCCCGGGGCCGGGGTAGAAGGGCATGAACCCGAATGGCTTGGTGGCGGCGGCTTGGATCACCTCCCAGACGTTGATGTTCATGGCCTCGAGGATGGTCTTCATCTCGTTGGCGAGGGCGATGTTGACGGCGCGGAAGATGTTCTCGAAGACCTTGGCGGCTTCGGCGACCTCGGCGGAGGATACAGGAATCACCCGTTCGATCGTGCCCTCATAAAGAGCGACCGCCGCGTCGCGGGAAGCGTCGTCGATGCCGCCGACGAGCTTGGGGATGGTCCGTGTGGTGTGCGTCGTGGAGCCGGGGTTCTCGCGTTCGGGGCTGAACGCGATGAGCAGGTCCTGTCCGGGCGTCCGCGGCGTCTGCGAAGACCGCAGGATCGCCGGGAGCATGTCGTCGCGGGTGGTCCCGGGATAACTGGTGGACTCAAGCACGACGAGCACGGGTCCGGACGCGGGCGAGCGGCCGTGCTTGCCGATCATTTCGGCGGTGGACAGGACATAGGAGAGGTCGGGTTCGCCGTGGGAGCCCAGGGGGGTGGGGACGCAGACGACGATGGCGTCGGCTTGGATAAGGGCGGCGGGATCGGTGGTGGCTTGGAAGCGCGGGCTTTGGGCGAAGGAAGCCGCGAGGTCCGGCCCGAGGTGGGGGAGGTAGTGGGTGCCCCGGCGGAGCTGCTCCGGCTTGGCCGGGTCGGTGTCAAAGCCCAGGACCCTGTGCCCTGCGGCGTGGAACGCGGCGAGAAGCGGCAGACCGACGTACCCAAGGCCGACCACGGCGATGAGAGCCTCTTTGGATCGGAGGCGGCGGGCAAGGTCGCTGGCGGGCGCGGGCGTGGGCATGCTGAGAGGATATCGGCATGCGGTGGGTGGGCCAAAGGGGGTACACTGGTCCGAACATGGCCACCACGCAGGTCAAAACCATCAGACTGGACGTGCTGGCCGGCCCCCAGGTCGAGCCGATCGTCGTAACGTCGGCCAAGACGCACGTGGTCGGCCGCGGGAACGCCGCGGACATCCGGCTTTTGGACGAGACGGTCTCACGGCGGCACGCCCAGTTCTGGCTCGCCGCGGACACGTGGCTGATGAGCGATCTCGGTAGCCGGCACGGGACGAGCCTCAACGGCGTGCGGCTTCCGGCCGAGCAGGCGCTGCCCATCAAGGAGAACGACCTGATCGGGCTGGGTCCGTGGACCTTCGTCGTGCGCACGGGCCATCGGCACACGACCACCGGGTTCCTCACGACGCAGGACGATGTGGTGGCGGCGACACGTCGCGTGCAGCGCGTGCCGCAGGCCGAACTGACCATCAAAGCCGAAGCCAAGCTCGACCTGATCGCCGAGAGCGCGGCGACGATCGCAGCGGCGATGGACGAAGCCGGGCTCGCGACGGCGACGATCAACGCCGCATCGGCGGGAACGGGCGTCGCTCGCGTGGCGTTCCTGCGGCACATCAACGGCGATGACGTCGACTTGATCGCTTCGAAGGGTCCGGTTTCAAGCCGGGCGGGCGGGGGCGGGCTGGATTTCTCGCGGTCCCTGCTCCGCGCCGCGGCGGAGGGCGAGGTTGTCCGCTTGGACCACGAAGCCACGCCGAATTTCGGCCAGAGCATCGTGCAGCTTGGCATTCACTCGGCCCTGTGCGCGCCGGTGATGGTGGGGTCGAGCCCGGGCGGTTATCTGTACCTGGATTCGCGGGTGGGCGAGTCGGCTTTGGCGCAGGACGCGGCGGCGTTCTGCCGAGCGATCGCTCGCATCGCGGGGCTCGCGCTTGGCAATCTGCGTGCCCGAGAGATCCGCCAGCGTCAGGAAGAGCTGCAGCATGACCTGGAAGCAGCGCACGAGGCGCAGGTGCGGCTTCTGCCGCCGCCGCGCGGCATGCTTCACCGCGTGGGGTACGCGATGCGTTCGATTCCGGGGCGTCACGTGGCGGGCGACCTCTTTGGTGCGCTCGCGCTGGACGGGGGCCGGACGGCGATCTTCCTCGGCGACGTTTCGGGCAAGGGCGTCGGGGCGGCGCTGCTGATGGCGACCGCGAAGGCGCACCTGGACGCGTCGCTGCTGTATCACGGGGACGCGGCGCGGGCGATCGCGGAGGTGAACCACTACGTGAGCCAGCACTGCGTGGATGGGAAGTTCATCTCGCTGTGGCTTGGGGTGTTCACACCGCAGAGCGATGGGGCGACGGAGCTTTCGTTCATCGACGCGGGGCACGGGTACTGGCTGGTGCGGGACGGTGCGGCTTCAAGCGTGCGGCGAGCGCAGTATCGCGGGGGGCTGCCGCTTGGCGTTGAGTCGACGGCGGGGTACGAAGCCGAGACCCTGATTCTCCCGCCTCGGTCCCGGCTTGTGATCTACTCCGACGGGGTGGTGGAACAGCAGTCGCCGGAGGGTGCGGAGTTCGGGGTGGAGCGGGCGATCGAGACGCTCGCGTCGTGCGGGGATGTCGAGACCGACGTCGAGACGCTGGTGCGGGGCGTGATCGATTTCGCGCACCCGTCGTTTGCGGCGGGTTCGGGGCCCAGCGGGTCAAGGTCCAATCCGAACGAGCGCGTGGCGCGGCTTGCGGACGACGTCACAGTGGCTTCGATCATCGTGGGCTGAGGGCCGAAACCAATCAGGCGGGAAGGGCGCTTGCCGGGGGCGTGTCCTGCGCGGGCTTGGCGTGGTCGTGGCCGGGGGTGCCGGGCGAGGTACCCGGTGAAGTACCGTGGCCGGCGTGGGCTTTGTGCGTGCCGGCCAGCAGGATGTAGATGGAGGGGACGACCAGCAGGGTGAAGATCGTGGAGATCGCCATGCCGGTGACGAGCACGATGCCGATGCTGTTTCGGGACATCGCGCCGGCGCCGGTGACAAGCACGAGCGGGAAGTGACCGACGATGGTCGCCACGCTGGTCATCAGGATGGGGCGGAGGCGGGTGAGGGCCGAGGTCTTGGCGGCTTCCCGCTTGCTGAGGCCCTGTTCCTGCAGTTGGTTCGCGAACTCGACGATCAGGATGCCGTTCTTGGCGACCAGGCCGACGAGGGTGATCAGTCCGACCTGCGAGTAGATGTTGACGGTGGTGAAGCCGAGGTACGTGAAGATGAGCGCGCCGGAGATGGCGAGGGGCACCGAGCCCAGAAGCACGATGAGCGGGTCGCGGAAGCTGCTGAACTGGGCCGCGAGAACGAGATAGATGAGGCCGAGCGCGAAACCGAGGGTCATCGCCAAGGATGAGCCCTCCTGGCGGAGCTGGCGGCTCTCGCCGACGTAGTCGATCGTGTATCCCGGAGGCAGGATCGGGCGGGCCGCATCTTCGAGGGCGCGGAGAGCTTCTTCTTTGGTGACGCCGGGACGGACGCCGCCCATGATCTTGACGCTGTTGCGCTGCTGGAAGCGGTTGAGGGTGCGGGGCGCGGCTTTGGTCTCAAGGCGGACGAACGAGGAGACGCTGACGAGGCCGCCGTCCTTGGCCCGGACCTTCATCTGGAGGATCTGGTCGGGGGTGATCCGTCCGGACTCTTCGATCTGGGGAATGACCTTGTAGCTTCGGCCGTCGTAATTGAACCGGTTGACGTATCCGCCGCTGAGCATGATGGCGAGGTCGCGGCCGACGGTCGCGAGGTCAAGCCCCATGTCCGAGACGCGTTCGCGATCGATGATGATCTTGGTCTGCGGCAGGTCGATCTTGAGGTCGGTGTCCGCGAACATGAACTTCTCGCTGGCGTAGGCCGCGGCCATGAGCTTGCCCGCGATCTCGGCCATGTCCTCGGGCTGGTTCGAGCTGCTCACGATCATCTCGACGTCGAACTGTCCGGCTCCGGGGAGCGGGGGGGGCAGGACGGGGAACGCCTGCACGCCCGGAATCGAGGAGACGATGCCGAACGCCGGGCCGAGAAGCTCGGCGGTGGTCTTCTCACGCTCATCCCACTTGGTGGTCTGGATGCCACCGAAGCCCGAGGAGGGGGTCATGATGACGCGCCAGGCGAAGCCGGCTTCGGGAAGCTGGAGCAACGCCGTCGACACCTTCTGGGCGTGGTCGCGGGTGGAAGTGAGCGAAGCGTCGGGCGCGGCGGAGAGAACGAAGAAGATGCCGCCCTCATCCTCGGTCGGAGCCAGCTCCTTGCCGGACTGCTGGTAGAGCGGGACCGCGGCCGCCGCGATCAGTACGGCCGCGAAAGCCATGCTCCAGCGGAGGTCGAGGGTGATGTCGAGCAGGCGGGAATAGCCGCGGCGAAGGCGATCGAAGATGCGATTGAGGAACCGGGTGAACCGACTCTCGCGGCCGTGCGCCGGGACCAGCGCGGCGCTCATCACCGGCGAGAGCGTCACGGCGACGATGCCCGAGACGACGACGGCGGCCGCGAGCGTGAAGGCGAACTCCTTGAAGAGCACGCCCGTGAGGCCGCCTTGGAAACCGATGGGCGCGTACACCGCGGCGAGGGTGATCGTCATGGAGATGACGGGGGCGAAGAGCTCGCGGGCGCCCAAGAGCGCGGCTTCCATCTTCGGCTTGCCCTCGCGGATGTGGCGTTCGACGTTTTCCACCATGACGATGGCGTCGTCGACGACCAACCCGACGGAGAGGACGATCGCCAGGATCGTGAGGAGGTTCAGGGAGAAGCCCATCGCCGCCATGAAGATGCATGCCCCGACGAGGGAGATCGGGATGGCGACCAGCGGGACGAGCACCGTCCGGATCGAGCCAATGAACAGGAAGACGACGAGCGCGACGATGCCGACGGTTTCGGCGAGGGTCTTGCCGATCTCGGTGAGCGCATTGCTCATGTAGTAGGTACCGTCGTAGGCGAGCTTCATGTCGATGCCCGGCGGGAGCGACGGGCGGAGATCCTCCATCCGGGCTTTGAGCTTGGTCGCGACTTCGAGCTCGTTGGCGCTGGGAAGGGGCCAGACGGAGAGGTAGATGGCGGGGTTCTCGTTGAAGCCGGCTTCGCCGGTGGGCTCTTCGCTGCCGAGCTCGACGCGGGCGACATCCTTGAGGCGGACGATGGTCCCCTCGGTCTCGCGGACGATGAGCTGTTCGAACTCGGAGACGGTGCGGAGGTCGGTGTCGGTGATGAGATCGATCTGGATCTCGGCGCTCTTGGTGCGACCGACGGCGGCGATGAAGTTGTTGCGGCGGAGGGCTTCGTTAACCTCGGTGGGGGTGACGTCGAGGGCGGTGAGCCGGCTTTCGTTCAGCCAGATCCGCATGGCCATGTTGCGCGGGCCTTCGATGCCGCAGCGCTGAACGCCCTCGATGGTGCCCATTTCGGGCTGAACCTCTCGGACCAGGTACTCGGTGAGGCGGGTGAGGTCGAGGGAGGTGCTTGTGAAGCTCAGGTAGAAGGTGGCGAAAGGCCTGTCGGCGCGCTGGATCTCGATGGAGGGGGATTCGGCTTCGGTGGGGAGTTCGCTCCGCACCTGGTTGAGTCGGGCGCTGATCTCCGCGAGGGCATCGTTGCTGTTGTGGTTGAGGCGCAGGCGAACGGTGATGGTGCTGAGGCCGGGGGCGCTGGAGCTTTCGATGTAGTCGACGCCGTCGATGGCGGCGACGGCTTTCTCGATGGGGGTGGTGAGGAAGCCCTTGATGGTTTCGGCGCTGGCGCCGATGTAGGCGGTGGTGATGACGATCGAGGTGGACTCGATGCGCGGGTACTGGCGCACGGGGAGTGAGCCGATGGCTCGCCAACCCACCGCGAGAATGATGAGGTTGAGCACGATCGCCAGAACGGGCTTCTTGATGAACAGATCGGTGATCGATGCCATGGAGGTCTCGCTCTTCCGTGCGGAAGTTGAAGGGCCTTGTTCGGGAGCGCGAGATCGCGCGGGGTCGGCTCTCTGGGGGTTACTTCGTGGTTGCGGCGGCCGAAGCGGGCGCCGCCGGAGGAGCGACGAAGATCAGGGCCCCGTCGCGGAGCTTGAAGGATCCGGAGGACGCGATCTCGTCGCCGGCTTTGAGGCCTTCGGTGACGATGATGTCTTCCCCGAGGGTGGGGCCGATCTTGACGAACTGCTGCTTGGCGCGCAGGACGGGGTTGCCCTGGTCGTCCTTGCCCGCGGGAACGACCATGAACACCTGGTCGGCGTAGGAGGTTCGGCGGAGAGCGGTGCGGGGGATGGCGAGGTACGTCTGCGGTTCCTCGACCGGCACGCTGATCTGGATGAACATGCCGGGGCGCAGCTTGTCGTTCTTGTTGTCCACGACGGTGCGGACGCGAACGTTGCGGGTGGCGTTGTTGACGGCGGCGTCGACCGCGACGACGCGGATGTCGATGGGCTCAGGCCCGAGGAGCGGCCCGGTGGCTTTCACGATGACGCCGGGCGCGACGCGGGGGAGGTATTCCTGGGGGATCGCGAAATCGAGGTTGATGGTGTCGGAGACTTCCTGAAGCATGACGACCGAGGCGCCCTCGGCGAGGTACTGACCGGCGTGGACGTTGCGGAGACCGGCGCGGCCGCGGAAGGGGGCGCGGATGGTGCGTTTGTCCAAGCGGGTCTTGACCTGTTCGACGCGTGCTTTGGCCTGTTCGATCTCGGCGACGAGGCGGATACGGTCGGCGCGGGTGCGATCGAGCTCGGCGGCGGCGCGGTCGAGGTCGATGTCGGACATGGCCTTGAGCTTGACGGCTTCGTCGATGCGTCGGAGCTCGGTTTCGGCGAGCCGGAGGCGGGTGTCGGCGACGGCGACGTTGGCTTCGGCCACCTTGACGGAGGCCTGAGCGGCGACGAGATCGGCCTGGTCCTCGGCATCGTCGAGGGCGAGGAGTTCCGCGCCCTCCTCGATGATGGAGCCGGACTCAAAGTTGATGCGGGAGATGACGCCCGGGAGTTCGTTGCTCACGGTGACCGAGCGGAGAGCGAGCACGGTGCCCACGAGGCTTGAGGTGGGCTGCCAGGTGATCTCGCGGACCTTGACCACCTCGACGGAGGTCGCCGGCTCGCCGGGGCCCTTGGCTTCGGCGCTGGCTTGGTTCTGGCGGTGCTTGATGAACGCGAGCCCGCCGCCGACCACCGCGAGCAGGCCGAAGATCGCGACGCTGGCGAAAACAGTTGCCTTTTTCATGCCGGAATCCTGCTTCCCACCCCGTTCCCTCGGCCCGCCCGGGGCCATTCAAACACGTGTTTGACTGAGAATGGTACCCGCAGAAACCGGATTTTCCGCTCGGGGCCAGCGGAACGCATCGAAATTCATCAATATGCTGCTGGAGGTCCTTGGCCGGACAGTTGTTAAGTAAATTTTAATGACCCGGACTTCGGGTTTGTAGCGTGGCCAGGGCCACCGCTCGATCCCTTTCCTATCTCGGATGCCGGCCGATCGTCGGGCGACCTTGTTGCAACGTTTCACAGGTGCCGCGGCCTCTGGCGGAAGCGTGCGGCGGGCGAAGTTCCATCGCCGATATGCTGGGCGAATGAAGCATGAGCAGGCCGTTCGGGCGGCGGTGAACGAGTACAACACCGAGTTTGCGACCAAGGGATGGGTCGCGATCTCGATGGGTGTGCTTTCGTCCTTGGTCATCTACGTGTTCATGCTGATGGCGTGCTGGGTGTTCTTCGGCGGCGGGTTTGTTCCGTGGTATGTGCTTGCGACGTTGATCTTCGCGATTTTCTTTGGTGTTTCGTGGTGGACGTGCTCCCGCGGGGTTGATCCGAGCGATGGCCTTCGGCCGATGGACGAGGATGATCTTGGCGCGGTCAAGGTGGCCCACCTGGCGACCGGGACGCTGATGAGTCCCCGGCACGCTTCGGCGGGAGCGGCCGGTCTCGTCATGCACGGAGCGGCGAGCATCCTCGAGGGCCGGTCGATGCTTGCGAGCAAGTTGCCCGAGGATGAAAGCACGGCCCGTGCGGCGGGGGAACTGCTTGCGCGACTCGCGGCCGAACAGAGCGTCCCGGTCAATCAGGTGAAGCTGCCAGCCGCGGCGCTGGTGCTTGTGCGCACGGGATTGGCGAAGGTGGACCGTGCGGGAACGGCTTTGCTCGCGACGGTCAAGGGGCGGGAAGCCGCTTCGTGACGGTCGGCGGGTTCCGGCCCCGATGGGAGGGGCGAAATGCCTCGAATCCGTGAACCGGACGCGGATTGGTCGCGCTGGATCGGACCGGTTCGGTGATTCGGAGGCTGTCTCATGCTGCTGGCTTCGACCCTGATTGCTTTGGCGTCCTTTCAACCGGCGTCCCCTTCGGCCGATGCTGCCAAGCCGGTGCGTTGGCCGGTTCACATCGTTGATGGTGACCGCCACCCCGGAGGCAGGTCGCCGGCGATGGTGGTGGGCTCGCTCTTTACGGGCGGGCACTGCTACCGCGAAGACGATGGCAACCGGGTGCACGCGACGCCGGCGGGCCAGATCGTGATGCCGAGCCGGTACAAAGCGAACAAGTACAGCCCGGTGATGGCGGAGTACCTCCTCGGCAACGTGCGGCCGCGACCGGGGTGTGATGAGGAGGAGACTTGCGTCTTTCTGACGAGCCCGCCGCTTGAGAATGGCTGGGACTTCACCGTCGACTCGGTCACGCTGACCGGGAACGTCTGGGAGGTGCAAGCAAGCTATTGGCACGACGACATCAAGCATCAGTGGAGCCCGGGTGCGAACCGCGACGGCCAGATGCTTCGATTGGGCTGGCTGCCGGCGGGGGAGTATGTGTGCAGGCTCACGCTTCACGATCGATTCATGTCGGCGGACGCCAAGCGGAAGGGGATCTACGAGCTCACCAAGGTCCGCACGGGCGAGGTCAAGTTCACGGTGACCAAGAGCGACCCGTGGCGATTTCACTCATGGGATCAGCCGCAGACCACCGCCGTTCTCAAGCTTGAGGACATGAAGGAAACGCGGCATGAGCCGGTGCCGGCCCAGCAGATGCCCTTCTACGCCGCCAAGCGCGAGGACGTCGTTCCGGTTGCTTCGGGCGGGTCGAAATCCGTCGAGCCGACGGTCGAGGTCCGCGTCGCGCCGGCGCTGGATTGGCGAAAGCACAGCCAGTCGGCCGAGGCTTTGTGGCAGAAAGCGAGCGGCGAGGCGGTGACGGACGGCGTGCTGGTGGCTGAGATCCGCGGGGGTGAGAAGCAGACCATGGGCCGGCACGACTGGGCCGAGATCACGTCCGTGGAATGGAATGCGCCGGACGCGCAGCGCGACGGCCCGGGGGCGCCGCCGAGCGTGACGGTCCGTGCGACGGTCTGGCGGAGAGCGTTCATCGACGGGAACAAGCCGCAGTCGACGGTTCCGTGCTTCGCGGTCCCGCTTGAGACCGCCGGGCTTCCGCCGGTCGCCGAGTGCGCGAAAGTGATCCGGGTGAACGTCGTCTGGACCGAGGGCGTCGACAATCCGCGCGGCGCGGTGTATCAGAGCGGACGCTGACCGCTTTCAGTGTTCGTCGAGCATGTTGACGTTGCGTCGTTCCTTGAGCATCGTCGCGCCGATGATGACCGTCAGCGCGGCGATGCTCATCGGGTACCAGAGCCCGGCGAACTTGTTCCCGGTCGCTTGCACGAGGTACTGCGCCGTGAAGGGCACGAGGCCTCCGAAGACGCCGTTGCCGATGTGGTACGGCAAGCTCATGGAGGTGTACCGGATCCGCGTGGGGAAGAGCTCGACGAGGAATGCGGCGATGGGCCCGTAGACCATGGTGACGAAGATCACCTGGATGAAGACAAGCCCGATCAGCTTGAGCGCCGGTGGGCTTGTGATGCTCGGGAAGGTGATCTGGTGGGTGATGACGGGCTTGGGAGCCGGATCCGTCGCGGTCGGCGTGGGGGACAGCGTCTTGACGATGTCGACGGTGCCGTCGGCGTACGTGTTGCGGACCGAAGCGATGGGACCGGACTTCGTCGCCGTTGGTGCAAGGGTCTCCGTGGCTGTGAGCGAGAAGCGGGCGGGGTCGGAAACGTCGGCGATGCGGACCTTCGCCCCGTATATCGGGTAGTACGAAGCGATGGCGACCACGCAGCCGACGAGGATGATCCATTTGCGGCCGATGCGGTCGGAGAGAGCGCCGAAGACGATGAAGAACGGTGTCGCGAGGACCAGAGCGATACCGACGAGGATCTCAGCTTGCATGGCCTCGATGCCGAGGGTCACTTTCATGAAGTTCATCGCGTAGAACTGACCGGTATACCAGACGACGCCCTGGCCGGCGGTGGCGCCGAAGAGCGCGAGCAGGACGAGCTTGCGGTTGGCCGGGTTGACGAAGCTCTCCTTGAGGGGATTCTTGGTGCCCTTGCCGGATGCTTTCATGCGTTGGAAGAGCGGCGACTCGTTCATCCGGCGGCGGATGTAGTACGAGAAGAGCACCAGCAGCATCGAGACCCAGAAGGGGATCCGCCAGCCCCATGCCGCGAACTGCTCCGGCGTCAGGAGGGTGCGGCAGGCGATGATGACCGCAAGCGAGAGGAACAAACCAAGCGTGGCGGTCGTCTGGATCCAGCTTGTCCAGTACCCGCGCTTGCCGTCGGGGCAGTGCTCGGCGACGTACGTGGCCGCTCCGCCGTACTCGCCGCCCAGCGCGAGCCCCTGCAGCAGTCGGAGGATGACGAGGATGACCGGCGCCGCCCAGCCGATGGTGGCAAAGCCCGGCAGGATGCCGATGGCGAAGGTTGCTCCGCCCATGAGGAGCAGGGTGACCATGAACGTGTGCTTGCGGCCGATGACGTCGCCCAGCGCCCCGAAGATCAGGGCGCCAAAGGGCCGGACAACGAACCCGATGGCGAACGTGGCGAGCGTCGAGAGCAGGGCTGTCGCGTCGCTTGAACCGGGAAAGAAGACCGTTGCGATCGTGGTGGCGAGGGCTCCGAAGATGTAGAAGTCGTACCACTCGATGAGCGTGCCGGCGGAGGAAGCTCCGACGATCGACCAGAGGCTTCGGGGCGGCTCAATCTTGGGAGCGGAGGAGGCGGGGGCAGATTCGGTCATGGAGCGGAGCTTACCGGAATCGGTCGATTGCCTCCCGAGCGGGCGAAAGTCGCTCGTGCGAGCCCGGAAAGCGCTCCGCTCGGAGATGCGACGCCCCCGACCGACGCTCTGGTGATCGGTGGCGACGCGGCGAAGGACCGAGAAGGGCTTTTGAGACCGTGCAACCAATCGGTCGCCGCTCCGAACGGGTGCGGCAACGAATGGCGACGCATGGGCTCTGCATGCATTGGCACGTTGTTGTGCATGCGTCGGCGAGGCACGCGCAAGAAGTGCGAACCGAGCGAGCGAGAAACGTTCCGGAATGTTTCGAGATCTCAATCGCGCAGGTTTCCTGTGGAAAACTCGCAGAATTCTGCATCGTCTCAAGAACGTTCCATGGACACGGCGCGAGGATCTGGTAGCTTGACGCTCGCATGCCGCGTCTGGCATCGCTTGTTCCCTGGAGCACGCAACATGATGAATCGTGGACACGGTCGTTGGCCCGGTGGCGGAGCGGTTCGGCGTTTTGTCGCGAGCAGCGGAGCGTTTCTCGCGCTCGCCGGTTCGGCGCTGCTGAGCGTCGGGAGCGCATGGGCGCAGTCGACGCGGCCCGGGATGGGCGCGGTGCGGTACTCCGACAGCGGTGGTGGAACGATGTTCCGCGTCTGGGCTCCCAACGCGACCGCGGTCGCCGTGGCCGGCGATTTCAACGCGTGGAACGGCACCAGCCTGCCGCTCACCAGCGAGGGGAACGGCAACTGGTCTCGCGACGTCGCCGGCGCGACGGAGGGGCAGCAGTACAAGTACGTCATCACCAACGGCACCACGGCGTGGAAGAACGATTCGCGAGCCCGTCAGCTGACCAATAGCACCGGCAACAGCATCATCCGCGGCGACACCTTTGACTGGTCGGTCTACGGCAACTCGGTCACGATCTTCACCGACGGGTTCGAGGGCGCGACCTTCAACGCCGCCTGGACGCGGACGGGCACCAGCACGTGGCGGATCGCCCAGTCCACGACGTACAAAGCCAGCGGCACCAAGGGCTGCACGTTCGACAGCTCCGCTTCGAGCACCTACGAGACGAGCCAGCTCACCACCACGGTCAACGCCACCAACTACGGGGCTCTTACGCTGACCTACAGCGTCCGCAACGTCGGCGAGGAAGTGCACACGCAGGACGGTGTGTTCATCTCCAACAACGGCACGACGTGGACGAAGGTTGACTCCTACCCGGCGATCTCGGCGAGCTTCTCGACGCGGGTCGTCAACCTCTCTTCCGCCGCGGCGGCCGCGGGGATCACGCCCGGCTCGACGTTCCGCGTCCGGTTCCAGCAGTACGACAATTCGCCGCTTCCCTCCGACGGCCTCGCGATCGATGATGTCACGATCGCGGGCAAGCTCAAGAGCCCGTCGTTCACGACGCCGGCGTGGAACGAGATGGTCATCTACGAGATGCACGTGGGCACGCTCAACGACGTCGCGGGCGGCACGCCGGGCACGTTCGATACGGCGATCGCCAAGCTCGACTACCTCCAGGGGATGGGCGTTAACGCCGTCAAGGTGATGCCGGTCTGTGAGTTCGCCGGTGACTTCTCCTGGGGGTATAACCCGGGCCACCCCTTCGCCGTCGAGTCGATCTACGGCGGGATGAACAACTACAAGAAGTTCATCAACGAAGCCCACGCCCGCGGGATCGCGGTGATCCAGGACGTCGTCTACAACCACCTTGGGCCCAGCGATCTTGACATGTGGCGGTTCGACGGCTGGTACCAGAACAACCTCGGCGGCGTCTACTTCTTCCAGGATTGGCGTGCTTCGACGCCCTGGGGCGATACGCGTCCGGACTACGGTCGCGGCGAGGTCCGGTCGTTCCTGCGGGACAACGCGATGATGTGGCTTCAGGAGTTCCGGGCCGACGGCCTGCGCTGGGACTCGACGGTCAATATTCGCACTCAGAACAACGGCGGCGGCGGCGACATCGCCGACGGCTGGACGCTGATGCAGTACATCAACAACGAGATCAACGCCAACGTCGGCTGGAAGATCTCGATCGCCGAAGACCTGCAAGCCAACGACTGGCTCACCAAGACCACCGGCGCGGGCGGCGCCGGGTTTGACAGCCAGTGGGACTCGCGGTTCGTCCATCCGATCCGCGCCGCGGTCATCAACGGGAGCGACGCTTCCCGCGACATGTGGGCCGTCAAGGGCGCGATCGAGTCCCTGTACAACGCCGACGCCGTCCAACGCGTCATCTACACCGAAAGCCACGACGAGGTCAACAACGGCCACTCCCGCGTCCCCGAAGAGATTTGGCCCGGCAACGCCGGGAGCTGGGCGAGCAAGAAGCGGTCCACCCTGGGTGCCGGCCTCGTGATGACGAGCCCGGGCGTGCCGATGATCTTCCAGGGGCAGGAGATCCTCGAGGACGGGTTCTGGGCCGACACCGACCCGATCGACTGGACCAAGCTCACGACCTACGCGGGCATCCAGACGATGTATCGCGACCTGATCCGCCTGCGCCGCAACTGGTACGACACGACCCGCGGCTTGCGCGGCAACAACACGAATGTTCACCACGTGAACAACACCAACAAGGTGATCGGGTTCCACCGCTGGCAGAACGGCGGCGCGAAGGACGACGTGATCGTCATCGCGAACTTCGCGAACACCTCGTACGCGAGCTACAACATCGGCTTCCCCCGCGGCGGCACATGGAAGGTGCGCTTCAACAGCGACTGGAACGGGTACTCCGGCGACTTCGGCAACACCAACAGCTACGACACGACGGCCAACGCCGGTGCCAAGGATGGCATGAGCTTCAACGGCAACGTCGGGATCGGGCCGTACACGGTGATCATCCTGTCCCAGGACAATTAAGAGACCTCCGGAGCCCCGAGCTTCAGCAAGCGGGTCCCTTCGACATCGCAGAGCCTTCCTGCAAGGGCGGAACGCGGAAAGCGCTCCGCCCTTGTCATTGGCCGGCTCAACGGCTGATAACCCGCGATCAGCAGCGCCGTCGCCGGCAAAGCGTGACGCCCGCGGGCAGAGTCGCGGATCTCTTGGGTTTCAGGTGCAGTTGGCCCGGCATCCGTCCGATGCGCCGATATGAGCACTGAGCCCTATTCGCAGGAAGGCATGGCTTGCATCCCAAACACGGTTTCCGCGATCATGACGCGGCATGTGGTGACGGTCGGCATGGACACCAAGCTGCGAGCGGTGCGGCAGCTCTTTGAGCTTCATCGAATCCATCACCTCCCGGTGATCGAGGGTGGCTTCGTGATAGGGATCGTCTCCGACCGCGACCTGCTGCTCGCCCTTTCCCCCTCAGTTGATGCTCCCGCCGCGACCGCCCGCGACCTCGCGACGCTCGACAAGCACGTCCACCAGATCATGCATCGCGGCGTCGTCACGATCAGCCCGCTCGCTTCGATCACGCAAGCCGGCCAGATCATGCTCGCCCAGCGGATCTCCGCGCTCCCCGTGGTCGAGGGCGAAGAGGGCGCGAAGCGCTGCGTCGGCATCGTCACCAGCCGCGACTTCATGAAGTGGTGCCTGCAGGCGGGATGTCCGACGGCGAAGGTCGCCTAAGCATCAATCGTCGAAGTACGTCTCGGCGTCGTCCGCGAACTGTGCCAGTTCTTCCGGCGAAAGCTCGCGGTCGATGAGGTCGTCGGTGCGGGCGTCGGGCGTCGCGCCGGCTTTGGCCATCTTCTTCTGCCAGACGCCGGCGTTCTTGTCGGGGACCGGCGCGAGGTGCATGTGCTTGCCCTTCTTGCGCTGGACACCCTCGCGGGTCTCGACCATCGCTTCGGGGTCCATCGGGATGTCGTCCTCGCGCTGGCGACGTGCCCGAACCACGATCCGCATCGGGACCTCGACGAACGGAAGCTCCTCGCGGAACCGGTTCATCAGGAACCGCAGGAACCCCGGACGGAAAAGCTCCGGATGGTTCACGACAAGCGTGATCGTGGGCGGGCTGTGCCACGTCTGGGCGACGTAAAGCACCTTCGCGTGCGTCCCCTTCGTGTCCGTCGGGGCGCTCTTCTCCATGATCTTGCGCACGATCCGGTTCAGCTTGCCCGTCGTCACGCGTTCGGCCGCCTGCTCCTTGAGGTCCATCGCGAGCTTGAGCGTCTGCTTGACGTTCCGCCCGCTTTTGCCTGAGATGAACGCGATCGGAGCGTACGTGAGGCCGCCGAGCTCCTTGCGGAGGTAGTCCTCGTAGTCGCCGGTCACGACGGGCAAGCCCTTCTTGTTCGGCTTGCCCTCCGCCAGGTCCCACTTGCTCACGACGATGATCGTCGGCTTGTAGCCTTTCTGACAGAGCATCGCGACCTGCTCATCGACCTGGCTCACCTTCTCGGTGGCGTCGATCATGAGGAGGACGACATCGGCCCGTTCGATGGCCCGCTGAACGCGGTCGAAAGCGAAGTGCTCGACCATGCTCTGGAAGCTCTTGGCGCGGCGGACGCCGGCGGTGTCGATCGCGAGCACGCTCTTGCGAATGGGCTTGCCATCCTCGCCCGTGCCCATGTCCATATCGAAGTGGACGTCGATGGCGTCGCGCGTGGTGCCGGCGATTTCGGAGACGATGACACGCGGCTCACCCGCGAGAGTGTTGATGAGGGTGCTCTTGCCGGCGTTGCGTTTGCCGACGATGGCGATCTTGAGGTCGGCCTGGGCTTCGAGATGTTTGCTCGGGATGGGAAGCATGTCGAAGATGCGGTCCATGAACTCGCGGCGCATGTAGTTGTTCTTGGCGGAGACGACGATGGGTTCGCCGAAACCCAAGCCCGCGGCTTCGGCCGCGTGGGCTTCCCACTTGGGGCCGTCGGTCTTGTTGGTGACGACTTGGATGGGCGGGATCTTGAACCCTGCGGCTTTCTTGCCGGCTTTCTTGGTCGTCTTCTTGGTGCCCTTGGCGTCGGGGTCGGCTTCGGGGACGTTTTTCTTGGTGGTCTGCTTGTGCTGGGGCCCGAGCTTGCCCTCGCGGAGGAGCTTGGCGATGGCTTCATCCTGCGGGGTCACGCCGGACTGGGCGTCGAGGACGAAGAGGACCAGGTCCGCGCCATGGACGGCTTCGGCGATCTGGAACTCAATCGAGTTGGTGAGCGTGTGAAGGTCGGCGCCGACCTCGTCGAAGCGTTCGCCCGGGGCGGTGTACGCGCCGAACCCGCCGGTGTCGACGAACTCGACCGTCTTGGGCTTGTCGTCGCGGTCGTTGCGATCGCCCTTGAACTTGACGGGAGGGTCAAGCACAACGATGGCGGAGACGCGGTCCCGCGTCACGCCTGGGGTGGGATCGACGATGGAGACCTTCGCCCCCGCGATCATGTTCATGATGGAGGACTTGCCGACGTTGGGTCGGCCGACGATAGCAACACGAGGAATAGGCACGAAGCAAGGGTAGGGGGGCTGGCCGCCGTTTACTTGCCCTCGATCTTCACCGAAACAAGCTTCCGCCCCCGGATTTCTTCGCTTCCAAGCTGCCCGCACGCGCCCATCAGGTCGCGGCCCTTGGTCCGCCGACGCTTGGTGTAGACCCCCTGGTCCGTCAGCCAGAACATGAACTGATCCACCGATTCCCATGTCGGCGCCGGCCACGGCGAGTTCCGACGCGGGTTGTACGGGATCAGGTTCACCATGCACCGCACCGAGCGGCCCTCGCGTTCGCCGCGAGCCGTCTCGTAATGCGCGTTCAGCGGCGCGATGAACTCCGCGATCTGCTTGGCGTGCTCGAACCCGTCGTTCACGCCCGGGATCAGCACGTACTCGATGCAAAGCTTGCCCCCGCCGTAGATCGGGAACCCAAGCAGCGATTCCTGCAGGGCCGCCATGTTCCACTTGCGGTTGATCGGCATGATCTCCGACCGGATCGCGTCGTTCGGCGCGTTCAGCGACACCGCGAGGTTCAGGCGGTGCCATCCCGGCTGGTGAAGCTGCTCGCCAAGACGCTTGATCCCGTCCACGCGGCCGACCGTCGAGACCGTGATCTTCGAGATCGGCAAGCTCGGCCCGTTGTGGTCCTTGAGCACCGCGATCGCTTTGATCACGTTCTCGATGTTGTCCATGGGCTCGCCCATCCCCATGAACACGATGTTCGAGGGCCGCTGACCGATGGCGAAGGTCGCCGCGTACCACTGGGCGACGATCTCTTCGGGCGTCAGGTGGCGGATGAGGCCCATCTGGGCCGTCTCGCAGAACCCGCAGCCCATCGCGCACCCCACCTGCGAGCTGACGCACAGGGTGTACGTCCGCACCTGCCGCTTGCCGATCATCGGGATCAGCACGCTCTCGGTCGAGAGGTCGTCAAAGACGCGGGCGGTGTCGCCGGTGCCGACCATCGCGCCCGGGACGCGCTGGGTGAACTTCACGACCTCACCCTCCGGGCTTGGTTCCCTCTGGAGGGTTCGGGTATCGGGCTTTACGAATCCCGGCAGGGCCTGAAGGATGCCGGACGCGTCGCCGTTTCTGAACAGAGCCCGGTAGGCTTCGAGGGCGCCCGCTTGCCCGCCCATCCCATCCAAAACGATCCGCCCCGCGGCCGCGCGGGCGAAGTCGTGGGAGGTCGTCCCGAAAGGATGGGGAACGGCATTCTCAAGCAAGGGACCCAGAGGGTAGAAGGGCTGCCCCATCGGCGACGGACGCCGCTCCCACCCCCTCCGGCTGGGTCCGGTCCCCGCCAGCATGTCACCCGGCCCGACGTCGTCCGCAAAATGTGGGATCCCACACCATGGAAGTATGTTTCATGAGGGAATCTGCTTGCTCATCCCTGTGGATCCTGTATGCTCCCCGTGGGGAGTCCCGGTGTCTCGGGCAGTGGGTTGACTTGGGAAAACGTGCATGGATCGTAAACGGAGACGTTCCGCCTTTACGTTGATCGAGTTGCTGGTGGTGATTTCCATCGTCGCCCTGCTCATCAGCTTGCTGCTCCCCGCGCTGTCGAAAGCGCGAGCGGTGGCGCAGCAGGCCAAGTGCCAGATCCACGTCAAGCAGATCGTGACCGCCGCGTACCTCTACGCTCAGGACCACAAGGAGCAGTTCTGGCCCGTCTCCGATCGGCTTACCTGGCCCAACGGCCGCCGCAACTGGCCCACGCCTCCGAACCAGCGACCGGGTGACCCGCCTCCCACGGACGTGGCGTACTGGGCCCAGCTCGTCGATCGCGTCACCCGTGATCGCAAGCCGGGTTTCCTCTTCAGCTACGTGCAGAACGCCCACAAGATCGTCGAATGCCCGACGAACAAGCGGGCCGTGCCGACGACAACTGAGTACAACAACCTCTGGGGCGGCACCACCGGTGTGGAGTTCGACTTCACGATGCTCGACGAGGTGGAAGGGTTCCGCCTTGGAAGCTCGATCCAGGTGGGCTTCCTGCCCCCCGCGTCCAACAACGCCGCGCGGATCCTGAGCACGGCGCAGGCCCAGACCCTCACGCTGCTCCCCTCGGTCCCGCTTTTCTTCGAGGAATCAAGCTTCCGGTACAACCAGCAGTTCCGCGACGGGATGTTCGGCAACGAGGACCAGGTCGCTTCCCGCCACAACCGCTCGGGACACGTGGGCTACGTCGACGGGTCGGCTTCGCTCTTCCCCGGCTGGAACGACGGCAAGGAACAAATCGTGGACCGCACGACAGAATTTGAGTGTCTGGATCTCTACGCGACGGCAGGGTCGCGGTGGGTCTCGATTTCGGACAACGACTGGCGATTCAACGTCATTCAGGGATTCGGCTGGATCAACAACCCGAAGTAACGCCGCTCGCGGCTTTCTTGAGGAAAGTGGAACGATGAAACAACGCGCCTTTACTCTCATCGAACTTCTGGTGGTCATCGCGATCATCGCGCTGCTGATCGGCCTGCTGCTGCCCGCGCTGGGCAAAGCCCGCGAGGTCGCCCGCACCACGATCTGCCAGACCAACATCCGCGGCATCGGTCAGGCCGCCGTCCTGTATGCGGGCGACTACAAGCAGCAGGTCTGGATCGCCGGCCCCCGGCAGGCCAACGGCACGCGATTCGCCCCGGGTTCGGCCGCCTGGCCGCGCGGGGTCGCCTGGTGGGCCCGCCGCGAAAGCGACAACCCCGCCGAGCGCAACAACCCCAACCTCGACAAGCCGGGCTGGCTCTTCGAGTACGGCGGCAACGCTCAGAAGATGGGTGAATGCCCGACAAACAAGCGCAACCGCACCAACTACCAGACGTCCAAGAACATCTGGAACAGCGACACCGGCGTGCTCTTTGACTACACCATGACCAACCAAGCCGAGGGCGCGGACATCAACCTCAACATCCGCGCCGGGTACCTCACCCCGCCGCTGGCTTTCGGAGGCAACCGCCTTCCGGTCGCCCGCGTCCCCGACCTGGTCCCCATGCGGGGCCTCCCCCTCTTTGTCGAGGAGAGCACGCGCTTCTACAACGAAACCTACATCGACGGCCTGTGGGGCAACGTCGACGAGGTCGCTCGCACCCACGACGAGCGCGGCTCCATCGCCTATCTCGACAACTCCGTCGAGCTCTTCAAGCCGCCGTCGGACCGCAACGACCGCATCCAGAACCTCCAGCTGGATTTCGTCGCCAACCAGATCTTCGTCACCGTGAAGTCCTCCTCGGACGCGTGGTTCAAGCTCTACCGCGACAGCACGACCACCAAGTGGGGCTGGATCAACAACCCCCGCGACGGCGTGTAAGCCCGACCGGTCTGCGGCCGCCGACGACCGCGGAGACCGAAACCCAAAACAGAAAGAGCCGAGGCTTTCGGGCCTCGGCTCTTGTGTTTGGATGCTTGATGGTCCGCCGGATCAGTTCGTCATCGTGCTGCCCGGGCGGTAGGTCCAGGTGGCGGTGCCGGCGTAGTTCGACCAGCGGGTCATGTCGCGGAGTTCATCGATCTTGATGGACTCGACGTGGTTATCCATCATCGCGATGGTGACCTGCTCGAAGTACCGGGCATCCACCATGCCCCAGTCGCGAGCGACCGAGCGAGCGTTCCACTTGTCGGAAGCGACCCAGGCCGGGCCGGAGGCGGACCCGCCGCCACGCTGGCCGTTGGGGAACGCCCGGGGCGGGAGAACCTCGAAATAGCCGGGGACCTTCTCGGTGGTTGCGCTGTCGGGCGGGGGGTTCGCGCCCCAGCCGGTTGCGCCCATGTTGCCTGCGACGTTGCCGATGTCGGCACCGCGCGAGCTGCAGAACAGCATGAGGCGGTTGGGCCGGGTCACCTCGTCGATGCGGCCGACGAAGAACTTGCCACCCAGGTTCAGCGGCATCGGGCCCGCCGAGGTCGCCGTCGCGTTGGGGTACGCACCCCGAAGATAATTGCCGCCGACGTACACCGAGTTCATGCCGAAGGTCGGATGGATGCCCATCGCCATCTGGTACGAGTTGTTGTTGTCGTAGTTGTTGAAGCGGGAGTCGCTCTGGCCGTCGGGGGACTTCGTCCGCTCGTGGAACTTGGCGAACGTCGCGGGGTCGATCTGCATCGCCTTGCCGAGGATGCCGTATTGCGCCAGACGCCACGTCCAGATCTTCGTCAGGCCGCCGCCCATGATCTTGCCCCGGTCCGTCTCATCGCCGGGAAGCGTGCGGACCTGGATGTTCTGGTACCCGTTGGCCGAGTGGGCCGCCCAGGCCCACGGGATGTACGAGGGCATGAACGACTCTTTGTTGCTCGCCGTGTACAGCGCGTTCGCGGTGCCGTACTCGCGGGCGGCCGCTTTCTCGCGGAGCTGGCGGGCCAGCATGCGCGCCTTCGACAGCGCCGGGAGGAGAAGGCCGATCAGGAGCGCGATGATCGCGATCACGACCAACAGTTCGATCAAGGTAAAGGCGCGGCGGTCGGACATCTTCATCGCGAATCTCCATCGATACCCGAGCCGGTGATGCAGGAATGCACTCCGGCTCTCTACAAACCCCGGAACCGATCGATCAGAACGATCGACCCGAACGATCACAGCAAACCAATCCCGGTCACCAATCCGTACCGGTCCCTCGTCGCTGTCGGCCCACGAGCATCCAGTCTAACAGGTCGTTCGGATTTGGGCAACCATATTTCAACACAACCAACCCAAAATCCTTTCAGGTACCAAACAAATCAGACGAGCTCCCTCGCATCATCGTCCTGCGGGCGACCCGTGATACCCTCCGCCTCCGCCAAAGGTGGCGAAAAGCGGGGTGGGAAACGGTCGGTCGGGTGGGCACGGGAGGTTTGGCATGGCTTGGCTCCGCGTCGTCGACGCTCTGAAAGCTCCGGTTGGTTCCTCGGTCACCGTCAAGGGCTGGCTCCGCACCCGCCGCGACAGCAAAGCCGAGGGCGGCCTTTCGTTCCTCGCCGTCCACGACGGCACCTGCTTTGACGCGATCCAGGCGGTCGCCAAAGGCGACCTCCCCAACTACGCCGCCGAGATCGCCAAGCTCACGACGCACTGCGCCGTCGAGGTCGATGGCACGATCGTCGCCAACCCGAAGGGCGGCAACGAGATCGCCGCGTCCGCCGTCCGCGTCGTCGGCCTCGTCGAGGATCCGGACACCTACCCGATCCAGCCCAAGCCGCACAGCTTCGAGTACCTCCGCGAGCAGCAGCACCTCCGTGTCCGCACGAACACCTTCGGCGCCGTCGCCCGCATGCGGCACAACCTCTCGATGGCGATGCACCGCTTCTTCCACGAGCGGGGCTTCTACTACGTCCACACGCCGATCATCACCGGCAGCGACTGCGAGGGTGCGGGGCAGATGTTCCGCGTCAGCACGCTCGACATGTCCAACCCGCCGCGCGTGAAGCCCGAGGGAGCCAAAGCTGCCCCCACCCCCGCCCCCGCCGACGGCCCCATCGACTACACCAGCGACTTCTTCGGCAAAGAGTCCCACCTCACCGTCTCCGGCCAGCTCAACGTCGAGACGTACTGCACGGCTCTCAGCCGCGTGTACACCTTCGGCCCGACCTTCCGCGCGGAGAACAGCAACACCAGCCGCCACCTGGCCGAGTTCTGGATGGTCGAGCCCGAGATCGCCTTCGCCAACCTCCACGATGACTCGGTCCTCGCCGAGGATTTCATCAAGTTCCTCATCAAGACCAGCCTCGCCGAGCGGGCCGACGACATGAAGTTCTTCGATGAGCGGATCGAGAAGGGCCTCCTCGCCCGCCTCACGCACGTCCTGGAAACCCCCTTCGTCCGCATCTCCTACACCGAAGCCATCAAGATCCTCGAGAAAGCCATCGCCGGCGGCCACAAATTCGAGTACCCGGTCAAGTGGGGCACGGATCTTCAGTCCGAGCACGAGCGCTTCCTCACCGAGCAGCACTTCAAAGGCCCGGTGATCCTGATGAACTACCCCAAGCAGATCAAGGCCTTCTACATGCGCTGCAACGATCCCGGCACCGACGGCTTTGGCGGCTCAGCGCCCGGCGACACGGTCGCGGCGATGGACGTCCTCGTCCCCGGCGTCGGCGAGATCATCGGCGGCAGCCAGCGCGAGGAACGCCTGCCCCAACTCGACGCCCGCATCACCGAGATGGGCCTGCCGATCAAGGAATACTGGTGGTACCGCGACCTCCGCCGCTACGGCACGGTCCCGCACGCGGGCTTCGGCCTTGGGTTTGAGCGTGCGATGATGTTCATCACGGGCATGCAGAACGTCCGCGACGTGATCCCGTTCCCGCGCGCGCCCAAGCTCGCCGAGTTCTGAAGGCGGGATCGAACGCAGAGGTCGCGGAGGAGCGCGGAGAAAAGCAGAGAAAGCTGGAGATCGCTCCGCGCGGCACGGGCATCCTGCCCGTGGATGGGCGCCGGAATCGCACGGAACCGCCAAGTCCCCCCATCCCCCACAACCCCCAACGCCGGGCCCACGGCCCTTATGGCCATGCCATCGGCGGCTTTCGCCGATCGCATGCGATCATCCGTCGAGGCATCGGCAACGACCGCCGTTGACTCGGCGGGTGGGAGTGTGGGTTCGGCGTTGGGGGATGTGGGTTCGGCCCTGGGGGATGTGGGGGTGTCGGGACTTCTCGGACGCCCATTTCTTTCCCCGGAAGGAGCCTTTGTTCTGCACCCGCACGCGCGGACGCGCCGATCTTGAACGGGCGCGAATGACGAGTCTGTCCCCCGCGCCCCCACCCGTCCGGAGCTCTTTATGCCGGTGCTGCCCGATGCCGATGCCAAGCTGATCCAGTTCTGCGAGCTGCGCGCGGCCGTCTGGGCCGATCCCGAGCCTCCCATCGCCATCGGCGTGACGCCCGCGCAGGCCCAGACGCTCGCCGCCAAAGCCAAGGCCGCCTGCGAGGCGTACGAGGCCGCCCGCATCGCCCGCGACGCCGCCAAGGCCGCGACGCTTCTGCTCAACGACGCGCTCGGAACGCTGCGGGAAGAGGCCGCGCCGCTGGTCGCGTCGGTCAAGGTCGCCGCCGCGCGGAACCGCGAGGTCTACGCCGCCGCCCGCATCGACCCCCCGCGAGCGCGCTCACCCCTGCCCCCGCCCCCCACGCCCACCGATATCTCCGCCCGGCCCGATGGTGCGGGCGGCGTCACGGTGCGCTTTGTCGCCCCGCGATCCGCCCCGACGAGCGGGGCTTCGTTCAGGATCATGCGGTCGGTCCGCACGGCGGATGGCCGCAGCACCGATATGGTCGAGATCGGCGGCGTGCAGACCGTGCGGAGCATCGGGACCTTCGTGGATGCCCACCCCCACATCCCCCAAGGCGCGGTGTCGGCGGTGTACATGGTCATCGGCCGCAGGGGCGGGCGCGAAAGCGACCCGAGCAACGCGGTGTCGGTGGTGTTGGGGGCTGGCGGAGTGGGGGCGGTGGGGGTGGGGGAGGTTCGGAGGAAGGCCGCCGCGTGAGGCCGGGTGCACAGGGCCCGATGCCTCTAGACTGCCTTCATGTCCAGCCTCACCATCCACGAACCCGGCAAGCTCGCGAGCGATCAGCGGGCCGTGTTCGAGCGGCTCAAGGCGATCCTCTCCGGGCCCGAGGCGGACAAGCGGTACAACGCGATCCCCGAATCGCGCAAGGGCAAGCTCATCAGCGTCGATGTGGCCCGGCTTGTCTCGCCGGAGTTCCAGACGTGGGACGCCAAGGTGCGGCACACGCCTTCGACGGTGAACCCCGCTGGGGCGTACGCCCATGACCGGCTCTTGCGAGAACTCTCCAAGCCCCCCGCCAACAAGTCCGGGACCAAGCGCCTCGTCGTCACCGCGGGCGGGGCCGGGTCGGGGAAGACTTCGCTCCTGGCTTTAACGACGGACCCTGTGCAAGCCGACCTCATCTTCGACAACCAGCTCCGCGACTTCGCCCGGGCCAAGCAGATCCTCGAGACCGCCGCCAAGCATGGCTGGGAGACCGAGTTCTGGTACGTCCACCGCCCCTTCGCCGACACCGTGCGGGCCGTGATCGAGCGGAGCCAGCGGACGGGCCGGTGGAACATGCTCGCCGACCTCCCCCGCACGCACATCGAAGCCCAGGCGACGATCGTCCGCCTCCGACGCGAGTTCTACGAGACGCCCGGGATCAAGTTCCGCGCCCAGTACAACGCCTCTGCGGCGGCGGCCGGGTCGGCGTCTCAGCCCGCTTCCCATCCCAAGCGCGGCTCACGCGTCTTCTTCCGCGACCTCAAAGAAGGCGGCGTCTACCACCACAAGGATGAGAAAGCCATGCTCGCGATGATCCCGCCGATCCTCGCGAAAGCGATCAAGGACGGCCTCATCTGCGAGGAACTCGCCGCGATCATCGCGCCCCCAGCCGGGCCCGCCGCCTCTACCGCCGCCAAAGGCAAGCTCCCCCACGCCGCCAAGCCCAAACGCCGCCGCGGCCCCAAGCACCTCCCCGGCCACCTCGCCGGCCATCTCGCCAAAGCCGCCGCCGCCGGCGTCACGCCCGAAGAAGCCGAGTCCTTCCCCGCGTGGATGGAGAAACGCTTCGAGCGAGCGAAGAAGTCCTCCCAAAAGCTCGCGAAAGCCCGCGGCGACACGCTCAAAGTCGTCAAGGGCGTGGACATGAAGGGCGTCTAGCACACCCCGCAGATGAGCCCCGCCGCCGCCACCGACATCGCACTGAGCACGAACCACGCGACCACCATCGGCGAGCGTTCCTCATCGCCCACGATCATCGAGCCCATCGGCTTCTCGAACCGGTACCACACGCCGAAGAGGCCATCCTCTTGCCATCCCAGCACGATTCGCGAGACGGTGTACGAGCCGGCGACGAGGACGGCGTAGGTCAGGACCAAGGTCGAGCCCGACGATGACGTGTTCGCGAGCGCGATCAGCCCGACAAGAATCGATACGCCGACGACAAACGCTGCGGCTGCGAGGAGCGGGGTGTCCCACGTCGGCGGCGGCTTGCGATCCCCCGAAGGCCCGTCGTACTTCATCAGCATTCGTCCGCCGAGGGCCATAACCCAAGCATACGGGCGGGCTCTCTCAGAATGAATCGACGGCCATCGGCCGATTGGAGGCAGATCCCTCGTATGAAAGGGGCGAGCCTCGCCTCAGAGCCGGCTTGGTTTGCTCGATCCAGTCCCCAATCCAGTCCCCAATCAAGCCCCCACCCAAGCCCCCACCCAAGCCCCCACCCAAGAGAGGGTCTCTATGTTCGTACGTCCCATCGTGAAAGCGTTGGCAGTTGTTCTCGCGTGCGCATCAAACACGACCGCCCAGCCCGTCGCCTCCCCGAGCCCGGCCGTTCTGCCTGTCACCCCCACCCCCACCCCCACCCCAGCTCCAGACTTCCGTTTCGAGTTCATCGATGTCGAACGAGCGATCCCGCTCGCAGCCGGTTCGACCGTGCTCGATACGCGCCCGCTCGCCAAGTACCTCGCGGGGCACATCCCTGGCGCGATCCGCCTCAGCGACGAGGCTGTGCGAGAGGCCGCGGGCTCGCTGCCCACGGCGATGCTCCCGTCGGATCGCCTCGCCGAGCTCTTCGGCCGCCTCGGTGTGGTTGATGACAAGCCCGCCCTCGTCTACAGCGACCACGAGGACCCGCTCGCCGCGACCTTGGTCGCCTACGCCCTGCTGAAAGCCGGGCACTCGCACGTCCGCGTGCTTGACGGCGGCTTCACCGCGTGGCAGGGTTCGGGCCCGACGACGCAGGACTTTACGACCGTCACACCCAGGCTTTGGACACGAAGCCCGAACACCACGCTCGCCGCAACCCTCGACGATGTCCGCGAGGCCCTTCGTACCGAGGAAGTGGCATTGATCGATGCCAGGCCGCCCAAGTCCTACCGCGGCGAGGGCAGAGCGTGGAAACGCAACGGGCACATCCCCGGCGCGACCAACCTCGACTGGCACACGCTTGTGAACGCGGACAACGAGAGCCTGATGAAGGCGCCCGCCGCGATCCGCGACATCATCAAAGCGTCCAAGGCGAGCCCCGACGACCCCACGATCGTCTACTGCGGCACCGGACGCGAGGCCACGCTGCTCTTTCTCACGCTCCGCACCGCCCCCGGTTGGCGCAACGTCCGCCTCTATGAAGGTTCGTGGACCGAGTACCAGTCGCACGCTGACCTTCCGGCAGAGATCGGCAGCGAGCCGGGCGTCGCGATTCACACCGACGGCACAGTCTCCACCAGCGGCCAGCCGAGCGAGCGGACCATCCGCATGCTCGCCGATCGCGGGACTCGCGTCATCGTCAATTGTCGCACGCCCGGCGAAACACGCGAGGTCGGCTTTGCCGAGCGAGCGATCGTCGAATCGGCCGGCATGAAGTATGTCGAGATCCCTCTGGGCGGTTCCGAAGGTTACAACACGCAGGACGTCGAGAAACTCCACGCCATCATCACTCAGCACGGCGGGACAGCTGGTCTCCACCTTCACTGCGCGGGCGGACCCCGGGCCTCGACGCTCTGGGCGGCATACCTCGTCCGCTACGAAGGGCTCACCGCGCCCGCCGCCATCGAACGCCTCCGAAAGGCGGGCATGCTTCGGGAGTCTTCGCTCGAAAGGCTCGTGGGCGAGACGCTCCTGCCCACCGCCTCACGGTGATTGGAGGGGCCGCGGATCATTTCCCGACGCAGAACGTCGAGAAGACCCGTCCCAGCACCTCGTCCGGCGAGATGTGCCCCGTCACTTCCCCAAGTTGGTCGAGCGCGAGGCGAAGCTGGCTCGCCACGACCTCCGGCTCTTCAAGCGTGCGGGCTTGAGCATCGATCGCATCCACCGCCACTCCGACCGACAAAGCCGTCGCCGACAGCGCCCGCCGGTGCCGCGGCACGACGACAAGCACCTGATCCAACGCCCCCGACCCGCGCCACGCCGCCGCGGCGATCCGCCGCTTGAGCTCATCGAGGTTCCACCCGTCCAGGGCGCACACCGGCAGCGAGTCGCCCGCGGGCCCGGCCCGGCCCGAGTCCGCTTTCGTCCGCACGCGGATCACGGTCGGAGCCGCACCCGCGATGGGCTCGAACACGCCGCTCGGGTCGCAGTACACAATGGCGCTCGCTTCCGCGATCGCCCGACGCGCGGCCGCCTGCGCCGCTTCGTCGATCGCCCCGGAAGCCAGTTCATCCAGCCCGGCGAGGTCGACAAGCTCTACCTCGCCCGCGCCGGGCACGTGCCTCGAGAGATCCAGCTTCTCCGCGAGCACGTCCCGCGTCGTCCCCGCCACCGCCGACACCACCGCCCGCTTGCGGCCGAGTAGAGCGTTGAAAAGCGTCGACTTGCCGGCATTGGGCACCCCCGTAAGGACGACGCGCGGCCGCTCATCGCTCGATTCCGCCGCCGAAGCACCGAGATGTCCGCCGATCGCGTCTTTCAGAGCGATCAGCCGCTTCGCAAGCGCGAGCGGAGCGATCGGCACCACGTCTTCCTGATCCGTGAAGTCGATCCCCGCTTCGACCAGCGCCAGCAGCGTCGCCAGTTCCTCCGCCCACCGGCGGTACGCCTGCCCGCTTCGTCCTTCGAGCAGCGACCGGGCCGAGTCGAGCTGTCCCCGCGTCTGCGCCGCGATCGTCGCCGCGACGCCTTCCGCTTCGTCGAGGCTGAGCTTCCCGCTCAGGTACGCCCGCGCCGAGAACTCGCCCGGTTCCGCTTGACGCACGCCCGGAAGGGCGACCAGAGTATCCACCAGCCGCGTCACGAGAGCAGGATTCCCCGGGCACTGGATCTCCGCGCAATCCTCACGGGTGTACGACCGCGGCGCGGGCATGCGGACCACGAGCACGGGGCAGACCAAAGCGCCGATGAGCACGCGCGACGCGAACGCCCCGCGCACCTCGGGGACCCCGGGCTTGCAGAGCGCGTCGAGCGCGGCTTGCACGCTCGGCCCGGACATGCGGATGATTGCGCGCGGCGAGCGTCCCGGCCCGGTCGCGCACGCCACGATGGTGTCGCCCATCCGCATCGCGACCTCACGTCCCGGCGATCACCGCTTGTTGCGGAACCGGTCCTGCGGCCCGTTCTTGGGCTTGCCGCCGCCGGCCTGCTTGCGGGCCGCTTCTTCCTGCTTCTGCTTGGCGAGAGCGGCGCGTTCCTGGAGGTTGGACCACCAGTTCGCCATCGCTCCGCCGCCTTTGGCTTTGCGTTCCTCTCGCATCTTGTCGACGTTCAGCAGGTCGTGCTTGTCGATGTGGCGCTTGATCCACTTGCTCTCCATGATGCCAAGCACGGAGTTGGTGAAGAAGTAGAGCGTCAGCCCGCTGGGCGCGTTGTACATCATCAGCGGGAACAGGAACACGGTCATCCACTTCATCATCTTCATCTGAAGCTCCTGCTCCGGCGTCGTCGTCGCCGACGGAGGAGGGCTCATGTACTTCTGCTGAATGTAGAAAAGCACGCCCATCAGCAGCGGCAGGATGTTGAACGACGAGATCTCGCCCATCATCGGCGCCGTGAAAAGCGTCTTGTGGAAGTAGATCAGCCGGTCCGGCTCGGCCAGATCGCCCAGGAACCAGAACGGGAAGCTCCCGTCCGGCGAACCCATCTTCTGGAACACGCCGAAGAACGCCGACTGGTGCCGGATCTCGATCGCAAAGAAGAGCATCGCCGAGAGCGCGATCCAGATCGGCGTCTGCAGGAACATCGGCAGGCACCCCAGCATGCCCGCGGGGTTGATCCCCTCCTCGCGCCAAAGCCGGGCCGTCTCCTCCTGCTGCTTCTTCGGGTCGTCCGCGAACTTCTCCTTGATCTGCTGCATCTTGGGAGCGATGCTCTGCATCTGCTTCCCGAACCGCTGCACGCGGATCTGCGACCACTTCGTCACCGGGTGAAGCGTCGTGCGCACGATCACCACCAGAAGCATGATCGCCAGCGCCCAGTCACGCGTCACGTAATCGTGAAGCACGATCAAGAGCTTGAGCAGCGGCTCCGTCAGCCACGCGAACGTGCAGCACCCGCACATCCCGCCGAAGTTGAAGAGCACCACTTGGTCCACGCCCGTCGCCGTCGCCAACGGGTCCCGACGGATCACCTGCGCCGACTGCGGCCCCACGAACAACGCTTGCGAAGCGTCCAGCGTCCCGCCCGCCCCGATCGTCTCCCCACGGTCGTTCAGGCGAAGCGCCGAAAGCCAGGACCCGTTCACGCCGTCGCGAACGATCCGGTCCACCATCTCGATCCGAGGCATCGCCAACGCACGAATCGTGCCCGCCGGCGGATTCAGATTCACAAGCGGCGTCGCGATCGCCGCGAAGTACCGGTTCGTCGAACCGGTCCACACCAGCTCGTACCCGCGCTTCGCCGTCGTTTCGTTCGGCCACAGCTTCATGTCCGCCGCAGGGCGACCCATCGCGTCCAGAGGCCCCATGAACGTCGCGTGATCAAGCACCACCGCCGAATCGCTGCCCAGCACCAGCTGGCGCGAGGGATCGGACTTGGGATCCACCAGATAACCGAACCGAACGCGCCGCTTGTCCCCGCCGTACGTGATCTTGTCCGCCGGCATCTCCGACGGCCCAAGCTGAAACCAGCGGACCGTCAGCGGAGCGTCCGTCAGGTTCACGAGGTTCTGGTGGATGCGCACCGAGTAGCTGTCGGCCGGAAGCTCATACCGCCGCGTCACGCGGGCGACGTCCTTTCCGGTCTCCGTGTCGTAGATCACCGCTTGGAAGTTCCCCGCCGCCGGGCCCGACTTCCAGACGTCCGGCGAAAGCAGATCGACGTAGGTCCCGTTGATCAGAACGCCAAGCAGCGCCATCGGCGTCAGATTCCGCCCGCTCAGCATCTGCTGCTCGCGCTGAACCTCGACGTTGGTCTTCTGGTCGATCTCGGTGAAGTACCGTGCAAGCGTGGCGGACTTGATCCCCGCGCCGTGGAGCGAGAACTCAAGCTTCACCAGATCTCCGCCCGCAGGATCAAGGCCTCCCAAAGCCGCGGGGTCCGCCGCTCCGACCGCGTCCGCTCGCGCCGCCAGCTTCAGCGCCTGCGCCTGAGCCCCAGGCGCCGCAGCGTTCGCTTGCGGATTCGAAGCGGGCGTCGAAGGTGCCGGCGTCGAAGTGGTTGGGGTCGAAGGTGCGGGCGTCGCACCCGCTGGCGTCGTCACGGGCTGGGCTTTGGGATCCTGCGATTCCACCGACGGCGTGCCGCCGGCAGCGGCCTGCGTCGGATTGTTCTTCGCGTCGAGAATCGCGGAATTCTGACGTCCCGTATTGCGGAGCACAGCGGTGAAAACGCCCGCCGCAAGGACCGCCGCGATGAGAATGACGCCCCAGCGAAGGGCTTTGTTCGGAGTCTCTGCCATTGGAGGGGAGAGTAGGTCCGAGTGAGCACGGGCGTCCCGGTCGCGTACCGCCGCGGCCCGCGATTCACGCGGATCCATGCGAATCGCTCGCTCCTTCTCGCCGCTCGCGAACCCCGTCCCGCGTACCCCCGTACGTCGTCAAGCCCGAGCACGGGCCCCTGCCCAATTCACCTCAACCGCCCCCAAGCCAACCCCGGAGATCCGCGGCATGATGTCACTCGCGCCCCTCAAAGCCCTCGATGAACTGCTGCGCGGCGCCCGCACGCCCGCCCCGCCGCCCGCCGATGCCGACGCCGCCGACGCCCTCGCCATCATCGACGACTCGCGCGAGAAACTCCCGGTCCGCTGGTTTCTGCCCGCCGCCATCATCCTCGGAGGCATCCACGGCGTCTTCGTCGGCATGTACGCCCTCGGGTCGCTTTCCTCCGGCGGCTTCAAGCATCTGCTCGCCTGCACGGTCAAGCTGCCGATGCTGTTCCTGCTCACGCTTCTCGTCACGTTCCCATCGCTTTACGTCTTCGCCGCGCTCGGCGGTTTCAAACTCGGCTTCGCATCCACGTTCCGGCTGCTCGTCGGCGCTATCGCGGTCAGCCTCACCGTCGGGGCGTCGCTTGGCCCGATCCTGGGATTCTTCACGCTCAGCACCACAAGCTATCCGTTCATCGTGCTCCTGAACGTCATGCTCCTGGGCATCGCGGGTGTCGTCGGAGCCGCGTTCCTGCTCCGCGCGCTACGAGCCGTCGCGGGCACCGGGGTGCAGCTTCCCCCGTTGCCCCGGTTTGAACCACCGTCTGATCCGACGCTTCATCCCGAGTTTCCCTTCCAGCAAACCGTGCCGATCCGAAGCTCGCTCGCCGACCTGATCTTCTCGGCTTGGGTCATCATCTACGCCGGCGTCGGCCTGCAGATGGCCTGGATCCTGCGTCCGTTCATCGGAGCCCCCGGAAGCGACTTCACCCTCTTCCGCCCCCGCGCCAGCAACGTCTTTGAGAGCATCCTCCAATGCTTCGAGCGACTCTTCTGACCGACCATGCGATCTTCCGCATCGCCGAGCCACGGCTCGCGGTCACCACGCGGACGCTTCTCGCCGTGGTGCTCATCGCGGGGTCGATCGCCGGCGCCGCGGTCGGAGCATTCGCGTTCGACGCCCCCGAACGCTTGCTCGGCGTGCTCTACACCGCGCTCAAGGTCCCGCTCTTGCTGCTGGCGACGGCTGCGATCACCCTGCCCGGGTTCTTCGTGATCTGCACCGTGCTCCGCTTGCGCGAAGACTGGCCCGAGGCGCTGGGCGCGATCCTGCGCGGGCAAGCGGCGATGGCGTGCACCCTCGCAAGCCTCGCGCCGATCACGCTCTTCGTCTACGCGAGCGGCATCTCCTATCGCGGAGCGTTGCTCTGGAACGTCCTGACCTTCACCTTCGCCGCGATGGTCGCCCAAGCGATCATGAAACGGGCCTACGCCCCGCTCATCGCGAGGAACCCCCTCCACAGACGAATGAGTGTGCTTTGGACGGTCCTCTACGCCTTCGTCGGCATCCAGATGGGCTGGACCCTCCGCCCCTTCATCGGAAGCCCCGGCGCGTTCCCGACGTTCTTCCGCGAGGAACCCTTCACCAACGCGTACGTGGTGGTACTCAAGCTCTTGATTCCCTAGTCAAGCGGTGCTTCCCGCAACCGGTTCGCTCGCGCCCCGTACCTTCGGGCATGCCACCGGACCCTGACGCAGCCGTGCTCCTCCGCCAGATGTGCGAGCTCTACGCGAACTGCTCGTCGTACCGCGATCAGGGGCAGGTTGTGACCAAGATGGTCTCCGCCCGCATGCCGGAGCGGACGGAACGAAAGCCCTTCGCCACGCATTTCGTTCGTCCCGACCGCTTCAGATTTGAGTTCCGGGCGCGAATGGGCGCAAGCGAGAACTTCGCCTCCCGCCATATCGTGTGGCGCGCCGATGGCGTCTGTGGAACGCACTGGACAATCGGGGAAGATCGTGTGGAGCGTTCGCTTCGACTCGCATTGGCCGGAGCATCCGGGGTTTCGGGCGGATCAGCCCACAGGGTGCCGAGCCAGTTGCTCCCGAAAGAAGTCGGGCCCGGATTTCTCAGTTCTCTCAGGAATCCCGTTGCGACCGAGAGTGACTTGCTCGGCACTCCGTGCTTCTTGATCAAGGGTGCGACGAACGCGGGAGAAACGGCCGTCTATGTCGATCGGCGCACCATGCTGATCCGCGGAATCCGAGAGGCCCGCGACTTCACGGTGCAAGCCCAGGATCAAATGTACCGGGAATCCCAGGAAGCTCTTCGCGTCTACGCCGAGCAGTTTCCCCAGGAAGCCGCTCGATTGAACCTGGGTTCGATCGAGTTCCGACCCAAGCCGGTCCCATTTTCCACCGAGACGCTCACCACCTACACCCCGGAGGTGGACGTTGACATCGATCCGGAGGTTTTCAGGTCGCCGCGGGACGAACGCTGGCTCACCCTCTGACGCCGCTCACCGCCCGTCATAAAGCCGGTCGATCAGCCAGCCCGGAAGCTGCGGGATCCCGCGCATCTTGTTCGCCGTCGCGTCGATGTCGTACGCCACGCGGGCGAATTCCGCCCGGTCCGGGTGCAGGATCAGGTAGCTCGCCCGCGGATCGTGATCGCGCGGCTGGCCGACCGACCCGACGTTGATCACGGCTTTCTCGCCCTCGCGCCAGCGATAGCACCGGTCCGAGCCGAGCTCATCGGGCGGGTAGAAATCCGGCTCATTCGTGAAGACGCCCGGCACGTGCGTGTGGCCGACCAGGCAGACCCGCGTCACGCGGTCGAAGATCGACTCCATCTTGTCGGGCGAGTTCTGCGGGTCGTCCGGGAAGATGTACTCGTTGATCGGCCGGCGGGGGGACCCGTGCACGGCCAGGATCGGAAAGGACAGATCCGGCGGCTGATCGACGACCCGGACGCGGAGCTTGCCGAGGAAGTCGTACCGCTCGGCCCGGCTCTTCTCGTCCGGCTCCTTGTCAAACTGCTCCCGGGTCCAGTACGCCGCCGTCTCGGCACCCTGGTTGAAGTTCGTCGGCTCGTAAAGCACCGCGAAATCGTGGTTCCCCATCAGGGCCCAGGCGCACTTCTCGCGGACCAGATCGACGCACTCAAGCGGATCCGGACCGTACCCGACCGTGTCACCCAGGCAGATGATCCGGTCGATCTTGCGAGCGGAGATGTCCGCGAGCACCGCCCGCAAAGCGGAGACGTTGGCGTGAATGTCACTGATGACGGCAGTCGGCACGGAGGTGTCCAGATGGTCGCCGGACAAGGTCGCCCGGTTCGGGTTCGGTGAAGATCGGTGGGAAGAATAGCGAGTTCCCTCCCTCCCCGCACCCTTAGTGCGTTTCCGAGCCGCTCACGGTCTGACGGTTTCACCCCTTTGCGCCACAATGAGGCATTCACCGCATCGAAAGGCCCCACGGCGGCAGGCCCCGATCCACGCATGCCATCTCGGCAGACCGCCCGGACCGATCATGCCCCTGACGCCCCATCGCGGACGTTCGCGTTTGGCATCCCGCTTGCCTACCCCGTTTCTTCATGCGGGAGGTCCGGCGGTCCGATCCAAGACCGTCGGTCTTCCGTAACGTTGGATGTACCGCACACAGGGTCCGGAAACCGATCCGATCGGAACCCGAACCGCCAAGCGAAGAGGAAGGGACCACCCATGCCCGCAGCAGCCGTTTCCTATCAGCGCACCCGTGAGATGACCATCGATGAGCTTTTGCTCGAGAACCGGGTCATCTTCATGATCGGTGAGATCAACCAGGCCTCCGCCGCCCGCGTCATGATGCAGATGCTCTACCTCGAGAACCAGAAGCGAGGCCAGGAGATCAACTTCTACATCAACTCCCCCGGAGGGGCCGTCGACGACACCCTCGCCATCTACGACACCATGCGGTTCATCACCAGCCCCGTCGCCACCTACTGCATGGGGCGTGCCTATTCGGGGGGGTCCGTCCTCCTCGCCGCCGGCACCAAGGGCAAGCGATACATCCTGCCGCACGCCAAGGTCATGATCCACCAGCCCTACGGCGGCGTCGGCGGCCAGGCCGAAGACATCCGCATCCAGGCCGAGCAGATCATCAAGACCAAAGCCGAGCTCAACCGCATCCTCTCCCGCCACACCGGCAAGGATGCGGAGGTCATCAAACGCGACAGCGAACGCGACCGGTACTTCACCGCCGAGGAAGCGGTGGCCTACGGCCTCGCCGACGAGGTTCTGAAGGAGCCGCCGCTTGAATCCTCCGGCGTGCTCGCCGGCGTTCGCTGATCCCCGTCTGACCGGTCCCGCGTCCTTTCTTTCCCCCACGAACAACACCCACGAGGTTCCCCATGTCTGGATATCTGGTTCCGATCGTCATCGAGAAGGGCGCCAAGGGCGAACGCGCCTACGACATCTACTCCCGCCTCCTCAAAGACCGAATCATCTTTCTCGGCGCCCCCATCGGCGACGAGGTCGCGAGCGTCGTCATCGCCCAGCTTCTCTTCCTCGCCAACGAGGACTCCAAGAACGACATCCACCTCTACATCAACTCCCCCGGCGGAAGCGTCACCGCTGGCATGGGCATCATCGACACGATGAACTTCATCGACTGCGACGTCTCCACGTACATCATCGGGCAAGCCGCCAGCATGGGTTCGCTCATCGCCACCTGCGGCGCCAAGGGCAAGCGGTACGCTCTCCCCAACGCTCGCAACCTCATGCACCAGCCGCTCCTCTCGGGCGTCATGGAAGGCCAGGCGACCGACCTTGAGATCGAAGCCCGCGAGATGCTCCGCCTCCGCGAACGCCTCTACCGCATCTACGCCGAAGCCACCGGCAAGTCGACGGACCAGATCGCCCGCGACTGCGACCGCAACAAGTGGCTCGACGACGGCGAAATGCTCGAGTACGGCCTGATCGACAAGGTCCTCCAGCGCATGCCGGTGGTCGCCAAGCCCCACAAGGCTGAGGACTGAAAAAGCCCCCTCCCGGAGGCAGGGGTTTGGGGGGGGTTTTGTCTTCGCATTTTCACACCCACGATGAGACCGCAGAGGTCGATTCGTGGGTTTTCTCATAGCCGGTTGCTATCAACCTTTAGAAATCTCTTCCCGCGAGTCCGTGGCGTGTCGAGAGGACCGGAAACGGGATCGCGCCGTAGGGGCGACTGACCGGCAGGTCGGCGGGCGGGTTGGCGATGTCGATGAGGCCTGCGGACCCGTCGGCACGCCCGGCGGTGTAAAGGGCGATGCTGTCATCGCCCTCTTTATTGAGGTACTTTCCGCTGCCCGCGTCCCACGTGAGCCCTTTGTGCGAGGGGAACCGCACATCTCCGAGGGTCGAACCTCGGAGAAGGGTGTCGTCAATCGGCGCGTCGTCGGTGTCCCAGTACTGCGCGGAGGCCGAGCACCCGTGGGCAATCCGAAACTGAGTTGTAAAGACGCCCTCCGGGTATTCATTGAGTGAGTCATTCTCACGGGTACCGTCGTCGGTCACGGATCGCTTGCTGTTCAGGTACGCAGGGTGGAGAAGAGAGAGCCAAAGCCGCGAGTTGGCGCGAAAGTACGAAAGTCCACCGCCCGGGCTTGAGAGTTCGTCATACCCGTTGATGACGAGCGGCCCCATTGGATTACCGGGTGTCCCGACGTACGGGAAGAAGTCTTTCGACGAAGAGGCGTAAGTGTTGATCGCGATGACAAGTTGCTGATGGGTGGCGAGGCTTACCGTGACCTTGGCCTGCTTTCGAGATTTCGAGAGTGCGGGCAGCGAGATCGCGATAATCAGCGCGATGACGCCGATCACAAGAAGCATTTCGATGAGGGTAAACCCCGCGCGGACGCCGTTCCCGTGACCACGCGATACCGACCCTGGTGCCCCGGACGAGCCGAACCGAACACCGCACCGGATGAGAAGCCAGCCGTTGACAATCAGCAGAGCGCCATTGCGGACTAATCCGCTCGTGGTATCCTCGCGGGGCCCCATCGACGATTTCACGAGCCCGAAGCATCCGCACGGACGCGGGGAGGGAGACAAACTGAGATAGATCAGTGTCAGGGAAAAGACTATGAGCGTTGCGAATGACAGGGCGAGAGTTCGGCGCCCACCCACGCCCGCGATCATTACCCCGCCGAGCAAAGCCTCGCCTATCACGACCATGGAAGCGACGCTCTTGGCGATTGGAAGATCGACGGGAAAAAGATGGTCAAGCACGGATGCGAATTGCGACACGGTATAGGCCTTGGTGACCGCGGCGCACAGAAACACGCCCCCGAGAAAAACCCAAAGTACGATGGTCAAAGAGTCCCGACGATCTGCTGTCGCTTGGATGTTCATGGCTCAGGACTCCGTCTTTCAGTACTCCAACGCGGTGCCGACTCTCGCAACGTTGTAGTCGTACACACCGTCGAGCACCCAAAGCGATCGGCGCGGATCCCAGTAGAACGAGTGAACACGGGGATGCACGGCACCATCGCCAAACGTCGTAACCAGCCCGATCTCGGCCCAGACTACACGGCGATCACGCTTGAGAACGTCGCGCCAACTAGAAGGCGCGTTCCACCAGTTGCGTGTCGTTCCGCTGCTCTTTCCCTGCCAGATCTCGGCGGGCATGACCCCCGAGACAAAAGGCCTGGATTGGCTGGGGCTCGTCACCACGCCCGCGACCACAGCAAGCCCTTCGGGAGAATCCGCGATCTTGACAGGCTTCGCCGACCCATTCTCGACGAGTAGGCCGGTTGAAAAGAACTCCTTGAACATCGTCTCGACATCGCGACCTGGAGGGACGGGGGACTTGAAGATCGCAGAATAATCTTGTTCAATTTGCCAATTCGATTGCAGATCGTCGTAGGCACGAAGTATGTACCCCGACGCCCTCCTCCACTGAACGTACTTGTCGAAATCCTGAGTGACAAACCGCAGCGTGTAAAAGCGCGAAAATTCCTTCAGCAAAGCATCGATCGACCCCGAACCGTCGGGCAATCGACTCGGTAGCGTCGCGGTACTCTTGTAGTAGTCGTAAAACGACGCCTCATCAAACTCAGTGCTCGATCGCATCGTGATCGCTCGGAATCTCTCCTGCGATTCTCGAACAATCTCAGCAGTATCTCGCGGGTCGCGGGGAAGCCACCAAGACCGCGTCAGAATCGCGGTCACGGTCACTACACACAAAGAGACAACGCCGACTTGCCACGCTCGCATGGGGGCCTCCCGTCTATTTGCAGAGATCGGTGGGAGTGTCCTTGCAGTTTTCAGTCGTCTTGCAGCTGCAAGTCCACGTCGTTCCGGTTCTAGGCTTGCAGCAACAAGCATCCTCGCTTGTCGCGCACTGTACCGAGCCCGTGCAGCCGTTCGTGCACGTGCGAGTAACCAGCACAGCACTGGCGATCGAAGCAAACGCCGTCATCGCCGCAACGACCGCCACCGCACGACCGATCCGATCCAAACGAGTGGTTTTCGACATTAGTGTCTCCTTGGTTCGCCACCTTACCCCGGGGGGGGGGGTCGCATGTCAAGCAGATTCTCGATTTTGGTCCTCTGCAGACACGATTCTCTCTGCGAGTGACATCGCCGCGTCGGAACGTGGTTCGTGGCATCGAAGTCATCCGAAGCTGCTGAGTTCGATGCCAAGAGCACTTCGTGTACCGGAAACCCCTCTGCCTCGAAGACTCGGCACCTCATCCGCCGGGGGGCGGTGGAGGCGTTGATTCACTTCGCCGGCGTGATCTTGAGCACGCGGTCCGGCTCGTTGAGCACGACGTAGATGTCGCCGTTCGGGCCTTCGGTCACGTCGCGCACGCGGCCCATCCCGTGGATGATCTCCTCGCGCTCGACGAAGACGCCCTTGCCGCCTTCGACCTTGACCCGCACGCGGTCGACGTTCGCGCCGGCCAAGCCGCCCGCGAAGAGGTCGCCCTTCCACTTGGGGAACGCGCTGCCGTTCGAAAGCCCCAAGCCGCACGCCGCGATCGACGGCAGCCAGCGGTACGTCGGCATGATGATGTTCGCCGGCAAGGACTGACCCTCGCTCCGCGACTCGGGCACATCCGCCCACGGAGTCCGCAGGGGCGTGTCCTGGTAGTTGATGCCAAAGGTCACGATCGGCCAGCCGTAGTTGCCGCCCTTCTGGATCAGGTTGAGCTCATCGCCGCCGCGCGGGCCGTGCTCGGTGTCCCAGAGGTTGCCCGCCGCGTCAAAGTGCAAGCCCTGCGGGTTGCGGTGGCCGTACGACCAGATGGCCGGGTACGCATCCTTCTCATTCACGAAGGGGTTGTCCGCGGGGATCGTGCCGTCGTCCTTGACGCGGAAGATCTTGCCGTTGGGACGCTTGAGGTCCTGAGCAAGCTGGCCGTTGCCGCGCTCGCCGATGCCGAAGTACAGGATGCTCGAGTCCTTGGGGTCAAACGCGATCTTGACGCCAAAGTGCAGGCCCGAACCGACGTAGTGCTCGGGTTTGGCCTGGAAGATGTCCTGCTGATCGGTCCAGACGACCTTGTCACCCTCGGCTTTGAGCTTGCCGCGCACAACCCGGGTCATGTTGCGGTTGCGCTGGGTGGGGCTGGGGTCGGCGTAGGCGAGGTAGATCCAGCCGTTCTTGGCGAAGTCCGGGTGGGTCTCGACGTCCATCATGCCGCCCTGGCCGGCTTCGACGGACTCGGGCACGCCGTCGATATTGATCAGCTTGCCCCCGCGGAAAAGCAGAACCTCGCCGCTCCGGTTGGTCACGAGCATGCCCTCGAGGGGCCCGGTGATGAACGCGCACGACCACGGCGTGCGGAGCTTGACCGTCGAGTCCTTGGAGTTCTCGACGACCGTTTCGACCTTGTACTTCTCGTACTTGGAGGAGTACACGCCCTCGACGGCTTTGGGGCTTCCCAGCCGGCTGCGGCGCTCGTCACGCTGAAGTTCGCGGATGTGGACGACCAGGGACCAGATCTGCTCGTTCTTGAACTTGGACCCGAACGCGTGCTTGTCCTTGCCCGCTTTGATCGCGTCAAAGAACGGCCGGTCGAGGGTCTGGTCGAACTTGTCGTCGGTCAGGAGGGTCTTGGCGTCCTTGGACCCTTCGCCGCGACCCCCGTGGCAACTGGCGCAGTCGTTGGTCCACATCGACGAAGCGGATTGTCCCTGCGCCGCCGCGGTTCCGGCGAGAGCAAGGAGGAGGGCGAGACGGATCGCAAGACGGTTGGCGAGCGGCGAGGTGTTAGGCATGGCCCATGATACGGTGGTCTGGGCCCGCGCCGCACCCGGCCCTCCGGAGGCTTTCCTCGGGCTCCCTCAGACCCCGGCTCGACGGATGTCCACCAGCGCATCCACCGTCACGAGCAGGTCGTCGATCGAGAAAGGCTTGGCCAGGAACGCGGTGTGCTCGACCAGATCGCCTGAAAGCGACGGCCGGGCCCCGCCCGTCGTCAGCACGCACGGAAGCATGGGCAGCGTCGTCCGAAGCCTCGCCAGACACTCGACGCCGGTGTAGCCCGGAAGGCCCACGTCGAGCACCACCGCCGTGACCTCTTCGCTTCGTTCGGCCACCGCCGAAAGCACGCTCGTCCCGTCGTTGCACGCGATCACGCGATACCCCGCCGAACGGAGAGCTTCCACGACCACGTTGCGGACCCCCGGGTTGTCCTCGCCGACGACGATGAGAGCGTCCTTTGAAAGCAGAGCGATCTTGGGCACGGCGGGCTTGAAGGACACGGCTTCGTGCTTGCACGCCGGCAGCGTGAAGGTGAACTCCGACCCGCCGCCGGGGAGAGCCGCCGCTCCCACGCTCCCGCCGTGCTCGATCAGAATGCCCTTCGCGACCGCCAAGCCCAGCCCGGAACCTCGCCCGTCGATCCGGCCTCGGGCAAAGGTCGAGAAAACGTTCTCGAGTTCCCTCGGGCTGACGCCCGTCCCGGTGTCCCGAAGCCGCAGCGTGAGCGTCGTGACTGCTTCGCTCCCAGCGGTCGAACGGCTTTCGTCGATCCGAGCCGTCAAGGTCAGGGTCCCTCCAAGCGGCATCGAGTCTCGCGCGAAGATCGCCGTGTTGAGCAGGGCCTGTTTGATCTGGGCGGCATCGCACACGACGCCGTACCCGCGCACCGAATCGGTGTCGACCAAGAACGCGACCGACTGCGGCAGAACCGCGGCGATCAGCGAATGCGCCGCGCCAAGCACTTCTTGGATGTCGCAGACCTTCTTGTCCGAGGGCGACGGGCGCTGAAGCGAGAGAAGCGAGCGTGTGAGACCCGCCGCATGCTGGCCCACCGATTCGATGCGGTTGAGAGCACGGATCGCTTCGGGCTCCTCCCGCATCACGCTTCGAGCCATCGCGGTCAGGCCGAGGATCGCGGTCAGGACGTTGTTGAACTCGTGATTCACCTGTTCGGCGACCGATCCCGCCGCTTCCATGCGCTGCGTGTCGCGGACGATCGCTTCCAGACGCTTGCGCTCCGTGATGTCGTCGGCGGCGACCAGCATCTCGCCCGAGTCCGCGCCAAGCCGCGTCGCGCGAAGCTCGAGAAACGCCGAGACCTTGTCGGCCAGGGGCATCTCCACTTCCGGCAGCGATTCGACGCCCTTGCACGCCTGAGCGCGGCTTAGCAGATCCTCGACCTGGCCTTTCGCATCGCCGCCGAACGCGTCGACGAACGCCGCGCCCTCGGTCGCAAAGTCGCCGAAAAGCGAATGGGCGAGTGCGTTGCGGTAGCGCACGTTCCCGTCCTCCAGCAGGAGAATGGCGAAGGGCGCGATCTCAAGCGTCTGGCGGTGGCGAGCTTCGCTTTCCGCGACCACACGCCCCGCTTCCGCCTGCTTCATCAGGTGACGCCGGATCATCATCCAGAGCATCGTCGCTGTGAAAATGACGAAGAACGACCCCTTGAGGGTCTGGAAGGTCGTCTCGTTGGAGAATCTTCCGGCGATCGAGGACGCCGCTCGATCGGACAAAACGATCCAGACAAGCGCGAAGACCGCGTAGAGCCCGGCGATCCGGAAAGCTCCGCGTGCGGCGTTTCCCGCCTGTCCGTCGCTTGAGGCCGGTATCGAGTCGGACTTCTCCACGAGAAACCTCCGATCAGTTGTCGCGTCCAGCCTACCAGAAGTTCATCAGTCTGTCCAATAACAAAGTGCGCGGGAACTGCGCTTCGACGGATTGGCACGATATCGAGCTCTGCCACGGCGGCTTCGGCCAAAGTAAGAAACGCGAACGCACGATCCTTCTTCTGAGCGCACGCTCGAGAGGAGATTCGGCATGATGATCGACCTTGGAGCCCTGGTTCTTGCGTCGGTGCTCTCCCAGCCGGAGGTGCCACAGCCTACCGCCTTTACCTACCAGGGCGAACTCAAAGTCGACAACATTCCCGGGAATATCTCGGCGGATCTGCGATTTCGTCTTTACGACTCGCCGTTCGCCGGGACGCAGATCGGCCCGATGCTCCAGCCGCCTTCGGTGGCGATCGTGAACGGACGATTCAACACCACGCTCGATTTCGGACCCGGGGTCTTTACTGGGGAGGCGCGCTGGCTTGAGATTGAGACGCGAGCGCCGGCGGGGGGCGGCTTGTGGACGGTGCTCTCGCCGCGGCAGTTCATCACGGCGGTCCCGTACGCGCTGCATGCGCTCAACGGCGGTGCTCAAGGCCCGCCCGGTCCTCAGGGCCCCGCAGGTCCCCAAGGCCCCGCAGGTGCTCAGGGCCCCGCGGGTTCTCAGGGGACAACAGGGCCGCAGGGGCCGGCGGGACCACAGGGCGCTCCGGGGCCGCAGGGTCCTCAGGGTGCGACGGGTCCTCAGGGTCCTGCGGGCGTTTCGCCCTGGCTTTTGCAAAGCTCAAACGCGTACTACCTGCAGGGAAACGTTGGCGTCGGCATCAATCAGCCCGCGTACCCGCTTCACGTTGAAACGTCGCAGGCCCGGGCGGGGTTCTTCGCGTCCACGCTTGCGAGCGGTCCGTCGTTCGGCGTGCTCGGCAGAGCGAGCAGCCCGGCGGGTGTCGGCGTGGTGGGGTGGTCTCCCGCGACGAACGGGGCCGGTGTCGGCGTGCAGGGTCAGACCGATAGCCCCGGCGGCCGGGGTGTTCAGGGGTGGGCGATCGCGACCACCGGCGAGACGTACGGCGTCTGGGGGCTTGTCGATTCGCCCGACGGCTTGGGCGTGCTCGGTCACAACCGCGCGACGTCGGGAGCGTCGACGGGCGTGCTGGGCCGCGTGGATTCGAGCGCGAACGACGCGGTCGGTATCTATGGCTACGCGGCGGCGACCACGGGCATGACGGCCGGCATCTGGGGCGTGATCGAGTCGAACACGGAAGCCGCGGCGGCGGTGTACGGCACCGCGACGGCGGCCAATGGCGTCACCATCGGCGTTCTCGGCTCGGTCGATTCGCCCCAGGGGTACGGCGTCTTCGCGATCGGCGACCTTGGGTCTTCCGGCGTCAAGGAATTCGTGATCGATCATCCGCTGGACCCCGCCAACCGCATCCTCAAGCATTACGCGGCTGAGGGCCCCGAGCCGTACAACATCTATCGCGGGATGGTGACGCTTGATGGCGAGGGGACGGCGACGGTGACGCTTCCGGCATACTTCGGAGCGGTGAACAAGGACGAGACGTACCAGCTCACGCCCATCGGTGCGCCCGCGCCGGGGCTTTATGTTGCGGAGAAGGTGACCGAGGGGCGATTCCGGATCGCCGGCGGCCCGGCGGGGATCGAGGTCTCGTGGACGGTGACCGGCTCGCGGAACGATGCGTGGATGCGGTCGCGGCCGGCGCAAGCGGAGGTCGACAAGCCGGAGGGCTGGCGCGGCCGGTACTTCGCGCCGTCGCTCTTCGGAGCGGGCGAGGAAGCGAGGATCAGGCCGGTGCGCAAGCGTGTTCCGGAGGGTGATCCGGTCTCGGCCGCGGCGCAGGATTGATCGAGTCTTCGCGCCGGTTGTGCGGTGCCCGAACGAGCATGCGCCGATACTTGCCGGATCGCTGTTCGATCCGCCAAGGAGGTCGCATGGCCGAGAAGCTCTCGTACCGCGCGGTGTTCATCAGCGATGTTCATCTCGGATCGGCGGCGAGCAGCGCCGACGCTGCGGCTCAGTTCCTCAAGCACGTTGAGTGCGAGACTCTCTATCTTGTCGGCGACATCATCGACATGTGGCGGCTTCGCTCCCGCTGGTACTGGCCCGAGACGCACAACAAGTTCATCAGGCGCGTGCTCAAGATGGCCAAGCAGGGGACCCGCGTGGTCTTTATCCCCGGGAACCACGACGAGCACGCCCGCGACTATGAAGGGCTCAACTTCGGCGGAGTCGAGCTCGTCCGTGAAGCGATTCATACCACCGCTGACGGCCTTCGCCTTCTCATCATCCACGGTGACGAGGTCGATGCGGTCGTCCGTCACCACCGGGCGCTCTCCATGCTCGGCGGCGCGGCGTACGACCGGTTGGTCACCATCAACCGATGGTCCAACATCATCCGCCGAGGGATGGGGCTCCAGCCATGGTCGCTCTCGGCGGCGATCAAGCAGCGCGTCAAGCGGGCGTGCCAGCACGTCGCCAAGTACGAGCAGACCCTGGCCGACGAAGCCTCCCGTCGCGGGCTCGACGGCGTGGTCTGCGGGCACATTCACAAAGCCGAGGTTCGCACGATCCTGACCCGGGATGGCCGGGAGGTGCAGTACTACAACTGCGGTGACTGGGTGGAGAGCCTGACGGCCCTGGTCGAGCACGACGACGGCACGCTCAGGGTCATCAAGCCCGAGCATCTTCTGGCACCGCTTCGCGGGCTCGGGGTTTCGTCCCCGGCGGTCGACGTCATGGTGCCGGTGGAATTCGGCGAGCGGGGCGTTGCGGCCGCAACCGGGCCGGTCACACGGTAGACCCTCGCCCTGGAGAAACGTTTCTTACTTTGCGCCCGAGCTTGCGTACGGATCAGCCGGTGAAGCGTCCTTGGTCACGATGATCTCGACGCGCTGGTTCGGGCGGTCCTGCGCGTGGTCCGTCGAACGGGCCACGACGCGGTTTGCGTCGCCGCACGCGACAAGGCGCATCTGCGGCCAGGGGATCCCGTTCCGCGCCAGCGCTCGGCCGGCCGCCAGAGAACGCTCGTAGGCGAGCGCCATGGCTTTCTCAGCGTTGCGACCGGACTCAAAGGGGCTGACGGACCCGCGAAGCTCGATGATCCATCGCTGGTCCTGCATCTTCTTCGCGATGCGGGCGAGGGTTTCCTGCGCGGTCGCGTTGAGTTCCGCCGAGCCGTCCTCGAAGCTGATTTTGCCACCGAGGTTCGAGTAGTCCGTCTCGCGGACGGTCTGGGGCCTTTGCCCGGTGCCGATGGGGCCCTCGTCCTTGCGGGACTCGTCGTGCTGCTGCTTCTTCGCGGCCATGCGGCGCTCGTCGGGGTTCCTGCTCTTGGCGTCAAAGGGCGAGTTGAACCCCTCGCGGATGGAGATGATGATGGCGTCGGCGCGGCTCATCCCGCCTCCGGACCCGTTGTTTTTGTCGTCGGGCGCGCCGCCCTGCACGGGCTCGCCCTTGGGGCCCATGTTCATGGCGAGCAGAATCACGAAGAAGCCCATCATGAGCGCGACGTTGTCGGCGAAGGAGATGAGCCACTCTGGTGCGCCCGTTTCCTCGTGCTCGCCGCCGCCGTGCCCTCCGCCTCCGTGGCCGCCGCCGTGCCCGCCCCCGCCGTGGCCGCCTTCCTCGTGCCCTTCGCCGTGTTTTTCTTCATGTTCGGACATGGATGGGTCCCGGAGGGTTAGGCGGCTTTATTCATCTTGCTTCGGGCGAAAGCGGGGACGAACGCCATGACCTTGTCCTGGGTGACGCGCGGGTTGTCGCCGGCCTGGATCGAAAGCACGCCCTGCAGGATCATCTCGCGGTTGAGGATCTCCTCTCCCGACTTGATGCCGAGTTTGTCGCCGATGGGGCCGGCGATGGCGTTGGCGATGATCGCGCCGTACATGGTCGCCACGACGGCGATGGCCAGAGCGTGACCGAGAGCGCCGATGTCGGCGGAAGCGAGCTGGCCGAACATGCCGACCTGTCCGACGAGGGTTCCGACGAGGCCGTAACCCGGGCCGTAGGTCTTGATGAGGTCAAAGAATTTCTTTCCGGCTTTGTGCCGGTCCTGCATGGCCATGATCTCCATGCGGGCGGTCGCTTCGATGTTCGCCGGTTCCACGCCATCCACAGCCATTTTGAGCGCCGCGGCCAGGAACGGTTCCTTGATTTTGGCGATCTCGGATTCGAGCGCGAGAATGCCGTCTTTGCGGGCTTTGTCCGCGAGGGTCCCCATGAGCTTGACCACCTCGATGGTGGGCATGCCCTTGCTGAAGAGGAAAGCTTTCATGTAGCCGGGAACCTGCTTGAGCTTTTCCATCGGCATGGCCACGAACACGACCGAGACCGAGCCGCAACCGACCATCAGCACGCCTTCGCCCGAAAAGAACATCATGAGGTTGCCGTGGGACACCTCGACGAAGACGACGCCCAGAGCCGCGGCACCGATGAACATTCCGATGAGTGAGGCGATGTCCAAGGGATTCCCCGAGGTGCTTCCAGGGTCTTCGGCCCGCGCGGGCCAACTGCTCTAGGTCGTATCGGTCGGATCGCGAGCGAAATGAAGTCCCGCCCGGTGAAGACGCGCGTTGATGGATGAAGGAATCCTCACGCTTGTAACTTTGTCTGTTGCCTCAGATGACTTTCGTCATCGATCTGGAGAATTCGCGCGAAAAGTGCGCAAACTGGTTGCACCGATTGAGGTGGGCAGGCAGGCTGGCCGGCCCCATGGTGTTCGCTTGACGGCGAATGGTCCGGGGTTGGGCACCGTCGCGTCACGGTGCCAAGAGCACGTATCTCGATCTGGAGGGTCTCATGCAGAGGAAATCGTTGAACGCGCGAATGGGTCTGATTCTCGGGCTCGCTCTCGCGGGAGGAACCTTGCTGGTTCCGGCGTCGATGGTCGGTTCCCCCGCGCTCGCGCGGGCGTCGGGTCCCACGACGCAGGAGTTCACGTATCAGGGCAAATTGACCCAGAACAACGCGGTGGTGAACGGCACGGCCGACCTGCGGTTTACGCTCTGGGATTCTTCGGGTCTGGGCACGCAGATCGGGCCGGTCCTTGGCGCCAACGGCGTCACGGTGTCGAACGGTCTGGTGACGGTCCTGCTGGACTTTGGTCCGGGAACCTTCACGGGTGATGGTCGCTGGCTTGAGATCGAAGCCCGAGTGCCGGCGGGGACGGGCACGTGGGAGACTTTGACGCCGCGGCAGTCGATCACGCCGACGCCGTACGCGCTGTACTCGCTGAATCCCGGCCCGGCGGGCCCTCAGGGTCCGATGGGTCCGCAGGGGCCGGCTGGTCCGCAGGGTGCGGCCGGACCGCAGGGGCCGCAGGGCACTCAGGGTGTGCCTGGTTCGACGGGTCCGCAGGGGCCGGCGGGCGCTCAGGGCCCGATCGGGCCTGCGGGGCCGCAGGGTCCGATCGGACCGGTGGGTCCGCAGGGTGACCCGGGGCTGGTGTGGGTTGGCACCTGGCTTCCGATGCAGGTGTATCTGCCGGGCAACGCGGTGTACTTCAATGGTTCTTCGTGGCGGTCGCTGACGGTCAACTTTGGAAGCCAGCCGGACACGAGCCCGGCGGACTGGACGCTGGTTGCACTCAAGGGCAATGACGGTGCGACGGGCCCGCAAGGGCCGGTCGGCCCGGCCGGAGCGACGGGTCCGCAGGGGCCCGCCGGCCCGCAGGGAGCTGCTGGAAATGACGGCGCGACCGGACCCCAAGGCCCCGCCGGTCCGCAGGGGCCTGCTGGCAACGATGGAGCTCAGGGCCCTCAGGGCCCGCAGGGTCCCGCAGGCAATGACGGTGCTCAGGGGCCGGCTGGTCCTGCTGGCAACGACGGAGCCCAGGGCCCGCAGGGTCCGGCCGGGAACGACGGTGCGACGGGTCCTCAGGGGCCCGCGGGCAATGATGGCGCTCAGGGACCGGCTGGTCCCCAAGGGCCTGCCGGAAATGATGGAGCTCAGGGGCCGCAGGGTCCGCAAGGCCCGGTCGGTCCGGTTGGTCCGGTTGGCGCTCAGGGCCCTCAGGGTTCTCAGGGACCCGCTGGCAATGACGGCGCTCAAGGCCCCCAGGGGCCGCAGGGGCCTCAAGGTCCTGTTGGCGCGACGGGTCCGGCCGGCGCGGACGGGATCGATGCGGCGCGATACGTCGTCGATGCGGCCGGATTCGGCACGCACACGAGCGTGCAAGCGGCGATCGCGCAGGCCGATGCGGATCGATCTGGTAACCCGAACGTGCAGGTGAACATTCTGGTTCGCGCGGGCACGTACAACGAGAACGTGACGCTTCTGGGCGGCATGCACCTGACGGCGGTTCAGCCGGGCCGCGCGTTCGCAACGCAGATCAACGGCCAAGTGACGCTTGCGTCGGGCGGCATCGCATCGATGCGTGGCATCCACATCGCTTCGACCACGGGCGATGCGCTGACGGTGACGGGAAATGCGAACCCGACGCAGCTCTACATCTATGACGCCAACGTGGAGGCCAACGGGGCCGCGGCGGACAACGCGGTCGAAGTGAGCACGGTGCTTGGCGGCTCATCGGGCGTGATCTTTGACAACGTGAACTTCCGTAAGCCTTCGGGCGCACCCGGCCTTGCGGCCAACGTCGTCTCGGGCACGCTTCAGGGCACGGGGGGCACGATCAACGGCGGGGTGCCGACGGCGACGGCCGTGCAGGTGTCCGACGGTCCCAACGGCTACGGCCGCGCGTGGATCAAGAGCTCGGACATCTTCGGGCCGGTGGTCGCTTCGAGCCTGATCGCGCCGCCGAGCGCGGCGGTGGTGGACATCGGCAACAGCCAGATTCGCTCGGGCACGCTTGCGGCGGTGCAGGATTCGACGCCGGGCATCGTGCAGGTGACGGACTCGTATCTGCAGTCGGCGGTGGTGGGCGACATCGCATCGTCGGACGGCAACTTCTATTACGCGCAGCTGACGTTCCTGCCGGGGTCGCAGACGATGCCGGCGGCGGCTTCGCTGCTTCCGGGCACGGGTCCGAGCGGTCCGGCGGGTCCTGCCGGTCCTCAGGGTCCTCAGGGCACGGCGGGTGCGAACGGCAACGACGGTGCTCAGGGCCCCGCAGGTCCGCAGGGGCCTGCCGGTGCTGACGGCGCGGCGGGTCCGGCGGGTCCCGCCGGGGCCGACGGCCTTGACGGCGCGCCCGGTCCGCAGGGTCCGGCCGGCAACGACGGGGCGCAGGGCCCCGCGGGGCTTCCGGCGGCCAAGTACATCGTGGCGACGACGCTGACGGACAACGCGACGCACACAAGCCTGAACGCGGCGATCCAGCAGGCGGTCGCGGACGGGTACGGCTTGTCGAACCAGACGACGATCCTCGTCCGTCCGGGGTTCTACACGGAGAACGTGGACCTCAAGGGCGGCATCCACGTCGTGGCGGCGGCTCCGGCCAAGCACTTCACCACGCAGTTCACGGGCAACGCGACCTACATCAACCAGGGTGGCCCGGTGACGATCGTCGGGATTGAGTTCCTCGCCACCAGCGGCGACGCTCTTGAAATCACGAGCGGCGTCGCGGGCTCACAGATCTATGTGACCGGCGGCGGGTTCACGGCCACGACGACGGGTGACGACGCGGTGCAGATCAACGTGCTGATGTCCGGCGCGACGCCGGGCCTCATTCACGATGATGTACTTTTCCGCACGCAGGGAGCGGCGACCGGCTTCCCCGTGAATGTGATCAACGGAACGATTCAGGGTCGAGCGGGCACGTTTAGCCCGGCGAGCAACAACGCGGCGGCGATGTCGCTTGCCAACGGCGGGCGGGCGTGGCTTCGCGATGCGGACGTCTTCGGCCGCGTCATCGCGACCGGCGCCTCCTCGTTCCAGGCCAGGTACAGCCAGCTTCGTCCGGGGACTTTCCCCTCGGTGATCGATACGTCGAGCGGCACGCACATCCTGCAGGACTGCTTGGTGGGAAGCCCGGCGATCGGCTACACCGGCGATGCGTTCACGTCTGACGGCGGCGGAGCGTTCTGGTACGGCGGGCTGCAGTTCACGCCCCCGTATGTCGCTTCGATCCCGGCGGGTCCGTCCGCTCCGACGCTGCTTGCGGGGACCGGTCCGAGCGGGCCCGCGGGCCCGGCCGGTCCGCAGGGTCCTGCCGGTGCGCAAGGCCCTCAAGGCCCGGCGGGCGCGAACGGCAACGACGGAGCCCAGGGTCCGCAGGGACCGCAGGGTCCCGCTGGTGCGAACGGCAATGACGGAGCCCAGGGCCCGATGGGCCCGGCTGGTCCGCAGGGTCCGGCTGGTGGTCAGGGCCCCGTCGGTCCGCAGGGACCCGCGGGTGAGAACGCGGCGCAGTACGTCGTCGGCCCCACGCTGACGGACGGCGCGACGCACACGTCGATCCAGGCTGCGATCAACGCCGCGCTCGCCGATGGGTTCGGCGGCGGCAACCGGGTGACCGTGCTGGTCCGTCCGGGCACGTACACCGGGGATGTGACGCTGGCTGAAGGCGTGCACGTGATGGCGGTGACGGGCGCGAAGAGCTTCTCGACGCAGATCAACGGCCGCGTCAGCCTCGCGGCCGGTGTGACGAGCCTGACGGGTATTGACATCAACGCGGCGACGGGCGATGCGCTGACGGTTGCCGGCGTCGTCAATCCGACGCAGCTCTACATCGCGGATTCGGTGGTGTACGCGTACGGAGCGGACAACGCGGTGGAGATCGCGACGCCGGTGGGCGGCTCCTCGGGCGTGATCTTTGACAACGTGAACTTCCGCAACATCGGCGGGACGGGCGCGGCGGCCAACGTGCTGAGCGGCACGATCCAGGGCCGGAGCGGCACGTTCTGGCCGGCGAGCCAGACGACGGCGGCGATCGCGCTGTCGGGCAACGCGACGGACTACGGCCGCGCGTGGGTCGGGACTTCCGACATCTTCGGCAAGGTGACGGCCACGGGCACGCCGCCGCCGACGGCTTCGGTGTTCCAAGCCCGGAGCAGCCAGATCCGTTCGGGATCGGGCTTTGCGGTGGAGGACAGCAGCACGGGTTCGATCCTGCTGCTTGATGTGGCGATCCAGTCGACGACGCCGACGGACGTGGTGTCGACGGACGGGAACCTGTTCTACGGGCAACTGACGTACTCGCTTCCGGGTCAGACGATGCCTGGAGCGGCGGCGCTTCTGCCGGGCTCGGGCCCGGCGGGTCCGCAAGGGCCGCAGGGTGCTCAGGGCGCTCAAGGCCCCCAGGGTGCGACCGGTCCGCAGGGACCGCAGGGTGCGATGGGCGCTCAGGGTCCGCAAGGGCTCACGGGTCCGGCGGGTACGACGGATTGGAACGGGCTGGCCAACATCCCGGCGGGCTTTGCCGACAACATCGATAACGACACGCTCTACACAGCGGGCCCGGGTCTGGATCTGACGGGCAACCAGTTCTCGATCCCCGACGCCGCCCTCACCACCCTCATGCTCCAGGATGAGTCGGTGACCGCCGCCAAGATCGCCAACCGCACCCGTCAGATCTTCATCTCCCCCGGCGAGATGTTCACCGGGAACTCCAACACCTTCGTCGGGCGCATCAACACTACGTCCGGATCCGGTGCCGTCAGCGCTCTGGGCGTTGGGCTCAACAACAGCGCTTCCCCCGAGAATCCTTACGCCAGCATGACGTTCATCATCCCCGCGGACTACATCGCCGGGGCCGCCCCCAACATGCAGATCCTCTACGGCACCGACAACAACTCCGGAAACGTCACGCTCGAAGTCTTCTACTCCAAGTCCACCGACCTGACTGGTTCGGGCAGCCAGGTCACATTCCGCGGGAACGTCAGCGCCCCGCAGACCGGGAACCAGATCCAGACGACGACGGTCACCGTTGGGTCTCCGCCCACCTGGAACCCCGGTGACGTCATCATCCTCAACGTGCAACGCCTCACGAGCGACCTGAACACCGGGAACGTCTACCTTTACGGCGTGAAGTTCGACTACACCGCCGATCAATAACCCTCATGCCGAACTACGAAAGGAGATTCGACATGAGCAGACTGATCCCCCTCATCTTCATCCTCGCCGCTGCCCTCGCGGGCTCGGCCCGGGCCCAGCTCGCGATGGACTGGCACACGTTCGACGGCGGCGGCGGGACCAGCAGCGGAGCGACGCTCACGCTGCAGGGAACGATCGGCCAGCCGGACGGGACGGCCCCGGACGCTTCGTCGGGCGCGACGCTTGCGATCGGCGGCGGGTTCTGGACTGGGCTGACGCTTCCGGATCCGTGCCCGGCGGACTTCAACGGGGACGGGTTCCTCGATTTCTTCGACTACGACGCGTATGTCGAGTGCTATGAGACGGAGGTCTGCCCTCCGGGCAAGACCGCCGACTTCAACAACGACGGGTTCGTGGACTTCTTTGACTACGACGACTTCGTGCTGTTCTACGAGACGGGCTGCTGAGAGCCGCGGATCGCGTGAATCAAGAGGCCCGGTCGATCGCGACCGGGCCTCTTTCTTTTTTTGGTTTGGCGGCCGCGAGCGGGGAGGGCTCCGGGTCACTTCACGAAGGTGCCGCGGTCGCGGTCCTTGCGGACGCCGGGGAACTTGAGGGCCCGGCCGTGAGCGACGGCGTAGACGCCGGGAGCGAGGGTGCCTGCGGCGAAGACGGCTTCGGTGAGGTTCTGCATGGCGTCGGAGCGCTTCATCTCGTAGGGGCGCATGGCTCCGGTGAGGACGATGGGGACGCGGGGATTGGGATACGCCGCGTGGAGGGCGTCGCCGGTGAGGTGGAGGGTGTCGGTGCCGTGGAGGATGACGATGCCGACGCAGTTGGTGCCCAGGTCGGCGACGGCGCCCGAGGTGTGCACGGCTTCCACGATGCGGGTGCGGTCGGCGTCGGTCATGTGCAGGCTGTCTTTGCTCATGAGCTCGACGATGCTGACGGCGGTCTCCTCGAGGCGGAGGCGGCCGAGCATGAGGCGGACGAGGGATCGCTGGTTCTCGAGCGAGCCCGTCCGCTCGTCGTAGGTCTTCTCGATCGTCCCGCCGGTGGTGATGAGGGTGATGTGCCGCATGAGCGGGAGGGTAGGGATCGCGTCCGAAGCCCACGGGCCGGGGAGGGCGCACGAAAAAGACACGCGGCCCGGGATGAACCGGGCCGCGTGCTGGTCAGGAACAGAAGGAAATGAAGCGGATGAATGCGGTCTCGCATCCGGAGGGCGTCGGTCGCCCGCGGAGCGGCTTAGCCGTTGATCGCGGTGATCTTGAGGGTCGTGTACCGCTGGCGGTGGCCGTACTTCTTCTTCCAGGTCTTCTTCTGGCGGTACTTGTAGATGTGGACCTTGTCGCCCATGGTCATCGGGTCGATGACCTCGGCTTCGACGGAGGCGCCGGCGACGTAGGGCTGGCCGATCTTGGCCGAACCGCCCTCTTTGCCGACGATCATGACCTTGTCGAACTTGATCTTGTGGCCGACGGCCGCTTCGCCGCCGCTCACGAGATCGACCTCGATCACGTCATTGACCGTCACCCGACGCTGGCCACCGAATTCTTCGATCATCGCGTACATCACAAGGCTCCAAGTAGGACGGGAAGGATAGCGGGGACCTCGCGGAAAGCAAGCGGAAGCGCCAAGTCGACGCGACCAGTGGTCGTAATTTGTACGGTATGCCAGGGCGGCAATGTCCGCGTCCGACGGGTCTTACTCTGCCGGTTCGATCGTCACCGTGAGCTTTTTGGTGAGGAACTGCTCCTGGTAGAGCTCGGCGCGTTCCTTGTGGGTCACCAGAAGCAGGGCCACACCGGACTCGTGGGCTTCCATCGTGAGCTCGATGGCCCGGAGTGGGGGTGTGGGGGTGAGGGCGATGATGGACCGGACGACCCACTCGACGTCGTTCACGTCGTCGTTGTGGAGGAGGACTTTGAAGGGGGGGAGGTGGTCGACGCGGGGGGGTGGAGTCTTCGGGGCGGGCGCGGTGGCGACGGGGGCCTCGCTTGCCGACGGGGCTTGAGTCGGAGCGGTGGGCTGGTTGGGAGCGGATTCGTCGGCCATGGCGGATTCTCCGCGCGATCGTATCAGTGGAGCACGCGGAACGCTTCGGCTTCATCGGTGAAGCCGAGGGCGATCTTGTCCTTGGCGTCGTCGTGCATGGTGCGGAAGCCGCCGGCGCGGGCGGCGTCGAAGAGGGTCATGGCGTCGGAGTTCTTGGCTGTCAGGCGGCGGAGCTCATCGGTCATGAGCATGAGCTCATAGACCGCGAGGCGGCCCTTGTAGCCCGTGCCGTAGCAGACGTCGCACCGGGTGCCGCCGAGCTGTCCCGAACCGACGCAGATCTTGCACTTGCGGCGGAGGAGGCGCTGAGCCAGCACACCGAGCAGGGTCGAGGTGATGAGGTACGGCTCGACGCCGATGTCGACCAGGCGGGTGATCGCGCCGGGAGCGTCGTTGGTGTGGAGCGTGGCGAGCACGAGGTGGCCCGTGAGCGAAGCTTGGATGGCGAGCTGGGCCGTCTCGTTGTCGCGGATTTCGCCGACGAGGATGACGTCGGGGTCCTGGCGAAGCAGCGACCGGAGGCCGGAGGCGAAGGTCACGCCGCGCTTGACGTTGACCTGCATCTGCGAGATCCCGTCCATGTGGTATTCGACGGGGTCTTCGATCGTCATCACGTTGCGGCTGCCGCGGTCGATGCGGCCCAGAGCGGCGTACAGGCTCGTCGTTTTACCCGAGCCGGTGGGGCCGGTGACGAGGATGATGCCGGTGGGGCGTTCGACCAAGTCCATGAACTGGCCCTGCATGGCTTTGGACATGCCGACCTGATCGAGGCTGAGCTGCGTCTGGGACTGGTCGAGCAAGCGGAGGACGAGGCGCTCGCCGTACACCGTGGGGATGCAGGAGAAGCGGATGTCGATCTTGCGTGAACCGATACGGACGGAGGTGTGGCCGTCCTGCGGGCTGTGGCGGTTGGCGATGTCGAGCTCGGTCATCACCTTCATGCGCGAGGAGATCGCGGGGGCGAGCGAGAGCGGGGGGGTGAAGGCGTCCACCAGCATGCCGTCGATGCGGAAGCGGATGACGAGCTTATTTTCCATCGGGTGAACGTGGACGTCCGAAGCGCGGCGGCGCAGGGCTTCGAAGAGGATCATGTTCACGAGGCGGATGACGGGGGTCTGGCGGGCGAGCTGGAGGAGATCGGTGGACTGGCCCGCGGAGCCCGCGGCGGCGGCGATGACGCCCTCGTCCAGGGGCATTTCCTCGATGATCTCTTCGACCAGGCCCTGACGCTGCTCATAGCCGCGGTTGATCAGGTTCGCGACGCTCGCCCGCGGCGAGAGCACGATCCGGATGGGCATCTCGAGGTGGTCCTCGACGATGGTGAAAGCCTGGGGCGTCAGGGGCTGAGCGGTGGCGCAGACCATGACCATGGAGGAGGAGCCGGGGGCGGCGGGCTCTTCCTCGACGCCGGCGATGTGGTAGAACCGGGCGACGTCGCCGGGGACGGTTTCGTAGAACCGGGCGGAGGAGTCCTGGAGCTTGGGTTCGGCGACGAATCCGAGGCCGGTGCGTTTCGCGAGGGTCTCGAGGCCCTCGTGCTCATCCACGGCGAGCATGGAGAGGAGGGAATCCCACGGCTCGACGTCGGCGCCTTCCATTTCGCGGAACTGGCGGACGTGCTCGGGCGACAGCTTGAACGGCTGGAGCAATTCCGAGACGCGAGCGAGATCGCGCGGCGAATCGGTGGACAGGCTTTCCGACGAAGCGGGGCGTGGGGGCATGGGGATTTACTGCTTGGTCTGTTCTGCGGCGGGCTCGGCGGCGGGGCTGGGGTTGGAGTCGGCCGGGGGCGGCGTGAGGGAAGCGTCGGGAGCGGCTTTGGGAGCGGGTGCGGTGCCGGGCTCTCTGATCTCGAGGAAATCGACGAGGACGGGCTTCATCTCGGGCATGCCCGGGGTGATGCCCGCGGTTTTCATCGCCGGCTTGGTGAGCAGGATCATGTCCTGGAAGCGTTCATCGCGCTGCACGCGGGGCGTGATGAAGACGTAGAGGGTGGTCTTGCTCTTGATGCGGCTCTGGTCCTGGAAGAGGAAGCCCAGGAAGGGGATGTCGCCCAGGAGCGGGATCTTGTCGACGGTGTCGCGGTTGGTGTCGATCACGACGCCACCGATGACGATCGTCATGTTCGCGGGGACCTGCACCTTGCTGCTGATGTTGTTGGTGTTCTTGGGCGGGGGCAGGGTTTCGGTGCCGGTGCCGGTGAAGCTGGAGAGTTCGACGTCGATCTCCATGCCGACGCTGTCGCCGGGGCCGATCTGCGGCTTTTTGACGGTCAGCTTGGTGCCGGCTTCCTCGTATCCGCCGAAGGAGATGGAGTCGCCGCCCTGATCGGAGGTGGCGAGGTTTCGGGTGGCGGTGGGCTGTTCTTCCTTGCTTTCGACGATCGCTTCTTCGGTGTTGGCGTCGACGAGGAGCGAGGGGGAGGAGAGCACGCGGGTGTCAACGACGGTTCGGAGGGCGTTGATGACGATGGGGACCTGGTCGGACTTGATGATCGCGCCGGTGATGCCCTTGAGGTTTGTCTTGGGGTTTTTGCGGCCGGGGAGGCCGGTGCCGGTGGGGAAGTCGGAAAGGCCGAAGTTGGTGTTGACGACGCCGCCGGTGCCGTTGGCGTTGATGAGCTGGTTTTCGAACGCGAGGCGGAAGGTGTCCGAGCCGGTCACGGCGACGATCTGGGCTTCGATGTAGACCTGCGGGACGGGGAGGTCGAGGCGGGAGATGAGTTCCTTGTAGTACGCCTGCTCCTTGAGCGGAGCTTTCACGATGACCTGGTTGTTGGGCTCATCGGCGACGATGAAGCTGTTTTTGCCGGAGATGGAGAGGTCGTTGCCGCTGACGTAGACCGGCGGGGTAACGATGATGGGCTGCTGGTTGTTCCGGCCGCCGGAAGGGAGCATGCCGCTTTCGTTCTCGCCGCCCTGGGGGGTCTGGTTGTTGATGAGCCCGAGGACGGTGGCGGCGACCTCCTTGGACTTGGCGTAGACGAGGCGGTATTCGCGCATCACGATCGCGTCGTTTTCCGGCTCGATTTCCTTGATGAGGCGGTCCATCTCGGCGTGGAGCTTGGGGGTGGCGTAGTAGATGATCTGGCCGCGACCTTCGTCGACGACTAGGACGGCGCCGCCGGTGAGGGCCTGCTGCTGGTTCTGGGCGTTGCGGCGCGAGCCGTCGTCGTAGTAGTAGCCGAAGTTCATGCCCCGGTTGACTTCATCCTGGGACTTGATGGTCGTGACCTCGCCCATGCCGCGCTGGCGGGCGATGTCGGCGACGGCTTTGGCGGATGAGCCGACGCGGTAGGTCTTGGGTTCGAGGCGGCTTTGGGCGTCGACGATCTTGATGAGGGCTTTGACGTACTCGACCTCTTCCTTCTTGCCGCGGAAGAAGAGGGAGTTGCCGTTGGGGCTCGCGGTCAGGCGTTCCGCGAGGTTGTCCATGTTGGTTTTGGCGGCGGCGGCTTGGGGCTGCTGCTGCTGGATGGGGTTGCCGTAGTCGTCGAACTGGCGGTTGCCCTGACGGCTGTTGCCCTGGGGTGCCTGCCCGAGCATCTCAAGGATTCGCTGCTTGGCGACGGTGGGTGACACAAAGTTGAGGTCGATCTCGGTGACCTGGATGAGGGCGTATTCCTTGATGACCCGTTCGATGACGGTGGCGACCTCGTCGATGCGACGCTGGCTGTCGACCATGATGATCAGGCCGAGTTCATCGTTGTAGACGATGCGGCCCCCGCCCGAGCCGCCGCCGCCGGCGTTGCCGGGCTGGGGCTGGGCGATGGGCATGCCGTTCTCATCGACGCCGCCGCCCTGCGGCTGGCCGCGGTTGGGGGCGCGGTTGCCGCCGACCACGGAGGCGCCGCCCGAGCCGAGCAGGCCGTCGATCATGGATTTGAGCGAGCTTGGACGGATCCCCTCGGTAACGAAGACGCGGGTGGTCATCGAGCTTTCGCCGAGTTCAAACTCGGCGCTGCCGGCGGGGACCACGGCGTAAAACTCGGTGCGGCGGTCGTAGACCAGGACGTACTTGTGAAGCTCAAGCCACGCGCGGAGCATGTCGAGCAGGCGTTCCTTCTTGATCTTGACCGGAGCGTTGAAAACGATGCTGCCGGAAAGGTTCGGATCCGAGTAGATGTTGATCTCGAGCGTCTGGGCGACGATTTCAACCAAGGTGGTGAGCTCGACCGCTTCGGCGAAGTTCGAGAACTCGATGAACCCGTCTCCGGCGTCGATGTTGGGAACCTCGACCGCTTCCTCGGCCGGTGCTTCGGCATTGCCGGGATTGAAGCCCGGGGGGTTGGCACCGCCGGGCTGGTTCGGGCGACCGCCGACCGCGGGGTTGTTCCGATTCTGGGGGAAGCCGGGCTGGGCCGTGGCGCTGTTGCGGCCGCCGACCTGCGGCTTGGCCGAGGGAACCTTGCCCGACCCGGCGGGCTGGGGGGGGAGTACCGGGACGGCTTTGTCCTGAGCGTGCGTGACGGAGCCCAGAGCGAGGACCAGGCCTGCGACCGCGAAGAGGCTTGCCGCGTGGGGGCGGGAAGGGGACAGGTGGCGCGGGCGGCGGGCGTGGAAGTTCTGCACAGGCGGATCTCCGAGGAATGAATCGGGCACGGCTATGGTAACGGCGGGACGCGAGCGGTGTGCACCCATGTGCTTCGCCCGGGTTCGAGCGGCTCCACAAGCCGGGGACGCTTTGTATCGGCGTCTTTGGAAGCGGGGCCCAAATCTAGCGCCGCAGAGGTGTTCGGCGTTCGCGCCGTGTGCGCAATCCGCCAGACTTCGACAAATCCACCCGTGAACGCCCCAACACATCCCGATCACCCTTCACCGGCCCGAGCCGCGTCCCCGCGCCGGGTGGTCAGCCTGCTTCCATCGGCGACCGAGATCGTGTCCCTGGTGGGGGGTGGCGAGCTTTTGGTCGGGCGTTCGCACGAATGCGATTATCCGCCGGGGGTGGGCCGTCTCCCGGTGCTGACCTCGGCCCGGACGAGCGGGGACGATCCGGCGGACCTGGACCGGCAGGTGCGTGAGTCGACGGCGGCGGGTGCGTCGCTGTATAACCTCGACGGCGACCTTCTGGCGGAACTTGCGCCGGACCTGATCATCACGCAGGACCTTTGCTCGGTGTGTTCGATCGACCTGGCGGCGGTTCGTCGCGTGGCGATGGGCATGGCGAACCCGCCCGAGGTGCTCAGCTTGAATCCCGAGACGGTGGAGGGGGTGCTTGATGATGTGCTCCGCGTCGGGCAGGCGCTCGGGCGCGTCGAAGCGGCGACGCGGGCGGCGGTCGGCTTGCGCGAGCGGCTTTTCGCGGCGGGGGAGCACGTCAATCCGTTTGATGATGGCCCGAGCGTGGCGTTTCTCGAGTGGACCGATCCGCTTTTCGTCGGCGGGCACTGGGTGCCGCAGCTTGTGGAGCGAGCGGGGGGTCGGCACGTGCTGAATCCGACGGCGCCGCGAGCGACCGCGGGAGCGGCGATCGGCCCGCAGATGGCCGAACGTGTCGCGGGCAAATCGGTCGTGGTGACGCCGGAGGCGTTTCAGGCGAGCGAGCCGGAGTGGATCATTATCTGTCCCTGCGGGGTGAACCTGCGGGGCGCGGTGGAGATGGCGAAGGCGATCGCGCGGGCTTCGTGGTTTCGCGAGACTCCGGCGGCTCGCAGGGGTCGTGTCGCGGTGGTGGACGGGAATCAGATGTTTGCGCGGCCGGGGCCGAGGCTTGTGGACGGGTTTGAGTTTCTGGTGGGGCTCTTGAATGATCGGCCGGACGTGATTCCGGCGGATTTCCCGTGGACGAAGCTTGAGGTTGGATGATCAGGCGCGGCGGCGGCGTCCGGCGGCCAGCCCTGCGAGGGCGAGGAGGCCGATCGTGCCCGGGGCGGGGACCACAACGAAGCTGATGGTGTTTTCGGTGAAGATCGGCTGAAGGAAGAGGTCCTGCGACTCGATCGCCAGATCGAACTGGGCGAAGGTGCCGCTGATGGGGCCGTCGAAGGTGAAGACGTTGGCGAAGACCTGGCCGAGCGTCCCGGCGAAGGTCGCATCGTTGATGATGATCGCGCCGGCCGCTCCGTCCTCGAAGGTGGTGGTGCCGAAGATGGTGAACTGGTCGTACCCGCCGAGCTGGGTGGCGTTGATGAGGTCGAGGGTGAAGCTGCTGCCCGCGGCGACGGTGAGGCTTCCCTGGATGGAGAGGGTGCCGGCTTCGCCATCGCTGAACCCGCCGTGATGCTGGAGATCGGCGTTGATGAGGCCGCTTCCGCGGATGAGGCCGAAGTTGTTGTACTGGCCCAGAACGGTGAGGATTCCGTTGTCGAGTTCGACCGTGCCGGTCTGGTCGAGGTCGCCGGAGACGACGACTTCGCCGACGGTGCGCGGGCCGGTGCCCGTGCCGATCTTGAGCGCGCCGTCGAGGGTGAGGCCGCCGCCGACGGTGAACAGCTTGTTCCGGACGTTGAGCGTACCGGTGTTGGCGATGGTGTTGAGCGGGGCGAAGGCGTCATTGCCGGCGAGGTCGACGATTCGGCCGTTGTCACCGTCGAGGGTGATGTTGTTCTCGATGCGGGTAACGGCCGCGTTCTGGAAGCGGAGCGTGCCCTTGATGTCGAAGGTGCCGCCGCTGAAGACGCCGCCGGAGAAGTTGGTGAGTTCCGACCCGGCTCGCACGATGAACTCGCTGCCATCCGCGACCGCGAGGCGGCCCGCGCCGAGGACCGAGAAGTCCGCGGTCGAAAGCGTCGTGTAGGTCGTGCTTCCGGTCAGCGTGAAGGAGCCGGAGCCACCAATCACGCTCCAGTCGGCGAGGGCGTCATCGCCGACGTCGGTCAGGATCTTCGCGGAGGAGGTGTTGAAGGTCACGTCCGAGTCGATGACGTTGATGGTCTGGCCCGCGCCGGCGCGGAGTTCGCCGGAAAGGTCGAACGTCCCGCCCGCGAGGGTTCCGGCTTGGATGTTCGTAATCGTTGAACCGGCTTGCACCTCGACCACCCCGCTGACGCCGACGGTGAGCGTGCCGTCAACGGTGAGGTCGCCGGCGGTCGTGAAGGTGCGGTTGCTCACGCCGAGCGAACCCGCCGCGCCGACGGTCAGAGCGCCATCAAAGGCCGTTGTGCCGGAGCTGCTCAGGATCGTGGCCAAGCCGCCGTCGAGCGCCAGGTTTGACTCGATCCGACGGATCGAAGCCCCGTCGAAGGTGAAGCTGCTGTCGAAGAGGTTGAACGTGCCGCCCGCGAGCGTCTGCGTGCCGGCGTTGTAGTTGGTGAGCGACGAGCCCGAAGCGACGGTGAAGCTCGAGCCGCCCGCGTCGTCTTCGGCGCCGATGGTCAGCGTGCCCGCGTTCGTGAAATCGCCGAGCGTCGTGAATGAGCGTCCGTCGCTGACGGTGAGGCTTCCCTCCGAGCCGTTGACCGCGAGCGAGTTGATTCCGTCAAAGCGGGAGTTCGTGCCGACCAGTTCGACGGTGGCGTTGTTCTCGGTGATCTCGACCGCGACATCCCCGAGGTCCACGATCTGAAGTTCGCCGGTGTCTTCGGAGCGGAACCGGCCGCCGACGAGGTTGCCGCTGTTGAGGTTGGAGAGCTGGTTGACCTTGAGGATGCCGGAGGAGACGCGGATCAGTCCGCCGCCGGAGTTGTTGATGGTGACGCGGTTGAAGAACGAGGTGCCGCTTGAGAGCTTGTGGATGATGCCGTTGTTGAAGATCGTGCCCGTGGCGCCCAAGCCGTTGTACCCGAAGGTCGCGGCGGAATTGATCCGCATGGTGGAAGCGGACGAGAGCGTGATGCTCGCGGCGCGGCCCATGACGATGTTGCCCGAGCCGTTCCAGTCCATGAACGCGCCGCGGTGGTCCACGCCGGTGTCGCAGATTTCGTCGGTGGTCGAGTTCGCGAAGGTCACGTTGCCCCAGAAGGTCGCGCCGGTCGTGCGGCGGAGGCGGGCTCCGTTGTTGAAGGTGGTGTTGCCGAAGACGGTCAGGGTGCCCGTGCCCCCCAGCTCGCGGCGGCCGTAAAACTCCGACCCCAGCGTCATGTTCTGGTTGACGACGAGGCTGTTGGTGTTGTTGAGGCTGAAGATCGCGCCGCCGCCGGGGTTATGGGTGAAGTTCTCGATCGTCGCGTTGATGTCGAGGTTGACGGTGTACGCGCCCGCGATGTTGATCACCGCGTTGAAGGTGTTCGGGAAGTTGTTGTTCGGGATGCCGTTCGGCGACCAGTTGGAAGCGTTGTTCCAGTTGCCGCCCGCGCCGTTGGTCCACGTCAGGGTGGTCTGGGCGAGGGAGGTGCAGGCCGTGCCCGCCAGCATCGCAAGGGCGGCGGGCGCGCAGAGTCGACCGGCGAACAAGGAACGATATTTCGTCGTCATGGATTCTCTCTCCCGCGCCGAACCACAAACGCTCGCCGCATCTCCGTGGCAAAGGATACGGGACAACCCCCGAACTTCCAAGATCCAACTCACCGGGCTGGCCATTTTCACTCGGCGGTTCCCCGTTTCGGGACGTTTACGAGGGGGTTTCCGCCGTCCGGACGGACGCTGGACGGCATGGAAGGCTCATTTCGGACGCTCGATGTCGGACTTCATGGCTTCTCGAATGGCTTGGAGCGCTTCGCGGGTTTCGACGATGGCTGGGGAGGCGTCGGTGAGCGCGCCGTGCTTGGTGCGGAGCTCTTCGAACCGAGTTTGGGCGGCGGTCATGAACTGCTCGGCTTGGCGGAGCTTGGCGTCACGGTCGGGGCCGGTCGCGACGGCGAGGGTGGCGTAGGCGAGATTGATCTGGCCCATCTTGAACTCGGCCAGGCCCAGATCGCGGAGGTGGCGAGCGGTGGCGTCGGTCTTGTACAGGCCCGCTCGGAGGCGCAGCGAGTCGGCGTAGGACCGCTCGGCTTCGGCGAGCAGCGCGGGCCTGTTCGCCGCGTCCAGCCGGGCCAGCCAGCGGCGCTCGTTGCCGACCTTGTTGAGCATCACGGCCCAGTCGCGGACACCCTCGATGTTCTTGGGGTCGGACTCGGAGAGGCGGGAAGCGACGGCGAGCCCGCGGGCGTACGCGGTCGCGGCTTTGGTGCGGAGCGAGCGCTCGATGGCGGATCCGTCCTCGCCTCCGACGACCTTTGCAAGATCGGCGGGGAGGGTCGTGATACCGAGCTTTTCCTCGAGGACGCGGAGGATGTCCGCTTTGCCCGAGACGGCGAAGCCGAGGTTGTTGCAGGCGACGTAGATGTCGCGGTCTGCGGCGCCGCTCGCGGGAGCGTCGGCGGCGATCTCGCCGAAGCGTTCGAGGGCGGGCGTGGCACGGGCGATTGCTTCGTCAAATCGGGCAGCGGCTTCGATCAGGAGCTCGGTAATGGCGGGGCTTGGCTGATTGCCCTTGCCGAGGGCTTCGGCGAGGCGTTCGGCTTCGTCAATGGCGGCGCGACCGCGGGAGGTTCCGATCGAGGCTTTCTTGCTCGCCAGGATGCTGAGAACGCCCTTGGCTTCGGCGTCGTTGGCGTCTGCGGCGAGCCTTGGGGCCCAGTACTCGGTCTGGGCGCGGTCGTAGCGGGATTGAGCGGCGGCGATGTGGTCTTCGGCTTCCGCCCGGTTCGGAGCTTTCTCGCCCAGGCGAGCTTTGGCGTCACCCTGAGCGACGAGCATGCGGTAGCGCTGTTCGAGGAGATCTCGGCGGGCCTGCGAGTCGGCGGGGGCTTTGGCTTCTGCGGAAGCGAGCCACTCGATGGCTCGCTGGTAGTGTCCGAAGGCTTCCTCGTAGCGTTCGCCGCGTTCGGCGATCCAGCCTTCCTGCTGGGCGCTGGTCGCGGCGTTTTCGAGGGCTTTGGGATCGTCGGGGAAGCGTTTGAGCAGGCCCATTCGGACGGAGCGAGCTTCGGCGAAGCTCTTGGCGGCTTCCTCGGTGTCTCCGACGCGGGGGAGGTACAGGCCGCCTTGAATTCGGCCGAGCTGGTCGAAAGCGTCGGCGAGCTCGCGGAGGAGAGCTGGGTCGTCGCCGACCTCGCCGCGGAGGGAGCCGAGGTACGCGGCGGCTTCGCGGGCGAGGCGTTCGCGGGCGGGGGTGGCGCCGCGCAGGTTGCCGATGTCGCGGCTGAAGTCGTACATGAAGGAGCGGGCGAGGGCGCGGCCTGCGGCGAAGTTGCGTTCGGCGCGGGCTTTCTGATCGTCGGCGGCGGTCTTGGCCTGAACGGCGGCGATGCGCTGTTTCTGTTCTTCCCTGCTGGTCTGGCGTTCGGCTTGGTAGAGGAAGGTCATGCCGACGGCAGAGATGGAGATCAGAGCGGCGAAGGAGAGGAAGACGCCTGCGGTGACGCGGTGGCGTTTGAGGGTCTTGGAGAGCAGGTACATCGCGCTGTCGCGCTTGGCTTCGATGGCTTCGCCGTTGAGGTAGCGTTCGAGGTCGCGAGCGACCTCGCCGGCGGACTGGTAACGCCGTGCGCGGTCCTTGGCGAGACACTTGAGAACGATCGTCTCTATCTCGCTGTTGACGCGGCGACCGACGGAGCTGGGCCGGGCTGGCTCGGCTCGAAGGATGTTGTCGAGCACATCCCGCATGTTGCCGAGGACGGCGTAGGGGAATCTGCCGGTCAGAAGCTGGTAGAGGATGACGCCGAGCGAGTAGACGTCGGTGCGGACGTCGATCGCGTCGGGGCTGCCGTCGGCCTGTTCGGGGCTGGCCCATGGCAAGCTGCCGATGAACTGGCCGGTCATGGTCATGGCGGGCTGGTCGCCTGTGGAAGAGCCCATGCCGGCGAGGGCGACCTTGGCGAGGCCGAAATCGACGACGACGGGCTCGCCGCGCTGGTCGACACGGATGTTCGCCGGCTTGAGGTCGCGGTGGATGACGCCGCGAAGGTGAGCGGCGTTCACGGCGTCGCAGATTTTGATGAAAAGGCGGAGGATGTCTTCGGTCGCCCATGCACCGGTCGCGGCGGCTTGGCTTCCCGAACTTGAGCGGCGAGCGGCTCGCGAACCGGTTCCGGAGCCGGAGTGGTGCTGCGGAGCGGGGACGCCGGACTTGCCCTCGATCAGATCGTCGAGCGGGCGGCCCGAGATGTAGTCCATCACGTAGAAGAACGAGCCATTGCTCGCCACGCCACTGTCGTGAATGTGGACGATGTTGGGGTGGTTGAGCTGGCCGAGGATCTGGACTTCGCGTTCGAAGCGTGAGCGGCCGGAGGTGCCGGCGAAGGGGCCTTCGTGGAGGATCTTGATGGCGACGCGGCGTTTGGTTGCTCTTTGGAGGGCCAGATAGACGACGCCCTGGCCGCCGCGGTGGATTTCGTGGAGGATGTCGTAACCGGGGAAAGCGTCGGGCGGCGGGAGGGCTCCGGTGCGGGAAGCGCTGGAGTCGAAAGCTTCGGGTCGCTGGGCTTCCTGGCCGAGGACGGCGTCGATGAGGTGGCGTTCGCCCGAGCCGCTGGCCGCTTGCGGGCCGATCGGGGCGTCCTGTAGGGAGGGGGATGGGTCGTTTGGGGTGGTCACGGGGATCGGGTTCGGTTTGGTGGCCGGGAGCGGGCGCGGGGCTTCCGTGAGGCAGGGAACGTCAGGGGTGGTGGAAGTTCACGGGAAAGTCAGCCTGGAGTGGAGAAAAACTTGGAATCCGACCCCAGGATTTCCTTGAGTCGGTCGTGGGCACGGGCTCGGAGCATGTAAGCGGCCCCCTCGGACCGCTTCATCTCGGCAGCGATCTCGGACATGGGCTTGCCGGCGAGGTCGTGGCCACGGATGACGCGTTCGTAATCCGGTGGGAGGGCGCGGAGGGCGACCTCAAGCATGCCGCCGGCTTCGTCCTTGGCGACCACGCGACTTGGGGTGATGGTGTTGATGCCGAGGAGATTGATGAACGCGGACGCGGAGTCCTCGCGGTTGGGGGTGACCTTTTTCCGAGGGTCGAAGCGTTTGGCGGCTTCGAGGGAGCGGATGGCGTCGATGAGGTTGTTTTCGGCGAGGCGGGAGACCCAAGCGACGAATCCGGAGTAACCGCCGCCGGTGAAGGAGCTCAGGCGAAGGACGACTTCCATGTAGGTGACTTGCATGACGTCGTCGGCTTCGAGCAGGGTTCGGATGGCCGGGGATAGCTTGGGCTCGATGCGAGCGCGGACGCGCGGGCCGACGGCTTCGAGGAGTTCCGCGAGGGATCTGCGATCTCCGCCCTTGGCGCGGAGCAGGAGCGCATCGAGGACGGGATCGGCTTTGGGATCGGGCTTGGGGCCGCCATTGGGGGCGTCGTTCACGCGGGCCTCCTTCGGTAGAGTGTACGATACCTTGATCTCGCGCGCGTCGAGCGCAAGCAGCCAGAGCGAGCACCGATGCCCGATCAAGAGGCCCGACCCAAACCATCTCCGGACGCTGAGCAGGCCGATCGGGCCGCGGACATCCGTGGATTCTCGACGATGGATCTGCCGTCGCCGTTTGAATTCGGGATGCCGATTCCGACGCGGGTGGGGCCGTACATCGTGCTGAGCAGGCTGGGCGAGGGCGGAATGGGCGTGGTGGTGGAAGCCGAGCACGAACGGCTGCAGAGCCGGGCGGCGCTCAAGCTGATGCGGCGGTCGGCCGCCCGGGCTCCCTCGGCTTCGGCGGTCGAGCGGTTCGTCGCCGAGTCTCGGTACCTGGCGATGCTCGAGCATCCGGCGATCTGCCGTGTGCTTCACGCGGGGACGTACGTCGACGCGCGGGGGGAGTCGCTCCCGTACTTCGCGATGGAGCTTGTGGAGGGCGGGAGGGACATCCGGCGGTACTGTCTGGCGGAATCGCCGACGATCCGCGACCGGGCCCGGCTGATGCTTCCGATTCTGGACGCGGTGGAGTACGGGCACCAGCGCGGCGTTCTTCACCGCGACCTCAAGCCGGAGAACATCCTTGTCCGCGGCGGGGGGAGTTCGGGCGAGACGGGCGACAGCGTCAAAGCCAAGCTGATCGACTTCGGCATCGCGCATGCGGTCGGCGACGCGCCGGGAAAGAGCAGGCTGACCGTCGTGGGGTCCTTCATCGGAACGCCGCGATACGCAAGCCCCGAGCAGCTCTCCGGGAACCCCAAGCTCGTCGATCAGCGGACGGACGTTTACGCGCTGGGTGTCGTTCTCAGCGAACTCCTGCTCAATCAGCATCCGTACGGGATGGTGGATGTCGATGTGGAGTCGGCGAGCGAAGCTTTGAAGCGCACGCCGGACCTGCGAACCGGGAGCGACGGCGAGCCGGTTGATCGCGATCTGGAGACGATTCTCCGCACGGCGGTGGCGCGAGACCCCGACGAGCGGTACCAGACCGTCGCGGCGATGGCGACGGATCTGCGCCGGTGGCTGAACGACGAGCCGGTGCTTGCGCGGCGTCCATCGTGGTGGATGATTGGGCTTCGGCGGGCGCGTTCGGTGACGAGCCGAAATCGGCCGCTGACCCGCGTGGGGGTGGTTGCGGCGGCGACCTTGCTTGCGATGCTTCCCTTCGGCGTGCTGCGGGACGTGGTCGCCGGCGCGCAGGGCGCGCTCGCGGTGGCGATGGCTCCCGCGTGGACGCCGCCCGCGTCGTCGGACGGGGTCGCGGTCGCGCTGATCACCGACGAGACCAAGCCCGAAACGCTCGGCGCGGCTCTGGGGATCGAGATCGCTCCCCAGGTCGGGCCGACGTGGCGGCGGATGCACGGGAAGGTGATCGAGAAACTCGCGGAAGCGGGCGCGGCGGGGGTCGTGCTCGACATGGCTTTCTCGAAGGATGCCGATGACCCGGCTTTTGATCGTGACTTTGCGGCCAGCATCGACAAGGCGCAGGGGGCGGGAGTGCCGGTCAGCGTCGGGGTCTTCAACTGGTTTGATCGGACGGCGCCGTTCCTTCGAGGGAAGGTGTTCGAGGGCGGCGCGACGTTCGCCAGCATGCCGGGGATGTGGGTGGTCGATCTGGCGATGATGAGGGACGACGGGAGCTCGCCGGGGGCGATCGGTTCGCTTGCGCTCAACGGCCTTGCGGCGGCGCGGGCGCCCGGAGCGGTGCCCTTGGCGGCGCTGCACGATTCTCAACAGGTTGTCGAGGTGCGTTACGTTCGCTCGCATGACGGGCGCGTTGTGGAGGACTCCGTCCGCGATGTCATTCCGGCGCAGATCGCTCTTGTCGGAGCGGACGACCCTCAGATCGGCCTGCGGGCAAGCGACCGGGCCGCGAGGATCCTCGTTCCGCCGTGGGATCAGGACGCCGAAGCCCGGGCGACCATCGAGTACGCCGACCTCGCTCGGGGGGATCCGCAGGCTCTCGCCCGGGTGGCGGGGAAGGTCGTGATCATCGCCCGCTGCGATCAGGAAGTTCGAGAAGCCGAGACGATCGAGCACCCCTCGACTGGAAGACCGGTGTGGCGCGTCTACGCCCACGCGGCGGCGACGGCGGCTCTGATGCAGCAGCGTTCCGTGCGTCTCCTCAGCCCGGCGTGGGAGTGGGGCGCGACGGCGGCGGTAAGCGTGCTCGGCGTCGCCGCGGGCGTCTGGCCGAGAAGGTTCGGGCGGAAGGTTGCGGCGGCACTAGGATTATCGGCCGGCGTGGTCGGCGTGAGTCTTCTCGCGTGGTGGCTGGAGGGTCTGCTGGTGCTTCCGGCGCAGCCTCTGACGGGGCTGCTCATAGCGGCGGTAGGGGCATGGTGGCTCGCGCCGCGAGCCGTTCGCTGAAGGGAGATGGTTCGCATGGATCGCGACGCGTCGGCTCAGAACGTCAAAGCATGGGTGGTCACTGGCACGGCCTTTAGCGTGGTCGGTTGCGTGCTGATCGCGGTTCTGCTCTTCCGGCCCGCTCCGGCCACGCTTCGCGACAGCCAGCCGGACGCGCCCACGCCGAGCTCGACGGGACCGTCGGAGGTTTCGGCGGGCATGACGATCGGATTCACGCGTCCGCGGCCCGCGATGCGGATGAACAAGGACCTGGACGTTGAGCTTCGCGAGTGGTCGCACCTGGTGGCCAAGGGCGATCAATCCGCGCCGCCGCCGCAGCCCAAGGAAGCCTGGTACGACATCCTCGTGGGGCCGGCGGACCTCACGCTCTCGTCCAAGATTCCCTTCAAGCTCAAGGGGCACTTCAGCAATCCGCGAGTTCAGGTTGAGAACGCGCTGATGTACCTGAGCGGTCGATGGATCATCCCGACGACGCGGCGCATCCGCGGGGTGAGCCCTGGCGGGCTGATGTCCGACCCGACCATTCCCGGTCTTTCCGGGTCGAGCGGGTCGATGACGCCCATCCCGTGCGCGAACGTCGACAACCAGGACGAGATCGTCGAAGGCAAGCTCGTGGTGTTCACCGACGCGACGCGGGACGTCGTCTTCTTCGCCCCCGGCGCGAAAACCCCGACGGCGACGCTGGTTCTCCGCCAGTGGACCGCCGGGATGGGGTCTCCAAACGAGCCCACACCCGGAAACGAGGTGCCCGAGTGTTTCCAGATCTCCAGCGGGTACTACTACGTCATCAGCTTTGACGCCACGCTCGGGAAGCAGAAAGCCACGGCGTACGCGTGGAACCTCGCCACCGGGACGCACGATCAATCGATCAAGGACATCCTCAGCCGCGTCAACACCCAGGTGATCGGCCTGGACTACACGTCGGTCGTGAGCGTGATTCCGCAGCTCAAACCGTCACCTTGACTCATGGCGAGAGCGGCGAACCGCCGACGTTTGCGATTCTTGCCGAAAGGACCTTTCTGATGCCGGAAGAGACCGTCAGTCCACGTCCGGGAGCCCAGCGCGTCGCCGTCCGTCCCTCGTCCGTCGCCACGATCTCCGCGTGGACGCAGATCGAGAAGCGGAGCCGGCCCGGCATCGCTCCGGATTCCACCATGCTCGTCGGGCCCGCCGCTGGCCAGGCTTCTGCCGCCGTTTCGGAGGGGAGTGGGCAGGGCGAACCACGCTTGGTGAACGGGATTGCGGCGTTCGCCGGCCGGTGGGTGATCCCCACAACGCGGCGGATCCGCGGAATCACGCAGGGCGGGATTCAGTTCGGCGGCACGACGCCGGGAGGCGGCGGGAGCGAGGGTGTCGTCGGAGCCGCCGGGCTTCTGTCCGATCCCGCGATGCCCACGACGCAGGGGCGGACGCTGATCGTCTCGTCGGATCCTTCGTCAGACGTGGTGTTCTTCCCGGCGGGGGGCGCGGCTTCGGAGCTCAAGCTGGTGCTTCGCGGCTGGAAAGCCGGGTTCACGGGCCCCGACGATGAGGAAGGGGCCGAGGTGCCGACGGCGCTGACGCTGCGATCGGGGCACTACTGCGTCGTGACGACGGATGCTTCGATGCGGATGCAGCGAGCCGCCATCGTCCCGTGGTCGATTCCGACGGGCTCGACGCTGACGCACGCGCCGCAGGTGATCGGCGTGCTCGCGTTGATCAACGCGCAGATCAAGGCTCGCGGGTTGGAGTCGGTGATGCCGGTCGTTACGTTCCCCTCGCCGGCGTGAGAGTGGATTGGGCTTTGTTCGGATCGCGGCGGGTTGCGGCGTTGAAGTTCCGGTCGGGATGAGGTATTGTGGGCGTCCCGCGTGGGCCTCCGTCCGGTTGGAGGTCGCGCCGGTTCGAAGGGAAGCCCGACGCATGTCTAGCCCGAGCACGCCGTCCGACGCCGAAACCAACTCCAGTTCGCCGTTCGGGCCGGGGGTGCCGCACCTTCCCGAGGACGCCACCGCCGAGCAGAAGGATGAGCACTGGTACCAGCACGTCTACAAGGGCGAGCAGATGCCCCAGCTCACGCTCCGGGCGGTGCTGGTCGGCGGCATTCTGGGCATGTTGATGTCGGCGGCGAACCTGTACACGACGCTCTCGATCGGCTGGGCGTTCGGGATCGCGATCACGGCGTGCGTGCTTTCGTTTGTCATGTGGAACGTCGTGGTGCTGACGTCCCGCGGCAAGGTGAGCCAGATGTCGATCCTCGAGAACGCCTGCATGGCGTCGACGGCTTCGGCCGCGGGGTATTCGACGGGTTCGACGATCGCGACGATGTTCGGCGCGGTGGTGCTGCTGGCACCGATCCCCGAAGGCAAGACGACGGCGGATATGTACACATGGGACATCACCAAGCCCTGGGTGGTCACGATCTTCACCCTGTGCACCGGCCTCATGGGCGTCTTCCTCGCCATTCCCATGAAGCGGCAGATGATCAACCACGAGCGGCTTCCCTTCCCGTCGGGCACGGCGGCCGCCGAAACCCTCCGAAGCCTCTACAGCCGCAGCGCGGAAGCGGCCCGCAAGGCGTACGTCCTCGTGACCGGCCTTGTGCTGGGCGTGCTCATCGGCTTCCTGCGGGCGGGCGATGACGTGATCGAGAAGGTCGCGGCGCTTCGCTGGATCTTCGACAAGATCTCGGCGATCCGCATCCCGTCGGACATCTCGATGCACTTCGCCGACCGGCTTTACCCCGGCGGGCGGCACCCGGCGGGGTTTGCGTTCGAGCCCTCGGCCCTCTTGATCGCGGCAGGCATGATCGTCGGGATGCGGACGAGCGTCTCGCTTGTGGTCAGCTCGGCGGTTCTCTATCTCGGCGTGGGCCCCTGGCTCGCCCAGAAGGACGCCGACGTGATGGAGAAGCCGGCGATGACGGTTCTCGCCGCGGCGAAAACCGCTGGCGAGACGATCACGATCGAAGGCTCCCAGCCCATTCTGCTCGAACTGACCCGCGTCGGCGATACAGTCGCGGATCGCGCCGCCGAGGTCGCCGCTCAGCAGGATGCCGAAGCCGCGTTGGTCCGCGCCGCGGCCGCCAACGCCCTCAAAGCCAAGATCAGCGGCATCACGAAGGAGCACGACGCGATGGTCAAGGCGGGCGCGACGCCCGAAGCCATCAAGGAGAAGGTTGAGGGATGGAAGAAGGGCGTCGTCGGCGTTGCGGCCAGCACTTCCGCCACAGCGACCGCGGCTTCGGTGGCTGAGAAGCCCGGCCGCGCGGCTCGCGACCAGGCCAAAGCTCAAGCCACGGCGCAGGGCAAGACACCCGCCGAGATCGAGGAAGCCGGCCGGATCGCGATGCAGTCGCTTTCGTACAAGCCGAGCTTTATCTGGAGCTGGAGCGGCGGCACAGTCACGATCTTCCGCTGGTCGCTTTGGGGCGGCACGGCGATCATGGTCTTCTCGAGCCTGACGGCCGTCGCGCTGCAGTGGCGGACGATCGCCCGGGCCTTCACCGGCGTCGGCGGTTCGGCCGGGTCGGCGCGTTCGGGGATCGAGGTGCCCGGATCTTGGATGATCATCGGGATGGTGCCGATCACGATCGCGATGATCTGGCTTCAGATTCAGGCTTTCGGCGTGACGTGGTACGCCGGGCTGATCGCGGTGGCGATGTCGTTTGTGCTTTCGCTGGTGGCAAGCCGGGCGACGGGCGAGACGGACACGACTCCGATCGGCGCCATGGGCAAGGTGATGCAGCTGATCTTCGCGGGTCTTGCGCCGGCGAACGTGCAGGCGAACCTCGCTTCGGCGGGCATCGCGGCCAACTCCGCTTCGTCCTCGGCGGACCTGCTGACGGATCTCAAGACGGGCTACCTGCTGGGAGCCAACCCCCGCCGGCAGTTCCTGGCTCAGTTCTTCGGCGTCTTCTTCGGCACCGTTGCGATCGTGCCGATCTGGTTCCTGATGGTCCCCACGCGTGAGAAGCTCGAAGCGTTCGCGCTGCCCTCGACGCGTTCGTGGGAAGCCGTCGCCCGCGTGCTCACCAAGGGCATCTCCGAGTTGCCCCAGTCCGCGGTGTACGCGATCTTCATCGGCGCGACGATCGGCATCGCCCTGCCGGTGATCGAGCGGCTCATGCCCGCCAAAGCCCGTCGGTTCATGCCCTCGGCGATGGGCGTGGGTCTCGCGTGGATCATGCCGTTCCAGAACGCGTTCTCGTTCTTCGTGGGCGCTGTGATCGCGATGGTCTGGGGCAAGGCGAGCAAGCGCACCTGCGATCAGTACAACGTGCCGATCGCTTCGGGCCTGATCGCCGGCGAGTCGCTCATGGCGGCGGGCTTGGCGATCGCCGCGACCGTCGCGGGCCTGCTGGCCGCGTCCTGATCGTCACCCCTGGGTTTGATTTGTTCGGAGCTTTGACACGATGGCGATCCCGCAACTGACGGATGAACAGGTTCGTACGTGGTCCCGCGAGCAGAAGGACCAGTGGTGGCTGAGCAGCGTCTTCCGCGGCGACATGCCGCAGTTGACGGTGCGGTCGGCGATCACCGGCTTCCTGCTCGGGGGCGTGCTGAGCGCGACCAACCTGTACGTGGGCGCGAAGACGGGGTGGACGCTCGGCGTGGGGCTGACGTCGGTCATCCTCTCGTTCGCGATGTACCGGTTCTTCGCGCGCCTTGGCGCGAAGGACATGACGATCCTGGAGAACAACTGCACGCAGTCGATCGCGACGGCGGCGGGGTACATGACCGGCCCGCTCATCAGCGGCATGGCGGCGTACATGTGGGTCGAGAACAAGCTCATGCCGTGGTGGCAGATGCTTCTGTTCAACGTCGTGCTTTCGATCCTCGGCGTGCTCGTCGCGTTCCCGATGAAGCGGCGGTTCATCAACGACGAGCAGCAGCCCTTCCCGGAGGGCAGGGCGTGCGGCGTCGTGCTCGACACCCTCTACACGTCCCAGGCCGCCGTGGGCATGTTCAAAGCCAAGGTCCTCGCGTTCTCGGCGCTCTTCGCGGGATCCATCGCGTTCTTCTCGGGCGAGAACTACCAGAAGCTCATCCAGGAGAAGTGGCTTGGTTTCAAGCAGAACTTCCACCTGCCGCACTACCTCGATGAATGGCTTTACAACCTGATGGGTCGCGCTCCCAAGCTGGCGGGGGTCGACATCCGCGAGCTTGCGCTTCGGCCGACTCTTGACCTCACGATGTTCGGCGCGGGAGCGCTGATGGGGATCAAATCCGCTTCGAGCATGATGATCGGGATGATCCTGAACTTCGCGGTGATCGTGCCGATCATGATCGCCCAGGGCGAGATCCTTCCCAAGTCCGGTTCCATCGCGGACGGAACCGCGGTCTTCGGCCGGGCCCACATCCTCAACACGTGGGCACTGTGGTGGGGCATCGTGATCATGGTCGTGGCTTCGCTGACCGCGCTCTTCGCCAAGCCGCAGGTCTTCATCCAGGCGTTCAAGGGCCTCACGGGCAAGAAGGACACGGGCCAGGATGTGCTCAGCCACATCGAGCTTCCGCTCTGGGTCTCGTTCGTCGGCGTGCCCATCGTGGGCGCGGTTGGCGTCTGGATGGCGCACGACTGGTTCGGCGTCTCGTGGATCTTCGGCGCCACCGCCATCCCGATGATCATCATCCTGACCCTCATCGCGGCGAGCAGCACGGCTCTCACCGGCACGACGCCGACCGGCTCACTCTCCAAGATCCCGCAGTTCACCTACGGCGCGCTCGACCCCAAGCACCCGCCGACCAATCTCATGACGGGCGTCATGTGCGTCGAGGTCGCGAGCAACGCCAGCAACCTCCTCATGGACATCAAGCCCGGGTACATGCTCGGCGCCAAGCCGCGGCAGCAAGCCTGGGGCCACGTCATCGGCGTCATCGCCGGCGCCCTCGCAAGCACGCCCCTCTTCTACATCCTCTTCCTCGACGGCTACACGCCTGAGAAGAAGGTTCAGGATCAGATGGTCACCGAGCAGTTCGCGTTCCCCTCGGCGGTCCAGTGGAAGGGAGTCTCCGATCTGGTCACCAGCATCTTCGGCGATTCGGGAAGCGGCTCGCTCCTGACGAACTCGATCATCACCTCGATGATCATCGCCGGCGTCGTGGGCCTCGTCTTCGAGGTGATCCGTATCAAGTCCAAGGGCAAGTTCCCGCTGGTTCCGCTGGCGATCGGCCTGGGCGTCGTCGTCCCGCCGGATTCCACCCTCGCGATGTTCGCCGGTGCGACCTTCTTCTGGGTCATGCACAAGGTCTACAACGCCCGGAAGGAAAGCCTCGGACACCGCCTCTGGATCGAGTCGCACGAACCGATCTGCGCGGGTCTCATCGCCGGCGCTGCCATCATCGGCATCGGCGACATCCTCGTGAAGGTCTTCCTGCTCAAGTAACCGACATCCCGACCACAACGAAACGGCCATTCCTTCGCGGAATGGCCGTTTTTCATTGCTCACGAGAGACAGGGCGATCACCAGTCCAGCGGAGCGTGCCAGGCGCGGAAAAGCGACTCGACCGGGACGCTCAGGTCCGCCGCGTCCCACGCGAGCACACCCGTCGTGTCCAGCCGGCCGATGACCGTGTGCCACAAGCCGCCGCACGACCGGCCGTGATCCGTGAGAATCGTTCGCAACTTCGCAAGGTCTGCTTCACGCACCTCGAGCACGTACCGAGAGGGGTTCTCGGCGAACGCCCACTCGCGCTGTTCGAGGGTTCCGATGTCCGCCGTGACGCGGAGGCCCAAGGGAGACGGGCCAGCCGGCTCGCTCTTGCCGTTGCGGAGCAGGTCGTCGAGCGTGCTTGACCGCTCGCTCTTCGAAGCCGAGCCCGACGCGATCAGCATCTCCGCCGCCGCCGCCAGCACGCCACCCTCCGAGCAATCGTGAGCGGAGACGATCAGCCCGTCCTTGATCATCGCGGCGACCGCCGAAGCCGCCGCCGGGCCGAGCTTGAGGTCCACGCGCGGGATCGTCCCGCCCGCTTCGCCCGTGAGCATCGCGAGGTGGGTCGCTCCGAGTTCGTCGGTCGTGCGGGCGCCGACGACGATGAGCACGTTCCCCGCGGCTTTCGCGTCCATGGTGACCGTGCGGGCGATGCTCGGCACGATGCCGATGCCGGTGACCAGAAGCGTCGGCGGGATTTCGATGACCTTGGCTTCGCCAGTCGCCGGGTCCTTGTACCGGAGCTGGTTGTTGAGGCTGTCCTTGCCCGACACGAACGGCGTCCGGTACGCTTTCGCCGCGTCGTAACACCCCTCGGCCGCACGGACGAGCGTCGCGAGGTTGCGCGGTTCGCCGCAGCTTGGCCAGCAGAAATTGTCGAGGATCGCGATGCGGGTCGGGTCGGTCCCGACACACACGAGGTTCCGGACGACCTCGTCGACGGCCGCCAGGACCATCAGGTACGCGTCACCACCGTTCGCCGCATCACCCACCGGCGTCTGTAAGCCTTGGGAAAGCGAAATGCCGCGGCCGGAGCCCGCGACCGGCTCGAGCACCGCCGCATCGCCCGGCCCGCGTCCCGCCGGGCCAACAAGCGGCTTGGCGATCACGTTCCCCTGCACCTCGTGGTCGTACTGGCGGATGATCCAGTGCTTGCTCGCGATGTTGGGGTGAGCGAGCAGGGCGAGGAGCGAGTCTTGGACGCTCGCGTTGCGCGAAAGCGTGGGCTGTGTCCCGGCGGCGGCCGATGGGCCCTTCGCGGTCGCGTGGGGTTCGTGGGTCGCATCCCGGGTGGGCATCGGGATGCCATCGTGCAGGAACGACATCGGAAGCCGGCCGACCTCGGTCCCCTTGAAGTTCAGGATCAGGTCCGCTCCCGGCGTTCCGAACTGGCCCAGATCCGCCATCGGCACGCCTTCTTCCGCGCAGATCTGCGTCAGAGCGGCCAGGTGCTTCTCCGGCACCGCGAGCACCATGCGTTCCTGGGCTTCGCTGATCCAGATCTCGGTATACGTGAGCCCGGCGTACTTGAGCGGAGCCCGCTCAAGGTGCACCTCGGCTCCGATCTCGCCGCCCATCTCGCCCACCGCCGAAGAGAAGCCGCCCGCTCCGCAGTCGGTCATGCCGTTGTAAAGCGGACCGGCATCCCGAGCCCGCATGATCGCATCGAGGACCCGCTTCTCCTCGATCGCGTTGCCGATCTGCACCGCGTGGGCGAACTCGGTGCTCGCGTTGGATCCAAGCTCCGCCGAAGAGAACGTCGCGCCGTGCACGCCGTCGCGGCCCGTGCGGCCACCGAGGGCGATGATCCGGTCCCCCGGCTGAGCTTTGCCCTTGATCAGATGCCGCGGGATCATCCCGATGCACCCCGCAAAGACGAGCGGATTGCCCACGTGACGGGAGTCGAAGAAGACCCCGCCCGAGACCGTCGGTATGCCCATCCGGTTGCCGTAATCGCGGATCCCCGCGACGACGTCGGTCAGGATCCGCTTGGGCGGCAAGCACCCCGGCGGCAGGTCCTTCATCTCCGGCATCGCGACGCAAAAGACGTCCGTGCTTGCGATCGGCTTGGCCCCGAGCCCGGTCCCAATCACGTCGCGGATGCACCCGCCGATGCCCGTCGCCGCTCCGCCGTACGGCTCGATCGCGCTGGGGCGGTTGTGCGTCTCCACCTTGATGTTGACGGCCCACTGGTCGTCCAGCGCGATCACGCCCGAGTTGTCCTTGAAGACGGACAGCGCCCAGTCGCACCCTTCGTCGATAAGCTCGAACGTCGCTGCGGCCACTGTGGACTTCAGCAGGTTCTTGATCGTCACGGTGCCGTCGGGCGCGACGGTGTGCCCCGGGCGGCCCTCCCAGCGGATGACGTCCTCACCCTTGCCGCCCTTGTAGCGGATTGTGCTCTTGAGCGTCTTGTGCACACAGTGCTCGGACCATGTCTGGGCGATCGTCTCAAGCTCGATGTCGCGCGGGTCGCGGCCGAGGGTTCGATACTCCGCCTGCACGGCTTTCATCTCATCCAAGCTCAGGAAGAGATGGGCTTCGCGCGACATCACGTTGAGCTGGTCGTCGGTCAGGTCCCGGATGGGGATCTGGCGGATGGCGAAGGGCTGCTCGTGCCCCTTGGGCAAGCCGGCCGGATGGAACGGAGCGGTGTGCACCGCGTGGATGACGGGGTTGCAAAGCGACCTGCGGGCGAACGCTTCGGCCTGCTGCGGCGTGACGCCCGCGAGGTCGTAGCGCATGCCGGTGGAGACCTCGGCCTGCTTGCCGGTGAGGTCGGCGATGGCGTCGCGGACGGACTGGGCGGCGGGGTCCATGACGCCCGGCAGGGGGTGCACCTCGACGACGCTTCCGGAGGGGCCTGAGGTCGGCGTCGCGGTCTCGGAGACCGGGTCGGCCAGGAGCTTTTCGTGCACGGCTTTGAGCTCGGCGGGCGAGAGGTCCGCTTCGATCAGGTACACGCGTGCGACGCCGATCTGCGAGGGCTTGAGCCCGGCTTGGGCGGCCTGTTTGGCGACGCTTGCCGCACGCGGATCGGTCGCGGGGTTGCGCAGGCGGACTTCGACCCGGTGGACGGTGGGAGCGGCGACGGTGGAGGGGGGTGGCACGGGCGATGGTAGACGAGAAAGGCCCGGCTCCGGCGTGCATGGGGTTGCAGCCGGTTCGGCTTCGGGCGGGGGGCCCCCAACTGGACCCGCTTTCCGTCCCCGGCCGATACCACCCTCCCCTTGTCCCGGCACCCTTCCTGATAGAGTGTGACCCATGTCGACCCCGCCGTTCCCTTCGTCAACCCCCTCCCCGGACGCCAAGCCGGGCGACGGTTCCATCACCGTCGGGGGCGGCACCTCCGCGTTCCTCTTCGAGTTCGCGTGGGAGGTCTGCAACCAGGTCGGGGGCATCTACCAGGTCATCCGTTCCAAAGTGCCCTTCATGGTCGAACGCTGGGGCGACCGGTACTGCTGCGTCGGTCCATGGGACGCGAGCAAAGCCGGCCTTGAGTTCGAGGAAAGCCGGGCGGGCGGCTGGATCGGACGCGCCATCGACCAGCTCCGCGAGCAAGGCCTGATCGTCCGCCACGGCCGCTGGCTTGTCCCCGGCAGGCCCCGCGTGCTCCTCATCGAGCACTGGCAGGGCAACCAGAAGCTCGACGAAGCCAAGTACCTCCTCTGGAAGGACCACGGCATCCAGGTCCCCGGCGGCGACGGTCTCATCGACGGCGTCGTTACCTTTGCCGACGCGGCCCGACGGCTGGTCGAGGCTCTCTGCGAGCATCACGCGGCGATGCGCGGCGGACGCGGGGTCGGAGCAAGTGCCAGCGGCGGTGGGGGAGCGATCGTCGCCCACTTCCACGAGTGGATGGGCGGCATGGCCATCCCCTTCATCCGCAAGAAGAACCTCCCCGTCGCCACCCTCTTCACCACCCACGCAACGCTCCTCGGCCGGTACATGGCGAGCAACGAAACAGACTTCTACGAAAAGCTCCCGTGGGTCGATCAGGCCGAAGCCGCCAGCCGCTACAACATTGTCTGCCAGCACGGGATGGAACGGGCTTGCGCCCACGGGTCGCACGTCTTCACGACCGTGTCGTCCATTACCGCCGAAGAATGCGAGCATCTGCTCGGCCGCCGCGTCGACCTCGTCACGCCCAACGCCCTGACGATCTCTTCGTACAACCTCACGCACGATCAGCAGCGGATGCACGGCGAATACAAGGAGCAGATCCACCGTTTCACGATGGGTCACTTCTTCCCGAGCTACTCCTTTGACCTCGACAAGACGCTCTACTTCTTCACGTCCGGCCGGTTCGAGCCGCGGAACAAGGGCTTTGATCTGTGTCTGGAAGCGATGGCCCGGCTCAACGCCAAGCTTCGGCACGCCAAGAGCGACCGCACCGTCGTCTTCTTCATCATCAGCCGCCAGCCCACCCGCGGCATCAACCCGCTCGCGATGGAAAAGCGCGGCGTGCTCAACGAGCTCCGCGAGATCACCCAGCACATCACCGAAGAAATCGGCCCCAAGCTCTTCCAGAGGGCGGGTTCCGGCGGCAAGCTCAAGCTCGACGACCTCGTCAGCGAGTACTGGATGCTGCGGTACCGCCGGGCTCAGCACGCGATGAAACAGCATTGCCTGCCCATGGTCGTGACCCACATGCTCGAGCACGACTCAACCGACCCCGTGCTCGGGCACATCCGCAACCTGCAGCTTTTCAACCGCCCCGAAGACCCCGTCAAGGTCGTGTACCACCCGGACTTTATCACGCCCCACAACCGCCTGTGGGGTATCGAGTACGACCAGTTCGTCCGCGGCACGCACCTTGGCATCTTCCCAAGCAGCTACGAGCCCTGGGGCTACACGCCGCTTGAATGTCTGGCGATGGGCATCCCCGCGGTGACGAGCGATCTCGCGGGGTTCGGTCGATTCGTGCAGGAGCACATGCCCGACCACGACGAGTTCGGCTTGTGGGTGCTCCGCAAGCGCGGCCGGGCATATCACGACGCGGCCGAGGACCTGGCTTCGATCATGTTCCACATGACGACGATGGAGCGGCGCGAACGCATCGCCCTCCGCAACGCCGTCGATAAGCGGTCGTGGGACTTTGACTGGGCCAAGCTCGGCATGGCGTACCACCGGGCTCACGATCTGTCGATCGAACGGCTCTGGATGGACATCGGGACCTACACGCCGCAGCTTCACCTCGACATCGAGCCCAAAGGTCTAAGCCCCGCTTCCACGATCGACCCCACGATCGAAGCCCGAAGCACCGACGACCTCTGACCGTCCCGCAGACTCAAATCTGTGCTTCGCGGCGACGTGTTCCCGCCGCGACCCCGCCGACGTACACTCGCGTCGAATGACCGAAGCGTCCAAGCCACACGTTCAGCTCTTCACCGATGGCGCCTGCCTTGGAAACCCCGGTCCGGGCGGCTGGGCGTACGTGCTCAAGCACCCGGCTTCCGGAAGCAAGCGCGAAGACTCCGGCGCCGAGCCTCAGACCACCAACAACCGGATGGAGCTCCGCGCCGTGATCGAAGGCCTCGCCGCGATCACCCGCCCAAGCCTCATCGACCTCACCAGCGATTCCCAGTACGTCCTCAATGGACTCAAGGAATGGATGAAAAGCTGGAAGAAACGCGGCTGGAAAACCTCGACCAAGGAGCCCGTCAAGAACGTCGATCTCTGGCAGATGCTCGACGTCCTCGTCGCACGCCACGAAGTCCGCTTCCACTGGATCCGCGGCCATACCGGCCACGCCGAGAACGAACGCTGCGATGAGCTCAGCGTGATCGCTGCCGAAGCCGTCAAACGCGGCGACCAGAGCGTTGCCCGCCCCATGCCGAAGATCGAGGGCATTGCGCCGACCACCCTCCTGTGAAAAACGGCACGCCCCGCGCTCTCGCGCAGGGCGTGCTCGTTCAACACCGCTGGTTACACGATCGAATGTCGGCCCGGCGTGACCGTGCCGCGGCCTCGTGCCGTCAGCACCCCGTCTCGAACGCGAGCACAAACGCGTCGTAGTCGAAGAAGTCCCCGAACCCGTCCCCGTTGAAGTCCGCCGTCTTCCCCGGCGGGCACACGCCCGTCTCAAAGCACGTCACGTAATCGTCGTAGTCGAAGAAGTCCAGGAACCCGTCCTCGTTGAAGTCCGCGGGGCAGCTCCGGAACTCGCGAGCCCCCATGTCCACGATCGGAGCAACCCCAAGCCCGATGTCCGTCGTCGCCGGGTCGTCAAATCGCCGGTCGCGACGCGACAGGTCCAGCGGCGTGACTTCTCCGAGGTTGTTGTCGATGTCGACGTCCGCGAAATCGACCGTGATCCGGCTGTTGTCACCCGCGTCGATGCAGGGCGAGTCCGGCTGAAGCGACAGGTCATCATCGGTCGTGCCCACCACGCCGTCCGCGCCGTCTGCATCGACGAAGAGCGGGTTCCGGCTCGTGCAACCCGGCCCGCGACCGATGTAGTTGGACGGCAATCCCTGAACGGCGGAGTAGTTGACGTTGATCGTCCCCGAGAGCGGGTACATGTTCCCTTCGAAGGTCGTCGTGCTCGCGTCCGTGTCCGTGTTTCCCCAGAAGATCGAGTTGTCGATCGTCACGGTCGAGCCCGCCGTCGCGACCACGCCGCCGCCGGCTCCCGACGAGTTGCCCGCGAAGGTGCAGTTGTCGATCCGCGTGTCGTTGAAGGACCCAAACGTCAGGATCGCTCCGCCGTTGACGCCCGCCGTGTTCCCCGAGAACTCGCAGTTGTAGAACTGGTTCCACCCCGACCCGTTCAGCGAGTAGACCGCGCCGCCGAACGTCCCCGCCGAGTTCCCGATGAACCGGCAGTTCCCGAACGCCACCTGCGACCCGTTCGCGCCGCGGAAGTACACCGCGCCGCCGAACGTCGGCGTCTCGTTGTTCCTGAACTCGCAGTTCGTGAACCTCGCGAGCGAACTCGCCGCGAAGAAGGACACCGCTCCGCCCTCGAGCGCGCGGTTGTCGCGAATCAGGCAGTTGCGGATCCGCGGATTCGCACCGTTGATCCAGATCGCTCCGCCTCCCGCATCAAACCCGCTCCCGTCCGCGTTGCCGCCCGTGATGACAAACCCGTCCAGAATCGCCGATGAGAATACCGATTCCGCCTCGACCACATGGTACGAATTGTCATCGATGTCTCTTGTCCCGATGTTTCCGGAGAGAAACGACGGGTTCCCCTCGATGTTCGTGCGATCCGCGAGGCGGGTTTCGGTCCCCGCGAACCCACCGTAGATCGCGAGGTTGCTATTCATGCGAAAGCTCGCCGAACGATCAAGCCCGGCGGTCGGCCGATACGTGCCCGCCGCGACCCAGATCTCCGTCGTCGTGCCGTTGAAGTTCGCCGCCGCGATCGCATCATCAAGCCGCCGCACCGCACGCGACCAACTCGATCCGTCGTTTCCGGGCGCCGTGTCGTCGACGTAAAGCCGCTGCTCCGTCGCGCCCCGGTACCGAAGCTGCACCCCGCCCACCCGGGCCGTTCCTCCAGCATTGAACACCGTGATCGTCAGCGTCCCGCCGTTCACCACGACGTTGTGCACCGCGTGCGTCACGCCCGCGGTGAGCGTGTTGCTCCCGGGGCCTCCCGAAACCGACTGCAGCCCCTCCGCCGCGCCCGTCACGCCCACGTTGCACGAATCAACCCCGAACGGCGAACACGCGTACGTGTACACCGTGTACGTCCCGTTCCGAAGCGAGTTGAACGAAAGCGTCATCGTCGTGTTCACGTTCGAGTTCAGCCCGTCCCCGAGCAGCCGGTCGTAGTCCCCCGACGTGCTCGCGCTGTCGAAGAAGTACCCCGAAGCCAGGTTCGAGACCGTCAGATCCGCCGACGTCGTGCTCCCGTTCGTGTCCGTCAGGTTGGACGCAAACGCCCCGATCCCGAGCGTGTCCCACGTCCCGGGCATGTCCGCCGCCCCGAGAAAGCTCGTGGATGGCGCTCCCGTCCAGCTTCCCGCCGTCGCGACGTTGAAATCAAGGTTGAAGTTCTGGGCTTGCACGCCCGCAACCGGTGCCACCGCGATCGCGAGAAAGCACATCGACCGTTTCATGCTCATGAGGAATGACTCCAAAGGGGGACTATCGGACAAGCGTTCAATGCCGCGCCCGGGGCCGGTTTTTCCCGCCTCCAAAGACGAACCCCGCGCCTTCGCGCGGGGTTCGGGTTCAGTCAGCATCAATCACCAAGCTCAGCACCCCGCCTCGAACGCCTGAACGAAGTCGTCGTAGTCGAAGAAGTCCACGAAGTCGTCCCCGTTGAAGTCCGCGGTCTTGCCGGGGGGGCAGGTGCCCGTCTCGAAGCAGTTGACGTAATCGTCGTAGTCGAAGAAGTCCAGGAAGTTGTCCCCGTTGAAGTCCGCCGGGCACGGGGCAGAGAAGCTGATGTTCAGCGTGCCCGTTCCTCGAGCCGACAGGTACCCACCCACGCGGATCCCGTACTCGCGGCCCGCGACGACCGGATAGTTCTCGATCCGCGACTGGAAGCCGCAACCATCGTCATTGCACGTGAGGTACGTCGGGCGTCCGATCTGGCACGGCGTGCCGGAGTAGAGCGCGAGCTTGGTGTCAAACCCCGAGCCGCAGGTGTCGATCGTGATCGTCCCGCTTTCCGTCGCCGTGTACACGTACCACAGATCCCCGTTCACCTGGTTGTCGACGCCGTTGTTCGTGCACTGCGAGAGCAGGGGCCCGTCCGTCGTCGCGAACCGGTTGTCGAAGGGGTACGAACCCACGGTCACGCCCAGAGCCTCTTCGCACTCGTTGTTCACCGGGCCCAAGTTCAGCTGGAAGTTCCCCGTCGCGTCGTCATACCCCGACACGCGGATGTAGTAGGTTTCCCCATCCACGGCGTTGACCGTCACCGAGCTGCTACGAGAGCCTGAGCACGCCGTCCCCGCGTCCGCATCGTCATCGCACGCGATCTGCGTCCCCGTCCCGCTCGGGCAGGAGTTCGTGTCGTAAACCGAAAGGACGGTGTCGTACGACGAGCCGCACGTCGAGATCACGATCGGACCCGTCGCGGCCGCGACCCACTTGTACCACACGCTCGGCGTGAACTGGCTGCTCCCGCACGTCGCGTTGCCGTCAAGGCTCGCGTGCGTGGTCGAACCGCGTTGCACGCCCGGCGTGATCACGCGGGCGAACTGACACCGGTCGTTGCCCGGCCGGAACTGGATGTTGTACCCGCCGCTCATGTCGCCGTACGGGAGGAACGCGTTCAGCTCGAGCTTGTACTGCCCGGCCTGGATGTGCACCAGATTCGGAGACTGGCCGCCCACCACGTACCCGTTGGTCACGCGGTTCCGCATCGCAAGCTCGATGAACCCGCCGGGGGAGTTCAGCGAGTAACCCCCGCCGTACTCCACGTCCAGATCGGTATCCGAGTCGAAATTCACAAGGAGCGTCGCTTCCGCGTTGCCCGCCTGACCCTGCGACTGCGCGAACGACTGGCCGCTGAACGAGCCAGAGAGAAGCCAGTTCGTCAGGCCCCAGTTGTTGCTCGCCTCAACATGGCCGCCGTTGCTGAAGTTCTTGGTGGCGCTCAGGGTCGCGCCCGAGGTGCTCGCCGACGTCTGCTGGTTCGTCCCCGAACCGTCGCCGGCCGTCGCCCGGGCGGCCGCCGAAGCCGAAACCACCGTCACCTGACCAAAAGCCGTGCCCGCCGTCGCCGCCAGAAGAATCGCCGCAGTCATCGTCCGCATGGGTGCTCTCCGTGTGTCTCTGAGATCGCAAATCGCGTCCCGTGCACACAGTGGCGAGCACCCGACCCCGTCAAGCTAGTCATTCCGGACGAATCTGGACGCCGGGGGTTCCCCGTGGGCCGCTGGTCGGACTACTTCTTCTCCCACCACCGCCAGACCGGGCCCCCGTCCGCCGTCAGCTTCTCTCCCTTGATCCCGGCCCGGATCAGCTCGATCGGGATCGAGTTGTACTGCAGCACGCCGTCGTGGAACGCCTTCTCCGTCATCCCCGGCACCACTTCCGCCTGCAGCGCCCGCATCTGAAGCCCGCCGATCATGTACGCGCACTGATAAAGCGGGGAATAGTCGCCCCCGATGTACCGCCGCACCTCGCTCGTCGCTCCAAACCGCTCGTGTCCGACGCGATCAACCAGGTACGTGATCATCTCTTCCGGCGACATCTCACCCAGGTGGTACTTGAGGCTCACGATGATCCGCGCGCACCGGTGCATCCGCCAGAACAGAATCCCGATCTTGTCCATGTTCACGTCGGCACCCATCGCCCCCGCCCAGCCAAGGTCCAGGAACCGGAACTCCCAGTAAAGAGCCCACCCCTCGATCAGGAACGGCGTCGAGAACTCCTGGCGATACGCACGCACACGCTCCGCGTAGAACCCCTGCAGGTGGTGCCCCGGGATGAGCTCATGCGGCGTCACGTTGTGCGTGAAGTGGCGGTTGTTGCCGCGGAGCGACATCAGCTTGTCGCCGTGGCTCATCGCGTCCGTCGGATACGACACCCCCATGTACTGCCCGCCGTACACCGCAAACGGCCAGTTGCGCTGCAGTTCCGGCGTGTGCATCTCGATCCGCCAAGACTCCTCGCAAAGCTCGGGGATCGTGATCAGGTCGCGGTCGCGGAGGAACTTGATCGCCGCTCGCGATTGGTCGCGGACAAGGGTGTCCTGCGATCCGATCGGAGCGCCGCTCCGCTTCACTTTCGCCAGCGCCGCTTTCCAGTCATCCCCGAACCCCAAAGCGTTGCTGGCTTTCTTCATCTCCGCTTCGCACCAAGCGAACTCGGACTCGGCCATCTGGACAAACTCTTCCGGCGTCGCCGCGACGTGTTCCGCTTTGAGGTCCGCGAGCAGCGCTTCGCGTCCGATCGGGTCGCCGATCAGCGGGTCGTCCGGCTTGCCCTTGACGCCGGCGATCTCCTCGCGCATGTACTTGGCGTAATCGTTCAGAGCCGTCTCGACCTGCGGCTTGATCTCCTTCATCCACCAGGAGAACTCCGGCTTGAACCCCTCGTTGTACTCGCACCAGTCGCGGAACGCTCCGAGGACACGCTCCGTCGTTCTCGACACGCGGAGCGCAAGCACCGGCGAAACCTTCAGGGCGTCCGGAGCGGCGCCGGCTTTCCGGCCGGCTTCGACCGCTTCCTTGGCTTTCTTCACCAAGTCTGCGACCGTGCTGAGCTTCTCCGCCGCCGCGGCACCGTCAAACTCCTCAAGCCGGCGCCGCGACCACTCCAAGTCCTGGATCGCCCGCCGGAACGGGAGCAGCGGCTCCATCTCGTTCAGTCGGTCACGGTCCAGCTTCAGCCGCGCCAGCCGATTCTCCAGCGAGTTCCGAAGCAGGATGTAGTCGATCTTCCCCTGCTGCCCCAAGCTCTCAAAGTTCACCTTCTTCAGCGACGCTTGCCATTGCTCGACAAACGCCTGCTGCCGATCAAACCGCTCCTCCGACCACGCCACCCCGTGAAACCGCGACACGTACCGGTCGTCGGTCGTGAAAAGCTCGATCATCGCCCGCAGGTCCGGGCCGTCGCTTGCCGGAACGGCGATCGTGCCCAGAGGACCAGCAGTCTCTGACTGCGCCGCGGGTTGATCGGCGAACGCGGTGCCGCACGCGAACGCGAGCACGGCGGGAAGGAACAGAAAGCTATTGTGGATTCGCATGGTTTCACCAAGTTTCGACAGCAGGAGGAAAGCTACTTCGCCACGGGCTTCTGGCGCTCGAAGGTCATCTCCGTCACGACTTTCTGCTTCATCTTGAACGGCTCGGGCCCGTCACGGAGCGTCATCTCAAGGTTGGCTTCGGCTTTCATCGAGGAATGCAGCGGCATCGGCGAATCCGAAGTCAGCCGGACCTTGCCGCTGCCGGCACCGACGAGAGACTCAAGCGTGATGTCCGATTTGGGAGCGCCCTCGGGCAGCTTGATCTTCTGAGACGCCGCGCTCTGCGACATCGTCACATCGCACACGACTTCGTCCGCCGTCATGGACCTGATGGTGTAGATCGCGGTGATCTCTTGCGTGAATCCGCCGATCCGGGGCTTCTGAAGCACGCTCCATCTGGCGCCCACGCCGACCTCCTCCTCAGGCACCGGCAGCGAAGCTTGACGGATCGACTGGTTCATCGAATCCAAGAGCTGCGCCATCGAAGGCTCCAGGTTGTCGCCCCCGAACTTGCCTTCTTTCACGATGCCGCGGTTGGTCGCGACGACCGTGCCTTTCATGCCTCCGGCTTGCTTCATCGCCGCGTTGATCATCTCAATCCGTTGGGGTTCCACGCCCTCTTCCGCGACCGCTTCAAACTTCTCGAAGACCGCCGTGTAGTGGATGTCCCCCGAATCGTCCACCTTGTCGATGACGACTTTCATCGGCACCCTGATCGCCGGAGATTTGCCCGCATCCGGCATCGGCATCTCCTCGCCGCTCTCCTTCTTGAGCGAGATCGTCATGTTCATGCGGATCAGGATTTCCCAGGACATTTCCGAACCCGCCGTGGGCGTGAAGCGGAGGCGCCGCCGACCCTCCGGCGTGCCGGGCTCGAGAAGCTTGATGACCGGCTGATCCACCAATGCGGGTGCCTTCGCCGCCTCCGCCGGCGGTCCGGAAGGGACTTTGGTCTCCGGCTGGACCGCATGGATGCGGCCCGCGATCGCGAGGGTGAAAATCAGTGCCTGACGCCACATCGTTCGATCTCCTCATGCCGGATGCCCAAGGGGCGATCTGGGCTGGGCAGTGTACCACCTGCCTATGGCGATCCCCTAGAATCGCCACCCACGGGTCCCGGTAGCTCAGCTGGATAGAGCAGCCGCCTTCTAAGCGGCAGGTCGTGCGTTCGAGTCGCACCCGGGACGCTTTCCTCCAAAGCACACCCAAACCCAAGCCCTTCGAGGAGTCTCTCGCGCCGCACGACGACGTTCAGCCCCCCGGCCCGTCGCTCCAGTCGCTCCACTTGGGCCTGCTCGTCGCTTCCGCCGCGATGGGCGCGGCGTCGCTCGTGCTCCAGAATGTGACGATCGCCGGCGCGGACCCGTCCAGGGACGACCGAGTCCGTCAGTTTGCCGCGATCGTCGCCGGCATCGGCTTTCTCTTCGCGATCGCCTGGGCGATCGCGGGCCTTGGAGGACGAACCAAGCGATCCGCCGCCGCCTGGACTTGGTCGATCGCAGTCTTGGGAGCCGCCGCTGCAGTCCTGGCCTTGAGCTTGATGGGGCATTGAGCTGGACGGAAATTCAGACTGGTGGACGTGTCCAGACCCCTGAATCCAAGAGTGGGGGGCCTTCGCCCGTGGGCAAGCAGCCCTGTCGGCCAGGCGAGATTCCGAATCCAAAACGAAAACACCCGCGATTTCTCGCGGGTGTTCCGGGCCTTCGGCCATGGATCAGAAACAGTTGGGAGAATTTTGATCATCCGTCACCGGATGTTTGTCCTAGGCCTCGCGGCTTTCGGACGAGAGTGTGTTGACCTGTCCTGCTGAAGATCTCTCTTCTGGGCCGGCCTGTCGGGGTTGGGCTTCACGCCGTCCCGATGCAAACCGAACCCGCAGGTCCAAGGAAATCCCTTAGAAAGGAGGTGATCCAGCCGCAGGTTCTCCTACGGCTACCTTGTTACGACTTCGTCCCAGTCACCCGTTTTGCCGTAGACACCACTGAAGAATGGCGGCTTCGGGCACCCCGGGCTCCCATGACGTGACGGGCGGTGTGTACAAGGCTCAGGAACACATTCACCGGAGCGTAGCTGATCTCCGATTACTAGCGATTCCGACTTCATGCAGGCGGGTTGCAGCCTGCAATCCGAACTGGGGTGCGTTTTTTGCGATTTGCTCCAGTTTGCACTCTTGCATCGCTTTGTGCGCACCATTGTAGCACGTTTGCAACCCTGGGCGTAAGGGCCATGAGGACTTGACGTCATCCCCACCTTCCTCCGGTTTGACACCGGCAGTCTCGCTAGAGTACTAGATTGCTCTGAGCAACTAACGATAGGGGTTGCGCTCGTTAGAGGACTTAACCCGACGCTTCACAGCACGAGCTGACGACAGCCATGCAGCACCTGTGACCGTTGTACCCTTGCGGGCCTACATCTACTTTCATAGACTTAATCCGGCCATGTCAAGCCCAGGTAAGGTTCTTCGCGTTGCCTCGAATTAAGCAACATGCTCCACCGCTTGTGTGAGCCCCCGTCAATTCATTTGAGTTTTAGCCTTGCGACCGTACTCCCCAGGCGGTATGCTTATCGTTTTCACGTCGACCGATACGGCGTCAAAACCGCACCGATCTAGCATACATCGTTTACGGCGTGGACTACCAGGGTATCTAATCCTGTTTGCTCCCCACGCTTTCGTGCCTCAGCGTCAGATTTGGCCCAGCTCACCGCCTTCGCCATCGGCATTCCAGTCGATCTCTACCCATTTCACCGGTCCACCGACTGTTCTGTGAGCCCCTACCAACCTCGAGTCACCCAGTTCGCCCTGCTGTTCTCCCGTTGAGCGGGAGGCTTTCACAGGACGCTTGAATAACCGCCTACGCACCCTTTAAGCCCAGTAATTCCGACTAACGCTCGTGGCCTCTGTATTACCGCGACTGCTGGCACAGAGTTAGTCGCCACTTCCTTTGAAGATGATCAGTGTTTCTATCTTCTGACAGTGGTTTACATGCCGGAGGCACTTCATCCCACACGCGGCATTGCTCCGTCAGGCTTGCGCCCATTGCGGAAGATTCGTTGCTGCAGCCTCCCGTAGGAGTCCGGACAGTATCTCAGTTCCGATGTTGCAGGTCGTGCTCTCACACCTGCTACCCGTCTTCGGCTTGGTGGGCCTTTACCCCGCCAACTACCTGATAGGACGATCGCCGATCCCAAAGCGATAAATCTTTCCTCCGAAGAGCACATGGGGTATTACCGGCAGTTTCCCGCCGCTATCCCCCACTTCGGGGTACGTTCGATCGTATTACTAACCCGTCCGCCACTTGCCCTTGCGGGCTCGTTCGACTTGCATGCTTTAGCCATGCCGCCAGCGTTCAGTCTGAGCCATGATCAAACTCTTCAATTGAATTTTGTTGATCCGTGTCCCCTTGCGGGAAACCCGGCAAACTTCAGCTGAATGACCATGTATAACCCTCACTTGCGTGAGGGCGGTCACGATCGGTCTTGCGACCGACCGCCCGTGAGAGCGGCTGGCTCTCACGGTAATTCTTGAACATCTTCATCCACAACCTCCGGGGGGGAGGAGTGGATGTTTTCCACACGATTTCAAGTGAATCAGGGCTGTGAATCCCCGATTGACCAACCGGTCCTCACCCTTGCGGGTGGGCCGGGGATCATCAACCACGACTGTTCCGGTCAGAACGCCAAGGCCTACTCCCTTGCGGGCGTGGCGACCTTGGATGTCGCGGTTGCACACTCTCGTGTTTCTCCCAACTGTTCAGATTTCAAAGAGTTGTCGACTCGCCGGCCCTTGCGGCCGTCGTGTCGTCCCCGCTCGGAGCAGGGAGAGAAGCATACTCCGCACCCCGGCCGCGTCAAGCGTTCGGCGTGAGTGATTTCGCGTTTTCTTCCCCGAGCCCGCCCCATCCCCAGATTCTTCAAAGATTTGCGCGCTTTCGACCCTTTTTACCCCCCTCCGACACCTCCGCCGCTCACCGGTTTGGGCGGATCCAATCCGTTCAGAATCCTATCAGACTGCTCCATCCTCGGCCCACGCCAGCGGCCTTCGCCGTGAGGAAGCCACACCCGCCACCGCCGACCAGATCTCAAGCTCCCCGCCAGGCAGCTTCCACCCCCGCCGCAGCGTTCCGCACGCTTCCAGCATCGTCGCTCCCGTCGTCCTGACATCATCCAGCACGATCGCCACGCGGATCCCCTCCGGTAAACCAAGCCGGCACACAAAGCTCCCCTTCACGTTCCTCCGCCGCTCCGACGCCGACACCGCCAACTGCGAGGGGCGAAGCTTGCGGCCCAAGGCGTGCACCACCGGCACGCCGCACACCTGCGAAGCCGATCTCGCCAAGACCTGCGTGTGGTCGATGCCGCGCCACACCCGTCGCCAGAACGAGGATGAGATCGGCACGATGCAGCACTCCGCCCGCTCGACGCCCGCCCGGTCGAGCTCGCCCGCGAGAGCCGCTCCGAGCATGCTCCCGATTTCCCTTCCCACGGGGCGCCAGCGGCGGAACTTGAGCTCGTGCACGGCCCGGCGAAGCAGCCCGTAATAGTCACCAAGGCGCACGCACCTCGTCCACGGCAGCCGTTTGCGCTCGCACGCGGGGCATCCGGAGGTTCCGGCATCGCCGGCTTCGGGAATCGCAAGCTCGTACAAGCCCACGCGAGATCCGCAGCGGGGGCAGTACGTCCCGTTCGAATCGGGAGCCCATCCGTGCTTGCGAGCCCGCTCGATGAACCCTTGCGAGGTGAGCCCAAGCCAGTATCGCTCGACTTGGTCGAGCCAGCCCGCAGACGGCGTCGGTTGGGGCGAGGGATCAAGCCCGACAAGCTCGGCCGGAACGTCGACGTAGGTGCGATCTGGATCCCGCGACGATCCGGGGATCTTCCACCGGATCGAGTCCTGAGCTTCGACGGGCTTGGGGGGCCAGACGAGTCGGTCCGGCGAACGACCTGATCCCGCGTTCATGTCACGCGGATCGGTCGGATTCGCATCAGGGGATGGCGGACTTCCAGACACAAAGGCCCCGCCGGCCGTGTGTTGAACCGACGGGGCGAGAGGAGGACTGGGCTGGTGGCCGCGGCTTGGTCAAGCGGGCGACCGATCTCTCGCTGACACCAGTGTATACGGATTCAGGTGTATCAGGATTCAGCGAGCGGAGGGTGCTCTTGAAATCACAACCTGTCCCTGGCGGTCTCCCCGAATCACGTGGAGTTTGATGCCGCGGTTGAGATCTCCGCGGCCCATCGCGGCCGAGAACTCCTCGGCGGTCTCCACATCCTCGCCGTTGACCCGCAGGATGATGTCGTCCTTCTCAAGCTTGGCCGCTTCCGCCAAGCCGCCCGTGCGGACTTCGGTCACGACGACGCCTTTGATGCCGCGGTAGCCCATGCTCCGAGCTTCCCGCTCGGGTAGCGCACGAACCGTCATGCCGACGTCGGCTTGCTGAAGAGCTTCGAGGTCGCCGATCTTGATCGCGACCTTGGCGGGCTTGCCGTCGCGCAGGACCTCGAATTCGGCGGTGGTACCCGGCTCGGTGAGCGCGATCGCGGCCCGGAGAGTTGAGAGAGCGGTCATCGGCCGGTTCTGATAGCGGGTGACGATGTCGCCGGGCTTCAGGCCCGCGTCGGCGGGGCTGCCGTTCACGACTTCGCGGATGAGCACGCCCGAGTTGGGAGCGACACCCGCGTCCAAAGCGTCGCTTCCGAGCAGGTCGGTGAAGCCGGCTCCGATCCAGCCTCGGACCACCCGGCCGTTCTTGATGATGGCGTCCATGACGGCGGAGGCGATGTTCGCGGGGATGGCAAACCCGATGCCCTCGCTGCCCCCGGCTTTGCTCGCGATGGCGGAGTTGATGCCGACGATCTTGCCCTCCAGGCTGAGAAGCGGGCCGCCCGAGTTGCCCGGGTTGATCGACGCGTCCGTCTGGATGAAGTCCTTGTACGCTTCCTCGGAAAGCTCGCGAAGGGGAACATCCGCGCGGCTCTTCGCGGACACGATCCCCGCGGTCACGGTGTTCGCGAACCCGAAGGGCGAACCCACCGCGACGACCCATTCGCCGACCTCAAGCGTGTCCGAGTCCGCGAATTTCAGCGGCGTCAGGCCCTTCACATTGATCTTGAGCACCGCCAGATCGGTGAGCACGTCGCGTCCCACGATCGTCCCCGTGACCACGCGCCCGTCGCGCAGGTGCACGTCGATCAGATCAGCGATCGCGACGACGTGGTTGTTCGTCAAGATCAGGCCGTCCTCGGACACGATCGCCCCCGAGCCGAGCCCGGCGTTGACGATCCGTGTCCGGCCGGTCGGCCGACGCTCGAAGAAGCCGACCTGCTCGTACTCCGGCTGACGCTTCTTCGCGACGATGTGGACCACCGCCGGCTCGACCTTCTTCGCGACATCCTTGAACGCTTTGGACAAGCCGCGAGCGATCGACAGAGCGTCCGTCTCGGTCATCGACTCGGGCTGGGCCTCCGGGGCGTGGTCCGCTGATCCGCTCGCGACCGCGTGGGGAATTCCGCCGCACATACCCGCGACCGCCACCATCCAAACCGCTAGCGTCGATTCGCCGAACGTCGACCTGCCGAATCTCGATCTGCCGAACATGGGTGTCTCCAAAAGGGGCGCCGTGTCGCGCCGGAAGTCGAATGAAGTCTCAGGATTAAAACGAACTCGCCCTCGGGCGGTTCGCCAATCGCAAGGATGCGCGCAAGAAATCCTTCCGTCATGCTTGCAAAGTGCAAACAGAATACAAACCGCACCGCGTTTGCCTCACGTCCCGCGCTTGTTCCCGAACAGATCAAGGTGCAATCGGCGGCAGAGGCGCCATCCCCGGGCCGTGCAGATCTCGACGAGCCAGTTCAGCGTGCCCGGCGCCGGCGGAGCGATCCCCTCGGGCATGAGCAGAACGTCGTCGGGCCGAAAGCCGCTCAGTGAGCCAAGCACCGATTCGAGTTCGGGAATGTCGGCTTGGCCTTTCACGACGAACTTCAGTTGGTGATCGCCGGGCTCGTTCAGCAGAGCTTGGAGCGCCGCGAAGTTCAGCCGGCGCTCCTCGTGCACCTTGGCCCAGTGGCCGGTGGGGTCGCGCGGGTCGTTCCTCGGCGTGCTGTGCGAGAGCTTGGGGCTGATCGACCAGAGGTCGCAAGCGACGGTTCGATGCACCGTGCCGGCGGTCTCGATCGTGATGTGGAAGCCCTCGGCGCGAAGGCTCGCGGCGAGCGGTTCGATCTCGCCGAAGATCATCGGTTCGCCGCCGGTGAGCACGGCGTGTTTGACGCCGCTTAACTTCGCGTGCTCGACCAGCCAGTCGATCGGTCGGCGATCGATTTCCGGGTTCCAGCTCGCGTACGGCGTGTCGCACCACCCGCACCGCAGGTTGCAGCCGCTGGTGCGGATGAAGAAAGACGGGACGCCCGTGAGCTTGCCCTCGCCCTGGATGGAGGTGAAGGTCTCGGAGATCGGGAGCCAGTCCTTCATCGCTGGCTCCGCATGTAGCGGGTCGGGTCGGAGATTCCGGCGTCGGCGAAGCCTTTGATGCGGATCTGGCAGCTGTCGCAGTGGCCGCAGGATTCGCCCGACGCGCTGGGGTCGTAACAGCTTGAAGTCAGGCTGTAATCCACGCCGAGCGAGACGCCGAGCCGGATGATCTCGGGCTTGGTCATGCGGATGATCGGCGTGAGGACGCGGAGCGGGCGTCCCTCGACGCCAGCTTTGGTGCCGAGATTGATCGTGCGTTGCACGCTCTCGATGAATTCCGGCCTGCAGTCGGGGTAGCCGGAGTAGTCGACGGCGTTGACGCCGGTGTAGAGGGCTTCGGCTCCCACGACCTCGGCGAGGCCTGAGGCGATCGCGAGGAAGGTCAGGTTTCGCGCCGGGACGTACGTGATCGGAATGCCGTGCGAGAGGTCGTGGTCCGAGCGGTCCTTGGGGACGTCGATGTCGGCGGTCAGGGCCGAGCCGCCGATCTGACGCAGACCCAGCGTGACCACGCGGAGCGAAGCCGCGCCGAGATGGTCCGCGACCCGCTTGGCGCACGAAAGCTCGTGCTTGTGCCGCTGGCCGTAGTCGAACGCGATCGCGTGCGATGCAAACCCGTCGCGGCGGGCGATGGCGAGCACGGTCGCGCTGTCGAGGCCGCCGGAAAGCAGGACCACGGCTTGCGGAAGCGCGGTCATGGAGCCACCTTGCGGAGCGTGCAGGAGTGGGGCGTCTTGCCCACACACATCTTGCGCTCGTAGTTGGTGCCGACCACCTCGCCCTCGCCCATGCGCTCAAGCGCGGCGAACGGGAGGAGGTCAAACGGCTTGGGCACGTCCGGAAGCGAACCGACCGGCACCGCGCCCGAAGCTCGGAGAGCTGCGAACGCCGGAGCGTCCGTCCAGGCGGCGAAGTGCTGCATGTCCCAGGTCCACAGCTCATCGTGGTCGGTCACGACGCGGAGCTCGCCCGCGGGGGCGAGGGTGCGCCACACTTCGGCGAGGAACCGGTGCTGGATGACGCGGTTCTTGTGGTGCTTGGTCTTGGGCCAGGGGTCCGAGAAGTAGAGGTGGATGACGCGGAGCAGGTTGGCGGGCGTCCGCCAGCGGAGGAACTCGGTGGCGTCGGCGTGGAGCATGCGCACGTTGGTGACGCCGGCGCGGCGGAGGCGGTCGGCGGTGTACGCGAAGAACTCGCCCTCCCACTCGATGCCGAGGAAGTTGGTCTCGGGCCGGGCTTTGGCTTCGTTTAGGATGAAGGTGCCCTTTCCGCAGCCGATCTCGAGTTCGAGGGGCAGGGCGGGGTTGGTGAACCAGGCCCGCGGGTCGAGGTGGCCTCCGGTGGGGTTGGAAGCCAGGTCGTCGGGGAGGGGCGGGATGGCTTCGCGCGCGACCGCGATGACGCCCGGGGCGGTGTCGTACTTGCCCTGTTGGGGTGGTTGCTGCGCGGGATGGGAGGAGGGCGTGCGGGTCACGGGCGAGTGTAGGAATTGGGGTCCGCAGATGTCCGCAGAAAACCACACCGGGCTTTGGTGAGATCTCTTGGGGGGGCATGGTCGTATAACCCAATGTGCGTCGTGCGCACGGGGAAACCCCTCTTGGATTCTCGGTACCGGTTCATCCGGCCGATGACAAGAGGTTGGTTGCGGAATGGATTCCAGAGGGCGCCGGTCTCCGATCTGGAGCGCGGGAGCCCGGGAGGGCACGCCGATGGGTGAAGAACTGATTTCCTTGATCGAGTCGCGTCTTGATCGCCAGCGCTTCCAGGAACATCACTGGACGGGGACGTTCTGGGAGTACCTCTCGATCGTCGAGCAGAACCCTGCGGTTCTGCGCAACGCGTACCAGCGCGCGTTTGACGCGATCATGGCGCACGGAAGCGAGAAGTACCGCCTGTTCAAGAAGGACTGCGTGCGGTACCACTTCTTCTCCGATCCCTTCGAGAACGGAGCGGACGCGATCTACGGCTTGGATTTCGCGCTCATGAGCCTCGTCGACTTCTTTCGGTCGGCATCGGAGGGCTACGGCACCGATCGCCGCGTCCTGCTGCTTCACGGGCCGGTCGGGAGCAGCAAGAGCACGATGGCGCGCCTGCTCAAGAAAGGCGTGGAAGCCTACAGCCGCACGCCGGAGGGGGCTCTGTACTCTTTCAGTTGGATGCTCGATGAGAATTGCGGCGTCACGGCGGTGGGGGAGAACGGCACCCGCGAAGCCGTGCGCACGCACGAGTTCCCCTGCCCGATGCACGAAGAGCCGCTGATCCTCGTGCCCAAGGATGCCCGCGACGCTCTGCTCGCCCGCCTCAACGAGAAGTACAAAGCCAAGCACCACGGCGGCCGGCTCAAGGTCTACGGCGAGCCCGACCCCTTCTGCCGCAAGATCTTTGAGGATCTGATGCAGTGCTACCACGGCGACTGGCGGAAGGTGATGAACCACGTCAAGGTCCGCCGGATCGTGATGTCCGAGAAGGACCGCGTCGGCATCGGCACCTTCCAGCCCAAGGACGAGAAGAACCAGGACTCGACGGAGCTCACCGGCGACATCAACTACCGCAAGATCGCGATGTACGGGTCGGATTCCGACCCGCGAGCCTTCAACTTCGACGGCGAACTGAATATCGCGAATCGCGGCATCTGCGAGTTCATCGAAATTCTGAAGCTCGACGTCGCGTTCCTGTACGACCTTTTGGGCGCGACGCAGGAGCACACGATCAAGCCCAAGAAGTTCGCGCAGACGTACATCGACGAGGTGATCATCGGGCACACCAACGAGCCCGAGTACAAGCGGCTTCAGTCCAACGAGATGATGGAAGCCTTCCGCGACCGGACGATCAAGATCGACGTTCCGTACAACATCCGCCTCGACGATGAGATCAAGATCTACCAGAAGAGCTTCGGGACCGAGCGGATCAAGAACATCCACATCGCGCCGCACACGCTTGAGGTCGCCGCGATGTGGGCGGTCCTCACGCGGCTTGACGAGCCGAAGAAAGCGGGCCTGACGCTGCTTCAGAAGCTGAAGCTTTACAACGGCAAGAGCATCCCCGGGTACACCGAGGACAGCGTGAAAGAGCTGAAGGAAGAAGCTCCGCGCGAAGGGATGAACGGGATCAGCCCGCGGTACATCCAGGACAAGATCAGCAACGCTCTCGTCGGCCATCAGGCGATCGAGGAGCGGACGATCAACCCCTTCATGGTGATCAACGAGCTTGAGGGCGGCCTGAGCCATCACTCGCTCATCTCCGACGAGAACACGAAGAAGAAGTACCGCGAGCTTCTCGCGGTGGTGAAGGAGGAGTACGAGGACATCATCAAGGGCGAGGTGCAGCGTGCGATCTCGGCCGATGAGGATGCGATCCGCCGCCTCTGCACGAACTACATGGAGAACGTCCGGGCGTACACGCAGAAGGAACGCGTGCTCAACAAGTACACGGGCCGGTATGACGACCCGGATGAACGCCTCATGCGGTCGATCGAGGAGAAGATCGACATTCCCGAGAGCAGGAAGGATGATTTCCGCCAGGAGATCATGAACTACATCGGGGCGCTGTCGCTGGACGGGAAGAAGTTCGAGTACAACACGAACGCGCGGCTTTACCGGGCGCTGGAACTGAAGCTGTTCGAGGACAGCCGCGACACGATCAAGCTCAAGAACCTGGTGAGCAGCGTTGTGGACGACGAGACGCAGGCGAAGATCGACGTGGTCAAGCAGCGGCTCATCAAGCAGTTCGGATACAACGAAGCGAGCGCGACGGACGTCTTGAACTATGTGGCGAGCATCTTTGCACGAGGGGACAGCAAGGGGCGGTAGGTGAGCGGCGACGATCGATTTCACGCCGAGGCCGAGTCTTTCTCGAAGACTCGTCAGCCTCGGCGTGGGATTTGCCTGTACGCTCGCCGAAACAGCCGTGGAACGAAGACCGCGACCCGAGCGGGTTTGCGATGGAGCGTCGTGCCAAGATCGACCTGATGCGAACATAAGAGTCTCGCCGACGTCCGCCAACGTCGTATCGTTGTCCAATGGGTCTTGTCAGCCAGAAACTCGATCTTCGCGACGACCGGGGCGTGGTGCTTGCGACGGTTGAGCCGGAGCATCGGCGGGAGGGGTTGTGGCAGGATCGGAAGAAGCCTTGGCGGTCGTGGTCGTCGTGGCGGTTCTTGAGTGTTGTGCCGGTGCTCGGGCTGGGGGTGTATGTCATGTGGAGTCGGGGGTGGTCGCCACAGCCGATCCCGTGGCTGGTGGTTGCGTTTGGGGTCGGATCGTTTGGGCCTCGTGTTTCCACGCGGGGGAGCGTTCGACGGCTTTGCTCGAACGCGAAGCGTCTGGCGTGGGGGCCTATCGCGTGGCTCAGCGCGTATCGGCATTGCGGGGCGTGCGGGTACAGCTTGGCGGAGGTTGAAGCGGGCGAGGACGGGTGTGCGACGTGCCCGGAGTGTGGGGCGGCATGGCATCGGGACCGATGGACGATGGCGGGGCAGGACCCTCGCGAGAACAGCGAACTAGTGGGCCTGCTCGGTGGTGCGAGGTGGGGGCGGCAGAGTGAGGCGAACGCGTTCGTGTTGGACGATCGCGGCGTGCCTTTCAAGGCACCCGGGGGCGCGTATCCGAAGTGGGTTTCGGCGCGCGAGACAGATGGGCTTGCCCGCGAGCGTGTGCGGCGTGGGCTCAACGCGGCCGGGAACCGATGGCTTGTGGTGGCGGCGTGTGTGTGGGTGCCGGTGTGGGCGGGGCTGGTCGGGTTGATCGTGTGGCAGAGCCAACCGCTCCCTCGAGAGTGGTGGTCGCAGGTCTTTCTTTTGACGGCCCTTTTCGGATTACTTGGGCTGTTGATGCTGTATCTCGTTCGCCGATTTTCGATCAGCGATTCGGTGATCCGGAAAGTCTCGCTCGGCGAGGGCCGATGTCCGTGCTGCGGGGGGGCCATGAACGGCGACGCGGAGTTTGACGGGTGTGTGGCGTGTCGGCGGTGTTCGCGGGCGTGGCGGGTCGAAGCGAAGGCGTGAAAGACAAACCTCGCGCTCGCGCGTGAGGCTCGTTGTGCGTGAGGTGTGGGGCGTGGCTCAGCAGCCTTCTTCAAAGGCTTGGACGTAATCGGCGTAGTCGAAGAAGTCGAGGAAGCCGTCGGCGTTGAAGTCGACGGGGCAGGGGTTGGCGGGGGCTTGCACGGCGAGGAACGCGCTGACGGGCTTGGTGTCGCAGCCGGTGGCGATTCGGCACTCGTAGACGGCGGAGTCGGCGGGCTCGACGTTCTGGATGCGGAGCAGTCGGGTGTCGGCGCCCGAGATGCGAGCGGAGTTGAGCAGAGGGCTTCCGTTCTTGTACCAGCGGTAGTCGAGATTGACACCGACGGCGCTGGTTGCGAATTCGGCGGTCGCGCCGGGGGCGAGGATCTGGTTGTCGGGTCGCTGGAGGATCTGGACGGGCCCGCCGCCGGAGGTTTCCAGGATGCAGAGCTGGCCGGTCCGATCGGCCCAGAGCACGTCGGGGAGCCCGTCGCGGTTGCGGTCCATGAGGGTGGCGAGGGGATTGCTGCCAGCGACGCCGGCACCGCCGAAGTCCAACGGTGCGGCGAAGGCGGGTGCTCCGCGGTTGAGGTAGACGAGGGCGCGCAGGTTGAACCCGGTTTCGCTGGCGACGGCGGTGACGTCCGGGGAGCCGTCCATGTCGAAGTCTGCGACGGTGAGGGCGTTTGTGGAGAGGTCGGCGGGGCCTGAGACAACGGTGCACGTGAAGGCGCCCAGGGGATTGCCGATGAAGACGAGGAATCCTGATGTGTTGTTGGTGGCGATGATGTCGGGAATGCCGTCGGAGTTGATGTCCTGAACGACGCGGCTGGTGAGGCCGTTGTTGTTCGCGGCTGCGGAGACGCGGCGTGCCTGGAAGGACCCGTTGCCGTTGCCTTTGAAGAAGTTGACGCCCGCGGGGTTGCTGACGGTGGTGAGGACGTCGTCGCGGCCGTCGTGGTCGACGTCGATGAGGGTGATGAGGTTCGGACCGTCCCCGGCGGGGTAGGTCGTTCGGGGAAAGAACCCGCCGCCGGCGGCGCCCATCAGCACCGAGATGGTGTCGTCGCTGGTGTTGGTGACGACGAGGTCGGGTCGTTGGTCGCCGTTGAGGTCGCTGAGGGCGAGGCTGGTGGGGGTGCGGCCGACGGAGTACGCGGCGGAGGCGGTCAGGAACGTCCCGTCGCCGACGCCGCGGTAGACGCGGACGGATCCGGCGGCGTACTCGATGGCGAGGAGGTCCAGGTTCCCGTCCCCATCGGCGTCCTCAATGATGAACCTGACGAGGGTCTGGGGTGCAGGGAGCGGGATGAATTGGATCGAGGTGTAGGTTTGGGCGGCGTTGCGGCGGATCACGGTGACGCCGGTGCTGCCGGGGGTGCCGCTCGAGGCGGTGATGATCTCTTCGACGCCGTCGTGGTCGAGGTCAACGGCTTTGAGGTCGCTGGTGAAGGATGGGATGGTGAAGAAGGAGATTGGGGGAAAGAAGAACGGCCCGCAGTCGGCGAGGGCGGTGGGGGCGAGGGAGAGGACGGCGAGAGCGAGGGTACGAATCATGGCGGGACTCCTGGAAGGGCCTCCCTCGATGTCAGGGCGGCGACACGCGGCATGCGATGGACGACAGGGGTGGGTGCCAGGAATCAGGGCAAAAACGGGCAGGCCACCGGGGTTTCCGGTGGCCTGAGGGGGTTATGGGATCGAAAGAGCTTGGGGAGGCGTGTTCAGCAGCCCTCTTCAAAGCCTTGGACGAAGGCGTCGTAGTCGAAGAAGTCGACGAAGCCGTCGCCGTTGAAGTCGATGGCGCAGATCGGGACGGTGGGGTTGTGCTCGAAGGCGCCGACATCCACGACGCCGGCGATTCCCGGGAGGAAGTTGACGGGCTCGGCGTCGACGAAGCGGAGCTCGCCCTCGGCGTCTCGTGGGACGTTGACGTTGGCGGTGCCCACCCGGGCGAAGGTCGAGCCGCGGTCGATGCAGGGCGAGAGCGGCGAAAGCCGATAATCGTCGCTTCGGTCGTAGAAGTTGTTCGGGCCGGGCGCGTTCAGGAACTGGGGCTGCTGCGAGAAGTTGCCGAGGCCGGGCTCCATGACGCCGACGGTGTTGCAGTACTCGAAGGAGATGGTGGACTGCGGGGCGCGGTCGGCGATGGCTCCGTAGGCCTGAATGATGCTGTTTCGCACTGTCGCGCGGTATCGGCCGGCGGGCGCCCCTTCGGTCACGACGCCGAGCCCTACGCCGGCGATCGTGCAGTTCTGAATCACGACGTCCATTGGCCGGTTCAGAGGGGCCAGCAGGATGCCGCTGAGGGCTTCGGTGATGACGCAGTCGGAGATGGTTGCGTTGCTGCTCGCGAAGATTGCGATCCGCGCGCCGGCGATGTGACAATTCCTGATCGTCTGTCCATCGAAGATCGCGATCTGGCGGTCGGTCGACGCCCCGGCCGAGACGATCGTGAAGCCTTCGAGGACCGTTTCGGGTCCCTGGCCACCCGCGAGGATGATCCCGTAGGTGGGGTCCGTGGTGGAGATGGTCGTGACGGCCGGACCTTCGGCGGAGCGCACGATGAGCTTCTTGAACCCGAAATCGAAGCTCCCCGTGTAGTTGCCGGGGAGAACCTTGATCACCTGCCCGTCGCGGGCGGCGTTGATGGCGGCTTGGATGGTCGGGTACTCGGTGGGGACGCGGATATCGCCGTCGACCTCGACGATGGCGGGGAGCACGGCCCAGTCGCCCCGGTCGTTCCAGCGGCCGTTGGAGGGGGCCATCGCGACGAGGTCCTCGAGGCCGCTGCCGTTGTTTGGCTCGCCCGGTGCCCAGTTGAACCAGACGGCGGGGTCGCCGCCGATCCAGGAGTAGAAGTTCTCGGTGGCGATGTCGTTGACGCCGATGAAGCACTCGGAGGTGTTGCGTCCGAAAGCGGCGACGTTGGCCCGGACCCACTCGTTGGTGGTGCTGTCGTGAATCGTCGCGAGCGACCCGCCGAGAGCGGCGGCGCGGGCGTTGGCGTCGGCCCAGGTCGTGGGGGCGAGGCGGTAGTAGCGTTTGCCGTTGGCGGGGTTCATGACGGGCCCGACGACGACCTGAGCCTGCGCGGCGGTGAGCAGGGCGAAAGCGGTCAAGATAGCGAGGCATCGTGACATGGTGGATCTCCTTGGGTTGATGGGGAGGGGTTGGGCCGAGGCGAGATCAGAAGGCGCAACCGAACTCGAAGGCTTCGACGAAGGCGTCGTAATCGAAGAAGTCGATGAAGCCGTCCGCGTTGAAATCGACGGTGCAGAGCGGTGCGGGGGCGGTGTATTCGTACGCACCGCAGTCGGCCACGGGCCCGGGGCCCGCGCCGGTGTCGAAGGTGGCGGCGTCATCGACAAAGCGCGGGCCTCCTCTCAGATCCGTGGGGATGGAGAGGTAGGAGAGGGGTTTGCGGCGTGCGTTGTTGGCGGCGTCGATGCAGGGGGAGGTGGGCTGGAGGAAGTAGTCGTCGGTGAGCTCGTAGATGCCGTTGGAGCCGGGGGCGTTCACGAAGCGAGGGTCGGCGTTGAGGTTGTTGGGGCCGACGTCTCCCTCGGCGACGACGTTGGAGAGGAAGAAGATGTTTGCGGTGCCGCCGGCGCCAAAGGGCGAAGTGTTGCCCGCGGTCACGGAGTTGATGAGAGACACCGTCACGGAGATCCCGGGCACGTTGTCGATCGAGATCAGGCACTGGTTGTTTCCGACGAGTGTGCAGTTCTGGACGGTTGCGTTGGTGCGGGTGCCGTTTGACGAGACGACCAGACCGGGCGCGCATCCCACCACGAGAGAGTCTGAGATGAAGGAGGTACCGCGTAGGTGAACTCCGGCTGCGTTTGGATTGTTCAAGCGGCAATTGCGGATGACCTGGCCGTCATAGGCGATCACGAGGGCGTCTGCCGTGCCCGAGCTCGGGACGACAGTAAAGCCCTCGAGAACGGTCTCTGGACCTTACCCGCCCGTCATGTTGATCCCGATGCTGCCAGGGAGAACGCGGATCGTCGTGCTCGAGGGCCCGCCCTCAGACCGGATCACGAGTTTCTTGGTTCCGTAGTTCACGTTCCCGGTGTGTTGACCCCGGGCGACGAGGATGGTCTGTCCATCGACAGCGGCGTCGACGGCGGCCTGGATGGTCGCGTACTCGGCGGGGACGCGGATGGGCCCGGTGACTTCAACGATCGCGGGTCGGCTGATCCCGTTGGGGATGTCGTTCCAGAGGCCCGAGGAGGGAATCATGCTTCCAAAGTCCTCGCCAGCGCCGGCGTTGTTGGGCTCGCCAGGCAACCAATTGAGGTAGACCGGCTTCTCGCCGTTGGACCAACGGAAGGTGCCCTCGGCGGCGACGTCGTTGATCCCGATGAAGCAGGTCACGGTGTTGCCGCCGGCGGCGGCGAGGTTGGCGCGGATCCACTCGTTGGTGGCGGCGTCGTGAATGGTGACGAGGGTGCCGCCGAGGCTTGCGGCTTGGGTGTTGGCGTTGGCCCAGGTCGTGGGGGCCAGGCGGTAGTACCGTGTGCCGGTGGTGGGGTGGGCGATGGGGCCGATGGGGGCTTGGGCGATGGCGGTTCCCGCGAGAGCGAGGGCGGTGAGGACGGTGAGCGTGCCTTTCATGGTGGTCTCCTGTGGTCGGGGGGGGGGGTGCGTGATGCTCGGCACGCATCATGCGACGGGCGAGCGATGAGGTGCCACGATTGACGGTGAAATGCGTGAAAGACAGCGGGCCGCCGGTACATCGGCGGCCCGCTGGGAAGCTGCTGAGGGCTTGGGTTGGGGCGAGATCAGGACGAGCAGCCGAACTCGAAGGCTTCGACGAAGGCGTCGTAGTCGAAGAAGTCGACGAAGCCGTCCACGTTGAAGTCGACGGGGCAGGGGTTCGGGGTGGGGATCACGGGGACGCGTTCGAGGGCTCCCATGTCGATCGCGGGGACGGTGGCTTGCGAAGCGGGGTCGTCCATGATGCGGGTGTTGCCGTCAAGATCGTTGAGCGTGACGATGGCGGTCATCGGGCGTCGGGCGGCGGCGTTGCCGCGATCGACGCACGGTGAGTCGGCGGCGAGGCGGAAGTCGTCGCTGACGCCGTAGATGAAGTCGGCGCCTGGCGCGTTCACGAAGCGAGGGGGCATGTCGATGTTGCCGACGCCCGGGTATCCGCCCTCGATGTTGGAGTGGGTGACGCGGAACTGGGACTCGGGCCCGGCGCTGAGCTGGCCGTTGTTGTCGTAGATGATGCAGTTGTTGATGTTCACGATGGTCGGGAAGGGGGACTGGTCGGCGGTGGCTTCGATGCCCTTGAGGTTGCCGACGATGGTGCAGTTCTGGATCGTGGGGTTGACGCGGTTGCCGGTGTACGAACGGGCGTAGATGCCAAGGCCCGGGCGTATGCCGGTGATGAGGCAGTCCGAGATCGTGGCGGATCCGCCGATGAACACCCCGGCTTCCTCGGCTCCGGTGATGATGCAATCGCGGAGGACCGGGCTGTCGCGGAGGACGACAGTGCGCGTCACGGTGGTCTGCGGTCGGATGGTGAAGCCTTCGATGACGGTTTCCGGCCCCTGACCGCCGGCGAGCGTGAGGCCGTCCGTGGTGTTGGTGGTCACGATCGTGGTGACGCGGGGTCCGCCCGAAGAGCGGAGCACGATGCGCTTGGTGCCGAAGTTGAGCGTGCCGACGTAGGTGCCAGGCGCGACGACGATGGTCTGGCCGTTGAGTGCGGCGTTGAGTGCGGACTGGATGGTCGGGTACTCGGCGGGGACGCGGATGTCGCCGTCGACCTCGACGATGGCGGGGAGGACCGCCCAATCGCCCCGGTCGTTCCAGCGGCCGGTCGAAGGGATCATCGCGCCGAGGTCTTCGAGGCCGTTGCCGTTGTTGGGCTCGCCCGGGGACCAGTTGAACCAGACCGCGGGCTCACCGCCGATCCAGTTGTAGAAGTTCTCGATGGCGATGTCGTTGATGCCGATGAAGCACTCGGCGGTGTTGTTGCCGAAAGCGGCGATGTTGGCCCGGACCCACTCGTTGGTCGTGCTCTCGTGAATCGTCGCCAGTGAGCCGCCGAGCGCCGCGGCGCGGGCGTTGGCGTCGGCCCAGGTGGTGGGAGCGAGGCGGTAGTAGCGTTTGCCGTTGGCGGGGTTGATGGTCGGGCCGACGACGACCTGAGCGTGAGCTGCGGCGGCGAGGGCGAGGGCGGTCAGGAGGGCGAATCTGCGCATGGTGCGTCCTTTCAGGACTGTTTGGGGGGACGGACGAAATGGGAACGATCAGCAGCCGAGCTCGTACGCTTGCACGAACTCGTCGTAATCGAAGAAATCAAGGAAGCCGTCGCGGTTGAAGTCGACGGGGCACGTTGGTTCGGGGACCGACGGGAGAGCTTCGAACGCGCCGATGTCGATGCGGGCCTGGGAAAGCGGATTCACATCGGTGGTGCCGTGAGCGAGGCGAGGGCGGTTTCCGGCATCAAGCTGGGTGCGGACGGTTCCGAAAGCGGCGCGGACTAGGTCGTTGCCGGCATCGATACAAGCGGAGTCGGGTGCGAGGGTGTAATCCTCCCCGAGCTCGAAATATCCGTCCGGGCCTGGAGCGCCGTTGAACCGGGGCGGGCTTGAGATGTTGCCGGGGCCGGGCCGGAGGGAGTTCGGAGTGTTGCAGTGGCTGAACTCAACGCGGCCGGAGCCGAGTTGGATGTCGGAGTAGTGACCGAGGAGGATCGAATTGGAGACTTTGATGACCAGAGGCCGGGCGAGGGACTGGAAGAAGGTGTAGAGCGGAACTCCGGTGGTGATGGTGCAGTTCTGTACCGTGATGTTTCCGGGCTTGGGGGTTTGAAGGCCGGCGATGCCGATGTACGTCTCGGTGATGAGGCAGTCCGAGATGATGACGCTTCCGCCCGCGGCGACGCCGTTGGACGACCGGCCGATCCGGCAGTTCCGCACGACCTGACCGTCGACCGCGATGATTCCGTACTGCGTTCCGAAGTAGGTGGAGGGATGGATCGTGAATCCTTCGAGGATCGTCTCGGGTCCCTGGCCACCCGCCATCACGATGCCGTAGGCTCCGCCCGTCGTCACGATGGTGGTGGCGGCGGGGCCTGCTTGCGAGCGGACGACGAGCTTCTTGTAGCCGAAGTCGAAGTTCCCCACATGGTTTCCCGGCGCGACTTCGATGATCTGTCCATCGATGGCGGCGTTGATCGCGGCTTGGATGGTCGGGAATTCCGCGGGGACGCGGATGGGGCCGGTGACCTCGACCACCGCGGGGATGAAGATGCCCGACGTCGACACGTCGTTCCAGGTCCCGTCGGCGTTCATGCAACCGGCATCCTCGTCACCGCCGAAGTCGTTGGGTTCACCGGGACCCCAGTTCGCGTAGTAGGGCGGGTCGCCGGTGACCCAGCGAAAGTCTCCTTCCCTGCTTTCGTCGGAGAGGCCGATCCAGCAGGGGAAGGTACTGCCACTCGCGGTGACGACGTTGTGACGGATCCAGGTATTGAGCGCCTCGTCCGTGATGACGGCAAGCCGTGCGCCCATCGCGGTCGCCGCGGCTCGCGAGGTGGCGAGGTCGGCGCGGCCCAGACGGTGGTAGCGTGTGCCCGTCTCGGGGTGAACGATCGGGCCGATCACGGGTTGTGCTTGGGCGAGTAAAGCGGGGATTGCCGTGGCAAGCGCGGTGAAGAGCAGGGTGGAGAACTTCATGGGACCTCCGTGGCGAGGGCGGGGGATGGGAGCGGCATGGGGCGGGAGTGGTGGGCTTAGCAACCGGTCTCGTACGCCTGGACGAAGGCGTCGTAGTCGAAGAAGTCCAGGAACTGGTCGGCGTTGAAGTCGGCGGGGCAGGACGGGCGCGGCTGGTTGGATTCGACGGCTCCGATGTCGATCACCGCACCGGGGCCCACGCCCGTGTCGATGGCGGGATCGTCGGTGAAGCGCGTCCCGCCGGCGGCGTCGAGGGGTGTGCCGTAGGCGGCGAAGATCCTGCGGGCGGCGTTGCTTCCTGCGTCGATGCAGGGCGAGCCCGGCGCCGGGGTGTAGTCGTCATCGGGTCCGTAGATGCCGTCGGGGCCCGGGGCACCGATGAAGAGCGGGTTGGCAGAGATGTTCCCTGCGCCGGGGGACAGGCCGGGGGTGTTGCTGTGGGTCAAGCGCACGGTGGCGAAGGTGTGAGGAAAGATCGTCGAGTCGAGATTGTCGACGAAGATCGTGTTCGCGATGTCGACGAGGAACCTCGGCGAGGTCGATCCGCTTTCGGGACGAAGCCCGTTGCGATTGCCCGCGATGGTGCAGTTCTGCACAGCGATCTCGACCGTCGGGCTCAAGCCGCGGGCGACGATTCCGAAGAAGCACCCGGTCACGATCGTGTCGGAAACGACGCCGCGATTGACGACCGTGATGCCGTTCTGGGCACCGTGGACGATGCAGCTGCGGACAGTCGGTCCGTCCGTCAGAGAGATGAGGTTCGGGACCTGCTGCGAGCCGGGCAGGACCGTGAACCCCTCGAAGGTCATCCTTCGCTGCGAGCCGCCGTTCATCAGAACGCCCGGCAAGGTCAGGCGAATCGTCGTCGCTCGCGGTCCGTGCGTCGAGCGGACGACGAGGTTTTTGCTCCGGAAGTCCACCGATCCCGTGTACTCACCGGGTGCGACCTCGACGGTCTGCCCCTCGAAAGCCGCGTCGATCGCGGCTTGGATGGTCGCAAACTCTCCCGGCACCCGGAGCGGCCCATCGCACTGGACCACCGCGCGAATCGAAGCCGCGACAGGAACGTCGTTCCAAAGACCCGTCGTGGTGATCATCGTGGCGTCCTCGTCGCCGATGTTGTTGGGTTCGCCCGCTCGCCAGTTGGTGAAGACGACGCGATCGCCGTTGACCCAGCGGTACACCCCTTCGGATTCCTCATCGTTGAGCCCGATGTAGCACGGTTCGGGGTTGCCGCCAGCGGCGACGACGTTGGTCGCGATCCAGCTGTTGAACGAAGCATCATGGATGCTGACAAGCTGCCCGCCCATTGCGGCGGCGGCGGCTCGGACCTCTGGCCAGGTGCCGGCGGCGATGCGGTAGTACCGAGGGCCGTCGATCTGTCGGACAACAGGGCCGACCTCGATCTGGGCGGAAGCAAGACAGGCAAAGCCGAGAGATGCGGCAAGGGCGAGGAGTTTCATGGCGTTGCTCCGGTGAAAGGGTGGAAGGAGTGTTCAGCAGCCGGTCTCAAAGGCTTCCACGAAGGCGTCGTAGTCGAAGAAGTCGACGAAGCCGTCGCCGTTGAAGTCGATCGCGCAGACGGGAGCTTGCGGGTTGTGCTCGTAGGCTCCGAGATCGACGATGCCGGAGACGCCGGCGACGAAGTTGGCCTGTTCGGCGTCGAGGAATCGCTGCTGGCCCGCGGCGTCCAGGGGCAGGTTCACGCTTGCGGTGGGCCGGCGGGCCTGGACGTGTCCACGGTCGATGCACAGGGAGAGCGGCGAGAGTGAGTAGTCGTCTTCAAGGCCGTAGACGCCGTCGGCTCCCGGGGCGTTGAGGAACCCTGGAGAAGCGGAGAAGGTGCCGATGCCGGATTCGCGGCTGAACACCGAGTTGCAGTACTCGAGCGTGACTGTTGCGGCGGGGCTTCGCGAGACGCTCCCGGCCGTGGTGGCGATGATCGAGTTGCGGACGGAGGCGCGGTAGCGGCCCGGGGGGAACGGGTCGGGTGCCTGGATGCCGTGGCCCGAGCCCGCGATGGTGCAATTCTGGATCATGACGTCCGCGGGGCGGCCCCCAGCGATCACCGAGACCCCGAAGAAGCGGCCGAGGATGAGGCAGTCGGAGATGGTCGCGTTGCCGCCCGCGACGATCGCCGTGTCGCCGCCGATGATCCGGCAGTTCCGCACCGTCTGGCCGCCGTTCACGTTCACAAGCTGCCTCGTGCTGGGCTCGGTCGCCGCGATGGTGAAGCCTTCAAGCACGGTCTCGGGTCCCTGACCGCCCGTCATGACCACACCGAAGAAGATGTCCGTGGAGAGAATCGTGGTGACTTCGGGCCCCTGCGTCGAGCGAACGACGAGCTTCTTGGAGCCGAAACTGAAGCCGCCCGAGTAGGTGCCAGGGAGCACCTCGATGATCTGACCGTCGATCGCGGCGTTGACGGCGGCCTGGATTGTCGGATACTCGAGCGGCACCACGATCGGACCCGAGACCTCGATGATCCCAGGGTAGGTGAGGTACGCCGGGACGTCGTTCCACACGCCCGAGGCCGGTGACATGACGCCGCCGTCCTCGATGCCGCCGAAGTCGTTGGGTTCGCCAGGTGCCCAGTTCGTGTACGCGAGCGGATCACCCGACGACCAGACGAAGCTGCCTTCGGTCGCGATGTCGTTGATGCCGATCCAGCACTCGTTCGTGTTGCCGCCCGCCGCCGCGAGGTTGGCCCGGATCCACTCGTTCTGCTGCTGGCTATGGATGGTGACCAAGGAGCCGCGGAGGTTGGCCGCGATCGTTTCGGCCTGGAACCGCTGGACCCGGTCGGTGCGGTAGTAGCGTTTGCCGTCCGCGGTGTTCATGACCGGACCGAGGGCGATCTGGCCGAAAGCGAGCGAAGCGGGGATGATGGCGAGAAGGAAAGCGAGCTTCATGGCGTGGCTCCGTCCGGTGATCGATGGTGGTTACTCGGTGCAGCCAAGCTCGAACGCTTCAACAAACGCGTCGTAGTCGAAGAAGTCGACGAAGGTGTCGCCGTTGAAGTCGACGGGGCAGGGGCGCTGGAGCGAGACATACTCGAAAGCCCCGCAGTCGGCGATCGGTCCCGGACCCGAGCCGGTGTTGGCCACCGTGGGATCCTCCGAGAATCTCGGCAACCCATACCCATCGACCTGGTTTCCGATCGTGAGCATCGGCGCACGCAGCGAGTTGTTCGAAGCGTCGATGCACGGGGAGCCCGCCAGCGGGGTGTAGTCGTCATTGAGCTCGTAGGTTCCGTTGTCGCCGGGAGCGCTCGAGAACTGCGGGTCCGCGAAGAGGTTCGGCCCGCTCGCAAGCGGACCCTCCCCGAAGATGTTGCTGAACGCGAAGATGTTCCCGCTCCCCCCTCTGTAGAGCGGTATGCCGTTGCTCGCGGTGACGGAGTTGATTAGTCGGAGGGTGACCGGGACCGGGTGGAAGAAGTTGTCCGCCGCGACGCCGACCGTGTTGCCCACGATGGTGCAGTTCTGGATCGTCGCGTTCGTGCTGAATCCTCCAGAAGTCCCGTAGACGCCCACGAAGCTCCCGACAATCAGAGAGTCGCTGAGAACGGTCTTGTCGCGGAGAACGACGGCGATGGCTCCCGGGTTCTGGAACCGGCAGTTGCGGATCACCTGGCCGTTGAGAGCGCTGAGCAGTTCCTGCGTCGCGCCCGCAACATGCGGAACAACGGTGAAACCTTCCAGGATCGTCTCGGGCCCCTGACCGCCCGTCATCAGAACGCCGGTCGCGCTCGCGGTCACCCTGATCGTCGTCGACATGGGGCCGGACTCGGACCGGATGTGGAGTTTCTTGGAGCCGAAGTCGACGTTCCCGACATAGGAGCCGAAAGCGACGAGGATCGTCTGGCCGTCCACTGCGGCGTCGATCGCGGCTTGAATCGTCCGGAACTCGGACGGAACGCGGATCGGCCCGGTGAATTCGACGACGGCGGGCCGGGGAATTCCGTCGGGAATGTCGTTCCACGTTCCGTCCGACGCCGACATGATGACCAGGTCTTCCGCGCCGCCCGCGTTGTTCGGCTCGCCAGCAAGCCAGTTCAAGTAGGTCGGCGCGTCGCCTCTGCTCCATCGGAACAAGCCTTCCTGCACGCGGTCGTTGATCCCGATGAAGCAGGGGACGGTGTTGCCGCCCGCAGCCACCACGTTCTGCCTGATCCACTCGTTGGTCGCGGCGTCATGGATCGTCGCCAGGTTGCCGCCGACGCTCCGGGCGGAGGAGTCCGCCGATTCCCAACTCCGCGGCGAGTACCGGTAATAGCGCGTACCAGTCTCGGGGTGGGTGATCGGCCCGATCATCGGCTGAGCAATGCCCACGGAGCAGACGGCCAGGGCGATCGTGGGCGCAGCGATAGCACGGAGACGGAGCATCGGTCTTCCTTTCTGAGAGCGGGGTTTCTGAGTTGGCTGTGGGCTTGAGGTCGGGCCCCGCCCTTCATGCGTCACCCGCGAGACGGGCTGCCACGAATTCCGCCGGAGTGGTAGTTCAGGCCGCCTTAATCCAAACAAAATAAGAACACAAGATTTTGGCTTCGGGGTGCGAAATGGCTTGACACGACCCGGCTGTTTCTTGTACTCTGGAACAAGTCAGTAACTGTCTCAGGAACGATACCGGCGTGTATCAGGCTCCCGAGGGCTCGGGTTTTCAGGCTCGGCGTTGAGGTGAACATGGCATCGGTACGCGGGATCGCAGCACAGGTCGGGGTTTCAGTCGCGACTGTTTCACGGGCGCTGAACAACCATCCGCACGTGGATGCGGAGACCCGGCGGAAGGTCGTCGCGGCCGCCGGTCGGGCGGGCTATACCCCCGGGAACGCGGGGCGGCGGGTGTCGACGGCGATCGGCTTGGTCTATCCGGGCGAGGTGGTGCGGGCGGATTACGGCGGCTTCGACGCTTCGCTTCTGGCGGGCGTGCTGCGAGGTCTGAACGAGCACAAGTTGGACATCCAGATCGTTTCGGTCGGTCGCGACAAGGGCGCCGACGAGACGTTTGCCGAGTTCTTCGTCCGCAAGGGCCTCCGCGGGGTCATCCTGCGAAACTTCGAGGAAACCCGTTCGATGACGCGAGCGATCGCGGCGGAGGGGTTCCCGGCGGTGGTCGTTGCGGACCGTTTCGATGACGAATCTGTCAATTTCGTCTGGTGCGACTCGCGTTCGGACAGCCGTCGCGCGGTCCAGCACCTGATCGACCTCGGCCACCGTCGGATCGCTCTGGGCGTCCACCGCGTCCCGGATACGGACCACCATGAGCGTCGCGCCGGGTATCGCGAGGCGCTCAAGGAAGCCGGGATCGCCGAGGATCCGTCGATCATGGTCGACATCTGCGGCGATATGGAGGGTGGAGCCGCGTACATCTCGCGTCTTCTGAGCTTGCCTGTGCCGCCGACGGCGGTGTACTTCTCGGACCCTCTCGCGACCGTCGGCGCCCTGCGTCGCTGCTTGGAACTCGGCCTGAGCGTGCCGCGGGACCTCTCGATCATCGGGTTTGACGACAGCGACATCCGCAAGCACACCTTTCCGCAGTATTCCGCGGTGGTTCAGGACGCGGAAATGGTCGGTTTTGAAGCGGCTCGCTGGCTTTCGCGGCGTCTGGCTCATCCAGAGGATCCGCAGTGGCGAAACCTGCGGATGGAGCGGTCGACGTTTCTCGAAATCAACAAGACGACGGGCCGTCCGCCCGTGGAACCGGTCCGGGTGCTTCCGGACGGGACGCGTGTGGCGGTCAAGGTGTAAGGGAAGTGGTCTTGGGTCGTGATTCGGAACAGTGAATGTGCCTCGGGTGTGTTTCCCTGCGGCGAAGAATCTGGAGTGCACATGGTTCTTGCAAAGTCGAGGTCTCGTTGGACGGGCTTCACGCTGATTGAACTTCTGGTGGTCATCGCGATCATCGCGCTGCTCATCGGCCTGCTTCTCCCCGCGCTGGGCAAAGCCCGCGATGCGGGTCGTCAGGCGGTGTGCCTTTCGAACGTGAAGCAGATGGGCATGGCGGCGACTCTGTACGCCGCGGACAACAAGGAACGCGTGTGGATCGCGAAGGTCGACTTCGTCAACGGCCAGCAGGTCTATCGCCCTGATCCCGGCCGCATGTCCGGCCCGACGGGCAACTACACGGCGTGGGCGCGGCTTCCCGATCCGGCGAACCCCGGCCGCGCGCTGCCGGGTCTCGCGTACCAGTATCTCGATCTTGCGGGCAAAGCTGGCGAGTGTCCGGCGAACAAGCGTCGCTCGGCGGACGGTCAGGATCGGAGCACCACGAGCCTGACGACCGAGATCGACTTTGACTACACGTTCATGAGCGTGATGGCCGGGGCCCGCCTGGGCACCGATACCAAGATGGCGTATCTGAAGGATCCGGCGCCGTTCTTCAGCGGGCTGCCGCCCCTGGGAATCACCCACGACACCTCGCAGGATCGTCTTCAGATCCTGCAGTCGCCGGTGCTCTTCATCGAGGAGAACACCTGGCTCTTCAATTCGGACGTGCCCGACGGGCTCTTTGCTTCGTCGGACCAGATCTCGACGCGTCACTCCCAGACGGGCAATCTCGCTTATCTGGACGGCGGCGCGGGCGCGATCAAGCCCCCGCGGGCGGGCGAGGAGAAAACCGCGGAAGCGGGCGATCTGTACGCGAAGCACTTCTACGCGTGGACGAACCGCGAATGGCTCCGCGTGGAGGGGCCGAGCGAGGGCAATGGCAGGCCGTTCGGGTGGTTCAACAACCCCACTCGCGGGCCGTTCTGATCGAGAGGGGTGGGCCAAATGTCGGGTGAAGTCGCGCGGCCTGATGTCCGGCCGTGCGTGAATTCGGAGTGAATGAAGGAGAATCATCAGATGAAGAGGATCTTTGGAATCGCCCTTGCGGCGACGGGCCTTTTGGCCTCGACGGCGAGCGCTCAGAACGCGCTCTTGAACGGCGGGTTTGAAGAGAAGTGCACCCCGGCGGCGAGCTGGACGGCCTTCGGCAACGTCACGAACATCAACTTCTACACGACCTCCGGGGCGCGTTCGATCAAGATGTTCGGGCCCTTCAACGCCCCGCTCGGCTACAGCGGCATCTTCCAGGATCGCCCCGCGTCCCCCGGCCAGGTGTACACGGGCTCGGCGTTCGTCTTCAGCCCCTGCTGGGACCGCCTGCGGCCCGACGGCACGCGCGCCCTCGTCGATGTGAGCTTCATCGACGCCAACGGCAACGTGATCAACGACCCGCAGACGAACATCTCGCCGCGCGTCACCGAGTCGACCGCTCCGGGCGGCAACGCCGGGTGTGACCTCGGCTTCTCCGAGCCTCTGGCGGTTCAGCTGACGACGACCCCCGCGGTCGCGCCGGCCGGCACCGTGGCGGTCCGCATCCAGCTCCTCGTCGAGCAGGAAAACTACATCGGCGGCGCGGCGTGGTGGGATGACGCTTCGCTCGAGCTTTCGACCAACCCGGGCGTCAACGTGCTCGACAACTCGAGCTTTGAGCAGGCTCCGGCCAACTGCTTCGGCAGCAACTTCGTGGGCTGGGTCAACTTCGGCAACGGTTCGGACACCCCGGGTGTCAACGCCCGCACGGGCAACGAAGCCGCGAAGCTCTTCGGCGGGTTCAACGGCAACCCCGCGTTCAGCGGCTGGTTCCAGGACGTCGCGGCGACCCCGGGCAGCTCTTGGATCGCTCGCGGCTGGGGCCGTTCCTGGGTGAACGACTCCCTGCAGCCGGGCAACAACGTCTTCCTCCAGCTTGAGTTCTACGACGAGTTCGGCAACAACCTGATCGGCGGCGTCGGCCAGAGCGAATCGATCCCGACTCCCGGCGATGACACCTACCGGTTCTACGAGACCGGCCTCGCGGTCGCTCCCCCCGATACGGCGAAGGTCCGCCTCGTCATCATCCAGGTCCAGAGCAACTTCGCGGGTGGCGCGACCTGGTGGGACGACATGGAACTGACCAACGGTTGCGCCGCGGACTTCAACGGCGACAACTTCCTGGACTTCTTCGATTACGATGATTACGTCAACTGCTTCGAGACCGGCAACTGCCCCCCGGGCAAGACCGCCGACTTCAACGGTGACGCCTTCGTCGACTTCTTTGACTACGACGACTACGTCGAAGCTTTCGAGACCGGCTGCTGAACGCTTGAGCGGCACGCAGGCCGCTTGATGTCAACAACGGCGCCCCGGGGATTCGCGTCCCCGGGGCGCTTTCGCGAAAGTCGCCGGGCCAAAAGCCCGGTTCAATGTGGAGCCGCATGGATCGTCGGCAGCGTCAATCAGGAGCCTGGAGCGAAGCGCGTGGGACTTCGCGGGTTCGCTCGCGGGGTTCGGCGCTTGGTTCGCGGACCTTGGCGCTCATGGCCCTCCTCGCCTGCTCCACCCTCCTGATCGCGGCGCTGCGGGCGGGCGAAGCTTCGAGCGGCCGCACATTCTGGCTTTTCGCCGGCGCCCACCACCGCATGTACGTCCCGATCATGGAGTCATGGAACGCAAAGGCGGGTTCCGACGCTTCGATCGATCGGGTCGAGATGAAGCTCCTGAGCTACAACGCTCTTGAACGGCGGATGCTCTCTTCCTTCTACACCGGGACACCCTCGGCCGATCTGATCGAGGTCGAGCGGAAGATCGCGGGCAACGCCTTCAAGGGTCCGCTTGAACGCGTGGGTTTCGTCGATCTGACCGATCGCCTCAAGCGGGAAGGCCTGCTCAACGAGATCAACGCTCCGAGCTTCGGCCCCTGGACCAGCCGCGGGCGGATCTTCGGGCTGCCCCACGACGTCCACCCCGTCATGCTCGGATACCGGGCCGACCTCGTCGAAGCCGCGGGCATCGATGTCTCGCAGATCGAGACGTGGGACGACTTCATCCGCCTGCTCAAGCCGCTCCAGAAAGACCTCGACGGTGACGGCACGCTGGACCGGTTCCTCATCAACATGTGGCCCAACAACGCCGACCACCTCGAGGTGCTCATCCTGCAAGCCTGCGGAGCGTTCTTCGATGATCAGGACCGCTGCGTCATCGCGAGCGACATCAACGCCGAGGTGCTGGCGACCGTTGCGTGGTGGTGCGTCGGGCCCGACCCGGTCGCGGCGGACGCGCCCAACTTCTCGCTGGCCGGCAATCAGAAGAAAGCCGACGGCTACGTCGTGTCGAGCCTCTTCCCCGATTGGATGTGCGACATCTGGCGGAACGAGATTCCGTCGCTTTCGGGCAAGCTCAAGATGATGCCGATCCCGGCGTGGCGCAAGGGCGGCCTCCGCACCAGCGTCTGGGGCGGCACGATGATCGGCATTCCCCGGGCCGCGGTCGACGGACCCACCGGCGAGCAGGACTTTGAGCGACTCTGGGCTTTCGCCAAGCACCTGTACCTTTCCAAAGAGCTCGCCGGCGCCCTCTGGCGGAGCGGCAGCATCATCACCCCCGTCCGGGCCCACTGGTCCGATACGGTGTACGACGAGCCGCAAGCGTACTTCAGCGGGCAGGCGACCGGTCGCATGTACATCGAGCAGGCTCCCTTCATCCCCGCCCGCTCGAGCAGCCCGTACAACACGATCGCGATGCAGCGCACCCAGACCGCCCTCGAGGACCTCGCCAAGGAAGTCGCTCGCGACAAGACCATGTCCCGCGAAGCGGTACAGGCCCGTGCCAAGGAACTGCTCCAGATCGCGCAGCGGTACGTCGAGGGGCAGATCGAGCGGAACGTGTTCCTGTCCGAATCCGTCGCGGAGGCAAGCCGATGAGCGCCCGCGCCGTGGAAACCCCGATGCTCGCGCCCAAGTGGCAGCCGCGATGGGCGCCTTGGCTCTTCCTTTCGCCCTTTCTCCTCATCTTCGTGGTGTTCACCGCGTATCCGCTGGTGCGGTCGCTGGTGCTCTCCCTTGAGCAGACGTGGGGCCCGGGCGAGTCGCGGTTCGTCGGCGCGGCGAACTACAAGTGGCTCCTGACCGACCGGCTGTTCTACAAAGCCCTCTCGAACACGGTGCTCTACACCCTGGGTTCGCTTTTCATCCAGCTCCCGCTGGCCTTGTTCCTGGCACTGGTGCTTGAGACGCCCGGCCTCCGCGGCAAAGCCATCTACCGCGTGATCCTCTTCTCGCCGTCCCTGGTGGGTGTCGTCTTCGCGGCGATGATGTTCGGGCTGATCCTGGAAGCACGCTCGGGCCTGCTCAACCGCGTTCTTCACGCGGGGACGTCGTTCCTTCCCGAAGCATGGCGGTGGAATCTCGACTTCGCCTGGCTCACCGAGTACACGATCGCCGCGATGGTCGTCGCGTCGCTCTGGATGTTCGTCGGGTTCAACATGGTGTACTTCTCGGCCGCGCTGCAGAGCGTCCGGGCGGACCTCCGCGAAGCGGCGACGCTTGACGGGGCGGGCCGCTGGGCGCGGTTCCGGCACGTGGTGTGGCCGGCGATCCGACCGGTTTCGAGCTTCGTCGTGCTGCTCTCGGTGGTCGGGTCGCTCCAGCTTTTCGAGCTTCCGTACATGATTCTGGATGCGGCGGGCCGGCCGAGCGATTCGGGCCTGACGCTCATCATGTACCTGTACCGCAATGGGTTTGAATCGGGCGATCTCGGGTACGCGAGCGCGATCGGCTGGGTGCTGGGGATCGTGCTGATCGCGTGCTCCGCGTTCGAGCGTGTGCTTTCGCGTGGTGAAGCGGAGGGCACGGCGTGAACAACAAGCACACCAAGTCGGGCCGCTTGCGTGCGACGCTGATCCTCTGGATCGCGTGCTTTGTCACGCTTCTGCCGCTGGTCTGGCTGGTGATCTCGAGCTTCAAGACCAACGAGTCGTTCCTGACCTCGCTTTTGGTCCCCAAGTCGCCGATCGTCGCCGAGGGAGTGGATCCGAGCACGATTCCCCCAGAGGACCTGCGGTGGAAGTACGACCTCACGCTGCTCACCTTCAAGCACTATCGCGAGCTTTTCGGACAGCTCGATTTCGTGACCCCGCTGCTGAATTCCGTGCTGCTCTCGAGCGCGACAGCGGTGCTGGGCACGCTTTTCGCCGCGATGGGCGGGTACGCCCTCGCCCGGTTCGAGTTCGCGGGTCGCAAGCTCGTCACGGCGCTGGTGATCGGTGCGGTGCTGATCCCCGCGCCGCTGCTGCTGGCTCCCGGGTATGAGCTGCTCTTCAAGATCGGCCTGCTCAACACGTTCACGGGCGTCATCCTGCCCGCGGCCGCGCCGGCGTTCGGGGTCTTCCTGTTCCGGCAGTCGATCATGTCGAGCGTGCCCCGTGAGCTTCTCGAAGCCGCCCGCTTGGACGGGTGTGGCGAGGTCCGGATGTTCTTCGCGGTGGTCATGCCGCTGGTCAAGCCGATGATCGGCACGTTCGTGATGCTGACGTTCCTGGGGGCGTGGAACAACTTCGTGACCCCGCAGGTGATTCTGCAAAGCGAGAGTAAATTCCCGCTTTCGGTCGCGGTCGCTCAGCTCCGCGGGACGTACTACCAGAACTATGGTTTGCAGATGGCGGGAACGGTCGTGTCGATCGTCCCCGTGCTGGTGCTGTTCCTCGCCCTGCAGCGGTCGTTCGTCAGCGGGCTGACGGCGGGAGCGGTCAAGTCGTAAAGACGGTGTGAAGCGGGGCCGCAAAGGCCACCGAGGAGGTCGATGATGTTCCGTGACGGATTCATTTGGGGTGCGGCGAGCAGCTCGTACCAGATCGAGGGTGGAGCCACGGCGCACGGCCGCGGCCCCAGCGTTTGGGACGCGTTCTGCGCCGAACAGGGCAAGGTCTACCGCAACCAGTCCGGTGCGGTCGCCTGCGACCACTACCACCGCGTCTCCGAGGACGTCGCGATCATGAAGCGGATGGGCCTGCACGCCTACCGGTTCTCGACCTCTTGGTCGCGGATCATGCCCACCGGCCGCGGTGCCGTCAACGGCGCGGGCTTGGCGTTCTACGACCGCTTGGTCGACGAGCTGCTCGCGGCCAAGATCGAACCCTGGCTCACGCTTTTCCACTGGGACTATCCCCAGGCTCTTCAGCTCGAGGGTGGCTGGATGAACCCCGACTCCTCGAAGTGGTTCGCCGACTACACCGATGTCGTCGTGCGCCGCCTCGGCGACCGCGTCCGGCACTGGATGACGATCAATGAGCCGCAGGTCTACATCGGTCTTGGCCACCGCGACGGCACGCACGCCCCGGGCATGAAGCTCTCGACCGCCCAGTGGCTCCAGTGTGGCCACAACACGCTGCTGGCCCACGGCCGCGGAGCCCAGGTCATCCGTGCTTCGGCCGCCCGCACGCCGACAGTCGGTTGGGCGCTTGTCAACCGCGTCGAGTATCCCGCGACGGACTCGCCGGCCGACATCGAAGCCGCCCGCCGCTCGACGCTCTCCGTCACCGTGAAGGACACCTGGAGCAACACCTGGTGGGCCGACCCCGCCCTCCGCGGCCACTACCCGGAGGACGGCCTCAAGCTCTTCGGAGCCGATGCTCCCAAGACCGCTCCCGGCGACATGGAGACCATCAACCAGCCGCTGGACTTCTACGGCGTCAACATCTATTCGGGCGAAGCCGTGAAAGCCGGACCCGACGGCAACCCGGTCAACGTCCCGTGGTCTGATGGCAACCCCATCACCACCTTCCGCTGGAACATCGCGCCCAAGTCGCTGCAGTGGGGGCCCCGCTTCCTCTACGAGCGGTACAAGACGCCCATCATCGTCACCGAGAATGGAATGGCCAACGCCGACTGGGTCCACGCCGACGGCCAGGTCCATGATCCCCAGCGCATCGACTTCACCCGCGGGTACCTGCAGGAACTCGCAAAGGCCGCTGCTGCGGGCACCGACATCCGCGGGTACTTCCACTGGTCCATCCTCGACAACTTCGAGTGGGCCGAGGGATACCGCGAACGCTTCGGCCTCGTCCATGTCGACTTTGAAACCGGCAAACGCACGCCCAAGGACTCCGCCGCGTGGTACCGCGACGTCATCGCGACCAACGGCCGCAACCTCGGCGTTTCCGACGCATCTGCCAAGCCCGGCGCCGTTCTCGAACCTGGTCCCCTTCGCGCGGAGGTCGTCCGATGAGCCGGTCCAATCCGAATCCGTTCCTGCTCGCCGCGTCCTGCGCCGCGACCATGGCTGCTTCCGCGCTCGCCCAGCCCGAGCCCGGCCCGTGGCGCATGACGTTTCAGGATGAGTTCTCGACCAACATCATCGACGCTTCCAATTGGCGGCTGGTCAATCAAGCCTGGCCCTACAACGACGAGCGCCAGTACTACAGGCCATCCGCCGTCACGCAGTCGGGCGGCAAGATGATCATCACCGCCACCAACCAGCCCTTCGGCGGCCGCTTGTACACCTCCGGCCGCGTCGAAAGCGGCGGGAACCGCTTCAACCAGCAGTTCGGCCGGTTTGAGTGGCGAGCCAAGCTCCCCCGCACGCAGGGCATCTGGCCCGCGCTCTGGCTCCTGCCCGAGAACCAGTGGCCCCCCGAGATCGACGTGATGGAGCTCCTCGGCCACGAGCCCAACAAGGTCTACTTCACCCACCATTACGGCACCGCCCAAGCTCCGCGCAATCAGAGCAGCAGCTTCGTCGGGCCCGATTTCTCCGCAGACTTCCACAACTTCGCCTGCGAGTGGTGGCCGGACCGCATCGAGTGGTTCGTCGACGGCACGCTCCGCGCGACGCACCGCAACGCGATCCCGCGCATGCCGATGTACCTCATCATGAACGTCGCGGTCGGCGGGTTCTGGCCCGGATACCCCGACGGCACCACCACCTTCCCGCAGCGGATGGAGATGGACTGGGTCCGCGTCTGGGAGCGGTACCTGCTCAACGAGAGCTTCGAGGACCCCGGCCCTGGCGCGGGCGTCCCGTTCTATGGCTGGACGAAGTGGGGCAACGTCTTCACCGATAGCGATGACGGCCGCACGCCTCTGACCAGCCGCGGCATCAAGATGTTCGGCAACTTCAACGGCCAGCCGAACGCTTCCGGTCTCTGGCAGGCATCCACCGACGTCGCTCCGGGTCAGGTCTGGCGGGTTCGTTCGTGGTGGAAGCACCGCGCGGACGACGCGATCGCCGGCGGCAACTCGGCTTCGATCTCGATCGAGTGGCGCAACGCCGCCGACGAGTTCATTTCCGAGACGCTGACGGTCGCTCTGACCTCCGCTTCGCCGACGAACACGTACCGCGAGGTGATCGCCGAGGGGCTCGCCCCGCCCGGCACGGCGTCCGCGCGGGTCGTCGCGAAGTTCTTCCAGCCAGCCCAATCCGCCGGCGCCGCGTACGTCGATGACATCTCCCTCGAGTTCGTCGGATGCGGAGCGGATTTCAACGGCGACGGGTTCGTCGACTTCTTCGACTACGACGACTACGTCCAGTGCTACGAGACCGGTGCATGCCCGGCGGGCGAATCGGCGGACGTCAACGGCGATGCGTTCGTCGATTTCTTCGACTACGACGCCTTCGTCGCGATGTTTGAAGCCGGCTGCTAAGCCGCGAACCGGACTCCATCGAGCGGCGAACGATTGGCTCGATGACGCCCGATCGCCCGATCGTCCTCAAAGCCGCCACCTGCACCACGTGCGGGCACCTTCTGCGTGGCTTGACGCCGGCGCAGAAAGCCGTCGTCTGCCCGGAATGTGGCTCCACCGTCGTCTTTGACCTCCGCACCCCCGTGCCACGCCCGGAAACCGGTCCCTACTGGCGTGGCACGTCGCTGCTCACGATCTCGCTCCTCGCCGCCGTGCTGATCGCGGTGCTCGTCATTCTGGCGTTCGCCTGATTCCTTGTCCGGCCACCAAAAACCTAAAACGACCACAGGCCGCCCTTTGAGCGTAAACCCAAAGAACGGCCTGCTTGAAAGCGGGTGGACGGATTTGAACCGACGACATTCACGTTGGCAACGTGACGCTCTACCACTGAGCTACACCCGCAGGATGTCAAAGACTGTCAGAACCGGACGAAACCCGAAACTGTCGGCCCGCCGTCCTGCGATCCAGGTCATCGGCGCTCCCGTTTGGGGCCATGAATCTAGACGGACGATCCCGCCAAGTCAACCCCCTTCCAACCCATTCAGTCCGCACCCATCGGGACCTCCCGCCGGGTGGCCAGTCGCTTATCGGCTCACCCGCCCCGGTTCGCTTGCGCAAAGGCCGTGGAGATGTCATCATCGGTCGGCTGATAGTAGAGGAATCGAGGCTTTGTCTCGCCGGGGTGCTCGATTGAGATGAGGGGGATTCCGACCTCGCCGAGTTGTTTGAGCTTTCCCCATCCGGGAGCGGAGGATGCGGTCACGTCGGCGAAGAAAGTCGCGACGGACGGCTCATCGGTTCTGGCAGCGATTTTCTGGTGCTCGGGGGTATCCAGCCTGAAGGTGATCCCGCTCGTGCACCACTCCGCCGAAAAGACCGTCACGACGGTCTTCCCGGCGGCCTTCGCTTCCGCTTCGGCTTCGGGCGACCAGGGGCGAGCGTTTCGGAACGCGCCCTTCTTCTCCGCTTCGTCGGAGGCGGTGGCCTGTGTTCCGCGAGCTTTCTGGAGGAGCCCCGTCACTTCGGCGACGGAGCTCGGGTAGTAGGACTTGAGGGGCTCCTGGGCGCCGGGGCCTTGGTACGAGACGACGGGGATGCCGACTTCCTTGAGTTCCTTGAGGCGTTTCCAGCCGACGGCCGTGCGGCTTGTGAGGTCGGCCATCATCGCGACGACGTTGGGGTCCTTGAGGGCTTTGGTCACTTCCTCTTCGCTCAGGGTGCCGGCTTTGAGGAACTGGCAGTTGATGCACCATTCGGCGGTGAAGTCGATGACGACGGTCTTGCCGGCGGCGAGCGCGGCGGCTTCGGCTTCGGGCGAATACGCGATCCACGCCGAACTCGCTTCGTACTTCCGCTTGTGGACGTCGTGAAGCCTGAGTGTCCACATCAGCATCCCGCCGCCGACGACGAGCGCCGTCAGCACGAGCACGCCCTTGCCCACGCCCGTTCGCGCGTTCGGCACGCCCTTGCCGATCATCCACGCGCACGCTCCGACGATCAGCATCGTCATGACCCACCAGTGGATCATCGACTTCATGAACGGGGCTTCGGCGACCAGCGCCAGGATCCCGTTGCCCAGGAAGAAGACGGCGACCGCGATCATCATCAGGCCCATGACCTGCTTGATCAGGTCGCTGCCCGGGCCGGCTTTGGGAAGCTTTTTCGTCAGCGCGGGGAATGCCGCGAGGACCACGTACGGGAATGCCATCCCGATCCCGACGAACGTCATCGCGAAGAGGGGGATCAGAGCGTTTTCCTGCTGTGTCGCCCACGAAAGCGCTGCGCCGATGAACGGCCCGAAGCACGGGGTCCCGAGCACCGCCGTCATCACGCCGAACAGGAACGAACCCTTGAGCGTGTCGTGCCCGACGTTGATCGCGTACACCGACTGCGGAAGCTGGATCGTGAACGCTCCCATCAGGCCGACGGCCATGATGCCGATCACCGCCGCCGCTCCAAGCTGAAACAGCGGGTGGCCGAAGAGGAAATTCACGCTATCCACGACCTTGAGCACCGAGATCAACAGAGCGATCACGAACCAGAATGCGACGATGCCCAGCGCGGTCATCACGCCCAGAAGCACCGCTCGCCCGCGCCCGCCCCCCTGGTGCTCCGCCGCCCGCTGGAACCCCGCGATCTTGATCGGAATCACCGGAAGCACGCACGGCATGATGTTCAGGATGAACCCCGCGAGTGCACACACCGCCATCAGAAGCGCAAGCCCGAACGTTCCGCCCGCGTCGATCTTGAAGAGGCCAAGGTCGATCACGCTGCTGAGCGGCGCCTTGGCGGGCGCGGTCGGAGCGGCCGCTTCGGACTCAAATCCCTTCGCGTCAAACCCCGCCGGCCACGTCGGAGCCGCCGGAGCATCCGCCGCGATGGTGAGCGTCAGCGTCGCTTCGCCGGGCTCCTCCATGAGGCACATGCCCTTGTCGGTGCACGCTTGCGACGACCAGCGGACCTTGATCTCGCGGGGGCCCGGAGCGGCGCCCGCATCCACGGTGATCGGCAGGTAGACCGGCACCGTTCCTTCGAGGAACGCCGACCGTTCCGCGAGAGCCCCTTCGCCCACCATCTTGACGATCGGCTTGGGCCACTGCGAGGCTTTCAGGGTGAGCCCGGAGTCCTTGGCGAACTCCGCCGTGGCGGTCGACAGGATGCCGGTGGCTTCCCCTCCGCCCAGCGCCGACCAGTCCGGGGGGTAGATGTGCCAGGTGTCGTCGACGACGAACGTCACGGTGACCAGGGCTTTCCCGCCCGGAGCCACCGTGGCCGGGGTAATCGTCGCCGAGACCTTGACCACACTTTCCGGCTGCGCCGCCGCCCGGGGTGCCGTCCAGCCCAGGATCGCCAGACCGACCAACAGCAGGCCAAGGGTCGATCGAAGGGCGGGAAGGAGGGTCGATGTCCGGAATCGTGCCATAGATGCCTTGTTTAATGCCGCCGAGGGCGCGAAGTTCTTCCTGCCGCCCCCCGGATCGGTTTTCAGGACCGATATCGACGGGCGGGACCCTCAATCATAGCGATAGGATGGTGTACGGGTACGCTTCTTCCGGACAGTCGGGGCCCCCCGGCCGATGGACAAGCACGAAGCGTCGGTTCCCGTTCTAACCGGGCCGGCGCGACCGAGGGCCTTTCGTCCATGGCGGACCTGCTGGACCAATCTGAAGTCGACCGTCTGCTCGCCGGCATCGGCGATGCGTCCGCGGCCACGGATGCGTCGGCCGACGGTCCCGGCAAGCCGGCGATCTTCGCCCGCCGCAGCGGCATGGCCGCTCACAACGACCTGGAGGTCAAGGAATACGACTTCAAGCGGCCCGAACGCGTCTCCAAGGACCAGATGCGGGCCCTGCAGACCGTCCACGAGAGCTTCGCCCGAAACTTCGGCGCCGCACTCTCCGGGTTCCTGCGCACGATCGTGGAGGTCAAGGTCGCTACGTGCGAGCAGATGACGTACTCGGAGTTCATCTCCGGCCTGCCGAACCCGACGAGCTTCAACCTGATCGAATCGCCGGGCCTCGAAGGTCAGATCTGTCTTGAGATCAGCCCGCTCATCATTTATCCGATCATCGACCGCCTGCTCGGCGGGAGCACCAAGGACCTCTTCATCCCCCAGCGTCCGATGACGGGGATCGAGAGCCGCCTGATCGGCAACGTGACAAGCCGCGGCTTGGCCGCGCTCTCCGAAGCCTGGTCCAGCGTCCGCAAGCTCGAGTTCGACATCACCGCGACCGAAAGCAACCCTCAGCTCGTCCAGATCGTCCCGCCCAACGAGGTCGTGATCGTGATCGGGTTTGAGCTTCGCATGAACGCCCGCGCGGGCACGATGAACCTGTGCATCCCGTACAACGTCATCGAGCCGTTGATGGAAGAGCTGAGCAACCAGAGCTGGTTTTCGGCTTCCCGCAACCAGCGTCAGCCCGACATCGAGCGGCAGATCTCGAAGAATCTCAGCCGCGCGGGCGTCGAGCTCGCCGTCGTGCTCGCGGAAACGACGATCACGCTCCACGATCTGCTCGTGATGGTCCCCGGCGACATCATCTCGACCGAGCGAGCGGCCAACCTGCCCGCAGTGGTGTCGGTCGAGGGCGAGAAGAAGTTCCTCGCGGAAGTGGGGCAGTACAAGCAGTCGCGAGCGATCCGCATCGTCAAGCCCGTGAGCGGCGGAGACCGGGTGTAGCTTCATCGTTCATACCGAGGATCGTCAGCTTTCAGCATCTCGTCCGGGACCGGCATGGCCGTGAGGATCACGGCGTCGATCGTCGGGCGGTTCTCGAGCAGGCATCGTGCGGCTCGGTGCATGCCGTCGAGCACGGCGAGCGGGTTGTCGCCCAGGGGGCCGAGGATGATCGGGACCGAGAGGTCGGCGGTCATGATCCGGCGGCAGTGGTCGGCGACCGCCCGGCAGGTCGGCTTCTTGCCCCACGCGTCGCTGAACCAGCAGACCTCATCCATCTCGCGGATCGCGCTCACGGGCACCGGCCGAGGCGTAAGCCCGACCGCCGCCGCCCAGAGCGTCGTCACGTGCCACACCCGCTTGCCGTCAGAAAGCACGCGAGGTTCGCCGCCCGGATGGTGTGAAGCGGGGTTGAAAGCCATGAGGGAAGGTACGGCGGTCGGAGTGCGCCAATCCACGCGACCGCGTGCCGTCAGCACCCGCTCTCGAACGCGTCAACGAAGTCCGCGTAGTCGAAGAAGTCGATGAAGCCGTCCTGGTTGGCGTCGGCGGTCTGGCCTTGTGGGCAGCCTTCGGCTTGGAAGCACACGACGAAGTCGGCGTAGTCGAAGAAGTCGATGAAGCCGTCGGCGTTGAAGTCCGCGAGGCAGCTTGGCTCGGCGGTCCAGACGAAGGAGCCGGCGGGCTCGCGGACGGCGGCGTGGAGGCGGCCGTCGAGCACGATGAGGTCGAGGACTTCACCCTCGGGCGTGCCGGGGACGGGCTCCCAGCGGTCGCCGTCGGTGGAGCGGTAGACGCGGTCGGCGCCGGCGTAGGCGATGCCGTTCAGCAGCGCGAACGCGTTCACAGGGGCGAGGTCGGCGACATTGACCTCCGCGCGGGTCCACGTGCGGCCGGCATCGCGAGAGATGAAGACACCGCGGTCGATGCCGTTTGGATCAAGGAAGATCGGGAAGCCGATCGCTCCCGCGACGATGGTGTCGCCGAGGACGGCGAAGTCGTTGATCATGGGCGGGAAGCCGTTGGGATCAAGCGGGAGGCCGGCGTTGGACCGGCTCCAGTTCTCGCCGCGGTCGGAGGAGCGGATCGGGCCGTTGCGGTAGGAGCCGACGAGGACGAGCTGGCCCCAGGGGCCGGACGCTTCGGCGATCGAGACGACGGGGTCGTAGACGGGCTCATTGAAGAGGTTGCGGGCCATGATGGGGTAGCCGCGGTTGATGCGGGTCCAGCCGGTGCCGGCATCGCTCAGGCGGAGCATGCCCCCGCCGCTGATCTGGAACTCCTGGTCGAAGAACTCGATGCCAAAGCCCGTGCCCGCGAGAAGCCGCCCGGCGTGGCGGGCGAACGCGGAGACCTCGCGGAGCTGGTTGCCCGCGGTGCCGTTGTAGATGGGGACGCCGGTGTTCAAGGGGGCGAAGGTCGCGCCGCCATCGGTGGAGCGGACGATGCCGTCGTAGAGCGAGCCGACGAAGAGCGTGGAGCCCTCGGCGAAGAACCCGTCGGGCTGGATGCACGCGGGGATGCCGGCGGCGGAGTTGCTCCAGCCGGTCTCGGTGAGCGAGAAGACGCGCGCATTGCCTCGGCCGACGGCGTGGAGGCGGTCGGTGGCGGCGAGCTTGGCGGCGACGCCCAGCGCTGGCCCGCCGGGGACGGGTGACCATGAGAGCCCGGCATCGCCCGAGCGGAAGAGGCCCGACGAGGTTGAGATCACAAACTCGCCATCGCGGTGGTCCAGGTCCTGGATGAACCCCTCGATGCAGCGCGGCAGGCCCAGAGCGGCGGGAGCCCAGGTGCGGCCGGAGTCTTCCGAGCGGAGGAGGGGCGGCTCGCTTTGGGCGTTCGCGGCGATCAGCGTGCCGTCGCCGAAGATGAGGTGCGAGAAGCCACCGCCCGCGAAGAAGCCGCTCAAGGGCGCGGTGGTCCAGGTCCGGCCGAGATCCTCCGAGGCGAAGGTGATGCCGTCGGCGGGAACGATCCACGCATCGCCGATGACCGCCGGGCTTGCGGGGAGGAAGGAGGGGCCTTCAAGGCCCGACTCCTGCCACGTCTCGCCCAGGTCCAGCGAGATGAGGAAGCCCGAGCCGAAGGCGCGGGTGGCGATGAGGGCCCCGCCCACGGGAAAGATCGAGCTTGGGAACTCTCCTTCCGGGAACGCGAGGGGCGCCCAGGTGTCGCCCGCATCGCCGGAGCGGAAGAGGAAGATGGGGTCGCCGGAGAAGGGATTTCCGAGGAGGAAGAGCGTGGTGTCGCTCGCGGCGAGCTGGGTCGCGGCGGGGAGGTCCGTCGCGATGGGCTGCCAGCCCGAGGGCTCGTGGCGGAAGAGGGCGCCATCGCCGCGGCGGACGAACTCGCGGAGCTGGTCGCCGCTTTGGTGGAGCAGGACCTGCTGGAAGGTGATGCCCGGAGCGGTGGGAAGCCCATCGGTCGCGTCGGACCACGCGTCCGCGTCGGCGGTCAAACGGAAGATGCGGGTGCGGTCACAGGCGAGGCCGCGGGTGGCGGTGGGGGGGATGGGGGGGGTGGGGGTGGGGGCGAGATCGAGGCTTTGCATGCTGGCGCCGGTGGCGGGCCCGGGGGTACGGGTCCAGCGAAGGCTCTGGGCGGAGGCGGAATGGGAAGCGGCGAGGCAGCAGGCGAGACCGGCGGCGAGGGCAAGGGCACGAATCGGCATGGTGAGCGGCTCCTGGGGGCCGGGTGGCGAAGGCGCACCGGGCGGCCGCAGACAAGTGTTCCCAGGGGTGTGTGGTATTGCAGTGTGGGAGGGCAGAAGTTGGAACGGGTAAGCGGCGGTGTGGAGAGTGGGTGTGTGGGGGGGTGGGGGCATCGGCGGGCTGGAGGGAGCAGAAGAGGGCTTGGAGGCGGCCGTTGAGGGCTTGGATGGAGCAAAAGAAGGCTTGGATGGGGCAGCAAAGGGCTTGGATGGAACAAAAGAAGGCTTGGATGAGGCAGCAAAGGGCTTTGACGGAGCAGCAAAGGGCTTGGATGGAGCAGGAGAAGGCTTGAATGGAGCAGAAGAAAGCTTGAACGGGACCGTTGACGGGTGGATGGAGCCGCGACCATCCGCGTCTTCCGGATCGGGCCGATGAGGGGCGGATGGGGGGGGATCGGGGTGGGTGGTCTTCGGGGGGGTGGGGTGGGTGGGTGTGGGGGTTGTTGTCCCGGGGGTGGATGGTTCCTATGGTTGATCGGCTTTCGTGAGGATGCCTCGATCTGTCGCCGCGCTTGTTGCGGTGCGGAGCGGTGTGTTCTCGGAAGGACGAGGAACGCTTGATGATGCTGGCAGGATGTCATGCTCGTTAGGCTTCACCAGCTCCGTGCTGGTGAGGGCGGTTCCACCGTCATGCTCTCAAGAGGAGGGCGGATGGTGTAGGCCCCCGGTTCCATTTTCGCGCGGAGCACGTTCATTGCGTGCGAAGCGTGGGAGCGTCCTTTGGAGAGGCCTTGAGCGCGTGCTCGGGGCTTCGCGTGTTTTTGGACATGCGCGCTCCGGGGGTTCCGGAGCGGTGGAAAGACGGTCAGGTCGGAACATCTCGACATCTCGTCAGACATCTTGACAGGTCGGAATCGGAGTCAGCCATGAACGCGACGGAAATGAACAGGATCCTGGACGCCATCGCCCGCGAGCGGAACATCGACAAAGCGGTGCTCGTGCGGGACCTTGAGCGGGCCATGGTCTCGGCTCTTCGCAAGTTCTTCAACACGCTGGACGTCGAGGAGTTCTCGGCCAAGATCGACCCCATCGCGGGCTCGATCGAGGTCTTCCGCCACGGCGAGCCGCTGACGCTCAAGCCGGGGGATCTGGGCCGCATCGCGGCGCAGACCTTCAAGCAGGTGATGATCCAGGGCTTCCGCGACGACGAGCGGGCTTCGATCCTGGAAGAGTTCGGCAAGCGCGTCGGCGACATCGTGACGGGCACCGCTCAGCGGTACGAGGGCGGGAGCCTGGTCGTCACGATCGACCGGGCCGAAGCGTTCATGCCCAAGAGCGAGCAGATCCCCGGCGAGGTGTTCACGGCGGGCGACCGCGTGCGGTGCCTCGTGCTTGATGTCCGCGATGCGGGCAGCCAGGTCAAGATCGTCCTCAGCCGAGCGAACCCGGACTTCATCAAGCGCCTCTTCGAGGTCGAGGTCCCCGAGGTCGCCGAGCACGTGATTGAGATCAAAGCCATGGCCCGCGAAGCCGGGTACCGCACCAAGATGGCCGTCTCGTCGGTCGACAGCAAGGTCGACGCGGTGGGGGCGTGCGTGGGTGTCCGCGGCAGCCGCATCAAGAACATCGTCGATGAGCTCAACGGCGAGAAGATCGACATCGTCCGCTGGAACGAGTCGAGCCAGATCCTGATCCAGAACTCGCTCAAGCCGGCGGAAGTGGCGGAGATCTCGCTCTGCTTTGAACTGGGCCGGGCGACGGTCGTCGTGCGCGATGACCAGTTGTCGCTGGCGATCGGCAAGCGTGGCCAGAACGTGCGGCTCGCGGCCCGTCTGACGGGCTGGGACATCGACATCCTGACGCCCGCGGAGTTCAACAAGGGTCTGGAAGCGATGTCCGAGACGCTCAAGGGCATCGAGGGGATCACGGACGAGATGGTGGACAAGCTCGCGGCTTTGGGCATGGTCAGCGTCTTCGACATCGAAGAGGTTGGAGCCGAGGTCATCGCCGGCGAACTGGGCATCACGGTTGAGTACGCGACGAACGTGGTTGAGATCTCCTCGGCCCGGGCCAAGGTGGTGGCGGCCCAGCAGCAGGCGGAGAAGGAAGCCAAAGCCCGGGAGCAGTCCCAGGCGCAGGACGCGGCACGGCGTGCCTTGCTCGAGGGCGGCTCGGCCGAGTCGGGCGAAGCGGCGGCGGCGGCGATTCTGGGAGCGGGCCCGGCCGCGGCTCCCAGCGCGGCCGACGACGCCCGTGCGGCTGACATTCTGGGCCAGTCCTGAAACGGGACGGGTTCAGCCAACGATGGATGCGTGAGTGTGAGGGATCGGGGTTCGGTGGTGGCGGGAAACTTGCTGGAGAACGCGTTTGGCAGCCAAGCGGATCTTTGAACTGGCGAAGGAACTGGGGATCGAGTCCAAGGTGATCATCGCCAAGTGCGTTGAGGAAGGCGTCTCACCGGACAAGGTCAAGAACCACATGGCGACTGTGTCGCCGGGCCTCGTGGAGTCCATCCGCGAGTGGTTCCCCGGCGCGGGCGGCGGAAGCGTCGCCGTGGCCGAGAGCGCTCCCAAAGCCAAGGCTCCCAAAGCCGCGCCGGCCGAGCCCACGCCCCCCCCGCCCGACGAGCACGCGAAAGCCACGCCCGTCGTCGTCAAGGCCGGAGCAACCGTCGTCGCCAAGCCCGCGACGCCCGAAGCCCCGCCCCCGGCTCGAACCTCCGCACCCCTCCCGACGTCGGTCAACATCCCCGCCGAGCCTCCCCGGCCCGTCGCGCCGCCCGTCGAGAAAGCCCCCGACAAGCCGCAGGCTCCCGCACCGACGGTCATCCGTCCGGCGGCGTCCGCGCCGGTGGTTGAGAAGCCCGTCGAGCCGGCCCGGCCCGAGGTCGTCTCGCGGCCGATCGCTCCGACGCACATCGCGCCGCCGACCGGCGGAGCGCCTGCTCCGGAAGCCCCGGCCGCGCCCGTCGCGCCGGTCAGCCGTCCTTCCGGCCCCGGCAATCCGCCCGGCTCCGCTCCCCGGACCCCCGTCGCGCATTCTCCTTCGGTCACGATGAACGTTCCGCGCAAGCCGACGGTCGTCTCGCCGGCGGGGCCGCAGCTGGCTTCGGTTCAGAAAGCTCCGGCCAAGCTGTCGGGCCCCAAGGTCGTGCGCGTCGAAGAGCCGGACCGGCTCGAAGCTCCGCGTCCGCGTCGCTTCACGCCCGGCGCGCCCTCCGGCCCCGGCGGCGGCATGGCGCCTCGCGGTCCCGCCCGTCCGGGCGAGACGGAGGATGATCGCGGTCGCAGCCCGCGTCGCAAGGGCGCGGGCCCCGGCGGCCCCGGCGCCGGACCGGGCATGCGTCGCTCCACGGGAGCGGGCGTGCCGGATCGCCGTCGCGCAACCACGACGCCCGACAACTGGGTCGGCGGCCAGGTCTTCTCCGAACAGGACATCATCGAGCGCGAAGCTCGCCTCGCCCGCGCCGGCGGGTTCGTCAAGAAGCACAAGCAGCAGATGAAGGGCCCCGGCGGCCCCGGCGAGATCGGCCCGATCGAGAACAAGTTCAAGATCGCCCAGCCGTTCACGATCAAGGAGCTTTCCGAGGTCACCGGCGTCAAGGGCGCCGAGATCGTCAAGAAGCTCTTCCTGCAGGGCGTGATGGCCACCATCAACTCGGGCATGGACCCGCAGAAGGCCATCGAGATCATGATGGACTTCGACATCGAGCTCGAGGTCGTGGAAGCCAAGACCGCGGAAGAGGTCCTCGACGAGGATCTCATCAAGCGGGCGGCCGTCGATGAACGCCCGCGCGGTCCCGTCGTCACGATCCTCGGCCACGTCGACCATGGCAAGACGTCGCTCCTGGACAGGATCCGCAACGCCAACGTCGCCGCGGGCGAAGCCGGCGGCATCACGCAGCGGACCAGCGCCTTCAAGGTGCCCGTCGAGGTTGCCGGTGACAAGAAGGAAATCGTCTTCCTCGACACCCCGGGCCACGAAGCTTTCACGTCCATGCGTTCACGCGGCGCCAACATGACCGACGTCATCGTCCTGGTCGTGTCCGCTCCCGAGGGCGTCATGCCCCAGACGATCGAGTCCATCGCCCACGCGAAAGCCGCCGGCGTCCCCCTCGTCGTCGCTCTCAACAAGATCGATCGCCCCGACGCGACCGAAAGCCAGGTCCAGAAGACCCTGCGTCAGCTCGCGGACGCCGGCCTCCAGCCCACCGAGTGGGGCGGAGAGACCGACATCGTGCGCACCAGCGCGACGACCGGGCAGGGCATCAAGGAACTCCTGGAGCTCCTCGATTACCAGTCGCAGCTCAAGAATCTCCGGGCCGACTTCGACGGCACGGCGAGCGGCGTCGTGATCGAAGCCCGCACCGAGGAAGGTCGCGGTGCCGTCGCCAGCCTGCTCGTCCAGCAGGGCAAGCTCAAGGTCGGTGACTTCGTCGTCGCCGGCCGCGGTTTCGGCCGCGTCCGCGACATCCACAACGATCGCGGCGTCAAGATCCGCGAGGCTCTGCCGCCCAGCCCGGTGCAGATCTCCGGTATCGACATGGTCCCCGACGCGGGCGACAAGTTCTACGTCGTTTCGTCGCTCAAGAAGGCCGAGGAAGCCGCCGACCACCGCCGCCACCGCGAGCGCGAAGCCGAACTGGCCAAGCCCAAGCTCACCCTCGACAGCCTGTTCTCGCAGATGCAGGACAACGAGGTGGAGGTCAAGGAGATCAAGATCGTTCTCAAAGCCGCGGAACAGGGCACGGTCGACGTGCTCACCAAGGAATGCGAGAAGATCGGCACCTCCGAGGTCAAGGTCCGCGTGCTCCACTCGGCCGTCGGCGGCATCAACCGTTCGGACGTCCAGCTCGCCGACGCTTCCAAAGCGATCATCATCGGGTTCAACGTCATCGCCCTGGGCGAAGCCCGCACGCTCGCCGAGCAGAAGGGCGTCGAGATCCGCACCTACGACGTCATCTACAACATCACGGATGACCTCAAAGCCGCGGCCGAGGGCATGCTCGCTCCGGAGCTCCGCCAGGAGGTCCTGGGCCACGCCGAAGTCCGCCAGGTCTTCAACATCTCCAAGGTCGGCACCATCGCCGGCTGCTACGTCACCGACGGCGTCATCGAACGCAACGCGTTCATCCGCGTCACGCGCGGCGGCGTGGTGGTGCAGAACGAGCGCGTCCTCGAACAGCTCAAGCGGTTCAAGGACGACGCGAAGGATGTTCGCACCGGCATGGAATGCGGCATGAAGGTCGTCGGGTACGACGACATTAAGGTCGGCGACGTCATCGAGTGTTACAAGCAGGTGGAGTTCAAGCGCACGCTCGCCGGCGGGGTGGTCGCTCCCGAGAAGCCCAAGGAGAAGAAGAAGCAGTAAGCCGGCGTCGTCGCCCGCCCCGGCCCCCCGGGTCCGCGGTGCGCCCCGACTCCGCGCCCTGCCGCTTGCAGAACCATGGTCGTCGGAATCCTCCAGTTCGAGCTTCACATCCACGGCGCCGAGTCCCTCAAGGACAAGCGCCGCGTGATCTCGTCCGTGCGCGACAGGCTTCACCGCGAGCATCAGGTGAGCGTGGCCGAGGTCGCCGCGCAGGACATCCTCAACCTCGCCGTCATGGGGCTTGCGATGGTCGGGAACGAGGGGGGCCACGTCGGCCGCACGCTCGACTCGATTACGGCCAAGCTCCGGGCGCTGGGCGACGCCGAACTCGGCCTGACCTCGCGAAGGCTGATCCACGGGCATGAAGCCCAGGAACTGTCGGACGAGGATGCGGTCGATGAGACCCTCGCGGCGGAGATGCTTTCGCGCGGTGAAGAAATCTTCGCTCCTCCGGCGAAAGGGAAGGACACCCGATGACACGCCGCCAGGAACAACTCGCATCCGTCCTTCGCGAAGCCGTTCAGGAGGTCCTGAGCCGCGGCCTCAACGATCCGCGCGTCTCGGGGTTGATCACCGTGACCGGCTTTGAGCTTTCGCCCGACCTCGAGTACGCCACGGTCCGCGTCTCGGTCCTTCCCGCCGAACGCCAGCAGCTCACCTTCCACGGCATCAAAGCGGCCGGAGCCTACATCCGCCGCGAGGTCGGCGACAAGGTGAAGAACCGCAAGCTGCCCAAGTTCAACTTTGAGCTCGACTCGAGCTTCAAGAAACAGCTCGGCGTCATCGAAGCGCTCGAGCACGCCAAGCACGGGCAGAAGCCCGCGGGCTGGGGCTCAGCGCCGGCCAAGGGCCCGGATTCACCGGGGGAGGCCGGTTCCCCGTGAGCCCCAACGAAGCCGCCAAGAACTTCCAGGCTCTCCTGCGCAAGCTCCGCGTCAAGCTCGACGCGGATGAGCAGGCTCAGGCGGCCCCCGCCGGGGAGTCCACGGATGAGCTTCGGCTCGCGCGTGCGCGTGAGGCGCTGGATCATCTCGTTCACTCGTTCATGCTTTGGGAAGCGACGCAGACGCAGGCCAAAGCAGCGGTCCGCAGGCTTCAGGACGCTTTCGTCGACGCCAACGAGCTCCGCATCGCGTTGCCGCACGAGACTGCCCGCATCGTGGGTGAACGCTACCCGCTCGCCGCGGAACGCTGCGTCCGGCTGAAAGCGACGCTCCAGGATCTGTACCGACGCGAGCACACCCTCTCGCTCCAGTCGCTGATCGACGCTCCCAAACGCGAAGCCCGCGCGTTCCTCGAATCCCTCGACGGCATGCCGCCGTTTGTTTCGGCCCGCCTGTTTGTCATCTCCCTGGCCGGCCACGCCGCTCCGGCGGATTGGAAGCTCGTCGACCTGCTCGTCGCTCACAAAGCCATCCCCGCCGATCACGCCGACCCCGCCGCCGCTTCCGCCTGGTTGGAACGTCAGTTCCGGTCCGGCGACGCACCCGCGGTTCTCGCGGCCCTTCAAGCCTGGTCCGATGAGCATGGCGAGTCGCCCAAGTTCGACCGCTCGATCGCGACCGGGCCCACCCTGACCAAGGAACTCGCCGTCTGCGAGAAGCCTCGCAAGCGGCCGGTCAAGAAATCGGGAAAGCGCCCGGCGGACCGTTCGACCAAGCCCAAGCCCAGATAGAGGCGGTACGATCCGCCGAGTCCGCCTTCTTCCGCCACCGCGAGGCTTGCGATGTCGCCATCGACGTTTGTGCTTTTTCTTGTCGTTCACGCCGGGACGGCGGCCGGGCTTACGGTCGAAGCCGGCGCGCCGGCCGAGGCTCTGACGGCCGTGGCCGGGCTCGCCGATCCGCTTTCGGACCTCCGGGCCAGGGCCGAGCTTGAGCGCACAAACCCGAACCAGGCCGCCCGGGCGCTGCCGCCCCCTCCCGGCATCGACGCCGCCGCGGTCGCGCAGCTTGGCGACGCCGAGCGCGCGCCCACCGCTCCTGCGGGAATGAGCCTGGCGTCGGTTCTCGAAGCGATTGCGGCCAAGGGCCCGCCCGCTTCTCTCATGCCGATCCAGACGCCGAAGCCCGACGCGGAATCCGAAGCGGAGGCTTCCAAGCTCTACGCGTCGGCACGGATGCAGCGGCTCGACGGCAAGCACGCCGATGCGCTCGCTTCGCTCCAGGAAGCCGCGAAGATCGACCCCTCCAGCCCGGCGATCTGGCGCGAGATCGCCGAGTGCCAGAACTCGCTCGGCCGCCGCGCCGCTTCCCTCTCCGCGATGCAGCAAGCCGTCCGCCGTGGCCTTCGCGATGCTGGCGTGTGGTCGTTTCTCGGTCGCGAAGCCGGCCGCGGCCTTCGCACCGACGAGGCGCTCTGGCTTCTCGCCGGCGCTTCGAAGCTGCTCGACCGGGAAGCGCCGGCTTCCGCCGTCAACGACCTGTACCTCGCGGAGGCCATGGACCGCGCCGGATACGCCGGCGCGGCGGGTGAGCTTCTCGCGCGCGGTCTTGGGTCCAAAGCCCTCGCCGCCGAGAACGCGCGCATGATCCCGGAGGTCGCCGAGACGCTCCGTCGCCGCGGCGAGCTCTGGCTCCGCGCGGGGGACCTGGCGATGAGGCTGGGCCGCGTCGAGGACGCCGCGGTCGCGTACGAAGCGGCAGCGGGGGAGACGTCGGCGGATTCCGGCGCCCTCGCGGTCCGACGCGTGTATGCCTCCGTGCGATCGGGGCGGCCCGCGCAGGCCGCGCTGGCGCTCGTCGACAAGCTCAAGTCCGGCGCGGGGTTCGAAGACCGCGAACTCGGCGTCGTGCGGTACCTCGCGGACCGGACGGATGTCGGCCCGGCGCTCTCGGCCGCGATCGCGCAGACCCTCGGCGATCGAGCGACCACGCCCAGCGCCCGGAGCAGGCTCGCCCGCGCGCGTGCGGCCGCACTGCCCGTCGCGGCGCGGCGTTCGGCGCTGATCGAGCATCTTTCCACGAATCCGTCGGATCGGCGTGCGGCGGCGGACCTGCTGGACAGCTTCGGACCCGAGCAGTCGAGCGAGCGGGATCGGGCGCTGGTCATGCTGGTCGAGAAGCGTCCCGAGTCGGCGGACGTGTGCGCCGCCCTGCTCCTGGCCGAGGGTCGCGGCGTCGTCTCCGCCGCAGATTCGCTGGCCCGGCGGGATGATCCGGCTTCCGCCCTCCTCGCCGCGTACCTGCGCATCGCGATGGGCAAGCCCGTGGATGCGCTGTCGCTGCTCAAGCCCGAGCGCGTGCCCGAAGCCGTGCGGGCGGCGGTTCACGCGGCCCGGGCGGATCTCGCGGGAATGTCCGGCGATTACCAGGCCGCCAAAGCCGCGCTCAAAGCCCTCGAGTCCATGCCCATCGAGACCACGCGATTCGCGCGGGCCCGGGCTCTGAGCGCCCTTCAGCGGCACGCCGAAGCGTTCGAAATCGTCAAGACACTCGCCGAGACGCCCTCCGTCGACGACCGGCTTCTGGTCGCGGGGTTCGCGCTCCGCGCGGGCGACCTGTCCGCGGGCGAGAGAATCCTCGCCGCCGTCGCCGAAGAAGACCCGCAGGATGAGCGTGCGGCCGAGGTTCTGCTCAAGCTCTATTCCCGCGGCGAGAAAGCCGACCAGCGGCAGCTCGCGGCGCTCGTACAGCGCCTTCGCGAGAAGGTGTCGTCAAGCCGGGTGCTTCGGTGGGCCGTCGCCATGGAACTCGTCCAACGTGGACAGTTCGCCGCCGCCGAGCAGTCGCTGATGGGCCTGGCCGAGGAGGACGCTTCGAGCGTCGGCCTGCTGGATGCGCTCGCGACGGTCTGGACGCGCGGTGGAGCGGCATCGCTCGAACGCGGCGAGGCTTGGCTTCGGGCGAGGCTTGCGGACGCGCCGGAGTCTGTCGAGGCGCTGGCGGCGCTCGCTCAGGTTGTCGCGGCCCGCGGCAAGGCGGATGACGCGATCGCCATGCTCCGCTCCCGGATCGAGATCGCGCCCGTCGATCGCCTTCGCCGGCTGGTCGAGGTCCTGACCGCAGAAATGGGCAAGCCCGAAGACGCCCGCGCGATGGCGATCGCCCGGCTTAGCCCGCTCCCGCGCACGATTGACTCCTCCATCGCGCTCACCGATGCGCTCGTCGCGGCGGGGCGAGCATCCGAGGTGGAAGCCGTGCTCGCGGATCTTCCGACGGACGTGCCGCTCACGGCTGAGCAGAAGCAGGGGTTCACGCGCGTCGTGGCCCAACTGATCGAAGCCGACATGGACGCGGTGATCGCGGGCAAGCCGCCCAGCTCGGCCTCGGTGATCGCCAGGCTCGCGGGGCTTGGCATCGAGCCCGGGCCCGCCGTGCGCGAGTCGGCGCTGATCATCCTCTCGGTCTCGGAGCCGCCGGACCTCGCACGCATCGGCACCGAGTTCGAAGCATTCACCGAGGGGCAGGTGGCGAAGGAACGACTCGCGATCGCCCGGCTTCTCCAGAAGCTGCTGGCCTCGAAAAAGCCCTCTTCGGTTCTCGCGCTGGTCGAGGGTGTCTGCACGCACAAGATCAGCAAGGGCGTCGAGCCCGAGGATGAGCTTCTCCGCATCCTCTGCGTCTCCGTCGGCCAGTTCGGAGCCGGCGCCGACCTCCGGCGGCTCCTCCCGATCGTCACCAAGCCCGGCCGCGTCGGTCGCATTCTGGACACGATGGCTCTTGATGCCGAGCCCGTGCCGCCCCCGCCCAAACAGGCCGGAATGCTCGCGTACCGCATCGCGGGGATCGCCTCCAGCAAGGAGCGGTACACGCAAGCGGCGGAGCTTTACGAGATCTCGCTCGAACTCGACCCCGACCACGCGATCGCGATGAACGACTACGGGTACATGCTTCTCGAGCACGCGCCGGTCGACACCGCCGAACGCCGCGACAAGATCGAGAAGCTCCTCGAGAAGGCCTATCAGGCCGACCCGACGAGCTACAACATCGTCGATTCCCTCGGCTGGCTCCGGTACCTCCAGGGCCGCCTTGAGGACGATGCGAACAAGGGGGCCATCGAGGGCGCGGGAGCACTTTCGCTTCTTCGCCGCGCGTTCGAGCTTCAGCAGCGCGAGGAGGATTTCTCGCTTGATCCCTTCATCGTCGACCACCTCGGCGATGCCCTCTGGGTTTCGGGCGACAAGGAGAAAGCCGCCGCGTGCTGGCAGCAGGCCGAGACCAAAGCGACGACGCTGATGCGGGCCCGCGCGGATAACCTCGCCGACGACGGGTACGGCAAGATGCTCAAGAAGGCGCTCGAAACCGCCGCGGCCAAGCGCACGGCCGCAAGGGAAGGCAAGGAGCCCGCGATCGCACCGCGGTGGTCCCCGATCAAGTGACGGAGGTTCTGCGTTGGCCGGCCACAATAAATGGAGCAAAATCAAGCACCGCAAAGCCGTCGTCGACAAGCGTCGCGGCAAGGTGTGGACCAAGGTCGCCAAAGCCATGATGGTCGCCGCTCGCCACGGCGGGCCCGACCCCGCTTTCAACCTCTCGCTCCGCTACGCCATCGACGAAGCCCGATACGCCAACATGCCCCGCGACGTCATCGAACGCGCGATCAAGAAGGGCGCCGGCGGCGACGACCAAAGCCACTTTGAGACCATCCGCTACGAGGGCTACGCCCCCGGCGGCATCGCGATCGTCGTCGACGCCCTCACCGACAACAAAGCACGCACCGCAGGCGACGTCCGCAACGCGTTCGCGAAAGCCGGCGGCAACCTCGGCACCTCGGGCTGCGTCGGATATATGTTCGCTCAGAAGGGCACGATCGTCGTCAAGCCTGAGGGCGTCGACGGTGAGAAGCTCTTCGCGCTCGCGGTCGAAGCCGGTGCGGACGACGTTCAGGAGCCCCCGCCCGCGGATGACGACGAACGCGGCCCGTGGATCGTGCTCACGGACATCCCGAGCTTTCTCAAGGTGAAAGATTCGATCGAAACCGCGAAGTACACCATCGAGGGCGCCGCGATCGAGATGATTCCAGGCGACAAGGTCGCAGTCCCCGAGCAGCACGCGGAAGCCCTCGCGGGCCTGATCGAAGAGCTCGAAGAGCTCGACGACGTGCAGAAGGTCTACACCAACGCGGAGGATTGAGCCGGCTTGGCCGCCGCCGGTCCCGGTCCGCATTCGGGGCACAGCCCATCCGCCAGTCCGCTCAAGCTGTACCCGCAACCGATGCACCGATTTCCGGCCGCGCGATGGCGGCGAATCCACCAGCTCGCGAGCACCGGGCCCGAGATCGGAATCGAGAGGATCAGCGTCGACGAGGCGAAGCCCGCCCACGCCGGCTTCGTGGGAAGGTACTTGGGAAACGCCAATCGCGTTCCGGGCGGAGTTGGAATCCTGATGCCTTCAACACGTCGCAGTTCAGGCTCGTGATGGGTGGTCGCGATCGACCTCCCGACAAGCGTCGTCCAAGGCCAGCCGCAGCCGCGCTCCTCGATGATCAAGGATGTTCCATTGTTCGCCGTATCCCTATTCCAATCGCCTTCGAGCGGAGTTGCGAGGGACCAGCTCGGAAGATGCTCCTGGTTCAAGTCGAGCGTCGCTCCCTGGGGAAGTTTGAGGCTGCTTCCAGGCCACGGATAGAAGAGCACCCGGTGCACGCCGAACGACAGACGGATGCTGTTGAATCCGATGATGTCCCCTTGATACATCGCGGGCCCGTTGCGAGCGCTCGTTCCCGCACGGGGGAATTCCGGCGAGAACCATGCGCACGCCCAGGCGATGGCGACCGTCAGCAACGCTCCCGCCGCCAGCGAAACAAGCAGCCATCGCACCAAGCCGCGTGGACGCGTATTTCGAAGTTGCGGAGGAACGTCGGGCATCCGTCTCACCGTTCCTTCGTCGTCTTCTCGTCGAAGGCCTTCAGAGCTTCCTCGCACGTCTTGACCATGTCCGACTGCTTCAGATCCTGCGCGGCTTTGAGCGCCGCTTTCCACTCGATCGCGGCGTTCTCCGCTTTCGCGATCGCGACGCACGCTTTCACGTATTCCTTGTTGTCGCCGCACGCCCAGTAGCAGTTGAGCGCGATCCGCCGGGCTTTCCTGCGGTCCTTGTGATACTGCGATTTCTCGTCGGTCGCGGTGGCGATGGGCATGAGCGTCTGGGCGGCTTCGACGAAGAGGCGGCATTCCATCAGGCTCGCCGCGAGCCAGAACCGATGCTCGGGCGTGTTGGGCGTGTCGTGAAGCTCGACGACGCGCCGCCAGAGCTTGGACGCTTCCTCGTGAGCGCCGATCGCGGTCGCTTTCGCGGCGGCGTCGCGGAGGACGCTCAGTTCCTTGCCCTTGAGCGCATCGGCGGTCGCGAAGATCGGCTCGGCGATCGAGATGCCGTTGGGCTCGATGACCTGGTTCTTTCCGTCGACGTGCACGAGCACGGTGTAGCCCGGCCGGATGAACCCGGCGTTGTGGCCCAGGCCGCCGGTGTCGCCCGGCCTGGGCTCGCGGATGTTCCACGTGATGCTGATCGTGTCGCCGGTCTTGAGTTTGTCCTGCTCGGTCAGGCGCGACTGCTCGAGGGCTTTTTCGAGCTTCTCGCGTTCGGCGGCTTTCTGTTTCTCGGCTTCGGACTGAGCTTCCTCTTCCTTCGTGCGTTCTTTGAGCTTGTCGTCCTTGAGGCTTGGGGTCTTGGACTTCTCGGCGGCTTTCTGCTTGGCCTGCTCGCGTGCTTTCCGCCGGTCGTCGGCAGCTTTGCGCCGGTCCTTGGGGGTCTGCTCCACCTTGTGGATTCGGAGGTCCGCTTTCCCCACGGTGTCGCGGCCGTGCTTGGTCGTCCAGACCTCGGTGACGGTCGCGACCACCACCAGCGAAGCGTCGTCGCGAAGGTCCTGAGCGGAGAGGGGCTCGGCGGCGGTCAGCGGCGCGGGGCCGTTCAGCGCGGACGCGGGCGAAGCCGCGCCGGCGAACGCGGCGACAAACAGCAGAGCGGACCCCAGACGCGAGCGGAAATCGGTACCAAGACGCATGCGAAGCCTCCTTGAGCTCGCAGGAGGGTACACGGGTCTGCGAGGCGCAACAAGAAAGCCCGCGGCGAGGGCCGCGGGCTTGTTCAGTGGCTCAGGATACGGGTTCGCTTACTTCACGCCGTCTTTGCTCGCGATGTACCGGATGAGGTCGACGCAGCGGGCGGCGTACCCGGCTTCGTTGTCGTACCAGCTGACGACCTTGAAGAACCGCTTGTTGAGCTCGATGCACGCGCCCGAGTCGTAGATGCTGCTGCGGCGGTCGCCGATGAAGTCGCTGCTGACGACCTCTTCGTCGGTGTAGCCGAGGATGCCCTTCATCGAGCCTTCGCTGGCGGCTTTCACCGCGGCGTGGATGTCGGCGAGGGTCGTGTCCTTCGCGGTGCGGAAGGTGAGGTCGACGCAGGACACGTCGGCCGTGGGGACGCGGAAGGACATGCCGGTGAGCTTGCCCTTGAGCGCGGGGATCGCGAGGGCGACGGCTTTGGCCGCGCCGGTGGAAGCCGGGATGATGTTCTGGTACGCGTTGCGGCCGCCGCGCCAGTCCTTCTTGGAGGGGCCGTCCTGGGTCGGCTGGGTCGCGGTGACGGCGTGGACCGTCGTCATGAGGCCCTCATCGAGGCCGAAGGTGTCGTTGATCACCTTGGCGACGGGAGCGAGGCAGTTGGTCGTGCACGAAGCGTTGCTGACGACCGTGTGCTTGGAGCCGTCGAAGTTCTCGTGGTTGACGCCCATGACGAGCGTGGGCACCTGGGCCGCGTCGCTCTTGGTCGGAGCGGAGATGATGGTGCGCTTGGCGCCGGCGGACACGTGAAGGTTGGCTTTCTCGAACTCGGTGAAGAGACCGGTCGACTCGAGGACGTAGTGGACGCCCAGGTCCTTCCACGGGAGCTTGCCGGGGTCCTTCTCGGCCATGGTCTTGGTGGTCTTGCCGTTGACGGTGAAGCTCGTCTCGGTGGCGGAGGTCGTCACCGGCTTGCCGCCGAGGGTGTAGACGCGGTGCATCGTGTCGTGGCGGAGGAGGTACGCGAGGTTGTCGGCGGGGACGAGGTCGTTGACGGCGACGATCTCGATGTTGGTGTCCTCGGACGCGATGCGGTAGAAGAGGCGGCCGATGCGTCCGAACCCGTTGATGCCGATGCGGATGGTCATGGGGACGATTCCTTGCGGGAGGCGAAAAAGACGGAAAGCGGCGGGCACGCAACCCGACGCGATGGATGATAGGAGGGCGGCGGGATTTGGCCATCCTCGTGGAAGACCGAAACGGCTCTTGAAACCGTTTGAGGCGAGGATTTCAGGTGTCCTTTCCCGCATTTCCGCCCGCAAAGGAGGACTTTCCGATCAACGCACGGGAGTTGTTCGCACGGCATGGGGTGGGAACCCGTCACACTTCGGCGAGCTTGAAGGCCGCCGCCGACAAGCCCCGCCACCATGCGCGCCAGGGGACTTTCGCTCCGAGGACGAACGCCGGTTACCCCGTAGAATCGTCACATGGCGGCTGGTCGTGCGCGAAAGCGGATCGGTTTTGCGGTCATCACCCTGAGTGTGGCCGCTCTTGCCATCGTCGTCGTCTCTCGATGGGTGGAGTTGCTGCGGATCAGCCCGGTGCCCGGCTGGCGGGCGGCGATCAGCGGTGGCGAGGTGCAGGTGGCCTATTGGCACTCGATGGGAACGCCCCGGGTTGCGCGTCCGCCTGGCTGGCACCTCGACTGGCGCAAACCTCCCAGAGGTCCGGGGCTGATCTCTACCGAAAAGGGGTCGATCCTGGGCGTCGTCGAGATCCGGCGACCCAACGGGTTTGGCCTTAGGGGCACGATCGTCACGGTCTATCCGGCGCTCCCCGCGGCGGCCGGGCTCGTCGCGGGCGCCGCGGCTTTGTGGTCGGCACGCAGGGCGGTGCAGCGATCGGGAGCGTGCTCTTCGTGCGGGTACGCGCTCGACGGACTTCCTGCGGGATCCGCTTGTCCCGAATGCGGCGGCCTCGGCGATCAGCGTCCGGCCCACTGATCGATCGCTTCCCCCATCGCGTCGGTCGTCGCCCGGATCGTCGTCGCCGTCAGGTGCGTCAGCGGATCGTCGATCAGCGCCACCGGCACCGTCGGCAATTCGGCGACAGGCTTCGCTTTGCCCGCTGGTTCGCCCGCTTTGCGGGGCAGGATCAGCAGGATCGCATCGGGCGCGATCCGCTTGAGATCCTCCGCATCAAGCGTGATGTACGCCGCGCCGCTCGTGATCGCGGGTGTCGCTCCCAGCGAAACCAGAATATCGTGGTGCACCGAACCCGGGCCCAAAGCCGCCGGCGGTGACAATCCCGCAAGCAGCAGCACACGCCCCGCCCGCTCCGCTCCAGGCCGGGGCCGCAGGGACGACTCCAGCGCCTTCTCCAACTCCGTGAGCCGTTCCGGCACCCCCGCACACCCCGCCGCTTCCGCGTCCGCCGCAAGCGACCGCGCCACGCCCACCACATCCGCGAGCGAAAGCGGGTTGTAGTCGCGGAGCGTCCATCCGCGGCTCTTCGCCATCTCGGTCAGCCTCGCCGGGACTCCCCCCGCTCCAAACTGCCCGATCACCAACGTCGGCTTTACGCCCAACAGCCGCTCATAGTCCACATCCCCTACGCCATCGCCCACGATCGGCACCGACGCATCAAGCACCTGGTCCCACGCGTGCCGCCCCACGATCACCGGCCCTGCACCCAGATCCTTAAGCGTCGCCGCGAGCGCCGGGCTCAGCACCGCAAGCCTCGGTCCTGTCGACGCCGCCACCGGAGCTTTCCGCTCGCATCCCGCCGCCACTGAAACAAGCACAGCCGCGCACGCCGCGAGCATCCACCGCCGACGCATCACCGGCCCCCGCTAAACGCCGCCGACACCGCGGCCTGAAGAGCTTGGATCGACCCGCGCTCGTGAAGCGGAAACGCCCACGTCCGATCGAGCGCGACCTTGGACTCCTTCGCTCGCGATTCAAGCGCAGAAACCTCGCGGGCCAGGCCCGCGAGCGCGCCCTGATGCTCGATCCGCACGCGAGACAAAAGCTCCTGAAGTGACGAGTACGCCCGGTACGAGTCCGCGCCGCGCTTCCGCAGGCCGCGGATCTCCTCGACAAGCTCTTCCTTCCGCCGCTGCGACCAACTGTCGCCGAGCGTCTGTGGCGTGTGCCTCGCGTGGTGAAGCGACCATCGCGCACGAGCCAACGACTCCGGGCTTGGCGGCGGCGAATCCGAAAGCTTCGCCAGAAGCGTCCCCGTCGCCACCACCGCGGGCGCAAGCTTCCACGAAAGCCACGCCCCCAGCCACTCCTCCGCGATCACGTCGTACTTCCCGCCCCCCAGACCGTGAATGAAAAGCTCGCACCCCGCGTGCCGCATGAGGCCCGTCATCAGCAGCGCCCGCGGCGCAAGCTCACCCGTCGGTATCCCCGCGATCGTCGATGCCAAGACACGCCCGCGGGCCGCATCCGCACGCACCCGCCAGAGCGGCAGTTCTCCGCGAGCCGCGTTCAGCGGAGCCATCCCCGCGCCCGCGTGCCGCGCCACCGCCGCGTTGTACGCCGCGATGCACGCCGAGGGATCAGCCTTCATCCGCTCCACCACCTCGCCGAAAAGCTCAGTCCGGGCCATCCCCGTCGCCCGGGTCCACGTCACGCCCGCATCCATCGGCCCAAGAAGCTTCCGAGTCGTCCGGATCACCTGCTCCGCCAGATCCGGAGCGTCGGCCGTATCCAGAAACGCATCGCGGATCGCCCCCAGCCCGCAAGCGACCGCGCCTGTCGCCGCCGGCTTGTCTCCCCAGCGAGGCTCAAGCTCTCGCGCGGAAAAAGCCGCTCGCGCCGCCACCGGCACATCCGTCTTTCGAGCATCCGAAGCCGAGATCCGCCACTCCGCCGCGACCAGCGTCTTGCCGCTCGACGGATATCGGATGATGCCCGGCTCGTTCGCGTCCTGATCGACCACCAGCCAAGCCGCCGCGGCTTTGCTCAATCGGGCCGCGTCCCCGAGCGCCAAAAGCTTGGTCAGAATCCCGGCGTGCCAGAGCTCCGCTTGATGCCCCGACATCACCACGCGCCCGGACGGCAAGCCCATCTGCTCGCGGAACCGCGGCGCCGACGCGGGCGCCTCAAAGCCCGAGACCAGCGCCGGCCACGAACCCGCTTGCGGCGACAGCATCACCTTCGGCGACCAGACGTCCGCCTCGTCCTGTCGAGCGGTGGGATCCCCCGCCTGCCCGGAACCGTGCTTCGTCATCGCGTGCGTCACAGGCAACAGTAGTTCGTCTCGCCACACCCCGAACGCGCCGCCACGCCCATGCGCTCGATCTCGGCTTCCATGACCGACCGGTAGTGCGCCAAGCGGCGCTCCGCGTCGTCCAGGTTGCCCCCGAACGTCCGCGTCGTGTCGTTGTAGATCCGCTTGACGGGTACCTCGCGGATTCCAAGGCCTAGCGCCGCCGCTTGCACCCAGAACTGCATCGGGAACGCGTACCCAGTCTCAGTCAGCGACATCCGATCCACGGCCGAGACGCGGTGGGCTTTGAACCCGCAGAAACTGTCCGTCAGCGACAGCCCGAACCTCCGGTTGATGTCGCGCGTCACGGTCTGGTTGATTCGCCTGCGGTCCGCCGGCGGCAGGTCATCCATCGGCGTGGGCACCAGGTACCTCGAACCGCTGATGATGTCCACGCCCGGCCCGGCCCGAAGGATCTCCGACACGAACATCGGGATCGCCGCAGGCTCATGCTGCTCATCGCAGTCCATCGTGAGCACCCAGTCGTAACCCTCGCGTGCCGCGAACGAGAAAGCGTCGATCAGCGAGCGGCCGTACCCCGCGTTCTTCGCGTGGCGAATCACCCGAACCGGAAACTCGCGCACGATGTCCGGCGTCGCGTCCGTCGAACCGTCATCAATCACCACCACGTCCGACGCGTACCGAAGCACGCTCGTGAGCACCGCGCGAGCGTACTTGGCTTCGTTGAACACCGGGATCGCCACCAAGACCCGCATGAGCGCCTCGTTCCTTCCGCGAACCGGCCCGTTCGGCCAGCCCGGTCTCGCTTCCACCACAGAAGCCCACCTACCGAGTATATCGACCAACATCGATACGTTCTACCCCACGCTTCAGTTCGTGCAAAGACGCCGTTTGGATGCCGAATACCTGTTCAGGTCTCATCCGCCGCAGCATCCGCCCAGCCCAACGCACCCCCGCCGCCAAGCGTCAATGATCGTTCGTGCCGACCGTCATCGAGATTTCGGACCCCGAGGATCCCAGACTCGCCCCGTACCGCGACCTGAAAGACGCGCCCGGTCGTCCCGCCGCCGAGGGCCGGTTCATCGTCGAAGGCGAGATCGTCCTCCGCCAACTCGTCGCATCCCCGCTCGCGGTCGAATCGGTGCTCGCGACGCCGGGCAAGCTGGAATCACTCGGCGATCTGCTCGAGTCGCTCCCCGATGAGGCGGTCGTGTATCGCGCGACCAAGCCCGTCATCGACTCGATCGTCGGGTTCGCTTTCCATCGTGGAACCATCGCCGTCGGTCGGCGCGGAACGCCGCGGGATCTCGCATCGCTCGCCGATCAGGCTTCCACGCTCATCGTCCTTGAGGAAGTCTCCAACGTCGACAATCTCGGAGCGATCTTCCGAAGCGTCTCCGCGATCGCGCCCGCGGGCGCCGGCGTCGTGCTCAGCCCCGGGTGCGCCGACCCGCTGTACCGCAAAGCTCTGCGGGCTTCGATGGGCCACGTGCTCAACATTCCCTTTACGAGTATTTCGGGCGACGCTTGGCCGAACGCGATCTTCTCGCTCGCGGACCGCGGATACCACCTCGTCGCCCTCACGCCCGCCGAGGGCTCGATCGACGTCGCCGCGTACTCACCCCCGCCGGACCGCAAGCTCGCCCTCCTGATCGGCGCCGAGGGGCCGGGACTCACCGCACGGGTTCTGGAGGGGTCGGGTTCGCGGGTCCGGATCGCGATGAGGCCCGGGGTGGACTCGCTGAATCTCGTCGTCGCGACCTCGATTGCGCTCCACCGGCTCTTTGGCTGAAGCCCGGAACGCCCACTACCCTTTGGTCCGATGGACCATGTCTTCGACGACCGCCGCTACCTGATCCCCTTCCGCTCCACGCTGCTCCCGCAGATCTTCACGGACACCCTCGTCATCGGCGGGGGAGTCGCCGGGTGCCGAGCGGCGATCGCCGCCGCTTCCCACGGCGACTGCATCCTGCTCGCCAAAGCCGACCTCAAGAACACCAACACCGCCTGGGCCCAAGGCGGCGTCGCCGGCGTTCTCGAAGCCACCAAGGGCGACGACACCGTCGCCGCCCACGTCCAAGACACCCTCGTCGCCGGAGCCGGCCTCTGCGACCGCGACGCGGTCGAACTCATCTGCGCCGGAGCGGGCAAACGCCTCCGCGAGCTCATCGACTGGGGCACGCAGTTCGACAAGGACGCGACCGGCTCGCTCGCGATGGGCCTCGAAGGCGGACACTCCGCCCACCGAATCCTCCACGCGCACGGCGACGCCACCGGCCGCGAAATCCAGCGCGCCGTTCTCGCCAAAGCCAAAGCCACCGACAACCTCCGCGTCTTCGAGCACTGCTTCGCGCTCGACCTCATCACGCCAAGCCGCGAGCCCGGTGCGCCCGTCATGGGCGCCATCACCCACCACCCCAAGTACGGCTTGCAGGTCATCTGGGCCAAAGCCACCATCCTCGCCTCCGGCGGCGCGGGCGTTGTCTATCGCGAAACCACCAATCCGCCCCAAGCCACCGCCGACGGCCTCGCGCTCGCCTACCGCGCCGGAGCCACACTCGCCGACATGGCTTTCGTCCAGTTCCATCCCACCTGCCTCTACCTGCCCGGCGCCAGCCGCGCGCTCATCTCCGAAGCCGTCCGCGGCGAGGGAGCTTTCCTCGTCGACGCCGCCGGCATGCGTTTCATGAAGGACGCCCACCCCATGGGCGACCTCGCGCCGCGCGACATCGTCGCTTCCGCCATCGTCCGACAGATCGCCAAGCAGGGCGGAGCCCCCGTCCACCTCGACTGCCGGCACATCCCGAATTTCGCCGCTCGCTTCCCCGGCATCGCCGCGACACTCAAGCGGTTCGACCTGGACCCCTCCAAGCAACTCATCCCCGTTCACCCCGCGGCCCACTACATGGTCGGCGGCGTGCGCACGGATCTCGCCGCTCGAACGGACTCGCCGGGCCTGTACGCGGTGGGGGAGACGGCCGCCTGCGGCTTGCACGGCGCCAACCGCCTCGCTAGCAACTCGCTGCTCGAAGGTCTGGTCATGGGCGAGATCGCCGGCCGCGTCTGCGCCGAGATGAAGGGCCACGCCGTCGACGCGCCCGCCGCCCGGCCGGGCTGGGCTGTGGGGATCCAGGCTCCCGTCCCGATCGTGTCGGACATCCGCCCCTCGGATCAGGGCGAGCTCGACCTCGCGGACGTGCGATCGAGCTTGCGGTCGGCGATGTGGAAGAACGTCGGCCTTGAGCGCACGGCCCCGCGGCTCCGCGATGTCGCGATCATGCTGGATTTCTGGGCCCGCTACACCCTCGACAAGATCTTCGACGATCCCGACGGCTGGGAGGTGCAGAACATGCTCCTGGTCGGCTCGGTCATGGCCCGTTCGGCTCTGTGGCGCGATGAGTCCCGCGGGTGTCATCTGCGGCTGGATCAGCCCGGCCAGCGAGCGGAGTTCGCCGTGCACGACGGCTGGCGCAAGGGCCGCCAAGAACCGACCCTCACCCCGGTGCGAACCTGATTCCATGCCACGCTGCCTGTCCATCCTGTGCCTCTCCGCCTGGATAGCCCTTTCCGGGTGCGTCGAGGAGCGGATCGTCCGCAACGACGGGCCGCTGATGGGGTTGCCCGACGCCGTGACGCAGGAAAAGCGAGTCGTCGAGGATCCGGGCATCCTGCTCCCTGCGGTGACCGACGACTCGACCATCGTCGAGAATCCCGACGGCACGAAGACAGCCCGGTCGACCAACGTGCGCCAGCTCATCGCGAACATCGACAAATGCCTCGACGAGGACTGGGAGTCGGTCTTCGTCACCGACCTCCTCTCGACGCGGGCCAAGACCGACATGGCCGCGCAGGGGATGTCCCCTTCCGCCGGGTTTGCCCTGCTGAAATCCCACAAAGCCGACGTGATCAAGCTCTTCAACCTCATGCCGATGGGCGAGTTCACTCCCGGGTTTTTCCTGCGGCCCGTCGGCAACCGCACGTTCCGGCTGCTCGTGCCCGGCCGCGGCGCGGATGATCTCGCCTTCCGCGGGATCGACGCGGTCTACGAACGCGGCAACTACCGCTTGTACTGGCTGGTCCCCCAGGAATAAGCCCACGCATCCCGTGCGTCGCGCAACCGTGCGCGGTACCATCCGCTCATGCCCAAAGGCTTCGTGAAGGTCGTCGACACCCTCGCCGCGTTCGCGGTGCTCGGCCCGCTCACCGCGTGGCTCCTGACGACCCTGCGCGCGCCCGACGGCGACCCCGCGACCACCCCTCTGACCTCCTCCGCACCCCTGATGGGAGCGGCGCTGCTCGTCGCCGCATTCCTGCTCACCGGCTTTGTCGGGGTGGTTTCCGGACGCATGGTCACCCGCGGCCGAGGTCTGTGCATGGTCGGTTTCGGGCTCATGTGGACCACTTCGGTGACCGCCAACGCCCGCCAGCTCTTGGGCGATGCCGACGCCGCTTCCGCCCTGAACGGGCTGATTCTCGAAGCCGTCCTCCTCATCCCGCTCATCGCGCTCACGGGCCTGATCATCGAAGCCGTCTCCCCCGTTTCCGCCGAGGAACAGGGCCTCCACCACGGACCCTCGCTGCCTGCTCCCGGCCTTGCGGGCATCCGTGAGGGCTTCGTCCCCGGGCAATTCATCGCCTCCCTCGCCGCGGCCGTAGTCGCCGCCGGGGTCGTGGGGTGGATCGTCGCGATCAATACCACCAAAGGGCAAGCCATTTTCGCCGCATTTCTCGGCGGCATCGCGGCCGGCTTTGCCGCCAACGCTGCCGCCCGAAGCCAGCACAAAACTCCCAGCCTGCTCCCCTCTGTTCTGGCTCTCCCGGTGGTCGCGCTGCTCAGCGTGCTCTACCTCAAGTTCACGGCTTCCCAGACGATCATCCCCCAGACCAGGGCGGTGGCTTCCGAATCCATCAACCAGCTCTTCGCCCTTGGACGGATCCTACCGCTCGACTGGGCGGCGGGTGGCCTGTTCGGGGTGCCCATCGGCGCGTCCTGGGCCGCTTCGATGGTCGAAAAGCCGAAGGACTCCGGCGAGCTTTCGCCCGCTTGAGCATTGGAGCCGGGCTTCGCGTTCGTTAAACTAGCTCTGAGGTACCTATGGCGACCGCTGAATCAACCTCCGCTCCGGCCTGTACGCACACCCCCAAGCCCGGGTGTGATGCGGCGACCGCCACGGCCAAGTTCCCCAAACTCGCGCCCCTGATCGCCTACCTCAGTTCCCTGCAGGGCCGAGCGGATCTTTCCGTGCTTTCCAACCTCCTGGCCGGCCTGAATCTGACCCTGGACGACCTCAAGCCCGCCCTCTGCTTTGGAAGCTGCTCGTACAAGCGCAACACCATCGCGGAATCCCCGCATTTTGAGCTTCTGGCGCTCTGCTGGCGTTCAGGGCACTGCACGCCGATCCACAACCACGTGGGCTCCTCGTGCGCGTTCCGAGTGGTGCACGGCGCACCCACGGAAATCCGGTTCAAAATGACGCCAAGCGGCCTCGCGTGCCCGATCCAGACCACGCAGATGGAAGCCGGGTTTGTCTGCTCCGCCGAGGACGACGACATCCACCAGGTCGCCAACCTCGAGCCGCCGGGAACCGACGCGGTCACGCTGCACATCTACTCGCCGCCCCCGGCCCAGTGGAAGACCTTTAACGGTCCCGTTTCCGACGGCCCGGACCGCACCTGAGGCGGCCACTTTCCCCCCTGCGAAGCCCTGAAACAGCCTGGACGGGTCCCGTGGCGTAAACCCCGCGAGATTCCCCGGTTATCGCGTGGGTCCCTAACGGGAGTGGGGACCCGATTGCGCGGATTTTGCGCCTTTGTGCGGATTGTGACGGTCCGAGGGTCTGAACGGGGAAATTCGGTTATAGGTCGTGAAGATGGGAAAAAAGGGGCCCAAGGACGGTCGAAAAGCCGTTCGAAACCCTTCCATGCCCCGAGTATCGGCGACCGTCACAGACGGAAAAACCGAAATTCTCAGCATCTTTTGTCCTTTTGGTTGGCATTTTCCAGATCCTGAGGCATGTTGTGAGAGGTCAGGAACGAGTCGTTCGTTTCGTGTCACAAGGTTTCGGGTCATCCAACAGAAGTGTGAGGAGATCGTTATGAAGAATGTGATCATGGGTCTTGTCGGTGTGGCTGGTATCGCGGCTGGCGCCAACGCGCAGGTTTCGCTGAACCTCGAAGTCAAGTTCTCCACCGACGGCGGCACCACGTGGGCCTCGACGGTCGACGCGAACGCTGGCTCGGTCGTCCAGGGCGCGATCTTCATGTCCGCCACCGGCGGCGATGTGTGGGGCCTCGGTGGCGCCACCCTCCGCATGAACGGCACGGGCCTCATCGCCGGTGAATCGGCCGCCTTCGGCGCCGGCACCGACACGGGTCGCGTCGGTCCCTTCAACTTCGGTGCGGCCACGAACGCGATCTTCGCTTCCGCCGGTGCGTTCCGCATCGACGCCGCCTCCGACGCCGCCAACAGCAGCACGGGCGCTGGTATGACCTTCTTCCAGCGTGACCCCTCGTCCGGTGGCCAGGGCTTCAGCCGCGCCAACCCGGCCCTCGTCTTCCGCTTCGACATCCAGACGGCTGTCGGCGCCGACCACGCGATCACGATCGCCCTCGATCAGCTGAGCCGCGGCGTCGCGACCTACTACAGCTCCTCCGGCGCGACCCGCCCGACGAGCGTCGCTGCCAACCTCGCCGGTGGCACGATCAACGTCGTCCCGACCCCCGCCACGCTGGCCCTCGTCGGCCTCGGTGGTCTGGTGGCCGGCCGCCGCCGCGGTCGCTAAATCTCTCTGACCCGCAAGGGATCAGAAGATTGGCGGACCAAAGTCAAAAACCCGATCGGCCCCACGGCTGATCTGGATGACTGCCAAGAAACCAACCTCCCGTCGGCCTCACGCCGGCGGGAGGTTGTGTTTTTCAGAGAACGGGCTCGGTGCGGGTTACCGGCGTTTGCGGCCGCTGGCGACCGGTCCATGCGAACCACCGGGTGGCCCCGGGGTGCTCTGCCTCACGCCGGTTCTTTCAGGCAGAGAGCACACTGGTTATCCTCCAGAAGCCGAAAGGAAGCAGCATGCGTCTTTGCTCTCTCGCGTTCGTCTCAGCGTTCTCGTTGGCGTCGATCGCCACCGCAGAGATCCGTCTCGAGGTCAGATTCACCAGTGACGGCGGAGCAACCTGGGTAAGCGATGTCGACGGCTTTCGCTTTCGTACGCAAGGCGCGATCTTTATGTCGGGCTTCGGGCTCGACGCATGGGGATTGGGAGGAGCGACGCTTCGTCTGCGCGCGACGGGGCTCGCAGCGACAGATTCGATTGTGTTCGCCGAAGGCACCAGCACCGGTCGTGTCGGACCGTTCAATTTCGGAGCGGCGACCAACGCGATCTATCAGGACGGTTCGGGAAGCTGGCGCATCGACGCCGCTTCCGACGCCTCGAACACCAATGACTCCGCGGGTTTGACGTTCTTCCAGCGCGACCCCTCTTCGGCGGGCAGCGTGTTCAGTCGCGACAATCCCGTGATGGTCTTTCGGTTCGACGTCCTCGCATCCGATTCCTTTGCGAGGTCGCTTCGCTTCGAACTGGATCAGCTTTCGAGAGGCGTCGCGACGTATTACTCATCCTCGTCGGCGACGCGACCGACGCAAACGAGCGACGTCTTGCTCGCGGGTGGGGGGATCCACTTCGGTGTTCCGAGTCCCGGCTCATTCGCGGCGCTCCTGCCGGGTTTGGTGATCATGTTCTCGCGTCGTCGCTGACCGCAGCTCATTCCGCGAGGGGCCCGCGAGCAACTTCCTTCGGGCCTGCAAGTGTCGAAACCGTGTTGCCCGTGGCGATCGCGAAGCCCGAGCATCGCGTCGCGGAGATCCACGAGCGGCAGCGAAAAGTGCTTAGCCCGCGTCAAGGGCAGCGGATCGGACGAAATCGGAGACGGTTCGGAATCCGGCTCGCGATGCGGCTGACTCGAGGGCGAGCCGCTCTTCAATGGTCAGGCGGATGTTGACCTGTTGGTCGCGTTTGCCTTCCTTGGCCGTGCGCGGCGGCGTTTCGCCGGCTTCGAGCATGGTCGCGATCCCCGCGACGGCGGCTTCGAGGACCGCTTTCGCGCAGGACGCGATGTCGGGACCGTCGCCCATGGCCATCGGAAGTTCGAGCGTGCGGCCGAAGTAGCCAACCTCGGAATCAGGAGTCAGGACCAACTGATATTGGGATGCGAGTTCTCGAGCGAGATCGAGGATCCCGCGTGGGAAAGGGGTCTTCGCCACGGCTGGCTTTCCGCTCCTGGCGACCTTCGAGGCGTGTTCGGATTTGCGGATGGTCGGCGTCAGCGGCTCAGCCGCGATCACCCTCGGCGACGATGAGTTCTTCGCCCGCTTTGGCGAGGACTTGGTGCGAGCCCGAGAGGTGTTTGCGCGTCCAGCCATGGAAATCAGCATGCGGCACCGGCGCGGCGTCAATTCAAGGCGCTCTGGGTCAGGAGACGAGCGACTGACGAAGAGAAGGTCTCATATCGAGCGACGGGCCGCGACGATGTCCGTCAGCACGTCCGCCTGGTGGTCGGCGTGGTAGCTGCTTCGGACGAGCGGGCCGCTTTCGACGACCTTGAATCCGCGAGCCAGAGCTTCGGTCTTGTAGCCGGCGAACTGGTCCGGCGTGACCCAGCGCTCGATGGGGAGGTGGTTGCGGGTGGGCTGGAGGTACTGACCGATCGTGAGGATGTCGCAGGCTTCACCGGTCGCGGGGCCGGTGGTGGCCCGTGTGCCGCTGAGGACATCGTCGAGCAGGTCGAGGACTTCATCGTCGCGTTCGCCGATGCCGACCATGATGCCGGTCTTGGCGACGCCGCCCTGTTCCTTGACGCGGCGGAGGAGCTCGAGTGAGCGGTCGAACTTGGCCGACGGCCGGACGGCGGGGTACATGCGGCGGACGGTCTCGAGGTTGTGGTTGATGATGTGGGGAGCGGCGTCGATGACCATCTGGAGCGCGGCCCAATCGCCCATGAAGTCCGGGATGAGGACCTCGATGGACATGCCCGGGCAGGCTTCCTTGGAGCGGATGATGGTCTCGGCCCAGATGCCGGCGCCGCCGTCCTTGAGCTCATCGCGGTTGACGCTGGTGATGACGATGTGCTTGAGCTTGGCGTGCTCGTACATCAAGCGGAGGGATTCGGCGACGCGGCGGGGCTCATCCTTGTCGAGGGTGGGGGGGCGGCCGGATTTGACGTTGCAGAAGCCGCAGGAGCGGGTGCAGGTGTCGCCGAGGATCATGATGGTGGCGACGCCGCGCGACCAGCATTCGCCCATGTTGGGGCACGAAGCTTCCTCGCAGACGGTGTGAAGCTTGTACTGATCCATGATCCCCTTGAGGCGGAGGTAGCCCTCGCCGCCGGGGACGCGGGCGCGTAGCCAGTCGGGCTTCTTTTTGAGCGATAGGTGCTGCTGGCCGTCCTGGTTGTTGAGGACCATGGAGGACAAGCTCAGCTTGGGGGCCGGCATCGTGCGGAGGGGGTCGCCGCCGAGGGGCTTGGGGTGCCTTGAAAGGGTCCTGGCGATCGCGTCCGGGTGGGCACCCGAGGGGTGGGGTTCCTGGGGCTGGATCTGCGGGCTTGAAGGAGGGGTGGTCGCCCCGGGGGAGTCCATATGGAAGGGTAGGTGGGGCGGTCGGGTTTTCCCGTCCGAACCGGCGGCAAAGTCGGGGCGTACCCGGGAGCCGACACCGGCGGGCAGACCGGCGAAACCCCCTCGGGTGACCGAGCGGGGGTGGGTTCTGGTTTGCTAGGATAGCGAAGACCGATAAACGGGTGGTCAGGACGACCTGCCCGTACGCCCCCACCAAGACCTCGCGCTGCGCGATGGTCAAGGAGATCGAAGTGCCGCACCCCGTTCCCACTCGCGACGTCCGCGCCACCACGACGCTCATCCTCTCCGCCGGGATGGCGGCATTGCTCGGGGGGTGCACGTCGCTCGACTCCTATCTTGATCCGAGCGTCGTGGGCCGCTGGGAGTACACGCCGACGACGGTGCCCGTGCTCAGCCACATCAGCTCGATCGAGGACCGTCCGCAGGACCTGGTCGAGTTCAGCAAGGTCAGTTCCGAGGACCTGCTCCCGAATCCGTCGGACTACCGGATCGGTCCGGGCGACCGCTTGCAGGTCAAGCTTTACGACGTCATCTCGCAGGCGGAGGTCACGACGTACGAGCGGACCGTTGACATCCGCGGGCTGATCGACATCCCGCAGCTCGGCCGGTTCTACGTGAACGGCCGCAACGTGCCGCAGGTGAAAGCGATGATCGCCGAGCAGGCCAAGCAGCTCGTCGCCGATCCGACGATCGAACTGGACATCATCGAAACACGCCAGCAGACCTACAGCATCGTCGGCGGGATCGATCGCCCCGGGACGTACATCATCCCCGGGCCGGACTTCCGCATTCTCGCGGCGATCACCAGCGGCGGCCGCTTGGATTCGACGGCCAAGGACATCTACATCATCCGGTTGGTCCCGCTGGATCCGGCTTTGGACGATCCTTCGGGTGCCCCGCCGGCCGATGCGGTGGTTCCCGGGGCGAACCCCGCCAATCCGTCGGGCACTTCGCCCGGCAAGACTGGCAACGACCTCCTGAACGAGATCGACTCCATCAGCGGCGAGAAGAAGAACGGCAACTCGCCGAGCCCGGCGGTGATCCGCGGCGCAGGCCAGCGTCAGCCCGGCGCGGGTCGCGAGCCTGTGATCGACCTGACCGATCCCGCGCCCAACGCCAAGCCGACGGCCGCCGCTCAGCCCAAAGCCGCTTCAAACGGTGCCAGCGCTCCGTGGATTTTCATCGATGGCAAGTGGCAACTCGCTCCCAAGAGCGCGTCGGGCTCCGACGCGGGCATGACGCTCCCCGGTGAGAACCGCCAGCCCCGCGAGATCGTGACGCAGCGCGTCATCCGCATCCCGCGCGATCGCCTCGAAGCCGGCGACAGCACGTACAACGTCATCATCCGCCCCGGCGACGTCATCCGCGTCCCCGAAGCGACGCAGGGCGTGTTCTACGTCGGTGGCCAGGTGCGCCGTGCCGGTTCGTACAACATTCCGCCCGAGGGCCGCATGACCATCCGCCGCGCCATCGACGCCGCCGGCGGGCTCGACGCCCTCGCGTGGCCCGAACGCGCCGAACTGGTGCGTGCGCTCGGCGAGGGCCGCCAGGCGATCGTGAGCTTCAACCTCCGGGCGATCTTCTCGGGTCACCAGCCGGACATCTATGTGAAGCCCGACGACCAGATCAACATCGGCACCAGCTTCTGGGCGACCCCGCTTGCGGTTATCCGCAACGGGTTCCGGGCGAGCTACGGATTCGGGTTCCTTTTGGATCGGAACTTCGGCAACGAGGTCTTCGGCCTACCGCCCGAGTACAAGACGCGGTCTCGGGACCCCATCAACTTCTGATCGCCGGGTTGAGGGTTTTGGCGTGGCGATCGGGGTATTCGCGGGATTGGCGGGTTGGTTATGGGGTTGGGGAGAAGGCCTCGGGGTGGCGGCGGCCTTGGAGGGGTCGTGTTCTATGACGGAGGTTCGCGCCGGACCGATGGAATCGTCTGGTCCGGACGATGAATGGTGCTCGCGTCACCCGGTGTGCGAACCGGCCATGGCGCGGCGAACGTAGGAGGTACCGGTCCGCTCGGCGCAAAAACCGCGCCGAGGGCCGGTTGGCGGTGTGGACTGGGAGCAGGATCAGACGTGAGCACGATGGCGGCGGACAACTCGGCACCACGATCGCAGCCCGCTTTGGGCAACGCGGTCCTGACCGCGCCGAGGATCGTCGCGCTCTCGCTTCTTCTGGTGGGGTTTGTCGCGGTGTTCTGGCGGTGGTTTGTCACCCAGCACCGGTACTCGTCCGAGTTCATCCAGGACTGGGGTCATGCCTATGTCGTTCCGCTGATCGCGGCGTACATCGTTTCGCGTCGCTGGAACGAGGTGATCCGTACGCCGGTGGCGGTTTTCTGGCCCGGGCTTCTGGCGTTCATCGCGGGGCTCTCGGCGTACTTCTTCTTCGTCGTCGGTTTCCCGAACCACATGAGCCAGGGGTTCTCGCTGGTGCTCGCGGTCTTCGGGCTGGTCCTCTTCACGATGGGCCCCGCGATGATGCGGATCCTGTTCCTGCCCATCGCGTTCCTTCTGTTCGGGGTCACGATCTCGGACCAGATCATGATTCTGATCACGTTCAAGCTTCAGAACATCTCCGCCTGGGGCGGCTACTACTTCCTGGCGGTGCTCTCCCCGATCTTCGGATTCACGGTCTCGCTGACGGGCAACAACATCGAGATCGTGAAAAACGACGGCTCGACGATCCCGCTCGGCATCGCCGAAGCGTGCTCTGGCATGCGGATGGTTGTCGCGTTCATCGCGCTCGCGGGGGCGGTCGCCCTGCTTTCCTGCCAGCTTTGGTGGCAGCGGACGGCGGTGATGCTTCTCGCGGTGCCGGTGGCGGTGCTGATGAATCTGGTCCGCATCGCAGTGCTGGGCCTGCTTTCGCTGATTGATCCCAAGCTCGCCACGGGCGACGCTCACATCTTCGTCGGCACCCTCCTGCTGATCCCCGCGCTCGGGCTTTTCATGGCGGCCGTCTGGTCGCTTGACAAGATCTGGATTCCGGGCGAAGCGGAGAAGCCGGAGCCGGCCCCGCGCGGTCCGGTCGTCCTCGCGGACCGTGCGGGTTGGGCGATCCTGGGCCGCAAGGGTGTGCTGGTCACGCTTCTCACCTTGACGCTCAGCTCGGCGGCGGTCAACGCCGCGATCGTCTTCGGCGGGTTCGTGACGGTCAAGCTTCCGATCTATCCCGAGGACGGCCGGGCGCTGATGGCGATCTCGCCGACCGCGCTGGACAGCTGGTCGGCGGTGGGCCCTGACCTTCGCGAGAACGACGAGGTCGAGAAGACCCTTGGCACGAGCAATTACCTCACGCGGCGGTACGTGAAGAACGATCCCGATCCGCGCGGCAAGCCCAAGTCGCTCCAGCTGCACTCCGCGTACTACACGGGGTCGATCGACACCGTGCCTCACGTGCCCGAGCGCTGCATGGTGGGCGCGGGGTGGCAGATCGACTCGGATCCTCGGATCCTCTCCGTCAATCTCGACCGCTCCCGCTGGGTCCCCGACCCGCGCGATCCCGAAGCGATGAAGCTCGGCTACCTGCGGATGCGCACGGGCTCCAAGAGCGACAAGCCCGGCTGGCCGGTGAACCTGCCCAAGGGGATCGGCGACGTCCGGATGCAGGTGACGCGGTTCATCGCGCCCGACGGGACCAAGCTTTACGCGGGCTATTTCTTCGTGGCCAACGGCCAGGTCGCGACGACGGCGTTCGACGTGCGCCGCATGGCGTTCGACAAGACCGCGAAGTATGCGTATTACATGAAGATTCAGTTCTCGACCGTGGACGCGGCGAGCGAAGCGGAGTTCGTCGAGCGTTCGGCGGACCTGCTGAATGAACTTCTGCCCGAGCTGATGCGTTGTGTGCCCGACTGGCTCAAGGTCGAGCGGGGCGAGTACCCCCTCGCCGAAGCGGCGGACGGAAAGTAAACGAGCGAATCATCGCGCGTCTGGAGCGCGAAAAAGGAGTTGGTGAATGGCGGCCTCGCGTGTGAATACGAAATTTGTGGTGATCCTGGTGGGCGCGCTGGTCACGGTCGCGATGGGCGGCGGCGGCGTGGCGTACTTCTACGTGACCAACAACGCCGGTCGCCTCGAGGAACTGGGCACCAAGGCCTACGAGGCCGGCGACTACTCCAAGGCCGAGAAGCTCCTCTCCAAAGCCGTCAACAAGGAGCAGACCAACCCCGAGTACATCCGCAAGTGGATCGCGGCCATGGAAAAGGTCACTCCCGAATCGGAGAACACCTTCCGCACCAAGTACGCGGACTACTACGCGGCCAATGTCGCCCTCGCCCGGCGAGCCCTCAAGACCGACATCGCCGCCCACCGCAACGCGCTGGAGATGGCTCACCGCGAGATCAAGGACCGCACCGGCGACACCACCGGCAACCTCGAGATGGTCCGGTCCGTCGATGAAGCCCTGGGTTTTTTCGACCCCGCCAAGCCCGGCCCCCACGACGTCCTCCGCAAGTACAGCGGCATGGCCATGCTCCGGAGCTACGAAGCCTCCGCCAACCTGACCGAGGAAGAGATCAATCGCGCCCGCACGGACCTCGAAGCCGCCGTCGCCGCCGACCCCTCCGACGGCGAAGCCGTCACCGGCCTGGCCCGTTGGTACGACCGTCGCGCGTACAACCTCGCCAACAAGCAGGACATCACCGCCGCGACCGAAGCCCGGCAGAAAGCCCGCCAGATCCTCGCCGACTTCGTCACGACGCATCCCGACGACGTCTACGGCCAGCTCTGGGACATGATGGTCTTCGTCACCGAGCAGGAATCCATGATCCGCGAGCTCGCGTCTGAGGAGGCACGCATCGCCGCCGCGCGGGAAGCCGCCGCCGGCGCATCCCAGCGATTGGACAAGCTCGAAGCCGCACTCAACAAGGTCGATCCCGCCAAGGTCGACATCGCCATGGTCGGACGCCTCGCCGCCCTCGAAATGCGGTTCAGCACCACCGGCCCCACCCGCGCGTCGGCTTTGTACGAAAAGCTCTCGATCGCGCGCCCGGACGACACCCGCGTGCTGATCTCGCAAGCCGGCCTGATGGGCGAGCGGTTCAAGGAAGCCGAAGCCCTGGTCATCCTGAAGAAGCTCGTCGAGTTGCCCCAGAAGCCCGTCAGCTTCGAAGGCATCGTGCAGTTCTCCGACAGGTTGCGGGCCAACTACCTCCGCGCCCTGTACTCGATCCGCCTCTGGGAACGCGAGCAGGAACCGGCGGCCAAGAAAGTCCTGATCGAGCAGGCCCGCGAGTTCCGTGGCAAGCTCGCCGAGTCCGTGCCCGTCGACTCCCCCGAAGTGCTCTTCATCGATGCTCACCTTGACATCGCCAAGGAGGACTACGGCCAGGCCAGCAAGAAGCTCGCTGAGTACAACCGCAAGATGAACTCCTCGGACCCGCAGGGTCTCTGGATGTTCGCCGAGTGTGCGCTCCGGCTGAGCAACGACGGCGTCGCTGAATCCGCGCTCCGCCAGCTGATCGCCCGCGAGCCTCTGAACGGTCGCGGCTCGATGCGTCTCGCCGAGATCCTCATCCGTCAGCGTCGCGCCCAGGAAGCCATCCCGCTGCTCAAGCGAGCTCAGGAGCTCCTGCCCGCGTCCGCGACCCAGATCGCTTCGCTCGCCGAGAAGGCAGAGGCGATGGTGACCGGCGACACCACCAAGCTCGACGCGGTGTCCAAGCTTCTGCTGGACTGTGATGCGCTCGAGAACCAGGGCAAAGTTGACGAGGCTTTCGCCCTGCTCACCAAGGGCTACGAGGAGTCCAAGGACATCCGCCTTGCCCCCGCGCTCGCGTATCGCATGGACCAGCGCGGCAAGCGTGCCGAAGCTCTCGCGATCGTCGAAGCCGGCCTCGCCAAAGACGCTTCGGACCCCCGTCTCAAGCAGATGAAGGTCATGATGACGGTCTCCGATCCGATCGAGCAGCGCCTCATCATGATCGATCAGACGCAGGCGCCCGCGATCGAGAAGCTCATCGCCAAGATCCAGGTCCTTCGTTCCAACAACCTTCGTGAGCGTGCGGATCAGTTCCTCAAGGAAGCCCTCGCGATCGACCCCAACAACGCCGCGGCGATCGAGATCCAGTTCATGTCCGCTCTGGACGACAAGGACTTCGCCGCAGCCGGTCGCTTCGAAGCCGAAGCTTCGCGCCGCGACATCGACCTGATCCAGGGCGCGACGTTCAAAGCCCGCCTGCTCGACGCGCAGGGCAAGCTCGCCGACGCCGTCCGCGTCCTCGAAGCCGAACAGACCAAGCCGACCTTCGGGCCTCCCGCGGCCCGCATGCTTGCCCAGATGTACGTCCGCCAGCGCCGCATTCCCGAAGCCATCGAGATGCTCCGCGGCGCGATCGCCAAGAAGCCCGCCGACCGCGACTCGCTTCTCGCTCTGGCGATGCTCCTGGTCCGCTCGGACCAGGGCCGCGAAGCTCTCAACGAGCTTCGCTCCAAGCAGCAGATCCACGTCAGCGACGCCGAGATCCAGGACCTCTGGCTCCAGCTCGAAGCCCGTTACGGCGAGAAGGAGCTCGCGCTCTCCAACCGCCGCAAGCAGCTTGAGCTTCGCCCCAGCGACCGCCCGACGCAGATGGCCATCGCCCAGCTTCTCGTCGACATGCGCCAGTTCCCGGGCGCGATGGACATGATCAACCAGGTCAAGAAGACCGGCGGCAAAGACGAGGTCGTCGGACTCGAAGCCCAGTGGTACGCCGATCAGGGCAACCTCTCGGGTGCCAAGAAGGTCTTCGACGACTACATCGCGTCCGTCGAGCCCTCCAAGCTCACGCCCGAGATGTTCCTCGGCAAGGGCCGGTTCATGGAACGCCTCAACCAGATCAACGACGCGGAAGCCGCGTACAAGGAAGCCGCCAAGTACCAGTCCGCCAAGACGCTCGACGCCGATCGCGCCCTGGCCGACCTCTACATGAACCAGAACGGCGTCGCCGAAGCCCGCGCTCTGTATCAGAAGATCGTCGACTCCGGCGCCGACACCGCCGAGAAGCTGTACGCCCGCAAGCTCGTGGACACCCAGCTCCGTCTCGCCGACGGCGCCGGCGCCCTCAAGACCCTCGCCGCCATGGGCGAGGTCGTCACCAACGACCCCCAGCTCATGCTCCAGCAGGCCGAGGGCGTCCGCCTCACCGGCGATGAAAAGAAGTCCGCCGAGCTCGTCGAAGCCGCCGTCGCCAAGTTCCCCAACGAGCCCTTTGTCTACTACCGCCGTGCCGTGATGAACCTCAAGTTCACCGAGCTCCGCGACGAGGTCCGCCGCGACTTCCTGAAATCCATCGAGATCCGCCCGACCTTCTGGCAGGCCCGGCGCGACCTCGCCCGCATGTACAACCAGGACGGCGACTTCCAGTCCGCGCTCAACCAGATGCGCGAAGCCGTCAAGTTTAACCCGATGATCGACGAGCTCCGCGTCACCCTCGTCCGCGACCTGCTCGCCCAGCAGCGCGACATGGACGCCGCCAACGTCATCGAAGCCGTCATCGAACGCCGGCCCGACGACGTCGGACTGCTGCTCAACTCCGGCGACCTCTTCCGCGAAGCCGGTCTCAGCGAACGCGCCCTGGATTACTACAAGCGCGCCTTTGAGATCAGCAAGCAGCTCGCGGTCGTCACCCGCTACCTCGACCTGCTACACGCCAAGACCCCCGAGCCCGATCTGATCGAAGCCGACCGCGTCCTCGCGGCCGTCAAGGACATGCAGGACACCGAACCGCCGCTGCTCATGGCCCGCGCCAAGCAGCTCATCATGCGCAAGAAGGTCAAGGAAGGCATCAGCGACATCGTCTCCTCGATCCGCCGCATCCGCCCCGACCAGCCCGGCATGATCATGGCCTGGTTCGGCGACATCAAGCGCATGCTCAAGGACCCCAAGGATGTCACCCTCATCCTCGACACCGTCGACAAGGAAAAGCTCATCCCCGGCTGGACTTCGTACTTCAAAGCCGGCACGCTGATGGAAAAGGAAGAGACCCGCGCCGAAGCGACGGCGATGTTCGAGAAGATGATGGTCGAGATCAAGGACCCCGTCCTCCTCCGGCAGGTCGCCCTTGCTCTCCAGGCCCGGTACTACCAGGCCAACGACTGTGAGAACGGCCTCCGCGTCATGCGGCAGTCCGTCGAGTGGTTCCCCAACGACGCCTACGTCCTCAACAACCTCGCGTACATGATGGTTAGGTGCGGGGATGATCCGGCCAAAGCCGTCCCGATCGCCGAGCGCGCCATCCAGGCGATGCTCAACGTCGGCCGGTCCTCCGCCGACATCTACGACACCATGGGCATGGTCTACGTCCGGGCCGGCATGCTCGACAAGGCGATGCTCCCGCTCCAGGCGGCCCTCGCCGAGGTCGGGAACTCCCCCGTCCGCGCGACCGTCCTGATGCACATCGCCGAGTACCACGTCGCTCGCGGCAACCGCAAGCTCGCCGAAGAGTGCCTCGCGGAAGCCGAGAAGATCATGATCGCCGCCCCCAACGCCTCGGCGGGCGCGGGTCATGCTGAACTCTTCAAGCTGGTCAAGGACAAACTCGACAAGATGCCCAAGTAACATCGACGGGCGCACCACGCCCGAGCGGGGGTTGGAGGCGGGGCGACAAGCCCCCGGAAGGAAAGACCTATGACGACGGTTCCCACGACAATGAGCCAGAACATCCGGACGCAGGCCCAGCCCGCGCCCGCCCCCGCCGCAGGCATGGGCGTGGATCCGGTGAAGTTGATCCTCCGCAACAAGTGGCTCCTCGCCGGCGCCCTCGCCGCCGGCATCGTGCTCGGCGGCATCTCGCACTACGTCGCGATGTACACCTACCCGATGTACCGCCCGCGCGCGCTCTTCGAGTGCTTCCCGCCCGAAACCAGCCCGTGGGAACTCTCCGGCGCCGGCGGCGCGGTCAGCAACGAGGAAGTCGGAACCTTCATGCAGACGCAGGTGCGCCTCATGACCTCCGAAGAACTCGTCCAGTCCGTCGTCGACAGCCAAAAGCTCCGCGACATCGCTCCCAAATGGGCCGACCGGTTCAAGAAGAGCAACGGCGACTACGACACCACCAAGATGTTCCGCGCCTTCGAGTCGGACCTCCGGGCCAAGGTCCTCACCCAGACCCGCCTCATCGAGATGACCTTCACCTGGAAGGACAAGGATGAAGCCGCCGACGTCGTCAAGCTCGTCATGAACGAGCACATGGAACGCGTCCGCCGCAAGAACGACATCCAGTTCAAGGAGCGTACCGACGCCCTCAACAAGACCATCGAGGACGCCAAACGCGAAGTGCTCCTCCTCCAGGCCGCACAGGCCAACCTCATCCGCGACAAAAAGGTCGACTCGGTCGACCAGCGACTGACCGAAGCCAACATCAAGCTCGAACTCGTCAACACCAAGCTCTCCGAGCTCACCGGTCAGCAGACGGACATCGAAACCCGCATCAAGATCCGCGAAGCCCAGAAGAACCACGAAAGCGGAATCCCGCAGATCCCCGAGGAAATCAAGAGCCGCGTCAGCCGCGACCCCTTTATCCTCAGCCTCCAGCAGGACATCACCGGACTCGTCACCTCCATCGAAGGTCTCAAGCTCGAAGGCCTCCAGCCCGCCCACAAGCAGGTCAAAGCCCTTGAGTCCCGCCTTCAGGCCGCTCGCGCCCAGCTCGAAGCCAAACAGCAGGAACTCTGGACGCAGGAGTTCGAGTCCGAACTCAACGAGATGAAGAACCTCGAGGAGTCGCTCAAGCAGCAGATCGCCATCTCCCAGAACGAAGCCGACCGGCTCCGCACCCGCCAGACCGAGCTCGCCGGCGTCCTCACCCAGCTTGAGGACATGAAGTCCAAGATCAACTTCCAGCAGATGGGCATTCAGGAAGCCACCCAGAAGCTCCGCGACCTCAACGTCGTCATCGCCCAGCCCACCGCCGGCCGAATCGTCAAGCTTCAGGACACCATCCGCATCCCCAAGGAGCCCTTCTTCCCCAAGCTCCTCTTCATGGTCCCCGCGGGCGGCATCCTCGTGCTCGGCCTCACCGGCGGCATCGTGGTGCTCCGCGAAGTTCTTGACCAGCGCATCAAGGGGCCTGGCGACATCGGCCTCATCCCGCGCACCCGCCTGCTCGGCTGGATCGCCGACGCCGGCGAAGACCCGGCCGGCCCGGGCGTCGTCGAGACCGCTTTCCGCGACCGCCCGCGCGGCGTCCTCGCGGAGAACTTCCGCCAGATCCGCTCCTCCCTCCTCAAGAAGATGGAGGTCGCGGGACACAAGACCGTGCTCGTCGCGGGCTGCATGCCCTCCTCGGGTTCCACAAGCGTCGCGGCCAACCTCGCGCTGGCCTGCGCCGCTTCGGGCAAAAACGTGCTCCTCATCGACGGCAACTTCCGCCGCCCGGCGATGCACCGCGTCTTCGGCGTCTCCGAGGGCCCGGGCCTGGGCGATGTGCTCGCGGGCGAGGTCACGCTCGACGCCGCGGCCCAGTCGCTCAAGGACGTTCCGACCATGAAGGTCCTGACCGCGGGCACCGCCGCCAAGCGCGTGTACGAAGCCCTGGCTTCGGACAAGCTCAGCGAGTTGCTCAGCCAGGCCCGCACCAAGTTCGACTGCGTCTTCGTGGACGTCGCCCCGGCGGTCGTCTCCGGCGATGCCGTCTCGGTCGCCAACCGCACCGACGCGTCGATCCTCGTCGCACGCACCTTCAACGAGAAGCGCGGCATGATCGCCCGTGTCAAGAACGAACTCTCCGAAGCCCGCGGCGAGTTCTTCGGCGTCATCGTCAACGGTGTCAAGTCCGCCGCCGGTGGTTACCTCCGCGGCAACATCAAAGCTTCGCACGAGTACCAGGCCGATCCGGAGGTCAAGGCCTGATCAGGCCGGGAACGCATGGGTACCAGCGCGAACAGCTCGGGGGGGACGGCGTCGGCTTCGTCCCGCCGCGTCCTCGTGACGGGAGGGTCCGGCTTCATCGGATCCCACCTCACCAAGCTGCTCCTCGCGCGCGGCGACGAGGTCACGGTCATCGACAACCTCTCGACCGGTCGGCGTGGCAACCTGCCCGACCGGCACGAACGCCTTCGGTTCCTCGAGGGTGACGTCTCGCAGGTGCTCGCGGGGTTCGGACCCGGCGAGCAGTTCGATGAGATCTACCACCTCGCCGCCGCCGTCGGCGTCAAGCTTGTGATGGACAACCCCATCCACGCCATCGAGACCAACGTCGGTCGGACCATCGACGTGCTCCGCTTTGCCCTCACGCGTGCCCCCGGCGGCAAGCCCGCCCGCACGCTCGTGGTCTCGAGTTCCGAGGTCTACGGCAAGGGCTCGAAGAATCCCTTCAGCGAGGACGACGACGTCGTCTACGGCGCCACGACCATCGCCCGCTGGTGCTACGGGTGCAGCAAAGCCATCGACGAATACCTCGCGATGGCCCACGCCAAGCAGAACGCCCTCCCCGCCGTGATCGTCCGACTGTTCAACACCGTCGGGCCCGGTCAGGTCGGCGAGTTCGGCATGGTCGTGCCGCGCTTCGTCCGCGCCGCGCTCGAGAACAAAGCCCTTGAAATCTACGGCGACGGCACCCAGTCACGCTGCTTCTGCGACGTCCGTGACATCGTGGAAGCCATGCCCAGGCTCCTCGCGACCCCCGCCTGCTACGGCCGGGTGTTCAACCTCGGCTCCGATCGTTCGATGAGTATCGCCGACCTCGCCCGGACCGTGGTGAAGGTCGTCGGCTCGAGTTCAGGCGTCAAGCACGTCCCCTACGCCCAGGCCTACGCCCCCGGCTTTGAAGACCTCAAGGACCGCCGGCCCGACCTCTCCCGCATCAAAGCCGCAATCGGCTGGGAACCCAGGCGTTCCTTCGAAGACACCATCCGTGATGTCGCGGCCTGCATCCGCGAAGAATCGGGCGATGCGGCCTCCCGCGGCCTGACAGGAGCGATCCCGTGACTCCCTGGATGGACAACCTCGCCAAGCCCGTTGCGGCCAAAGCCCCCGTGGTGGAAGCGGCCGCGACCGAGGTCACCCGGCTTGACGTCTTCCACTCGCACGTCTGGGTGCTCCTTATCGCGTTCCTCGTCACCCTCGGCATGACGCCCGTCATGCGGCTCCTCGCGATCAAGAACGGGATTGTCGACCGTCCGAACGAAGCCCGCAAGATCCACAAGATGCCCATCGCCTACCTCGGCGGCGTCGGCGTCTTTCTTGGCATCGTTGCCGGCATCTTCTGGAGCTACCTCGCCCACTTCTACCCCGAGGTCATGGGCGCTGAGGGCCTCAGCGCCGACATCAGCCTCGAGCAGCCGCCGCTGCCCCTCTCGATCCTCGCCGGAATGACGGTGATCGCCGTGGTGGGCCTCATCGACGACGTCGTGGGAACGACCCCCCGGGTCAAGATCGGCGGCCAACTCTTCGCCGCCGCCGCCCTCGCCGCGACGGACGTGGGCGTCAAGGTCGGCGCGGGCGCGATCCTCCCCATCGCCAAGCTCGTCGGTATCGAGCCCCAGACCGTCGGCGGCGTCGAGACCGTCGCGTTCAACATCCCGCTCCCGATCGTGATCGGGACGCTGGAACACATCCACATCGACCTCATCTACTGGGCGGGCACGGCGATCATCGCGTTCTTCGTGATCGGAGCCTGCAACGCTTCGAACCTCATCGACGGTCTGGACGGTTTGCTTTCGGGCGTCACGGCGATCGCGACGACCGGCTTCCTCGTGATCGCGCTGACGCTCGCGGTGATGGAGGACGGCCCGCGCGACACGCAGCGAGTCGTGCTCTGCATGGCGGTGCTCGGAGCCTGTCTGGGGTTTCTGCCGCACAACTTCAACCCTGCGACGATCTTCCTGGGCGACTGCGGGTCGCTGCTGCTCGGGTTTTGCGCGATCGTCATCATCCTGACCCTGGGCGACACCGGCAAGACGCACATGGTGCTCGCCGGGCTGGTCATCTACGCGATCCCACTGATCGACACCGCTCTGGCGATCGTCCGCCGCAAGATGGCCGGCAAGAAGATCTCCGACGCCGACAGCGACCACCTGCACCACATGTTCAAGCGGGCGATGGGCGTCAAGGGCGCGGCGTTCTCGCTCTACGGCATCGGCGCGGTCTTCGCCGTGCTCGGCGTCGCGATGTCCCTCTGGAAAGCCCGCGTCGTCTGGGTCATCATCATCATCGCCCTCAGCTACATCGGTGTGATCGCCATCAAGGTCGCCCGCAAGAAGCAGCTCGAGGATCAGGCAAACAACTTCGACAAGAAGTCGCTCGCACCCCCTCCCCCCGTTCCCGTGAACGCCGCTTCCGCCGTCCCGGCCCTCGCCGGCGTCCCCGTGGCGATCCAAGGGTCCGCCCCAGCCATCCAGGCCGCGGGCGCCGCCGCTTCCAACCCGTCCTCAACCGTCGGGTAATCGATCGTCCGGCCAAGCCTCTATACTGGCCGCATGACTGGCAAGCCCGTGCGGACCATCGCGCTGATGAATCAGAAAGGCGGCGTCGGAAAGACGACGACCACCGTCAATCTCGCCGCGTCCTTCGCGCTCGCCGGGCGGCCCACCCTCGTCGTCGACCTTGACCCCCAGGGCCACGCCACGCTCCACCTCGGCGCCGACCCCAGCACCCTGACCAAGTCCGTCTACGACGTCCTGCTGGACCCCTCCGACCCCGCATCCGCGATCATCGAGGTCAAGCCCAACCTCTCGCTGCTCCCCGCCGTCACCGACCTCGCCGCGGCGGAGATCGAACTCGGCGCCGAGTCCGACCGCCTCCACCGGCTCGACAAAGCCTTCGCCGCCCTCGCCGGCAAGTACGAGTTCATCCTCATCGACTGCCCGCCATCGCTGGGCCTCCTCACCCTCAACGGGCTGACCGCGGCCCGCGAGGTCCTCATCCCGATGCAAGCCCACTTCCTCGCGCTCCAGGGCGTGGGCAAGCTGCTCGAGACGGTGCGCCTTGTGACCAAAGCGTCCAACCCGAGGCTCGTCGTGTCCGGCGTGGTGCTCTGCATGCACGACCCGGCTTCGACGCACGTCCGCGAGGTCGTCTCGGACATGGAGAAGTTCTTCGAGGACGGCCGCCAGACGGACACGCCTTGGCGGTTCGCCCGCGTCATGCGGCCGCCGATCCGCCGGAACATCAAGCTCGCCGAGTGCCCGAGCTTCGGCCAGACGATCTTCGAGTACGCTCCTCTCGCGCCTGGCGCGGAGGACTACAAGGTCCTCGGCACGCAGATGCTCCGCGAGTGGGACGCTCTGCGGGCCAAGCGCGGCGCCGAGCCCGCGCCCGAGGTCGTCGTGCGGGCGACCGCGCCGGCCAAGGCGCTCTGATCGATTCACCCAAGCGAGGAAGTCATGGCTTCACACGGACCGGGATTTCACGGCCCCAAGTGTTGGGTTCTGAGCACGCTCGTCGGAGCGGGATCGGGCTTTGTCGTTTCCAAGCTTCTCCCCGGCGTGTACGTCGCGGGCACGACCAAGCCGGAGATCCCGATCTGGCTGCTCGGCCCGTTCGCGCTCCTCCTGCTCAGCGTGGCGGTGATGCCGTTCCTCGCGCCCAAGTTCTGGCACCGGCACTACCCGGATGTCTCCCTGTTTCTCGGAGCGGCGGTCGCGGCGTACTTCATCGCGGCTTTCGGTGTTCAGGGATATCACGGGAGCGCGTCCTACGGCTCGTACGCGATGCTCCACTCCGGCCTTGAGTACTACTCGTTCATAGCGCTGGTGGGCGGACTTTACCTGGCGTCGGGCGGGATCGTGGTGGACCTGCGCGGTCGGGGCGGTCCGCTGGTGAACACGCTGATCCTGGGGTTCGGAGCGGTGCTCGCGAACCTCGTGGGTACGACGGGGGCCAGCGTTCTGCTCGTCCGGCCGTTCATGCGTCTGAACGAGGGCCGTCTCTCGCCGATGCACGTGGTCTTCTTCATCTTCATCGTGAGCAACTGCGGCGGGTCGCTGACGCCGATCGGCGATCCACCGCTCTACCTTGGATACCTCAAGGGCGTGCCGTTCTTCTGGACGGTCGAGCACCTGTGGAAGGACTGGCTTTTCGTCATCGGCTGCCTGCTCGCGGCGTTCGCGGTGTTTGACCGGGCGGTAGGCCGCAAGCACGCCGAGCCGGGTGTCCAGCCGCCGGCGAACCCGGCCCCGTCGGCCCGGTTCGGGTTTGGCATTCGCGGCCTGCCTGGCATCATCGGGATGCTCCTGCTGATCGGCGGCGTCTTCATCGACCCGATGCTGAAGGGGACGGCGGCCGAGGGTTGGCCGGTCGGAGCGACCTTCCAGATCATCGTGGCGCTCGCGACGTACAAGCTCTCAAGCTCGCGCAACCGTGAATCCAACGGGTTCACCTTCGAACCGATCAAGGAGGTCGCGCTCCTTTTCGCCGGGATCTTCGCGACCATGGCTCCCGCTCTCGCGTACCTCGCGACCCACGGCGCAAGCCTGGGCCTCACCTCGCCCACCGCGTTCTACTTCGGTACGGGAAGCCTGTCGGCCGTGCTCGACAACGCGCCCACCTACCTCAATTTCCTCCAGATCGCCGTCGGCGTCGAGATCAACGCCCAGTCCCTCGCGGCCTACCTCGCCCGCCCTGAGGGCGCCATCACCCTCCACGCGATTTCGACCGCCGCGGTCTTCTTCGGAGCCATGACCTACATCGGCAACGGGCCCAACTTCATGGTCAAAGCCATCGCCGAATCCGCTGGCGTGAAGATGCCGAGCTTCTTCGGGTACCTGGGTCGGGCGATGCTCGTCCTGCTGCCCGTGCTGGTCCTTCACTGGGCGATTTTCATCCGCTGACCGGTGGATTCGCGGGTTTCCGCGTCGGCGAAACCGGATTGGTGGCGGTCCGGTATGCACGGGTTATGATCGGTAACGCGGGGCCGCACCGGCTCTCGCCGCTTCATTTGGAGACCTCGTCGATGAAATCCATGCTGTCTGTTGCGGCTTTGCTCGCACTTTCGTCCGGGCTGTCCCCGGTTTCCCAAGCGGTGACCGGTCCGGAGGCACCCCTGCTCCCGCGTGAGGTCCTCTTCGGCAATCCCGAGCGGGCCAACCCGCAGATCAGCCACGACGGTCGGTACATCTCCTACTGCTCGGCGGTGGGGGGCGTGCTCAACATCTTCGTCGCTCCCGCCGACGACCTGACCAAAGCCAAAGCGGTCACCGCCGACAAGCTCCGCGGTATCACGAACTACTTCTGGGCGTACACCGGCAAGCACATCATCTACGTCCAGGACACCGGCGGCAACGAGAACTTCCGCGTCTACGCGGCCGATGTCACCACCGGCGAGACCAAGCCGCTCACGACCGGCGACCCCATCACGGGTCCCGACGGCAAGCCGATCATCCTGCCCAGCGGCCGCCCGCTCTACACCTCCGCCCGCATCGAGGGCATGTCGGAGAAGTTCCCCAACGAAATCCTGGTCGAACTTAACACCCGCGATCCGCAGTTCCACGATCTCTACAAGATCGACGTCACCACCGGCGCCGCGACGCTCGTCTTTGAGAACAAGGAATGGGCCGGCGTCACCACCGACGACGACTTCAAGGTCCGGTTCGTCAACCGGTTCACGGCCGACGGGTCGATGGAGTACCTCAAGCGGACCGACGCTGGCGCCTTCGAGCCTTTCGAGGTGATCCCGTCGAGCGATGCGCTCACGACGGGCATCGGCGGGTTCGACAAGACCGGCAAGGTCGTGTTCATGAACGACAGCCGCGGCCGCGACACCGGTGCTCTCTTCTCGATCGATCTGGCCACGGGCAAGAAGACCCTGGTCGCCGAGGATCCCCGCTGCGACGTCGGCGGCGTGATCACGCACCCCACCGAGAAGACCGTGCAGGCCGTTGCGTTCAACTACGAGCGGACGGAGTGGCGCGTCCTCGACAAGTCGATCGAAGCCGACCTCGCGTATCTCAAGACCGTCCGCGACGGCGAGGTCAACATCGTCGACCGCACGCTTGATGACAAGACCTGGCTCGTCGTCTTCACGCAGTCCGACGGCCCCGCGTACGTGTACAAGTACCAGCGCGGCGGCACGGCGGGCAAAGCCACGTTCCTCTTCAGCAACCGCCCGGCGCTCGAGAAACTCCCGCTCTCGAAGGTCAACCCGGTGGTGATCAAGAGCCGCGACGGTCTGAATCTCGTGAGCTACCTCACGCTTCCGAGCTGGCTGGACCAGGACAAGAACGCCCGTCCCGACGGCGGCGCGATCCCGATGGTGCTTTTCGTGCACGGCGGCCCGTGGGCCCGCGATTCCTACGGGTTCAGCGGGTACGGCCAGTGGCTGGCCAACCGCGGGTACGCGGTGCTCCAGGTGAACTTCCGCGGCAGCACGGGGTTCGGCAAGAACTTCGTGAACGCGGGCAACCGCGAGTGGGCCGGGAAGATGCACGACGACCTGATCGACGCGGTGAACTGGGCGGTTGACGAGAAGATCGCGAAGAAGGACAAGGTCGCGATCATGGGCGGCAGCTACGGCGGGTACGCCACGCTGGTGGGCCTGACTTTCACGCCCGACGTCTTCGCGTGCGGCGTGGATATCGTCGGCCCCTCGAACATCAACACGCTGCTCAAGTCGATCCCGCCGGACTGGGCGCCGATGCTCGCGATGTTCCAGGAGCGGGTGGGTGACTTCAAGACCCCAGAGGGCATGAAGTTCCTCGAGTCGCGGAGCCCGCTCAACTTCATCGACAAGATCACCAAGCCGCTTCTCATCGGCCAGGGCGCCAACGACCCGCGCGTGAAGCGCACCGAAGCCGACCAGATCGTCGCCGCGATGGCCGCGAAGAAGATCCCCGTCACCTACGTCATCTTCCCGGATGAGGGCCACGGGTTTAAGCGCCCGGAGAACAACATCGCGTTCCAGGCCGTCGCCGAGGCTTTCCTCGCCCAGAACCTCGGCGGCCGCGCCGAGCCCTTCAGCGATGTCCTGACCCGCTCGACCGCCGAGATCCCGCACGGCGCCGAGTTCATCCCCGGCCTCAAGGACGCTCCCAAGCCCAAAGCCGCCGACCCCGTGAAGTAAGCCCCTCGCCCGGCGAAGGGGATCCGATCACCGTCCGAGAAAAGCCCGGCCCGCAAGGCCGGGCTTGTTTTTTTGCCCCCGCCGCCGGCGCGTCCCCGAACGCACGCCGCCGGGTGGTCGATATTCGCGGTATGCCCCGCGTCCGGGGGGGCGTGCGAGGCTCGACCATCCCATGAAGATCCTGCTGATCGACGATTCCAAGCCGATGCGAGACATCCAGAAGCAGGTGCTCGCGCAGATGGGGCTCACCGACGTCCACGAAGCCTGCGACGGCAAGGAAGCGTGGGACGTCGTCGCCACGGTCAAGCCCGACCTCATCCTGATGGACCTCAACGTGCCCGTGATGGACGGCTTGGCGTTCGTCAAAGCGTTCCGCAAAGCCAACCGGACCACGCCGGTGATCATGGTCACCAACGAAGCGTCCAAAGCCCGGGTCCTCGAAGCGATCCAGGCGGGTGTGAACAACTACGTCGTCAAGCCGTTCGCCCCCGAGACGCTGACACGGCGCGTCCGCGAGACGCTCGCCAAGCGCGGCATCGCCGCTTGAGCCTCGGTCACGGTGGGGAATCCTCCAACCGCGGCGAACCGCAACCGCGGACGGTGCGAATCGGAATCGCTGGAGCCCTTCCGGGGGGAAGTGGGGCGGCGGCCGCGCGGTCGGGACCATGTCCCTGACAAAGACCGTTCGGCGTCGAGTCGCCTATGCTGATCCAACGAGCCCGTGAGCTCGATGGCGGCGGGGGCCAGACGAGTGAGCGTGCCGATGAATCGACGTGGCCTGATGGTCTTGGTTTGTGTCATGGTCGCAGCGGCGGGTGAGGCCCGCTCGCTGGAAGCGGCGTGGCAACCCGGAACGGAACCCGCGCCCGCGCCGAGCCCCGCGCCTCAGCCTGAGTCGAGCCCGCCGCCGGCCCAGCCTGTTGCGCCGCCCGCAACCAATCCGCCCGCGACCCCGCCTGAGACCCCGCCTTCGACCACCCCCGGCAGCCAGCCGCCGGCTCAGCCCGCTTCGCCGGCCACCGAGCCCAAACCCGCCGAAGCCAAACCCGCCGAGCCTCAACCTGCCGAAACGGTCACTCCGCAAGCACCGCCGCATCCGGACGCGGGCTCGCCTGCTCCCAAGGTCGTGCAGCCCGTCGCCGGCGGGGACACCATCGAAGCTGTGGTCTATCTCAAGGACGGCCGTCGGCTTGCGGGCTTCCTTCATTCCCGCGACGAGAAGCAGACGATTCTCCGGATCGAGGGTGTGAATTCGCCCATCGCGGAGGAACTGATCGATCGGGTAGAGATCCTGCCGTCGGTCGAGGCGCGTTACGAGATCCTTCGCGCGGCGATCAATGACAAGGACGTCGATCGCCTGGTGCTTCTCTGCCAGTGGCTGCTCGCTCGCAAGCAGTACGACATCGCGCTGCGCGAGCTTGAGCCCATCGTCAAAGCACACCCGGAGAACCTGGAAGCAAGACGCCTCAAGACGCTTGTGGAGCAGCAGAAGCTCGTGGATCAGGCATCGGCCGAAGCCAGAGCCAGGCGCGGCGAGGTTCCCGCTGGAACGCCCGGCGGCAAGTCGAGCAAGCCGTTGTTCCCCACGCTTCTGCCCGACGACATCAACCTGATGCGGGTTTTCCAGGTGGATCTGGACAACCCTCCCAAGATCGTGATTCCGCGCGAGATGATCGACGAGATGATCCGCAAATACGCCGATCGGCCGCAGATCCCCTCGACGCAGGAGGGCCGCGAAGCGATGTACCGCAAGCGATCCGGGCAGATCCTGCGGATCGCTTTCGAGCTCAAAGCCCGCGAGCTTTACGGGATGGCCCGGGTGCTCGAGGATCCCAAGCCGATCAAGGCTTTCCGGGAGGATGTGTGGCGTGGTTGGGTGCTGAACTCGTGCGCGACCTCGCGTTGCCACGGCGGGGAGGAAGCCGGCCGTCTCTGGCTCCTGAGTGCCAAGACGAACGCGGAAGCCACGGTCTTCACGAACCTGATGATCCTGCACCAGTTCAAGCTTGCCGACGGGACGCCCCTGATCAACTACGACAAGCCGGCGGAATCGCCGCTGCTTCAGATGGCGCTCCGGCCCGAGTCGTCCAAGCTTCCGCACCCGCGGGTGGATCAGGTCGGCAAGGGTGAGAAGTTCCGCCCGGTGTTCGCTTCCCCCGAGGAGCGGCGCTTTCAGGAAACGGTGGAGTGGATCAAGTCGATGTACGTCCCCCAGGGCCGGGAGTACCCGATCAAGTACGATCCACCGGTGCCGGCGGGGGCCAGGCCGATCGGCCCGGACTCCAAGAAGGCCGATCCGGGGCGGTGATCCGTGCGAAAGGGACGCGGGACAAGCGCGGCGAGTTCTGATACGATGGGTCCCCCTGACGGGCGCAGGTCGGTTCGGGGTTTGGAAGGTTTTGAATTCGGACGACCAAAGTCCGCAGAGAACGATTGCCCCCTCGCGGGGTCGGAGCGTGAAGCATGATGGCTGGAAGCAAGATCAGATCGACCCGCGGGATGACCTCTCTGTTCGCGTTGGCGGGCCTGGCCGGAGCGGCGCTCTCGGTCGCCAGCCTCGGCGGATGCCGTGAGGATCCGGCGGCTTTGCAAGCGATCAAGAAAGCCGGTCACTCGATCAACACGGTCGCGGGCGGGGCGGAAGCCGCCGTCTCGATCGATCGGCAGGAGACGGCGTTCAAGCAGGCGCTGAGCGAGCTCGGCGCTGCGAAGGTCGATCCTTCGAATCCTCTGGCTTCGGCGACGGGCATCCTGACCGCGGCTTCGCAGCTGGGTTCGGCGGGAACGGCATCGGAGGCGGGGCAGGCGAGCCTGAACACGCTCTCCGGCCTTCGCAGTGAGCTTCGCAGCTCGGTGCTCCAGTGGGCTTCGGTGAACGCGGTGGCGGAGTCGGCGAAGTACGACGCCGCGCCGCGTCTGGCGGAGATCGACGCTCAGCTGACCGCGGCCCGGGGCGAGCAGCAGCAGGCTCAGGAGCGTCTGGCCGCGGTCGTCCGCGAGCAGGACGCGATGATGGCCAGCGCGAAGGAGAAAGCCGATCAGGCTTCGAAGTTCGAGCAGGAGTCCGTCACGCTCCGCGAGCAGGCGAGGCGCATGTCGGCCGCGGACTCCCAGTCCGTCCTCGCCAAGGCTCTGGAAGCCAAGCGTCAGTGCGATGAGCTTCGCCTGGCGCTCGCGAAGATCGAAGCCGATGCCACGCTTCTTGAGCCCAAGAAACTCGGGCTGAACCAGCGACTCCAGGAACTTGAGATCGGGATCAAGTCCGTCGAAGGCGAGCGCGTCCGCGTGCAGAAGCGCGGCGAGGAAGCCGCGTCGGTCCAGACCCAGGCCCGGACCCAGATCAATGCGACCGCTGGCGTCGTCGACGGCTTTGCCAAGAAGATCTCCGAAGAACGCGAAAAGGTCCTCGGCCCCGCGATCGACGAAGTGATCGAGATCTGCAAGAAAGCCGCGTCCTCCGCGTCCTCCGCGAAGGGTCCGATGTACGCCGCCGTCGCCAAGCTTCGCCTCGGTGAGGTGCTCCTGGTCAAGGCCGGCGAAGCCCGCGAGCACGCCGCTGTCATGGCCGAGCTCGCTTCCGTCAAGCCCGCTCTCGCGTCTCAGGCTTCCTACGCCGAAGCCGCCAAGGCCGCGCTTGAAGTCGAGAAGACCGCGACCGCTGAAGCCAAGGAAGCCCTGGAAGCCGCCCGCTCGGGCTACAAGGCGCTCCGCGTCAAGGGCGAAGCCGACGAGGCCGCTCAGGCCGCTCTCATCAAGTACCTCACGCAGGTCGGCGGGCTGACTCCCGACGATGCGGAGAATCCGCCCGCCGCGGAAGGCACGCCCGCCGAGGGCGAAGGCCCCGAGAAGGGCCCGGCGACCCCCGGCGACGCCGCCGCGATGGACCCCGATGTGAAGGCTCTGCTCACCGAGCTTGGACAGGCCGTCGACGCCGTTGACGTCGACCGCGTTTCCGCCATCGCGTTCTTCGACGGAGCGACCGAAGAAGAATCGAGCGCGATGAAGCCCGTCTTCGCCGCCACGCTCAAGCTCGACGAAGCCTGCAAGTCCAAGTTCAAGGTCTCCTTCGGCGACCACATGTCCAAGATGGCCCCCGGCGGCGGCGATGGCGAGATCCAGTCGATGCCCGGGTCCGCCGAGCTCGCGGACGCCAAAACCGAGGTCGATGGCGACAAAGCCACGGTGACCCTCGCCAGCGGCCTCAAGATGGCCCTCAAGAAGGTTGACGGCGTCTGGAAGGTCAACCTTTCCGACGCCGACGACACCCCGCAGAAGCGGGCGCAGATCGCGGCCATGGCTTCCGGGCTCGTCCCGGCGATGGAAGAGATCACCGCCGACGTCAAAGCCGACAAGTTCGCTTCCATCGACGAGGTCGCTCAGGCGATCATGGCCAAGCTGCAAGCGATCATGACCGGCGGCGGCAAGGGTGGAGGCGGCGCCGGCGGCTGACCGCGAAGTCCGGAGCACGCGACAGTGATGGCCGATACGACCACCATCCCGGGCATTCCCGACCTCCCCGAGGTTTCGATGCACCTGCACACGCCCGCCGCACCCGCGGTGGGCGTCGTGGTCTCCAACGAACGATGTACCGCGTCCAAGAAAGCCGCGGGTTTCGTCCGGCACGTCGTCATCGACGTTTCCTCCACGCAGATCGCGAGCCGGTTCGTCGCCGGACAATCCTTCGGCGTCATCCCCCCCGGGGTTGATGCCAAGGGCAAAGAGCACAAGGTCCGTCTCTACTCGATCGCTTCGCCCTCCTTCGGCGAGGACGGCAAGGGCTCGCACATCGCCACGACCGTCAAGCGGCTGATCGATGAGCACCACGACACCGGCGGCCTCCACATCGGCGTCGCCAGCAACTACCTCTGCAGCCTCAAGCCGGGCGACACCGTCAAGGTCTCCGGCCCCAGCGGCAAAAGGTTCGTCCTCCCGACCAACCCCTCCGCCCACGACTACGTCTTCTTCGCGACCGGAACCGGGATCGCGCCCTTCCGCGGCATGCTCCTGGATCTCTTCCGCAACCCCTCCCGCGCCCCAGCCCAAAGCCGCGTGACGCTTGTGATGGGCGTCCCCTACGCGACCGAACTCCTCTACGACGCCGAACTCCGCGAACTCGAAGCCAGCACGCAGGGCCGCTTCCGGTACCTCACCGCGCTCAGCCGCGAGTCGCAGGAAACCCCGCGCGGCCGCCGCACCATGTACGTGCAGGACCGCCTCACCGGGGATGAAGCCCTGCGGGCCAAGCTCGCCAGCGAGCGAACCCTCGTCTACATCTGCGGCATCGCCGGCATGGAGCTTGGGATCTTCCAGGCTCTCGCGAGCGAACTGAACGGTGATTCGAGAGAGCAGTACCTGTCGCTGGACGCGGATGCGGCGGCGAGCATCGGTTCATGGGATCGAAGGATGATCCACAAGCAGATCCGTCCGACGCGGCGGATCTTCATGGAGGTCTATTGAGGGTGCGGGGGCGGCGGGGGTTGACCGGGGGCGGGGGCGTTGTTAGGTTTCACCCCGCGACGCACATTCGTGCGGAGCGGAACGGAATTTGTTCGGGTTCTCCATCGACGAAGGTTCGGGCTCGGGACATCGGTCCCCGGCTTTGCAAGAAGGGACACGGCTTTGAATATGCGAGTGCTCAGGTCCGGTGTTTTGGCCGTGGCGTTGATGGTGGCGGCGGGCGTGACGGTGCCGAGCGTGATGGCCCAGCCCCTCGCGGCGGGCGTGATCGGCGCTGCCAACATCGGCGAAACCGAGAAGAAGACGATCGAGGATTTCGTCGCTCTGCACATCAAGGATCTGGCCAGCGGCGAGGCTGAGAAGGTTCGCAAGGGCAAGAACGCCCTCGTCAACCCTCTTCTCGAGCGCGTCGTCTCCGTTCCTTTCCGGTTGGAGTACAGCCGCGTGCTCCTGGCCGCGGATCTCGCGAACCTCTGCAAGGACAAGAACGACACGGTCGCGATCAACGCGCTTCGCCTCGCGGGCGAGGTGGCCGAGAACGGCACCGTCGCGCTGGTCGAGGAAGGGTTCAAGGACACCCGTTCGGCGATCCGGTACGCGGCGGTCTTCGCGGCCGGGCGCTCGTTCGAACAGGTCATGCCCGCCGGCCGCGCGGTCGCGGTGACCTCGGGCAGGCTTGAGCAGCTCGTCCGGAGCACGGCCGCGGTGATGAACAAGGACAAGGAAGAGGCGCTCGTGGTGGATGGGGCTTCCCGCGCTCTGCTCGCCGCCGCCCGCGTCGATTTCGCCAAGTACGAAGGCGTCGGCAAGTCCGCGATGGTCGAGGTCGCCAAGGGGCTCAGCACCCGCCTGGCCAAAGCCGGCCCGGACGACACAACCATCGTCGAAGCCGGTCAGCGAGCGGCGACCCAGTTCACCGAGACGCTCGGCGGCGCCAAAGGCGCCCAGATCGACAAGGACGCCCGCAAGGAAGCCGCGACGCTCGGCGGCGAGCTCGCCGCCTGGGTCGTTCGCCAGCTCAACACCGCCAAGATCCCGCAGATCGCCAAGGGCGATGAAGCCGAGGAAGCGACCAAGAAGCGCAAGGAGCGCGAGCCCTTCAAGACCACGCTCGCCGCAGCCGAGAACGTTGTGCTCTCCGCTCTCAAGGCTTCGGGCGCCAACCCGCCGATGGCCCGCCTCGTGCCCGCTTTCGATCAGGGTGACCGCGGCGGCGATGCCAACGTCGTCGTGCAGACCAAGGACTGGCTGATCCGCGACGTCCTGGCCAAGGCGCCTTTCGAAGTCTCGGCCGACCGGTTCAAGCTCACCAACTAAGCCGCCGACGATCGTGAGATCGACCTCCGGAACGGCCGAGCGGGCTCGTGTCTGCTACGCTGCGCGTGATGGCCCGATTTCTCGTTCCGCTCGCCATCCTGCTTGCGCTCATCACCCTCTCGGTATGGTCGGATCGGCCGCTTCCCAAAGCCGACCTGACCATCGTGGAGCGCGATCCCGTGCACACGCTCGATCCGGCCCAGATCAGCTTCACTCAGGACATCCGCGTCGCACGAGCGGTGTACGAAGGGCTTCTCCGCGCGGATGTGCTCTCGCCGGACCAGAAGCTCGAGCCCGCCGCGGCCGAATCCCTCCCGGCCGTGTCCGAGGACGGCTTGGTCTACACCTTCCGCATCCGGGCGGACGCGCTCTGGTCGACGGGCGACCCCGTGCTCGCGTCGGACTTCGTCTACGCCTGGCGCCGCGTGATCCTTCCGGACACGGCGGCGGACTACTCGGACATGTTCAACATCGTGCGGGGCGCGAAAGCGTGGGCCGAGCGTCGGCGCGACGATCTCGCGAAATTCGAGAAGAACCGCGACTTCGCGGACCGCGCGGGCGAAGCCAAGCGGCTCCTCGACGACGCCTACGCGCGCTTCGCTTCGGACGTTGGAATCCGTGCGACGGACGCCCGCACCATCCGGATCGAGCTCACCGCGCCGCTGCCGTACTTTCTGGACCTCGTCGCGTTCGTTCCGTTCTTCCCGCTTCACGAGAAGTCGGTGAGTGCGTACGAATCGCTGGACGCGGCGACAGGCCGGCTTTCGTGGACGCCGGGATGGACCAAGCCGCCCGCGCTGGTCGGGAACGGCCCTTACTCGCTGACGTTGTGGCGGTTCCAGCGCGACATGCGTCTTGAGCGGAACCCGAAGTACCACGACTCCTCGCTTCCGAAGCTGCCGACGCTCTCGATCGTGAACATCGCGGACCCCAACGCGATGGTGACGGCTTTCCGCACCGGAGCGGTGGACTGGACGACCGACGTTCTGGTGCCCTATCGGCCGGAGATGATCGCGGAGAAAGCCGCGTTCGACCGCGAGCACGCGGAAGAGCGTGCGGCGCTCGCCGCCCGCGGCGTCTCGCGGCTTGAGGTCGAGCGTGCGATGCCGCCCGATCCGCGCAACCGGATCCAGGGCATGCCGAGCTTCGGGACGTACTTCCTGAGCTTCAACTGCACGCCGACGCTCCCCAACGGGCGTCCGAACCCGCTTGCGGATGCACGCGTGCGGCGGGCGCTGGCGATGTCGGCGGAGAAGCGTGAGGTCGTGGAGAATCTGCGGCGTTCGGGCGAGCCGATCGCGGGCTCGCTGACCCCGCCGGGCTCGCTCGCGGGGTACACGCCCCCGGCGGGTCTGCCGTTTGACCCCGCCGCGGCGAGGCAGGAACTCGCCGACGCCGGCTACCCGGGGGGAAGCTCGCTGCCGCCGCTTGAGTTCATGTTTTCCCGCGACGGCGGGCACGACCTGATCGCGGCGACGCTCAAACGCGGCTGGGAGAAGCACCTTGGCATCACCGTGGAGCTCGTGCAGCTTGAAAGCCGCGTGGCGAGCTCAAGGCTCAAGGGCCGGCAGTACATGATCGGACGGTCGAGTTGGTTCGGCGACTACGCGGATCCGACGACGTTCCTCGACATCCACCTTTCGGGGAACAACAACAACGACCGTGGGTACTCGAGCGTGCGGTTCGACGGGGTGATGATGCGGGCCGGTGAGGAACGAGACCCCGCGGCACGCTTCGCGGCGCTTGCCGAAGCGGAGAAGCTCGTGGTCGAGACGGACGCTGCCGTATTGCCGCTTTTCCACTACACGCAGTTCTATCTGTTTGATCCGAAGGTGCTGACGGGGCTTTCGACCCATCCTCGGCAGGCGCAGCATTTGTTCCTGCTCGATCGTCTGGATCGGGAGGGGGCGCGATGATCGGGCTGATTGTTCGTCGGCTGGCCACGCTTCCGCTGGTGCTTCTGGCGGTTTACTCGCTCACGCTCGCGCTGGCTTGGGCGGTGCCCGGGGATCCGCTGGAGCGTCCGGAGGGGCGGCGGCCCTCGGCGGCGGTTCAGGAAGCGATGCGCAAGCAGTACAACCTGGACAGCGGGTGGACCTTCTACTGGTCGTACCTCGACAGCGCCAGCGGGTTCAAGTGGGCCCGCGAGGGGCTGACGGGCGGGGCTTCCGAGTCCGCCCTTGGGCCCAAGCAAGCGGCTCCGATCTTTGACCTTGGGCCTTCGCTTCAGTACGAGGACCGTCGTGTGAGCGAGATCATCGCGGATTCGCTGCCGGTGTCGATGACGCTTGGCGCGTCGGCGATTCTGATCGCCCTGGTGGTAGGCGTCGGTGCGGGCGTGGTGGGCGCGGTGAAGCCGGGCTCCTGGGCGGACACGCTGACGCTCGGTCTCGCGCTGGTAGGGGTCAGCCTGCCAAGCTTCATCACCGGGACGGTGCTCCTGACGGTGTTCGGCGTGTGGCTTGCGTGGCTGCCTGTCGGCGGCTGGGGGACGCTGGGGCAGTTGGTTCTTCCGGCGGTGACGTTGAGCTTGCCCTTCGCGGCGTACATCGCGCGACTCACGCGGCTTGAACTGATCGAGCAGCTCCGGTCGGATTATGTGCGCACGGCCAGGGCGAAGGGCGTGCGGGAGTCGGCCGTCGTGATAAAGCACGCGCTGCGGAACGCGCTGCTTCCCGTGGTGAGCTATCTCGGGCCGGCGACGGCGTACGCGATGACGGGTTCGTTCGTGGTGGAGCGGGTTTTCCGGATCCCCGGCCTCGGCGAGCACTTCGTCAACAGCGTGCTCAACAAGGACCTGTTCCTGATCATCGGAACCGTGCTCGTCTTTTCGACGATGCTGGTCGTGTTCAATCTCGCGGTGGATGTCGCGTATCGGTGGATCGATCCGCGGATGCGTTAGCCCGAGCTTGTGAGCATGTCGATCAGCCGCCGTTGCAGGCGGCTCCAGCGCTGCCGCAGCACGGCTTCGGAGACGCCGAGCGTCTGCGCGATGGCGGACCATTCCAAGCCGCGACGCCGGAGCATCACCAGCTCGGCTTCCTCCGGAGCCAGCCCCGCCCGGATCCGGTCGAAAGCTTCCTCGGTCAGGGTCTGCACGCTCGCGGTTGGGTCCGAAGAGGGGGCGTACTCCGCGTCCTCCGGCGAAGCCAGATCCGGACCGCCGCGCTTGCCGGCGGTGTCGTGGCGGTGAAGCTCGGCAAGCTTGGACCGCACCACCTGCTGGAGGTACGCGTTCAGAGCCGCCGGAGAGTCGAATTTGAGGAGGCCCCGGGCCGCATCGTCGACGAAGCTCTTGGCGATGGACTGGCAGACATCGGCGGATTCGCGCTGGTCGCGAAGGCGGTTTCCCATGCGCACGCGGACGAAGATACTGATGAGGCGCAGAAACTCGGCGAAAGCCCGCTCACGGGCGACCGGATCGGCGGCCGCAGCATCGGCGACCAAAGCTTGAAGGTCCGGACCGGGCATGCTCGCAGTATAACGGATTCGGTCACAAATTCGGTCCGGTGTCACTTAGACTGAGCACGGAGCCCGCCATGAACACGCGTCCGCCCGAGAACTCCGACCGATCCGCGACGATGGACGCCCAAGCGGCGACCCCCGGCGCAAACCCGAACCGGAGGATTTCCGGGGTCTTCGGGGTGGATTCGGGGATCGAAGCGATCGACTTCGTTCGCCGGCTTTGGCAGCGGGAGACGCCGACCGCCGACCGCCTCATCGCGGTCTGGCGCGAGGGGAAAGGGCCGGAAGCGGCGGTGGGCGAAGCGGACGTGATCGCGGCGGATGCGGAGATGAGGGCGTCGCGCGGCGTGAGCGCACGGATCGAGACGTACGCGGCGGAGTGGCCGGCGATTCTCGAAAGCCCCGAAGCCTGCCGGGCGGTGCTGATGCAAGAGTTCGCGCGGCTGGACAAAGCCGGCCTTCGGGCCGCTTGCGAGCGGGTGGCTGGGGCGCTGCCCAAGGTGTCGGGAGAAGCCCGGGGAGTGGCCGAACTCTGCGAACTGATGGCATCGGACGAAGAAACCGAGGATGGTCCCAGGCAGGGTGAGATGCTCGGGAAGTACCGGCTGGTCGAGCGGCTGGGGTCGGGTGCTTTCGGCGCGGTGTGGCGGGCTTGGGACACCGAGCTTGGCCGGTATGTCGCGCTCAAGGTGCTTCACCAGGCGGGTGTGCTTGGCGGCGGGATCCTCGGGTCGGTGGGCGTGAGCGCGGCGGCGGGGTTGCGGCGGATCATGACCGAAGCCCAGGCCGCGGCGAGCCTGGACCATCCGAACGTGGTCAAGATCCACGCGGCGGGCAAGCTTCCGGACGGGCGGGCCTTCATCGATGCGCAGCTTGTCGGCGATGCGGCGCCGACGCGGGAGGATGCCCACTCGGTGGCGGTGGGGGTGTCGCTTGAGCAGATGTCCGCATCCGGCGCGGCGAGCGGTCAGGCGCGATCCCCGAAGTGGGCCGCGGGGATCATCGAGCAGGTCGCGCGGGGCGTGGCTTCGGCGCACGCGAGGGGCGTGGTGCACCGCGACATCAAGCCGGCGAACATCATCGTGACGCCAAGCGGTAAGCCGATGCTCGCGGACTTTGGCTTGTCGGCTTTGACGGCTCTTCCGACCGGCGCGCCGGTCGGCGCGGCGGCGGCGGGGAACCCGGGCGCGGCCGCGTCGATGCACACGGGGCGGATCACCGGGACGCCGGCGTTCATGGCGCCCGAGCAGGCGCGGGGCGAGCGGGCGACGCCGGCTTCGGACATCTACTCGCTGGGCGCGACGCTTCGGTACCTGCTGACGGGCGAGCTTCCGGTCAAGCCAACGGGCCGTCACAGCACCGAAGCAAGGGCGGATGTGCTCGAGCAGCTGCGGCGCGGGGAACTGGGCGGACTCGAGTTGCTTCGGCTGAAGGGTCAGCACGCGAGGCTCCCGCTGACGCTGGTGCGGATCTGCGACCGGGCGACTGCGGCGAAGGTGGAGGATCGGTACCCGTCGGCGTTCGCCATGGCGGAGGATCTGGCGGCGTGGCTTGACAAAAAGCCGACGAAAGCCGGGCGCGAAGCGGTGAGTCTGCGTGCTTTGCTTTGGGCGCGTCGGAACGCGGCGGTGGTGCTGATCGCGGCGGGCGCGATGCTCGTCTTCGGCGTGATGATTCAGCAGCACGTTGTGCGCCTGGGCCAGGAGCGGGACCGCGCCGTGCGAGCGGAGGGCGAAGCGCGGATGCGTCAGGGGCAGGCGGAGGACGCCGCGCGGGTGATGAAGCTCGCTGAGAAGGAAGCGCTGGCCAAGAAGAATGAAGCGGAGCGATCAGCGCGGATCGCCCTGGGGATCAGCTCGTTCATGTCCGGCACGCTGATGGCCGCGCAAGCGGACGAGGGGCGGCGGACGGTCACGATGTACGACGCGGTGACCCGCGCGGCCGACCGAGTCTCGACCACACCGGAGATTCTCGGCGGGGATCCGCTTGTGGAAGCGGGCGTGCGATACTCCATCGGGCGGGTGCTTGGCACGATGGGCGATTTCAAGAAAGCCGAGTCGCACTTCCGAAGCGCCGTCGAGATCCGGGCGAAGGAGCTCGGCCCCGACCACCCCGACACGCTCGAAGCCGAGTTCGGCCTCAGCGAGATGCTGAGCTTCGCCGAGCGGAACCCGGAAGCCTCGGTGGTCGCCGAGCCGCTGCTGGTGCGCGTCAAACGTGTGCTGGGGGATGAAGCGATTCTGACGCTTTCCGTGAAAGACGTCCTGAGTCAGACGCGGCTTTCGCTCGGGGACGCGGCGGGCGCGGAGACGATGATGCGCGAGGCTCTGGAAACGAGGCTTCGCCAGACGCCCGTCGATGAGTCGCGGGTGGCGATGGGCTACTCGATGCTCGGGACCCTGGCGAAAGCCCTGAGCAAGCGTGAGGAAGCCATCTCGCACATGAAGAAGTGCCTTGAGATCCGCGAACGCATCCTGGGCCGCGACGCTCTGGACACGATGGGCACGGTCAACGATCTGGGGTCGGTGTACGCGGAGCTTGGCGATGTCGCGCAAGCCGAACCGCTCCAGCGCGAGGCGTACGCGTGGATGCGCGAGCATCTGGGTCCGAAGCATGTGAACACCATCAACTCCGGGTACAACGTGGCGTGGATGCTGCTGACCAAGAAGAAGAACGCCGCGGAATCACTCGCCATCGCCGCGCCGATCGCGAAAGCGGCCGAAGAAGCTCTCGGAAAGGACAACGTGGTCACGCTGCGGACCCGGCTTCTGGTCGCTCGCGGGTACGCGGGGACGGGCGCGTGCGACCAGGCCGAGCCGCTGGTGACCGAGCTGATGACGCAGGCCGAGCGGGCGGGCCGCGAGGGTCTGTCGTTTCGGATCCTCGGGAGCAGGGTGATGGCCGACTGCTGCAAAGCCCGGGGCGACACGAAGGGTGAGGCCGAATGGCGTGCCCGTGCGGCGGCGCTGCTCGAAGAGTCGAAAGCGGATCCGGTGCGGGGCCGCTAAGGTTCACCGGTTTGGCGGTGAGGCGGCCCCGTAGCTCAACGGTCAGAGCAGGCGACTCATAATTGCTTGGTTCCCGGTTCGAATCCGGGCGGGGCTATTCCATCACGCGTGCGTCCGAGGTGCGGGTGCGGTGGCACGGGTCACGGAATGGAGTGAACCGCGCTACCGATCGCCGATTCCCGGGTACGGGTACCGCCGCGATCCGCGAGCGGCTGATGGGTTCCGCGCGGGAGGACTGAGAGCGTGTCGGCCGATGGTCGCAGGCTCGGTATACTGCCGACGACGCTTGCACGATGCTGATGCGCCGCCGGGGAGTGGATGGGAAGCTTGGAAGGGACGTCGATGACGCTCGCGACCATGAGGGCACTGGGATCATCGGCACCGATCGTCGGAGGAACCGGCGATCGGTGGACGCCTCGGATTCATCAGGAGATCGGTGCCACCCGCCAACGTACGCCAGAGGATGCTCGTCAATGACTAAGAAGCTTGAGATCGTGTTTTGCTTGCTCTTTGCGTGTGCCGGTGGTGCGATGGGGTGGTACGGGGCGGGTCTGTTCGGCTCGCTGATGGGGGTAGGCGCCGGCTTTTTGGCGGCTTTCTTTGTGCAACGCGTCTTCGCTCGGAGCCAGAAATGAGTCTGAACGAGGGGGTGAGAAGATCGCACGTTCAAGCGGATGGCACGTTCGGATTCATCAAGAGATCGGTGCCATCCGCCGCCGCGTGAATCATAGGAGTTGCGCCGACATGCTGGATGGCCGTCGAATAGACTCAACGATGCTGTCGCACATCCTGCGAGATCGCGGCTTGGCGAATTGCCTCGCCGTGGCGAACCGCGAGTCTAAGCAAATCAGAGCTCGGTGGTGGCTACTCGCGGACGCGGCGATTTCGTGCCTGATGGTGTTGGCTATCAGCTTGGCTAGCGTGTTCTTGTCAGACGACCGGATTGCGAAGATGTTTGTCGCCGTATCGGTGCCACTCGCCATTGGTGCCATAGTGGCACGCTCTAGAGTTAAAAGCAGCGAGTGCGCTTCTGACGACCTCACGGTGGAGCTATCCACGAAAAGTCTGTACTTCGATGCGGGGCGACAGATCTCTGCCTGCGTTGTTTTTCGCCCGTGGTTCTACTTCATGGACTTGTGTTTCTTGTTGCAGATCTTTGCGTTGGCAGTTTATCCCTTTCATTGGTCGGCAATTCTTATTCACGGCCTCGCCATAATTGTTGTGGTTGCATGCCTGATGGGCTGCTCGTTCATGATCGAGAAGCGGCTATCTGTTGCCCAAAGACGTTTTGCGAAGCGACTCTGTATTCTGTGTGGGTATGATGTGCAGATCGAGCAATCTGGCTTAATCACATGCTCTGAGTGCGGAAGACTCACGCCGCTTCTGCGGGCAGATCCTGAAACTCCAAAACCATGAGAGAGTACCTTTGCGCTTCGACTGCAGGGCAATCGGTGGCAACATCGACGGCTGCATAGGAAATGTCTGACGCAATCTCAGAGTTAAAATGGACAGTCCTGCTGCGTTGCTCGACGTGCACGTCTGGAACACGAACAGTTCAATGAGCGTCCGGCTCGCTCTAGTCAATGTCGCGAGTCTTCGCGCACGGGCCGATCAGTGCGCCCGCTGCTTCTTCAGCCGCCGCGCGAGGTACCAGTCGCCCACCCCCGGAAGCATCGTCAGCACGCCCATCGCCAGGCGCGTGGGGAGATGGGTCCAGATCTCGCCCACCGGCTTGCGGAGCGAATCAAGCACGCGGGAAGCGACGAACTGCGGCGTCTGCTTCATCGAGTCCGGCGTCCGCACGGCCGTCCGCTTGCCCCCCGCACGCTCCGCCACCCGCGCGGAGAACTCCGTCGAGACGCCGATGGGGTGGAGCGTCGAGACGTGGATCCCCGAACCCTCGAGCTCAAGACGCAGGGCGCGGCCCACGTGGTCCTGCATCGCTTTGGTCGCCGAATACGCCGAATGAAACGGCAAGCCGACCTTGCTGACGCAGCTTGAACAGATCAGGATGTGCCCCGACCCCGTGGCCCGCATGGCTTTCAGAGCCGGGGTGATGGTGTGGAGCGTGCCGTAGAAGTTGGTGCGGATGATCGAGTCCCACTGCTCCATCGTGAGGTCCGCGACGGCCCCCTCGAGCCCGAAGCCGGCGTTGGCGAAGACCGAGTAGATCGAGCCGAACGCTTCGATGGTGCGGGCGGTGAGGCGTTCGCCATCCTCGGGCTTGTCGACATCGCAGGCGACGGCTTCGGCTCGGCCTCCGGCGGCGCGGATCTCATCGACGAGGGCCTGGAGGAGGTCGACGCGTCGTGCTCCGACGACGACGGGCATGCCGGCTTGGGCGCAGGCGAGCGCGGTGGCTCGGCCGATGCCGCTGCTGGCGCCGGTGATCGCGATGGGTTTGCCGCGGAGATCGATGGTGGGCATCAGAGCGAGTGTACAGCGGTTAGCCGCCGGCGAGGCGGACGGCCCGGAGCGCGAGGAACATCGGGATCTCGCGGCGGGCGCGGTTCTCCTCGGCGGCGCGGGGGCCCGGCTGGCTGAGGCGGACGGAGGGCCACTCCTCCATCGCGTCCACCGCGAACCCGGCGTGGCCGAGCGCGTTGATGTACGCCTGGATTGGCCGGTGGTACGTCATCGTGACCACCGGTTCCTTGCCCGAAGCCGCCGCTCCCGGGTTCATCACGATCTCTTTGGAACCCGACGAGAGATACCCGTCCACGCGCCGGTACTGGCGCGGTGCGGGAGCGTCCTTGGACATCGGCGGCGGTGCTTTGCCGAGCTTGGCCGCCGCGGTCTTGGATGGGGGCGGGTTCTCCCAGCCCCAGGACGTCTGACCGGGAGCTCGGAAAGCGGGGTGAAGCAGTACGAGGACGAACCTGCCGCCGGGCCTCACGACCTTGGCGACACCGGACATGACCGAGGAGATCGGCTCGATGTTCATGATCGCCATGACGCAGGCGGCGGAGTCGAACGCTCCGATGTTGAGCGTCGCGAGGCGGCGGGCGTCGGCGGCGATGTAGGTTTCGGGCCCGAGCTGCGACGCCCGCTCGATGAGCTTGGGCGCGGCGTCGACGCCGACGACCTCCGCTCCAGCGGCGGCCAAGCGGCGGCAGAGGATCCCCTGACCGCAGGCGACGTCGAGCACGCGATGACCCGGCGCGATCGAGAGAAGCCGCTGCGTCCCCGGAAGGATGATCTGCTCGTGGTGATCGCTGACGCGATCTTCGAGAAGCTCGTCATACCACGAAGCGACGTGGTTCCACGACGAAGCGACCGATGCGGGGTCGGTGACGTTTGCCGGCCGCGCGGCGGGGGCCGGCTTGGCCGCGGGGGCGTTCGCCGCACCGGGGGCCGCCACGGGCGAGGCTGCGACGGGCGAGGACGGCGCGGCGAGGTCGCCTTCGCGGATTCCGGCGGCTTTGAAAAAGACCGGCGGGATCGGGCTTTCGAACCGGACTTCGCGGCCGGAAGCGGGGTGGGTGAAGCCAAGTTCGATAGCGTGGAGGCAGAGGCGGTTGCCCGGATCGGCTTTGTGGTCGTATCGGCGGTCGCCGACGATGGGGAAGCCCAGGTGCGCGAGGTGAGCGCGGATCTGGTGCTTGCGGCCGGTTTCGAGCTTGACCTCGAGAATGGATCGTCTGGGCGAGCGGCCGATGACTCGGTAGTGGGTGACGGCCGGCTTGGCGAGGCTGAGCTCTTCGTCGGACTCGTTGCGGCGGAGGTGGGCGGGGACGGCTCTTGGGGACTCGGCGGTGTGGACGGTGCCGCGGGTGTCTTCGTAAAGGAAGGATTCGACGGTCCCGACGGAGCGGTCGTGGGGGACGACTCCTTCGACCACGGCGGCGTAGAGGCGGTGGGTGCGGCGGGCTTGAAGCTCGGCTTTGAGCATCTCGTAGGCCCGCTCGGTCTTGGCGAAGACGAGAAGTCCGGACGCTTCTCGGTCGAGTCGGTGGATGATCCAGGTGCGGGTGCCGCGCTGGGCTCGCTGGGTCTTGACGTGGTCCTTGACGCGGGCGAAGACGCTGTCGTGCTCTTCGCCGGCGGGTGTGGCCGAGAGCAGGCCGGCGGGCTTGTCGACGACGAGGACGTCATCATCCTCGTGGACGATGCGGAGGCCCTTCTGGAGGAAGGTGGGTCGCGGGTCGCGTTTGGATTTGCCGGCGGAGTGGCTTGCCTGCTTGCCGGGCTTGGAGAATCGACGGGGTTCTTTCATCGTGCGGTCTCGATCGCGGCGCTGGACAAGCCTGGCGGTGCGGCGGTTGGTCGGGAGAGGGAGCGTGATCGTAGCGAAGCGGGGTCCGCCGCAGGCCGACCGAACGAAAGCCTTCTTGGCAGCGCGGGCGTTCGCGGGGCGGGACGAATCCGGAACCGGACCGGTTCCGGCCGCGTATCGGGATTCTCGAAGATGTGGGCCCCAACAGAAGGGTGACGGCGAAGTGGTCCGTGGCCGCGAGAGCGGTTCGGCTCGGTCGGGGCGGCGCGACCGGAGGTTCTTTGGCGGCGCAGAGAGAGGGAGAATGTGATACCCTCCCCGCCCCTGAAAGAATCCTACTCTTCCGCGCCGCGCGAGCGGCCGAAGCGGGGTGACCGGAGGGGCTCGGATTGGTGAGGTTGGGCGAGATGAGTGTTGACGACCGGCCGGCAAAGCCGAGTTGAGGAGCAGGTGTCCGCATGGCGCGATCACGCAAGAAGTTGGGCGAAATTCTCGTGGGTTGGGGCGTGATCACCGCCGACCAGGCCGAAAAAGCGACGCAGCAGGCGCAGAAGTCGGGCAAGCGGCTCGGCGATGCGCTCGTCGATTTGGGCTTTGCCAAGGACACCGACGTGGCCAAGGGGCTCGCGAACCAGTTCGGGATGGAGTACTTCGATCTCGACGTGTCGGGCGCGGCTTCCAAGATCAATCCCAAGCTCGTCCCGGACGACGTGATCAAGAAGTACCTCGTGCTTCCGATCTCCAAGAGCGGGAATCGCCTTCAGCTCGTCATCCACGATCCGCTGGACCTTGAGCTTCAGGACATGCTTCGGTTCCGGCTGAACGTCGACATCGACCCCAGAATCGCGGCCCGATCGCAGATCAAGCGTTTCGTGGACGGCGGCGGGGGCGGCGGCGCGGCAGCCCCGAAGATGGACAAGCCGCTGGCGCCTGGCCAGTCGCTGGTGACGGAATCCATCGACAAGACGATCGACCGCTCAGTCGACCGGTCGATGGACAAGTCGATCGACATCAGCTCGGACGAAGCCCCGATCGTCCGCCTCTGCAACCGAATCCTGAGCGAAGCCGTGAAGATGCGGGCGTCGGACGTGCACATCGAGCCGATGGCCGATCGCGTGCGTCTCCGGTACCGCATCGACGGCGTCTGCGTCGAACGCGACAACCTGCCCAAGCGCATGCAGAACTCCATGCTCTCCCGCTTCAAGCTGATGAGCGGCATGAACATCGCGGAAAAGCGCGTGCCGCAGGACGGCCGCATCAAGCTGCTGGTGGACGAAGTCTTCATCGACTTCCGCGTGTCGGCCTGCCCCGCGTACCACGGCGAGAGCGTGGTGGCCCGTATTCTGCGACCCGACAGCGTGCGAATCGGCCTGGCGAACCTCGGTTTCGAGCCCGAAAACCTCGCGACGTTCAACAAGATCATCCGCAAGCCCAACGGCATCTTCCTCGTGACGGGGCCGACCGGTTCGGGCAAGACGACCACGCTCTACACCGCGCTGGACATCCTCAACCGCCCCGACAAGAAGATCATCACCGCCGAAGACCCCGTCGAATACCAGTTCGAAGGGATCAACCAGTGCCAGGTGAAGGAGCACATCGGCCTGTCGTTCTCGGCGATTCTCCGCTCGATGCTGCGTCAGGCTCCCAACATCATTCTGGTCGGTGAAATCCGAGACAAGGAAGTCGCGGAGATCGCGATTCAGGCCGCTCTGACCGGCCACCTGGTCTTCTCGACCCTCCACACCAACGACGCCCCCTCGGCGATGACGCGACTTGTGGACATGGGCGTCAAGCCGTTCCTGGTCGCAAGCTCGATCCAGGCCGTCCTCGCCCAGCGACTCATCCGAATCCTCTGCAAGGAGTGCAAGGGTGCGCTGGATGAGAACCCCGACCCCAAGTACCTCCGCCTCTGCGGCATCTCCGCGATGGAAGCAGAGGGCAAGGTGCTCAAGCCCGTCGGCTGCCCGGCGTGCAACAACACCGGCTACCGCGGCCGCCGAGCCATCTTCGAGATGATGGTGATGAACGGCGAACTGCGCGACCTGGCGTTCAAGCTGGCGCCGATCAGCGATCTCCGCAAAGCCGCCAAAGCCAACGGAATGCTCCCCCTCGTCAACGACGGAAAGATCAAGGTCCTCAAGGGGATGACGACCCCCGACGAAGTGGCACGCAACACCCAGGTGGACCTCGATAACGAAGCCGTTTCCACCTGATGTTCGCGATGTGGGCCGAAAGTGACCGGGCGAGCCGCGCGATGCAAGGCTTCCAAGCCCCCTGAAGGATGAGTTGACATGTCTTCGATGCAGATTGACCGCTTGCTCGACACCGTGGTGAAGCTCAGCGCCTCCGACTTGCACCTCACCGTGGGCCGGCCCCCGACCCTCCGCCTGCACAGCCACCTGCGCAACCTCCAGACCAAGGTCCTGGACAGCGACGACATGGTCTCGCTGATGAAAGCCATCACCCCCGAACGCAACCAGCAGGAACTGCAGGAAAAGGGCGGCACCGACTTCGGCTTCGCCTACGGCGACGCGGCCCGCTTTCGCGTGTCGGTCTTCCGCCAGCGCGGCGACCTCGCCATGGTCCTCCGCCAGATTCCCAAGAAGCTCCTGACGTTCGAGCAGATCGGCCTCCCCGAAATCTGCCGCGACCTCATCCGCCGCCCCCGTGGTCTGTTCCTTGTTACCGGACCTACCGGTTCGGGTAAGACGACCTCGCTGGCCACGATGGTGGATTACGTCAACACGAACATGGATCGGCACATCGTCACGATGGAAGACCCGATCGAGTACTACCACTACCACAAGAAGTCGATCGTGAACCAGCGAGCGATCCACGACGACGTGCCGAGCTTCGCCGAAGCTCTCCGCCGCGTGCTTCGTTCGGACCCGGACGTGATCCTGGTCGGCGAAATGCGAGACCTGGAAACGATCGAAGCAGCCATCCGAGCCGCCGAAACGGGCCACTTGGTGTTCGGCACCCTGCACACCACCGGTGCGGCCAAGACCATCGACCGTATCGTCGACGCCTTCCCCGTCAGCCAGCAGAACCAGATCCGGGTGCAGCTCTCGACGGCCCTCATCTGCGTGCTGAGCCAGGTGCTCCTCGCCCGCGTCGATACCGCGGGAATGGTGGCCGGGTACGAGTTCCTCGTGGTGACCCCCGCCATCGCCAACCTCATCCGCGAAGGCAAGACCTTCCGAATCGACTCGGCCATTCAGACCGGCAAAAAGTTCGGCATGCAGCTCCTCGACGACCACCTCTGGTCGCTCTACTCCGCCGGCAAGATCGCGGCAGAGGAGATGATCGACAAGAGCAAAAATCCAGCCGAGCTGACGGATCGCATCCATCGTCTGGGTCGGACCGTGGGCCGTCAGGAATGGGACGAAGACATCGATCTGGCGAAGGAGTCGTGATCAGAGGCCCTTCAGCGGGCCTCGGTTGGCTTCCAAATCGTCAAAAATCCAGATGTCGTGTCCAAAATCGTTGAATAAACTCAATCCTCAGCGCCAACCGATCGGCTAAGCTCTCCGAAAGGGAGTGTGGCGTCGGTTGGTTTCGCGGCGCCATCTCGATCCGGAGGGGTCCGTCGTCGAGATTCGGTGATCCCGGTTTGGCCGGGAGTTGGACGGGGTGGGATGGGGTGGGGCGGCCGCTTTGAGGGTGATGGTGTGGGGGACTTGGGTACGGGGTTTGCGGGTGGGGGAACGGTGGCGGGTTGGAGCGGGGGTTGGTGGTGGGGACCCGGCGTCGCGGGGACGTCGGGTTGGATCGGGGATGGGTGGCAGGAGAGCAGGGGGACTTGGTTGGGGGACTTGGTCGGGGGAGTTGTGTGGGGGTCTGGGTGGGGGGCTTGGGTGGGGGACCTGGGCGGCGATTGTGCCGGGCGGGTAGTCTGGTTCGGGTTCTGGGGAACGGGGCGGTGGGGGAGTGGAAGGGTGGGTTTGGCGGCGGGGGTCGAGGATTGGTTTGGCGCTGACTCGAAACCGAGCTGATCGGCTGAGCTGATTGGAAGACCTGACGAAGCGGACCCGGAGACGAACATGGCGGAAGACGCGCTGGACCTTTCGAAGACCAAAGGGCAAAAGCTCGGCCGCATCCTCACGAAGATGGGCAGGACCACTCGTGAGCAGGTGCACGAGGCTTTGGCCATCCAGAAGACCCGCAAAGCCAAGCTCGGGCAGATCCTGTCCGAACTCGGGTACTGCAACGAGCGTGATGTGCACGCCGGGCTGGCCGCGCAGGCCGGCTTGGAGTACGTGGACCTCAAGGGTCTTGAGATGACCGACGCCCTCAAGGGGGCCGTGCCCTCCGAGAACATCCGCAGCTACGAGGTCATCCCGATCGAGTACAACCCCAACGCCAAGCGGGTGAAGATCGCGATGAAGAGCCCGGACAATTTCCGGGCCGTCGACGACCTTCGCTTGCTGATGGGCTTCAACGTGGAAGCCGTGGTCGCCGATCCGGCGCAGGTCGACTCGATCATCGCCAAGCATTTCTCGAAGAAGGAGTCGGTGGCCGAGGTCGTGCAGGGTCTGGACACCAAGAAGTTCGAGGGGATCGCTCGCGGGGACCAGTCGATCGACCTTGACGCGCTGAGCAAAGCCGCGGGGGACAACGAGATCGTCAAGCTCGTGAACCTCGTGCTTCTGCAGGCGATCAGGGACAAGGCTTCGGACATCCACTTCGAGCCTTTCGAGAACGAATTCAAGATGCGGTACCGCATCGACGGCGTGCTTTACGAGATGGTGCCGCCGCCCAAGCAGCTAGGCCCGGCGATCACGAGCCGCGTGAAGGTCATGGCGAATCTGGACATCGCCGAGCGTCGTCTGCCGCAGGACGGTCGTATCGAGCTGACGCTCGCCGGCCGCCCGGTGGATCTGCGCATCGCGGTGCTTCCGACCATGCACGGCGAGAGCGTGGTGATGCGAATCCTGGACCGGAGCAACGTCGAGCTTTCGCTCGAGCGTCTGGGCCTGCGGCCGGACGATCTGACGGTGATCCGCCACCAGATCAACAAGCCCAACGGGATCGTGATCGTGACGGGGCCGACGGGCTCGGGCAAGACGACGACGCTTTACGCGGCGCTGGCCGAGCTCAACGCGATTGACACGAAGATCCTGACGGCGGAGGACCCGGTCGAGTACGACATCGACGGCCTTTGTCAGTGCCAGGTGAACGTTGAGACGGAGACGACGTTCGCGAAGCTGCTTCGCAGCTTCCTGCGTCAGGACCCGGACATCATCCTGGTGGGCGAGATCCGCGACCTTGAGACCGCGCAGATCGCGGTGCAGGCATCGCTGACGGGCCACCTTGTGCTGAGCACGCTCCACACCAACGACGCGCCGAGCAGCGTGGTGCGACTGATGGACCTTGGACTCGAGGCGTTCTTGCTGACGGCGACGCTGGAAGGCGTGATCGCGCAGCGGCTTGCCAGGACGATCTGCTCCAAGTGCAAGGAGGCGTACGAGCCCAAGCTTGAGGAGCTGATGGAACTGGCGTTGACGCCCGAGAAGGTGCGCGGGCGGAAGTTCTTCCGCGGCAAGGGCTGCGAGAACTGCCACAACTCCGGGTACAAGGGCCGCATGGCGCTCTTTGAACTGATGTCGGTGGACGACGAGATGCGCGACCTCATCATGAAAGCGGCCAGCACGACGGTTCTCCGCGACCACGCGAGGAAGCGCGGCATGCGGTCGCTCCGCGAGAGCGGCCTGATGGCGATCTACGAGGGTCAGACGACGATCGACGAGGTCGTCCGCGAGACGCTCTCGGAAGAGGACTGATCCCGTGCCAGCGGGATCGGAAGAGCGGGCTGGGGCGTGTGGGGCTGAGGCGGGTGCGTAGGGCGGGAACGGCGTTGGTTTCGGACAGACATTGGAGCAGATCATGGCGACCTTTGGATATGAAGCACTGAACGAGGCCGGCAAGCCCCAGAAGGGGACCATCGAGGCTTCGACGAAGGAAGAAGCGGTTCAGAAGATCAAGTCGCAGCGTCTGTTCCCGACGCAGGTCAAGGAAGAGAAGTCCGCGAAGAAGGAAGGCGCGGTCGACGCGGCGGCGCAGGCGAAAGCCAAGGGCCGCAAGAGCGGCAAGAGCGTGGGCATCGGTCGCGTCTCCCAGAAGACGATGACCACCTTCACCCGCCAGCTCTCGACGCTTCAGGACGCCGGCCTGCCCCTGCTCCGGTCGCTTCAGATTCTGGAAAGCCAGCAGAAGCCGGGCAAGCTGAAGAACGTGCTCATCGGCGTCTGCGAGGACGTCGAGGGCGGCAACTCGCTGAGCGAAGCGATGGGCAAGTACCCCGCCGCGTTCAACCGCCTGTACGTGAAGATGGTGAACGCCGGCGAGATCGGCGGCGTGCTGGACGTGATCTTGAAGCGTCTGGCGGAGTTCATGGAGAAGAGCGAGCGTCTGAAGCGGAAGATCAAGGGTGCGATGGTGTACCCCATCGTCGTCATTCTGATCGCCGCCCTGATTCTGACGGGCATCATGTGGTTCATCATTCCGAAGTTCGAGGAAATCTTCCGCGACTTCGGCGTGGCTCTGCCGGGCCTGACACGCGGCCTTATCTTCTCTTCGCGCTGGGTCGCGGGCAAGAACGCGGGCCAGTCCATCCCGGGCGCCCTGGTCATCCTGCCTTCGCCGATCATCATCTGGATTCTCTTCAAGCTGATCCGATCGGCGGGCCCGGGCCGGGCGATCACGGACACGATCCTGCTCTGGACGCCCGTGTTCGGCAAGCTTGTGAAGAAGACGATCATCGCCCGCTTCACCCGGACGCTCGGCACGCTGATCGCGGCCGGCGTGCCGATCCTCGAGGGCATCAAGATCACGGCCGAGACGAGCGGCAACTACGTGTACGAGAAGGCGCTGATGAAGGTGCACGACTCGATCCGCGAGGGCGAGAGCTTTGCCGAGCCGCTGCGTTTGTCGAAGACTTGCGATGCGATCGTCGTCAACATGATCGACGTCGGCGAAGAAACGGGCGAAATGGACCAGATGCTGCTGAAGATCGCGGACAACTACGACGAAGAGGTGGACGTGGCGGTGGCCTCGCTGGTCTCGCTGCTCGAGCCTCTGATGGTGGTGGTGCTTGGCGTGATCGTCGGCACGGTCGTCGTGGCGATGTTCCTCCCGCTGGTCGCGATGATCACGAGCCTCCAGGGCAGCAACAACGGTTGATCGCGGTGGGGGTGGCGGGACGGTGGGCGGGGATGGTCGGTAGCTTGAAGGAGGCCGCGATGCGGATGGTTTCGAACGGACGAAGCACGAGGCGGGGAGAAGCGGGTCGTGGAGCCGCGGGCTTTACGATCATCGAGCTTCTCGTCTCGATCGCGGTGATCGCGATCCTCATCGGTCTCCTGATCGTGGTCGGTCGGATCGCGATCCAGCAGGCCCGCAAAGCTTCGGCCCAGCGGACCGTGCAGGCGATGAGGCAGGGCGTCGAGCAGTTCCGGCAGGACCACGGGTTCCTTCCTCCGCTGATCGCGGATGAAGCCACCGCGGGCATGCCGAACTTCCGCGGCACCCCGATCTACAACCCCAACGCCGGCCAGGTGAACCCGATCCGCCCGGTCTTCGCGACGTACCGCGCGAGCCTGGCGAACGACCCGCAGGATCCCAACAAAGCCCGCGAGCGTGACTATCTCCGCGGCTGGACCACCGGCAACCAGCGTGTGAACGCGGATGACTACAACGACCCGGCGGACCGTCGGTTCAGCAACTACTCGCTGGGTGTCTACCTCGCGGGGCTGGGCGAGGTGACGTACGGCAACGCGAACCCGCGCGAGGTGGTGGATGGTGTCGTCGGGCCCGGCTCGGTCGAGCCTCTCGATGACGGGACGTGGGCGATTCCGGCGGGCACGACGCGGGCTCGCTCGGGCAAGAAGTACGGCTCGCGGTTCCAGGACGGATCCGGCGGGTTCAAGGTCGTCGACGCGGATATCGCCCGTGGCCAGAACACCGAGGGCCGGGTCGAGATCCGTGACCGCAACGGCGTGGCGATTCGGTACTACCGCTGGCTTCGCGGCGAGCGCGGCTTGGTGACCGAGAATCTGAAGCTTCCCAACGGTTCGTACGACGCGAACCTTCTGAACATTCCGCGGATCGTCGGGGACCCGGGCACCAACCCCGAACTTGCGAGCGCGGACTTCGCGATCGTGGCGGCGGGCGCGGACGGGTTCTTCGGGGACATGCCCGTCGAGGCCGCGACGGCGCAGGCCCGCGAAGCGATGGCCGCAGCGCTCGGCATCGCGTACGGCGGCTCGCAGGAGCAGCTCGTCCGCAAAGCCCGCGAAGACAACGTCGTGGAGGTGGGACGATGAACAGCGCGAAAGCCGACAGATCGATGCAGCGTCCGGGCGCGGCCAGGGCGTTCACGCTTACCGAGCTTCTGGTGGTGATCACCCTGCTCGTGATCGTGATCGCGGTGGGGCTCCCGGCGTTTGGCGCGATGCTCGCGAGCTCGAACCGCACGCTCGCGATCGGGCAGTTCAAAGCCGCGATGTCGGCGGCTCGCGATGCCGCGATCCGCAGCACGGATTCGGACTCCGCCGCGGTCTTCTTCTTCGAGCCCGGCGGCCGGATGACGATCGTGCCGTGCGTGCAGGTCGGCACGGTGCAGGACCGCGACCATCTGAATTGGAACCAGTATCCGAACTTCACCGTCAAGCGCGACGTGTTCGCGCCGGCGGGTTCGAGCGAGCCGATCCAGCTCCCGCCGGGCTGGATGGTCCGGGCGTTCGCGGGTTCCGCGATGCTCGACGACGGGAACGCCAACGCGACCGGCTGGTACGGCGAAGTGCCGGGAAGCCGCGAGTACAACGCGGACAACGGGTCGTGGGTGTTCCCGGAGACGGGATTCTTCAACCAGGACGCGGACCGGGACACGGGCGCGAACAACCGCACGCTCAGGCAGACGTTCATGGTGCGATTCGAGAAGGGAACGGGGAACCTGGTGGTGAATCAGGCGTTCCCGTCGGTGGTGTTGGCGCCGCGGAGCTCGGAGCAGGGCGCGGTGACCCGCGTGGTGGGCACTCCGCTCGAGACGGATTGGCGCCGCGTGGACCGGACGGACAACGTGGCGCAGTGGGCCCGGCGTCTGCTCGCAAGAAGGGTGAATCCGGTAGCTCCACCAGCACCACCTGGTCAAGTCTCTTCGACAGATCTGGCGGCGCTCATCGGTGATGAATCCGGCGACACGGTGCTCGCGTCGAGCGTGGATCTGGTGTCGCTGTACGAAGAGAAGACGCTCGCGGCTTCGATCGGGGCCCGCGGCCTGAACCGGTACAGCGCGTCGATCTACGCGTGGGGCGAGCCGGGGAACGCGAACGCTCCGGTGCCGAACGAACCTCGGATCGACACGGCGCTCTTCACGGGCCAGTCGCCGCAGGTTGTGCAGCAGCGCGTGGATGACTGGATTGTGGGCACGCTCCGCCTTGACGGCCGCCAGGTGGAAAGCGATGCGTTGATCTACGGGTTTGATCGGTACACGGGTCAGCCCCGGGAGGTAAAGCCGTGAACATGGCGAAGATCAACGTGAGGGGACTGGGCAAAGCCCGCGGCTTTACGCTGCTTGAGGTCTTGATCGGCGTGCTGGTGCTTTCGCTGGCGCTGCTGGGTCTTGCGGCGATGTTCCCGGTGGTGGTGCGGACGCAGCGGATCGCCCGCGACACGGTGGTGGGCACGGGCGTTCTGGAAGCGGCGGAAGCGACGATCCGCGGGAACGAGAATTTCTCAAGCCCGCTGAACAACCGTGGGCTGCGGTACTACGCGGACCAGCTTGTGCAGGAGCAGGACGCGATCGAGACCAAGTGGCAGGTTTCGCTCTCGCCGAGCGTGGCGACGCGCAGGCTTTATGAGGACGACGGGCGGATCCGTCTTGAGCCCTCCGCGCGGAATCGGTATTTGCGTCCGGCGGACCGGCTGAATCTGATGCCGGGCGTGGGCGCGGGGACGGATCCGACGCTGGTGTGGGACATGGTGGTGTGCTTGGCTTCGGAGACGGACGTGGCGCGTCAGCCGATGGGGCAGTTCATGGCTCCGGACGCGAACGTGACTTCGATGCCGCGGCCGCTTCGTGTCGCGCTGTTCGTTCGCCGTCTTGATCCGCAGATCCGTGTGCGCACGGGTCAGACGATGCTGGACGGGATCGTTGCGGGGAACATCGTTCCCATCGGCGCGTCCCAGGCGTCCTTCGGCGATCCGACGCTTGACGGCACGGGGTTCTACTCGCAGCCGATGTACACGAACGTCACGGCGGCGCGCAAGAGCAAGACCAACGGGCCCTTCGACATTCTCGAGTTCGCCTTCGCGGACAACGGGCGTCTTCCCGAAGCCCGAGCGATGGCCAAGCCCGGGCAGATCCTGATCGACAACCAGGGCGGGATTCACACGGTGGCGAGAAACGTGCGCGACAACGCGGGCAACCCGGTTTACAACCAGGTGCTGCTCGAGAAGCCGATGCTCGAGTCCTTCGCCGCCCGGTGCAACTCCGGCAGCGAGATTCAGGTGACCTTCACCGAGCAGGTGCCGGTGGCGGCGCGGGTGATCACGATCAAGCCTTGATCGCGGGCGGGACGGGACCGGATGGAACGGGCCGGGTGGAACGGGGCGGGTTGGGTGTGGGGACGGACATGAAGAGGTGCTCGATGAACGGATGGACACGGACAATTGGCGGTTTGCGGGCTTCGGCCGGTCGGGCTGACTCCGCCGGTTCGCGCCGCGGTTTCACGCTGGTGGAGGTCCTGATCTCCGTCGGCGCGGTCGCGATCGTGTCGGTCGGGCTCGCCGCGATCTTCCAGACCATCGGCGCGACCGTGACGCAGGGTCAGAAGGTCAGCGCCCTCACGCAAGCCGCGGCCGTGCTCGAACAGCAGATGCGCCGGGACTTCAGCGGCATGACCCGCGAAGGATTCCTCGTCATCCGCAACCAGTTCGCCGGCCCCCGCAACGGCGGCGGCAACTGGGAAGTCGCCCTCAACAAGGACGACGTCAACGCCCGTGAGCGGCGCATCGACGAGATGGTCTTCTTCGCCAAGGGCGAGTTTGAGACCGCCCGCGCTCCGATCAACCCCTCGCTGGTCGCCCGAAGCGACACCGGCATGGTCTACTACGGCCACGTCCTCTTCCCACTCCGCAACAATCCTGCGAACGGTCAACCCATTCAGTCAAATCTCCGTCCGAGCGTGTCCGCCATCAACAATCCGGACCCGGGTTCGAACGACGTGGTGCCGGGCCGGCCCGACCTTTCCGGGTACGGCGGCGGCGGTAGCTTCGGCGAAGCGCTCCCCGGCGGCGGCGTGCTTCCGAACACATTCGCCGAGAACTGGACGCTCGGCCGCAAGGTGACGCTCTTGGCGACGCCGAAGTCGGCCCGTGAGGATCTTCCGGCCCGCGGCTGGCCCCGGGCTCTGCGTCTGGCGGCCAACGGCGGAGCTCCCAACTCGCGACTGAGCGAGAACGAGGTGCAGATCGCGAGCCAGCCGGCGGCTTCGCACATCTTCCGAAGCCTTGGTCGTCTGGTCTCGGTGGTGGCTCCCGGTGCGACCGCGCGTCGAGATCAGCTCGCCCGTCCCGTCACCGGCCCCGGCGGCGATCCGGGCTCGACCTTCCCGCAGCTTTCCTCCGGTCTGGTGGACATCGCGACGACGGATCTCAACGAGATTCGGACGATCGTGCAGACGTTCGATCTCGATCCCCGCGATCCCAACCTGCTCGCCCGGTACGAGAGCCTCAGATATGACGACCCCGCGGCCGACCCGGACGCGACTTGGAACGCCAAGTTTCGCGCGACGGACATCGACGATCTCCGTCGGATGCACGCTTGGATGCAGGATGCGTTCCCGACGCAGTCGGACCGGTACGGCCCGACCAGCCAGACCGATCCGCTGGCCGCGCGCATGCGTGCCGAGTCGGCTCCGCCCGACTATCTCAACGTACTCACCGACCTGTCCGGCCGTCAGGGCGAGGACGCGGTGGCGCTCCTGACCCGGCGTGCAGACCAGTCCATGCTGACGCAGGGCGCGGTGCTCCCGCGATGCACGGAGTTCATCGTCGAGTGGACTTTCGGGCTTGTGAACCCGAACACCGGCGAGCTCCTCTGGTACGGGTCCAACACCGGGGCCTCGCAGATCACGCAGTACGACGAAAGCCCGCGGTACTCGCCCTTCGCCGGCCGCACCGGCCTCAGCGGCGGAGCGACCGCCCACTACGCGCGCCGTGAGCTCATCTACGGGTCGCCCATCCCTCCGCGGACGGCGACGCAGACGGCTCACTTCGGGTTCTTTGATCCGTATTACAACCCGGCGGTCAACAACGGCAACCTCAGCGATCCGTACGACCCGGTGGTCGTGCCGTGGGCTTGGCCCAAGCTGGTGCGGATCACGGTCGCTCTCACCGACGAGCGCGAGCCGCTGAAGGAAGAACGGTTCCAGTGGGTCTTCGAACTGCCCGGAACGCCTGATCCTCAGTGATCACGCGGAAGCCGGACGGCGGGCGGGGGACGGGTGTGGTGTGTGACGGGGCTGGGAATGGGTGTGTGGCAGGAGTTCAAGCAATGAGCACGAATCAAGACAAGAGCGGGTTGGTCAAGCGGCTTGGTCGCGCGATGGGTGGGCCGGCGGCGGTCCTCCGCGCGGTCGCCGGCGTTCCCGCCGGGGTCGCCAAGACGCGGCGCGGCACGTTCATGGTCGTCGTGATCGGAACGCTGGCCCTCCTCGCCGTCATCGCGATCGCCCACTTCGCCGTCAGCCAGACCGACCGCCGGACCGGCGCTTCTGTCAAGCGGGCCGCCGCTATCGACGAGGTCCCCGACCAGGTCGCCAAGTACATCCAGAACGTCATCGTTCAGGACTCCTTCGTCAACGTCCCCGAGGAGGTCAGCGACTTCCTCACCGCCGCGCAATCCGCCCGGTTCATCGCCCGCCGCGAAGCGGTCGACCGCCCGTCGACCGACTGGCGCGTCGATTCCCGCGACGCACGGCTCTTCGTCACCGCCGCCGGCGTGCAGAAGCCCAACCGCCAGTTCTTCACGCCCGAGGGCATGGGCACCGACCCCTGGCTCGCCGACATCGCGCCGCAGTGGCTCAACTGGGCCGGCGACAGCCCCACGGCCGCGAACCCCGAGTTCCTCTACCGCCGCGACTGGGGCAAGATCTCCAACTTCGCCCCCGACGGCCGGTTCGTGAGCCTCGCCAACATCCGCAACAACTTCGCCGCCGAGTCCGGCTTCGGGTTTGACGGAAGCGGCAAGCCGCGGACCAGCGAGGGTCTGACGCTCCTGACCTGGAGTACCGACCCCAACCAGATTTCCCAGCGAGCCACGGTGACCAACACCACCGACTTCAACCTCGCGCTGCCCAACAACAGCCCCGCGCGGTTCCGCTCGGCGGTCTGGGATTCACGACAGCGCGGCGCGTACCGCGCGGTCAAGGAGTGGTCGAATCTTCTCCCCAGCCAGTACGGCTACGCGGACAACGAGTGGGTCGACACCGACGGCGACGGGATCTACGACGCTCGCTGGGCCGAGCTCGTGGACGCTCGCGACCTCGTGGACGTCACCGGCTCAAGCGCGATGAAGCAGCTCCTGACCACCGACGGCAAGGTCCGCTGGTTCTTCGCCGCTCGCGCCATCGACCTCTCCGGCCTCATCAACGTCAACACCGCCACCGACCTGCGCTACGAGCCCGGCATGGCCTACCCCATCGGCGTCACGCCGGCGGATATCGACCTCAAGCGTCTGCTCACGATGTCCGACACGTTCGAGCGCTGGGGCGTCGGCTACGACTCGATCCTGCAGCCGGCGGGCCCGGCGAACTCACCGCGGGCGAGCAACTACCGCGATTACGACCAGAGCACCGCGTTCGACATGGGCGTCGGCGCCTACGACTCCATCCGCTGGTCCATCAAGAACGTCCTCGTGCAGGACCGGTACCGCAACGAGCCGTGGGACTGGCAAGCAGGCGGACAGTTTGGCAGCAAGGAAGGCGCTCTGCGCCACACGTTCTGGCGGCAGGGGGCGCGTTCCTCCGTCGGCGCCTCGATCGATTCCAACCGCGATGTCACGCTCCCCGCGTACTTCCCGACGTCCGACATGGGCGACCTGCTCGGCCGCTTCGGCGTGAACAACCCGGACGAGACCTCCCGTCTTGAGTCCGCGACCGACGGCCGCATCTCGGCTTCGGGCGGCATTCCTCCGCGCCGTCAGGTCGGATTCGGCCCGCTCCGCAGCAATCGCGACGAGTCGGTCGAACTCAACCGCACCGGCCGCGCCAACGGCGGCGGCATCGTCGTCGATCAGGGTTCTACGACGCCGGAAGCGATGCTCCAGACCGCCGTCGACCTGCGTTCGCAGCTCACGACCGTGAGCGCAAGCCGCGAGATCCCGAGCATCGTCGGGATCGAGCAGACAAGCTATCCGTACTCCAGGTGGGCCACCCAGATCCTCGCGGATCAGGATTCCAAGGTCGCGCTCGGCACGCTCGCCGCCACGGGCGGCAACCTCACCAGCGCCGACGCGCAGAAGGTGTTCCACGCGTACGTCCGCGGTCTGGCCCCGGCGATCAAGCTGCCCGAGGTCTGGCCGGCCGGTGGCGTGCTCCCCGGCGGTGGCGGCAATCCGTTCCAAGCCCGAAAGACGCTCTTCTACGGCCACCAGGGCCCCGAGCTTGCAATGCTCGTCGCGGGCTCGATGGCGGTGAACGCGGAAGTGATGTTCAGCCAGGACGGCAGGCTTCCCAACCCGCGGACGCTGGTGTTCAACACCGAGCTGGCGCGGACGACGCTCGCAACGCCGGCGCAGTCTCCCAAGTCCGGCGGCGTTCCGCTGGTGCCGTGGCTCTTCTCCGATCCGTCCTACTGCCTCGACCGCGACCCGGACAACAACGACCGGATCCTCGCGGCGCAGGCTTCGACGATCCAGTCCCCGGTGCTCCACCTGTACGGATTTGAGCCGCAGGTCTTCGTCAGCGAAGTCGGCTGCTACACCGCGTGGCGTGACACGCCGGATGACGATGACGTGTTCGTCTCGCTGCCGGGTCAGCCTCCGACGGGCTGGATCACGATCAACGGCGACATGACCGCGGCGAACAAGGACTTCCTCTTCCGCTGCGTGGCCGTCCAGCTCCACAACCCCTTCGACGAGGACGTGGTGGTCTCGACCGGGTTCCCAAGCGCGGGCGCCCCCCTGAACACCGCGGAGCGATTCCAGTACGTCAGGATCCGCGACTTCGATCAGACCAGCCCGGTCTGGTCGACGATCGGCCTCTTCTCCACGACCTTCTCAAGCCCGAACAGCATCGTGCTCAACGGTCTCACCGTTCGCGCCGGCGAGACGGTCGTCTGCTACGCCTTCGACCACAGCCCTCTTGAGATCGCCGCGACGCTCGAAGGACGCGGCGTCGTTCCCGCCGGCACGGGCGGTCAGTACCTGCGAGCCTGGGCCGAGAAGCAGTTCAGCTCTTCGGGCGACAATCGCGACGTCTCCAACCGCGCGGTCATGGTGATGCGCGTCAACAACGACGTCTCCGACATCATCGCGAATCGGGCCGATGCCGACCCGCAGATGATCGAGGATCCCAGCGGCGCCAACGGCATGACCGTCCAGCTCTGGAAGACCCGCCGCGCCGACATGACTCAGTACGGCGGCCCCAACGAGATCGGTGCCAACAACGCCGCGACCGCCAACCGGATCGAGAACGATCAGATGACGGACCGGTTCCGTCTCCGCAAGAACGCCCAGCAGACCATCGACCTCCGCATCAAGCCGGGCGATCAGGATGTCGAAGGGTGCTACGGCGGCCGCAACCAGGGCCCTTTCAACGACCTCAATCACAACGGCGGCGTCACCATCATGCGATGGGCGACGGCTTCCCGCCCCAGCGATCCGATGGACGGCCTCGGCGGCCAGCTCCCCGTCGGCGGCCTGCCGGCGTACGTCATCGAGCCCAAGAGCTGGACCGGCGACTGGAACAAGGTCATCGACGACGACGTTGCGCCCGTCGGCGAACGCATCTCGCTCACCAAAGCGCTCATCGACGATCTTCGCACCTCCGCCAACAACGGCATGGCCGACTTCGTCACCAGCGACTGGATCGCCAACTCGCGCGACGTCGCCTTCTCCGACACGATGCCCAAGTCGCCCAGTAACAAGCGAACGGACATCCCGGACATCCAGGCCAACCGCGACTCGGTCCCGTACGCCCAGCTCCGCGACCTGATGCCCCGGGCCCACCGCGGCGACAAGGGATTTGGCGGCGTCAACAACCCGGTCTTCGGCACGGAAGTGCCCGGGACGCCGTCGCGAGCCTCGACGCTCCGCGTCTCGGACCTGCTTCTGCCGATGGCGATCACCCCGTGGGAATCGCCGCTCCGCCGCAACCTGACCGAGCAGACGGACCAGAACATCCGCTACCTCACCGCCTCCGAAGCCTTCGCGATCGCGTACGGCTTTGAACAGCGGCCGACCCCCGCCGTCCCTGTGGACAAAGCGGATCCGGCTTCGCTCTACCTCCCCGCTCCGGCCCGGGCGAATCCCGACGGCTTCGGCGACACGAACGATCGCCCGGTCATCGACCGCGGCCACGTCGTGCTCGACGACTTCGCGCCCTTCTACGACGGCAATCGCGACGGCGTTTTCGAGCGCTCGCAAGCCTACAACGGCCTGAATCCCAACGCCGCCGTCACGCGCGACATCCGGTTCGGCCTGGGTATCCCGACGGCCCTTGGCATCATGGAGCAGTTCTCGGCGTTCGAGAACGATCAGGCTTCGGCCATCCGGCCGGTGAACGGTCTGATCAACATCAACACCGCCCCGCCCAGCGTGCTGCGGATGCTCCCGCTGGTGACGCCGGCGGACTCGACCTGGGGCCCGAATCTGATCTGGAACAACTCCTGGACGCAGACGAGCATCGAGACCGATCTGGCCGCGAGCATCGTCGCGTATCGCGACAAGAACCTGACCTGGACCGAGCGCACGACGACCCCGGCCAAGTTCATCGGCGACCGCGCGGCCAACCGCCTGCCGATCAACAACGCCGCCGGCGCGGCCGCCATCAGCACCGAGCGCCAGCTCGGCCGCGCCCAAGCAAGTCAGATCGACGGCATCCGCGAGGAACCCGGGTTCCTCTCCACCGCCGAGCTCATGTGCGTCATCGAACGCGATGCCAACGACCGCGGCGGCACCGCGACCAACCGTGACGAGAAGCGGAACCTGGACTTCCTCGGGTACAACAACCAGACCCGCTCCTCCGGCGGCGACAACAACGACCGCAAGGGCGTCAACTCGCTCCACTTCAAGGACCCGAGGAGCGGAAACCTCGACGTCGACGGCATCCGCAACGACTTCGCAGAGCGCCTCCAGATCATGTCCGCCCTCTCGAACGTCACCACCGTCCGAAGCGACGTCTTCGCCGTCTGGTTCGTCGTCCGCGGGTACGCACAGGAAGACACCGAGAACCTCGGCCCGGATGACCCGATGACCCCGAGCATCGAACGCCGGTTCGTCATGGTCATCGACCGCTCCGGCGTGACCGACCTCCGCTCGACCAACAAGCCCCGCGTCGTGCTCTTCAAGGAACTGCCGCGGTAAGCTCGGAACGACGGGACACACTCAGGATCAAAGATCGAGCGGGGCGGCCACAGGTCGCCCCGCTCGTTTGTTTTTCCCCCCGCCGGCATGGCCCACCCCCGCGACCCCTATGATCCTCGGTCCAGGGTGTAGCTCAGCTTGGTAGAGCGTCTGGTTTGGGTCCAGAAGGCCGCAGGTTCAAATCCTGTCACCCTGATTTGAGAGTGCTGTGGGCTTCGATGCACGTCATGATTGTCTCGATCGTGAGCCCGGATGGTGGCAACGACGCAACCGCTTTCTTCGCTACGCAGAGCCCACAGACCCGCACACGGGTGCTGCACCTCGGATCTGCTCGAAGTGGTACACAACGTCTCGGCCGCGCGTCACCAAGACACCGAACATCGGCGAGTCATCGCTCAGTTCCAATTCGGCATGGTCCCGCAGATTCAACTTGATCGGCACGCTGACGCTGGCGCCGCCGACAACACTCACGCCAGCCCAGGACCCCGCCATCGGCCGGTGCGCGTGACCGAAGCACACAAGCCGGACGTTTTGAGCCTGTGCGACCAAAGCTCGCAACCGGTGAGCGTCGACAAGTTTGGCCTGATCAATCGCTGTCATTCCCAGATCAATGGGAGGATGGTGCATCATGAGGATCAGCGCATCGCGGTGCGCGTGGGCTTTCAGTCGTTCGGCGAGCCAGTTGAATCGGCTCGTGCAAATCTCTCCATGGCCAAAGCCAGGTGCAAGCGTGTCAACGCATATCAGGGCCGCAGCACCAGACTCCAGCACAATATCGTGCTGAATAAATCCCGCATCGTCGACCCGCACGTCGGGGAAGACGGTGCGAAACGCATCGCGATTGTCGTGATTGCCCATCGTCAAACAAAGTGGCATGCGAAGCGGCGTGATCGCGTCGCGAAATGCCAGGTACTCAGCAGTCGAACCATTCTCCACGAGATCGCCCGTGAATACACAGAGATCCGCATCCGCATGGACCGACGCGACATGGGACACTGCTTGGCGGAGTCGTGCGAGCGTGTCAACGCCCCCGAGCCGATTGTCGCCGGCTTGGACATGCGAATCGGTGAAATGAATGATCTTTGCCATGCTGGTCTGCCTCCCAAAGTCGACTCCCGATCCGCACAAGTCCTCTCCACCGTGACGGCGGCTTGCTCGCTTCGCCTCAGGGTTGAAGTCGTCGCATTCGCCAATCCGTCTGCTCGCTTTCGACGCGGCTGTAGTGCAGCCTCCGGTGTAACCGATCCGCTCGTCCGTGCCAGAACTCGATGCTGTCGATGACCAGACGAAAGCCGTGCCAGTGTTCTGGGCGTTTCAGCGGCTCGCGACCAGAGAGGAGATGTTGCACGCCTTCGCGGAGATCCACTTCATCAACCAACAACTGGCTTTGGTGTGACAAGATCGCTACCGCCTGTGCCTCACGGGGTCGTCCGGCGAACAGCTCGTCGGATTTCTCGGAAGACAGCACCTTGACGGAGCCCGTCATCGTGACCTGCTGCATCACTGGCGGCCACCAGAATACACCCGACGCGAGTGGAGAGTGTGCGAGGTCAAGCCCCTTGCCACTTCTGGTGGACGTTCCGAAAATGACCCCAGCATCGTCGCAGGACTTGGCAGAAACGACCCTCGCCTGCGGCCGTCCGTCCGCCCGCAGTGTGCCCAATACCAAAGCCTGATGGTCCATGACATTCAGACTGGCCGCTTGGTCAATCCAGTCTCGCAGCAGCACCAGAGGATTCTGTGGTGGCCGCTCGACCCCAATCTTCGCCACTTCCGGATTGCCCTGGAGTATGGACATCGCGTGGAGGGTACGCCGGCGGTACCGTGAGCCGGTATCTCTCAGCCGTCTGTCGATGCCCTAGCAATCAGGAGGCGCCAAGGACCTCTCGCCTCACAACTAACGCCTGCCAAGAAGAGTTCAACTGGTGTACTGTCACCCTGATTTGGCAGACCGGACGGCCACGGCAGGTGCCGGGACCATCGGACTTGCGGGGCAGTTCAGCCGAGTCCTCTTAGCCCAGTGGAGGGAGAGAGTGTTTAGCGTGTGCCCGCTCCCGCTCTTGAAGCCGGACGCGATGTGTACAGTATGATGTCCATGCACTCATACCCGGTCCGGATGTCGGTTGCTCTTTTGGTCGTCTCGGGTTGCGCACGGCCACAACCACAGCCTCTCTCCTCTTCGTCGGACGCAGCCATGCAGGCAGCTCTCGACAGGCACCGTCCGGGCGCACCGAGAACCTTGCTACGGACCCTCGCCGCGTGCGAAGGGCCTACCTATGCCGCGAGCGGCCTGCCCGTTCGCGTGGTACACAAGGCCAGTGGTGTGAAGTTGCGGCTCGTTCCCGCCGGAGCGTTTGTAGCCGGCGGCACAGGGGACGCCAGCGACAAGCTCCCGCGTCGAGTGGTCATCCACCAGCCCTTTTACTTGGGCGAGACGGAGGTGACTATCGCTCAGTTCCGGGCCTTCGTCGATGCGACCGGGTACACCACCGACGCCGAGCGCGGAACAGCGGAAGAGCCCGACAAGACCATCGGTGCATTCACACAAACCGCCAAGTTCCATCAGCGGCACTGGAACAAAGACGCGCACTGGCGTCGTCCCTTTCCGTTCCTTACGAATCACATCCTCTCCGACGACCATCCAGTCTCGCAGATATCGTGGAACGACGCGATGGCCTTCTGCGAGCACTATGGCCTGGCCCTCCCCGAGCCGAGTCAGTGGGAGTACGCCGCCCGCGCAGGTGGCCGCTTCGGTGGGGGGAACTTCGCCGACGCTTCCACCGGCCGCCTTTTCAATGAGGACTTCGGCACGCCCGACGATGGCTTTCCGACCCACGCCATCGTCGCCTCATTCGAGCCTAATGGGTTCGGGCTCTATGACTTGCTCGGCAATGTTCAGGAGTGGACCGCCGACAGCTCATCCATCACGAGCCTCCGTGACGGCGAAATGCGGGGACTTGCCCGCCCCCGGGGGCGAGAAGCCCGCATCGCACCGCTCCGCGGCTCGACCTGGTTTGACCTGCCGCCCCTCCCCGATGACTTCGGGTGTGCCTCAGATTTTTCCATGCCCTCACACTGCCGTCGCGACTTCATAGGGTTTCGGGTCATCGTTCCCATGGAGTGAAGTACCAAACACTTCCTCGGGCGTGACGAGCCCAATCCGCGTGCTGCTCGCAGTGCAGCGGTATCGTCGAACCACGCGCCTGCCATCTCGCTCGTCCGTGCATTTGGCCTCCCGGCAAACGGTGATCTCAGGCGAAAGACGCGCGTGGTGGCGGACGCAAAAGATGGAAGCCGCGAGGGTCCGAGAGTGAACAATCGGCGCGCATCAGGCGGGCGGCAGCCCGCATCTGCCACGGCCTCTGAACAAAAGCCATCAGACCCGACCTCGCTTCAAGAAGTAATCTATTGATGTCCTGACTCCACGATTGCTTTCACGGTTTCACGGCGATCAGAGCCCGCATTCCGGGCTCCCAGGCTCGTATCCCTTCCACACAAAGTTCTATTGGTGTACTGTCACCCTGATTCGTGAACAGACGCCCGCGGTTCAAAGCGACGCTGGGCTTTCGGTGGAGGAAGCTGCTACCCATGTCGAAGACACCGCGGCAAGTATTCGAGCTCTGGGTGCCCGCGTTCAACGCGCGCGATGCGGAGGCAGCGGCCTCGCTGTATGCGGCCGACGCCGTGAATACCCAGTTTGCTGCCGGCCCCCCGGTCGTCGGGCGTGAGCAGATGCAATCGGGCCTCCGCGAGTTCTTTATCGCGTTTCCGGATGTCACGACTACTCCGGTTGGAATCTACACCGATGGAGATTAGGCGATTGTTGAATGGATCGGCACTGGCATGTGGAGGGGACCTTTCCTGGGCCGGATGCCAAGCGGCCGATCGTACTCGCTGCGGGGATGCGGCTTCTTTAGGGTGCAGAACGGGCTCATCCATGAGCAGCGCGGGTATTTGGACCGGGCCACATGGTTCGGGCAGATTGGGCTACTGATCGATCAGCCCTAGATCCTTGACGGTGCACTGCTCAAGGGCCCGAACGCCTTCCAGAAAAAGTTCTATTGGCGTACTGACACCCTGATTTCTCTCAGCCCGTGGTCCCGAGCGTGACGGCCCCCAATTGGCTAGCGCACACGAAAGCCGGGCATCCGTTACACTCCGCGTTTCCAAGCGTTCGCCCTCGACCGAGGACGACTTTCGCCGGGGGAAACCGCTGGCGGGAGCGATCTCGGATCGGTCGGCGCATCGCCGGAGATTCGGAGCGTCCATGAAATTCGCCAGGGTTCTTCTCTGCTCAGCGGTCCTTTGCGCCGCTGCCGCTTCGGCACGCTCGGATGACAAGCCCGGTCACTCCAAACACGGCAGCGCCTTCGACACCGGCCTGCGCCAGAAGCCGTGGCGCATGGAGGGGATCGGCCAAGCGCACTTCCCGATCACGACCAAGGTCCCCGAGGTCCAGGAGTGGTTCGATCAGGGCAACGCCCTGCTTCACTCCTTCTGGTACGAGGAAGCAGAGCGCTCCTTCCGCTGGTGCCTCAAGCTCGACCCCGACTGCGCCATGGCCTACTGGGGCCTCGCTCGTACCGGCCTCAGCTGGTCCACGGGCCTCTCCGACATCCCCGACATCAAGCGATACCGAGACTTCCTCAAAGAGGCCGTCCGGCGACAGGACTCCGTCACGCCCCGCGAGCGGATGTACATCCGGGCGTGGGATGAAGCCATGCGAATGGACGCACCCGAACGCGTCACGACGCTCAATCGCAAGCTTCACGAGCTGGTGCTCGCGTTCCCCGACGATGTCGAAGCCCGCACGCTCCTCGCGATGTTCTCGATCGGAATGGGCGGCCCGCTCGGAACCGAGATGATCGTCCGCGACGTGCTCCGCCAGGCTCCCGACCATCCCGGAGCCCACCACACCCGCATCCACAACTGGGACGGGAAGTTCGCCGAGCAAGCGATCCCAAGCTGCCAGGCTTACGGCCGGATCGCTCCGGGGATCGGCCACTCCAACCACATGCCCGGCCACAACTACTCGAAGATCGGGATGTGGCACGAAGCGGCCCGCTCAATGGACGCCGCGACCCGCGTCGAACTCCGCTACATGAACGAGCGGCTCGCGCTCCCCTTTGAGACGTGGAACTACGCCCACAACCGAAACTACCTCTGCTACATCCAGGAGCAGCTCGGCATGGCGGAAGCTTCGCTCCGTGGCTCCCGCGACCTCCGAGCCGCTCCGCGGGAACCCAAACGCGGCGAGGGGCCCGAATACGGCATCCCCGAGCAGGGCCTGATCGCGCAGATCCGCGCGATGATCAAGTTCGAGCGCTGGGACGACATCCTCAAACCCGACGAGATCGAGTGGCCCGAAGGTGAAGACTTCAAGCTGCCCCGTGCCTTCGCCGAAACCCTCGCGTACATCGGACAGGGCAAGCTCGTCGACGCCCGCGTCCGCCTCGGAGAAGCCAAGGATCTCCTCCGGAATCCGCCCGGCGGCCCCGCCGGCGGACCCCCGATGCCCTCGCTCTTCCCGCTCCCGCCGGTCGCTCCCTTTGCGATCGAGATGAGCATCGCCGAGGGCCTCCTCTGCGCCGCCGAGGGCAACCTCCTCGACGCCACCCGCTTCCTCACCGAAGCCGCCGCCGCGGAGAAAAAGCTCCGTGAAGCCGAGTTCTACCCCAACGACCCGCCCGACGCGGCGTGGCCCGCCATGCGGCTGCTCGGCGATGTCTACCTCCGGGCCGGCGAACACCGCCTCGCGATCGAAGCCTACGGCCGGGCTCTCGAACAGGAACGCAACGACGCGTTCTCTCTCGCCGGGCTCGCCCAGGCCTGCTTCCGCTCCGGCGATCGCGTCAAAGCAACCGAGTACGCCGGCCGGTTCGCCGCCGTCTGGTCCGGCTGCGACCCCGGACTGCGCTGGAAAGCCGAGGTCGACGCTCTGGGCCTCAGCGCGGCTCCCCTCGCCGTCACCCCGCTGGTCGAGCGTCCCTACACGCTCGACGTGCAGAAAGATCTCGGCCCGCTCGACTGGGAACCCTTCGCCGCTCCCAAGCTCGACTGCACGGACACGGACGGCAAAGCCGTCGCTCTCGAAGACCTCCGCGGCAAGAACATCATCCTCGTCTTCTACCTCGGCGACCAGTGCCCGCACTGCGTCGAACAGTTGATCGCCCTCAACGCGAGAGCCGCCGACTGGGAAGCCGAGAACACCGTCGTGCTCGCGATCAGCAGCACCTCCCCCGCAGACAACAAATCCTCCGAAAAGCTCGGCAAGCTCGCGATGCGTCTGCTCTCCGACAAAGACCACGAAAACGCGAGGCGGTTCACCTCCTACGACGACTTCGAGGAAATGGAACTGCACTCGACGATTCTCATCGACGCCAAGGGACGTGTCCACTGGAAACGCACCGGCGGCGACCCCTTCATGGACCTGGACTTCCTGCAAGCCTCGCTCAAGCGGATGAACGGCAAGCCGGATAGCACCGAGCCCGCCAAGGGAGGGTGACCCTTCGTCCGATCTCGCCCGGATCACCGCTTCGGCCGCTTGCCAGCCGCTTTCCGTGTCGTCTTCCTCGCCGCCTTCCCGGCCGCTTTGCCATCCGCCTGGCCGGCAACCTTGCCATTCTTGCGGCGACTCGCGGCGGTCTCCCGGATGAGGATTGCGCCGCGGCCCTTTTCGGCGAAGGGAACGCGGTGGTTCGCGATGGCGTGCTCGATGAGCGCGACCACACCGGGCTTTCGAAGCATCGCCGAAGACTCGACTCGGATCCACCGCGTCTGCCCGCCCGAACCGTTGAGCAATCTTTCCGGATCCGTGAGCGCCTTGCCGAAGTTGAAGTAGAGCTTGACCCCGTCCGCATCGCCCCGAATCGCGAAAACACCCTCGTACCCGCGCTCGTCGGGCGAGACGCTGATGATCACCGCATCGCGGTACTCGTAGACAATCTCGATCGCCGTCGGAAGCCGCTTGCGGAGGGCTCTCCGCGTCGCCTTCACCAAAGCCGCGTCCCCGCCCGCATGCTCCGCGACCAGCTTGCTCAGCGAAGCCTCCGCGGCCCGGCGTTCAGTCGTGGATTGGATGCTTGGCTTTGTGGTGATCAAGGCGAGTCCTCTACGGAATGGTCGAAGTCCGGATCGCATGTTAATCGGGACTGCGAACCCCCGTGCGTTCCGCGAGGCTCATGCGAAGACGATTCCGGGGCGCAACAGCGGTCTGCCCTCGCGTGCGACGGCGTGGCGTTCGCGTGGCTCTGCTCCCGGTAAACATGATCGCCTCTGATCCGCCGCTTGCGACCCAGCGGATTCAGCGTCCTCCAACTCTCAGAGGCAGCCCAACGCAAAGCCCGGAACGCCCTTCCCGACCGTCAAATCAAGACCCAGCGGCGACCGGCTTGACTCCGCGTCCGACGCGCCCAATAGTTGCACAATGACGCAAGTACGCAAGCGAAAGACCCCCGCGACCCCCAAGCAGGCCGCCGCCTGCGGGGGGCCCCTCGACAGCCTCCTCGACCCCGAGCTCTTCAAAGCTCTCGCCGACCCCACCCGCGCCACCCTCATCGCCTGCATCGCCAAGTGCGGCCGCGGATGCTCCGTCGGTGAGGTCGCCGAGTGCTGCTCCGTCGATTTCTCCGTCGTCTCCCGCCATCTCGCGATGCTCGCCCGGTCCGGCGTGCTCGAAGCCAAAAAGGAAGGCCGCACCGTGTTCTACCGCGTCCGCTACGCCGAACTCGGCAAAGCCTTCCGCTCGCTCGCGGACGCCCTGCAAGATTGCTGCCCGGATTCCGGCTGCGAAGGAGGCTCCTGCAATGGCAACTGCCGCTGATCCCATCCGCGTTCTCTTTCTCTGTACCGGAAACTCCTGCCGAAGCCAGATGGCCGAGGGCTGGGCCCGCGCCCTCCACGGCTCACGGATCCACGCCCTTTCCGCTGGCACCCACCCCAGCACCCTCAACCCCCTCGCCGTCCGAGCGATGGCCGAAGCCGGCGTCGACATCTCCAAGCACTCCGCCAAGACCGTTGCCCAAATCGCAACCCCCTTCGACGTCGTCGTCACCGTCTGCGACGCCGCGGGCCAAGCCTGCCCGACGCTACCCGGTGTGCGCGCCATTCACGCCGCTTTCGACGACCCGCCCCGCCTCGCGGCCAGTGCCGCGAACGACGACCAAGCGATGCCGCACTACCGCCGCGTTCGCGACGAGATCAAAGCGTTCATCCAGAACCTCCCCGCCACCCTGCTCCCAACCCCCTCCGGAGAACCCGCCATGACCAAGCGTTCCTGCTGCGATGATTCCTGCTGCTCACCCGCAACCGCCGGTCAGACTTCCGCGCCGGTCGCCGCCGATGCCAACACCGTGCGCGAACAGGTCCGCGACGGCTACGCCAAAATCGCCCAGGGCGGCTCCTGCGGGCCAAGCGGCGGCGGCTGCTGCGGCGCCGTCACCTTCCTCCCCGACGACCTTGCCAAAGCGATCGGCTACGTGAGCGGGGAACTCTCCGCCGTTCCTCAGGGTGCCAACATGGGCCTCTCCTGCGGCAACCCGACCGCGATCGCTTCGCTCAAGCCCGGCGAGGTCGTGCTCGACCTCGGCGCAGGCGGCGGCTTTGACTGCTTCGTCGCCGGCCCCAAGGTCGGCAAGACCGGCCGCGTCATCGGCGTCGACATGACTCCCGACATGCTCACCAAAGCCCGCCGCAACATCGAAACCTACCGCTCGCGGACCGGCCTCGACAACGTCGAGTTCCGCCTCGGCGAGATCGAAGCCCTCCCCGTCGCCGACGCCTCCGTCGACGTCGTCATCTCCAACTGCGTCCTCAACCTCTCCCCCGACAAGCCGCGCGTCTGGCGCGAGATCGCCCGTGTCCTCAAGCCCGGCGGCCGCGTCGCCGTCTCCGACCTCGCCCTCGTCCGGCCCCTTCCCGAAGCCGTGCAAGCCGACGTCCAAGCCCTCGTCGGATGCGTCGCCGGCGCCGTCCTCGTCGAAGAATCCCGCGCCATGGCCCAAGCCGCCGGCCTCCAACACATCACGCTTACCCCCAAGCCCGAGTACATCGACGCCATGACCAACTGGGAGGACCCCCTCTACCGCGCCATCATCGCCAAGCTCCCCCCCGGCTCCAAGCCCAGCGACTACGTCACAAGCCTCGACGTCTCGGCAATCAAGCCCTGAACACACCTCCGGCGGACGCAAATTCCAGCGTACTTGCATTTTGCAAGTGATAAGCCTACGGTTGGTCCATGGCCACTTCCCAAGCCGCCGCCCCAACCAACTCGCCAACCCTCGCACCTCCCGGCGCGGGCATCCCCGCAATCGAACGCTGGATCGGCGGCCTCATCTTCGCTTTCTCCCGCTGGCGGGGAACGCCCGATCAGTTCACCGCACGCTTCCTAAACGAGCGGCAAGCCATCCGCAACCTCTACACCTCCGCCGACGAAACCCGCCTCAAACGCCGCGTCCTCATCCCCCGCCTCCGCGGCTTGGAAGACAGCAGCCGGTTCTGGTCCGTCTGGATGACCCTGGATCACCTCCGCATCGTCAACACCCAGATCGCCATGGTCGTGCTCCAGCTCTCCCGCGGCCGCATTCCGCCCGGCCAAGCCAGCACCGCCGCCGTCAAGCCGACCCCCGACGTCGGACCCGAGATCGTCCAGGCCTACGAAGCGTCCTGCGATGAGCTTCTCGCCGCCGTCGCCAGACAAGCCGAGCCGCACGACCAGTCCTCCGCGAGCAAACCCCGATACGCTCATCCGTGGTTCGGGCCCCTTGATGCCAAGGGGTGGCACGCCATGGCGGCGATGCACATGGGCATCCATCGCGCCCAGATCCAGCGGATACTGCAGACGATCTCCGGAGGATGATGGTGGCGGCAGCGAAAGACAAGCACGACCGACGCTCACCCTGCCCCGTCGCGGCCACCCTCGACCTCATCGGCGACCGTTGGACGCTCCTGATCATCCGCGACCTCTTCGCGGGAAAGTCCCGCTATCAGGAACTCGCCGGTTCTCCAGAGAAGATCGCGACCAACATCCTCGCCGCACGCCTCCAGCGCCTCCAGGATGCCGGCCTCATCGCCGCAGCACCCTCCGCACAGCGGGCCGGAAGCTTCGAGTACACGCTCACCGACCGCGGAAGATCCCTCCGCCCGCTCGTCGTCGCCATGCGCGACTGGGGTCTCGAGCACGTCCCCGGGACCCAAGCCCTCATCCGCGCCAAAGCCTGATCCGCCGCCGCTCGCCAGAGCCCGCGCGAGCCCGGCCCCAGGTTCCACCAGACCCAATCGGCGTACCGTCCCGAGCAACCCTCGGAGCGATCGACATGACTCGACGACTGACCCTCTCCCTCATCGCCGCTTGCTCGCTCGGAACACTCGGCTGCCAGACCAAGCCCGCCGCTCCCCCCGCGATGTCCGGCAATCCGATCCTCCCCGGCCGCTACGCCGACCCGGAAGCCGTCGTCATCGGCGACACCTACTGGATCTACCCCACGGCTTCCCAGCGATACGACCAGCAGACCTACCTCGACGCGTTCTCCTCACCCGACCTCGTCCACTGGACCAAGCACCCCCGCGTCCTCGAGAAAAGCAGCGTGTCCTGGGCCAAGCGCGCCATGTGGGCCCCCGCTTTCGCTCAGCACAACGGCAAGTACTTCCTCTTCTTCGGCGCCAACGACATCCAGTCCGACAAAGAGCTCGGCGGTATCGGTGTCGCCGTCGCCGACAAGCCCGAAGGCCCCTTCAAGGATCACATCGGTAAGCCCCTCATCGACGCGTTCCACAACGGCGCCCAGCCCATCGACCAGGGCTTCTTCCGAGACACCGACGGCGCCTGCTACCTCCTCTACGGCGGCTGGCGACACTGCAACCTCGTCAAGCTCAACAAGGACTTCACCGGCCTCGAGCCCCTCCCCGACGGCACGATGTTCAAGGAAATCACGCCCGAGGGCTACGTCGAAGGCGCGTACATGTTCCTCCGCGGCGGCAAGTACTACTTCATGTGGTCCGAGGGCGGCTGGACCGGCCCGGACTACTCCGTCGCCTACGCCGTCGCCGACTCCATCCACGGCCCCTTCAAACGCGCCGGAAAGATCCTCCAGCAGGACCCCACGGTCGCCCGCGGAGCCGGTCACCACAGCGTCCTCAAACGCCCCGGCCACGACGAGTACTACATCGTCTACCACCGCCGTCCCCTGGACATGACGGACCGCGACGACCGCTTCGTCTGCATCGAACGCATGCAGTTCGACGCCGAAGGCCGGATCCTGCCCGTCAAGATCACCTTCGACGGCGTCCCCGCGATCGGACCAGCCCGCTAAGCCCCGGTTTCGAGCCTTCCCAGCCCGCCGTATGATGCCCCGGCGTGGCGCAGGGAGGCGCATTGATCACGGAACTCGTTCCGAGCATGTTTCACAGACGGCTTCTGCTCCTCGCCGGGGCTTTCACCCTCGGCGCTGCGGTCCTCGCCGCGCGCGTCGTCTGGCTCGGAGCGGTCAAGCACGAAGAGCTCACCGAACGCGCCGACTCCAAACTCGTCTCCCGGCACTGGACGCCCACCGTCCGCGGCCGCATCTTCGACCGCAAGGGACGCATCCTCGCCGCCGATCGCGCAAGCTACGACCTCGTCCTCCCCTTCCCCGTCATCAACGAACTCTGGGCTTCCGATCGCGCCTCCTCCCAAGCTCCGCGCGTCTACCGCAACATCGGCCCCGGATGGGCCGCGATGGACCCCGCACAACGCGCCCAAGCCCTCGCCGAGCTCACCGACGTCTACCGAAAGCACCAGCAAGCTGCGTGGCAGCAGCTCGCTTCCCTCCTCGGTACCTCCACCGACGATCTCGCCGACCGGCGCCGGGAGATCATCGATCGCGTCAACCGCCGCTACCGCGCCGTCGTCGACCGCCGCCGCGAAGCCGAACTCAAAGCCCGCGGACCCGACGCCGATCCCCTCGACGAATCGGGCCTTCGAGCCATGGAACGCCGCGTCGGCGAACCCATCTGGGAACAGGGCGCCACACACCCCATCGCCACCCGCCTCGCCGACGCCATCGCCCTCGAACTCGACCGCTTCGCCGGAGCCGAAGTCGAGCTCGTCGTCCACGAAGCCCCGGGACACGACCCCGTCACCGACCGCGTCGAAGCCATCCCCGGCCTCCGCGTCATCAACTCCGGCGACCGCCAGTACCCCCTCGAGACCATCGCCGTCGACATCGACCAGAACCACCTGCCAAGCCCCCTCCGCCGCGACGAAAAACGCGCCATCGAGGTCGACGGCGTCGGCGTCCACGTCTTGGGCTGGATGCGCGAAGGCGTTCAGGATGAGGATGTCGCGCGCCGCACCGCCCTCCTCGCCGCTTCTCCCCAGGAATCCGCCCGCGTCATGAACGCCCAGGGACGCGACCGCGGCTTCTACGACCCCACCGTCCTCGAACGCGTCGGCGCTTCCGGCGTCGAACAGTCCATGGAGACGACCCTCCGCGGCCTCCGCGGCGAACGCATCCGCCAGCTCGACACCGGCGTCTCCAACGAAGTCGCCGCCGTCAGCGGCCGCGACGTCACCCTCACGATCGACGCTCAGCTCCAAGCCCGCGTGCAAGCCGTCATGTCCCCCGGCTCCGCGGGCGTCGGCCTCGGCGAGGTCCAGCCGTGGAACATGACCAAGCCCACCATGTCCGACGGCTCCCCCAACCCCGCCCACAGGCCCATCGGCACCGAGCTTCACGGCGCCGCGGTCGTCCTCGACATCGATTCCGGCGAGGTCCTCGCCATGGTCTCGACGCCAAGCTTCCTCCGAAGCCAGCTCTGGGCCGAAGGCTCCACCGTCTTCGACATGACCGCCGGAGGCGCCTTCCTCAACCGCGCCATCGCCCGACCCTACCCGCCCGGGTCCGTCGCCAAAGCACTCGTCCTCAACGGCGCCGCCAAACGCGGGGTCTACGCCGTCACCGACACCATCGAGTGCAACGGACACTTCTACCCGAACAAGCCCAACGAGCTCCGCTGCTGGATCTTCAAAATGACCCAGTACAGCGGAGCCCAGACCCACATGTCCCAGTTCGGCCGCGCCATCCGCGGCTCCGAAGGCCTGATGGTCTCCTGCAACATCTTCTTCTTCACCCTCGGCCAACGCCTCGGCGTCGACGGAATCCAGTCCACCTTCACCGACTTCGGCGTCGGCAAAGGCTGGGACCTCGGCATCGGCTGGGAGTTCCCCGGCGTCATCGGCCGCCCCGCCCGCCTCGGCGAACTCACCATCCAGGACGCCATCCAGATGGGCATCGGCCAGGGACCCATCGCCTGGACACCCATGCACGCCGCCAACTCCTACGCCACCCTCGCCCGCATGGGCGTCGAGGTGCCCCCTTCCGTCATCATGGGCCGCGCCAAGGGGGAGCCCCGACGCATCGGACTCGTCCCCGAAGCCGCCGCCGAAGCACTCGACGGCCTCGGCCTCGCCGTCAACGCCGAACTCGGCTCCGGACACTACATCTCCGTCGACGGTCAGAAGGAACCCACCTTCAATCACGACCCCAGCCGAATCTGGATCTGGGGCAAAACCGGAACCGCCGCCGGAAGCGACACCTCCGACCCCGACGGCAAAGCCGGCCCCCTCCCGCCCGAAACCGTCGTCGGCGACCACTCCTGGTACGTCGTCCTCGTCGGCTCCGCCGCCGAACGCCGCCCTCGCTACGTCGTCTCCGTCATGATGGAATACGCCGGAAGCGGCGGCAAAGTCTCCGGCCCAATCTGCAACCAGATCATCCACGCCCTCATCGCCGAGGGATACCTCCCCGGCGAAGGCGGCCCCGCCGGCGAAGCCCACCCCGGCCTCGCAAACCCGGAGACGCCCGGATGAACTTCATGTTCGCCGAGCCCTGGTGGAAACGCGCCCTCCGAGCCCTCTCGCCCGCGAACCCGGCATGGCTCGTCGTCTTCGCTTCCCTCGCGCTCACCCTCCTGGGCCTCTACTGCATCAACATCTCGCGTGGCTTCTCCACCGTCGAACTCGCCGAACTCACCGGAGTCCCCGCCACCGTCAACAAAGCCGGCATCGGCGCCGGTGCCTACTCCCGCCAGCTCGTCTACTTCGCCGTCGGCATCCTCGCCGCCATCATCGTCGCCACGCCCAACTACCGCCTCTGGGGCGTCCTCTCGACCGCTCTCGGCATCACCACCCTCCTCCTCCTCATCTTCCTCCTCCTCCCCTTCATCCCCACTTGGATCGTCAAGCCGAAAAACGGCGCTCGCGGATGGATCCAGTTCGGCGTCGCCGACTTCCAGCCCGCCGAAATGGCCAAAGTCGTCTACGTCATCGTCATCGCCTGGTACCTCCGCTACCGCGAGAACCACCGACGCTTCCTCGGCCTCGTCCCCATCGGCCTGCTCACCATGGTCCCCGTCGGCCTCATCACCCTCCAGCCCGACCTCGGCTCCGCCCTCCTCTTCATCCCAAGCCTCTTCGCCATGCTCGTCGCCGCCGGCGCCAAACTCCGCCACCTCACCATCATCGTCCTCGTCGGCGCCATGGCCGCACCGCTCAGCTACCCCGTACTCCGACCACACCAGAAACAGCGCCTCGTCGGCCTCTGGAAACAGTTCACCGGCGACACCACCGGCGACCGCGACATCAACTTCCAAAGCAACGCCGCCCAGACGCTCATCGGCGCGGGCGGAGCGTCCGGCACCTCCACCGAAAAATCCCGCGCCCTGCTCCACTTCAACGCCCTCCCCGAACGCCACAACGACATGATCACCGCGGTCATCGGCAACCGCTTCGGCATGGCCGGTCTCGCCGCCGTCATGGGCCTCTACCTCCTCTGGGTCGTCGGCGCACTCTGGGTCGCCGGCCGCGCACGCGACGCCTTCGGACGCCTCATCCCCGTCGGCCTCGCCGGCTTCATCGGCGGCCAGGCCCTCGTCAACCTCGCCATGAACGTCGGCCTCGCCCCCATCGTCGGCGTCACCCTCCCCTACGTCAGTTTCGGCGGCTCAAGCATGCTCTCCGCATGGATCATGGTCGGCCTGGTCTTCTCCGTCTCCCTCCGAAGCGACGCCCGACTCTTCAAAAAGCCCTTCGAATTCGACGCCGACCAACCCTGACGCCCATCCGGAAATTCCCCGAACCCGCCCGACATACCGTTGCCCCGTGAAGCCCCCGCGCCCCCAGCACGACGTCAAGGACATCCTCCCCCACGCTCTCCCCGAGCCCCTGACGCCACCCGCGGATTTCGCCGCCAAAGCCGGCGAGATCGGCGTCGAGTTCGACGAGCCCGACGTCCCCAGACTCGGTGCCTATCTCGCCCTCCTCCTCACCGTCAACGAGACGATGAACCTCACGGCGATCAAGGACCCCGAGACCGCCTGGTCGCGACACATCCTCGACTCCATCTCCCTCATCCCCATGCTCGCCGACCTTGACGAAGGTGCCCGCGTCATCGATGTCGGAAGCGGCGGGGGACTCCCTGGCATCCCGCTCGCCATCTGCATGCCGCACCTCCGCTTCACGCTCCTCGAAGCCACCGGCAAGAAAGCCGCGTTCCTCGAACGCGCCGCTTCCCTCCTCGGACTCTCCAACGTCGACGTCATCCACGACCGCGCCGAACGCGCCGCCCACAACCGCGGCTCCCGCGAGGACCGCTCCGCCGGCACCCGCGAAGCTTTCGAAGCCGTCGTCGCCCGCGCCGTCGGCCGTCTCAACTCCCTCGCCGAGATCACCGTCCCCTTCGCCAAGATCGGCGGACGAGTCCTCCTCATGAAGGGCGAAAAAGCCGCAGAAGAAGTCATCGAAGCCGACACCGCCTTCAAGCTCCTCAACGCCGTCTTCGTCCAGACCATCGAACTCCCCACCGGCAAGGTCGTCGTCCTCGAGAAAAACTCCGCCACCCCTCGCATCTACCCCCGCGGCGACGGTGAACCCACCAACAGGCCCCTCGGCCCGGCCAAGCACGCACCCAAGCCGCCACGCACACCCGACCCGCGAGACAAGCCCGAATGAACGCAAGCGTCGAGGGCATCCTCGGTGCCGATGGCCTCCTCGCCGAACGTCTCGGCGAGTCCTTCGAAGCACGCAACGAACAGCTCGACGCCGCCCGCGCCGTCCTCCGAACCATGGAGGAACGCTCCATCCTCCTCTGCGAAGCCGGCACCGGCGTCGGCAAAAGCTTCGCCTACCTCGTTCCCGCCATGCTCCGCTGCCTCGCCGGCGAAACCGTCGTCATCGCCACCAACACCATCGCGCTTCAGGAACAGCTCGTCCGCAAGGACGTCCCTCTTCTCCGCGAGCTGCTGGACCCCGGCGCGGGCGATGACGGGGAAGACTTCGAAAACGCCAAGATCCGCCCCGTCCTCGTCAAAGGCCGCGGAAACTACGTCTCCCTCCGCCGACTCAAACTCACAAGCCAGCGACAGGACAAGCTTCTCGCCGACCCCGCGGCCCGCCGCTCGCTTCACATCATCGAGGACTGGGCCGCACAAACCCTCGACGGAACCCTCAGCAGCCTCCCACCCATCGAACGCCCCGGCGTCTGGGACAAGGTCGAAAGCGACTCGGGCAATTGCATGGGCCGCAAGTGTCAGAACTACCAAGCCTGCTTCTACCAGCGCGCCCGCCGCAAGATGGAACGCGGCAACCTCCTCATCTGCAACCACGCCCTCTTCTTCAGCGACCTCGCCCTCCGCGCCCAGGACGCCGGCTTCATGCCCGACTACCACCACGTCGTCCTCGACGAAGCGCACAACATCGAGGATGTCGCCAGCGAGCACTTCGGCGTCTCTCTCTCCGAAGGCCGCGTCATGCACCTGCTCTCGACGCTCTACGCCGAACGCTCCGGCAAAGGCTACCTCCCCAACCTCACCCTCCAAGCCGGCGACTCCGCCGCCGTCGAAGCCGCCATGCGCGAAGTCCTCTCCGCCGCGGACGCTTCCCGCGCCTTCTTCGAGTCCGCCCTCGAACTTCTCCCCAAACGCGCCTTCGGCGGCGTCTCCACCGAGCCCGGCACCATCCGCTACCGCCAGCCCGGCCTCCTCAGCCCCGAACTCGCCCAGCGCATGACCCGCCTCTCCCTCTCCCTCAAGGCACTCCGTGACATCGTCAAGGTCGAAGCCGATCAGTTCGAGCTCAACTCCTACGCCCAGCGAGCCCAGATGATCGCCGACGCCGCCACCACCCTCTGCGAACAGAAACTCTCCGGCTGCGCCTACTGGGTCGAAGCCGGCGGTGAGGGCGGCTCGGGCGGTGGGGGTGGTGGGGGCGGTCGCCTCCGCAAAGTCACCGTCGCCTGCGCCCCCGTCGAGGTCGGACCCCTCCTCAAAACCCACCTCTTCGGCAAGGAACACAGCGTCACCCTCACCAGCGCCACCCTCGCCACACGCACCCGCCGTGAAGACGAAATGGATGAGCACGCCGAAACCGCCTTCTCGCATGTCATGTCTCGCCTCGGCTGCGAAGGGCTCGGCGAACGCGTCATCCGAACCATGCAGGTCGGAAGCCCCTTCGACTACGCATCCCAAGCCGAGCTCATCGTCGACGAACGCGTCGATTCCAAAGCCGCCTTCGGCAAGAAAGCCACCCGCTCCGAGATCGAAGACGACTGGCTCTCACGCGAATCCGACGCGCCCCGCGCCCCCGAGCTCACCTACGCCCAAAAGCTCGCCGCTTGCATCGAGGAACACGTCATCGAGACCGACGGCGGCGCCTTCGTTCTCTTCACCAGCTTCGCCACCCTCAACGCCGTCGCCCGCGCCATCCGTCCCCGCCTCGAATCCCTCGGCATGCCCGTCCTCGGCCAGTCCATCGACGGCTCGCGCGAAGAAATCCTCCGCCGTTTCCGCGACGACCCGCGAAGCGTTCTCCTCGGCGCTTCAAGCTTTTGGCAGGGCGTCGACGTCCGCGGTCAGGGCCTCCGCAACGTCATCATCACCAAGCTCCCCTTCGAGCCCCCCGACCGCCCCCTCACCGAAGCCCGCGGCGAACTCATCCAGCAGCGCGGCGGCAACCCCTTCATGGAAGACTCCATCCCCCGCGCCGTCATCCGCTTCAAGCAGGGCTTCGGCCGATTGATCCGAAGCCGGGACGACCGCGGCCGCGTCGTCGTCATGGACGGGCGCGTCGTCACCGCGAGGTACGGCCGCCTCTTCCTCGCCGCTCTGCCCAAGGGTGTCCCCGTCCGACGCGTCCGCTGATCAGCAGCCCGTCTCGTACGCCTCGACGAAGTCGTCGTAGTCAAAGAAATCGACGAACCCGTCGCCGTTGAAGTCCGTCCCCGGCGCCCCGGACTCGAACGCCCCGACAAAGTCGTCGTAGTCGAAAAAGTCCAGGAAACCATCGTTGTTGAAGTCCGCCCGGCACGGGCTCGGACGCGAGTACGAAGCCGCCGGGATCACCTGCTTGGCCATCGTCGAGCTCTGCATGCTCACGATCAGCCCCGCCGAAGCATCCCGCTCGAAGAACTCCACGCGGATCGCGTGCACGCCCGCCCGCAGCGCGATCGTCCCCGACCGCTCACGCATCGTGTGCACGCCGTCGTTGTCCACGACCGTCGTCGTCCCGATCTTCAGCCGCGACCCGTCGTCCGAACTCGTGTAGAACGTGTAGATGTCCGTCGTCGGCGCGACCACATACCCCGTAAACAGCGCGCCCACCGCGTTCGATCGGCCCGAGCCCGCGAACGGACCCGTCGTCGGAGCAAAGTTCAGATCCGCGACCGTCCCCGTCGATGCCGGCGTCCGCCCGTCGTAGTCCGGGAGCTGCGTCGGGCTCCCGAGGTTGAAGTACGCCGCGTCCAGGCCCCCGACCGTCCGCGTCGGATTCTCCGGCACGCGGTACTGCGAAAGGTCGACCACCGTCGCGCTCACCGCCGCGTTCGAAGTCCGCCCCGCCGAGTCCCGCGACGTGTACATGAACGAGTCCGGCCCGATGTACGCCGCCGGAGGCGTGTACGCGAGCACGTCACGACCACCCGGGCCCTGCCCCACCAAACGGCGCACCGTCCCGCCCCGCGCCGTCGTCGCGTCAAACGCGCTGATCGTCACCGCAAGGTTCTCAAAGTGCGTGTCGTTCGCAAGCACGTCCGCCACCACCTCCATCGTCCCGATCGTCGTCCCCAGCACGTCCGGGTTCGCCGTCGGTCCCGCTTGCGTCCCCACACGGAACGAACCGATCCAGTTCGACCACCCGAACGACTCCGCATACTCGCCCACCGCCCAAAGCAGCGTGTCGTCGTTCGGATCAACCGCGATGTCGTAGTAGTCCCCCCAGCGACCGCCGCTATTGACCGGGCTGGTCGTCAGCGTCGTGAGCGCCCCGAAGTTCGCCTGCGCCGCAAGCTTGCCCGCCACCGCGACGCCGATCCGCTGCGTCGGTGAACTGGTGCCCACCACAATCCCCACATCCCCGAACCGGTTCGCGTAAATCGCCGGGAAGAACGTGTGCACATCACCGCCCGGATCGATCGTCCCCGAACGCTCCAGCGCCGGAGTCCCCGACAACGGCCAGTTGTTCGTCCGAACCTGATACCACCGCGCAAGCGTCTTCCCGCCCGTCGACACGTGGTGCGTCACGTAAAGCAGCCCGTCCCGCCATTGCATGTTGAACACGCGGCCATCCACCGCCGAGATCGTCTGCCCGCCCGCCGTCGGAGGCTGCGAAGGGCCGTTCCACGCCGCAATCGTCACGTTTCGCGTCGAAAGCACCGGTGCCGTCAACGGATTCACGATCGCCTGAAGCCGGATCGACGATCCGGACACCGAAGCGAAGTACGGCGCCGGATTGTCACCAAAGCACTGCGCCGCCTGCACCGACGCACCATTGCCGTCACGAAGCGTCGAGTACACCGCCGGCTGCCCCGCGTACATCGCCGCTTTGTCGTACACCCGGAACCCCACGCCCCCGAAACCGCCCGCGTTGAGGCCGAAAAGATTGCCCGTCACATAAATCGCGTCCGCGTCATACCCGAACCCCGGGTAGTCCCACCAGTACGTTTGCTGGCCCACCGTGATCACCGCGTCCGTGCGATACCTGTACCAAACCCCGTTGGGATCATCATCGTCCGACACCGCGATCGTGATGAACGACTCCGTCGTCCCGTACACCTCCAGCGCGACAACCACATACCGCCGCGCGTAGTGATCATAAAAAGCCTTGGGATCAAAGCAGAACCCGCCCGCGCCCACCGATGAGAAGAACGGCTGCAGATCCTGCGAGAACTGCGAAGCACCCGTCTTGCTGAACCACGCGATCCGCGAATTCACCACCTGCACCACGTGCGACGGACCCACCGCGATGCTCGGATCCGGAGGCGTCCACCCCGTGTTCGCAATCCCCGGAAAAAGCCGCTGCGTCGACGTCAGCCGCTCGCTCCCAAGCGTCGCGTTCTCAATCGCCCGCTCACCCCCGCCACCCTCCCCGCGAAGCCGCGCCTCAACCTCCGGAGGCAGCGCGTGGTCCGGCAGAATGTCCCGCGGACGAGTCTCAGGCCCAAACGCCGGCGAAAGCAGCTCAAGCCCCGCTTCACGCTGACGCGTGTCGATGATCCTCGGGTTCGCCACCGCCCGCGCCACCGCGCCCGGCTGCGTCAGATCCGACGGTTGCGACACACCCGGTTCGCGGTTGGCAAACGCTCCCGCCGGCGCCGCCGGTGCCGCCGCCATCGGCCGCTCCGCTTGCCTCTCATCCACGAAGACGCACCCGGCAAGCAGGCCAATCGACGCCAGGGACGAACCAATCAAAGCACGAACATGAGGATTCACAGTCTCAACCTCCAAAGCCGGCCGCGACTCATCGACCTTTCCGCCGACCGTCACCGCGCCGATCGGCCGATTATCCGCGAAACCGCCCGCCGCCGTTCCTCAATAGAGGCATTTTCCCAGAGAATCGCAGGCCCCCTCGACATTTCGACCAACGATCGGTTTCTGATAGGGTGAAAGTAGGGTGCCCCCGCGGCTATCCTCGTGCTCACTCAGGAGGCTTCTGGACATGCTCGGACGAATCTTCAAGGCCTACGACATCCGCGGCACCGTGCCGGACATGCTCAACGAATCCATGGCATGGCAGATCGGATACGGCGCAAGCAAGTACCTGCTCGGCGATGCACACGCCGCCGGCGAAACCACCCCGATGATGAAAAACATCGTCGTCGGTCGCGACATGCGAAGCCACTCCCCCGGCCTCGCCAAAGCCGTCATCCAAGGCATCAAGGACCAGGGCGGTCAGGTCATCGACGTGGGCATGGTCGACACCAGCTTCATCTACTTCGCCGTCAACCACCTCGACTGCGCAGGCGGAGTCATGGTCACCGCAAGCCACAACCCCCCCAACTACAACGGCTTCAAAATCTCCAAACGCAAAGCCAAGCCCGTCGGCGAAACCTCCGGTCTCGCCGAGATCCGCAAACACGCCGCCATGGTCGACAAAGCCACCCTCGTCAAAGCCAACGGCCGAAGCGAGGAACGCGACCTCTGGAAGCCCTACGCCGAACACGTCCGCTCCTTCCTCAAGATCCCCGCCGGCCGCAAGCTCAAGGTCGTCATCGACGCCAGCAACGGCATGGCCGGAACCATGATCCCCAAGGTCTTCGGCAAGGAATCCCCCATCGGCGCCGCGCAGGGCCTTGAGATCATCCCCCTCAACTTCGAGAACAACAAAAACGTCTTCGTCCACGAGCCCAACCCCCTCGTCGCCGCCAACATGAAGTGGACCCAGGAAGCCGTCCTCAAGCACAAAGCCGACATCGGCTTCTGCTACGACGGCGACGCCGACCGCTGCTTCGCCGTCGACGAAAAGGGAGCCATCGTCGGCTGCGACCACCTCACCGTCCTCATGGGCCGCTATTTCCTCAAGGACAACCCCGGCGCCGCCATCGCCTACGACCTCCGCTCCACCAAAGCCGTCGAGGAAGACATCGTCAAAGCCGGCGGTCGCGCCGTCCGCGGCAAGGTCGGTCACGTCAACATGAAAGCCGCTCTCGCCGACCAGAACTGCATCTTCGGCGGCGAACTCTCCGGTCACTTCTACTTCCGCGACAACTACAACGCCGACAGCGGCGCCATCGCCATGTCCGTCATCCTTTCCATCCTCGGCCAGCAGTCCAAACACCTCTCCGAACTCATCAAGCCCATCGCCCGCTACGCCCAGTCCGGCGAGATCAACTTCAACATCGAGGACAAGGACGGCGCCCTCAACGCCATCCGCAAGGAATACGGCCCCTCCAGCCCCCACGCCGGAAAGATCGATGAACTCGACGGCGTCACCGTCGATTGCTGGGCCAAAAGCGGCTGGTGGGCCAACATCCGCAAGAGCAACACCGAACCCCTTCTCCGACTCAACGCCGAAGCCAAGGACAAGCCGACCCTCGACAAAATGGTCGCCATGCTCGCCCCGCGCCTCGGCCATAAGGTCGATCACTGAGCGGCGGTCACGGAGTGACTTCGTGACTCCGTGACTTCTTACCTCCCATGACCCTCCAAGAATTCCTCAACCACTGGAACCTCGTCGAAAGCCCGTTCCAGGGTGAGGAAGCCCGCACGGACCGCGTCTTTGGCCGCATGAACGGCCAGGTCGCCCCCTCGATCGCCCCCGCCGAGGGCGCCGCTCCCCTCGCCTCCTACCACCCCGAGTTCGACCGCATCCTCGGCGACCCCGGCCTGCCCTCTTCCGCCGTCGTCTTCGGCGAAAAAGGAAGCGGCAAGACCGCCGTCCGCCTCCAGATCGCCGCCCGCATCCGCGATCACAACGCCGAGAATCCCGACCAGAAGATCCTCCTCGTCAGCATGGATGACCTCACACCCATGCTCACGCGCCTCCACGACCGCTACGCCGGCAAGACCCCGCTCGAGAGCTTCCAGCGCACCCGCGTCGTCGACCACCTCGACGCCGCGATGCAGTCCGTCGTCGGTCGCCTCACCGATGCCATGCTCGGCGATCCGCAGCCCGAAGCCTCGAGCGAGCAGATGGTCTCGATCGGCCCCGAGCCCAAGAAACGCCTCCGCGCCCTCGACGTCCAGATCCGCCGCGATCTCCTCCTGCTCCAGGCCCTCTACGACCGCCCCGCCCAGGCCGATGAGCGAACCCGCCGCCTGCGCCGCCGCCTGGGCATCCGCGCCTCGGTCACGGACCTCATCGCCCGCGTCATCCTCCTCGTCCTGCCGCTCGCGATCATCGCCTTTGGCCTCTGGGGCCAGTTCCGCCAGGACCCGATGATCCGCCAGGCCGAGTGGTTCAAGTGGTCGCTTTTGGTCGCCTCGGGCCTGTACGGCCTGCTGCTGCTTGGCTACATCTCCAAGCAGGTGATCGCCGTGCGTCAGCTCGGCCGCCGCGTCCGCAAGCAGATGCCCGTGTGCGGCCGCGGGTTCCGAAGCTTCGCCCGCTCGCTCTCGATGGTGGGGGGGTCGAATCGCGCCCAGGTCCCCACCAGCGACAGCCCGGACGGCCGCCTTTCGCTCCTCGGCAAGCTCCGCCGCGCGATGTCGCTCATGGGCTTTGCCGGGCTGGTCATCGTCATCGACCGCGTCGATGAGCCGCCGCTGATCGCCGGCGATGTCGACCGGATGAAGCACGTGATCTGGCCGCTCCTCAACAACCGCGTCCTCCAGATGGAAGGGGTCGGCTTCAAGCTGCTCCTCCCCATCGAGCTCCGCCACGCGCTGTACAAAGAGTCCAACTCCTTCTTCCAGGAAGCCCGCCTTGACAAGCAGGGCTTCGTCGACCGCTTGTCGTGGTCGGGCACGAGCCTCTACGACCTCTGCAACGGCCGCTTGCGTGCCTGCACGCGAGCCGCGGCCTTGGGCCTCACCAACGCCCACGCGGGCTTGTCGCTCATCGACCTCTTCGCGGATGATGTGACGCGTCAGGACTTGGTTGATGCACTTGAGCAAATGCACCAGCCCCGCGACGCCTTCAAGCTCATGCACCGCGCGATCGTCGAACACTGCTCCTCCGCTTCGCCCGATGGCGGCGGGGGCGGCCAGTGGAAGATCCCCCGGTACATCCTTGAGGTGGTCAAGAAGCAGGAAGTCGAACGAGTCCAGGGTCTCTACCGCGGCATCAGGCCGGCGTGAATAGCATGAAAGACGCGTAACAGCGGAGGTTGGCAATGACGCTCGGAACGTGGCTCGGGATGATACTAGGGTCCCTGCTTGACCCAGGTTTGTTCGTGGTGATGCTGGTCGTCGTGTTTCTGACTCGGCAAGCATGGATTGTGTTTGCAGTCGCTTTCGCGCTTTGCCTACTCGCCGGGTTGTACATGGCGTCCGTAGATCCGCAGTACTGGAGCAACCGCTTCTTGATTGATCTCATCGCGACTCCCATTCGGGCTGGTTTGCTGTACTCGGTTCGGTACTTCTGGTCCAAGCCTAAAGTTGCGGACGGCAAATCAACTCACCATGGCGGCTGATTCGGTCGGCGGTAGTCCATAGGGACCAACGGAAAATGAAGACGTTAAGAGAACTCCTCAAGCGTTTTTTGACTCCCGGAGATCCGGTGGCTTGGAGTTTTCATCACTGGGGAACTCTAAACGACCCGGAGATGATTAGGGTCGACTCAAAGAACCGGCTTGACAAACTTGCAACCACGCTCAAGTGGTGTGCTGCGTGTTGCTTCATGTTCGCTGCAGGGGCTGGCACCCTTCTGGTAAAGTCGGGAAGCAACGGTGAAGGGTCGTCGATTGGCTTGGGCGGCTTTTGCTGTATCGCAGTTTTTCTGCTATTGGCTTATGTTTATGGGCTAAACGTGGAGTTCTACCAGCAAGCAACGGAGTCCTGGCACACCGGCCAAAAATACAAGCAGGAACTCAGGCAGGCGACGCCGACGCCGCGCCCATAGGCCGGGTGCCGGGTGCCGCGAGCTGGGTTGCTTCGACTCCACTCGTGGTTGGGCGTTGGCCATGACATGGTACCAGTAGACGCCGAGTGCATCTGTCGCGAAAACTGGCCAAAGGCGTGGCGTCAACTGGTGGCAACCAGCTGCGATGAAGGAGCCGGGGGCAACGCCCCCGGTCAAGACGCGCACACGCCATGGGCCCTGCAAGGGTCCGATCCCCCCGTTTCGCGCGAGCGGTTCGACCCCTGCGGGGTCGTGTGGTGCGCTGCGCGTTGCCCCCGGCTACTGGCGATGACCCCGTCGGGGTCTTTCGGACTCGGTCTGCCAGGCGTGTAACCACCACTCCCGAGCGCACCAAAACCGACTCGCGCCACGATTCGATCTACCGCGTGCGGCGGCTGTGTCTGGGGCCTCGGGTGCCTGATGAATCCGGCCGCGCCACGGGGCATGCACGGCCCCGCGTTTGCAAATCGGGTCTGGTGCGCACGAACTCGGCGCTTGCTCAGAGCTTCGTGATCGCTTCGAGCTCGACCCGTCTCATCGCGCACCACGCGATCGCGATCGCGTCCGCGACGTCGGGCGGGCTTGGCGGTTCGGCCAGGCCAAAGAGCGACTGCACCGCCCGCTGCATCTGGTCCTTCTTCGCCAGGCCGTGGCCGGTCATGCCCTTCTTGACGAGGTTGGGCTTGAACTCAAGCAGCGGTAGCCCGGCTTGTCGGATGGCCAGCAGCACCACACCCCGCCCGTGCCCCATCACGATCGCCGTCGCGGGATGGTCGTAGTGGGAGAAGATCGATTCGACCGCGACCGCGTCGGGCTTGGTGCGTTCCAGAAGCGAGCGGAAGTCCCGGTCCAGTTCATCCAGCCGGGCCGACACGCTCGCCGCATCCTCGCTGTCGCCGCTCGCTCCCTTTTTGCCCAAGCGGAAAACGCCCGCTTCCACGATGCGGACACGCTCACCGCCCGGCGTCACGCCCTGATCATCGAGACAGGCGTAGCCCGTCAGCCGAAGTCCGGGATCGATGCCGACGACTCGCATGGGCACAAGTGTACTCGGCGATCGGGCGGCCTCGGCATGAGTCCATCCCGATCAGGCGTGGTTCGCCGCCGCGTAGTGCTTGAGGAAGTTCACGACCGTCTTCGCCATCGCATCGCACTCGAGGTTCACCCCGTCGCCCACCCGGAGCGAGCCGAGGTTGGTCTTGGCGAGCGTCGTGGGGATGAGAGCCACCTCGAACCACCCGCCGGATCCGGCACTCCCGTGGTGGATCCCCGCGATCGTGAGCGACACGCCCGCGAGCGTGACCGACCCCTTGGGCACGATGAACGGCATCAGCTCCGCCGGCGGGGCGAGCCGTACCCGCCACTCCGGCGTCGTCTGGACCGAAAGCACCTTCGCGACCCCGTCGATGTGCCCCTGCACCACATGCCCATCCAGAAGCGTCGAAGCCGTCGCCGCTTGTTCGAGGTGGACGAGCGACCCCGGCATCAGGCCGCCCAAGGTCGTCAGCCGGAGCGTCTCGGGCACGACGTCAAACCCCAGAACGCCGCTGGCGTCCGGATCGGCGACCACCGTGAGGCAGCACCCATCCACCGCGATCGAGTCCCCGGCTCCGGGCCGCACGGGGAACGCCAAACCGGCGGGCTCGGCGGGGGAGACCGTCAGCCGGAGCAATCCTGAAGCCGTTCCCGAAGCTCCGGCGAGCGGCTGGATGGCCTGAACGCGGCCGAGATGTCGGATGATCCCTGTGAACATGCGTGGAACTGTCAGGGGGCCGGGTGCGGAGGTAAAGGGCTGATCGGGGGCGGGTGGGGCCCTACCCTTCGGCCCTCAGCGACGGACGAGGCAGTGTCGAGGCGGGGGTGCGGTTTGACGCCCGCCCGAAAAGCGGCGATACTGCCCGTCCCTGTCCGAGATGCCTGCCTTTCCTCCCTGTGTTCCTAACACGGGGCGAACAGAACGACCGGAGACTTCGACGCCATGACGATCCAGACCCTTCGCCTCCCCATCGCTCTTGTCCTCACGGCTGCCGCGCTGGCGGGGGTGGGCGGGTGCACTTCCACGGTCGACACGGGTCCGCAGGCGCCGGCCGACATCGACGCCCGCCGCTCGGGCTTCCCGATCAATGACGAGGATTTCGCCCGGATCGGTTACCGCCGCGACTGGCTTGGCTTTCCGGTGGTGACCACCGGCGGGCGGATCACGCATGTGCACATCGGCAAGGACGCGATCGGCGTGATGGAGTCGGGCTCGACCGCGACGGTGCTCGAAGCAAGCACGGGCGAGCGTCGCTGGTCCAACCAGCTTGCCAACAAGCTGACGCGCTTCGTGTCGATGTCGCGGGTGGACGGCCAGCTTCTGGCGTGTGCGGAAGCTGAAGTGATCGGCCTGCGTGTGGACAGCGGGGACATCATCGCCCGCCAGGGGTATTCCCGTGTGGTGAACACCGAGCCGGTGCTTGTCGGCAAGTCCGCGATCTTCGGAACGGCGAGCGGCCATGTGATCTCCCACGGCCTTGGGCTTGGGTTCCAGGACTGGGCGTTCACGACGGGAGTGTCGGTGAGCCGTGATCCGGTGATGGTCGCGGGCAGCGTCGGCGTGGTGAACGACCGCGGCGAAGCGTACTTCCTTGATCCTCTGAACGGGAGCATCGTGGGCCGGAGCCGGGCGATGTACGACGGGTCGGCTTTCAACCCTGTGGCGGCCGGGGACCTGATGGTGGTGGCTTCGCGGGATCAGTCGCTTTACGCGTTCCGCTCGAATTCCGAGCGGCCGGTGTGGCAGTATCGCTCGTCGGTTCGGCCCGCGTCGCAGCCGTCGTACGCAAACGGCGTGGTGTACTGCGAGATCGAGGGGAACCTGATGGCTTTCGACGCTCCGACGGGAGCGGTGAAGTGGAAGTCCGAGGGCACGATCGGTTCGGTGGTGGCGCTGAGCCAGGGCCGTCTGGTGGTGCGTCAGGGCAACGCGCTCACGCTGGTTGATGCGGGGAGCGGCGATGTCCTCGAGACGATCTCGGTGCCGGGCATGTTCGAGGTGGTGACCGAGAGCAAGAACCCCGCCGAGGGCAACCTGTACATCGTGAGCACCGGCGGCCTTCTGGCCAAGTTCATCCCGCGGTAGAGCTGGCGGTCAGGCCCCGCGTTCCGGCCCCACGTTCAGCGACCCGAAGAGCATGAGCCCTTTCCCTTTCCGCACGGGCAGCACCCGCCGGACGAGGATGCGCCGCCGCCTGGCTTGCCGCCGGTCGCGAAGGACGAGAACTTTCGCACAAACGTCCGGCCGCGGCCTTCCGGGTCGGTGACGGGGGCGTCGGCTTGGGAAGCCGGACGCAGAAGCTCGATCGTTGTTCCGTCCTGCAGGGACTCGTACTCGTAAAGCGGCATGGGGTCTCTCCGGTCCGCCCGGGCGGGCGGTTCTGGCCTGTTCCGGCCCGGGTTTGAGATCGTAGATCGAGCATCGGCCGGGGTGGATGCTGGAATTCCCCCTTTCTGCTACGCTTGGGAGCAAGGCACGGAGGCTGATTGCTCGACACTTGTCCGACATGTCTGGCGTTTTTGAAGCCGCAGACCAAGGAATGCCCGGTCTGCGGGACGCTTGTCCAATCGAGAGCTCCGGAACCGGCGGCACCCGCGGCGGCGTCGCTGCCTCCCCAGCCTTCCGTTCCGCCGCCGCCGCCCGCGTCGATCCCGCCGATGTCCCCGCCGGTTCCGCCTCCGGCGAGCACGGTGGAGGACATGCAGGCGACGGCGGCACAACTGCCCAGGCCGCCGCAGGGGAGCCCCAAGCCGCAGGCGGCGGGCGATCTGATCTTCACGGCCGGAGGTGCGGCCGAGACCGCGCCGGGCCGCCCGATCACGCAGCGGTCGGCGGCGGTTCAGCCCAACAGCTTGGTGATGGCCGGCGGGCAGGCGAATCAGCAGGTGGTGATCGGCGGGACGAGCCCCGCTCTCAACAGCAACGACCGGCACGCGGCGATGCTTGGGACGACGCCGCTTCTGGATCTCGGGAGGTTTGTGCCGGGGACGATGCTGGGGCAGCGGTACCGCATCGCGGGGCGGCTGGGCAAGGGCGGGATGGGCGAGGTGTACCGCGCGGATGATCTGAAGCTTGGTCAGTCGGTGGCGATGAAGTTCCTTCCGGAAGAGCTTTCGCAGGACAATGCGTCGCTGACGCGGCTGATCAACGAGGTGAAGATCGCGCGGCAGGTGAGCCATCCGAACGTGTGCCGGGTGTACGACATCGGCGACATGGACGGGCTGCACTTCATCTCGATGGAGTACGTGGACGGGGAGGATCTGGGGACGCTGCTTCGGCGCATCGGGCGATTGCCGCACGACAAAGCGGTGCAGATCGCGCGGCAGATGTGTGCGGGGATGCAGGCCGCCCATGAGAAGGGCGTGCTTCACCGCGACCTCAAGCCGGCGAACATCATGATCGACGGCCGCGGGGCGGTGCGGATCATGGATTTCGGGCTGGCGGGCCTGGCGGAGGAGCTCAAGCAGGAGGGGAGCCGCGCGGGGACGCCGGCGTACATGGCTCCCGAGCAGCTTCAGGGCAAGGGCGTGACGGCGCGGAGCGACATCTACTCGCTGGGCCTGGTGCTCTACGAGATGTTCACGGGCAAGCCGGCGTACCGGCCGCAGTCGATGGCGGATCTGGTGGCGCTGCACGAGAAGCCGCTACCGTCGGCGCGGACGATCGTGCCGGAGATTCCTGAAGAGGCGGACGCGGCGATCATGCGGTGCATCGAGCGGGAGCCGGCGGCGCGGCACGGTTCGGCGCTGCAGGTTGCGGCGGCGCTGGGCGGGCAGGACCCGCTGGCGGCGGCGCTGGCCGCGGGCGAGATGCCGAGCCCCGAGCTTGTCGCGGCTTCGGGCGGCAAGGGGACGCTTTCGTTTGGCGCGGCCGCGGGCGTGCTGGGCGCGGTGATCATGGCGCTGCTGGTGATCGCGGGGCTGAATCCGAAAGCGAAGCTTTATGAGATCGACCGGCCGGTGCATCCGAGCCGGCTTGAGGAGCGGGCTCAGGACGCGCTGAAGAAGGTCAGCGCGGATCGCGCCGATGCGGACACGGCGTGGGGGTTTTATGAGGAGCGTCTGACGACGGACGCAAAGAGCGGATCTTCGCCGCCGCCGCTTGCGGCGATGCGGTACTGGTATCGCCAGAGCCCAACGCCGCTGCTCAGCACGTCTGCCGATCGTCCGCTTGGTCCTTCGGAGCCTCCGAGCGTGAAGGCGGGGATGAACCTCGTCGTGCTCGACGCCGAGGGGCGTCTGGTGAAGCTTGAGAGTTCTCCGACGCGGACGCCGGGCGTCGAAGGGGCGGGCTCAGCCAAGCCTGACTTCTCGGGGCTGCTCGCGATCGCGTCGGTTCCTCCGGGAGATCCGACGCCGGTTCCGTCGGCGATCGTTCCGCGCGTCGCCGCCGATTCGCGGGCCGCGTGGGAGTGGAAGGATGCCGAGGGCCGCACGGTGCACGTTGAAGCGGCGGCGGTGGGGCCCACGCCGGTTTACTTCGAGGTCTTTCCGCGGTGGACGGGCGCTCCCGACTCGGGGGCTGATGTGGGTCAGGGCGTGGAGGGGTTCTTCGTCGCGATGCTTCTGTATCTCCTGATCTACGGGGGGCCGATCGCGCTGGCGTGGTACAACTGGAAGCTGGGCCGCGGCGATCGTCGGGGCGCGATCCGACTGGCGCTGGTGGTGTTTGCGGGGAGCGTGGTTTCGTGGTTCCTGCAGACGCGGCTTGTGGTGGATGGGGCGTTCTTTGGTCTGCTTGATCCGGTGCTTGGCAAGTCGCTTTATTCGGCCGCGTACATGTGGCTTTTGTACATGGCGATCGAGCCGTTCATTCGGCAGGCGTGGCCTCAGTCGCTGATCTCGTGGAGCCGGCTGCTTTCGGGCGAGGTTCGCGACGGGTTGGTGGGTCGCGACCTTCTGTTCGGGTGTGCGCTGGGGGCGGGCTGGACGATTCTGGTTCAGCTGCTTTACACGTTCGGTGGGTCGCCGCAGCCGTTGCCGCTTGCGGGTTCGCCGGAGATGCTGGTGGGTCTGCGGCCGGCGATCGGCGGGCTGATCGAGGTGGCCCGGGACGCGGTGCTTTACATCTTCATCATTCTGCTTCTGGTGCCGATCAGCCGGGGGATCATGAAGAAGCTGGTGCCGCCGGCGGCGGTGGTGTTCGTGGTTTTGGCGGCAGTGTTCGTGCTGCTCTTGGCGCAGCAGTCGGGCCGGGGGACGGGCAACGGCGTGGCGGTGGTGGGAGTGGCGGGGGTGGTTCTGGCGTTGGCGGCGGCGTATGTGCTGACGCGGTTTGGGGCGCTGATGTTGATGGCGGCGTTCTTCACGGCGGGCGTGCTGCTTTCGTACCCGTTGACGCTGAACACGGGGAGCTGGTACTTCGGCCCAAGCACGGTCGCGGCGCTGGCGGTGGCGGGGTTGGCGGCGTTCGGGTTCCGCCGCACGATTGCACGCCGAACGATGCCGGCCGGATGGAACTGAATTTCGCTCGGGAAGAGCACTGGAGCTTTCGATGCGTCACGCGGTCCGTGCGTTGCTGGTGGCCCTTGCTTTGGTGGGTCCGGCAGTGGCCCAGGTGGGTGGCGGGGGTTCGCGGGCGGACTATGAGCGGGCGGGATCGCTCGCGGGCAAGGTTCGCGGGAAGGTGCTGAACACGACGGTGCGGCCCGAGTGGCTTTCGCCGACGACGTTCTGGTATCGATCGAACCTGGGCGAGGGCAAGCGGCGGTTCTGGATTGTGGATGCGGAGAAGGCGGCGCGCACGCCGTTGTTCGATCATCAGGCGTTGGCGGAGGCGTACGCGAAGTCGTCGGGGAAGAGCGTGGATCCGGAGCGGTTGCCGGTGGAGCGGATCGAGCGCGAAGCGCAGCGTCCGGACGGGGGTGATCCCGGGCTTTTGGTGTTGATGCGGGATGATCCGCGGGTGTGGCGTGTGGGGGCGGACGGCAAGCTTTCGCAGCGGGACGCGACGGAGCAGACGAGCTTTTTCCTGGCGGGATCGCGCGAGCCACGGCAGAGCCGGGGATCGTCGGTCGAGACGTCGATCACGTTCGTCAACAACACCGGCGAGAGCGTGAAGATGTTCTGGGTGGATACGACGGGCAATCGGCATCCGTACGACCGGCTTGCGCCCGGCGGGCGCGGGACGCAGCACACCTTCGCGGGGCATGCGTGGGTCGCGGTGGGGCATGATGGCCGGGACCTTGCGTTCTACACGGCGGATGCTCGCCCGTCGGTCGCGGTGATCGAGGATGTCGCGCCGGGACAGGCCAAGCCGGCCGAGCCGGCGCCGGACGCCAAGCCCGCGCCGCGGCCTCGGCGCGAGCGCGGGCGGGACCCGCGGTTTGCGATCGAGAACCACAACGTCGTCAGCGTTGATGCGGAGAAGGGTGAGCGGGCCGCGCTGACGACCGACGGCACGGCGGACCACCCGTACGACGGGCGGTTCTTCGTCTCGCCGGACGGGACGAAGCTGATCGCGATGCGGACGACGCGCGGCGGCGACCGCAAGGTGACGTACATCGAGAGCACGCCGTCGGACCAGCTTCAGCCGAAGATTCACGACTATTTCTATCTCAAGCCGGGGGATGAGATCCCGCTTTCCAAGCCGGTGCTGATCGATCTGGCGAAGCGCGAGACGATCGCGGTGTCGGATGAGCTGTTTCCGACGCCGTGGTCGGTGGACCGGATGGAGTGGGACGCGGATTCGTCGCGGTTCACGTTTCTGTACAACCAGCGCGGGCACCGGGTGATGCGGCTTGTCGCGATCGACGCGGTGTCGGGCAAGGCGACGGCGATCATCAACGAGGAGCCGGCGACGTTCTTTGATTACGCGGCGAAGACGTATCTGCACCGGCTGAAGCAGACGAATGAGCTGATCTGGATGTCGGAGCGGGACGGCTGGAACCACCTGTACCTGATCGACGCCCGGACGGGGTCGGTCAAGAACCAGATCACGACGGGTGCGTGGGTTGTTCGCGGCGTGGACCGTGTGGATGAGGAGGCCCGGCAGATCGTGTTCCGAGCGGGAGGCATCATCCCGGGGCAGGACCCGTACCACGTGCACTTTGCACGGGTGAATTTCGACGGGACGGGGCTGGCCGTGCTGACGGCGGGGGATGGGACGCACGAGACGACGGTTTCGCCGGATGGTGCGTACTTCATCGATGTGTATTCGCGGGCCGACCTGCCGCCGGTGACGGAGCTTCGTCGTGCGTCGGACGGGTCGCTGGTGCTTGCGGTGGAAGCGGCGGATTGGGCTCCGCTGCTTGAGACCGGTTGGAAGCCGCCGCAGCGGTTTGTCGCGAAGGGGCGGGACGGGCAGACGGACATTTATGGGCTGATCTACCGGCCGACGAATTTCGATCCGTCGCGGAAGTATCCGGTCATCGAGAACATCTACGCGGGGCCCCACGATGCGCATGTGGCCAAGGGGTTTCGGGCGTACGCGGGGTGTCAGGAGCTGGTGGAGCTTGGGTTCATCGTCGTGCAGATCGACGGGATGGGGACGAACTGGCGATCGAAAGCGTTCCACGATGTGGCGTGGAAGAACTTGAAGGACGCGGGGTTCCCGGATCGGATCGCGTGGATGAAAGCGGCAGCGGCGGCGCATCCGGAGATCGACCTGGTGAATGGCGAGCGCGGCGTCGGGATTTACGGAGGGTCGGCGGGCGGGCAGAACGCGATGGCGGCTCTGCTTTGGCACGGGGAGTTTTACAAAGCGGCGGTGGCGGACTGCGGGTGCCACGACAACCGGATGGACAAGATCTGGTGGAATGAGCTTTGGATGAGCTGGCCGGTGGGGCCGTGGTACGAGGAGAGCAGCAGCGCGGCGAACGCGCACCGGCTTGCGAGTGATGGCAAGCTGTTTCTCACGGTGGGCGAGATGGATGAGAATGTGGATCCGGCGAGCACGATGCAGGTCGTGGCGGCGCTGATCAAAGCCGACAAGGACTTTGAGCTGCTTGTGATTCCCGGGGGTGGGCACGGTGCGGGCGAGACGCCGTATGGCCGCAAGCGGCGGCAAGATTTCTTCGTCCGGCACCTGATGGGACGCGAGCCGCGGTGGTGAAGGTTCGTGGGCGGCGGCCGGGGGTCACTTGGACAGGCCGAGGGCTTCGGCCACGGCCGGGTCGATGGCGCGTGAGCCTTTGGCTCCGGTCGTGAGCGCGAAGGAGCCGGCGTAGTCCCACATGCACCAGCCGATGGCGTGTTTCTCGCAGGCGGCGCGGACATCGCGGAGCCATGCGGCTCGGGATTCGGCGGGGGCTTTGGCGATGGCGCCAAACTCACCGCACCAGACGGCGACGTTGTGCTTTTTGGCCCAGTCGGCGGCTTTGGCGATCTGCTTGTCGATCTTGGCGGCGTTCCAGGCTTGGTCGCCGTACCACTTGGCTTCGGCTTTGGCGGCGGGGTCGGCGATTTTGTCGAGGATGGGTTTGAGGAGCTCGGGCGAAACGGGATAGGGGATGGCGGCGAGGTGCTTCCAGTTGTCGCTTCCCCAGGTGGCCCCTTGGTGGGTGAAGGTGCGGGGTTCGTAGAAGTGGAAGGTGTAAACGACGTTGGTGTCGGCGAGGGGGGTCAGCTCGGTGAGAGCGGAGAGGCTTGCCCACTGGGTGCCGGTGGCGATGATGGTGTGTTTGGGAGCGGCGGCGCGGATGGCTGCGGCGAGCTTGGTTTGGAGGTCGTGCCAGCGGGGAGCCGTCTTGTCGAAGACGGGCTCGTTCATGATCTCGAGGAAGACGCGTTCGGGGTCTTTGGCCGAGAGTTCGGTGGCGAGGGCGGTCCAGTTTTCGAGGAGGGCCTTCTCGAGCTTTTGAGCGAGCGGCTTGGTGGCGTCGTGGAGGTTTTTCTCGTACTTGGGTTCGACGGCGGTGCCTGTGGGGTGGAGGTCGATGACGACGGCGAGATCGGCTTCGAGGATGAGGTCGACGGCCTCGGAGAGCTTCTTGACGTTCGCTTTGGTGATTTTGCCGCCGGCTTCGGTGAAGAACCGTGTGGGGTCGATGGGGAGTCGGACGTGGGTGAGGCCGGCTTTCTTGAGGGCGGCGGCGTCGTCCTTGGAGAGGAACGCGGGGTCGGCGAAAGCACCGCCCGGCGGGAGCCAGTACCAGTGGGAGAGATTGACGCCCTTGGCGAGCTTGGCGAGGCGTGCGGCGGGGACGCCGGGCTCGGCGGCGGGGGTGGTTTCGGGAGCTGTGGAGATGGGAGGGGAGGCGATCAGGAACGCCAGCGAGCATCCGAGGAACGAGACCAGCGTGGTTGTCAGCACAGAGCCTCCCAAGAGCCGCGGCGTGCGCGGCTCTTGCGGTCATCATATTCGAATGCTCGGGCTTGCCGTCAGACGGGCAGGTCGTCGAGGCCGTCTTCGCCGCGGTCGGGGCCTCCGCCGTCGCGATGGCCGTCCACGGGGCCGGTGCGGCGGCCCGGGGCGAACCCGGCGGAGCGGCCGGTATCGAAGGGGGGCGGTTCGTTTGCGTCGGGCGGCGGGGCGTAGGTTCGCGGCGGCGGGGGAGCGGCGGCGGGCCGGTCGTTGTAGCGGTCGATGTCCATCGGCGCCTGGGCGTGCTCGTCGAGGTTCTTGAAGCGTGTGGTGGCGGCGTCCCACTTGAGCTTGACGACGCCGGTGGGGCCGTTTCGCTGTTTGGCGATGATGAGTTCGGCGACGCCGATCTTGTCGGGGTTCTCGATGGCCCAGTTCTCGTCCTGAACGTGGTAGTAGTCCTCGCGGTGGAGGAGGATGATGACGTCGGCGTCCTGTTCGATGGAGCCGGATTCGCGGAGGTCGGCCATGCGGGGGCGGTTGCCTTCGCGTTGTTCGCTGGCGCGGTTGAGCTGGGCGAGGCAGACGACGGGGAGGTCGAGCTCGCGGGCAAGGGCTTTGATGCCGCGGGAGATGGTGGAGACTTCGACCTGGCGGCTTTCGCGGGCGGCGCCGGGGGAGGTGAGGAGCTGGAGGTAGTCGATCATGATGCACTTGATGCCGTGCTGTCGCACGAGTCGGCGTGCGCGGGCGCGGAGCGTCATGACGGTCATGTTGGGCGTGTCGTCGACGAAGATGGGGGCTTGTTCGAGTTCGCCGCAGGCTTGGATGACGCGTCGGAAGTCGACGCCGTGTCCGGAGCGGAGGTTGTGGCTTGAGATTCCGGAGCGCGCCGAGATGAGACGCTGGGTGACGGCGGACTTGGACATTTCGAGGGAGAAGAAGCCGATGGGGACGCGGGGGACATCTTCGCGGACGAAGGAGAGGCCGCCGAGAGCGATCTGTTCGGCGAGGTTGAGCGCGAGGGCGGTTTTGCCCATGCTGGGACGGGCGGCGATGATGACGAGTTCGCCGGGCTGGAGGCCGCGGAGCATGTCGTCGAGTTCGGTGTAGCCGGTGGGGACGCCGCTGAAGCCCTTGCCGTCCTGGGCTTCGAGGCGATCGATCTCGTCCTGGAGGAGCTTCTTGAGTTCCTGGGGTTCGCTGACGGATTCGTCTTCGGCGATCTCGAAGACTTTGGTTTCGGCGACGTCGATGACCTCGCGGACGCCTTCGGGGCCGAGGTCGCTTCCGACGTGGTAGGCGTCATAGAGGATCTTGCCGGCGGCGTCGATGAGTCGGCGGAGCTTGGCTTTGTCGGCGACGATGCGGGCGTAGAAGGGTGCGTTGACGGCGGCGGGGACGGCTTCGGCGAGTTCGAGGAGCTTGGCTTCGCCGCCGATCTGCTCGTAGACGCCCATCTGGCGGAGGCGTTCCTGGGTCTGGACGAGGTCGCCGGAGTGGTGGCGGTCGAAGACCTCGATGAGGGCGCGGAAGATCCATCCGTGCTCGGCGATGTAGAAGTCCTCGGGCCTGCGGACGATCATCATGACGTCGCCGATGACGTTGGGGTCAAGGATCATCGAGCCGAGGAGGGAGATTTCGGCTTCGGCGGAGAAGGGAGCTTCGCGGTCGAAGAGCTTGCCGAGGGGCTTGCCGGCCGCGGCTTGCGGATCGCCGCCGCCCCTGCCGCGCCGGGGCAGGTTCTTGGGGTCGTAGCGGCTGAAATCGAAGGTGTCCGAGGTGGTCATGGGGAGGGTGCGGGCGGGTGGCGGAGGGGGGCGGTCCGGGGAGGCAAAAGTAGCGTCGGCGGGCTGGTTCGACGCCGCAAGCGACATCATCTCAGGTGGTTTTCCACAGGCGCTGCGGGGCGCAGACCCCGCAAAGCCCCGTCGGGGCGGGATGGTCGGGGCCTGCTCGGGGCTTTGCGTCGAGCCGGTCGGTCGAGCGGTTTGGCGGACTGAACTCTGAGCCGGTGAGCGAAAGAGCTTGTCGGGATCGGGCGTGTGTCGATCACGCGACGGGAACGAGAACGCGTTCGCGTCCGTGCGCGGTGTTGATGCGCGTTGGCGATTGAGCACAAACAGGTCAAGGCATGCCCCGTTCGTTCAACAATTGACCTGAGTGTGCGTCGTGATCCCCCTGTCACATTGTCAGACGGCGGTTGCTCTCTGCCAAAGGCTGCATGAATTGAAGCGGGCACCGTTGCCGGCGCATGCGGCGTGGGCGCATGTGTGGCATCACGCTTGCAAGCGTCTTCGTCTGCGATGAACTTTCGATTCAGAAAGATCACGCGGAACAAGGAGACAGGACATGAAAGTGGCATTCTCTCTTTCGCCGGGTGTGGTTGCGAGTTCAACGATCATCGCTGCCGGAGTGATGAGTGCCTTCGTGGCACCCTCTTCGCAGGCTGGAATCGTTGTCGAGAACGTTCATCGGTCGGGCCGGTGGCTCGTTGAGACGGTTGCACATGTTACCCCTTACCTGAGGAGTGAGGACGGGTTTGACACGACCTCGACGTTTGACACCGGCCGCTACGACAACTGGAAGCAGTCCTATTTCGCTGGGTTCGCGGGTATTCCGGTTGTCTACACAAATCCTCCTGATGGACATCTGCACTATGGGTTGGCTGGAGGCTATGCCACTTCGGTTCCGTATCACGAAGTGATGGGATCGTACATCAACGGCGAGACTCTGATGTACAGCGTCGGCGGCGAAGCAAACGTCGTGGATTGGACTGGGGCTTCGGTACGGGGCGTTCTCGATGCCACGTTCGTGATTAACGGGCCGTCGGAGTTTGACTTTCATTCTTGGGGTGACGGAGCTGCTTCGGTCTTTCTGTGGAACGACTCAGGGGATGTTCTCTTGGGTGACTCCGGGACCTTCGCTCACCGAGGAACTCTGGGTCCTGGGAGATACCGGGTCTTGGCAAACTATGACCTCGAGAATGGGAGTTCAAACTCCGACAAACGGGGTGGAATTTGGGTGTCGATCCCCACGCCCGGGTCTCTCGCGATGATGGGGCTAGGCGGGCTTCTTGCCTTGCCGCGTCGTCGTGGCAATGCTTGACTTCTTCGCACCAGACTTCCTCGACATTGGCTTTGTGAAACACAGAGTGAATCATCGTGATTCGGTAACCACTTCTTGCAAAGGACCCCATGCTCCACGAATTCTCCGGCGACATTCTTCTCTCCTCGGCCGCGGTGATCGCGCACGGCGTTGCGCCGAACGATCCGTTCCATTCCGGGCTCGCGCTTCAGCTTCGCGAGCGGTTCCCGGCGATGTACAAGGATTTCAGGCACTATTGCCAGACGGCGCACCCGAAGCCAGGCGAGATATGGGCGTGGGCGGGCGCTGGTCCCGACGGTCCGGTGCGCATCGTCGCGCTCATGACGCAGGAGGGCGGCTATGAGCACGGGGCCAAGCCCAAGCCCGCGTCGGTGTCGCACGTGGGGCATGCTCTCAAAGCGTTCCGGAAGTGGATCGACGACGAGAAGCCCGCGAGCGTCGCGATTCCGAAGCTTGCGACCGGTGTCGGCGGGCTTGAGTGGGAGCAGGTGCACCCGCTGATCAAGCAGCATCTGGCCGGGAGTGTTCCGGTGTATCTGTACTCGACGTACCACAAGGGCGTGAAAGCGGCGGAGCCCGGGCCGCGCGTGGTTCGTGAAGTCACGCCGCACCACTGATCGCTTCGCCCACGCGACGAAACGAATTCTCTGGCAGAGCCCGCGATCGCGGGCTCTGCTTTCGATTGGCGACAGCGTGAAGTGGGTTGGACTCGGTCCGAGAATCGGGCATCGGTCCCTGTCAGGGGTCGTCATCCTCCCAGACCGACTCGGAGGCAGTGCGGGATGCGGATGTGGGTGGCCGGGTTCGTGCGCGAATGCGACGGTTGGTTTGGTGTTTCGCCGGGACCTTGTGCGGGGCTTGGCGAACACCCGGGGATGCACACACATGACCAGCCGCTCACTGACCAGGTTCGCCTGTCTCGCCGTAGCTTCGGTCGGCGCTTCCGCGCATGCGCAGTCGCAGGACTTCATCTTTGATTTCCGGAGCGACATGGTGTGTGCGACGGGCAGGATCTCGGGGCTGATGAACAGCGATGGTTGGGTGTCGATTCTGGACGGCGAGCTTGAGGTGATCGCGGGCGCGCATGCGGGCAGGTATGACCTGATCGACAATCCCGGTGGAACGTCGGCGTCGATCAGCCCGGCCGGATACTTCATCTATGACAATCAGCTTGCCCCGGGCGAGCCGTCCTCGCTGAACACGTACGGGCTGCTTTTCGGCGCAGGCGGGACGGAGATCAACATCTGGGGCAACGGCGCGAATAACCCGTACACGTTCTATGCGCGGAACGGGTCGGCGATCCTGTCGAGTGACGGCGGCTTTACGATCGCATCGATCCCGGAACCGGCGGGCGTGGAGCTCGCCGGGCTGGGACTGGGCGCTGCTTGTGCGGTTCGTCGTCGCGTGTCGCGTCAGCAACCGCGTTCGAAGAGCTCGACGTACGCGTCGTAGTCGAAGAAGTCGGCGAAGCCGTCGCCGTTCACGTCGGCTGTCCGGCCCTCGCCGCAGAGGCCGGTTTCAAAGCACGTGACGAAGTCGTCGTAGTCGAAGAAATCGACGAAGCCGTCGCTATTGAAGTCCGCTTGGCAGGCGTTGCCGCCGAGAACGATCCGGAAGTCCAGTTGAGCGTCGGCGAACGACTGGTCGCCGATGGTGTCGAGATCGTTGTGGTGCGCGAGAGCGAGGACGTCGTACTCGCCCGGGGGAACGACGCGCGACCAGGTCTGCGTGCTCCAGGCCGCTCGGAGTCCGGGCTCGGTGGTTCGAGCGCCGTCGCGGAGGATGTCGAAAACGGGGATCGTCGTCGCGAGATCGACCAGAGCGAAGGTGAGATTGCCCGAGGTCGTCGCGGATGAGCCGATCGGACGGGCCGCCGCGGAGAACTCGATCGTGACGAGTGTCGGCTCAGTGAAGCGGAGACGCACATCCAGGCGTTCGAGGCCGGTGTCGATCTCCGCGAACATCGCGCTGCGGTAAAGACCGGTGAAGCCGCCGCGGATGAGCTGGGTCGTGACTTCGACGTCGTGCTGGGCTCCGCGCGGGAGGGTGACCTCCCACAAGCCAGGGCCGACGAAGGTCGCTTCATCGACCCAGTCACCGAGGCCGCGGTCCAGATATGGGAAGCTGTCGCGGGTCCACTGCAAGAAGCTGTAGCGGGAGAGGAGCTCAACATCGGCGTGTGCGGAGCACGCGCCGGCCAAGGTGGACATGGCTCCAAGCAACAAACGAGACTTGCACAGAATCTGGGCGATGCTATTCATCTCGACCTCCCTCGGATTCGACTTGGAACAAGATTATAAGCGAGGGACGTCTGCTGCGCCAAGGGTTTGTGAATCAATCCGAGGGAGCCGGTGTGTGCGGGTGCTCAGCTTGGAGAACTTCCCAGATTCACCTTTCCCGGCGGTGGGATGGCCGGCCGGAAGTCACGGGGTCGTAAGGTGGGTATGCTGCGGGCGATGCTGAACCTCTGTCGCTTTTACGGGATTGGTGTGCTTCTCACGGTGCTGGGGCTTGTGGCGTGTTCGTCGCCATCGCCCAACGCTCCGGGGGCGGCTCGCGAGCCCGGGGTGGTCCGCGTGATGTCGTTCAACATCCGGTACGGGACGGCTTCGGACGGGGACCACGCTTGGCCGAAGCGCAGGGGTCTGGTTCTGGGTTTGGTCAACGAGAAGCCATACGACATCATCGGGGTGCAGGAGGCGCTGCGGTTCCAGATTGATGAGATTCTGGCTTCCAATCCGGATCTGGCGAGCGTCGGGGTCGGGCGGGATGATGGGAAGGAGAAGGGGGAGCATTCGTCGATTCTGTATCGCAAGAGCCGGTTGACGCCGGATGCGGCGAATCAGGGGACGGTCTGGCTTTCGGATACGCCGGGCGTTTCCGGGTCGAAGCACTGGGGGAACGGGATCACGCGGGTCTTCACGTTCGCGCGGTTCACGTACGAGGGGGGTGCTTTCTGGGTGTACAACACGCACTTTGATCATCAGAGCGAGCCTTCGCGGCAGCGGTCGGCGGAGGCGATCGCAGCGCACATGGCCAGACACACGGGGCGGGAGCGTGTGCTCGTCACCGGGGATTTCAATTGCGATGAGCGGAGCCGGGCGATCAGGTACCTCAAGGGTGAGGTTGCGGTCGCGTGGGAGAACGCGATGAACACGACGCCTCCGCCCTCGCCGAAGCTTGTCGACACGTTCCGGGTGCTTTATCCCGACGAGCGTGCGGTCTCGACGTTCCAGGGGTTTGGCGCGAAGGTCGAGCCGGGTGTGGGTGTCGGAGCGTGGGGGGAGAAGATCGACTATGTCTTCATGGGCGCGGGGGAGCGCGGCTGGCCGCGGGTTTTGGAAGCGGCGATCGACACGCGGACGTTCGGGCCCGGGCCGACGAAGTATCCGAGCGACCATTGGGCCGTGACGGCGACGCTGAGCGAGTGAGACCGGCTTGGCCAAGGGGAAAGCCCCGGTTCACGGGCCGGGTGTGAGGTGGTTGGTGGGGGGGCAGAAGCCGTCGCTGCTGAAGTCCGCGCTCTGGCCGGCCGGGCATGGCTCTGGTGCGATCCTTCTCATCCCGGGACCATGCCGGGGTTGGGTTGGGGCCCGCATAAGTCTGGTCATGGACCGAACACTTCGCCTCGTGATCACGATCTTTCTTGTGCTTCTTCTGATCGGCATGATGCCGGTCTGGCCGTATGCGAGCGGCTGGCGGTTTGGGTGGTATCCCACCGGCGGGCTCGCGCTTGTGCTCATCGTCATCGTCGTGATCGGGCTGATGGGCGCGGACCGCCCGGGCTCGCGGCCGCGGCTTTGATGGGCGTGGGTGGTGCGGCGAGCGGCTTCAAGGGGCCGGTCGCCGGCTGAACTCGGCCCAGAACTCCGCCGAAGGTTGGACGACCCGCACGTCGAAATCGACGAGGTCGGCCCAGCGGTCGATCCAAGGTTGCAGGGCTTCGCGGCTCGGCGCTTCCATGAGCTGGAAGCACCGCGAGCCGTCGGGCTCGACCCAACTGGCGACGTACGAGATGTTGTCGGGCATCATGCGACCGGAGGCGCGGAACCGCTCGCCGACCGCGGCCGGCCCGGCTTTCATCGTTTCGATGACCATGTAGAGCATGGGCGGGGTACGTCGGTGGTGGGGGCGGGGTTCGAGGATGGTGGGTTGTGCGACCTCGGGAATACCACGAAAGGTGGGACTCCTAGCCGTCGATCGTCGATCTGGCCGCCTGAGCGTCACGCGCTGGTTCAAGCCGTGAGTCGCTGTCGCACGCCCCAGAACGCCCGCCTGAAGCATAGCGATTTCCGCCCACGATCGGCGGGAACTCGGATGCGTCGATCACTTCTTCTCGCCGTGCCCATGCTCGAGATGCTCTTTGAGGAAATCGCGGCCGAAGTCGCGTTCGCGATCGCGCCAGACGGTGTGGACGTGGTTGGCGTTGTTCTGCGTGTTGTCGTACTCGATTACGAAGGTGGGGCCGCTGAGGCGGTAGTAGTGTCCCTCGCCAAGCCGTTCGGAGCCGATCCAGGCGAAGCGAACCTTGTCGATGCCGGCTTTGTTGATCCGATCGAGCTCGTGCGTCGCGAGATCGTGCTTGAGGTTGCCCGCGAACTCGCTGAGCAGGCGGTGCACGAGCGTGCGCTGCGCGGCGTCCATCGAGGAGACGGGAAGGCCGGTGGTGGTGATCTCGTCCAAGCCGCGGCCTGGAACGGCGAGAATGTCGCCCGGGACGGTGTCGCTGAGGATGGCTTCCTTCCGCTGCTCGGGCGTGAGCGAAGCGAGCAGTTCGCGGGCGAGGTCTTCCTCCGCGGCGAGCACACGGACACCGGCACGCGGGCCTTGCTTGACCTCACCGGGGTTCGCTCCGAGGAACGCGGGCGTGACAGCGGTGGCTTCGCCCGAGCCGGTGAAATTGAGGGAGATGTGATGGCCTTCGAGCTTCCACCCCCAAGGGCCAGCCCCGGGCGAGCCGAAGATGGCGATGGAGTACGCGAGAGGATCCCGGCGGGGTCCTTTGCCCTTTTCCATGTCGAGGAGGACCGAATCAAGGAGCATGATCTCCTCGACCTTGTTCATGCCTTGCGAGGAGAGAGCGGCCCGCAGGAGACGCCGGGCGGCGAGCTTTTGATCGTCGTTGAGCTCGCTGAACTCGACGCCGGCGCGGTCGCGGGGAATGTAATGCCAGTCGAGGCGGGCTTTGTCGTCGAAGGGGAGGGCGGCTTTGGTGCGAAGCGGCGCGGTGAGCGAGGCCAGAAAGTCCGTGGCGGCCGAGGCCATGGGGTTCTTGGGTGCGGGGCGGGCGATCCATCCGGCCGCGGCGATCGCGGTGACAGTGAAGAGCAAGGGCATGAGCCAGCGGCGGGACGGATTGGGCATGGCAATTCTCCGCGGAGTCGAGGTGAAAGCGAGTGGTGAAAGCGGCTTCGGTGACACCGAAACGGCGGGGCTCGGAACCGTACGCGGGCACTTGATTTACGATTTTCCTGTCAGTTCGATCCGCAGGGTCCCACTCGTGCATTTCGGGCATGGGGCCTTCGGTCGTTTCGAACGCCGGAGTCCCAAGACAATCAAAGGGGCGAGAAGGCAGCCATCGCGATCGTTCGGATCAAACAACCGGTGCTGCCCGCACGCTTTGCATAGGTGCAGGGCGGCGGTGGTTCGGTTGATGCTGGGGCCCCGCCGGGGAGGACCGCGTTCCGGCGGAGAGGCGAGTTTGGTCAGGTCCCGGTCGCAGTAGTAGTCCAGATGTCCGCACGCCAAGCAAAGAAGGGGGTGGCGACAGATCATTCGGCCCGCTCGTTCAAGTTCGGACAGTGTCTTGCCCGTGGCTCCTTCCGCCGTCCTGACTTCGCGAGGGTGCGGGCAGTTGAGTTCGGACCCGTCGTCCAAGACGACCAAAACGATCGACTCGACAAAGTCCTCGGTCGCGAAGTCGCACTGGTTACACGAGACTTTCTCGATCGACGGCATCGTGCTCCGTTCTTCTTGGCGGCGTGTGGCATGCTTCGGGCTTTGCAGAAGCATGTGAACCTTGGACGGTTGGTCCGCGACGCCGCAGGGGTCATCGACCATAGCCGGGGGCAACGCCCCCGGTTCCACGCCGCGATGACACGCGACGCTGCAAGGGTCGGATGGATGTCGAAGACACGACGCGATCGCACCCCTGCAGGGTGCGGGGCGATTGTCGCGTTCACCGGGGGCGTTGCCCCCGGCTCCTTTCGATCAGCCCTGCGGGCTGAAGAGCCGTGCCACCGATCGTGGCTCTGCACGATCGGTGCTCTTCGCGACACCCAACGCTCGCCCGGCCCTGCACCGATCGCTCCAAGCAGCGATCGGTGGCACGAGTCTGCGATCGGTGGCACCCGCCGGCGTGGGGGCGTGGCCTCGAAGTTAGCCGAGTGGTAACGACCTCGAGGGTGGGGTACTCGCAGCGGAGGAAGAATCGAAACTGAAGCGAGTCTCGGTCCGCCTGTCTGTCCGCAGATAGAGATGTGTATAGACTTCCATGGCAGAGTTAGTATAGTACAGGAGAACACATGTCAAATAAATGGATTCGGTCCGTGACAAAGATTCTGGGATGTATTGTTGTACTGATCGCGGTGTTTAAATTTGCACAAAGAATGCTGGCCGGCGATGCCTTACACGCTGCGATGACCAACTCGATCATCGAGAAATCAATGAGCGTGAGTTTCTGGATGTGTGTTGAGGCTGCGGCAATCTGGTGGATCATCGGTGAAGTGCTGATCAAGGTGCGACACAAGACTACAACCCAGTGCGGTTCGTTTGAGGGGCAGGGTGGTGACATGCCCTGGCGTGGCGCGGGTTCTGGCGTTGCGTGGATATCTGCTGCACTCTGCGGTTTCCTCGTCGTGTTGCTAATTCTGTCTGCGGGCTCGCAGAATCATGGCTTGTTCTGGGCGAGGGGCCATGACTATTGGATGAGTCAGCCTGCGAATTTTCGCGAAGGGCTGCGCGGTAAAGTGTGGTTTATCATCAATTGTATTGAGGCGGCCATGATCCTGATTGTAGCGGCAAGTATCTACATGGTCATCCCCCATCTTCACGAAATCGCGGTCACGATGTTGAAAAGAATGAGTGGCGCCGCTGACGCCGATAGAGTGTTTTGCAAAGAGCGAGAATCATGGGCGCTATGGTCGGTAATGGGCACGATCGGCTTGCCGGTCGTTGTGATGTCACTTTACTATGTATTATGGCACAACATGCCCGACCTCTCGATCGTCAAGCAGCCTGCGAGCACTGCACAAGAGCAAGCCGAGAAGATGTTCAGCCGCACAAAGAACCTGCCTGCAATCGGATCTATGATCGGATACAGTATGCCGTTGTTTGTAGCTTCGTGCTGGTTCGCGATAAAGCTATACATTGCCGGGATTCTGGCTCCCGGCAACTTCGTATTGAACCTGCTCGGTGTAAAGCCGCCTCCGATCCACTCGAGGCGGGAGTAGTGACATGGTTAGGTAACGAAAAGAATACTTCTAGGCGTCTTTGGGCTCACTGTTGTGAAATGCACTGTCTTACTGCCTGATAGCGCGAGCGTGCACATCCTTGAGCTGTTCATCCGTCACCGGGCCCGGGGCGCCGGTCATGAGGTCCGAGCCGATCTGGGTCTTCGGGAAGGCGATCACGTCGCGGATGTTGCTGGTGCCGAGGAAGTTCATCACCAAGCGGTCCAGGCCGAAGGCGATGCCCGCGTGGGGGGGGGCTCCGAATTGAAGGGCTTCGAGGAGGAAGCTGAACTTCTCCTTCGCCGATTCGGGGCTCAGGCCGAGCAACTGGAAGACCTTGCTTTGAACCTTGGGGTCGTGGATGCGGACGCTGCCGCCCGCGATCTCCTGGCCGTTGAGGACGATGTCGTAGCCCGCGGAGACGATGGCCTCGATCGTGACCTCATCCTCGACATCGGCGGCGACGAACGCGGCGGCCTGGTCATCGTTGGGAGCGGTGAAGGGGTGGTGCATCGCGACCCACTTGCCGGTTTCCTTGTTCTTCTCGAACATGGGGAAGTCGAGCACGATGAGGAAGTTCCACGGGCCGCCCTCGGAGCCGGGCTTGGGAACAACGCCCATGTCGCGAGCGACGACCTGGCGGAGTTCGCCGAGCGACTTCGTGCAGGGGGCGTAGGCGTCGGCGACGAAGAGGACGGTGTCGCCCGCTTGAAGCCCGAGCTTCGCTTTGAGCTCGTCCTTGACGCTGGCGAGGAACTTGGCGATGCCGGTCTCGAACTCGCCAGCGGCGTTGACCTTGACGACGGCGCACCCGCCCGCGCCAAAGCCGCGGACGAACTCGTTGTAGCCGTCGGTCATCTTGCGGGTGAGCTTTTCGGCTCCGCCCGGGACGCGGATGGCTTTGACGACGCCACGCTTGCTGTTGAACGCGGGGCGGTCGGCTCCCTGAGCCAGAGCGTCCTTGAAGAACGCGACCTCGCTTTTGGCGGCGATCTCCGAGATGTCGGTGATCTCGAGGCCGTAGCGGGTGTCGGGGCGGTCGATGCCGAAGCGTTCCATGGCTTCGCGGTAGCTCATCTTCTGGATCGGCGGGACGTCGTAGCCCGTCATCTCCTTCCACAAGCGGCGGACGAAGCCTTCCATCATGTCGACCACGTGTTCGCGGCGGACGAAGGACATTTCCAAGTCGATCTGCGTGAATTCAGCCTGACGGTCCGCGCGCGGGTCCTCGTCGCGGAAGCAGCGGCAGATCTGCATGTACCGGTCGCAGCCGGCGACCATGAGGATCTGCTTGAAGAGCTGGGGCGACTGCGGGAGAGCGTACCAGTTGCCGGCGGAGTGGCGGCTGGGGACGAGGAACTCGCGGGCGCCTTCGGGCGTGGACTTGTAGAGGATCGGCGTCTCGATCTCGAGGAAGCCGTTCTCGTCGAAGTAGCGGCGCGTGACTTGGTAGACCTTGTGGCGTGTGGCGATGGCTTTCTGCATCGACGGGCGGCGGAGGTCGATGTAGCGGTGCTTGAGGCGGAGTTCCTCGTTGGCGAGCTTGCCGCCGCCGCCGGTGTCGTCGGGGAGGAAGGGGGGGTTGGCGGTCTTGTTGAGGACCTCGAGCTTGGTGACCTCAACCTCGATCTTGCCGGTGATGAGCTTGGGGTTTTCACCGCCGGCGCGGATGCGGACCTTGCCCTCGACGGCGACGACGTCCTCGTTGCGGAGGTGGTCGGCGATGTCGAGGACTTCCTTGGGGAGGGAGTCACCGTCGAAGACGGCTTGCGTGACGCCGAAGCGGTCTCGGATGTCGATGAACACAAGGCCGGTGCCGTGGCCGCGGTAGGAATTGACCCAACCGTTGAGACGGACGACCTGGCCGACATTGGTGTCGCGGAGTTCACCGCACGTGTGCGATCGACGGAGCATGTTCGGAGTCCTTTCGTAAGCGGGCGGAGTATAGGAGTTGGTGGCCCGGTTCCGCGAACCGGGTGCATTTCAGAGCCCGCCGCGCCAGCAAGGGGGAATCGGGAAGGGTCGTCCGATCTGGATCGGGCCGACACGGCCGCTTAGGTCTGGGCCTCTCGCCCGCATTCCGTGCACACCGCCGACGTTCCGCGGGGGTATGTGCAGGCTTCGCAAAGCCCTCGGCGACGCCTGCTCGCCCGGACGGCCGGCCCGACCATCCAGAATCCCACCGCGATGAGTGAGCCGTAGAAAGTCGAGTTGAGAGCAAGACCGGGCCACCGGGGGTGGAGGGGGAGCCGCACGGGTTGGGTCGCGAGCGGGTTGAGCGGAGAGGGCAAGTCCCACACGTGCCATCCGCCGTACCACTTCGGGAAGTGGCCCGGGAACGCGATGGGGAACGGGCTAACGAATGAGCTGGGCGACTGCCAGGTACCGAGCTGCATGAACTTGTACCGAACCGTCGAGGCGGCGGGCCAGCCAAGCGCGGTCTCATCGACCTGGGTCAGCATGCCGCCGGATGAGGTCGAATAGGTCCGTGTGTACGCTCCGACGGAGTGCTTGGATGTGGTGACCCATTCGACGCGCTCGGGGACATACTCGGGCGCGATCGAGCCGGGCCAGCTCGAAATCGGCAGGGGCCAAGCGGCATCACTGCTTTCGTCCGTGGTTTCGACACGAATTTCGTCCTGCCACCACTGCGAACCGAGGCGATAGGCGAACCACCACGCGACGCCGTAGCTGATCACGGCGCCCGCGAGCAGGCAGAGGCCGATGCGGGGGATGTGGCGAGCGAGGGTCATGCGAGAACACCTTGCTTGCCGCATTCCGTGCAGACGGCGGAAGCGCCGCGGGGGTAGCCGCATGCGACGCACAATCCCTTCCGTGTCCGCCGCCACGCCCGGAACCCAACGGCGAAGAACCAAAGCACGCCCGCCGGCACCGCGTAGAGCACCGTGCTCGCCGCGAACGCGCCCCAGACGGGGAGGACGGGGAAGTAGGCTTGGCCGTCGGGGACGATCGAGATCCCGGCAGGGTTGGGGTGCTTGAGCAGGTTGAGCCCGGCGTATCGCAGGTCATCTGGTCGCTGCTGCCTCGGAAGGAGCGATGAGGTCATCGGCCAGCGCGAGGACGAGAAGCGGCGCATGCACGCGATAGGCCAGCCGCTTCGGATCTCGGTCACGTTGAACGAATCCACGGAGCCGTACGCGATGAACGAGCGGATCTGGATGCCGGGGCCGTCGAGCCGCTCCGCTTGCGTCGGGGAGGCGGCTTCGGCGGGCCACGTCGGGTCGATGGGCATCGGCCACGTTCGGTTTGCAAGCGGCGAAGAGGGCCCGAGGCCCATCCCGGAGAAGCGATACTCGCAGAGCCATGAGCTTGCGACGCTGAGGAGAGCTCCTGCGAAGAGGCAAGCGATCGTCGGGAGGATGAGTCGCTTGAGGTTCATGCGTGAGCCCGCTTGTGACCGCATTCCGTGCAGATCGCGGCTTGACCCATGGGGTAGCCGCACTCCGGGCAGTTTCCCCGTCGCCGCCGCATCCAGGAGCGAACCATCCCGGCACTTCGGACACACGCGACCGCCGCACCAGCGTAGACCAAGGTGTTCACCGCGAGGCCGGGCCAGAGAGGCTTGAGCGGGACCCATACGGGCACCGCGACGGTGGTGTAGATCGCGTGCGACCGGTCGATCGCGTTCCACCCGCCGTGCCACGACAGGGCGGGCGGCTTGAGCACGGCTTTCCATGGCCGAAGCTCGTCGTAGTTCAGGTGCGACCGGGTGGCGCAGCGCATGGGCCAGCCGGCTTGCGTCTCGACCATGTCGTACGAGGTCATTCCGCCATAGCCCCCGAGCTCGATCCGGCTGATGCCCCACGCCGGCTCGCGACGGTTCACCCACGATGGTCGCTCCGGGATCGAGTCCGTCGCGGCCCAGGACGGCCACGAGGAGGCGGGGATGGGCCAGTCGAGGGTCGTGGCGGGTTGCGGCTTTCGCTCGGGGAGGATGTCCGAGTACATGACGGGCGTGCTGAGATAGACGAGAGCCCAAGCCGACAGATAGCTGAGAGCGGCGCCGACCGCGAGAAGCCTCGCGGCGAGCCATGCGACCGGGATGAGTCGCTTGGCGGTCATGGCCGGGGGGCGGCTCCGCATTCGGAACAGACGGGGCCGACGCCGATGGGGTACCCGCACGCTTCGCAGCAGCCTCGCCGCCGACGCCGAGCGCGTCGAATGCGGCCAACCCCGAACGCGACAAAGTACAAACTCCCGCCGTAGAACATGGAGTTCACCGCGAGGCCGAACCAAACGGGTTGCACCGGAAAGTAAACCGGCTCCGGCCGGGTCCAGGTGTTGGTTGGAGCTTTGTCGACCAGGTTCCACCCTGCGTACCAGGGTCGATCGTTCTCCCGCGATCCGGCCGGAATGGTCTTCGGAAGGGGCATGACGGTGTCTGAGACCGTGAACCGCGCTGCGCAGCCCATCGGCCAGCCGGACCGAGATTCCTTCACGAACCATGTCGTGCCATTCTGACTCCCGAGTCCGAGCGTCACGCGAGCGCCCAACGCGGGGCGGTAGGTGAAGACGGTGGAGGGCCGCTCGGGTCGGTCCGCTCCCTCTGTCCACGCGGGCCATTCCGAGATCGAAAGCGGCCACCCTCTTCCCTCCTCATGAACGACGGCGGAACCGGCGTTGAATGGCGTAGGGGGCGTGTTGAGGTACTCCGCTCCCCACGCGACGGCGAAGCTGACGAGCGCGCCGACGAGCAGACACCCCGCCATCGTCAAGCCCATCGTGATTGTGGTCATGCGTGAGCCTCCGATGAATCAGCTCGCCCGCTCGCTCCTAATCCGGATCCACCGCTTCCACAAGCCCCAGCACCACCGTGTTCGTCACCAGCCAGCCCTTATCCGTCAAGCTCCAGCGCGCGGAGGTCTCTTTCAGTTCGCCGGTTGCCACCAGCCGGTTCGCCGCTTGCCTTAATTCCTGGCCGGATCCCGGGCGGAGGCGGTTCGCTTCCGCGATCGCGGCCGCTCCGTCGAGGCCTTCGCTGATCCGCACGCCGGTCATGATTTTCTCGACCAGCGCCCGCAGGGCGTCGGGTCCTTCGACATCGACGGCTCCGGGTAAACCCGTGGGGCTTTCCTTGAGGTAGTCATCGAGCCGGGGCACGTTCTTCCACCGCCATGCTCCGGGCGTGCCGGAGGGGTCCATCAGCCGGATGTGGCCGCTTGCGCTCGGCCCCGCCGCGAGCCATTCCTCCTGCCGCCAGTAGGCGAGGTTGTGCTGGCTTTCGCAACCGGGCTTGGCGAAGTTGCTCACCTCGTACCGGTCCATCCCTGCGGTACGGACGTGGCGGAGTGTCGCGTGGAACATCTCGACCTCGACCTCTTCCTCCGCGGGGATGAAGTGGCCGAGTTCGAGTCGCTTGGTCATCGCGGTGTTGGGCTCGTACGTCAGGTTGTAGCAGGAGAGGTGCTCGGTGCCGATCGAGAGCGCCGTGCGAAGGTCACTCTCCCAGTCCGCAAGCGTCTGCCCCGGGATGCCGAAAATAAGATCCATCGACTGGCGGGGGATCCCGGCGGCGCGGGCCAGGTCGATCGCTTTCGCGACGTTCGCCGGGTCGTGCCAGCGTTCAAGCGTCTTGAGGTGCACGGGATTGAACGATTGAGCCCCCACGCTCACCCGGTCCACACCGCCGCTACGGAGCGTTTCCATCAGTTCCGCTGAGACCGTCTCGGGATTGCACTCGACCGTGAACTCGCCCCGGCCCGCGCGGATCTCGGAGAGGTCGAACCGATCGGCGAGTGTCGCGAGGAGCCGCTTCCAGTGCTCGACGGCGAGCAAGCTGGGCGTCCCGCCCCCGACGAAGATCGTCCGGAGGGGCTTGCCCACCGCGAACGGGGCCAAAGCCGCAAGCTCCGCGAGCAGCCGGTCGGTGAACGTCGCTTGCCGGTCCCGGGTGTCGACCAAGCTGTAGAAGTCGCAGTAGTGGCACTTGTGGAAGCAGAACGGGACGTGGATGTAAAGCGAGCGGGCGGGGCCCTCCGCCGACGCGCGTCCGCTTGCAAGCGGATGCGGCAGCGCCCCGGCGGCGGGCGAGAGAACGGGGATCGAGTGGTTCGGCGAGGGCAAACGGTGCTCCGACCAAGCGGGGTGCGGGTTCAGCGGCCTGCCGACGGGATCGAGCAAGCGGCGGGGGGACTTCGGGAGCCGGGGCACGGAAGGGGCCGCTGCCGTGGTCCAAGGTCGGGTACGATTGGGTGGCCTGTCTGGGGGGGCAGGTCGGAAACGCAGGAGCCTTCGGGGGCACGGAAAGGATACTCGTCGTGAACGCTTCACTCGTCTTTGTCATGCCCGATGGCTCACAGAAAGAAGTCTCCCTCAAGAAGTCGCGTCTGGTCGTCGGACGGCAGGAGGGCGTGCAGATCCGCCTGAACAGCGCTTCGATCTCACGCCAGCACTGCGAATTCATGGTGGATGACGCCGGGCTCGCGATCAAGGACCTGGGCTCGAGCAACGGCACGTTCGTCAACAAGCGTCGGATCACCCAGACCGTGCTGGCCGCCGGCGACATCGTCGGGATCGGGAATCACGTCCTGGTCGTTCGCATCGACGGAGCCCCGGGGAAGATCGACTCGGCGGACGTCACCCGCCGAGGCTTGGTCGCGCCCGCTTCCCCCTCGCCCAGCTCGCTGGGGAGCGCCGGGGTCGCGGTCGCCAAGCCCAAAGCTGCCGCGGCCCGACCCGCCGGGGACGACGAACTCCTCGATGAGGACAACAAAGCCCGTGAAAAGGGCGGTGACAGCGACTCTTCCAGCGAATGGGATTTCGACTTCCTGGACGGCAAGGACAAGGACCTGCCCAAGCTCTGACCGGCACCCGGCCGCAAAGCCGGGCCGCGGGCTCAGGCGGCTCCCTTGTCCTTCTTCTCCGCCGGAGGCTCGGTGGCTTTCGCGGGCGGAGCGGCCGGAATGCGGATGCTCGTCGTGCAGCCCTTGCACCTGACGGTCTTGCCCCGGGCCGATTGCGGCACCGCCAGCACCAACCGGCAGTTCAGGTTCGGACACATGATGCGGAGATGATCGTTCGGCATGGATTTCCCATGGCCAGCATCGGCCCGCGCGGGCCGAGGCTTGAGCCTGCCCGAGACTCTTCCGCCCGTCCGTGACCTTGAAGCCCGAGAACCCTAACGTTCTCTCTTGTGGCCGGGCCCACCCCGGCGAACGTTCCGGAGCCACCGATGTCGCAGTCAGTCCCCTCCCAAGCTCAGTGCACCGCCGTCGTCGGACTCCAGTGGGGAGACGAAGGAAAGGGCAAGATCGTCGACCTGCTCGCACGTGACCACGATGGCGTCGTCCGATACAACGGCGGCGCCAACGCGGGCCACTCCGTCGTGATCAAGGGCGAGCGCTATGCCCTGCACCTCATCCCCGCGGGCATCCTGACCCCCGGCAAGCTTGCGGTCATCGGCAATGGCGTCGTGATCGACCCCGAGTGGCTCTTGAAGGAGATCGACACCGTCAAGAGCCGCGGCGTCGATATGTCGGGCCTCATCATCTCCTCGCGGGCCCACGTCGTCATGCCCTATCACAAGGACGAGGACGGCTTCCGTGAGGATGTCCTCAAGCGGGCGGGCTCGCAGCGCCCCGTCGGGTCCGGCGAGGGCCAGACGGAGATCGGCACCACCAAGCGCGGCATCGGCCCGGCGTACGCGGACAAAGCCCAGCGGGCGACGGCCATCCGCATGGGCGATCTGCTCCGCCCCGACACCCTTCGAGCCAAGGTGCAGCTCGCCTGTGCGCTCAAGCAGGCCATGCTCCACGATCTCTCCGGCGGCGTGCACAAGCTCGACGCCGAGGACATCGTCGCCCGTGCCCTCGCGGCGGGGGAGAAGCTCGGTCCGATGATCCGCGACACGACGTACCTGCTTCACGAAATGCTGGGTGCCGGCAAGAAGGTGCTCTTCGAATCGGCCAACGGCACGCTTCTGGACGTCGACCACGGGACGTATCCGTACGTGACAGCGTCGTCGTGCGCGATCAGCGGGATCGGGCCGGGCACGGGCGTTCCGGTGCAGCGCGTGGGGCGGGTGCTGGGCGTGATGAAGGCGTATTCGACGCGTGTGGGCTCGGGCCCGATGCCGACGGAGCTTTTCGACGCGACGGCGGACGGGATCCGGACGCGGGGCCGCGAGTTTGGCACGACGACGGGCCGGCCGCGCCGCGTGGGCTGGCTTGACTTGGTCGCCGTGAAGTACTCGACGATGATCAACGGCGTTTCGGGGCTTTGCCTGACGCTTTTGGATGTGCTTTCGGGGGTCGATGAGCTCAAGGTCTGCACGGCGTACGAGATCGACGGTCAGCGGACGGACCGGTTCCTGCCCGACGGGGCGGATCTGGCCCGCGCCAAGCCGATTTTCACGACCCTTCCGGGGTTCCCCGAAGCCGTGGGGGCCGCAAAGCAGCTCTCGGACCTCCCGGCCGCGGCGCGAAAGTACATCGACTTCATTCAGAATCACACGGGTGTGCCGATGGCGATTGTCTCTGTCGGCCCCGACCGCGAACAGACGATGATGGTCTGACGTAACGAGCGGATCCCATGCCCCAGGCACCGCCTGCCATCCCGACCTCGCCGCACCTCAGCGACCCCACGGCGGTCGCGGCGGCGGAAGCGATCCGCGCGCGGGTCCCCCGGGCCGATCCTCTGCGGTACCTTCCCGACGTTCACCCCCTCCGGATCCCCAGGCACATCGCTGTGATCATGGACGGCAACGGCCGCTGGGCGAAAGCACGCGGGTTTGACCGCACGTTCGGCCACCGCAACGGCGCTCGCGTCGTGCGGGAGACGCTCGAGGAGTGCGTTCGCGTGGGCGTCGAGGTGCTGACGCTTTATTCCTTCAGCCAAGAGAACTGGAAGCGTCCCGCGGACGAGGTTGCAGCGCTGATGATGCTCTGCGAGACGTACCTGGCGGGGGAACGCGACCACATGGTCCGCGAGGGGATCCGGTTTCGGATGATCGGCGATCGCGAGGGGCTTCCGGCGTCCGTCCGCGAAGCGATCGAGCAGACGGAACGGGCGACCGCTCGCTCGGACGGCACCATGCTCGTGCTGGCGCTCAATTACGGCAGTCGGTCGGAGATCACCCGTGCCGCCCGGACGCTGGCCGAGCGGGTCGAATCGGGGACGCTCCGCCCGGACCAGATCACGCCGGAACTGCTGGATTCGGCGCTGGACACGGCGGGGATGCCCGACCCGGACCTGCTGATCCGGACGGCGGGGGAGATGCGGGTGTCGAACTACCTGCTTTGGCAGATCAGCTACGCCGAGTTTCACGTGACGCAGACACTCTGGCCGGATTTCGGTCCTTCGGACCTTCACGCGGCGATCCGCGACTATGCGGGGCGGAACCGGAAATTCGGCGGGCTCTGAGGGCACTTTAGAGGGCGTTTCCGGCCTCGGGCTTGCCCCGGGGGGCTCTCCGCTCCCGGGTGCGGAGTCCTGTATGATGGCGCTCGATGCGACACTACGACCTTTGCGTCATTGGCAGCGGCCCCGCGGGGCAGCGGGCCGCGATCCAGGCTTCCAAGCTCGGCAAGTCCGTCTGCGTCGTTGAGCGACGGGAGGTCGTCGGCGGCGTCGCGATCAACACCGGCACCATCCCGAGCAAAGCCATGCGCGAAGCGATCCTCCGCGCCGGCGGCCACAAAGCCGCGATGCCCACCGTCACCGACTTCTTCTCCGCTCGAAACGCCCTCTTCACCAGCCTCTTGGGCTCCTGCCAGGAGGTGATCAAAGCCGAGGTCGAGCTCGTCCGGGGCCACTTTGATCGAAACGGCGTCGACATCGTCACCGGCGTGGGCCAGTTCCGCGATGAGCACACCATCGACGCCATCGGCGAGAACGCCACCACCACCCTCACCGCCGACTTCGTCATGATCGGCGTGGGCACCAACCCGTCCAAGCCCGGCAGCATGCCCTTTGACGGCAAGACCGTCATCTCCAGCGATGAGATCCTCAAGCTCCCATACCTGCCCAAGAGCATGATCGTCGTCGGCGGCGGCGTCATCGGCACCGAGTACGCTTCGATGCTTCAGGCGCTGGGCGTCAAGGTCACGCTCATCGAGGGCCGCACGCGGCTCCTTGATTTCGTCGATTCCGAGATCGTCGAAGCCCTCCAGTACCACCTTCGAAGCAACGGCGCGACCCTCCGCATGGGCGAGAAGGTCGTCACCGTCCGTCTGGTCGAGCCTCTGTCGGGTGTCCGCACGCCCAGCGGCTCGCAGGTCGAAGCCGTGCTCGAATCAGGGAAAGCCATCCGGGCCGACTGCCTCCTCTACGCGGTCGGGCGGCAAGGCGCGACCGACGGCCTGAACCTCGGCGCCGCCGGACTCGCCGTCGACAACCGCGGCCGCATCAAGGTGAACCAGTTCTACCAGACCGACGTGCCGCACATCTACGCCGCGGGCGACGTCATCGGATTCCCCGCCCTCGCGAGCACCAGCCTTGAGCAGGGCCGCCAGGCCGCGTGCCACATGTTCAAGCATCCGTTCGAGCGGGTCGAGGAGACGCTCCCCTACGGCATCTATTCCATCCCCGAAATCTCGATGGTCGGCTGGACCGAAGAACGCCTCACCGCCGAAGGGATCCCCTACGAGTCCGGCATCGCGCACTACCGCGAGATCGCCCGCGGCCAGCTCCTCGGCGATGAGATCGGCATGCTCAAGCTCCTGATCCATCAGGACAGCCACGTCATCCTCGGCGTCCACATCATCGGCACCGGCGCGACCGAGCTCGTCCACATCGGCCAGAGCGCGATCGCTTTCAAAGCCTCGGTCGAGCACTTCGTCAACACCGTCTTCAACTACCCCACGCTCGCCGAGTGCTACAAGACCGCGGCGTTCAACGCCCTGAACAAGCTCCGCGCGGTCTGAACGGTTGTGGTCGGCGTGACCGCGCGAAGCCCTCACGTCAATGAGGCCAGACGTTCCCTGAGCAACCTCTGCAACGACGCGGCGACCTCGCGCTTGACCTCGTCCATCGTCGGGCACCGATCGCCGAGCAGAGCGTTCAAGCTCGTCACGGGCCGCGAGAGGCCGCACGGCACGATCAATCCGAAGTGCGTCATGTCCGGATCGACGTTGAGGCCCAGGCCGTGCATCGACACCCACCGCCGGACCCGCACGCCGAAAGCACAGAGCTTGGCCGCGCCTGAGCCGTCCCCGACCCAGACGCCCGTCGCCGTCGCGTCGCGATCGCCGACGATCCCCCAACGGGCCGCCGCGTCGATCACCGACTGTTCCAAAAGCCGCATGTACTCGTGCAAGCCGAGCTTGAGCAGGTTCAGGTCCAGGATCGCGTACCCGACAAGCTGGCCCGGCCCGTGGTAGGTCACATCGCCGCCCCGGTCCGTCTCGCGGACCTCAACCCCCATCCGAGAGAAGAGCTCCGGCGAACCCACCACGTTGCCGGCGGCGCTTGCGCGACGGCTGACGGTCACGACGGGGTCGTGCTCGAGCAGGAAGAGGGTGCCGACCCGGGGCCGGCCTGCTTCGCGGTCGGCGAGCACGGCGGCCGCTTCGGCTTCCTGCCGCTCGTACGCGGCGGCGTAGCCGATCCTGCCAAGATCCATGACGCGGAGCGTGTCATCCACGACCGATGGTAGTGGGGCGGCGGCGGCGTTCCGGGCGCTCCGAGCCCGCAATAATGCCCCCATGCCCATGATCCACCCCTCGGCCGTGATTGACTCCAAAGCCGAGATTGCGTCAGATGTCGAGATCGGCCCGTTCTGCTGCGTCGAAGGCCCGGTGAAGCTGGCTTCCGGCGTGCGGCTGGTGTCGCACGTCCACCTGAACGGCCCGCTCGAAATCGGTCAGGGCACCGTCCTCTATCCCCATGTGACGCTGGGCCAGCTCCCGCAGGACTTCAAGTTCTCCCGCGGGATGCCCACCGCGGGTGTGAAGGTCGGCTCGGGGTGCATTCTCCGCGAGGGCGTCACGCTCCACGCCGCGACCAAGCCTGACATCCCGACCTCCGTCGGTGACCGCGTCCTGATGATGGTGAACTCGCACGCCGGCCACGATGCCAAGATCGGGAGCGACGTCATCCTCGCCAACGGGGCCCTCCTCGGCGGGCACGCCAGCGTCGGCGACAAAGCCAACATCTCCGGCAACGTCGCGATCCACCAGTTCAACCGCGTCGGCCGCTTGGCGTTCGTCTCGGGCGGGTCTGCGGTCTCGACCGATGTGCCTCCGTTCTGCGTCGCCTGGGGCCGCAACCGCTTGCACGCGGTGAACCTCGTGGGCATGCGTCGCAACGGGTTCCCGCGCGAGCACATCCAGAAGGTTCTGTGGGCGTTCATCAAGGTCTTCCGCGCCAGCTTGCCGCGGCCGGAGATGCTCCAGATCCTCGACGAGATGGGCCAGGACTGCCCGCCGGTTGCCGAGATGGCCCAGTTCGTCCGCGAAGCCAAGAAGCCCATCTGCGCCGGCCTCGGCCGTCCCAGCCGCGACCTCATCGCCCTTTGGCGTGCGGTCAAGTCCGGTAAACTCGGAGCGCCGGCCGAAGACGAGCCGCTCGCCTGATTCTTGCGGTGGATTTGCTTTGCGTGGGGCCCGATCCCACATAACATACTCACATGAAGAACTCGATTCGTTTCTCGAACGTCTTCGTGGGTGCTCTCACGCTTGCCGCGACCGCCGCCCTGAACGCCGACATCCTCCGTGCTTCCAGCGCGACCGCGACCAGCGAGTTCAGCGGGCTGTACGACATCGGCAACGCGATCGATGGTTCGGGCTTGTCGGCGGGGTTTAACCCCGCGTCGACCCACGCGACCTACACGGCCAACAACCATTGGACCACCCAGTCCCGCCGCACGATCGGCGAATCCGCGACGTTCAGCTTCGCGATGCCCGCGCCGGTCGGCGGGTTTTACATGTGGGCCCACCGCTCCGACAACATCGCGAGCAACCCGGACTACGCGGTGACGCTCTTTGATCTGGTCTTCCGCGACGCGAGCGGCAACATCCTGCAGACCATCCCGAACCTTGTCGGGATTCCGAACGTCCTGACGGCTCAGACGTACGCCTTCCCCGTGATCCAGAACGTCAAGACGGTGCAGTTCATCGTGCGTGCGACGACGAACAACAATTCTTCACCGTTCACCGGCCTCGCCGAGGCGCTTTTCGACACGTGCATCGCCGTGTCGGCGTCGATCCCCGGCGAACAGGTGATCTGCCCCGGCGGCACGGTGACGATCCCCGCGCAGCTCGGCGGCTCCGGCCCGTTCACGACCTCATGGGAGCTCCTGGACAGCGGTGGCAACGCCGTGACGCTGACCGACGGCGCGTTGCCGGGCTCTTCCGCGGTGATCTCGGGAAGCTCGGGCGCGACCCTGACGATCTCGGGCGTCGACGAGGCTGCCGCTTCGTACGCGTATCGCATCGTGGCGAGCAACAGCTGCTCGCAGACGAGCGCGGCGTCCGCCATCGTGTACTGCCCATCTGACGCGAACTGCGACGGCTTCGTCGATTTCTTCGATTACGACGACTTCGTCACCGCATTCGAGGCGGGCACGGCGACGGCGGACTTCAACGGTGACGGGTTCATCGATTTCTTCGACTACGACGACTTCGTCGCGGCGTTCGAAGCCGGCTGCTGATCCACGCGTCTCCGCCTATTCCTTCACCCCGCCCGCCGAGATCCCCGACACGAGCGTCCGCTGCGTCAGCATGAAGAGCAGCAGCACCGGCGCCGTCACCAGCACGCTCGCCGCCATCAGCAGGTTCCACGGCGTGTTTCCCGCTTTGCTCTGGTAAAGCTGCAAGCCCAGCGCCAGGGTGAACTGGTCGCGGTGCGTCAGGAAGATCAAGGGCGCGAGGAAGTCGTTCCACACGTACATGAAGTGGAAGAGCGCGACCACCGCGAGGGCGGGCGTTGAAAGCGGCAGGATCACCCGCCAGAAGATGCCCCAGTGCCCGCAGCCGTCGATCGTCGCCGCTTCGTCAAGCTCGCGCGGGATCTGCATGTAGAACTGCCGCAGCAGGAAGATATTGAACGCCCCGCCGAACCACGCCGGAACCCAAAGGGGCTTGAGCGTGCCGATCCAGCCCAGGTTCGAGAAGATGATGTAAAGCGGGCCCATGATCACCGGGAACGGGATCATCATCGTCGCCAGCATCAACGCGAACATCCACGTCCGCCCGCGCCACTGGATCCGCGAGAACCCGTACGCCACGATCGCGCTCGAAAGGCACATCCCCACCACGCTCAGCGATGCCACGATCAGCGTGTTCCGCAGGTAGATCGGGAACGTCACCGAAGGGTCGTTCCACACCGCCGCGTAGTTGCCCACGCCGGAGGTTTCGCCCGGGGCCGCCTGAGGAAAGATCGAAAGCGTGCCGTCCGTCGCTTGCGATTCGGGCTTGAAGCTCGTGATCAGCATCCACACCAGCGGCAGCAGAAAGAGAAGCGACGCCAGCGACACCGCGGCGTACGAGAGGAGCGAGGATGACCGAACACGAGCCATGCGACCGAACCTTCTCCATCACGCGCCGCGGTAGTGCACCGTGCGCCTGCTGACCATGAACATCAGACCCGTCAATGCCAGGACCACCAGAAGCTGGACCCAAGCGAGCGCCGAAGCGAAACCCATCTCCCCGTCGACGAACGCTTTGTTGTACAGATACCCCGTGTAGAAATTCGCGACTCCGTTCGGCCCGCCCGCGTTCTTCTGGAAGAGCGCGAGCGGGATCACGAAGACCTGAAGCGTGCCGATCGCGAGCGTGATCACGTTGAAGAGGATCACCGGCGAGATCATCGGAAGCGTGACGTGCCAGAACTTGCGGAGCGGCCCCATCCCGTCGATGTCCGCCGCTTCGTAGTACTGCTCGGGCACGTCCTTGAGGGCGGCGACGTAGATCAGGACTTGCTGCCCCACGCCCCAGAGGGCGATGAGGACCAGCGCCGCCGCCGCTGGCACCGTCTCGTTCAGCCACGAGGGCTTGGGCAGATGAACCAGCCCGAGGACCCTGTTGATCAGGCCGTACTCGGCGTTGAAGAGCCACATCCACACCATCGCCGTCGCGATCATCGGGACCAGCGTCGGCAGGAAGATCGCCGCTTGAAAGAACCCGACCGCTTTCGTCCGCTTGGCGAGCATCGCGGCGAGCACGAGAGCGAGGACGGTCGCCAGCGGGATCGTGACCACCGCGTACCACGCCGTGTTCCACACCGCTTGCCAGAACCGCGAATCCGTCAGCATCCGCGTGTAGTTCTCAAGCCCGACCCACACGGGGGCTTCGAGCATCGGGTACTCGGTGAACGAGTGGTACAAGCTCATCGCCGCCGGGAGCAGCATGAACGCCGCGAACCCGATCACCCACGGGGAGACCCAAAGCCAGCCCGCCGCGTTCTCCTTGCGGTCACGCATGACCACCGCCAGTCCGCCAGCCGGTTGGGGAGTTGGGGAGGGTGGGGGGGGTGTGGGGGCCGGCCGCGATCCCGCGCCGCGCCCGCTGGGCTTTGTGGCGGTCGAGAATGCCCTGCACGCGTGCGTCGACCTTGCCGAGGACCGCCGCGGTCGTCTCGCCGCGGTAGAGGTCGTCCATCGCCGCGTCCATCTCGCGTTTGATCTCCGGCCAGACGCGCGTCCGCGGCGTGACGAACGCTCGCGGGCTCTTCGCGATCGTGTCAAATGTCGCGATGCCCTTGTTGGGATGCGTCGCGAGAAACGACTCGCTCGAGGTGGCGAGGGGAGAGCCTTTGAAGTGCTGCCGGGCGAGTTCTTCGAGGTTTTCCTGCTTCTGGCAGAACCGGAGGAACTCCACGCACGCTTCGGGATGTTTGACGCCGCGCGGGATGACCACGACGTCGGCTTCGGCGGCGCCGATCGGGTTCGCGTCATCGCGGAGGCTCGCGATCGCGGGCAGCGGCACGACGCCGTAGTCAAGCTCGGGCTTGCCGGCGGAGCGGGCCGCCCGGTCATGGTGGGCTTCGATCACGTTGGCAAGCCACGGCCCCTGGACGATCATCGCGAGCTGGCCGGTGAGAAAGGCGTTCGTCGGCGCGTCGTAGTTGCCAAACCGCGCCCGGAACCGCGAGAACGCACCATTCTTCGCCGGGTCGTACATCGCCGCTGTCGAACGCACCCAGTCATACCCGCGGATCGTGGCGTCCTCCGTCAGCGAGCTCTTGCCCGTGGACGGATCCCAAAGCCTCCCGCCAAAGGGCTGCGACCAGATCCAACTCCACCACCCCGGCTCCGAGTGGATGAAGCCGCCGCGCACCACATCGCCCGAACCGTCAAACTCCGTGAGCTTGCGGTTGAAGTCGTCGAACTCCTCCATCACCATCGGCGGCCCGGACAGCCCCGCTTCTGCAAGCCGCCGCTTGTTGTAGTACATCGCGAGCGTGCCCGCCGCCGAAATCACGCCCCACGTCCGCGGCGAGCCGTCTTTTCCCGGATGCTTAACGAACGTCCGAAGCCCCGCCGCGTACCGCGACGCCGAGAGGCTCTCGCCAAACTCCTCGAGCGGCAGAATCGCCCCGCGTTCCGCGAAAAGCGGGATGTTGTACGCGTAAAGCCCCAGAAGGTCCGGCGGCGAACCGCCCGCGATCGCCACCATCCCCTTCTCATCCACCCCCGCCGTCACCAGATACCGCACGAAGATCCGCGACTGGCTCTCGTTGAACCGGTCCACGATCGTTTGCATCGTCTTGCCTTCGTGCCCGGCCCACTTCTCCCAGTAATCAAGCACGATCCGGCCCGTGGTCTTCTCGCCCACGCCGCGCGGCCCGAACACCGCGAAAGCCGCCGCGCCCGCCGCGAGCGAGCCCAGGAACGCGCGCCTCGCGAGCGTTCCCGCCGATGCCGCGCCGCTGGTTGTTGCCGGGGAGGTCGTCACCGCTCCATTCTAACGGAATCTCCGTGCTCCCGACCGAATCTCGGACCGTCCGCACGCGAATCCCGCTCGCCGTCGGTGAAACACCGTTTCGGCGGGCAATGGATCTGGCGAACCCCGCTCCCTCAGTCGCGTACGCGAGGGGTGAACCAACCGCAAAGCCGCTCGCTCACCATCATGCTCTGGCTCGCTTTGCTCGCGTCCGCCGCCTTCGCGGCTTTCATGTGGCTGATGCCCGGGGATCTCGAGGACGCCGGGCGGCTCCGTCGCGGGTTGTTCTGGGTGGCGTTCATGGGCCGGACCTACACCGTCCTCCTTGGTGCGATGGTGCTCGCCCTTGCCGCGGTCGCTCTGCTCCTCAGGCGTCGGGCGGTCGCGGCGGGCTCGATGCTCCTGGGGTGCGTGCTTCTGGGCCCCTGGGCGGCTTCGCTCGTGCGCCCGCTTCCCAATCGGCCCGACAAGCCGTCCTTCACCGTCATGTCCGCCAATCTGCTAGTGCACGTCTCGGCCGAAGCCGAGCTTCTCGCCGAGATCCGCCGGACCGATCCGGACATCATCTGCTTCCAGGAGTACACCCCCGCGAAAGCCGCCGTGCTCGTCCCCGCGCTGTCAGCTCTGTACCCGCACCAGGACCAGGCCATGCGGGACCACGCTTTCGGTCAAGCCATCTTCTCCAAGTTCCCCTTCATCGCCCCGCCCGACCACGCTCCGCACCGGGCTCTTCGCGACCAGTTGCGGAACTCCCTCCGCGTCGGCGGCGTCGTCGGCATCCAGGACCCCCAGATCCGCGCGGTCGTCGACATCCGCGGCACGCCCGTCGTCATCCACAACATCCACTACCCGCCGCCGATGTCCGGGTCCTACCTCGCCGAGCAAAGGCGCATGACCGAGTGGCTCTGCGCATCCGCCCGCGAAGAAACCCGCCCGCTCATCCTCGCCGGGGACTTCAACTGCACGCCCGAAAGCCTCAACGCTTCGGATCTCCGCGCCGCCGGCTTCGCCGAGGTCGGGTCCGTCGCTCGCGGCCGAAGCACCACCTGGCCCACCGAGGGACCCCTCGCGTGGATCCCGGTCCGCATCGACCACCAGTGGCACAGCGAGCACCTCGCGTGCGTCCACAGCGAGGTCTGCAAGCCAAACGGCTCGGACCATCGCCCGATCATCGCGATCTACGCTTTGAAGCAAACCGCGAGCGTCAGCACCCCGTCTCAAACGCCGTGACGAACTCGGTGTAGTCAAAGAAATCCGCGAACCCGTCGAGGTTGTAGTCCGCGCGGAGGGTGCCGCTCTCGAACGCGCCGAGGAACGCGTCGTAGTCGAAGAAATCGATGAAGCCGTCGCGGTTGAAGTCCGCCCGGCACAGGTTCCGCGCCATCCACGCCACGCCCCGGTATACCTCTTCGCCGCTGATGCGGATCTCGCCCGGCGGCGCGGTGAACCCGGTGTTGGTCAGTTCGATCGTCCAGGAAAGCGCGTCCCGCGATCCATACATGGAGTCCTTGGCCGCCCCGCTCGTCGCGTAGAGGGTCTGGTTCCCCTGCCCCGCCCGGTACGTCTGCCCGCCGGTCTGCATGACCTGCGACAAGCCGGGATCCCAGCGCTGATAAAGCCCGACCGCTTCCGGCCGCGCGGATGTGTACCCCCACGGCCACAAAATCAGCCGCCCGTACGTGTGCACATCCCAATAAAGCACCGCTCGCGCCCCAAGCCGCGCCGCGAGGTCCCGCATCGCCTGCGTCTCCGGCTCGGAGAACGGAGCCGTCCCGCGATAGATGTCGCTCCTGGGATCGGGGCTCGACCCGTTGTTTCGGCCCCATTCGTACCCCCAGTTGCGATTGGGGTCGATCCCGAACGCGCCGTTGCCGTTGGGCCGACGCGTCTTCCGCCAGAAGCGATCGGTCGTCCAGGTGTACACGTACCCGTCCGGATTGACCATCGGCACGAGCACCACCTCGTAGCGATTCAGAATGTCCGCATCAGCCGAGCCCGGAGCCCACTCCGTCGCAAGCCGGTTCACGAGGTACATCGTCGCCATCACCGAGACCCACTCGCGGGCGTGCTGCAAGCTGTTGAGCAGAATCACAGGCTTGCCGCCCTCAAACCCGCCCCCTTCCGGCGACGTGAGCCGGAGCGCGAAGATCTCCCGGCCCTCAAAGCTCTGTCCGATCGCTTCCCGCCGCACGATGTCCGGTCTCGCCTGCACGAGCGAATCCGCGAACGCCGACACCTCGGCGAACGGCTTGAAGTCATCAAACCAGTCCCGCTCGCCGAACGGCGCCTCAAGCCGGGCCCGTTCCTCCGTGGCGATGGCTTCCACGTCCGGGATGAACATCTCGTACGCAAGCCCCAGCGCGTCAAGCTCGCGGAGATCCTCGCGGCGGACACGCCAGTCCATCCGCCCCGCTTCGTCCGCCTGATGCGACCAGCAGTCGCCCGAAAGCTGCGACATCAGCATCACGTCCCGCGCATCACGCATCGTCACGCGCACGACGCACGTGCCGTCCGCAAACGCCGATCCCGCGAGCGCCCAAGCCGCCATCCATGCCGAAAGACGATGCATCACGCCCTCCCGCGGCTCGCCGCCGCCTCCGTCGCTCTTGGTCTCAGCAGCCTCGTTCAAAGGCCGACACGAACGCGTCGTAGTCGAAGAAATCAACGAAATCATCGCCGTTGAAATCCGCGTCGCGACCCGCGGGGCAGCCCGCGCCCTCGAAGCACTGCACGAAATCGTCGTAGTCAAAGAAGTCGACAAAGCAGTCGCGGTTGAAGTCCGACCCGCACGCCGGCGTGCTCGTGATCACCGCCGTCCCGCTCGTGAACTCCAGATATCCGACCGTCGACGCCGGCGAGATCGTGACGTTCGTGATCGTAAACGATGCGATGTTCGAAGCGTTGATCCCCACGCCGATCGTCGCGCCAAAGCGGACCGTCACGCCCGCGATCACCTGCTCGCTGTCAAAGACCGTCTCGCTCAACTGGATCGGGTGCACCCCGCCGTTGGAACTCGACACCGCTCCATTCAGGAACGCCGACGACCCCGGCGCAAGGTCCTCAAGCACCTGGGCCAGCGGCGTCGGCGTCGGATACCGGATCGCAAGAAGCGTGAACCCGCCCGCGCCCCGCACCATCCCGTTGATCGAGTACGTGTACGTGCAGCCCGGATCGATCGTGTCCGGCGCGCTCGACCGGCTCTGGTTCGTCGCGTTGCGAAGCTGCACCCCCGCCAGCGAGATCGTCGCCGTGTTGTCCGCCAACGCACCCGACGCCAGACCGGACACTCCCGCAAGCAACAACGCCGCAACCGTCGAACGAACCATGGGCAAGCTCCTCAATGTGCGGCGACGCCGCCGGAATCCCATGATATCGCACGCACCCCGCCGCGCCTACCCCATTTTCGGACCTGCCCCTCAGCACCCCGCTTCGTACGCCGCCACGAACGCGTCATAGTCGAAGAAATCGACGAATCCGTCCCCGTTCGCGTCCGCGGTCGAACCCGCCGGGCAGCCCTCTCCCTCAAAGCACGCCACAAACGCGTCGTAGTCGAAGAAGTCCAGGACCCCGTCCCCGTTGAAGTCCGCTCCGCACTCGCCCACGACGATGTCGGTGTCCGAAGCGTCCTCGCCGGTCCGCCCGTCCGCGTCCCGCACCACGACCTTGATCCGCGTCCGCGGCTCGTACCCCGCGGGCGTCGTCCACGCGTAGCTTCCGGAATCCGCGACGCCCGTCGCCAGCGCCGCGTATGTCGCGCCCCCGTCCGTCGACATCAGCACGTCCGCCGTGGTCGTCGCCACATCGTCATCCGAGATCCACCGCACCGTCACGGTCTCCCCCGACGCGATCCGCTCGCCGCCATCGGGCGAAACGACGTACGCCGTCGGGTTCTGCCCGCCGCGCGGCGCCGGAACATGCATCGCGATGCAGTGCATCACGCCCGCCGCCGTCACGATCGCCTGACAGTTGATCTGAAGCACCGTCTTCCCCGGCATCGCCGCCTGCCACGTCGAAAGCGCGACCGAGTTGCTCGGCGAAACCGTCGCGTTCGTGTACGACGGAACCAGCACAAGGTCGTTGCACATCACGACGTTCGTGTACGTGTAGTGCGTGTTGCTCACGCGGAACGCCGGAAGGCGGTACACCTGGTACCCGCGCTGCGCCATGAACACCGCCGCGTTCTCACAGATCACATCCTGCGTCGACCCCGGGTTCTGCGGCCAGTCCGAGATCATCACCTTGTTGTCCCCGATCACCTGCATCCACATGTCCAGGTGCTGCGTCGAATCCACCGACACCGGGTACGGATCAAACAGGTGCATGTTCAGATTCTGATACGCGAGCCACCGGGCGCTCACCTCCGCTTCGCCCAACCCAGGGTTCTCGTTCACAATCAGCCGCGTCGCGTATCCGCGGTTCACCGCGTCAAGGTGGAAGTTCCCCCCGCCGTGAATCAGCGGGATCTCGTACACCGGCTGCCTCAGCTGCGTGCCAAGCCAGCCCGGCAGCGCATCGTCGTTCGGCCGCGGACGGTTGTACACGTGATCCACGATCGCGCGGCAGTCGCCCTGGAAAATGTACCTCGGGCCATAATCGCGGATCCAGATCGAATCGAGCGTCCGCCGGAAGAACCGCACTTTGGTCATGTCGGCGCCCGCCGCCGTGATCTGCGTCCGCGCCGCGTTCTCCGCCGCCAGGTCCCGCACCACAACCCACGCTTGGGCGCTGCCCACCGTCGTGATCCGCCCGGCCATCTGCGAGACGATCGTCAGCCACGCCGAGGTCCCGTTCCACGAAAGCATGATCGCCTGCATCGGCTCATACTCCGCCGCGCAGTGCACCGGCCCCGTCGGTGCCCCCGTCCCACGCGGGACAAACGGCGGGTTGAGGTCCCAGAACCGACGCTCCGCCGGCGTCATGTTCCGCGGGATCGCCGCTCCCTCGGGGTACACCAGCCGCCCGTCCACCACAAGCGGCTCGCTCGCCGGCTCCCCGGTCACCGCGCCCTGCCCCATGCTCGTCCCGGCAAGCCCGGAGATGCCCATCAGACCCGCAACAAGCGTCTTCGCTCTCATACAACACCCTTCGGCTTGCTTTAGCATCCTGTTTCGTACCCCGCCACGAACGCATCGTAATCAAAGAAATCCACGAACCCGTCGCCCGTCATGTCCGCGTCCGCCCGCCCCGCCGGACACCCCGAACCCTCGTAGCACCCGACGTAAGCGTCGTAGTCGAAGAAGTCGACGAACCCGTCGGCGTTGAAATCCGCATCGCACTCCGGACCCACCGGCCCCGTCACCACCAGCGACACCACCCGGTTCACGCTCAACGGATCCCCGTCATCCACGATCCCCACCATCGCATACCCGCCGCCCGCGAGTTCCGGCCCCAAGCACAACCCCTCGACGTTCGTGTGACCCCCGCGGTAAAGCTGCCGCTTCAACACCGGCGTGTGCGACTCCAGCAGCGATCCAACCGCCGTCGTGTCCGTCGCCCCGCTCACCGTCGCTTCATAGATCCGCGTCTCAAAGAACCGCGCGAAGTTGTTCGCGAACGACCGCTCCATCGCCACCAGCCGGCCGCTCGGAAGCGCCACCATCGCGACAAGTCCGCTCCGGCCGCCGGTGATCGCGCCCGCGTGCATCGGCGCCGTCAGATACCCCACCTGCAAACCCGCCGCCGCGGTGCTCGGCGTCACGTCAAAGCACTGGATCCGCACACGCGTCCCCGCGCTCGGCGTCGACACGCCGCCATCCACCGTCAGTGCTTCCTCGTTGGCGATCCAAAGCGAACCATCCGCGCCCAGCGTCATGGCTTCGAACCCGAAATTCGCCCGACGATTCCCGTAGACCGCCGGAATCGCAACCGACCTCACCAGCGATCCATCCGCCAGCGCATACTCATGCACCCCCGGACCCGTCTCCTCGCACACCAAAACCGTCCCCCACGGCGTCAGCACAAGGTCCTCATGGTCACGCGACTGCGCAAGCGTCAGCCCGCCCGTGATCGCCGCCGACGTGATTGACCCGTCGCCCGCGAGCACGATCCGAAGCCGCACCAGCTTGTCCGAATTGTCCATCACCGCCCAGTACGTCTCGCCCCCCGCATACGTGATCCCGCTCAACCCCGTCACCGCAAAAGCCCTGCCCGCTTGGTCCGTCGCGCTCGTGCCGAGACTCGCATCGTTCCGGAACGAGACTGCCAGGTCCTGAGCCAACGCGCACGAACACGCGGAAGCCGCCAGAGCCCCGGTCATCCACGCACGCTTGAGGGTTCCTCTTCTCACGCCACGATGGTATCGGACGCATCCGCCCGCCGGTACAGAACCGGGTACGAACACGCCCATTTTCAGGCCAGACGAGCCGCTCAAGCGTCCGAAAGCGCCCGTTCAGCCGAGCAACAGCCGGGCGAAAGCCGCCCACGCCGGTGTCGGGCCGATCGCCACGATCCCCGCGTTGAGCGCGATCAGCGCCGCCATCCCGCCCGCGAACCACCGGTCCACCGACCGCGTGATCGCGCACCGGATCGCCACAAGCACCACGCCAAGCACCAGCGTCCAGAAGAACGGCCCGAACACCCGCTCCCACACCGTCCCCGCGTACAACGCGTTCAGCGGGTCGATCCGGCTGATCGCCGCCGACATCGCGCTCAGCGTCGCCAGAAGCATCATCGGCCGGTGAGCCTGCGGCTTCTTTCGGTAGTACACGTCCAGCGCGACGAACCCCGCGAAAATCCACGCCGAGATGAACGGCACCGACATGAACTCCCGCGGCGACAATCCCCAGATCTTCATCTCCGCCGGCGTCACGCTCGCTGAACGCACCGCCACCCATATCCCAAGCACCAGAATCAAAGCCGCGAGCACCGCCCCGATCTTTCCCATCAGCATGTGCCACGCGTGCTTGCGGCCCACGATCAGCACCGGCTGCACAATCAGCAGAACAAGCCAAAGCGTCATCGACACGCCGTGCGCGATCACCACCCACTTGATCGGCGGCGTGATCGGCCGGTTCGGATACGCCCCGCCCTCCAGATAGAACCGGTTGAACCCGATGAACGCAAGCACCAGCATCAGCGCCGCCGCTCCGCTGTAGAAGTACCGAACGGCGGCCGACGTCGAATGTGAACCGCTGCGAGAAGCTGCAAGAACTCCAGGTTGTGATTGAATCGTGGTCATGCATCAAGGAAGACGCAACCCGCGCTCGCGTGCATCAACCGCATGTCCATCCCGCCTAGGCTCGAAAATCGCCTGAAACGAGGGAATTCAGACAGGAAATCGCACCCGCGGTCGTCCCGCGCGCACGTAGCCGTCGCAGCCCGCTTCACCGGCCCGGGGTTATCCCCGAATCACCTTCTCCGCTTCCGCAAGCACCCGCGCCGCGCTCGCTTCGTCCGGCGCCTCCGCGATCAGCCGCATGATCGGCTCGGTGTTGCTCGCCCGAACGTGAAGCCACGACCGCGAGCTCTCAAAGTCGATCCGCACTCCGTCCTGCAGATCCACGCGCTCCGACGCGTACGCCTTCGCGAGCTTCTCCACCGCAGGCCTCGCGTCATCCTTCGACGCCAGATCGACCTTCCGCTTCACGATCGCGTAGCTCGGCATCCCGCTCACGATCTCCGAAAGCTTGCGCTTGCCGTTCTCCAGCAGCGACAAAATCAGCCCCATCCCCGCAACCGAATCGCGCACGTACGCGACGCGCGGCCAGATGATCCCCCCGTTCCCCTCCCCGCCCACCGACGAACCGTGCTCCTTCATCGCCGACACCACGTTCGCCTCGCCCACCGCCGTGCGGATCACCCGCGCGCCGTACCGCGCCGCCACATCGTCGATCATCCGGCTCGTCGAGAGGTTGACCGCCATCGCGACGTCCTCCGTCGCTTCGCCCCGCTTCCGCATCGCTTCCAGGATCGCCATCGCCGAGAGCGCAAGCGTGTACTCCTCGCCGATGAAGTGCCCGCGTTCATCGATGATCGCAAGCCTGTCCGCGTCCGGATCCTGCGCAAACCCCACATGTGCCTCGGATTCCCGTACCGATTCCGCAAGCATCGAGAGGTTCTCTCGGATCGGCTCCGGCGTGTGCGGAAACACCCCCGTCTCCTCGCACCCGATGTGCAGGATCTCCTGCACGTTCATCCCCTCGAGCATCATCGCGCCCACCGCCGCTCCCGACGAGTTCACCGAGTCCAGCACGACGTTCAGCCCCTCGCCCAGCCCCTCAGGGTCCTCGCTCACCCCCGCTTCGCCCAGCGCCTCAAGCACGCGGCGCACATGCACCAGCGACCCGCCCTCCTCGGTCTTCACCCCGCGAAGCTTGTCCCACGCTTTCCCCGTCGGCCCCGTCGCACGGAACCGCTCCAGAATCTGGTTCGCGATCGCCGCCGGCGGCGCCGCCGCGGATGACCCGAAAAGCCCCGACTCCGTCCGAAGCAGGCACTTGAGCCCAAGCCACTCCTGTGGATTGTGCGACGCCGTCAGCTCCATCCCCGCCACCACCTCGCCACCCTCATGGTGCGTCAGCCGGGCCGCCATCTCGTCCGTCATCACCGCCGTCGTCGGCGTCGACGACACCCCAACGTCCAGCACCGACACCCCGGCCGCCAAAAGCCCGGCCGTCGCCGCATGGTGCACAAACGCCCCGCCCGCCCGGCCATCCCGGCCGACGACAACCGTCACCGGCCGCCCCTTGGCGGACTCGACCAACCAGGACCCAAACGCACCGGCGAACTTGGTGCACACTTCGGGCGTCAACGAAGATCCGATAACTCCGCGAAGCCCGCTCACACCCGTCATCAGCGCCGAACTCATGGCCTTCCTCCTCGGTACTCGATGTCTTACTGCTTGGTGCCGAGGGTACGCGCCGAACTTGCGGCCCGGCACAGACTTCACGCAAGGTACGTGCCTTGTTTGGTCTATCACCCCACCCGTCCCGCCTAGCGTCCCTCTCGCCATGTATGAAATCACCGTCGAAGCCGACTTCTCCGCCGCCCACGCGATCGTCATCGCGGGGACGCGCGAGCCCGTCCACGGCCACAACTGGCACGTGGTGGTGACCATCGCCGGTGACGCACTCGACCCCGACGGGCTCCTCTGCGACTTCCACACCGTCCAGGGAATGCTGGACGGCTTCATCGACCCCTTCCGAAACCGCAACCTCAACGACACGCCGCCCTTCGACCGCACCAACCCCACCGCCGAACTTGTCGCCAAGCATCTGGGCGACCGGCTGGCCGAGTCCCTCAACCCCTCCCTCGCCCCCGCCGCATGGGTCGCGAGCGTCCGCGTCACTGAAGCCGTTCGGTGCCGCGCCACGTACCACCTCAGGAGGCCCTCGTGACCTCTGCGTCCTCACTCCCGCCCAACAACCCGCCGAGCGGCTCCGCGGGCACCCCAGGCTCCGCCCAGCCCCGGCCCGGCGACAAGCCCCTTCGGCTCGCTCGACCCGACGGACGCAACACGCCCGGCCGCGTCATCGTCGATGACGACGCCCGCCTCTTCAACCGCGACGTCTCCTGGCTTGAGTTCAACCGCCGCGTCCTCGCGCAAGCTTCCGACCACCGCACGCCCCTCCTCGAGCGCGTGAAGTTCCTCGCGATCTTCACCACCAACCTCGACGAGTTCTTCATGAAGCGGGTCGGCCTGCTCAAGCGCTGGGCCCAGATGGGCGCCGCCTTTCCCGCATCCGCCGACGGCCTCTCCCCGCGCCAGCAGCTCGCCGCCATCCGCGGCATGGTCACCAACCTCCAGGCTCAGCAGGTCGCGCTCTACCGCAACGAGATCCTCCCCGCCCTCGCCGCCGAGGACATCCACGTCCTCCGTCTCCGCGATCTCTCCCCGCGCGATCAAGCCGCCGTCTACGAGTGGTACCGCACGCACGTCTTCGCCAGCCTGACGCCCCTCGCGGTCGACCCGAGCCACCGCTTCCCCTTCATCTCCAACCTTTCCGACAACCTCGGCATCATGGTCCGCCCTCCGGCGGCCGTCAAAAACGTCCCAAGCCTGGATCCCGACGAACTTCAGTTCGCCCGCGTCAAAATCCCGCCCGCGATGAAGCGCTTCGTCGCCGTCCCCGGCTACGGCAAGAACTCCCGCCGCGTGCACCGCTTCGTCTACCTCCACGACGTCATCCGCCAGCACCTGGATGAGCTCTTCCCCGGCGTTGATATCCGCGAGCGCGCCGTCTTCCGCGTCACCCGCTCCGCCGGCGTCCAGCGCGACGAGATCGAGGGCGACAACCTCCTCGAATCCGTCGAGCTTGACCTCAAGCAGCGCCGCTTCGCCCGCGTCGTCCGCCTCGAAATCGAGCCCGACGTCTCCTCCGACCTCTCGAACTACCTCCTCGACAAGCTCAGCCTTGACGCGCAGGACATGTACGAGCATCCCGCCGACGAATACGACAGCCTCTTTGAGCTCTACGACATCGACCGCCCCGACCTCAAGGAGCCACGCTGGCGCCCCGTCACCCCGCGCCGCCTCACCGATCCCAAAGCCAACATCTTCGCCGCCATCCGCAAGCAGGACATCCTCGTCCATCACCCCTACGAAAGCTTCAACGACTCCGTCGTCCGCTTCATCTCTTCCGCCGCCGTTGACCCCGACGTCGTCACCATCAAGCAGACCCTCTACCGCACCAGCCCCGACTCACCCTTCGTCCAGTCCATGATCCGCGCCGCCGAAGCCGGCAAGCAGGTCGCCTGCCTCGTCGAGCTCCGCGCCCGCTTCGACGAAGACAAGAACGTCCGCTTCGCTCGCATGCTTGAGAAAGCCGGCGTCCACGTCGCCTACGGCGTCATGGGCCTCAAGACCCACTGCAAGGTCGCGCTCGTCGTCCGCCGCGAGCCCCGCGGCCTGCGAAGCTACGCCCACATCGGCACCGGCAACTACAACCCCAAGACCGCCGGCCTCTACACCGACCTTGGCCTCCTCACCTGCGACCCCGACATCACCGCCGACGCCGTCACCCTCTTCAACTCCCTCACCGGCGTCGCCGTCCCCCAGGAATACGAACACCTCCTCGTCGCGCCCTTCAACATGCGCGACCGCTTCGTCTCCATGATCGAACGCGAGATCGCCCACGCCAAAGCCGGACGCCCGGCTCGCATCATCGCCAAGATCAACTCCATGGAGGACCGCGACGTCACCGAAAAGCTCTACGAAGCCAGTCGGGCCGGCGTCCAGGTCGACCTCATCGTCCGTGGCTTCTGCTGCTTGCGCCCGGGCGTCCCCGGCCTCTCCGAGAACATCCGCGTCGTCTCCGTCGTCGGCCGCTTCCTCGAACACTCCCGCGTCTTCCACTTCTCCGCCGGGCAGGAGGACCCGCTCGACGGTGAGTGGTACATCGGCTCTGCCGACTGGATGTACCGCAACCTCAGCAACCGCGTGGAGTGCGCTGTGCCGGTCCGCGACACCGACGCCCGCCGCCGCTTGCTGCAGCTCTTCGAGGTCATGCTCGCCGACCACCGCCACGCGTGGGACCTCGGCCGCGACGGGTACTACACCCCCCGCACGATCCTTGAGGATGCCCCGACCGACTCGCCCGAGCGTCTGGGCACGTTCACGACCCTGATGCGCGACATCTCCAAGCCGGCCCGGTAAGGGCCCCCCGCGAGCCGGGGCGTGTCCCCCCGCCTTTCAGCCTTTCTGGGCCACTCGTCGCCCTTCGCGCCGCCCCTCGCGCCGGAGGCGTGGTACCGTCCCCGCATCATGCTCCACCTCCTCGCCGAAGCCGCACCAGCGACGTCGCCCCTCTGGTCGGTCGACTCCCTCGTCTCCCTCCTCACCCTCACGATCCTCGAGATCGTCCTGGGCATCGACAACATCGTCTTCATCGCCATCCTCTGCGCACGCCTCCCCGAGAATCAGCGAGCCAAAGCACGCCGCCTGGGCCTCGCCCTCGCCCTCATCACCCGCGTCGCCTTCGTCTGCCTCGTCGTCTACATCATGAAGCTCGCCAAGGTCGAGCTCTTCACCATCGGCTTCCTCACCGAGGTCACCCACTCCGCCGACGGCGACAAACGCGGCCCCATGGTCATCACCGGCAAGGACGTCATCCTCCTTCTCGGCGGCCTCTTCCTCCTCTGGAAAGCCGTCCACGAGATCCACGGCAAGATCGAGGGCCCCAAGGAAGCCGACCCGAGCGCCAAGAAGAAGGTCGTCTCCTTCAGCGGCATCATCACCCAGATCCTCCTCATCGACGTCGTCTTCTCGATCGATAGCGTCATCACCGCCGTCGGCATGGCCCAGCACATCCCCATCATGGTCGCCGCCGTCATCATCTCCGTCGGCATCATGATGCTCGCGGCCGGCCCCATCTCCGCTTTCATCGACCGCCATCCCACGATGAAGATCCTCGCCCTCTCGTTCTTGATGCTCATCGGCTTCCTCCTCGTCGCCGAAGGCTTCGGACAGCACATCCCCAAGGGCTACATCTACTTCGCCATGACCTTCTCCCTGCTGGTTGAGATCGTCAACATCAGGATCCGGGCCCGCACCCTCCTCAAACCCGCCGAAGCCGACGCCGCCCCGCTCGTGCCTCCCGCTCGCCAATAATCCCCCATGCCCACGTACGTGTACGAAATCCTGACCGCCAAGGGCGAACCCACCGGCGAGACCTTCGAGATCACCCAGTCCATCAAGGACGACGCTCTCACCAAGCAGCCTGGCACCGGCAAGCCCGTCCGCCGGGCCATCGTCGCCGCCCATATCGCCGGCAAGTGGTCCCCCATCAAGGGCAAAAACACCCTCTCGAACAAAAACCTCGAACGCATGGGGTTCACCAAGTACGAACGCAAGGGCAACGGCTACATGGAACGCGTCGCCGGCAAACAGGGCCCCCAGACCCTCCGCGCCGACGACTAACGAGCCCGCAGCGCCAGCAAGGGGCGACGCGAGATGTGACACGAGGGGCGTGGGAAACATCCAAAGCCCCGCGGCCATCGAATACGCTCAGCACTGGCGGTTGAGTCCCGGTCGAGAACGGTGGGGGAGTCAGGGAAACCAAATGTCCAAAAGCACAACCCCGCGTCGGCGGGCCGTGGAGATCCTGCCCGTGGCGAAAGCACCCGTCAAGTCCGCTTCCAAACAGCCCGCGAAGAAGCCCGCCGCGGCTTCCTCCGCTCCGGCTTCCATGCCCGACGTCCAGTCCAACGCCGACACCCGCAACATCGCGATCGACCGCGTCGGCGTCAAGGAAGTCACCTACCCCATCCGCCTCCGCAACAAAGCCGGCGGTGAACAGACCACCGTCGCCAAGATCAACATGTACGTCAGCCTGCCCCACACCAAAAAAGGCACGCACATGTCCCGCTTCCTCGACGTCCTCAACGAGGAAACCGCCGAGCCCATCACCCCAGAACGCATCCCCGCGATCACCCGCGCCATCCGCGACCGCCTCGAAGCCGACGACGCTCACTTCGAGTGCGAGTTCACCTACTTCATCAAGAAGCAAGCCCCCGTCACCAAGCGCGTCGGCCTGATGGACTACCGCGTCCGCTTTGAGTGTTCCTCCAACGCCAAGGACGACTTCATCCTCGGCGTCAGCGCCCCCGCAACCTCCCTCTGCCCCTGCAGCAAGGAAATCTCCGACTACGGAGCCCACAACCAGCGCTGCCAGATCGAAGCCCGCGTCCGCTTCGACGGCATGCTCTGGATCGAAGACCTCGTCACCATGCTTGAAAGCGCCGCGAGCACCCAGGTCTTCGCCATCCTCAAACGCCCCGACGAGAAGTGGGTCACCGAGCGTGCTTTCGAGAACCCCAAGTTCGTCGAGGACATCGTCCGCGACCTCGCCGTCACCCTCAACAACGAGCCCCGCATCACGTGGTACCAGATCAACTCCGAAAACTTCGAGAGCATCCACAACCACAACGCCTACGCCCAGATCACCAGAGACAAGAAGCGCAAACGCTAACGAGCCCGACGCGCCAGCGAGGGTGATGGACGCCCGTCTTCAGGGCGCGCATCGGGTTTCAAGCCGGGGCCCGCACTGAAAAATGAATCGGGCCCCGAGAGATCGGGGCCCGATTTCGTTCCTGATTTGTCACCTGTCACCTTTCTCTTCCACTCTTCTTCTTTCACATTCGAGATTTGAGATCTGAGATCCGAAGCCCAACGCCCAGTCCCCCATCACCCCATCGCCTCGATCTCCGCGATCGTCTTTCGAAGGTCCTGCCTGACGATTCCCACAACGGTGTCCTTCTGCCATTCGTGATTCGGAAACGTGGCTCTCGCTCGGACATCCGCGACGAGCAATTCCGGCCAGGGCGAGGGATTGAGCTCCTCGACCCGAAGCAGCGAAGTCCGCAGGCGAGCACGTTCCGCGGGAGCGTTTCGCGCGGCCACGTCAAACACCCTGACCGCCGAGCACGCGGACTGCAGGAACATCGCGCCCTTCAGTACCCAGATCGACTCGCTCCGACCCAGTGCGTGCCGGGCGAGACCGACCATGGCTTCGATCCGCTCCACGCAGACGCCGTCGCGACCAAGCTCATGCTGATATGAAGCGTCCGCACGCAACGCCCGCAGACAGTCGTGGCAGCCGATGATGGCGTCCAAGCTCCACGTCTCGAGCTCCACGGGCGAGACCGGAAAGATCGGCGCCGGACCTCGCGATAGCGCGAGCATCGAGGCGAACTCCGGCCCCAGCCCGTCAAGCCCCGCTCGCGTTCGCCGACCCCATCTTGCGCGGAAGAACCGGACCAGCCCCGGATCGCATGTCAGCTGAATCTCCCGCGGATCAACAGCGATCACGAGATTCCGCACCGCGCCCAGCCGCTTGGCCAGATCCCACCACGTCGCGCGGTCCGCGTCGCTCATCGCCGCCTCCAAAGAAAGCGGGCCCCGTCCAAACGGGGCCCGCGGTTCGTTGCTTTCATTGTCCTGTTTGAAATTTCAGATCTGAAATCCCAAATTTGAAATCTCAGATACCAAAGCTACTCAGTTCAGCAGGATCGCCGCGAAGGTGTCGCGGGTCGTCGTCGGCTTGGCCATGTTGGGGTTGACCCCCGCAGCCTCGGCCAGCGCCGCTTCGACTTCTTCGGGCTTCTTCGTGCCCAGGAAGCTCGACTCCAGCACGAGGCGGATCTTCTCCATGGCCTTGTTCTGGATCTGGCGGACGCGTTCCTTCGTGACGCCGATGATCTGCCCGACCTGCTCGAGGGTCATGGGCTTTTCCTGCTCGCCGCTCTCGAGACCGAAGCGGTGCTCGATCACGGTGCGCTCGACGTCCGTCAGTTCGGCCCGGTTCTCGAGCACGATCTGCTTGACCGCTTCGGCGGCATCCTTCTCGAACGTCGACCGCTTGGTCTCGAGGAAGTTGGACTTCTCGAGCTTGGGGTCAAAGTCGGTGGGGAATCGCTGGCGGTACTTGCTGAGCTTCATGCCTTGGCGGCTGAAAGCCTTCAGGATCGCTCGGCAGGCGTAGGTCGAGAACTTGTACCCGCGGCCGGCGTCGAACTTGTCGACGGCGCGGAGCAGAGCCATGTTGCCCTCGCTGACCAGGTCGGCGAAGTCCACCTCGCTCATGCGCGTCCGCTTGGCCATCGCGAGCACGAGCGCGAGGTTCGTCTCGGCGATCTGCACGCGGATGCGGTCGGCGATGCGGTGCCACCGCAGGATTTCCAGCGCCTCTTCAGGCGTCGGCTTCTTGCTGGGGGACGCCCAGACATCCTGCTGGATCTTCCACACGCGGTACCGCGCGTAGTTGAACTTGTGGAAAAGCACCTTCTCCTGCTTGCCGGAGAGGATGACCTGTTGGGCGCTCTTGACCGTCCGGTTCCGCGTCGTGCTGGACAGATCGTCCATCACCGGGTGGTACCACGAGGTGTCCGGGAGCGGGACCGCATCCACGCGTTCGTAGATGTTCTTGTCCGCTTCCTCCTCGTAGAACTCCGGGCTGTCGATGAAATCCTGCTCGCAGGCCATGATCTGGCTCAAAAGCCGCTCATCGTCCGCGCTCAGGACCACAACCGCCGCTTTGTCCTTGCCCTTTCCAGCCGGAGTGATGGTCGTCTGCGTCCGACGCCGACGGCGCACCTGCTCCAGAGGACTGACTGTTCGTTTCGTGACTTCTCGCATGGCTTCATGCCTCAAATGTGGACCGGACCAAGTCGTCCCTGAGCCGGATCTCAGATCCGCGAACCCAGGCCGCTGTTCTCCCCACCACCCAAACACCGGCTCAACACCGACGCTTTCGGCTCCCCCTCATCATGAGGGGCCCAGAGCCCGCCAAGGTTCACCACAAACCGAGGCGACGACCAACTTCCTTCACCGAATCCCAAGCTCTTACGAACCCGGGCTTCGAATCCGGCTCCCGAACCTGAGTTCGCAGACCAGAACGTTCCGATTCAAACCATCCGCGTTTCGGCCCTTCGGCCGACCGGATCGTGCCACCACCGCGCTCCCTCTCGGACGGTCCGTCGTCCCCGCTTCCACCCGCCCGGCTCCGCATCCTGCGTCGCCTCTACGTCCGCTCCCACCCCATCCTGCCCGCCGGCTCTCGCTCGACCGTCACGTCCGAGAACACCGTACGCCACCCAACCGAAGCGACCAACTCCGCTGTCATTCTACGACTTTCAGAGCCGCAGGTTCCGGTTCTTTAGAACCATTTGAACATACGGTTCAAGTTTCGAGACCTTCGTCAGAATGTCGAGCGACCAACATGACCACCGGCACGAACCTGATAGGTTCGCGTTCGGCTCCAGACGTCTCTTCTTCAACGGCCCACGAATTTGCCGATGCCCACAAAAGCCGTACGACGGTTCGCCCCGACCGTCGTCATCACCTGGACCTCCACCATACCAGAAAAAGCCGACAATGCCAACCCGGAGATCACATTTTCCACACAGGATCTGCACGTGTGGAAAAACTCGGGTGAACACCCCACTCGCCGCCGGCTCTTGGGACCTCCTTCCCCGGGCCTTCCTCCCGCGGAGTACCGTTGAGTCTCACCCCACTCCGAAAGGAACCCACATGCCCATGACCCTTCCCAATCTCCCGTACGCCCATAACGCGCTGGAGCCCCACATCGATGCCAAGACCATGGAGATCCACCATGGCAAGCACCACAACGCCTACGTGACCAACGGCAACAAAGCCCTCGAAGGCACCAAGTTCGCCGACATGGACCCCGTGGCCATCATCAAGGCTCTCGCCGATGTTCCCGACGACAAGCGCGGCCCCGTCCGCAACAACGTCGGCGGCCACGTCAACCACTCGATGTTCTGGGAACTCATGGCTGCTCCCGGCAAGGGCGGCGGCGGTGAGCCCGCCGGGGCCCTGAAAGCCGCGATCGACAAGTCCTTCGGCGACTTCGCTCACTTCAAGGAAGAGTTCGCCAAAGCCTGCGCCGGCCGCTTCGGCTCCGGCTGGGCTTGGCTCGTCGTCCACAACGGCGCGGTCTCCATCTGTTCAACTCCCAACCAGGACAATCCTCTCATGGGCAAAGCCATCGCCGGCTGCGAAGGCACGCCCATCCTCGGCTGCGACGTCTGGGAACACGCGTACTACCTGAACTACCAGAACCGCCGCCCCGACTACGTCACCGCGTGGTGGAACGTCGTGAACTGGTCCAAGGTCGCCGAGCACTACGCGAAGGCAGGCGGGAAGTAAGGCCCGGAACGGGCCGGCAGAATCCACGACCGAACGAGACGACCGCGCAAGCGGTCGTTTCTCTTTTCGCTCGACGCAGGTGCGATCAGCGCCGCTGACGCCGCATCACCACGAGCCCGCCCACGGCGAGCAGAGCCACGGTTCCCGGCGAGGGCACATCCTCCGCTCCGGTCGTCCCGCGAGCTTCGGGGGCGGCGGGCGCATCGCGGAGCGGACGCGCCGAGGGCCCGGCTTGGCCGAGGTCTTCCGGCAACTGACTCGACACGCCGCGGGGCGGCTGGACCTGCGTCTCTCCTGGCGCAGGCCCAACCGCCGCCATCGCGACACCCACCGCGCACACGATCCCCCCCGTCAACACACCCGAACGCATGATCTCCCTCTCTCCATGACTCGAAAGACGCACACCATCGTTCCCGACAGTGCGTGCTTGTCCACTCAGAGAGCGTCAAGATCCCGCGAGAAGCGCGATGAAAATGGAGCCGTAACGCTTGCACGACGTTCACTCTGCCTCCGGCTTGTCCATTTTCACAACGCGGCCACTCTCCAGTTCGGGGGGACATCGCGTTGCCTCGCTTCGTCGCGCGGAAGTATTGGGCGATACCTGACGAGATCTTTGCACCCAAGTAAAAGAGCCCTTCTCGCGAAGGGCTCTCGGATCACATGGGCTCGGTCGACGACTTAGAGGTTCTCATCCTCATCATCGTCTTCCTTCCGCTCAAAGGGCGGGTCCTCGGCTCGGCGGACGGGTTCTTCGGGCTGGCTGTTGAAGAGAGCGGCTTGTTCTTCCTTACCTTTGACGGGCCAGGACAAGCCCTTTTGCTGGGCTTCTTCCTTCGCCATGGCTTTCATCATTTCCCATTCTTCGGGCGTGATGAGCACATCGCGAGCGACGGAGCCCTTGTGGTCGGAGATGATGCCGGCGATGCCCATGAGGTCGATCAGGCGGCTTGAGCGGGTGTAGCCGATCGCGAGGCGGCGCTGGAGCAAGCTGACGGAGCCGCGGCGGGATTCGAGGACGATCTCGACGGCGCGTTCGAAGAGGGGGTCTTCCTGAGCGGCTTTGAGGCTTGCGGAGGAGTTGTTCTTGCTTTGGAGGAGGCGGTCCTCGTCGGAGAGGGCGGCCTGGGTCGTGCCGTCCTCGCTGGGGCGGCGGAGCTGGAGCAGCTGGCGCTCGAAGCTCGGGCCGGCGACATCCTTCATGAAGCGGACGACGTGGCGGATTTCCTTGTCATCGACGAGGGTGCCCTGGGCGCGGCTCAGCTTGTTGGTGCGGGGGTTGAGGAAGAGCATGTCGCCGTGGCCCAGGAGCAGCTCAGCGCCCTTGCTGTCGAGGACGATGCGGCTGTCCATGCCGGAAGCGACGCGGAAAGCGACGCGGCAGGGCATGTTGCTCTTGATGAGGCCGGTGACGACGTTGGCCTGCGGGCGCTGGGTGGCGAGGATGAGGTGCATGCCGACGGCGCGGGCTTTCTGAGCGATGCGGATGATGTGGGACTCGACCTCCTTGGCGGTCATCATGAGGTCGGCGAGCTCGTCGATGATGAAGACCATGTAGGGGAGCTTGCGGGGGACGCGGGCGCCTTCCTCGTCGGTGGCGATGTTGAGGCGTTCCTTGAGCTCTTCCCAGGTGAGTTCGTTGTAGCTTGCGATGTCGCGGCAGCCGGCTTCGGCGAGGAGCTCGTACCGCTCATCCATCTTGGTGCAGGCCCATTCGAGGATGGCGGCGGCTTTGCCCATCTCGGTGACGACGGGGCACATGAGGTGCGGGATGTCCTTGAACTGCGACATCTCGACCATCTTGGGATCGACGAGGACCATCTTGAGCTCGCTGGGCTTCTTCGTGTAGAGGAAGCTCATGATGATGGTGTTCATGCACACGCTCTTGCCCGAGCCGGTGGTGCCGGCGATGAGCATGTGGGGCATCTTGGCGAGGTCTTCGATGAGGGGCTCGCCGCTGGCATCCTTGCCGAGGAACATCGGGAGCTTCATCGCCCCGAAGCGTTCGGTCTTGGCCATGAGCTCCTTGAGGCGGACCTTCTCCTTCTGGGAGTTGGGGACCTCGATGCCGATGGTGTCGCGGCCGGCCTGGTTGGGGACGATGCGGATGTTGACGGACTTGAGAGCCCGGGCGATGTCGCTGCTGACGGCGGAGACGGCCGAGACCTTGGTGCCCGGGGCGAGGCGGACGTCAAAGAGGGTGATGACGGGGCCGCTCTCGATGCCCACGACTTCGCCGTCGATGCCGTACTGCTGCATGGCGGATTCGAGGGCGGCGGCCTGCTCGCGGACGTACTCCTCGAGCTTGGCGTTGAAGTTCTCTTCGGGGTTCTCGAGGAGGTCCATGCCGGGGAAGCGGTACTGCTTGCCCTCGATCTCGAGCTGCTGGGCGGACTGGAACCCGGCGAGGTCGGCGTCGGTGGCGACCTCGCGGTTGTCCTGGCCGAACATCACGGGGAGCTTGGCCATCTTCTCGCGGAGGGCGTCCTTGTCGAAGATCTGGGGAGCGCCGGGGAGGTCTTCCTCCTCTTCCTCCTCGTCCTTGGCCTGGGCCGCTTCGTCGTCGGCGGATTCGTCGTCAGTTTCGTCGTCGGCTTCGTCGGTGGGTTCGGTCTCGTCGTCTTCGTCGGGCTCCTGGCCGCCCTTGGCTTCCTCGTCCGGATCATCGATGCCCAGGCGTGCGGCGCGATCGGCGAGGTCTTCGTCGGATTCGATCTCGGGCTCGGTCGCCACACTGCCACCCGTTTCACCGGGGAACATGGCGGCGGGCTGTTCCGCGACGTTCTTCGCGCGGCGGCCCCCGTTCTTGCGGCGTTCTTCGGCGCGGGCCTTCATCTCTTCGACGAAGTCGCCCGGCTCCGCGTCTGTCGCGGAGCCCGAGCCGCCCGAGCCGCGGAACATCGCGGCGATCTTGGCGAAGAGGCTTCCGCTCGCGCGGCCCGCGCCCACCGCCGCGGCGCCCGCGACGGGCAGCGCGACGCTCCCGGTGTACTTGCCCGCGACGATGGCCGCGGGGACGCCGCGGTCGCGCATGAAGCGGCCGGCCCAGAAGACAAGCTCATCGGCGGCCACGATCATGCCCACGACGAGGAAAAGGATGAACCACAGGGCTGTCCCGACGATCCCGAAGCGTGCTTTGAGGAGTTCGGACGCGTTGACGCCGAGCTTGCCGCCGGCGAGATCGGCGAAGTGGCCGCTCGCGGGCCAGAGCAGGGCCTGCACACCCGCGATGCAGACGGCGACAAGGAAGACGCCGATGAGCCGCGTCCAGAGGTGCGAGGGGCGCATGCCGATCGCGAGGGCGATGAGCCCCGCGCCCACGCCGCCGACCAAGACCCACGCGCCCCAGCCCGCCAACGTCAGCAGCTGATACGCGACCAGCGAGCCAAAGGCCCCGCAGAGGTTGGTGACGGCCGCTTTGTCCATGGTCGAGGTGTGGCTCGGCCAGTCGGCGGCTTTGAACGTGAGCAGGGCGATCAAGACAAAGGCCCAGGCCGCAAGCCCGGCGAGAATCCCGATCCGCGTCAGCACGCCCACCTTGACCCCCCCCCAATTTTCAAACCTTCCGGCGCCCGCCCCCCGGGGGTCTTCCGGCGTGCCTCCCCGCTTTCCGGCGTGGGAGCGAGGTGAAGGCTCAACGAACGAATCCGCCCCGAGCCCCTTCCGCGAGCGCCGCCCGGCCAAAGCCGCCGCGCCGGAGTCCAAAACAGAAGAAGAGGAGGGAGGAGGGGGGGGTGGTGGGGGTGTCATGGGTAAGCATCCTTGCTTGAACCTCATCGTATCGGCCATTTGGCCCGAGAACCCCCACCCCGACTTCGTCCAGGACGCACACAACCCCGCTGGGAGTCTGCCAAGCGGGGTCGGGGCGTCGATTCGTCCGAACATGTTCCGATCGGCGGGCGGGTCAGGGGGCGACGTTGAACCGACGGAAGGTGGCGGTGTACGCGATCGACCACGCGCGGCCCCGGTCGGTGGCTTCGCCTTCTTCGAAGCGGATGAACGACATGTCCGCCCACGAGCGGCCCGCGCCGTCGAGGAGCGTGCCGGCGGTCGGGGGGTTGATGAGCATGTCCGTCACGGCGTCGCGAAGGGCCCAGAGGGCGGTCTCGCTGGTGGCGACCAGCCGCCCGGTCACGATCACGTCGAGTTCCTGGACACCCGACGGGTATGAGTTGGGGCCCGGAGAGGCGATCTGAGCGTCGACGAGGATGAACGAGCCTTGGCGTCCCTGTGCGAAGCGGTGGGGGCCGGAGCCGAAGATGTTCTGGCCTTTGAATGAACTTGGCATTTAGATCTCCGCTCCCGCGTCGGTGATGGTGATCGCGTCGGCCGCGCCGTCGGCGGACACCATGAGAAACCGCAGGACCCGGGTGGCGACGACGCCCGAGGCGGCGGATGCCCCGCTCCGAAGCTCGGTCTCGCTCGAAAGCAGCACCGCGACGCCGGAGAGTTTGCGGCGGGCGGTTTCGGACGCGGCCGGCGCGGTCCAGACCGCGAGCGTGCCGGAAGCCCCGGGCTTGAGGTCGGTCACATCCTCGCGGATGAGGTGCTGTCTGACCGAGACGGTCACGCGCTGCTCGGGCACGTCGGCGAAGGTGATGTGGGGCCCGCCGTCGCCGCGATCGGCGATGAGTTTGTCCGGGGCGCGGTCGATCGCGACGGCGGTGACGCTTTCGATGGTGGTGGCTCCGAACTTGACGGACCTTGGCATGAGCATGAGCATCAGGATTCCCCCTTTCCGCGCGACCGAGCGCGGCTGTGACTTGGTTCAGCCGCGCTTCATGCGGGCGACGCTCAGACCCCGGACCTCATCGGCGGCACCGTCGCCGTCGAGATCGAGCCGGATCCCGATGCGCTCGCGTTCCTTCACGAACCGCTCGCGGTACCACTCCGCACGCTGGTGCCCCGGCGAGCCCGCACCGAGCAAACCCGAAGCCCCGGCCCAGATGATCGCGAGGGCCCCGAGGGCTTCGAGACGGATGACGCCAGGTTCGCGAAGGATCTTGCTTTCGTCGATGGCTCCGGAAGGCGCGGTGCCGGCGGCTTCGACGCCCGCGAGCCGGACGATCTCGGCGTGGGCCATGGCGATCTGCGGGGCGAAGGTCGCGATGGTGCATTCGACGCTCGCGGCGGCGGTGGGGGGGATGATGTCGGCGGCCGTGCTTTCGCGGAGGCGCGAGATCGTGAGCTGCGTCGCGCTGAGGCGTGCGGCGATCTCGTACGACACGCCCGCGGCGACGACGACGTGGCCGTCCCGCACGCCCGCCGCGTCCAGCGCGACCTCGGGCGAAGCGATCGTGAGCGTCGTGCCCGCGATGGTGCCGGTGCCGCGGCTGAGACGTTGCCCGACCCAGCCCACATCGCGGAAGAGGTTGGGTTCAAGCACGAGAAGGTCCCGATCGGTCGCGAAGTTCGCCATGCTCATCCTTTCGTCGTCGGTCCAATCCGCGGCGGGAGCCGTCAAGCCCGCGCCGCGGAGCAGTGAAGAGAAGAATTCACGAAGCCACGCAGTCACGAAGCCACACAGTCGCAAGACATGGGCAAGCCGTGAAGCGTGCCGCTCGTGCGCTTCCCGGTTCGCGTGCTTTACGTGATCGACAAGCCACGGATCGCCGCGTGGGCGTTCTCGTTCTTGAACTCCATGGTGTACTCGCCGATCACCTGCCCGTGGATCGCATCGCCGGTTGAGCCCATCGGCTTGTACTGGAAGCTGCGGCCCCGCAAGGGCAGCACCTCGATCCGCGAGCTGTCGAGCAGCAGAGCGGTGTCGGCGGGCACCCAGCGGCTCATGATGACCCGGCAGACGCCAAAGTCGCTTTCGTAGACGCCGACGAGGTCGCGGAACTTGACATCCTCCGGCTGGTACGCGCGGAGCGTGCTGGCGAAGGAGTTGATGCGACGCTTCTGCAGGCCGCTGACGACGATCGTGTCGATCTGGCCGCTGCTCTGCTCCCACGCGAGGCGCAGCGCGGAGTTGAGGACCAGCTCGTTGAGGTCGGTGCCCGCGCCGCCGCCCGCGGGGAAGCCGCTCTGCCCGGGCGTGAAGACGTTGGTCGTGATCTGCTTGACGATGCCGTTCATGGAGCGGCGGACGCTCGCCCCGCCCTGCGGCGTGGAGGTGGGAGCGGTCCCGTTGATGACGCAGCTTTCCAGGTCGCGGAGCAGTTCGCGCATGCGTTCCTGCTTCTGATAGTCGAGTTCGTCCGTCGTCCCGTGCTGCCGCGTGGCCTGCATCGACCCCGAGACCTCGACGGTGGCGGCGAAGATCTGGGTGTAGTTCTGCCTGCGCACGCGGTTGGTGAAACGGGCCGAGGCGGCGTCGGCGCCTTCGAGCGCAGCGTTGCCGAGGATGAAAAGCCTGCGGCCGTTGGCGAGCGTGGCTTTCACGGTGCTGCCGTAGCCGCGGACGACGGTGAGGATGTTGCCGGCGACGGCGGTGACCTGCATGACTTCGACGCTCTGGTCGGGTCGGACGAGGTCTCCGATCTGGAATCGGGCGCCGTTGACCACGGTGAGCGAGGTGGCGTTCTGCGGGTCGGGCGTGAAGGTCGTCTGGTTGAGGGCGTCGGTGTTGGGGAGGAGTGTGTCTTCGATCCATTCGTGGACCGTGCTGGTCGCGGCTTTCTTGGGGTCCCCGAGGTAATCCAGGAGCGGGGTTTCCCACGGCGAGACGATCCCGATGACATCCGACACATCCTCGACGAGTTCCGGCAGGTCGGTGCCCGCGGCGAACGTCGGCTTTCCGGTAAACGGCATGCAAAATCCTCCTGTGGACCCCCCGACCCCGCCAGCGAAGCTCGCGCACGCGGCGAGCAAGGCGCGGGGCGGATGATCCGGTCAAATTTCAAATTTCAAATTTCAAATTTCAAATTTCAAATTTCAAATCTCAAATCTCAAACCTCAGGCCGCCCTCGCGGCTCTCCGCCGCCGCGTCACCCGCGCTTGGCCCGCAGGTATTCCAGAAGCGACCGCCGAGTCCCCCCGCTCCCGCGAGCCTTCTCAAACGCCCGCTCCACCGCCGTCTCGTACCGCTCCCCGCGCGGCGCCCCGCCCATCGCGATCGCCCCGACGGGCTTGCTCGCTTCGAAAAGGTGCGGCTTGCGTTCTTTGACCTCGGCGACGACGCGGCCGACGTCCTTGTCGTTCCCCTTGGCGAGGGTCTGCTCGACCAAGAGCAGCGCGCTCTCGACGTCCTGGGCTTTCGCGTCGATGAGCTGCCGTTCGACCTCGCGGCGCTGGATCATGGCTTCGAGCGTGCGTTTGCCGGCTTCGAGCTCGGTCCGCAGGGAGGCGAGGCTCTGCTCGAGCTCCTTGATCTTCTCCTCCGCCTGGAGCGCTCGGCCGCGCCAGGTCGATTCGTCCGTGTCCGCTCCGCCGCCCGAACCCGCTTGCGAGGGCCCCGCGCCCTCCGGCGGCCCGCCGCCGCCGCCACCACCCCCGATGGGCCCCTGTCCCGCGCTTCCAAGCCCGCCGCCGAAATCCCCCATTGGTGTTCTCCTTGTGTCGTGATGGTCATTCCACGCCCGCGTCCGCCTGGGAGTACCCAAGCTCCGAGAGCACGCGTTCCTTCGAGACGCCGAGGCGGGTCTTCCCCTCGGCCGCAAGCACTTTCTCCCGGTCATCCACAGGCAGCGGGTCGGGCCACTCGATCGCGACGCCGCGATCCGCCGCCCGCGTCCTGAGCAAGCCCGCGTGGTCGAGCGCCGCGAGGACAAGCCCGCACACCTCCTGGATCCCGCGTCCGTACGTCACCCGCTTGCGGGCCGTTTTGGCGAGCACGCTCATCAGCGTGACCCGCAGCGCGTTGGCCGAGGAGAGATTCCCGATGCGGCCCTGCACCACGCCCCCCGCGACCGGAGGCACGCCGCTCACCTTGTCCATCGCTTCCCGGATCTGCTGGATGTGAGCATCTTCGCTGGGGCTTGATGCATCGCCGCCGAACGCCTGGATGCTCGCGTCCATGTTGTCGGTCGTCCAGACCTGTCCCGGCGCAATGGGCGTCTTCTCAAACCCGTCCACGCCCTTGGCGAGGTACATCCGGAAGCTCTGCATCGTGACGCGGTTGGCCCGGTCGCTCAGCCGCGTGTTGAGCTCATCCTGCAGGGCCATCAGCGGCTCGACCTCACCCAGCCCGGCCCACTTCCACGGCTCGGCGATGTTCTGGATGTGCGCGACGGGCACGCGTCCGCCGGTCCAGGGCGTCTCGCCGGCGGCGGTCAATTTCTCGCCGTCGTACTGCTGCCACGCGGCGGGCGCGATGATCCGCGTCTTGGAAGCGCGGGCCCGCCGGGGCGGCCTCGCGCTCCCTACGACGGCGCCCGAAGCGCGTTCCCACCAGCCCGCGGGCTCGACGCGGTTCTGCTCGTGCTCGTAGTGCACGATGTACGCGAGGATCTTGCGGTAGTCGGACGGATCGGTGACCGCGAACCCCCGGCGCGGATCGACGACCTCGATCGTGACCAGCCCGGCAAGTTCGCGGGCCCACCGCGCCGGTTCGGTGTTGGCCGACCGGCGAGCGAGGTCCCGCAAGCCCTGCGTGTCGACGCTCACGAGAAAGTCGACCGAGCCGAGCACGTGCCCGATCAGCGCCGCGTCTTGGAGCAGCGCGATGCCGCCCGAAGCCTCCCACACCGCGTCGAGCGCGGCTTCGACGGCGGCCCGGGTTCGTTCATCCTCGGCGCGGCTTGCGAGTCGGATGGCTTTCCCGAACATGAAGTCGACCATGGACTGGATCCGCCAGCCGATGTCGTTCTCGATGACGACCTCGCGGCGGACGCCGTAGCCGGCCGCTTCGCCCTGAGCCAGAGCCAGCCCCGAGGTGGGTGGGCGGCCCGTGATGCGGCTCGGCAGTCCCATTTCCTGCCCGAGCACGCCCATCCCGGCGCCGCCCCCCACCCCCAACCCCGCCCCCAACCCCACCCCGGCCCCCATCCCGGCTCCCACCCGGGGCCGCACGCCGCTTCCCGCCGCGCCTCCGTGCGAGGACGGGTTGCGGTAGTACGCCCAAAGCCGTTCAAGCTCCGGCACCACGACCTCGCGGTGCTCCTCAAGCAGAAGTCGCAGGTACGTTTCGTCAAGCCCCGCTTCCGCGAACGCTTCCACGCTCCCAAGCCGATACGCCACGCGAGCCCCCTTCCCACAGGCGGGCCGACCCAACCGGCCCACACTCCCTCGGCCCGGGAGCCCCGTTCGCGCGCACGGCCACCCGCCGGCGCGAGCCGGGATCGCTTCACAAACTCAGGTCCGGAGGGTGCGCAAGTCCAGCCCGCGAAAGGCCATGCGACCGCACGCGCGAAAACTCGAGGGTTTTCGCGCCGGTGCCGCGGCGCGTTCATTGGGTCGAGCGCACAAAGGCGACCATCGGTCGCCGCTTGCGTTAGCCGATGGCTTCGACGCTGGAGTACTGGTCGAGGTTGATCACGACGAGTTCGCCGTCGTCCTTGCGGAGTTCGAGGCGGTCAAGCCAGAGCTTGTGGTCCTTGCTGTGGGCAAACCAGGAGCCGGTCTTGGCCTGGGTGTACTTGACGATCACGCCCTCGATCGGCTTGGTCGCGAACGTAGCGTCACCGTTGCCCAGGTGCGGCACCTGCTGCGTGACCCTGACCCTCTGCCCTGCCTGATACTGCGTCATCGCCATAGACCCAAAGATAGGCCGCATCGAGCACCCGACGGCCGGGACGTCCACGTGACCCCGAGCAGAAGCGTCGACCGCCCCGCACGAGTTCATGGCTCGGTCTTCCCCGATGCCTGTTGCCCGATGCCCAATGCCTTCCGCTCAGCACCCCGTCTCGTAATCGAGCACGAAGTCGTCGTAGTCGAAGAAGTCGACGAACCCGTCGCCGTTGTGGTCCGCCGTCTTGCCGTCCGGGCAGACGTTCTCCTCGTAGCAGAGGACGTAATCGTCGTAGTCAAAGAAGTCCAGGAACCCGTCGCCGTTGAAGTCCGCCGGGCACGCCGGAGCCGGTTCCTCGACCGTCCCAAGCACCGTCACCACCCGTGCCGGCTGGTCCGGATCGTCCGAAGCGATCGTGATCGTCCCGGCTTTGTTCCCCGGCGTCGCCGTGTTCATCGTGATCGTGTGGCCGTTGAACCCGCCCCCAGCCGCATCGCTGAACACCCCGCCCGGAGCCGCAAATCCCGAAGAAGCCGCCAGCGAGTAGTTCAGCGTCGAGATCCCGCCGCCCGTGAACAACGCCACATCGCCCGCGTTGAACACCGTCAGCGTCTCGGTCGCCGCCGCGCCCACCTCGACCGTCCCGAAATCAATCACCAGATCGCTCCCGACCTTGGCCGGGACGCGGAGATCCAGGAACACCGGGATGTGCCCGCCGCTGCCCGCGCAGTTGCGGATCGCCGTCGCGATCGCGGGACCCACCATCGTGTTGCCGACGGTCGTCATCGCGGCGTCAAAGCTCGACCCGTCGTTGCCCCACACGCGATACGAGTGGTTCGGGTCGTTCCACGTCGACGTGCTGTAGGGGATGTCCTCGTTGCCGATGTAGTCCAGGCCCACCTCGTCCAGCAGGCCCGCGCCCACGAGGATCTGGTCGTGCCGGTCGTCCATGCCGCCGGCGCCGATGGGGTCCTGCGTGTGCACGAACCGGAAGGCGCCGTTGTTGTTCCAACTGCCGGGAGTGAGGATCGGGTCGAAGAACCGCCCGAGGTTGTTGGCTTCCGAGCCAACGAACTTGACGTAGGAGGTCTGCGAGGAGGACTGCATGTTCATGTCGCCGAGCACCATGAACTGATACCCCGCGGGCTTGGCCGTGCCCGCGCCGTTGGTGTCCTGGCCGGCGGCGTTGTTGCGGATGCGGGTGGATTCGACCAGGCGGCGGGAGTTGTCGCTGCTTGCGTTGCCGGCCTTCATGTGCACCGAGTAAAGCGACATGGCCGCCGGAGCCGCCGCGTATCCGACGGGCACCAGGTCGTACCGGTAGGTGTTCCGCGGCTGATTCGCAGCGTCCGAAGATCCCCCCGCGACAACCCACGTCCGGTTGCCGATCAGCGTGAGCTTGCTCGTGCGGTAGTACAGACCCGCGTCGGTGTCCGGCCCATCGACGAACGGAGCCCGGGCCCAGTCGCCAGGCGAACCTGGAGCCGTATTCAAAGCCGACAGAAAGGCCGCGTCCGCCGCGTTCGACAGGATCTCCTGCGCCGCGATCACGTCCGGACTCATCGAGCGTCCCTCGAACTGGCCGTACACGACCGTCTGAATGTCGGCCGTGCGACCCCCGGCGTAGTTGGAGATGTTCCAGGCGACCACGCGGATCTGCGCGATGGCGGTTGTGGACAACGCGCAACCAGCGGCCAAAGCCGCGACGAGTGACACCTTCACCATGAACCAATCTCCTTCTCGGGGACTCCGAACCCGATCATAGCTCGCGGGAACCTTCCTCCAACCCGAGAAACCCGCCGAATTCACGAGGTCCTAGTCCGGAAACCCCTCTTGCGGCCCGGCTTGCAAAGCCCTCGCCCGACCCGAACCCGGGGGGCCGAACCTGATCCACTCCAGACAAAGCCCGGTCGGGGGCAGCGTCGGTCCGGCGATGCGCCGATCCCCGCTCGCGAGAGCCTCCGAGACTCGCTCGGGCTTCATCCGCCCCCGGCCGACCTCGGCGAGCGTGCCCGCGATGATCCGCACCATGTTCCACAGGAACCCGCTCCCGCTGATGTCCAGACGCACCCGCTGAGGCTCGGGCTCCGAAATGTCGCACGCAAAGACCGTGCGCACGGTCGAAAGCCGGCCGTGCCCCGCCGCCGCGAACGCCGCGAAGTCGTGCTCCCCGACGAACCGCGCCGCCGCGTCCCGCATCGCGGCCACGTCTAGCGGCTCCCAGATGTGATGCACCCGTCGGCGGTCAAAGAGCGCGCGCACCTTCGCGCAGTGAAAGGTGTACGAGTATCCCTTGGACTCGGTGTCGCCGATGGGGTTGAACTCGGCCGGAACCACCTCCGCCGCGGTGACCAGGCAGTCCTCGGGCAAGCGTCCGTTGATCGCGATCATCAGCCGGTCCACGCCGCGCGAGATCGGCCACCCGGTCCCGGGCTTGTGGTTCTCGTCGCTTTCCTCCCCGCTGCAGGTGAACGCCGCCACCTGCCCGCGAGCGTGCACACCGCTGTCGGTCCTGCTTGAGCCGACGAGTTCAACCGGCTCGCGGACCACGTCGCTGACCGCCCGTTCGAGCACGTGCTGCACCGTTCGGAGAGCGACGCGGCCCGGGCGATCGGGAAGCTCCTCAATCATCTTGCGGCCAAGGCCCACCTCGCGCGTGTCACCCGGCGCAGCGGCTTCGGTTGCTCCCTGCGGACCGGCCCCGTGCGCGATCGCCCACGGCGCGAGCGGCTCCTGCTTCTGCCAGCCGCAGAAATCCGTCCCCTCGTACGCGATGGTGAGCTTGTACCGCGGCACGCGAGCATCGTAGGGAGCGGACGCCCCGATCTTCGACGCTTACCGGGCCATCTCGACGATCTCGGGATGCTTGGCGAGCTGGTCCTTGGGGATCCGCTTGACCAGCGTGCGGAGCTCGCTCGCCCGCCCCGTACGGAAGAGGGACGAAGCCCCCGCGACCGCCGCCGCGGCGTTCCACTGCCCTGCTTCCGTCGTCGCGAGCGCCGCCGCCAGGCGCGACGCATCCGCATCCCGTCCGAGCATCACCAGCAGCCAGATCCCCTCCGCCAGATCCGACCGGATCAGCCCCTTGACCTCTTCCGACAGATCCACAGCACCCTCCATCGTCGGAATCGCCGCCGGCGGAGCTTTCGGGATCGCAACCCCTCCAAGCGTCCAGAGCGCATCGCCGATGATCGTGATCTTGTGAGGGGGCGCGTCGTCGTATCGCGCCGCCGCCGCCAGCGGGATCCCTGCGGCAAGCCGCGCCGCAACCGCCGGCGTCGGGACAAACCCCGAAAGCTGCGGCTCATCCACCGAACCCACATACCCCGCCGCTCCGCGATCAAGCCAGCGCCCCGCGAGGGTCTCCCGCGTTCCCACGAACTGCGCCGAGTACGAGTGCACAAAGTTCACGATCGACGGAACGTTCAGGAACGGAACATCCGCGAGCGTTCCCGTGCCCGAAGCCAGATGGAACTGGTGCTTCTCCCCCTTGGTGTTGACGAAGATCATCGTCGCGTCGATCGGCTTGGCGATTTCCTCGCGCCACGCATCAATGCCGCCGCTGGGCGTGCGCACACCCTTGACGCTCCACCCCAGCGCCTTGAGCGCGTCCTCCGTCGCTTTCCCGGCGTACGCGTTCCAGCCGGGGCTGTCGGGGTAGCTGTCAAAGATCCAAGCGTCTTTCGCCGTGGTGGGGAGGAACAGCGCCGTCATCGCCCGGTACGCCGAGCCTGCCGCCGAGCCCGAGATCTGCGAACCCCAAGCCCACCGCTTGGGGCCCGGAGCCTGCCGGCCGATGCGGTCCGTCGTCGCCATCACGCCCACCGCCGTGCCCGCGATGGTCTGCTGCATCGCCGTGCAGAGGGTGACCGCTTCCAGGTCGTCGCCCAGACCCTTCCACGAGTACCCCGTTCCCTCCGCGAACGTCTCGATGCTCTTCTCGAGCTTCTCGGCTTCCGCGACCGTGAAAGCCGCATCCAGCCGGCGCGTGGACTCGGTCCAGAAGATCGGCTGACCGCGGCCGGCGCTCAGTGCCAGCGCCGCCGTCCACGCCGGATCGTTCACCGCCGCGACCACGACGCCGGGCGGCGTGAGCTGGAGAGCTTTCCACTCCGCGATGACCGCCGCGCGGTCGAACGTCTTGGTTTCGGTCGCGGGAGCCATCGACCACGCGCGGCCGACCGCCGATTCGACCGCCGCGGGATCCGCGACGCCGTTGCTCCGGTCGGGGGTCTTGGACGCGTACCTCAGAACCTTCTCGGGCTTGAACCCGCGCACGAACCGAGCGATGTTCTCGCGCGCGTTCGGCGTGCCGTCGTCGATGAGCACCGGGAATCGGACCGTCAGCCTCCACATCCCGACCGCTTCGACGTACGACGTCGTGTCACGCACGATGACCACCACCGGCGCGACCGCAAGCTTGGCTTGCACCTGACGGACCCGCATGCCAAGCTTGAGCGACGGAGCGATCTCCTCCGCGGCCGGTCTCGCCGGCGGCTGAAATGTCGCCGCGAGCGAGCTTGTGAGGATGACCGCGGCGAAAGAGCCGAAAGCCAGGTGGGTGCGCATCCCCGATAGTATTGATCTGCACCGCTTGCGGTTCGCTCGGCGAGCCCGAATTTCGCGGTCGATTTGGAGCCTCAGCATGGGATGGTTCTCTGACAGCCCCGACCCCGCCCTCATGCTCCGCCTCGCCCGAATCGAGCGCAAGCTCGATGCGCTCATGGCCGCTCTCGACGTTCCGGTCCCAAGCGACGGGATGGACGACATCCGCGACCTCGCCAAAGCGGGCCGGAAAATCGAAGCGATCAAGCTCCTCCGGGATCGAACAGGCATGGGGCTTGCCGAAGCCAAGAAAGCCGTCGACCAAGGGGTCTGAACCCTAGTTCCCCGCCGATGCGAGCGAGCCGTCCGCGATGATCGTGAACGGGATCGTCCGCTCCGCCTGCGCCCCGCGCTGCCGGTCCTTCACGATCAGCTTGAGGTTGTACGCCCCCACGCTCAGGTTCGCCGGAAGCTCGATCACCGTCGTGATGTAGAAGTCTCGCCGAGGCCGACGCGACACGTCCTTCACCTGTGTCTCGCCCCAGCGCTTCTGAAGCGTCGGACGGTCCGCGTCCTGCCAGATCTCAACCGCTTGGCCGAGATCCACCGTGTAACGCTCGCTGTCGCCGCTCCCCGCCGACTCGATCGTCCGACGGTGCGCGAAGCTGTCTACTTCCGCGTACACGATCAGCGTGTGCGAGGTTCCCGCGAGCAGGTTCCGCGACGGGATCGTGTCGTACTGCCCATACCCGTTCACCTTCGTGCAAAGCTCCGTCGTCGTGATCCGAACGTCTCGGGCCGTCGTGATCGGCGAAGCCGCATCGGAAAGCGAACGCCAGAGCTTCTCATGATCGCTCATCAGCGCCGGCTCCGCGACAGTCCGACTCAGCATCTCGCGCAGCACGTTGATCGACTTGATCTGCCGCGGATCCAGAAGGCGGGAAGCCGGCACCGCATCCAGCGACCCCAGCACGCCCGGCCGGATCGTGTCGAGCCACGCCAACGCCGCATAGTCCGCCGCCGGGTTGCGGCTCGACGCCGCGCGCTCGCGCAGCGCCCGCGCCAGTTCATCCGCCGCCATCGTGAAACGCTGCTCGACCGGCGCCGTCGCCGGCGCGAGCACCACCGGCTCACCCGTCCCCGTCACCCCCGTCGATCCGGTTGTTCCTCCGGGAGTCGTCGTTGTTGAAGGTGCCGTCGTTTCGCCCGCAAGCGCGGCGAGCCCCGCGCTCGCCGGGGGCGGAACAGCCGGGATCGGCGCTGCGGCGGTGTTCGTCCCGGGCGTACCTGCTGGCGACTTCAGCGCCGGAGCGTTCACCACGGGCATGTTCACCGGTGCCGCGGGCGGCGCCGGGTTCATGGCCGGGTTCATGGCCGGGTTCATGGCCGGGTTCACTGCCGGGTTCGCAGGCTGCGTCGGCGATTGCTTCAAGGCCTGCTGGTTCCGGTACTCCTCGAGCAGACGCGTCTGCTCCGCGATCAGCTCCTCGAGCTTCGCGTAACTCGGCTTGGCGTTCGTGACGGCTTCGCCTTCCGGCTGAACCGGCGGCGTGGCCGCAAGCTCTTCCAGCGCGGCGTTCGTGGTCGTGTTCTCGTTGGCTCCGGCGGGAAGCGGGGTCTTCAGACGACCCTTGGGAATCGCGGCCGTCGGAGAACCCGCGGGCGCGGGGCTCGACATGCACGCGGGCAATCCCGTGAGCAGGCCGGCGGCGGCAAGCAGGACGAGCGGACGGGCGATCTTCATGGGCGCGTCTCCGACGCAAGGTGGGCTTTCGCCCGGGCCGGATCCTCCGGCCGCTTCCTTGGCGATCGGTTCCTTCGACCATCACACGTCCGAAAGCCCAGTTCCGCCACCCCTCCCAAAACCCGTGCCGGTCAGGTCGACCGCGGCGTTATCGGGCCGCCCGGGGCCTCAGCATCGCCGTCAGCCGCACCGCGACCACCTCCAGCGTGCGCTCGGCATCGCCCAGCCCGGATTTGACCCCCGCATCGGCTTCGACCGCGAGCTTGAGCGCCCGGCGGGCGCCCGCGGGGCCGAGTTCGCGTGCTTTGGCCAAAAGCGCCCCCTGCGCCGGGCCCCAGAGGCGGAGGGCGGTCGCGATGTTCCGCTCGTTTTCGCCGGCTTTCAGGGCGTTCGAAGCCGCGTGGAGCTTGCGGGTGAGGTCCATGCACGCCCACCAGAGCAGGACCGGCGACTCGCGCATGACGTTGACGAGGTACCGCTGGCGCTCGATCGCTCCCTCCGTGTGGCCCATGATCAGCGTGCTCTGCCAGTCCCACGCCGATTCTTCGCGCGAACGGCCGACGACCTCGTTCACCATCGCGCCGGTGATCGTCACCGCTCCGCCCAGGCCCGCTTCCGAGACCGCCATCGCCGCGAGCTTGCCCAGCTCGCTGTCGATCCGGCCCAGGTCATCGCCGCAGCGCTCGATGAGCGTGCTCGCGGCATCTTCCTCGAGCGTCGCGCCGTGCCGCTTGCCGGCCCGCCGGATCGCCCACGTGCGAGCCATCGCTTCGCCGATATCCCCGCATTCGACCATGATCCCGACGGCGGCGATCTTGTCGTCGAGCTTGCCCTTGTACCACTTGGTCGCGCGGAGCACGAGCGTGGCGCCCTCGGTGGGCTGCTCGGCGTAGCGCTCGACGAGGGGGCGGTTGTCCTCCTTCACGAGCTCTTCGGCGGAATCGACGACGACCATCTTGTGCTGTTGCATGAGGCCGAAAGACCTGCACTCATCGAGGACATCGGCGAGCTTGTGCTCCTTGCCGTCAAAGTGGAGGACATCCAAAGCCCCGTGCGCGGTCTGAAGCTTGTCCTTGAGCTGCGTCGTGTACTCGGCCGCGAGAAAGGTGTTGGCCCCGTAAAGCAGGACCACCCGATGCTCGGGCCCGGGCGAACCGGAGGTTTTGGCGGCTTTGGCCATACGTGATGGTACCTGTGCCACGATCATCCCGCTTCGGGATGGTCGTGGAGGGCTCACGACTCCAGCACAAAGTCCGCCAGTTCGCACGCCAGGTACCGGTCCGTCTCTTCGCCCGTGCGAGACCCCGTGCACCGGAAGCCGCACTTCTCGAGGATCCGCCGCGATGCCGCGTTGTTCCGGTCCGCCGTCGCGTGGAGCGGCCGCCGGGGCTCAAGCTTGAGGAACTCGGCCAGAGCCGCCGACGCGATCCCTTTGCCCCAATGCGAGCGGGCGATCCAGTACCCGACGCAGTCGATCTCCGGCTCGCCGGGGACTTCCGACGCTTGGAAGCAGGCGATGCTGCCGACCAGCTCGCGGCCCGCGCCTCCCTCGGCGGGCATCTCGATGACAAACCCGTTCACGCGCGGATTGGCGAAGATCTTGTCCCACGTGGCGAAGAACGCTTCCCGCGTCCGCGGCTTGGTCCCGGCCATCGCGTTGGACGCCGGATCGGCCTGAAGCTCGAACATCCGGGGCAGGTCCTCGGGTGTGGTGCGACGGAGCGAGATCGCGGGTGCGGGGTGGGGGGCGGGCTTCATGCGCGATCCTAGGAAAGAACGGAGAGAACGCGGAGCCACGGAGGCACACGGAGAAGGCAGCGGCGGAAGGTGGCGTGAAGAATCCCAAGCGGCCACGACCCGAGCGTTCGCTCGGGTCGTGGCCTCTGGGATTCCGGTGGTGAGACCAGCCTGAAGCCGATCTAGCGGCGCCGCCCACGCGCGACCATCATGCTGGCGATGCCGATGATCGCGATCACGCCGGGGGCGGGTATTGTGCTCACGATCGTCATGTCGCGGAAGTAGGTGACGTCTTCAGTGAACGATGCGAAGACGATCTGCGAGCCGCTGAACTTGGGGCTGTACGCGATCTTGGCGACGATTCGGTCGTCGATGGCCGCGTAGGCGACGTCCTCGCGCACGCTGATGTGCACGCGGTGTTCACCATTCAACATCTTCTTCGCCTCGGCGTCGATGCGCACGATGTCGATGATGGCGTCGTACTCCCAGCGCGCGAAGATGACGCCGATCTCGGGATCCGAGTTCGCGGTGATGCCGATCCCGCTGTAGCCGGTCTCGGTCGAGTAACTTCCCCCGACGCCGAAGCCCCAGATGATGGACTTCTTGGCGTCGATGGTGACCGCGGCGTCAAACTGGGAGGGGCATCTCCTTGATGTCGCGCGTCACGACACCGAAGGGACTCATGCCCTTCTCGCTGAACGAGTACTTGGAATCCCAGGCCACCCAGCCTGGTCATCCCGCAACGGATCCTTGACCACAAAGTCGGCTCGGGCGGTGCTCGGACCCCCGGAAGAGTCGTGGAACCCACCCGTGAAGGCCACGGATGCGACCCAACCCATCACTGCCTTGGCGGCAACGGTGTTGTAGAAATGACGGCGGAACATGGCGGCACTCTCTCTGAAGCCTCGGGGTTCGCATTGGACCTCATCGGCTCCTGTCTGAATTGTGCCATGCAACAGCCCGCGTGCCATGGAAGCGGGGCGGAACATCGGCGATGACGCCCGAGGGTCCCGTGCGGAGAGAACACGCCTTGCAGACCGCACGCACCACACGGTTCTCAGACGCACCCCGCCAGCGGCGAGCCCTCGACCGGCGGATTGGCACCGGTCATCGGGCTCCCTGTGATCTCTGGATGATCCCCGGACGCTGGTCAAGTGACCGGCAACGCAGCAACCATCCCAGGCCGTGGGGACGAGCCACCTATGGAACTCGACCGCCCTGTCAACGCCCGTGCTTCCGTCACGCCAGACACATGCCACCCCGGCAGCACGCCACCGCCATTCGCACAACCGCCACCCACCCGTCCGGCGACCGATCGGGGTACCCTTCGCGCATGCCCAAGCCCTCCGCCTCCGCCCCCCACGCTCCCGGCCTCACCTACGCCTCTTCCGGCGTCGACATCCATGAGAAGGACTCCTTCACCGAGTCCCTCGCGTCCGTCATGAAGCGGACCTACGGGCCGCGGGTGATCCCCAACCCGGGCGGGTTCGCGGGGCTTTTCCGCTTGGACTACAAGAAGTCGCTTTTCGCCCGCAACTACAAGGACCCGGTCCTCGTCGCATGTGCCGACGGCGTGGGCACCAAGGTCAAGCTCGCGGCCGAACTGGGCATCTTCAACACCGTGGGCATCGACCTGGTCGCGATGAACGTCAACGACCTGATCGTGCAGGGGGCCGAGCCCCTCTTCTTCCTCGACTACATCGCGGTCCCGACCGTCGACAAAGCCATGCTCGGGAGCATCATCGAGGGGATCGCCGAAGGGTGCAAGCAGTCCGGCTGTGCGCTGCTCGGCGGCGAGACCGCCAACATGCCCGATGTCTACGGCAAGGGCGATTTCGACCTCGCGGGCTTCTGCGTCGGCGTGGTCGAGCTCAAGCGGGCGATGAACCCCACTCGCGTCTCGCCCGGAGACGTTGTGCTCGGCTTGGCTTCGTCGGGGATCCACTCCAACGGCTACAGCCTCGTCCGCAAGGTCGTGAAACACGCAAACCTCGAACTCGGCCGCGTCTACGACGACGTCCTGCCTCTTCAGAGCCCGACGCGCAAGCGAGGGGGAACACGCACCGGCTCCCGAAACGGCAAAGCCGCTTCCCGCACGCCCACTCTCGGCGAAGTCCTCCTCACCCCGACCCGCATCTACGCGAACTCGATCGTGAAGCTCCAGAGCGGGTACAAGGTCAAGAACGTCATCTCCGGCATGGCCCACATCACCGGGTCGGGCCTCGCCGACAACCTCGTCCGCTCGATCCCGCCCGGGTGCGACGCCGTCATCGACCGCTCGTCGTGGCCCGTCCCCCCGGTCTTCACGTTCCTTCAGAAGCACGGAGCGATCGACGACGCCGAGATGAAGCAGGTCTTCAACCTCGGCATCGGCTACTGCGTCATCGTCCGCCCGACCTTCGCCGCCGCCGTCAAGGAACACCTCGAAAAGCTCGGCGAGTCCGTTTATGTCATCGGCGAGATCGTCAAGGGCAAGGGCCGCGTCCGCGAACGTTGAGCAAGGGCTTCGGCGAGCAATCCAGCCTGTGGCAGGTGCGTTAGGCTCATGCCGCTCCGCGGCGAACGCCGAAGGACCAACCATGCGCCATTGCTCGATCTCCCAGCTCGTTTTTGCGCTCGTGCTCGCGACCTCCGCCGGCGTGGCTACGGGCCAGCCCGCGTCGCCAACCGCTTTGCCGCCCGCTTCGTCACCCGCGACCGCGCCGGCCAAGCCAGCCGCGCCCCTCGAGGTTGATTTCGGACCTACCGACGCCCTCGCCGAGCAATGGGTGAAACAGGTCAAGCTGCCCGGCGCCGCTCTCTACGTCATGCACGACGGCAAGGTGCTCCACGAGCGGTTCTTCGGCGACTACAACGCGAAGACCGTGATCCCCATCGCTTCCGCGAGCAAATGGCTTTCGGGCGCGGTCATCATGTCCCTCGTCGATGACAAGCTTCTCGATCTCGACAAGCCCATCGGCGAGTACGTCCCCACGCTCCCCAACGACAAGAAGCCCATCACCCTCGCCCAGCTCTTCTCCCACACCTCCGGCCTGCCCAGCGACATCGACGGCGTGTCCACGTGGTTCGCAAGCACGGACGAGGTCTTCAAAGCCGCGGGCGAAGCCAAGCTCGACGCCGAGCCCGGTGCCGCGTTCCGATACGGCGGCGCATCGATGCAGCTCGCCGCCGCCATCGCGTGCAAGGTGACCGGCAAGACCTGGCACGACCTCTTCAAGGAGCGCATCGCCAAACCCTGCGAGATGAACAACACGCAGTTCGGACGCCTCGGCGCCACCACCAACCCGCAGGTCGCCGGCGGCGCAAGCTCAACCCTCGGCGACTACGCCAACTTCCTCACGATGATCGCGAGCAAAGGCACGTTCAAGGGCAAGCGCGTCCTCAGCGAAGCGTCCGTCGCGGCCATGCTCAAAGACCGCACCAAGGACGCGAAGAAGAGCCGCGCTTCGCTCATGCGCATGCTCGACGGCAGCGGGTACGGCATCGGCAACTGGGTCGACGCCCGCGACTCCAAGGGCGACGCCACCGCGAACAGCTCCCCGGGAGCCTTCGGCTTCATCCCGTGGATCGACCAGGAACGCAAGGTCGTCGGAATCTGGATGATGTGCGACCGCGACCGGCAGCGACGCAAATCCGGCGGGAACCTCGAAAGCCCGCGCGATGTCGTCACCAAAGCCATCGATCAGGCGCTCGCGAAAGGATCCGCGAAACCCTGAACTTACTTCGCGGGTGCCGCGGGGGCGGTCGCCGCAGGGGAAGCGGGGGAGGTGGGGGCGGTGGGGGAGGGAACAGCCGGAGCCGCGGCCTTGTCCGCCGGTTTCTCGGATGCCGTCCGTTCCTCGACCGCTTTGGCGATCGCTTTCTCGCCCGCCGCGAAGTACCAGTCCTTCCACGCCCCGGTATTGAGGCGCATGCCGTCGGTCGGCTGCCCGCCCGCTCCGGCCATGGCCTTGTTCGAGAGGCGGACCAGCGACTGGTGGATCACCACCGGCGAGAAAGTGACAACGGCGTCGTTGATCACAAGCACCACGCCCGAGCTCACGACGCCCGGCACCGGGTTGAACGCGACGGCGTTGTCCGCCACGATCGGCTCAAGATCCGCGATGTACGCCTGCTGCTGCGCGATCGCGACCCACGCGAGCGGGCCGTTCCGCGGGCGACCGATCGGGCTGGTCGCGGGCGGGGCCGGAGCCTGCGCCTGGATCAGGAACGGGATCATCTCGTACAGATCAAGGCCCGCGACCGCACGCGCACTCGCATCCGCGATCCGCTGCGTCTTGGAAGCGACTCCGCCTTGGAACACGGCGAGCATGCCCGAGGACGGCTTCTGCTTGAGGTCCTTGAGTCGCACGGCAAGGCCGTCGATGGCGGCCTGGTTCCACGCCGGGTCCTCGTTGCCGCAGGCGAGCCACGCGAGGCCGCGGTCGCCCTCATCGCTCGCCTGCGTGCGCAGGATCGTGACGATCGCTTCGCGCACATCCGCGCCTTTGTCTTCCTGAAAGACCTCGATTAGCGGCTGGACCATCCAAGGCTGGTTGTACTCGGCAAGCGTCTTGAGGCCGGCTTCGCGAGTGGGCTTGTGCTGAGCCCGGAAGTGCTTGGCGCGGAGCTTCTTGAGTTCTTTCTCGAGCGCAACCTGCTTCTTGCGGAGATCGCGGTACGGCTTGAGGCGAGGATCATCGGGGGAGATGATCTTGCCCTTCATCCATTCCGGAACAGGGGTGCCCGACTGAGCGGCGGCTTGGCCCGCGACACCGGCGAGGACAACGAGCACCAAAGCAAACCGGGAGCGGGTCATCATGGGGGAATCTCCGAGAGCCGGGGGGCAGGGCTTCTTGGTCCTTTCGGCACTCCGCAGGGCCGGGTTCCGAGATTCGGACCGATCGCCCGTTCGTACGGTCTTTATTCGCCTGTCGCGACCATCACCATCGCGGTGGATTCGCCGGTGAGTTTCTGTTGGGCGGCCTGGGCTTCGGCCCGGGTCGCGAATCGGCCGATGCGCACGGCGTGGACGGTTCCGTTCTTGGAAGAGGTCTGGACGACGCGGGGAGCGGGGATGCCGGCGGCGGCGGCTTTCCCGGCGAGGCGGTCGGCCGCGGCTTTGGCTTTCTTCGGGTCGCTGAACGCGCCGACCTGGATGGTGAAGGAGCCCTTGACGGGCCCGGCTTCGGGCAGGGTGTTCTGCCGGGAGGTGATCTGGACCTTGAGGAGGGATTCGGTCGCGACGGCGGCGGCCTGGGCGTACATCTCGCGAGATTCCGGGCCCTTTCCCACAGCCTGGAGCGAGTCGCCCGCGAACATCTTCGCTCGGGCCTGGTCGTTCCCGCTGAGCTTGTCCGAAGCGGAGGTCAGCAGGGTGACGGCTTCGGTGTGCTTGCCGCTCCGCTGGGCCATCATGCCAAGCGTGGCGGCTGCGGACCCTGCGATCGCGGCGTTTTCGCTGGTGATCAGCGGCCGCAGCCAGCGCTGGGCTTCAGCTTCCTTGGGCGGCTGCATCGCGGCGACGGAAAGCCCCGCGGTGAGCGCGGCCCGTTCGCGGAGGACGCCCGTGGACTTGGCGTACGCCGAACTCGCGGCCTGATGGGCTTTGACGTAATCACCCTTGGTGTAGAGCAGCTCGTAGTCGGCCGCCGGGGTTTCGGTTCTCGTCCCGGAGGACGACTCGCATCCTGAGGACCAGAGCAGGGCTGGCCCGGCGAGCGCGGCGGTCAGGAGCACAAGAGCGGCGGGGCCAAGGCGAGCGGCGGGGCGGGTGGGCGTCGGCATGCGAAAGCTCCGGATCTGTGGCGCACCGGGCGTCGCCCGGCGATCGTCGGCTGTAGCATACCCGGCCTCCTTCCCGCGTTCGACGTCGCCACTCCGAGGAAACCGCGTGAGCGTTCACTGGCCCATCATCCGCCGCTGTCTCTTCCAGCCCCGCCGCATCGCCACGATCGACGATCGCGGCACCCGCAAGGGGATCGAGCTTCTCGCCGGCGCCTTCTACCTCGCCGACTACCTCGCGGCCAAGTGCAAGTCCAAGACCGTGGGCGTCATGCTCCCCACCGGCGCCGGCACACCCGTCGCCGCTCTCGCCGCGTGGATCCTCGGCAAGACCGTCGTCCCGCTGAACTACCTCCTAAAGCCCGAAGAGCTTCAGTACGTGATCGACGACTGTGGCACCGACACCGTCCTCACGGCCGGACCGATGCTCGAGTTCATGGGGTTCTCGCCGCGCGTCACCAACCTCGCCAAGATCGACGAGATGAAGTTCTCCGGCATGCCCGAGCCGCGCTGGCCCATTGGCGCGGATGATGAGGATCTCGCCGTTCTCCTCTACACCTCCGGCACCAGCGGCAAGCCCAAGGGCGTGATGCTCACGCACGGCAACATCTCCGCCAACATCCGCCAGGTCGTCGAGCACGCCCACTTTACCACCGACGATGTCATGCTCGGGGTTCTTCCCCAGTTTCATAGCTTCGGCCTGACCGTGCTGACGCTCCTACCCCTGACGCTGGGCATCCGCGCGGTCTACACCGCACGGTTCATCCCTCAGAAGATCGTCAAGTTGTTCCGTGAGCACCGCCCCACGATCTTTGTCGCGATCCCCTCGATGTACGGCGCGCTGCTGGCGGCCAAGGACGCGACCGCGGAGGACTTTGCGAGCTTGCGCTACACCGTGTCCGGCGGCGAACCCCTCAGCGACGCGGTGGCGACACGCTTCTACGAGCGGTTCGGCGTGCGGATCAACGAGGGGTATGGCCTGACCGAGACCTCGCCGGTGACGAACATCTGCCTGCCCAGCGAGTACAGGCCGCATTCGGTGGGGCGTGCTTTGCCGGAGCTTGAGCAGCGGATCATCGACCTCAACACGGGCGCGAGGCTGCCCTATGAGCACGAGGGCGAGATCTGGATGCGCGGGCCGAATGTCATGCGGGGCTACTACGGCCTTGCGGAGGAAACCGCCAAAGCCCTCACGCCGGACGGGTTTCTTCGCACTGGTGACATCGGCAAGCAGGACGCGGACGGCTTTCTGTACATCACGGGCCGCTTGAAGGAGATGCTCATCGTCGGCGGCGAGAACGTCTTCCCACGCGAGATCGAGGAAGTGCTCAATCAGCACCCGAGCATCCACGCTTCGGGCGTGGTGGGGATCAAGGATCCGATCAGAGGCGAACTGCCGATGGCGTTCATCGAGCTCCGCGAGGGGCAGACGTTCGACAAAGCGTCGATCCAGGCCCACTGCCGAGCCAGCCTCGCGGGGTACAAGGTGCCGGGCGACATCCGCGTGCTCGAAGCTCTGCCGAGGAACCCCACAGGGAAGATCATGCGGCGTGAATTGGTGAAGATGCTGGCTGCACCTGATGCTGCGGCCAAGGGCTGACGGACGGTCGCGTGGTGGCGGGGGGGCGAGATGGACAGCATGCCGGGACGGTGACATCGGAGGGCCATCCACCGATCGCCGGAGGAGCCGGAGATCGGTGGCACGGAGCGGATTAGACGACCGGTTCCACCCGCCGGACTAAATCTGTGTCACGACTCAGCGCCTTTCGCCGGAAACTCCCATAATCATGGGCCACGCAATTCCACACTCGGGACATAATTCCGGGCCGATGTCGAGGCTCTCCGGTATGGTGACGTGAATCGCGGGCCCGACACCGTGCAGGCAGTAGCCGCATGACTTGCATTCTCTATTCGTTATCGCCACGTCGCTTTGTCGAGGCGTGTTCCGGCTCTCAAGGAAGATAAACCACGACCACGCGATGACGAAGGGTACGAGGCTGATGAGGATCACCAGCACACCGATCACGTGCACATACAACACACTCATTGCCGCGAGAGGTATCAGCAATGTCGTGGCTATAGCGAGTCCGAGGCTCGGCCAATAGAGCCACGCGCTCACCTTTCGTCGGGGTGAAATCACGACTGTCGTGGTACCCACCTGATTGATAGCTCTTAGGATCTCAAGCTTTGTCGTATTACTTACAGGACGTCCGGTCTCGAACGGGTTTCGCGGCGCCACCGCTCGCCGCGTCGGCGTTCGGTGTGGAGGAACCTCGGGCTCAGGGTCATTCGCTGGCTGGAGCATCACGTCATTTCAAAGGCCCACGCGGTCTCCCGGAGACACATCGGTTTCGAGTGCCGGAGTGAGGGTCACGCGACCAGTATACGGAAGCTAAGAGGACGCGAGTCTTGGCCGTTTGGAAGACCGTTCGTCGATCACCAAAGTGGCGATCGATGGCACGGGAAGCTGCTCTCAATGGGAAGCCACTTGCTGTGCCACTGAGATCGAGCGCTTCGGGCGATCTCAGTGGTTGGGCTTGCTTGAAACTGACGCCTGACGTGTCTTGCACTGACTTGGTCCGAAGCGGACCAAGTCAGTGGCACAGCTCAGGATCCCCTGCTTTTCGGACCTGCCTCTGCGGGATTTCTTGGTTTTCTTGATGCAGGCGCGTGAGGAACGGCGGGGGTTGCCGTTCACTTGGATGTCGGGATCACGACCACCAACGCGACGCGAAGGGGTCTGGCCCAAGAACACAACGTGCAACACGCACACAGAAGGAGTTGTCCCATGGCTACGAAGCTCACGAACGTTGTTGGTTCCGCCCGCACCCTCAAGGCTGCCGCGCTCGCGGCGGCTGTGGTGGCGGGGATGGTGGGGGGAGTGGGGGCCGCGAACGCCGCCATCACGGGCGTCACCGGGTCCACGACCTGGCTGGGCGTGAACCCGCCCAACGCTCAGCAGTTCAACCTGATGGGCCCCAACGTGTACGCGTGGAACGAGCAGGTCGCTCCCGCTTCCAACGTGGGTCTCAACCTCTTCGGCAACGGGACGTACACCGGGTTCTCGCCGTACTTCGCCGGGTTTCTGACCGCGGGAGCGGTCGAGTCGCACATGCTGCACTTTGACCCCGGGGCGGCTCCGCCGTTCGCCGCGGGAAGCGTTAGTTTCTCGGGGACGATCCTCGGAGCGATCTTCGACGAGACCTTGCTGTCGGCGACAGACGCTTCGCACGGGGCTCTCGGGACGGTGTACGACACGGGGAACCCGTTCCGCAGCTTCGGCGGGAACGTGCTGGGGAACACGAGCCTGACGATCGCCGGGAACACGATGAGCTTCCAGTTCATGCCCACTCCCGGGCAGATGAACCGGATGTGCGAGGTGCGGGTCTTCACGCTGGTGCCCACGCCCGGGTCGATCTCGCTCGCCGGTCTGGCGGGGATCGTCGGCCTCCGCCGGGCCCGCCGGGGTCAGGCCTGAAGCGTCTCCCGCACTCGGTGACCTGTTTCCTCAACTTCTCCCCGCGCCTGACGCGCGGGCCCGACCTCTCCCGGGCCTGTGCGTCGCGGCGTTGGTGGCCAAGCCGACGTATGCTCTGCGGACCAGGCCCTTGTCCTTTTCCACGGTTAATCCCCGCGCCACGCTGTCCGCTCTTCGCGGATTGCAGCACGACCCATCTCACGGAGCCCAGCATGGACCTCTACATCGACACCGCCAACATCGACGAGATCAAAGCCGCCCACGCCATGGGTGTGTTGAACGGCGTCACCACCAACCCCTCCCTCATCGCCAAGGAGAAGGTTGACTACGGCAAGCGGCTCGAAGAGATCTGCAAGGTCGTCCCCGGCCCCGTCTCCGCCGAGGTGATCGCTCTCGACTTTGACGGCATGATGAAGGAGGGCAAAGAACGCGCCAAGATCGCCCCCAACATCGTCGTCAAGCTCCCCTCGACCATCGAAGGCCTCAAAGCCTGCAAAGCGATGAGCGACGAGGGCATCAAGACCAACATGACCCTCTGCTTCCAGGCGATGCAGGCTCTCATGGTCGCCAAAGCCGGCGCGTACCTCGTCAGCCCCTTCGTCGGCCGCCTCGACGACATCTCGCAGGACGGGATGGACCTCATCCGCCAGATCCGCCAGATCTACGACAACTACGGGTTCCAGACCAAGATCCTCGCCGCTTCCATCCGCCACCCGCTCCACATGCTCCAGTGTGCTCTGGCCGGGGCCGATGTCGCGACCGTCCCCTTCTCGGTCATCCAGCAGGTGATGAAGCACCCGCTCACCGACTCGGGCGTTGAGAAATTCCTCGCGGACTACAAGAAGGCCTTCGGCTAAGGCCATCCGGCCACCGCCGACGCACCAAACCCCTCAGCTTTCCGCTCCCTCGCCCGGCCGCTCGTAGCGGATCGTCTTCTTTCCGACCTGCCGCTCGGGTTCGAGCGCGATCGGTGAGAGATCCGCTTCCGCCTGCGTGCGAGGCCCCTGCACCCGCGGTGCCTGGATCCGCGCCCCCGCGTCCAGCGGGTTCACCGTCCCGATCGCTTCCGCCCGCTTGGCGAACCGCTTGACGTCCCGCGCCGCCCGGTCCGCCACGCGGATGTCCCGCGCAATCGCCGCCCGCGCCACCTTCAGCGCCCAAAGCGACATCACCGCCACCTGCACCACGCCCACCGCCAGCACCAGCGCCGACCCCAGCCCGAGGATCGCCCCAAAGACGCCCACCACGACCGTCACGAACGATCCCGTCCCCATCACGATCGACACCCCGAGCATCGGCAGCGCCAGAAGCATCGCGATCGACGCCCCTCGCATCCACTCCCCCGTCCACTCCGCCCCCGCCCACTCCGACAGCGCCGCGAGCTGTGCGCACACCGGCACCAGCCCGAGCAGCCCGATCGACAGGCACACCCACGCCGCGATCATCAGCCCCCGCACCAGCTCCTCGTTCACCGGCGTCCCCGCCATCAGCGCCCGCGTCTCCACCTCCGCCGAAGCCCACGCCAGCGCGACCCCCGCCGCCCATCCCCACTGCGTCAGCCGCGAAGCCCACCGCGACCAGCGCCCCTCCCGCTTGAAGTCCGTCCGCAGGTCCAGCGATGATTCATGCGGCCGCGTCACGATCCACACACCCGCCGCCCACGCGATCAAGCACACCACCGGCACCGCACGCCTCAGCCCCTGATCCCCCGCCACCAGCAGCAGCGACACCATCGCGCCCACGCTGCCCAGTGCCGTCGCGATCGATCCTGCCGCAAGCCAACGCAGGTACCACGACGGCGCGTGCGACAGGTTGTCCGCCAACACCCGCCGCGCCCCGATCGGCACGGGCGTCGCGCACTCCGGACAGCGTCCGCCGCCGGGCAACCCCGTGAGGTCGTACCCGCACTGCCGGCATGTCGGCGCTTTGGAGGGCGGCGGCTTGGGTCCGCCGACGGGAGCTTCGCACGCCGGGCACGCTTTCGTCCCCGCGCTCGAGAACCGGTACCCGCACTTCCCGCAGAACGGCTCGGCACGAGATGGCGACCCACGCTCGCTCATAAAGATTGATACCCCGCGCCGCCCGGCCCGGATGCAACGCCCGCCAGTCCCGCTACCGCACCCACGCCCCCGAAGCCGCTTCCACCGCGTTCATGAACATCCGCGCTCCCGGCGTCGGAAGCTTGAGCAGATCCTTCGGAAGCCGCGTCCAGTACGGGTGCCGCGTCCACTCCAAAAACCGCTCCGGGTGCGGCATCAAGCCGAAAATCCGCCCCGAAGCGTCCGTCACGCCCGCCACCGCGTCCGTGCTCCCGTTGTAATTGTCCAGATACCGCACCGCGATCTGCCCGTTCTGCGACAGCCGCGCAAGCGTCCCCGCCTCACCGGAGATGAGCCGACCCTCCCCGTGCGCGACGGGCAAAATCGCCGCATCCCGCCGCAACTCCTCCGGAATCTCATCCAGCACCCCCCGCGTCCACACGCACGACGAATCGCTCGGATACTCCACCGGCACCCACCGATCGACGAACCGCCCCCCGATGTTGTCCGTGAGCGCAAGCTCCTGCGTCGGTGCCGCCTCCCGCGGCCATTCCTCGCCCCGGGCCGGCCCCGGCAAGAGCCCCACCTGCACCGCCACCTGGAACCCGTTGCACGGCGCGAACACCGGCGCCCCGCGTGCGATCGCATCCCGGAGCGGGCCGTAAAGCCGTTCCCGCACCTTCATCGCGAAGATCCGCCCCGAAGCGATGTCGTCCCCGTACGAAAACCCTCCCGGAATGCCCAAAAGATCGGCTTTCGCGAGCGGCGAAGGGTCGCGCACGAGCGATTCGAGGTGGACAAGCTCCACCGTCGCGCCCGCTTTCGCGTACCCGCGGCAAAGCTCCTGATCACAGTTGGTCCCGGGGGCTCGAATCACGACGGCGTGCGGCATGGCCCATCGTATTCCGCCCGCCCGCCGCCGCACCCCCACGCCCCGATCACGGTGCTTTCATCCCCGCGCCACCTCGTTCCCGTACGATCCGGGCATGATCAAAGCCTACCTCCTCTTCAACGCCATCGCCTACATCGGGTTCGCCCTCTGGTGCACCGTCGCCCCCGAGAAGACCTCCAATGCGATCGGCCTCCAGTTCCGAAACGGCTCGGGCAAGAGCGAGTACATCACCGTCTACGGCGGCCTCGAGATGGGCGTCGCCGCGTTCTTCCTGGTCGCCGGCCTGATGCCGAAGTATCAGGAAGCCGGCTTGCTCTTCTCACTCCTCTTCTACGCGGGTTTGGTCGTCTTCCGTGCGTACTCCTTCGCGACCGTCCCCGGCATCGAACGCGTGACGTACTACTTCGCGGGCTTGGAACTGATCCTCGGCCTGATCGCGGCGGGGCTCTGGTTCTTCCCCTCGGGGGCCCGTTCGTAACAGATCCTTACGCACCGCGAGCCAAAACACCCGATCCAACACGAGTTGTGGTAAGCTCTCGCGATGGAAAACCGGAAACCCACGGCGGCTCGAGCGGCGGCGGTGCTCTGCTCGTTGGCTCTGGCCAGCGCGTACGTCGCGTACCGATCCGGTGCCATGACGCCCGCCGGGCCCAAGCCCGCTCCAGCTCAGGACCAGCCTCTCGATGAGGCGGAGATCGACCGGCTGCTTGAGGAAACCCAGAACGACCGCCGCATGATGGGCGGCTCCAAGTCCGGCATCATCTTCCAGCCCAAGGACGCTCCGAAGGACACGCCCAAGGACCCGCCCAAGCACATGGGCGGCAGCAAGAGGGGCATCATCGTCGAGCCCGCCGACCTCAAACCCAAAGCACCCGCTCAGCCGTCGTCGCCCAAGTGACCACCCCGCGAGGTGAACGATGGATGTCCCCGCCCTGCTCCTCGCCGCGACCCTGAGCTTCTTCTTCCTCACGCTCGTTTTCGTCCCGCTCGAGCGTGCTTTCCCCGCCAAGCCCGGCCAGAAGCTCTTCCGCCCCGCCTGGTTCACCGACCTCTGCTTCCTCGCGGGTCAGTACCTGCTCTGGAACACGCTCATCTTCTGGCTTCTCTCGCTCGAAAGCGGATGGCTCGACGCCGTCATGCCCCGCGGGTTCAGCGACGCCGTCGCGTCCCAGCCGTGGTGGCTTCAAGCGATCGAGGTCGTCCTGCTCAGCGACTTCTTCGTCTACTGGGGCCACCGCCTGCAGCACCGCGTCCCGCTCCTCTGGCGGTTCCACTCGGTGCACCATTCCTCCGAGCACCTGGACTATCTCGCGGCCCACCGCGAGCACCCGCTCGACACGGTCTACACGCTGACGCTCATCAATCTCCCGGCGTTCATCCTCGGCTTCCCGCTCGAAACGCTCGCGGGATTGATCGCGTTCCGCGGGATCTGGGCGATCTACATCCATTCGAACGTGCGGCTGCCCATCGGCCCGCTCCGCATGCTCATCGGCGCGCCGGAGCTTCACCACTGGCACCACGACCGCGACCGCGATGCCGGCAACTACGCCAACATCTCGCCGCTGATGGACCTGCTCTTCGGCACCTACCGCTGCCCCGACCACGAGCCGCATCGCTTCGGCATCGATGAGCCCGTCCCCGCAACCTACCTCGGCCACGTGGTCGGCCCTTTCCTGCCGGCCCAGTCACCATTCGCTGCAGATCCGGCTTCCGCCCTCAACTCCCGCCCCGATCCGGTCGATAACCCTCCGTGAACACCACCCGAACTCCCGCCGCTTCCGCGCGTGCCGCGTCTCTACCATCCGCCCGCATGGCGACCAGCTTTCCCAAAGACAAGATCAACGTCCTCCTCCTCGAAAGCGTCCACCCGCACGGGGTTGAGCTCTTCAAAGCCGACGGGTTCAGCGTCCAGACGGTCGCCGCGAGCCCGGACCCGGCCGCTCTCCCCGCCATGCTCGCGAACACGCACGTCCTGGGCCTCCGCTCCAAGACCCAGCTCACGAGCGAGCTGATCGCCGCTTCGCCCAAGCTCCTCGCGGTGGGCTGCTTCTGCATCGGGACCGACCAGGTCGACCTCCCGACCGCCGCGTCGCGCGGGATCCCGGTCTTCAACTCCCCCTTCGGCAACACCCGCTCGGTCGCGGAGCTCACCATCGCCGAAATCGTGGCGCTCTACCGCCAGCTTCTGCCCAAGAGCATCGGCATGCACGCGGGAGCGTGGGACAAGTCCGCTTCCGGCTGCCACGAGGTCCGCGGCAAGACGCTCGGCCTCGTCGGCTACGGCCACATCGGCTCGCAGGTCTCCGTGCTCGCCGAAGCCATGGGCATGCGGGTAATCTACTTCGACATCGTCCCCAAGCTGCCCCTGGGCAATGCCCGGGCCGTCCGCTCGCTCGCCGACCTGCTTCAGCAAGCCGACGTCGTGAGCTTGCACGTCCCCGCGACCGACCAGACCGAGGGGATGATCGGTGAGCGCGAGCTCGCGATGATGAAGAAGGGCTCGTACCTCATCAACAACGCCCGCGGCTTGGTCGTCAACATCCCCGCCCTCGCCAAAGCCCTGAAAGCGAGCCACCTCGCGGGCGCTGCCCTCGATGTCTTCCCCGTCGAACCCGCCGGCAAGAACGAACCGTTCGTCAGCGACCTTCGCGGGATTTCCAACGTGATCCTGACGCCCCACGTCGGCGGAAGCACCGCCGAAGCTCAGGAATCGATCGCCGACGATGTCGCTCGCAAACTCATGAGCCACATCAACACCGGCTCGACGACCGGCGCGGTCAACGTCCCGCAGGTTGAGTTGCCAAGCCAGGGCGACGCCGATGCGGCATCACGCCCGCACCGCATCCTGCACTTCCACCGCAACGTCCCCGGCGTCCTGAGCAAGATGCACGCCCTGATCGCCCAGCTCGGCGCGAACATCAACGCCGAATATCTGCGCACGAACGCGGACTTGGGCTACGTCGTCCTCGACGTCGATCCGACCAACGCCGAGCCGATCCTGGCCGGCCTGCGCCAGATCCCCGAGACCATCCGCGTCCGCGTCCTCTGGTAAGCCCCCGCTCGCTCAGCCCCGGGCCGAAGCGTGCACCGCGAGGAGCAGGACCCGCCGCCCCTCGGGCGTCAGGTCGATGAACTCAAGCCCGACGCGGTGGTGCAGCAAGCCGTCCATCTTCGACCACTCCACCCGCGTCTGCACATCAAACCCGCCGTCGAATGTGGGCACCTTCAGCACCACCACGCTCCCCACGCGCGGGCTGCGAAGCCCCGTGCGCACGAGCAATCCCGATGCCGAGATGTTCATCACCGACCCGAGCGTGCACTCGACGTCCTCGCACCGAACCCGGCCGTGGCGGCGGTTGTTCTTGACGGCGGGACCCTTCCCGTTGGAACGACCTTCGGCGGTGCTTTCGGTGGGTGGGTGTACGGTGAGAAAGTGGTCCTGCATGGCAGGGAAACATCGGCCCGGAACGGGCGGTCAATCAGACAACTCGCGGGGGGCGGGGCAGCTTTAGCGTCGCGGGCGCGCCAACAGTTGCGTTATGAGCCCTTCGCCCATCGGCCCGGTGATGATCTCCTCCTGGAACGGCGTGCCTGCGGTGACCCGTGCGGCGGCGTTGCTTGCTTCCGGGACCGATGTGCTGGACGCGATGGTCGCCGGGATCGCGCTCGTCGAGGATGATCCGGACGAGCTTTCGGTCGGGTACGGCGGGCTTCCCAACGAGGACGGCGTGGTCGAGCTCGATGCGGCGGTGATGGATGGGCGTCGGCACCGGGCGGGGGGCGTGGCGGGCGTGCGCGGGTTCCGGCATGTCGCCAAGCTCGCGCTCGAGGTGCTTCGACGCACGGACCACACGCTTCTGGTCGGAGAAGGAGCTTCGAAGTTCGCGCGGGCCCTCGGGTTTCCGGAAGAGAACCTGCTCACCGAGAAAGCTCGCAAAGCCTGGCTTGACTGGAAAGCGTCGCTGTCAACCAAAGACGGCTGGCTCAGCCCCGAGGAACTCGAGGGAGCCGCCGGCAGCGGGTTCGGCCATTCGCTTTGGGCCGGCAACACCGACCCCACCAAGAACCAAGCCGTGAACCAAGCGGCCGCGCCCGCTCCGGGCGATGGAAAGACCGCGTCCAAGGTCCCTTTCACGTACGGCACGATCCACCTCTCGGCGCTCACCGCGGCCGGCGACCTCGCGAGCGTCACGAGCACATCGGGCCTGTCGTACAAGATCGCGGGCCGCGTGGGTGATTCCCCGATCGTCGGAGCGGGGTTGTACACGGATAACGCGGTTGGGTCGGCGGGCGCGACGGGCCGAGGGGAAGCGACGCTCCAAGCGTGCGCGGCCCACAGCGTCGTGCTCCACATGGACCGCGGCGACACGCCGGAGGAAGCGTGCTTGCGGGTGCTGAGATCAATCGCCGACCGCACGCGCGAGAAACGGCTCTTGGACGCCCGCGGCCGACCTGTCTTCAACGTGACGATGTACGCCGTGCGAAAGGACGGCCTCACCGGCTCAGCCTCGATGCACGAGGGGTACGAGCACGTCGTATGGAGCGGGGGGAAGGCGGAGGTGAGGAAGAGTGGGTGGTTGTACGAGAAAGTCGACCGTTCGTCGTCGTGAATTGTCGCATTCACGCGCCGTGGCGTCGGCTTTGACAGTCGCTCGATGGCGGGCCTGAGGAGCGGCCGGGCGTCTGAGACCCGCTCACTTGCGCTCGGGGCTCATCAGGGCTTCCACGTCGCTTGCGGCAGGGCTTTCGGCATGCCCAAGCTCAGCATCGCGAACGCGGTTCCGTACGCGGAGGATCTCGTAAAGACGCGGTCGTTCCAGGAGCCGTCGGGGCTCCGCACGCTCATGAGAAGGTCGTTGATCCGCTTGCGATACTCGGCCCGTTCGTTCTCGGGGAGCAGTTCCACCGCGCGGGCCGCGTAGTGGTGCGCGAACATGAAGTAGTACGGAGCAACCGCGTACGGGCCCACGTGCGTCCCCGTCTTGGCCCGGCGATCATCGATCCACTTCCAGTGCACGATGAACGCATCCACCGCGCCCCGCACCCGGTCCACCGAGCCGCGGCCGCCCTCGACGAGGGCTGACTCGACGGCGCACATGCGGCCGATGGCGCCGGGGGTACGGTCGCCGTTGCTGGTGCCGCTGGCGCGGCGCGGGTCGATCGAGTACGTCACGTTGCCCGCCGGTCCGCGTGAGCGTTCCAAGCAGTCCAGTGCGCGGTTCACGACGGCCGCGTCGACCTCGTACCCGGCGGCTTTGGCTTCGTAGAGCGATTCCAAGCACGCCGCGGTCATGAAACTCGACGGAGCGGCGACCTTCGCACGGCCCGCGGGCCTTGCGTAGTTCCATCCACCCACCTCGGGGATCTCAGTCTTCTGCATCGCGTCGAGGTACCACTTCGCGGCGGTCTCGGCGGCCTGGGCCCTTCCCTCGGGCATGAGGTTCGCACGCTTGAGGATGCTGAGCGTTCGAAGCCCGTAGCAGTAGCCCCAGCCGCGGACGTCGTAGCCGGCGTCGTACTCGGCTTCGGACATCAGGGGGTGCTCGCGGGTGGCGATGATGAAGTCGACCGCTTTCGCGACGGCTTCCTTCGCAGCGGCGTTCTCGGCGTAGCCGGGGGCTTTGATCAAGCTCTCAACGACGATCGCGGTTCCGCCGATGCGGTAGGCGACGGGGATGTCACCGCCCACGCGGTAGACGCCCTCGTAGGGCCACTCGGGGCCGTCGGGCGTCTTGGGCGGCTCCTTGGCTTTGGGGTCGTAGGTGTGCTGGAGAGCGATCAGCCGCGCGGTGCCCTGCGCGAAAGCCTCTTCCATCGAGACGCTCGCGGGTTTGGCGGCCGCGGGCGCGGTGGGAGCGGCGGCTTCGGGTTGAACCGGGAAGGGGAGGGACGCGGCGGCGAGGATCAGCGGCAGGAGCATGGCTTCAGGATACCGCCAAACCGATCGGACGGGAATCCTGTCGTCGCGGGCTTCGAAAGGCGGGCCCTGGGGCGTCGGACGCCTGAGAGAGGCGGAGGGTGGGGCCGCGAGTCCTCCCCTCCGAACGGTTGGAACTCGCCCGAAGTACACGCGGCCCCACCGACCGCCCCCTTCGCGCGAACAAGCGACGGCGGGACAGTCGGGGTCGTGGGATTCGCCTTTACAAACGAAAGCGGCGCTCCCGGCTCACGCGAATCGCGAGAAAAATCTCTGCGGCCGCCCGTTTCTCCACGGACCAAACAAAACGCCCGGCCAAGGGGCCGGGCGATCGATCTCGGAAGCTCGTCCTAGGTCTTGAATCTGTCGAGGCTTACGGCGTGGGCTTGACGATCACGGTCCACGTGCGATCCGGGGCGTAGTACTTGCTGAAGACGTCCTTGATGGTGGCGGCGGTCAGCGTCTCGTAGAAGGATTTCTCCGTCGCGATGTCGTCCAGGTTCTGGGCGCGGTAGGTGAGGCTTCGCGTACGGCCAAGCCAGTACCCTGGCTCCTTCATTTGTTCGCCGAGGGTGTTGGCGATCTGCTTGCGGACGGTGAGGACCTCCTCCTCGCTCGGGCCGTTCTTGGCGAACTCGGCGTACATCTCGGAGATGACCTCGGCGAGGCGGTCGGCTTTGGCGGGGTCGGTCGATGTTCCGCACATGAACATGCCGAATCCCGGGTAGGCAGAGGAGGGGTTGCTCGACATCCGCGGGCTGTACGCGAGGTTCTCACGCTCGCGAATCCGCTGGATCGCCCGCGTCGACAGGAGCTGAGCGGCCGCGGACATCACGCGTGCATCGGTCGTGTTGGTGACGTCCACGCCATAGAAACCGACCACGACCTGCGCCTGCTTGGTCTCGGTCTCAACGGTCTCGCGGACGACGCGGGTACCCGTCGGACGCGCCAGCACACGCCGATCGGCGTGCGTCTTGGCGTCGATTGCCGGACGCGACGGAAGCGTCGCGATGTACTTGGCCACCAGCGCCGAAGCCGCTTCCTGCGAGAGGTCGCCGACGATCGCGACTTCGATGGGGCTCTGCGCGATGAGCGTGTTCAGCCACTCCTGCGCCGCATCCCGCGTCACGGCGCTGACCTGCTCGGCCGTCAGCGGCATGACCCGATCCTCGCCGGCGGGGAAGACCGTCGACGCGAGCGTCTTGAAGAGCACGCGGGCCGGGCTCTTCTTCGCCGACTCGATCGACTGAAGCTGGCCCGTCCGCCACTGTTCAAACGCCGCCTGCTCCAGCTTGGGCGCGGTCAGGAGCAGGTGGGCGAGCTGCATGCCGGTCTCGAGGTCGTCCGGCGTGCCGCTGACGCTGAGGGCGATCGCGTCGGGCTGGGCGAACCCCGCGACGCTGACCTTCTTCCCGATCATGAGGTCGTTGATGTCCGTCGACGCGAGCGTCGTCGTCGCGGCCCGTTGCCACGCTTGCGTCGCCGCGTCCGTCACGCCGCGGTTCTTCGAGGTCTCAAGCAACTCGCCGCCCGCGAGCGTGATCGCGACCGCGACGGAGTTCTTTTTGTAGTCGTTGAACCGGTGGTGGACCTTCACGCCGTTGGGGAGGGTCCAGGTGGTGACCTGCGTCGCGACGTGAAGATCAGGCTTGCCGATCGGAGCGGGCGCGGGAATCGCCGCCATGAGGCTCTTGGCCCCTTCGGCGACGCTTTCCTCGCTCACCTTCTCGGCGAGCGCGGCTTTGCCGGCCGCCGCGAGCTGTTCGTCGGTGGGGATGGTCCCGCCGGAGGGAGCTTGCAAGCTGAAGGTCACGGCGGAGATGTCAAACCCCTTGTTGAAGGCCGCGTCAACCTGGGCTTTGGTGACCGTCGCGTCCAGAGCCCGCAGAATCTCGACGTCCTGCTGGGCGGAGGTCAGCGTCTCGCCGCTGGCGAACGCCGCGTCGAAGGATCCCAGGATCTGCACGGCGCCGCGCGTCGCGTCCGTCTGGAGCGAGCTTTCGGCACGGGAGAGCACCTCGCGGCGGGCGTCGTCGATCTCGCGCTGCGAGAATCCGAAGGTCCGGGCCCGCTGAAGCTCGGCGGCGATGTCCTTAAGCATCGATTCCCACTTGTCGGGCGTGCCCGAGGCTTGCACCTGCGCGACCCGCATCGTGTTCGCGAAGGAGCCGGCCGACATCCCGCCGCGCAAGCCGGAGAACTCGCCGCGGGCGATCTTCCGCTCGATCCGCCGGTTGAACGCGATCGTGCCGAGCTGTTCGACAAGCTGCTCGCGGGCCCGGCCGTAGGTCGTGACCGGAGGAGTGGGGGGGTCCAGGCGCATGATCGCGACCGTCGCCTGCGTGAGTTCGGCGTCCGTGATGACCACGCCCCGCGTCTCGGTGATCGGTCTGACGCCCACGTCCTGATCGGCGGGCTGGGGCGTCTTGACGCCCTCGGAGAACTTGGCGCGGAGCGCCTCCACCATGACGTTGGTGGGCAGGTCGGCGACCATGAAGATCGCCATGTTCGAGGGCGCGTACCACTTGCCGTAGTAGTCCTGGAAGTCCTGACGCATCACGCCGTTGATCGTCGCTTCCACGCCGATGGGGATGCGTTCGCCAAAGATCGAGCCCGGCGCCATCCGCTTCAGCCACGCTTCCTGCACGCGCTGCTGAGCCCCGATCCGCGTCCGCTTCTCTTCAAGGATGATCCCGCGTTCCTTGTCGATCTCCTCCTGCGGAAGCGTCAGCCGGAACGCGACGTCCGAGAGGAACGTCAGCGCTTTGTCGACCGTCTCAGTGTTGTTGTCGGGCATCTCAAGGCGGTAGTTCGTCCGATCAAACGAGGTCGAAGCGTTCTGGTGCCGTCCGAACGTCAGGCCCAGCCCCTGGAAGAAATCAATCACGCTTCCGGGCGGAAAGTTCGCCGAGCCGTTGAATGCCATGTGTTCGAGGAAGTGCGCGATGCCGCGCTGCTTCTCCGTCTCGTTCAGCGAGCCCGACGAAACGTGAAGCCACACCGCCGCACGACCCGGCGGCACCGCGTGCTGCATCACCACGTACCGCATGCCGTTGGCGAACTCGCCCGTCACCAGACGCGGGTCCGTCGGGAGCGGGTCCGAATCCTTGAACGCGGGCGTTGCGGGTTGGGCCAATGCGGTGGGCACCGGCGAGGCTAGCCCCGCCGCCGAAGCCAGCAGAAAGCCGAGGCAGAGCGTGGAGCCGCCGACCATGGTCGAAAGCAAACGAGTGGGACGATTCATCGGAGAAGCCTTTCAGTTTCCGGCGGTCGCCGGAGTTATCAGATTGGACGCTCGGGAACGCTCGCGGTTCAACCCGCCGAACCGGAGCCTAATCCTCATTCTTGGAGCCCTTGGTCACGACTTCGTGCGGCAAGCCGAGAATGTCGCACAGACCCCGGCAGCTCTTCGGAGCTTTGGGGAATCGCCCCGCGAGCACACCGTCGATCATCGCGTCGATCTCGGCCCGAACTCCGTCCTGATCGAGCTTGGAAAGGTCGATCCCGCCTCGTTCGGCGGTGCTGAGAATCCAGTATTCAGCGACGCCCGGCGGCACGGCACCGCCGCCGTAAGCGTTTGCGAGCGCCATCGAGTAGATCCCCATCTGGAGATCGTCCTTCTTTGGTTCGGTGAGTTTCTTCGTGGGTTTGCCCGTTTTGTAGTCGACGATCCGGAACTTGCCGTCCGACGTCTGGTCCAGGCGATCGATCTTCGCGGTAACGATGTGGCGTGTGCCGCCGCGTTCATAGCCGAACTTGAATTCTCGTTCGACCTCCAGCACGTTGGCGGCCGCTGTCGATTCCCGGCTTTCAAGCGTCAAAGCGGCGTCGGCGAGCGCCATCAGTTGAAGCAGGTCGGCCGGCGGGACATCACGCAGCGGCCCGGCTTCGCGGCGGGCTTCCTCTTCGCAAAGCCGCGCAAGCTCGGCCCGGCCGGGCAGGAACCCTCCCTCGGCTTCGGCTTCCCGCCGCCGCTCGACGAAGCGCTGCAGCGCGCGATGCACCATGCCGCCGATGTTGAGGCGTTCATCGCGGCGCTCATCCACCCGCATCACGAACCGCACGTACCAGCAGCGCGGACAGCATCGGTACTGGTCAACCGAGGAGAAGCTCAGATCCAGCGTCGGGCCCACCGGCTGGAACCGGAACTCGCCCGAAAGCGACGCCGATTTGCCCTTGGCAAGACTTTCGGCATCCTCACGCCACGCCGGCTCGGCCTGCGCCCAGTCCGGCGTCCGACCCAGACGCGCCGCCGCCGCGACCGCAAGCCGGCCGGCTGCGAGGCGAAGGTCCGCCGCGATCGCGTCGAGCGATTCGGTCGAAAGCGCCGGCGCATCCGCCGCTTCGAGCGCAAGCGTCGCCGCTTGCCGCGCCCTCGAACGGGCCCGCGCCAGAACCGCGCCAAAGTCCGCCGACTCGAACGCCGCGAGTGCCCCATCCTCCGCCGCGCCACGGAGCTTGAGCCCGCACCGGGCGGCCTGCTCGAAGACGTCCGCGCCCGTGCGCACAGTGACGAGCTTGCGCCCCTCCGGTTCGTGCGTGAACTCCTGGAAGTAGTGCGTGGACTTGCTCCGCGACTTGGTCGCTTTGGCAAGCAGCACCAGCCGCCGCTCAGCCCGCGTGCACGCGACATAGAAGAGCCGACGCTGTTCCGCGCGATCCTCGTCGGCTTCGACCGCATCCGATCCGAGGATGGACGCCGGAACCTCCGGCCCGTCGTCCTTGGAGGACTTGCCGAACCCGCCCGTCGGCTGCACACGCATCACAAAGACCGTGTCGAACTCAAGCCCCTTCGCGGAGTGCGCTGTCAGAAGCGTCACCGCGTCCGGCGGTGCCGACGGATCGTCCGCATCCGCCGACGCATCCAGACGCTCATCCCCCGTCGGCTCAAGCTGCTTCTCGCGCTCGTCGAGGTCGTTGTAGTACGAGAGAAACGCCGCGAGGTCGCCCGGGGGCGAAAGCCGGCGCTGCCGCTCTCGAGCGAACCGCACCAGCGCGACCAGATCCGCGACGCGACGAGCCCGAGCGTGACCCCCCGCCTGCGCCGGAAGGTCCGCGTGCGCCGCGTCGATCCGCGTGATGATCTGGAAGATCGCTTCATCCGCCGAGACCGTCCCCGAAAGCTCGGCAAGTTCGCGGTGCCGCTCGAGAGCCCGCCCGAGACGCTCATCCGTGAGCCCCGCCACGATCATCTCTTCGCCCGCAATCGCCCGTTCCCGCTGATCGCCAAGCCACGCGAAGAACCCGGCCGCCTTGAGCTTCGCCCCCCCGCGGCGAGCTTCGGTCGCGTACAGCTTCTCCCACGCCGTCACCACCACGGGGTCGAGCGAGTACGGCGGCCGAAGCAGGATTCGTCGGGCGCTCCACACGTCATCCGGCTGCGCGAGGATCTGCACCCACGCCATCGCGTCCTGCACACCCTCGTCATCCATCGGCGACCTGGCTCGCTGCCGCCGCACCGGCACACCTTCGAGCTCGAGCGCCGCCGCCGCGTGGTCCAGATGCCCGTGCGTCGTCGCGAGCACGGCGTAGCTGCTCCACGGCCTCGTCGGATGCGACACGCGATCCGAGAGGATTATCGCCGCGATCGCCGAAGCGTCCTTGTCGTTCTCGTCCACCGCCACGCATTCGACCGACCCGGGCTCGGTGTGCTTGCCCGCCGCCACGACCTCCTTGTCCGGGGCGAAACGCGAAGCCGCGAGCGAGATGATGCGATTCGCCGCCGCGACCACCTCCGGCGTGCTCCGGTAGTTCTCCGTCAGCCGGACCTCGCCCGCGTGCGAGTAGGCTTTCTTGAAGTGCGCGAACGCGCGGTCGTCGGCCCCGCGGAACGCGTAGATCGACTGGTCGTCATCGCCCACGACGCAGACATCGGCTTTCTTGCCAGGCGCGAGCTGCTTGAGCAGGGCGAGCTGCGCCGGGTTGCTGTCCTGGAACTCATCGACGATGAAGTACCGATACTCATCGCGGCAGATCGCTGTCGCCCGCCCGTCCTTTTTCAAAAGCCGGATCGGAAGGGTGATCAGGTCGCCGAAGGAAAGCCATCCATGATCGCGGCGGGCCCGCTCGAACGCTTCGTAGAGCTTGGCCTGATCGAGAAACGTCTCCGCGCGGGCGATTTCGGCTTTCGCATCCTCTTCGTCGGATCGCCGTGCTTCATCCACCCACGCTTTGCCACGCGTGACCGCTTCCGCCGGTTCCACCGCGTGATCCTGCAGAATGCTCATGACGCCCATCGCCGACGCGATCGCCGAATCTCGCCCGGCCGCGATCGAATCCTGAAAAAGGCGAAGATCGTGCACCAGCTCCCGCAAAAGCCGTTTGGTCTGGGCCGAATCGATCAGGTCCGGCGACGCCGGCAGCCCCAGCGCATCCCCGAATCGCCGCAGAAGCCGCATGCCAAGCCCGTGGAACGTGTGCACGTTCACGCCGTCCGCCGCTCCCGGCGAAACCAGATCCGCAAGCCTTGAGCGAAGCTGCTGCGCCGCTTTCACGGTGTAGGTCACGGCGACCACCGTCTCGGGCCGCTCACCCTGATCGATCAGCCACTTGATGCGGTGCGCGATGACCCGCGTCTTGCCGGTCCCGGGCCCGGCGAGCACGATGAGCGGCCCCCCGGACCATGTCGCGGCGCGTTGTTGTGCGGCGTTCAGTTGGTCGGCCATGGCTCCCCCTTCCAGCATCACTGTCAGGCTTTGGGCGCGGCTTTCATGTACAGGTGCACCGCCATCCCGGTGTACTCGTGCGTCTCGGGCCCGCGGGCGCCGTTCATCTTGAGGTCGACGGGCTCGCGGCGATTGGGAACCTCCGGCTCGCCCGCTTCCTCGACGGTTTCGATCACTTCGTCGCCCTCATCACCGCCGGCGACGGCGCGGTCGAACTCGGCTTCGATCTCGTCCGCGCTAAGCCAGACCCCGCCGGATTCCGCACGCTCGCGTCCTCGCCGGCGGCCCTGTTCGTCATCCTGCTCCGTCGGGCGCGATGGCTTGCGCCCGCGTTTGCCCTTGGGCTTCTCCTCGGGCAGCACGGGCGTGCCGTCGGGCGCAAACTCATGGAAAAGCGGCCACGGCGTGCGGAGCGCCGCGTACCCGGTGTCATCCAACATCGCGATCAGCCGCTCGAACTGTCCCTTGATCCGCGACCATGCCGCCGGATCGCGCACCATCGCGTACGGCGGATCGAAGAAAACCAGATGCACCGGACGCGGGCAGCGTGCGAGGGCGCCCGGCCCAAGGGCGTCGCCGTTCACGAGGTCGACTTTGTCCTGGCAGCCCAGCGTCGCCGTGTTGCGCTCGAGATACTTGAAGATCTCGCGGTCGCGCTCGACCATCACGACCCGTGAAGCACCCCGGCTCACGGCTTCCAATCCGACCGACCCGACGCCTGAGAACGCTTCGAAGACCGTCGCGCCCTCGCAATGCCCTCGAAGAATCTGGAAAAGGGACTCACGCACCCGATCTGGGAACGGGCGTGTGGTCTCCGCGTCGGGCGGGGTCTCGAGAAGTCTGCGGCGGTACTGGCCGGAAATGATGCGGAGCATTCCGCACAGTATCCGGATCGTGTACGGGGTTCTTGGTCCCTCTTCACCCGGCGGCTACTATGCGGCCGACTCCCCCCGATCGACGGCCGGGCCCGGTGCACGGAAGGCCCGTGAACCTGGTCAGGGCTTGACCGCAGCAGCCATAAGCGGCGTCGTCCGGGTCGCCGGCAACCTGGCCGTCGATCGCGGGGAGTCGGTGAAGAACCAAAAAGAGCCGCGACCCGACGGTCGCGGCTCCTTTGTTTTTCTAGGTCCGACGCGGGCAAGCGTCAAAGGCCGAGCTTGCGGCACATCCGCGTCAGAATCCCGCGGCAGAGAGCTTCCTCGTTGATCGGGCTCTTCCAGATCGTGACGCGGGTGACCCCGTCGCCGGCCTTCACCCGGACGGTCGCGCGCGGGTAGTCGTTGGCCCGCGGCGCAAGCCCGACGACCTCGCCGCTGAGTTCGCCGCCGGTGTTGCTCAGAATCGAGTACCCCTGATCTCGGAACTGCTCCTCGGCCGCCGCGAGCGCCGAAGCCACGCTCACGGTGGCCGGCAGATCCGCCGTCAGCTCAATCCCCGAGTACCGGCCCACCACGTTGCTCTGCCCGTGGGTTCGATAGGTCGGGTTGCAGCCGGTCAGTCCGGCGATGGCGATGGCGGCCGAAGCGATGGCGACGACCAAATACCCCTTGTTTCGGTGGAATGACTTGGTGTGGAAGGACATCAGTTGCTCCTGAGCGATCGTTGGTTCAAAAAGATGGGAGCCCCGAGGGAGAGCGGCCCTGCCTCATCATAGTTGTTCCGGACGGGGAGTAGGGTGGCGGCTTGATCGGGGGCGGGAGGGGGCCTTTGATTCCCCCCCTGGTCGGAGATCCCGCCACGTTCAGGGTTTGTTCGAGTTTCACCGGCGGAGGCTAGTTGGAATGGCAGCGAGGTATGCATGGCGATTCGCGTGAAGGGCCGCAGCGGTGAAGGGCACGAGGGCTTGATGCGTCGGTTCAAGAAACTCTGCGAAAAAGAGGGTCTGAACAAGGACGTCAAGCGCAAGGAATTCTACGAGAAGCCCTCGGAGCGCCGCCGCCGCGCCGCTCGCAAGAGCGTCAATCGTCGCGACAAGGACGATTTCGCGCCCCGTTTCCAAGACCGCATGTAAACCGCCAGCCGCGGCGATATTCGCCCGCGGTGGTTTTCTTTTTTGATTTCGCGCGGGTCGTTCGACCGCAGGCGCGCAATCCCCCCACGGTCCCAGTCCATCCAATCCAGTATGCTGGTGCGGCTTTGCTGCCGGAACTTTCGCCGCACCTTGACGCGTTGACCGATGCCGGTTCTCGCTCGTGAGGAGTCCCCCGATGTCGAACCTGAAACGCTTTCACCCTTTCATGACGCTGATCCTGGCCGCGTGCGCTGTGCTCTGCTCCTGGAGCGCCGCTCCCGCGATGGCCCAGGGAGCTCAGCCCACGCCCGCACCGGTCGTTGACGGCAAGCCGATCAACGTCCAGGGCCAGAACCTTCCCGTTGCCGCCAAAGCCGAGAAGAAGGCCCACAAGCCCGGCGGCGAAGTCAACATCGTTCTCCCGGACTTCACCAACTCGAACGGGAAAGCGTCGTTCCTCGGCGGCATGAGCGGCCACAACCTGCTCCTCATCGGCCTGGGCGTCTGCGCCCTGGGCCTCGGGTTCGGCGTGTTGATCTACGTCGGCCTCAAGAACCTCCCGGTGCACCGTTCGATGCTCGAGATTTCCGAGCTCATCTACGAGACGTGCCTCGCGTACCTCTTCCGGCAGGGCAAGTTCCTGCTGATGCTCTGGGCGTTCATCGCGGTCGCGATGGTGGCGTATTTCAAGATCCTCGTTGAGGTTTCGTGGGGCGACATGGCCCTGATCCTCGCGTTCTCCCTGGTCGGTATCGCCGGCTCGTACGGCGTCGCCTGGTTCGGCATCCGCGTCAACACCTTCGCGAACTCCCGCGCGGCGTTCGCCTCGCTCAAGGGCAAGCCGTTCCCGACCTACGACATCCCGCTCAAGGCCGGCATGTCGATCGGCATGGCGCTCATCAGCGTCGAGCTGTTGATCATGCTCATCATCCTGCTTTTCCTCCCCAGCGAGGTCGCGGGCAAGTGCTTCATCGGATTTGCCATAGGCGAGTCGCTGGGCGCGGCGGCTCTCCGCATCGCGGGCGGCATCTTTACGAAGATCGCGGACATCGGGTCGGACCTGATGAAGATCGTCTTCAAGATCAAGGAAGACGACGCTCGCAACCCGGGCGTGATCGCGGACTGCGTCGGTGACAACGCGGGTGACTCGGTCGGTCCTTCGGCCGACGGCTTTGAGACCTACGGCGTGACGGGCGTGGCGCTGATCACGTTCATCATGCTCGCGATCCTGCCGGGCATGTACCTGCCGGCGGGCGTGACGAGCGAGACGGCCACCGCAGCGCAGCTCGCCGAAGCCCAGGCCGCCCAAGGCGCAATCCAGGTCCAGCTCCTGGTCTGGATCTTCATGATGCGAATCATCATGGTGCTCGCGTCCGTCGTTTCCTACTACGCCAACCACGTGATGGCCAAGGGCTCGTACGGCAACGTGACGAAGATGAACTTCGAGAAGCCGCTGACGAACCTGGTGTTCATCACCTCCGGCATCTCGATCGTCCTGACCTACGTCGCTTCGTACGTCCTGATCCCGAACATCGGCAACGACCCGACCCTGTGGTGGAAGCTCTCGACGATCATCACCTGCGGCACGCTCGCGGGCGCGATCATCCCCGAGCTGGTCAAGGTCTTCACCTCGACCGAGTCGACGCACGTCGCCGAGGTCGTCACCAGCTCCAAGGAGGGCGGCCCCTCGCTCAACATCCTGTCCGGTCTGGTCGCGGGCAACTTCTCCGCGTACTGGCTGGGCATGGCGATCATGTTCCTCATGGGCATCGCGTACTACATCGCGATCATGCCCAACGAGACCGGCGCGGGCCTGGGCAACCTGATGGTGGCTCCGGCGGTCTTCGCGTTCGGCTTGGTCGCGTTCGGGTTCCTCGGCATGGGCCCGGTCACGATCGCGGTTGACAGCTACGGCCCGGTCACGGACAACGCCCAGTCGGTCTACGAGCTCTCGCAGATCGAGCAGATCCCCGGCATCCGCGAGGAGATCCAGCGCGACTTCGGCTTCACGCCTGACTTTGAGAAGGGCAAGGAGTTCCTCGAAGAGAACGACGGCGCCGGCAATACGTTCAAAGCAACCGCCAAGCCGGTTCTCATCGGCACCGCGGTCGTCGGTGCGACCACCATGATCTTCGCTCTGATCATCGGTCTCACGCACGGCCTCACCGAGAACCTCGACAAGCTCGGCCTGATGCACCCGCCGTTCCTCCTGGGCCTCATCGCGGGCGGCTGCATCATCTACTGGTTCACCGGCGCCTCCATGCAGGCCGTCACCACCGGCGCCTACCGCGCCGTGGAGTTCATCAAGAAGAGCATGAACCTCGAAGGGGCGACGAAAGCCTCCGTCGAGGACAGCAAGAAGGTCGTCGACATCTGCACCCAGTACGCTCAGCAGGGGATGTTCAACATCTTCCTGGGCGTCTTCTTCGCGACCCTCGCCTTCGCCTTCTACGACCCGTACTTCTTCATCGGCTTCCTCATCTCGACCGCGCTCTTCGGCCTCTTCCAAGCCATCTTCATGGCCAACGCCGGCGGCGCCTGGGACAACGCCAAGAAGATCGTCGAGACCGACCACGGCCTGAAAGCCCAGGGCCTGGGCAAGGGCAGCGACCTGCACGCCGCGACCGTCGTCGGAGACACCGTCGGCGACCCCTTCAAGGACACCTCGTCGGTCGCGATGAACCCCGTCATCAAGTTCTGCACCCTCTTCGGCCTGCTCGCCGTTGAGCTTGCGATCTCGATCACGGCCACGCAGGACGGCCGCACCGGCCTGACCCACAGCCTCGCCGCCGTGTTCTTCCTGATCTCGGTATTCTTCGTCTGGCGCTCGTTCTACGGCATGAAGATCGGCGGTTCGATCTCCAAGCACGGCCACTGAACGGCCGCCGCGACCTGACTGAAACCACGAAAGCCCGCTTCATTCGAAGCGGGCTTTTTCTTTGGCCGTGATGGGTCAGTTCGCGAGATCCTGCTGAATCGAGTCCGGCGAATCGAGTTCTCCGTCCGCCGCGGAGCCGGCGTTGGCTTGCCACATCCGCTCCATCACTCGCATCCCGGGCCAGAAGTTCTCGGCGTTCATCTGCATGGAGAAGAACGCTTTCTCATCACCAACGCGGAAGAGATGGAACCAGCCCTGATCGGCCGCGAGGCGATCGATCTCGGAGTGCGGGATCGAACGATGCTTGTACTTGCCCTTCTTCGGAATCACGTGCGTCTGGGTCAGCGACATGGCACCCCACGCGATGGACTCGCCCGCGAGCAGCCGGTCGACCCAGCGGTCCGCGATGGTGTCGGCGATGATCATCTTGACGACGTCGAGCTCGTCTTCGCCCTGAAAGTTCCGCCCCATCGAGAAGAAGGAGAAGCCCTTGGATTTCTCCTTGTGCGTCCCGTTCCAGCGGATCCGGCGTTTCTCCGCGTCGCGAAGCGTGATGACCAGCGTCGTTCCGGCGTAGATCCCGTTCACGTACTGCCGCGTGAGCTCATATCGGAAACTGGTGCACGCGTCGTATCGCATCGACTGCAGGAGTTTCCCCCGGCGGTAAACGACGACGCCGAACTCACGAAACTCGAAGGTGCGGAGGAGGCGGAGGACGATCCAGACCGACAAGGCCGCCAAGCCGGCGGCGGCGAGCGCGAAGACGATCGCGGTTTGTCGATCGCGGGGCGTGTTGAGCGAGAGCGCTGCCCACGCCAGCAGACTCGCGATCACAACCGCGATGAACGCCAACACCCAGGCGACCACGGTCCCGCGACGGGTCGCGATCAGAGCGCCGAACTCAACGTCTGGAGCAGACTCCGTCTGAGAGGGGGCTTTCCCGGGGCCGGGCTGGTTTTTCAAGGGCTCAATCTTCACGGCACCCCTCGGCCAAGGCTTAACCCGCGGTCTTCGCCAGCCCGCGCTCGATGCACGCGAACACGCGAGCCCAGTCTTCTTTCTTGAAGACCGGGAGCGGCGGGAGCATGCGGATGTGGTACGGGCTGTGACCGCAGTAGAAGACGATCGCGCCCTCGTCGAAGATGTGCTTGCACGCCTGCGTGATCTTGTCCTTCTTGCCGCCGAAGGGCGTGAACTTCATCATGCCGCCGACGCCGCCCGAGATCTCGTGCTCATAGCCGAGCGAATCGCTGATCTTGGGGAACCACTCGGGGTGCTTGGCCGCGAGGGCTTGTACCTGCGTGCGGAACTCGGCGTGGTGCTGAGCGAACGTGCCCTGCTCGCCGTAGTACGTCGAAGCCCCGTCGCGCAGCTTCTCGACGATCCGGCGGCCGACGCGGAAGCTCGGTCCTTCGCCCGTGAACGTCCCGCTGAGCAGGCCCGGCTTGGGGTTGTACTCCTCGGTGAAGAGGGTCACGCATGCTTGCGTCATCTTGCCCACGCAGAAGACGTCGACGTAGTCGCCCAGGTCAAAGTACTCGTACGCGAACATCTGCGGCGAGCGGCCCCAGGTCTGGATCTCATCGTCCCAGATCGCGACGCGGCGGGCCCGGCAGACATCCATCAGGGCTTTGAAGTAGTCGCGCTGACCGACGTTGAACCCGCCCTCGCCCTGCATCATCTCGAAGATGAAGCAGGCGTGCTGGTTGGGATACCGGTCCAGGTACTGCGTCAGGTGCCAGACGGAGAGGTCGATGTACCGCTTGGCGCCCATGGCTTTGTACTGAGCCAGGTCGAAGAAGGGCATGTAGTCGACCAGGGTGGACAGCGGGACGCCCTGGCGGTAGTCGGAGGTGTCGCCGATCTGGCACATGGTGATCGACCGGCCCATGAAGCAGTCCTTGAAGGCGATCACGCGGCTGGCCGGAGCGTGCTTCTGGTAGCAGACCTTCAGAGCGTTTTCGTTGGCCATCGCGCCGCTGGTAGCGATGTAGGAGTACTTGAGGCGGCTGTGCTTCTTGGCTTCGTTGAGAAGCACCTCGGCGAACTCGAAAGCGTCGAAGTTGGACTGGAGGTTGCCGCTCTTGACGGTGTCGTCGAGCGATCCGATCAGCGACTCCTCGATCAGGTCCGGGTCGGAGTGGCCGAAGAAGTGAACGCCGATGCCGCCGATCATGTCCCACTTGACGGAGCCGTCGAGCAGTTCGACGAGGGCTCCGTTGCCCAGCCCGCTCCCGATGTACGGGTAGAGCAGGCCGCGGCCGCGCACGTCTGCCGCCCGCTTCATGAGCGTGTCGTACGACTCCTTCAGGCCGGGGTTGGCCGAGCGGATGTCGGTGATCTGTGCGGAGGCGGATCGCACCTCGCCGACCAACGTCTGGATCGCGGCCCGCACGGCGGGCTTTGCGCGAAGCTGCTGCCCGAGCGTGGTGGAGGGGCTGGCGGTGGAAGCGGTCGGGGTGGGGGTGCTCATGCGGAAGGATAGATCGGTCGTTTCACCCGCAGAGGCTCAGTTGGGGCAGTCCCGCGCGGCGAAACACCGAGGCGGACGGCCCGAGGGGCCCGCCAGCGGCGTCATCGTGCGCTCGAATCCGGGATTACCGGGCTGGTTCGGCGGGGTTCGCCGCTCCGGCCGGAGCTTTGGACCGGGAGATGAACCGGAGATCCCGCTCGCAGGTGTCGATGACCTTCTGCGAAAGATCGGAGTAGGCGTTCCATTCCTGGGGCGGGTGAAGGCCGGGCAGGTCCTCGAACCGAAGCGTGCGCACGATCGTGGGGATCGGCGAGGCTCCCTCGGCTTCTCGCGTGGTCCATTCCACGCGGCCGTCGCCGGCGGCTGTCCGCGACTCGAACACGCCAGGGAGCGATGCCGCGACCAGGCTTTCCTCGCACCGCACCCGGGTTTCGGACTCAAACCGCCAGCGGATGAGCCTTACCGGCGCGATGCGGCCCGGAACGGCGTCGACGGGCACGCGGGCGTGCTCGAACGCCATCGGGACGCGCCCCGCGAGAGCGTCTCCATCCCTGCGGAACGCGCCGGGGATCTCATAGCTGACCAGGACGATCAGACTGTCATCTTTGCGAGCCCCCGTGGCGATCGCGTCGAGCCGCTCGAATCGGAGCGAACTGACGATGGCCGGCTTGCCGCTGGATCCAAGCCAGTCGGCGAAGACGTTGGTGCGTTCGTCGGGGGGCATCGAGCTCAGGCGGGACCGGTAGCTGACGCTGTCGCGTCCGGCGATCTCGATGCGTTCTTCGATCCGTGCTTTGCCGTCGGCCAGAATGAGGACGTCGCGCGAGATGAATACCCCCTCGGCGGGGGCGTCGCGGAGCGGGACATCGACGAGGCGGGGCTCGGCCGGGTCGAGGACGAGCGCGGCTTTGGGAGCCATCGACCCGTGGCCCTGCAGCGCCGCGTCCAGGTCATCGCTGGTCGTGTCGAGGAACGTCCCGCCGGATTGTGTGCCGGGAGCGTGCAGGTCGGGCACATACACCACCATGTGGTCAAAGGCGTTGCGGTGGGGGATGTCCGCCAGCGGCGGAAGGCCGAAGGAATACAGCGCGAGATGGGCTTTGATCCCGGCTTGATTCAGAAGCGAGTGGAGCAGGACGGAGTGGTCCTTGCAGTCGCCGAACTTCGTGCGGAGCGTGTCGTCTGGAGCGCGTGGGATGTACGCTCGCGGACCGAACGTGACCGCGCGGTACGCCAACGTCCGCTGGACGTACGCCGAGATCCGATGGACTCGCTCGGCAAGAGGGAGAGACGCATCCGCCGCGGGGATCGCCTCCTGAACGGCTTGGGTCGGCGCGGGTGCTTCGAGGCAGGCTTTGATCTCGGCGAGATACTCAAGCCCGACGGCTTTCCAGCTCTTGCCTGTGGGGCCGTAGATCGCGAAGCGGTCCCACTCAAAGCGCAGCGCGGAAGCGGGTTCGGATCGGAACGCCGGGATCGCGGAAACGGAGAACGCGACGCCCGTGTCGCGCTGGTCGACCTTGACGTCTCCCATGAGCTTCCAGATCAGGTGATCCTTGATCGGGGCGGGCGTCTCAATCCAGAGAAGCTTGACGGCGGCCGGAGCGGATGAACCGAACCACATCGATCCATAGTCAATCTCGGTCATCGGGGCGAGTGTCTCGTACGTGACGAGGACCTCGATTGTCGATCCGGCCGTCAAGCCCGTCGCGGGGAGCACAAGCGTCTTGTCATCGGACGCTTCGCCCGACTCGGCATCGGTGACGTAGTAGGTCGCGGGATCGCCTTCGGTCACCTTTCCTTGCGGGTCGATGACTCTGAAGGTGTTGACGGCGATCCGCTCGCGAGCGGGCTCGAAGTCGAAGCTCATCGTGCTGAGCTCATCCACGCCGGCCCGCGTCACCGCTTTCTGGCGGATCAGGATGCTCGTGCGAAGGGGAGAGCCGGGGGTGAACGCGACGGCGCGGGCGCTGACATCGACGAGGACGGGGGAGTCCGCCGCGGGCGGCGGGCTGGAGGGCTTGAGAAGGTCTTCCGGGATCGAGACGGGCTGGATGCCCTTGGCGATCAGGGAGCGGTCACCCTGGCCGAGGGCCCGCGTCGCGCTGGCGAGATCCTCGCGGATGGTCTTGTTGCCCGGGAGTTTCTGGAGAGCGGATTCGAAGGAATCGCGAGCCTGCCCGAACCATCCCAGGGCCATCTCCGCGCGGCCGCGGCGGACGAGCAGGCCGGCGCTCCCCGGTTCGCGTTCCAGCATTTTCACGGAGAACTCGCGGGCTTCGGAGAAGCGATCAAACTCAAGAAGGAGGTCGATGTACGGCCAGAGAGCCACCCAGTTGGTCGGGGTCGCTTCCGCGGCGGGCTTGAGCATCGCCAGCGCTTCGTCGAGGTTTCCCTTGCGAGCGATCGCTCCGGCTTTCTCGCCGATGAAGGTCTGGGGGTCGCCGGCGGCGAGGGTATCGATGGCTTTGAGAACATCGTCATGCCGGTCCGCGGCGGAGAGAAGCTCGAGGTACGCCGAGAGGACTTCGTCATCGCGGCGCCCGGTTGCGAAGTAACGCTGGTACGCGGCTTCCGCGCCGGCCGCGTCGCCGGCGGCGCCGCGAAGGCGGGCTTCGACGACCATTCTCGCGGCGGCGGCCTTGGCGTCCTTCGGGCCGGGGACTTTCTGGAGCAGCGCGACGGCTTGCCGGTACTGTCCGAGCTCTTCGAGAAGCTCAAGCGTCCCGTCGACGAGGTCGTGGTCCTCGGGGATGTACTCGACGGCTTTGAGGTAGAGCGGCAGAGCTCCCTGACTGTCGTCGTCGGCGCTCCTGAGGTTGGCGATCGTGCCGATGATCACGCCGTGTGCGATGCGTTCGCCGCTGGTGAGCTCGGACGCGGGTGCTTGCGGAGGGAACTGTGCGGGCGCGGGCAGGAGCTCGACGCCCGCGATGAGCTTTTCGGTGAGGCTTTGCTGATGTTCGGGAACGACCGACCAAGCTTGGACGAAGAGCACGATTGGGCCGCGGAAGATGACGACGTTTGTTCCGGAGATGTTCTGAAACGGTCCGCCGCGTCGGAAGACACCGGTCCATTTCCGTGCGCCGTCCCCGAGGTCGGCTTTCGTCCAGGCTTTGGAAGCGGCTTCCAGGCTTTCGGCTTCATCGGCGATACCGGGGGCGCGGAGGCCGAAGCGTGTGATGGTGGCTTCGAGAACTTCCTCGTCGGTGCAGGCGAGGGTGCCGAGGTTGATGCTCTGGACAGCCAGGAAGGTCCATCCTCCCTGACGCAGGCCGATGCCGCCGTCGGCGGCTCCGTCGAACTCGTCGGGGGCGTCGTCCATCTGGATGTTGTCGGGGAGCGTGATGCGGACGCCGAGCTTCTCCGACACGATCGGCGACGCCGCACGCTTGTAGGAGCGTTTGGACTGGCGGGTTTCGTCGAGCAGCCGCACCCGTGGCAGCACGCGGTTGATCTCGTTGCTGATGAGCAGAGCCTGAGTGCGTCGGCCCTGCACACCGACGCGGTAGCAGATGCCCTTGGACATCCCGGCCCATCCCTCGAACCGGACGCTTGAGCTCTTGGTCTTGACGTCGATCTTGAACCGGCGTCCGTCGATCCCGGCGACCGTCTCGGGTCTGCTTTCGACGAGTTCGAAAGCGGTGGAGTCCTTCGCGATGCTGGAGCAGAGCAGGCGGAGCCACGCTTCGGAGTCGTCCGGCCCGTTGGGTGACAGTTCCTCGGAGCGGACGACGAGGAGGAGGTCCCCCGAACGCTTCCACTGGGCGGAGCCGGCGTCGTCGGACTTGGGCGCGACGGTGACGCGGGTCCATCGTCCGGCGGCGAGTTCGAGGCTGAGGTTGTGCTCGTCGAGGCGGACCCGGTCAAAGTCGCCCGCCGGTGCCTCGGGTGGGGCGATCGCAGGCGGGGCGTCCTGTCCGCGTACCGGGAGGACGAGCCAGAGGATCGAGATCGCGCACGCGAGAGCCGTCAGCCGCGGAAGGGTCATGCCGGATTGTACCGGTGGGGGCGGGGCTTCCGATCCTCTCCACCGCGGCGTCCGGGCGGAATTGACCGAATGAAAACGGGTCCGGGATGCATCCCGGACCCGATCAGTGGATCTCCAATCCGTCGGGCCGCTCAGCAGCCGGTCTCGAACGCCGTCACGAAGTCGTTGTAATCGAAGAAGTCGACGAAGTCGTCACCGTTGAAGTCCGCCGAGCGGCCGCTCGGGCACGAGCCCGTCTCAAAGCACGTCACGTAATCGAGGTAGTCAAAGAAGTCCAGGAAGTTGTCACCGTTGAAGTCCGCCGGGCAGCGTTCGATCGTCGTGAGCGTGAGATTGTCGATCATCAGGCGCGGCGCGGAGTACCCGTCGCCCCATGTCGCGTACATCTTTAGCGTGTCAAAGCCCACATCGAACGAGACCGCGAGCGTCGCGAATCCGATGTTGTCCCGACCGCCGCCGTCAGCGAGGGTGTACGTCGCCGTGTCCACAACCTCCCCGTTCCGCACCGCGTCCAGATGGAAGACGATTCCGCCCCACGGACCATTCTCGTAGAACACCATCGACACCTCGGCCGCCGACGCCGGAACATCGAGCGTCATCGTCGCCCGGGCGAAAGCTCCGAGCGAAAGGTTTGGGCCGGGGACGTACGCCGTGCCGAACGTCAGAGTGTTGGGAGCCGAGCCCCACTGCGGAAAGTCGTCGAAGAGGAACTGCGAGTTCTCGATGATGAAGTTGTTCCCGATGTCCTCGGGCGTGAAGGTGTCGCCGCCCGGGAAGGACCCGCCCACGTCGTTCACCTCGCTATAGGTGACGCCGTTGTGCGAAAAGACCTGACCGTAGAAACCCTCGGCCAGACCGTCATAGGTCGAGACGTCCGCCGCGCCTGCGGTAAGGGTGGCCGCGAAAGACCCGGCGAGGAGTCCAGAGAACGCAACAAGATTCTTCATCGACTTGGTCCTTTGTCCCACGAACGAACACGGGTTGAAAGAACGAACTGCTGCATCGTTCCGCGATGAATCGCACCGAACAAGTCATCACGCAACGCAAAAGAACTTACTCGGGGATTCCGCACCCCAAAGCGGAGCGGACGCCACCTGTTCAGCAGCCTGTTTCGAACAGCTCCACGAACGCGTCGTAGTCGTAGAAGTCCACGAATCCGTCGCCGTTGAAGTCTGGGTCGCGGCCGGGAGGGCACGGCAGGCCCTCGAAGCACTCGACGTACGCGTCGTAGTCGAAGAAATCGATGAACCCGTCGAAGTTGAAGTCCGCGACACAGCCCGGCGCGGTGTACGTTCCAAACCCGCCCATGCTCGGCGTGGCGATCGTGCTCTGGAGCGACCAGGAAGACTGGTCGGTCGTGCGGTACCGGCTGATGCCTCCCTGAAAGTGGCTTCCGACGTACATCTCGGTGTAGTCGGGGCTGAATGCAAGATCGATCGGGGAGGGCGAACTGATCGTCTGATCGAGCGTGAGGCCGCCCTCGGAACCCAGACGGAACCGGAAGACGGTGTTCGCGTTGATGTCGCCGACGTACACATGCCGGGCGTCGGGCGCGACGCAGAAGAAGTGCAGATTCGAGCCGCCCGGCACGACCATCGAGGGAAGCTCGGCCACGCCGCTTTCGCCGGTCAACTGGAACGTGTAAATTCGGTTGCTGAACTGTGTCAGGTACAGGAAATCGCCGTTGGGGTGCACGCTGACGCCGCGGATCCCGCGGCCGCGGGCGAAAGCCCCCATGAACACCGGCTGTCCGTTCGCGTCAAATCGGAAGCGGAAGACGCCGTCGAAGACCGTCGCGACAAAGAGCTGATCGCGCGTCGCGTCGTACGCGATCTCGTGCACGCCCACCATCCCGGGCGCGGTGAAGTTCTGCACGAACGTCGTCGTCGAACCGTCCGGCGAGAGCGTGAACCGCGAGATGCTCCCCAGACCCAGAATGTTGCCGTGCCGGTTGCCCACAAACAGGTCCGAAGCCGAGCGGAACGCGATACCGGCCGGATCGAACACCTCGCTTGTGGGAATGCTCGGAAGCCCGAAGGTGCTGCCGCCCGGGCCGTTCACGCCCACGCGGAGCGTCGGCTGCCAGTTCGCCGGGTTGCTGCTGGAGCCGGGCGGCGAGACCGTGACGATCAACTGGAACGGCTGTGCGATCGCCGCGGAACCGGCACCGAGAGCCACCAATGCAACAACGCTCTTCAACATGGAATCCTCCTCCGCCGGCTCCGTGTGGGGCAATCGACCCATGATTCTACCGCGACCAGCGTCGGGCCACCCCCTCGGATCTCCGATGGCAGGTCCGAAATCCGTTATGAGACGCAGGATGCTCGTCGAGGATCACTGCTGCCCTAAGCGGACGGAGATGCCCACGCAGCAAAGCCCCGGCTGATGGGCCGAGGCTTTCCTTGCTTGGAACCGTTCTGACGTGGATCAGCACCCGCTCTCGAACGCCTGAACGAACGCGTCATAGTCGAAGAAGTCCACGAACCCGTCGCGGTTGAAGTCCGCGCTCGTCCCCTCGGGGCAGTTGCCGGTCTCGAAGCAGTTCACGTAGTCGTCGTAGTCGAAGAAGTCCGGGAACCCGTCGCCGTTGTAGTCGCTCGGGACGTACGAGATCACCACGCTCGTCGGGTTGTAGATCACCGAGATGAACCCGAGCTCGACGGGCGGAGTGTTGACGGTCGCGAAGCGGCCCGTGATCGAGGAGCCCGTCATGATGGTGATGGTCTGGCACTGGCCGAGCTGGAACCCGGGCCGGTAGGAGAGGTTGAGCGTTCCGCCAAGCACCTTGGCGCCCGCGCCCCCGACCATATCCGATTGGCCGGCGGCGGTGCCGCCGAGTTCGATATCGAGCGAGCCCTCGGCCGCCTGCGTGTACGTGCCGGTTGCCTGCGCGAGCATGCCGACCGTGTTGTTCCCCGGGCTGAGGATGCCCCGGTTGGTGATGTTTCCGTAGATGTTGCCCGTGCCCGCGACGGTGTGACCGGCGGCGTTGGTCGCGCTCCCGGAGGGCACGAACAGGTACGCGCGGTCCAGCACCCCCAAGGTCGCATTCAGGACTGTTCTTCCCATCCCGCCGAGCGTCGTGCCGTTCGCGAATGAGATGATGGTCGCGCTTCCGCCTGAGTTCGCGTTGACCGTCAGAACGCCATTGTTCAGCACGTTCCCGCTCACGCTGAGCTGGGTGTTGTTGTCGACATCGAACCGTCCGATGATCGTGGCCCCGCTCAGCGTGTTCACGCCGCTCACGGAGGCGACGCGGCTGCCCCCGAGGCCCGAGACGGTTCCGCCCTGGATGGTGGAGCTTGTGAGCACGACGTTGCCGCCGGAGGCGATCACGCGTCCGTTCGCGGACTGCGCGACGGTCCTCGTGGAAAGGGCGATGTCGCCCGCGACGGCTTCGATGAGCGCGTTGTTGGTGACGGTTCCCGAGGTGAGGAGCAGGGTCCTGCCCGTCAGGTTCGCGCGGACCGTCCCGTCGTTGACGAAGTTGTAGTAGATCGCGCCGCTCCCCGAGATCGTGTGCGAGGAGCCGTTGGTGAATCCCGCGGTCCCGTTGGGAGCGTAAAGCTGCGCCCGGTCCAGCACGTTGCTCGTCGCGTTCATCGCGATCGTCCCGTTGCCCGAGAAGACCGCTCCGCTCGCGGGCTGAATCGAGGTGACGCTCCCGCCCCCGTTTGAGTTCACCGTGATCGTGCTCTGGTTGCTGAGTCCGGTCGGCACCGCGACGGAAGAGCCGTTCACGATGTCGAGCGGCCCGAGGACGTTGATGGCGTCAACGGTGTTCGCTCCTGCGGCCGCGACGATCCTGCCGCCCCCGCTCGCGAGGGCGGTCCCGTTCCGAAGGATGGCCGTCGAAAGCACGATGTTCCCGCCGACGCCCGCGGTCACCTGGCCCCCGGCGGTCTGATTCACTGTGTGGCTTGTGAAGTAGACGTCGCCCGCGACGGCTTCGATCAGGCCGCTATTGGTCGTCGTGCCGCCCGTGAACTGCAGGATCTGCCCTGTCAGTCCCGAACGGATCGTGCCGTTGTTCGTCGAGTTGTAGTAGATGTTGCCGGATCCGCGGATCAGGTGCCCCGCCGCGTTGATGAACCCCGCCGAGCCGGGGGGAGCGTAAAGCTGAGCACGATCAAGTACGTTCGAAGTCGCGTTGAGAAGGATTTCTCCGCTTCCCGAGAACGTGGCGCCCGACGTGGGGCGGAGCGACGTCGCGTTTCCACCCGCCGTCGAGTTCACCGTCAGCGTCCCCGTGTGCGTCAGGGAGCCCGCCACCACGAGGGAGGTGTTGTTCTGCACGTCGAGCGGGCCGTTGACGGTCACCGTGCTGAGGGTCTGCGTGCCGCTTGCCCCGATGATGCGGCTCGGAAGCGTCGCGTTCATCGTCCCGCCCGCGACCGAGACGTTCGTCAGCACCACGTTGCCGCCCCCGGTCGCGCGGATCAGCCCGCCCGGGGTCTGGTTCACCGTCGCGGAGGTGAGCGCGAGGTTGCCGCCATCGGAGGCTTCGATCGTGCCCGAGTTGGTGATCACGCCGTCGCGCATCTGCAGCGTGTCGCCGGCAGAATCACTGCGGACCGTTCCGCCGTTGTTGAGCCGGTAGTAGACGTTGCCGCGCCCGCGGATCGTGTGCCCGAGGCTGTTGGTGACCCCCGAGGGGCCGTTGGGCGAAGAGATGTACGCGCGGTCAAGGACGTTCGACGTCGCGTTGAGGACGATCTCTCCCGTTCCGGTGATGGCCTGGCCGTCGGCGAAGCTGAGATTGGTCAGACTGCCGCCGGCGTTTGAGTTCACCGTGATCGTGCCGTTGTTGGCGATGCCGGTCGGGAGAGAGAGCGTGTTGTTGTTCTGGACCGTCATCGGGCCGGTGAGGGCGACGCCGTTCAGGGTCGCGCTCCCGCCCGTCACGTTGATCACGCCGCCGTTGAGCGCGCTCATCGTGCCGCTGATGATGTTCGTTCCCGCGATGAGGTTCACGGTTCCGCCGTCGGCCTGGATGACGCCTCCGCCGGACTGGTTGATCGATCCGCCGCTGATCTGCAGGATCGCGCCGTTGGTCGCTCGCATGAAGTTGTTGTTGACCTTCGCGCCGCTGAGCGTCTGCAGCACCTCGCCGGTCTCATCCGCGACGATGAACCCGTTGTTGGTCATCGCGTTGTAGATGTTCCCGCGGCCGCGGATCGTGTGGCCGCCGCCATTGGAGAATCCGCCGTTGCTCGTCAGGTACGCGCGATCGAGCACGCCGCTGGTTCCGTTCAGCCGGATCGCCCCCGCCCCCGAGAGCGTCGCGCCGCCGGTGAAGTTGATGAATGTCGCGTTCCCGCCGCCGTTGGCGTTCACCACCACCACGCCCTGATTGGAGAAGGACGCCCCGGCGATGTTGAGCGCCGCGGTGTTGTTGATGTTGAGCGTGGTCCCGCTCACGCCGAGAAAGTCCCCGATCGTGACCCCCGTCGTCAGGTTGACCGCGTACGGCGTGCTGAGGTTCACCAGCGCCGCCGATTCGCCCACCGTGTCCGGAATGTTGTTACTCAGCCAGTTGGAGGCGACATGCCAAGTCCCCCCGACGGGTTGTTCCATTGCTGGACCTGCCCCAGAGCGCCTCCCGCCGTACCCGCCGCAAGCATCAAAGCCAGTCCACGCTTCATGTCCGCCTCCTGTTGGATCCCACACGAGAAGGGATTATAACGTCGGGGCAGTGCATTCTGTATGAAATTGTGTAAAGAGCGCCCGCCGGATGATGAATTCGCCCAGACTCGGTCGTGGCAGAGCGTGAATGCCGGGTGTTTCATCGGGCGGATCGACCCGCCGGATCCCCGCGGGTCCGATATCAGCGAAAAGAGCCCCGGCACGACGGCCGGGGCTCTCTCTGGCAGCTTGTGAGGACTTAGCAACCTTCTTCGAACGCCTGCACGAAAGCGTCATAGTCGAAGAAGTCCACGAACGCGTCGCTTGTGAAGTCGGCGGTCTTGCCCGCAGGGCACGTCCCGGTCTCGAAGCAGTTCACGTAATCGTCGTAGTCGAAGAAGTCCAGGAAGCCATCCCCGTTGAAGTCCGCCGGGCAGTCGTACGAGACGGTCAGGACGAACCCGCCGTTCGCGCCGTTGTACCCGGAGCAGCGGATCCAGTACGTGGTGCCGGGCACGGTGTCGAACTCGATGCGCGAGTCCCGGATGCCGCCGGCCATGTCGTCGTTGCAGACGATGGCGAAGGAGTCCCAGCCGCGCGGCTCCTGATCGTGAGCCGAGAGCACACAGTCGTACTCGCCGTCGAGCAGAGCAGTCACGCGGCTTGCGCGGTCGGCGGTGAACTTGTACCAGACGTCCGGAGTTTCCTTGGACGAGCCACAGATGTCCGCGCCCATGTTCTGGGAGTTGGAGGTCGCGAAGGTCGTGCAGCCGGTCACGCTCGCGGGAAGTGCGAGTTCAGGAGCGTCGTCGAAGGTGTCCGCGGCGGACTGCGCCGTCGCCGCGAACACCGTCACGCCGCCCGTCTGTCCGTCGGCTCCCGCCACGCGGCGAGCGTCGCCGACGATCACGTCCCGCTCGTGAAGGGCGAGTCCGGTTCCGAAGAACGCCGAGCCGGACGCGGCTTGGGGCCGGATCACGCGGCCGTTGTCAAGATCAAACGCCGAAGCGCTCTCGGGAATCGTGAACTCGACGACTCGGCCGCCGCTGGCGGAGGCTCCGACGACGTGACTGCCCGCGATTGCAACCTCGGTGCCGAACCTCTCGTTGGCGGAAGCGGGGTAGGGTGAGCCGCTCGTCCAGTAGGTCAGCGAGTTGTTGGCTTCCCGCTTGGCCACCGCGATCGAGCCGGAGTTGTCCGCACCCCAGCCCCAAGCGCCGGGCACGCCGAAAGCGATCCACTGGCCGTCGATCGCGACCGACTTGCCCACCTCGAGGCCCGGACCCCAGCCCTGCGAGACCTTGCCGCCCTGCGGAAGAGCGTAACTGCCGCCGCTGGGAACAAAGAGGAAGCACGCGCCATTGCCGGGAATCGTGTCGTTGCCGACGGTCCAGTCAAAGCCCGGAGCGCCGACGACCAGAGCCCCGTCGCTTCCGAGCGCGACGTCGTAGCCGAAGTTGTCCCCCGCGCTGGAGTCGAACGTCGGGTTCACGATGCTCACGTGGAACTGCCAGACCCCGTTGACCTTGCGGTACATGTACACCCCGCCCATCTCCTGACGATTGGCGTCGGGGCTGTGGTTCGGGGCGCCCACCGCGATGCGGCTGCCGTTCACATCGACCGAGAAACCGAAGCTGCTGGGGTAACCGCCGGGGGGCGCGGGGAGCACGCCGCCCGGGTACCAGAATCCGTCCGCCCGACGCTCCATGATGAAGACCGTGTCGTTCTCGGCGGAAATCACCATCGGGATGCCGTCGGTCGCGACCGCGTGCCCGAAGAAGTTGTATCCGGTCGTGGGAGCCTGGAAGCGGCTGTAATACTGCCACTGCTGGCCGACCTTCTGCCAGACATAGACCGAGCCGGCCGACGGGCCCCGCATGTTGTCGTCCTGGTGCGCGCCGATCGCAAGCCAGTTGTTCTTCGCCGAGACCGCGTACCCGAACGAGTCGAACTCCTGCCGGTCCGGAGCCAGAAGCAACTGCGAATCGCACTGACCAAACGCCGTGCCGCTCACGGCAATCAGGGAAAGCACAGTCAAAGCGGGCGAGATCTTCATGATCGAACTCCATCGAGGGTGAATCGGGCGCGGCATCGCCGTCGGGCACATCGCCCGCCAAGCTCACGCACGCCGTTTAAGAGCCCGCATGTTCACGCGGGCACCCTCAATGCGACTGGACCACGTCCGGAGGCTAATCGCCGTCAGCAGCCCGTCTCGATCAGGAAGACGAATCGGTCGTAATCAAAGAAGTCCAGGAACCCGTCCCGGTTGACGTCCGCGCGGGGAAGTCCGCGTTCGTAGGATTCGACATACAGGTCGTAGTCGAAGAAATCCACGAATCCGTCGCGGTTAAAGTCCGCAGCGCACGGCGGAATCGGGTCTAGGACCCGGTCGAAGAACTCGATCGCCGCCGTGTTCTCCGTCCCCGGCAGTCCGTGTCCCGCGCCGGGGACAAGCCTCAGCTCCGAGGGGACGCCCGCGGCTTGGAGAGCCGCGTGAAGGAGTTCGCTGTGCTCCGGCGGCACGGTCGTATCTTCCGTCCCGTGCGCGATATGGAACGCCGGGTCGTCCGTCGAAACGTGAGTCACGGGCCCGGCCAAGCGGGCCAGAGCGACCTTCTCCGGCCATGGCGGCGACGGATTGTCGATGTTCTCCTGGATATCGCCCAGACACGCCCCGAGCAGGCGGGCTTCGGCTGTTTCGGGCACGCACGGGGTATGCCAGCCTTCAACGTTCAGGAAATCAGCCGGACCGAAGAAGTCCGCGACCGCGTTCACCCGGCTTGATTGGGCAAGGTTCCCGCCGACCGTCCCTTCCGCGTCCGCCACACCCGCCGAGGTGCCAAGCAACGCGACAAGGTGTCCGCCCGCCGACGAGCCCCAGACGCCGACCCGACGCGTGTCGATCTGGAACTGGCCGGCTCTCGAACGCAGGAACCTGATCGCTCCCTTGCAGTCGTGGATCTGGGCAGGAAAGATCGCATCCTGGCTGTACCGATAGTTGATGGAAGCCACCACGAACCCTCGGTTGAGAAGCTCGCTGACCTTGTTCCCGTTCGTCGCCGTGGCTTTGTCGCCGCCGGTCCAGCCGCCGCCGTGGATCCAGACGACGACCGGCTTGGGACCCGCCGGTGCTGCGGGAACCCACACGTCAAGCACCTGCCGGGGGTGCTCGGTCGCGTAGGGCACATCGCGGAACGTGGGTGTCTGACCCCACGCAGGAGCCGCGAAGGCGGAAAGGGCGAGCAAGGTGCCCCCCACGGTGAACGGACACGCGACCAAACCGTGATTCTTCGTAGCGGTGTGCTTCTGGTGCATCGGGATCCTCCGATCGCGGAACGCCCAACCCTCTCCCGCAATGCAAGGCCGGAGGCGCTTTCCAATCGCCCGCGGGAGCCTGGTCCGGCCGGGGTGCCCATTCCTGCAGCTCCAAGCCCAAGCCCTCCGAAGCCCTGCCGTGGTTCCGGCCCGGCCCCCACCCGCACAGCACCCGCCCGAACCCCCCGACCGCACGCCTTTGCCGTCCGGATCTGCTAACCTACGGACCCGTCGGATCCTCGGGACGGACGGTCGTCGCAGGGGATTCGGTTTGGGGGAGCTCGCCTCCGGATACGCAACCACAAAGGTGAACAGAATGCTGACCAACATGATCTCGGGTATCAAGACCGTGAGCTTCGCCGGCCTCCTCGGCGTGGTCGCCCTCGCTGGCGCCGCCCTCACCGGCTGTGACAACAAGACCCCCGGCAAGGGCGGTGGGAGTGGTGGGGGAGGCTCCGGAGCCGCCGCCGTCAGCAACACCAACGACACGGGCACCGGCGATATCGTGATCGGCCATTACGCCTCGCTGACCGGGTCCGAAGCCACCTTCGGCGTCTCCACCGAGAACGGCATCCAGCTCGCCGTCGAGGAAATCAACGCCGCTGGCGGTATCAAGGGCCGCAAGCTCAAGCTGATCACCTACGACAACCAGGGCAAGCCGCAGGAGTCCGTCTCCACCGTCACCCGCCTCATCGATCAAGACAAGGTTGTCGCCGTCCTCGGCGAAGTCGCGAGCAGCCGCTCCCTCGCCGGCGCCCCGGTCTGCCAGCGCAAGGGCGTCCCCATGATCACGCCCTCTTCGACCAACCCCGACGTGACCGCCGTCGGAAGCATGATCTCCCGTGTCTGCTTCATCGACCCCTTCCAGGGCAAGGTCGGCGCCAAATTCGCCTTTGAGAACCTCAAGAAGACCAAAGCCGCGGTGCTCTACAACCGCGCCCAAGCCTACTCCACCGGCCTCAACTCCAACTTCAAGGACGCTTTCAAAGCCCTCGGCGGCGAGATCGTCGCTGAGCAGGCTTACGGCGACGGCGACAACGACTTCTCCGCCCAGCTCACCGCCATCCGCGAAAAGAACGCCGACTTCATCTACGTTCCCGGGTACTACACCGAGGTCGTGAACATCGCCAAGCAGGCCAAGAAGCTCGGCATCAACGTCCCCCTCATCGGCGGCGACGGCTGGGACTCGGAAGAGCTCAAGAACGCGGGCGATGCTCTGAACGGCTGCTACTTCTCGAACCACTACAGCCATGAGGACACCCGCCCCGAGGTGCAGGAGTTCGTCAAGAAGTACCAGGCCAAGTTCGGCAAGGTCCCGGACGGCCTCGCGGCGCTCGGCTACGACTCCGCCCGTCTGCTCGCGGACGCCATGAACCGCGCCGAGAAGCTCCACGGCAAGGAGCTCGCCGCCGCGATCGCCGCGACCAAGGACTTCCAGGCCGTCACCGGGAAGATCACCATCGACGAGCGCCGAGACGCCAAGAAGGACGCCGTCATGCTCGAGATCGTCAATGGTCAGCCGAAGTACGCCGCCACCATCAAAGCCGACTGAACGGCCGTCTGAATCTCTGTTCCCTCGGGCCGTGCACTTCGAATGACGCAGCTTCTCCAAACCCTGCTGGATGGTGTGACCGTCGGTTGCCTCTACGCGCTCATCGCGCTGGGCTACACCATGGTCTACGGCATCCTCAAGTTCATCAACTTCGCCCACTCCGACATCTTCGCTCTGGGTGTCTGGATGTCCGTCACCATCGGCGGATGGATGATCGGGAAAGCCTCCGGCGGCACCATCCCCCCCTGGTACGTCGGCCTCACCGTCGTGATCGCCGCCACCTGCTTCTGCGGCTTCGTCGGGTTCACCATTGAGCGCCTGGCTTACAAGCCCCTCCGTAAAGCCCCGCGCCTCAACGTCCTCATCACCGCCATCGGCGTCTCCCTCCTCCTTCAGAACATCGGGCAGCTCAATTCCCGGTTCACCTTCGGCCCCTACCCCAAGCCCTTCCCGACGCTCCTTGAGAACAAGACCCTCCTGACCATCGGCGACGCCGTCACCGGCGTCCAGATCCGCCTGGCCGACGTCGCGGTCATCGGCACCGCCGTGATGCTCATGGCCGCGATGCAGTACCTGATCTTCCGCACCAAGCTCGGCTCGGCCATGCGGGCGGTCAGCTTCAACACCCGCAACGCCGCCCTCATGGGCATCAACGTCGACCGCGTGATCTCGATCACGTTCGTCCTGGGCTCCATGCTCGCCGCCGCCGCGGGCTTCCTCTACGGCCTCAAGTACGAGGGCCAGATGAAGCAGACCGCCGACAGCATGTGGGTCATGCTCGGCCTGAAAGCCTTCGTCGCCGCCGTCGTCGGCGGCATCGGCAACGTCCGCGGAGCCGTCCTCGGCGGCCTTCTCATCGGCCTCATCGAGTTCTTCGGCGTCGCGTACCTCAAGAGCGAGTTCCGCGACGCCTACGTCTTCGCCATCCTCATCCTCGTCCTGCTGCTTCGCCCCGAGGGCGTCCTGGGCAAAGCCACCGTGGAGAAGGTCTGACCGATGTCCCGCCTCGTCGAGCAATCCCTCAAGCTCAAGCCGCCGGCATGGACGGGCATCGTCCGCGCCCTCTGGCCCTTCCTGCTCGCGCTGGTCGTCGGCCTGGTCGTCCACGCCGTCGCCCCGCACCTTCTCGGCGGCCTGGGCCGACGCCTGGCTCTCCTTTCGGGTATCAACATCATCCTCGCCGTCAGCCTCACCGTCGTCAATGGCTTCACCGGCCAGTTCTCGATGGGCCACGCGGGCTTCATGTCCCTCGGCGGGTACGCCGCCGCGACGATGACCTACTACGGCTCGATCAAGCTCTTCGGCTCGGCCGAATTCGCCGGCGGGTACATCAGCTTCACCGGCGACGGAGCCTTTGACGGCCCGATGGTCGCTCGCGGCGACCTTCTCTTCGTCGGTTCCTGCCTCGTCGGCGGCCTCTTCGCCGCCGCCGCCGGGTACATCGTCGGCCTGCCAAGCCTCCGCCTCCGCGGCGACTACCTCGCCATCGTCACCCTCGGCTTCGGCGAGATCCTCCGCGTCATCGTCCAAAGCTCGCAGGACCAGATCCAGCCTTGGAAAGCCGCCGAAGCCCAGAACGAATCCTTCCTCGCCCTCCTCTGGAAACTCGGCGGAGCCAAAGGCTTCAACCTCCTCCCCTCCTACACGACCCTCTTCTGGGTCTACACCTTCGTCGTCATCACCCTCATCGTCTGCTACCGCCTCAAGACAAGCTCCTCCGGCCGGGCTTTCCTCTCCATCCGCGAGGACGAGATCGCAAGCCAGGCCATGGGCGTCGACGTCACCAAGTACAAGGTCCGCGCCTTCGTCCTCTCCAGCTTCTTCGCCGGTCTCGCCGGCGGCCTCTACGCGATGGACCTCACCGCCATCAACGCCGGCGACCTGGGCTTCCAGAAGTCCTTCGACATCATCATCATGGTCGTCCTGGGCGGCATGGGCTCGATTTCCGGAGCCGCTCTCGCCGCCGTCGTCATGACCCTCCTCCCCGAGTTCCTGCGAAGCCTCTGGCAGCCGCTCCAGGAGTTCCGCCTCATCATCTTCGCCTTCCTCCTCATCCTCATGATGATCCTCCGGCCCCAGGGCCTCTTCGGAGTGCATGAGATCTGGGAGATGGGCCCCTTCCGCAAGCTTCGCCGCAAGCCCTCGAGCAACACCGGTGCCCCCCCGGGCGGAGGTGCTGCATGACCGCCACCCCCACCCAGTCCGCCACCCAACTCGCGCTGGACGTCCGGGGCATCTCGATCGCCTTCGGCGGCCTCAAAGCCGTCCAGAACTTCTCGATCGCCATCCCCCCCCGCGCCGTCTACGGCCTCATCGGCCCCAACGGCGCCGGCAAGACCACCTGCTTCAACCTCCTGACCGGCGTCTACAAGCCCGACTCCGGCGACGTCGTCCTCAGCGGCAAACGCCTCAACGGCCTCAAGCCGCACCAGATCGCCGCAGCCGGCCTCTCCCGCACCTTCCAGAACATCCGCCTCTTCGGCGAGCTCTCCGTCCTCGACAACGTCAAGCTCGCCTGCCACCTCCGCGGCTCGCACAGCATCTTCTCGACCATCCTCCGCACCTCCGCCTTCATCGGCCAGGAACGCGCCATCGAGGAACGCGCCCTCGAGATGCTCCGCATCTTCAACCTCGAAAGCCGGGCCGACGAGCAGGCTCGCAACCTCCCCTACGGCGACCAGCGACGCCTCGAGATCGCCCGCGCCCTCGCCACCGAGCCCACCGTCCTCCTGCTCGATGAGCCCGCCGCCGGCATGAACCCGCAAGAGAAGATCGCCCTCCGCTCGCTCATCCAAGAGGTCCGGCAGAAGTTCGAGATTGCAATCCTCCTCATCGAGCACGACATGGGCGTCGTCATGAACCTGTGCGACCACGTCACCGTGCTCAACTTCGGCCAGACTATCGCCGCCGGAACCCCCGCCGAAGTCCAGCAGAACCCGAAGGTGATCGAAGCGTACCTGGGGACGGAATGAGCATGCTGACCGTCAAAGACCTCCATGTCTCCTACGGGGCCGTCAAAGCCCTCCACGGCGTCTCGCTCACCGTCAACCAGGGCGAGATCGTCACGCTCATCGGCTGCAACGGCGCCGGCAAATCCACCACGCTCCGCGCCGTCTCCGGCCTCCTCTCGCCCAAGAGCGGCTCCGTCGAGTTTGAGGGCAAGACGATCAACCGCACCGCCCCGCACGACATCGTCTCCCTGGGCATGGTCCACTGCCCCGAGGGCCGCGGCATCTTCGCGAACATGACCGTCGCGGAAAACCTCGAGCTCGGAGCTTTCACCCGAAGCGACAAAGCCGGGATCGACAAGGACCGCGAGTGGGCTCTTTCCCTCTTCCCCCGCGTCCGCGAACGCCTCCACCAGAACGCCGGCACCCTCTCGGGCGGCGAGCAGCAGATGCTCGCGATCGCCCGCGCCCTGCTCGCCAAGCCCAAGCTGCTCCTGCTCGACGAGCCCTCGCTGGGCCTTGCCCCGCAGATCGTGCAGGTCATCTTCAAGATCATCCGCGACATCAACGCCGCGGGCACGACGATCCTCCTGGTCGAACAGAACGCCCACATGGCCCTCAAGGTCGCCCACCGCGCCTACGTCCTCGAGGTCGGCAAGATCGCGATGGAAGGCAAAGCCTCCGACCTCGCCGCCTCCGACGAAGTCCGCAAGGCCTACCTCGGCGGGCACGGCTGAAGACACCAGACATTCAATAAGACATTCACCACAGAGACACAGAGACACAGAGACACTGAGCGAGCGCGGAGGGGAAGAGGGTTGAAGTGCTCTTCCCACTTCCCCGCCTTCCTCTGTGCCTCTGCGCCTCTGTGGTGAGTCCTGCCTTTACGCCGCGTTCTTGACCGGCACCGGCCCTGCGCCGGTGAACGCCGATGTGATCGCGATACTTCCACCCCCGCCGATGCCGAACTGCACCGTCATCGGGAGCGAGGCGGGGCCGACGAGGTCGGCGCGCTGGGCCTGCACGACGTACACGACCCCCACGCCCCCCGCGGATGAAGGAACCGTGTCGTCGGTGAATTCGCGGACGCCGATCGTGCCAAGGTCCGTCGCGGGCCCCTCGACGCCGCCGATGCGGCGGTAGACGTGGTAGACGGTGCCGGTCGAGCCGGGCGGGTTCTGGCACTTCCACTTGAGCGTGATCGACCCGCCGGGGTTGAGGCTGACCTTGAAATCCGTCGGCTGCCCCGGCGCGGGGCGGGGCGAGGGGGTCGCGGGCGGGGGGATCTGCGCGATCGCGTAGACGGCGCTGGGGTTCGCGCTCGCCTCGGCGAACGCCTTGATGGAGCGGATCATGTCGGCGGCGCTGGTGCGCATCGCGGCGACGGCCCCGCTCTGGTTGATCGTCGCGGACTTGGCGGCGTTGGCCGCGTTCTCGCGGGCGACGTACGCGGTGTCCGCCGACGCCGCGGCCGCCTTGAAAGCCGTGGCTTGTCCGGCAGAGAGTCCGATAAGAGCTGCGTTGGCCTGCCAGACATTGCCTCGGACCAGGCAGAAGTCAATCGCGTCGCGGATGCGGTCGGGCATGATGGTCATCGGGGGCTCCTTGGTGAGAGGCATCAGGCATCGGGCATCAGGGCATCGGCCCGGCGCCTGTTCAGGGATCGGAACGCCCTCGGCGCGACTTGAGCGGTTGTGACGATTTTTCCGCGTGTGGTCTTTGCCCCGCGTGGGCGGCGTGGAGCGGCTTTGGAGGCTCCTCCGGTCGCACCTCGCAGAGCGCCGGTCGCAACCCGCAGCGTTCCGGTCGCGACCCAAGCACTCGCGGTCGCGACCCGGAGCCCGCTGGTCGCCACCCGAAGCCCTCCGGTCGCCACCCGAAGAGCGCCGGTCGCGACCCGAGGTCTTCAGGTCGCAACCGCAGGAGCGCCGGTCGTGACCTGAGGTCTTCCGGTCGCGACCAAAGGTGCCGCTTGCTTGCGGTCGGTGGGCGCGATGATCGGGCAATCCAATCGAAGCACCCTAGACTGCGCCAACATGGCTTTTCCAAAATCCAGAGACCACGTCGCAGAGTTAGTCCGACGGCTGCAGCGCAATCAGGCTTGGATGCTGCAACGACTGTCGTCCAATCCGTCGGATGCGAAGGGTCCTCCGTATGAGTTCAGCCACACGCTGTCGGTTATGCTCCTAATGCTCACCCTGACCGAGTGTCGTCGCCAGCCGAACCCCAAGCAGCCCCGATATCCGATTGAAAGAGCAGTCGAGGAAGGATGGCCTTCCATTTCGCGAACTTACCAGCAAGGCAATCTGACCAGTTCGTTTACCTGCTGGTTTGATCAAGTGAACCAAATCCGTCATGCCTTAGCACATGGCAACGTAGCGCTCTTGGGGAAAGACGAAATCGAAGCAGTTGAGCTGTGGACGACTCGAAGCAAGAGGTGGCATGCGACGGTTTCGTCTATGGAACTCGAGCGAATGGTCGAGTTTCTATCGAAGCACCTTACCCCCCAACGCGAACGACGCTGAGTATACTTCCGGAATCAATGCTCAATTTTCTCATCGGTATCGGTGCCGCAGTCGGACTCATCGTCGGAGGGATCGTCATCTACGGTCTTCACACATGGCGACGGCGTTGGAGGATCGCGACAGAGGGCTTCAATTTCACGCCTGTGCACGATATCGCGATGAAGGAGCTTCTCCGTCGAACCGCTTGGCCCGCGATTCGAGCTGAAGAGCATATTCAGCTCATCTTCAATCTCACGGGTATGTACGTCGGAAGAAAATCATCCGAGCACTGGCGAGAGTGTATCTCGAAGAATAGGTTCGACGCGGAGTGGCGCGAATTCGCCGAGTTCTCGGCGAAGGTGTGTGCGCCCAATGGGATGATGCCTCCGGGGCAGGGGTGGCGGCAATGAGCGCCTTCTGACCGATTGCACGCGTGCGCGGAGCCACGATCATCCCGCTTCGGGATGGTCGGGGTTGGGCGCACATCGAAGGGAAGAGCCGCGACACGAGACAGACGCCGGGTGCCACCACCCGCCGCTTCGGCGCGTGGTGGTTGGGCGTGGTCGGCGCGGAGGGCCTCGCGGCTCTGTGCGACCATCCACTGCTCATCGGAGGAACCGATGAGCAGTGCCACGGCCAGATCCCCTCCCCCATCCCCCATCCCCCATCCCCCACCCGCCCCCATCCGCCCCTCTCTCACCCCTCTCTCACTCCTCTCTCGCCCCGATCCGGCCCAATCCTGCTACCCTGTCTCTCTCCCAGACAGGAGCTGAAAGTTGAGCGGTCCGCTGCCACAGTTTGTCTTCGGCGACCTTCCGGCGAGCCTGACCGCCGGGTATCGGTGCATCCCCCTCACGCCCGAGCAGCAGGGCGGCGTCGCCCGCCTCTGCGCCATCGTGCAGGATGCCAAGGATGGCCGCTCATCCCTCATCGTGCTCCGTGAGCTGCTCGACGCCCGCATCATCCTCGGAGCCATCGCCGACGCCGCCGGCCGCATCCACGACTTCGTCGAGATCTGGTCGCAGGACACCCGGCACCTGGCTTCCGCCCTCCCGACCTACCGCCAGAACCTCAGCAACCGCCTGCTCGATGACCGCTGGCGCGCCCGGGCCACAGCCCTCGATGATGCCGCCGGCGCGGGACGGTTCTCAACCGGCTGGGAGGATGCCCACCCCGAGCCGATCTTCCTCGACCTCAAGAAGGGTGTCCCCGTCCGGGCCGTCGAGAAATCAAGCGGATCCCCTTGGGCCCTCTGCGAGGATGATGAGTTCCTCAAGCGCAAGGGCAAAGAGCCGTACTCGACCTCGCTCTCGCGATACCTCTACGCCCCCATGCAGGGTGAGCGTTCTCCGCTCGTCGCCATCGCCGGCCCCGAAGCCGCCGATGAGTCTGCGATCATCGCGAATCTCGGCCTCACTCCGGGCACCGTCCCCATCTCCCTCGGCGGCCTCATGATGGTCCTGCCGCTGGCTCCCCTCTCGTACGAGCAGTTCGTCGATGCCTTGGGCGGCGCGGGCGGTGAGGGTTCGGTCGAGAGCATGCTCCGCGAGCGGGCCGCGCGAGCCGCCGTCAACGGCGAGGTCGGGCGGGCCACCTCCGTCCTGGCTTCCGGCGCGGGCTGGCTCGGTGCATCCTCCGCGAGCCCCGGCCGCAGGCTCCCCGAGGTGCTCCATCTCAAGCTCCGCCTGCTCGCCGAAGCCGTCGGCATCGCGCGGGCCCTGAGCGAGGACGGCCCCCTGCTCAACGTCTCCGCCGACAGCTTCCGCGTCCACCTCGCCCGCGGCGGGAGCGCCGCCGCCGGCCTGCCGATGTGGTGGACCGCCCGCGTCGGCCTGGCTTCCCCCGGCGAAGCCATCCCGCTCAAGATCCCCGGCTCGGACACGCCGTACTTCCTCGCCGGGAGCGACCGCCTCTCGATCTACTCCGCCGCGACGCTCGGCGCCTCCACGCAGGGCCGCGGCGTGATCCGCATCCGCCGCGTCGTCGATGCTTCGATGGGCTCCTCCGGCGGCACCCCGCCCGATCGCGCCGGCCTGGCGTTCGGCACGATGTTCGAGTGCACGCTCACGACCCATGAGCGGCTCAGCGTCGGGGCCAACGACCTCGTCTGGCTCCGGTTCACCATCGGCGGCACCCGCGTCGACACCTACGCCCTCGCGGACGCCAAAGCCGGCGGCGGGGGAGGAGGCGAGCTGCGTCTTCGCACGCTCGCGCAAGAACTGCCGCCCGGCGTCGCCGAACGCCTCACCCAGGGTGCCGGCGTCCCGATCCCCGACGCGATGTTCGAGGTCCTGCCGCTCCTTTCGACGCCCAGCGACCTCTATTCGCTCGGTGTGCTCGCCGTGCGCACGCTTCTGGTCAATGACGGCACCTCGCTCCCCGTGGCCCTCGACGAAGCCATGAGCCTCGCCAACGCCCTGGCTTCCGAGAAGCCCGCCGACGGTGTTTCGGACCCCGTCCAAGCCGCTTCCGCCGCGCTCGGCCGCCTGCTCGCGACGCAGAAGCGGTACCTGGATGCTCTGGGCTGCCAGCGTCTGGTCAGCGAGAAGGTCGACCCCGCGATCGCCGCCGCCATGATCCCGGCCGCGCTGTGGCACGAGGTCCTGGCGGTGGTGCTCCGCATGTTCCCGGCCGCCGGCTGGTTCTCGCGGTGCAAGGATTTCGGCGACGCCCCGGCCGGCGCGCCGCACCGCGTCTACGACGGCATCCTCGACAGCCTGCACGCCCTGTTGACCAAGACGCGGTCCCTGATCGTCGCCGACCAGGGCCTCTCGCGCGAGGTCCATCAGGTGGTCAAGGAACTGCTGGTCCGGGGCTGATCCGCCTTTCTCGGGCGGGTCGCACGACGCAAGCCCGCTGCGGACGCTATTCTGTGGTCGGGTCGGGGGTTCAAAGGAGAGTCGGATGGTGCGCTCACTCACGTTGGGTCTGGTCGTGTTTCTCGCCTGCTCGCTCCTCACCCTCGGCGGCTGCGGCGGGGTGAATGTCGTGCAGCCCGGGGTCACCATGCGGCCCGACGACACGCTCCGCGACCCGGTGACCAAGCAGATCCCCCCGACCCGGGCGCACATCGTCGGCGTCAGCGCCGACGGCAAGAAGGAGTGGGAGTCTCAGAACGTCACCGCTCACTTCATGCGCAAGCAGGACCAGCTCGCGGCCCTCAACGTCCGCGAGTTCTCGATCGAGAACGGCGAGGTCCGCCTCCCCCGCGAGGATCCGGCCTGGGCCGCTTGGAACAAGCCGATGTACCTCATCATTCTCGTCGACCTGCCGGGCAAGGGCTCCGAAGCCGGCAAGCCCAACGACCCGCGCCGCCACGTCATCTCGCTCAACTCCAAGCGGTGGCGCGACCTGGACGGCCGCGACCTGGTCGTGAAGATCACCTCCGACGGTGTCGTTCGCGAGACCAAGGAATCCAACGTGGAACCCACGGAATTCTGATCCGGCACGCGACCTCCGTCGCCGGAGCGCCGCGCATTTGACCATGAACACCTGGGGCTCTTACGAATCGGTGAAGGAACTGGCCCAGAGCGGGCTGGGCTTTCTATGGTCCGCCCGGCCGAAGAACGCCGTCGTTCAGGGCGAGTCCTACATCATCAAGACCACCGAGGGCTTGGCGATCCTCGGCGACCCCGAGCGACTCGAACGCGAGTCGGCTCTCTTCCTCGAGTCCGCGCAGGTCCAGAAAAAAGTCTCCGACTCCGGAGCGTCCCACTGGGTCAAGCTCCACGAATTCGGCAAGACCGACGCCGGCGCGTTCTACGTCGCCGACCTCTACGCGCGAAGCGTGCAGAAGATCGTCGCTCGCGGCATCCGCCTCGACGCCCGCTCGCTGAGCACGGTCGTCCACGCCGTCGTCGACGGCCTGCTCGAGCTTCGCTCCGCCCTCGGCCGGGCCCACGGCAACCTCAAGCCCTCCAACGTCATGATCGGCGGCCCCGACGGACCGACCGTCGAGGACGCGCCCGTCCTGCTCACCGATCCCAAGCCCGATTCCACCGTTTCGCCGCGGGACGCGGAAGCCGACCTCAACGCGCTGGGCCGGTTGATCTATGAGCTTGTGATGCTCCGCCCCGTGCGCGACCGCACGACGATCTCCGTCAGTCTCTCTGACGACTGGTCGCGATTGGGCTCCTCCGCGCTGCAATGGGTCGATCTCTGCAACCTGCTCATGGGCGGCATCCCCGGCCGGCCGATGCCGGACCTGGACGAGGTCCGCGGGATGATCCCCTCGGCCGCTTCGGTCGCCCGAAAGACCAAAGCCGGCCTCATCGGCGTCGCCGTCCTGCTCATCCTCGCCGCCGGCGGCACGGCAGCCTATTTTGCCACCCGCAAGCCAGCCGAAATCGTCGCGCCCCGCCCCGTCGCCCTCAGCCTCCCCGAACTGGACACGCAGTGGACCACGTTCGTCATGGACTGGTCCGGGTGGTTCGGCGATCCGCGCCGCACCGATCTTGCCACCAAGCTCGGCGCGCTCCCCGCTGAGACCCGCGCCAAGCTTCCCGAAGGACTGACCGCCGCCCTCCGCGTCACCGGCAATCTCGTCTCCCCCGACGCCGCGAGTAACCGCTCGCGTCTCTCCGAAGTGCGACAGTTCTCGCCCTCCAGACGCTTGGAGGAAATCCCCGAACGCGACCGGAAAGCCTGGGTCGACGACCTCTCCGAATCCGTTCGCGCCGTCAGCGAAGCGCGTTCTCTCATCACCAAAGCCCTCGACGCCGAAGCACTCGGCAAGCTCAAGCAGGACTGGGAGGCTCGCGGTTGGACGCCCGCCGCGGCGCGACTCGACAGCGCGATCTCCGTCGCCCGCCGCCTCGCCGACGCATCCAAAAGCGAGAACGACCTCCCCGGCCCGGGAGACATCGCCGACGCGCTCGCGTCCGTCGCCGACGCGGCCCGCGTTCAGGAAGCCCTCGCGAAAATCGAGCCCGTCCGGGCCAAACTCGCCGAGTCCGGCGACGAGGTCCTCGCGAAGTTCGCTTACGTCGTGGACCGCGAGGGCGCAAAGGTCCTCGCCGCCGACTCCAGCGGTCTCGGCCCGCTCATCGCTTCCCTGAACGCCATGGAACGCAAGGGCGCCGAAGCCGCGTCCCTCGTGGCGGCCGCCGACCGCGACATCGTCTCGCTCCGCGCCACCGAGACGTACAACGAACTGAAAGCGTCGACGGATCTCGACTCCGCCAAACTCGATCGCTGGCTCGCCACGCTCCGCGATGACACGTACCGCGTCCTCCCCGAAGCCGAGCTGGCGCAGATCGAAGGCCGCCGCACGGCTCTTGCGACCAAGATCAAGACGATGGTTGCCGACCTCGACCGCGCGGTCGAGAAGAAACGCAAGTTCCCGGGCGATCCGCCGGAAAAGACGAAAGCCTCGCTGAACACCATCGCCGACGAGCTCGCCAAGGTCGGCTTGGATGCGTCTGGAAAGCCGGTGCGTATATCCAAGCAGTCGCGACCCCCGATCGATCAGGCCTACGCCGCGATCGAATCTCGTGTCGCCGCTTTCGACAACAAGACCTTCATCCCTCGGGGCCTGGCCAACTCCAAGGTTGAGCTTCTTGAGCTTGCCGCCAAGCAGACCTACGCCGCACCCTCGCTGAAAGCCCTCTGGTCCAAGCTCACCGCCGAGATCTCCAACGATTCCTCCATGGACGTCGGTGATCAGAGCGATCTCCTCCTCGACACGTGGAAGGGCGTGCTTGACGAGATGGCCAAGCCTGAGTTCCTGCCGATGCTCCAAGCCGCGTCCAACGCGATCGACCGCGCGGCGCTCGACACCCTCGTCGCCGCCAGACGCGAACGCACCCTCGAAGTGCTCGCGGGCACGCTCACGTCCAAGGACACGCTCGAAAGCCAGTCCGTCAAGTCCGCAAAGAATGCCTACACGACCTGGCGCGAAGCCGCCCAGAAACAACTCGATTCCGCCGCCGCCGCCGCCCGTGCTCTCGACGAGGGATTCCTCCCCGGCGCGAACGCGGCGAATGACCCGGCGATCCTCGCTCGTGGTGCGCTCGCCGATGCGGAACTCGCTCCGATCGTCGCTTCGATCAAAGCCCGCTTCGCCGCGCTCGAAGCCATCGCCGCCCAGACCGATACCGCCCGTCTGATCGGTCAGATGGAATCGCTGAGCGCCACGCAGGTCGCCGAGCGGCTCGCGGCGTGGCGTCGACTCGCTTCCACGCCTTTCGTCGCCGCCGACCCGCAGGCCGCCGCTGCTCTCCTCGGCAGAGCTTCCGCACTCGCGACCGCCGCTTCCGACGTGCTCAAGGGCTCGGGTCTTCCCGCGGATCGACAATCCGCTCTCCTCAGCGAGATCGCCGCGGGCTCGCCGGCCATCTGGACCCGCTACGCCCGTTTCGCCCTCGCGCTGTCCGACGACCAGGCCCGCGAAGCCGCGTTCTCCGCCGCGTTCGCCTCCGCGGCAAGTTTCGGTGCAACCGAAGCGACCGCCGCCGAGATCGCCCCCGCCGCACGCTACAACTGGCGCGTTCTCGCCGCCAAATCAGCCATCGCCAAGGTCAACCCCGCCGCCGATCCCGCGACCCAGGCTTCCGCCATCGCCGCCGAGTTCGCCAAGGTTGAAGAAGCTTCCAAACCCATCGAGTCTCTTCCGCAGGTCGTTTCGTTCATCAAAGCTCTTCGCACCGGCACGACGCCCGAAGCCGGCAAGACCTTCTCGGCTTCCGAGACCGGTCCCGCGATCTCCTCACTCGCCGCCGCCATGAAGTGGTCCGCCCGCGACGAGGACGACATCGCCATCTACACCGCCGGCCCGCACACGCTCACCTTCATTACCGTCACCGTCGGCGACGCCGAAGCCCTCGTATCAACCTCGGAGGTGAGCGCCGCGCTCTTCGCCGATGTCCTCAAGGCCGCCGGGATCAAGCCCTCCGACGCGCCCGAAGCAAGCTCCACCCAGTCGCTTCTCTTCGTCACCTCCGGCGGCCCCGACCCGCGAAGCGGCCCCCGCGTCTGGGCGAGCCCCGACGGCACCGCGATTCTGGCCGCCGCCGTCCCGGGCGTTCCCGCCGAATGGAACGGCTGGTTCGCTTCCAACGAAACCCTTGAGGCTCCGAAGACGAGCGCCGGCTTCCGCTGGATCCCCGAGGGCGTCACGATTCCTCCGCCCTCGCTCGATCTTCCGATACAGCAGGTCACCCCCGAAGCCGCAGCGCTCGTCGCCCGCCGCTTGGGCTGCCGACTCCCCACGCCGGAAGAGTGGGCCGCCGCACGCGCCAGCCCGCTCGCCGACAGTTCATCCAACCTCCGCGACGGAGCATGGAAAGCCGTCCGCGATCCCTACGTCGCACAGATCGACGCTTGGAACCGCGACTCACGCAATGAGTTTAACAAGATCGAAGCTCAGCTCCCCTCCGCCGGCATCTTCATCCCGCCCGCCCAAGCAGGGGCTTTCAACCCCGCGGCCGACGCCGAAGCGACCGGCTCGGACGGCGTGGTGTTCTTCCGTCCGGCGCCGGGGGCGAGCACCAAGTTCATGGATCTCGTCGGCAACGTCGCCGAGTTCGTCACCACCGACCCCGCGTCGATGGACAAGCTCCCCAAGGACTGCACCGTCCGCGACGCGTTCAGCCTGTTCGGATCCAACAACTACGCACCCCTCCGCATCGTTGGCGGATCGGCCCTCACCCCGCCCGCGGGACAGTTCGCGTACGACGTCGCCAAGCCGCAGCCCGTCGATTCCTCCGCGCGAAGCGGCTTCTCCGATGTCGGCTTCCGCCTCGCCATCACGAAGGAAAGCGGACCCTCCGGCTCACCCTTCGAGCGTGCTCAGAAAGCCTTCGAGAAGAAGCTCAAGCTGATCGCCGTGCCCTGACACTCGCCCGCTCGATCAACCCGCCAGCGCCGACACGACTTCCGCCAGCGTCGTATGACCCGCCGCCGCTTTCGTGTACCCATCCTCGCGAAGCGATGCGAGGTTTCCCTCCGCTTTGGCGTGCTGGGCGATCGCCCGCGCGTTCGTCCGCTGCATCACAAGCTCGCGGGTGCGGTCGCTCATCCGGAGGAGTTCGTACACGCCGATGCGCCCGCGGAATCCGGTGTTCCGGCACGCCCGGCACCCCGATCCGTGGACCAGCTTGGTCTCGGGCGTCACAACGAAGTCCGCCGGGATGTCTCCCGGGTGCGGCACATGCGGTGTTGCGCACTCGCGGCAGACCCGCCGCACCAGCCGCTGCGCCAGAATGCCCTCGACAGAGCTTGAAACCAGGAACGGCTCGACGCCCATGTCGAGAAGCCGCGTCGTCGCTCCCGAAGCGTCGTTGGTGTGAAGCGTGCTGAAGACCAGGTGGCCCGTCAGCGAAGCTTGGATCGCCGTCTCCGCGGTTTCCTTGTCGCGGATTTCGCCGATCATCACCACGTCCGGGTCGTGACGCAGGATCGCGCGAAGCCCCGCCGCGAAATCCAGCCCCACCTGATGGTTCACCTGGATCTGATTCACGCCCTTGACGTGATACTCGACCGGGTCCTCGACCGTGATCGCTTTGATCTCATCCGACACGATCTTGTTCAAGCTCGCGTAAAGCGTCGTCGATTTGCCCGACCCCGTCGGCCCGGTGACAAGCAGAATGCCGTGCGGCCGGTTGATCAGGTCGGCCCACATCCCAAGCACGCCGGGGGGCATGCCGAGCTGGTCCAGCGACATCAGCACCGCCGCTTTCGACAGAATGCGGAGCACCACGCCCTCGCCGAAGAGCATCGGGATCGTGCTCACGCGGAGGTCGATCTCTTCCGCCGGCCTTCCCTGCACACGCGACCGGAATGTGATGCGGCCGTCCTGCGGCTTGCGCTTCTCGGCGATGTTCAGGTTCGCCATGATCTTGAGACGGCTGATGATCGCCGGGCCGAACCGCGAGATCGTGCTCGCGACGTTGGCCCGCTGAAGGACGCCGTCGATGCGGTAGCGCACCACAAGCTCGTGTTCGTAGGGCTCGACGTGGACGTCCGTCGCCCGCTCGGAGACCGCTTCGCTCAGGATGTCGTTGACGAGCTTGACGACCGACGCTTCCTGCGCCGCTTCCATCTCGTCCCCGCCGGCCGCTTTCGCTGTCGGCGCGTCCGGCATCCCCGCCGACATCGCGTCAAGCGTGTCCCCGCCCACGCCGTAGTTCGCCCGGATGAACCCGTGAAGCTCTTCCTCGTCCGCCAGCACCGGCTCGATCGAGAGGCCCGTCAGCAGCCGAAGCTCGTCCGCCGGCGAAAGATCGAACGGGTCCGCCGTCGCCACTGTCAGCCGCGACCCCTCGCGAGCAATCGGCACGCACCGCCGACCGAAGACGAACTTCGCCGGCACCAGCGACAACACCGCCGGCTCCACCGTCAGCGACGGCAGGTCCGCCAGCGCCATGTGAAACTGCTCGGCCAGCGCCGCAAGCACCTGCTCGCGACCAAGCCGCCCCGACCGAACCAGCACCCGGTCCAGCCGATCCCCCGAAGCCACCGCTTCCCCGCGGGCCGCTTCAAGCTCATCCGGAGTGATCAGCCCGCGATCAAGCAACGTGACGCCAAGGTCCATGCCGGATGGTATTCGAGCCTCGCCCTGCCCGCTTAGCATTCCCCATGATCCTCCGCACCTCGCTGATCGTCCTCGCCGCCGCTTCCGCCGCCGTGCTCCCCGCCTGCGAATCCACCAAGATCGCGGTCAAGGAAGCTTTCGGCGTCGCCAAGCGAGACCAGCTCGTCGCTCGCGTCCAGGAAGCCAAGACCAGCCAGGAAGCCGCCAAGGTCCAGTTTGAGTCCGCTCTCGCCGAGTTCATCGCCGTCACCGGCGTCAAGCCCGGCGACCTCGAAGGCCAGTACAACAAGATGAAGAAAGCGGCCGACGCCAGCGAGTCCAAAGCCAAAGCCGTCTCCGACCGCATCTCCGCCACCGACACCGTCGCCAACAAGCTCTTCAAAGAGTGGGAAGCCGAGCTCGATCAGTACAACAGCGAGCAGATGCGTGCCCAAAGCCAGCGCCAGCTCGACGACACCAAAGCCCAGTACGCGACCCTCCTCGGCAAGATGCGAGCCGCCGAATCCAAGATGAACCCCGTCCTCGGCGCCTTCAAGGACCAGGTCCTCTTCCTCAAGCACAACCTCAACGCCCGCGCCGTCGCGAGCCTCTCCGAAACCGTCCGAGGCATCGAAGGCGACGTCGCCAAGCTCATCGCCGAAATGAACACCAGCATCGCCGAAGCCAATCAGTTCATCGAACGCATGGGGCAGTGAGGCGATACTGGCCAGCATTCCAAGCGCCGCTGTTGGGAACGCAGCGTGTTTAGGTCAGGCCAGCTTCTCGCAGCGAGCGCACCGCGTCCGACCCTTCAACCTGCGGGTCATCGGCCCAGACGACGGGCGACATCGGCATCACCCGCATGCCTTGATCGAATCTCGCCACCAGTCGGTCCGGCACCCAGACGAGCAGCGCGTGCGACCCGTGCAGGCCGCGCTTGGCTTCCGTCAAACACGCCACCCAAAGGTCCCACCCCGGGCAGTCTCCGTTGTCGAACAGCCCTTCCGTTTCGAACGCGGCGAGCTGGCAGTAGTCTGAAATGTCAAGGCCATAGATGGCCCACCGTCCCGCGACATCAGCCGGCGAAAGTGCCGAAGGACCGAGCAAGTCCCTCCTTCGAGCGGAAACAGTCGCGAGCATCGAGTCCATGCAGCCTCGAGAGCAGCCCGTTCCCATCCAAGCCTTCCACAACTCCGCCGCAGGAACCACCCCGGGCGAGATTTCCGGCGACTGAGCATCCGCAGGTCCATCAGGATGCATGCGGTGCCACTCCCGCACCTCCGACGCCCGCTGTTTCAGCAAGCTGACTTCGGACGTGCTCACGCTCCATGCTCCGATGCTCGCCGCAAGTCCGCTTGCGTCGGCGGCAGGACGTGTTCGTGCCACGGCTTGCTCACGTGCTGCGTCCAGATCCTGTCTTCAAAAACCCTGGCATACCTCTTGATCTCACGCGTTGCGGCGTCGAAGAAGTACTCGGGCCCGACCAGAAGCGAACCCCGTCGTGCTGACGTTTCAAAGCGGATTCCTCGCCGTGGCGGAAGGCTCACTTTCCAGTTCTCCCACCCCGTCGCAGGGTCGATGCTGTGAAGACACTCGTAGCCGTACGTGAGAATCTGCCCACGGTCAGCGTCGTACGAGAGGCCGTAAGAGTGACTTTCCTCCGACTCACGCGGGAAAGTCCATCGCACCACGCCCCGATCATCAAACGCCCAGATGTCGCCGCCGGTTTCCGCAAGCACAAGAAGCCCGGGCGGCCAGCAGACGCCATAGACATCCGGATCATGGTGCCCCAACGCGTGGACCGCGGCACGACCTTCCTCGCTGATCGTCGAAACGTCGTTGACCTTTGGCGGCGGCCCTGGGATCGTCGCTTTCCACAGGCGTTTGTCATTGGCGTCGCGGCACTCCGATCTGCTGCCAAACCCGGAAACAAAGCACGCATCGGCCCGACCGGGGTCGGCCTTCCCTGCACCTTGCTGAAAGCTGACGTCCCACTTGCTTCGGATCCGGCGAACGGTCGCGCCGTCGGACCACCGAACGACGGACGCGCCGCCCACAGCGCGACAGACGGTGACCATCTCCGGACCCGGTCCGCACAGCATGATCTGGGGCTTGAGCAAGTCCGGGCGTTCCCAGAGCAACTGTCCCGTCACCGTCTCGTAGCACCGAACACCCGAGCCGTGCGGCTTCTGACGCACGCCGCCTTCGTAGCAACCCGTGCAGAGCCTGCTTCCGTCGGGCGACAGCGCAAGCCGCCGGCCTCCGAAACTATGCACGAGATCGTGCTCGGCAATCACCTCGCCGGTCGGGAAGCGCCGAACCCAGAGGTGCTTGCTCGCATTGGCATGCACGACAACGGTGGCGTCCTCGTTGATCGCCATGTCGTGAACATAGTGCCAAGTCTCCGACATCGGCAGTATCATACCAGCTCAAGCAAAACGAAGGAGTTTCGTGGAGGTCTTCATCGCTGAGATGAACACCAGCATCGCCGAAGCCAATCAGTTCATCGAACGCATGGGGCAGTAAGCGCGAGCGAGGTGTCCGGATCGCGGTCTTCAATTTGAGATGTCAGGTTTGAAATTTCAAATTTCAAATTCCAAATCTCAAACCGCTACGCCCTCTTCTCGCTCGGATACGCGATCCGTCCGTGATAGATGCTCGTCACCGTCCGCGCGATCGACTCGCAGATCTGGTTCAGCTCCCGAAGCGTCAGCTCGCAGTCATCAAACTGCCCGTCCAGAAGCCGCTTGTTCGCAAGATCCCGCACCAACGCCTCGATCCTCGCCGGCGTCGGGTCCTCGAGCGTCCGCGTCGCGCTCTCCACCGCGTCCGCCACCATCAGGATCGCCACTTCCTTCGTCTGCGGCCTCGGACCCGGATACCGATACTCCACCTCGTCGGGCATCCCGTCCAGTTCCGAATCATCCTCTTCCCGATCAAGATCCCCGATCTCCGAATCCTCCTGGGCCGCCGCCGCTTTGGCTTTCTGCTTGGCCCGGTGGAAGAAATACTCGACCAGCGTCGTCCCGTGGTGGGCCTCGATGAAGTGCCGAAGCACCTTGGGGATGCCGAACTCAATCGCCAGCTCCACCCCGTCCTTCACGTGCCCCACGATCACCAGAAGCGACAGCGCCGGCGACAATTTGTCGTGCCGGTTCCCCCCGCCCACGCGGTTCTCGATGAAATACTCCGGCTTGTTCATCTTCCCGATGTCGTGGTAAAGCCCGCCGACGTACGTGAGAAGCGAGTTCGCCCCGATCGCGTCCGCCGCCGCCTCCGCGATCGCCGCCACGTTCAGCGAGTGGTTGTACGTCCCCGGCGCCCGCTGCTGAAGCTCCCGCAGCAGCGGCTGCTTCGGATCGCGAAGCTCGATCAGCGTCAGCCCGGTCGCGACGTCAAACAGCCGCTCGACCGTTGGCAGGACGAAAAGCACCACGCCTCCGCACAGCACCGCGCCCGCTCCGGCCATCGCCGCATCCACCATCGTCTGCCGCCACGCTTCGGGCACCGGTCGCTCCACCAGCCCCACGACCAGCGTCGCGACCGCCAGCGCCGCGCCCGCGCCCAGAGCCCCGCGAACCATCGTCCCACGCTCCCGCACATCGCGAAGCAGCCAAACCGCCGCCGCGATCCCCGACACCAGCACCGCAAAGTCGCCCACCGATCGATCGAGCCCCAGACACACCAATGTCCCAAGCAGCACGCCGTACGCCAGCGCCACCCGCTGCTCGTACGCCACCGTCAGGAGCATCACGACGATGATGATCGGCGCCGTCGCCGTCACCGCCGAAAGCCCCGGATACATGACCGTCCCCGCGCACGCCGCCGCCAGCGCCACAAGCAGCAGCACCGCCGCCGAGATCTGCCGCCCGACGCTCCGCCGGATCCGCGGCACGAACAGCGCCGTGTACCCCGCGCACGCCGCCGCGATCGCCGCCGTCACCGCAACCAGCCCCGCCCTCGGCCACCAGATCTGCCCCGATGTCGCCACCGTCGGAAACTGACGACGCTCCGCTTCGTAAAGGTCGTACTGCGCCGGCGTGAGCGCGTCGCCCCGCGCGAAGATCACCTGCCCCTTGGCGTACTTGATCGTCTGAAGCGGCACCGCGTTCGCCGCCGCCGCCAGATCCTCCGCCGTCGATTCCTCATCAAACCTGAAAGTCGGCCTCGGCTCGTTCAAAAGCCGGTTCGTCGCCACCTCCGCCAGCGCCCCGCGAAGCCCCGACGCACGCACCATCCCACGCATCGCTTCGTCTCGCATCGCCGCGCCCGACAGATTCACCACCTCCGCCCGTGGCACCGTCGTCGTCGACGCCGCCGGAAGCGCAAGCTTGATCTCGACGTTCAGACCCTCGGTCAGCGCCCGCTGAAACGTCCGCTCATCAAGCACCGGCTTGCGAAGCAGGATCGACCCCAGCCGCGTCACACCTTTGGACCACGCGCCGTCCGCCGCCGCGTCCGCGCCCCGCAGCGCGCCCAAAAGCTCCTCCGTCAGCCCGAACTTCTGCTGGATCGCCGGATCCACCCGGTCCAGCGTCGTCGCCGAAGCCACCGCCGCCGGCAGACTCTCAAGCGACTGCACGATCTCCCCGATCACTTCCGAGTTCGCCGCGTACACCCGCGGCACACGGCTCTTCGCCGCTTCCCGAAGCTCCTGCTCCGCCGCACGGTCACGGTTCACCAGGTCCGCACGCACCGTCCGCGTCTCGTCCATCACCCGTCCGACCGCGACAAGCGGCATCTCGCGCGACCACACCACCATCCCCGACGCGAAAAGCCCGGCCAGGATCGTGATCAAAAGGCCCCACGCCCCGATCGGCGATTCCACCGCCTGAAGCACCATCGATCCCAGCACCGCCCGCGCCTGCCCGCGCCGCTGCCTCACGCTCCGGCTGATCGCGCTCGTCCTCGACCTGTTCGTGTCGCGTCCCATGCGTTACCGCGGCCCCCCGATGCCTTCATCGTCGTACGCGTCGATCACGCGCTGCACCAGCGGATGCCGCACCACGTCGCTCCGGTCAAGGCCCACCATCGCCACCCCCGGCGTCCGCCCCAGCCTCCGGCACGCATCCACCAAGCCGCTGTCCCCCGGGTTCGCCAGGTCCACCTGCGTCGCGTCCCCCGTCACCACCATCTTGCTCCCGTGCCCCATTCGCGTCAGGAACATCTTCATCTGCGAGCGAGTCGTGTTCTGCGCCTCGTCCAGAATGATCATCGCGTTGTTCAGCGTCCGCCCGCGCATGAACGCAAGCGGGCAGATCTCCACCACGTCGCTCTCCATGAACCGGCGGATCGTCCCGTACTCCATCATGTCGTGCAGCGCGTCAAAAAGCGGCCGCAGATACGGGTTCACCTTTGCTTCAAGATCCCCCGGCAGGAACCCGAGCTTCTCGCCCGCTTCCACCGCCGGCCTCACCAGAAACAGCTTGCTCGTCCGCCCCGTCTTCAGCAGGTGCACCGCCACCGCCACGGCGAGGTACGTCTTTCCCGTGCCCGCCGGCCCGACCGCGAAAACCATGTCGTTGTCGCGGATCGCCCTCAGGTACGCTTCCTGATTCGCCGTCTTGGGCTTGATCTGCCGCCCGCGGACGTACACGTCAAGGCGACCATCCCACGCTTCATTCAGCGACGGGACCTCCTCCGCCCCGGCTTCCTCGCCTTCGGGAAGGTCCGCCAGCGCCGAGGATTCATCCGTGATGCACCCCAGCACCTCGCGGCGGTTCATCGGCCGGTTCTGCCGCGCCGCCGCTCCCAGACGCTGAAGTACCCGCTGCGCCACCGTCACCGGCCCCCGGCCTCCCCGGATGTGCACCACGCCCTCTCGGGCCGTCACATCGACGCCGAGCGCCTCGCGAAGCATCTTGAGATTGCGTTCCCCGTCCCCGAGAACCCCCAGGCGCTCCGACCCCGTCGAAACTCGTATCGTCATGTCCAAGCGATGCGTACTCCCGGTCGTCCGACGACCCCGTCACTGTATCGAACCCCGCCCCCCGAGGTATCCTCTCCCCGCATGGCCCCCGTACCCCGCCAGCTCGCCCTCTTCGCCCTCCTCTTTATCGGCGGCTGCTCCATCCCACGCCCCAACGTCGACCCCGTCCAAAGTGCGAACGTTGTCGAGGACGCCGGCCAGTCCCGCGTGGATGTGGTGGGGGACTGGGACGATGTCTCAGCCGCTTTGGCCGTCGGGCTCGGCAAGCTCAACCTCGCCGTGGTCGACGGGACCTTCGACCAGAACCAGCTCTCTTACACGCTGGTGGACGTGCTCGACCGGCCCGCCCAGATCAGGGTCACCAAGCTCGACCCCGCACCGGGCGTTCCCGAGGGCACCATCCGGATCTCGGCTTCCTTCACCCGCTACCGCGACAAGGACCGTGAGCGACTCCTCGTCGCCGCCGTCGCGCAGCGTCTCGCCGAGCTTCGCGGCGTCGACATCGCACCCGTTCGTTGAACGTGCCTCAAGCGGTCCCGCGAGACGCTTCCACCGGCTCGGGAAGTTCCACGATCATCGTCGTGCCTTCCTTCCACACCGATTCAACGCGGATCGTCCCGTCCAGCGACTTCACCGCGTGACGGACGATCGCAAGCCCAAGCCCGGTCCCCTTCGCGCCATTCCCCATCCGCGAGTTCTCCACCTGGTAGAACCGCTCGAAGATCCGCTGCTGCTGATCCAGCGGAATCCCGATCCCCCGATCCGCGACGCTCCAGCGGATCCCACCCTCCATCCGCTCCACGCCGACCACGACCTCCGTCCCGTCGTACGCGAACTTCAGCGCGTTCTCGATCAGGTTCCGCAGGATCAACTGCAAAAGCCGCGGATCCGTCCGAAGCTCGCTCACCCCCGCGCGAAACGCCAGGCCGACCGTCCCCTGCGACATCGTCGCCGCGAATTGAGCACGCATCGACGCTTCCACTTCCGCCGCCCGAACCGTCGACACCTCGATCGGAGCTTCGGTGCTCTCAAGCCGCGACAAGTCCATCAGATCCCGCGTCAGATCCTCAAGCCGCGTTGAATTCTCCGCGATCATCCGCAAAAGCCGCGACCGGATTCCCGGCTCCTCCGACGCGCCGCTCTCCAGCGTCTCGATCGCACCCTTGATCGCCGCCAGCGGGGTTCGAAGCTCGTGGCTCGCGTTGGCCACAAAGTCCGTCCGAAGCCGCGCCGCTTCCGAAGCCTCCGTCACGTCCACCATCGTCATCACCACGCCCACCGCTTCGGACCCGCGCCGCCACGGCGAAGCCGTCACCTCCACCGTTCTCGCCCCCGATGCGGGCAAAAGCCAGCGGACCTCGGCGCTCCCCGCCCGCCCCGCCGCAGCGTCCCGATGAAGATGAAGCACCTCGCGCTGCGTGATGAATTCCGCGACGTTCCGGCCCGTCAAACCCCGCGATGCCAAGCTCGCATCAACCGAAAGCAGCGACAGAGCCGGCCCGTTCGCCGACACGATCCGTCCATCCACATCCGTCCCGATCACGGGAATCCGGATGCTCTCCAGCACGCCCGAAGCCGCCGCCCGCGCCGCTTCCGCGACTTCCGTCTGTGCACGCGAAAGCGGCACCGCACGCCCGACCGCCGCCAGCGCCGCTTCCAGATCCGCATCCGCTTCTTCGTCCAGCGCCGCACTCGAAGCGTGCCCAGCCTCCGCGAGCGTGCGAGCCACTCGCTCCCGCCGATCCCGCTCCACAGCACGCCGGGCCCGCGCAGGTCCCGCGACAAAGATCAACCCCGCTCCGACGCTCGATCCCAGAATCGCGAGTGCACGCTGCCCAGCCGACCAGTCCCGCGTCGCGGCGAACAGCGACACGCCCCCGACGAGCATGATCGTCGCGAAGCCGGCAACCGCGGGCCGCTGCTGAAACCACCGAAGCATCGGCGGATGCTACTCCTCGCCCGAGCCCGGCGCATCCGCCGTCGCGCGATATCCCACTCCACGCACCGTCTTGATCAGGCTCGCCGAAGCACCAAGCTTCTTGCGGATCGCGGTCATGTGCACGTCGATCGTCCGGTCCGTCACCGTCACGCCCGGACCCATCGCACGGGCCATCAGCACGCTCCGCGTCATGATCTTCCCCTGCGCCTGAAGCAGGGCAGCCAGAAGCCTGAACTCCGTCAGCGTGAATTTCACCGAATCCCCGGAAACCACCGCTTCGTGCGTCTCCGTGTTCATCGCGAGCTCGCCGAGCGCAAGCGATCGGTTCGCACTCGGCCCCGTCGTCCCCGTCGGAAGCGACCGCCTCAGCAACGCCTCCAGACGCGCAAGAAGCACCTTGATCGAGAACGGCTTGGTCACATAGTCGTCCGCGCCCACCGTCAGCCCCACCACCTGATCCACCTCTTCGCTCTTGGCCGTGAGCATCAGGATCGGCACCGTCGCGGTCACCGGATTCGTCCGAAGCCGCCTGGCGACCTCGGTCCCTGACAGTTCAGGCAGCATCACATCCAAAATGATCGCGTCCGGGGCTCCCGAGGAAGCCATGTCCACCGCGGACCGCCCGTTTCGGGCAATCGAAACCCTGTATCCGGTCTTCTGCAGGTTGTATTGAAGCAGTTCGGCGATGTCGCGTTCGTCTTCCACGATCAGGATGTGGCGTGATTCGCTCATGTTTGTTAGCCGTAACTCCTTGGCCGATAACCACCTACGGTCATCCGAGCATCGGAAAGCACCGCGTGGGAATGATACCCGCGACCCCGTTGTTCGCATGTTGGAAGGGTTCACAATGCGCTAAGAATGCTGGGAAAATGGGTGTTGAACCGAAAGAAACCATGCTCAACTGGGGAGAAACCGCAAGAAATGTGTCCGTGAGGTGGGGTGACAACCGAAAAAACGAATTCCCCGTGTTTGCGTTTGCTAATCGGTGTGAGTATCGTTACCTTCCCCGGCCATCACGGTAATCGGACTCTGGGAGGGTCAATCGAGTTCGGAAGGGGGTTCGAAGCGTGCTCCGACAAACCGCCCCTTTCATGGGAAGCGGGAAGCAGTTGGGAAGGGTGGGGGGACAACAAGTGTCCAGAGGGGACGGACTTCGTGGTCTGATCCCCAGTTCGGACGAGTTCAGAGTGGGCCGCGCCGCCTCGCCAATGGGGGCTGGCCCGAGATCAAGGAGTCTCAGATGACGAAGCAGATGAAGATGGTGACGATGATCGCGGGCGCCGCCCTGAGCCTCGGTTCCGCCGTGGCCCAGACCAGCGTTGATCGCGCGGTCGACGCCGAGCGTCTCAACAGCACGCTCAACCGCTCCAACCTCCAGGGCTCCGGCGACGGCGCCACCATGAAGGTCGGCGGCCTCATCCAGTTCCGCTACCACGCCAACTGGCGCTCCGACGGCACCGCCACCCAGCCGGCCGGCACCATCTCGCAGGACGACGACTTCACCTCCGGTTTCGCCTCTGGCAAGACCAAGCTCTGGGTGAAGGGCAACGCCGCCGAGAACCTCGAGTACGGCATCCAGGGCGACTTCGCCACCTCCGGCGGCAGCTTCGCTCTCGATGACGCCTTCTTCCGCTACGTCTTCAGCGACGGCTTCGCGGTCAAGGCCGGTCAGTTCAAGCTCCCGATCCTCCGCGAAGAGAACATCAGCGACGCCTACCAGCTCGCCGCTCAGCGCTCGATCGTGAACAACGTCTTCACCCAGGGCCGTAGCCAGGGCGTGCAGGCCGAGTTCACCTCCGACGCGTTCTCCGCGATGGTCGCCTTCTCCGACGGCATCCGCAGCCGCAACACGGACTGGAACAGCTCCGCCGAGTCCGACTGGGCCCTCACCGGCCGCCTCAACTACGTGATCTCCGGCGATGCGAAGCGTTTCGACGACTTCACCTCCGGCAAGGGCGAGTCCTACGCCTCCATGGTCGGCGCGGCGATCCACTACCAGGGCGGCCAGGACACCGGTGACGGCAACGACGCCGGCGCCAACACCGCCACCGCCAACTTCCTCCTCTACACCATCGACGCCCAGTTCGAAGGCGACGGCTGGAACGCCTTCGCGGCCTTCGTCGGCTCCAACACCGACCCCGAAGCCGCCGGCGATGAGTCCACCTCCGCCTACGGCCTCCTCGTTCAGGCCGGCGTGTTCGTCGACAACTCCTGGGAGCTCTTCGGCCGCTGGGACTCCATCTTCGCCGACAGCAACGCCGACGGCGCGACCCTCGACCCCGACGCCTTCCACTTCATCACGGCCGGCGTGAACTACTACCTCATTCCGAAGAAGCACACGATGAAGGCCACCTTCAGCGTCATCGTCGCTCTCAACGAGACCTACGACCTCCGCAACTTCAACGTCCTGGCTGGCACCGGCGGCACCGCTCCCGCGGGCACCGGCACCTCCCTGCCCTACTCGGCCGGCGGTATCCTCGGTGACATCGACACCGGCGAAATCGGCCTGTCCGCTCAGGTCCAGGTCATGTTCTAAGTTCGCCTGATTCACTCTGAATCATCACCGGCCGGCTCGCAAGAGCCGGCCGGTTGTTTTTTTCGGCAAGTCACGCAGTCACGAAGTCACGAAGTCGTGACGCGCCAAAGCCGCGAAGTCACTCGGACAACGTCTCGGTCGAGCGCCGAACAGCGAACGCCTCGTGCCTCGTGTTTTCTCATTCCTTGACGCTGGCCGGATCCTGGCCCTGCTCGATCGCCGCGATCTTCCGCAAGCGTCTCGCGTGGCGGCCGCCCTCAAACGGCGTCTTCACGAACGTCTCCGTGATCTTCTCGATCAGCCGCTGGCCCAGCAGGTCCGCCGACATGCACAGGATGTTCGCGTTGTTGTGGCTCCGCGAAAGCTGAGCCGCGATCTCATCGTGCGCCACCGCCGCGCGGATCCCCGGGATCTTGTTCGCCGCGATCGACATTCCGATCCCAGTCCCGCAGATCAGCACGCCGCTCTCGTACTTCCCCTCCGCGATCGCCCGGGCCACCTGGTACGCAAGCTCCGGATAGTCGCACGGCTGACCCGAGCACTCGCCCATCACGGCGACCTCGTGCCCCTCGCGCGTCAGTTTCTCCTGCAGCTGACGGATAGCAGCCGTTCCGCGGTGATCTGCAGCAAGCGCGATTCTCAAGGTCATGCTCCTATTCGTTCCCGGTTCCTGCGTTCCGACGCCCGGCAAGGCGAGCGTCGAGCCCCGCGAGCCGCGACCGGATCAGTTCCTCCAGCCGCTTCGCGGTTGAAATATAGAGCGCCACGGGCCCGCCCACCGGGTCGGGAATATCGCTTCCCGAAGGGTCCAGCACTTCGACCTTCTCCGCCACCTCAGGTCCCATCGTCCGCAGCGCTCGGGCGTGCGAAGCCGTCATCGCGTAGATCGCGTCCGCCCCGCGAGCCGCTTCCGACGTCACCCCCTGCGACCGGTGGGGCGATGGCTCGATCCCCAGCGCACGCAAAGCCCCGGTCGTCTGCGGGCTCGCGGGTTCCCCCTCGCTCGCCGCCACCCCCGCCGAAGACACCTCCGTCGGAATCCCGTCAAGCGTCCCCTCCGGCCCGATGATCGACCGCGCGATCGCCTCCGCCATCGGGCTTCGGCACGTGTTCCCCGTGCAGACAAACAGAATCCGCCGCGTCAAAGCCCGCGCGACCGATCGCGCCGGCACCGCCCCTTCGCTCACCACCGAGTACCCCGCACGCTCCCCGCCCGTCAGCCTCACCGTCGTCGACGGCCGTCCGTGCGTCGTCCGGCCCGCGTCAAGGACAAGCTCCGCGCCCAAAGCACCCAGCGCCCGAGCGTCATCACCCTCGCCCCCGCGCGGCACGCGATCCACCACGATCGGCCCACCCGTCGCTTGGATCACCGCGCGTGCCACCGAGTGAGACGGCACCCGCACCCACACGACACCACCCGCATCCGCCGCCGAGACCGCGAGACCTTCGACAGGCCACGCTCCGACCTCAAGCGCCGCAAGATCGATCCCAAACCGCACCGGCCCGGGCGCAAGCCTCTCCACCGCCCGTCGGTGGAGCGGCCAGCGGAGTTTGTCCACCACCTCGCTCGCACTCCCCGCGTGCCATGTCGAACTCTCGTCCGCTTTCCGGCCCGAAAACGCGACCAATCGCGACAGCGCGCCCGCATCGCTCGCCAGCGCCGCGACGCCGTAAAGCGTCTCCGTGGGGATCACCACAAGCCCGCCGCTCCGAAGGACAGCCGCCGCGCGATCTGCCGCTTCCCGCACCGCCACCGGCGAGTCCGACTTCAATTGAATCAGTGCGGGCGTCACGCGGGCATCGTACCTCCGCTCCCCGCATCGCCACCGCCGCGTGGTCCAAACGGCGGAACCACAGCCAGCCCGCATGCCGCATCGCGCGGACGCGCAGCCGCCACAGCGTCGTACGCCGCTCTTGCCACCCAGGAAAGCCCCGGCATGCCAAGCACCAGCGCCGGCACCACGCCAAGCGGTGTCTCCAGCAGCGCCGCCCGCATCCCGGGCCATCCCGCGAGCTTCTCCCCGGCCGAGGTCCTGACCGGGATCCCCTTCATCGCCGACTCCCGCGGGACGGGAAGCTCTTCATCGCTCCGCTGCGTCAGATCCGCCAGCTCCAGCCGCCCCAGCCAATCCAGCCACGCCAGCACCCGCACCCCGCGACGGCACCACGGGCATCGCCCATCGAAGTAGACCGCAGTTCGCACCAAGCACCTCCGTCTCCGGCCCAAGGCCGGGACTTCGTCCATTCGGTCGATGATAGGGTCTGGATTCCTGTCGTGCTTCGGACTTGCCGGGAACCCGTCCGGCCGTAGAACGAATAGGACACAAGCCGGCGCTCGGACCGTGGATTCACGGGCCGGGCGTGCGGCTGGGTCAGGCCGGGGGCGGGTGTCTCAGGCTGACTATGGTTGCTGGAGAGCGCTCGTTCGAGCGTTTCTCGTCGCGTCGATCTCTCGCACCGGCTTTGTTCCATGTCCACGCTCCGCGGAAACCGATGAGGTGACAGCTCGGGTGGTCTGGTTGGAAGGTCGAGGGATGGGGGCTTGGGTTTTGAGGTGGGTCTGAAGGTCTGATCGAGGAGTTCTTGACATGGCACACGCCCGTTCGCAGTCCCGAGGTTTCTCGCTGATCGAGCTTCTGGTGGTTATCGCCATCATCGCGTTGATCATCGCCATCGTGCTCCCCGCGCTGGGCGCGACGCGGGACATCGCCCGCAAGACCGCCACGCGCCAGCTCATCGAACAGCTGACCGCCGCCTGCTCACAGTTCCGCAACGACCAGCGCCGCATGCCGGGGTACTTCACGCCCCGCGAGATGGGCTCGGTCGAGAACGGCAACCGCGGCCTCAGCGGCGCCGAGAACATGATGCTCGACCTGCTCGGCAGCCCCTCGTCGGTCTCGACGACGCGTCCCGGCAACGCCGCAAACTACATCCAGGTCGGCCCCATGGCCAGCCGCGAGGTGTGGGTCGACCCCGATCAGCTCGGCACCGGCAAGTCCGGCGGCTACTTCACGCCCACCGGCACCAACTACAAAGCCCAGATCCGCGGCACGCAGCAGATGGTGCTTGATCCCGGCGGCTCCGGCCACGCCGGCGCGACCGAAGACGACCGCCAGCTCAAGGACATCGTCGACGCCTGGGGCCAGCCCCTGCTCGTCTGGTCGCTCGATGAACAGTCCGCGTTCCCCGTCGAGAACATCGACGACTTCGCCCGCATCTCCCCGCAGGGGAACAACGGGTACGCCCGTTTCTACGTGAACCAGAACTCCTGCTTCGTCAACGCGACGCAGCTCGGCAGGAAGGCCACGAACCAGACCGACGCGGACAAGGGAAGCATGCTCTCAACCGAGGTTCCCGCGAACCGCGCGGCCACGTCCCTTGCGGGCATGGCGGGCCAGCCCTCAAGCCTCCGTTCGCAGGACGCCACCGCGAACTACACCAACATGCTCCCCACGCAGGGCCGCGGCACGCTGATCGTCCAGTCCGCGGGGTCCAACGGCACGTACCTGGGCCGCAGCGAGCGCGGCGGCAAGAACGCCAACGGCATCCTCTACTTTGGCCTCAACTTCAAGGGCGTCGACAACCAGCCGCTCCAGAACAATTCCGGCGGCAACCAAGCGGCCGACCTCCGCGAAGCGTTCGACGACATCATCGCCGCCGCCGGCAACTGACCGCACCGTCCGACATCACGCAACCTTCCACAAACCCCGGGCCCGACCCGGGGTTTTTCACGCGCCGCCGCACACATCTGTGCCACGTTCGCCCCCCGCTTGACGCCGAGTCCGCCACGTGTCAGCCTGTAGGCATTGCGCCAGGATTCGAGCCATCCCGAGCGGTCCGCTGTCTTGCTCCCGCCGAGCCTCGCGGCGCGGCGTCGCGCGCTGGCGGCGGTGCTCGCATGGATCTGCGGCACGCTGATCGCTTCCGCCCTCGCGGTGCCGGCGTGGTGGTGGTGGGCGGGCGCGAGCTTCGCCGTCCTCGCGTCGGCGCTCCTTCGCGGACGCGGCTCGCTCCTCGCGTGCGCCTTCGCCGCTGCGTTCCTCGCGGCCGGATGGTTCAGTCACCGCATCGATTCGCCCGATCCGCTCGCGCTGAACACCATCCTCAAGCAAGCAAGCCACGCACCCGATCACCCGACGCTGATCACCGTCCACGCCACGATCACCGAACCTCCGCGCTTCGCGGATCCCGCGCCCGGCGTGCTTTCTCGCTTCGCCCCGTCGCAGTCCCCGCGGCTCCGCATGATCGCCCGAGTTCGCTCGATCGAGACGGCCGAGGGGTCGGTGCGAGCACACGGCGAGATCTCGGTGTGGATCGAGACGGACAAGCCGCCGGACATGGACCTCGGCCACGGCCGGCCCGTCAAGCTCACCGGCATCTACACGCCGGTCACCCCCGCGCTCAACCCCGGGCAGCCCGACCGCGTCCGCCTCGCGCGACAAGCAGGCCGCGTCGGCTCGCTCTCGCTCACAAGCACGTCGCTCATCCTCCCCGCGCGGCACGACTCCTGGTCCGACCACGCCGCCGCCGCATCCCGCCGATTCCTCGCGATGTTCCGCGAGCGTGCTTCGCGTGCTCTCGACGCCGCGACCCCCGAGGGCGAATCGCGTGCCCTCGTGAAAGCTCTCATCCTCGGCGAAGGCGATCCCGGCCTCGACGAAGCCGCCGCGATCTTCTCGCGCTTGGGCATCGTCCACATCCTCTCGATCTCGGGATTCCACGTCTCCGCCATGGCGCTCTTTGTCTCATTCCTCGTCCGCTTGCTCGGCGAACGCGGCCGGTGGCAGACGGCGCTTCTCGCCCTGCCGATCTTCGCGTACCTCCTGCTCGTCCCCGCGCAAGCCCCGGTGCTGCGAGCGGGCGTCCTCGCGCTGGTCATCATCCTCGCCGAGCTCGCTTCCCGCCGCTACGACCAAGCGACGCTCCTCCTCTGGACGTGCATCGGCCTGCTCATCTGGCGGCCGATGGATCTCTGGTCGCTGGGCTTTCAGCTCTCCTGCGGCATGACCCTTGCACTGCTCTGGATCGGCCCTCTCGCTCACGACAAGCTCTGGGGCGCCCGCGTCATCATCCCCGGTGCCTGGCGCCGCGTCACACCCCTCCGGCTCTTCACCGGCGCCCTCACCTCCGCCGCGAGCGTCTCGCTCCTCTGCTGGTCCCTCTCAACGCCCCTCGTCGCCTGGCGCACGGGCCAGGTTTCGCTCCTCGCCGTGATCGCAAGCGTGCTCCTCGCCCCCGTCTTCGCCGCCCTCATGTACCTCTCCTTCGCCGCGCTTCTCATCGGCATCCTCATCCCGCCCGTCGCAAGCGTCGTCTCATGGACGGTCGGCGTGGCGGTGGGGGAGCTCGCCCGCCTTGCCCTCGCTCTCGCTTCCGCCCTCGACGCGATCCCCGCAAGCTCATTCCTCTCCCCGCCCATCCCCTGGTGGGCCGCCCTCGCGCTCACCGCTTCCATCCTCTGGTGGTGGGTGCGCGGCGACCGCCGCTCGCCGGTGTCGTGGGCCGTCGCCGCGGCGAGCGTCGCGATCCTCGCCGCCGGGATCACGCTTACCACCCGCCTCCCGCGCGATGTCATCCTCCGTCTCGACACCCTCGCCGTCGCCGACGGCTCCTGCCACATCGTCCGCTCCGGCGATCAAGCTCTCCTCTGGGACTGCGGCTCGCTCCGGCCCGGCGTCGGCGTCCGTGAGCTTCCCGCCGCCATGCGGGCTCTGGGGATCTGGCGCATCCCGACCGCCGTCATCTCCCACGGCGACTACGACCATTACGCCGCACTCCCTGACCTCGCCGATCGCATCGGCCTGAGGCGTGTTCTCGTCGGCGACCGCTTCCTCGCCCGCGCCGCCGCTTCACCCGAAGGCCCCGCCGCCGCGCTCCTCCAAGCCCTCCGCGAACGCTCGATCGACGTCATCCCGATCTCCGCCGCCCACCACGAAGCCCTCGGGCCGGTGCGCATCACCTTCCTCTCGCCGCCGGCTTCCGCCCCGTGGCCCACCGAGAACGACCACTCCCTCGTCGCCCGCTTCGACGCTGAGCCCGACGCCCCCGCTCTGCTTCTCCTCACCGGCGACATCCAGTCCGCCGCGATCGCCTCCCTCCGAGACCGCTTCCCCGACCTCCAAGCCCGCGCCGTGGAAGCCCCGCACCACGGCTCCAACCGCTCCGACGCCGCCGCCTGGGTCTCCTCCCTCTCGCCCCAAGCCGTCGTTCAGTCCACCGGCGTCACCCGCGCCTTCGCCGCTTCCGCTTCCGTCTGGGACGACGTGAAAGCCCGTTCCCGCTGGATGACAACCGCCCGCGACGGCGCCATCCGCATCGACATCCCGCGACAGGGCCCCCTCCGCGCCTCCGCCTTCCGCCTCGAACCCGCGCCCTAAGCCACGTACCCTCCGCTCATGTTCGTCATCCGCCACGCTTCCCTCACCGACCTCGACGATCTGCACTCCCTCGCCAAGCAGACGTTCTTCATCAACCTCCCCCCCGATCGCGACATCATCGCCCACAAGATCGAGCAAAGCACCGCCAGCTTCCGCCGACTCCTCACCAAAGCCCCCGCCGCGCCCACCACCATCCGCAGCGCCCCAACCGCCGACCGCCCCCACGCCGCCGGCATCAAAGCCCTCACCTCCAACTCCGACCTCTTCCTCCTCGTCCTCGAGGATGTCGAAGGCCGCGGCGTCATCGGCACCTCCCAGGTCATCGCCCGTATGGGAAGCCCCGCCAACCCCCGCGTCTCGCTCGAACTCGGCACCCTCAGCCGCCGGAGCGAATCCCTCAAGATCGAGTGGACCCACCAGACCGCCAAGGTCGCCCGCGACGACACCGGCCCCAGCGAGATCGGCGGCCTCATCTTGAACCACGCCTTCCGCGGCCACAAGCTCAGGCTCGGCCGATTCCTCAGCTTTACCCGCTTCCATCTCATGGGCCTCTTCCGCTCACGCTTCGCCGACCGCGTGATCGCCGAGATGCTCGGGCCCATCGACAAGGAAGGCTACAACCCCTTCTTCGAGAAGTTCACGCGTCACTACATCCCGCGCTCCTTCGCCGAGGTCTACCGCTTCAGCCAGACGAGCAAGGAGTTCGTGACCGGCCTGCTCCCCACCGGCGCGATCGACCTCTCGATCATGGACCCCGAGGTCGCCAACGCCGCCGGAGCCGTCAGCGAGGACACCCTCCCCGCCCGCAAGCTCCTCGAACGCCTCGGCTTTGAGGACAAGGGCCACATCGACCCCTTGGACGGCGGACCGCACCTCGACGCCGTCACCGACAAGATCTCCCTCGTCCAAGCCACCCGCAAGCTCAAGGGCCTGGTCGCCGCCCCAGCACGCTCGATCAAAAGCCCCAAGGACCTCATCGTCAGCACGCTGAGCACCAACGCCGAGTTCCGAGCCGTGCAGACGCAGGGCCTCCTCACCCCCGCCGGGAAAGCCACACTCCGCCCCGACGCTCTCAAGCTCCTCGGCGACGGCCCCCACGCCACCATCGGCGCGACGACGCTCTGACTGGGTCAAAAAAGAGACGACCGCGCCAGCGGTCGCCAAGTGTTCCTTTGAGACGGTCAGATACCCCGATCGCTCTCGCGATCGTCTCTCACATCAGCCGCTCGCGGCCCAGCTCTTCCACCAGCGCCTCGGCCAGCCGGTGATACTCATCCACCGTGTTGTACACCTGGGCGCTGATGCGGAGCACGCGCGTCGGTCCCGGCCGGTCCATCGTCTGGAAAGACCAGATCGGCACCACGCAACCGTGACGCTCAACCAGCGCATCCTGCAGCGCATCGTCGTACTTCGTCGGCCGAACGCCCGCGGGCGGATCGGGAAGCGGAAGCGTCGCCATCGTCCCCGTCATCGATTCCGGCGACGGGTCGGCGATGCCCAGAGCATCGCACAGGATCCGCCGGCCCTTCATCACAAGCTCATGGTTCGCCGCGTACAGCGCATCCCACCCGCCGGGCAGAAGCCCGTCGAAGAACTCAATCGCCGCGGGCACCGAAAGCACGCCCGTGTAATCGTCCGTCCCCATGTAGTCAAAGTCGCGGAGGAACAGCGCCCGCTCCGGCCGAACCTTGTGGGCCCGGCTCGACAAGCACACCGGCCGCATCGCCGCGTGCTTCGCCACCGGCACGTACAGGAACCCCGTCCCCTTCGGAGCGCTCACCCACTTGTGGAAGCTGCCCACGAAGTAGTCCGGATCCATCGCCGCGATGTCGACCGGGATCTGCCCGGGAGCGTGCGTGCCGTCCACCAGGATCTCAACGCCCTTGCTCTTGGCAAGCTTCACGATCCGGTCGATCGGGAAGATCAGGCTGGTCGCGCTGGTGATCCAGGAGATCATCATGAGGCGCGTCCGGGGCGTCATCGCCGCGCGGATCGAGTCCACGACCTGATCGTCATTGGCGATCGGGAACGGAACCTTCGCCGTGACGACCTTGACGCCCTTGGCGGCGGCGATCCGGCCAAGCTCGTTCAAGCCCGACATGTACTCGTGGTCGGTGACGAGGATCTCATCCCCGGCTTTCCACTCGATCGAGTTGAAGACCGTCGCGATGGCGACCGTCGCGTTGACCATCGGAGCGATCGTCTCGGGGGGGCAGTTCACGAACCGCCCGACCTTGACCCGCATCTCGTCCATCAGGTTCTCAAGGTCGACCTTGTAAAACCGCACCGCGTCCCGCTCCACCCGCGCCCGAAGGTCGCTCTGGTACTTGAGCACCACGTTCGGCACCGCGCCGTAGCTCCCGTGATTCAGGAACGTCAGCGCCGGGTCGATCGACCAGTGGCTGGCCATGATCGATCGCGCCGAAGCACGCCCCGACCCGGAGGTCACGGCGGTCGTCGCGGAAGCGGTGGAGGACGGGCTGGTTCGTGCGAATGCGCTCACGTTGCAAGTATCGGCATCCACCCCCGACTTTGACAAGCGATCACACAAGATTTCTGACCGACTTTCGCGACATCACTGAAGCGTCTTCACGTCGCCCTTGGGCACCACCTGCGCCAGCGTCGGAAGCAGGTAGTTCCGCCCCCCGTACACGAACACCCGTCCGCTCACCTGCACCACCAGATCATCCCCGCGCGACGCCGCAAGCTCATCCAGCTTCTGCGCCATCCGGCACCGCAAAAGCACCATCGGTGCCGGCGCCGCCGACGTCGAATCCCCGTCAAAAGCCACCATCAGCGGACCCGAAGCCACCCGCGTCAGACGCGCCCGCTTGTTGAAAAGCACCGACCCCTCCGCCGTCACCGTCTCCGGCTTCTCTTCCGCTTCCACCGGCTTTTTGTCCGGATTTGCCTGCTCGCGCTCGGCCGAAGCCGCCGCCTGCTTGGTCGTAACCTCCGGCGCCTTCGCCGAACCGCGCTTGGTCTCAAGGTCGTTGATCAGGTCCGCCACCGCCGGATCCGAAGCCAGGCCCGTCGCCTTCCCGTCGCCCGCCCCCGCAGCCGTCTCCGCCGGCTTGCCACCCTTCGAAGTGTCCTCTGGGGTCTTCGCCTGCGCCGGCGCCTCACCGATCTGCCGATCCACCGAGTACACCGTCGGCAGGATGTACTGCCGGTCGAAATACACGTACACCTCGCCGCTCAGCACCACCGTGGACGTCTCCGCGAAGACCCCCGGCGCGGCTTCAAGCCGGGCCAGCGTCTGCGTCGGCAGGACCACCATCGGGGCTTCGCCCCGACCCTTCGCATCCCGCGCCGGCACAAACACCACATCGCCCGTGCTCGCTTTCACAAGCTTGCCCGACCGCTTGGACAGAAACGTCCCCTCCGGATAGAACCGCCGTTTGGGAAGCGACGGGTCCTCCTTGGCCAACCCCGGGATCGTTCCGGTCGTCTTCGGTGCCGCGAGCGGCTTGCCCTTTTCCGTCGTGGGCGTCAGCACCGCTGGCGTCTCTCGCGTCGGAGCGATCTTCGGCGGTTCGGCCGGCCGGATCACCGTCGGCTCCGTACCGGGTGTCGCCGCCGGGCTCGTCGCGGGCGCAGGCGAGGTCGGAGCCGGGCTCGGAGCAGGCGTCGCGGGCTGTGCCAGCCCCACGCCTGCGGCCATCATGACTCCACAAAGCCCACGTCCGATCATCCGTGCGTCCATGGTCCATCGTATCGGCGTTCGGCTCCGCCACGCGTCGCTATTGACCCCCGGCCCAAACCCTCGTAGCCTCTCCCCCGCGGCGCGGTCTTTCCCGCCGCCCACCCGGTCGGGTGCCAGAGTGGTCAAATGGACCGGTTTGCAAAACCGGTGCGCAAGCTTCGTGGGTTCGAATCCCACCCCGACCTTTCCCCGCCGCCCGCTTCAGGGTCGGCCGGACCCCCCGGTCCAACCCCCTCTACCCCAACCCGCGCCCACCCCTGCAGGTCCTTTTGGACCGTTTATGCCGTTGGTACCGCTTGGGCCCACCTTTGTGCCGTGTGGGGCCGTCGATTCGCTTGACTGCTTCTCCGATCGTCCCGATATCCGGACGTGTCGCTTGCTGCGATGAAGGAGAGGAGATCAAGACCATGAGAACGACGATCCCCGACCATGTCGCGCCCGTGCTGGTCCGTCTCGGACGCGGTTCGGCCATCTCCTCGGTCTTCGTCGCCGCGTGCCTGATCGTCCAGATGCTCGTCTTCGGCTTCGTCCACTTCACCGACGCCCGCTTCGAGCCCGCTCCGGTCGCCGAAACCCCGCCCCGCGTCGTCACCGCCAAGACCCCCGAAGCCAACCCCGAGCCCGCTCCGCTCGTCCCTCGCGTGCCCAGCCGCTGGGACTCGGTCATGCGCAACTTCGCGAGCACGGGCGCCTGGGTCGGCACCGTCGCATGCCTCATGCTCATGGCCCAGTTCACGCTCGCCGTCGCCGTGACCGCAAGCACCGCCGCTCCGGGCGTCGACCGGATCGTCTCGGCGTTCCACTGGGGACTGCTGGTGACCCTGGTCAGCCTGCCCCTCCACATGATCATCCCGGCTTTCCCCACCATCGGCGTCTTCGTCGGCTACGACACCATGGCCGCCGCCAGTGAGCGGGCCGTCGCCAACGGCGGCGACCCCATGCTCATCGTCAGCTTGGTCGTCGTCCCCTTCCTCGCGCTCTTCGCCCTCATTCTCGCCCACGCCCGCATCCGCCAGGGCATCCACGCCGGCGTCCTGGTCCAAAGCGTCAGCCAGTTCGACCAGCGGATCGAGGAGGAGATCGCCCGGGTCCGCGCCGAAGGCGTCGGAAGCAACATCGGCCCGCGGGCCATCGGCGTCGTCGGAGCCCCTGTCGGTCTTGCTCCGACCACGCCCGACCCCCAGGGCTCCGCGACGCTCCGCCGCGAGATCGACGACCTAGTGCGCGGCGGGCGCCGACCGATCTGATCCCGAGTCCACTCGGCAACCGAGGACGACCAAGAGCCCAGTACGGAAATGATCACGACAAAAAAGCACAAGGCCGACCCAGAGGGCCGGCCTTGCGTGACTTTCAGGAATCTGCGAACTTAGCGGCGGCGACGGAAGGCAAGCACGCTACCGGCGGCGAGAAGAGCCATCGAGCCGGGGGTCGGGACGATCGTGATCGACACGCCCGAACCGAAGACCTTCTTCTCGATGAAGGCGACGCCGCCCGCACCGGAGATCGCGACAAGGTCGTTGTCGACGACGACGTGGATCCGGGTCCAGCCGGGGTTCTGACCGGAGAGGTCAACGCCCGCTTCGCCGTTCCAGTTGCCGAAGCCCTCGCCCTGAATCGGGCTGCCGGGGTTCGTGACGATTTCATCGTCGAGGGTCACGCCCGTGTTGAGGTTCGTGACGAACAGGCCGCCGCTGGCGGAAACCTGGCCACCGTCACCCACGATGCCGTAGTCGCCGAACTCGGAGATGCGAATCCCAGAGATCAGGAAGCCGGCGTTGGCGAACAGGTCGAACTCGAGGCGGTCGCCCACCACGCTCGCGCTGCCGTTCACGGACTGCGCCCGGAAATTCGACGGAAAGAAGACGAACGTGTTGCCGTTCACGAGGACGGGGTTGCCGAAGCGACCCTCACGCGAGCCGCCGTTGGCCCAGGTGAAGTTCCCACCAGCCCCGTTCGGCTGATCCCAAGGAACGAACGCCAGCGCGGATCCGGCCGAAGCCGCGATCGCAGCCAGACCGGCCAGAGTGTAGATGCTGTTCAACTTCATAACGAGAACCTCCCTCTCAAGGTCGATGACGAAACAAATTGGTCCCTCTTAACAGGCCACACGATTCCCGTTCGTGCCAGTCAAGTTCAGAATTTTTCTGCAAAAAAGCATGTTTCCGGGCGCTTTCGCAGGCCCATTTCGAGCCTCTTCCTAGCAAAATCCGCCCCCGTAATCCCCCCTGAATTTCGCCAGCACCGGATTCAGTCCCGCCAGGCAAATCGGTACCTAAAGAGGTGATCAAAATTCCATTTCAGGAGTCCGTTCGAACGCCTGGCTCGGTCAGCCCGCCGACCGGCCAGGTTGCCGTCAGCTTGGTGAGTTCCCACAGAAGTTCCCCAGCCGAAGGTTTGTGGACCTTCTTGGTGCGCCGGCGGGTATGCTGCAGCTCGCCGTTTTTGCGCGGCACCCGGAGCCGACCCTTATGTCGATGCGTCGCGACCTCTTCCTTCTTGCGTTCCTGCTCGCCGGCTCCCAGGGAGCCCAGCTCTCCGCCCAGACCCCGCCCGGCTTCTACGCCGGGCAGATGGTCGTGCGGGCCAACGTCACGGATGCACGCCAACTCATGCAGGTCTCCGGCTTGACCGAGTCCTTCTGGTCCCACCGAATCGGGCTGGGTGAGCTCGACCTCCAGGTGACCGCCGAAGCCCAGCGGGCACTCGTCGAGCTCGGCATCCAGCACCAGATCCTGATTCCCGACCTCCAAAAGCTCGTCGACGACGAACGCCGGCAGATCGAACAAGCCGCTTCCCGCGAGGACGCCCAGTGGTACGAAACCTACCGCCCGCTCGCGGAGATCAACGCCTACGGCCTCGGCCTAGTGAACGCCCATCCGACCCTCGCCACCCGTCAGCAGGTCGGCACCAGCCTTGAAGGACGCCCCATCTGGGCGCTCCGGCTCTCAAGCCCGGATCTCCCCGGCAATCCGCGATCCACGCGGCCCCAGCTCGTCTTCAACGCCTGTCAGCACGCTCGCGAATGGGTCACGCCGCCGACCGCTCTCTATCTCGCCGAGCGCCTGCTCGCCGATCACGCGACGGATGCGCGGGTTCGCGCGCTCATGAACTGGGCGGAGATCGTCGTCATCCCCATGAGCAACCCGGACGGGTACGAGTACACATGGACGAGCGAGCGGTTCTGGCGGAAAAACCGCCGCAACAACGGCGACGGCTCCTTCGGCGTCGACCTCAACCGCAACTGGGCCGTCGGCTTTGGCGGAAACGATGGCTCAAGCCCCAACCCGTCCAACGACACGTACCGCGGCCCTGCGGCTTTCTCAGAGCCTGAGACCGTCGCGCTCCGCGACTACATCCTCTCCCTCGGCCGGGTGAAGGGCACGATGGACATCCATTCGTACTCGCAGATCATCCTTTCGCCGTGGGGATACACCACCACGCCCCCGTCCGACGCGGCGGCTTTCAACCAGCTCAACTCCCTGCTTGTGGACGCCGTTGCGGGGCCTTTCGGAAGCTCGTACGAAGCTGGCCAGACCTCGACGATTCTCTACATCGCTTCGGGCACCGCGAGCGACTGGTCGTACGGAACGCTCGACGCCTTCGGCTACGGTTTGGAGTGCCGCGATACGGGGCAGTTCGGCTTTGCGCTCCCCGCGAATCAGATCCTCGCCAACGCGCAGGAGAACTACCAGCTCGCGCTGACCTTCGCCGAGTACATCGTGTCGCCGCTCCGGTTCGCGTTCCCTGCGGGCCAGCCCGATTCGCTGACGGTCGATGTTCCCTTCACCCTCGACGTCTCGATCAACGACGGGCTTCAGGCGCTGAACGCTTCGACGGCGCGGGTGCTTTGGCGCAACTCGCCGAGCGGCTCGTTCACCGCCGCTCCGCTGACGCTCGTGTCCGGCCGCACGTTCCGTGCTTCGCTCCCCGGACAGCCGTGCGGCCGCACGTTCGAGTATCACGTCGAGGCGCGAACCACGACGAATAGCCTCGTCACCTGGCCGGCCGACGCTCCGGCCCGCCTGTACTCGGCGCCCGTCAACGGCGTGCCGGTCCCTTCCTGGATCGACGCGGCCGAGTCCGCGGCGGGCTGGACCGTTGGTGCCGCCGGGGACAACGCGACGACGGGCGTGTGGACCAACGGCGTTCCCCAAGCGACCGCGGCACAGCCCGGCTCGGACCGCTCGCCCGCCGGAACTCGCTGCTGGATCACGGACGAACGAGCGGGCGCCGGTGTGGGGACCTACGACGTCGATGGCGGTTCGACGACGCTCACTTCTCCGAGATTCTCCGCGGTTGCGACGCCCGGCGACGCGACCGTCTCGTACTGGCGCTGGTATTCCAACAACCAGGGCGCCAACCCGGCGACCAACTCGATGCCCATCAGCATCTCAAACGACGACGGTGCGACGTGGACCGTCCTCGAAACGGTCACCGAGAACGCCGGAGCGTGGACCTTCCGCTCCTTCCGCGTCGCCGATTTTGTGACGGCCACGGCAGCCATGCGGCTCAGGTTCGTCGCCAGGGACCTGACGGGCGCGGTCGTGGAAGCCGGCATCGATGACCTTCGCTGCGACATCGCGGGATGCAGCGGCGATCCGGCCGACTTCAACGGCGACGGCTTCCTCGATTTCTTCGACTACGACGCGTACGTGCTCTGTTTTGAGACCGGAGAATGCCCGAGCGACCGCACCGCCGACTTCAATAGCGATGGGTTCGTCGACTTCTTCGACTACGACGCGTTCGTCGCCGCTTTCGAAGGCGGCTGATCGAGCAGATCCGTCATTCTCGCCCGTCCACCGCGCCGCTCAGCGGCAGCCGTGCGTGTACGAATGCGAGTGCGAGTAGCTGTTCGAGCGGCGATCGTTCTGATCGCCGACGAAAAGCCCCGTGATCGCGCCGATGATCGCGCCCGCCGCGGCACCCTTGCCCATGTTGCCCGAAAGCGAGCCCAAGCCCATGCCGGCCAGCGCGCCCAGCGCACCACCGGACACCGCGCCCTGACCCGCCGTCTCGCAGCCTGAACTCCCCGCGAGCAACGACCCCATCACCACCGCCGCCACACCGACCCGAGCGGCCCGACCTCGAACACGCGACTGTGCCATGGTCCGACTCCTCATCCCGCGAAAGCCCCGCACGAGGGCTCCTCGGTTAGTACATACTACGCCCGATCCTTCATCGGGTTCCAGATTCCGCGGCTTCACCGCAAAGCCCGAAAACTCCCGACTTTGTGGAGGGACCTCCGGAACCAGGCGGACCGGCTTGCAGGGCCTTCGGCCGTGGGGCTACAGGAAGGTGGGCGTCAAACTAGTTCCAGCTGCATCCCTTGGGGGGTGGGTCGGCACGCTGCAGTTCGGCCCGTTGGATCAGCCGCTCGAGTTTGGCAAGCTCCTCATTGAGGATGCCCGCACGCACCTCGGGGCTTCCTTCTTCCAGGAGCCTGTACCGGAGCTTTCCGTCCTCGATCACGGCCGCGGTCAGGAGTTCCATGAGCGCGGTCGTGGGAACGGCCGGATTTCTGGTGAACTTCAGGATGCTCTGCGCATCGCGGAGGTGGCGAAGGGGCCCCTCGGCAAGCGACGCTTGCACGTGCGCTCGAAGCGGCGTCAGGCGGGCTTCGATCTCGCCCGCGTCGTCGGGGGAAATCCCGACGGGTTCGAGGATCGCTTCGCGGAAGAGATGGTCATCCTGAGGCGGGATTTCCCGAGCGATTTTCGCGCGGCAGATGCCCTGCACGAGGATGTTGTACCGGCCGTCTTCGAGTTTTTCGTGTCGGGCGATCTGGCCGACGCAAACTGCGGGCATCACCGGGGGCCGGCCGTGGTACTCCTGCCTCCACCGCGACCCGCGGAAGACGGCCATGGCGAACTGCCCCGCGCCGTCGAGGGCGAGGTCGATCATCTGCCGGTACCGGGGCTCAAAGATGTGAAGGGGGAGGAGCTGCTGGGGCATGAGAGCCACCCGTTCCAAGGGGAACAAGGCGATCGGACGCCCGAAGTGCACCGAGATGGTCTCGCCACCCGACATACCGCCCATCCTAACCGCCAATGGGTCACTTGACCAACTCCCAAGGGGGCCGAAACGGGGCCGGAAACGGTCCGAAAAGCCGGTGCGTGGGCGGTGCATAAGCCAAGCCGGGACAGGTACTTAAGAAAAATCAGGAAAGATCTGCCGAATTCCACCAACTTTCGGTTGCAGGGCCGCGGTTTTGGAGTACACTGCGGTCGTCATAGGAGAGACTGTGGCATTGGGCTGTTTCCGCCAGCCCAGTGCCGATCTGGTTGTGTACTGCTCGAAAGAGCAGAGAGAGGGAGACAAGAGATGAAAACCGTGATTGGTGCGATCGGGGCCGCGATGGCCTTGTCCGGCTCGGCGTTTGCCTTCGTTCCGTGGTCGAATACCAACGGGACGGCGGCTTTCTTCAATTGGTCTGGTGGTGGCTCGGACACCGGCCTGTTCGGCAGCCCCGTGCTCGTGGGTGGCGACACCTTCGTGTTCTTCCCCTCGGGTTTCCGGGCGGAATCGAACAACGGCGTGGCTGGGACGGCCTACGACCGCCTCGAAGTTCAGGTTGATGCGCACGCTGGCTTCTCGTTCTCCGACATCCGGATCACCGAATACGGGGATTACGGGATCATCGGTTCGGGCGAGGTGTCGGTCGGCGGCACGCTCTTCGTGACCGACCTGACGACGTTCAACGTCTACACGGACAACCTGCTCTCCAACCCGGGCTCGCCGATCACGTCGGGCATCGGTAACTGGAGCGCGACGGCTGGCGTGAACGTGGGCGCCGCGAACGCGACGAGCCTGCGGATCGTCCTGAACAACAACCTGTTCGCGATCACGGACGGTTCGTCCGTGGCTTGGATTGAGAAGAAAGTGTTCGGCCACGCGGTCGGCATTCAGATCATCCCGACCCCCGGGACGATCGCGATCGCCGGTCTGGGTGCTTTGGCGATGGGTCGCCGTCGTCGGGGCTGAGACGGGCTCGTCGAGAAGGTGTGATTGGGCTCTGGACGGTAAACAGGTCTCGAAACCACGTGTGGCATCACAAAAGTTTTCGAAAATCGGGAACTTTTGGGTTGTAGTGGCGAAGGATCTGAGTACACTCAGGGTGAGGAAGAGCGGTTCTGCTCGGTTCGGGCTATCCTGCTCGCGCCTGGTGGGCTGAAAGAGTTGTTCCAGAGATCGAAGGAGAGGATGAATATGCAGAAGATGAACTTTGTGATTGCGGGCTTGGGTCTGCTGGCTGCGGCCGGCTCGGCCCACGCGTTTGTGCCGTGGGCGAACCCCAACGGCGTCGGCGCGTTCTTCACGTGGTCGGGTGGCGGTTCGGACAACGGGCTCTTCGGCAGCCCGCTGCTCACGAACGGCGGGCAGAGCTTCGTGTTCTTCCCGTCCAACTTCCGCGCTCAGTCGGCCAACGGCGGCGCCGCTCAGGTGAGCGATCGCCTCGAGGTCACGCTCGAAGCCTTCCAGGGCTTCTCGTTCGACCAGATCCACATCCAGGAGTTCGGTGACTACGGCATCGTCAACGGTGGCCGCGTGGTTGCGAACATGGGTCTCTTCGTCACCGACCTGAACACGTTCCGGGTCGCGACGGACAACGAGTCGTTCGACACCAGCACGAACGCTCTCGCCAACTGGAACCTCCAGGCCTCGACGCTCCTGTCGTCCTGGATTCCCCCGGCGAACAAGATCCAGATCGTCCTCAACAACAACCTGATCGCCATCAGCAACGGTCAGGGCTCGGTCGCCTTCATCGAGAAGAAGGTCGCCGGCATCATCATCACGGTCCCGACCCCCGGCTCGCTCGCCCTCATGGGCCTCGGTGGTCTGGTCGCGATGCGTCGCCGCCGCTAAGCCGGTCGACGATCCGTCAAGATTCTCAAACATCGCCGCGACTCTGTCGCGGCGATGTTCTTTTTCCGCCTTGCGTTTTCTGGTCGGTGCTCCAACGTCAAAGCCTGCGCGCGGAGCTTCGCGACTCGCGGGCCGAGCGTCACGCTCGTCACGGATTCAGCTGCGAATCAAGCGTGCGGCGGTTGATCAGCGGAGAGCGGGGACCGCGCCCATCGCGGCGGCGACCCGGTCGATCGCGGCTTGGATCATGTCCGTGCTGACGTCGAGGTGGCAGACGGCGCGGATGCGGCGCGGGCCGTTGGGAAGCACGCGGACGCCGGTGTTCTCAAGCTTCTTGCAGAGCTCCGGAGCGGTCATCCCCGTCGAGGCTTCGAGATCGAAGAAGACCATGTTCGTCTGCACGGCGTGGAGGTCGACGATGAGCCCGGGGATGCGAGCGAGGCCCTCGGCCAAGCGGCGGGCGTTGTGGTGATCTTCGATCAGCCGGTCGCGGTGATGGTCGAGCGCGAACTGTGCCGCGGCGGCGAGAATGCCTGATTGACGCATCGCGCCGCCGAACATCTTGCGGAAGCGGTGCACGCGGAAGATCGTGGCTTCGCTTCCGGCGACGGCGGATCCTGCGGGAGCGCCCAGACCCTTCGAAAAGCAGCAGGAAATCGTGTCGAAATGCGAGGCGTATTCCGCCGGCGAGACTCCCGTGGCGGCGCAGGCGTTCCACAACCGAGCCCCGTCGAGGTGGCAGAGCAGGCCGAGCTCGCGAGCTCGCGTGGTGACGCGTTTGATCTGCTCGAGGGGCCAGATCGTCCCGCCGCCGCGGTTGTGGGTGTTCTCGATGACCAGGAGCCTGCTTCGCGCGAAGTGGGCGGAGTGCGGCCGGACGGCTTCCTCAAGCTGTTCGACGTCGAAGAGGCCGCCGGGGCCTGCGAGGCCTCGGATCATGACGCCTGAGAGCGCGGCGGGGGCGCCGGTCTCGTAGTGGATGATGTGGCTTCCTTCGTGGCAGATGACCTCATCGCCGGGCTCGGTCTGGGCGCGGATGGCGGTCTGGTTGGCCATGGAGCCCGAGGGGACGAAGCACGAAGCGGGCTTGCCGAGGAGTCGCGCGAAGGTCTCCTGCAGGCGAATGACGGTCGGGTCGTCGCCGAGCACGTCGTCGCCCACGACGGCTTCCGCGATGACGCGGCGCATGGCGGCGGTGGGCTTGGTCACGGTGTCGCTTCGGAGGTCGATGAGCATGGACAGATGTTATACGAACTGGCCGCGCGGATCATGCCCCGTTCGGGCGGGTGACGGATGTTCGGGAGAGCCCGAAAGCCCGTTCGGTATTGGCGGCGGCGTGTCGCCGGATTGCCTGTCACCGTGCCTGTCACCTTGGCTGCCGCGGCAGCAAACGCGAGACGAAAACGACAGGCGAGTGAGCGTGGGAGAGCCTGAAATTGCCCAAGGGCCCGGCGAATGAGCTTGGCACGCGGGTTGCCGTTCTTCCTGGTGCCCGCGAGAAGCGGAACGCCGCGGGGTGCGGCGAACCGCTGGGTGCGGTGAAGAAGGAGAAATGGCATGAACAACCTCGGCAAGTACGAATCTCGACCGACTCTGATTCCCATCTCGAAGTTCCTCGAGTCCGTGTTCTCGGATCCGTTCTTCACGGTCTCGGCCAACGGCGTCGACGAGGGAGCTCTCGCGCTGGACATCTCGGAGGATTCCAAGCACGTGATCGTTCGCGCGAGCCTGCCCGGGTTCACGAAGGAGAACATCGAGGCGGAGGTGCATGACGGCGTGCTGACGATCAAAGCGACGCAGTCCGAACAGAGCGAGGAGAAGAGCGAACGCTTCTATCGCAAAGAGCGACGGTTCGGCTCGGTCTCGCGGCGCGTGGCGCTGCCGTGCGCGGTGACGGAAGCCGAAGCCAAAGCCGAGTTCATCAACGGCGTGCTCACCCTGCGGCTTCCCAAGAGCGTCAAGGACGCGCCTCGGAAGGTCGCGATCAACTAAGACGCGTTTCCCGTCTCCGGGGCGTCGCCGCAACGCGGCGGCTCCTACGTGCCGGCCGAGTGTCAAACACTCGGCCGGCCTCGTTTTTCAGGCGGATCGCCGGACCTCTCGCATCGACGTTCCCATCGAGCGGTTCAGCCAGACGAACCCGGCGCAGCCCAGGGCGCTTATGACGATGCTGGAGCACAGCACGATCGCGCCCGGCTCGAGCCCGGTGAGCGGGACGCCGTCCTGGTCACAGAGCGCGTTGTAGAAGTGCACCGCGACAAGCGGCGCGAGCAGCCCGCGGACGCCGTTGAGGGTCACGTGCGTCGCCATGTAGTGGGAGGTCTGCGAGGGCGGGGCAAAGTCCACGTGGCCGAGGTTCCATGCGAGCGACCCGCCGCCGACCGCGATCCCCAGCACCGCCGAGCCCGCGTAGAGATACGGCAGCGAGTGCCACGCCATCCCCATCGCGAGCAGGATCGACGCGATGATGAACGTCCAGCCGTGGATCGCGCGGAACCGCACGACGTGCGAGCGGTTGAGAATCCGGGCCCAGAACGGCACCGTGATGGGCATCAGCAGGTACGGGATCGTCGTCGTGATCGCGATGCTCGTCGCGTACGCCCGGTCGCCAAGGTCCATCCGCGACGCCATGAAGATCACGAGCACCGGCGCGATCATCAGGTTCCCGAACCCAAGCAGGAACATGAAGAGCATGAACTGGGCGAACCGGGGGTCCTTGCGGAGCACCATGAGCGTCGACGCGAACCCCATCCACGGACGCATGACGCCCGCCGCGGGGGCCGTCGCCCGCTCCGCCGCCAACAGAGCCCGCTCGCCCCGCACCCGCAGCTTGCCGTAGAAGATCAGCCCGATGAAGGCCACCGCGGCCAGCGAGGGGGCGATCCAGTGGTAGCTTTCCAGGTCGTGGTCCATCGCCGCGCCGATGCCAAGCCCGAGCACCGCCATCGACACCTGCGTGATGATCGAAAGCCTGCCGACCAGCGTCGCGCGGAAGTGGGGGGGATAGTTCGCCCGCCACACCGCCGTCCGAAGCGTCACGATCCCCGACCAGAAAATCCGGGCCAGAAGCACCAGAGCCAGCGTGCCCCACAAGCCCGCCGGCGAGACGGGCATAAGCGCGATCGCCGCGACGGCGAGCACCAGCCCGAGTTGCAAGCCGTTGATGAACCGGATCTTCGGCTTGGCGTGGCTTGCCGCGATCCAGCCGAAAGAGATGAGGTTTGCGATCTCTCCCGCGCCGGCGGCGAGCGCGACGGCGAGGTTGTGCCAGCGCTCGCCCGCTTGTCCGGCGAAGGTCTGCTTGAGCAGAGCGGCGATCGTGCCACCCTCGATGAACGCGAGGGCGGCGGAGAGAAAGAGCATCGTCGCCGCTTCGTAGAGAAACGAACGCCTGGAGAGTCGGGAAAGGTAGTTGGACGCGGGGTCGACGCTCACGGGTTGGGGACGGTAGCCGGTCGCGCCGGGGTGTCACGCGTCGCGAGGGATTCGAGCCGTTCGAGCAGGCGTTCCAAAGCGACGCGGGCCGGGATCTCGGGCGGTCGCGAGCGCTGGTCGGTTCGCGACGGGATCGCTTCGAGCGCCCGGGCGAGTTCCTCACGAGAGGTCCAGCATGCTCCCGATTCCGGCGTCTGAAGCAGTTCGGCACCGGGAGCGGACGCCGAAGCGATCACCGGCGTGCCCAGAGCGATCGCGTCCGCGATCCACCGGCCGCTTTGCCCGCCCCGCGGCGGGGGGAACTGAGTCGGTGGCGCGAGCACGACGTCCGAGCCGGCGACGATCGACGGCATGGATCGGGTCAGCGTGATCGCACGCACTCCTTGAAGGCCGGCTTGGGTCGCGAGCCGCGTGACCGTGTGCGGGCGCGGCGTCGCGATCAGGATCGTCATCGCTCGCCCGGCGACGGAGGCGGCGAGGTCGCCGAGGTACGGGCCGATGATCTTGGGATCGACCTCGGGAAGCGACAGGGTCGCGAGCGTTTCCGTGATGCCAAGCCGCTCACGGACGCTTGCCGCGTCTCGCCGCGCCCGTTCGGCGGCTTGCGGCGTCAGGGTCGAAACCCGAGGCAGGACGTGGTCGCTGGCACCCTTGCCCGGGCCGAAAGTGAGCGCCGCGGGAGATCGCGCACGCGCACGCCACGCCGACCATGCTTCGAATCCGATCCATGGATGGTGGCTGAGCTCCAGTGCCAGCGAGACGGGCCGCAGGTCGCGGATCAGCCTGCGGGCGACCTGGAGCGGAGAGGGATCGACCGGAAGCCAGAGGTCCCCGGCGACCAGCGGCGTCAGCGAGAGCACCGTCGCCCCCGTGCGGGCACGGCGAGCCGCGATGAGCTTGTGGAATCGCCCCGGATGGGCTCCGAGGTGGATGCGGTCGCGGCGAGCGATATGGACCGGGGCGCCGAAAGCTGACGGGTCGGCGACTTCGGTCCCGTCCAGGACGAGCTCAACCTCGTGCCCGCGGTCGGCGAGGCCGCGAGCGAGCGTGACGGCCCACCACGCGGGCGTCCAGGGCATGTCGCGGACGAAGTTGGCGGCGAGGAGGAATCGCATCCGTACAGGCTGCAAACATCGGTCGGCGGGGGGTGGTCGCGGGAGAGATTCTGGCCGGGGGCGGAGCCGGCGAGGGCAGGTCCCGAAACCCACCCGGACGAAACCCTTGAAAAGCTGAACCCATGAACCCTTGGATCGGTACGATACATGGATCAGGGGTGGTGCAGGGTCGCAAGGAGCAGGACATGAGCGAAATCACGCGTGTGGTGCGAGCGGCGGGGCGGCGGCTTTTCCTCATGGAACTGCTGAAGGCTCTGGTGCTGTCCGTGTTCATCGCGCTCAGCCTGATGGTGGTGCTGCGGATCGTGCAGCAGTCGTTCGGCTTGGCGATCGAGTGGCGGACGGTGATGATCCTTGCGGGCTCGATCGCGGCGGCGGGGACGCTGGTCTGGAGCTTGGTCGCGCGTCCGCGTGAGCTGGACTCGGCCCGGGTGCTTGATGAGCGGGCGGGCCTGCGCGAGTCGCTGAGCACCGCCCTCACCATCGGCACGCCCAAGGAAGCCTGGTCGCAGCTTGTCGTCGAGACCGCCCGGCAGAAAGCCGCTTCGGTCAAGGTCGGCGATGCGATTCCGATCGAAGCGCCCAAGCGCTGGCACTGGCCGCTGGCGGCGGCGCTGGCTTTGGGCATTGCGTGGTCGCTCCCGACCTGGGACCTCCTGGGCACCAAAGCCAAGCGTGAAGAGGAAGCCAATCGGGCCAAGGAAGTGATCGCGGTCAAGACCGAGATCAATGAGAACAAGAAGAAGCTCGATGAGCTTCTCGCCAAGGTCGCCCCCGAACTCAAGAGCGAACAGACCGACCCGAGCAAAGCCGAAGAGGTCGCGCCCTCGGCCTTGCAGAAGCCTGAGCAGATGCGGGCTTCGGAGATCAAGCGCCTCACGGACCTTTCCGAGAAGCTCGCGGCCAAAGCGGGCGGCGAGAAGGGCCTCCAGATGGACGCTCTCAAGAACATGATGGCCCAGCTCAAGCATCCGGGCGACAGCCCGATGAATGAGCTCTTTAAGTCGCTTTCGAAGGGCGATTTCTCCGGGGCCAACGAGGCGCTCAATGAGATGAAGGCCCAGCTCGCCAAAAACGAGATGACGCCCGAGGAGAAGGAAAAGCTCGCCAAAGCCATGGAAAAGCTCGCTGAGCAGATCCAGAAGCAGGCCGACGCCGCCAAGGACATCGCCAAAGCCCTCGAGCAGGCCGGGGCCGATCCCCAGCAGGCTCAGGAAATGGCCAAGCAGCTCGCCGCCAACCCCGACATGATCAAGAAGGCCCTGGAAGCCATGAAGAACCTCACGCCCGAACAGCGTGAGAAGCTCGCCAAGGAAATGGCCGCGAAAGCCAAAGCCGCTCAGAAGGCTTCCCAGATGGCCAAGTCCATGAGCCAGTGCTCCGGCTCCATGCAGGAAGGCGAGATGGGCGAAGCGTCCGACGCCATGTCCGAGATGGCCGGTGAGCTTTCCGAGATGGAGATGACCGAAGCCGAACTGCAGGCGATGGACCGGGCGCTCAAGGAGTGCCAGTCTCAGCTCGCGGGCATGTGCAACGGTGATGGCGAGGGAGAAGGCGAGAGCGAAGGTTGGAATCAGCAGGAAGGCGAGTGGAAGGAAGGCGACAGCAACCGCATGGGCAAGGGCGGCAAGGGCGGCGGCCCCGGCAAGGGCGAAGGAAAGCGCGAAGGCCAGACCCCCACCGAATTCGCCACCGAGCAGCAGAAGATCAAGACCAAGACCGGTAAGGGACCGATCATCGGCAAGCAGTACGTCAAGGGCGAGCAGATCGTCGGCGAGTCCGCCGCCGAGTACGCCGAAGCCGTCGACGCCAGCGGGAAAGCCGCCGCCGAAGCCCTCTCCAACGGCGAGGTGCCCCCGGAGTTGCGGAAGACGGTGCAGTCGTACTTCGGTGCTCTCAAGAAGCAGACGGAGAAGAAGGATGGAGCGAAGCCGGCCGATGCCAAGCCGGAAGAGAAGAAGTAATCTCCGCCGGAACGACCCGGACGCGGCATGAAACTGTGCACAAAACCCCGTGGAAAGCGGGGTTTTTTCTTGGAGGCATCCGGGACGCCGTTCTCGCGGTCACGGCTTCGATCGTCTCAGGACGCGTGGCGGCGGATCCCCAAGCCGCACGGTTCGGAGGCCGCTCCATGTGCGTCAAGCTTCAGTTTCAGTTCAACAACCAGCAGCGGACCTTGATCATCGGCCCGGCCGCCGTGATCGGTCTTGTGCCCGTTCCGAACCAGTGCATCGACGCGAGGCACTTCTTCCCCGCGGATGATCGATTCTCGAACCTGACGTAGGCGAACAAGGACAAGCAGCTTGACGCACTGCGCAACGCGGCGCAGTGTGTCGCGACTTCGTTCGAGGGGTCGCCGGTCGTCTGGCTTTTCTGCACCGAGGGGCGGTCGCGGTCGCCGCGGGTGGCCGGGGCCTTTCTCAGGAGGCATCTCGGTCTGCCCCCTTTGCAGGTCATGCAGATGCTCCGCGACGGGTACGCGCACCACCGAACGGACCAGTGCGTGCAGCAGATGAACGACGAGAACGTGGCGGAATGGATCCACTCCTTGGGGTGATCGTCCGAAGCGTCGCGGCGGCGTTACCCTCGGGGATGACCACGAACTTCCTGCGTGTCCCTGCTCGCGGCTTGGTGCATCTCTCGCGGATCGATCCACGCTCCACGGCGGGGGTCTCGGTTCCGTCCCGCGACGAAGAGGCTCTCAAGGAGGTCGCCGAGCAGCGGCTGAAGGAGAACCGCGACACGCTTCAGAAGCTCCAGTACCGCTTGTGGGCGGAGAACAAGCGGTCGTTGCTAGTCGTTATGCAGGGGATGGACACCTCGGGCAAGGACGGCGTCGTGCGTCACGTGATCGCGGGGATGAACCCCGAGGGGTGCAAGGTCACGAGCTTCAAGAAGCCTTCGGAGATCGAGCTCGACCACGACTTCCTGTGGCGGATCCACGCGGCGTGCCCGGCGAACGGGGAGATCGGCGTCTTCAACCGGTCGCATTATGAGGACGTGCTGGTGGTCCGCGTGCACAACCTGGTCCCCGAGAAGGTCTGGCGCGAGCGGTACGATCTCATCAACGCGTTTGAGCGGTCGCTGGCGGCGTCGGGCACGACGATCGTCAAGCTCTTCCTGCACATCAGCAAAGCCGAGCAGAAGGAGCGTCTGCTGGCCCGCTTGGCGGACCCGGAGAAGAACTGGAAGTTCAACGAGGGGGACATCGCCGAGCGGCGGAAGTGGGCTTCGTACCAGCGGGCGTACGAGGACGCGATCGCCAAGTGCAACACGCCGCACGCGCCGTGGCACATCATCCCGGCGGATCGGAAGTGGTACAGGAACTGGGCCGTGTCGGAGATCCTGGTGAAGACGCTCGAAGCGATGGACCCCAAGCCGCCGAAGGGGACGTTTACGGCGGGGCAGTTCAAGTTCTGAGAAGAGGCATCGGGCATCAGGCATCAGGGGAAGGGCGAGCCGTCATCAGGGCCGCGTGCGTTCTTCCTGGTGCCCGATGCCTTCGTCCCTCAAAAAGACAGGCCCCGGTGCTTTCGCACCGGGGCCTGGTGTTCACTCAGACTTTCCTACGTCCCGGCTTAGCCCAGGAGCTGGAGGACCGACTGCGGGGACTGGTTGGCCAGGCCCAGGACGTTCGTCGAAGCCGAGACCAGGATCTGCGACCGGGTGAGGGCCGCCGTCTCGGTGGCGAAGTCGGCGTCGCGGATGGCGGACTCGGCGGCCTGGCTGTTCTCGACAGCGACGTTCAGGCTGCGGATGGTCGCACCGACCGTGTTCTTCTGGAAGGCGCCCAGACGGCCGCGGAGGCTCGAGATCTGGTTGATCGACTCGGAGATGATCTTCTGCGCACCGCTGAGGTCAGACACGCTGTCGAGAGCGTTGGTCTGGCCCGAGCCGAGCGAGGAGAGGTAGCCGTTGGTCGCCGAGCCGAGCTTGCGGACGGCGGTGTCGCTCACGCCGATCGAAACCTTGCCGGCGATGTCGACGTTGCCGGCCAGGGCGAAGTTCGCGCCGCCGCCGGTGATGTAGCCCGTCGTCGCGCCGCCGACGCCGCCCAGCGTCTGGGACGCCGAGTTGGTGAAGGTCAGCTCGACGTCGAGGAAGTCGGTGTTGATGCGGGCCGTCTTGCCGCTGGACACGGCGCGGATGCCGTTGATCGTGGCTTCCACGTCCTGGCCGGTATCACGGATGCCGCCGGAGGCCGCGGAGCTGGCCCACGTGCCGGCCGCCGCCGCCTTGGCGACGTCGGTGTCGGTGGCGCTGAGCTGGTAGACGCCCGTACCGCTGAGGGTCGCGCCACCGGCGAGGACCTTCACGGAGACGATCTCGTTCTCGCCGAAGGAGTTGCTGGTGAGGCGGATACCCGACGTGTTGGTCGAGAGGGTCGCCGTCACGCCCGTCACGTCGCTGAACGTGTTGATGGACTTGACGACGTTGGAGAGGGCCGTGCCCGAGGTGAAGGTCAGTTCGCGAGCGCCCTTGGTGCCGCGGACTTCGATCTTGAACTCGGCGCCGGCGACGCTGGACAGGTTGATGCTCGTGCCGCCGAAGTTGGCGTACAGACCGGCCTGCTGAGCGGACTTGGTCACCAGGGCGTTGAGAGCCTGGCTGGAGCCGTTGAACTTCGCGGCGTTGACGCGGTAGTCGGAGACGCCGGCGGCCATGCCCGAGACCTTGAAGTCATAGTTGCCGTTGAGGAGCTTGATGCCCTGGAAGCTCGTCGAACCGGCGATGCGGTCGATGGTCTGCAGGATCGAGTCGACCTGCAGCTGGTTGGCTTTCTTCTCGTCGTCGGAGAGACCGGCGGCCGAAGCGGTGTTGGTCACCAGACCCTGGAGCTCGGTCAGAAGGCCGGAGACTTCCTGAAGACCACCCTCGGCGGTGTTCACGACCTGGTTGGCGCGGTCCGCGTTGGAGAGAGCGGCCGTGGTCGACTTGATCTGCGACCGGAGCGACTCGGACGCGATCAGACCCGCGGGGTCGTCCTTACCGCGGTTGATGCGCAGACCCGTCGACAGACGCTCGAGCGTGTTGCCGAGGCCCGCGTTGTTCTGGCCCAGCACGCGCTGGGCGATCATCGACTGAACGTTCGAATTGATGCGACTCATGAAAGTCCTCCGTGAACTGCCTCGGACAGCCTTCTGGCTTGCCCGCACCGGTGGGGGATTTCTGATCCCCGCGCTGACCCCGCCAAGCCTCCGTGCCTGACGTTCCGGGCCGGCGCCCGGTGCCTGTCGTCTCTCGGACCACCCGAGAGACTCTGTCGTGAGTGGAAATCGACGCTTCGAAGGGGTGAGTTCAGTCGCTGGCGGATTTTTCCAGTCGTTTATCCCGTGCAAAAGGAAAAACCCCTCCGGGTCTCCGGAGGGGTTCGTTCGTGCTCGTGCGATTATCAGGACCGCGTCTCGTTCGCCCGTGCGGTTATCGAGCCGGTCGTGTCGATCCTCTTTAGCCGAGGAGCTGCAGGACCTGCTGGCTCTGCTGGTTGGCCAGGCCGAGGACGCTGGTGCCCGAGGAGCTCAGGATCTGAGCGCGGGTCAGGTTGCTGGTCTCGGCGGCGAAGTCAGCGTCGCGGATCTGGCTGTTCGCGGACGAGAGGTTCTCGAACGCGCTCTGCAGGCTTCGGACGTTGGTCTGGAGGACGTTTCGTTCGAAGGCGCCCAGACGGCCGCGGAGGGTCGAGACCTCGTCGATGGCTTTGTCGAGGATCGTCGTCGCCTGCGTGAAGTCGTTGGTGCGGACGCTGTCGGCGATGGAGAAGCCCTGGCCGGTCTTGAGGGCCGACAGGTACTGGACCGTGCCGTTGATCAGGGTCGCGCCCAGCGAGGAGGTGGCCATGGACGGGATGCCCAGGTTGGTCTGCTGCGGAGCGGTGACGTCCTGACCGAGCTGGAAGAGGGCGCCGCCGCCTGTGATGCGGAAGCTCGTGGGCGTCGCGGTCGGATCGGTGGCGAAGACTTCGCTCAGCACAAGGTCCACGCCGAGGGTGGATCCGTTGGAGGAGAGAGCCAGCCCGCGGCCGGTGCCCAAGGCGCCGTTGATGAGAGCCTGGACGTCCTTGCCGTTGTCGCGCTGGGCGGTGGTGAGGGTGCCGTTGCCGGTGAGGGTGGCCCAGTCGGCGGGGCTGCCCAGCGCGGGGTTGGCGTTGTTGGCGAAGTTGTACGTCGTCCAGGAGTTGCCGGTGGCCGGGGCGCCGATGCGCTTGACGGAGACGAACTGCTCGGAGCCGTAGTCGGAGCTGCGGAAGACCAGACCCGAAGCCATCGTGTTGTTGATCAGGCCCGCGGTCACGCCGGTGAAAGACGTGGTGTTGTTGATCGCGGCCATGACCGACGAGAGCGTCGCGCTCACGGGGAACTGGAACGTCTGGACGCCCTTGGCGCCGGTGACCTCGAGGGTCATCGCGGAGAGGAGGCGGCCGGGGTTGGTCGTGCCCGGGTTGTAGTAGAGCCCGGCTTTCTGGGCGCTGGCGACGACGTCGACGGTCACCTGGAGGTTCGGCTGGTTGACCAGCGAAGCGTTCCAGACGCGTGCGGTCGTGATGGCGCTGGTGCGGACGCCGGAGAGGTTGTAGTCCAGCGAGCCGTTGAGGAGCTTGAGGCGTCCGAAGCTGGCGGTGTTGCTGAGACGGGTGAGGGAGTCCAGAGCGGAGTCGATCTGGAGCTGGTTGGCGTTTCGTTCCTCGAGGCTGTTACCGCCGGTGTTGGCGGCTTCGACCATCAGGCTCTTGATGGAGTTGAGGAGCTCCGAGGCTTCGTTGAGCGCGGCCTCGGTGGTCGCGATGACGGAGCTTGCACGCTCGGAGTTCTTGACGCCGCTGTTGATGCCGTTGAGGTCGGACTTGATGCGTTCGGACACGATGAGTCCGGCGGGGTCGTCGGCACCGCGGTTGATGCGCAGGCCTGTGGAGAGGCGTTCAAAGCGGAGCGAGAGGTCCCGCTGTGACTTGGTCAGGTTTGACTGGGCGACGACGCTCGAAATGTTGGTGTTGATCCGTGCCATGAGGCAATCCTCCGTGATTGCTGAGGGTGATTAAGGAACGATGCCGAGAAATTACTCGCAAGTACCGTGCCAAACTCGGTGGTTCGTGGCTTTCACCGGTTCCCCGCCGACGCGATCCTCGCGCCGGTGTTGTGAGTCGGGGGGGTGTTGTGGACGACTGTCGCCGGGAGTGCGATTGGGTTTGTTCCGGCGACGGGCGTGACCAGCTTGGTCCGCCCGGGATTCTGCTTGACGGGCCCGCGGGTCTTTGTCGGGCCTGGTTTGACCGTTCCGATGATCGAGGGGGCCGAGGGGAGGGCGGTTTCCGCCTGCTGGGCCGCTTCGCGGTTCTCCCGTCCGATCGCTTCGTACACCTCTTTGCGGTGCACGGCGATCCTGGCGGGGGCGGAGATGCCGAGGCGGATCTTGTCCCCCCGGATGTCCACCACCGTGATTTCGATCTCGTCTCCGATCATGATGGTCTCGTCGCGCAAACGACTCAATACCAGCATGTGAATGCTCCTTGGTACGTACCGCGCAGAAGGGGGTAGCCGCTGAAGCGGGTGTGTGGATCTCCTCCGGCGCGCGTGCCCGGGGAGAGCGAAGGGGAATGGTGAAGGTCTCTGTCGTCATGGGTCATGCGGGCGGGGCGCGAAAGGCGCGCAATCGCCGCCGATGAATGGAGACTGTCGTTTCGCCGGATCAGGCCGGGATGGCCTGGGCCACCGGCGTCTCCGCCGTGACTTTGACCAGCGTGTGCCGGGTCGTCCAGCGGCGGTCCGCCAGGACCACCTGCTCGCCCTCGCGCGTGATCGTGTTGATCACCAGCGGGCCCTGCAGGTTGCCGGTCAGCGTCTCGTCAACTTTGTTCACGATCACGAACACCTGGGCGTCCTCGAGCTTCGCCAGCTTCAGGTCCGCCATCTGCTCGGACTTGATCGGCACCGAGTAGTCCGTGAAGAAGAGCGAGGGATCCGTCACGACGAACGCGAGGGACGGCTCCTCGATCGACTGGAGCCAGAAGAACGCGGAGTCGTTGCCGGGTTCGAGCAGGCAGTAATTCCGCTGGGTACCAAACCCAAGGAGTCCCTTGGGGAAGGTGATCACCCGGTCATCCGGGATATTGATCACGCCGAATCGAGTGGTCTTCACTTCCATGACACGCTCCGCGTATTCGACCTGGTTTCCTTGTCCGCAGCGGAGTCCTCCGCCGGCGACGTCCTGTCTCCGTACGCGCCGAGGTCGAGCGGCGCGCACGCGTTGTTCCACAATCAGCGCCCTCGGGCTCTCGCCCGCCGCGCCGCTCACCGGCTACCTGAGGAAATCCAGGAGCGTCTGCCCCTGCATCAGGCTGCTCACCTGGTACCCGGCCTGGAGCTGCGTCTGCAGGAGGCTGAGCCGCATGGCCGCTTCCGTGTAGTCCGTGTCTCGCAGTTCTGACCTGATCCTGGTGTCCATGGTCGTCTGGTCCTCTACCAACCGCTCGGCGAAATCGACGCGCTTCGCGTACCCGCCGACGAGCCCGCGGACCTCGGTCAGGCGACCGATTGCCGCGTCCACGCTTTCTCCCGCAATTGCGATGCCAGTCGTGTCGTTGGTCGACAGCGCGTCGCGAAGATCCATCAGATCGGTGAAGAGATTCTGCGGGCGGACCTTCGCCACGTCGCTCGCCGTGTAACGCGAAGCGGACGCGTCGTATGAGCCGGTCGAGATGCCAAGGTCCGTCAGAGCCTGAGAGTTGTTGAGCTGGCTGAAGGTGATCGCTCCGGCGAACGCCGCGTTCTGCGTGAACGCAAGCCCGTTGCCGTCCGGAGCCAGGCCGACCGTGAAATCGCCCGGTGCGAGGCCCGCCGAAGCAAGCTGCGTCGCGACCTGCGAGTTCACCGCCGCCAGCATCGTCTGCACCGTCGCCATATCCGCCGGCGTCAGGTCGATCGTGAGCTGTGTCGCCGCTCCGTTGCCCAGCGTGATCGTGAAATCAGAGTTCAGTGCCGCCGTCGCCGTGCCTGTCGTCGGGTCCACCACGCCGTCAACGATCCGCACGCCGCGGCCGTCGTTGAAGTCCGACAAGCGGGTCGATTGCGCGAGCGTGCGGATGCCCAGAGCCGAAGCCGTGGTCCCGCCGGAAACCTCTTCGACCGAGAGCGCGAGCGCCCGGCCGCCGGAAACCTCGGTGACGACGTCGATCCCGGTGCCGGCGGCGTTGATCACGACGCGCGTGCCGGGGGATGCGGCTTCGATCCTGTTGCGGATGTCCTCGAGGGTGGTCGCGGCCGAGAGATCCACGACCGTCGAGCCGCCGGCGTTCTTCACGCGGATCGAGCCCAGCGGGCCGGTGAGACCGGCCATGGAAGCGACCGAGGTGGACCAGTTCAGCTTGGGAGCAAGGTCCAGGCCCGCTTGCGCGAGCGGGGTAAACGTGAACGGCACGTCGGCGGAGAGGCCCAGGTCGCGGGCCGTGGCGCCGGCGCCGATGTCGAAGAACTGCACCGTCTGGCCGGCGGCGACGTCGAGGGTGAAGCCTTCGCCGGAGATGCTCACGCCTCCGGGGCCCAGGACGGTCACGCTGTTGTCGGTTTCGTACTGGCGGATCGCCGCGGTGAGCTGGGTCGCGATGTCGCCAGCGGTATCCGCGGAAGAGAGATCGACGGAGATGCGAGGACCACCGCCGACGCTGAACTCGACCGTGCCGGGAACGACGCCGAGGCTTCGGGCTCCGCCCAGATCGGCCAGACGGGTCGTCGCGGTCAGGTTGGGGTCAAGGTCGACATCGCCGCGGACGCGGGCGGAGGTCGAGCCGATCGGGTTGTTGGGCGACATTGTGATCGGCACGCTTCGGGCGATGTCCAGATCGGTGGTGATGCCGGGGCCGGAATTCAGGAAGCGGACGCCGCCGCGGAACTCGACAAAGGGCTGCTGGCCGGGCTGGCTGCCGCCGAAGAGGTGGCCGGCGACACCCTTGCGGTTGCCCTGCGAGAGCAGGCTGCTGATGAGCTGCTGGACGATCGGGGCTTGCGAAGCCCGATCGCCCGCGGTGAAGGTGGAGTTGAGCATCTCGGAAGCGATCTGCTTGGCTTCCAGACCGATGGTGTTCACCTCGCCGAGGGCGTTGTCGAGATCGTTGAGCGCGGATTGTGCGTGCACGATGTTGCGCTTGCGCTGTTCCGTGCGCTCCAAGCGGTCGTCCAAAGCCCCGATGAGGGAGGACTTGACCGGGCTGTCGCTGATCCGGTTGATCGCGCGGCCGGTGGAGAGCTGTTCTTGGACGTTGAGCAGGCCCACGCTCGCGCGGTTGATGTTCGCGAGCGAAAGCCGCGAGGTCATCAGGTTGGGGACGCGGGAGAGATGTGGGGGGATCGTGCTCATGGTCGCGGTTCTTCATCGCAAACCGCGTGCCAGATGACCCGTTCACACCAGCGACATCAGCGTGTCGAACATCTCGTCGGCGACGGAGATGAGACGGGCGGCGCCTTGGTACTGGCGCTGGAAAGCCATCAGGTTGAGGCTTTCCTCGTCGGTCGAGACGCCGCTGACGGCCGCTCGCTGATTCTCGAGGCTGGCCCGGACGTCGCCGGCGGCGGAAGCGTCCATCGCGGCCCCGGCGGACTTGGTGCCGATCGCTGCGACCTTCTCACGCCAGAAGCTGGTGATGGAGCGGCCGCTCAGGTCGGTGAGCGAGGATTCGAGCAGGTCCGCGAGGCCCAGAGCCGTCGCGTTTTCGACGAAAGTGCCGTCGACCATGCGACCGACGGCGAGAGAATCCGGGCTGGTGAGCAGGTCTTCGCGGACGCCGATCGTGGACGCGTCGGTGCCGGTGAAGTAAGCGTTGACGCCGAGCACCGCGAGCACGCTCGAGGAGTCTTCGGAGAAGGAGAACTCGACACCCGCGTCGGCGTCGATCTTGAGCTTGCCCTCGCTGGTGATCGTCGCGGTGATGCCCGAGACGGCACCGAGAGCGGCGCGGATGTCTTCGAGGGATGTGTCGTCGGACGTGCCCGGGAGCCCGGCGGCGGTGAGGCCGTCGAGGTCGACATCGATGCGGACGGTCGTGGACTGCGAGGAGTTGGGCTGCTTGACCGTGATCGAGAATCCGCCGTTGCTGGCGGCGAACGGGAGCCGCGAGAAGGAGGTGTTGGCCGGGTCGTTGAGGGCGCGGGTGCGGTCGCCGGAAGCCACCTGGAGCGTGCCGGTGGTGGTCGACAGGCCGGTCGCGTTGGTGCCGGTGCTGTGAAGCTTGTTGACCTGGAAGATGAGCTGGGACGCGAGGGTGTCGATGGCGTTGGTCGCGTCGTCGACGGCTTCGGTACGTCCGGAGAGCATGGCGCCGAGCTGTCCCTCGCGCGGGATGATGGCGGTGGGGCGGTCCTTGGTGCGGATGATGGCTTGCACGTCGCCGTTCGCGTCGTTCTCGCGGCTGAGGCTGAGGCCGCGGGAGGTGCCTGCGACGACGATGGGCTCGGAGCCGACGAGGACCGTGAGGCCCTGGGCGCCGTTGTCGACGACGGAGACATCCATGAGCTGAGCGAGCTCGCTGATCGCGCGGTCGCGTTGATCGCGGAGCGTGGAAGCTTCGGCTCCGGTGCCCTCGGCGGTTGAGACCTGGACGTTGAGCTGCGCGATGGTGGACATGAGAGCGTCGGCCTGCACGACGGCGGCGCCGATCTGGCCGTCGATCTGGTCGCGGAGCTGCGTCAGCGAGGTGCGCTGGCGGCGGAGCAGAGCGGCGAGGCGGTCACCCTCCTGCACGACGGATGCCGACGACTTGGTCAGATTGGCGCGTTCGGACCAGGTGTTGAAGAACGAGGAGAGGCCGGAGGAGATGTCGTTGTCGGAGAGTTCGCCGATCGCGGACTCGACGCCGGAGTAGACGGAGGAACGCTGGAGAGCCGCGGACTCGGTCGACAGGGTGTTGAAGAGGCGTGCTTGCAGGGCGTTGTCGACCTGGCGGCGGACCGAGTCGGTGACGACGCCGCGGCCGATGGCGACGCCGTTGCCGATGAACTGCGAGGAGGCGGGCGAGAAGTAGGCGGTCTGCCGCGAATAGCCCGGGGTGGAAGCGTTGGCGAGGTTGTTGCCGGCGACCTGGATGCCGATCTGGCTTGCGGTCAGGGCGCTGCGTCCGATGTTGAGAGCGGAGTTGAGGCTCATGGGTGCTCCTTCACGAACGAACGTCCAGCGCGGTCACGACCGAGGAGGTGCCGACGACGCCGCGCCTGCCGTAGGTGCCGGTGTGCGAAGCGGCTTTGGCGACCGTCCGCATGAGGCCTTCGATGTGCGAAGCCAGGGACTGGGAGACGCGGCGGACGATGCCCTGTTCCTGGCGGACCTTCGCGATGAGGGTCTTGAGATGGCTTGCGCTGTCGATGAGGCGTTGCTTCATCGGGCCGCAGCGCTCGGCGAGGCCGGTGAGGGTGACGAGTTCGCGTCCGGGCCAGTGGCCGGCGTCGATGACGCGCTGGACGAGAGCGCGGCGGGCGTGCTCGAACATCGCGATGCGTTCGAGGCACCCGGTCTGGCGGGTGGTGACCTCGGCGGCGGCGGCGGGGGAGGCGCGGCGGACGGCTTCGCGGTGTTCGGCGAGCAGGCCGAGGTACTCCTCGTGGGCCGAGATGAGTGAACCGAGGAGCGAAGCCAGTTCTCGGACGAACTGGTCGGGGAGCGGGATGTGCGGGGTGGTGCTCATCGGTGCTTTGGGGCTTTAGTTGGGCTGGTGGTTGGGCTGGAGGGACTGGTTGCGCAGGAGGTCCTTGGCGACGCGGTCGACGAGGGGCCAGCGTTCGGCTTTGGCGATGTGCTGGGCGAGCTGGGCGTCCATCATGCCCTGCATCTGCTTCTCCGCGGCGGAGGGCGCGAAGGGCGGCGCGGCGTTGTTGGTCTCGCGGAGCTGCTTGAGGAGCGGCTGGAGGAAGGTGATGGCGATGAACTGCTCGGCGCCGTCGCGTGCTTCCTGCTCGGGGGTCTGCTTGCCGGGGTGTGAGCTTGCGCGGCTGAGGACGCCGGCGAAAGCCCGCTGGCGGTCGGAGAGTGACACGCTCGAATCGCGCGGATCCGGGAGGACCGGGGCGATGGTGCGGGCGTCGGTTGGGGAGGCCAGGCCAAGAGACGAGGACGGGGACAGTTGAACTCCGTTCACGCGATTCTCCTTCGTCCTCTCCGAGGACGGTTGGCGGCGGGGAGTGAGGGGGAAGGTCTCAGTCCATCACCAGCCGAGCGTGCAATCGGCCCGTCTTGTGCAGAAGCTGTAAGACTTGGATCTGCTGCGCCGGAGCGACGTCGAGTTGCTTGAAAGCGGCGAGAAGGTCCGAGAGCTTGGCGCGTTCCTTCGGCCGGTTCTGCGTGTCCAGGGCCGTATAACGGCTCCGCTCGACCAGGGGGTTGATGATCGAGGGCTGCGGCGGGGGGGCGGTGGTCGTGATAACCAGGTCCTTGTGGCTGATGATGCCCGGGGAGATCTCGACATCGCCGGTGACGACGATCACGCCTGTGCGCTCGTTGCAGATGACGGTCGCGGGGAGATCCAGGAGGGATGTGGGGACCGGCGCGGAAAGTGCGCGGTCCAGGAACGCGGCCTTCGCGGGGCGCTCGTGCTCGGGGATCTCGACGCGGATTGTGCGCTCGTCGAGCGCAAAGGCGACGGCCGGGCCCTGCGGCTGCGCGTTCTCGTTGATGACTGAAGCGAGGAGCTTGGCCGTGGACCAGCCCGCGGCCTGGGTGTCGATCACGAGCTCGAAGGAGGACTCGATGGTCATCGAGGGCAGGTCGCGGATGATCTGGGCACCGCCGGAGACCTTGGCCGCGGTGGGAGATGCGGGGTCCTCGATCTCGATCTTGCCCTGAGCCATCGCGTAGACGCGGCCACCTGGGCGAGGATCGGTGAGCGGGGTCAGGTAGAGGACGCCCCCTTTGAGCGAAGAAGCCGTGCCAATGGTCGTGATGGTGATGTCGAGGCGGTCGTCGGCTTGGGCGGCGATGGCGGGCGTGCGGCATTGGACCATGACGAGGGCGACGGACTTCACGCCGCCGAGTTCACGCAGGCTTTCGGGCGCGTTGAAGTTATTGGCGAGGATCTGAGCGAGCGGGCGGGCGAGGGTGAGCTCTTTGCCGGAGTCGCCGGTGCCGGGGAGGCCCATGACCAGGCCGATTCCCTGGATGACGGATTCGCCCTGCCCCTTGATGCGGGTGAGTTCTTTGACCGTGGTGTCCGCTTGGCTTGTGGGAATTGACACCGCGAGCGAGGCACAGAGGGCGGTCATCAGTCGGCAGAGTCGGTTGATGCGCATGAGGGGCTCCTGCGGGAGCTTTCGCAACTGGCGTGCCAACGCGATCCGGGAAATGCGTTGTGGGTGGTGGGGGCATCAAGTAGGCTGGCAGGGTTGGGCGGGTTCACCCGGCGGGAACGGAAGCGGGCATGATCGGTCGTGACATGAGCGTGGCGGTCGCTTCGATGAGCGGAGCGGCGGAGGACGGCGCGGACGGGAGTCAGTCGGGCCCCGGCGAGTGATCGCCGGGGCTGTTTTTTGCTGGAATGGGGGTTAGCTTCGCCGGGGTTCTCAGACGCATTGAAGCGTGGAAGGATCCCGGGGTGAACGCCCCGGGCGAATGCGCAACACACGTGTCGGCCCGCGGAACGGCGAGGAGTATCGCCGCGTGGTGGCCGCACGTCGGCACGAGAACGGAGCGGATCATGCGGACTGAGATGATGGTGGGAGCGGCGGTGCTGGTGGGTCTTGCGGGCACGGCTTTCGGGCAGTGCGAGACGGTCAAGCTCCATCACACGAGCCCGGCGGCGAACGACCGGTTCGGCGCGAGTGTTGCGGCGGCGGCGGGTGTGGCGGCGATCGGTGTTCCGGACGACGATCAGGGTCAGGGGACCAACGGCGGGAGCCGGTTCGTGTTTGAGCGGACCAACGGCGTCTGGTCGTGGCAGATGTTCACGAGCGATCTGGGAACGAACCAGTTCTACGGCCGCTGCGTGGCGACCGATGGACAGGTGATCGCGACGGGCCAGGGCGGCGGGACCGCGGTGAACAGCTGGGTCGCGGGTGAGGGGCAGATCTACAAGAAGATCAACGGCCAGTGGACGTTCATCAATACTCCGGGCCTTGCGGGCGCGGCGGGCGACGAGTTTGGCTGGTCGACGGCGGTGGGGAGCGGTCGGATCGCGTTCGGCGCTCCGCGTCGGGATTTCAACGCCGGCGACGACATGGGCGCGGTGTTCGTGTACCGCATCAACGCTTCGAATCAGGGCGAACTGGTCAGCACGGTGATTCGTCCGGCGTTCAGCTCGCAGGCGGGTGAGCACTTTGGATACTCGGTGGCGATTGCTCCGCAGGGCGGGCCGAACGCGGGGATGCTGGTGGTGGGCGCTCCGGACCGCGACAGCGATTCGGCGACGTCGACGGGCGGCATCTACGTGTTCAACCAGACGGGCAACGGGTACTCGCTTCAGAATCTCCCGACGCAGTGGGATGAGGCTTTCCAGTTCAACGGCTTGGCTGTGGCGACGGACGGGACGTGGATTGCTTCGGGTGCGCCGAGCTTCGGCAACGCTCGCGGCCGCGTGTTTCTGTACCAGAAGCTTCCGAACGGCAACTGGGAGGTGACGGGGTTCATCTCGGGTCCGGACGGGGATGGCGGCAACTTCGGCACGTCGATCTCGATGCGTGGCGGGTACATGGTGATCAGTGCTCCGGGCCTGGACCGGGCGTACGTGTACCGGGACATGGGCGAAGCGGGCTGGACGCTGCTTCGCACGATCACGTCGGCGATGGTGGACGGCAGCACCGGCTTTGCGAACTCGGTGGCGACGGACGGCACGGATGTGCTGATCGGCGACACGGGGGATACGTGGCAGGGCTTCTCCGGGGCCGGGTCGGTCGCGGTCAAGAGCCTTGAGATGATGGCGGGCACGGACTCTCCGTACAACGCGGAGTTCATCGGGGTTCCGACGTCGCTGGTGGGGTGCTTGGAGGGCGCGACGCCGACGAATCTCGCCGGGATGTGCGGGTCTTCGAACGATGCGGCGGACGTGTACTTCAAGATGCAGGCCCGCCGGTCGGGGACGGTGATCGCGGACACGATCGGGTCGGACTTTGACACGGTGCTTTCGGCGCACAGCGCGATCCCGACGACGCAGGACGCGGAATTGATGGTCTGCAACGACGACATCAACGGTGCTCAGAACCGTCAGAGCCGGGTGTCGTTCGCGGTGCAGGCGGGCCAGGAGGTCTGGTTCCGCGTGGCCGGGTACAACGGCGCGGTGGGCGGGTTCCACCTCAACGTCCGGTTCGACTGCCCGGCGGACTTCAACGAGGACGGGTTCCTTGATTTCTTCGACTATGACGACTTCGTCACCTGCTACGAGGGCGCCGGGTGCCCCGCGGGCCGGACGGCGGACATGAACGCGGACGACTTCGTGGATTTCTTCGACTACGACGCGTTTGTGCAGCTCTTCGAGACGGGCTGCTGAAGCCCGGCTGGCGAGCGACTGAATTGACCCTTCCAAGTCCGGTTTCCACGGACACGCGCCAACCCCCGGGACGGAAGTTCCGGGGGTTGTTTGCAGGAAAATGCCGCGGCGGCGGGGCGGTTGCTACCCTCCCGCTCCATGAGCACCTCCACCCAGACGTCCACCGCTTCCGCCCGTTCTACCGTGTCGTCGCACCGTCCCGGCGTGACGCAGGCTTGGTCCCTGACGCTGATCCCGACGACGCGGGAAGCTCCCAACGACGCGGAGGTGCCTTCGCACGTCCTGCTTCACCGGGCGGGGTTCATCCGGCAGGTGGGAGCGGGGATCTACGACTACCTGCCGCTGGCGTGGCGGACGCTGAACAAGATCTCGGACATCGTGCGCGAGGAGATGAGCGGGGCGGACGCGGCGGAGATGCTGATGCCGGCGCTCGAGCCGTTCGAGCTTTTCAATGGCACCAAGCGGCACGAGACGTACGGGGACAACCTTTTCCGCGTGACGGACCGCAAGGGTCGGCTGAACGCTCTGGCTCCGACGCACGAGGAGGTCATTACGCAGTTGATGCTGGGGTGCGTGAGCAGCTACAAGCAGCTGCCGCTGACGCTTTACCAGATCCAGACGAAGTTTCGCGACGAGGCGAGGCCGCGTGCGGGCCTTCTGCGGTGCCGCGAGTTCATCATGAAGGACGCGTACTCGTTCCACATGAACGTGGAGGGGCCGGGAGGCTTGAACGAGGCGTACGACAAGATGTACACGGCGTACAGCAACATCTTCAAGCGGTGCGGCTTGGATTTCACGGCGGTGGAAGCGGAAAGCGGGCCCATCGGCGGGTCGGCTTCGCACGAGTTCATGGTGAACTGTGCGAGCGGCGAGGACACGGTGCTCAAGTGCCCGGTGTCGGGGTACGCGGCGAACGTCGAGAAGTGCGAGATCGGCGTCAGGCCGAAGGGGACGCTGACGGAGGCGCCGTCGGGTGAACTGACCGAGGTGCACACGCCGAACCTGCCGGGGATCGAAGAGGTCGGCAAGTTCATGAAGGTCAAGCCGGACCGGATGCTCAAGACGGTCGTCTTCTCGGTTCCGGGCGAGCCCGGGCGGTGGGTTGTCGCGGTGGTGCGCGGGGATCACGAAGTCAACGAGGGCAAGGTGAAGGCGCTCGCGGACGTGGGCGCGGTTGAGCTTGCGCCGGTGGAGGCGGCCAAGAAAGCGGGCTTTGCGGTCGGGTACGTCTCGCCACGCGTGGTGAACACGGTGCCTGGCGTGCTGATGCTGATCGACGCGGACGCGAGCTTGGGCGGGTTCTGGGCGAGCGGTGCGGACAAAGCGGACCACCACGTGAAGCATTTCAACTGGCGGCGCGAGGTGGGCGCGGCGCTGGATGACAAGAGCAAGGTCATCGTCGGGGATGTGCGAAACGCCGTCGAGGGGGATCCGTCGCCGCGGGCGGAGGGGGCGAAGCTCGTCACCGGGCGGGGCATCGAGGTCGGGCACATCTTCAAGCTTGGCACGAAGTATTCCGACGCGATGGGCTTCTCGATTTTGGATGAGAAGCAGGGCAAGCGAGCGGTCATCATGGGTTGCTATGGCGTCGGCGTCAGCAGAGCGATGGCGGCGGCGGTCGAGCAGAACCACGATGAGAACGGGATCCTGTGGCCGGCGGCGATCGCGCCGTATCACGTGCTGATCACGATCATGAAGCCGGAGGATGCTGGGCACCGAAAGGCGGCGGGCGACCTGGCGAAGGCGCTCAATGCCGAGGGGATCGATGTGCTCATCGACGACCGCGACGAGCGGGCGGGGGTGAAGTTCAAGGATGCGGACCTGACGGGGATTCCGGTGCGGCTGACCGTGGGCGACAAGGCGCTGGAAGCGGGCGGGGTGGAGTTCAAGCTTCGCAGGGATGTCGCGGGCAAGGGCGAGGTGGTCGCGATGGCCGGAGTGTTGCCGCGAGTGCTGGGGGCGCTGAACGGGTGATGTCGGGCGGGATATCAGTGCGGCGGGAGGGGTTCGTCGAGGTGGGGCGTGGGGTCGGTCGCGGTGAGGTCGGCGGGGTGGTTCCGCCAGCCGCGATCGGCGGTGTCGACGGACATCGTGGGGATGTTCTGGTTGACGTCGTTGGGGATCGTGGGCATGACGATGGGCTCGGCGTAGACGGAGCGCGGCAGGCCTGTGACGAGGCGGAGCTTCATCCAGATGAGAATGCCCGCGGCGAGGGCGAGGGTGAGGACCGGGGTCGTCATGCGGCCGAGCCAGCGGATTTTCTGATGGGACGCCATGGGATCTCCGGACTGGGAGGGAGCGGGCGAGGGTGCGGCTTTGGCTACGGTTCCTCGATCGAGGTGACGTCGGTACGTGCGACGGTGACGCGTCCGGTGTATCCCTCGACGGTGAGGGTGTAGCGGTCGCCGGCGCCCTCGATCACGATCGTGCCGTTGCCGGCGGGCGTCGAGCCGCCCGGGGCGGTGACCGGAGCGCCCATTTCATCGAAGATCAGGGCGTTGGCGACCGAGCCGCCGAAGTCGATCCGCGTGATGCGCAGGTTGCCGAAGCGCGTGTTGGTGAGCTTCTGCGTCTGAATGAGGTCGGTCTCCTCGTTGATCTGTCCGCCGCGGACTTCGACGATGGAGTAGCGTCCCTCGTCGAGGTCGAAGACGATGGCGCGGCCGCTCTGGAAAGCCAGAGCGTCGGATTGGGCGAGGGCGATGTCGGAGACGATGGTGCGAACGGCGGCCTGAACGCGCATGCCATCGGACCCGCCGAAGGACGGGATCACCATGGACGCGGCGATTCCCAGGACGGTGACAACGACGAGGACCTCGATGAGCGTGTAGGCGCGGGCGTACGTTCGGTGAAACACAACCGGTCCTTCCTGGATCCCGCACGGGCGATCATCGCGCCTGGGCGGGTTCCGCGGGCGTTTCGGGCTTGTCGGCCTTCGAACGCTTGATGGCTTCCTTGAGGTCCGAGGGAAGCTTGAGCTCGGGCATTTCGGAGATCTTGATGCCCTTGGCGAGTGTGGACTCGATCTTCTCGAGCTTTTTCTCGAGGGTGTTCAGCTGGGCGATCATCTGCTTGCGCTGTTCGATGGCGCTGGTGAGGCCGGTGGACTCTCCCGGCTGTGCGAAGGCGCTGGGCACCAGGTCCATTGGCTTGAGGAGATTGAGGGCGAGGAGCACCGCGACGGCCGTGAGGACCCGGTTGGTGCGGCGGGAAGCGAGCGGCGATGTCGGTGTGTGTTCCATGGCGGATGGATCGGGCGGAGGAGAGGGCGACTTGAGCGGGCTTTGCCGGAAATGCGGTTGATGGGGGTATCAGGGGATGGGGAGGGGGCGGTCCTCGGCGTCGTAGCCTGCGGCCCATGCGTTACCGGTCATGGAGTCGTAGATCCAGCCGTAGTCCTGATGGAACTCGGTGTCGGGGGTGGTGCGGATGATGATGACCTTGGAGTTCTCGCCGCCGATCCAGTCGTTGACGGGGCCGGGAGCTTTGAGGTAGCCTTCGGTGAGCAGTTCACCCCAGGTGGCGGTTCCGGCGGAGATTCCCGGGTACGCGGCGTTATTGCGGACGTAGTAGACGGCCAGTGCACGGCGGAGGCGGCCGAGGTGTTCGAGGGTGGCGACCTGCTTGGCCTGGGTGGTCGCGGAGGCGAACTGGGGGACGACGACGGAACCGAGGATTCCGAGGATGACGACGACGATCAGGATTTCGACGAGGGTGAAGGCGCGCCGCATGGTGATGTCCTCGAGGTGGGGAAGGGCCCCTGAACAAAGCCGGCCTGATCCGGTGAGGGAGCAGGCCGGTCTCGTGCGTTGGAAGCGTCCCTGTCAGAGGACGCGATCAGACCAAGGCCGATCCTCAGGGCTTGTTCTGGCCCGGGGTGATCTGGCCGAACTTGCCGTCGCCGTCGGTGTCGTCATCGTCGTTGGGGTCGTTGTTGAAGTTGGTGGCGCAGAGCGTCTCGGCGGTGCCGTTGCCGTCGACGTCGGCGTAGTACCAGCCGTCCGTGGCGGGGTCGGTGCCGACCGAGGACATGCCGTTGAAGGGGTTGCGGGGCGCGGTCTTGATGTAGCCGCCCGCGATCATGAGGTCCCAAGCCGTGGCGCCGCCGGAGACGAAGTCGGTCGGGAGAACGTTCGTGCGGGCGCGGTAGAGCTCAAGCTGGTTGTTGAGCGTGTCGAGCTGGGCTTTGATGTTGCCGGCCTGAGCGTCCTGCGTGGCGTTGGTGAACTGGGGCACCACGATCGCCGCGAGAATGCCAAGGATCACGACGACGATCAGAATTTCGACCAGCGTGAAGGCCTTACGAACTTGATTACGCATACCGATTCACTCCTGAGATCCGGCCCAAAGGTCTCGGGCCACCAATTCCTTCGGGCTCGGCACGGGTCACACACCCGCGGCCTGGTCCGACACACATCGGCCCGTGAGCCTGAATGCGATCGACGCCGTCCTTGACGCCGACCACCTCCTCGTGTCGCGCACCGGGCCGTCCGTGGCTCGGGTCGCGCTTCGTCGGGGCTTTCACCCGACATTGACTCTCCCATTCGATCGGCGGTTACGCCCGTGGACTTTGCTTGGTCATTCGCTTCTGTGGTCGTTTCGTCGCGTGTTTGCCGCCTTTGCGGCCCGCGGTCGCGCGCCGGCGTGCTTTCAGGCCGCCGCCGCGCCCGACGACGCCGTTCTCGGGCGTGCCGCGACGGCGATCGCCGTCACGTCGTCCACCCGGTGCAGGCTGCACATCTGGCCGTCGAGCAGTTCCTCGAGCTGTCGGATGGACTGCGAGAGGTTCGGCTTGCCCTCCGCGTCGTGCCGCGCGAGCTGGCCCAGGTGCGCGAGATACGTGTTGGTCGCTTGCTTGAGGCCGGACTTTCCTTCTTCGGGGAAAGCGACCTCAAAGCCGTCGGAATAGAGCAGCAGCGTGCGGTCGGCGGCGAGGGTGAAACGGACCTGCGGGAACTGGGCGTCGGCGAAGACGCCCAGCAGCGGCCCTTCCATCTCGATCCGGTCAAAGCCGCCTTTCTCGTCGATCACCAGAGGCGGCGGGTGCCCGGCGCCCGCGATGACGACTTCGCGCGTGCGGGCGTCGATGGTCCCATATACCGCCGTGGCGAAGCGCTGCGGGCCTTCGGGCTGCAGGCAGAGCTCGTCGTTGATGCGTGCGAGCGCGTCGCTGGGCTGCACGGGCCTCCAGTCGTGCCCGATCTTCTCGCGCGTGACAAGCGCGCGGAGCACGACCATGGTGAGAAGCGCGGCGGGGACGCCGTGGCCGACGACGTCGGCGATGAAGAACGCCCACAGGTCCTCGTCGACCTGACGGATGTCGAAGATGTCACCCGAAACGTACCCGACGGGGCGGAAAATCGTCGCGAATTCAAGCCCGTCGGGCGTGGGGAGTTGCCGCGGGATGAACTGACGCTGGACGCGAGAAGCGAGGTTGAGCTCCTCGTGGATTCGGTCCATCTCGCCGCAGAGGCCGCCCTGGGCCGCGTGCGAAATGCGGAGGTCGCGTGTGAGCTCCTGCACCGCGCTCTGGCGTTCGAGGAGAGCGTAGAGCATCGTCGCGACGGTGCGCGGGTCGGCGTCGTGAGGCTCGACGAGCACGCCGTCTCGCTGGATCCTGGGGCGGAGGGACTCCGCGCCGTCGCAGAGGAGCACGCCGGGAAGGTGCTTTTCCGTAAGCCGGTCGGCGACGTCGCGTACGTCGGCGGTGGAGGTATTGGGGTGGAGGATCGCCAGGACGACTCCCGCATCGTGCGGCATGTCGCGGACGTGGGCGATGGTCTGGATGCGAGGGAGCGCTGAAGCGGGCCATGCGCTCAGCACGGGCTCGAGCCAGCGGGGGATTGACTCTCGGAGTCCGGGTCCGGAAATGAAGATCAGCGTGCGGTCCGGCATCCGACTCCCTCGAGCGCCGGATCTCCGCGGTCCCCGACGGGGAAGTGCGGGAATCTCGTTCCGGCGTGTTCAGGGGGATCGGCGATTCGGGCGGCCGGCTTGACGGCGGCCGGTCAGCGGCTCCATTTCCTCAGGTCGGGGTCGAGCTCGATCTTCTGGCCTTCCTTGATGTTGAGCTGCTTGAGCGTGCCGCCCTTGAATTCAAGGACGTACTGGGCGGGGAACTTGCTGTGGTAGCGGGCGAGGCGGGCTTCGTACTGTTCGTTGGTGCCGTTGATGCCGTTCACTTTCTCGGCTTCGGAGCGCGGGGTTTCCGGAACCATCTCGTGCTGGGCGGTGACCTTCATCATGGAATCGAGGAAGACGATGTCGATGGGCACCGGGCAGTCGCGCATGACGAAGTAGCGTTCCTGGGCGGTCGGAAAGACGAAGACCATGCCTCCGTCGGCGGGGATATCGGTCCTTCCGGAAAGCCCCTGGAACTGCTTGGTGGGCGTCAGGGCGGTCTCGAGCGTGAAGGTCTTGCCGTTGATGGCGACCTTGGTTTCCTTGGGGGCCTGGCGGGCGCCGGACGAAGATGCGGGCTTCTGCTCGCAGCCGGCGGTGTGGGAGGCGGCGATGACGCCGGCGACGGTGAGCGCACGAAGGACGAGAATCATCCAGGTCATGTTGCCTCCGGTTGAGCCCGTTACCGATCGAGTAGCCATGCATCGTCCTCCGCGGTGAAGGTCACCGCATGCTTGGGGATGGTATCGAGGCTAAACCGGCCGAGGAACTCCGAAGCCGGCATCGGGGAGCGGCGGGGTGTGAAGCCCGACCAGTACGCGAGCAGGCCGATGAGACGCTCGGGCGTAACGCCGCGGCGGGCGTAGGTCTCCACGCGCGTGTCGCCGTGCCGCTTGGCGAGGCGGCGGCCGTCGGTGCCGAGCACCAGCGGGAGGTGGCAGTATTCGGGGATGGGCCCAAAGCCCAGCGCGCGATAGAGCAGCATCTGGCGGGCGGCGGAGTCGAGGAGGTCGTCTCCGCGGACCACGTGCGTCACCCGCTGGCGGTGGTCGTCGACGACGACCGCGAGCTGGTAGGAGGGCGTGCCGCGCTTGGTCCAGACGACAAAGTCGCCGACGATGGCAGAGATGTCGAAAGCTCGCCGGCCCGCGAATCGGTCATCGAACGCGGTCGGTCCGGGCTCGACGACGAGGCGCCAGTTCGTCTCTGCGTGGGCGTCGTCGAAGATGAGCGGGCGGTCGGCGAGCGGGGGACGAAGGTCGGCGGGGAAGGGGATGTCGTGGGCGCCCTCCTGGGGGGCGGAAGCGGCGAGAGAAGCCGCAGCGTCGTCGATCTCGGAGCGCGAGTGGGCGGAGGGGTAGACCAGGCTCTTGGCCGCGAGAGCGTCCATCGCGGAGCGGTGGTGTTCGAGGTCGGTGGATTGGATGATGGGTCCAGTATCCCAGTCGATGCCGAGCCATTCGAGTGTGCGGAGGGTGCTTTCGATCGTGGCGGGCTTGACGCGAGGGGTGTCGAGATCCTCGATGCGGAGGACGATTTTCCAGCCTCGGGAGCGGGCGAGGGCCCAGGTCAGGAGGAAGGTCCGGGCGTTTCCGAGGTGAAGAGCTCCGGTGGGCGAGGGCGCAAGGCGGGTGGTGGGAGTTAGTGCCCGTAAACTTCCGGAGGTGGAGCTTTCGGCGTGCATCGAGGTGCAACGGTACACTGTGGGCGTCGCCGATCATGGCGGCGGCCGTCGCCCGGAGTTGTGGGCTTGGGGCCGTCCGTCCGGATCCTTCGGAGTCGTACCCGACATGGCCAAGCTGCCTGAGAAGGGTTCCAAGACGGCCGCGGTGGCTTCGGCGGGGTCCGCCGTCGCTCCAGCGGCAAAGATGGAAGAGTCGCAGGTGCAATCGGCGCTGGTGGGCGTGCCGGAGTGGTCGGAGCTTGGCGACACCATTCAGCGGACGTATCAGTTCAAGAACTTCGTGGAGTCGATGGCGTTTGTGCAGCATGTCGCGGCGCTTGCGGAAGCGGACCAGCACCATCCGGACATCCTGATCCGGTACAACAAGGTGACGCTGACGCTGAGCACGCACGACAGCGGCGGGATCACCCGGAAGGATTTCGACGCGGCGCGGAAGTACGACGGAAAGTTCGAATTGGCGGTGAAGAAATGAAGCCAGGGACGCGGGCCACGGTGACGGTGGGCGCCGCGCTCGCGGCTTGGTGTCTGCTCGCCGGGGTGGGCGGGTGTCTGGCGACGTCCGAGCCCGGGCTTTCGTCGCGGGATCCGGCGGAGCGCGTGGATGCGATGATCGATGCGGCAGCCACGCGGGACCGTCGGGCGATTCCGGGGCTCATCGAGCGTCTGGACAGCCAGGACGGTGGCGAGCGGCTGCTTGCGATCACCGCGCTCAAGAGAATCACGGGGGAGACGCAGGGGTACGAGCATGCGGGCCCGCCGGCGGAGCGGGACGCGGCGGTGGCGCGGTGGCGGACATGGGAGCAAGAGCAGCGGGCGACCCCGAGCGCGGGTGCCGCGACGAAGGACGGGGTGAACAACCAATGAGCCAGGCACCGAGTTCCAGTTCATCCCCCGCGGGCCACCCGCCGCACATCCTGATCGAGTTGCGCTCGCATCCGCAATACCTGAGCGGCGTTCGCGAGATGCTTTCGTCGGTGACCAAGCGGCTTGGGTTTTCGGATACACAGTGCTCACAGGTCGCGCTGGCGGTGGATGAGGCGTTGTGCAACGTGATGCGTCACGGGTACAAGCGGCGGACGGACCAGCCGATCTGGGTCAAGGTCTGGCCGCTTGATGCGGGGGGGTCGGAAGCGGCGGAGGGGGCTGAAGCGTCGGCGATCCGGATCGTGATCGAGGATCAGGCCGAGCAGGTCGACCCTTCGGCGATCCGGAGCCGGAACCTTGATGAGATCCGCCCGGGCGGCTTGGGCGTGCACATCATCAAGGAAGTGATGGACGAAGCGACGTACGAGAAGCGCGACGGCGGCGTCGGGATGCGTCTGACGATGGTCAAGAAGCGAGTATCGGACAAGGCTTCGGGAGCGAACGACGGCGGTCTTCGCGGGAGTAGCGTGGCATGAGCAGCGGACTGTCCAAAGTGGATTACACGGAGAGCGGCGGAACGGCCGTCGTGACTCCGTACGGCGAGATCGGGTACGCCGAAGCGACTTCGTTCCGGACGTACCTCAAGCAGGCGCAGGACAAGCGGACGCCGCGGCTGCTTGTCGATCTGTCCAACGTCGGGTTTATGAGCACCCCCGGGCTTGCGACTCTGGTGGAAGCTCTGCAGACGAGCAAGAAGACGCAGACGGCGCTCATTCTCTGCGGGCTTCAGGATCGGGTCCGGGCGGTCTTTGAGATGTCCCGGCTCCATACGGTCTTTAAAATCGTTCCCAATCTGGCGGCGGCGACGGCGGCGGTCTGAAGCCGGCGGATCCGCTAGGATGGCGTGATGTCGGCGAACGTCTTTCAGGATGAGCCCGAACAACCCAGGCGGCCTTGGTTCGTCGTGCAATTCCTGGAAGCCGTGGGATCGCTGGCGTTCAGCACGCTTGACCATCTGGGAAGCCTGATGCGGCTTTTGGCCGAAACGATCTGGTGGATCGTGCGGTCGTTTTTCCCGGGCGGGGCGCGGATCGGCCGTCAGGCGATCATTTCGCAGATTGTGCGCGTCGGCGTGCGGTCGGTGGGCATCGTGTCGCTGGTTTCGGCGTGCGTGGGGTTGATCCTGGCGTTCCAGCTTGCTCCGCCGCTTGACGATTTCGGCAAACGCGACCTGATCGCGAACATCATCGGCGTGGCGATCACGCGCGAGCTTGGTCCGCTGATCGGGGCGATCGTGCTGACGGGTTTCGCCGGGGCGTCGATCGCGGCGGAGATCGGCACGATGGTGGTGAGCGAAGAGGTGGAAGCCCTGGAAGCCCACGCGCTGAACCCGGTGCGGTTCCTCGTTGTGCCGCGCGTGCTTGCGAGCGTGCTTGCGATGACGGTGCTGGGGACGGTGTCGACGGCGATGGCTCTTTCGGCGGCGGCGGTGATTTCGGCGATCGGCTTGGGCGTGCCGTGGGAGAGCTTCAAGACGGGGCTTCTGGACCAGGTGAAGTTCGTCGACTACATCACGGGCGTGGCGAAGTCGTCGGTTTTCGGGCTGTTGATCGGTGTGATCGCGTGTGCGAACGGGCTGAAGGTCTCGGGGGGCGCGGCGGGCGTCGGTCGGGCGACGACCTCGACGGTCGTGCAGTGCGTGGTGGCGATCGTGCTGGCGGACTTGATGTTCACCGCGATCTTCTACGCTTTGCGGCTGTTCTGAGCGGAAGTCAGGGAGTCAGAACGTCACGAAGTCACAGAGTGGGTTCGTGATTCGGACGTCATCATTCGCCGTCGGGCAGCTTGAGCTTGAGGATCGTGAGGGCCTGCTTGAGGTCCTTGGGGAACGGGCTTTTGACGTCGATGGTTTCGCCGGTGACGGGGTGCGTGAAGACGATGCGGTGCGAGTGGAGCGCGAGGCGTGGAGCGATGCCGCGGGTCTGGGCGGGGGCGTAGAAGCCGTCGCTCAAGATCGGGCAGCCGATGGCGTCGAGGTGGACGCGGACCTGGTGCAAGCGGCCGGTGACGGGGCGGGCTTCGATGAGGGCGCCGAGGTTGTTGGCGTCGAGCACGCGGTAGGCGGTGAGAGCGGGCTTGCCGGCGGCGGAGATGCGGGCGATCTTGACGTTGCGGCTTTCGTAGAGGTCGCCCTGGGCGAAGCCGACGGTCTCAAGGATGGATTTCTTGATGACGCCGGAATCGTGCTTGGGGCGGCGTGAGCAGATGGCCCAGTAGAACTTCTTGACGGTGCGGGCTTCGAACTGATCGCGGAGGCCGTCGTAGGCTTCGCGCGAGAGAGCGGCGACGAGAAGGCCGCTGGTTTCGCGGTCGAGGCGGTGGAGAAGGCCGTAGTCTCGGACCTCGCCGAGCTTTTGCAAGCGGATGCCCCAGGGTGTGGACTTGCCGGTGGCTTTGTCCTCGGAGCTTCCGGCGAAGAGGCCGTTGAGGAGGGAATCGGTGAGGTGCCCCTTGCCGGGCTGGGTGACCAGACCGTGCGGCTTGTCGAGCACGAGGACGTGCTCGTCCTGGTGGCGGATTTTGAAGCGGACCTTGGGATTGGGCTCGATGGAGAACTGGGGCACGGGGGAGGGTAGGGGAGACGGAGGGCCAGATTTTCAGATGGCCAGAGGACCAAGGAAGAGAGCTACTTCGTGCCCGCGCTCGGGCTCGCGCACTCGGGGCAAGGGGAATCGGGTGCGAGTCCGGTGCGTTGGTATCCGCAGCCCGGGCAGAGGCTTCGGCGGACGCGTCGGCGGCGGATCGTGGCTTTGATGGCGAATGCGGCGAAGAGGTAGAGGCCGGCGTAGAAGACGGTGTTGGCGGCGAGGCCGGGGAGGGGGCGGATGGGGATGAAGCGTTCGTAAAGGGCGGCTTCTCGGCGCATTTCAGGCGGAACGCCGATGCTGCCGCGAAATTCGGGCGGGCTCTTCCACAGACCGCGACTGATTCCGGTCAGACAGTGCATCGGCCAGCCGGCGCGGACTTCGTTGACCATGTACATCCCAGCGCTGACCTGATCTCCGATGTCCAGGTACTGGAGTTGAATGTGGTCAAGCCCAACGCCGTGAAACGCGTAGCAAGTAACGTCCTTGCGAATGACCGTCGACCGCTGTGGGCGCTCGGCCCAAGCGGGGTTGATGCGTGCTTCAAACGATGTCGCCAAGCGGTCCGCTTCGGGGAACGGGCGATGGGTCTCGGAGAGGATTGATTCCCTGGGCTTCCAGGTGTCGCCTTCTCGCGTGAAACGGGCAAACTCGACAGCGTTGGACCTGTAGTCGAAAGTTGACGTCAAGGCGGCAATCGCGGCGACGGCGATGGATGTCAGCAAGCCAGCGCCGCACGACAGCAACAAGGTCCGCGAACGGCTCATTCCATGCTCGCGGCGTCGAGGTACCAGCGGAGTTCGCCGGCGTGGGGGCGGAGGCGGAGCCCGAGGGGCATTTCGCCCGAGGGGGTCTTGCGTTCCACGGGGGGCGTCGCTCGCCATTGATCGGAGAGCTCGCGAGCGGCTTTCTGGCCGACGCCGATGACCGCGAGGAAGCGGGCGGCGTTGAGGAGGTCCATGGTCATCATGGAACCCAGGCCGTGCGGGGCTTGCATGATGAGCGTGCCGGGCGGGCTTGCGAGCACGGGGCGGACGAGGGGTGAAGCGGGGTCGAGGGAGAGGATGACGTGATCGAGGCGGTCGTGGCCGCGTTCGCGCCAGCCGAGGGTTTCGCGGAGGGTCGCTTCATACATCGCGAGGGTGGACTCATCGCCGGGGTACGAGGGCGGGAGCGGGTGGAACTGCTCGAGCGGAAGGTCGGAATGCTCGACGAGCAGGCCCTTGATGGATTCGCTTCCGTGGATCTCGTGCTCAGTGTCGGAGATCCAGAGGTGGGTGCGCTTCCAAGGGAGGTCGCGCATCTGCGGGTCCCACATGAGGCGGGCGAGGAAGGGCTCGGCGGCGGCGGTAGCGGTGACGGCGAGGTGGAAGTCGCCGAAGGTGCGGACGCAGTTGTTGGCTTGGATGAGGAGGTCGGCGCAGGCGGCGTCGTAGACCTCGTCGGGGGTGGCCCGGAGCACGACGCCGCCGCCGGGCAGGGTGGGGCGGAGGTGGGCGGTCGCGAGCGGCTCCAGACCGATCAAGTCGGGCTCGGGCGGGGAGGGGGGCGAGGGCGGAGATGGGGGTTGGTCGGCGGGTGTGGTCAAGTTGCTACCGTTGACCATCATATGGAAATCGGGCCTGAAACGCGCGCGTCGCAGAGCCCGCCGCCGAGGAGCGTGCGGGAGGGGATGCTTCGCCTGATCGATGCGAACCTGAACCGGGCCACGGAGGGGTTGCGGGTCGCGGACGACCTCGCGCGGTTCGTGCTTGACGATGGCGGGCTCAGCGGGGAGTTCAAAGCCATTCGGCACGGGGTGGTGGAGGCGGTTCGGGCGACGGGGGTGGATGCGGCGGCACGGCTTCTGTCGCGGGACACGGTGGGTGATGTCGGGACGGGCCTCACCGCTTCGGGCGAGGGCAGGCGGGCGGACGTCGCGAGCGTCGGGGAAGCCGCTTGCGGGCGGGCGGCGGAAGCGATGCGGGCGATCGAGGAAGCTTGCAAGCTTTTGGGTGCCGCGGGGTCGGCCCGGGACGTCGAAGCCCTGCGGTACCGGCTGTACACGGCGGGGGCGCGGCTGACGCTCAAGCTCTCGGCGGGGCGGAGCGGGAAGCAGTGGCGGCTTTGCGTCCTGGTGACCGAAGCGCTCTGCACGCAGCATTCGTGGGAGCGGGTGGTGGAGGAAGCGATCGCGGGGGGAGCGGACTGCGTGCAGCTTCGCGAGAAGACGATGGATGCGGGCGAGATGCTCGTGCGGGCCAAGCGGCTTGTCGAGATCGCGCGGGCGTCGGCACGGGCGGACGGGTCGCGGGCGTCGGTGGTGATCAATGATCGGCCGGACATCGCGCTGCTCGCGGGGGCGGATGGCGTGCATGTCGGGCAGCATGACCTGCCGGTCGCGGCGGTGCGGAAGCTCGCGGGGTTCACGCTTGCGGTGGGAGTCTCGACGGCGAATCTTGAGCAGGCCAAGCGTGCGAAAGCGGAGGGAGCGGACAGCGTGGGGCTGGGGCCGATGTTTGTCTCGGGGACCAAACCCAAGCCGGAGCTTGCGGGCTTGGGGTATCTGCGAGCGTTCCTCGCGGAGGCGGAAGTGGCGGGCATGCCGCACCTGGCGATCAGCGGGATCACGCCGGAGAATGTGGGCGAGCTTTGGGCGGCGGGGTGCCGCGGGGTGGCGGTGTCGAGCGTCGTGTGCGGGGCGCGGGATCCGCGAGCGGTGTGCGAGAAGCTGCTCGCGGGGGCGGCGGCGGAGCGGACGGCGTGAGCCGGGCGGAACTGGAATCGCTGATCCGAGCGGCGCTCCTTGCGGCGTCGCCGGGTGAGTGTCTTCGGAAGCACTGGCCGTCGGACCTGGCGGGACCGGTGTCTGTGCTCGCGATCGGGAAAGCGTCGCTGGGTTTGGCGGAAGCGGCGCGAGCGGTGCTCGGTGACAGGCTCGCGGGCGGCGTGGTGACGGCGCCGCCGGAGCTGGCTCTTTCGGCGGGTGGAGTGTTGCCGGGGTGGTATGTGTTCGCTGCGGATCATCCGCTTGCGACGGAGCGGAATGTGCAAGCGGCACGGGCGGTGCTTGAGTTCGTTCGCGCGGTGCCGCGAGAATTGACGCTTTTGGTGCTGCTTTCGGGCGGAGGCTCGGCGCATCTCACGCTTCCGGCGGGGAGCTTGACGCTTGAGGATGTGCGGAGCGTGACGCGGGCGTTGCAACGGGCGGGAGCGGCGATTGATGAGCTGAACGCGGTGCGGAAGCACTGCGAATGGCTGAAGGGCGGCAGGCTCGCGGCGGAATGCGGGGCGGCGCGGATCGTGACGCTTGCGATGTCGGATGTCGAGGGTGACAAGCCGGAGGTGATCGCTTCGGGACCGACGGTGGCGGATCCGACGACGTATGCGGATGCGCTCGCGGTTCTGGACAAATACGGGGTTGGAGTGGGCGCGGTGCGTGAGCATCTGCTTGCGGGCGAGCGGGGTGAGCATCCGGAGACGATCAAGCCCGGGGATCCGGTGCTTGCGAGGACGAGTTGGAGCCTGATCGCGAACAACGGGACGGTAGTTGATGCGGTGGCGAAAGCAGCGGGGGATCGTGGCTTGTTCGTCGTTCGAGAGGATCGGTTCGTCTCGGGCGAAGCCAGCAAAGCGGGCAAGCGGTTTGGAGCCAAGCTCGCCGAGCTTGCGTCACAGGGGAAGCCCGCGTGCTTGATCGCTGGTGGTGAGCCCGTGGTAAACGTCGGGTCGGCGAGCGGCGCGGGCGGGCCGAGCCAGGAATTCGCGCTCGCGGCGGCTCTGGCGATCGCGGGTGTGGAGGGGGTGCAACTCGCGGCCCTGTCGACCGATGGTGTCGACGGGCCGCCGGAGGGGGGAAACGATTACGCGGGAGCGATCGTGGACGGGATGACGGTCGCACGGGCTCGGGCGATGGGCTTGGATGCTTGCGGCATGCTTGAAACGCACGACTCGGCGACGTTCTTCGCGAAGCTCGGCGATGCGATCCGCACCGGGCCGACGGGGACGAACCTGAATCACATCTTCATCGGGCTGACCGGCTGAGGCTTACCGCTTGAAGAACCCCTTCACGCGCTCTGCGAGCGTGAGTTCGCTGAGGTCCTTGAGTTCACCGGCGTCGAGCAGGACGCCGCCGCACTGGCGGCAGAGGTCGATCATGACGTGCGGCTGGCGCGGGTCGGGGATCTGGAGGAGCGTCGAGTGGTCGCGCGGGCACTCGCGGGTGATCGCTCCGTGCACCTCGTAGTCGTACTGGCGAGCGGCGCCGTAGTCGACCTCGTCGATCTTGAACCCCGCATCCTTGGCTTGGATCGTCTTCTCGAGTTCGTACGCGTCGAACCAGATGGCTCCGCAGCGGCCGCAGTGGTCGACGTTGAAGTCGCCCACGGGCATCTTCTCCATGATGGTGGCATCTTTGGGGCAACGGATTTTGCCGGGCGGGGTGAGTTCCATGGGGGGATTCTAGCGGCGTGTGCAAGGTCCTCGTCGAAATGCACCCCTCACCGCCCTCCGCAAAGCCTGCGGGCACCTCTCGCCGTTCAGAGCGACGGGGAGGGTTGGGGCGTGACCGGCTCGAGGCCGCATTCCGGGCAGCGGGCGGCTGGGGTGTGGGCGTTTCGGTCGTAGCCGCAGGCGGGGCAGTGGTTCCGCTTGAGGCGGGAACGGCGGATAAGCAGGCGGCGGATCGGGAATGCGATGAGCACCACTCCGCCGAAGATCGCAGCGTTGGCGAAGAGGCCGGACCAGATCGGCGTCGCGGGGATGTGGCGCGGGGTGAGTGCGCTGCCTTTGTCGACCATCCACCCGGGGTACTCGCCGGCGCTGAACCACGCGGGTTTGATGGCGACGGCTTCGAAGGAGTGGGCTTGAAGGACGGGGAAGGGCCAGCCGACGCGAATGGAGATGACGCGGACGCGCTCGAAAGCGACGCCGCCGGTCTGTGTCGTGAAGTGAATGAAGGCTTCCAGGTCCTCGGTTTCAAGGGCGAATCCGCGGCTCACGATCAGGTGCTGGAAGTTGCTGAACTCCGGCGTGCCGTCGGTTGGGGCCCACATGGTGCCGGGCAGCGAGGTGAGGCGGTCAAGGCGAGCGAGAGCGTCGGCCGGCTTGGGCAGGTTGCCGCGCGTGAAGTCGTAGTCCCAGGGCTGGTGCGAGAAGGGCTTGTTGCGAGAGGCTTCCGCGACGCGGACGGGCTCGGAGCGGGCGGCGGCGAAGAGAGCGATCGCGATAGCGAGACCGACGCCGATGAGCGGCGCGGCAAGGAGGAGCAGGAATGTGGAGCGGTGTCGCGTCAGACGCTTCGACCTCCGAAAAGCGACGTTCTCGCTACGACTTGCTGATCGTCAGCGGCGTCACCTTCTCGACGTTGCCGGAAGAGACCTTTTCCCAGCCGCTTCCGAGGTCGCCGATGGGGTCCGGCGGGATGATCTCGACCTTTTTCTCGCCGAGCTTGGCTTCGCCGCGCTGGACGCGGGCTTGGAAGTCCAAGCACTCTTTGAGCAGGCGCGGGAGGATCTCGGCTTCGACGACGTTGGCGACTTTTTCGCCCTGGACGTAGATGATGCCGCGGCGGTCACCGGCGAAGACGGCGACGTCGGCGCCCTCGGCCTCGCCGGGGCCGTTGACGATGCAGCCCATGACGGCGACCTTCATCGGGACGATGATCTGGTCGGCGAGGGCTTTGCGAACATCCTGGATGAGCGTGAAGAGGTCGACCTGGATGCGGCCGCAGGTGGGGCAGGCGATGAGGTCGACGCCGATGCGGGTGCGGAGGCCGAGCGAGTAAAGCAGCTCCAAGCCGTCCTGCACCTCGTAGATCGGGTCGTTCGCGTAGGAGATGCGGATCGTGTCGCCGATCCCGCGCGTGAGCAGCGCCGAAAGGGCCGCGACGGACCGGATGCAGCCGGTTTCCTTGGGTCCCGCGTGCGTCACGCCGAGGTGGAGCGGGTGGTCGAAGCGCTTGCTGATCTCGGTGTAGGCGTCGATCGTGAGGCCGGCGTCCATGCTTTTGGCGGAGATCGCGATGTCGTAGAAGTCCTGCTCGTAGAAGATGTCGAGGTATTCCTCGAGCTTGGCGATCATGATGGCGAGCATGTGGCCGTGCTTGCTGTCGGAGAAGACGCGGCCGAGCTCCTTCATCCGCTTCTGCTTGTCCTTGCGCTCGATGATGGAGCCTTCGTTGACGCCGACGCGGATGGGGAGCTTGCGTGCTTTGCAGGCTTGGATGACGTCGATGACCTGTTTGCGGTCGTTGATGTTGCCGGGGTTGAGGCGGATCTTGTGGACGCCGGCTTCGACGGCTTCGAGAGCGCGCTGGAAGTGGAAGTGGACGTCGGCGACGATCGGGACCTTCACCTGCGGAAGGATCTCGCGGAGAGCGTCGGTGTCCTTCTTCTCGGGGACGGCGACGCGGACGACGTCGGCTCCGGCGGCGGCGAGTTTGCTGATCTCGCGGACGCAGGCGTCGATGTCGTGGGTGTACCCGGCGGTCATGGTCTGGACGGAGACGGGAGCGTCACCGCCGACTTTGACAAAGCCGACGCGGTCATCGCCGAGGGTGATCTGACGGGTCTTTCTGCGTTCGAACATCACCCGATCGTAGTGGGGCGGGGTTCGGCCGGTTCGGGATGCTCGGAAAAGACCGGCCGGGTCGGGTGGGGTTAGGCCCGGATGTTCCGGGTTGCCCAGGTCGCGACGATCAGGCCAAGCCCGCAAAGACAAGCTCCGATGAAGAACGAGAGCCCGGGAACGTTGTACGGGGGTGTCGCTTCCTTGGAGATCGCGTACGAGAAGGCGGAGGTCGCGATGAGCGGGCCCAGGATCTGCGCGCCGCTTTGCAAGCTTCCCATCGCGCCCTGGACCAGCCCCTGTTCGTCGGGCTTGACGGTCTTGGTGACGATCGCTTGGAACGCCGGCTGGGCGATCCCGCCCAGCGAAGCGACGAGGACGATCGCGTAGATCATCCACCCCTCGGATGCCAAGCCGTACCCGACGTACGCGAGCATGCCGATAAAGGCGCCGATGAGCAGCGCCCGGCGTTCGCCGGCTTTGCCCGGGCCCAGAGCCGGGATGACCTTGCGAGCCAGCCCGCCCTGCACCGCCGCCGCACCGATGCCGACCACGGTGAGCGAGAGGCCGACCTGCCACGATTCCCACTTGTACCGGTATTCGGTGTAGTTCACCCAGGTCGCGTGCAGGCCGAACATCGCGAGGTTCATGAGGAACAGCGCCCCGACCATCCCCGCGACCATCGGATACCGGCCCAGGCCCGCGACCGCTCCGATCGGATTGGCTTTCTCCAGGCTGAAACGCGAGCGTCGCTCGCGTGGGAGCGATTCCGGCAACACGAAGTACCCGTAAAGCCAGTTCGCCAGAGAGAGGCCGCCGGCGGCGTAGAAGGGCAGGTGGATGTCGATCGACCCCAGCACGCCGCCGAGCACCGGCCCCACGACGAACCCGATGCCGAAAGCCGCTCCGATCATGCCGAACGCGCCCGCACGCTTCTCCGGCGGCGTCACGTCCGCGACGTAGGCCGAACAGACGGCCATGCTCGCGCCCGAGATGCCGTTGAGAGCCCGCGTGATGAACAGAAACGCGAGGTTCGGCGAAAACGCCATCGCGAAATAGTCCAAGCCCGAGCCGAACATCGAGACCAGAAGCAGCGGCCGCCGACCGAACCGGTCCGACAGCGCCCCGAGGATCGGCGAGAAGATCAACTGCATCGCCGCGTACGTCGAAACCAGCCACCCGAACATCGTCGCCGCGGCCGCGATGCCCTCCGCGGTCTCGCCCACTCCCATCAGCGATCGGATCAGCTTGGGTGCGACCGGGATCAGAAGCCCGAACCCCAGCACATCCAGGAGAAGCGTCACGAAGATGAACCCGAGTGCCGGCTTGCGGCCCGCGGGGTGGTCCCCCGGCGGCTTGGCTGCGGGGTCGGTCGGCGGGCTTGGCTGCGGGGGTGGTGGAGCGGGCGGGTTGGTCACATCGGTCCTTGTCGCGAAAGGTCGCCTTGAGGTTATGGACGCTCCACCCCGGCCGGCCGCGGACGTGGTACGCTCCGCGCATGATCTTCGCCGCTCTTTCCGTCGTTGTCGCGTCCACCCTGAGCCAGTCCGCCGCGCAGACCGATGCTCTCAATGGAATCCGGGCCTGGGCTTCCTCGCCCCGCGAATCCCGGCCCGCGCTGAGCTCCCAACCCTTCGCCGCGGCCGCTCTCTCCCGCGCCGAAGCGGAGGAAGCGGCCGACATCCTCTGGTCCGTTCGTGCTGCCGACCTCAAACGCGAACGCGAGCAGGAGTGGACCGGCAAATCCATCACCCTCGGCGACAAAGCCATGAAGTTCGAGGTCCGCGTCTTTGGAGAAAAGCCCAAGACCGGCCGAAGCCTCTTCATCTCCATGCACGGCGGCGGCGGAGCGCCCAAAGCCGTCAATGACCAGCAGTGGAAGAACCAGATCGGACTCTACAAGCCCGCCGAGGGCGTCTACATCGCTCCACGCGCGCCCACCGACACCTGGAACCTCTGGCACGAAGCCCACATCGACGACTTCTTCGACCGCATTATCGAGAACGCCATCGTCTTCGAGGGCGTTGATCCCAATCGCGTGTACCTGATGGGGTATTCGGCCGGCGGCGACGGCGTGTACCAGCTCGCTCCGCGGATGGCGGACCGGTTCGCGGCGGCTTCGATGATGGCGGGGCACCCCAACGACGCGGTGCCGGAGAACCTGCGAAACCTGCCGTTCGCGATCCACATGGGCGAGAACGACTCGGCCTACAACCGCAACACCATCGCCAAGGAGTGGGGCGACAAGCTCGCCGCGCTCGCCAAAGCCGCGGGGGCCAAGCCCGGTGCGACGACGGGCCCGTACGTGCATTTTGTCGAGATCCACAAGGGCAAGGGCCACTGGATGGACCGTGATGACGCTTCCGCCGTGCCGTGGATGGCGGGCTTTACGCGAGATCCGTGGCCCAAGCACATCATCTGGAACCAGTCCTCCCGCGTGCATGACGCTTTCGCTTGGCTCGCGGTGGACGCCAAAGCCGCCAAAGCCGGTCAGAAGCTCGAAGCCGTCGTCGAAGGGTCGACCATCACCGTCACGCGCTCGACTCCCGCTTCGGCGCTCACCCTTCGGCTGAGCGATGCGCTCGTTGATCTTGATCGTCCCCTCAAGGTCATCGTCAACGGCAAAGCCGTTTCGGAGGACAAAGCCGTTCGTCGCGCGGGCGTGATCTGGGAATCCCTTGTCGCACGTTCCGATCGCGCCGCGTGCGGTGTGGCCACCGTCACGATCCCCGCCGCGGAGTGATCCGAACGGTCCGGGCCAATCTGGAAAATCGTGCGATTCAACGATTCGGGCTTGACAGCGAGTGCCGGACGTGGTCAACTGGGACCATCGTGGGCAGGGAAGCGTGTTCCCTCCCGACAATCAGAACGCCGCTTGCCCAAGCCCGATTCTGTGAGCTTGCGGAGGTGGCGGCTCGGGGTGCGGGACCTATTGAACGGTGCGCCGTTCAGGAAGGAGCCGCTCGTGAGAATGTCTGTCATGACGCTCGGTGGTGTGCTGCTGGTCTCTCTGGCCGGGACAGCGCAGGCACAGTACACGCAGAATTTTGATGGTTTGAACGAGGGTTCGCTCGTCGGTCAGGATGGGTTCTTCCAGCCGGTCGCGGGATCGAACGATTTCCAAGTGGCGACGTTCAACAACCCGCTTCTGTTCAGTGTGACGCCGAACCCGACGGGCGGGACCAAGACCGCGGTCGGGTCGCAGATCAACTCCGCCAACGGGCTTGCGCGATCGCAGAACTTCGTGAACTGGAGCGCCGGTCCGGTCTGGACGATCTGCGTCGATGTGTGGGCGGACTACCAGGGGGATCCCGCGCTGCACGGCAACAACGTCGGTTCGCTCTCGATGCAGCCGTTCGGAGCCACGCCCTACACAAACCAAGGGCTGATCATGCTCTTCTACTATGTGACGCCGGGCAACGTCGATTCCAAGATCGCCATCGGCTGGAACATGCACCTCGACAGCGGAGCGGATGTGACGCCGGGCGCCTTCTTCAGCCCCGACAACATCAATCAGACGTACCCGCAGGGCGCGTTCAGCGAGCTTTCCCCGCGGAGCTGGCACCGCGTCTCGTACGTCGTGAACTACACAACCAATACGCTCGACAAGGTCGCGGTGACGGACCTGCAGACCGGCGCGAGCACGACCTTCGTCACGGCCGGCACGACCGGGCCGGTCGGCGGCAACGGAAACTGGAACATGGCGGGCGGAGCGGCCAACGCCGCCCGATTGCCTATGCCCACGCAGTTCCGCTTCTTCGGCGGCGGCACGGCGGGCGGCGGGAACGTCATCGCGTTCGACAACCTGAGCATCTCGCTGGGCGATGCTCTGTGCACCGGAGCCGGCTGCCCCTCGGCGGACTTCAACGGCGACGGGTTCGTGGACTTCTTCGACTACGGTGATTATGTCGCGTGCTTTGAGGGGGAATGCCTGCCGGGGACCAACGCCGACTTCAACGGCGACGGGTTTGTGGATTTCTTCGATTACGGCGACTTCGTCTTCGCCTTCGAGGGCTGCTGATCGCCGAGCGGTGACGATGGATTGACAACACGCGCCCCGACCCCGGACTCGTGGCTGGGGTCGGGGTTCTTTTTCCACCTACCATCGGTCACCCGCCATGGCCGATTCGCTTCCAAGCCCGCCCTCCTCGCCCCCCAGCGCGTCGCGGTCCCCGCTCCTGGCGCTCCGGCACCCTCATTTCCGGTTGATCTGGTTCGCCGCGTTCGGGACCTACCTCGGCAACTGGTTCGAGTTCGTCGCCGTGCGGTGGCTTGTCACTGAGGAAGCCAAGCATCTCGAAGAGGTCGCCAAAGCGGCCGGCACCAAGAGCGAGGTCAACGCCGAGGACTGGATGGCGTACCTGTCGATTGCCCAGCTTGGCCCGACGCTCTTTCTGGGGCTTTTCGGCGGGCTCGTGGCGGATTCGGTGAACCGGCGGTCGCTGCTGGTCGCGACGCAGGGCGCGATGATGCTGATCGCGTTCGCGATGGCGATCGCGGCGTTCTCGGGGCACGCCAACCGATGGATGCTCCTGGTGCTGGTGCTTTGCCAGGGGATCGCGGTGCCGTTCAACAACCCGGCCTGGCAGGTGCTCACGCCTCGGCTGGTCCCGAAGGATGAGCTTCACCTCGCGATCACGCTCAACGGCATCTCGTTCAACGTCGCCCGCACCCTCGGCCCGGCGATCGCCGGCGTCATCATGGCCGTCTTCAAGACGCCGATGCCGCTCCCGGGCGATTCCCAGACGACAAGCCACGGAGCCGCGGCGCTCCTGCTCTTCAACGCGCTGACGTTCATCGGCGTGATGATCGCGGTCCTCAAGACCCCAGACGCACCCGCTCCCGCCGAACTGGTCGGAGCGTGGCGTCGGCCGGGCCTTGCTTTCGCCCGGAGCAAGGAAGCGCTGGGCTGGGTCTGGCACCGAAAGGGCCCGCGAGCGGTGCTCCTTGCGGTCGTGGTTTTCGCGGTTTTCGCGACGCCGGTCATGCCGCTGATGTCTCTGATCGTGCACGATGTGCACGGCGGCGACGAGGACACCTTTGGCGTGTTCATCGCGGTGATGGGCCTTGGCGCGGTGACGGGCGGGCTTGTGATGCGGTATGTGCCGCCGTGGTACCCCATGCATCACTTCATCCCGCTGTCATGCACGCTGGGCGGGGTGTTCATCCTGCTCTTCGCCGTCGCGGACGACAAAGCCTGGGCGCTCTTCACGCTCTTCTTCGTGGGCATCTTCTGGATGTGGGGGTTCAATTCCTCCGCGGTGGCGATGCAGAAGCTCGCGCCCGACGACATGCGCGGGCGGATCTCCGCCGTGGTCAACACGATCGCCATGGGCCTGATGCCCGTCGGCCCGCTCCTCGCGTCCAAGATTGGCCATGTTTCCGAACCTTGGCTCGTGCAACTCGGCCTTTTCACCCAGACGCCGGGGCTTTCGACTCAGCTCGGCATCGCCGCGTGCGCGGTGATCCTGCTCGCCGCGAGCCTCGTCATGCTCATCTGGCGGACGCCCGAGGTCGACAACGTCTCGCCGGATGATCCGTCCTACGACCGCCAGCCGGGCCTGCTCCGTGGAATCCTCGCTCACAACCACAAGCCCGGGTACGTTCCGCCGGCACGCGAGACCTCCGCTTTCGAGGATGCCGGCAAATGAGCCGCCTCGCCGCTCTGCTCGGTGTGATTTCCTGCGTGCTCGCGTTCGGCTGCCAAAGCAAGCCGTACCCGACGGATCCCTTCGACCGCGGTACCCCCGCGGCGCTCCGGACCATCGCCCGCGCGTACGAGCAAGCGGTCGCCGAGATCCACGCACGACCCGACGAGACGTGGCACCACAACTGGCACGGCAACATCTGGCCCAACACCGTCGGCGGGCGACATCGCGGGCTCTGCTACGAGTGGCAGGAAGAGGTCTGGAAAAGCGTGGGCCCGGTCGTCCAGCGGGTCGGCTGGGAAGGTGTCGGGTTGGCCGCGAACGTCGACCGCTGGACCGAGCACCACGTCATCGTCGTCTTCGATCCCACCCGCATCGGCCGAGATGAGCTCATCCCGCCGCTTCCGCCGGGCGTCGATCCCTCGGACGGGCTTCCCCAGGGCGAGGGGTGGGGCCGCCGGCCGCCCAACGCCATGACCCGCCCAGCCTGGGTCCTGGACCCGTGGCACACGGGGGAGCCCCTCGTCTACACCCTCGACGAATGGCTGATTCGCGGCACGGCGGACTGGTATTCGGTCGCGCTCGAAGAGCTTCCCGCGCCCGTCCCACCCGCCGGGAGGTAGCGGTTGGTCGTCGGGTGTGGTATCGTGATGCTCGGGGAGTTTCCGACGTATGCCCACGCCGCAGTACAGAATTCCAGGTGTGCTTGGCTCAGATGCGACCGGCCTCTCCGGCCGCACGGGCGGAGCGATGCTTGCTTCTGTCGAGGCGAAAGCGGAGACGGAGGACAAGTCCGGGGAGTCCGACGCGCTGGGCGTGCCGGCGTTCTCCGGTGTCTCGCGTGCCGATGTCTACCGCGAGGTCGAGGAACGCGTCCTTGACGCTTCGCTGATCCGCCAGGGCGACGCGAGCCTCTGCGGCCCGGCGGTAGTCACGTACATCCTCGCCAGGAACCGCCCCGGCGAGTACGAGCGATACGTCAAGAAGCTCTTCGAGACCGGTGATGCGAGCGTGGGTGAGCTTCGCGTCCGCCCGGGGGAGGATTGCCGCCGGCATACGCCCAGCGGGATCGGCGCGGCCGACTGGGTCGCTTTGGCGGGTCTGCGCGACTCGGAGAACATCATCTTCGACTACGACGAGGTCTCCGACAAGGTCGCGGGCATCACCTTCCCCGGCTCTATCGCGTCATGGCTCGAGCGGATGGGTTTCGCCGGCGTCCGCAACGACACCAACCTCGTCTTTCACAAGAGCAAGTCCAACTTTCTGGACGCGGTGGACCAGTTCCGCAAGGGCCGGGCCGTGTGCCTGTTCGTGAGCATCGACGGCATCCAGAAACCGCCGCCCGGCCGCGGGTTCTTCGAGAAGATCGCGGGCAAGTTCCCCAACCACTGGGTCGTGCTGACCGACGTCGAGTCCGCGAAGGACGACGACGTTCACTTCAAGATCTTCACGTGGGGCTTTGGCGACTACGACATCCCCGGCGATGCCGGATTCGGCAAGCTGAAGATGAGCTCGTGGCTCGACAACTATTACGGCTTTGTCTCGTGCGACGTGTAAACGCCCAGCGAGGAGCGTCCGGCTTCAGGCGCGGCTCTGGTACGACCCGTCCATGGTCGAGACCTTGAGCTTCTCGCCCTGCTTGATGAACGCGGGGACGCGAACCATCAGGCCCGTCTCCATCTCGGCGTCCTTGGTCTGGTTCGTCACGGTCGCACCCTTCACTTCGGGCGGGCAGTCCTTGACGATCAGTTCGACCGAAGAGGGAAGCTCGAGGGTCACGGGGTTGCCCTCGTGGAGCAGCACCGTGCACTTGCCGTTGGGGATCAGATACTTGAGAGCTTCGCCGAGCACGTCGACCGGCATGGTCAGCTGCTCGTAGTTCTCAGAGTCCATGAACGTCGCGCCCGACGAGTCGGAGTAGAGGTACTCCATCTCGCGGCGGTCCAGGTCGATCACGTCCACGCTGTCCGACGAGGACAGACGCTTCTCGATGATCTGCCCCGTGATGACGTTGCGGATCTTGATCTGGATGAACGCACGGAGGTTGCCGGGCGTGCGGTGCTCGAAGTTGGTGATGACGAACAGCTTTCCGTCCATCTTGACGCCAAGGCCGGGCCTGAGTTCCGTTGCGCGCATGATCGGCTCCCGTTGGGGTCACGATTCTGAAATCGTGGGGCCGATGATAGGCGGCCTCCGCTCGCCCGATCGACCCTCGGGTGATCCGGCGGGCCCCGGCAGGCCCGGTCCCAGCCTTCCCCAGGTCCGCTATCGGACCATCCCCGCCGCGGCCGGGTCGGCGGCCGGCGAGGATGCCGGAGCGGGCGCACCCCGCGACGCATTCGCCGTCAGGACGCCCGGCCACGTCTCCACCAGCGACTTGACCATCGCGCGGAACGCCCGGCCCTCCGCGCGGAGCCGCGCATCATCCGCCGCCTCGGTGCTCGTCCAGAAATTCGCAAGCTGGCCCGCGTCCCCCGCTCCCTCCGCGAGCGCGTGCACGAAGCCCGTCCGCGTGTCAAGCAGCGCCGCCGAAGCCGTCGTCTTCACGGTCTCGACCTTCGTCGGGAAGAGCCCCAGCGACACCAGAGACACCGCGCCCGCGTACTGCTCGCTGTCGAACACCGTGTCGAACGTGTACACCAGGAGCAGATCCGCCCGAAGCCCCGCCGCCGCCGCCCGCAGCTCGCGGTCGCTCGTCAGACCCGACGGGACCACAAGCCGGTTCAGACCCGCCACGCTCCGCACGCCCGCAAGCCCCGAGATCGCCGCGAAGTCCGCGTCGGTCTCAACTTCCCGTGTCGTGACCACGCAGTACTTCCCCGATCCGTATCCCTCACGCCCGGCGTAATTGCGATACCCCGGAGCCTGTACGCGGGCCACGGCGATCGAAGCGGGAAAGGTCGCGAGCGGCTCTCGCGCGAACGCTTCACGGATCTCGCCGTCGGTTGTCTGCGCCTGGGCCGCGGTGAAAAGGGTCATGTCCGCGCCGCGCCCCGGCGTGGCGTACGAAGCGCACCCTCCAAGCCCGATCGATGCGCCGACAAACGCGAAAGCCGCCGTGATCGCCCGAGAGAGACGCCGAAGGGAAACGCCGGTGTTCATGCTGAGCTCCTTTGCCGCACGCAGCGCGGGAGCCTCGCACATGGTTCACGAGAATCTCATCGCGGCATCGCGTTCGTCGCCTGCTCAACACGCGGAAGGGGCCGAACCGCCGGCGGCACGGACGAGAGAGCATCAACCGAGATGAACGAGGTCATCGCGGAGACCAGGTTGTGCCGCAATGCGAGCTCGACGATCTCGCGGCGGACACCATCGGCATCGGCCGACCCCGAAGCCAGTTGCTCGGAGAGCATCAGCACCTTGGCGCGTGCCCAAAGCGTGGGAATCGCGCCCGGAGCCGGTGTCGCCGCATTCCACGCCGCCGTCAGCGTCTCGCGCCGGACTCCCGAAGCCCCGCGAACGGTGCCCGTCACGCGGATCTCGCCTCCCGCGGTCGGCGGCGACAGAAGCTTGCCCACGATGTGCACCGGACGGCCGGCGCTGAGGTTCGGCAAGCGGCGCGGGAAGACATCGACGACCTCCGCGCCGCCCCAGTCGATCTCCAGATCGGTCATCACCGGCGACCCCTCGCGGTCCAGGAGCCGGCTCATGATCGCATCGTTCCCCGCGGATGCGGCCGGGTCGGAAGAGAGGTGGATCACCCCGCCGCGGCCGATGCGTGACAAGCTCTCAAACGCGAACCCGGCGGGCTCATCGATCGAAACGGCGAAGATCCGAGCGGACTGGAGGTTCGCGCGTGCTTCGCGAAGAGCTTGCACGCCGCCGGAGATCTCTCCTTGGCCGAGCACGCAGACCAGCCGCGAAGCCGCCGCAGCAGGCAGGAGAGCGTCGCGGATCGCCGCATCGAGCGCTCGATCCGTGCCGGCCGCCGGACCGATGCGGGCGATCGCCGCCGCGATCCCGTCGGCCGTCGCGGGTTCGAACGCCCCCGAGGCACCACCCGGCGAAGCGACCAGGAATCGGTCCGTCGGGGTGAGCTTGCCGAGCAGCGCCGCCGCGGCCGCCCGATAGGCTTGGATCTGCGCCGGGGTGGTTTCCGCGGTGATGTCGGCGACGACCGCGACCTCAAGCGGAGCCCGCTCGCCCGTGCCGACGGGCGGGGTGATGAGCATCGAGAAGTACGTGCCGCTCGAACCCCGCTGTGTGATGACGCCCACCCGCGGGGTCGGCGCCGCGACCGCGTACCGAAGCACAAAGTCGCGCGTCGATGCGCTCAACGGGGCACCCATCGTGATCGTGCGGCCGCTCTCCGGCCCCTGATCGACCGAGATTGCATGCGTCGGGCTGAGAACGCCGAGGATCTCTAGCCCGGCTTCCAGACGCACCGAAACGGAGACCGGCACCGATCCCGCGACCTGCGCCAAGCCCGTCATGGGAAGCGTGAACTCGTACGCTCCGGCGATCTCCGTCCCCGAGCCGCTCGGGATCCCCGCGTAGTCGAGCGTCGCGAAGTAGGTGACGCTGGTGGCGATCCAAGCTCCGCTCTCGATGTTCCCGATACGCTGCACGAGGATGTTCGCGGTGTCCTCGTCGAGCATGGACGCGATCTTCCCCTGCCGCTGAGCGTCCAGAAAGATCCGTTCGGCTTCCGCCCGTTCGCGGATGACCCCTCGGATACGACGTTCGCGTCCAGGCGCGCCGACGGTCATGACAAAGTCTGTCACCGCCGCGTCGCGGGGCATCGGGAGCACATACACGCCGTCGACGGTCTCGGACAGTTCGTTCTGGAATCGCTGGCTGACGGTCACGCTGGAGATCGGCCCGGTGATCGTCGCTTCGGCTTTGTACTCGCGAAGGGTGGCGGTGCGACCTCCGAGCCCGCGTCCAAGCCAGAGGGTGCCCGCGCCCGCATCCGGCGGACGTCGTGCATCGCGGAGCGCGGCTCGCGGGGTCGGGCGCGAGATCACCCAGAGCTCTTCGTCGAACCGTGGGAGAGGGCGTTCAAGCTCTTCCCGACCCATACCCGATTCGGCGGCCAGGTCGCGGACGGCTTTGTCCTCCGCGCCGACCTTGAGCGGAACTTCGAGACGATCGCGGCGTGCTTCGGGAGTGCCTGTCGCGGCGGGGCGGCCGACGCCGGGCCCGCCGGGTTGAGCGACCTTTTTGAGTCGATCGTTCTCGGCTTCCTTCGCGGCGTCCTTTTCGGCGCGCTTCGTGGAGCCCGGGGCGACCTCCGCTTCCTTTGCAGCGCCCGGGTCTTTGGGTGCGGCGGGCCTTCCGGCGGGCGGTTCCTTGGGAGTTGTCGCCGGAGCATTGGCAGGTGAGGGTGGGGCGGGTGGGGCGGCGGTGGGTGCCGGTGGGGGCGGGGTCGCACCGTCGCCAGCAGCGGCTTCTACCGCGCCTCTCGTCGAGCTTTCTCCCGCGCCTCCGCCGGCCGTCGCCGCGCCGCGTGTCTGGCCGCCGGGGCCGTCCTGGGTCAGTCCGGCTTTCGCGGCACCTGCTTCTCCCGGGACGCGCTTGGACGAAAGCGAGGAACCTCCGTTGTCCGGCGGGAGCGAAAGGGCGATTCGGTCCAGGTTCTGGCTTTGCAGCGAAAGCGACGTCGAGTTGAGGAAGAAGCGATTGGTTTGCTCGGTTTCAAGCACGGAGGCGCGATCCAGCGTATCGACCTCGGCCTTGATCACTTCCATCATGCTGCGGCCATCGCGATCGGCGAGCGGCTGGGACGGGGCGCCCGCGGCCATGGGGTCTCCCACCGGAGCTCCCGTGTCCGCCGGTCTCTTGCCGAGGGGTTCTGGCGGAGCGTTGGTGCTCGTGCACCCCTGCCAGCCCACGAGGGCGATCGCGAGCAGAAGCACGCCCGCGCGCCGCACGCCGGGTGTCCGTTCCGCGATGATCTGTCGGCGTCTGCTCATGCCGGTCTCCGCGTCGTGAGGCACCCTACTTCACCGCCGGTTGGGGTTTGTCGTTCGCCAGTTCCGCCGGTTCGGTCTTGACGGTCGCTTGAATCTCGTTGGCCATGCTGTCACCCGCGACGGTGAGCACGCTCACGTACCCCAGCAGGCCCGCCGTCGGCACCTGGACGTGGATCCGCGCGACGCGCGTCTTCCCCGTGGGCAGTTGGTCCTTGTCAAGCAGGGAGTACGCCGCGAGGATGATCCGCTCGCCGCGGAGCAGCGCTTCCGGGTCGTACCGCGGCGGCTCTTCGAACGCGCCGCGATCCCCGCCCTCCACGCCCACAAGCTTGACCTGGGCTCGGGCGTCCTCGCTCTTGGTGTCGGCGCGAACCTCAAGCTGGTAAGCCGCGAGGGGGACCTCGCCCGAATCCACGAAGACGTCGAGCGTTTCGAACCGGATGGCCGAGGGTGCGCGGGCGGCCGGCGCCGGAGCTTGCGGCTGCGTGGCGATCCCCGCCACCGCGAGCGCGAGCCCCGCCGCGACGGCCACCGCCGAGAATTTCATGCGACGGTTCATCGGGTCACGCTCCTCCGTTCCCGACGCGAACGATCCGCGCCGTCAGCAGGTCCGCGTCCTTCTGGTCCACCACGCCGTCCGCGGTCAGGTCCCACGTCACATCCAGCGAAGCAACAAAGAACGCCATCTTCGCCTGATCGACCGCCACGTTCGAGCCACCGGCACCGTCGGTCTTGACGCGATACTCGCGAGCAAGCTGAACCGCTTGCACCGTCTTGGCGATCCGCATGGCGTCCAGGATGTTCACGCGGCCGTTCCCGTCGGCGTCGACCATCGCGAGATGCCCGGCTTCTCCCGATGTCCCGCTCGCGGGCTTGCCCGGCGACAGATCGAAGGTGCTCGCCGACCGTGACTGATCGCTCAACGCGAGGGTGGTGGGGGGAGCGGCGTTCGGCACCCGCGACGCCGAATCCGCGGCGAGGGCGCCGTACACGTTCCCCGAGCCGATGGCAGGGTTCGTCGCGACCGTGGTGACAGGAGTTCGGGTCGGCCAGTTCGCCGAGCCCACCCAGACGACCAGCGCGACCGAAGCCGCGATTCCCGCGAACTTCCACGCGCGAGTGCGTGTCGCGGAGACCTTTCGCCGCGACTCGAACGCTGACAGGACGGCGAAATCGACGTACGCCGGCACCTCTTCCGACCGGCCAAACTCCCGCTTCAGGTCCGAAGCCAGCGCGGGGGGCAGTTCGAAGGCGCGCGGATCCATCTCGGCCTGCGAGCCGTCGGTGAACCCGGGATGTCCTTCACGTTCCGACATGAAAGCCCTCCGTCTCTCCAGCGCGCACCCCGCTCGCTTGGTTCACCATGCTTGGCCCAAAATGCCCGTCCAGATTCCGAATCTTCATGGCGGTTGACCTCCCGTCAGGGCAGAACCGCCGGGCTGGTCGAAGTAGCCCTTGGTTCTCGGGTCTTCGCGGAGCGTCTTGATGGCCAGGTGCAAGCGGCTCTTGACCGTTCCCCCGGGGATCGAAAGGGCCGTGGCGATCTGCTCCATGCTCATGTCATCCACGAACCGCATCAGGAGCACCTCCTGCTGGTGCTCGGGCAGGATGGCGACCACGGCCGCGAGCGAGGCCGGGTTCCGAGCGTCGGCGGGCGTGGGAGCGGTGATCTCCACGTCGCTGCCGTCCTCGCGGACCAGGCGGAGCCGGGCCCGGTCCTTGCGCTTGGCCGTCAGCGCGATGTTCTTGACCACCGGGTAGAGGTAGGTGGTCATTTTCGCCGTCAGCTCGAGGGTCGGCATTTTGCGCACGAGGTAGATGAACGTCTCCTGCACGACGTCCGCCGCGGTTTCGTGGTCGCGGGTGAACCGCATCGCGAGGCGCATCGCATAGTCCTTGTGGCGTGCGTAAAGCGTCGCAAAGGCCTGTGAGTCTCCCGCGGCGGCGAGTTTGACGAGCACGGCGTCGGCGAGGGCTTCGGGTTGGAAGGGGGTCTTGTTCACGTTGCGGCGACAGTTCTCGTACGAGCGAGGACCAGTCTATCGGCCAGCCCGTCCGAGCATCCTCACCGGGCGGGCCGCCAGCGGTCGCGGAGTTCGCGTTCGAAAGCCGCGACGGCCGGGCTTGGCACGCGGTCGCGGCGTCGGACCACCGCGAGCGCACGTGTAAGGACGCTTCCGCGACAGACGAGGCCTTCCCCCGGCCGCAGCGCAAGCCTGGAAACCAGGCCGACGCCGATGCCCGCGGCGACCATCTGCTTGATGCTCTCGATCGAGCGGAGCTCCATGACGACGTTGAGACGAACGCCCGCGGCGGCGGCGGCCTGGTCGATGATCGCGCGGACGGCGGTGCCGCCCTCGAAAGCGACGAAGGGGTGGCCCGCGATCTCTTCCCACCGAAACTCGCCGGCTTTGCGGGCCTTGAAGCCGAGCGGGCCGGGCGGCGTGATGAGACGCAGCTCATCGTCGACCAGCGGCGTGACGAGCAGGTCCTCGGCACCGGGCAGTCCCCACTTGCCCTTGAGCGGCACGGTGACGATGCCAAGGTCGAGCTCGCGCGTCAGGACGGCGGTGGCAACGGCCGCCGAGCCCGCTTCTCGCACGTAGAAGCGGACGCCGGGAAATCGCTTGCGTACCGCGGAGACCACGGGTGGGAGAAGCGAAGCGGTCGCGGTGGCGCCTCCGCCGACGCGGATCGAGCCCTCTTCGAGGCCGACGAGGCGCCGGACGGCTTCCGCTCCGGCGTCGGCCTGGCGGAGTGCGTCGGTGACGTGCTCGAGGAAGACGCGTCCGGCTTCGGTGAGCGCCACGCCACGCCCGGTGCGGTCCAGGAGGGGCGCGCCGATTTCGGCTTCGAGTTTCTTCATGGATGCGGAAAGGGCGGGCTGGGTGACGCCGAGGACCTGAGCGGCGCGGGTCATGTGCCCCATGGTCGCGATGGTCCGGAAATAGCGGAGCGCGGAGAGTTCCACGGATTCAGCCTACGCAGGCGGCAGCGATCCTGACGGCCGGCGGGGAAGCGACGGTCGTGCGTGGTTCAAGGTTGCCCTCACGCAAGCCGATGGCACGACATGGACTTCGCGAACCTCGGCAAGCAGAAATCAGCCGACAATCGCCGCCGCGCGGGACGCGTGGTGCTTCAGAGCATCACGTGCTCGCTTGGCACCGTGCTCGACCTTTCCTCGACCGGCATGCGGGTTGAGACCAGCGGCAAGCCCGTCGTGACGGCGGGCCAGACCTTCGGGATGGTGCTCCAGTCGCTGAGCGGACCGGTCAACATCGTCGCGACGGTCGCGTGGGTGCGAAAGTCCGGATGGCGGGCCCACCAGATCGGCCTGATCCTCGTGGATCCCACGCCCGAGCTTCGCCGCGCGATCTGCGATCTGGCCCGGAGCGTGACCACCAACGAGACGATCCGCCCCGATCACGAGCGGGTCCGCGACGCGGGCTGAAGCCATCGCTCCAACCCAACGCCTTCGTAGATGAGCAATCGGCGATCCGCCGCCGTCGCGGGATCGCGGTCCAACGTTTGGGTCCGACGAACGAACTCAGTGAGGTCCGCCCAGCGGGCGAACGGGCGGGATGCGGATCGGGTTCACGATCGCGTCAGGCTTTGGGTTCGCTCGCCGCGCCGTCCCGCGGGGGATTGGTTCGGAGCGTCTTGAGCAGGTCGCTGGCTTTCGCGGGCGAGATGGTGCCCCACGCGACCGCGCTGGCGATGGTCTGTTCGGCTTGGCTGGACTCCTGAGCGGGTCCGCCCGCGTTCAGGATGGAAGCGGCGTCCTGCGGGCGGATCGAGCCCTCTGCCACATACGCGGCGACCTCGCGCTTGGTCTGCTCGCGCTCGCGGGTCTCCTTGACGTCCTTGATCGTGCGGACGACGTAGATGAACACGCCCGCCATCACGAGCACGCACAGGAAGATCAGGGGCTCTTCATCCATCGCCAGGAACGTGATCGGGCTCATCCGGGCACCTCCGCTTGACCACGCCGGCGGGTGGGTCCGGGTGGCTGAATATGTTAGGAATCGCGGGTTTGGCGTTGCATCCTCCGTCGGGCGGCGGCGCAGCAGGGCGGGGCAAGCAAGGGCTGTGGAAAGCACCGGGAGCGGCTAGAGGGCATCCTCCGGCAGGTCGAACCAGCCCTTTTCGTTGCGGATGACCCGGCGGACGGGGTTTCCGGGCTCATGATCGAGGACGAGGAGCCATCCTCGGTCGGCGGCGTGGGTCAAAAGCCACTGGCGGCTGATCATGCTCGTGTACGGCTCGACGTCGTAGGCCAAGCTATACGCGAGGCCGTTGTGCCAGGCTGTGGGCATGACGTCGGGGGTGAAGACGACCGTGCGGCCCTTCGCGTCCGTGAAAAGGAACGCTTGCTGGCCCCAGGTGTGCCCCGGGACGAGGAAGGTGAACAGGCCGGGAGCGATCTCGGTCGATCGCTGCTCGATCGAAAGCCGGGGCATCTCGCCCTTGTCGGGTGTCGCGCCCGTGATGTAGGGGCGGGGCGAATCGACCTTCACGATGCGCGACGCGATGGGCTCGAGGTGGTCGGCGAAGTACGTGCGGGTCATGACGCTCCGACCGGCGCGAGCGTCGTCCCATTCGCGGGCTTGGACGACGATCGGTGCGTTGGGGAACGTGAGCTTGACGGAGAGGTCCCCGCGCGACCCGCCGAAGGTTGAAGCCGCGCCGCTCCAGTCGGGCGTCTCGCCGGGGTTGCACAAGCGTGTCAGCCCGCCCGCGTGGTCAAAGTGCAGGTGCGTCGCCGAGACCAGGCCGATGTCCTCAACCCGGGCTCCGGCTTCGTGAAGAGCATCGCCGACCCAGCGTTCCGAGAGCGCGAAGATGTCGCGGTTCTTGGGGTCGAGCTTGTTGCCCGTGCCGGTTTCGATGAGGATGAGCTTGGGCGAGCCCCCGGGGAGCGTGCGGCCCGCGGGTGCATCGCCGACCCGTTCCAGCAGCAAGCAGTTGTGTTGGACCGGGATGCGGCCCTTCTCGTCGGGCGTGCAGACGCGGGACCAGACGCTCCTGGGGATGAGCCCGAACATCGAGCCCCCGTCCAAGCGGAACTCGCCGGCGCGGAGGAGCGTTACGCGGTAGCGGGTGGTGCCGTTCAAAGCCGTCATCATGCCAGAACGTATCCCCGCCGGAGTACACTGGGTTCATGGGCGCTCGGTTGTCGGCAATCTGGGCTTGGGCGATGGCGATGATCTTCGCGATGACGCTCGCGGTGCCCTGTTCAGCGGCGCAATCCGAAGCCGCGTCCCCGCAGGATGCCCAAGCCGCGCCGCCCGAGCCCGTGCTTGAAGAGGTCATCGAGAACCGCACGCGTCACTGGTCGGTGGTGCTTCCCCGCGGCTGGTTTCTCGCTCCGCAGGAAACCGTGGACGCGATCGAGGCGGAGATGAGCTTGCTCGCACCCGACAAGGGGTTTCGCTGCGTCGCGGTGCTTTGGATGGACGAAGCACGCGGCTCCAGCGGTCCGCACATCCAGGTCCACGCGGTACCGGCCGAGACGGCAGGCGTCAGTCTGGACGACATCGAGAAGACGCTGGCCGGTGCTCGCGAAGTCGCCGCCGCGCGCGACCGCGAACGCCAAGCCGCCACCGGAAAGTCTGCGCAGCCCGACGAGACCCCGCCCACACTCGACCGCGAACAGCTCCGCATCGTGAGCTCCGGACGGCTGATCGTCCCGCCGACGGACCCGAGCGTTCCGGCCCGAACCGTCCGATTCGTCTCAACCGGCATGCTCGGGAAGAAGGAGGTCACCAAGCTGATCTTCTACGCGCCCGAGACGGAGTTTGAACCTCTTGAGCCGACGTATCGCGCGGTCGTGGACTCCTTCCAATACCAAGCTGGCTGGGGCTACTCGCCGGACGCCGCTCCTTCACCGCTCAAGACCGGGATGCCGATCGGAGCGGGTGGGCTGATCGCCGCGGGGCTGATCGTCGTGTCGGTCAAGCTGCTTTGGCGACGGAAGAAGCCCAAAGCGGCCCGAAGGTCGTTCGGTCTATGATCGGGCGATGCTCCACACGCTTTACGTGGACATGAATAGCTTTTTCGCCTCGGTCGAGCAGCAACTCGACCCTTCGCTGCGTGGCAAGCCAGTCGCGGTGGTGCCGGTGAAGACGGACACGACGTCGGTCATTGCTGCGAGCTATCCGGCGAAGAAGTACGGGGTGAAGACCGGGACGAAGGTGGGGGATGCGCGGCGGATGTGTCCGGGGCTGATCCTGGTGGTCGGCGGGCATGACAACTACATCCGGGCGCACCACCAGGTGCTTGCGGCGATCGACACGGTGATCCCGGTGGAGCGGGTGTGCTCGGTGGATGAGTTCGCGTGCCGGCTGCTTCGCGAGCAGCGGACGCCGGAGGGGGCGCGGAGGGTCGCGCTGGCGGTGAAGGACGCGATCCGGACGCGGTGTGGGGAGGCTTTGACGTGTTCGGTGGGGGTGGCTCCGAATCGGTTCCTCGCAAAGGTCGCGGCGGACATGCAGAAGCCGGACGGGCTCACGGTCGTGAGGCGCGAGGAATTGCCGGGAGCGTTGCTCGGCCTCAATCTGATCGATCTGCCGGGGATCGGGCCCAAGATGCTCGAGCGGCTCCGCGCAGCGGGGATTTCGACGGTGGAGCGGCTTTGCTCGCTGGGCGAGGAAGAGCTTCGGCGTGCGTGGGGGAGTGTGGTGGGAGCCGAGTGGTACTACCGCTTGCGCGGCGAGATGCTCGCCGAGACCAAGACGGTCAAGCGGAGCATCGGGCATTCGCACATCCTGCCGCCGCAGCGGCGGGCGGAGGACGAAGCCCGCGCGGTGGGCGTGCGCCTCCTGACGAAGGTCGCGCAGCGGGCGCGTTCCATGGGGTATGTCGGCGAGGAACTCCATGTCGGCGTGCGGTTTTTGACGCCGCGCGGCGAGCCCAAGCGCGCGTGGGATGAGAGCGAGAAACTCAGCGTGCTGCCCGCGGGGAGCGGGGGCGGCGGCGACAACGACACCAAGACGCTGATGAAGGCGTTCGCGGGCATGTGGGAGAAAAAGCCGCGGGGGCGCATGCTTCAGGTCTGGGTGACGCTGACGGGGCTGACGCCCAAGAGCAGCGCGACGGGGCTGCTTTTCGAGGAGCGACGGGATCCCGGGCGGCTTTCCAAAGCACTCGACCTGATCAACCAGAAGTATGGGTCCGACACGCTTTATCCGGCGTCGATGCACTCGGCGCGGAAAGCGGCGCCGAGGCGGATCGCGTTCGGGAACATCCCGGACCTGGACGTGCCGGACTCGGACCGGGAGGGTTAGTGCCGATGCGATGGGAGGCCCAAGAAGAAAGCACGAGCCGTGCGGCTCGTGCTTTGGGGTTGATCTCTGACTGCTGGTCGCTCGATGGAGCCGAGTTACTGCTTGGCTTTGGCGACCATCTCCGCTTTGGTCTTGGCGTCGGCTTTGTCGAACTTGCCCTTGCAGCCGGCGCAGCAGAAGCCGAGCTTGCCGCCCTCGATGTCGCTGGTGACATCGGCGTTGGCCGGGCCGCCGCTGTAGGGGCACTTGCTGTTGATCATGCCGGGAGCGGCGGGGGTGGTCGCGGCTTTCTCCGTGGAGGAGCAACCGACGAGAACCAGGGCGCTGGCGGCGAGGGTGAACGCGAGAACACTCTTGAGCTTCATGCCAATCTCCTTGAAGGGGGAAAGCGGGAGTCCACCAGAAGATGCGTTCCCCGGTCCGATGGCGGTCCCGGGGTGGGAGGGGGCGGGCCCCAAAATGGGACTAGGGGTGGGTCGCGCGAGCGACTAGAATGAAGGAGCCCGTTCCAACCGGGCTTTTGCGGTGCCGGTGCGTGCGCCGGCGGGCGGAAATTCAACGGAGGCTCTATGGGCAAGCGTGCGATGGTCGGTCTGATCGGTGTGGCTCTGGCGGCTTCGGCAGGCCTTTCGACCGCTTGGGCGCAGGATGCCGGCAAGCCGATCGAGCTCACCCGCCCGGCGGACAAGCCCAAGGAACTGGTCATGCCGACGGACGGGAAAGCGGCGCTCGCCGCCGCCGCCAAAGCGATGACCGACGCGAAGTGGATCTCCTACCAGGCCAAGGTCGAAGGTGTCGGCATGAGCGGCGATTACACCGCGACGGTCACCACCGAGCGGGCCGAAGCCGGCGGCTGGAAGGTCGCGGTCAAGGGTGAACTCAAGGGCAAGTCCTCCACCAAGGGCCGCCCGTTCGAGGTCGCTTTCGACGGCGCATCCATCCGGTCCATCCGCGAGAGCGACAAGCAGGTTGGCGAACTGACCGACCCCGCGGACGTCGAGGAAATGATGCTCTTCTTCGCCAAAGAGCGCGCCGCGGCCCCGGTCACGTGGGAGACGCTCGGCGACAAGCCCTTTGCTTTCCCGGACTCCGCGGACATCAAGCTCGAGACGGTCCCGGACGTTGAAGGCGAAAAGTTCTACGCCGTCCGCGTGACGATCAAGGACGCCAAGCCGGCCGGCGAGGGAGCGGACGCTTTCGGCGGCCTCTACACCTTCGCGCTCAAGGACAACATGCTCCGCAAGATCGAACGCTTCCGCCCCAACGCGAAAGCGACCGACAAGCCGATGCGCACGGTCACCTTCTCCAAAGTCGAGGTCGCCGCCGAGCCCAAGGGCGGGGCTTTCGTCCTCTCCGTGCCCAAGGGCTTCACCGTGAAGACGCAAGCGGGGAAGAAGTCGATGAAGCCGGCCGAACGGCAGAGTGAGCCGAAGAAGACCGCCGGCACCGGCACCAAGGTCGGTGACACGGCGATCGCGTTCGAAGGAAAGGACCTTGACGGAGGCACGATCAAGTTCCCCGGGGACTTCAAGAACAAGATCGTCATGGTCGATTTCTGGGCGACCTGGTGCCACCCCTGCATGGAAGAGATGCCGCACATCGCCGAGGCTTACGACAAGTTCGCGAGCCAGGGCCTTGAGGTGCTCGGGGTTTCGATCGACGGCGCCGGTGACGCTGCCAAGATCAAGTCGACCCTGAAGTCCAAGAAGATGAGCTGGCTCCACATCCACGACACGAATTCCGCGATCTCCAGGCTTTACGCCGTGACCTCAATTCCGCGAGCGTTCTTGGTCGATGGCGATACCGGCGTCATCATCGCCGCTGGAAATGACATGCGGGGCGACGCCCTCGCCAAGACGATCGAGAAAGCCATCAAGGACAAGCAGGCCAGCAAGAAGTAACCCTTCCGGCGATTCTCCCTAGCATCACGCCATGATGAACCTCCTCATCGCGTCGGTCGCGGCGGTCGCCGTGTCTTCCGTGGTCGCTTCACAGCCGCAGGAAGCGCCCGCTCCCGCCGCAGCCGTTACACGCGACACGCGGATCTCAGGCGAAGCCATCCGCGAGGATCTCGCCATCCTCCAGCGCGTGTACACCGAGCTTCACCCAGGCCTGTACCGGTACCGCACGCCGCAGGAGGTCGCCAAGGGTTTCGGTGATCTTGAAGCCAGGCTTGGCGAGCTCGACCTCATCAAGAACCGGAAGTGACCCCCGGAAGTGAATCCGGGAAGTAGATGCAGGATTTCCGCCATGACAAAGGGCCCGGAGCGATGGCTCCGGGCCCTTTCGTTGTTGAGCAATTCGGTCGCTGCTCAGCGGCGACGGCGGCCGATGGCGAGAGCGCCGAGGCCCAGGAGAGCGGCCGAGCCCGGGGTCGGGATCGTGTAGCTCAGGAACTCGCCGGCGACGGAGGTCTGGCCCCAGCCGGAGGTCGACTGGTCGAGGCGGCTGAGGTGGTCGACGCCGGGGTCGGCGCCGCTGCCCGTGGTCAGGACGTCAAAGCGGAAGGTGTCGCCCTCGTTGAGGCCCAGGGTCGAACGGGAAAGCGAGAAGACCACGACGTTGCCAATGGCCGAGCCCGAGATGCCAGCGGCGCCGTAGGTCGCGGCAAGCAGGTTGTTGTCGTTGTTGCCGGAGTTGGTCATGCCGCGGAGTTCGCCGCCGAAGTCAGACCCGCCGTTGTCAACCCAAGCCGCGGCCCAGAAATCGATGCCCTGGCCGTTCCAGTTGACGTTGCGGCCCCAGCCGTTGCCCGAGCTGTTGACCGAAGCATTCGGGGAATCGATGCCGATGCAGTACTTGCCCCAGGTCGGCGCATCCACGCTGCTCCGCAGGGTCAGCGTGAAGTACAGGTTCGCGGCGTCGTGACCGACGGTCACGCTCGCGATGTCGAGGTGGCCGAGGCCGTTGTCGAAGAGCTCGTTCTGAGAGTCCGTGTACGTGACGTCGGCGTTCGCCGCGCCCGCGATCGCGCCAAGCGCGACCAAAGCAGCCATCTTCATGTCTCTGTCTCCTAGGTCACCCACGCCCGCCGGTCGTATCCAACGCCGACGCACGTGGGGGTGTCTTGTGAGCTTTCGCCCACCGCATTCTAACGCAAAACGCTTGCGATCCAAGGCAAAACAGATGAAAACGGCCGCATCGGGCCGTGCCGAGCACGGGGAAACACGGCACGAAACGTTCCATTTGGCGATTCGCGCGTTATCGACCGTTGGTTTCGAGAATCTGCGAGTCTTCGGACTCTTCCTCGGGCATCTCGGGAGCGTCCCCCGCCGGGATCACTTCCTCGATCGGCGGCAGCACCTCGGGTGCCGTCGGCTGCTTCTGCACCGGCTGATCAACCGCTTCATGGCCGGGCGAGGTGGGCACGCCGAGGTAGGTGAGCGTGCGCTCCATGATGCGCCTGTTGACGGGGCCAGCGGTGAGCGAGCCGTACGCGCGATTGGTGTGCGTGAGCTTGGGACCCGGGTCGTCGATGATGACGAGGACGACGATGCGCGGGCTTTCGGTCGGTCCGGCGGCGAGAAAGCTGGCGGTGTACTGCTTGTCGAGGTACCCGCGCACGCCGTGGGGCAGGCGCTTGCCGGCCGGCGGCTTGCCGACCGGGATCTTGGACGTGCCGCTCTTGCCGAACATCGAGTAGCGCCAGACCTTCTCCTCGGGCGAAGCGGTCGCCATCGAGGTCTCCATGCGTTCGGCCACCTGTCCCATCGCGTCGCGTGTGAGCAGAGCCACCTTGGCGGGAAGGACGCGGAAGACCACGTCGCCCTGGCGAGAAGCTTCGTCGCCTGCGAGGATGCGGATCGGCGTGATCGTTCCCGCGGCGTCACCCTGGCGGGCAAAGCACGCGAACGCGCGGACCATTTGCACCGCCGTCACCGCAACCTCGTTGCCGAAAGCGACCGAGTGCTGCGAGGAGATCTTCCAGTTGGCCAGGGACGTCACCAGACCGCCGCTCTCGCCGGGCAGGCCGATCCCGGTCTTGGAGCCGAATCCGAAACGGCGCACCGCGTCGCGCAGCTGGCCGAAGGACATCCGCTCGGCACCCTTGCCCATTCCGATGTTCGACGAATTGATGAGGACGTCCGTCCAGGTCTGGCTGGCTTTGGCTTTCACGTCGCGGATCTCGCGGCCGTAGCTCGTCACCCAGTAGCCGTTCTCGGTGTCGACCACGTCGCTCGGGCGCATCTTGCCCAGTTCGGTGACGGAAGCCCAGACGAAGGACTTGAACGTGGAGCCCGGCTCATAGACGCTCTCGACGCAGCGGTTGTGCCCCAGCGCCGGGTGGATCGCCCGGCCCTTGTCTTCCTTGATGGTCTTGTAGCGGCGCTCGGGGACATACTCCGGCGAGCCTGGCGATGGCTTGTTGCCGATGGGCACGAACGGGTAGTCGACGGCTTCGGGGACCGGTCGGATCATGTCGACCATCGCGAGGACCTCGCCGGTCGCGGGGTCGAGGATGACGCATCGGCCGCCGGCGGCTTCGGTGTCCTGCACGCCGCGGAAGAGCTCTTCCTGCGCGATCCGCTGGATCTCAAGATCGATTGACAAGCGGATGTCCTCGCCGTGTTTGGCGGGGGTGACATCGCCGGAGGCGATCCAGAGCGGGCGGCCGGCGGCGTCGCGCACGAAACGCACACGGCCGGCATCGCCGTCGAGGCGGTCGCCGAGGAGCTTCTCCGCGCCGACGGTGCCGTTGGCATCCACGCCGAGGCGGCCGACCAGCGGAGCGACGGTGGCTCCGCCGGGGTACTCGCGGACAGGGACGCGTTCGAGCACGACGCCGGGGAAGTTGAGGGCTTTCACGGCGGCGGCCTGTTCGTCAGTGAGAACGCCGGTGAGCGGCACATACCGCATGAGCTTCTTGAGCTTGGGCGGAGCGGCTTGGAGTTCGCCGGGTTCGAGCAGGCTCTGCGGCAGAGCAAAGGGTTCGCCGCCGGCTTCCGCGGTGACGAAGGTGGGAAGCTCGGGGATCTGGTCCTCGACGGCGTCTTCGAGTTCGGACTGGCTTGCGGCTGCGAGAAGCTCGCGGCGGAGGTCGTTCTCGCGAAGGGCATCGGAAACCAGCTTGCCGATCTCGGCGGGACTTTCTCCGGCGGCGCGAGCGAGTTCGACGATCACCATGTCGAGGGAAAGCGGCTTCTTGAGGGCTTCGAGCTTCTCGCGCTCCAGCATGGTCGGGTCGATCACGATGCGCGAGCCAAAGCGGGTCGTGCTGAGCACGCGTCCGCGACGGTCCATGATGTCGCCGCGCACGGCGAGCTCGGGCCGGACGCTGACGCGCGTCCCCACGGTCTCGAGAAGCCGCGTCGGAGGCTTGGTCTGGAGCATGACCACGCGGCCGAACATCACGCCCATCGCGGCCGTGGCGAGGCCGACGAGCACGAGGCCGGTGAGGTTGACTCGGGACAAGCCCGAAGGCACGGGCCCGAGCGAGGACGCGGACGGAGAGATCTTCTGATTCACGGGGACACCCCACTGAAGGCCGGCGTTGGCTGGGATGAGGGCGGAAAGCTGATCGGCGGCGTGCCGCCGGCGATCAGCGTGTGCTTGGCGTGTGCGAAGCGGGGACCGTCGCGGACCCCGACTGCACGTAGAGGTTGGGCAGGGTCGGTGCGGGCTTCTCGCCGTCCTTGGTTCCGGGATTCATGATGAGCGGGCGAAGCTCGGCTTTGCCCGCGACCATGGTGCCCACGCGCTCGGGCGTGACGAACTGTCCGATGTCGGCCCGAACGGCCAGGAGCCGTTCATCCAGCCCGCGGACGCTGAGCTGGACCTTCGCCAGTTCGTGCGTGACGGCCAGGCGCGACTGCCGGAGAGCCAGCAACCCGCACGCGGTTCCGCAGCAGACGAAGATGACGACGACGAGCTTGGCGAACATCGGAAGGTGACCTTGCGAGAAACCAGCGGACGGAACAGACGCGACCGGAACGGATACCCGGAACGGATGCTTGGTTACTTCCCGGGCAGCTTGAGCTCATCGCCGACCGAGAGGCTGTCCTCGCGGCCGCGGAGGGCCGGGTTGAGCTCACGGATCTTGGTCAGCGAAGTGTTGAACTTGCGGGCGATGCTGCTCAGGGTGTCGCCGGAAGAGACCTTGTAGGTGACGGTGGTGCTGGCCGCGACCAGGGGGCCGTCGGAGATCGGCTTGTTGCCGGCGGGCGCGGTCGAGGGCTTGCCGGTGTAGGGAAGGGCTTTGCCCGTGAGGACGTCCTTGGCGGGGATGTTGAGCTTCTGGCCGAGCTTGAGGGCTTTCCCGGCGGTGAGCTTGTTGTAGTCGGAGAGCTTGTTGTGCAGGGAAGCGTCGCCGTACTGCTTCTTACAGATGGAGTAGAGGGTGTCGCCGGACTGGATGGCGTAGACGGTGTCGGGAATGGCGGTGGGGGTCGGTCCGGTGAACTGGTCCTCGATCGAGCTCTGCTGGGACCCATCCGGGAGCTGAGCGGTCTTGCCGGAATCGGGCTGGGTCTGATTGATGACCTTGGGCTCAGGCTGGGGGACCGGCTTGGGCTTGGGCTCGATTTCGGGAAGCTGCTTGGAGGGGGTGTAGGGATCCGAGCCGGAGTTGCCGACGACGGTCAGGCGGCTGGGGTCATCCCCGGTCATGGGGGCTACGGCGGAGGCGGCGTCGGATTTCTTCACGTGATCGGTAATTAACACACCAACCACGAGAACCAGTGAAAGGCCGACGATCAGTGCGAGTTTAAGTTCACGGGTCACGCCTGCATCCTTGCCCACCAGCCCGGCGTCCACGCCGAGTACCCGGTGGCACTGAAGTTACCCATCGGCACGGCCAAGCCCCAGGACGATCCATCGTCCCGCCGTCACCGAGTTTCGTGCTGAAACCCCGTCCGGAAATCCCTTCCGTCCGGAAACCATCTCACCATCATAACGACTTCACTGCGGCTGTCACGCCGGTGAGCCGTATCGCGCGGAACTTTGCCGACCTCGATCTCGGGTTTTCCGCAATCTCGTCCGGCCCGGCTTCCGCCGCGCCGCCGACCACATCCGTCGCCCATCCCGAACCGACCCACCCCGCGAACGCCCGCTTCACCTGCCGGTCTTCCAGCGAGTGAAACGAGATGATCCCGACCCTGGCTCCGGGCTTGAGCCAGCCGCCCGTGCTCGATCCGTCCGCCCCTCCCTTCGCCAGCCGCTCGGCGGTTCGGCCGATGGAAGCCAGAAGAGCGTCCAAGGCTCCGAGTTCATCGTTGACGGCGATGCGGAGGGCTTGGAAGGACTTGGTCGCGGGATCGGTTCGGGACCCGTGACGGGGACGCAGCGCCGAGCGCACGATTTCGGCGAAGCGGCCCGTGGTTGTTATCGGCGACTCGGCCCGAGCTTGCGCAATCTTTCTGACGATTGCCGGGGCACCCTCCTCTTCGCCGAACTCGCGCAAAATCCGGATCAGTTCGCCCGGCGGAAGGGTGTTGACCAGCTCGGCCGCCGTGATCGGCATCGAGGGGTCCATGCGCATGTCGAGCGGGCCATCCCGCATGAACGAGAACCCGCGAGCCCCGTCGTCCATCTGGTTGGACGAGAACCCAAGGTCGGCCAGGAGCATGTCGGCGCAAAGGGAGGCTTGGTCCATCCGCCAGGCGAGGTCGGCGAAGTTGCCGCGGAGCGGGAGGACCGTGACGCCCGGAGCGGCGGCGGCGGCGGTCGCGGCGGCTCGCTCGAGGTTGCCGGGATCGACATCGTTGAGGATGATGCGGCCCTCGGCGCCGACCGCGCGGGCCATCTGCGACGCATGTCCGCCCAAGCCGGCGGTCGCGTCGACGTAGGTCTCGCCGCGGGAGGGCTTGAGAGCTTGCGCGATCTCGACGGGGAGGACGGGGATGTGAAGACGGTCGGCCACGGGCGACGGTAGGTCGGGAAGGGCTTGCTTTGGATCGGGAAATCGGGTATGCTGATTTCACGCGGCGTTTGCCGCATTTCAAGGTGCAGACTATGACCGTCGTTGCCTGATATCCCGAGCTCGAACCCATCGCGAAGCCCGTCTTTCCCCTGGAGAGTCGCTGGTTTTGCGGAGTTTCGAGCGGTCCTTCTCACGAGGATTCTGACGAGCGCTCCATGTCGGAGCGTGCGCGGTAACGCGTCGTCAGCGGGATGTCTCGAGCTCATTTCACCGACCGGAACGGCTTCAAGCGTGCTCGCTTGGGCCGCGGTGGTGACCACTTTCGCTTGATCTCTGGGCTTGGCGCGAGAGCCGCGGTCGCGGCGTCTTGCGTCGGGCGTTCGGTTCGCACGGTTCAATCGTCGCGCGGTGATGCGCGGCGCCGACCGCTTGCGCGGTCGTCTCTTTGGTCTGACTTCTTCCCATGTCACACAAATCACGAACGGATACGGACTTCCGGTGCAACACCTGCGGCTGGCAGGTTTCGGCAAAGGCATTCGGGACCTCGCACCGCAACCACTGCCCGAGGTGCTTGTGGTCGCGGCACCTGGACGATGAGCCCGGCGACCGCCGTTGCGCGTGCCGCGAAGGGATGGAGCCCATCGGCATCGAGGTTCGCAAGGATGGCGAGTGGGCGATCATCCACCGGTGCACGGGCTGCGGCGTCATCAAGACCAACCGCGTCGCCGGCGATGATCAGGAGCGGCCGCTTCTGGCGCTGGCGCTGCGGCCGATCGCGAACCCTGCGTTCCCGCTGGATGATCTGAGGGAGTGAGTTCGAGGATGCGCGAGCGAACTCCGGTCACGCCGCGGGCGCGGCCGGGGCCGCCGCTTTCGCGGGGACCTTCGCTCCGCCCTGCCACTGGACGAGGACGCCGACGATGGTGACGGCGGCCCAGGTGATGGCGATGCCGATCGCGCCCATCTGGACCTTGCTGGCGAGTTCGGGGTTCATCGCGTTCAAAAGCCAGTAGCCGCAGACGATCACCGCTCCGCCGCCGAGCATCGCCGTGACGAGGGCGGCGCACTTCTTCGGCGCGGCTAAGCCGAGCAGGAGGCCCAGGATGAACCCGCCGGCGGCGGAGAGCATGAGCATTTTGCGGCTTTGGACCGGGAGGGCTTCCCAGCGGCCCTTGAGGTCGAGGCGGACTTCCTCGGCGTACTCGTGCACGCGTTCGGCGGCGTCGCTTTTGTTCGCCCGAAGCTCTTCGCGGATCTTGGCGGCGCTCTCGGAGAGGGATGAGCGGAGAGCCGCGATGGTCTTCTGGGTCTCGGAAGGCTCGGGGAGAGCACCCGGCGTGCGGGCGAGGGTGATCGTCGCGCCGACGATGCCGATGGCCGCGAAGACCACCGCCGCCGAGACGCCCATCGCGATCTTGAACGCCACCAGCGAGATGATCAGGCCCGCGATCAACCCGCCCGCCAAACCCGCGTAGACCGAGGGCAAGCCGAAGATCGTCGCGGTGTTCACGACGCCGGGGACGACCATCGCGCCGATCCACGCTCCACCGAGCGAGCCGAGGACGACGAACGCGGGCTGGACCACCCGGCCGCCGGCCAGCCAGAGGATCATCCCGGCGACGAATCCGGCTCCGACGAGCAAGTGGACCCCGAGCGGCAGGGTTTGCGCCGCCGCGAGGAAGGTCCCGATGTGCTGGATCACGTCCGACAAGCCCATTTCGACCTCCGCCCGACCCAATCGGCCCCTTGGCCTCCGCCGACTATAAGGTTGGGAGGCCGACCGAGCCGATTGCACCCGTTCCCTCCTCATCGACCCTTTGCCGTCGGTCAGATAACCGCTGTGGACCCCATGCCGAAGAAAAAGCCCGCCAAACCCCGCTCTTCGCCCGCTTCCAAGCCGGAATCCAAGCCGGAATCCGTCCCCGCGATCCCCCGCCGGGCCAAGCCCGCCGGTCCGCCTCCGGAAGCCACCGCCAAACCGGCGACCGCCGCGGAGAAGCGTGCTTTGGAGGGCTTGCCGCAGTTCCGCGAGAAAATCGACGCATTGGACAAGAAGCTGGTGCAGCTCCTGAATGAGCGGGCGGAGCTTGTGGTTGGGGTCGGCCGTCTGAAGCGGGCGGCCAAGCTGCCGATTTATGCGCCGCACCGCGAAGCCGAGGTGCTGGACCGCGTGACCTCGTCCAACAAGGGCCCGCTTCCGAACCGTGCGCTCGAAGGGGTGTATCGTGAGCTGATGAGCGGATCGTTCCAGCTTCAGCAGCCGCTTCGCATCGGGTTCCTCGGGCCCCCGGGGTCGTTCAGCCATCTTGCGGCGGTGCGGCACTTCGGGACGTCGGTGGCTTTCGAGGATCTGCACGAGATCGAGGGCGTGTTCACGGAGGTGGTGCGCGGGCATGTGAACTATGGCTTGGTGCCTATTGAGAACTCCACCGGCGGCGGGATCGTTGAAACATTGGATGCGTTTCAGAAGTATTGCCGCGACCTGCATGTGTATTCCGAGGTGCAGCTTGAGGTGCACCATTGCATGCTGGCGCAGTGCGAGCCCAAGCAGGTCCGGCGGATTCACAGCAAGCCCGAAGTGTTCAGTCAGTGCCGGCATTGGCTCGCGACGCAGTATCCGCAAGCACAGCTCATCCCCGCGGCGAGCAGCAGTCGGGCGGTGATGACGGCGGCGGAGGAGTGCGCGAAAGCCCGCGAGATCGGGGCTGAGCCGGGGACCGCGGCGATCGGGAGCGAATTGGCAGCGGAGCTTTACGGCCTCAAGGTGCTTTTCGCGAAGATCGAGGACAATCCGAACAATGTGACGCGGTTCTTCGTCATCAGCCGTGCGAAGGCGCAGCGGAGCGGGGATGACAAGACGAGCATCATGTTCGCGACGGCGGACAAGCCGGGCGCGCTGGTGAGCGTGCTCAAGGTCTTCCAGGACCACGGCGTGAACCTCACGCACATCGACAAGCGGCCCAGCGGCAAGCAGAACTGGGCGTACACGTTCTTCATCGACGCGGCGGGGCACCGAGAGGACCCGGCGGTGGCGAAAGCGATCGCGGAAGCGACGACGCACTGCAATGAGCTGCACGTCCTGGGCAGCTTCCCGCGGAGTAAGCGGATTTTGTAGCCATACTTTGTTTGAATTCGCAGATCGACCTTGCGGAATCGCCTTGTTGTAGTATGTTGGGGGCATGAAGACTCGCTTTGGCGTGGCGGCGGTCTCGCTGGTCCTTTCGGGGTCGGTTCTCGGACAGACGTGGACGTACATCCCCAATCTCCAGATCGGCGACGTTTCCCGGGACGCGGGTGTCGTCGTCGGGACGACGTTCGGGGGGTCAGCCCGTTGGACTCGGGCCGGGGGGTTGCAGGTCTTCGGCACCGAGCCGGGGTTCGGGAGAGTCAACGTTGCGCAAGTCGTCACGAGCGACGGCGGTGCCACGTTCGGGTTCTCAAGCAGGTCGTCGGGGCGCGACCAACTCTACCGATGGCAAGGCCCGGGGACATTTAGCGGACTCGGGAACTACACGAATGCGGAGCGGCTCGACGCGACCGACGCGAATGGGGACGGCACGGTTGTCGTAGGAACCGCGAGTGCAGGGCAGGGGGCGGTCTTCCAGTCCTATGTGTGGACGCCGCAGCGAGGGGTCCAGACGATCCCCGGGCTCATCGCGTTCAGCACGGCCGAGGCGGTCAGCGCGGACGGGACGTTGATCGCAGGCAGCCGTCGTACCGCGAGCAACAACACCGAAGCGTACCTCTGGTCATCCTCGTTGGGCGTCACGGTGCTGCCTCGCTTGCACGGCCAGTTCTCCGAGGCCTACGACATGAGCGCCGACGGGCGGTACGTCGTCGGCGTCTCTGAATCCCTCAACGGCGGGCGAGCGGTGATCTGGGAAGCGGGGATGGTTCGATCGCTCGGCGTGCTCGAAAACTTCAACAACAGCACAGCCTACTCGATCTCGGATGATGGCTCGATTGTCACAGGTCGTTGCCGTGAGATCATCGGGCCAGTGGACCCGAACAACGATGAGTTCGTGTGGTCGACGGCGTGGGGCATGCTGCCTCTGAGGGAGTTCCTGGGTCGCCATGGCGTTGAAACGCCTTTGGGGATGTACCTCGACGACATCAGGGTGAGCAAGGATGGTCTATCAATCTACGGGAGTGGTTTTTACGGCACGGGAGACTTTGGAACGTTCATTATCGCAATTCCGACACCTTCGATTTCTTTGGTGTTACTGGGTGTCAGTCTCCTCGGACGCACTTCTCGCTGCCGAAAGTCCTTGGTTTGATGATTCGACCAGAAAATTGTGGACAACTCCGGAATCGGTGCGGCGGGTGGTACGACCGCCGTTCGGTCTTCCGGGGTCTCAGTGGGGCTCCGTTGACCGACGTGTGCGTGATGGAGCACTGAGCGGGGGTGCCACGATCCGCCGCTTCGGCGCATCGTGGATGGACGTCCGTCCAGCATGAAACGTCGAGTCTTCGGGCGTGGTCTCGTGCGGCATGAGCATCATGTTCGCGACGGCGGACAAGCCGGGCGCGCTGGTGAGCGTGCTGAAAGTCTTCCAGGACCACGGCGTGAACCTCACGCACATCGACAAGCGGCCCAGCGGCAAGCAGAACTGGGCGTACACGTTCTTCATCGACGCAGCGGGGCACCGTGAGGACCCGGTGGTGGCGAAAGCAATCGCGGAAGCGACGACGCATTGCAACGAGTTGCACGTGCTGGGCAGCTTCCCGAGGAGCAAGCGGATTTTGTGAACGGCTACTGACAGCTCGCGTCTGGGTCCGCGTCATCGGTTTGGCGCGGGTCTGTTCAGCGGCACGGGATGGGGAAGCCGCCGTTGGGCATCCGACACGTGTGGGATTCCACGGGTGCGGGGGTGCGTGTAGACTCGGTGCTATGGACGCTTCGGAGAGCCCGACGATCACGATCTTGCTGAAGGAGGGCTTGCCCGAGTCTGATCGGCTGGGGCAGCTTTTGCCGCTGGTGTACGACGAGCTGAGGCGGGCGGCGCAGCAGTGTCTGAAGGGTGAGCGGGCGGGGCACACGCTTCAGGCGACGGCGTTGGTGCACGAGGCGTACGTGAAGCTTGTGGGTCCGCGGGAGATTCCGTGGGAGAACCGGGCGCACTTCTATGCGGCGGCGGTGCAGGCGATGCGTCGGATCATGATCGACCATGCTCGGGCGCGGACGGCGGCGAGCCGTGGGGGTGGGCACGGCGAATCGCTGATGGAAGCGGAGGGCGCTCGGCGGGCGGCGCTGGGGCTTTCGGGGTTGCCAGATCTTGATTCGGCGGAGGAAGCGGCGGGATTCCTGATCCTCGATGCGGCGGTTGCTCGCTTGGAGGGAGTGGATCCCGAAGCGGCGCAGGTGGTGCGTCTGCGGTACCTTGGCGGGCTGACGATCGAGCAGACCGCGGAGGCGATGGGAGTCTCCGCGCCGACGGTGAAGCGTTCGTGGGCGTTCGCTCGCGGGTGGCTGAAGGAGGCGATCGAGTCGGGGCGGGTCTGAGGCGTTTCAGGAGAGCGGCATGAGCGACGGTCAACACGGGACTCTCCGGCGCATCTTTGATCTCGCGGCGGAAGCGGCTTTGGGCGAGCGGGCGGGGATTCTTGATCGCGAGTGCGCGGGGCAGCCCGAATTGCGGCGGCGGATCGAAGCGATGCTCGCGGCGGAGGAGGACGAGCAGTTTTTGAAGAGCCCGACGGCGAAGGGGGGGATCACGCGGGCGGCGGATCTGTCGGGAGGCCGTATCGGGCCTTATTCGTTGGTGCGGCTGCTGGGTGAAGGCGGGTTCGGGTCGGTGTACCTGGCGGAGCAGTCCGCGCCGATTGCTCGCAAGGTCGCGTTGAAGGTGCTCAAGCCCGGGATGGATTCGCGGGAGGTCTTGGCGAGGTTCGAGCAGGAGCGGCAGGCTCTGGCGATGATGGATCATCCAAACATCGCCCGCGTGCTCGACGCGGGGACCACCGCCGGCGGCCAGCCGTACGTGGTGATGGACCTGGTCGAGGGTGAGCCGCTGGTGGCGTTCTGCGATGCGCGGAGCATTCCGGTGAAGGGACGGCTGGAGCTCATCGTCCAGGTGTGTAGCGCCGTGCAGCACGCCCACACGAAGGGGATCATCCATCGGGATCTCAAGCCATCCAACGTGCTCGTCTCGATGCAGGACGGGAAGCCGATCGCACGGGTGATTGATTTCGGGATCGCCAAAGCGGTGGCGGGCTCGGCCGGGCAGAGGGCGGACCTGACGGAGCAGCAGCAGTTCATCGGAACGCCGGAGTACATGAGCCCCGAGCAGGCGCGGGGATCGTCGGATCTCGACACGAGAACGGACGTCTACTCGCTGGGCGTGCTGCTTTATGAGTTGCTGACCGGAAGCACGCCGTTTACGGCGAAGGAGCTGAGGGTCGCGGGGTACGAGGAGATGCAGCGGCTGATCCGGGAGGTGGATCCGCCGAACCCTTCGACCCGCCTGGCGCGATCGGCGGAGCGGCTTTCGAGCGTGGCTCTGTCCCGCAAGACCGAGCCGCAGCGGCTTTGCGCGACGGTGCGGGGTGAGCTGGACTGGATGGTGATGAAAGCGATCGAAAAGGATCGCCAGCGCCGGTATGAAAGCCCGAGTGGTCTGGCCGCGGACATCGCGCGGTATCTTTCGGGCGAGCCGGTCGTGGCGGCCCCTCCGGGTGCGGCGTATCGCGTCAGGAAGTTTGTGCTTCGCAACCGTGTGCTGGTGTCCGCGGGGGTCATCGCGGCGGGCGGGCTGATGCTCGGCGCGGCCGGGTTCGCGTGGCAGGCTTCGGTGGCGCGGGCCGAACGCGACACGGCCAAGCTTGACCGTGATCGCGCGGTCAGGGCGGAGGAAGAGAGCAAGAAGCGAGCGGATGAGCTCGAAAAGGTCTCGGAGTTTCAGTCGCGGATGATCGTGCAGGTCGATCCGTCGCGTGCGGGCGTCATGCTGACTGATGATGTGGGGTCCAGGCTTGACAGCGCCCTTGAGAAAGCCGGCATGGCGAAGGGGGAGCGCGACGCGCGGGTCGGCGCGTTCATGGAGCTTTGGGGCAAGGTGAACGCGACCGACGCGGCGCGGACGCTGATCGACGGAACGATTCTGTCGCCGGCGGTCAAGGCGATCGACGAGCAGTTCAAGGATGAGCCGGCGATCGACGCGGCTTTGCGGCACGCTCTGGCGGATGTCTACGACACCATCGGGATGCGTGATGCGGCGATGCCGCTGGCGGTGCGGGCGCTGGAGATTCGCCGGCGCGTGCTGGGCGATGATGCGCCCGCGACGCTCAACTCGATCAACAACCTCGGGTATCTGCTTCAGGTTCAGGGAAAGTTCAAGGAGGCTGACCCGTTGATCCGGGAGGTGCTTGAGCGCAAGCGTCGCGTGCTCGGCGAGGACCACCTTGAGACCATCGTGTCCATCAACAACATGGGCTCGCAGATGTGGTACTTGGGGGAACTCGAGGAGTGCGAGAAGCACTACCGGGAAGGGCTTGAGCGGGCACGGCGCACGCTCGGCGACGGGCACGAGATCACGATGCGCTCGGTGCAGATGGTCGCGATGGTGCTGCGTGAGCGCCGGCTTCTTCCGCAGGCGGAGGAATTGCTCCGCGAAACGAAGGACCGGAGCGTGAGGTCGCTCGGCCCCGATCACCAGACGACGATCAGGGCGACGCTGCACCTGGCGTCAACGGTGCGGGACGCCGGTCGCCTCGCCGAGGCGGAAGAGCTGCTGCGCGACGCTTCCGAACGCGCGACGCGCACGCTCGGGACATCGCATCCGCTGACGATCGAAGCCCGAGGAAACCTCGGAGCCAACCTGAGCGACCAGGGCAAGTATGGAGAGGCCGAGCCGATCCTTCGCGAGATGTACGAGAACAGCCGGCGGAGCCTAGGCGAGGATGACCTCAACACCTTCCTGCTCGGGATGGATGTGGCCGAGCTGCTCATGGCGAAGCGGGAATTCGCGGAGGCGGAGCCGATCGCACGCGACGTACTGGAGCGTCGCCGACGCGCGATCGGTGCCGCGCATCCGGTCACGCTCGTCACAGCCACCACGTTGGCTCGGATTCTCAACGAGCTTGGACGTCACAGCGATGCCGAGGCGCTGCTGACGGCGGACGAACCCGGCGCCCGCAAGGCGCTCATCGGAGATAGCGCGGTGCACCTTGGGCCGTTGCTGCTGGAGGCGGGTCGTGCTCGGGCGGGGGCGGGGAAGTTTGCGGAGGCCGAGGTGATGCTCCTTGAGGCGCACGCTTCCTCGCTTGCGACACGCCCGGCGGGGCATCGTGATCTCCAGCGTGCCGCGAAGACCTTGGCCGAGATGTACTCGGCGTGGGCTGTCGCCGCTCCGGGGAAGGAGCACGAAGCGAAGGCGACGGAATGGACCGGTCGTGCGGCTGAGACCTCGCCGAAGTAAGCGGGACGTGCCCTGATTGGACGAAACTTCGTGGGCGGCTCCGCAGGAATGCGGGGCTTTTTCTGCTGAGAAGTCCGCGGTGTTCGGGACGTGTTTGCATTCGATCCGAACGGGGAACGGGGATTTGTGATCCACGATTCGCGCAGGTTCCGCTTGAAGCGTGAGGTCACGGACTCGTGCGGCACCGTGCTGCGGGATCTGCGGCTTGAAAACGGGAAGGGTCCTCGCTGAGCGGGCCATTTGAAGGATCGGAGTCTTTATGTTCCAGAAGCCCCAAATTCAGTTCACTTCGCGGGCGGGTGGTGTCGTGGGAACGGCGGTTGCGGCTTTCACCATGGTCGTCGGCCTCGCGGGCGGTGCGGCGCGGGTTCAGGCGCAGTGCCAGGATTCGAGCCACGGCGCGTGCCGGCACGGGCTGGGGCTTTTGTCGGGGTCGACGTTCGGGTCGGGCTTCGGCGCGGGCGTGGGCTTGGACGGTCCGGGCGATGTCGGCTTGAGCTTGCTGTCCGAGCCGAGGATGAACCGGCTCTGGGCGGACCAGCCGCAGTTCTGCTTCGATGCCGGCACGGTGCTCACGCCGGAACTGATGGCCCGGTACAACATGCAGCTTGGGATCGCGCCGGGCTTTGGTGATCGGTTCTTCACGTACAACAGCTGGGCGTGGAATGCGAACGAGGGTGCCTCGGTCACGTGGAGTCTTGTGCCCGACGGCACGCCCCTCGGGGACGGTTACACCAGTTCGCTCTTTGCGATGATGGACTCGAAGTTCGGCGGGAATCGCGAATTGTGGGTCGGGTACATCCGGTCGAGTTTCGAGGCGATCTCCCGGGTGTGCGGCGCGAGATTTCAGGAGGTCTCCGATGACGGAGCGTCGTGGCCCGACAGCCACAGTTGGAACGGGCCCCGCGGCGACATCCGGATCTCGGCTTCGCCCATCGACGGCCGGAGCAACACCCTGGCTTACGCCTATTTCCCGCAGAATGGAGATGTGCGGCTTGACACTGCCGAGCGATGGGAGAACTTCGCGGACTCGTACAGGTTCTTCAGGAACGTGTTCACGCATGAGCTGGGTCACTCGATGGGCCTGAGTCACTCGTGCCCGAACAACCAGACCAAGCTCATGGAGCCCTTCTACAGCGCGAGCATCGATATCTTGCAGCACGATGACATCCTCGGGCTGCAATCGCTTTACGGCGATGCTCAGGAACCGAACGACTCCGCGAATCGCGCGACCGTGTTCCAGTCTCAGCAGAACACCTCGCTCGAGTTCTTCTCGTACGGGCAGGTCGCGAACACTGCGACGGCGTCGGTTGTCCCGGGCGATCAGGACTGGACAAAGTCCACGCTTGTGGCGAGCATGCCGGTGACGTTCTCCGCGAGGCCCGTCGGACGCTCGTACGACACCAGCCAGCAGAACCCCGACGGCTCGTGCGGATCAGGGAACGTCGTGAACTCTCTGGCTCAGACGGGTCTTCGCGTCGAGATCCGGGATGCTTCGGGCAACGTGCTCGCGGCTTCGCAGGGCGGGCCCGGGCAGTGGGTGACGGTGTCCGCGCAGGTTCCGCAGGGGGATTACTACTCGGTGGTCAAGCCTGTGTTGGCGGCGTTTGACATCCCGCAGATGTACACGCTCACGCGGACGATCGGCGCGCCGCAAGCCCCCGCGAACGATCGGTGGTTCGAGGGGATTCTGCTCGGCCAGATGCCCTACGGCATGATCATCAACGGCACGACGATCGGCGCGACCACGGACGGCTCGGCGACGTTCCAACCCGGCGGCACCCTGGGCACGCAGGACGTCTACTACAACTTCACCCCCTGGGACGGTCCCGGACGAATCCGCATCACCGCCACGGGCGGCAGCAACAATCTGATTTCGGTTCACCGTCTGGGCAACTCGGCACCCTCGCCGCAGAACCAGTGGTTCCCGATCAATCAGAACCAGAACAACGGGTTCGGCGGCGTGCTCGAGGTGAACATCAATGACTTCAGCGACTGCATCATCCGTGTGGCGGTCGCTCCGGGTGGTACGCCCGGCCCGCACACGCTCTCGGTCCGGTACATGGATGGGCCGACCAACGACTCCTGCCAGACGCCGGTGGACATCACCACCGGGACCTACAACGGGACGACGATCTATGCCCGTCCGGAGCCCACACCGTACCCGGCGTCGTGTACAACCGACACCTTCACGCTGCCCTGGGGCGCTTGGTACAGGTTCACGGCTCCGTCCGAGGGCACGCTCGGGCTGAGCGTGTGCAACGCTCAGAACACCATCATGGGCGTCTACGACGGCTGCCCTGAGAGCGGCGGCAATCTCATCGCATGCAACGACAACGCTCCTTCGTGCGGGAACGGCGGCTCGGCTTTGTCGATCCCCGTCGTCGGTGGGCGGCAGTATCTTGTCCGAGTGTCGCACTTTCAGAATCTGTCGGGGCCGTTCCAACTGAACGTCGCATTCAACCGCGACGGGGACTCATGTGAGAGCGCCCTGCCCATCGCCGGGGGCGAGACGCCGTTCTCGAATGTGGGCTATACGAGCGACGGCTCCACGTGCTTCAGTGGCTCTGATCGCTGGTACCTGTACACCGCCACGGGGTACTCGACCGTGACGGCGACCACGTGTGGGAACGCGAACTTTGACACGACGCTCGCCGCGTGGAACGCCTGCTCGTCGCAGGGGGGCGTGTTGGTCACGTGCAACGACGATGCGTGCGGCCTGCAATCGTCGATCTCGTTCCGGAGCTTCCCGGGGCAGCAGTTCCTGATCGCCGCGGGCGGGTACAACGGCTCGCAGGGTAGCGGGACGATCAGGATCAGCGAGACGCCCATCCCGGGCGAGACCTGCACGTCGGCCATCGTTGTGGCGGCCGGTTCGATCCCCTTCAACACGGTCGGGCGCTACACCGACGGTCCCGCGGAGCCCAACTGCAACTTCTGCTGCGATGACCCGCAGATCCATGGTGACATGTGGTACGCGTACCTCGCGACGGGGACGGGCACGCTGACGGTTTCGACCTGCGAAGCCGACTATGACTCGAAGCTCGCCGCGTACTCGGCTTGCCCGGTCGGCGACGGCGAAGCGATCGCGTGTGCGGACGATGAATGCGGGTTGCGGTCGCGGATGTCCTTCCCGGTCGTCGAGGGCGAGAACTACCTCATTCGCGTCGGAGGGTTCGGCGGATCGACCGGCTCGGGGACGCTGACGATCGGCTTTGCTTCGGCGTGCCCGGCGGACTTCAACGGCGATGGATTCCTGGACTTCTTTGACTACGACGACTTTGTCGGGTGCTACGAGACCGGCGTCTGCCCGCCGGGCAAGACCGCGGACTTCAACGGCGACGAGTTCGTGGACTTCTTCGACTACGACGATTTCGTCGGGGCGTTCGAGACGGGCTGCTGAGGATTGCTTCAACAAAGGTCGAACCGAGAACCCCCGCGAGAGCGGGGGTTCTTCGTTTTGAGCCCGGCCGCCCGGTGTCTGCGGTTACCCCGCGATTGCGTCTTCGAGTTCGAACCACACCTGGATCCCCACAAAGGTGAGTGGGAACTCGATCTCAAGCCGGTACCGCTCGAAGTCGTCCGGTGTCCAACCCAGAAGCTGCATCGAACGAGCGAACATCGGGAGAAACGCGTCCGCTCGTGCGGTCCCGCGTCGTGAAAGCCCCCGCCCCATCGGCACGAACCGCGACGTCGTTTCCAGCAGCTCGCGGCCGTCCCGCGGGGGGCCGGCGATCGGGTCCGGAACTCTGAACGGGTCCATCGAGAACTTCACTTCCGGCCCGCGGCTTCGAAGGGCGTCATGCCACACCAGGACGTCGAGCACGAACAGCTTCGTGGGCCGCCGGACCGTGTAGTTGGTGCACGCGTAGTGATAGCGAGCCGACTTGGTCCGTTCAATGAAGTCCACGCTCTTGACCCCGTGCGCCACGCTCGAAGGGCGGTCGAGCGGCGGCTGCTCGCGCTCCCACCAGAGGAGATAGTGCAGCGCGGCGCGGTCGATGCGCAACTGATCGGTCGCTCCGGAACAGAACTCGGGCAGGAGAGCGATCCGCGGGTCGTCGCTGATGGGTTCGCCTCCGAGCGTCACGCGTGTCGGCGGCCCGGGTGAAAGCGGCGAGCCATACACCCCGGACACCGTGATCGGCGGCCCCGGCCGCAACCGACGCATCCCGATGGATCCGTTCAGCATCGCCTGATGAAGCCGGTCGGCCGTCGTGCCCGGCCCGAGGAACAGCCCGTGCACCGCGGCGTCGACCGAGATCCCCTGCAAGTAGCTCGACGCGTTGAAGGCCGCCCGGCGAGCCGCCCGTTCCGCCCGTGCTCGCGCCGGGTTGCCCTCTCCTTCGCTTCCGGCTTCGGTCACGAAGCCCGCGAGTGACGCACTGAGCCCTGACCGTCCTCCGGGGAACGCCCAGACGGCGCCTTCCAGCTTTCCGATGGCTTCCCGAGCCTCGGTGATGAGGAGCGCCCGGGCACGTTGAGCTTCACAGGCGTCCACCACGCGAGCCAGGCCTTCCGCGGTCGGGAACTCCCTCAGCGCCGTCGCCGCGTCCGCCCCGCGCATGCCGCGCACAACGCGGCTGGCCGTGGACTTGTCGAGGCCGAGGGGACCGGTCAGATCGCGAACGCGAGGCGAGTGGTACCCGATCGATCCAAGTAGTTTCCCCAGTGCAGTTCGAAGCTGCGCCGCGAGACCGAGCAGTTGTTCGAGTTGGTTGGTGCTCAAGCTGAAGCTTATCGGTGCATTTCGGTCTGTCGCGAACAAAAAGTCTCCGAAAGAGATTCTCTGAGAGAATCTTTTTGGAGGGTGCCGACGAATGTTCTTCCGCGTGACCCTTACCCCTGTTGAGGAAACAGACCATGATGCAGAAAGCAGTCCCTTCGATTTCCCGCCCGATCGCCGGTTTCGCGGCTCCGACCCTCGCGTTGCTCGCGGCCAACTGTGCGATTGCGCAGGACGCTCGGTTCTTCCCGATTCCCGGCCAGTCGGCGATTCCGGGGAGCAACCCGAACGTGTGCATCGTGAGCGGGACGTCCGGCTACTCCGGGACCCGAATCAGTGATGACGGCTTGACGGTTGCGACGGTGGCTTTCGATCCCGGGTTTGTGGATGGGTACATCCCGCGCAGGCCTGCGCGGTGGACCGAGGCAGGCGGCACCGTCGTCCTTGGCCCGGATGTCCCCGGCTTGTATGGTGTGACGGGCATTTCGGCCGATGGCCGCACGATCTATGGCGAAAGCTGGCGTTGGACGGCGGCGGGGGGGTATGAAGATCTCCGTTCGCGTCTGACGAACGGCTTCTTCCTGAATAAGACGATCTTCGGGTGCTCTTCGGACGGCCGCACGATCACGGGTGTCACGGGCACATACCCGGACGAAGGTGACCTGTTCCTTTGGCGGCTTGACGATGAGCCGCTCGTCACGCTGCCGCGTGCGGCGAGCTTCCCGCAAGGGTATTTCTACTTCAACACGATCAGCGGGGACGGGAACGTCGTCGCGGGATCGACGCGTCGATTCGACTTCACGAACGGGTTCTCACAGTCTTATGCGGCCGCGGTCGTGACGCCGTCGGGTGCGAACGTGATCACCGACGAGAGTGACCAGGCGGGCGTGACCGATCTTTCGTTCGATGGAAGTGTTGCGGTGGGCTACCTCACGACTCCCGGCGGGTTCACGCTCAACGCGTTCCGGTGGACCGCCGCGGGCGGCATCACGATTCTGACTGATGGGCTTGGCTCGGACGACAGCACCTACGCACGGGCGACGAACGCGGACGGCAGCGTGGTGGTGGGGGACTACGTCAGCTTCGGGAACGCAGGCACGAGCGCGTGGATCTGGCGTGCGAACAGCGGGTTCATCGATCTTCAGAGCGACCTCATCAACAACTTCGGCCTGGCCGACGCGCTCGCAGGATGGAGGCTTCTGGTCGCGACGGATGTCTCGGCCGACGGGCGCACGATTGTTGGGCAGGGTGTGAATCCGGATGGATGCGAGCAGGCGTTCCTGGTGCGACTTCCCGGCGTCTGTGCGCCGGACTTCAACAGTGACGGCTTCATCGACTTCTTCGACTACGACGACTTTGTGAACTGCTTTGAGACCGGCGTCTGCCCGCCGGGCAAGACGGCGGACTTCAACGGCGACCAGTTCGTGGACTTCTTTGACTACGACGGGTTTGTCGGGGCGTTTGAGGCGGGCTGCTGAGCTTTGAAAGGGAGTGCGGGGCGCGGCGGCGACCAACTCGGTCGCCGCCGCTTTCTTTTGATCGTGTCGCGGGCTGTAAGGCGTGGAGCGGGTTTATGGACGCGATGCGGGCGTTCGCACCTGTTCGACGAGCGCGCGCCTTGACTGCGCCTGGGACGCGAAACGGTGTTTCAGCCCGCCATCGGGAGCCTCCCTACGAATTGGCATGGAGATCGCGATGAATAAGCGTTCGAAGCACTGGCTGCTCACCTTCTGGCTGATCGGGCCGTTCGCGGTGGTGGTGCTTTTGGTGGTGGTGATCGCGTACCGGGATCCGTCGTCGGTGCGGATGGTGGCGCCGGCGGTGGGGGCGGGAGCGGGCCGCACGGGCGGGGCGAACGCGATCGGCGAGCTTCTCGCCGGGAACAAGCCGACGCACAACGCGCAGGCGGCGAACGCGGATGAGTTTGGCACGCAGTCGCGGAGGGAGGAAGGCACGGACTCACGGAGTCCCGGGGTCGCGAAGAGCGGCGAAGAGGGAGGACAGCCCGCGGGCGAGTCCAAGCTCGTCGCGCCCGAGTCGTTGCCGCAGGGTTTCATCCTGGTGGTGGAGGACAAAGCCCGTCGCGCGACGCAGACTTCGCCGATCTACCTGGCTTCGAACCATTTCGGGAAGTGGAACGCGGGGGCGAAGGAGTTCATGCTGACCGCGCAGAGCGACATGCGGTGGCGGATCGAATTGCCGCAGCCGGACGCGTGGAAGGATGGGAAAGCGGGTGCGCCGCTCGAGTTCAAGTTCACGCGCGGGTCGTGGGAGGTTGAGGAACTGAACGCGGACGGGTCCAAGCCGGGGAACCGCACGCTCGCGAAGATCGACGCGTCCAAGCTTGCGGCGGGCGAGAAGCCGCTGATCGAGATCAGCGTGGCGATGTGGGGGGACATGGTGTCGGGGTACAAAGCGGCGGCGGGCGATGAAGCCCACGTGCCGGTGAAAGCGACGGGGGATCTGCGGCGGCTTCAGATTGTGGGGGGGAGCGGCGGGGCGGAGGGCTCGGTTCGCGAGTGCTTGGTGTGGCTGCCGGCTGGGTATGACGATGCGGCGAACGCCGGGAAGAAGTACCCGGTGCTCTATGTTTTCGACGGGCAGAACCTCTTCGAGAAGCACGGCGGCATCCCGGCCGAGTGGGGTGCGGACGAGACCGCGACGAAGCTGATCGCGGAGAAGAAGGTGGGCGAGTTCATCATCGTGGGGATCCCGCACGGCGGAGCTTCGCGAATGAGCGAGTATCTGCCGGTGGATGCGATCCCCGGTGCGGCCAAGCCGGGCGGGAAGGCGTTCATGGAGTTCGTGGTGACGCAACTCAAGCCGCGCGTGGAGCGTGCTTTCCGGGTGGAGACTGACCGTGCGAAGGTCGGCCTCGGCGGGAGCTCGCTGGGTGCGGCGATGGCGATGTACGGGGCGATGGAGTATCCGGAGCAGTTTGGCTTGGTGCTGGCGGAGAGCTTGCCGCTGCGGACGGGGGACGCGAAGGCGTGGAAGACGTGGCTTGACACGAGCGCTGCGAAGCGGGCGGCGGACAAGAAGCTACCGGTGCGTGTGGCGATCGGCTACGGCACGCTGGAGTATGGCAAGGACGCGTCGGCACCGGCGGTGAACGAGCTGTACGCGAAGGATGTGGCGGACCTGAAAGCGACGCTGATCGCGTCGGGGATGAGCGAGAAGGCGGTGGTGGTGACGGCGGTGAAGGACGCGGAACACACGGAGAGCGCGTGGGCGTCGCGGCTTCCGGCGGGGTTTGAGTTTCTGATGGGGAAGTAGGGGTATACACCCTCATTGCACCGCGAGCTGGGTGTGGAGTTCGGCCTTCAGCGGCCATTGCGAGAGGCACGCCTCAGCGGTACGTGGCACTGTTCCGTTCGCGGAGTCGGTGTTTTATCGCGGGGTTTCGAACGTGCCGCCGAGGGCGAGGTGGAGGTTGATTCGTTCGGAGCGGCGGGATTGGCGGAGCGTGATGAGGCCGGACTTGGCGAGGTCGAGTTTGGTCTTGAGTTGGAGGACGGTGAGGGTGTCGGCCTTGCCAGCGTTGGCTTCGATCTGGCGGAGGCGCAGGGCTTCTTCGGTGTCCGTGACAGCGGACTGCTGGAGGGATTCGCGGAGGGCGAGGGTGGTGTCGGCGGTGAGGGCGTCTTCGACGTCTTTGAACGCTCGCAGCGCGGTCTGGCCGTAGGCGGCGAGGGCTTGTTCCTGATCGGCGGTGGCGATCTTCACGTCGGCCTGGCGTTGACCGCCGTCGAAGATGGGTGCGAAGAAGTTGGCACCGATGTTGAAGAAGCCGCCGTTGCCGGTGAGCGAGGCGAGGCCGCTGGTGGTGCCCGCGCCACCGGTGAGTCCGATCGAGGGGAGGCGGGCAAGCTTCTTGGCTTCCACGTTCATGAATGCGGCTTTGACGCGGCGTTCCGCAGCTGCGACGTCGGGGCGGCGTTCGAGGACTTCCGAGGGGATGCCGACGGGCACGGGGCCGGGCATGGCGGGGAAAGCGGGGGCTGCGGCAAGTTCGGCACTGGGGTACCGGCCGAGGATGGTTTCCAGGGCGCGGGTGACCTGCTTCTGGGCGGCTTCGGCGCTCGCGAGGCGATCCCGGGCGGCTGCGAGGTCGGCTTGAACGAGGCGGACGTCCTGCTCGCCGAGTTTGCCGGCGTTTTTGCGGGCAGTGATGACACGGGCCATCTCGACATACGAGGCGACCTGGTCTTCGGCAAGCCGCTGCTGTTGGAATGCTTCGCTCGCGAGGAAGTAGGCCTTGGCGGTGGCGGCGGCGATGGACTGGCGGGCGTACTCGAAGTCGAGGGCTGCACCTTGGTACTTGGCGTCGGCGGCTCCAGCCTGCTGGCGGAGGCGGCCCCAGACGTCGAGTTCCCAGGAGATGTTGAGGCCCGCGCCGCGGCCTGTGGCTCGGACGCCTTCGGCGTTGGATTGGGTGAGGCCCGAACCGCTCGCGGAGACCACGGGCGTCAACGTAGCGCCAGCGGCTTGGGCCGAGGCGGCGGCGGCATCAAGGCGGGACTTGGCGACGCGGATGTCGAGGTTGTACTTCAGGGCTTCTTCGACGAGGGATTCGAGCGTGGGGTCGTTGAAGGACTTGAGCCAGTCCGAGGGGACTTGGCCGGACGTGGCGAGGTCGGCGGGGTCGGCGGTGGTTGTGGGGGTTGTGGGGGTGGTGGGAGTGGCGAAGGTCGCGGGGATGGTCGCGTTGGGGAGGGCTTTGGTCTTGATCTCTTGGCTGGTGGGGGGTGCCTTCGTGGCGCAGGACATGGGGAGGCAGAGGGTCGCAGCGCTAAGAAGAAGGAGCGGCCTTTTCATGTGGGGTCCGGGGTAAGGGGTTGAAAGGGATCTGCTCGCGAAGCGGTCGACCACCGGGGTCAAAGATCGGGCTCGGGCTCACGATGATACAGGCGGTGCTGTTGAGGCGGGTCGCGAAGAGGGATGTGACGCGATCAGGCCTGAAGGTGCGCAAGAAGGGCAACTAGAACGGCAGCCAGTTTTCCCATGACTTAATACGGAGGATGATCATTCTCACCAGGTCGAGGTGGCTTTTCTCGCCCGTGTAGACAGCGACCATGGCGTTGGAACCGGCGGGGAGGTTGTAGGCGGAGAGGTCGGATTCCAGGGTGATGGCGACGGGGATGAGGCCGCGTCTTCCCGCATCGTTGAGGGTGCGGAGTTGGCCCGAGGCGGAGACGGCGCCCTCGGCGAGCAGGGGCTGGATCCCACGGACTTTGGCCTGGAAGACCTTGCCCGGGAGAGCGTCGAAGGCGACCTCGGCCTGGTCGCCCGCGTCGATGAACTCGATCTGCGTCTGGGTGAATCCTGCGGCCAGGAGGGGGTTGCTTGTGGGGACGAAGACCATCACCTGGGCGAAGGCCATCGGCATGACGACCTGGCCCGGGCGGATCGTGACCTGCGAGGCGTAGCCATCGGAGGGGGCGCGGACAGTGGTGGCCTCAAGTTGGTACTTGGCGGCGCGGAGGTCCGCGGTCAGGCGATCGACGTCAGACTGCGCCTTGTCCAGGTCGTTCTGGTTCCCGGCGTTGTCGGCTTTGAGCCCGAGTTCTTGCTTGAGTTTGATGTCGGCGAGCTTGAGCTGGGCGTCGAGGGAGTCGTAGCGTGCCTGGTAGGGCTCGGGGTCGATCTTGAAGAGGATGTCGCCTTTTTGCAGGGGCTTACCCCCCTCAGCGGTGACTTCGATCACGCGGCCGGAGACTTCGGCGATGATCGGGGTGGTGACGATGTAGGTCCGGGCGAAGCGGGTGACGGGCTGGTAGCGGGTGAGGAAGATCATGCCGAAGGACAGGGCGGCGATCAGGATGAAAATCGACGTGACCACGGTCCAGAGGTTGATCGGAAGGAGTTTGAACTTCTTGAAGATGAGCCAGAGGATGAGGGCGTAGATGCCGAGGAGCAGTTCGATCATGGTTACACACCCTTCCCTTCTGAGGAAACCTTGGACTCAAGCGCGGCGAGACTGGCTTTGAGGCTGGCGAGTTCGGCGTGCAGGTCGGGACCGGTGCCGGGAGGCGCGAGGGGGTTGCCGTCCTTCTTGTGGGAGACGGCCCAGATAAAGACGATGGGCCAGAGCGCGTGGAGCGTGAAGAGACTCAGCCAGCAGGCGTAGTGGATGGCTTCTTCGTGCGGGTGGTGGCGTGAGCGGGCGATACGGTGCGGGATGTCGTGGATGAAGATGAAGATATAGAAGACGGCGACGACGGAGAGAAGGAGCATTCCCAGGGCGAGGTATTCGAGCATGGAGGGCCTTTCTCGGATGAAAGATCGCGTACGAAGGGCGAGGAGGGTATGGAGGCAACACCTCCCCCGGCCAGCCGAGTGCTCGGGTGGGGTGGTCGTGGCGTCTGGCAGCAAAAAGGCCCCGCGCACGATCGCGCGGAGCCTGTGCATTTCCACGTCGTCTCTCTGTCTCTCCGTCTCTCCGTCTCTTCTTACGCCGCCAGCTTCATTTCGGCAAAGCCGTTGCCGCCGACGCCAAACTGCACGACGAACTGGTCGCTGGCCTCGCCCGCCTGCGTGCCGCGGTAGCCCTGCACGATGTACGTCGCGCTGGAGGTGCCGAAGGGGAGGGTGTCGTCGACGAACGACTTGCTGCCGGTGTTGCCGATGATGGTGTACGCGTCGTCACCGGCGAGTTTGCGGCGGATGTTGAAGTAGACGCCGCTGCTGGCGGCGGCGTTGGTGGCTTTCCACTTGAGGACGATGGCCCCCTCGGTGCTGAGGGTGACGGCGAAGTCGTTGGGCTGGCCCGGCGCGGGGCGTGGCGCCGGGGGCGCGGGCGGGTCGATCTGGGCGAGCGAGTAGACGGCGGGGTTGTTGGAGGTCTGTGCGAAGGCGCGGATGGCCTTGACGAGGTCGGCCCCGGAGTTGCGCAGGGCGCCGATGGCGGTGCGGAAGTTGACGGTGGCGGCCTTGGCGGCGTTCTTGGCGTTCTGCTGGGCGGTGTAGGTGTTGCGGGCGGCCTTGGTGGCGGTGTCGAGGGCGGTCAACTGGGCGGGCGTGAGCCCGATGGTCGCGGGCGCGGCGTTCCACACGGGGTAGTGGAACTCAAAGAACTGGATGACGTCGAGGTCTTTGACGGGCACTGTGGACATAAACCCACCTTTCTTTGGCCTGAGGCCGGAATGGACCGCCCTCGCGACACACGCCGGGAGAACGGTTGGGGCAATCCATCGGCGGCTGGCGGGCACGGGTTGAGCGGCGGCGCGTCGAAAGGTGGTGTGTGGGGCGGGTGGGGTGGGTCTGGAGGGAGTGGGTGAGTAGCACGGGCTTCCAGCCCGTGGGCCTCTGGCAGGTGCCCGGCGTGTGAGCTGGCGTGGCCTCAAAGCCCCCTCCAGAGGGAGGGGGTTGGGGGTGGGTTGTCTTTGCGGTCCTGCCGCCGCCGGAGGGGTTTCGGTGCGGGTATGCTCACGCCCTGTTATGGCGACCAAGAAGTACGACGATCTGACGCGGGACGAGATGGTGCGCCTCCTTGAGGCGCGGGACCGGCGGGACGCCACGCGCTTCGGGCTGGTGTGGGAGGCGAACGAGATCGAGCGGGACAAGGCTCTGAACTCGGACTTTGTCGCGATGGATCTGGACGAGAAGCTGTCGTGTGGGCTGGGGGCGGGGAAGGACGGCCCGTGGAAGAACCTGATCATCGAGGGAGACAACTTCGACGCCCTGCGGTACCTCAAAATGACCTTCGCGGGTCGCGTCAAGTGCATCTATATTGATCCGCCGTACAACACGGGGAACAAAGACTTCGTCTACAACGACCACTACGTGGACAAGGAAGACCTGTGGCGGCACTCCACTTGGTGCGAGTTCATTCACCAAAGGTTGGTGTTGGCGAAGGAACTGTTAAGCGAGAATGGGGTGATATTCGTCTCGATTGACGACAACGAAATTCACACGCTCGGTATGCTTATGCAGCGAGTATTCGGCGAGTCCAATTTCATCGCGAACATCGTTTGGCAGAAACGAACTTCGCCGGATGCGCGTATCGACCTCGGTCCAGCGCACGACTACGTTGTGGTCTTCGCACGAGCGAAGCAACAAGTGCAGTTTGGCACAATGTCCCTCAGCGATAAGCAGAAGGCGGCCTACAAGAACCCTGATAACGACCCGCGAGGGCCATGGGTGTCCTCTGACTTTACCGCACAGGGTTACCGCCCAAATCAAATGTACAAGATCAAGACGCCGGGTGGCGCAATCTACGAACCCCCGGCGGGTGTGTGCTGGAAGAACGTCGAGCCCACCTTTCTTCAACTCGTCAAAGACAAGAGAATTTGGTTCGGTAAAGACGGAAAGGCGATGCCAAGGCGTAAGACGTTCCTTTCTGAGACCGAAGGCATCAAGTCCTGGACTTGGTGGCCGAACACCGAAGTGGGACATAATCAGGAAGCAAAAAAAGAGATGCTTGATGTGTTGCCAGAATCGGCTGACGAAGCGTTCTCAACTCCAAAGCCTGTGCGACTTGTCCAGCGGATCGTTGAAATGACAACCTCCGGCGGCGACATCGTCCTCGACTTCTTCGCTGGTTCCGGCACAACAGCCCACGCCGTTCACAAGCTCAACAAGGAGGACGGCGGCAGTCGCCGCGTCATTCTCGTGTCGAGCACGGAGGCGACCGAGGACGAGCCCAAGAAGAACCTGTGCCGCGACGTCTGCGCCGAGCGGGTCCGCCGCGTGATCAAGGGCTATGGCAAGGGTGACTCCAAAGTCGAAGGACTCGGCGGCGACTTCGCGTATCTCCGCACCCGTCGTATCCCCATCGGAGAACTCACCGAGATCGAGCACGATCAGGTCTGGACCGCGCTGCAACTGACGCACTGTCCGACGGTCGGGTCGTTTGACGACAAGGCCCCGTTCATGACGGCGGAGACGGAGGAGGAGGGGGGCACGCTCTTCTATGTTCCCTCGCTCAAGGCGGCGAACACGAGGGCCCTCGTCAAGGCGGTGAAGGACGCCCGGTCCGCCGTGCTATACACGTGGCAGCCCGACCTCGCGCGGCTTCGGCTCAAGAACGCGAACAATGTGCAGATCGAGGCCGTGCCGCAGGTCTTGGCTCGCCGATTCGGCGTGCGGGGACTTTGGGGTGGGGGGGGAATCTGAATGCCTGCTGTCTCCCTCAAACCGTTCCAGCAGCGTGCCGTGGAGAGCGCGGTGCGCGTCTTCGCGTACAACAAGACGACGCTGGACGCGGCGGGTCAGGACGCCGATGGAAGGGCGACCGCGATCCACGGCAACGGGTACATCTTGATCGAGGCCCCAACGGGTGCGGGCAAGACGCTGATGGCCGGGAGCGTCGTGGAGCAGATGAGCGGGCTGGACAACATCGTCTGGTTCTGGTTTGCGCCCTTCAAAGGAGTGGTGGAGCAGTCCGCCGCGTCCCTGCGCGAGCAGTTCAAGGGGATGCGGCTCCGAACGCTTGCCGAGGACCGAAACCCGATCGGCACGCGGGCTGGGGACACGTTTGTCACGACATGGCAGATGGTGGCGACGCGGATCAAGGACCGGCGAAGCGTCCGGCAGACGGGGGAACAGAACGAGAGTATCGATGATCTCATCACGTCGCTTCGGGAGATGGGTTTGCGGATCGGGGTGGTGGTGGACGAGGCGCACCATGGGTTTCACGGCGAGACGCAGGCGGCGGCATTCTTCCGGACGGTGCTGGACCCGGACTACACGATCCTCGTGACCGCGACGCCGGACGACGAGGACCTGAAGCATCTGGCCAAGAACATGCAGGTCGGGAACATCCACCGGATCAGTGTCAGTCGGGCGGATGCCGTCGGGCCGGGGCCGGAGGCGGGGCTGATCAAGAGCGGGATCAAGGCGGTCGCGTGGCGGGCGGAGGAGGGGAAGGAGGCGCTGGTCGACTTTGAGGCGACCGCGCTCCGCGAGGCGACGCAGTTGCATCGGCTGGTCAAAGCCCAGTTGAAAGCGGAGGGGATCGCGCTGACGCCGCTCATGCTGGTGCAGGTGGACAGTTCGGCCAAGGGTGCCGAGAAGAGCACCGAGCGTGCCAAGGAGAAGCTCAAGGCGCTGGGGTTCACCGATGCGCAGATCGCGGTACACACCAGCGACGAGCCGGACCCGTCGTTGCTGGCCATCGCGAACGACGAAACGCGTGAGGTTCTGATCTTCAAGATGGCGGTGGCGCTGGGCTTTGATGCGCCGCGAGCCTGGACGCTGGTTTCGATGCGGGCGGCGAAGGACGAGGATTTCGGTGTGCAGCTTGTGGGCCGCATCCTTCGGGTGCATCGACGGCTGCAAGGGCGGAAGATCCCGGACGTTTTGAAATACGGTTATGTGTTCCTCGCTGACTATGAGTCTCAAGGCGGGCTTGACAAGGCGGGGCAGCGGATCAACCAAATCCAAACCGCGTATGCGAGCGTGAGCCCGACGACGATCGTCGTGCAGGTCGGGAACAGGACGATGGTCCAGAAGACGGGCCCGGACGGCCAGACGACGCTCCACCCGGTGCCGCCGGAGGGAGCGGTCTACCGCCCGACGTTTCAGCCATTTGTTCCGCCGCAGGTCGTTCCGGTCGAGGGCGTGCCGGAAGGGCTCTTCGCGTCGGAGGAATTGGTCGAAGCACCCGACCAGCTGCGCGTGCCGTCGCGGTTGGATGGTGCGCTCGCCGCCGCGCTCCGGCAGCCCCCTCCGCAGTCGAGATATCGCTACCCGCTTCGCCCGGGCGTGCCGCGGAAGTTCAGCACCCAGGACGTGCCTGAGATGGTGGACGTGAGCGAACGCGATATCGCGCACCACTTCCTCATCTCCAGCGATGAGTTGATGCGCGCGATCAACGCATGTGCCGCGGTGAGTGTGCACAAGCGGACCATTGAGATTTTCACGCAACAGATTCAGCAGGAACTTGCGTTTGCGGCCCCGTCGCCCGAACAGACCCGCCGGATGTCGCAGTCGGTCCTTTGCAAGAACGGGTATGTCAGTCCGAAGGAGCTGCGGCACGCGCTCTGTGCTCAATTGCAGATTGTTCTGATGGAAAAGGGCTACCCGGAGGCGGCGGACTTCGGCAAGCTCGGGAACATCTTGGACACGTTGATCGTCGCGCGGCCCGAGGCGCTGCGTGAAGCGGAGCGAAAGGCGTTGGCGAAGGCCATGACGACCGAGGACGCCGGCGACCTTCCCGACGCGCTGGAGTCAGAGGAAGCGCTGCCCGCCTCGCGACTCAACGTTTACGGACGGGTGCCCCCCGGTCTCAACACCTGGGAGGCGCGTTTCGGCGAATACCTCGACGACGACACGACCGACGCGGTCCTCTGGTGGCACCGGAATCTTCCGCACAAGCCGTGGTCGATCAATGTGCTGATGGACAACGGACGGGGCTTCTTCCCAGACTTTATTGTCGGGATCAAAAACAGACCCCACCACGATCACGGACTGCTCGCCGACACCAAGTACGCATGGGACAGTGCCCCGGAGTTCCCGAAGCTTCTCGCGGAGCACCAGCGGTACGGCAAGGCCGTCATCCTGACAAAGGACGCGAGCAAGCCCGGCTGGTACGTCGTGGGCATCGACAAGGCGAACAAGGCCGTGATCGAGCGACCATTCAGAATTGCCGAGGCTGCGCGGTACTGAGCGGCAACGTGGATATCGATCGCTTCATCACATGCGACGTGTAATCCGATCGCTCCTCTGCCCCCCCCCCGGGGCAGAATCGGGAGACGGACACACTTTCCACGGGTTGCGCTGCGCCCGCGAGGGCGCGGGCTGCGCTCCACCCGTGGCTACAACCCTGCGCCCCGTTGGGGCGAAGCATCGAGCATCCGATGCCCGTTTCGATGCTTTCCTCTGTGCCCTCCGTGCCTCTGTGGTGAACGTGCTTTGGTCTTTCCCGCGCAGCGGGTCCTGTGGGCGGCATGTCACGGCCCGGGGCTGCGGCGGTTGGCGGGTGGCACGATTGCCTTCCGGTCTTCTGGGCCTCGGTGGGGGTGGGCTTCCGTGATGGGCATGGGCGTGATGGAAAAGCGAGCGGGGGTGCCACGACCGTCCGGTTCCGCCGGGTGGTCGTGGTTGGACGACCATGACGGTTCGGGGTTCGTGAACCAGGCGTTACACAATCACGACCATTGATTCCCCTCCGGCCTTGCGGCGCTCGGCCACCTCCCCCGCCGGGGGCGGGGGAGGTGTGGTGTGCTGCTGAGGTTTGGCGAGAGGCTGCCCGAGGGAGGGGGACTCCTGAGGTTCGGCGGTGTGCATCGGCGCTCGGGAGGTGTACCTCAGAGGTCCGGAGGTGTGCCTCGGAGGTCCGGCGGTGTGCTGCGGAGGGGCGGAGGGGTGCAACTTTGCTCCATAAGTGTTGAGCGGAGGAGCAAAACCTTCGCAGAAAGCTCCTTCGTTGCACAACGAAGGACCTTTTTCTGCGCAGGAAGCTCCTTCGTCTCGCAACGGAGGAGCTTTTTCTTCGCGGGAAGTTCCTCCGTCTCACAGAAAAGGAGCGCAGGTGTTGAGGTTTGCTCCAAACCTCAACACCTGCGCTCCAAAATCTCTCAACGAAGGAGCTTCGTTGGCGGTCTGGGCAGCGCGGGTGTTGCGCGAAATGACGCCCTTCCGCTTTGTCGGCCCGGTATGGCCGATCTTCTCGGGCGGGGGGTGGGGTGGGTGGGGGGGCAAATTGCCAAATGGTCAAATGGCCAAATGGCCAAATGAAGGCGACCGGGAATCGGGAGTGGGGGAGTGGGGGGGGGCCGCCCAACGCCCGTCGATGCGGCGGGTCGTGACGCTTACCACTATCCTGTGGTGCCGTTCGGCGGGTGCCGCGTGTCCGTGCGGCGACCTTGGAGTTTGCTTATGTCCACGTCCCCGACGGTCGGTGCGTTTGCGATTGTGCCGAGCAATGACTTGGCGGCTGCGGTGCCGTTCTGGGAGCGGCTGGGGTTTCAGCGTGTGGGTGGGGATGCTCAGTACATCATCATGGAGGGGTGGGGAGGGGTGGGGGTGGGGTGCATCTGACGCAGGCTGGTCAGGGGCCCTGGCGCGTGCCGGCGGAGAACAACCCGTTCGGCGCGTTCATCCGCACGCCGCAGGTGGCCGAGATCGCCGCTCGCGTGGACGACCTGATCATCCGCCCCGGCGGGGTGCTTCGCCATCGCGAGTGGGGCTTGTACGAAGTCGGCATCGCCGGGCCCGACGGCCTCTTGGTCCGGATCGGTTGGCCCTCAGCGTTGATCCACGCTGGCGAGTGAGGCTGGCGAGTGAGGCTGGCGAGTAAGGTCGGTAGGTTGGTCACTCGATTGGCCCGCTGGGTTGGTCGCCCTGGTCGCGGTTGCCGCGCAGAGGTCTGAAGCCGCGATCATCGCCAACCGGACCTCCGACCCCGGCCCCTTTTCGCCGCGCCCCACCCCCACCCCCACCCCCCCAAAAAAACGTGTTGACCCAGCGGGCCATGGAGACGGCGGCCCTCGCACATCAGAAGTTGGTGCCGCCCTCGCCCGCCTTGAACTCGGTTTCTCGCGGCGGTGCAGAAACTCGGGCGGGAGGTCATGGTCAGAGAGTTGAGCGCGGCGGGGTCCATGGGGCCGTTGTCTACACTGATGCAGCCATGCCGTCTCCCGCGCCGTCAGCCAAGCAGGTCTTCCCGCCGGTGATGCGACGCGGGCTGTGGTGGCTTCTTGGTCTGACGGCATTCATGGGACTGGGCGCGGTCGCGTGGGTCGTGCTTCGGGGACCGCTCGGTGTGCCGCGTGGGTTCGCGTACCGCTACGGCGCGCTGTTTCTGGGCCTGCCCCCGGTCGTGGTGCTCTTGCCGTGGTGGTTTTTCCGCACGCGGTCCATCCGAAAGGCGTTGCTGGAGTCCGAGGGTCGTCTGTGCACACACTGCGCGTACGACGTTTCCACGCTCGATCCCTCGGGCATCTGCCCCGAATGCGGCAATGCGTACGACATCGAGAAGGACAAAGTGCTTTGGGAAGCCGTGGGCGCGCGGTACGGAGATGACCGCGACACCAAGGCCCCGTAGCGCCCCGGTTGCGGCATCCGTTGCTCGCTCGGTACGATGCATTCATGCTCTCGCGCCTGCACGTGCTGTTTGCTCCCGGCCCGCCGATGCTGATGCGGGGGCGGAAGTGGCTGCTCTTCGCGACCGTCGCGTGCTTTGTGATCGCGGGAACATACATGGTCCTGGACGATCCGCTCAACCTCCCGCACCGGCGTTGGTGGAAGCGTGCAGCGGTCGGCGTTGCCTTGTTTCCCATCGTCGTCCTGCAACCGCTGTGGGTGTATCGCACGCGGCATCTCAGCCGCCTTGCGAAGGAGACCCAGGGATGCCTTTGTGCCAACTGCGCGTACGACGTTTCCACGCTGGACCCGGCAGGCACCTGTCCGGAGTGCGGCAAGGCCTACGACATCGCTTGCGATGCGCCGCTGTGGAACTCGTTTGTCGAGAGCGGCCCGTGGGGCCCGGCCCGGAGGCCGCACCCGCCGAAGTAAGTCCCCCACGCCGGCGGGTGGCACCGGTCGCGAGACGAGACAAGGCGCGCCACCGATCGGCGGTTCCTCCGGCGATCGGTGGCGATGAGACTTGCCCTTCGGTTCTCGGGTGTGGCACGAACGCGGTCTGCACGGCCTGTGAGCGCCACGAGTCTCACCTGTGGTGGGGGAGAGGATGGACGGGGTGGCGGTCATCGATCATGGGTCGGGGCTTGTACGGTCGTTGCGGCGGTCGGCACGATGATTCCCGCTCGGCGCACGGGCGTTGCCGCTGCCGACACAAGCGTTGCCGCGACCGTCACAAGCGTTGCCGCTGCCGACATGACGATTGCCGCTCGGGGCACAACGACCTTGTCGGCCGTCACAAGGGCTTTGTCGGCCGACACAAGGGCTTTGTCGGCCGACATGACGACCTTGTCGGGAGGCATTTTCGGGCGTTCGCGTGGAAAAACCGCTCTGGGAGCGTGCCAGAGCGGGTAGGGGAGTGGGGGAGGGCTGGGAGCGGGGGATTTGGGGGGGTGTGGGGGTGGGGGTTAGGGCCAGAGGGTGCGGCGGATTTCGGCGAAGGAGCTTTGGCGCAGGAACTGCCCATCCCGCCAGACGGGGGTCAGGAGCGATGCGGCTTCCTGGGCGGGGGTGGCTCGCTCGACCACGCGGAGGCTGGTGCTCGCGGCGGCGCTGTCGCGGACGACCGCGAGTCTGCCGGTGGCGGAGAATTTGGTGCCGCTGTCGGTGATGGGCTTCTTGAAGAGGTCGCGGCCGGTGCCGCCGACGTCCGCCCATGTTGCTTTCATCGCAAAGCCGTAGGTGTCGCGGGTGACATATTGGTAGGAATACGAGCCCACGCCGAAGACCATGTTGGTGGAGGCGAAGCCCTTGGCGGCGAGGCGCTGGCAGATCGCTTCGGCACGCTCGAAGGTGATCGCATCGCCGTAGATCACGCCCACGTGCGGGTCGAGCTGGCGGTGGCCGGTCGAGGTGGTGGTTCCGCCGAAGACATCCCAGAGCAGTTCGACCACGCCCTTTTTCGCCGGGCCCTCCTTCTCCGGGTCGCCGCAGACGATGAGCGTCGGGTCGCCCGAGTCGGGGCGGATCACGACCTTGCCTTCGCGGGCCATGATGCGCGGCTTGAGCGCGGGGAGGATCGAGGTGCAGACGTTCCAGAGGTCCCAGGTGTCGGAGACGATCGAGACGATGCCCGAGGGGTAGAGCCCGAGGATGTGCTCGAAGGTGTCGCGCTCGCTTCGCTCGCCGCCGGCGGACATGACGGAGTGTTCGGTCGCGGCGACGGAGCCGCCGATGAGGCCGTTGCCCCTTCCGGGTTCGCGGGCGGGGTAGTACCGCTCGATGAACTCGATCGCGGGGATCGTGTCGGTGCCGGTGAAGGAGAGGAGGTGGCCCGCGCCCGAGAGGCACGCGGCTTCGGGGCCGGGCATGCCGCGCATCGAGAAGTCGTGGCCCTGCCAGGGAACGAAGTTCGGGTCCCCGCCGGTCTTCGCGGCGGCCTGGTTGAGGAGCGTGCGGAGGCGGTAGGCGCTGGTCGCGGAGGTGCACGGCATCCAGAGCACCGAGGAGATCAGCGTCTCGAAGTAGTTCACGAGCCAGCCGAAGCCCTCGTGCGTGTTCTCGACCGTGAGCATCGGGACGCGGAGCGGGCAGAGCGTCCCTTCGGGCAGGGCGCGGAACTCAAGCGGCAGGTGGCCGAGCTCGTGCAGGTCACGGATGTGGCCCGTGCCGATCTGGTTGGGCCCGAGGTAGGAGTTGACGCGGCCGAGGTACGAGGCGCAGACGTCCTCGGGCGGCCGGCCGAAGAACTCGCGGTTCATCTCGTCCACGAGGTAACGCTGCAGGAAAGCCTGCAGGCCGAAGAAGACCACGCGGTCCTGGCCGGGGACACGGGAGGAACGCGGGGTCCAGTTGGAATAGACGCGGCGCGTGTCCTCGGGGTACTGGCGGCGATGGTCGAGCTTGTATCCGTCGATGAGCGTGATGGGGTTCATGAAGCGATCCTCCTTCGCATGGCGGCGGCGGCGAGGCCGTGGACCTGGGTGCGGTGGACGCTCGCGGGCGGGATGCTCGCGAGCGGGAACGAGTCGGTGGTGTGGATGCGGTCAAAGCGAGCGAGCAGAGCGTCAAAGCCCTTGGAGAAGATCCCGTGCGAGACCCAGAGATCGAGCTTGGTGGCGGCATCGGGCTTGATCGCTTCGGCGAGGCCGATGAAGGTCGCGCCGCCGTCGCAGATGTCGTCGACGACGAGATAGCGACCGGCGGTCGGGAGCGGGTCGCACTGGAAGCCCGTGAGGGCGCCGGTCCGCGTGTTGCGGGCTTTGCGAGCGTGGACCACCGTGTCGATGTTCAGGGCCCGCGCTGCGGCGTGGACACGCTTCTCCGCTCCGGCGTCGGGGACGATGAAGCCCGCGTAGCCGCGCACGTCGGGCATCGCCTGGTGCCCGTGGATGATCTCGACATCGAGGCACGCGGCGAGGACGTCCGAGTGAGGGTCGAGGGTCACGATGACGTCGAGACTGAGGCGTTTGAGGGCTTCGGTGTAGATCGTGAGGGTGAAGGGCGTGCCCGGCTGGCGGCGGTCCTGGCGAGCGGCGGGGAAGTAGGGGAGGAAGAGCCCAAGCCGTTTCGGGCGACAGGCCCGCACCGCGTCGAGCACGGCGAGGGTGCGGAGGAATCCGTCGGCGGTGGCGAGTCGAGCATCGACCCAGAGGTAGCGGTCGGCGATCGTCGCGGGGTCGAGTTGTACGTGCGGCTCGCCGCCCGAGAAGGTAAACGGGGAGCAAGGGAGGTCCTCGCGTTCGCCGGCGTAGACGTCGTGGAGCGTGATTCGATCGTTCATGGAAATCTCCTTCAGCGAGAGGCTTTGGGCTTGTATCGGTAGAGCTCCGCGGGTCGGTGCTCGACGGCGGATTCGAGAGTTCCGGTGGCGTGGAGCTCGCCGGTGGCGAGCATGCGGCGGCGGAAGGAGTCCTTGTTCAGCTTTCCGCCGAGAATCGTCTCGTGGACGTCCTGCAACTGTCGGAGCGTGAATTCCCGGCCAAGCAGTTCATAGCCGATGGGCGTGTACGCCAGCTTGCCGCGGAGGCGTTTAACGGCGAGGCCGAGGATCTCGGAGTGGTCGAAAGCGAGTGGCAGTGTGTCGTCGGCGCTGTCGAGAGCTTCGGCCGGGCCGCCCGTCTCGCCCTTCCAGGCGGTCTTGAGGCGGGCGATGAGCTTGTCGTGCTCGCCTTCGCCCAAGGCTGCTTTCAGGCGTGCGGGTTCGACCAACGCCACATAAGCCACTGAGATGACGCGCGTTCGCGGATCTCGGGAAGGGAGGCCGAAGGTGTAGAGCTGTTCAAGAAAGACGCCGGCTAGACCGGCTTTGTCGCGAAGCACTCGCTCGCACGTGGCTTCGAGAGACTCGGCAGGACCGACGAAACCTCCGGGGAGGGACCAGCGTCCTTTGAAGGGGTGGTCTCCGCGTTTGGTGAGCAGGACGCGGAGTTCGTGATCGCGAACGGTGAGGAGTACGAGATCGACCGCGACGCTGGGGCGAGGAAACTGGTCGGGGTCGTAGCTTGCAAGGAAGGCAGCTTCGTCGGTCGCGGGTTGGGCATGGCTGCGGGGCATGGCACCTCTTCGATGCGACGAGCATATATGCATGACGCATCTATGTCAAGTCGCCCGGATCACGGTTTCTTGCCGAGCGGGTGGCCCGGGCGATCTCAGTGCGAGCGAGCTTGGGCGTGGTGGCAATTTGAATCCACCGGCCCCGGTAGGGCGGGGCGGATTTGGTCCGCACTTATGGGAACGGCCGCGATGTGGCCGCTCGAAACGCGATACGCCTGTTTAGGTAATTCTCTGGTTCTGCAACAAACGTCCGATCAGAGCGTTGAATAGGCTGCGGGGGGCTGAGGGCTCCGGGTGCCTGTGCGCTCGTGGGGTTTTGGTTGGTCCTTTTCTTGAACTGGAGATTCGGCATGCTCAGGACGCTTGTGGCTGGTTGTGTGAAGGGTGCGGGTCGGATGGTGATGGCCGCGGGGCTGGCGGTGGCCGCGATCGCGGTGACCGTGCCCACGACGCAGGTCATGGCTCAGCCGGGTGGTGGCATGGGCATGTGGGGCATGTTCGGCGGCGGCATGGGCGGCGGGCGCGGGCAGGGGATGGACCCCTCCTACACCTCGCGCGACCTGGACCGGGCGGGCGAGATGCTCGGCTTTGACGCGTCGCAGAAGGAAGCCGCCAAGACCTTCCTCGACAGCTACCAGACCTCCTTCACGGAAGAGTCCGCCAAGTTCCAGAAAGCCATGGAGAAAGCCCGCGAGGCTTTCCGTGAAGATCAGGACCCCTCCGCGTGGGACGGCGTCCGCAAGGCCGGCGAAGAACTCGCCGCCGCCCGCAAGAAGCTCGACGCCGAGTTCGTCGAGAACCTCCAGGCCGTCTGCAACGACGATCAGAAAGCCAAGTGGCCCAAGTACGAGCGCACCCAGCGCCGCGAGGCCGGGCTTGAGAACGGCGCGTTCCTCTCCGGCGAGCGCGTCAACGTCATCACGATCCTCGACAAGATGGAACTCTCGACCGAGGTCAAGGGCAGCCTCGCGGGCGTGATCGACCAGTACGAGACGGACCTGGACCGCGAGCTCGTCAACCGCCAGAAGGTGCAGGAAGAGCTGCGGACGGACGCTCAGAAGATCTTTGGGAACATGCGCGGGATGCGCGACCTGCAGAACCTGGACACGACCAAGATCGATGAACTGATCACCAAGGGCCGCGACGCCAGCGTCCGCGTCCGCGACGTGAACAACAAGTACGCCAAGCAGATCGAGGGGATGCTCCCCGTCGACAGCCGCGCGGCGTTCTCCGAAGAGGTCAAGAAGGCGAGCTTCCCCGAGGTCTACCGCCAGACGCGGACGGCCCGGTCGCTCGAAGCGGCGATGGGGTTCGGCGATCTGACGGCGGACCAGAAGACGCAGATCGAAGCGATCAAGACCAAGTACTCGGCCGACCTTGTGCCGATGAACGAGAAGATGGCCGAGGCGCAGGCCAAGACCGAGATGGAGCTCAACGCCGAGAAGATGATGAACTTCATGGACCAGGACAACCCGGTCAATGAGCTTCGCCGCAAGAAGCGCGAGCTTGGCAGCGCGGCGGATGAGAGCCTCAAGAAGATCCTGACTGAGGATCAGGTCAAGCGTCTGCCGGCGGATCAGGGCGGCGATGGCGATCGTCGCGGTCGGGGCGGCCCGGGTGGTGGCGGGGGCGGTGGCGATGCAGGCCCGCGTCGTCCCAACGGCGGCGGGGCTGACAACGGCGGTGGCGGCCGTCGTGGTGGAGGAGGCGGTGGCGGCGGTGGTGGTGGTGGCTTCTAAGGGTTGAAGTCGAACACCGGACCGGGCAAACGCCCGGTCCGGTTTGTTTTTCTGGAGTTCGTGACGGACGGGCGGTGGCGGCGCATCCGGGATGGGGTCCGGGAGGGCGGGGGATGGCGGCGGGGATCTTTTTGGAGGCTTTCCCATGGCTGGTGCATCGCTTTTCGTCCTTCCGCGTTCCGTCCGTTCAGGCTTGTCCCGTCCGCGCCTTTCCCGGGTACTGATCGCGGCGATGGTCGCGTCGGCGGGGATGTCGGTTCTCGCGCCCCAGGCTTCGGGGCAGGTGATCCAGAGTGGGGGAGCTTCGTTCGGGGTTTCGGGCGGCGGGCCGGGGGGTTCCGGGCGGACCATCACGGGCCCGATGCTCGACAAGTATGCCGGCGTGCTGGGGCTGGACGCGGCGCAGAAGGATGCCGCGAAGACGTTCCATGAGGAGTACCAGCGTCGCATCGGGGAGGCCGACAAGTCCTCGGTGGACGCTCGCAAGAAGATGCGGGAGATGATGGAGGATGGGGACCAGCAGGCCGCGATGAAGAAGCTGGGCGAGATGATGGGCGAGAGCGCCAAGATCCGCCAGGAAGCCACGACGCAGCTGATCTCCAACCTGAAGGATGTGCTCACGGAGGGCCAGGCTCCGGCGTGGGAGCGGTTCGAGCGGCTTCGCCGTCGCGAGTCCATCGGCGGCATGGGGTTCGGGATGGCCAGCGGCGCGACGGTCGATCTGACGGACGTGATCGACACGATCAAGCTGCCCGAGGGTGAGAAAGCCAAAATCGCGGGCACGGTCGACCAGTATGAGCGGGAGATGGACGTCGCGATCCGCAACTACGAGTCCTTCCAGGCCAAGCAGGCCGAGGAAGAGATGAAGGACGCCAAGGACGCCAAGGAAGGGGAGCCCGTCATCAGTTTTGACATGGCGAAGATGCAGGAGCGGATGGCCGCGATGCAGAAGGAGTCCGCCAAGCTGCGCGATGTGAACGCTTCGCACGTCCGAAAGATGGGCGAGAGCCTCCCGGAAGAATGGAAGAAGAGGCTCGAGAAGGAATGGATGGCTCGCGCGTACCGGCGGATCTTCGGCGAGTCGCACACGACCAAGCAGCTCAAGACCGCGGTGGGCTTCGGGGACCTGAGCCCCGAGCAGAAAGCCAAGGTTACCGAGATGATGGAGTCGTACGCGAAGGACCTGGAAGCCGTGAACCAGCGGTGGCTTGAGGAGCAGCAGAAAGCCGAATCCGAGGGATCGGTGAATCCGTTGCCGCTGATGGGTGATGATGGCACGCCGGAGGGGCTGAAGAAGGCTCGTCAGGCTCGCCGGGATTTGGACACGCGGTTCAGCAAGCAGCTCCGCGAGATGCTGACGGAGGAGCAGCGTGAGCGGCTTCCCAAGCGTCAGGGGGGCGGGATCATGGGCGGGGAAGGGATGGAAATCTTCACCTCCGATGACTTTGGCGGGGGCAATGTGGAGATCCAGGTGATCGGCCCGAGCTGATTTGGCGAAAGAACGCAACCGCCGGGCCGCTCGCCCGGTATGGAAGCTGCACCGTCATGGCGGTCTGTCTGGTTCTCATCCGGGGAAGCGGGCGGAAGGCTCATGAAGGGTGCGTGCGGGCTGGCGGGAATGGCGGTGAGGGTGGTGGGGGGCAGATAGCCCTGAGGCGTCGCGTGGGGCCAACGCCTCACAAACGTGTCGGGCGTTGCGTTTGGGGTTCTGTCGGAGCGGAATGGGCTATTCTGTGTGTGTTCTGACGCGAGCCCTTATCCCTTTTTGAGCACGGACCCGCTCCCGATGCCTGAATCCACTGCCACCACCGCCGCCGGTTCTCCGGCTCCCGAGATCTTGACCGAAGCGCCCCCGACGGACGCGAAGGCGACGGTGCTGCTCACGCCCGAGCGGGCGGTCCGGCTTCGCGCGTGTCCGCTTCGCCTTGAGGGTGGGTCGCTGATCGTGGCGATGCTCGACCCCAACGACTTCGAAGCGGCGGACGAGGTGAGCGTGGTCACCGGGCGGCCGGTGGTGCCGGTTGGGATCGCGGAAGAGCCTTTCGAAGAGCTGATGCGCCGTTGCTATGGCACCACGGCGGCGGCCATGGCGGCGCGGCTTGGCGGGGGGGCTCAGGAAGAGGACCTGCTGACGAGCAATCTGGAAGCCGTCGAGGCGGACGACCTGCACCGGATGGCCGAGCAGCCCTCGCTGATCAACCTGGTGAATCTCATCCTGCTCGAAGCGATCCGGGCTCGCGCGAGCGATGTGCACGTGGAGCCGTTCGAGAAGGAACTGAAGGTCAAGTACCGGATCGACGGAGTGCTGAAGGAACAGAGCCCGCCGCCGAAGCAGCTTCAGCCGGCGATCACGAGCCGCATCAAGATCATGTCGGGGATGAACATCGCGGAGCGGTACGTGCCGCAGGACGGGCACATCACGCTTCGGTACGAGGGAAGGAAAATCGACCTTCGCGTGTCGACGGTGCCGACGCTTTACGGCGAGAGCGTCGTGATGCGAATCCTGGACAAGGAGAGCATCCGGCTGGACCTCAAGAGCCTGGGCTTGCGGGATCAGGACCGGGCGGAGATCGCCCGCGTCATCAACGTGCCGCACGGGATGTTCCTGGTGACGGGCCCGACGGGAAGCGGCAAGACGACGACGCTTTACACCTGTCTGTCGATGGTGACGGACTCGACGAAGAAGATCATCACGATCGAGGACCCTGTTGAGTATGAGCTGGGCGGGGTGAATCAGATCCCGGTCAATCCCAAGCGGGGTTTGAGTTTCGCGACGGGCTTGCGGTCGATCTTGCGTCAGGATCCGGACATCGTGATGGTGGGCGAGATCCGCGACGGAGAGACGGCGGAGATCGCGGTGCGAGCGGCGCTGACGGGCCACATGATCTTTTCGACGCTCCACACGAACAACGCGGCGGCGGCGCCGGGGCGCATGCTTGACATGGGGATCGAGCCGTTCCTGCTGGCGAGCGTGATTGAAGGCGTGCTGGGGCAGCGGCTTGGGCGGCGCATCTGTCCGCATTGCGTCACGCAGACACCGCTTCCGGAAGAAGCGAGGCAGCGTTTGAGCGAGAGCGAGCTTGCGATGTTCGCGGGCGGGATGGCGTACAAGGGCGCGGGTTGTGAGAAGTGCGACGGGACGGGGTATAGCCGGCGCGTGGCGTTCTGTGAGCTTTTCACCGCCAATCCGGCGTTCAGGGCGGGGATCGGGAAGCGTCTGCCGGCGCACGAGCTTTCGAAGACGGCTCCGGAGCATTTCGTGACGATGCGTCGCGACGGGCTGATCAAAGCGGCTTCGGGGATGACGACGCTGGCGGAGGTTTTCCGCGCGACGCAGGACACCGACGAGGGGGCCGAGTAAGTGGCGACGTTCCGTTACACCATGGCGGGGGGGGCGGCGGGCGGCGGCGGCACGGCGACGATCGATGCGCCGGATCGCGCGGGCGCGATCCGCACGCTCCGGTCGCGCGGGGTGACGCCGGTCAAGATCGAGGCGCTCGCGGAGAATGGAGCGGTGATCGCGGCGCCGGCGGAAGGGCAGGCGGTGGCGGCGACTCCTCGTGCCAGCGGCGGGCGGATGGCGCTCGCGGATCTGGCGATGCTGATCCGTGAGCTTGCGACCGCGATTTCGGCGGGGCTGCCGATGGTGCAGGCGCTGCGGACAATCGCGCGTTCGGGCCGCAAGCCCAAGCAGAAGGCGATTCTCGATCGCGTGATCGCGCGGATCGAGGAGGGCAAGAGCCTCGCGGATGCGTGCGCGGCTGAGGGGCGGAGCTTTAATGACCTCACGATCAACCTCATGCGCGCGGGCGATGCCTCGGGCAAGCTGGACACGGTCTTGATGCAGGCGGCGGACCTGCTCGACCGCGATCTGAAGCTGCGTCGGAGCGTGCTTGCGGCGACGCTTTACCCGATGATCCTGGCGGGGCTGATCTCGATCGCGGTGCTTGTGATCGTGACGGTGATTGTGCCGAAGGTGGTGAAGAATCTGGGCGGCCAGTCGCTGGCGTCCTTGCCGTGGCCGACGCGAGTGGTGCAGGGCGTGGCGGAGTTCTTCGGGACGTACTGGTGGGCGATTATCCCGGCGGCGATCGCGGCGGGGTACGGAGCGGCGTGGCTCTATCGTCAGCCGACGTTCCGCATGAAGTTCGACCGGACGCTGCTCAAGGCTCCGCTGATCGGGCGGGTGATGCGTGACGTGGCGGTGGCGCGGTTTACGCGGACGCTGGGGACGCTGACGTCCGCTGGGATTCCGGCGGTGATGGCGCTGCGGATCACGAAGGGGACGCTTGGCAACAAAGCGATGGAGAGCGTGATCGACCGCGTGTGCGAGCAGGTGTCGAGCGGTCAGACGCTGGCGGAACCGATGGAGAAGAGCGGGTACTTCCCGCCGATGCTGGTGCAGATCGTGAACCTCGGCGAGCGGTCGGGGCGGCTGGATCAATTGCTGAATCAGGCGGCGGGGGCGTTCGAGGATCGGACGGAGATGAGCGTGAAGCTGTTCATGACGGCGCTGCCGCCGCTGCTTGTGGTCGTGCTGGCGGGCGTCGTGGGATTTGTCGTGATGGCCATTCTGCTGCCTTTGCTGCAGATGCAGGAGAGTCTCGGATGAAGAATTGGAAGAGGAACGGTGCGGGTCGGGCGTTCACGATCATCGAGGTGATCGTCATCATCGTGATCATCGGCGTGATCGCGGCGGTCGTGGCTCCGCGTCTGATCAGCCGCATCGGCCAGAGCAAGACGGCGATGGCGAAGAGCAACGCGGCGGCGCTGGCTTCGGCGATGAACACGTACATGGCCGACTGCGGGACGCCGCCGCAGGGGTCGACGATCGAGATCCTGATGGACCGTCCGAGCGACGTGACCGAGGACAAGTGGAAGGGTCCGTACGTCCAGAACCGCGACATGCTGCTTGACCCTTGGGGAAAGAAGTTCGAGCTTCGCGTGCCGGGCGAGAAGAACGTCGACTTTGACATCGTCAGTTTCGGGCTGGACGGTCAGCCAGGCGGCGAGGGCGAGAACGCGGACACCGTCGCTCCGTAAGCACGGGAAGGACACGAGGAAAGCGAGCGCATGCGTCGGACACGGCTCCAACCCGGTCGGGCTTTCACGATGATCGAGCTGATCGTCGTGGTGGTCATTCTCGGCGTGATGGCCGCGGCGATCGTGCCGCGCATGTTCGGGAATGAGCGTCGGGCCGCCGAGAACGAGATCAGGCAGGTCACGTCGTTCCTGAGCACGGTCGCGAGCAGGTCGGCGCTGTCGTCGCAGAGTCTGGGCATCCGGTACAGCGCGGCCGACGGGCGGATGGAGCTTTACTCCCTCCGCGCTCGCGGCAACGCCGGGGATTTCGCCGCCGCGCGGGACTTTCTGCCCGATCCGGTGACGTTGCCGGTCAGGCTGAACCACGTCAAGCTGAGCGCGGCCACGGTGGGCGGCCTGCCCGTCGACCAGTTGCAGCTTTGGGTGGAGTTTGCGGCCGGGGCCCCGCGTCCGTCGGTCGTCATGGTTTTCGAGTTCGACAAGCGGGCCGCGTGGCACGTGGAACTGTCCGGCGACGAGTCGCAAGCGGTGTACGCCGCGACGGAGCTTACTGACAACGCGACGCCGAGGTATTCCCGCACCGACGACCTGGACAAGAAGGGAGCGAGCCAGACACCATGGTGAAGCTCCGCCCCCATCGCCGCTTTGCGAGCGGGATCGCGCTGGTCGACATCGTCGTCGGCGTGGTTCTGCTGGGGATCGTCGTTGTGACGCTTCTGAATCTGCTTTCCCGCGCGGTGACGGCACAGTCGATGGGCGAGCAGATGCAGACGGCCGCGATGCTCATCGACGAGCAGTTGAACCTTGTGCTCGCTCGCGGACCGGACAATTACGCGGCGCGTTTCGGCACCGAGGGCGTCTGCGAAGCTCCGTTTGAGACCTACCGGTATCGACTGACGTTCTCCGGCGGGACGGGCGGCGAACCGTACCTCGTGCGTGCGACGGTGGCGTGGGACGCGGGCGGGGTTGAGCGGTCCGAGTCCGTGGAGACGCTGATCGCTCCCCGCGTGGGTGAGGACACGGATCCCATTCGCCAACCCGATCAGGTGACGGAAAGGGAGGTGCAGTGATGCGACCTCTTTCGCGTACCTTGCGGCGGCGGGTCGGCGGGTTCACGCTCGTCGAGCTCATCGTGGCGGTGGTGGTGGGCACCGTGGTGGCGGGGGCCACGACGACCGCGATCTCGACGCTTGTGCGCGGGAAGAATCGCGCGACGGCGAGGCACGAAGCCTTCCGCCGGGCCGAGACGGCCGTCAGTCGGATCGCCGTGGATCTTCACTCGGTGATCCGCGATCGTGACTTGGCCGCGTGCCGGGTTTTGGTGACCGATTCGGGCACTTCGGGCGGCGTCGAGTCCGACGGTCTGCTGCTTTTCACGCGATCGCTGGTTTCGGTCCGCGGGTCCGAGGGCGTGCCCGAGGGCGCGGACCGGGAAGTTCAGTACAAGCTGCTTTCCGGCGAGGCGGGCGTGGCTTCTTTGTGGCGGCGTGTGCAGCCGGGCGTGGACGATTACTCCGACGCGGGGGGTGTGGCTTCGCCGGTGGTGGACGGCGTGGTGAGTCTTTCGATCCGGGCGACGGACAACGCGGCGTGGTTTGACAGCTGGGATTCGGATTCAAGCGGGTTCCCGCACGCGGTTTCCGTCACGGCGGTCGGCGTGTCGGACGATGGCACCGTTCGTGCGGTGGCCCGCCGCGTCATCGCGATGGATCGCACGCCGATTCCGCCGGCTTCGGACTCGACGACGGATTCGACAGGGACGACTGGTACGACCGGAACGACGGGCACGACCGGGACCACCGGGACCACGGGAGGTGGGCGATGAAGGCTCCATCTCGTCGTCGGCCGCGTGGATTCGCGGTTCTTCTGGTGCTTTGGGTCGCTGCGATCTCGGGCGTGCTGATCTCGGCGGCGCTGGGCCACGCGTATGCGCAAGCGGTCGCCGGTCGTGAAGCGGTGGCGCGGGTGCGGGCGCACTGGGCGGCCCGTGCAGGGCTTGAGGTTGCGATCTGCCGGGCGGAGTTTGACGCGCAGAATCCGGACACGTCCAACGCGTACGCGTTCTTTGACGACATGGCGGCTTCGGGCGACGGTCAGGTGTCGGATGCGGCGTTCCGGCTGGCGTATTCGGATCCGCGCGGCACGAAGATCGGCGTGCAGGATGCGCACCTCAAGCTCAACATCAATCTGCTCAACGCGGCTCAACTCGCGACTCTTCCCGACATGGCCGAGGATGGTCCGGACTCGATTCTGGACTGGATCGATAGCGATGACGACACGAAGCCCCTGGGCGCCGAGCGGAGCTATTACGAAGCTCAGAAGTATCCGATCACGATCCGCAACGGCAACTTCCGTTCGATCGCGGAGCTTGAGCTCGTCGTCGGGATGACCCCCGAGCTTGTTCGGGGCGAGGATTGGAACCTCAACGGCCGGCTGGACCCGAACGAGGACGATGGCGAAGCGTCGTGGCCGCCGGACAACGCCGACGGAACGCTTCAAGCGGGGTTGTCGGCGATTCTGACGGCGTCGAGCGTCGACGGCGGCTTGGCGGCTTCGGGCCAGGCGCGGCTTGACCTGACGACGGCGTCTGCGGCGCAGGTGATCGAGCGAACGGGCGTGGAGCCGGCCCAAGCGGCGGCGGTCGTGGGGTATGGCGCGAGCAGCGGGGCGACGATGACCGAGTTCATCCGCCGCAACCTCGGCCAGCTCGCTCAGACCGCGGGGATTCCCAACGCCAACACCGTGCGAAACCTGGATCGTGAGCAGCTCGCCGCGGTGATCGGCGAGTGCTCGATCGGAGCTGCGTCGTCTGGGGCGCCGGGCAAGCTCAACATCAACACCTGCGAAGCGGAGACGCTTCAGTACATCCCGGAGATCACTCCGGCGTTGGCTGATGCGATCATTCTGGAGCGGTCGGGGCGTCCGGAGGGGTTCCAGTCGATCGTGGACCTTCTGGATGTGCCTTCGATGACGCGTCAGCGGCTCTCGCGGATCGCGGGTATCTTGGACACGCGTTCGAACGCGTTCATCGTCTCCTCGCGGGGACGCGACGCGAAAACTGGCATCGAGGTTGAAATCGTGGCGACGGTCGATCGTTCGACCCTCCCGGCCACCATCACGGAGATCCGGATTCAATGACACCAGCCCCGGTGACAACACGGAAGAAGAAATCAGGCACGCTCGCGGCGCTGGATCGTCGCGGCGGCGCCTGGCGGCTGGTCATCGACCGGCGGGCACGCGGTTCGGGGTTCGAGACGTCGACGCTGAGCGATGCCGATCTTGCGACGCTAGGCGACAAGCTTGCCAAAGCCGGTGTGACGCGTCTGATCCGCGTCGCGCCCGCGTGCGAGTGCCTGGCCAAGATCGACGCGACCCCGGACGCCGCGGGGGACGAGCTTGTCGCCGCTCTGAGCCTCCTTGGTGAAGCCGGGCTTCCCGAGGACGTGCCGTCGCACCGCCGCGCTGCGGGCTTTGTCGGTACTCCCGCGCGGGTGCTGGTCACCGGCTGGATGCGTCGGGAAGCCGTGTCGCCCCGGTTGACGCTCGGCGGGATCGAGGAGTCCTGGATCACCGAGCCCGCCGCGGTGCTCGCCATCGCCAACGGGGAGGGGTTCGAGCTTGTGTCGTGGGATCGCGAGCTTGGCTCGATCCTCGCGGTCAAGACCGTGGGAGAGAAGCCGTTGGTGCGGTGCGTCCGCGCGGACGGGACGGATGCGGACGCTTGGGCCCGCTCGCTTGCTTCGGCGGCGAGGTCCGTGGGGCTCGAAGGGACGTCCTCGTTCACGGCTCCACGCGGCATCGCGACCGACACCGCGACCTTGGGCGCGGCGAACGTTTCGGACTCGATGGCTTCGGGAGAGTACGGGCCCGCAGTGGGGGCTCTGATCGTCGGAAGTGGTGAAGAAACAGCCGCTCCGCTCGCCATGCTTCGATCGGGAACCGACAGCGCCCGCGAGTCTTCGGTCATCCGCGCGGCCCGGTGGGTCAGCGTGCCCAGGCGTGCGGTCATCGTCGGAGCGGCGTGCCTCGCCGTCTGTGCTTTGGCCCCGATGGCGATGGCTTGGGTTCGCCTTCAGGTCGTGACGTCGAAGCTCGACGCGGTCCAGGGGAACGGTGCGAAGGAATCACGCGAGCGGCTGACCAAGGACGCCGCGATGTACCGCCAGCTCGAGCAGTCCCGCTGGCCGATGACGAAGTTGATGGCGGATGTTTCCAACGCGACGCCGGTGGGCGTCGTCATGGAAAGTCTGACGCTCGAACGCGAGGGAAGCCAGGCCGTCGTCATGAAGGGCCGCGCTGATTCTCCGGAAGTGCTCGCGCTGCTCCAGAAGAACCTCGTGCAGACGGGTGTGATGGCCGACGTCAAGCTCAGCGCCGAAGCCGACGGCTCGGGCGTCACGTTCTCGCTTCAGGCAAAGGTCATTTCGCCGCGGTCTGCTTCGCGATTGGCCGACGACTTCGGCAAGAAGACGCTTCAGGATCGGATCTATGACGGCGGGTCTACGCCTGTCGCCGGCGCGGTGCCCGCCGATGCGGCCCGGGCTGATCCGATGGCCGCGGAAGACGAGGATGAAGCGCCCGTCCGCACCTCCGACAGCGGCAGGGCCGGTACGAACGGTGGCGGCGACGGTGGATCCCGCAACGGCAACGGCGGATCGCGAGCCGGCGAATCGGCGACCGCGGGAGAGACGAACAAGGCGCTCAAGCCTGTCGATGTTCCGCCGCCTCTCACGGATGAGCAGATCGCGGCGATGGACAAGTCCACCGCCACCAAGGAATGGGCGGCGCGAAGAGCCGCGTTCCAGCGGGCGAGCACTTCGCCCGAGGATAAAGCACGATTGGAAGCCGAAGTGAAGAAACTCGAGCCGAAGTGGAAGGGGGGCGGCTCATGAGCGTCGTGGACCAATATCGCGAGCTTCCCCGCGCCGGGAAGTGGGGCGTGTGGGCTCTGGCGGGCCTGGCTTTCTATTTCCTCGTCGTTGAGGTCGCGGTGGAGCGTTGGTCCACCTGGACCACGCAGGCCGCCGTGAAGGAGGCTCAGCTCCGCGAATGGAGCGGGTCGTCGGAAGCTCGCAAAGCGGACGAGTCCACCGTGATGAACGGCACGCGACTCTTTGGCCAGGTGGCTTTCCCCGGTCCCGAAGCGGAGCGTTCGCAGGCTTTGCGTTCCCGAATCGCCGAAGTGCTCAAGAAGCACGGCGTGCGTGAGTATGAGGAACGCGGCCGCGAGTTCCTGCTCGAGCGCGGGCCGCTGAACGCCGCCGTGGGGACGGGTTCGCGTGTTCGGCGCATCGTGCGGGACGTGACGTTCGAAGCCACGCCGGACACGATGACGCTCATCCTCGCCGACCTCGAGCGGGCCCCCGAGGTTTCGACCATCTCGAATGTGTCGGCTCGCAAGACGACGGCGTCGGGCAACCGAGGCGGGTCGTCGCGAAATCTGAGCATCCGGATCGCCGTGGAGACGTGGGGTCTCGCCCGCGAAGCCGCGCCCGTCCAGCCGACGGGAGGTGGAGTTTGAGCACGCCGCTTTCAAGTGTGATGACCCGCGCCGGCTGGGCCGCTTGTGCCGCTGCGGCGCTCGCCGCCATCGTCCTCATCAACGTTTCCGCTCCGGTCGTTTCCGCGCTCTTCGCCAGCGCCAAGGCCGCTCCCGTCAACAACGAGGAAGCCAAGCAGGCCGCGGATCGTTTCAAGGTCGCGACTGAAACCCACGTCGCTTCCATCAAGGGACGCTCGCTCTTCTTCATCCCCCCGCCCAAACCCAGACCTCGCGCCGAACCGCCGCCCCGCGTTGCGGAGAAGCCGCCCGAACCGCCCAAGCCGACCCTCCCGACCCGTTACGGTGGGCCGTCGATCCAAGCGGTTGTGAACGGGACCGTGTGGTTCTCCGATGGCAAGAAGGTCGCGGTCGGCGAGAGCGCGGGAAGCGGCAGCAGCATGGTGACCGTCATCGCGGCCGAGACGCCGTGGGCGATCCGCGTCAAGTGGGATGGTGTCGAGTTCGACGTGCCCCTCTTTGAACGCGACGCGGTGGTCTATCCGGCGGCGAAGTCGTCCGAGACCAAAGCCGAGGCCAAGCCAGCGACGCCCGAAGCAAAGCCGGAAGCCAAACCCGAAGCCAAACCCGAGGAGAAGGCCGAACCCAAGCCTGAACTCAAGCCGGACGACAAGCCCAAACCGGCGGACTCCACCGGTACGCCCGACAAGATCGAAACAAAGACCACGACCCCTCCGAGCACTCCGACCAACGAATCCACCCCGGCCGCCGAACCGGCGAAGAAGAAGGATGAGGCCCCTCAGTGAAGCACTCCAAGAACCGTCAGAACCTCGCCGGATTCACGTCGGGCCCCGCGATTCTCCTCCTCGTTGCGGGTCTGGCGATGCCGGCGCTCGCTCAGCCCGCCGAGACCAAGCCGGCTGATCCCAAGCCCGCCGATGCCGCTCCGGCATCCAGCCCCACGCCGGCACCTGCCCCCGCTTCCGCCCCCGCTTCCGCGCCCGCGACTGCGCCCGCGCAACCCGCGACGACGCCCGCTGCTGCGCCGGCGACCCAGCCGGCCACCGCGCCCGCCGCCGGCGGGGCCAAGCCCGAAGAAGCCAAGCCCGGAACGAAGGTTGAGAAGCAGCCCATCCCGCGCACCGGACCCAACAACCGCCGCGGACTCAGCGGCACGCCCACCGTCCTCGCGTTCAAGGGCGTCAAGGTCGAAGCCGTCATCCCCTTCATCGTGGAAGCGACCGGAAAGGTCGTCCTCCCGCAGGCCGACGTCATGGGCCGCACCATCACGGTTCTCAACGATGAGCCGATCGCGCGTGATCGGGCCCTCGACCTTGTCTTCCTCGCGTTGCAGCAGGCGGGCGTCGCGGTCGTGGAGACCGAGGATCTGATCACCCTCCGCGACATCAACGACCTGCCCAAGCAGGACGTCCCTGTGCTCGGCCCGGATGAATCGACGCTCACCCGCACCGATCTGGGCAACGTCGCGGAGAAGGTCTTCTCCCTGCGGTACGCTTCCGCGGAGAACCTCGGCACCATCATCAAGGAGTCGATTCCGGACTTCGCCAAGCTCAACGTCGACAAGGTGTCGAACCAGATCGTCGTCATGGGCAACCTGCGCCTCCTGCAGCGCATCGAGCGCCTTGTGCAGTCGCTTGACCGCCCCAGCGCCGCCGCGCTGCAGACGGAGACGTTCCGTCTGCGGTACGCCGATGCCGATCAGGTCGCCACGCTGATCCGCGAGCTCTTTGCGGCGGACACGCGTGCGACCGGCGGCAATCAGAATCAGAACAACCCCTTCGCTCAGATCTTCGGCGGCGGCGGCCGCGGCGGAAACCAGGGCGGCGGGAACCAGCCGGGCGGCGGAAACCAGGGCGGGAATCGCGGCGGGCAGACCGGAGGCGCGGACCCCAACGCCGTGCTCTCGAGCACGCTCCGTGTCTCCGCGAACAAGCAGCAGAACTCCGTGACCGTCGTCTCGGAGAAGCAGGTCATCGATCAGGTCCGCGAGCAGATCAACGACTATTGGGACAAACCGCTTTCCGAAGACCAGGTCGTGCCGAAGGTCTTTGACCTGCAGTATTCCGACGCGATCAAGGTGCGTGACATCCTCGAAGCTTCCTTCGGCAAGGGAACGACCACGACCAGCGGGGGCGGAGGCAACTTCGGCGGTGGCGGCAACTCAACCACCACCCCCGGCACGGGCCGCCTCGCCGGGCAGTTCTCCTTCCAGGCGATTCCCGAAGCCAACCGGCTCCTCGTCTTCGCGAAGAGCCCGGACAACATGGACTACATCGAGCGGGTCATCCTCGACCTCGACAAGCCGCAGACCGCCGGCCTCCCGCAGATCGTCGAGCTCAAGCACGCTTCCGCCGAGGAGCTCGCCGAGCAGCTCAACACCCTCCTTGCACAGGACGGCACGCTCGCGAGCATCCGCCGGGCCGAAACCGGCCTCTCGGACAGCACAACCGGCCAGAGCCCGTTCGCGAGCTCGACCACCGATACCGCCACCAACAACGCGGCCACCGACACCGGAACCTCGTCCGAGTCGATCTCGTTCTGGTGGCAGCGTTCTCGGCCGCCGACCGACCGTCGCAATTCGTCCAACCTGATCGGCACCATCCGCATCGTCCCCGTCTGGCGACAGAACGCTCTCATGGTTCTCAGCCCGCCCGAGTATCGCTCGGCCGTGCTTGACATGGTGCAGTTGCTCGACCGGCCGGGGCGTCAGGTGCTGATTTCCGCGGTGATCTGTGAGGTCTCCGGCGAGGATGCGACCGCCCTGGGCCTCCGCTGGTCCAGCCAGACGCTCACGCCCGACCGCGGCGACAACTCGATCTCGATCGGGTCCGAAGCCGAGGGGACCAAAAACGACCTCCTCCCCGGCCTCTTCGACACGTCGACGCTCAACTCCAACATCAACCTCAATCTGCTCCTCCAGGCGCTGAACGAGAAGACCAAGGTCAACATCCTCTCCGAGCCCAAGATCTTCACCAGCGACAACCAGGAAGCCTCGTTCTTCGACGGCAAGGACATCCCCTTCATCAACGACCAGACCGTCAACCAGGTCGGCCAGACCACCGCCTCGTTCGACTACAAAGCCGTCGGCATCCAGCTCAAAGCCCGCCCCCGCATCACCGTCACCGGTGACATCGACCTTCAGGTCAACCTTCAGCTCGCGTCGATCTCGCCCGGCGAGGTCGTCCAGGGCGCCCTCGTCGTCGACCGCCGCGAGACCACGACCCACCTCATCCTCAAGGGAGGCCAGACCGTCGTGATCTCGGGCATCCTCCGCAAGGAAGAGCAGGACATCGTGCGGAAAATCCCCCTGCTCGGCGACATCCCGTTCCTGGGAGAACTCTTCAAGAGTCGCGAGAAGACGATCACGGACAAGGAACTGCTCGTCTTCGTCACGCCCGTCGTCGTCGACAACACCGAGCAGCTTCCCAAAGCCAACGAACGCTACATCGACCGCCTCGAGGAGCTCCGAAGCCGCCTCCGCGAGAAGGAAGTTGACACCACGCCAGACTCCGCGGGCAAGCCCGTGGAGGCCGGCGGATGAAAACCCGCGGACGGCTGCTCGGTCTGCTCGGATGTCTCGCGCTCGTCGCGGGAGGCTGTGTCACGGAAGAGCCCGCCCGTTCCGGCCGCACGCCGCCTCCGAACCCCAAAGCGGCTTTGCAGCTTCCGTCCGGCCCGGTCGCGTCCCCTTCTCTCTCGGCCCAGCGTTCAACAGCCCGCCTGAGGCTCCAGATCCGCCCGCTCGGCAGCGTTCCATACGACGGGCAGGTTCTGCCGCTGGTCTCGCCCGACGCGAGGTTCCTCGCGACGCAGAGCGGCATGGCCCCCTCCTGGGAGATCCTGCTCGCCGCTCCGGGCGAACGCTCGGTCCCGTCCTCGAGGCCGCTCGTCAACGACATCACCCAGCAGCCGATGGTCGAGGTTTCGCCAAGCCAGCCCCTGCCCCAGGGCGTCATCCTCGGTCGTTCCTGCGATACAGCGGGTTATCTCGTCGAGTGTCCGCGCCCCGACGGCTCTCGATGGATTGGCAAAGCCGATTGGATCACAGGCAACATCGGCTGGGCTGCGAGCGACACGATGGTGAACGCTCACGCGACGCTGACGCAGGACGGCTCGGTCGTCTGGTCCCGTCGACCGGTGAGCGGCGAGAATGCACGGTTCGACCTGATGGTGAAGTCCTCCGGCGGCGTCACGCGGCTTTCCGATCCTGACTGGTCGTTCATGTTCCCGACGGTCGGCGACGACCCGGGCCTTATCTTTGCGTTCGCCGTCGGACGCAACTCGATGGACCTGATCGCCGTGCGTCTCGACACCCAGAACGGCCCGCCCCGCTTCGGTGCCGTCGTCAGTCGCCGTGTCTTCGCCCGCCAAGCCGATGTCGCTCTCGCGTACCAAGCCATCGCTGCCGCTCAGACGCCCCCGCCCACACCCGCCAAGCCGCCCGTCGGCTTGGTCTTCTACAACCCCTCCGTCGGCCGCATGTCCGAGTGGGAAGCCAAATCAGGCGCGGTCGCGCTCCTCCCGGAGGAGTCCGTCGCCGCCGTTCGCAGCGCGCTCCTCGAAGAAGGCGGGTTCTTCGTCACCACCGCCAAGGGGCTCGTCTTCGCTCCCGACCTGGTTGGGCCGGCGATCAAAGCCGACGGCACGCCGAACACCAGACCCCTGCCCGCGCCGCTCTTTGATGTCCCCAACGTCGCTCGGGCGACTCTCAACCCCGAGGCGCCGATCATCATGGTCGGCCCCCTTCGCGACGCCGCCGCTCCGCGCCTCGCCGTCATCGCGGCGACAGCCGCGCCGGCCGAGCCAAAGAGCCCCTCATCGCAGAGCACGCCGAAGTAGAGCATTCAAAGAACGCGTCCTTTTCAGCCTTCTCGAGTGGCGACCACCACGCGGTCGTGGCCCTCAAGGTCCCGCACCAGACGGGCGTTCACTAGGCCGGGCGTCGCGCGAGCCAGCTCAAGCGTCTGCTTGCCCGTCGAAGCCGCGATCTCCACCGCGATCAGTCCCCCCGGACGCAGGAACCGCACGCCGTCGGCGAAAAAGCGGCGGACGAGGTCAAGCCCGTCCTTGCCGCCCCGCAGCGCGAGCGCCGGCTCGTGGTTCTTGACGTTCGGCTCGACAGCCTCCCACTCGTGGTCGGGGATGTACGGCGGGTTGCTCACGAGGTAGTGCAAGCTTCCCTCGGTGCGGGCGACGGCGTGCTTGTCGAGCGCGGCGAGCAGATCCCCCTGCAACAGGTCCATCCGGTCGGAGACGTTGTGCCGCTTGGCGTTCTCCGCCGCGACCTCGAGAGCTTCCGCCGAGATGTCCGTCGCCACCGCCCGCGCCTTTGGAAGCTGCTTGAGGAGCGTGACCGCGATGCACCCCGAGCCCGTGCAGATGTCCGCGATGAAGACGCCCTCGCCCGCGTTGGGGCCGGTCGGCCCGCCAAAGCCCGGCGTCGCTCGCGCGTGGTGAAGGATCTCGTCGATGATCGTGCTCGTGCTGCTCCGCGGGATGAGCACGCGGCGGTCGACCTTGAACGGCAAGCCGTAGAACCACCCCTCGCCGGTCAGGTACTGCACCGGCTCATGGTTGAGAGCGCGCTGGACGAGCGACCGGAGCGTCTCGCGTTCGAGCGGCGAGGCGGGGCGGTCCGCTTCCATGTGAAGCTTCAGCCGTTCGCAGCCGAGCACGTGCGCGAGCAGGATCTCGCTCATGAGGCCGGGCGACTCAAGCCCCTTCTTCGTGAACGCTTGGCGCATCCAGAGAAGAAGCTTGCGCGTGGTCCAGAGTTCGGGGGCGGCCTGTGTCACGAGGGAGGATAGGGCTTCTCGATCCGCACGATTCCGCCCGATTCCTGGCTCGGGTACCCTTGGACCGTGACCGACGATGCCCATCCCGCTCGGGAAACCGTCACGTCTTCCGCACGGGCACGCGTCTTCGTCGAGTGCTTGGCTCGGGCGCTCACGGGTGGAGACCAAGCTTCGGCACGCGACTTCGAGGTCGTCGGCCGCGAGATGCGCAGGGCCCGGCTTCAGCGGGGATTTCCGCAAAGCCCCCGGTACTTCAAGTTCCGAAGGCTCGCGATCCTGGCGACGGTCCTCTGGGTGCCTGTCTTCTTGGTGCTGCTGATGTTCCAGATCGCCAGAATGCCTTGGGCAAGCGTGGAGTGGGTCTTTGGCACGATCTCGACCGCCATGCTCAGCCTGCTCTACGCCCCGGTCGTGGTGATCTGCTGGCTTCTCGCGCTCGTGCATCACCGATCCCCGCGCGTCGATCACCGGGTCATCATCCGAACCGCGTGCCCAGCCTGCGAGTACGACCTTCGTGGCGTGGCGCCGATGCTGCCGGTGTCCAAGGTCGGCGGGGTGTGGTTGGGACCCGAGCGATGCTCCGAGTGCGGCTTGTATTGGCCATTGATTCCCAAAGAGCTTGGCGGGCAGGACGCGGGCGACGCGCCGCAACCGGTCGGCGAGGGACGAACGTGAGCAACGCGGCGAAGAAGATTCTCGTGGAGCGGCCCGAGTGGACGCGGAAGATCGACGAGGCGATCGCGGACGCGAACACCGCAGAAGCCAGACGCCGCGTGGAGTTGCTCAGGCGGCTTGCCCGATCGGTCTCGACTCGACGCGACTACTGGAGCAGCGTCAGTTCGGGTGTAGAAGCCGCCGCCACGGCACGGGGTCTTGTGCTTGGGTTTGCGATCGCCTTGACGATCATCGCCTTGCTGTTTTACGCCTCGACGGCTTTCTTGAGCACGGGTTTCTTGAGCGCGGTTGGAATGTGTCTGTCCGTGCCTGTCGGCTTCCTTGCGATCGTGCTTTGGATCATCCTGCTGGCGACCTATCTCAATCTCAATCCAGCCCACCATCGAGTTCTCGCGCGCGGTGGCCGATGCCCCGACTGCGGCTACGACCTTCGCGGGACGCCCTCGGCTGTCGACCCCTCGGAGCTGGAAGGCGTCAAGATCGGGCCACGGACATGCCAGGAGTGCGGGTGCGCGTGGCCTCTGCTCTTTCCACCGGTCCCGGAAGAGGAAAGAGCAACCGTGTTCGTGCGTCGCGGCCCGTGAGCACCCGAACTCAGCAGTCACCTTCTTCGAGAGCGGTGACGAAAGCGTCGTAGTCGAAGAAATCCACGAACCCGTCCTGCGTGAAGTCCACCGACCCGCCGTTGCAGTCAAAGCCCTCGTAGCACTCGACGAACGCGGTGTAGTCGGCGAAGTCGCTGAAGCCGTCGCGGTTGAAGTCGGTCGCGCAGCGCTTCGGGCGGACAACGAACTGGCTGACGATCTGCGGCTGACGTCCCGTGATGGAAGCGGGGTTCGCCAGCAGCTGATTCTCGGTGTACCAGTCGATGCCGTACGTCGTGACAAGGAGGTTCTGAGACTCGGCGTCGACCTGGAAATCTGTCCAGCCATACGTGTTGGTGGCCGTGTACCCGCCGACGAGCAACGTGGCGTCGATCGATGAGCCTTGGAGGCCCATCAGCGGGTAGCCCAAGGGCTGGATCTGAGCGTTGATGACGCCCTCGATGTAGGCCTCCTTGGTGGCAAGCGGGAGCGAGGCGTACACCGCCGGCGGCAGCGCGCCGGGGATACCCAGGTTGAACGCGATCTCAGCGACCGTGGGGCCGAACGGAGCGTCGAACGCCAGCGACCCCGTGGTGATCTCGAACGCGCCGGTCGGGATCTGCGGGCCGAACGGGCGGGTCTGGTAGGTCAGGTCGTTGACCAGTGTGCCATGGATGTCAGCCGACACGAACACGACGTTCTTGATGCCGTTGGTGGCGATAAAGTCCAGAATGATCGCCCGCTCAGCGGCGTAGCCCTCGAACCGGTCGGACGCGTTCAGAACACCCAGGTTCTGGATCGGCTCGGGCACCATCACGAACTTCCACGTCACGTTGTTCTGCTCAGCCACCGCGAGGTCGCCGAGAAGATCAGCCAGCTGCCGGAACGAGAGCATGGTCCGGGCGGGGTTGTACGCGGCGATGAGGTACTGGATCACCGAGTTCTGATCGAGCGGGTTGGCCGCGGGAAGGCCCTCGTCGCGGAAGCTCCGCGCGTCGAGCATGATGATGGCGGCATCGCGACCGAAGGTGCGCGACCGGTAGAGCTCCGGGCGGTCGTCGGTCCGGGCATCGCCGATGGTCGCGTAGCGCAGGTCCTCGATGGGGTTGAACTCGGTGAACGCGCGGAGTCCGTCACGGTACCACTCGGAATTGTTCACCAGAGGCCCGGTCTGCCCGGTGAATCGCGCGTCGCTCGCGATGGGCGCCCCGCCCTGGAAGTCGTTGGTGACTTCATGGTCGTCGATGGTGGCGAAGGTCAAGGTCGAGGACCGCACGTCCGCGAGCACGTTGAGCCCGAACCGGCTGGAATACACCTCGTTGTTCTTGGCGCGGAACTCAGCGAGGGTCGTGCACTGGGCGAGCGGCACCGCGGGCGAGGGGAAGTCCGCGTAGACCGTGTCGCCGAGGGCCACGAAAGCGTCAAGGGCGAGATCCGCCGCGTTGCGCACACCGGGGTACGGGGCCAGCTCGCCGCGCCAGTCGCCGGTGACACCCATGCGGAAGCCGACCGTGCCAGAAGCAAGGGCTGCGGGAGTCTTGAATGTTCCCGTCGCCGAGCCCCCAACCGAATCGAGAGCGCTGTAGAAATAACGTGTGCCCGGCACAAGTCCCGTCGCCGTGAACTTGGCGGGTACAGCGGAACTCGCGGCGTGAACGTTCTGCGTGAGGACGATGTTCGTGAAGCCGGCGTCAAGGGCGACCGTGAACGTCACGTTGCCCACCGCGACGTCCTTGGCCCAGAGCACGCAGGTTTGGCCGCGTGCGTCGCCCGCAGCCACCGTGATGGGCAGCGGGTCGCCCAAGCGGGCAGCCAAACCTGACGCACACACGATCGACGCGACGCTCATCAGGACCATGGGGAACCTCCTACGCGGGGCATGCCGCAGAAGCTATGGTCGCAGGCGGCTGTTCGGCCGATGGCAAGACTCGATTCGAAATGCATCAAGGTTGAAGACCGGGCCAGCCGGTTATTTGCCCTCAAACCAGTTCCGTCCGATGTGAGCATCCACCTTCACCGGTACGCTGAGCGTCATCGCGCCCTCCATGGCTTTCACCATCCGGGCCCGGACGTGCTCCGCGTTGGCTTCGGGGCACTCAAACACCAGTTCGTCGTGGATCTGGAGCAGCATCTTGCCTTCTTCTCGCGTCCCCCCCGTCGTGGGCGCTTGGGCGTAGAGCGCGACCATCGCGACCTTGATGAGGTCCGCCGCCGACCCCTGCACCACAGAGTTGATCGCCGTCCGTTCGGCGAAGGACCGGCGGCTTGGGTTGTTGCTGTCGATGTCCGGGATCGGACGGCGCCGCTTGAGGATCGTCTCGACGTACCCGAAGCGGCGGGCTTGCTCGACGCACTCGTGCAGGAACGTCGTGATCCCTGAGAATCGCTTCTTGTACCCGGAGATGATCGTCTCAGCTTCTCCGTTGGAAACCCCGAGCCTTCGTGCCAGGCCGAACGCCGTGATCCCGTAGACGATGCCGAAGTTGACCATCTTCGCGCCCGACCGCATCTCCTTTGTGACCTGGTCGAGCGGCACGCCATTGATCTGCGCCGCGACCTGCTGGTGGATGTCCTGCCCGGTCATGAAGGCTTCGATCAGGTTCGGGTCCCGCGAGAGGTGAGCAAGCAGGCGGAGCTCGATCTGCGAATAGTCCGCGGTCACGAGCACATGCCCCGGAGCCGCGACGAAAGCTCGGCGGATCTCGCGGCCGGCTTCCGTGCGGATCGGGATGTTCTGAAGGTTCGGGTCGCTGCTCGCCAAGCGGCCCGTCGCCGCGACCGTCTGGTGAAAGCTCGTGTGCACGCGGCCTGTGCGGGGGTTGATCTCCTCTCGGAGCGCGACGAGGTACGTCGAGACGAGCTTGCTGAACTGCCGATACTCGAGAATCAGCCGCGGGATCGGCGTCGCGAGCGAAGCATCCTCGCCAAGCTCCTCCAGCACCTCCGCGTCCGTCGAGTACCCCGTCTTGGTCTTCTTGGTCGGCTTGATGCCAAGCCCGGGCACATCGTCCTCCGGCTTGTTGAAAAGCACCGACGCGAGCTGCTTGGGGCTGTTGGGGTCAAACTTCCGTCCGATCGCTTTGACCGCTTCCGCGTCGAGCTTGTCCAGAATCTCGTTGATCTTGGTCTGAAGCCTGCGACGCTGCCGCTCGAGCTCATCCCCGTCCACCGTGATGCCGTTGTACTCCATCTCCGCGAGCACCGCGACCAGCGGGCCCTCGACCTTGTCGTAAAGCTCCATCAAGCCCATGGCGCGAAGCTGCGGCAGCATCACCTCGCGCAGGTGAAGCGTCAGGTCCGCGTCCGCCGCAGCGTACGGCAGCGCGTCGTCGATCCCGACTTCGACGAACGACCTCTGGTACTTACCTGAGCCGATGAGCTCGGAGATCGACTGCTTGCCACGAGAGAGAATGGCTTCCGAAAGCGATTCAAGCCCGTGCGAGGACCGCGAGGCATCGATGAGGTACGACCCGACCATCGAGTCAAACGAGACACCCGCGAGCTCAACGCCCGCGTTGCGGAAGATCAGCAGGTCGTACTTGATGTTGTGGCCGCACTTGGGCCGCGCCGCATCCTCAAGCACCCCGCGCAGCACCGAGAGCACCGTCGCTTCGTCCATGTGCCGCTCGGGAGTGGGGGAGCGCACGGGGATGTACACGCCCGTGCCCACCTTGGTCGACAGGCTGATCCCGCAGAGCTTGGCCTTCATCGGCGCAAGCTCGGTCGTCTCCGTGTCGATCGCGATGATTTCCGCCGCTTTGAGCTCCAGAACGAGGTCCTCAAGCTGCGAGCGGGTCGTGATGAGTGCGTAGTCCCCCAGCGCCGGCCTCGCTTCTGTGGAGGGGCTCGTCGACACGCTTCCAAAGAGCGATTCGTGCGCGGGAACGGCTCCCCGCTGGGAAGCGATGCTCTTCGCGGGCGTCTCCCCGCGTTCATCCTTCACCCGCTTGACCTCAAAGACGACGTCCGGCATGACCAGCGCGGGAGCGCCCGCCTGCGGCGTGCGGCCGGAGCCTTCCATGAGCGCACGAACCTCGTCCTGGTACCGGTTGAACCCGAGCGTCTTGCAGAGCGGGATCAGCCGCTCGAGCGCCAGCCGGGATGTGCGCGCCGAATCGAGCGTGAAGTCGAGCGGGACATCCTCGCGAAGCGTGATGAGCTTCCGGGTGATCTCGGCTTTGGGGATCCACGCGCGGATGTTCTCGCCGCGTTTGCCCTTGATCGTCTCGGCGGCCGCGATGACCCCCTCGACGGATCCGTACTCCTTCACCAGCGCCGCCGCGGTCTTCTCGCCCACGCCGACGATCCCCGGCACGTTGTCGGACGTGTCCCCCATCAGGATGAGCAGGTCCTTGACCTGAGCGGGTGTGATCCCGAGGTCGGCCATGAGCGTCGCGGGCGTGATGGCTTCGTCGTTGTGGACGTCGAAGAGCTCGACGCGGTCGCCCATGAGCTGCTTGAGGTCCTTGTCCTTGCTGACGATCCGGATCGCGATTTCGGGGTGTTCTTTCTCGATTGTGCGCACAAGCGTGGCGATTACGTCGTCGGCTTCGAACCCCTCCCTTCCCAGAAGCGGGACGCCGATCTCCTTGAGGACCGCGATGCAGCGATCGACCTGCACGAAGAGGTCGTCCGGCGGCGGGGGCCGGTTCATCTTGTAGTTGGGGTCGATCTCGGACCGGAACGTGCCGGTGTCGGAGGAGACGTCGAGCGCGACGGCAACGTACGCGGGCGGGCCGCCGAGCTTGCCTTGGCCGCGCAAAAGCTTGAGCATCATCCCGAGGAACCCGAACGTCATGTTCGTCGGCTCTTTGGTGACGGGCGAGGTCAGGGGCGATCGGATGGCGTGATACGCCCGGAAAAACTGGGCGTACCCGTCGATGATGTAGAGGGTGGGGCGCGTTTCGGACCGGTGTTCAGCCATCGCGGAGCATCCCTTCGGACAACATCACGCCCCGCCGCCCGAAAGGTCCTTGACGCGGGCTTCGTACACCGCGGTGGGCGTCACCTTGCGCCGGCCCATCATCGCCCGAGCGGTCTCCATGAACTTGTCGTGTCGGAAGACCTTGGGTGAGGGGCTCGCGTCCGTGCTCCACGCGAACCGCGGCGTCGTGCCGGTAATAGGCGCGGTCTGGGCGAACATCCCGCCGGTCTGCAGGATCGCGCCGGTCATGATCCGCGTGCCGATCGCGGTCTTCACGTGGTCGCCGGCGATCATGCCCAGGAACTGCAATCCCGTGCGTTCATTGCTTCCGCCCGGGGTCTTCGCGACCACCTCGCCGTAGGTGTTGAGGAGGTTGCTGTTGACGGTCCCCGCGCCGAGGTTCACCCACTCGCCCAGCCAGGAATCACCCAGGTGTCCATCGTGGCCCTTGTTGCTGTAGCCCTGCATGATGGTACCGCCGATCTCGCCGGCGGCTTTGCACCAAGGGCCGATCGCGGTGTGGGCTTTGATGAGGGCTTTGTCGAGCACCGTCGCGTGCTCACCGATGTACGCGGGTCCGGAGATGGTGGCACCGGGCCGGATGGTTGCGTGGGCCGCGATGACGATGGGGCCTGCTTCCATGTCGAGCGTCACGCCGGGATAGACGACGGCGGTGGGGTCGATCGACTGCGGGTGCTCACCGATGCCGAGCACGCCCGGGGGCAGTTCCCGCTCCGCCGGCTTGCGGAGCAGTTCGAGATCGATGTCGATGCACCGATCGCGGAACGTGATCACGTGCCAGGGCCGGGAGAGCAGCGCCGGTGCCGGCTGCTCGCCGCTGACCGGAACGGGAAGCGATCCGGTCTGGAGGAACTCGCGGAACTCCGCGGGCTCAAGGACCGCGGCGATGAGGTGGTTGGATCCGGCTTCCACGATCGCCTGCCCGGGCTCGAGCGAAAGGATGAAGTCGTACGGGAGGGCGCAGCGGCCGTTGATGAACAGCCGGGGTTCGGAGGTGCGCGGGAGGGAGTTGATCGCGACGGGGCGGTCGGGCTCGTCCAGCATCGTGCGAGCGAGCGCGAACGACGGCTGATCGGCGTGACGCTCGCGGGTGAGATCGGCCAGCGCCGGGGGCACCATCAGCGAGACCGGCACCAGACCAAGGGAAAGGCAAAGCCGCTCCAGCGTCGTCAGCGCGCCCGTCCGGACGTCAAACGACGCCCGCAGGTCCGTCAACGGTGCAAGCAGCCCAAGACCATCATCGAAAAAGATCGCCTCCGTCATGCCGGGCAGTGTAACGCGCCAGTGAGGGTCTTCGCTTGGGCCCGGATTCCTGCTTGTTGAGGGGGCTTTGCTTCACATGGTCGGTGTCGGGTTGGGCGGCATGGGCCCGGGAGCGGGGAGTGGCACGGGGGTGGTGCCGGGATCCGGGCCGGGGATCGGTGAGGGACCGCGGTCCGGATTGGGCTCAGGCCGCGAGGGAGCGGGCCGCGGGGGGAGGGTCGGCGAGGGGGGCGGCGAGCCGGGAGGGGCGTGAGGGGGCACGGAAGGCTGGTTGGGGAGTGGTTCCGGCGGGGTCGCCGGGAGGGGCGAGGGAAAGGGGTTCGGCAAAGGTGTTTGTGACAAACTCGTGTCTCCGCAAGCCGGGTCGCGATGTGCGAACCCTGCTTGCGATGAGCATCGTGCGTCATTGCTTCCGCCGACTGAAAGCCTGATGAGGCGACCTTCGCGCTGTTACCTTCCGATGCCCCGACGCGTCGGGCCGGAGTAGAACCCCAGGATCGGGTTCAGCATCAAAAGCACCGCGCCCAACGGCAGCGCGACCAGGCCCGTATAGACCGACGAGAGAAGCCCCTGCCACAGGGCCGTCCCCGGGCGGAAGTCCATCGGGTCATACAGCGACCGGATCGAGAGCAGCGCCACCACAAGCACCGTGCACACCGAGCCGCCCAGCAGCGCGAGAAACGCGAGTGAGATGGGGTTCTTGCGGAACACCACCCCGCGCATGGTGAGCGTGAACTGCGCCAGAAGCACATAGCCGAGCACGTTGGGGCCCAGCACGATGAGGTCCGACGCGCCCGCAGGGCTCACCAACACGCGACGCGACGAAAGGTCGACGCACGCGCCGAGAAGCACGGCGGCCCACAGTGCGTGCGGCTTGGGTGCGCCCATTGCCACGTAGACCGCGAGGATCAGAACAAAGCTCGGCGCGATCCCCTGCTCGCCGAAGGGCATCGCCGCTCGCAGGCCGATTTCCAGACCGACGAAGATCCACGCCAGCAGAAGGAAGGGGATCCACCTCATCGCGCCGCCCCCTCAACCCCGCCCATGGCTTGGAGCCTGAGCAGCAATTCGGAGAGTCGCTCGATGTTCACCGTGGGCCTCACGACGATGACCTGCCGGAGCGGATCGCTCGGGGAGGGCGAGACCGACTCCACCCTGCCGACGATCAGCATCCGGGCGCTCTTGGGCCAGTCCATGTCGTCCAGCCGCACGATCTGTCCCACCGCCGCGGCCGGGGCGCCCGCGCCGGGATCGACGCTCGCGTCGCCCGAGATCCGGAGCACATCGCCTTTGAGCGTGCCGTCACCCACCGGCACCAGATTGGCTCCGATCTCGGCCGGGCCTTCGCCGGTCATGATCGCGACCTGGATCTTGCCCGCCGATCGCCGCGTGATGGGCATCACAAAGCACGTCGGGCCGGACGAAGAGGTGACGCGGCCGACAAGCTGAAGTCCGGTCGTGGTCGCCACCGTGGTCCGATCCGTCTCGATCGAGGGGCCCGTCCGAACCGAAAGCAGCCCCGCCGAGAGATCGGCCGATGTTCCGATCACCGGGGCGACAAGCTGCTGCACGCGGGCTTCGGGGTTGAGGGAAAGCCCGAGCTGGAGCTCACGGATCATCTCGCGGAGACGCTGCGTCTCTGCACGCTCGCGGAGGTAGAGAGTCTCGAACTCCTGCTTGCGCTCTTCGAGAAGCTTGAGTTCCTCGGCTTTGGGCGGTTCGGGTGGGGAAAGCACCGACCGCGACATCGCGAGAACGTTCCGCGAGATCGGCGCCGTCGGAATGATCACCAGACGCGAAAGCTCACCCACCCAGCCGGACCACCGGGCGGGGATCAGCGCGAAAATCCCGGAGAGCACCAAGGCTCCGGGAAGCAGGAGCCTTTCCATCCCCGTCCCGGAATGATGCGATCGGTGGTGGCTCATGCGTGCTCAGCGTACCCGATCGGGGTTATCCGTTGTTTTCGAGGTTGACCTTCCAGCGGTCCATGTTCTCAAGCCAGATGGCCGTCCCGCGGGCGACGCAGGTCAGCGGGTCGTCCGCCAGGCGGGTGTCCAGGCCGGTGGCTTTCTGGATGACGGACGTCAGGCCGCGGAGCAGCGATCCGCCGCCCGCCATGACGATGCCGTTGTCGACCAGGTCGGCGGCGAGTTCGGGCTCGACGGTTTCGAGGGTGCGGGAGACGGCCTGAACGATCGATGAGACGGGCTCCTGCAGGGCTTCGCGGATCTCCTCGCTGGTGACGACGGTCTTGCGCGGCAGGCCGGAGATCATGTCCCGGCCGCGGACTTCCATGCTGGTCTCGGGACCGGTGGCGGCGGCGGAGCCGATCTCGATCTTGACACGTTCGGCGGTCTGCTCGCCGATCATCATGTTGTAAGCCCGCTTCATGTGGCTGATGATGGCTTCGTCCATGTCGTCGCCGGCGACGCGGACGCTTTCGCAGGTGGCGATGCCGCCGAGCGAAAGAACGGCGACCTCGGTGGTGCCGCCGCCGATGTCGACGATCATGCTCGCGGTGGGCTCGACGAAGGGCAGGCCGGCGCCGATGGCGGCGGCGACGGGTTCCTTGATGAGGTAGGTGCGGCGGGCCCCGGCGCGGGCGGCGGACTGGTAGACCGCTTCCTTCTCGACGGCGGTGATGCCCGAGGGAACGCTGACGACGACGCGCGGGCCGAAGATCTTGCTCTTGCCGTTCACCTTGCGGATGAAGTACGCGAGCATGGCTTCGGTGATGTCAAAGTCAGAAATGACGCCGTCCTTGAGCGGACGGACGGCCGTGATGTCTCCGGGGGTCTTGCCGAGCATCTCCTTGGCGACCCAGCCGACGGCGTTGCCGTTCCACAGGACCTTGTTGGTCCCCTTTTCGACCGCGACGACGCTGGGCTCGTTCAGTACGATGCCCTGGCCGCGAACGGACACAAGCGTGTTGCAGGTGCCCAGATCGATGCCCATATCAACGCTGAAAAGACCAAGAAAGCGGTCTAGAAACAAGTGCGGCCTCCTGCCTGCTCGGAAACTCTACCCCGGCCCCCGGAACGCAATCCCCGCAATTTACCTGCAACCGTCCGGTCCTGCCGTGGCCCGGTGGCTGGCGGCCGCGGACCCCAACACGTTCCGGACCGCCATGCATCATTATTGCCCATCCGCTGCCGCTCAGCGCGATTGTGAAGACTTCGTTGAGATTCGGCGCGGACCGTCGTTCCGGCGGCCCGCTGGCTCGGCTTGCTCTACCCTTCCCCCCACCCGTGTATCGGAGTCCAGCATGGCGTCCGTGCTCATTCTTGTCGGCCGCAACAAAGGCGAACTCTTCCCCTTCGACGAAGCCCGTCCGGACGGCGCTGTCATCGGCCGGGATCCCGATTGCCAGGTTCAGCTGACCGACGAGAAGGTTTCCCGGCATCACTGCCGGATCGTGTTTGATCCCGCCGACAGCACCAGCCGGATCATGGACCTTGGCAGCGCCAATGGGACCGCCGTCAACGGCGTCAAGGTCGAGGGCAAGCCCATTCTCCGCGACGGCGACACCATCGCCATCGGCCAGTCCCTGCTCCGGTTCTCGGATCGCAAGCTGTCCCACGGCGCCCAGGATTACGCCGGGATGCAGCACATTCCCCGGCAGAAGGAACGCTTCCGCGAAACGCAGGCCTGAGCCCATACGCTCCTGCGTTGATGCTTTACGATGCGCTCATTCTCGGCACCGGCACCATGGGTGTCGCCGCCGCCCTCGCTCTCGCCCGACGCGGACGGCTCGCTCTCGGCGTCGACAAAGCAAGCGTTCCCAACACGACGTCGGAGCATTTCGGCGGCGCCCGGATGTTCCGGACGGCCTACTACGAGCACCCCGCGTACGTGCCGCTCCTCAAGCGAAGCCGCGAGCTTTGGCTTGAACTCAACGCTTCCTGCGGCCGCACGCTTTACCACGAGACGGGCGGGCTCTACCTCGGCCCGGCACGCGGCGGCGAGGTCGTGGACCGCTCGGCGGAGGCGGCCCGGCAGCACGGCATCCCGCACGAAGTGCTTTCATCCGACGAGATTGCCGCCCGGTTTCCCCAGTTCCGTCCGCCGGCCGGATTCCACGACTGGATCGGCCTGATCGAACCCGCGGCGGGCGTCATCCGGCCCGAACTCGCGGTCGCTTCGATGGCCGGCCTCGCTCGCGACGCCGGAGCGACTCTGGGAACCCACGAGGAAGTCCAGGAGGTCATTCCCGGCGATGAGATCGAGATCGTCACCGATCGAGCCCGATACCACGGCAAGACGCTCATCGTCACCGCCGGGGCTTGGACCCGGAAGATCCTGAGCCTCAGCGACCTGCCCGCGCCCGCCATCACCGTCACGCGTCAGCCCATCGGCTGGTTCAAGCCGCCGCCAGACGAAGCCGCGTTCGCCCTGCAGGGGCCCGGCAAGCCTCCGTGCTGGGCGTTCGAAGATGAGCCGGGGTCGCTTCTATACGGGTTTCCCGTGCTGCCGGGGGAGGATTCGTTCCGCGTCGCTCGCCATCGCCGCGGGGCGGTCGTGGATCCCGACGCGATCGATCGAACGGTGACCGCGGCGGATGTTGCGGACTTCGAACCCGCGATCCGATCGCTGCTTCCGGGTTCGGGCGAGGTCGCTCGCTCGGCGGTTGCTTTCTACGCCAACTCGGAGGACTCGCACTTCATCATCGATCGCTTGCCGGGGCATCCCAACATCGTCGTGGGAGCCGGGTTCTCGGGGCACGGCTTTAAGTTCGCGCCGGTGGTGGGGGAGATTCTCGCGGATCTGGCGGCGGATCCGACCGCGCCGGTCCCGCCGGAACTCTCGCTTTTCAGTTTGGGGCGGTTCGCGGCCCGTTGATGCTCCCGGCGTGGACTCTCGCGCCGTCCACCGAACTCGCGAAGGAACGCCCGATTGCTCCGCAACGCCACAAGCACATCGCGTCTCCTGCCGATCCACGCCCTCGCTCTCGGGCTCAACACGCTCGTCGCGTCGTGGTACGGCATGATGCTGGTGCACGAACTAGGCCACGTGGCCGCCGCGCTCGCGACGGGGTCGCGGATCGAGAGCGTGCGAATTCCCTTGGTCGGATTCTCGCAGACGGAGATTTCGGTGTACCACCATCCGCTCTGGGTGGTCGCGATGGGGCCGGTGGTGGGGGTCGCGGTTCCTCTGGCCGTGTGGGCGGTGGTGCGTGGGCCGACCCGGCGGTTTCGGGATCGGTGGAGCCTTGAGCCGCTTTCACGGTTCTTCGCGGGGTTCTGCCTGGTCGCCAACGGCGGGTACCTCGCGTCCGCCATCGCTCAGCCGGTCGGGGATGTCGAAGAGCTGGTGCTTTTCGGCGTCCCGATCTTGGTCCTCACGCTCCTGGGCGGGCTGGGGGTGCTCGCGGGCCTGGCGATGTGGAACGGGCTTGGCAAAGCGTTCGGCTTTCGGGGTGCGGTCGCGAATCCTGGGATGCTGAACTCGGCGACCGTCTGGATGGCGGTCACGATGGCTTCGACGATCGTGGTGGAAGCGGTGTGGTAGAGGCCTGGGGACACGCCGGGTGCGGCTCTACAGTCCTCCATGGACTGGTTTGACGCCCATCTCGATCTCGCCTGCATCGCTCTTGAAGGCCGCGACATGCTCGCGGATGAACCGGACGGCGGAGCCAATCCGCCGGGCGCGATCACGCTCCCGACGCTTCGCGCGGGGAACGTGCGAGCGGCCCTCGCGACGATCTTCATCGAGCCCGAAGGAACGCCGGACGCGATCGCGTACAAGTCCGGCGATTCCGAATCGGCGTCCGCCGCCGCTCACCGGCAACTTGAGATCTACCAAGCCTGGGCAAGATCGGGTGAGTGTGCGATTGGCTTGCCAGCCAACTCGCTTTCGTCGGGCCCCGTTCGCTTCGCGGTGCTGGTCGAGGGCGCCGACGGCATCCGCTCGCCGGAGGAACTTGCGTGGTGGGTCGAGCGCGGCGTGGTCGCGATCGGCCTCGCGTGGGCCAAGCAGACGCGGTACGCGGGCGGGAACACGTGCGAAACGGGCCTGACTGATCTGGGGCGAGCGATGATCCGCGAGATGGACCGGCTTGGCGTGGTGCACGACACGACGCACCTGTCGGACGCTTCGCTTCGCGAGCTTTTCGAGCGGGCGGAGGGGCCGATCATCGCGACGCACTCCAACTGCCGGGCTTTGCTCGACGATGGGTCCCTCGCGATCGGCCCGCGGCAGCGGCACCTGACCGACGACTCGATCAGAGAGATCGGTCGGCGCGGCGGCATGATCGGGAGCGTGCTCTACTCGCCGTTCATCATCCGCGGCGGCAAACGGGACCGCCGGGCGACACTCGCGGAATGGGCGGAGCACGTCGATCGGCAGTGTGAGCTGATGGGCAATCGTTCGCAGGTCGGGCTTGGGTCCGACGCGGACGGCGGGTTCTCGGCGCTCACCCTGCCCGAGGGTGTGAACCGTCCCCGCGACTACGACAAGCTTGCCGAAACCCTGCGGAATCGCGGCTGGAGCGATGCCGAGGTCGAAGGCTTCGCGTGGAGAAACTGGACGGATTTCTGGGCCAGGCACAACCCGCTCCGTGACTCCGTGACTTCCTGACGCCGTGGCTTCCGGTCTACCCTCCCGCAATGGCCAAGAAAGCCAAATCCTCCAAAGCCACCGGCGGCACGTTCGCCGACCGCGTGCAGGATCTTCCCCCGCCGCCGATGACGCGCGGATATCCGCCGCCCGTTTCGCTTGGGGCCGTTCTCGGCCAGGACCACGCGGTGAGCATCCTTCGCAAAGCGGTCGCCGCCGACCGCGTCCACCACGCCTGGATCTTCCATGGTCCGCGCGGCGTGGGAAAGTTCACCGCCGCTCTCGCGTTCGCCGCGCTCATCCTCGACCCCACCTCCACCCCGGGCCTGACCGGCGAGATCGAACCCGATCCCGAAGGCCGCGTCGCCAAGCTCCTCGCCGCGGGCACGCACCCCGACCTCCACGTGATCACCAAGGAACTCGCGCGGTACCACGAGGACAAGGACGTTCGCGACAAGAAGCTCATCACCATCCCCAAGGAAGTGATCGTCGAGCATCTCATCGAGCCCGCGAAGAAAGGTCCGAACCTCCAGAACGATGCCCGCGTCGCCAAGGTCTTCATCATCGATGAAGCCGAACTGATGGATCGTTCGCTCACGAACGCGCCGGTCCAGAACTCGATCCTCAAAACGCTCGAAGAGCCCGACGGCAAGACCGTGATCATCTTGGTCACCTCAAGCCCCGAGCGTCTTCTCACCACCATCCGGAGCCGGTCGCAGCAGGTCCGTTTCGGCCCGCTTGATCCGACCTCGATGAAGCGGTGGGTCGGAGCTCAGGACACCTCCGCCTGGGGCATCGATCGGGAAGAGCTCGCGTGGCTTGTCGATCAGGCCGAGGGGTCGCCCGGCGAGTTCATGACCGCACGCGAGATGGGCATCTACGCGTGGCACCAGACGCTCGCGCCGATGCTCCGCGAAGCCGCACGCGGGAAGTACAGCATGGGCCTTGGCCCCAAGATCGCCGAGCTCATCGAGAAGCAGGCCGAATCGGTCGTGAAGGCCACCCCCCAAGCGAGCAAGGAAGCCGCCAATCGCGCCGCCGCTTCGAGGCTCTTCCGGCTGATCTCGCGGTTCTATCGCGATCACCTCCGGTCGGGCCTGCCCCGCGGCGTGGACAGCGGGTTCAACGACGGCGCCTGCCGCGCGATCGACGCGGTACGGCAAGCCGAGCGCCTCGTGGACGCTCAGGTCAACCTCACCTTCATCGGTGAGTGGCTCTCGGCCGAGCTTGTCGCCGCGGCCGAGCCCATGCCGGTGTGATTCGATTCAGAACGCGAACTTGATATTCAGGCCGACCACCGGCGTGGCTTCGGACTCGAACTCGCTGATCTTGTTGCCGTTGGTGTCCTCGAGGCGGAACTTTCGGTAGGCGTAGACGCCAGCGTATCCGCCGAGGGTGATGTTTCGCGAGGGGGCGTACTCGAACCCGAGCTCGATGGGGACAGCCCGGTCGCGGCCGACGCCTTCGGGGGCGGCGTCGCGGTCGTTGAGGCGGAACTCTTTGCCTTCGAACGTTGCGCCCAGGGAGAACGTCCACGCTTTGGACGGCGTGTAGAGCAGAGAAAGGCCCGGGCGATTCAGGGTTGCGAGTCTCCACTCATCGGAAATCTTCCAATCGATGCCGGGGATCGGGATGATCAGGACGTTGTCCTCGATGCGGGATTGGGCGAAGAGGCCGAGAGAGGCGGAGAAGGTCTCGGTGCACTGGTGCGAGACTGCGCCGAAGCCGCCGTAGGTCAGGGTGTCGCTGAACTCAGCCCCTTCTTCGCCCGCGCTGCCGATGGTGGCACCGAGGACCATGCCCCATTTGCCGCCCAAGGGCTGGGAGTAGATGGCGGAGAGGTCGACCGCGTGGATGTCCGACCAGGGCTCAGAGAAGCCGGGGGCGAAGCCGGTGGCGTCTTTGAAGTCGTAGAACGAGGTGGTCCAGTCGAGGTTCACAGCCAGGCGGCTCTTCTCGCCGGTGGGGATGAGGATGCCGAGTTCAGCCCCGGCGCGGGAGACCGCGACGCTGCCGGGGGCCTTGTCGAAGTCGGTGGAGAAGGCGTGGGAGCCACTGAGGGTGAAGGAGACGCGCCAGGGATCTTTGCTCTTGGTGGCTTGGTCGAGCGGGGGAGGGGTAGGAGTGGGGGCCGGAGTCGGCTGGGGCTGGGCGTAGGCGACGATCGCGGCCTGCTGGGTGAGGTCGGGGTTGGTGAGGACGTTGGGGGGGAGGTCGATCATCATGGTGCGAAGCCTTTCGTGCCCACGGGAGGTTTCGATTCGACGAGCATAGCGGAACTCAAGCGGCGGCGTGGCTAGAGCCCGAGCATGGCCCGCTTCTCCGCCCATTCGGCGGCTTCGCGTTTGTTCTCTGAGACGATCGCGCCCGCGCCACCCGAAGACAGGCCTCGGATGGCGTCGATCTCGAGGCGGCTGAGGCGGACGCTTTCGAAGGCGTAGTCGCGCCAAGCTTCGACGCTGATGGGCACGATGGGCTCGATGAGGGCGAGCATGGCTGCGGCGAACGCCCGGATCTCGCTCTGGGCGTGGTGGTCGAGGCGGAGCGACAGGAAGTGCAGCGTGTTGTGCAGGTCGCACTTCCAATACCACTCGGTGTACATGTTGACGGGGAGGCCGATGCGGGCCATCTCGCGGCTGACGCCCGCGTCGGTGAGTTTGATGTACTCGTGGTAGCTGGCTTCGACGGTGTCGAGGAAGCGGACGAACTCTTCGGCGGTCTTGAGTTCGCCAGCGTCGCCGCTGACGCCCATGGCTTCTTCGCCGCCTTGGCGGTTGCTCTTGCTCTGCTTCCTGACCTCGGCCACCGTTGGTTTGTAAAAACGGTCGGGGATGATCGAGTAGCGGCCTGAGTATTCGTTGACGTTCGCGGTTCGGTGGCGGATCCACTGTCTGGCGATGAAGATGGGCATGCAGACGTGGAACTTGAACTCGACCATCTCGAACGGGGTCGAGTGCCGGTGCCGCATGAGGTAGCGGATGAGCCCCTTGTCCTCGCTGACCTGCTTGGTCCCCTGGCCATAACTGACGCGGGCGGCCTGCACGATGGCGGCGTCGGCGGTCTTCCCCTTGGGCACGAGCCTGGGCATGGTGTCGACGAGGGCGACAAACCCGTGGTCGAGGACGGGGATCTCCCAGCGGGCCGAGCCTCCCATGGCGTCGACCATCTCCCCCTCGCCAGCGGCGGGGGCGACCTTCTTGATCTTGGCGTCCATCTCAGCGACGAGCGCGGGGGCGGCGTGGTTGGGGTGGAGGGCGGGGGTGTGGGGGGCAGGGGGGGGCATGGGCGAGGGTAGACGGGGCGTAGCACGGGCTTCCAGCCCGTGGGGCAGGGGGGTGGTGTGGACTGGGCGCGACCCTGTCCGGCATCAGTTCGTCGAAGTACGGTAGAATCGTGTTGGAACTCTCCGCACTTTCAAGTACGATCAGAGCAACTCGCATGACACCCACGAACTCAATCGAACCTGTTGAAAAACGATTGCCCTCCCAACCATCGAACGGATTGCTTGTCATTGGGCTAATCTTCTTGGCGTTTAACGCTTTCTCGATAATGTCTCGTGGCGTCTCCGGCTGGAACTTCTTCGGACTTGCTGCCAGCATTGGCTCGATTCTGGTCTACGTGGCCAATCGACAAAAACATGCCGACGCCCTCACCGAGCGAAAAGACCGGCAGCCGGAAACTGAGCTCAATCATCGTGCGAGAAAGCTCGACCTTTTAGAGCGGGAATTGGAATTGGATAAGCGAGAGAGCGAACTCATGAAGCGGCTGGAGCAACTCAACCGCAACGCCGCTCCTGTGGACCGTAACGCAGCGGCAGATGAGAGGGTCTAGCAGACGCACTTCATTATCCATAGTTGACCGAAGCATTCAAGCCACCGCAGTGGGCATATGAAGCGATGAGGAGCGTGATGGTTGAGGAGAACCAATGACAACTTTCGGTAGTCCATCGGAAATCGGCAACATCCTCCAAAGTGCATGCTTTGAGTTTCGAGGCAACCTCTTGGCGTTGGAACTCGATTTCCAACTCAGCGTCGCTGCATTTCACCTGCTGCGAGATCGTCTGCATGCTGTGGAGGACGGAGACGGCATTTCTCTCGAACTAGATCCGGATTCGGCAATACAAATCGAATCGTGCGGCCCGCTCCTGCACAATAAGGCGATAAAGAATAGAGTCATTGAAATGCGACACTCGCAACCCGCGCTTCAATCGCTCTATGTGCTGTGGGGCTACTTCGAGCATTGGCAAGTGCAGCTAATATCCGCATCGTCTCCCACCACTGCGCCGCGCCGAACCCTACCGTTCAAACAAGCGAACGATAGGCTTCAGCGTGACTTGTTCTTGAACATTGAAAAGCTCGAGCACTTCGAACAGTGTCGCGAAGCCAAGGAAACAAGAAACGCTTGGATACACAACGGCGGCAAGGCGGATGAGAACTATATGACGCAAACTAAGACATATGCCAGAGCAAAGGATAATGCGGTCTTGCCGGTGAATCACGCGTACTTCAAAGAGGTGCTGTTCTCGTTTGAAAGTCTGGTCGCCGAGGCTCAGCAGATTCTCTTGGAAAAGTACCCGCCGAAGTCTCCATTCGATAGCGAGAAAGCCGCGAGATCGCTGTTCGAGGACGTCGACGACTGAATCGGGGGCCTAGGTGATGCGCCGAACGTGGCCTTGGATGATCGGTCGCTCGGGCTGGGCTCGTTCGGTGCCGGACCAGCGTCATTCGGCGGAGTTCTGATGGCGATGGGTGCTCCGCCGACGCGCTTGGATGCTCTGCCGATGGCGATTGACGCGATTCTGATCGCGATCGGTGCTCCGCCAATGACGATCGGCGATCTGCTGATGGCGATGGGCACTCTGCCAACGCGCTTGGATGGTCTGTTGATGGCGATGGGTGCTCTGCTGACGCGCTTAGAAGGCCTGCTGGATGGGGGCGTCAGACAGTTTGGGGGGTTGAATCGGCTTGATGACCGTGGAATCAGGGCCGAGAACGGTGGGGACACCGCTCTGGAGAGCGGTGCCACCAAAGGCCCTCGCACCCGCCCCACACAGAAAAATCTGCACAACCGCTCAACCCCTACCCCGGGTTGTCCGATTCCTTTACCGGCTTTGGGGCCGAAGCCCTGGTGCCAAGTGCTTCGTGCCCAGTGCCTCTTCCCCCCCCCAAGGAGCCCCCCATGTCCATCGTCCCCGCGAACATCCGCCCCGCCATCGACTTCTGCCTCGTGCACGCCACCGTGTGGCAGGCCAACGCTTTGGCCATCGGGCTGACCGCCGGGCAAGCCACGGCGTTCAAGAACGCGGCGACGGCGGCGGACACTTCGTTTGTGGCGCGCGAGAACGCGGCCAACGCGGCCAAGGCGGCGACGGTGAATCAGGCCAGCGCGGTCTCGGCGATGCGCATCAGCGCGGCCGACACGCTGCGGTCCATTAAGGCGTTCGCCGAGGCGAGCGCGAACCCGGCGGCGGTGTACGCGATTGCCCAGATCCCGCCGCCCGCGACGCCCAGCCCTCGCCCGGCACCCGGGCAGCCGACGGACTTTAAAGTGAACCTCAATCCCGGCGGCTCGATCACGCTCAAGTGGAAATGCCCGAACCCGGCGGGCTCGACCGGCACCGTGTACCACGTCTATCGCAGGATCGGCGGGGCCGAGTCGCCCGTGACGGACCTTGGCACCATCGGCGTCCGCGAATTCACCGACGAGACCGTCCCCTCCTCTGCAGGGGGCGTGGGGGTCGTGTACATCGTGCAGGCGCAGCGGGCGGAACTGCTCGGCGCGGCGTCGCTGCCGATGACGGTCCAGTTCGGCGTCGGCGGCGGCGGAAGCTTGGCCATTACAGCGGCTTTCACCGGCGCGGGACCGGTGCAGGTCAAGAACGCGGCGTGATCAGACGCCCAGCACGCCGCCCAAACCCGTCAAGCCGAGGGGCTCTTTGGTGTAGAAACCTTCGGCGGCTTTGCAGCCGATGCGTGAGCCCAGGTAGAGGTCCTGGGCCCGCAGCCATTCGACGACATCCCGGTTCTTCGCGTGGTCGATGAATTGGCTCTTGTACGCGAGGATCGCGCGGATCTTGGCTTCGTGGGTGGTTGTGGTGTCGATCAGGAACGTCGGGTCGGGCATGCGCCGCAGGTGCGAGCAGTAGTAGTAGAAGAGCCACTTGGGATACAAGGGCGGGCCGATCGTGTCAAAGCCCGGCGGCACAGGCATCTCAACTTTGGTGAGTTTGGCGTCGAACCGGGCGTCCTCGACGATCCGCGTCGTCGCGAGGTGGTCGGGGTGGGCATCCTCGGGGTGCGGGCAGAAGACGATGGTGGCCTGGTGGGCTCGGATCAGGCCCGCGACCATGTGCCGTGCTTCGAGGGTGTGCTGCACGCGGCGGTTGGGGAGGTCGAGCAGGACGCGCTTGACCCCGAGGACCTTCGCGGCCTCGGCGGCTTCAGCCAGTCGAGTGGGCCGATCGCCCACAGGCGTCGGGCAGCCGTCGGTCATGTCGCAAAGCAGCACATCATGCCCCTGCGCGATCAGCAGGGCGATGGTGCCCCCCATGCCGATCTCTTGATCGTCTGGGTGCGGGCCGACTACGAGTATCTTTGCCATCGCTACCTCGCTGATTGGACTGTGCGGGTCATTTTGCGACGCAACCGGGGGCCGCCCGTGCCCCAGTTCGACTCTTCCCCTGCCAGATACTCCTCGCGGGTTACTTCGCGACCGTCGGGTGTGTAGTGTCTGGTCGTGGGTGCATCGACGGGCGACGCGCCATTGACGTAGTAAATCTTCTGGGAGATCGAGCCGTCGTCGCGGAGGTACACGCCCCACCCCTCCATGCCAGGGCCCCAGTCGGTCTGGAAGACCGGCGTGCCGTCGGGCTTGAACCATTCGGATCGCGACATCCGACTCCCGTAGTAGTATTCGACAAGCATGGGCTGCTCGGGAGCGTCGGCGTAGTAGTAGCGGATGACGCCGGTCCCCCAACAGGACATACCGTCTTTGCCTTTTCTCAGCGTTCCCGGTATCCGCGGCACGATGAAGTACGCCGCGACGACAAGGGTCACGATCGATCCAGCGATGATGAGCGTCCGATGTCGCATGCTGAACGTTGTCCCGTCTCTCACTGTTCGCGCGTCGCGGTTCGCCATTCCCGATCGCGTCCGCGATCGCTTCAGTCCGCCCCAGCTTTGACGGTGATCAAGCCGAGGAGGACGGTCTGTTGCTGGTCCGGGGCGGTTCCGGTCTGCGTGCCCGACGTCTCAAGCTGAGCCAGCGCGATGATGTCGGGGATGTACGCCGCGAAGAACCCACCCGCCCGGAACCGCTCGCCGTTCTCATCCACGAACGCTTCGAGCGGGAGCGTCACCGTTTCGCCGACCGCGATGGACCGGATGTCGTACGCGTACCGGCGGTTGATCCAGATCGTGCTCGGGCCGAAAGCCCGCGGCGTCGTGTTCGTGAACTCGACCTCCCGCGACCGCCGGAAGACCTGAATGTCGAGCGTGCCGAATTGGGGCATCGCCTGCGGGTACGCCCGGGCCGTCGCGCCCGCGTCGGGGGTTGACTGGCAGCCGGCGAAGAGGGCCGCGGCGGCGGTGAAAGCCAGCATTGCGATCGTGGTTCGGGTCTTCACGCGGGCATCCTAAGCACCGACGCCGGGCTTGGGTGCCTGCGGCGGCGGGGGGAAAGGTCTCTTACCATCCCGCATGTCCGTCTCCCCCGAGTCCAACAACGCCACGCTTCCCACACCCGCGATCGCTCCGGGAGGGGAGGACATCGATGTTCGGTGCGCTGCCGAGCGGATCGCCTCTCGCGGCATGGACAAGCGGGTGCTCGCGGCGGTCCCGGCCTTTGACGCCCCCTTCTTCCAAGCCGGCCTCGCCGGATACTCCGACGCCGCCATGCGTCTGATCGCTCGCCGCCACGGTTGCCCCTTCTGCGTCACCGAAGCTCTGCTCGACCGCACGCTCATCGCCGGAGGCCGAGGCTTCACCAAAGCCGACCTCGGCGAACTTCACGAGAACATCCCCGGCGGCCCCGAGGACCATCCTCTCGCGTGCCAGATCATGGGGAGCGATCCCGAGGAAATGGCCGCCGCCGCGCTCAAAGCCGCCGAGCAGGGCAAACGCGGCAACCGCTTCTACCGCCGCATGGCCTACCGGGGCTCGCTTTCCCCCGACTTCTCGATGCCCCTCCGCCTCCCTGGCGGCGAACAGCTCGACCCGACGGAGGGCCTCGCCGCCGGCGAGGGCTGCGAGGATGAAACCTGCGAGACCCTCATCGATGAGATCAACGCCGTCGATGGAGACGGCGAAGAAAGCCGCGACCTCACGGGGCCACGAGATCACGAAGACAAGCCCGACGCCGTGACGGCTTCCCTCTCTTTCGAGACCATCGACGTCAATCTCGCGTGCCCGGTGAAGAAGATCAAGTCCAAAGCCCGCGGCGGGCACTGGCTCGCGGACCCGGCGGGGGCCATCCGGATCCTCGAAGCCGTCCGCGACGCCGTGCCGCGCGACATCCCCTGCACCGTCAAAATCCGCCGCAGCTTCGACGACACGCCGGAGATGATCGGCAACATCCACGCGATTCTCGACGCTTGCCAGCGGATGGGTTACGCCTGGGCCACCGTCCACGCCCGCACCGTGCTTCAGAAGTACGTGGGCCCCAGCCGCTGGGACCTCCTCAAGGGGATCGTCGCCAAGCACCCGGATTTCCCGATCTTCGGCTCGGGGGATGTCTGGGAAGCCGGCGACATCTTCCGCATGATGGAGTACACGGGCGTAGTGGGGGCTTCCGTCGCTCGCGGCTGCATCGGCAACCCCTGGATTTTCCGCCAGGCTCGCGACCTCCTCGCGGGGCGCGACCCCCGTCCGCCGACAGTCGCCGAGCAACGGGCCGTGCTCGAACAGCACTTCCGGCTCCTGCTCGCCGTCAATGCCGGGATGCGGCAGACCGAGGAAACGACGAGCCGAATGATGCGGAAATTCGGCATCCGCTTCTCCGTGCACCACCCGCGAGCAGAAGAGGTGCGTCGTGGAATGATCGCGGTCGCGTCCCACGCAGATTGGAACGCCCTGCTTGAACGCGAGTACGCCGGATAGGCCGCGTGCCGCAACCCTTGCTCGATCTCGCGCGTAGACAAGCATGCGACTGCAATGGCACAGATCGATCGCGTGCGCCGCGTTGGCCTTGACCGCGACCATCGGATCCGGTTGTGACCGCGAGCAGGATCGCGTGCAAGCGACCGCTTCGCTCGCCGCTTCCCCGGCGGGTGGTCGGGCCGCCGCGGCCGCCCAGTTCGTCCGTCTCATGGCGGCGGGCAAGGTCACCACCGAGACCATGATCGATTCCGCGTGGAACGCCGTCGATCAGGCTGCGGCGGGGACGAACGCCCAGGCGAGCATCGACGCGACGACCTTCGCCGGAGCCGTGCTCGACGCGATCGCCGCCCGCGAGCCGGAACTGCTCAAGCAGGTCGGCGGCGGTGAGTTCGAACTCTTCTGGATGAAGGTCGGCGGCTTGGCGTACAAAGCCGCCGAGGAAGCACACGCCAAGGGCCGCGTCGCCGAAGCCCTCACGCTCGTCTTTGGCGGCGGCGGCCGCTGGCAGACCGAAGCCTACTGGAACCGCCAAAGCCACCACGACGCGGTCGCGGCGCTCGTCCTGTTCAAGTCGGGCCAGCGGGCTCAGGCCGTGCAGCGCCTCGAATCCCGGGCGGACCTCCAGCCCCCGGCGACCGACGTGCTCGCCGCGATCCGGGCGGCCCGCTGACGCGTCACCCCAGGCCGCAAAACCCTCGAAACCCGCGAATTCCCGGGTTTGGCGCCGTTCGGCAGATTCTGCCTGAAATCCGCACGCTTGTTGCGCGTTTTGGTCCGCTTTCGCGGCGATCTCCGGGGACCTTGTTTCTTTCTCTGTGATCCCCTGCGATCGCGTGGGACCGGCCGGTCCCGGCGAAGGCCCGGACCCGGTCTCGGAATCCTGCGAAGGCCGCCCCCGTGCGCCGGTCTGAATCCAAGTGTGAAGCGGGGGCGAAGTAGTTGCGTCGGGCGGGTCTGCCGCGACGGGCTCTGTGTGAGAGCCTCGCGTCAAGCGGCCTGTTCCCGACTTCAACGGAGCTTCTCGATGAATGCGACTTCCATGGTTGCGGTGTGGTCCCTCGTCCTCGTCGCCGGTTCGGCGATGGCCCAGTCCTCCTGCACGGCCGGTTCCAAGACGGCTTCCTCGACCTGCAGCGGCGAGAAGCTGACCGCCAAGGAGACCGTTGAAGAGGGCGCGGAAGGCGATATCGTCGAGACCGCGGTCGCCGCCGGGAGCTTCAAGACCCTCGCCGCCGCTCTCAAGGCCGCCGACCTCGTCGACGCCCTCAAGGGCAAGGGCCCCTTCACCGTCTTCGCCCCGACCGACGAAGCTTTCGCCAAGCTCCCCAAGGGCACGCTTGAGACCCTTCTCAAGCCTGAGAACAAAGCCAAACTTCAGTCGATCCTGAAGTACCACGTCCTCAGCGGCGCGGTCTTCGCCAAGGACGTCAAGACCATGTCCGCCGAGACCCTCGACGGCCAGCGCATCGACCTCAAGGTCGAGACCAAGGGCAAGGACACGACCGTCATGATCGACAAGGCCAAGGTCACGGCCACGGACATCAAGGCCACCAACGGCGTGATCCACGTCATTGACTCGGTCATCCTCCCCAGCGACAAGACGGTCGTCGAGACCGCCGCCGCGGCCAGCGAGTTCAAGACCCTCGCCACCCTCATCGAGAAGGCCGGCCTCGTCGACGTCCTCAACGGCAAGGGCCCCTTCACCGTCTTCGCCCCCACCGACGCGGCTTTCGCCAAGCTCCCCAAGGAGACCGTCGAAGCCCTCCTCAAGCCTGAGAACAAGGCCCAGCTCGTCGAGATCCTCAAGTATCACGTCGTCTCTGGCCGCATCTTCTCCGACGCCGCCCTCAAGGCTGGCAAGGCCAAGACCCTCCAGGGCGGCGAAGTCGCCATCAAGTCCGAAGGCGGCAAGGCGACCGTCGGCGGCGCGGGCCTCACGGCCACCGACCTCGACGCCAGCAACGGTGTGATCCACGTGATCGACACCGTCCTGCTCCCCAAGTAATCCCCGGGTGGGGTTTGTTCCAACAGTGGTGACCTGAGACTCGATCCGAGTCTCCCCTCGCGGGCGCGATGCGGCAGGCGTCGCGCCCGCTTTCCTTGCGGGCTGGTCCTCGATTCGTCCGGGCTGGGCCGCATGCCGCCGCCGGCTTACTTGCGCTCGCGGATGAAGATGTTGGCGAACTGGATCGGGTCGCCGTGATTCTGAAGGGCGATGGGCCCCTCGGGATTGACGCCCGGAAGCTGCGCCTGGTCGATCACCTTCACGCCGTTCAGCGTGACCGTCAGCCGGTCGCCCTTCATGACGGCGTGGATGCGATTCCACTCGCCGATGGGACGGTCGGCGACGGCTTTGGGCGTGACGCCGGCCTTGATGGCGGCGGGCATGGCGGGGTCGGTGCGGTACCCGTAGACCTCGCCCGAGCCGATCGGCCAGCACCAGATGTTGATCTGGCTCTTGTCGGATCCGCGAAGGTAGATGCCTGAATCACCCGCGCTCATGACCTTGGCCATCACGGTCTGGCCGTTCTCATCCTTCTTGCTCTCGCCGCTGGGCAGGATGACCGGGTACTCCACTTCCTTGGGCTGGCCCGTCCAGCGCCAGTCCGCGATCAGCTCAAAGTCCTTGTACGACTTCTCCGACCAGAGGTGGTCGGCTTTCCCGTCAAAGCTGAGCGTCCAATCCTCCGCTTTCCAGTGGTCGGCCATGCCGGGCTTCGCCTTCCAGCCGTCGAGATTGAGGCCGTTGTAAAGCGGTACCCACCCATCCGCGCCGGTCGCGATCTGCGCGGGCTCGAGGGGCGTCGCCGAGTCGGGAAGCTTCTTCAGACGGATGTTTCGGAAATCGATGGGACCACCCTCGGACTCCAGGCAGATGTAGCCCTTCCGCGGCGAACAGTTCTTGCCGCGCGTCACGACCTTCCCGTTGACCGCCAGGGAGATCTCTCCGTTCTGACAGACCACGCGGTAGTGGTTCCACGCCGGCGAAGCGTTCATCCGTGCTTCGGTCGGATACGCCCGGTCGCCGCCGTTGGGCCTGGGGTTGAGCGGGGTCATCTTGGCGCCATGGATCGGGAAGATGTCCCCGTCAGAGGTGTACCAATCCCCCTTGAGGCCGTCCATCACCTGGACTTCGATGCTCCGCGTGAACGGCTGGCCCCGCGCGGTCAGAGCGTCGGACCAGACGAAGAGCCCGGCGTTCCCGCCCGCCCGCAGGTGCCGCCATTCCAGCTCGAGGATGAAGTTCTCGTACATCTCCGCCGTGCGGATCACGCCCGTGGGCACGCCCGTGCAGCGGATGATCGGCATTCCCGCTTCATCCTTACCCACGGTGAAAGTGGAGGGGGCGCAGTTCACATTGACCCAGCCGCCCGCTTCGCCGAAGAGATCCTTGCCGTTGAAGATCGGCACAAGCCCCTCATCCGTTCCGCGGAAAGGCTCGACCGCGAGCGCGAGGTCCACGACGGCGTCGTTCCAGCCGTCCGTGCGGAACGGAGCCGCCGGCAGGCCCGCGCCGCTGACGAGGTTGGTCTCGCAGTCGTCGTCCCACGCGTAGCGGACATGCACGGGTTTGGCGATGGCGGGGCTGCTGACGATCACGGAGTCGCCGTCGATCTTGGCTTCCGCCCGCACGAATCGCTTGTTCTCTCCGGCGATCAGGAAGTGACGCGGAGCCTGCCCATCCGAGGTCTTGAGCCCGTCCACTTCCGCGAGCTTGACGCGGATGGACGAGCCTTCGACGGCAAAGCTCGCCATGGTCGGCCCGCGGAATGCGAGCGAAGCCTCGCCGTACACCTTCGCGCGGGCCCAGAGGGCAAGGCGCCGTCCGACTTCCCGCTTGTTGGTCGGGTGGATGTCCTTGGGGTCGCCGATGTCCATCGTGATCGCCAAGCCCGCGGCTTTGTCGGCGGCGACGGCTTTGGCCTGCTGCTCGCGGATCGCCGCCGTCTCGCCCTTGTCACCCCCGTAGGTGAACGGCGCGAGTTGGACGACGCCGAAAGCCATCTCCGGCGATTGGAACTGCTTCCGCCAGTCCGCGAAGAGCCCGGTGAGCATCGACCCGTAAAGCGGGCCATCGCCGCGATTGGACTCGCCCTGGTACCAGAGCGCCCCACGCAGCGTGTGCGGCACCAGCGTCGCGATCATCCCGTTGTACAGATACGACGGAGCCGACCAGACCTGAACGTCCGTCGCGGGCACCGAGCCGATCTCGGCGACCGTGGGGCCCTTCAAGTACTTCCATGAGCCCGCGAGCGGAATGGTCGCGCCCCCCTCGATCCGCACCGCAAGCATCTCCGGCTTGCTCGAAACCCCGCCGATCCCGCCCAAGCCGCTGGTGTCCAGCACCCGCACGGCGAGCACGTTCCTTCCGGCGACGAGCACCCCGGCGGGGACGGCGTACTCGCGGGCGACGTTCCACTTGCCATCATCCCGGGTCGCGCCGACGAGCTTTCCGTTGATCCACGCGTCGTCTCGGTCGTCGATGGGGCCCAGCGTCAGGGTCGCGGCTTTGCCGGCGCTCGCGGCGGGGACTTCGAACGCGACGCGCTGGTAAAGCACGCCGTTGAACTGATCCAGCCCGTCGCCCATCGCCGCGTTCCACGAAGAAGGCACGGGGATCGTCTTCCACGCCGAATCATCAAACCCCGGAGCCGACCAGCCCGCGCCGAGCTTGGGCCCTTTCGCGTCAAACGAGGTCCACCAGCGCTCCACCGCGCTGCCTGTGAGCTCGCCCCGGCGGTTGGGGTCGCGCAGGGCATCCATCACCGACGCCAGCTCGCGGGTGTGCGGAAAGGTCGCGGCCGCTTCCTGGCTCAGCCAGGGCTCGATCCGCGTTCCGCCCCAGTTGCAATGGATCAGCCCGACGGGGACGCCGAGCTTGGCCCGAAGCTCGCGGCCGAAGGAGTATCCGACCGCGGAGAAGTCCCTGACCGTCGCGGGGGTGGTGGGGGTCCAGCTTCCGCGGTTGTCCGACCGCGGCCACAAGCTCGGCTCCTGCTCGACCCGGAAAAGCTTGAGGCCCGCGTCGTTGCCGCTCGCGATCTCCTTCTCCGCGTCCGTCGAAGCACGCACCGGCCATTCCATGTTCGACTGCCCGCCGCACAACCAAACCTCGCCGATCAGCACTTCATTCACGGTCACCGTGTTGTTCCCGGTGACGACGAAGGACTGCGGCCCTTTCGCGTCCGAAGCCGCGGGGGTCTTCAGCCTGACGATCCAGCGGCCGTCCGGGCCGGCTTTCGTCTCGCCCGTCGCGCCCCACGACGCTTTGACGGACACGGCTTCGCCCGATGATGCGAACCCGAAAATCGCCGCATCCGTGTTCTGCTGAAGCACGCATCCGTCAGAAAGAATGCGCGGCATCCGAACATCGGCGTTGGCGGCGGCGGTGAGAAGGACAAAGGGAACGATGGACAGTCGCATAAGCACCTCGGAGTGAATGGGGAGCGATTGCAGCGTACCAGACTTCGGGTAAGCTGGAGGCATCCGGAGGTTGCATGCGACCCAATCCTCGCCGGGCCGGACTTGTGTCTCTCCTGTGGTTCTCCACACTGCTGCTCTTTTTCGTTGTCGTCAACTACATCGGTGCGACTTTGCTTGTCCTGCCGCGATTCGCTGTGGGTCCCTCTCCCAAAGTCACCGACCTCGACCCCGAACTCCGGTGGCCCTCGTGGACGCCGGTGCCGTGGCCGACACCCAAGTCGGTCTACACGGAGACCACCTTTGGGCGGAAGTCCTACAACGCCTTCGGCCCGGCACCGGACAAACCCGGCGTCAACTCCTTTCAAATGCAAGCCGCGGAGTATGGCTGGCCCATGCCCGTGATCGTGCATTCTCAGCGATGGTGGGACTGGGGTAATCCCTCGCTCGTGCCACCGGGCAAGACCGCGAACGAACTGAACGACCTTCAGGTCGAGATAAAGCCGTTCGGACTCATCATCCCGGCGATCGGAGCGGCGGGCCTCGTGTGGCTTCCGACGGCGGGACTCTGGCTTTTCGTGAGGCACCGCCGGGCTCAGCGTAAACGTTGCGTGGAGTGCGGCTATCCCGCCGGCGCTGCGCCGGTTTGCACCGAGTGCGGCTCCGCCTTCGACCAGGCCGTCACACGCTGAACTTCGCAGCCGTCCATTTCGCTGAGGACTTTGAGCTTTCCACGGTCTTCTCGATGAAATGCACGCCGCGGGCTCCGTCGAGGACGGTGGGGTAGTCGGCAGCGGCTTCGAACCCGCGTTCGGCGCGGATGGCTCGGCCCGCCGCGCCGTAGATGTTGGCAAACGCTTCGAGGAACGCTTCCGGGTGCCCAGGGGGGATCCGCGAGAAAGCCTTGGCTTCATCGCACAGGTATCCGTTGCCGCGGCGGAGCACGCGGTCGGGCTCCCCGGGCCTGCGGTGCCAGAGCTCGTTGGGCTCCTCCTGCCGCCAGTCGAGCGTGCCTTCGGTGCCGAAGACGCGAAGACGCAGGTCGTTCTCGTGGCCGATCTCGATCTGGCTGGCGATCAGCACGCCGCGCACCCCGCCCGTCAGCCTCAGCAGCAGGTTGGCATCATCATCCAGCCGGCGCCCCTCGACGAACGTCGTCAGGTCCGCGCAGATCTCCTCGACGTGCAACCCGGTGACGAACGAGACAAGCTGCTCGGCGTGGCTTCCGATGTCGCCGATGGCCCCGCCCGCGCCGCTCCGCGAAGGATCCGTGCGCCAGTCGGCCTGCTTCTGCCCGGAGGCTTCCAGGTTGCTGGCAAGCCACCCCTGGTTGTACTCGACGATGACCTTGCGGACCTTCCCGATCGCGCCCGATGCGACCATGTGCCGCGCCTGGCGGATCAGCGGGTAGCCCGAATAGTTGTACGTCACGGCGAAGACGACGTTGCCCTTCTTCGCGGCGGCGGCGAGAGCGCGGGCCTGCTCGGTCGTATGGCAGAGGGGCTTGTCGCAGACGACGTTGATCCCCGCTTCGGCGAAGGCTTTGGCGACCTCGAAGTGCACGTGGTTGGGCGTGACGATCGACACGAAGTCGATCCGCTCATCCTTGGGGAGCGTGAGCTCGCCTTCGAGCATGGCCTGCCACGAGGGGTAGTTGCGTCGGTCGGCGAGTCCGAGCTCGCGGCCGGAGTCCTTGGCTCGCGCCGGATCACTCGACAGCGCCCCCGCCACGAACCCCACGCCGTGATCCATGCACGCGGCGAGGCGGTGGACCGCGCCGATGAATGCTCCCTTGCCGCCGCCGACCATGCCCATTCGAAGCGTTCTCATGGCCGGAGTGTACCGGGGCCAAAGCCACGCTTCAGCACGCACGGGGAACGGGGGAGCAAGCCCGGAAACGTATGAAGGCGCGCACACAGCCTTCTTCCGGGCTCACTCCCTCATCCCCCGGGGCGATCTTCGGACCTGAGCCTTCAGCAGCCCACTTCGTACGCCGCGACGAAGCAGTCGTAGTCGAAGAAGTCGATGAATCCGTCCTCTTCACAGTCCGCCGTAAGCGTTCCCGCCTGGTACGCCTCGACGAACCCGTCGTAATCGAAGAAGTCGACAAAGCCGTCGCAGTTGAAGTCGGCGGCGCACGTGGCGGTGATCACCGCGGTGCGGCTCGTCCGATTCCCGCACGGTGAAGAGACGACGACGTCGTAGCTCCCCGCGTCATCCCCCGAATCGAGCACGTACGTCGAGCCCGTCGCTCCGGAGATCGCCTGCCCGCCGCGACGCCACTGGTACGAGAACGGACCCTGCCCGTCGATGCCGACCGAAAGCGTCAGCGTCCCGCCGGAACAGATCCTGCCGTCCTGCGGCTCGGCCGTGATGGTGGGAACGCGAACCTGGCCCATCGCCATCTCGCGGATGAAGAGGTTCCCGTTGGCGTGCCGACCCGGTCCCCCAGTCGGCAGGCCGTCGGCATCGCTCTGGTCCGAATCGTTGGAATCAACCACGTCAAGCCTAAAGCCTCGGATCGTCACGTCCCGCACGGTGTACTTCACCGTATAGACCGCGTACTCGGGGTTGGGCCCCTCGACCAGCACAATGCCATCTCCCACGATCCTCAGGTCCGGGTCCTGAAGCCGGTTGGGTGGCAAAGGATTCCCGACCGTGTCCGCCCACCGGCCCGACACCTCATCGGGGATCATCGTGACCCAGTTCTCCCCCATCAGGCCGCCGGTGGCTCGCCCATCCGCAAACTGCGTCCGTTCGTCCGTGGTGTAGGAGAGGCGGAACTGTCCAAGCGTGAGATTGCCGCCGCCCTGGTCGGGCGAGTATCCGCCCGAGAAGATCTTGAAGGTGATCTCAATCGGCGTCGAGGAAGCGGTCAGGTCCTGCTGGGTCTCATAAACAGCGCTCTCTGTGAGGCTTCGATCTCCCGGGGGTGTGCACCGAACGGTCGCCCAGCTTGTCGAGGGCTGACCGTCGATTGTGCGGCCGGGCGTGAACGTCGCACCGCAGTCCTGCGACCACGACGCGGTCGCGTTCATCAGCGGAACGTTGAACGGATTGCACTGAGCACCAGCGGTGTTCCCGGCGAGGCATGCCAGACCGATCGCGAGCGGACCAGGAACAACCAACAAACGGGCGTTGCGCATGGGACACTCCTGGTTGTGGGCCGCAATCGGAACAGATCGAACGCGGCCGCTTGGAACGCGGCGAGAAGCCGGAGGGGAGAGTCAGGAGACACCCGGCTACTCGCCACGAGTATGGGGCACGGGCTGGAAGAGAAGGGTCAGAGAGTGGGCAACCCGCGCCTCACTCTCAGTAAGCATCAACACGTCGAGGGATGCGCATTGTTTCGTCTGAAAAAACGAAAACCTTCACCAAACGCAGGCTTCATTCAGAGAAAGCACCCCCGAGATCACTTCTGCGCGTCACGTGAGAGATTTTTCACCCGACGATCGCTGCCGCGGCCGACCCAACTCACGGTGAACCGATGCCACGCTTTGGGGGGCGCTGCCACCGCAAGCCCGCCAAGCTGGTATCGTGAGTGGTGATGACGGATGCGCCGGCCCAGCTTCTGCCGTCCTTTGCTCCTCCAGCCCCCGCGGAAGCACCCGCGGCCTCTCGGAGGCAGCCCCTCTGTCCCCGTTGCGACTACGACCTCGCAAGCCTCGTTCCGGCCGACCTTCACGCCAACCCGGAGGGCCGTTGCCCCGAATGCGGGTTCGCATTCGGTTGGGATCACCTTCTTCGCCAGATTCCCGCTCCGGACTGGTCCCTTGAACCCGAGCCGCCCCGATCATGGACGGACCGGTTTGTGCGCGCGTTCCGAGTCCTTTCCCGCACCCTCAGGCCCAGGACGCTCTGGCAGGGGCCGTCCGAGCCTCTGCCGGAATCCGGCGGACGGGTCAATCTCATGCTCGCCCATCCTGTTCACGCAGGCGGCGTGCTTGCGTCGGGCGCGATGACGCTGGCGGCGTCGTGGCTGACGGCGGTGCTCGTCCTTGGGCTGCTTGCGATGGTCTCCTTCGCGTTGATCATCGTCAGGCATCACGCTTACTCGTCGTACCAAAGCGGGCTGGCGACGGCGATTTCGACCGGTCAGCGCATTCTGCCCCGCTCGACCTTCTCATGGTTCATCGCCGAGTACGCGCCGAATCTCGCGCTGCCGGGCGTGCCATGGACCACTCCCTCGGCCGACACGCAGCGTCTCATGGTGATGACGATGTGGGTGGTGGGTTCCGCGCTGGTGATGCCGCTGGCGTTTCTGCTCCTTGGACAGACCATGACCAAGCATCGGGTGCGGCGGCGACATCTGTGGCGCATCGCCGCGTACGGGCTGACGCCGCTCCCGCTCGTCGGGCTTGCGTTCTCGCTCGTGTCGTGGACGGCGATGATGCTCGACTGGGTGCGGATCTGGCTGACCAACGCCCGCGCCGCGGCAGAAGTGAACGTCGCGGCGTATGCGTGGGCCCATCCGGAAAGCGGCTGGGGATGGCTGAAGGTCATCTCGGACCGATCGCTCTACGCGGCTCAGTTCTGGGTGATGCGTGAGGGCTCGGCGATCGTGACGCTGCTGGCGCTCGGGTTTGTCTGGCTTTTCTGGTTCAGAGCCTCTTCGCGGTACCTCCGCCTGCCCAGCGCCGCGCTGGACACGTTCCTTCTCCTCGTGGTCTCCGTTCTGGCGACGCCGGCGATCGCGTACGTCGCCGCAATGGGTGTGCGAGCTTTCACAGGATGACCCGGCATGAACGATCCTGCTCACCCCATGCCGGTTCCCGCTTGCCCGCGCTGCGACTATGACCTCAGCGGCGAGACCGCGACGTGGACGGTTCAGTGTCCCCTCGAAAGCCGCTGCCCCGAGTGCGGCTTTGATGTCCGCTGGACCTCGATCTTCCGAACAGCGACGCCGCCGGCGTGGAGCGTCGAGCACGCGGAGGGGCGATGGTGGATGATCGTCGCGAGTGTGTTCCGCTCGGCGTGGCGGGCTTTTCTTCCCCGGCATCTGTGGAGGAAACTCAGCCTGTCGATGCCGGTCGTGCCCAAGCGTCTCGCGCTGATGCTGGTTGTCTGGCTTGTCGCGTCCTACGTCATGTCGATGGGGCTGATGGCCGCGACGATCTGGGTCGAATCCTGGATGGAAACCCGCGTGCTCATCAACTCGTACCGCGGCGTAGCCGGCTTCAACCCGGCGGCGTTCACCGTGAAGATCGAGACCGGCCGTTGGTTGTTCCCGTATTTCAGGACAATGTCGCAGTGGCGCGGCGTGCCGCCCGAGCCGATGATGCTCTGCGTCCTCTTCGCTTTGGTGATGCCGGGGGCGATGGTGCTGATGCCGATGTCGCTCAGGCGTGCGAAAGTGCGTCCTCGCCACATCGTGCGGCTCACGGGCTACTGGCTGGTGTGGCTTCCCGTGCTGGCGATCGTTCCCGCGTGGACGGATTCCCTGTATCGCATGACGGTCCAGTTCCGCTATCAGGTGACGACGCCGTGGCTCGTCGAGGCGATCAAGGCGATCCTCGGCGTTTCCAACGGCATCGTGACCCTGATCCTGTTCGTGGTCGTTGTCTGGTACTGGCGAGCGGCCGCCAAGCACTACCTCAGGATTCCTCGGCCCGCTCTGGTCGCGGTGGGGCTGGTCGGGGTCGCCTCCCTCCTGACCCTCGCCGTCGGGTACTTCCTCATCCCGGGAGCGGACGACATCGTGACCCGGATTTTCTACGAGCTTTCCGGCCGCTGATCTCTCCAGCCCGGCCGCGAAGCCCCCAAACCCCATCTACCATCCGGCCTATGCCCCAGACGACCAACCCAGCCCAGGCCGACCCCGCGGTTTTCGACCTCATCGCCAAGGAAGCCGCTCGCCAGGAATCCACCCTCGAGCTCATCGCCAGCGAGAATCACACCTCGCCCGCCGTCATGGCCGCGATGGGAAGCTGCCTCACCAACAAGTACGCCGAGGGATACCCCGGCGCACGCTATTACGGCGGCTGCGTCTTCCACGACCAGATCGAACAGCTCGCCATCGATCGGGCCAAGCAGATGTTCGGAGCCCGGTTCGCGAACGTTCAGCCGCACTCGGGCGCCCAAGCCAACGCGGCTGTCTTCATGGCGCTCATGGAGCCCGGATCCACCTTTCTCTCGCTTGTGCTCAAGGATGGCGGCCACCTCAGCCACGGCATGAAGCTCAACTTCTCCGGCCGGTACTACAACCCCGTCCACTACCCCCTTCACTACTCCCCCTCGCACGAGCAGTTTGAGCACATCAACTACGACGCGATGAAGGAAGCCGCCCGTCAGCACCGGCCGAAGGTCATCATGTGCGGCTACTCCGCGTATCCACGCACCATCGACTTCGCCAAGTTCCGCGAAGCCGCCGATGAAGTCGGCGCGCTCCTCGTCGCCGACGTCGCCCACATCGCAGGCCTGATCGTCGGCGGAGCCCATCCAAGCCCCTTCCCGCACGCTCACGTCGTCACGACGACCACGCACAAGACCCTCCGCGGCCCGCGCGGCGGCCTCATCCTCACCAACGACGAGGAACTCGCCAAGAAGATCGACAAGTCCGTCTTCCCCGGGATGCAGGGCGGCCCGCTCATGCACGTCATCGCCGCCAAAGCCGTCGCTTTCGGCGAGTGCCTGCAGCCCTCCTTCAGGACCTACGCCGCCCAGGTCATCGCCAACGCGAAAGCCCTCGCTTCGGCGCTCACCTCGATGGGCTACCGAATCACGACCGGCGGAACCGACAACCACCTCATGCTCGTGGACCTGCGCCGCAAGAGCGACCAACTCACCGGCGCCGACGCTGAGCGCTGGCTGGAACAAGCCGGGATCATCTGCAACAAGAACGGCATTCCCGAGGATCCGCGCCCGCCGAAGTTCACCAGCGGCATCCGCCTAGGCACCCCGGCGATCACGACCCGCGGCCTCCGCGAAGCCGACATGGCCAAGGTTGCCTCGTTCATCGATCGGGTCCTCACCGCGGGCCTCAAGGGCCCGGGCGACCTGGAGGCCGTGGCCGCGCAAGTGCGGTCCGAGGTTCGTACGATGTGCGGGTCCTTCCCGATGCCACATTGACGCACGGTTCGCGCCGCCGGAGATTCCGAGTTTTCTGTCTGGAAGGTCCGCGCAGACGCTTGTGTCTTGACTCTTTCCGAATTATCTTGACGACTTCGTCGTTCGCTTCAAGATCAGTGGCATCATGGTGCAGCTGGTTTGCGAAGAGTCGGACGGAGGAGTACATTTGGAAGTTTGGTTTGTGTTTGGTTGACCGCTCCGGGCTTTGGAGCGGCTCCCGTCGCTGCATCACAGGAGATTCGCAGATGGTCCGTATCGAAGATCTGGTCTGTTACGTGGGGACGGCCGCGGCCATTACCGGCGCGGTCGCGGTGTCGATGCTCAACTCGGCACCCGCCCCCGCCCAGCCGGCGGAGCGTGAGTCCGGTTCGCGTATGCAGATCGCCGGGTCCAAGCACCTGGTGCAGATCCCTGAGGAGTATCGCCGCGAGCTGATCCAGCACGTCGCGGCCTGCTTTGATCCGTTCAACCCGCCCTCGCAGGAGATGATCGACGAGGTCAACGCGCTGTACATCTTCGGCGAGCGGTACAACGTCGGCAGCCGCTGGACGTCGACTGCTTCGGGCGGCACCGGCTCGCAGGGCGATCCCATCACGCTGCTCTGGTCCTTCGTGCCCGACGGCCTCTCGATTCCGAGCGGCGTCGGCGAGGGCGCGGCCGCGAGCAACCTCTTCTCCCGCATGGACACGCTTTTCGCCGCTTCGGGCGGACGCGCGGTCTGGGTTCAGCAGTTCGTCCGCAGCTTCGCCCGCTGGGAAGCCCTCTCCGGCGTCGGCTACGTTCGCGTGACGGTCGGCGGCAACGACTGGGACGACGGAGCCTCCTGGACCTCGAGCGGCTCCGTGGGGCTCCGCGGCGACGTCCGCATCTCGATGAAGAACATCGATGGCGGCAGCGGCATTCTCGCGTACAACGCTTTCCCGGGCAATGGCAACGGCGGCAACATGGTCCTGGACTCTTCGGAGACGTGGCAGGCCTCCGCGAGCAGCTTCCGATTCCTGCGCAACACCATCATGCACGAGCACGGGCACGGTCTCGGCTTCAACCACACGTGCTCGACCAACTCGGGCATCCTGATGGAGCCCTTCCTGGCGACCAGCTTCGACGGTCCCCAGCAGGACGACATCCGCGCAGTGCAGCGCAACTACGGCGATCCGTTCGAGCCCAACAACAACGCGGCGTCCGCGCCCGTGGTGGCCACGCTGAGCACGGTCGGCACGACCACGGTCGGCATCATCCCGACCAACGCTCCTGGTGATTCGATCACCTATCCGGCGGTTCCCAACGCATCGCTCATCAGCATCGACGCCAACGCAGAGACGGACTTCTGGAAAGCGAGCACGACGGCGAACCTGCTCGCAACGGTGACGGTGACCCCGATCGGATCGACGTACGACGATTCGGACCAGCAGAACGACGGCTCCTGCCTCACGGGGAACAACTTCAACGCCTTGGCGGTGGCGGACCTCACGCTTCGCATCACCGATGTCTCCGGCGCGACGACGCTCGCGTTCCAGAACGCCACGACGGTCGGCACGGCCGAGTCCATTCCGACGTTCCTCCTTTCCGGCAACAGCACCTACAACTTCGTGGTCGCGGAAGCGGACGCGCCGACGCAGTCGCAGCTTTACCGCCTCCAGTTCCAGGTGACCGGGCTGACGACGGTCAACGCTTCGGACGGCACTTCGACCAACACCATCAACGTGAACTGGACCAACATCCCGAACAACACGGGGTACCAGGTCTTCCGTTCGACGACCAACAACTTCGCGACCGCGACGCAGATCGCCACGCCCGCGACCAACACCTTTGCCGACACCGGGCTTCCGTCCGGCCAGTCGTTCTTCTACTGGGTGAAAGCGACGCAGGCCGTCGGTGGCTTCAACAGCAATCAGTTCGTCGGCGGCCCCGAGCAGGGCTCGACCTCGACGCCGGCCAACCTTCCTCCGACCGCCAACGCCGGCCCGGACCAGAACGTCCGCGACCCCGAGGGCGACGGCACGCAGAGCGTCACGCTGAACGGCTCGGGCTCGTCCGACTCGGACGGTTCGATCACGAGCTATGTCTGGAAAGAAGGCCCGACGACCATCGCCACGGGCGTGAACCCGACGGTCAATCTGTCGGCGGGCGTCCACACGATCACGCTCACGGTGACCGATGACGACACCGCGACGGGCTCGGACACGGTCGTGGTGACGGTGACCTCCAACGAGGCGCCCAGCGCGGTCGCGGGCGTCGACCAGACGGTGACCGATGCGGACAACTCGGGCGCGGAGGTCGTGAACCTCAGCGCTGCGGGCTCCGACGACGGAGACGGCACGATCGTTTCCTACGTCTGGCGCGAGAACGGCCTTGAGATCGGAACCGGGTTCGACCCGTCGATCAACTTCACCGTGGGCGAGCACATCGTCGAGCTCACGGTGACGGACAACGAGGGTCGCACCGGCACCGACACCATCCGCATCGTCGTTCAGGAGGGTGTGACGCCGTGCCCGGCTGACTTCAACGGCGACGGGTTCCTGGACTTCTTCGACTACGACGACTTCGTCGCATGCTACGAGACGGGCGCGTGCCCCGACGGCCGTACGGCGGACTTCAACGGCGACGAATTCGTGGATTTCTTCGACTACGACGAGTTCGTCGGCGCGTTCGAGACGGGCTGCTGATCGGTCGACATCAATCCTGTAAATGAAGAGGCCCACGGGTATGAACCCGTGGGCTTCTTTGTTTGGTCAGGGCTGCCGATCTGCGATCACTGGTCGGTGACGCTCGCGGTCGTGGTCTGGGAGATCTTGCTCAGGAGATCCTGGGCGGTGCGGTTGTTCGGATCGTACTGGATCGCCGTGCGGAGCGTGTTGCTGGCGCCGACGCTGTCTCGCTGCTCCATCTGGATGGAAGCCAGCAGCATGTAGGCGTCGCTCGAGGGCTCGCGCTCGATGGCGGCCAGGACGCTGTCCTTGGCGGCGGCTTTGTCACCGCGCTGGCGTTCCCACAGAGCGCGGAGGAGGTACCCGTCGGCGCTCCGGGGCGAGATCGCGATGAGCTTGGCTCCGGCGGTGCGGACGCGGTTGAAGTCGTTGAGCTTGAAGCTGACCTGCCCCAGGTCGCGCCACGCGTCGGTGTCCGCCGAGCCCGTCTGGTCGTTGCAGAGGCGGATGAGGATCTCGCGGGCGTCCACGAGGCGGTCGGTCTCGATCAGGCACTTGGCCCGGGCGTGCTGGAGGTCGCGCCGCTCGGAGAGCGCCGGGTCCTTGAGAAGCTTGCGGAGGTTGACTTCGGCTTTGGCGAACTGCTGCAGAGCGACCTGAGCCTGAACGAGGTTCTCGAGGATCGTCATGTCGTTGGGCGAGAGGAGACGGGCTTCGTTGAACATCGTCTCGGCTTTGACGTAGTCCTTCTCGATCATGGCGAGGTGGCCGAGGACCTGGCGGATGGCGGCGTTGTCGGCCATCAGCGGCCCGCGCGACTCGAGGAACTTGCGGGCTTCCTCGAGCTGCCCGACATCGATCATGACTTCCGCGGCGGCCGTGGCGAACTGAGCGTTGCCGGCGTCGAGCTCCGCGGCTTTCAGGTAACGCTTGAGAGCCTCATCCTTGCGATCAAGGCGTTCGTTGGCGACCCCGAGGAAGTAGTGGGTGTCGACCAAGGTGGGGTCGAGTTCTTCGGCGCGGTTGAAGGACTGGAGAGCGGCTTCGAGGTTTCCCAGTTCGAGCATGATGCGTCCGCGGAGGGTCCAGGTCTTCGCGGACTTGTCGTTCATCGCGAGGCTGTTCTCGACGGAGCGGAGAGCTTTGGGGAAGTCGCCCGCGAGCAGGTCGCCGAGGGCGGTCTGGTGCTCGATGCCGGCTTTGATGCTGTCGAGCTTGATCTTGGCGGCGTTGCGCTGTTCTTCAGTATGCTTGCCGTGGGAGCCGGTGTTGCACCCGGCAAGGGCGCACAGTCCGAGAATGGCGGCGAGTGAAAGAGCGTTGCGGTTGATCATCGTGGTCTCCGGTCTTGGGCTTTGGATTCGGAACGAAACCGGCCCCGCAGGGAACACGGGGCCGGGGTTCTCTCTCAGATTGGTCGGTCAGGGCGGAGCCCGAGATTTACTTTGAGGCAGCCTCGACGTTCAGGTCCGCATTCGCGTCGCCCTCGGGGATCTGAGCGAAGGTGCTCACGTCCGAGTTGTCGAAGACAGTGGTGCCGGTGAGGTACTTGAAGAGGATCCGCATCGCGACGCGGAACCGTTCCTGCTGCTGCTCGGGAGTGAACTGCGGCTGGGCCGGGTCGGACATGTTGGTCGCGGTGAAGTCGGGGATCTCGGTGACGGGCTCAACGATGGGCTGCTCGATCGTGTGCTCGACGACGGGAATGACCATCGGGTCCGCGAGGTTGGTCGAGATGCTGGTGGAGGTGTCCGTCGCGGAGCCGCCGACGTTCTCCGTCGTGGCGGGGACGGGCGTGACGTTCTCGGACGAGGGGTTTGAGACTTGGGAACCCGTCGTGCCTTCGTGCTCGTTGGTGGTGTTCTCGGTCACTGCCGCGGTCGTGGTCGTCGCGGAGGTTTCGACCGTGGACGAGACCGGCGTGGTCGCGTTGGAGGTCGCGTCGGTGGTCACGTTGGGGGTCGTCGTGTCGGTGCCGGACGTGCTGGCGGAGGTGGTCGTGGAGGGCGAGAGGGGCGTGGTATCGGCCTTGGGCAGACCCTGCTCGCGGCGGATGATCTCATCGAGCATGCTTCGGCTGGGCCAGTAGGTCTTCTGGCCGGTGAGCTTCTCCTTGAGAGCGAGCGCGTCGGTCTGGACGGGGTTCATGGCCAGGGACTGCTGGAGCTTGAAGAGGGCCTTCTGGGTGTCGCCGGCGTCGGCGAGCTGCTGGGCTTCGACGAGGAGCTGGCTGGACCGCTTGTCGCGGCTGAAAGCGAGCAGGTTCTCGCGGCTGCCGGCACGGATCTGGTCGACCTTCTCGATGCCACGGAGGCCTGCGGCGGCGAGAGCGGTGTCGTTGACGACCTTGGGCGTGACGAGGAAGATGATCTCGGTGCGTTCGACTTCGTTGTCGGTGCCCTTGAAGGCTTCTCCGAGGATCGGGATGTCGCCGAGGAAGGGGACCTGGCGGCGGGTGGTCTGAGTCTTGTCGCGGAAGAGACCGCCGAGGACGACCGTCTGGCCGTCGCGGACGATGACGTTGGTGGTCAGTTCGTTGGTGATTTCGTCGGGAACGGTGACGACCGAGCCGGAGGAGTTGCGAACATCGCGGACGATGGCTTCGGAGACCTGCGGCTTGAGCTCGAGACGGATGACGCCGTCGTCAGAGACGAAGGGTCGGACGTGGAGCTGAGTACCAGTGTCGAGGAACTCGACGGTCTGGGTCGTGGCGGTGTCGGTCGATGTGGTGTTGAGGTAACCGACGCGGCGACCGACGAGGACTCGGGAAGCCATCCGGTTCAGGACGAGGATTCGAGGGTTGGAGAGGACGGTCGTGTCGGTGACCTGGTCCAGAACGCGGAGGAACATCGCCACGTCGTTCTTGATGAAGCCGATCTTGAAGGTGCCGGGGCCGGCGAAGTTGCCGGGGCTGCTGTTGGCGGCGGCGCCCGAGCCGGCGCGGGGCACGAACGGAAGGTCGCTGGCGCCGGGGCTGGTCAGCTTGTCCTGGTTGTTGACGCCCAGGGCGTCGGCGGCGCGGCCGGGGCCGCCGATGTCGGTGATGTCGGCGAAGTCGAGGTTGGCGAGCAGGGAGATGTCGACGCCGAAAGCGTTCATCTCGGACAGGTTGGCCTGCACGATCGTGGCCTGGATCTCGACCTGGACGGGGCGCTCGTCGAGGCGCTTGATGAGTTCTTCGACGGCGGCGATGTTCTCTTCGAAATCGGTGACGACGACGAGGTCGCGGCCGACGTAGTCATTGCCGCCGCCGGGGACGTCCTTGCTGGTGGGGAAGGCGACGGTCTTGCCGGGGGTGGTGATCTGACCGCCCTCGGAGAGCGCGGCTTTCACGAACTCCGCGGCGTCGACGGGGTTGATGTAGTTGAGGTTGATGACCTTGGTCATGCGGACCTTGCCGGCCTCGATGATGGCGGCGAGCTGTTCCGCGGTGTAGACGTAGATGAAGTTGTCCTTCTCGATGTAGCCAAAGCCGTTAGCGTGAAGGATGGCGTCCATGGCCTGGTAGAAGGTGACGCCGAAGAAGTTGGCGGTGACCTTGGCGGAGACGTCCTTGCTGGCGATGATGTTCTTCTGAGACTGGAGGCTCAGCATTTCGAGGACGGCGGCCAGGTCCTCGTCCTTGACGGCGAGGTCCACGAGCTGGTTGGCGTCGACCTTGATGTCCAGGCCCTGCTTCTTGGCGTTGCCCTTCATCGCGTCCTTGAACTTGCCGGCCGCGAGCGCGGCTTCGGCGTTGGTCGGGGCCGAGTGCGAGCCACCGGATACGGCGTGGGCGCCGGAGGCTTCCGGCTGGGCTTCGGGCTGCTGTCCGACCATGCTCTCAAGGCCGGTGGACGAGGGCGGGTCGATCTTGGGCTGGTCCGAGGGCTGGGCGATGGCCAAGCGGGAACCGGCGATGGTCGCGAGCAGCATGGCGGAAAGCCTGACGCTGGCGCGGAGAGTGATGAACTGATTCTGACTGCGATCCATAACGTGCCCTCGCATATGTGATTTCCCTCCGTGCCCGCGTCGTTGCGGGACCATCGGCACTGGATATGTCGGACGTCCCCGAGGGCGACTTTGGGCCGTGTGCAAGGGCGAGAACGATTCTGGCGAAAAAAAACAGGTCCTTCTCGCGCAAAAAACGACAGACCCGACCCCTTCGTGTCGCGGGGTCGGGTCCGTCAGGAAGCGAGCGAACTCGTCAGATCTACTTAGGAGCGGGCTGATCGGCTGTGGGAGTGCTGTTCTGCCGGATCAGCGTTCGCTTGCCGCTGACGAGGAGGAGGATGTCGCCTTCGAGGGCGAGGACGCCGGCTTGGCCGTCGGCGATGAGGGCGTCGGCGACCTTTTCGAATTCGGGGGTGCCGACGGTGACCTCGACCTCGGGCTTGTCGGATTCCTTGTCGAGGACGCGGCCGTCGACCCAGCCCTTGAAGCCGGCGGAGCGGTTGTAGTAGGTCTGGGCGTTGATGTTCTGGATGGCGTTATAGACGACCTTGCCGGCACCGTCGCCGGAGCGGTAGAAGGACTCGACCGGAGCGCCGCCCTTGCCACCTCCGCCGCCGGGGGCGCTGGACGCAGCCGGGGAAGGCGCGGCGACCGAGTACCGGGCGTTGGCGGACTGGGCGTTCAGTGCGCTCAGCTTGTCGTGGACGTCGCCGTCCTGATTGACGGAGCCGGAGCCTGAGCGGACCCTCGAGAGGTCTGTCAGAGAGAGGCCGACGCGTTCGCGGAGTTCCCCAGCATCGTGGAACGCGAGGTTGGTTTCCGTCGCAAGGAAGGACGTGTACGGCGTCATGATGCCCCAACGCATGCTGAGCTGGGTGATCTGGTCGACGAGCTCCTTCGTGCGAGCCTCGTTCCCGGCAGAGCCCGGGTCGGCGGAGCCTTGGCGGATCTCTTCGACAAGGGCCGCGACCTTGCGGGTGGCCCAGAGGCGGGGGACAAAGCCGTTCTTGGCGGTGGCGGCGCTGAGCTTGAGGTTGAATTCAAAGTCGTGGGGCGTGCCGAAGTACTCGCCGCCGAGCTTGATGTTGAGCGTGTCGGACTCGCCGGTGTACTGGCCGAGGATGACGATCTGGTCCCCCTCGAAGACATCGTCGAGCGCGGCGGGCTGGAGGTCGCGGGTCGCGCGGGTGGTCGGCTTGCCGTCGGACCCGATGAGCGTGAGCGTCGGGTTGGCGAGCGTCGGGCCGCGGAGGCGGCGCGACACCTGTGAGACCTTGACCTCGACGTCTTCTTCGGGCAGGATGAACGTGGGGGCGCCCTTGGACGAACGCGAAATGCCGGAGAGGAGGGGGGTGTTGACGTCGAACCCGACGCCGAAAGCAAAGATGCGGCGGTTGGCTTTGTTGGAGGCTTTCACGTGGTCGCGGATGGTGACTTCCTTGCGTTCGCCGACGGTGGGGAGGCCGTCGGTGAGGAAGAGGACCAGGGGCATGGAGCCTTGCGCGACGGGGGCGTTGATGGCGGTCATGAGGGCGTCGTGCAGGTTGGTGCCGCCGTTTGCCTGCAAGCGACCGAGGTAGGCGAGGGCGTCGGCGCGGGCTTTGTCGTCGAGGGCGACGGGTTCTTTGGCGAAGGTCTCGATGCTATCGGAGTAGTCGATGATGTTGAAGCGTTCGCCGGGGGCGAGGCCGTTGATGACGTTGATCGCGGCTTTGCGAGCCTGCTCGAACTTGGCGCCTTGCATGGAGCCTGAGCGGTCGAGGACGATGGTCATCTCGCGGGGGACGGGTTTGAGGTCGGCGGGGCGGTCGGTCGGGACCGCGGCGACGAGGAGGAAATAGCCGCCCTTGCCGCCGTCGATGGAAGCGTCGGGGTAGGCGTAGAGGGTGGCGGAGGCGGCTTTGGCGTCGGTGGGGGAGAGGGTGGCGAGGCGGAAGGAGCCGGGTCCGGATGCGGAGTTGGCTGGGACGGTGATGACGAACTCACCCGAGCCCGTGCGTTCGGAGACGAGGTCGTGGCTTGGCGAGAAGACGGTGGAGACGGGAGCGGAGGACTTGACGGTGGCTTTGATGGTCCAGGGGACGGAGGTCTGGGTCGCGAGGGACTCGGTCTTGGGGAGGACGTAGTCGACTCGGCCGGCGTCGGCGGTGAGGAGCTGCTCGAAGACGATGCGGATCTTCTGGGTGGCTCCGGCGGGGACGGGGAAGGCGGAGGAACGGATGACGCCCATGCCGGCGAATTCGAGGAGGGCCGGATCGCGGGCGCCGCGGACGATCGAGTCGTAGATGCGGCGGGCTTCGTCGCGGGGGAGGATGGTGGCGGTGGGCTCGGGGCCGGTGCCGTCGTACTGGAGCGAGCGGACGGTGACGCCGTCGGGGACGGGCAGGAGGAGTTCGGCTTGCTGGGGGGAGCCGGTGGTGTTGGTGACGGAGATTTCGAGGCTTGTGGTCGCGAGTTGGTCGACGATGGAGATGTCGGCGGCGACGGCGGAGATGGCAACGGCGGCCCAGGAGCGTGGGACGCGGTTGGCTTGGGGCATGACGAAGATTCGGTCGACGGGCGGTGTGGCGGCCGCGGGAGCCGAGGTTGGGACGGGCTGGGCGACGGCGAGGGTGGACCCGGCGACCATCGGGAGGGCAAGGCCGAGGGCGAGGATGGGGAGGGCGAGCGGTCGGGCGAAGGGCAGGGTTCGGACGCGCATGGCAGGTCTCCGTGGGCGGACGCGAGCACCGCGCCCGATGGTGGTCTAGCGTTGCTCGCGGGGTATTGGTTCACGGGGGGGCGCGGGAACCGGAGCATCCGGGCGTTCGTATTTGGTTTGTAAAGGTTCGCGGGCAGGCTCGCGACAGGGAGGCACGATGGCCAAAGCGATGGTCGATCCGGTGGAACTGCGGCGGTTTGCGCAGGACCTCAAGCGGTTCAACGGCAACCTGACGGCGCAGCTTGCGGCTTTGCAGGGGCGGCTGAACGACCTTGGTCAGTCGTGGCGCGATCAGGAGCACACGAAGTTCGCGGAGGAGTTTGAAGCGACGATGAAGGTGCTGAGCCGGTTCACGGACGCGGCGGACAAGCACATCCCGTTCCTGCTTCGGAAAGCGGAGAAGATCGAGGAGTATTTGAATCAGAGGTAGGGCAAGTCACGAAGTCGGAATGCAAAGAAGGCACGGAGATGGGTATCTCCGTGCCTTTTCGTTTCGTGACTCAGCGGCTTGGTGACTCAGTGACTGCTTTGCTCAGTCCTCGACGTTCCTGGGTTTGAACGCGGCGATGACGGCGGCTTGCACCTGTGGGGGCGTGGGCTCGTCGTGCGAGTAGTCCATGCTGTAGGAGCCAGCGCCGCCGGTCATGCTTTTGAGCTCGTTGGCGTAATTTTGAAGTTCGGCGAGCGGGGCGATGGCTCGGACGATGCAGACATCGCCGGCGGTGACTTCGCTGTCCTGGACGCGGCCGCGTTTGGTGGAGAGGTGGCCGGCGATGTCGCCGAGGTAGCGGCTTGGAGCGGAGACTTCGAGGTTGACGAAGGGCTCGAGGAGTTTGGGCTTGGCTTTGGAGATGGCGTCGATGAAGGCGCGGCGGCCAGCGGTGATGAAGGCGATTTCCTTGCTATCAACGTCGTGGTACTTGCCGTCGTAGACGGCGCAGCGGATGCCGGCCATGGGATAGCCGGCGAAAGCGCCTTCGGTCATGACCTGTCGGACGCCCTTTTCGATCGCGGGCCAGTACTGACGCGGGACCGTGCCGCCGACGACTTCGGAGACGAACTCGAAGCCTTCGGGGTGGTCGGCGGGGAGGGGCTCGATGCGGAGGTAGACCTCGCCGAACTGACCTGAGCCGCCGGTCTGTTTCTTGTGGCGGTGGTGACCTTCGGCTTTGGCGGAGATGGTTTCCTTGTAGGCGACTTTGGGGGTGCTTGTGGTGACGTCGATGCCGCCGGCTTTGAATTTCTCGAGGATGATGCGGAGGTGGAGTTCGCCGAGGCCGCGGAGGACGGTCTGTCCGGTGGCGGCGATGCGTTCAACGCGGAAGCACGGGTCCTCGAGCATCAGGCGGTGGGAGATGGTCGAGAACTTAGTTTCGTCGGCGTGGTTTTTGAGCTCGACGGCGAGACCGAAGAGGGGCTTGGGGATCTGGAGGGGGTTGAGGTGGACGGAGTCGTACTCGTGGCTGTCGTGGAGGACGCAGTTGAAGTGGATCTCGTCGACCTTGGAGATGGCGGCGATTTCGCCGGGGCCGACCTCGCTGACCTCGACGTGCTCCTTGCCTTGGAGCTTGAAGAGGTGGCTGATCCGGACGGGCTTCTTCATCTCGTCGATCAGGATGTCGGTCTTGGCGCGGAGGGTGCCCTGGTGGACGCGGAAAACGCCGAGCTTGCCGACGAAGGGGTCGGTGGTGATTTTGAAGACGTGGGCGATGAGCGGCGCGGCGGGGTCGGGCTTGGCGTGCCACTCGACGTCCTCGCCGCCTTCTTTCTCGCGACGGACGAACTCGGGCGGGTTCACCTCGACGGGGCTGGGGCAGAGGCTCGCGAAGACGTGGAGGAGGTCGTCGATGCCGGCGCCGGTTTTGCCCGAGCAGAAGCAGACGGGGATGAGGTGGGCGTCTTCGAGGGACTTCTCGAACGCGGCGTGGAGTTTGGCCGGATCGAACCCGGCGCCCTCGCCCTTCTCGAGGTATTCCATGGTGAGTTCGTCGTCGACCTCGATGACTTGCTCCACAATCTGCTTGTGGGCTTCGTGAACGGAGGAGAAGTCGGTCTCATCGCCGGCGGCGTCGTTGCCGTCGTGCTCGAAGACGTTGATGACCTTGGTGCCGTTGGCGGTGGGGAGGTTGATGGGGAGAGCGATCGAGCCGAAGGTGGCACGGATGGATTCGAGGATGCCGGGGAGATCGGCGTTGGGTTCGTCGATCTTGGAGACGATGACCATCCTCGGGATTTTCCGCTGTTCCGCGACGGACATCAGGCGTCGGGCGACGGAGTCGATGCCCTTGACGGCGTCGATGGTGACGGCGATGGTCTCGCAGGCGGGGAAGCATGCGATGGCGTGGCCGATGAAGTCGGCGAGGCCTGGGGTGTCGATGACCTGGACGTCATGGCTTTCGTACTCGAAGTGGACGAACGAGGGCTGAAGCGAGTGCTTGTGGTGCTTCTCCTCGTCGGTGAAATCCGAGACGGTGTTCCCCTCCGCGACCGAGCCGGGCTTTTTGATGGCGCCTGCGGCGAAGAGAAGCCGTTCGGTGATGGTCGTCTTTCCCGCGGCGGTGGTGCCGCAGAGGCAGATTGTCCTCACGTTGGCGGGGTTGCTCGCGGCGGAGCCTTTTCCTGGACCCGAGATCGTGGAGGGGGTGGTTGGAGATACCGCCATCGGACACAGACTCCTTTCGTGCTTCGCCGGTGTGGGTGGCGAAGCGGGCTGTCGGCGGTCGACGGCTTTACGCGGTCGGGCCATTCCCGATCGTGGCGTCGGCCTTGGTTTCAGTCTAAACCCTTTTCTCGCCGGGCGTATGGCGATCTCGCTCGGTTTCACGATTTTGCGTGAGTAGGGGATGGCAGTCCCGTTCAAGCCAAGGTCGGAATCACGCACCCAAATGGGTCAGTCCGACAGGACCAAACCACAGAAGGAGATCCGCCATGACGCTCGTATCCGCCGCTCGTTTCTCGTGCCTCGCCGCTTTGCTCGCCCTTTCTGGGACCGCCGCTTCGGCTGGGGAGTTGCTCAAGCCCAACGGGGAGTTTCCCGGGTTGAGCGAGACGGTGACCTCGCGCGGGATCACCGTGCGGGCCCTGAGGACGTCGTACGTCCAAGCCGGCAACGCCGACGGGCTTCACATCGCGCTGGGAGCCCAGGGGTATGGCTCGGATTGGGAGATCTTTACGCCGAGCCTTCGGGGCGACTTCCGGTTGGATCAGTACGGGGCGTGGGCCGAGAACGAGCCTCCGCACCGGCAGTACGGGTACAACTGGGGCGTCGATCCCAACCCGCGTCGGGGCGGAGCGGATATCGCTTTGGCGTATCTGCCCGGGCAGGGTGATCCGGTTCTGGCGGACGCACGCTGGCTTCAGATCATCCGGACGAACCGGCCGCTGGGCTGGGGCGTGGACAACGGCGCGACGCTTTCGGGGGATCCGGGGTTCACGTGGTATGTGGACAACGGCTATACCGTGCCGGCGGGGCGTCAGCGGGACATCTTCTACGGGATGGACGACAACACGAACAGCACGGGGTATGCCGGGAACGGCCGCGGGATCATCGACACGCCCTCACGCAATCTGGAAGAAGGCGTGCGATGGGAAGCCTGGGCTTTCCTCGCGACGTGGGACCGCGAGGGCAAAGCGATCACGATCTACGACGGTGTGCACTGGGGGTTTGAGATGGTCCCGACGCCGGGGACGGTGACGCTTCTGGCTTTCGGCGGGCTGCTTGCGGGCAAGCGTCGTCGGCGTGAATAGGGTGCCGGGGACGGTCATCGCGCGAGCGGCTGCCACTTGAGGTGCGTGGCGCTCCGCCAGAGCCACTCGAGGGGGCCCGTGCGGAACACGCTCAGCCAGATCGGGCTCCAGATCAGCATCAGGAGCCACATGCCGAGCACGAACCAGTAGACCTCGGCCCGCTGGAACTTGCCGAAGTAGCCCAGGCCCCAGCCGTAGAAGCAGAAGGTCATCACCAGCGACATCGCGAGGTAGTTCGTGAACGCCATCCGGCCGACGGCCGAGAGAGCGCCCGCGACAAACCCGAGCAGCCCCGAACGGACGAGCAGGATGAGCGTCGAAGCGTGGGCGAGAGCGATCGCGATCGAGCCGATGTAGTTCGCCTGGCCGCCGAGAGAGAACATGTGCATCGGCGGGAAACCCTCGGCTTCCGCGTGGCGTGCGGCAGGGATGATGAACGCCAAGCCGATGCCGTAGCCGAGTATCGTGGTCGCGAGGTAGAGCGCGGTGGAGCGCTTGCCGGTGAAGAAGCCGAGCTTCATGAGGGCCATGCCGATGAGCATGAGGCCCACAGCACGCCAGGAGGTCCAAAGGAAGAACCCGAAGATCTGAGCTTGGATCGCCATCAGAGCGTTGTAGATCAGCGACCCGCTGAGGCCCGAGCGGACCTGCTCGACCTGTTGAGCGTATTGCTCGGGGGTGGGTGACATGCCCGCGCGGTGCTTCTCGGGGATCGAAGCGAGGAGTTCACCCATGCCCACGGCGATGAGCATGCCGAGGACGAGGACGGCGATACCCATGAGCATGAGGGTGCGCGGCTTGAAGTTTCGGACCGGGTAAAGCAGAGCACCGGTCAGTGCGTACACGAGGAGGATGTCGCCGAACCAGATGACGAACCCGTGCAGGAACCCGACGATCGCGAGGAAGCCGATGCGGCGGTAGTAGAGGCCGGCAAAACCGCCGGGCTTGCTCTTGGTCATGAGGATCAGGCCCCCGCCGAAGAGCATGGAGAAGAGAGCCATCATCTTGAGGTCGGCAAAGACGTGGGCGATCCACCAGATGGTCGCGTTGGCGCCCACCAAGGGGCCGATGAAGGGCTCCGAGCCGGCGGCGTTGGGGCTTTCGTAGGAGGATGCCGGGTAAGCGAACGCGATGATGTTCATCACGAGGATGCCCAGGAGCGCGAACCCTCGGATGACATCGACGGTGCCCTCGCGGTCGGCTTGGAGCGTGGGGGGAGCGGCGGGGGCGGGTGCGGGCGACGGGCGGGCGAGGGTTTGTTCGGTCACGGGCGTCTCCATGGCTGACAATACCCGTCCTTGGGAACCGGCGGACTATCCTTGCGGCCATGACCGCTTCCTCCCCGATCGTCACGCGTTTCGCACCCAGCCCGACCGGCCACCTGCATATCGGCGGGGCCCGGACGGCCTTGTTCTGCTGGGCTTTCGCCCGGCGGAACGGGGGCAAGTTCATGATCCGGATCGAGGATACGGACGCGGCGCGGAGCAGCGAGGAATCGGCCCGGGGGATCCTGGCGGATCTGGCGTGGCTTGGGATCGAGAACGACCTTGGGCCGTACATCAAAGCGGACGGGTCGATCGGCGAGCGAGACTGGCCGGATGGACGGGTGGGGACGTTCTTCCAAGCACGGCGTGTCGCGATTTACAACCGGTACCTCGAGCAGCTGATCAAGTCGGGACGGGCGTACCCGGCTTTTGAGACCAACGAGGAGACGGAAGCGGCCCGCAAAGCCGCCGTCGCCGCCAAGCAAACGTACCGGTACGCCCGCCCCGCCGATGTTCAGTTCGGCGTGTTCAATGAGGCGATGGCCGAGCGGCTCCGGCGTGCGCAAGCGGGCGAGCGGCACGTGATTCGGTTCGCGGCTCCGCACGAAGAGATCGTGGTGCCCGACGAGGTGCTCGGGGATGTCAAGATCGCGCCGGGGGAGCTTGACGACTTTGTCATCCGCAAAGCGGACGGGTTCCCGACGTACCACTTCGCCGTCGTGATCGATGATGAACTGATGGGTGTGACGCACGTGCTTCGGGCGCAGGAGCACCTCGCGAACACGCCGCGGCACGTCGCGCTCCAGAAGGCTCTGGGATTCCGGGTGCCGGTGTACGGGCACATGCCGCTGATCTTTAACACCGACGGCACGAAGATGAGCAAGCGGGACAAAGCCAAGACGGCGCGGAAAGCGGCGAAGGATGCGATCGCCAAGGGCAAGCCGGCGGCGGCTCTCGCGGAGAGCGCCAAGCTTGACGCGAAGGTCGTCGGCGATTTCATCGCGGCCGAGAACGACAGCTTGGACACGGCGGAGAAGATCGCGGCTTCGCTGGGTGTCACGCTTCCGGAGATCGAGGTCTGGGACTTCCGCAAGAACGGCTACCTGCCGGAGGCGATCAACAACTTTGTCTCGCTTTTGGGCTGGAACCCGGGAATGAAGCAGGCGGACGGGAAGGACCTCGAGAAGTTCGACACGAAGTTTCTCTGCGAGCATTTCGGGATTGATCGGATCGGCAAGACCAACAGCAAGTTCGACCGGGCGAAACTGCTCAGTTTCAACGCGGATTTCATCGGCGCGATGACGGACGAGCAGTTCGCGGATCGGTGGGTCGCGTGGATGCAGGAGCACGAGCAGGCAGCGGCGGCGACGATCGGCAGGATGCCCAGAGCGCAGCTTCTGATTTTGGCGCGGGCGCTGCGTCCGCGGGCGAAGACGCTTCGGGATGCGCTGCGGCCTGCGGCGTTTGCGATGGTGGGGGATTCGGCGTATCCGTTTGACCAGGCGGCGGTCGAGAAGAATCTGCTTGCGAACGACCAAGCAGGGCTGAAGCTGCTCGCCGAGTTCAAGCCCCGGCTCGAAGCGGCCGCAGAGTGGTCCCCCGAGGCTTTGACGGGCTTGATCGACGCGTTCGCGAAGGAGAAGGGGATGCCGAACCCCGGCGGAATCGCTCAGCCGCTTCGCGTGGCGCTCACGGGGACGGGTGTGAGTCCGGGGCTGGGTGAGACGCTTGCGGTGCTGGGTAAGCAGAGTTCGCTGGCGCGGATCGAGCGGTGCCTGTCGCACGTGAAGGCGTGATCTGTACCGCCGGGAGAATCAAAGGACCAGTCGTTTGGGCTGGGCCACCGTTTTCTCGGTGGTCACGTTGCCGGTGTTGAGCGTGGTCGCGGGCTCAAAGAGCACGACCTCGACCTCCTGCTCCGCGACCGGCCTGTGCTCGACCCCTCGGGGTACGACCAGCATCTCACCTTCACCGAGCTGGACGCGGCGGTCGCGGAACTCCATGACGAACGAGCCGCGGTGGACGAGAAAGAGCTCATCCTCGTGCTCGTGGGAGTGCCAGTCAAACGCCCCGCGGAACTTGACGAGCTTGACCTGCTGGCCGTTGAGGTCGGCGGCGATCCGGGGGGACCAGTGCTCGGAAAACGTCGAGAAACCGTGAGCCAGGTTGATCTTGTCCGTCGGCATGGCGGAGTCTATTCGCCCGGGCTCGGGCCTCGCCGCGGGCTGGCGGATTTGGCTACGCTTGGCCCATGGCGATTCTCATCCTTCAGCATGCTGCCCACTGCGGTCCCGGTCGTCTTGCTTCGTGCCTTCGTGACCATGGGTTCGCCCTGGACACCCGGCGTTTGGACCTTCCGGCGGACCACCCGCTTCAGCGGGGCAAGAGGATCGGCGTGCCGACGGATCTCGACAACATCCACGGCGTGATCAGCCTGGGCGGGCCGATGAACGTGAGCGACAATCCGGCGTGGCTCGCGGCGGAGGTCGCTCTCATCAAGAAAGCCCACGAAGCCCAGCTTCCCGTGATCGGGATCTGCCTCGGGCATCAGATCATCGCGCACGCTCTCGGCGGGCAGGTCGGCCCGATGGACAAGCCGGAACTCGGGTTCCACGACGTTTCCCTGACCGTCCCGGCTCAGACCGAGACGCTGATGGGCGGCATCCCGTGGACGTGCCCGCAGTACTGCAGTCATGGACAAGAGGTCAAGCAGTTGCCCCCGGGCGCGATGCTCCTGGCTTCGAGCAAAGCGTGCAAGACGCAAGCCTACAAGGTGGGCTTGCGGACCTTCGGGTTCCAGTTCCACTTTGAGTGCGATCAGGCGATGATCGCGGAGCTTGAGAAGTGCGACACCGGCCTCAGCCAGTGGGCGCGGACGTCCGAAGCGCCGAAGGGTCACGACCCCGCGGCGGCGATGGAGATGTTCAGCCGCGCGGCCGACCGCTTGTGCGTGAACATCGCGGCGTTCCTCTTCCCCGTGAAAGCCAAGCTCTCGGCGTAAGTCCTCAGTCCGAGATCTCGTCGCGGTTGGGCTCCCGCAACGCGAGTCGCACCGAGCGGATCGCTTCCGCAAGCGTCGGTGGACGAGCGCCCCGAGCTCGTTGGCCAGCACCGATCCGGAATGCTTCGGAAAGCCATCCCACCAGCGTCGAATACGCCCGGCCGATGGACATCGCCGGGTCGTAGACGTTCGTCGATTCCGACGTGATGCCGTTGAGCTCGATGATGATGAACCCCTCGCCTTTGCTCAGCGATTCGTCGCTGGAATAGCGGAGATCGAAGCGCCCAAAGCCGAATCCGGGAATAAGGCTCGCGATCTCGTCCATCGCCCGCTCGAGGGCCGGGGTGATCAGGTGGGCTCCGTCGCGAAAGAGGGTGCCCTGGCAGTGGTTGCCCGCGATGCAGACCGGAACGCGTTCCCCGGCGGAGGGCACGCGGCTGGCTTGGGCTCCAAGGCGTGCCATGAACCGCGACTGCTGCAGCCGCTTTCGCGGATCGCGGGCGATCAGGTCGGCGATGGTGGAGACGCCATCCCCGACGACGGCGGCGAAATCCTTCACGGTGATCGAGAAGATGCGGCCGCGTTCCTCACCGGGCGACCGGACGAAGAACACTCCGGCTTCGCACGGGCCGGGATGGAAGGGCTGGATCAAGACGGCGTGGTCCAGAGGGCCGCGAGCGGCGGCGATGGCCGCGGCGAGATCGGCTTCGCATCGCACCAGCCGCACGCCGGAACCTCGGCACCCGCGGTCGGGCTTGACGATCAGAGGAAAGCCCCACTTTCGTTCCGCGATCCGCCGGAGAGCTTCGCCCGCTTCGGCGGGTTCAAGCCGGACCGAAGGCGTCACGCGCGGGTCGGGCATCAGGTCGAGGATCTCCTGCTTGGACTCTCCCGCGAGGCGGGCGAGCGGGTCGCAGGTGTTCGCGATCAGCGGAAGGGTCAGGGATCGGTGCTTCGCGGCGAGCCAGAGGTAGACCGGCGTCAGCGGCGCGTAGGCGGCCCACGTCGGCCAGAACTCCCAGTGAAGCAGCTTGGCAACCGAAGGCGGCAGCCACAAGCACGCACGGTCACGCACCCGAGCGACAACCGACGGCGGCGAAGCCACGCTCACGACGCGCACCACGCGGCGGAGCGTTCAAAGTCCAGCACAGCGGTGAAAGCCGTGTTCTCGACCAGATCCTCATAGCGCATGCGAGCGCCGCGAAGTCGGATCTCAACGGTGGTGATGCTCACCGTCCGCGCGTCGGGCCGCGCCATGTTGACGCTGATCTCCGGCCGCTGCGGCCATCGGTGGCGGTGGAAGAGGTCTTGGACGGGCGGTGAGGGCTTGGCGGCGACCATCGCGTCGAAAAGGTCGCGACGAGGTGCTTGTACGTGATCATCCCCGAGCCCCGACGAGGAAAGGACGAACGGCGTGCCGAGCGTGATGCCGTCGTCCTGACGTGGCGAACCTCGCCCGCCGGCGAGCTCAATGGCTTCGCGGCCGTCGCAGAGAAGCACCCGGAAGGGCGCGAACGCCGCGTGGTCGATCCGACGAAACTCCTCATGCGCGTCGGCGACCGTCGCTCCGGAAAGCAGCTTGGGAACCACCTCTCCGCGGCTGGGGCCGGGAACGCGTTTCGCCGGCGCGAGGCCCGGGTTGCGGTTGAGCAGGACAGCCAGGACGCCCCGCGCGTTCACGCCGATCCACGTCCCGCCGCGGTCCGCATCCGTCGGCATCATGAAGGTCATGGAGCCGTCGTGGCGGATTTCCGGCGGCCGGGCCAGGCCCCGCGTCCGCTGTTCATCCCGGCTGCAGACCACCCGAAGCCCGGCGTCCGGCAAGCCGAGAGCGATCCCGGTCACCGTGCACATCGGGCCTCCATCGGCGTTCCCGCGGCGACGCCGACCTCGGCCGGACAGTCCACCCCGACCCGCGCCAGCATCATGCGGACCATGGCCAGGTGGTGCACGGTGTGATCGACGACGTACATCAGCTCCCGCTCAAAGGTCGACTCCGCCCGGAGCGACGTTTTGGACTGAAGCACCAGCGTGGAAACGGTCACGCGCTCGCCGGTTCCGATCGAGCGGCTCGCGAGTGCCCGCCTCGATTCCGAGATGGCCGTCCGCGCGGCGTACGGTGAGCGCTCAATCTCGCTCCCGCGCTGCCGGGCTTCGTAGTCGATCGCTCCCTCGCACGCCAGCAGATTCCGGACGTGGTCCAGTACGTGACGAAAGTGCCCGCCGATCGTGCTTCCAAAGCAGTGGTCGATCGAGGGATCCGCGTACCGCGAAGCGGGCATCCGGTCGAGCAGCTCGGTAAGTTGCGCGAGGTGCTCGTCGAGCGCGGCGGCCGCGAGCGTCCCCGCGTGTGCATCCGAGAGTTCATGGGTCGTGTCTTGGTTGGTCATGGGTTTGATTCCAATCGGCCCTCAGAGACGCGATCCGATGATCGGGAGGCTCCGCCGACGGATCAACACGACCACCGATGAGCATACCAGCGTCACGATCGCAAGGGCGAAGAGCAGCCCGCCATCATCTTTGACGACGATCCCCAGTTTCGTGAGGTGTGAACCGATCGCCCCGACCATCATGCCCACCGCCATCGCCCCGCCGATCGCGGCTGTCCTTGGGATGAGAAGGAGGACCACGGTGATCAACTCGGCCACACCGGCACCGATCCGGCCCCACGGCTCGACGCCCAGCGTCGTGAAAATGTAACGGGCTTCCTCGGCTCCGGTGAACTTGAAGAAAAGCGTCTGTCCGAGAATGGCGGCGGACGCGAGCTGACAGATCCACGATGCGATGTTCTGGCCCTTCGAGATCAAGCGAACTCCTTTGGCTTTCGCTTGCGAGGACACGACCCCGGGTGGCCCGCGATCCGTCGTGTGGACCGATCCGCGGGGTCGTCGGACGCCGGGCAAGCGCCGGCATCCGCAGCTAGGATGCCGATGGGTGGCCCATGGTTTCGGTCGCGGATGAAGTCCCATGCCCGAATCTCGAAGTCCACGTCCGCCGACCGGCGGCTTCGGGCCTGGAGCGATGCAAACGAACGCCGATCGGGCCCAGGCCCGGTCCGCACGAACGGAGCTCACTGGCCGCATGTCCTTCGCACTGCACACCCCCGAGGATTACCTTCTCGCCCGAGATTTCTGCTCGTACGGGTACTTCCTGCTCCGTCCCAATCGCTGGGACGTCAAGCGGCGGGTGCTGACGCGTGCGTTCGCCATCGAACGTTCGCCGGTCCTTGTGCAGGTCTCACAGCGAGGGCCGGGGGAAGCGATCCGCGTCGAGCCCTCCCGCCCGCTCATCGCCAAGCACCGATCGCTCATCGCTTCTTGGCTCACCCGGATGCTGCGGCTGGATGAACCCGCCTCCGAGATCGCTGAGTTCCACGCTTTGGACCCGCGGTGGAAGCAAGCCGGCCGCGGCCGCTTGATGCGCTCGCCCACCATGTTCGAGGACGTCATCAAAACGGTGACAAGCTGCAACGTCACCTGGCCGAGCACCGTGCAGATGAACCGCCGGCTGTGCGAGGTACTCTCGGGAGCCAAACCGGACGCTTCCGGCGAGATCACCGGGCCGTGTCCCTTCCCCGAGCCGGCAAGACTCGCCGCGACGCGCCCGCAGACGCTCCGGGCCCGGTGCCGCGTCGGGTACCGCGACAAGCGGATCGTCGAACTCGCCAAGCTCTTCCGAAGCGGAGCGATCAACCCTGCGTGGTTCGAAGACCCGACCACGCCGGATGATGCCGTGTTTGACGCGCTCATCGATCTGCCCGGCATCGGCCCCTACGCCGCCGCGAACATCATGCAGCTCCTCGGCCGGTACGGACGCCTCCCACTCGACACCGAAAGCGTGCGCCACGGCAGGACCATCCTCGGCATGGAAGGAACCCCCGCGGCCATCATGAAAGCCGTGCACGCCCACTACAAGCCCTTCGGCAAGCACGCGTTCCGCTCGTACTGGTTTGAGCTCTGGGACTTCTACGAGTCCAAGCACGGGCCGGCGCACACGTGGGACCGCGACTCGACCGGCTCGCTCTTCACGGCGTCGCAGTTCTCCAAGGACGCCAAAACGGTCACGGTGAAGCCCGTGCCAAACAAAAACCCGGCTTCCAAGCAGCCGGGTCTGAAGACGAGTCGGAAGTCGGTCGCGAAGCGGTAAGCGGCGTTACCCGTTCTTTCGCTCGAACTCACGCATGAAGTCGGCGAGGGCTTTGCAGCCCGCTTCCGGCATCGCGTTGTACATGCTTGCCCTCATGCCGCCGGTGGCGCGGTGGCCCTTGAGGCCGTCCAGGCCCGCTGCGCCGGCTTCCTTGCAGAACTTGTCGTCGAGTTCGGCGGTGGGGCAGCGGAAGGTGAGGTTCATCAGGCTTCGGGCTTCGGGGACGGCGTGGCCCTTGTAGAACGTGCTGGAATCGAGCACGTCGTAGATGTGCTTGGCTTTGCGGACGTTCCGCTCGAGGATCACGTCGAGGCAGTGGCGGCCGCCGGTCCCTTGAGCGAGGATCCACTTAAACACGAGGCCGCAGATGTAGATCGCGAAAGCCGGGGGCGTGTTCGGGCGGGACTCTTCCTTGGCGAAGGTTTCGTACTGCTGCATCAGCGGGAGCGGGCGTGCTTTGATCTTCGCGAGCTCATCCTTGATGACGACGACGGTCGTGCCGGCCGCACCCAGGTTCTTCTGGGCTCCGGCGTAGACCAAGCCGTACTTCGTAAAGTCGACCGGGCGGGAGTAGATGTCGCTCGACATGTCGCAGACGAGCGGGACGCCTGCGGGAGCGACGGGGTCGCGCTGCTGCCAGGTGTTCTTGCCGCCCTCGATCCGATGCCACTCGGTGCCGTAGATCGTGTTGTTCGAGCAGAAGTGGACGTACGCCGGCTTGGCCGAGTACGTGGTCTGGGCGTCGGAGGGGATGTAGGAGTGGTTCTTGTCCTTGCTGGTCGAAGCTTCGTGGAGAGCCCCGTAGAACTTGCCGTGCTCCAGGGCTTTCTCCGCCCAGTAGCCGGTGGTGATGTAGTCGGCGGTCTGGTCCTGGGGCTTGAGGTTGGCGGGGACCATCCAGTTCTGAGCGGTCGCGCCGCCGGTCAGGAACAGAACGTGGTAGTCCTTGGGCAGGTTGCTGATCTTCCGGAAGTTCTCGATCGCGTCGGCGAGGACCTTGTCAAAGACCTTGCCGCGGTGGGAGTGCTCGAGGATGCCGATGCCCGAGCCCGCGATGTTCAGGACGTCGGTCTGGATCTGCTGGAGGACTTCCTCCGGCAGGCACCCGGGCCCCGCGGAGAAGTTGAAGATGCGGCCCGAAGCCGTGTTCGTCACGGACGGCTTGATCCCGGTGCTGGCGGCGGTGGTCATCGCGGAAACTCCAGAAACTGGCGAAAAGGAACGTTCCAGTCGGGAAGTGTAGAACCGTGCCGGACGCGGGGGAAAGCTCGGTGCGTCGGGGTGTCCCTGTGGGCGTGCGGGCCAAAAGAAAGCGGCACGGATCGCTCCGTGCCGTTTGCGGGGTCGAATCAAGCCGAAAAGGCCCTTAGTACACCGAGTCGGGGAAGTAGTATTCCTTCGCGTTCGCGGGCGTGACCAGATCGACGTCGATCATCAGGTGGCGGGGGGTGAACTTCATGATGTCAGCCTGCTTGCCGTCGCGGAGCGTCGAGACGGCGAGGTGGACGCCCATCGCGACCATGCTCGGCGGGTAGGTGATGTTGGCGGGGACGCGGGTGTCGCCGTCCATGAGCATTTTGACGGCTTCCTTCATACCGGCGCCGCCCAAGACCCACATCTCCTTCTCGCGGCCGGCTTCCTTGATCGCCTGAAGCACGCCCATCATGATGTCGTCATCCTGGGCCCAGACGGCGTCGATCTTGGGGTGCTTGGTGAGGAAGGTCTTCATGACGGACAAGCCCTTCTCGCGGCTCCAGTCCGCGGGCTGGCTGTCGAGAATCTTGATCTCGGGGAAGCCCTTGAAGACCTCCATCGCCGCATTGACGCGATCGGTGTTGACGGTCGTGCCCGAGATGCCCTGAAGGATGACGAGGTTGCCCTTGCCGCCCATCTTCTCGGCCACGAACTGAGCGGACTTGCGGCCGAAAGCCTTGTTGTCGCCCTCGAGGAAGATGTCGGCGACGGGCTTGGTGAACCCGCGGTCGACGTTGACGATGAAGACGCCCTTGTCCTTCACGCGCTCGGCGGTGGAGGTGAGGCCCTCGCTGTTGTGAGCGAGCACGACGAGCGCATCCAGCCCCTTCACGACCATCGCGTCGATCTGCGAAGCCTGCCGCTCCGCATTGTCCGCAGTCTGGTACTGCCACTCAACGTCGGGGTAGAGCTCCATCGCTTCCTTGGCCCAGTAGCCGACGCCGGCAGTCCAGCCGTGGTCGGCGGAGGGGACGGAGACGCCGATGCGAAGCTTCTTGGCCATCGCCGGAGCGGCCGTGCCAGTGCCGGCCGCGGGCTTGGGAGCGGAAGCGGGCTGGCGTTCACACCCTGTGATCGAGCCTGCGAGAGCGAGAACGGCGACCGCGAGCGAGAAGGTCCTGGACATCATGCCTCCGGAGGTTGGATTGCTTTGCGGAAAGGAACTAGCGAGCCCCGCGCTGGATCAGCACGGCGGCCACGATGATACTGCCTTTGATCAGGCCCTGCAACGCCGGATTCGACCCCCACATCACCAGCAGGTTGTCGATCACCGCCAGCAGAAGCACGCCGATGACCGTCCCGATCACCGTCCCCTTGCCCCCCGACATCCGAGTCCCCCCGATCACCACCGCCGCGATGGCGTCAAGTTCCCACATGCGGCCCGTCGTCGAGTGCGAGGCGCTCCCCATATAGCTCGTGATCATGAGGGCCCCAAGACCCGCCGTCAGGCCCGAGAGGGCGTAGACCGCAAGGCGGACCGTCTTGACCGGGATGCCCGCGTACCGGGCGGCCGTCTCGTTGTCGCCGATCGCGATCGTGCGGCGGCCGAAGGTCGTCCGCGACAGGATGAGCTGCCCGATCGCCGCGACCGCGAAGAAGACCACTACCGGCCACGGGATCATGACCGCCACCCGGCCTGCTTCGTAAATCAGCGGGATGCCGCCGGAGCCGATGGCTTCGTACGTGTCGCCCTTGGAAGAAACGATCCCCGCTTCGGCGCGGACCTCGGCGAGCGACTTGTACGCCGCAAGCGTCCCCAGGGTCACGATGAACGGCGGAATCCTCGCCAGCGAGATCAACGACCCGTTGATCGTGCCCAGAAGCGTTCCAAAGCCCAGCGCGACCGCAACGCCGACCAGCACGTGGGCCGCCGTCGGATCCGCGCTCCCCGCCATCGAGTTCACCGCTTGGATCGTGCAAACCCCCACCAGCGCCGCGAGCGAGCCGACCGAAAGGTCGATCCCGCCCAGCGTGATGACGAACGTCATCCCGATCGCGACGATCCCCACCGGAGCCGCGGCCCACAGGATGTTCTGGAAGTTCTCCGGCTTGCGGAACGTCGGCTCGGTCGCTAGGCCGATCGCCAAAAGAACGAAGAGAGCCAAAGCCGGCCCGAACCGCGCGATGAGGGTGCCAAGCGGGAGTCCGGGCTTGCCCGGGATCGGCTTGGAGGAAGCGTTTGGTGTCACGGCGGGCATGGTAGCGGAACCTCGGACCGACGGCACCTTCGCCACCGCCGATCCGCCGAAGCCTCCCGCGCTGGAACGATGTTCCGGCTCTTATTCGTGCCCGCCGCCGACCATGTAGTTCGGCGATTCCTTCGTGATCTTGATGTCGTGCGGGTGGTTCTCGACGACCGTCGCGCCCGAGACCTTGCAGAACCGCCCCTCCTGCTGGAGAGCGGCGATCGTCGGGCAGCCGGTGTATCCCATCGCGCTCTTGAGGCCGCCCACGAGCTGGTACACGAAGTCGGCGAGCGTGCCGCGGTAGGGGACCATGCCCTCGACGCCCTCGGGGACGAACTTCTGCGTCTGCTTGCCGTCGGAGCCGACCTTTTCCGCCTGGCGGTACCGGTCGGCGGAGCCGGCGTTCATCGCGCCCTCGCTGCCCATGCCGCGGTAGCTCTTGTACCGGCGGCCGTGGGAGATGACGAACTCGCCGGGGCTTTCTTCGAGGCCGGCGAAGAGGGAACCCATCATGACGACGCTGGCGCCGGCGGCGATGGCTTTGGGGATGTCGCCGGAGTGGCGGATGCCGCCGTCGGCGATGATGGGGATGCTGCGGCCGCTTCGGGCGATCCCTTCGGCGGCCTGCATGACAGCCGTGATCTGCGGGACGCCCACGCCGGTGACGACGCGGGTGGTGCAGATGGAGCCGGGGCCGATGCCGACCTTGACGGCGTCCGCGCCGGCTTCAGCGAGGTCGTAGGCGGCTTCGGCGGTCGCGATGTTGCCGGCGATGACCTCGATCTTGTACCGCTTCTTGATCTCGCGGACGGTCTGGAGCACGTTCTCGCTGTGGCCGTGGGCGGTGTCGACGGTGAGCACATCGACCTCGGCGGCGAGCAGAGCTTCCACGCGGTCGTACTGGTGCACGCCGACGGCGGCACCGCAGCGGAGGCGGCCGCGATCATCGCGGCAGGCACGCGGGAACTGGCTCGCCCGGTCGATGTCGCGCATCGTGATCACGCCGCACAAGCGGAACTGGTCGTCGACCAGAAGAAGCTTCTCGACCTTTTGCTTGTTGAGAATCCGCTCGGCTTGGTCGAGGGTCGTTCCCGGAGCGGCAGTCACCAGCGGGCTTCCCGGAGCGTGGGCGGTCATCACCTGACCGACCGGGGTCGAGAGATCCTCGACAAACTTGAGATCGCGGCGGGTAATGATCCCAAGGAGCTTTCCCTTGCCGCGAGCCGCGCCGGAGGTCCCGGGCGAACCGTCCTCCGTCACCGGGAAACCCGAGACGTTGTGCGTCCGCATCAGCTCTTTCGCGCGGGCGACCGTGTCGGCCGGGCCGAGGGTGAGCGGGTCGGTGATCACGCCGTTGGCGGACCGCTTGACCTTGCGGACCTCGCGTGCCTGGGCTTCGACCGAGAGGTTCTTGTGGATGATGCCGAGGCCGCCCTCCTGCGCGAGCGCGATGGCGAGGGCCGACTCGGTCACCGTGTCCATCGGGGCCGATAGCAGCGGGATGTTCAGCGTGATGTTCGCGGTCAGCCGCGTCCGCGTGTCCGCATCCGCGGGCATGACGGTCGACCGCCGCGGGATCAAGAGCACATCGTCGAAGGTGATCCCTTCGAGCGCGATCTTGGAGGACAGGATGGAGGGGGAGACAGACTGCGAGTTGGTCTGGGTCGCCATGAGATAGGGTTAGAGGGATTGTCGTCCGGGTCAAGTGGCGACCGGTTCAGGCCGTGACAAAGCCGCCGCTTTCACGGGATTTCGGCCCGTACGGAAGCCTCCGACGGGCGTTGATGGCGCTGTTTCAGAGCGGTTTAGAGATCAAGCACCAGCCGCTGCGGGTCCTCGATGGTCTGCTTGATGCGGACGAGGAACTGCACGGCTTCGGCGCCGTCGATGATGCGGTGGTCGTACGACAGGGCGAGGTACATCATCGGGCGGATAGCGACCTGGCCGCTGCCGGCGGGGTACTCGACCGCGCGGTTCTTGATGGCGTGCATGCCGAGGATCGCCGACTGCGGCGGGTTGAGGATCGGCGTGCTCATCAAGCTGCCGAAGATGCCACCGTTGGTGATCGTGAACGTGCCGCCCTGCATTTCCTCCAGGGAAATTTTGCCTTCCTTGCCGCGGCTGCCCAGGTCCTTGATCGAAGCTTCGACCCCGGCCATCGACATCTTCTCGCAGTTGCGGAGGACTGGGACCACGAGGCCCTTGGGCGTGCTGACCGCGACGGAGATGTCGCAGTAGTCGTGCTTCTCGATCATGAGCTGGCCGCTTTCCTCGACGATGGAAGCGTTGACCATCGGGAACGCGCGGAGGGCCTGCACCGCCGCTTTCACGAAGAACGACATGAAGCCCAGGCCCACGCCGTGCCGCTTCTCGAACTCTTCCTTGTACGTCTTGCGAAGCTCCATGACCGGGCCCATGTCGACCTCGTTGAAGGTCGTGAGCATCGCGGCGGTGTGCTGGGCCTGCACCAGCCTCTGAGCGATCCGCATGCGGATCGGGGTCATCTTCTCGCGGGTCGCGCCGCGAGGGCTGGCGGGAGCGGCTTTGCTCTCCGAAGCGGGCTTGGCGTGAGACCCGTTGGCCGCGCCGAGCACGTCCGCTTCGCGAACGCGCCCGCCGGGGCCCGTCGCGGGCACCTTGGCCATGTCGACGTGGAGCAGCTCGGCGGTCTTCTTGGCAAGCGGCGTCGAGCGGACGCTGTCGCTCCCCGAACTCGCACCGACGCCGACCAGAGCCGGCTTGGGCTCGGCTTTCACTTCGGCCACCGAGGGCGCCTGGGCGGCGGGAGCGGCGGCCTTCTCGTCGATGGTTCCGACGGAAGCTCCGATCTTGACCGTGTCCCCTTCCTTGACGCCCTGCGCGGTCAGCACGCCGGCGGTGGGGGAGGGAACCTCGAGCGTCGCTTTGTCCGTCTCAAGCTCAAGAAGGGTCTCGTCGCGCTTGACGTAGTCGCCGACCTTCTTGGTCCAGCGAAGCACCACGCCGCTCGTCACGCTCTCGCCCGCCTGTGGGATGATGATGTCCGCCATGCTCGCCTTTCAGTGGCTCCCAAGCCTCATGCTTCGGTGCCGCTTGCCTTGATGCCTTCTTCTCACCGACCCGCTTTCACCGTCTGCGATGATGCGGCTTTCGCCGGTGACCCGTTGCCCGACGGACCGACCGGCTTGGCCGGCTGCCCGCCGCTGTCGAGGGGCGCGATGGCCCCGCTGAGAACCTTGTCCTGCTGCTTCTTGTGAGCGTACTCGCTGCCGGTGGCCGGGCTCGCGCTCGAGTCACGGCCGCAGTACGCCAGGTTGACGCCGACCTTTTCGCGGAACGCGTCGGCGGCGTACAGGAACGCGCCCTGGTTGCGCGGCTCCTCCTGCACCCAGACGCGGGAAGCCGCTTTGGGGTACCGCGCGTCGATCTTCTTCGCAAGCTCCGCGTGGAGCGGGTAAAGCTGCTCGACGCGGACGATCGCGATGTCCGTCTTCTTCGTCGCTTCCCGTCGCTCGTGCATCTCGTGATAGATCTTGCCCGAGCAGTAGATGACCTTGGTGACCTTCGCCGGGTCCTTGACGTGCGGGTCGTCGATGAGGTGCTTGAACTCGCCGCTCACAAGCTCTTCGACGGTCGCGGTCTCGGTGCGGAGGAACTTCTTGGGCGTCATGACCACCAGCGGCTTGCGGAAGTTCCGCTTGACGTGCCGGCGGAGCATGTGGAAGACCTGCGCGCCCGTCGAGGGGTACACGACCTCCATGTTGTCGTCCGAGCAAAGCTGCAGGAACCGCTCGAGTCGGGCCGAGCTGTGCTCGGGGCCCTGGCCTTCGTATCCGTGCGGGAGCATCAGCACCAGACCGGCCCAGCGGTCCCACTTCACCTCGCTGCTCGCCATGAACTGGTCGATCACGACCTGCGCCGTGTTGCAGAAGTCGCCGAACTGGCCTTCCCAGATCACCAGAGCGTGCGGGTTCGCCCTCGAATAGCCGTAGTCAAAGCCCATGACCGAGTACTCGCTCAGCGGGCTGTCCCACGCGTCGAGCTTGGCCTGCTTGTCGGTGATGTTGTTGAGGGGCGTCGTGCGCACGCCCGTCTTCTCGTCGCGAAGGACCGCGTGACGCGAGGTGAACGTGCCGCGACGGCTGTCCTGCCCGCTGAGGCGGATCGGCGTCCCCTCCAGCAGAAGCGTGCCGAACGCGATCATTTCCGAGTCCGCGTGGTTGAGCTTCTTCGTCGTCGGCAGGTTCCCGCGGCTTTCCAGCAAGCCCTTGAGCTTGGGGTGCGGGTTAAACCCTTCCGGCACGCGGCCGAGTGCGGAGCACACCTTCTCGATCGTCTTAAGGTCCACCGCCGTCTTTGGCGAAGCGAAGGTGTACGCGCCGGTGAAGCCCTTCCAGCGTCCCTCGCCGGGGGGCGAGACGGGATTGACGGGCTTGGATCGGACCGCGTCCTGGGCTTTGTCCAGGACCGCGATCTCCGCTTCGACCATGCTTTCGGCCTCGGCGGCGCTGACGACGCCGGAAGCGGCGAGCCTGGCCGCGTAGACCGCCCGCGTGCCCGGGTGGCTGCGGATCTTCGCGTACATCTCCGGCTGCGTGTAGCTCGGCTCATCCTGCTCGTTGTGGCCGTGGCGGCGGAAGCAGACCAGATCGACCCACACATCCTTGCCGAACTGCTGGCGATACTCGACCGCCATCAACGCGGCGCGGACACACGCTTCCGGGTCGTCCCCGTTCACGTGAAGCACCGGCGACCCGATCACTTTCGCCAGATCCGTGCAGTAATCCGACGAGCGGTCATCGCTCACCTCGGTCGTAAAGCCGATCTGGTTGTTGATGACGAGATGAACCGTCCCGCCGACGTGGTACCCCTCGAGATACGCCATGTTGACGCACTCGGCGACCACACCCTGCCCGATGACGGCGGCGTCGCCGTGGATGAGCAGCGCGGCGACTTCGCGCCGGCCCTCGCGGCCGTCCGCTTTCGCCGCGTCCTGCCGGGCGCGGGCCCGACCCATCACCAGCGCGTTGACGGCTTCGAGGTGGCTTGGGTTGTTGAGCATCGAGAGGTGCACGTTGCCCGCCGAAGTCGGCAGGTCGAACGAGTACCCGCGGTGGTACTTCACGTCGCCGCCGCCCTGGTCAGCGCCCTCGGACCAGGAGTCCTCGAACTCCGTGATCAGACGCTCGGTGTCCTTGCCCAGGTAGTGCCGCAGAACGTTGAGGCGGCCGCGGTGGGCCATGCCGACGATCACCTCGCGGAGGCCAAGCTCGCCGCCCCGCTCGGTCATCAGCCGAAGCATCGGAATCAGCGATTCCGCTCCCTCGAGGCTGAACCGCTTCTTGCCCTGGTACCGCTTGCCAAGCCATCGCTCAAACGTCTCGGAAACCGTCAGGTGCTTGAGGATCGTCTTGCCGTCGGCCGCCGCCGGGGCGCTCTCCTCGAATCGCGTGCGGAACCACTCCCGCTCCTCGTGCGTCGTGCAGTGCATGTACTCGGCGCCGATCGTGCCGCAGTACGCCGCGCGGAACGAAGCGATCACTTCGCGGAGGGTCTTGCCCGACTGCGTCCGGCGGTCCATATCCGCTTCCGCGATCTGCCCGAGCACGGTCTTGATCGGGGTCGCTTCCGGACGCGTCGAGCCCAGCGGGTCAAGTTTGGCTTCGGCGTGGCCATGGCGACGGAACGCCACCGCGATCCGCTCGGCGTGAAGGTCCGCGCTGTTCGCGGTCCCGGCCGTCGCGCCCGAAGGGCGATCGCAGCCAAGATCAAACCCCTGAAGGAAAGCTCGCAGGTCCGCGGGGATCGAAGCCGGGTCCGCTTTGTACTTCTCGTACATCGCGTCCAGATACTCCGCGCTCCACCCGTTCACCGCTCCGGACACCGCTCGCACTGTTGATTCGGCGCTCATACGTCAATCCCGGCCCCGCTCACCCTTGTAAAGTCCATTCATGGACCAATCAGAATCCGACCTTGCCGCGATCGCGCGGCCTGTTCACGGGGCAAAATCCTAGGCCTGTCCATCGGCTCTCCCCCACCGGGCCCGTCAATTCGGGGCACCCACCGCGGCGGGGGCCGGGGCGGGGTCTGACAGGATCACTCGTGGTGCGGGGGTGTCGGTCAGGTCCGCGAGGGTCTTTCCTCGCACCCCGACAAGCCTGGACTCGCGAGCGGCCTGGAGCAGGTCCGCGTGGGGGCTGCGCTCCGCACCCTCCCAGAGCGGGTCGCCGGCGGTCACGATCTCCTCGCCGCGGATCGCTTCCGGCGGTCGGCTGAGCGCGAACGCCCGGTCGCCATCATCGCCGGTCGCGATGCGGTGCACCAGCCCGGCACCCGCCAAGCGTTGAAGCACGTCGAGCGTCACCGGCTCGGTCAGCGCGAACTCGGCCGCCAGCTCCGAAGCGACCGACGGGCGTCCCTCGCGAAACCGCCGCGCCATCACGATCATCACCGGAAGCCCGACGCCAAGCCCGCCATCCACCAGCGACGGGCCCGCGGGTGCCGTGTTCAGGAATCGCTTCCAGAAGCTGTCACCTTCCTCACGCACCTCCCAGAACATCTGCAAGCTGAACGAGAGCTGCAATCCCGACAGCACGATCATCCACGTCACATAGATCCAGAGCATGAAAAGCGGCAGCAGAAAGAGCGCCCCGTACAACTGCTTCACCGACCCGGAAGCCACGTACGCCCGGAATCCCCATTTGCCCAGTTCCCACAGGATCGCGGCGCTCACCGCTCCAACCACCGCCGCTCGCATTCGGACCTTCGTGTTCGGCACCGTCACGTAGATCACCCAAAGCATCAGCGTGCTGATCCCCACGGTGACCCCGTATCCGGCAAAGCCCACGAGGAACGACTGCATACCCGTGCTCTCCGCCGTGCGGAGCGACATGTTGCTCACCACCGCTTGGAACCGCTCGCCGACCGCGAAAGACGCGAACAAAAGCACCGGCCCGAGCGTGAGCAGGGTCCAGTACTGCGTGATCCGGCGGCTCCAGCTCCGCGCCGCCGGCGCGTGGTAGACCTGGTTGAACGCGAGCTCGATCTCGATGAGCATCGAGATCGCGCCGTAGATCAGCGTGAGGATGCCGATGATCGCGACGCCGCTATAGGAGATCCCCCGAACGCGGCCGACAAGCTCAAGAATCCACTGATCGATCCCCTTCACCGTGGGCGGAAGGGTCGGATCGACGATCGCTCCTTCGGGCTCCGGCGCGTCGATCGCCAGTCCGCTGAACTCCAGGATCCGCGTGATGGACTGCCGGACCTGATCCTCGGAGGAGAACGCTCCCAGAATCGCGACGCCGATCACGATGATCGGGATCAGGCTGAAGATCGTGCGGTACGTCAAAGCCGCGGCCATCCGCGTGAGCTGGGCCTGCAACGCCGAGTGGATCGCGAGGCGGATGATGTCCATCGACCCCTTGGGGCCGTCCTTGCTCACGATCGCGGAGAGACCGCCCGAGATCGATCTGGCGAACGCGGCCGAGGCACCCTCGGTCAGGGGCTTGCGCTTCGGGCGTGCGGGCGTCGTTGCTGGATCCGGAGTCGGGCTCATGATTCGCTGGAGGGTTCGTTGCCGATGACGCGTGGTCTGCGGCGAGGAGCCGCCGGAACCGGGCTCGGAGCCGGGGTCGTCGCGGCGGGGGCGAGATCATCGGCTCTGCCTGGCTTGCGACCTTGATTCGGAGCGGAAACCGGCTGCTTGCGCTCGCTCGGGTGCCGTTTGGTGACGGCGTGGATCTCGGACTTGGTCAGTTCGCGCCAACGGCCCATCGCCAGATCGCGGAGGACGAGCGGACCGATCGCGACGCGGTGGAGCCTGCGGACCTGGTGCCCGACGAGCGTGAGCGCCTTGACGATCTCCTCATCGCGAGCGTGCTTGGCCGAGATTTCCAAGGTGCAGTTACCCTCGCCCATGACGCCGACCTTGACGTCGATCTGCACCTTGCGGGCGTTGGAAGGCCGGCCGCGGGTGAACTGCGGGCCGTCCTTGCGCATCGGGCGCTCCCCGGGCTTGGCGGACTTCCCGGACTTGCCCGGCATGTCGCGGCTTTCGCGCGTGCCCGGCCCCTCGTCCTCGGGCTTGAACCCATCCTCGGTGTCGAAGACGTAGACGCCCTTGGCGAGGTTGGCGACGGTCTGGGGCGTCGGTCGGCCCTTGACCTTGGCTTGGTAGAGCCGGACGTGGCCGTAGCGCGGGTGGGTGAGCCGGTTGACGACGGCACCGTCATTGGTGAACAGGAGCAAGCCCGAAGAGTCGAAATCCAGGCCGCCGACGGCCACAAGTCTTGGCTTGGAAGGGTGTTCGATCATGGCCAGTGCCGCCGGGCGGTCGTCGCCGGGGCCGATGGGCGCGGTCAGCACCTTGGTCGGCTTGTTCATCATGATGTACGAGAACCGGATCTCGCTTGCGAGCGGGCGTCCGTCGACCTCGATCCGGTCGTTCTTGGGGTCCACGAAAGCCGGCAGCTTGTCGCAGACGCGGCCGTTCACCTTGACCCGTCCGGTCTCGATCAGCGTTTCGCAAGCCCGGCGGGCCGCGATCCCCGCGTCGGCCATCACGCGTTGAAGGCGTTCGCCGCGAGCGGGATCGTTGAGAGGAAGAGATGACGGTTCCTTGCGGCTACCCATGCGGTTCAGCGTATGCGCCGATAACCGCGAGACCCCGCGCCCGCGCGGGAACGCCCCTGAATTCAGGTTGAGCCGCATCCGGCGTCGATGGTGGAGCGTCGCGTTCCGCACCGCTTGCACAAGGCCCGCTCATGCCCAAGAACCCCGCCGCGTCAAAGCCCGCTCCCAGCACCCCGGCCGTCGCGACCGACCCCGGCACGCGTGCCGAGGAGATCTTCCTCACTCCGCGGGTGCTCGATCAGGGTGCCTTCGAGGGGATGACCGGTGAGCTCAAGGTCCTGATCCGCGACGCGGATGGCCAGCGACAGACGCTCCAGCGGACCTCCGAAGAAGTCAAAGGACTTTCCACGATCCTTCGCACCGCGCTCACGGAACTGCAGACCCGCCTCGACCGCGCGGGCAAGGTCACGCCCGTCCTCGAGCAGTGGCTGACCGAAGCACGCGAGCTGGCGGGCAAGCCCATCGACACGTCTCGGGCCACACGCGACCTTGAGCGCGCGATCACGGGCATCGTCGAGAGCCGCAAAGCCGAGTTTGAGCACGCCGTCGCGCCCACAATCGAAATGCTCCGCCAGCTCCGCAAGGAGACCGAGCGCACCAAAGCGGGGATCGACGGCGTTCTGGCCGGCGCCGAAGCCAAGGTCGCCGCGCTCGAAGAGCGTGCGCACGAAGCGGTCCGTCTGTTGAACGACCGCGCCGTCGAACTTGAGCGGGCCTCCGCCGAACGCTTCGCCGCGGCCGAGGACCGCCTCGCCGAGATCGAGCGCCGCGCCGCAGGCTTGCAGCACCGCATGAACAGCGTCGTCGCCCAGGCCGATGAAGCCGGCCGCCGGTTCGACACCCGCGGGCCCGCGCAGTCCGCCGAGACGATCTACGCCACGATCGAAGCCGCTTTGGAAGGCTCGCGCCGCGTGGAAGAGATCACCCGCATCCGCCTCGCCGAACTGCGCGAGGTTGAGAACCTCCTGGGCACGGTCGGCGGGCGCGTGGCTTCGCTTCGCGCCGCCGCGATGCAGATCCCCGAAGTCAAGCCCAAGGGCAAGCAGCGTGACCGAGACGCCGCGTGATCCGGGTGAGTTCGGGACTCACGGCTTGATCGCGGGCGAAGCTCCCATGCCCGGGCCCATCACCACGGCGTTCATGAAGAGGCGCGTCGTGCCCCGGGCCGCCGAACGGAATGTCGGGTTGCCGGAGAAGAGGATCACCTGACCCGCGCCCACGCGTTCCTGCGTGCAGTACGCGCTGTGCGCGAGGCGGTCGGCCGCTTCGGGCCAGAGCAAACCCGACATCCGAAGCCGGAGCTCGTATCCGGGCGGCGCGAGCAGCCAGCCGGGCTTGGGTTCTTCCTTCTTTGCGTCCTTCTTGTCCTCGTCCTTCTTGTCCTGCTTCTTCTCTTCGCCGGCGTTCTTGCCGTCCTTGGCGGGCTCGGGCTTGGGTTCCGGCGGTTTGGTCGAGGGGACGAACGCTCCGAGAAGCACCGGCGCGTTGCCCCCGTGCGGCGCGAGCAGCACGGGGCCCTGTCCGACGAGCACCGGGAGCGTCTCGCCGCACCCGGAGGTCAGCCAGTGGCGATCGTCGGTGCGGGAAGCGAGGAACGCCCCCTGCGGCATGAAGAGCGAACGCCACTGGTCGCGCCGCTTGGCCTCATCCTCATCGACCTTCTCGGCTTCACCCAGCTCCCACGGGTACTCAAGCTTCTCCGGCGGGTTGTACGACCAGACGGCATCGGGCTCGACCACCGCGGTCTTGCCGAGCCAGTCGCGCACGACCGCGGCCCGGTACGCATCGAGCTTGGTGAGCACATCCGGGAGCAAGCGGACGGAGCCGATGCCGTCTTTTTCCTTGGCGAAGGGAGCGGCGGAGTCGCCGATGGCGATCACGGTGCCGCCGCTTTCGACCCACGAGCGGATCGCGGGGAGGTGCTCGGTCCACGAGGACCCGCCGTCGGGGATCACAAGGACGTTGTACCGCCGCAGGTCCGACCCGCCGAGGTCGTCGGCGTCGATGTACGAGGCTCGCACACCCATCTCGTGGTCGAGCAGGTGCCAGATTTCGCCGTACGAGTACGGGCTCATCGGGGCGCGGGCGAGGACGGCGACGCGCGGCGGCTCGAGAAGCACGAAGTGCTGGCCGCCAAGGTCCGGCAGGTCCCCGGGGCCCATCCCGCCCCCGACCGGCTCGGCGATCACGCCGAAGGACGCCGCGGTCTCGCGGATAAGCGTGTCCCAGCCCGCGACGTCGCGGTTGTCGATGCGGGTCATGAAGAACGAGCCGCGTTCGTGTTTGCTCCCAAGCACCGTCGGCTTGTCGCTCGCCCGGATCTTGACGCCAAGCTCAAGCAGTCGGGCCGCGGCCGCGACCGAGCGGTCATCCGCCGCGCTGAGCACCATCGCGACGGGGTTCTGCACCGGCGCGGCGGCCCGGGCGGGCGCGACCAGATCGTCCCACTTCGCCGGCGCGGCCGATGCGGGCAGCGCCCCGCGCACCTCGAAGACGTCCATCCCGAAGAACATCCCCACGTTCCAGCCCGTGATGTCGTACAGCCGCGACTGCCCGAACCGGAGCAACTCGCGGCGCTCCTCGATCAGGAACTCCTTGGGCATCCTGGGGTCAAGCTCAAATAGCGCCGCCGCGAGCCGTCCCAGCGGCTGGTTCGCGGAGATCACCACCGTGCCGGCCGCGAACTCGCGGTCCTTGAACTCCCGCCCCAGCGGGTCCTTGCCGCTTGTCTTGAACTTCTCCGCCGTGCGGAGAACTTCGATCCCCTGAAGCTCCAGGTTGTCGATGAGCTTCTGCCAGCGGCCGACGTTCCCTGCGGGAGCTTCGAGGATGAAGTGCCGCGTCGCGACGCCGCCGGCTTCGGGGTCGCCCCCGCCCGCGATGACCTTGCGGCGGTCCTCGACGAAATCCTTCAGGATGACCTCGCGGTGCTTGCTCGCGGTCGCGAGGTTGGCGAGGGAGCTGACAAGCTGCTTGTGCACGCCCTCGCGGTAGGCTTCGATGGTGCCCTCGGGGCGGCGGACGCCGTCGGAGATGAGGCGGGCCTGCTCGTAGAGGTTGTCGATCGCGCCGCGGAGGGCGGCCCATGAGCCCGAGTACCCGGGGTACCACTCTTCGTTCCATTCGCCGGTGTAGTACCGCCAGCCGAAAGCGTCGAAGGCCTTGCCCTGGTCATCGCCGAAGATCGCGGACCATTTCTTGATGTGGTCGCCGATGTTGGGGTTGATGGGGGCCCGGGGGGGCATGAAGAGGAAGGTGTCCAGGGGCGACTGTTCGTGGCTTTCGACGAAGTAGTGGGCGTTCCACTCGCCGAAGGCCTTGACGCGGCCGCGGCTTTCGGGCTGCGTGGCGAACATCCAGTCGCGGTTGAGGTCAAAGAGGTAGTGGTTCATGCGTCCGCCGGGCCACGGCTGCGCATGGAAGATCGACTGGTCATCCACGTTGGGCTGCCGCGTGCGCGACTGGGCGACGGAGGTGATGCAGCGCTCGCGGCCGTCGGGGTTCATGAGGGGGTCGAAGATGATCACCATCTTGTCGAGCATCGCCGTGACCGCGGGGTCGGTGCAGGAAGCCAGGTGCCACGCGAGGGGCATCGCGGCGTCGGTGCCGGACATCTCATCGCCGTGGATGACGTACGCGAGGACGACGATGATGGGGAGGTCGCGGGCGAGGGCATCGGCCTCGGCGGCGGGGATGGCGCGGGGGTCGGCGAGCTTGGCGGCGGCGGCCTTGATCTCATCCAAGCGGGCGATGTTGGCGGGGCTGCTGATGGCGAGGTAGGAGAGGGTGCGGCCCTCGTGGCTTGTGGCGTAGTCGAAGAGCTTCACACGCTGGCCGGTCTTCGCCGGGCTGGCGGCGAGGGCTTTGAGGATGGCCTGCACCTGCGCGTAGGTCATCGGCTTGTCGCCGGCGCGGAAGCCCAGGATGCTGTCGGGCGTGGGGACGGCGGGGTCGTGGGTTGCGCCGGGGAAGAACTCGGCGTTGTACTCGAGGCCCTTGAGCTGGACGGGGGGCGGGGAAGCGGGCGGAGTTGCCGGCTGGGTTGTCGGTTGGGCGAAGGCGGATCCGGCGAGAATGGCGAGCGTGAGAGCGTGCGAGAGCGAGAAGCGCATGCGAGAAGCTCCGAGATGTCCGGCTCGCGAAGCGGCCGGTACAATCGGGCCCATCATACCTGTTCCGGAGTTCCGCATGTCCACCACCCCGACGGTCTTTGACGCTCGCACCGACACGCTTTTCGCCCAGCTCCGCGAGCAGAAGGTGTGGAAGAGCCTCCAGATGCTCGAATCCCCGATGGGCCCCACGGTCAAGATTCGGGGCAAGGGTGAGTGCCTGTGCTTCTGCAGCAACAACTACCTCGGCCTTGCGAACCATCCCGAGGTGGTCGAAGCGGGGATCAAGGGCCTCCGCGACTGGGGCGCGGGCACCGCGAGCGTGCGGTTCATCTGCGGCACCTTCTCCCCGCACGAGCAGCTCGAAGCCTCGATCGCGACCATGATGGGCACCGAGTCGTCGTACACGTTCGTCTCCGCGTGGACCGCGAACGAAGCCGTCTTCCCCACGCTCTGCGAGCCGGGGGACACGATCATCTCCGATGAACTCAACCACGCGTGCATCATCGACAGCATCCGCCTGGCGACGGTGATCAAGAAGGGCCTGAACAAGTCCGTCTACAAGAACAACAAGCTCACCGGCGAGCACAGCCTGGAGCAGCGGCTGAAGGAAGCCCACGCTTCCGCCCCGTCAGGACAAATCTGGGTGGTCACCGACGGCGTCTTCAGCATGGAGGGCTCGATCGCGGATCTGCCGACGATGCGGAAGATGTGCGACCAGTACGGGGCGATCCTCGTCGTGGATGACAGCCACGGGCACGGCGTGATGGGGAAGACGGGCCGCGGCACGCACGAGCACTTCGGGATGATGGGTGGGAACGCCGGCCGCGTCGACATCTTTACCGGCACGCTCGGCAAGGCGCTGGGCGGCGGGGCGGGCGGGTTTGTGGCGGCGGACAAGCGGGTGACGGAGCTTCTGATCCAGCGCGGGCGGCCGACGCTCTTCTCCAACGCTTTGCCGGTCACGGTCGCGTGCTCGGCGAACAAAGCCATCGAGATCATGATCCGCGAGCCCGAGCGGGTGCAGCGCCTGCGGGACAACGTCGCGTACGCCCGGCAGAAGATCAAGGCCGCCGGGTTTGATGTCCTTGAGAGCCCGACGGCGATCTGCCCGGTGATCGTGGGCGAGACGGCCAAGGCGATCGACATGAGCCGCCGCCTGCTTGAGCTTGGCGTCTTTGTGATCGGCTTTGGCTACCCCGTCGTCGCCGAAGGCCACGCGCGCCTGCGGTGCCAGATCTCCGCCGCGCACACGCGCGAGCACATCGACACGCTGGTGGCGGCGCTGAAGAAGCTGTGATTCACCACAGAGGCGCAGAGGCACAGAGTTCGGAGCTTCCGTTTCGGCGGGCCTTGGCTATTCGATGTCCCACCGCACGCGTTGGTCCATCTCTTCCGTGGCGTGGAAGCGCTCGATGAGGTCGATGAGGGTCGCGCGGGGGATGAGATACGAGCGTGGGACCGTGTTGGCGAGCCCGTCGTCCGTCACGAAAGTCTCCACGCCCTTCGCCTGCGGGTCGCCGCGGGTCGACATCGCGGGATGGGCTTGGCTTTGCGAGACGGGGGGATGCCAGATCGCGAAGCCCGCGCCATCGCGCGGGCTCAGGCCGACCGTGAGCTGGGCCGAGCGTTGGTCCTTGGCAAGCACGACCACCACTCCGGTCTCGCCTCCGCGGGGAGCGTCGACCAGCCGCTGGATGTCCGCGAGCGATGTGATCCGATCGACGTGCGACTCGCCTTCGACACGCGTGGTCTCGCGATGGTTGGACGGCTCCATGCGGCATCCTATTCGGGTGACGTGGTGCGCCACGCCAATCGGGCGGTCGGGCGGGAGCAAGATTTCGAGCTTCGGCGGCCCTCGCTCGCTGGTACGATTGGTGGCGATGACGAGCCCACGCGACCCCGAGACGACGAAGGGCGAGTCGCGCCCGAGCGCGTGCCCGGCGTGCGGGTATGACATGGCGGGCGTGATGCACGCGACGTGCCCGGAGTGCGGGGCGGATGTCGCGAAGGAGCGGGCGCGGCTGGGGCCCCGCAAGAGCGTGCTTTGGGTGATCGTGCCGCTGACGGCGGGATCGCTGGTGTGGACGTGCATCGGACAGGCCCCCTTCGCGCTGGCTTCGCATTACCCCTTCGACCCGTTCCGCTCGTCCACCGCGTGGTTCGTGTGGGGGGTGATGGCCACCCATCTCGCCGCGCTCGCGGTCAGTCTGGCCCTTGTCCGGAAGATTTCACGAGCGGAGCACTCGACACACTCAAAGCTCACGCTGGCTTCGTGGCTCCTGCTGACGGTGCCATTCGTGCTTCTTCTCTTCGTGATGAGGGCATAGGCGGCGTGCCGTGAGCGTCGGTCGTTCGTTGACCAAGTGGGGAGCGCCGAAGCGGCCGTTCCTCGCCACCCCGCCCATGTTTGTCCGCCTTTCTCCTCCCTGTGCCTCCGCGCCTCGGTGATGAGCCTTCTTCTGTCCCGGCGGGAGAGCGATCTGTGCGGACAGGAGCCGCTTCTGTCCGCAGCGCTGCGGTCTCTGTCCGGAGAGCAAGGAAGCGGCTCGGGAGGGGCGTGGGCGTGTTCGCGGATGGAGCGGGGGCCGTCCGAAGAGGAGCGATAACGCTCCGGGCGGCCCTCGTTCCCGCGCGGGCACCCGAACCTTGAGTTGTCTGCGGGTGGGGCGAAGTGTGTCATCGAGCACACTGTTGTGCCAAAGTTGGAGCAGACATATCATATTGCAAGTCAGGGCGGAGCAGGGAGTGCTCTAAGCAAGGCACACGCGAAAAAACTGGAGGGGAGTCATCCTTTCGGTCCGATATCGGGACTTCGTGGCGGCACGTTGTGTGTCGTGGGAGTTCACAGCTTGCGAAGGAGGTTCCGATGCGGAAGAACGCGAAGGTGATCGCATGGCTTTCAGTGGTCGGGGCGGCGGTTGCGGGGTGGGGAGGCGAGGCGCGGGCGCAGATCGATCCCCCGGGCAAGCCCCGGTGGACGGAGTGTCGCACGACGCCGGGCTGGTGGGATTCGCTCTGGACGTGCCGTGTCTGCTCCCCCGGGTATTACACGGACACGTACTGCTTCGGGTTCTCCGACGGTGAGCAGGCGTGCTGCGGCGTGACGCTGAACCTGGGCACCGGCGAGGAGGTCACGGTGGTCGGGAGTTTCGAGTACTGCGGGGCGACGGTCGGCTTGTCGGTGACGGATGTCGAGTACAAGGAAGTCGGCATCACCGCGGGCGAGTGCGAGTGCTGCTCGCTTGAGGTCTGCTTCCCCGGCGGGCAGGTCCGGGTCTGGGAATGCTCGCGGCGGGTGCCCAAGAAGTGGGGTTGGCGCTGGGTGCACGACGGGCTGGCGCGGTGCCGTGAGTACACGGTGATCGAGTGGGGTACGGAAACGTACTACGAGTCGGAGTTCATCCCCGGCGGGCCGGCGGTGTACGCGCCCAAGTGCGCGGACGCGTCGGCGTTCTGCACGGCTCAGGGTCGGGACTGCGACGACAAGAAGCACCACGCCGAGGAGGGGTTCGAGGTCTTCACCGAGGCCGCGCCGCAGGTCGCGGTCTGGTCCATCTCGGCCGAGTCCGTCCGGGACCGCGTCTTTCAGGGCGAGATCCGAGGCCTCGAGGATCTCTCGCTGCTCCAGCTCCGGATCCTGCGCCACCTGGCCGAGAAAGGAACGGGGGCGCTTCCGGTGACCGAGGACGGGGCTCGCGCGAGCCTGATCTTCGCGGATGGGACGACGTTCGCGGCCGAGCCGGGCGACTTCCTGGCGACCCTCGAGAAGTACCAGAACGATCTCGTGAACTCGTCGGGGTTCTACGACATCAACCGCGACGGCTTCTTCGAGGTGCACGACGCCTTCGCGTTGTATGATTACGTCGTGACGGGCGAGAACGGCGCGGAGTGGCCGACGTGGGCCGACCTCAACGCCGACTCGCTGGTCAGCGACTCGGATCTCGAGCAGCTGGTCGCTCACCTGTAACGAGCCGCCGGCCCGCCGGACCGGCTTGGGAGCGGCGATGCGATGATCACCCATCTCGTGAGCGCCATCATCCCCAGTCCCGCCGGCGTTCTGAACGAGGCGTGGCGCTCCGGGCCGCAAGCGGCCCGGAGCGGCTTATGGACGTGGCTCGAGACCCCGACGCGGCTGGGGCTCGGGCCCTCGGACGTCGATCGGGCGGCGGCGGGCTGGGCCATGGGGGCGCTGGTGCTCTCGGTTCTGGCGTTCAAACTTGTTCCGGCGGACGGGTCGTCCGCGCTCGGGGGCGGCGTTCCCGGGGCGGGCGTGCGTCGCGACCTGCGTCTTGCGGCGGTGGCGATGGGGCTGTGTGCCGCCTTCGCGGCCGCGATGGGATGGACCAGGCGGACGCACGCGCTCGGGGAGGCGATGGTCACACTCTCGCCCGGGATCGCCCTCCTCGCGGGGGTGCTGCTGATCGCGGTCCTGCTCGCTCGCAAGCTCGGACGCGTGGATCGCGGAGCGTGCGTCGGCTGCGGGTACCCGCTGCCCGAACCCGCAAGCCGGTGCCCCGAGTGCGGCCTTCAGGACGTTCCCGACAGCGAGGCGGCCGCTCAGGTGTCACGGCCCGCGTTGTTCCCCGGGGGGTTCCGCGTGCTCGTCCGAGGCGGCGCTGCAACGGCGCTCGCTCTTGCCTGCTTTCATCTCCTCGCCGCGCTGATGCCGATGCCGTCGGTGCTCCGGCCGTCGTCGGTCGTGACGGGGACGAACACGGGCGTGGCCGGACCCGCCGGCGGTCTGCGGTTCGTGAGCTGGCGCACGGCCCGGGCGGTCGCTTCCCCGTGGTTCGTGCTCGAGGGGCCGGAGTGGTTCCGCGTCGCGATCGTGCACCGGCAGCAGGACCAGACCGGGTACGCCTGCCTGGCGTTCAACGGGGATGAGTCGAAGGCGGGGATGATCGAGGGCTCGTTCGCCAAGCCGCCCGCGGGGTGGGTCGAGATATCCCCGGCGAGCGTCCGCGATCTCCTCGCGCGGGGCGGGCTGACCATGACGCCCGAGGATGAGCCGGTCATCCACGCGATGCTGCTTCAGATGCAAGCCAACTTCGGCCGCGTAGAAGGGGCTCCGCAGGTGACCCCGCCGAACATGACCCAAGGACGGTCGGTTCTGCGCACGGCCGACAACCGCCGCTTGGAGCCCACGCGGTTCTCGGTTCTTGCTTTGGCGGCCGTCTCCCTCCTGGTGGGAGCGGGGGCGGTCGCTCGGGGGCGGGCGGCGGCGTAGAACCTGAGAAATCCGCAGAATTCGGTTGCAACCGTCGGGCGGACTTGAGAGAATGGACGTCGGCCGTTCAACGGAGTTTCACGATGCGTCATGGGATGTTGCAGGCGGGAATGTCGCGGGCGGACGTGCTGGCTTTGGTCGCGGGATCGGTGGTCGTCGGGTGTCTCGGGGTCTCGATGACCATCGCGGACCCCTCCGGCCGGGGCGAACGGCTTTCGGAAAGCCTGTCCAACCTGCGGGCGATCGGCTCGGCGATGGGGCAGTACCGCGCGGACAACGCCGGGTACACGCCGCTGGAGGGGACGACCACGAGGCGGCGGCCGAATGAGCAGCAGCTCGAGGGTCTGTGCGGCTGGCAGTTTGGCGGGAAGAACACCAGCGCGTTCTGGTTCGGACAGTTCGGCGGCTCCTTCGACATCGAAGCGGCGGACCGCCCGCTCAATCCGTACCTCTATCCGGAGTTCACCTTCACCGCGCCCGCGCCGCCCGCCCGGCTCGCGTCCAACGCGCCGCAGCGCTCCGCGCACCAGGCCCGCGTCTTCCGCGACCCGGCGGACCTCAACAGCCGCCAGCGCCGCTGGCCCGACCCGAACAACCCGCCGATCTCAACCTACGACGACGTGGGCACGTCGTACCTGTTCAACCTCGCGTGGCTCAATCAAGTCGGCGGGTTGAACGTGCGATCGCTCCGCAGCGCGACGGCGCGGCTCGCGACCGATCAGGGTGTGGACCCGGCCCGCTTCGTGTACCTCGCCGATGGTGTCGCGGAGGTGGTGCTGTACCAGCCCAATCCCGGGTTCCGCCTGATGGGCAACCACGGCGTGGAGAACGCGGGCGTCACGCTCTTTGCGGATGGCCATTCGGGGCTCGTGACGTACCGGCCGGGGATGACGCGGGCCTCGCGGGTCAACGAGGTGTACTCGGTCCTGTTCGAGGATCTGGGGCGGCCGGGCGGGCTTGAGCGCCGCGGGCTTCCAGAGTCGGTCTCTCGCTGAACCCGAGCGTCACGCGATCGCCGTGCTCGACTCGCGCACGACCAGGTGCGTGGGCACCTTGACGAGCGTCGGCGTGGTGGCGCGGTTCTCGAGCCTCCGCACCAGCATCGAGATCGCCGTCGCGCCCACATCCGCCATCTGCAGCGCGACGGTGGACAGGCTCGGGCGGATCAGCCGCGAGAGCTGCGTGTCGTCGAAGCCGACGATGCGGAACTGGTCGGGGACCTTGAGGGAGGCGTGCTCGGCCGCCCGCATGATGCCCACCGCGATCTCATCGTTGCCCGCGAGGACGCCGCTGCCGGCGAGCTTGGCCGCGCCGCCGGCGACCTGGGCGTGGCGGAGGAACCACTCGCGGCCCCACTCGACGGCGAAGTCGCCGAAGATGACCTGGTCGGGCGTGGCTTTGTGCCCGTGCTTGGCGAGAGCGGCGATGAACGCCGCGGCGCGGCGCTGCGTGTCGTAGTTGTCGGTGGGCCCGCCCGCGAAGGCGAGCTTGCTCGGCGGCATCCAGCGGAGGAGGTGCTCGACGGCTTCCATCGTGCCCTTCTCGTTGTCGATGACGACGCTGTCAAGGCCCTGAGCCGTCAGGTCGGTCACGATCGAGACGGTGGGGAGGCCCGACTCGATCGCGTCGCGCCAGAGGGGGTTCTCGGCTTTCTCGATCATGAGGACGGTGCCTTCGACGAGGCGCGAGCCGACGATGCGGTTGCGCCGCTTGCCGTCGGGCATGGTCGTGATCGAGGTGACCATGAGGTGGTAGCCGAGGCGGACGGCTTCCTCGTCCGCGCCCTGGAGGAGTTCGGTGAAGAACTCACCCTGGAACCACGGGAGGGCGATGCCCAGGACGCGCGTGTCGCCGGAGTTGAGGCCGCGGGCCATGGGGTTTGGGATGTAGCCGAGCTCTTCGACGGCTTTGCGGACGCGCGACGCGGTGTCGGGGGAGACGTCGGCGGATTTGTTCATCACGCGCGAGACGGTCGCGATGGAGACGCCCGCGTGGGCCGCGACCTGGCGGATGGAGACCGGCCGCTGCTCGGGCCGACGATCGCCTTCGGAGGAGTGGCTTGAAGACGAGGAGGGCGGGAGGGGCGTGCCGGGAGGGGGGACGTTCATGGCCGCTCATGGTAGTGGGGCTGGGCCCGGCCATGTTGGCGGTGGGGGCTCGATCAGACCGCGGGGTACGACGCGGAGGTCCGGTCGCTCTCCCAGACCGTCATCTGGACAAGCCGCCCCCCGCCCGCTTCGGCGATCTTGGGGGCGAGGCGGTCAAAGAAGACCTTCGCGATGTTCTCGACGCTGGGCACCACGCCCCCGCGCTCCGCGTCAAACTCCGGGGTGTCGACGTTGAGGTACGTGTGGTCGTACCGGTCCAGGAGCACCTCCTTGCAAAGGTGTTCCAGGCCCTGCACCGAAAGCTGCGAGGGGGCGGCGGACACCGGCACCTCGACGCACGGCTCAAAGATGTAGTTGTGCCCGTGCCCGTTGGCGTGATTGCACTTGCCGAAGGCCCGGCGGTTCTCCTCGATCGAGAGCGAGGGGACGTGCAGGCGGTGGCTTGCCGCGAACTCAAACCGCTGGCGGAAGAGCACGCTTGGAACAGTGGATGCGGATGGACGTGCATCGTTCACGATGGTCTCCAGACTGAGGTACGGCGTCAGACGCCAGCGGAGCGAAGCCAGGATGCCCCCAAGCTCAAGGCGGAGGGCTTCCCCGGCGGTCGTCAAGACCAGCGGCAGGTTGATCTTCGCGGAAGAAGCGACCGAACGCCGCAAAGCCTCCGCAACGATGGGCGCAACCGCCCGCCGGACCGCCCGGTCGATCACCTTGATGTCCACGAGGTACGCGAGCGTCGGGTCCACCGGTCCCACACAGCGCACGTCGAACTGCTCATACCGGCCCAGACCGGTGAGGGAAGGTGTGCCGGCGTAGCCGTTGACGACGCTGGTGAGCGTCTCGTACCCGGGCAACCCCTCTCCGCCAGGACTGGTATGATCTACACTGAACCGAACTGCTCTGCACAATTCGTACATCGTGTAGACTGTACGAGACGTCAGGAGGCAGGGCGCGCGCCCGGCCAGGATCGAAGGCATGGGTGGAACCCACCCTACAGGAGGCTCAGACATGAAGAAATTGGTCACTATCGTCCTTCCCGTTGCGATTCTGGCTGCGGCCGGCGTCGGTCTTGTGGGCTGCGAAGAGAAGAAGGCCGCCCCCAAGCCCGCGGACGTCAAGCCCGCGGATGTCAAGCCCGCCGACGCGGCCCCGGCTCCCGCTGAAAAGAAGTAATCCGGGAGCTCGCATCTCAGCGAAGTACCTGCACGGCCGTCCCCATCGGGGGCGGCCGTGTCCTTTTTGCCGATTCCGAGCCCGAACGATCGCTTGCGGCCCGCCACAGAAGCGTCAAGCCTGGCCTAGTGTTTTCCCCGAACCTCACAGGAGCCTTTCATGACCCGCGCAGCCGCTTTGGCCCTCTCCGCGTTCGTCCTGCCCGTGGCCCTGGCCCAGCCCGCCACCCAGCCCGCCACCCAGCCTGCCACCCCGCCCGCCAGCCAGCCCGCGGAGAAGCCGGCAGAGACCAAGCCCGCTGACGTCAAGCCCGTCGAAACCAAACCGGCGGCCGAAGCTCCGAAGGAACCCGCCAAGCCCGCCGACCCTTACGTCCTTGGCTTCACCGTCACCGACATCGACGGCAAACCGCAAAAGCTCGACCAGTACAAGGGCAAGGTCATCCTCATCGTCAATGTCGCCAGCGAGTGCGGCCTCACCGCGCAGTACAAGAACCTCCAGAAGCTCTTTGACGACAAGAAGGACAAGGGCCTGGTGATCCTCGCGTTCCCCGCCAACGACTTCGCGGGGCAGGAGCCCGGCAAGGACTCGGACATCAAGTCCTTCTGCGAGAAGGAATACAGCGTCACCTTCCCCCTCTTCTCCAAGGTCTCCGTCAAGGGCGACAAGCAGCACGCGCTCTTCAAGCAGCTCGTCGCGCAGCCCAAGCCTCTCGGCGGGGATCTCGCTTGGAACTTCACCAAGTTCATCGTGGACCGCGAGGGCAAGGTCGTCGCTCGCTTTGAGCCTCGCATCGATCCCTCGGACTCCAACCTCGTCAAGAAGGTCGACGAACTCCTCGCCAAGGATGCTCCCAAGTCCAAGGAAGCGCCCACGCCCGAGGCCAAGCCCGCGGTTCCGCCATCCAAGTAAACGGCAGGTGAATTCCCCACCGCATGCCCCGGAATTCTGGTCCGAGCGGCCTCCAGGCGCGTGAAGTTCGCCGGGATCGTCCTACGCTTGCCGCATGATTCGCGACGTCCTTCGTGACCTCGGGCTGGCCAACGATCCCCGTCTCATTCTCGATGCGAAGGGGCCCGCGGGCGTATCGCCCGATGGCTCGTTCGTGGTCTCCGAGAACCCCGCGACGGGACAGCCGCTCGCCGGCGTCCGCCTCGACGACGCCCACGCGTGCGACCGCATCGTCGCCGAGAGCGTCGATGCGTTCAAAGCCTGGCGCGAGGTGCCGGCTCCGGTCCGCGGACAGGTCGTCCGCGTCATCGCCGATGAGTTCCGCCGGCTCAAGGAACCCCTGGGCAAGCTCGTCAGCCTTGAGGTGGGCAAGATCCTGCAGGAAGGCCTCGGCGAGGTTCAGGAAACCATCGACATCGCCGACTTTGCCGTCGGCCTGTCGCGCCAGCTTCCGGGGAGCATGTTCCCGAGCGAGCGGCCGCAGCACAAGATGTACGAGCAGTGGCTCCCGCTTGGTCCCATCGGCGTGATCACCGCGTTCAACTTCCCCAACGCGGTGTGGGGTTGGAACGCGATGCTGGGGGCGATCTGCGGTGATTCGACGATCTGGAAGCCGAGCCTGATGGCTCCGCTCACGGCGGTTGCGACCAACGCGATCGCGGAGCGCATCGCGACGAGCATGGGGCATCCCGGCATCTTCAAGCTTGTGATCGGCACCGACGATCAGGTCGGCGAGCGTCTCGTACGCGACCGCCGCATCCCGCTCATCAGCGCGACGGGTTCGTGCCGGATGGGCCGCGCGGTGGGCGCGGTGGTCGCGGAACGGCTCGGCCGCTGCCTGCTTGAGCTCGGCGGCAACAACGCGATCATCGTGGACCCGACGGCGGACCTCGAGGTCGCGATCCCGTCGATCGTGTTCGGCGCGGTCGGAACCGCCGGCCAGCGCTGCACGACGACACGGCGGCTGATCCTCCACAAGTCGATCGCCGAGAAGGTTGTGGAACGCTTGGTGCGAGCGTACAAGACGATCACGCTGGGCGACCCCCTTTCGCCATCGACACTGGTGGGCCCGCTGATCAACCAGCGTTCGGTGGACGGGTTCCACCACGCGGTGCGGCTGGCGCAGCAGCAGGGCGGCAAGGTGCTCGCGGGCGGCAACGCGCTCGACCGCGGTCCGGCCGGCGGGTACTTCGTGCAGCCGACGATCATCCAAGCACCGCCCGATAACCGACTTCCGATTTCCGACGAGGAGACGTTCGCCCCCATTCTCTACGTCTTCACGTACGAGACGCTCGATGAAGCGATCGCGATGAACAACGGCGTCCAGCAGGGGCTGAGCTCGGCGATCTTCACCGATAGCGTCCGTGCGGCCGAGCGGTTCCTGTCACCCTCGGGGTCGGGGTCGGATTGCGGCATCGCGAACGTCAATCTGGGGACCAGCGGCGCCGAGATCGGCGGGGCCTTCGGCGGGGAGAAGGAGACCGGCGGCGGGCGTGAGTCCGGGTCGGACTGCTGGAAGATCTACATGCGGCGTCAGACGACGACGATCAACGCTGGGGCGTCCGTGCGGCTGGCGCAAGGGATACAGTTTGGCTGAGGAGAAACGGGGAGGCGCTCGCCGCGGGCCGCGTCCGAACCCCTGTTAGCACCATGAAGAGCAACGGTTTTCATTCGTTTCCGCCGCTCGAACCGGGCGATCGTCTGAGAAGGAACTTCGACGTGACCGACGAAACTCCACGTGACCTGTTGGGCGAAGCCGCCGTCGCCGAGATTCAATCGGGCATGATCGTCGGGCTTGGCACCGGCCGGGCCGCTTCTCGCGGCATCCTGGCCCTCGCCCGCCGCGTCCGCGAGGAGGGTCTGAACGTTCACTGCGTGCCGACCAGCCATGTCTCCGAGACGCTCGCCCGGGCTCACCTGCTCAACATCCTCGACTTCGCGATGGTCGAGCGCGTCGATTATCTCTTCGACGGGGCTGACGAGGTCGACCCGCGCCTCCGCATGATCAAGGGCAAGGGCGGCGCGCTCGTTCGCGAGCGCATCGTCGCCCACGCTTCGACCCGCAACGTGTTCATGGTCGGCGAGGACAAGCTCGTGGACCATCTGGGTGCCCGCTCGCCGCTCCCGGTCGCGGTCGTCGCGTACGGGCTGGCTTCGGTCCGCCAGCGGATCTCGAACCTTGGCGTCAACGGCGTGGTTCGCCGCAATTTCGACGGCCAGCTCTTCCTCTCCGACAACGGCAGCCTCATCCTCGACTGCACGCTCCCCGAGAACGTCGACGTCGAGGAGATGGCCCGCGAGCTTGATTCGATCCCGGGCGTCATCGACCACGGCCTGTTCCTTGACGAAGCCGACGAGGTGCTCGTCGAGACCGCTGAAGGGATCACCCGGATGGTGCCCGCGGCCGTCCAGTCCAACGGCTGATCCGCGGATCGATCCGGCCGGCAGTCCTCAGCATTCCAGGAAAAACACAACGAGCCCGGGACGATCGTCCCGGGCTCGCTGGTCAATGGGGGTCGGATTTCAGGCGCCGCAAGGGTTGGTCTCAAAGCGTTCCACGAAGTTGTCAAAGTCGAAGAAGTCGACGAACCCGTCGTTGTTCATGTCGCCGTTCTCGTTGGGCGGGCAACCCGCGCCCTCGAAGCAACTGACGTACGCGTCGTAGTCGAAGAAGTCGACGAACCCGTCCGCGTTGAAGTCGGCTTTGCAGACCACCGTCACCGTGGCGGTCGTGGACTGCCGGGTTGCGCAGGGGGTGAACGCTTCGGCGACGTAGACGCCCGCGTGGTTCGGAGTCGCGGACGCGATGGTGAAGGTCCCGTTGGTGCCGCCCGAGATGGCGACGCCGTTGCGGGTCCAGCGGAACTGGGGGACGCCGGGGCCGGTCGCGGCCGCGGTCAGCGTGAAGGGTCGGCCGCGGCGGACGGCGACGCTCTGCGGCTGCCGCAGGATCATCAGCGAGCCGGTCATCCCGCACGACGAGGGCACGGTGTCCAGGTACTGGTGGATCCGCTCGATGACCCGCGGGCCAAACCCGAGCGTGATGTTCCGCATGCCGCCCTCGCACCCGTGGCAGTACGACATGATCGTCCCTTGCGATGCCTGCGAGCAGTCGCCGTTGCCGCACCCGTCGATCACCGGGTCGTACGAGTCGTGCGTGTGCCCCGAGCCGAAATTGTGCCCGAGCTCGTGCGCCGTCACGAAAATCGGCCAGTTTCCGTCGTTGCGGTCCCGGAGCGGGTACGGGAACCCGCCGCCCACGCCCGACGACAGCCCAAAACCCCAGTCGTAGTTGCAGACCACGCTCAGCCACGCCACGCCTCCACCCAAGCCGCGGAACGTCAGGAAGTGCGACAGCGACCGCCGCACGCCCCGCATCTGCGATGCCCAGTGATCGCGGAACTGCCCGAGCTGGGCTCCCATCTCCGTCTGGTCCCACGGATCCTCCGGGGTGGTCCAAAGCCGCATGTACGGGATCTGCAGATTGACGTTGAGATCGCGCTGATAGATCACCGACACCGCCGCGACAAGCCGCGTCAGATAGTCCGCCGCCGCCGCCGGGTTGCCGTTGATACCCGTCGTCGTCTCATAGTCCGTGTCGATCGCGAGGGTGACGATCCGGCACGGCGCCCCGCGGTCCCCGCCGAAACCGCCCGCTTCGCCGAGCACGGGCGTGCCCGGAGCCGTCAGCGCGTTGCAGCCGCCGCCCGACACCTTCACCAGATCCTCGGGGATTGTCCGCAGGTCGTAGATGACCGTCGGGAGGGTTTCGGTCGCCGGGCCGCTGGTGATGATCCACGTCCGGTCGTCGGTGAGGATGTACCCGTCGATGCGCTCGTCCGAGACGGCGAGGTAGACGCGGGCCGCTGGGTCTTCGCTGAGGCTCCCGGTCCAGAAGGTGCTCTGCACCGGGCCGAGCTCCGCTTCACCCTCCGAGGTCATTACGACGATTCTGCCGTCGCCGGTGAAGGGCTCGAAGCGTTTGAGCTCAAGCGTCACGCGCGAGCCATCCGCGAGGGGGAAGGCATCCACTCGAACATGGCGAGCCTCCGCGAGATTGACCGCCAGGCCGCCATCCACAGCGAGGGTCTGAACCCCGCGGTCCGCCCGGCCCGCGGCACGGAACGCTTCCCCGTGCCAATCCTGACCCAAAGCCGCGCCCGAAACCAGCAGCGACGCGAGCACGCAACCACGCCATGCGAAACCCATAACCAGACTCCTTCTCAAGAACTGTCTGGAGTTTCGGTCCATCGGCAGCGTGGATCCGAAAACCTCCGAGTTTTTGCGGATCAGGCCCGTTCTCGGCCTGAACGTTGTTTCAGAAAGTGGGTTCCCACATCAAAACGGGGCCGCCGACTGGACCACGACCCGCTCGCCCGTGTCCGGGTCGTCGAACTCAAGCGCCGAAGCGTGGAGCATCAGACGGGCCGCTTCGGGGCCGCCGTACAGCGGATCCCCGACGATCGGTGCGGCCAGACCGCCGGGCGCGGGCGAAGCGGCGTGGACGCGAAGCTGGTGCGACCGTCCGGTGACCGGCGTGAAGACGACCCGTGTCAGCGTGCGGCCATCCAGGTCCTCCAGGCCGACTGCTTGCCAGATGGTTCGTGCGGACCGGCCATGGACGAAGTCGACGATCTGGGTGGGTCGGTTGTCGTAGTCGGGCCGAATCGGGAGCGTCACTTCGCCCTCGGTCGCGCCCGCTTGCCGAGCAAGATCACCCGCGAGCAGAGCGGTGTATCGCTTGCTCACTGTGCGGGATTCGAACTGCCAGGACAGCCGCCGGTGTGCTTCGGGGTCCAGTGCGAAGACCATGATCCCGGAGGTGGGCATGTCGAGGCGGTGGACCGAGAGCGGGCCGGTCGCCTCCGGGAACGCGGCGCGAACCGCGTTGACCATGCAGACCTCGCCCGTCTCGCCCAATCCCGGCACGGAACGAACACCGGGCGGTTTGTCGATCACGACAAACCGCCCGGTCTCGATCAGAATCCGCAGCGGGGGCTGCGGCGGTGTGCTCTGGAGTCCGGTCACGGGACAATCATGGGCGCGAACTGGCGGAGGGGCGAGGCCCGGAGATCATCGGCCAGGACGAGCGCACGGGCCGGGCCCATGGGCTGCTGCCACCACGGCTGGAACATCGCGAGGAACCGCGCGGCCGGGCCGGCATGCGGAACGGCGAGCGGGAGGGCGTTGTTGGGGAGCTCGAGCAGGCCGAAGGGGCCCACCATGCCGCCGGCGTTCTGGGCCGCCGCGACGCCGCCGCCCACGCCGGCGATCAGCGGAGCAAACTGAACAACCGTCCCGATGGTGCCGCCGGCCGCGACCACAAGCGACTTGTCGGCTTTGCTCTCCATCACGAGGGTCTCACCGTCCCAATAGCTCATGCTGACGGACGCTTTGGCGTTCTTAAGGAGGTCGTGGGGCGGGGGGACGACCAAGCCGGGCTCGCGGGCGTAATCGGTGGTCGAGCGCACGCCGTTGGCGATGCCGGTGCCGAGCATGGCGAGGAGCGTGTAGCCCTCGCGGACCATGCGCGGGGTGTCGGAGTAGCTGAGGCTGAGCAGGCTTCCCTGCCTGGCTTTGGCGACCTCGGCGACGCGGGGGTTGGTGAGGATGCCGCCGTCGCCCTTGCCTTCGGCCTGGCGCACGGCGGCGGTGACCGCCTGGGGCGTGAGGCCGAGGATGAGGTAGCGGCTGGTGGCGGCGTAGCAGAGCTCAATCGGCATGGGCAAGCCGCGCATGCGGAGCGCGTTCATGTCGGTGGTGCCGTCCTTCCAGGTGTCGAGCTTGAGGTACGGGCCCGGCATCTCGGTGAGGTTCTCATCGATGAGCTGGCGGGCTTTGCCGACGAGCTTGGCGTGGGCTTTCATGAAGCGTTCGCGGTCGCGGAGCCCGATGAGGACGACGGCCGAGCCGAGCCCGCCGCCGCCGGTGGAGTCGGACATGTACATCGCGAAGGACCCGCCGACGCAGTCGATGATGTCGGTGCGGATATCGACCCCGGTCTGTTCCTTGAACTGGTCGAGGACGCTCTGGACTTCGGGAGAGGCTTTGGAAGCCTGATCGAGCGCGTCGCGGAAATAGCCGAGATCTCCCGCGCCGATGCTCGCCATGGAGGCGTCGGCGGGGATGGCGCGGAAGTCGGCTTCGGTGAGGGGCTCGCCGGCCATGTGGAGCGCGGCTTTGAACTTCCCGGCGCGTTCGACGCGGGTGGTCGTGATCATCTCGTCGGCGGTGACGCCGACTTCGAGGTTGGCTTTCATCGCGTCGTTGCCGAGCAGGCCGTTCTTGCGGAGCTGGACGGCGATCTCGCGGATCTCCGGCTGTTCCTTGGGAGCGACGGTGAGGATCATCTTCTCGGCGGGCGTGAGCGCGGTGAGGTCAAAGCTCGCGACCATCAGCGGCTTGACGTTCTTGTTGATCACCGCGGGAGACGCGAGGACCTTGTCGAGATCGCCGACGGTGCCGTAGACAACCTCGTTGCGCCAAGCGTTGCCGGACTTGCGGACGCCGTAGGCGAGATTGCCCGGTGGGCCGACCTGGATCTCGGTGAAGCCCTCAAGCCGCTTGCTCTCGGAGGTGGGGGCTTCGGCGCTCTTGAGCAGGCTCTTGATGCGTTCGTGGTTGCGTTTGGCTTCGGCTTCGTCGGCGGCTTCGATGCTGATGACGATGCCGTAGTTGAAGAGGCCGCCGGTGGGTTCGCCCGGGGTGTAGGCGATGCCCATCTTCATAGGGCGCGAGATCATGCGGGGGAGCATGTCCATCAGCGTGACGACCTCGGGGGGCAGGCCGGGGATCTCCTCGCGCAGTTCGTTGAGGCGGGCGGGGAGCATTTCGATGGCGCGCTTGAGGGCCGCGTCGCGGGGGTCGCTGACGAGGTTGGGCATGCCCCAGTGCTCAAAGACCATGAACTGACGCGGCGCTTCGTCCTGCGCGATCGCGTGGCCCGCGGACAGAAGCAGAGCGGCGGTGAAAGCAACGGGGCGGAGGATTCGGCGGGCCGAAAGGGCTGGCAGCAGGCGCATGGGGGGCTCCACGAGGGTGATTTCGAAAGCCCGCGAAAGCGGGCCGCGGGCGGTACAGAACGGACCAAACAGTTTTATGGCATTTCGGGGGCCGGAGTTTCGGGATCGGGCCGATTTCTTTGGGGCTTGAGCCCTTGTACGCGGGGCCGGCGGTATCCTTGGGTCTTGCCCGATGAGGTTGCCATTTCCGAACGGACGATCGAGCCGCGAAAGGTGCTGCTTATCAGGCCGAGCGCGCTGGGCGACGTGTGCCGCACGGTTCCGTGCCTGGTGAGCTTGCGGAGGGCGTTTCCGGGCGCGACGATCGACTGGCTTGTGAACGAAGCGTTCGTGCCGGCGGTTTCCAGCCACCCGGCGCTGACCGGAACGGTCCCGTTTGACCGGGGGTCGTTCGGGAAGGGGATCCGCAAACTCCGGCTTTCGGGGCCCCGGTCGTTTCTCGACGCTTTGAAGCATCGGGGCTATGACCTCGTGGTGGACCTTCAGGGCTTGGCGAGATCCGGGCTGTTCTCCTGGGCGACCCGGGCTTCACGGCGCGTGGGTTTCGCGAATGCTCGCGAGTTCGGCTGGCTCGGCTACACGGAGCGGCATCACGTCGACACGTCGATGCACACGGTGGACCGGATGCTCCGGCTGTTGGAACTCGCGGGCGTTCGGCCGGTGCTGGACATGCGGCTTTACTCGAGTGAGCTAGGCCGGGCGGAGGTTCCCGCGGCGCTTGCGGGCAAGCGTTACGCGGTGGTGGCGCCGACGAGCCGGTGGGAGGGCAAACGATGGCCCGCGGAGCGTTTCGCGGCCGCGATTCCGGCGATGCTCGAGATGGGTTTAGATGCGGTGGCGGTGGTGGGGTCAAGGAGCGAGCGCGAGCAGTGCGGCCCGCTTCTCTCGCTGGCGGCGCAGGACGGTCGTGTGTTGGACTTGCTTGGCGCGACGAGCGTGGCGGGGTTGATGGCGGTGGTGGAGGGAGCGGCGATGGTGCTTGCGAACGACTCGGCGGCGCTGCACATGGCCGTCGGGTTCGACCGCCCTCTCGTGGCGCTCTTCGGCCCCACGCGCGTGGAGCTTGTCGGGCCGTTCCGGCGCGAAGCCGACGTCATCCAGCACCTCCGGCAGGGCGATGTGTTCGAGCACAAGAACACGCTTGCCGGCCGGGCGATGATGGAGAGGATCAGCGTTGAGGAAGTGGTGCAGGCGGTGGGCCGCCGCGTAGCAAATCCGGCCTCCGCGTGACGGGCTGGCGGGTCTCAACAGGGGCATCTTGACAAAGTCTTCGCGCAATCCGAATCCGTGACGAACTGGTTCTTCACTATGTTCGCTCCGCATGATGCACCACGGCAACCGGCGTCTGGGATTCACGCTCGTTGAGCTTCTGGTCGTGATCGCGATCATCGCGCTCCTGATCGGGCTTCTCGTGCCGTCCTTGGCCAAGGCGAGGGATGCCGCCAAGCAGACGCTTTGCATGTCGAACCTCGGGCAGATCGTGAAAGCCGCGACGACGTACTCGGTGGACAGCAAGGGGTTCTTCTGCTCGGGTCCGTTCGACAATCAGGTTGAAGAGGGGTATGGGGCGGTTGAAACGACGGGCTGGGTCGCGGACATGATCCGCGGCGGGTACGGTTCGCCGGGCAAGCTTCTCTGCCCCGGCAGCCCTGCGCGGTACAGCGAAACCCTCAACCGCAACCGCATCAACGGTTCGAGCACGTACCGGCGGGAGGGGAACGCTCCGTACTCCAACGCGGACATCGAAGACCTCATCACCCGCGGGTACAACACGAACTACTGCCAGAGCTGGCAGATGGCCCACACCGACACCAAGCGCGCCGACCGGGCGAGCGTGCCCAATCCGAAGGATGTGCGGTACCTTCGCGGCCCGTTGAACGAGCGGTTCCTCGGCATGGCGGGCTCGCCGTCGCTGGTCGCTCTGATGGCGGATGCCGCGATTCAGAACGAGGACGAGAACGATCTGGTCTTCGTGAACGGGTCGTGGGAGTGGGGCGCGAAGACGCTGACGGATGGTCCTGGCTTCGTCCGCGGGCCGGGCGGCACGGTGGTGGGGCGTCAGGACTTCAGCGACTGGGGCCCGGTGCACGGCAAGGGAAGCAAGATTCTCGCGGGCGACAGCCAGACATCGCACGACCGCATGAACGGCAATATCGGGTTCGCCGACGCCCATGTCGCGGTCTTTTCTGATCTGGGCATGCGCGACGGGATTTGGGGAGCGTCCGAGGTGGCCGACCGCGGTGGGTATCGCACCCCGGTGTACGACGAGATCGAGGGAAAGGTCTACGGCGGCTGGCTGAGCCGTCCCGGGATCAACTGGTAAGAGAAGAGAGCGTGCGTGGAGCAAGCGGCGGTGTCGCCGCGAGTTCGCACGCCGAATGGTGGAAAGAAAGGGAGAAGTTTCATGAAGTGGAGCACCGGCATTGTGGCGGGCGGGATCGGGCTTGCGCTGGCGGCGGGAACCGCTGTCGCGCAGCCTCTGGTTGTGATCAACGAGATCTTCATCAATTCGCCCGGCACCGACCAGGGACGCGAGTTTCTTGAGCTCAAGAGCTCGGCACCCTCGCAGAGCCTCTCGGGCTTGTGGTTCCTCGTCATCGAGGGCGACGGCGAAGCGACCGGCACGGTGGGCACGGTCGACGTGGCGATCCCGCTCGACGGGTACTCGACCGGCGCGAACGGCCTGTTCCTGATCCGTGACGCGGCGACGCAGTTTGACCCGGCCCCTGAAGCCGAAACCACCGTCCTCGTTCGCGACTTTGTCCCGGATCTCGAGAACGGCGGGAGCACCTTCATCATCGTTCGCGGGTTCACGGGCGCCATTGGCGACGACCTCGACCTCGACAACAACGGCGTGATGGAGTCCTTCCCCTGGTCAGCCGTGCTCGACGTGATCGGGTACGACGAGGGTGAACAGCTGGACACGGACGTCAACTACGCCGAGCAGCTCGGCGGTCTCGACGTTTCGGCCGGCGATCCGGACCCCAACATCGCGTTCACGGCGGACGCGATCGTTCGGGTCTGCGACAACATCTACGCCCTGGACGTCTTTGGCTCGTTCCCCGGCCCGTTCTTCGCGGATGAGCTTCAGACCCGCGGGTTCCCGGTCAACGATCCGCTGCCCTTCGACTTTGAGCTCACGCCCGGCCGCGCCAACCCCGGCGAGTGCGGACCGCCCCCGTGCCCCGCCGACTTCAACGGCGACGGGTTCCTGGACTTCTTCGACTACGACGATTACGTCGGGTGCTTCGAGACGGGCTCGTGCCCGGCCGGCCGCACGGCGGACTTCAACGGCGATGACTTCGTGGACTTCTTCGACTACGACGACTTCGTGAGCGCGTTCGAGTCGGGCTGCTGATCATCACAGGCGACAAAGAAACGAGCCCCGCGTCGGAAGACGCGGGGCTCGGTTGTTTTTCGGACGGCTTCGGTCGCGGGCCGAAGGCCGCTTGCTCTTGGCCGCGTGTGCCGTCACTTCGCGTTCAGAGCGGCGAGCCAGCCCTCGACCATCCGACGCTCTGAAGCGTCCGTGACCTTTGCCAGACGCTTGGTGAGCACCTCGACGCCTCGGGGGTTCTTGATCGTCACGAGGGCCTGACCGGCGGCGAGGCGGGCTCGCTGCTCGCGATCGTTCACGCAGGCGGCGATGGCCTCGAAAGCGGCCTCGGGGTCGAGTTCGGCGATGCGTGCCACGTGGCCGATCGCGTCGGCCCGCGTGCGGCTGAGGTTCCCGGGCTTGGTGATCTCGACGATCGCGGCGAGGCCGGGCTTGGTCTTGAGGGTGACGAGAGCCTCCATCGCGGCCCGGCGGATCTCGTCGTCCTGCGACTCGGTCTTGGCGGCGGCGAGGATGGTGTTCATATCCGCGCGGATGGCCGCAAGCCCGCGGATGGCGGCGGCTCGCACGCGCGTGGAGGAATCGTTCTCCCACGCGTGCATCAGGAGCTTGTACGTACGTTCGCGCGTGAGCTCGGAGGCTTTGTCGGGACCGGAGTGGGCCGCGAGAGCGGAGAGGACGGCTTCGCGGGCTTGCCAGGCTCTGATCGGAGCGGTCGCGAGCGAGCCGAGCGACCCCGCATCGCCGAGAGCCCCCAGGGCGCGGGCGGCTTCGACGCGGAGGGACGCGTGGGCCGACTCGTCGGAAACGATGTCCATCAGGCGGGTGAGGTCGGCGGTGGAAGGGGACTTGGACGAGCCGAGGCCTCGAGCGCCCTGGATGCGGGCTGCCAGCGTCGGTCCTTCGCCCGCCAGGGTTTCGGAGCCGGCCGCGGGGTGGTTGCAAGCGATCTCGGCGATCACCGTGAGCTCAGGGTCGAACGCGATGGCCGAGGGGGCGCCGTGCAGGCCCATCTTGAGCGAAGCTTCGCGGCCGCGGAAGGTGAGCGTGCCCTTGACCCACTGCCTGGGCTCGACGGATTCGAGTGCCCACACCGGCAGATCGAACTCGAAAGCCGGGTTGAGCGGGTCGATCGTCTGCGTCTGCTTCCCGACAAGGGAGAGGTTCTTGGCGTCCTGATCCCACTGCGCGTCGATCGTCAGACGCGGAACGTTCGGCCGCTCAACCCACTGGGCGAAGAACTGCGAAAGGCTCTCGCCCGAAGCGTCTTCGAGAGCTCGGCGGAAATCGCCGGTGACCACGTTGGTGAGCTTGTGGCGGTCGATGTAGAGGGCGACGCCCTTGAAGAAAGCGTCATCGCCCAAGCGGGCGCGGAGCATGGCCAGGATGCTCGCGCCCTTCCCGTAGGGGTTGGCGGAACGGCGGAAGACTTCCCACGGGTCGCGGTAGACGCGGCTTGCCATGCCCGGGGTGTCGGGCAGGGAGCCTTTGTCGCTCCCGATCACGCCGTCGTAGAGCGAGCGGACCGCTGCGTCGTACGCCTGCCGTCCGTCGCGGTGCTCGAACCAGAGCTGCGTCATGTACGTCGCCCAGCCCTCGTTGAGCCAGATGTGCTCCCAGGTCTGGCAGGTCATGAGGTCGCCGAACCACTGGTGGGCGAGCTCGTGGCTGATCAGGCCGTCGAGATCGAAGTCATCGAGGTCGCCGCCGTTGATGATCGCGGTGTCGTACATGGTGGTGGCGGAGGTGTTCTCCATGCCGCCGGCGATGAAGTTCCACACGACGGCCTGCGCGTACTTGTCCCAGGGATACTGCTCGCCGAGACGATCGCTGAAGAACCGGATCATCGCGGGCGTGCGGCCGTAGGTGCCGCGGATGTCGTGCTCGCGGCCGAGGGGGGCGTAGACCGGGAGCGGAAGGGCGGGCGTGCCGAGGTCGACGACGTCGAACTTCCCGACGACGAGCGAGACGAGGTAGTTGACGTGCGGTTTGTCCTGCACCCAGCGCCAGCGGTTGAAGGGCGTGAGCTCGGTGTCGCCGGTCGGGTTGGCCTTCTCGACGATCGTCGGGGTTCGCTCGGCCAATCGGCCGTTGCTCACGACCTCGTAGTCGGCGGGCGCGGTGACGATCAGCTCGGTCGTAAGCCGCTCATTGGGAAAGTCGTGGCAGGGGAACCACGAGCTGTTGGTCTCGGGCTGCCCCTGCGTGTGGAGCTGTGGCGGACGGCCGGGCCACGCCGGGGACTCGGGCGTCCAGTACAGACCGCGCATCGGATCGCGGATCTCATATCGCGTCACGATGTCGGTGGGCACGTTCGGGGCAAGCGGCGGGTCGAACGTGATCGTGAGACGCTCATTGTCGTAGGTGAACGTCGACCGTCGGCCCTCGACGGCGACGGACTCGATCTTGAGCTGGCGGGCGTCCAGACTCAGCGTCGCGATCGGGCGGTGCGGCGCGATGACGGTCAGCGTCTGCCGCGCCTGCATCACCGGCGTGTTCATGTCGTTGATCGTCAGCTCGAGCGCCATGTGCCGGTAATCGACCGTCGGGCTGCGGCCGAAATTCCGAGCGTCACGCCCCGTCGCGGGGTCGATCGGGCCCCCGGCTTCGCCGGCGAACTGAGCCGCCGCGAGCTTGCAGTGCAGGCAGGAAAGCCCGCCGTGGTCGTGCTCACGGATCTCGGCGGCGATGGCGAACGCGGGCAGAGCGACCAAGCCGGCGGCGAGGGGCAGCCGGCGGAGTCGGGTTGAAATCGGCATGATCATTTCCTTCATGGGCGGGCGCACGGCCACGGGCCTCATCGCGGGCTTGCTCACTTGGTCTCTTCCTTCTTCGCGTCCGCGCTCTGGCCGGACTTGTCCTCGGCCGGGTCGTCGATGTTCTTGGTGACGCGGTAGACCGCGAGGTTGGTGATGCGCGGGTCGAAGATGACTTCGGAGGGCTTGCCGCGGAGCGTGAAGACGGCTTTGGACGACTTCGCGTCCATCGTCATCTGCTGCATGACAGGCTCGCCCTGTTCAAACGAGATCCGCACGGGGATGTCGAGCACGTACGCGGGGTTGTCGGCGTTGACGACCTGCGTCTGATCCGCTTCCACCGTCAACTGGTTGGTCGCCGAGTCGAAGGAGAGCTTGATCTCAAGCCTCGGGAAGCCCGGCCGGCGGGTCCACTGCTCGAAGAACTGGTCCAGCGACAGGCCCGACTCGGTCTCCAGAGCCTTCTGGAACTGGTCGGTCTCGACCAGGCCGTTGTCGCGGTTCTCCGCGAGGTAGTTGCGCGTGGCTTTGTAGAACGCCTGCTTGCCAAGGCGCTCGCGGAGCATGTGAAGCACGACGGCGCCTTTGCTGTAGGGGTTGTCGGGCTTGGAGAACGGGACATCAGGATTGCGGTAGCGGTTGCTCACCATCGGGATGCCGCGCGGCAGCGAAGCCCGGTTCGAGCCGCGCTGCGCCGAGACGAACCCTGCGATCGTCTTGAGGTACGCTTCATCGTCGGGTGCGCCGATCCCGTTCTTGTATTCGTTCCAGAGTGCTTCGCCATACGAAGCCCACCCCTCGTTCAGCCAGATGTGCTCCCAGCTGCGGCAGGTGACCAGGTCGCCGAACCACTGGTGGACGAGTTCGTGCGCGACCAGATCATCCGCGTCGCGGCCTCCGAGGAAGAAGTTGCTTCCCATGATCGTCATGGAGGTGTTTTCCATGCCGCCGGGGAACCCGCGCACCAGCACCTGCTTGTAGTTGTCCCACGGGTACGGCGTCTCGAAGAGGTCTTCAAAGACCTTGATCATCGCGGCGGTGTTGCCGAGGGCTTTCGCGCATTCATCCTCCTTGCCGATCGGCACGTACGCCGTGATGCCCAAGCGGAATCGCGGGTCGCGCGGCCAGGACATGTCCGGGTCGTTCTGCGGCCGCTCGGGGTCGATGTTGATGATTGAATACTTGCCGACGACGAGCGCGACGAGGTAGTAGGGGTGGTGCTTGTCTTGAAGCCAGTGGAACGTCGTGGACTTGCCCTTGGTCGTCTTGGAGAGGATGCGTCCGTTGGCGACGGCTTCGTACCCGCGGGGCACCGTCGCGATGATCTCGGTCGTGACGCGCTCGTTGGGGAAGTCGTGGCAGGGGAACCAGCGGTGGTTGTCCTCGGCCTGGCCCTGCGAGTACGCGACGGGGAACTCGTCGGTGCCGTTGGTCGGGTTCTCACGCGGCTTGACCCACGTCAGCCCGGCGTTGCGGTTCTTGGAGTAGTCGCACTTGTACGTTGTCTTGATGACGATGGTCTTGTCGAGAGCGACCGGCTCGGGGAGCGCGATCGTCAGAACCCGGTCCTTGTGCTCGAACCGAAGCTCGGTGTCGGGGAGCGGCTTGCCGTCCTTGCGGCGGGGGTCCTTGGGGTCCGTCGGGATCACGACCTTCTGGATCGTGATGTCCGGCCCGCAGTTCAGCACCACCTCCGACCGCTGCCGGCCCCGCGGCGAAAGCGTCAGCGTCTGCACCGCCGTGAACTCGGGGGAGGTGAACGCCCCGAAGTCAAGCTCAAGCAGCATGTGCCGGTGGTCCCACGGCGTGGGCGGGGGCCAGTTGGCGATCTGGGCGCCCGTCTTGGCGTCGATCCGCGGATCCGCGGGGGTTTCCTGGTCCTGGGCACGGGCGGAGACCGCGGTCGCGGTGATCAGGAGTGCGGCCAGAATCCATCGGCACGCGAGCGATCGGATCATCATGAAGGCTCCTTGGGTTCCGGGGACCGGAACCGGTGCGGACAGCGTAGCGTCCGCGAACCAAACATGGTCGGCGTTTGGGGAGGTCCTCGCTTCAGAATTCGGTTCCCACGCGGGTTCCAAAGCCCGCCGGGCCGACGAACCGCCTTCTGCCGGGTACACTCATCCATGCCCACCCAGCCGACTTTGCCCGATCAGCGACGTTGGCCCCATGCGCCCGAAGCGTTCACGGAAGCCGCGCCCGAGCATCCTGCTCCCAGCCTGCCCACCTCGGCCTCTGCCGACCCGACCGCTTCCCGATCGAAGCCGGCTTCGGTCCGCTCCCGCATCTCCGGCCTCCGCGTCCCGGATGTCTACCTCTCCGCCGGGGAGATCATCGAAGGGTCAAGCCGCGACGACGACCACGATGAACGCAACGTCGAGTCCGGATCGCTTCTCGCGTCCGTGGGCGGCTCTTCCGCCGAGAACGAGTTCTACTCCCCCGTCCCCGAGGGGTATCGCCGCGGGCAGCACAAGTACGTCGTCGTCTTCGGCACCGTCATGTCCGGCCTGGGCAAGGGGATCTTCGCGAGCAGTCTCGCCAAGATGCTCAAGGACAAGGGCCTCTCGGTCGCTCCGATCAAGATGGAGGGGTACCTCAACTTCGACTCGGGCACGCTCAACCCCTTCCGCCACGGCGAGGTCTTCGTCCTGGATGACGGCACCGAGTGCGACATGGATCTTGGCACCTACGAGCGTCTCCTCGAGCAGAACCTCACCAAGAAGAACTTCACCACCTCCGGCCGCATCTACACCGAGATCATGGACCGCGAGCGCCGCGGCGGATACCTCGGCCGCGACGTCCAGATGATCCCGCACGTCACCGGCGAGGTGAAGAAGAAGCTCCGCGAGCTCGCCGTCCAAGGTGACGGCAACCGCCCCGCCGACGTCGTCTTCGTCGAGGTCGGCGGCACCGTCGGCGACTACGAGAACGCGTTCTACATCGAAGCCATGCGCGAGCTGGCGTTCGAAGAGGGCCCCGGCTCGGTCTGCTTTGTCGCATTGACCTACGTCATCGAGCCCCCGGCCCTGGGCGAGCAGAAGTCCAAGCCCGCCCAGCTCGGCATCCAGCGCCTCATGCAGGCCGGCATCCAGCCGCACATCATCGCCTGCCGCGCGAGCAAGCCCTGCCAGCCCAAGGTCATGCAGAAGATCGCGATGTTCAGCAACGTCCCGATGCGCCGCGTCTTCTCCATGCACGACCGCGAGTCCATCTACACGATCCCGGAAGAGATGCGCCGCGAGGGCCTCGACCGCGAGATCATGTCCATGCTCGGCCTCCACGACCGCGTCAACGTCCAGCACGAGGACAAAGCCCGCGCCAAGTGGAACGCCTTCGCCTCCCGCCTCACCGCGCCCAAGCGGCACCAGATCACCCTCGGCATCGCCGGCAAGTACGCCAACCTCCGCGACGCCTACGCCTCGATCGACAAAGCCGTCGAGCACTGCTCCGCCCACCTCTCCTGCAAGATCGACCTCAACTGGCTCGACACCACCGACCTCACCGACCGCAACGTCGCCGAGAGCCTCGGCGATGTCGACGGCGTGATCGTCCCCGGCGGCTTCGGCACGCGGGGCGTTGAGGGCAAGATCTCCGTCGTCAAGCACTGCCGCGTGAACCGCGTCCCGTACCTTGGCATCTGCCTTGGCTTCCAGGTCGCGGTGATCGAGTTCGCCCGCAACGTCCTTGGCCTCCGCGGGGCTTCGTCGACGGAGTTCGTCCCCGAGACGCAGTACCCGGTCATCAGCGAGCTCCCCGAGCAGAAGCGGGTCGAGGGCCTGGGCGGCACGATGCGCCTCGGCGCTCAGGATGTCCTCATCACGCCCGGCTCGCTCGCCCACTTCCTCTATGGCAGCAAGCCCGGCCTGAACCCGACGATCCGCGAGCGCTTCCGCCACCGCTACGAGGTCGACCCCGAGTATCTCGGCCGCCTCGAAGAAGCGGGCATGGTCTTCTCCGGTCGCCACCCGACGCGCCCGATCATGCAGATGCTCGAGCTTCGCCAGCCGCGTGCTTCGGGCCAGAGCCTGACGTCGGCCGCCGGCGCGACCAACCCCAAGGAAGCAACCGAGCACCCGTTCTTCATCGGCGGCCAGTTCCACCCGGAACTGACGAGCCGCCCGCTCGCGCCCCAGCCGATGTTCATGGGCCTGATCGCCGCCGCCATCGCCCGCCGCGCGGGCGACGTCTCTTCCGACCCGGATGTCAGCCGCTGGATCCGGAAGCCCGCCCGCCAGCCGCAGTCGGTGTAAGGCCCAACGAGCCCGCAGCGCCAGCAAGGGTTCCGCTCCCTGACACCGCGTGCGCCGAACTCCCGCACCCGCTCCGAGCGACAGCCCCGATTCAACAACGGAGCCGCCCATGCACGCCATCGCCCGAACGCCGCTCCTGCTCACGACCGTCGCCGCGAGCGTCGCCGCGATCGGCGGCCTCCCGGGGTGCTGGAAGCAGCCGCCCATCCCCGCCACCTTCGCGGTCAACTCGTTCACGTTCGTCGCATCCGCCCCGACCGCGAGCGATGGCAAGCCCAGACCCGGCGTCTGGATCGACGCCAACACCACGCTCGACATGTCCGGCGGGACCCTGACCAGCAGCCTCCCCTGCGCGGTGAAGCTCGACTACACGGACAGCACCTCCACCTTCGAAGCCGCCGAGATCACCTCCGTGAGCATCACCTACGACGACGGCGTCATCGAGCCGTCCCTCGCCACGCTGCAGCTGCCCCTGCGGATCAACGGGCGGGACTACGAATCGGTGAACAGCATGGCCGGCGGCCGCATCGTCCGGAGCGTGAACCGCATCGTCTCCGGCGAGGTCCCCGGCATCGTGACCCGCGCGGAACCGTTCACGCTCATCCTCTCGGGTTCCTTCATCACCACCGACGGCCGCCGCATCGAGTTCACCATCGACCAGCACTTCGCCGTCCAGACGGAAAACGCCGTCAAGAACGCCGCCGACGTGCTACAGGACAAGTAGCTCCCACCCCCATCCCCCCTAAAGACCAAAGCCCATGTGCCACGATCATCCGGTCCTCCGGATGGTCGTGGAGGGACGCCCGCAGGCAATTGGGTGCCCCTGCCAGACCCGACGCTCATCCACGACCATTCCGAAGCGGGATGATCGTGACACCCAGCCTATTGGCCGTCAAGCGCTCGGCGAGCGTCTTGAGCAAGCCGGTCCGTCGGGTCCTGAGATCTCCGCAGATTCTCGATGGCTCGATCCAGCACTCGATCAGCCCAGTCGGGTGCCTGCTGAATCAGGTCCCATTCCGCGTCCTCCGACAACTCCACCATGATCGCTATCGCTCGAAACGGAAACTCCAATTGACTGTCAGAAAGTCCCGTCCGCGACCGAAGCCTCATTCGGAGAATCCGAAGAACCAGCTTCTTAGTCGGGCTTAGGGTCAATCCCGCAGTTGACCTGTCCCAACTCTGACGAACGTCGGAGTTGGCCTTTGTGACGCGAATCACGATCGCAAGCAAGAGTGTCGCTCCGACGCCAGACAGAAATAGCCACATCGTCAGATTATACTCGTACCGGGCTATCGCGGAAGTCATTCGATCAGGGGTTTCACGCGGATTGTCTGTGGCTCGCGAATCCTGCCACCCTCGCTGGCTACTACGACCATCCGGTACCCCGGACGGTCGTGGAGGCAGTGTGAGCCCTGCCCACGTCCGACACTCATTCACGATCATCCGGAAGCGGGATGATCGTTGTACGCGGCACCCGGCATAACAACTTCACGCAAAAAGCGCTTGGCACTCGTCGCGATGCTCCTGCGGCACGGAGAGTTGTCCAAACTGAATTCCGTCGTGGACTAGTTGCGGGGATCCACTCTGATTGTCGTAGAGCGGCGGTACCTGATGCTTCCAGAAGAGTCGGCTTGTAGATCTTTCGAATGAAAAACTGTGATGATGCAGGCTTGGTCCGCACTCGAGCGCGTTGACGATCCACATGTACAATTGATCGGAAATACCGTCGGCCGGGTGATACTGGATCATTCACGAGGATAGGGAGGATTGCACCGCCGGGAAGGGACTGGCATACCACCGATCGCCGGTTCCTCCGGCGATTGGTGCCGATCAGCGTTGGGCTTGCCCTCGTGCAGTGGCGATCTGGACCTTAGGTGTGACTTCTGAGGGGTTGAACGGTCGTTGTGAAGGGCTTTACGGTCATTGTGAAGGGTTTCACGCTCGTCGTGAAGGGCTTCACGGTCGTCGTGAAAGGCTTCACGGTCTTCGTGAAGGGGTTCAACATGCCCGTGAAGGGGTTCACGGGGGGCGTTGAACCCTTCACGCGGGCCATGAAGGGGTGAACGGTTCGTGGAAAGGGAGCTCTTTGGCACGAAAGTGTGCCAATTTGTTGCCTTGGTGGCGGCGAGCGAGCAATGGGGGAAAAAATGTTCTGGTATGGATGATAGTTTTGGGCAAAAACATATCAAGTGATGTCGAACGCGGGTCGATGCTCGACGCATCGTGCCGGGGCACGGCGGCTCGCGTGAGCCGCACGCGACGCCCGGCCACATCACGAGGATTCACCACAGAGCCACAGCGCCGTACAACCGAGGCACATGAGCAGTGCGCGCCCGCCGGTGCGTGTTCCCCTCGGCGCCTCTGTGCCTCTGTGGTGACATCCTCTTGGAGAATGGCGATGGGTATTGTTCCAACGACACGTCTTGGCAAGATCGAGTTCTACGAAGCGCACATCGCGCCCTGGACCAGTAACGCCGCGGCCGTGGGGCTTTTGCCCGCGACCGTCACGGCCCTGGCCACCGCGACCACGCAGGCGAGGGCGGCGTTCAACGCCGCCGAAGCCGCGCGGCAGGCCGCCAAGACCGCCACGCAGAACTTCTACGACAAGGTGCGGGCCATGCACAACGGCCCCGGCGCGGGGCAGGACATGATCGACACCATCCGCCTCTACGCCGAGACCAAGAACGACCCCAACGTCTACACGCTCGCCCAGATCCCGCCCCCCGCGACGCCGGGGACCACGCCGCCCCCGGGCACGCCGTACGAGTTCGCCGTCGGCCTGCTCCAGAACGGCGCGGTCGAGCTCAAGTGGAAATGCAACAACCCCAGCGGCACCTCGGGGACGATCTATGAAGTGATGCGGAAGACCGGATCGGGCGGATTCGTCTTCGTGGGGGGCACCGGCGTCCGGGTGTTCGTCGATGAGACGATCCCCGCCGGCTCCGCGCCCGTGACGTACCAGATCACCGCCGTCCGCAGCACCACGCGCGGCAACCCCGCGCAGTTCACGGTGAACTTCGGGATCGGCGGGCCGACCCTGACCGTCGCGGGCGGGGCGGAAGGTGGTCTTGGTGGGGGGGCGAGCCCCGTCAAGATGGCGGCGTAAACCAAGCACACAACCCCGCAACCACGAAGCGACCCGCCCCGGTGCGGGTCGCTTTCATTTCCCGCTATACCCCGCGTCTCCTCCCCCTTCTCCCCGTCTCCGGCACCATCCCGCGAGTCCATGTATGCTTCGGACGCCACGCGCCCGACGACGGCGAGAAGCTCGCGCGCCGGCCCGCCGAGGAGGTACCCGATGCCCTTTGATGAGATGGACTTTGCGTTCGCGACCCGTGTGTCAAATCTGGCTTCCAAGCACGTCCGTCGCGCGACCGAGCTCGACGCCGCGTGGCGCGATGTCGTCAAAGCCGCCCGCCCCGCGATCGGGCCCGCCCTCGCCAAAGCGGCTCTCGAACTGCCCATCGCCAGCGGTCTCGTGACCATCACCTCCGAGTTCGCCGCGCTGCTCGCCCGCGACAACGCCGGCCCCGCGAAGAAGGTCAACGGCCTCTGGTTCGGCCTCGCCGAGCTCTGCACGGACGACTCCGCCGAGAACACGGTCTGGATGCCGTACATCTGCGGGAGCGTCAAGTTCAACCCCAAGAACCACGACTGGCCCTGCAACCCCGCGTGGTTCCCCGAGGACCGCTGGGCGCCGAACGAACCGATGACGGCGCTCTCGCGGCTCCGCGACAAGCACGAGAAGCGGGCGTGGTACATCGACACCTGCCTGCTCGAGCCGCTTCATCAGCTTTATGTTGCCCACTTCGCCCGCGGCTGCCCGCCGGCGATCCTGCTCGGCAAGAGCAAGTCACGCGGGATCGGCTGCGGGTTCGACGATGGCGACCTGATGACGATCGGCGTGAGCGACGAGAAGGGGTTCAAGCCGGCCAAATGAAACGGATGATCATCGCGGAATGATGAGCTCCGCCCGTTTTGGACGGTGCGTCTCCTCTGCCGGGACGCGTGGTCCGTCCGGCCGGAGGCATTCATCATGGCAAGCATCGTGGCAAGCATCAGGGCAAGCATCAGGGCAAGCGTCGTCGTTCGTCGGTCGGAGCTGCGGGAGCGGGTTCTTCGCCGCGGGCTCATCCTCCTCGCCACCCTCGCCGCCGCCGGCGGCATCGAAACCATCGGGCTCGGAAGCGGTCAGGGTTCGCAAGGGCGGTGGGGGGGATGGGGGCGGTGGGGCGTCGCGAGCGCCCAATGCTCAAACTGGTTCGGGGCGCGGCTTGAGGGGGAAAGCGTTCCGAACGCGTCCACTTCCGTCTCGGCGGACTTTGATCAGGACGGCTTCCCCGACATTGCGGTTCGGACGACGTTCAACGCTCCGGAAGCGGGCGTGTACATGCTCTGGGGCCTGGGTGAGGGTCGGTTCGAGCGGGCGGAACTGATCTGGGCGGGGCCCACGGCCGCGCTCGCGATGGGCGATCTGCGGGGTGACGGTCTGCCGGACTTGGTCGTCTCCAGCAACGGCCCGGTGCAGGTCTTCACGCTCGCGAACGCGGGCCCGCGCGAGTTTGCCGTGATGCCGGGAGTTTCGTTCACGCCCGCGAGCGTCTGCGTTGATCTCGCGGTGGGTGATGTCAACGGCGACGGCTTTGACGATGTGATCGGCCTGGACCGCAACAACGACCGCGTCGGCGTCTTCGTGGGGGATGGCGGCGGGCGGCTTACGGTTCCGGTGTCCACGACCATCACGATGACCTCTGCCTCGGCGATGGACACGCTCGCCGCCGGTGATCTCAACGGCGATGGTCGCGCGGACTGCGTGGTGGTCGATCGGTTCACCAACGGCGGTCAGACCCGACTGCACACGTTGGTCGCGGGCGCCGGGCCGCTCATACTCACCGGCACGCACACGCTCGCGCAGGTCGCCCCCGGCCCCGTGGGGCTTGGTGATGTGGATGGGGACCGGCACCTGGATGCGGTCATCAGCGTCGCGGGAGCTCAGCAGGCCGCCGCGGTCTTCCGCGGTCTGGGCAACGGCACGATCGCGGCCCCGGACTTCTTCCCGGGAATCGCCACGGTGCACGGGCGGCCGGTGATTCGCGATCTGGATCTGGATGGCGACACCGATGTCGCCATGGGCAACAACGTCATCCGCGTCTGGCTCAACGATGGCTCGGGCCGGCTTGCGCCTCAGCCGGGGCTGGCGGGCAACGTCGGCGGGTTCGGCGTTCACGCCGGGCCCTTCATGAGCACCGATCGGCCCGACCTGGTGATCGTCGGCGGCGGGGCGAGCTCGCCCCGGCTGGCCGTCTTCCCCTCGGTCCCCGTCCCGTCGGTCGTCGAAGCCATTCAGGCCGTCGTCCCCGGCTGCCCGGGCGCGACCGTCTTCCCCGAGGTGCGAGCGACGCCGGACACCGACGCGAGGTACGAATGGCAGATCCGACGCGGCCGGCTCGGCTACGAAGCGATGATCGAAGGTGAGCCGCTCTTCACCGACAGCAACGAAGACATCGCGTTCGCCCGCAACGTCACCGAACCGCGGCTCGCCCTGACCTTCGCGAACCGCTGCTGCCTGGTCGACCTCTCTTTCACGATCCGCTGCGTCGTGACGACCGCCTGCGGCACCACCGCGGGCCCCGACATCCTCATCACCCTCTGCCGCATCGATATGACCTGCGACGGCTTCGTCGACTTCTTCGACTACGACCAGTTCGTCCAGGACTACACCGACGGCGGCGAAGCGGCGGACTTCAACCGCGACGGCTTCCTGGACTTCTTCGACTACGACGACTTCGTCGCGGCTTTCGAGATCGGCTGCTGAGTCCTCCGCCAAACCAACCTTCACAACACGGCCGGGGCCATGCGACCGGCAACAACGACGACGGCCGTCCCGGAGGGGACGGCCGTCGCTTGTTTCGAGATTGTCAAAGCACTTTACACCACCGCGGCACAGATCTTCGTCGCCGCGTCCGTCAGGTCCGCTCCGGCCTGAAGCGTCGGGAGCGAAGCTTTCGCCGACTCCAGCAGCGCCCGGCCCTCCTTGACGTTGGTCCCCTCAAGCCGCACGACCAGCGGCACCTTGAACCCGATCGAGCCATCGCGGTTCACGTGCTTCTTCGCCGCGTTGATGATCCCCTGCGCGATCACATCGCACTTCATGATCCCGCCGAAGATGTTGACCATGATCCCTTTGACCCGCCGGTCCGACAGGATGATGCTGAAAGCCTCGGTCACGGCTTCCTCGGTCGCCCCGCCGCCGACGTCCAGGAAGTTCGCCGGCTCGCCCCCGTGCAGCTTGATCACGTCCATCGTCGCCATCGCGAGGCCCGCCCCGTTGACCAGGCACCCGATGTTCCCGTCCAGAGGGACGTACGACAAGCCGAACTTGCGGGCCCGCATCTCGGCGGGGTTCTCTTCCGAGGGGTCAAACCACCCCTCGATCTGCTGCTGCCTGAACATCCCGTTGTCGTCGAAGCTGAACTTCGCGTCAATCGCGAGCACCTGACCATCCGGGAAGTCCTTGGAAGGCGGCGTGATCACCAGCGGGTTGATCTCGGCGAGCGTGCAGTCCTTCTCGACGAAGACCTTCGCGAGCTTGACCATGATGTCCGCGGCCTGCCCGATCTGCTTGCCCTTGAGGCCAAGCTCGAAGGCGACCTTGCGGGCCTGATTCGGCAAGAGGCCCGCGATGGGGTGGAGGGGTTCCTTGATGATGGCTTCGGGGCGGTCGTGGGCGATCTGCTCGATCTCAACCCCGCCCTCGCGGCTGGCGATCAGGATGTTGCGGCGTGTCTTGCGGTCGGTGGTGACGGCGAGGTAGAACTCTTCCTTGCCCGGCTTGCCGCCGCCGGTCGCCGGCCGATCCGCGATGTCCGCGGCCTGCGCGACGAGCACCTTGCGGACTTCCAATCCTTCGGGCGGGGTCTGGGGGGACCGCATGCGGTTGCTGAGCATGAACCGCACGGCTTCTTCGGCCTCGGCCGCGGACTTCACGAGCTTGACGAACCCGGCCTTGCCGCGTCCGCCGGCGTGGACCTGGGCCTTGACCACGGCCATGGGCGTCTGCATCGCGCTGACGGCGGTCTTGAAAGCGCCGACGGCCTGATCGACGTTGTCGACGGTCGTGCCCGCGGGCACGGGGATCCCGGCTTGCTGAATGAGCTGACGGCCCTGGTATTCGTGGATCTTCATGGCCGGAGGATAGGCGGGGGGGCAAATGGCCAAAGGGCCAAAGGGACAAACGGCCAAAGGAAGAGGGGCTCCGGCGATGGCCGGGGCCCCTCTTCCTTCATGCCTTTCTTTGGCCCTTTGACCCTTTGGCGATTTCCTAAGCCGCGAGCCGGACGCTCGTAAACGTCGTCCCCTCGCCCAGGCCGAACTGCACCGTCACAGCATCGCTCGGTTCGCCGCTCCGGGTGCCGCGGAAGCCCTGCACGATGTACTGGGCCCCCGAGGCGGCGGCGGAAGCGGGGACGGTCGAGTCGGTGAAGAACGCCCGGCGGGATTCGCTGGTGATCCCCGGGGCCCCGCCGATCCCGACAAAGCCGGCCGTCCCTGGCAGCTTGCGGGAGACGGTGAAGAACGTCCCGCTGCTCGCCGCCGCGTTCACCGCATCCCAGCTGAGCGTGACGCTCCCGTCGGGCTCCAGCGTGACGGAGAAGTTGGCGGGCTTGCCGGGCGCGGGAAGGGGCGTGGGCGGGGTGGGGGCGGGGATCTGCGCGGCGGCGTAGACGACGCTCGGGTTGGCCTGAAGCTCGGCGAAGGCCTTGATCTGCCGGATGAGGTCGGCGACCTGCCCGCGCATGATGCCGGCGGAGCTGTTGAGCGTGGTGGTGAACGCCTTGCTCGCCTGCCGCGCCACCTGCGCATCGTTGAACGCCTTTCGGGCGTTGGCCGTCGCGGTGGTCAGGGCCGTGCACTGAAGAGCGTTCAAACCCACGGCCGCAGGTGCCGCCGACCACACGGGGTTGTGGGCTTCGCAGAACTCGATCTGCTGGATCACGGTTTCGGGAAGGATGGACATTGTTAGATTTCCTTCAGCATGGCACACTCTTGAGCAGACCTATCTTGACAGGGTGCCAAGAAGGAAGTAGGCTGCTCGAAGAGTTCATGTCGGAACTCGGCGTATCGAAACATCAGAAACGGAGCAGCCCATGAAACTTGAATCAAGAAAAGCGGCGATGGGTCTTGTCCAGGGCGGTTCTCGGAACATGCTTGCATCCTCCGTTCGTGCGGAGATCGCCTCCGTGCCCACGAAGGGAGCGCCGACGGCCGCGGAGATGATCTCCGTGCCCACGGAAGGAGCGCCCACGGCCACGGAGATGATCTCCGCTGGCACGAAGAGAGCGCCCGTGCCCACGAAGACAACCTCCGTGCTCGCCAACGGAGCGTCCATGGGCACGAAGATCGTTCAAGCAGGCCAAAACGGCCCCTCGAAGGCCACGCGTTTCGGTCGGGTGCCGGCCTTGGCCGCATGCCTGCTCTTCACGGTGGGGGCCGTCCGAGCCCAGTGCCTCAACCCGGTCCAGACCGCGCGGCTAACGCCTACGGACGCGATGCCGGGGGACCGGATGGGAGAAGTCCTTTCGGCGACCGATGAGATGTTCGCGGTGGGAGTGGGCGGCGACGACACCGTTGGCGGTGAGAACGCGGGCTCCGTCGTGGTCTTTCAGAGGACCAACGGTCAGTGGGTCTTCCACTCCCGGCTCACCGCCTCGGACGGTCGCGCGGGCGACCTCTTCGGAAACGCGGTAGCGATGACCGAGAGTGTTCTTGTCGTGGGCGCGTACGACGCCGACGGTCCCAACGGAACCACCGATGTCGGAAAGGCGTACGTCTTCGAACTTGAAAATAACGTCTGGGTTGAGAAGGCGATTCTGACCGCCGAGGACCCCGCAACGAACAGCTTTACGGGCAAAGCTGTCGCGGTGTCGGGCACCACAGTCATGATGCACGAGAACATCAATACGGTCGCGGTCTTTGACCGGATCGGTGGCGTTTGGACCCGTACGCAGACGTTGGCACCTTCAAACACAATCTTCTTCGGCGATTCAATCGTAGTTCGAGGCGAGACCGCGGCCATCGGCGACCCCGCTGGAGATACCCGCCCGGGAAGCGTTCTGGTTTACATCCGACAGAACGGTCAATGGGTCCTCCAGCATCGATTCATGGGTCCCGAAGTGGCCAACGGCAACTACTTTGGTGGAAGGGTGGACCTCGACGGGAACACCCTCGTCGTCGGGCAGGTCAAGGGGTGCACCAACTGCGAGTCGATCGGCAAAGCCTTTGTGTACACGCGGTCGACCTACGAGGGGCCATGGAGTCTCGAAGCTGTGTTGTCGATGCCCGAGACGCAGAACCGCGACCTGTTCGGCGAGTTCGTCGCGATCCGGGGCGATCTCGCCGTCGTGAGCGCTCGTCTGAGGAACGACCCGCCCGGAAACGAGTCGGGCGTCGCCCGCGTCTTCCAGCGATCGGGAGGCCTGTGGAACTACTGCGCCGCGTTGACACCCACGCCTCATGCGGCCGGTGACCGATTTGGCGGCGCTCTTGCCTTGGTTGGCCGCGTGGCCATCGTGGGAGCGAGTCAATTCAGCGCTCCCCCCGCCGAAGGATACATGACCGTGATTGCCATCACCCCCTGCCCCCCCGACTTCAACTGCGATGGCTTCCTCGACTTCTTCGACTACGACGCCTTCGTCGAGTGCTTCGAGACCGAGGTCTGCGGTGCGAACACCGCCGACTTCAACGCCGACGGCTTCGTCGATTTCTTCGACTACGACGCCTTCGTCGCCGCCTTCGAAGCCGGCTGCTAGAGCGGGCCGACCCGGCACGCAAAGCCCGCGGCCCGCGCACCGATCCCGCCGATCACGCTTGGCGCTGCCCCCGCCATCGGGTACGCTGCGCCGTTGTTCGATGACGGGTTCCGGTCCAAGGAATTTCGCGAAGGAGGGGTGGTCATGTGTGCCAGGATGAAGAGCGATGGTCCGGCTCCCGGTATCGCGACGATGCACGCTTTCGCCCTGGCCTTGGCGGGCGCGGCCGGGCTGGTGATGCCCGGTGGAGAGGCACATGGGCAGCCGTGCGCGCGGATGGCGGACCTGACGCCGCTGGATGGGGGCTTGGATGCGCGGGGCTGGGAGTCCTCTGCGACTGCGGTGTCCGCGGACGGGCGCGTGGCGGTCGGGTTCGAGCGCCCCGGGGGCGGGATCGCCCGAGCCGTGCGGTGGACGTGGCCGGAGGTAGGAACGGGAGGGACGGGCGGCGGCGGGGGTGGGCACGCCCAGGACCTGGGCGCGATCGATGACCACAACCGATGGGCGCTCGGCGTCTCCGCCGACGGGAGCGTGGTCATGGGTCTGAACTTCGGGACCTTCGGCGGTCGCCGGAAGGGGTTCCGCTGGACCGCCGCGGGCGGGATGCGTGACATCGGGTCGCTCGGGGGGGATTTCTGCCAGCCCGAAGCCATGACGGCGGAAGGGAACGTGATCGTCGGGGGTTCAACGGATGCGGCGGGCCGGATCACGGCGTTCCGCTGGTCCATGAACGAGAGCGGCGGCGGCATGCAGAACCTTGGAACGGGGGCGGGTGTCCGGTCCGACGCGTTCGGCGTCTCCGCCGATGGCGCGGTGGTGGTGGGCCGCCTGACGTACGAGTCCGGCGCGACCGCGGCGGTGATCTGGAACGCGGCGGGGGAGATGCGGGTGCTCGGCACGCTCGGGGGCGTCACCGGCAGCGCGAACGCGATCTCGGCGGATGGGAGCGTCGTCGTCGGGACCACCACGCTCGCGGACGGGCAGATCCGAGCGTTCCGATGGACCGATCAGGCCGGCATGGCCGATCTCGGCACGCTCGGCGGGAACAACTCCCGGGGCGTGAAGATCAGCGCGGACGGCCTCGTGCTCGCCGGCACCGCGAGGAACAGCGGCGGCTTCGAGCGGGCCTATCGATGGACGGAGACGGGGGGCATGGAGGACCTTGGGGCGCTCGACGGTTCATCGTCCACCGTGCGGGGGATGTCGGCGGACGGCCGCACGATCGTGGGCCAGGCGCGCGTGGCCAGTAGCGAGATCCATGCTTTCCGCTGGACGCGCGAGACCGGCATGATCGACCTGGGCATGCTGCCGCCCTTCGGGGGCCGTGAGCCCTCGTCGACGGGCTTGGCGGTCTCCGCCGACGGCGCGGTCGTCGTCGGATCTTCCCGGAGCCACGCGTTCCGCTGGGCGCCCGTGACCGCCGACTTCAACCGGGACGGCATCACGGACCTCTTCGACTATGGCGACTTCGTCGCCGCTTTCGAAGACGGAACGGCGGCCGACTTCAACGCCGACGGCTTCGTCGACTTCTTCGACTTTGGCGACTTCGTCGCCGCCTTCGAAGCCGGGTGCTGAGGGGGTTGGCTCGGGCCCGCGGCCTCCGCGCTCGCTTCTCACCGCATCGGCCGGTCAAACAGCGAGGAGCTGACGTTCTTGCCCAGCCGCTCGGAGATGTACTCGATGATGTAGACGTTGACGTCGCGGCCGGCGAGGCGGGCCTCCTGCTCCAGCCACGCCGACCAGTACTCGTACGACGAGGTCTCGTCGAACTTCCAGTCCTCCCCCTCCTTGATGAACGTGTACCGGTACGGCAACGCCTTGCGCGTCCGCGCGCCCACCGGCTGCGCGTACGCCGTGTCCCGTCCGGCGAACTTGTAGTTCGTCAGCAGCACCCCGCTGACCTCTTCCGGGTCGCGGTCGAACGAGTACCAACCCTGCTTGGTCGAGTGGATCGCGTACTCCTTGCCGGTCATCTTCTCCGCCAGCTTCCGCGGCAGCGCCGCCCGGATCATCGCGACCTCCACCCGGTCCACCACCGAAGCCGCGAGGATCTCGCTCTTGGTCCCGTCCAGCGCCAGCTTCAGGTTCCGCTCGTAATGATCGAACGTGCTCTGGCTCAGGATCCGGGCGATCGTCGCCCCGTCCTTGGCTTCATTCGCCTTCGCGTGCGTGTTGATGAGCGCCTGCAAAGCCTGCTTGTCAGCCGCGTGGGCGTCGCACCCCCAAAGCCCCGCCGCCATGACCACGGAAAGCAAAGCACCCACCAACCAGCCCGCGACGCGCATGCAGTTCATGTGACGCATGGCCGGAGTATACATAACCTCCTCGATGCTCTTGATTGCCCTCGCGCTCATCTTCGCCAGCCCCGCGACCATCCTCTCCCGCGAGCCCACCCCCCACACCCCCAACGCCGTCCTCCCGGCTCCCGCCCGCGAGCCCGCCGTCCGCGACCAGATCCAGGCCGCTCTTGACGCCATGAGCAAAGCCGTCCTCGCCGGCGACCCCAAGGCGTACGCCGACCGCGTCGCCCCACGCTCACCCTTCTTCACCGTCGAGCAGGCCGAATGGGCCAAGGATCTGCTCAAGGCCGAGACCCGGCCCGTGGCTTTCACCGCCACCGTGAAGGATGACGGCGCTGTCGACGGGAACGGCTGGGTGGGGCCCGTCCGCTTCGCTTGGACCATGCCCACCACCGGCGAAGCCAAGACCTCCAAGGAAGCCGCCGTCGAGTTCGACATCCTCATGACCCGCACCGACCACGGTGTCTGGAAGTACGCCGGCGAAGCCATGGACGCCCTCGACGCCGACCCCAAAGCCGTCCACGCCACCATCCACTTCCCCAAGGGCGCCAAGACCCCGCCCCCCGCCGCCCGCCAGATCGCCCAAGCTTTCCCCATCGCCAAAGCCCACGTCGACGCTTTCTTCGGCCAAGCCATCGACCGCGTCGAAGAGATCCGCCTCTACGACCGCCGCGATGTCCTCCAGTTCAGCGTCTACCCCTCGATGTTCCAGACCGACACCACCCTCAGCGGCTGGAGCGAGACGGGCCAGTCCATCAAGTTTCTGACGAACTACGCCCGCGATGAAAAAGGCTGGACCGCCGCGTTCGCTCACGAGTACGGCCACGTCGCCACGTGGAACCTCGGCGACAAAGCCGCCGCCATGCCCTGGTGGGTTCAGGAAGGCATCGCCGAGCTCGCCGCCGAAACCTACACCGGCGGCCGGGCCCGCATCGACCCGATCATCGTGGCGTGGGCCAAACGTGACGGGCTGGCGATGTGGGACGAACTCGCCGACTACCGCAAGACCCCGCAGAACAAACGCCGCCATCCGTACCACCAGGGCCACCACATGGTCGGGTTCATCCACGACACCCACGGCCGCGAGAAGTGCATCGCGTGGATCACCTCGATGGCCAAGGGCCGCTCGGTCGATGAGGCCGCCCGCGAGGTGCTCGCCAGGCCCTTCGCCGACCTCGACCGGGCCTGGCGTGAGCACGTCGCTGCGCTGGTCGCCAGAGCCAATGCCCCCGCCGAGAGCGAGAAGAAGTAGATGACCCTCGCCAAGCCCACCGCGCGATTCCCCGTGATCGTCGGGCCCACCGCCGGCGGGAAGTCCGCGCTCGCCGTCGCCGTTGCGCACGAACTCGCCAAGCTCGGCCGCTTCGCCGAGATTGTGACCGCCGACTCGATCCAGATCTACCGCGGGCTCGACATCGGCTCGGCCAAGCCCACGCTCGCCGAACGCGCCGGTGTCCCGCACCACCTCATCGACCTCGTCGACCCCGACGGCCCCCCCTTCACCGTCGCACACTGGCTCCGCGAAGCCGAACGCGTCATCGCCGACATCCAGGCTCGCGGCGGCGTCCCCATCGTCGTCGGCGGCACCCACCTCTATGTCAAAGCGTTCCTCGATGGGATGTTCGAAGGCCCCGGCACCGACGAAGCCCTGCGCGAAGAGCTCCGCGCCCGCGGCTTGCCCGCGCTCCGCGAGGAACTCGAGCGTGTCGATCCCGCCGCCGCCGCCCGCATCCACCCCAACGACGAACGCCGCACGGTCCGGGCGCTCGAAGTCTTCCGCTTGACCGGCGCCGCCATCTCCTCCCGGCAGGAGCAGTGGGACAAGGGCCGCCCAAGCCGCGAGGATTGCGTCCTCATCGGGCTGGACTGGCCGAGCGAACTCATCAACCCGCGCATCAACCAGCGCGTCCGCGACATGGTCACCCTCGGGCTCGTCGAGGAAGTCCGATCGCTCCACACCGCCGGCCGCCTGGGCTCCCAAGCTCGCGAAGCCCTCGGGTACAAACAAATCCTGGCTCACCTCCAAGGCCGCTGCTCACTGACCGAAGCCATCGAAAAGGTCAAGATCGAGACCCGCAGGTTCGGCAAGAACCAGCGCACCTGGCTCAAACGACTCCGCACGACTCCCGGTAGCGTCTGGATCGACGCGAACGAGACGCCCGCCGATGGCTGGCCGCTCATCGTCCTTCAGGCGATCGGATTGTCCTGACCATCAGACCACCGCGGGAATCCGCTTGACGAACCGCTCCTGCTTTGACAGGATCTCCGTCAGTTGAGGTCGCGGCGACGAGAGCAACTGCGCCGATGTCTTGAACTGCGCCGCTTCGCTCATCCCGCGAGCCCACCATTCCAGCACCAGGCACTTGTACACCGTCGTCGGTGCCGCGGAGACACGCGTCGTCGGCTTGGCAAGCCACTTCGCCGCCGATTCCTTCAGCACGCCGTGCTCGACCAGATACCCCTTCGCAAGCTCGGAGTTGTACCGCTGGTTCAGCTTGCCGATCCACTCCGTCACCGGCGGGGTGAATCCCGACTTCGGCCGGTTCAGGACCCACTCCGGCAGATAGTCCTTGATCACTTCGCGGAACCGCGCCTTGGGCGGCAGCATGTGGTCCGCGCTCGCTTTGCGAAGCCCGATCGCCGTCTCGACCAGCCGATAGTCGACGAACGGCAAGCGAAGCTCAACCGCCCACGCCATGCTCAGCCGGTCGCCCTGCTGCATCCCGTTCTCAAGCAGATACGTCTCGCAGATCGCCTTGGTGATCGCGACGCCCAGATCAGGCCACGGCTGCGGCAACGTGAACCAGTCCTCCGGATTCCGCCCCGTCATCCGCTCGCAGAATGAGTCCGCGAGGATCCGACGCGTCGCGTACCGCCCCATCTGGAATTCTTCGGCGATGTTGTAGAAATCAAGCACGTTCGCCGCCGCTCCCGCCGTCGGGTTCAGCGATCGCCAGCCCGAGAGGATCCCGCCCCACAGGAACGCCCAGTTCCTGAGCGATCCACGCGTCAGGTCCGCCGGGACGATCTTGCGAAGATGAGCGAAGCGGTCCTTCATCGTCCGGGGCAGACGCCCGGCTTTCCGCATCGAGCTCACCACCGCTTCGCGAACCCACCGGTAACCCCAGAAAAGCTCGTCGATCCCGTGACCCTGAAGCAGCACGGGGATGTTGTTCTGCCTCGCCAGCCGCGAAAGCGCGTAATACCCGTGCCCCGAAATGTCCGCGATCGGATCATCCCGCATGAAGTTGCGATCCGCGAAGCAGTCGATCACTTCCTCGACGTTCACCTCGTAATCGTGGAATGGCATCTTCAGGTGGTCCGCGAGCTGCTTCGCCCGCGCACGCTCGTCGCTGTGCGGTCGTCCCGAGTATCCAATCGACAGCGCGTGGATCTGCCCCGGGCTGTTCTTTGCCGCCAGCGCCGCGACCATCCCCGAGTCAAGCCCCGCCGAAAGCGCCACGCCCACCGGCACGTCCGACCGGATGATCAGCTTGCCGATCTCTTCCAGCCGCTCGCGGATGTGGTCCGCCGGGTTGCCCGCCAGCGCCGGAGCATCCTCCATCCGCCAGTACCGCCGCTCTTCCACGCGCCAGGGGTCAATGTCGACCACCATCATGTGGCCGGCCGGCAGCTTGCGCACCCCGACGACCGCCGTCGCCGGGTCCGGCACGTACGAGAAGTGGAAATAGTCCCGGATCGCCACCGGATCGCACTCGAACTTGATCAGCCCGCTCGCCAGGATCGCCTTCATCTCCGACGCGAAAAGGATCCGCCCCGGCTGGTGGTACAGGTAAAGCGGCTTCTCGCCCATCCGGTCGCGAACGAGAATCACCCGCCGCAGATTCGAGTCGTACAGCGCGATCGCGTACATCCCGCGGAGTTTGTTCACAAAATCAAGCCCGTACTCCTCGTACGCGTGCACGATCGTCTCGCAGTCGCTCCCAGTCCGGAACCGATGCCCGCGAGATTCAAGATCGCGTCGAAGCTCGATGTAGTTGTACACCTCGCCGTTGACCACCACCCCGATCGACTTGTCTTCGTTGTACAGCGGCTGCCACCCGCCGTTGAGATCGATGATCGCAAGCCGACGCATCGCCAGCAGAACGTTCGGCGCCGAGAGTTCCCCCTCGCCGTCCGGACCACGATGGAACATCGCGGCGTTGACCGCTCGAACCCGACCGTGATCTTCGGGTGAGAGAGGCGCCTGCCCGATCATCCCACAGATGCCACACATGCGCTGGATCCTGGCGGCTCTGCAAAGGCCGGAACAAAGCGGAGACTCAGAGCCGCGGCCACGAACAACCGACCCCCGACGACGCTGCCGGGGATGACGCTGCGAGCCGCGCGATGTACTACACCCATTTCGACGAGCGGACGCACCCGCATTCTACCGCGACTCGAGCGCCGGAAGAAGAATCGGCTGCTTCAGCGGGCTGATCTCGTACAAAACCAGATCGCCCGTCACTTTCCGGAACATGTGGAGACCCTTCCCCGGCTCCGCCAGCGGCTTGTCGTTCCGGACCTTGTCCATGATCACGATCAGCTTCGTCTCTCCCTGCGTCGCCAGCAGCACCAGCGTTCCCGGACCCAAGGGTGTTCCCCAGTGGTTCGAGTATCCCCAGCCTGTCAGCGCAATCCCTGAGTTTGCCGCGAGCGAGGGCACCAGTTTGGTCCCCAGGCGGGATTCCACAAGCTGAGCAAAGAGGTCCGGGTCGTTCGGGCACACCACCGGCGGCACAAACCCGCCGTCGACCACCGCCGCATACACCTCGCCCGGCGCACGCGGTCCCCGCGGGTCCGCGGGGCTCGGCCTGAAGACGTAAACCGCGACCAGGACGCCCACGACCGCCACCGATGCGGCCAATCCCATCCACATCCGACGCGTCCAGGAGCGAGTCGAGGGCCGGATCGAGCCCAACACCGCTTTCTCGGACTCGGGCCCCGCGATCCGTGCCGCTATCGAAGCGGCCGCCGCCGACGGCGCGAAAGCTTCGCGAAGCGACGCTTCAATCGACCGCTGCGCCTCCACCGCCGAACGAAGCTCCGGCTCGCGCGCCAGCCGCGCCTCGAAATCCGCCAGCGCCGGGCCCGAAAGCTCGCCCGCCAGATACGCGTCGATCAGCATCATCGCGTCGTCGGGAGTCATCGAATCGGGAGCGGGAACGGAACTGCTCATCCTGCCCCTCCTTTCGATGGATCCTCAAGACGCGATGCGAGCGCCTTGCGAGCGCGGAAAACATGGCTCATCGCCGTACCCTCGGGGATCTCAAGCACCCCCGAAATCTGCTGATAACTCATCTCCGCCACAACGCGCAGAAGCAGGCACGCACGCACCGTCGGTTCCAGCGTCTCCAAAGCGGTGTTCATCGCAGGGCTGAGCCCCCAAGCCTGCTCCGCCGCGTCGTGTTGCAGATCGTCCGAGGCATTCTGCCGGAGAATACGTTCGCGCCGGGCCGACGTGCGAGCCGAGTTCATCGCGACGAACCGCACGATCTGGCCCATCCATGCGATGAAGTTCGTCGTCGGGTTGAACTCCTCGATCTTCCCCAGCGCGATGACGGCCGCTTCCTGCACTGCATCCTCCGCGCCGGCCCGGTCACGCGAAACCGACGCGGCGATGCACCACAACGCGCGCGACGACTCACGAAACCGCTCGGCAAACTGCTCGCGTGACAACACGCCTCCCGCCCCGCCCGCCTCTCGTGCGGTGGGGTTCTGTGCGGAAATGTCGGGAAGAGCTGGGTTCATTGCACGAGGAGAACACCTCCGCCGGATCAGGGGGATCCGCCGAACGGTTTCTGAAGGGTTTGTCCGAGAATCCTGAAATCAAGTCCCCGGACGAGACATCGTCTGGTGCCTGGCGAGATCCCGCCACGGGCCCAATCCACGACCCGCGACCCCGCGAAGGAAGAGCGAGGAGGAACCGGCCGGTTGAGTTTCTCGCCGGCCGGTTCTCGTTTTTCACCCGACCTCTACCCCGAGCGCCTCCGCCAGCGCCCGCAAGCTCGGCACCTCGAACGTCGGCTTGGGGACGTCCGTGACGGGCGCTCCGCTGGCTCCAAAGCCGCGCGGCCCCCGCCGATTGATCCACGCCGTCGGCATCCCCATCTCGGTCGCCGGCACCACGTCATGCACGACGCTCTCCGCCACATGGAGCACACGCTCGGCCGGCAGATCAAGCAGCGCGAGGCCCACGCGGAAGTGCCGCGGGTCGGGCTTGTAGCTGCGACAGGCCTCCGCGGTCACCACCTCCGCCAGCGGCGCGCCAAGCTTCGGCAAGACCGCTTCGAACAGATCGCCATCCACGTTCGAAAGCACCGCGAGCCGGTACCGGCCCGACAACGCCGCAAGCACCGGCGCCGTATCCGCGAACGCAGGCCAGCGGGCCAGCGACTGCGGAAGCCTCTCCACCTCGCGGTCGACGAACGCTTTCCCGAAGTGCTCGCCGATCCCCATCATCACGTTCCGAAGCACATCCTTGTAGCAGACAAACGCCGTCGCCCGATCCGCCGTCGCCGCAGCTTCCTGCTCGCGCTCGAGCAACGCGAAAAGCCCAAGAATCTCATCGTCACCCGCCCGCACCCCGTGCACCGAAAGCACCGGCTTGACCGCTTGCAGAATCCCCGCTTCCCAGTCGATGAGCGTGCCAAAGCAGTCAAACGTCAGAGCCTCGATGCGATGCAGGTCAAGCATCCCAGACTCTACGATCCCGCAGCGCCAGCAAGGGTCTTCGCGACGGGAGGAAGTAAAAAGGCCCGGCCTCACGCGAGGCCGGGCCTTGGATTGATCGGTCGTCAAACTCGAGATCACCCTCGCTGGCGCGTCGGGCTCTGAAGGGGTCACTTCGCGCCCAGGTGCTTTACGAGGAACGCCGTGACGTCGGCCGCTTCCTCGATGCGCTGGCTGGTGCTCTTGCCCGCCCCGTGGCCGGCGCGGGTGTCGATGCGGATCAGCACGGGCTGGTCGCCGGTCTGCGTCGCCTGGATCGCCGCCGCGAACTTGAAGCTGTGCGCCGGAACGACGCGGTCGTCCCGGTCCGCCGTCAGCACCATCGTCGCCGGCCACTGCGGGCTCTTCGCGCGAAGCACCGCGTGGTACGGCGAATACGCGTACACCGCGTCAAACACGGCTTTGTCGCCCTCGGTGTCGCCGTAATCGCTCTTCCAAGCCCAGCCGATGGTGAACTTCTGGAACCGGAGCATGTCCATCACGCCCACCGCCGGCAGCGCCGCGCCCCAGAGGTCCGGCCGCTGAGCGATCATCGCGCCCACCAGCAACCCGCCGTTGGACCCACCCTCGCAGGCGATCTTGCCCTTGCTGGTGTACTTCTTGTCGATCAGGTGCTCGGCCGCGGAGATGAAGTCGTCGAAGACGTTCTGCTTCGTGACGCCCGTGCCCGCTTTGTGCCACGCTTCGCCATACTCACCGCCGCCGCGGATGTTGGCCACGACGTAGACGCCGCCACGCTCCAACCACGCGATCGTCCGCGGGCTGAATCCGGGCGTGAGCGGGATGTTGAACCCGCCGTACCCGTAAAGCAGCGTCGGGTTCGTCCCGTCGAGCTTGATCCCCTTCTTGTGAGCGATGAACATCGGGACCTTCGTCCCATCCTTGCTCGTGTAGAACTGCTGCGAAACTTCGAAGTCGTCCGGGTTGAACTTCACGCTCGGCCGCTTCCAAAGCACGCTCTCACCCGTCTCGATGTTGAACTTGTACACGCTCGGCGGGACGTTGTAGCTCGTGAACGAGTAGAACGTCTCCTTGTCCTCACGCTTCCCGCCGAACCCGCCGGCGCTCCCGATGCCCGGGAACTTCACCTCGCGGACAAGCTTGCCGGAACGATCGAACTGCTTGACCTGGGTCTTGGCGTCCTTCAGGTAGCTGACGAAGAAGTAGTCGCCGACCATGCCCACGCCCTGCAGCGTCTCGGCGGCTTCGGGGATGATTTCCTTCCAGTTCTCGCGGGCCGGCTTGCGGAGGTCGATCGAGATCAGCCGCGTCTTCGGGGCGTTCAGGTTCGTGCTGATGTAGAACACCGGCCCGTCGTTCCCGACGTACTCGTAGCTCCCATCAAACTCGTTGAGAAGCTCGAGGAACCCGTGGGCCATGTTCGCCTGCGAAGCGACAAGCTTGGCCCGCTCCTCGCGAGCGGCCTGGATCTGCTTCTGGATCGCGCCCGTGTCCGCGCCCTTGCCCGCCGCGTCGATCTGATCCTGAAGCGTGCGGATCTTGTTCTCGGTGGCCGCGATCTTCCCGTCCGTCTCCGTCGGGGCCGACCCGAGCGGGTTGGCTTTCAGGTCGCGGACAAACAGGCGGTTCTTGGGGTCCGTGCCCTGCGAAAGCGACAGGATCAGGTACTGGTCATCCTCCGTCACGCCGCCGCCGATGCCCCATTCCTTCTGGTCCGGCCGCTCGTAGATCTTCACGTTCTCGGCCTGCTTCTGCCCGACCTTGTGGAGATACATCTTGGGGTAGTAGTTGACCGCCGTCAGCTCCTGGCCCGCTTTCGGCTCGTCGTACCGGGAGTAGAGGAACCCTGAGGAATCCGGGAGCCAGCTCGCTCCGGAGAACTTGACCCAGCGGATCTCATCCGCGAGGTCCTTCTTCGTCGCAATGTCGCGGATGCGCCAGATGTTCCAGTCGCTGCCGCCGTCGGCCACCGCGTACGCGTAGTACTTCCCGTCATCGCTCACCGACGCGCCCGCGAGCGCCTTGGTGCCCGAAGCGTCGAACTCCTTGGGGTCAATCAGCACCTCGCCGCGCTCATCCACGGACTTGGTCACGTAGAGAATCGGCTGGTTGAGCAGGCCGCTGTTGTACGAGTAGAAGTAGAGGCCGCCATCCTTGCTCGGCGCCCCGAACCGCTCGTAGTTCCAAAGCTCGGTGATCCGTTTCTCGATCTCCGCACGCTGCGGGATCGCTTTCAGGTACGGCATCGTGATCTCGTTCTGCGCCGTCACCCACGCCTTGGTCGCGGCCGACTCGTTGTCCTCAAGCCAGCGGAACGGGTCCGCCACCTCGACGCCGTGGATCGTCTCCACCGTCGACTCGCGAGGAGCGGGGGGGTACTTGAACGACCCCTGCCCCAGCGCGGCCGAAACCAGGCCGAACGCCAGCCCAACAGCGGCCAGAATCCCTCTACGACGAAGCCCTGCGTGCATCTGTATTTCTCCAGTGAAATGACCGAACCTATGGGCGTACCGCTCGCCCGGGCATTGGATGCCCCGAAGGGCTTCCCGGGCGAGGAATCCGTGAGCGTAAGCCTGCTTTGTCCGCCAACGCAAGCCCCCGAGCGGGCCACCCCCCGCCCGGCTTGCGACCACCCCGGACCTACTGCACCAACCCCTTCGTCAGCCGCATGAACGCCGTCTCCAGGTTCACGGGCTCCTCCATGAACTTCGTCACCCGGAACCCCTTGTTCACCAGCACGTTCGGCAGGTCGTAGTACTGCATCGCCCCGCCCGAAGCACCCGCGCTCGCCGCTTCGTCAAAGTCGACCTGGATGATCTTCGTCACCCGGTCGTTGACGTCCGCATCCTGCACCGCCACCTTCTTGACCCCGGGGAACTGCTGGATCAGCTTCGCCGCTTCCTCCGTCCGGTCCAGCACCGCCACGTGCACCACATGCCCCATCTTCGCCCGGCGCACGATCTCCGCGACCGGCCCGTTGAACAAAAGCTGCCCGCGCTCGATGATCCCCACCACGTTGCACAACTCCGCCAGTTCCGGCAGGATGTGCGAAGAGATCAGGATCGTCTTCCCCATCCGCCGAAGCTCCTTCAAGAGCTCGCGCATCTCGATACGCGCCCGAGGATCAAGACCGCTCGCCGGCTCGTCCATCAGCAGCACCTTTGGATCGTGCAGAAGCACGCGGGCGACGGAAAGCCGCTGCTGCATACCGCGCGACAACCCGTTCACCTCGGCGGTCGCTTTGTACGTCAGCTCCGTGAGCTCAAGAACATCCTTCACGACCTTCTTCCGCTGCGACCCGTGGATGTTGTACGCCGCGGCGAAGAACTCGAGATACTCCGTGACCACCATGTCCTCGTACGCACCCATGAAGTCCGGAACGTACCCGATCATCGGGCGGATCTGCCGGTTCTGATACCCCACCGTCAGCCCCGCGACGTTCGCCTGACCGCTGCTCGGCTTGAGAAGCGTCGCCAGGATCTTGATCGTCGTCGTCTTCCCCGCTCCGTTGGGCCCGATGAAGCCGAAGCAGTCCCCCTCGTTGATCGTCAGGTTCAGGTTGTTGAGCGCGACGAGCTCGCCGTAGCGCTTGGTCAGGTTGATCGTTTCGATCATCGGCACGTGTGGTTCGCTCCCGGGCGGATGCCCGTGTTGGTCGTCGTTGAAACTGAAGCGTCAGCGCGGGGCTTCGATATCCTTCGCGTCCGCCGGGGACCCGTCCGCGGGCGCCGCGATCCCCGAAGACCCGCCCCACGTCGGAGGCGTTGCCGGCAGGGGATAGATCCAGCGAACCCACGTCGTCCCCTCCGACGCGAGTGCTTCCCCATCGACAAAGAGCGGCGTCGGCGTCGCTCCCTTGAGTTCGCCCAGAATGATCACGCACGGCTGCGTGAACCATCTCGATGCATCCCACACCTGCCCGAACTGACGCCGCGCGATGAACCGCCGTTCGTCGCTCACCGCTCCCTTGTCGCCAAGCCGCGGCGGCCCAAGCTGCCCCAGCGCGGTCAGAAGCTGCATCCGACGGCTCATCGTGAACGTGCTTCCCTCTTCCATCAGCCCCGCAGCAAAGCCCGCCGACTCCGCCAGCCGGTCAAGATACGTCGAAAGCGAGGAATCCACGCGGTTCTTCGCCGCTTCCCCGTCCAGCACCGAAAGATCAAGCGTCGCCCCCGGGCCCCACGCTTGCGTCCGATTCATCACCCACCCGCCCGAAACCGTCCCACGCCATCCTTCCGTCAGGTCCGGGCGCGACGCGATCGGACGCTGGCCCGGGAAGTACATCACGGTGATGCTTGTCAATTCCCCCGGCAGGTCGTGCTTCAGCCGGCCCGTCAGACGCCCATTCTCCGACTTCAGCTCGCCGCCGAGCTCGTCCGCGTCCGTCACCGGGTACGGCGTCCGCCACAGCGTCCCGCCCACCCACTCAACCTGAAGCTGCTTGACCGTCGATCGCGCCGGGAACGAGATCGTCGAAGGATTCGTCACGTCAAAGCTGTAATCCCGCGTGTCCGGGAACGCCGACTCGGCGCCTGCACCCTGCCGACCGCTCGTCCACGGAGCGATCGTGTTGCGAAGCTCGCGCTTGGCTCCAACCTCAAGGCGGCCGTCCATCCCGCCGACCCCCACGCGGGCTTCCCCATACCACGGCAGCATCACGCTCAGCCATGTCCGCGAACGCGTGTACGACTGCCCGTGAACATGCTCGAAAAGCGTCAGGTGGCTCGCTTTCGTCTCGCCCGGCTTGATCAGCCACGCCCCGCCCCACGCAATCAGCGTGAACAGCCCCGCAAACCCCGTGAACGCAAGCCACGAATGCCGCGCCAGCCCGAGCTTGCGAAGCACCGCGTAGCTCACCGGCCCCGCCAGCGCCCAGTACAGCACGAAGACGATCAGACCCAGCAAGACGCCCGTCACCGCACGCTGCGACTGCTCGCCCTTGGCCATCTCCTCCGGGAACTTCTCATCGATGACCACCGTGCTCCGCGAGAACTGCTGCGTCGCGCCCGCCGACTCCTGCGCCGTCAGCAGCTGCCCGCGCGTCCCGAGGATGCGGTGCCAGAAAACGTCCGCGTCGATCTGGATCGAGCTCTGACGCGTCAGGTCCAGCCCGATCACCGTGATCGCTCCGCTCCCCACCGATCGACGCACCGCGATGCAGTCCCCGCCCGGCCCGCTCAGGATCGGCACCGCTTTCGCCGCCGACACCCCGTCCCGAAGCTTGAACTCGTGCACGATCCCCTTCAGCGCATCCGCTCCAAACCGCGTGCTCGATCGCGTCAGAAGCGGGCCGTACGGCGTGAGATCCACCCCGTCCCGCCGCGTCACATCCACCTCCGGCATCAGGTCCGCAAGCTCGTGACCCACAGGTCCAAGCCACGTCTGACCCGCGCTCGGAAGCACCACCACAAGGTGTCCCCCGTGCAGGATCCACTCCCGCACCGCCTGGGCGTACGCTCCGCGAAGCTCACCCGGCTCCCCAGACGTCCACACCATCGTCGAGATCGGCGCCAGGCCGATCCAGCTGTCGGGAAGCTCCGCCACCGTCCGCGCCTCGACGATCTGCATCGGCTCATGCAGGAAAAGCATCGAAGCCGCCGAGGTCGATGCCGACGCGAACCGATTCAGCCCCGCCGCGTGCGGACCCACCCGAAGCAGAAGCGGCACATCCGGTTCCAGAATCGAGAGCGATCGCCCCGTGCTCGATCGCGAATCCCCAAGCTCAATCTTCGCCAGAGGCTGATCCAGAATCGCCGCATCAAGCCCGCCGTCGCCCGCGATCGGGTACACGCCAAGCCACATCGAGTTCCCCGCCGCTCCAAGCGGCAGCCACGCGTACACCCACACCGGCTGCGCCACCCCCGGCGTCAGCGGCACCACCCGCCCGGGCGCGAAGTAATCCCCATCCGCATCGCGCATCACCAGCCGGACCGCCACGTTCCGCCGGGTCACCGACGTGTCCGTGATCCGCACACGCACCCCGACCATCCCGCCCTCGCGAGCCAGCCCGCCCACGCCCGCCATGTCCACCTCGACCTTCAGCCCGGCGGTCGTCACTCCGGAACCGGGGGTTGGGGTCGGGTTCGGGTTCGCCGGCTGTCCCCACGCGGGCCGCCCGGCCAAGAAAGCGATCAGAAGAAGCAGGGAAAGGACCGAGAGTCCGGTCCGGAATGGCCTGCGCGGGGTGTTCCATGGAAGGTGCACGTCAGCATTCTACTGGCAATCAAGGCGGGGGGTTCCTCCGCCGATGCCTTCCCACGATGCTTTCGCCGGAAACACAAGCCGCCCTGACCCTTGCGATCGCTGTCGGCGCGGCCTGGGCCGTCCTCCACGTCACCGCCGTCTTCATGAAGCACCAAGCCGACGTCGCCGAACTCCATCGCAAGGTCCGCCAGCTCCGCGACGACTACATCCGACGGACCAAGTCCAAGCGCGAAGAGCAGATCCTGGAAGTCGGCGAAGCCGCCTGATCACCCCGCTTGCGGCTCCGTTCTTCGCGTCTCGCGTTGACTCACACGATCGCCCGACGACGGGATCGCCTTGGCAAGGACCACCGCCAGCGGGTATGCTGCGACAGACTCCCCGCGCCGGGGCGTCTTCACGAGGTCCTCCCATGGCTGAGCACATCCCCTCCCGTCGCACCTTCATCCAGTCCGCCGCCGCTCTCTCCGCGTCGGCAACCCTCGTCGGGGGCGCGCTCGGCGCCGCTCCCGCGGTCAAGTCCGGAGCGTGGGGCTCGTCCGGGCGCGGCATGGCCCGCCTCAAGGTCGGCGTCATCGGTTGCGGCGGCCGAGGCACCGGCGCCGCCGTCAACTCGCTCGAAGGCTCCGAAGACACGGAGATCTGGGCGCTCGGAGACGTCATGAAGGACCGCCTCGAAGGCGCCTTCGGCCAGCTCAAGAATTCAATCGACCCCAAGTTGGCCGCCCGTGTCACCGTCACCCCCGAGCGCTGCTTCTCAGGCTTTGACGCGTACAAGCAGGTCATCGCAAGCGGCGTCGACCTCGTCATCCTCGCCACCGCCCCCGGCTTCAGGCCGATGCACTTCGCCGCCGCCGTCGAAGCCGGCAAGCACGTCTTCTTCGAAAAGCCCGTCGCCGTCGACCCCGCCGGCGTCCGCCTCGTCATGAAAGCCGGCGAACTCGCCAAGCAGAAAAACCTCGCCGTCGTCACCGGCACCCAGCGCCGACACGAAAACTGCTACCTCGAAGCCATGAAACGCCTCGAATCCGGCGCCATCGGCAAGGTCCTCGCCGCCAACTGCTGGTGGAACCAGGGTCCCCTCTGGGTCAACAAAAAGGACCCCAAGTGGTCCGACATGGAATGGCAGATCCGCAACTGGCTCTACTTCACCTGGCTCTCCGGCGACCACATCGTCGAACAGCACGTCCACAACATCGACGTCTGCAACTGGGCCATGGGCGGCCCCCCCGTCAAGTGCATGGCCATGGGCGGCCGTGAAGTCCGCCGCCAGCCCGAGTACGGCCACATCTTCGACCACTTCGCCGTCCAGTACACCTACACCGACGGCCGCGTCATGAACAGCCAGTGCCGCCAGATCGAAGGCTGCGCCTCCAAGGTCGCCGAGCAGATCATCGGCTCCGAAGGTGAGCTCAACTCCACCAGCGGCTCCGCCGAGATCACCGGCAAGAACCCCTGGAAGCACGCCCGCTCCAAGAACAACGACCCCTACGTCACCGAACACACCGACCTCGTCGCTTCCATCATCGCCGGCAAACCCCTCAACGAAGCCCAGCGCATCGCCGAAAGCACCTTGACCGCCATCATGGGCCGCATGTCCGCCTACACGGGCCAGGAAGTGACGTTCGATCAAGCCCTCAAGAGCAAACTCGACCTCACCCCCCCGTCCTACGCCTTCGACCAACCCATGCCGGTCCCCGAAGTCGCCGTTCCCGGCCGCACGCCGCTGATCTGAGGAGCACCCCAGTAGCACGGGCTTCCAGCCCGTGGCGAGGCGCCGCACGTGCCAAGTCGATCAAAAAAGTCGAATCGATCGTGGTCACGACGTCTCAGTGAGTTCATTTTTGACCCTGATCCACCGACGTGGATGTCGAGTGGTGTGGTCTTCCTCGCCGCAATTGTTTGGATCGTTTTTGCCGCGCCAAGCAAGCCCGTTTCCATGAAGCACAGCACCATGCGAGTCCAAGCGCACCTCACGCCAGCAGGGACGTGGTCATCGCCGCCAGTGCCCGGACGAGTCGGTGACATCGACGCCACGATCCACTTCAAACGAGAGACTCACACCTTCTGGTCGTCCGTCGAATACTCAATCTTCATCATGTCCGCGTCCGCGAACGGCGTCCCGATGCAGACCGCGCAGGTGCTGGCTGCATGGAACCAGCGTTTGGACGCGGGAGATACCCGATGGGCCTCGTCCGAAGGCGATTCACTGAGTATCGCGGAGCAGAAAGCGGTGCTCGCCGCCCTCGCCGCCCGAGAAGCAGCCCGCGCGGCGGCAATCGCGCCGGGTGCCGCCACAAGAAGATCCCTCGGTGACCCGCTTTTCATCGCAACGCCTCCTTACATGCGATGGGTCGCGCACGCGAACTGGGTTATCCCCGTGTCGCTCATCCTGCTTTCCCTCGTCCTCGCGGTCGGGCGTGCCGGGCGAAGAGCCGCGATCCGCGCTCGATTCGTGCGCCTCAAGTCTGGTGTATGCCCGGAATGCGGCTACTTGCGAAGCGGAATCGCGGATGACGCCGTATGCCCGGAGTGCGGTGAGGACCCCGTCGAGGCTCTCGACGCCGCTGTGCGGGAGAGGCAAAGGCTGATGGGGGCGAAACTACCGGCCAGCCCGCAGGGCTGATCGAAAGGAGCCGGGGGCAAAGCCCCCGGTGATGACGCAAGTCCAGTTGGCACCCTGCAAGGCTGCAGTTTCCTCCGCGTCCCGCCCCACACTCGCTAGAGAACGAAGAAAACGGGTCGGTTGCTCGCGTGCGCCTCGGCAAGCAGACTCCTCAGCTGTTTCCAAAGCTCAAGCTTCGGCCCCTCACATCTCCCCCGCATCACTGCCTCCGCCGCACGAATTGCGCCCTCGGCTTGATGTGCCTCCAACACCACTTCCTCATGCTCGTCGATGCGAAGCCCGCAAGCCGCGTTGATCGCAGGCAACGCCCCGGACTGCCAAAGGTGCAGAAACCCGGCATCTCCAAGCGGAAGTACACGCGCGTTGGCCGTCGAACTCGTCCACCACGTTCGAAACATCGCCTCCGTGGAGTCATCCAGCGGAATGCACACGCCTTGCCGATAAACCTCACTCAGTTGCTGAAGCGGCGGTCCAGATTCGATATCCAAGCTACCTCACCCGCGTCACCGTCGTCTTCTGCACCGCCGTCGACTTCCCAGCTTTCCCCGCGCCAAGCTTGAGCTCCGCATCAAGCGTCTGCGTCGACGTCAGCGACTCCACGAACCCATCCTCCGTGTTCCACACGTACGACCCCTCGTGCGTCACCGCGTTCAGCTTGAACGGCACGCCCGGCTGCTGCGCCGCCGACCCGCTTTGCATGCTCCCCTTGATCCCGATCGTCGCTTTCCCCCCGCGAGCCTCGCGCACGGTGTACGTCGTGCTCATCTCAAGCGGCCCCGTCAGCGCAAGGTCGATCTTGTCCCGCGTCGTCCACGTATCGCCCACGCGAGCCGTCGGCCGCGTCTTGTCCACCGTAAAGATCCCGCCGAAAAGGCCCTTCGCACCGCCCCCGTTCCCGCCCGGAGTACCCGGCATCCCGCCCGCTTCTCCAAACAACGCCGCGAACTTTTCCCCGCCCTCCACCTTCGTCACGTTCCCGTTCTTGTCCACCGTCAGCTTGAGCACATCACCCACAAGCGGACGCAGCGCCTGCTCCAGCGGCGGCGTACCCGCGAACTCCGAAAGCGGATCCGCCGGCTTCTTGGGCGCAGGCTTCGGAGGCTTGGTGCTATCAAACTCGTCCGTCATCCAGTCCGACTCGATCTTCATCTTGATCGACTCAAACACCACCTCGACCGTCGCTTCCCCCTCCTCGCTCACCGCCGTCGGCCGAAACACAAGCACAAACTCCTGAGTCGTTTTGCTCTTGTTCTCATCCTCCGACCCCGGTTTACTGTTCGGCGCCGGCGTGTTCGGCCCGCCCGGAAGCGGCTTGCCGTCCGGATCCTCGAAAAGCCCCGGCATCGTCGTCGTGCTCTCGCTCGTGTTCCCCATCTTGAGGCGGAACTCCTGCCCGACCTTGAACTTCGGCCGAAGGTCAATCATCCCGCGCGTTCCCGGTCCGGACGGGTCCAGCGAAGGCGGCGTCGTGGGCGTCGCTGGCGGTGTGGCAGGGGGCGTCGACGGAGACGGTGCAGGAGTGGGGGAGGGCGTCGTCGGCGGAGCCGAAGGCTCCTTGATCGGCGCCGGCGGCTTCGTCGGTCCAGGCGTCGGAAGCGGCGCAGGATCAGGCTGGGCCGGTTTCTTCCCCGGCTGCGCGACCGCGCCCAAAGCCATGCCCGAAGCCATCACCGCGACCAGACCCGTCGTCCAAACCCGCTTCATCGTTCGCATGTCGCGCCCCTTTCATGCTCGGCATCTCGCCGGCCGCACCTCGCCCGATCCCCATCCCGCCCGCGAATCATACGGATACATCGACCACCCGGGTCCGAGAGTTCACCCGCTTGAAACCCTTTCGACTTCCGCCTTCTGCCCCCCAACACTCACCCATCACCCCACACGCCCCAACGCACCCCTCGCAGGAGCCCGCGATGCACGTTCACCTCACCACCACCCTCGGCGACATCGTCATCAAGCTCGACGCCGAAAAAGCCCCCGAATCCGCCAAGAACTTCCTCGCCTACGTCGACGCGGGCCACTACGCCGGCACCATCTTCCACCGCGTCATCCCCGGCTTCATGATCCAGGGCGGCGGCCTCACCAAGGACATGGTCCAGAAGGAAACCCGCCCCGGCGTCGTCAATGAATGGAAGAACGGCCTCAAAAACGTCAAGGGCGCCGTCGCGATGGCCCGCCTCGGCGGCCGCCCCGACTCCGGCACCTGCCAGTTCTTCATCAACACCGTCGACAACGACTTCCTCGACCGCCCCCAGCCCGACGGCGCCGCCTACGCCGTCTTCGGCAAGGTCGTCAGTGGCATGGACACCGTCGAGAAAATCCGCAACGTCCCCACCGGCAACAAAGGCCAGTACGGCGACGTTCCCAAGACCGCAATCGAGATCACCGGCGCCAAACGTCTCTCCGACGCGGAAGCCAAAGCACTCGTCGGCTGAGTTCACCATCCCCGCAGCGGGACAACCGGGAGCGACCCAATGCTGATGGCCGATCTGATCGCCGCGATGGAACGCATCGCACCACTCGCCCACGCCGAACCGTGGGACAAGGTCGGTCTCCTCGTCGGCTCCCCGCGCCACGAGCTCACCGGGCCCGTCCTCCTCACCATCGACCTCACCGAACGCGTCCTCGCCGAAGCCATCGAAGCCGAAGCCTCCGCCGTCATCGCCTACCACCCGCCCATCTGGGACCCCCTCGCCCGCATCACCGACGCCACCCCCTCGCAACGCATCGTCCTCGGCGCCATCGAACGCGGCATCAGCATCTACTCACCCCACACCGCGCTCGACGCCGTCCCCGGCGGCATCACCGACTGGCTCTGCGAAGGCCTCTCCGGCGGCGACAACTCCGGCAAAATCAACGGCGACTGCCGCGCACTCACCCCGCACCACGACCGCCCCGCGACCGAAGAAGCCAAGATCGTCACCTTCGTCCCCGCCACCCACGTCGAAACCGTCCGCAACGCCCTCGCCACCGCCGGCGCAGGAATCATCGGCGGCTACAAGGTCTGCTCCTTCAGCACCGCCGGCGCCGGAACCTTCCTCGGCGGCGAAGGCACCAAGCCCGCCGTCGGCGAAGCAGGACGCCTCGAATCCGTCCCCGAAGTCCGCCTCGAGATGGTCTGCTCCAAAGCCGCACTCCCCCTCGCCGTTCAAACCCTCCGCCGCTTCCACCCCTACGAAACCCCCGCTTTCGAAGTCTACGAACTCCTCCCCAAGCCCCAGCGCGATTTCGGCGCCGGCCGCCGCCTCGTCCTCGACCGCCCCGTCTCCGTCGATGAACTCGCCCTGCGGCTCAAAGCCTTCCTCGGCAACCCCTACGTCCGCATCGCCGACGCCGGACACACCGGCCCCGTCCGCACCATCGGCGTCTGCCCCGGCTCGGGCTCATCGCTCCTCTCGGTCGCCAAAGCCGAAGGCTGCGAGGTCTTCGTCACCGGCGAACTCTCGCACCACCAGGTCATCGCGACCCTCCATAGCGGCGTCTCCGTCATCCTCGGTGAGCACACAGGCACCGAACGCGGATTCCTCCCCAGACTCGCCTCCCGCCTCGCCGAAAGCCTGCCCGGCATCTCGATCGTGGTGAGCACGGCCGACCGCGACCCCCTCCGCACCGTCTGAGACCCACGCATGGGAACCATGGAACCCGTCACCGGACCGCTCAGAGACGGCCGCGCCATCGTCGTCCGCATCGCCAGCCCCGAGGATGCCGACGCCTACAACGCCCTCATCACGCAAGCCACCTCCGACGTCAACGCCGTCACCGAGCTCGACGAAGCCGCCGAGGCGTGCAAGTCCCGCGCAACCCGGATCCGAGAAGCCCACGAAAACCCCCAGGAGTTGCTCCTCGTCGCCGAGTGTGATGGCACACTTGTGGGCGAACTCTCCTTCTCCGCGCCCACCCTCCGTCGCGTGGCCCACCGCGGCAGGTTCGGCATCTACGTCGCTTCCGGTTTCCGCGGCGTCGGCGTCGGTGAAGCCTTGATCCGGGCTCTGCTCAACTGGGCCGCCGCCCACCCCGTCATCGAAAAAGTCAGACTCGGCGTCCTTTCTTCCAACCCCGGAGCCATCCGCCTGTATCTCAAGCTCGGGTTCGTTGAAGAAGCGCGAAGGTCGCGCGAGTTTCGCATGCCCGGAGGTCGCTACGCCGACGACATCCTCATGGCACGCTACGTCAAGCCCTTGCTTCCCCCACGTTGACCCACGCCCGACCGTCGATTTTCTGTTGGGATCCGGACTTCCCACCGCTACACTGATCCCGGCATGATCCCCCCGTCCCCAGATCCCAAAGCCGCACGCCGCCCCGTCGAGATCGACGTCGCCGCCGCCGCAGTTCCGCGCACCTTCGACGAAACCCTCGCGTTCCTCTCCGCCCGCACCGATGTCGAACGCCTCCGCCCCACGCGCGTCACCCCCGGAACCTTCCGCCTCGACCGCATGGAAGCCCTCGTCGATGCCCTCGGCCGACCCGACCACGAGTTCAAATCCATCCACGTCGCCGGCTCCAAGGGCAAGGGAAGCGTCTGCGAGATGACCGCCGCCGCTCTCGCCGGCTGCGGCTACGCCGTCGGCCTCTACACCAGCCCTCACCTCGTCGATCTCCGCGAACGCATCCGCATCGGCGGCCAGTGGATCAGCCCCGCCGACTTCGCCGACGCCGTCGCGACAGTGGCCCGCGCCCTCCCCGCCGTCGAGAAGAAACACGGGCCCGCCACCTACTTCGAAATCCTCACCGCCGCTTCCTTCGTCCACTTCGCCCAGCAAGCCGTCGACTTCGCCGTCATCGAAGTCGGCCTCGGCGGACGCCTCGATTCCACCAACGTCATCTGCCCCGAGGTCGCCGCCGTCACCTCCATCCAGCTCGAACACACCCAGCTCCTCGGCGACACCCTCGCCAAGATCGCCGCCGAAAAGGCGGGCATCTTCAAGAAGGACGTCCAAGCCCTCACCGTCCCGCAGAAACCCGAAGTCCTCGAGGTCTTCCGCGAGACCGCCAAAGCCGTCGGCTGCCCGCTCTCCATCCTCGGCGAGGACCTCGAGTTCTCCCAAAGGTTCGAAGCCAACCCCGAGCTCGGCCCGCACCACCGCGTCTGCCTCTTCACCCCACGCTCCACCTTCGAACACATCGCCTCGCCCCTCAAGGGCGACCACCAAGCCGTCAACTGCGGCCTTTCCCTCGCCATCGTCGATGCGCTCCGCCAGCGCGGCCACGCCCTCCCCGACCGCGGCATCGCCGAAGGCCTCGCGAAAGCCTCCGCCCAAGGCCGCCTTGAGTTCATCCACCAGACCCCCCGCCTCATGATCGACGGCGCCCACACCCCAGACTCCATCCAGGCGCTGCTCCGCTCCGTCAGCACCCACTACAAGTTCGACAATCTCATCGTCGTCTTCGGATGCTCTTCCGACAAGGACGCTCCCGGCATGATGGCCAAGCTTGTCGGCGGCGCCGACAAGGTCATCCTCACGCGAGCGACCGACTCGTCCCGAGCCGTCGAACCCCGCGACCTCTATCGCAAGTTCGTCGAGTTGACATCCAAGCCCGCCCAGGTCGCGCCCACCGTCAAGGACGCCATCAACCTCGCCGCCAAAGCCGCCCAGCGCGGCGACCTCATCATCGTGACGGGAAGCTTCCTCGTCGCCGGCGAAGCCAAACGCCTCTTCGAAGAGAAATCCCGCGCCTAACCCGCGAGCCGGGGCGTGTCGCCCCGCCCGACGCCTCTGATCGATCATCCGCAACCGCGCCAGCCCCGGCTCAGCTCGTCGGCCCCGCCGCATGATCCGAAAGCACCTGCCCGCGGGCCATCCCACGCCCCGTCGCCCGCTTCAGCGACTCGTGCTTCTTCAGCCATTCCGTCACCGCGATCACGAACGTCGCGTGGCTCCACGTCAACGGCGACACAGAGATCGGAGCGCCCGTGTACGGGTGATACTGCTCCGCCAGCACGCCCGACTCCGCCGCCCGGTACGTCGTCCAGTTGATGAGGTCCATCGCTTCGCGAAGCTCATCCGCCGTCGTCGCCACCGCCGTCAGCCACTGCGCCTGCCAAAGCGTGCAGATGATCCACGGATTGCCCGGCACCGCGTCCGTCGTGTCCTTCTCGACCTGGTGGTAATAGTCGCGCTCGTACCGAGCGCACCCGCCGATCGCCGTCCTCACGCTCAGCTTCTGCCGAAGCTGGATCATCTCGCTCCGCATCCGCGGATCGTGCGGCTCCAGCGCGCCGAACGCAAAGAGCGCGAAGTTCGCCGAGTCCGCCGTCATGTCAAGCACGTACGGCGACCCCGCCACGCCCACCGCCGGCCCGACACCCACGCCCCCCGCGCCCGCCGACGCCGCCGGCCGCGCCATCCGGCAAAACCGCTCGTACTCCCCGTGCCACATGTGCTTCTTCAGCGCCGAACGCATCTTGACCGCACCCTCGCGGAAGACTGCTTCCCGGTCGTACTCGCCGAAATCCCGCGCGAAGTCCGCTGCGGCCACCAGCGCCCCGATCGTCGCCGCGACCGTGAACGTGTGGATCCCGCGCCGCTCCTCCCACAGGTCCCACGACTGCTGCGGCAGCCCGTTCGCGTCCCGATACTTCAGCATCCACTCCGCCGGCCGCACGATCAGCGCGTTGTAAAGCGGCTTGATGAACTCAACGTCCCGGAACGTCTCAAAGTGCCGCCGCAGCGCCCACGTCACCAGCGCCGTCTCGTCCTGCTGGATCGGCAGAATCCGCTGTCCGTCGATCATCCACGGATGCCAGCTGCTCGCAAGCTGCCCCGCCGGCGTGTACTTGTGCAGGAAGTACCCCTCCTCCTCGATGATGTCCGCGCAGTACCGGAAGAAGTTTCGCGAAAGCTCGCTCTGCCCCGCAAGCACCAGCGCGTACGCCACCATCGCCCCGTCACGCGGCCAGCAGTACGAATAGTGATCTCCCGCGAACTGCTGGATGTCGCTGTCGTTGGCCGCGATGATCGCCCCGTGGTTGTCGATCTGCGTCCGCATCACAAGCTGGCTTCGGTAGAAAAGATCCCGCACCGGCGACGGCAGCACGCTCACGTCAAGCGGCTCCTTCGTCGCCCAAAGCTTCCAGTACGCCTCCGTCCGCGCCACCATCCGCGGTGCGCCCTTCTGCTGCACCCGCGCGTTCCGCGTCTTCACCTCCGAATAGCTCCGGCCGACCACAAGCCACGCGTGGAACGACGACTCGCCCCCCGCCGGAACGTCCAGGTGCACGCCCACCGTCGCGTCCACCGACCCCTGGCTGATCGCGTTGCGACCAAGCTTCCCATCCTCCGCGTCCCGCCACGTCCCCTCCGCACCGCCGATCCGCTTGGTGCCGATCGCCCACTCGTCGATCCCGCACTTGTTCGGGTCGCACATGTTGAACAGGAAGTAGATGTCGTCCTTGTAAAAGACCATGCTCGCCGTCGCCGGGTCGTAGTTCGCCGTGTCGCCCACCGGATTGCCGCGGATCGAAAGATCCCAGTGGAAAAACACCCGCACATCCCGAGGCTTGCCCGTCAGGTCCCGCACATTCACCACCCGGAAGTACACCGGCTCGTGAAAGTCCACCGCATCCTCGCACTTGATCTCAAGCCCGAGTTCCTCGTGCACCAGCGTGACGTCCGTCACAAGCGTGTCCGGCTTGTACTTCAGCACCCGCTTCCAGCCCGGATCCTCCATCCACGCGATCCGCCCGTCGGCCCAGATGCCAAACCGCTGGATCGCACCCTCCGTGTGGTTGTACCACCCGACGTGCGGGAAGTAGATGTCACGCACCCGGTAGAGGTGATCGAAGGTGATGAGGAGGTCGCCGTTGCCGACGGGAATGTCGCGGGGCATGGGGGGTCTTCCGTGGTCTCAAGCTCAATCCGCCAAAGGTCTGGTCCTCCGACGTCCGGGGAGAATATCGGGCTTTGCCGCGCCGTTCGTCACCCCGAGCGCACGAACCACGCGATTTTTCCGCGCCCCTCGCCCTAGCCGAGCGACGCTTCTGCCTCCGCCGGCGCCTCCGGCGCCACCGTCCGCGCCCGCGGGTCCCCGATGTACGTCAGTCGAATCCCGAAATTCTCACCCACCTTCACCGCCGCCCCCGACCCGATCGCACGGTTGTTGATCATCAGGTCAAGCTCACCCTCAGCGTCCTTCGCAAGCTCCAGAATCGCTCCTGGCACCAGCCGAAGCACATCCCCAAGCGGAATCTGCCGCGCACCAAGCCGCACAATCACCGGCACATCAAGCTTCATGATCTGGTTCAGGTTCGGGGACTCGTTGGAAGACATGCACACTCCGGGAAGAAGGCGGGAATCTCTCCCGACCGCTCCGCAACCGGCGTGCCACCCGCCCTCCGCCCACCCATCCACGTCTCCCCGCGGTTATCAATACCCCGCCGCGTGTCCATCCTTGCGCGATTCCGACGCCCCGCAGTACACCCCCGTCACCGGGTCCCGAGCAATCGCCTGGTACCCGCCAAAGCTCCACCGGTGCACCGGCTTGATCGTGTGCCCCCGCCGCGTCAGTTCCGCGACCACCTCCGGAGCGAACCCCGCCTCCAGATTCAGCTCGCCCCCGTCCGCCATCGACTTGACCTCCCCCTGCGGCTCCGTCGACCCGTTGTGATGGATCCGCGGCGCATCCCCCGCCTGCTGAAGCGTCATGCCGAAGTCGATCAGGTTGATCACGATCTGCGCATGCCCCTGCGGCTGCATCGCCCCGCCCATCACGCCAAAGCTCATCCACGGCTTGCCACCCTTCGTGATGAACGCCGGGATGATCGTGTGAAACGGCCGCTTGCCCGGCTCCAGCACGTTCGGGTGCCCCGCCTTCGTCGCGAACTGCTCCCCGCGATTCTGAAGCATGAACCCAAGCCCCGCATCGCGCCCACCCGAAGCCCGCGAAGGAACCATCCCGCTCCCCATCCCCCGATAGTTCGACTGAATCAGCGACACCATCATCCCGGTCGAGTCCGCCGTCGTCAGGTAAATCGTGTCCGCCCCGCTCGGAATCGCTCCCGGCTCCACGACCATCGCCGCTTTCGCCATGTCGATCCTCGCCCGCCGCTCCGCCGCATACCCATCACTCAGCAGGTGCTTGAGCGGCGCCTTCACAAACGCCGGATCCGCGTAGAACCGCGCCCGATCCTCAAACGCAAGCTTCTTCGCTTCGACAAACGCGTGGACATAGTCCGCCGACCCAAACCCCATCGCCTTGAGATCCATGCCCTCAAGCATCTTCAGGATCTGCAGCGCCGCGATCCCCTGCCCGTTCGGCGGAATCTCCCACACGTCATACCCGCGATAGTTCACGCTCACCGGGTCCACCCACTCGCCCCGATGCGCCGCGAAATCCGAAGCCGCCAGCACCCCGCCCTGCGCCTTCATGTACGCTTCGACCACCTGCGGAAGCTCACCCTCGTAAAACGCTCCACGTCCCTCCTCCGCGATCCGCGCCAGCGTCTTCGCCAGATTGGGATTGGTCCAGATCTCGCCCCGCGCCGGAGCTTTCCCCGTCCCCGCAACCGTGAACTGCTCGGCAAATCCCGGCGACTTCTCAAACCGCTTCGCCGAAACCGCCCACGCTTCCGCGATCTCCGGGCTCAGCGGGAAACCCTCCGTCGCGTACCGGATCGCCGGCGCAAGCACCGCTTTCATCGGCAGCACGCCAAACTTCCCGTGCAGCGCGAACCACCCATCCACGCACCCCGGCACCGTCACCGGAAGCGGCCCGTACGAAGGAATCTCCTTCAGCCCGCGCTCCTTGAGAAGCTCAAGCGTCAACCCCTTCGGCGACCGCCCAGACCCGTTATACCCGTGAAGCTTGCCCGTCTTCGGATCCCACACGATCGCGAAGAGGTCCCCGCCGATCCCACACCCCGTCGGCTCCATCAACCCCAAGCACGCGTTCGCCGCGATCGCCGCATCCAGCGCCGACCCCCCGGCCTGCAGGATGTTCACCGCCGCCTGTGTCGCAAGCGGATGGCTCGTCGCCGCCATCCCGTGCACCGCGTACACCTCCGACCGCGTCGCTTTCGGAAGCGGCGAAGCCGGCTGAACCTGTGCGGACATCGCCATCGCGGCGAGCAATGAAGCGGTAAGCATGCGACCAGTATACCTGCGCCGCTGACTTGAACCGCTTCGGGTCAAGCCAGTGGTGGGTGGCCGTGTCGCCCCTCCTCGCCCACCGCACAACTAGACGCGGTGCTTTCTTGTGAGCTTCGGAAACTTGGCCCGCATGATCGCGGGATCATCAAAGTCGAATTCCTCGCCCAGCGGGCTGTCCGGCAATTTCGGCCTCGCTCGAGGGCCGCCTTCCGGCGGCCCGACCCGCTCGTAGACGTCGTACTTCACGTACGCGAACTCTTCGAACGTCACTCCATGGTCCGTCAGGGACTCCGGAACTTCCGCGAGCGAATCCGGTTCCGCCAATGCTCGTTCGAAAATGGATCTGCCGCACGAGATGAGCCAGCTGCGAAAATCGATGAAGCCGTCGTCGCCGCACCCGCCGTCCATGATGTACGCCGCGGCCCACAGGTCCCAGCGGTACGCGCTCATATGGACCGTGTCGAACTGCGCGGAGAACGCATCCAACTCATCCGCCGAGAGCTTCATCAACTCGCTCTTCAGCGCCGTCATGATGTCCGCCCGATCGATCCGACCGTCCGCTCGGGCAGCCGCGATAATGGACCAAAACCTCTCCTCAGGCATCGGCGGAGCCGGGTTCGGCGACTTCCACGAAGCCTCTTTGGCTTTGGCACGGTCAAACTTTGGATTCTCCCCCGAGCCGGAACGCGAATTCGCGTCAACCGGACCCGATCCACCTTTCGGCACGTTCGAGGTGCCCGCCCGATCCTGATTGTCACAGCCGCCAGCGGCGCCCAAGCAAGCGAGAAGCAGCAACGAAGGCACTCGACGCATACCGATCTCCTGGGTCAGGTTGGCGCCAAGTGTACAAAGTGTCGTGGATCCCCATCAAGCGGCGGGTGAATTCCCTCGGGCATGCGACCCGGTCCGGAGTATCAACGTGTCGCCGCCTGACCCCTGCCGGCGATCATCGCCGCGAGCTCATCCATGATCCTGCCCTGCTCGACCGCGATCTCGCCGACGACCTTCTCCGCTTCGACATACGCCGCCGCTTCGGACTCCGGGAACTCCGCCGAAAAGACGATCCCCTTCTCCGTCGCGCTCCATTTCCCCCAGTGGGTCTTGAGAGCCGCGAACATCGCGCCCGCGAGCTTGCAGAACTCCGCGTTGGACTCGTTCAACTCCCGCTGCTTGCCCCGCGCCGCCGCTCCGGCTTCAAACCCGGTCAGCACCTCGTGCATGATCCGCTCGGACGCCTCGGCCGCGACCAAGCGGTTCCCAAGCTCCTTGCGCGCACCGTCGAAAGCCGCTCCGAACTTCTCCGCCCGCACACGCGCCGCATCAAGCAGCACCACCCGCGCATCCAGATCCTCGACGGTCTTGATGCCCGCGACGCTCATCCCGCCCGCGCGATTGAAAGCGTCAAACGCCATGTTCTGACCCACCGCCAGTTCATTGAGCTCGCGCGCGAACTTCGAGACCGCCATCGCGACCTGCCGCTCCTTCACGCTCGCATCCTTCGCCGATGACTCAATGGCCTTCGCCGTGCGTTCACCCGCCGCGGCCAGCTTCTCCGTCTCACCAGACCGGACCGCCTCAGCCTGCTGCTCGCGAGCCGCCGCGAACTCCCGAGTCCCCGCCGACGCACGAGCCGGCCCCCCGATCATCTGGTAGACGCCAAAGCCCGACATCAGCAGCGCGGCCGCGCACGCCGTCGCCCGCGCCGCTTTCGTGCTCCGCACGCCAATCCAGTACGCCGCCACGCCCAGCACAAGCGGCAGGATGAGCGCCGCCGCCGCAGCCCCCGCAACCGCCGGAGCGGCGTACGTCATGTTCGACCCCGAAGACTTGAGCCCGGCGAACTTGGCGTACGCCAAAGCGGCGATCCCCGCCGTGATCGCCACAAAGACGACCGGGCTGTTGCCGAAGATGGGCGGTTTGCTCTGCGGTTGGGACATCGCTTGCTCCGAAGGGTGGCGGATAACTCCGCGGCACGCCGCGGTACCGATCGGTCATCGAACGACGCGATCCGCCACTTCAGACCAAGTGCGTGAGATGTCGCAAATCACCCCGGCGATCGCATCAACGCTTCGGAGCCGCCGCACGCTCCGCCAGACTGTCCGCGATGTCGCTGGTCAGCGTGTCCTGCTCGGCGATCTGCTCATCCAAGCGGACCGCGGCCTGGTTGTACGCTTCGATGTCCGCGTCGGGAACCTTCTCCTCGAACGCGACCTCGTCCCCCTGCATCTCCCACTCGCCCCAGTGCTTCTTGAGCATCGTGAGCATCGACTTCATCGTGCCGCAGCACTCGACGTTGGAAGCGTTCAACTTCGCCTGCTTGGCGCGGACCTTCGCATTGGACCGAAACCCGTTCATCACCGAGCTCACCATCTGTGGCGATACGCTCGCGGCGCGGAGCGCGTCCTTTGCCTTGGTCTCAAACCCGTCGAACTCCTTCTGGTACGTGATCGCCGCGTCAAGCGTCGTCTGAAGCTGGGCAAGCCGAGCCTCGATGTCCGCTTCGGACGTGATCGTCGCCGGGTCCACCCCGCCGAGCGTCCCAAGCTTCTCGAACGCTTCGTTCTGGGCGATCGCCAGCCCGTTCAGCTCTCGTCCGAGCGAAGCCATCGTCGTCGCGACCGCTTTGAGCTCCGGCGTGTCCTCTCCCATCTTCTCGATCACCGCAAGCGACCGATCGCTCGCGTCCGCGATCTTGTCCGTGTCGCCCGAGCGGATCGCCCGGGCCTGCTCGTTCCGCGCCGCGTTGAGCTCGTCCGTGAAGTCCTTCTGGCTCGCGACGCGCGCTCGCTGACGTTCCACCACGACCCGGCTGACATGGCCCATGGAGACAAACACCGCCACCACGCACGCGGTGATCCGCGCCGCTTTCGTGCTCCTCAAGCCAAGCCAGTACGCGATCCACCCCAGGAGCAGCGGGAACAGGATCGCTCCGATCACCACGCCGATCATCGCGCCCATCGAATAAGCCGACGCAAGCTCCGGGCTCCGAGCCTGCCGCTGCGTCCCGATGATCAGGTTCGCCGCCACCCCGAGGCCCACGGCCAAGAGCAAGCACGCCAAAACGGCCATGCTGTTGCCGAAGACCGGGGGTTTGGCAGGTTTGGACGCGGGAGACGGCTCGGGAATAGACATGGGGAGGAGAATAACCGGTCATCGGCTCGCAGCCAACCCCGACCCCGCCGATGGCCGCCGAAACCCAAGCCAGCACGGCCACAGAGAGGCCCGGCCCCGACCCCCCATACCTTTCCCGCTCTTATTCCGCCCGCCTCTCAGGAACCGCTCCCCATGTCCCTCCAGTGGCCCGTCGCCAAAGTCCGCCAGTCCTTCCTTGACTTCTTCTGCAAGAAGCATGGTCACACCTTCATCCCCTCCTCCCCCGTCGTCCCCCACGAGGACCCCACCCTCCTCTTCACCAACGCCGGGATGAACCAGTTCAAGCCGATCTTCCTCGGCCAGGCCCCGGCCGACAGCCCCCTCGGCAAGCTCCGCCGCGCCGCCAACAGCCAGAAGTGCATCCGCGCCGGCGGCAAGCACAACGACCTCGAAGACGTCGGCAAGGACACCTACCACCACACCTTCTTCGAAATGCTCGGCAACTGGTCCTTCGCCGACTACTTCAAAAAGGAAGCCATCGACTGGTCCTGGGAGCTCCTCACCCAGGTCTACGGCATCCCCGCAGACCGCCTCTACGCCACCTACTTCGAAGGCCACGCCGCAAGCGGCATCAAGCCCGACGAAGAGACCCGCGAACTCTGGCTTAAGTACCTCCCCAACAACCGCATCATCCCCGGCAACATGAAGGACAACTTCTGGGAGATGGGCGAGACCGGACCCTGCGGCCCCTGCACCGAGATCCACGTCGACCGCATCGGCGGCCGCAACGCCGCGCCCATGGTCAACCAAAGCGACCCCAACGTCATCGAAATCTGGAACAACGTCTTCATCCAGTTCGAACGCCTCGCCGACCGCTCGCTCCGCCCCCTCCCCGGCAAGCACGTCGACACCGGCATGGGCCTCGAGCGCGTCACCTCGATCTTGCAGGGCAAGTTCAGCAACTACGACACCGACACCTTCTCAGGGATCTTCCGCGCCATCGAAGAGATCACCGGCGCCCGGGCGTACATGGGCCGCTTGGGCGATGAAGACCCCGAGAACATCGACACCGCCTACCGCGTCATCGCGGACCACATCCGCACGCTCACCTTCGCGCTGACGGACGGGGCTTTGCCCAGCAACGTCGGCCGCGGGTACGTCCTCCGCCGAATCCTGCGTCGCGCCGTCCGCTACGGCCGCCAGATGCTCGGTGCCAAGACCGGCTTCTTCAACCGCCTCGTGCCCGTCGTCGTCGACGAGATGAAGGTCGCCTTCCCCGAGCTCGCGAAGAACCCGTCCAAGGTCGCGGACATCATCCGCGACGAGGAAGAGAGCTTCGGCAAGACGCTCGACCGCGGCATCAAGATCTTCGCCGACCTCGCCGGTGACCTCGGCCGCGCGAAGAAGACGGTCGTGAGCGGCGCGGACGCGTTCAAGCTCTACGACACCTTCGGCTTCCCCGTCGACCTCACGGCCCTCATGGCTTCCGAAAAGGGCCTCACCGTCGACATGGACGGGTACGAAGCCGAACGCAAGAAAGCCGAGGAACTCAGCAAGTCCGGCGGCAAGTCCGCCGAAACCCACGGCCAGGCCCGCCCGACGCTCGACGGCGACGCCGTCGCCAAGCTCAAGCACCAGAACGTCCAGCCCACCGATGACGTCTACAAGTTCGACGACCGCATGATCTCCGCCCATGTCCGCGCCGTCTGGAACGGCACCGACTTCGACGATTCCGCCAAAGCCGGCATGGGCAAGCTCGTCGGCCTCGTGCTCGACCGCACGAACTTCTACGCCGAAATGGGCGGCCAGGAAGCCGACCACGGACGCATCCTCGACGTCAAGGGCGGGTCCTCAAGCGGCGGCGAGTTCCGCGTCCTCCACGTCTCCACCCACGGCGGGTTCGTCCTCCACGTCGGACAGGTCATCAGCGGGGATTTCAAGGTCGGCGAAGCCGTCGAACTGCACGTCGACAAGCACCGCCGCTCCGCGATCGAAAGCAACCACACCGCCACGCACCTCATGAACTTCGCGCTCCGCAAGGTCCTCGGCGACCATGTCGACCAGAAGGGCTCCCTCGTCACGCCCGAACGCTTGCGGTTTGACTTCAGCCACACCGGCCCCGTGACCGCCGTCGAAGCCGCGACGGTCGACCAGATCGTGAGCGAGCAGATCGCCCGCGACCTCACCGTGTACGCCCAGCCCGCCGACCTCGCGACCGCGAAGAAGATCACCGGCGTCCGCGCCGTCTTCGGCGAGACCTACCCCGATCCGGTCCGCGTCGTCTCCATCGGCCAGCCCGTGATGGACCTCACGCACGGGCCCGAAAGCCCGATGTGGGCCGAGCTTTCAATCGAGTTCTGCGGCGGGACGCACGTCCCATCGACCAAGTCGATCGCGGCGTTCACGGTTGTCTCGGAGGAAGCCGTCGCCAAGGGCGTCCGCCGCCTCACCGCGCTCACGGGCGAAGCCGCTCGCGGCGCGATCGGCGCCGGCAAGCTGATGCGCGAACGCGTCCAGCAAGCCGCCAAGTTCCCCGACGACCAGCTCGGTCCGGTCCTCAACGAGATCACCCAGGCGACCGAAGCTTCCACCATGCCCGTGGCCCACAAAGCCGAGATCCGCCAGGAAATCGCCAAGCTCCAGGAACGCGTGAAAGCCGCCGCGAAAGCGGCCGGCGCAGCCAAACGCGACTCGGCCGTCCGCGAAGCCAAGGTCATCGCCGAGTCCGCTTGCAACTCGGGCGACCCCGTCATCGTCGCCACCGTCGACGCCGGCGAGGATCGCCAGGCTCTCCAAGCCGCGGTGCAAGCCGTCGTCGACATCTGCCCCCGCGCGGCCATCATGCTCATGTCGATCGTCGAACCTTCGGGTGGCGAAGCCGGCAAGGTCGCCATCATGTGCCAGGTCCCCGCCGCGATGCAGCAGAAGGGCCTCAAAGCCGGCGACTGGCTCCGCGAAACCGCGGCGATCGTCGGCGGCAAAGGCGGCGGCAAACCCGACAGCGCCCAAGGCGGCGGCACCGACACCACGAAGGTCCGCGAAGCGGTCACGTTCGCGAGGACGAACGCCCTGGCGAAGGTGATGTAGAAGTCACGAAGTGGCGGAAAGCTTGGCCGTCACGCTTTCTTGACGAACTCGGACTTGAGCTGCATGGCACCGATGCCCTCGATGCGGCAGTCGATGTCGTGGTCGCCGTCGACCAAGCGGATGTTCTTGACCTTGGTGCCGCCCTTGACGACCAGCGAGGACCCTTTGACCTTGAGGTCCTTGATCACGATGACGGTGTCGCCGGTCGCGAGCGGGTTCCCGTTCGCGTCGCGGACGGTGGTGTCTTCCGCGGGATCCTCCGTGGCGCCAACGGCGGGGGCCGGCGCGGTGGTGGGGGCGTCCGGGTTCCACTCGTGCGAGCAGGCGGGGCAGACCATCAGCGCCCCGTCGCGGTACGTGTAGTCGGCTTGACACTTGGGGCACGCGGGCGAATGGGGCATGGGGAGAGGTTAGCGGCATTGACTTCACGAAGGGTCGCCGTTCCGGGGCTGTGAATGCTCGGCGACGGCGGGTCTCGGCCTGAACACGCTTGGCCGGGGGTGAACTGATAGACTCCCGCCCCATGAATCCCGCCGCCATCGGCCCATACACGATCGAGCGAGAACTCGGCCGCGGCGGCATGGGGGAGGTCTTTCTTGCCCGCGACACGCGGCTTGATCGTCAGGTCGCCATCAAAGCGATGCCGGCCCACCTCGCGCAGGACGCCGACCGGCTCGCTCGCTTCCAGCGTGAAGCGAAAGTGCTCGCGTCGCTGAGCCATCCGGGCATCGGCGCGATCTACGGGCTCGAAGAGGTCGCGGGGCACCAGTACCTGATCCTGGAGTTCATCGAGGGGGAGACGCTCGCCGATCGCCTCGCAAGCGGGGCCCTGCCCATCCACGAGGCGTTGTCGCTCGCCAAGCAGATCGCCGAAGCGCTCGAAGCCGCCCATGAGAAGGGGATCGTCCACCGCGATCTCAAGCCCGCGAACGTCATGGTGACCTCGGACGGCGCGGTCAAGGTGCTGGACTTCGGCTTGGCCCGCACGGAAGAGCCGTCAGCGCCGACGGGCGCGATGCAGGTGCTCCCTGATTCGCCGACCGTCGCCGTGCCCGCACGCCAGTCGCCGGCCCACTCGCCGACCATTCCCGGCGTGATCATGGGCACCGCGGGGTACATGAGCCCCGAGCAAGCACGCGGCAAACCCGTCGACAAGCGGTCGGACATCTTCTCGTTCGGGTGCGTGCTGTTCGAGATGCTGACGGGCGCAAGGCCGTTCCGCGGCGAGACCGTGGCCGATGCGCTGGGCGCGACGCTGCACAAGGAACTCGACTTTGGCCTGCTGCCTCACGCGACGCCGCGCCGGGTGCGGGAACTCCTGACGAACTGCCTCGCCAAGGACCGCAAGCAGCGGCTGCAAGACATCGGCGATGCACGGCTCGAACTCGAACGGGCCAACCTGGAGCCGCGCGAGCCCACCCACGCCCCCGCCGCCGCGACGCCCTGGTGGCGATCGGCCGGCGTGCTCGCCACCGTCTCGCTGGCCGCGCTGGCGGTTGTGGCCACGGCGGCGCTGCTGCGGCCTTGGCGTGCAGCGAGCACAAGCGAGCAAAGGGTCCTCCGCGCGGCTCTGACCCTTCCCAAGGGGATGACGCTGCTTGAAGGGTTGCGGGCGGTTTCCATCTCCCCGGACGGGACGCAAGCTCTGCTCTCGCTGTTTGCGAAGGATGGATCATCGCCCCCGTCGCTGTTCCTGCGCGACCTCTCGCGGCTTGAGTTCCGTCCGCTGGCGGGCACCGAGGGGGCGTCGCAACCGTTCTGGTCCCCCGACGGCACATCCATCGCGTTCTTCGCAGCCGGCAAGCTCAAACGCCTCGATCTCGCCGATGGCATCGTCCGCGTGCTCTGCGACGCTCCGGTCGGGCGCGGCGGGTGCTGGGGAAGCAAGGGCACCATCGTCTTTGCCCCAAGCGCCGGCGGTGGACTCTCGATCGTGAGCGATGCCGGCGGCACGCCAACTCCCATCACCACGTCCGCGACGCCCGGCGAGTCGCACCGCGTGCCCCAGATGCTCCCCGACGGCGAGCGGTTTCTCTACGTCGTCAACAACAGCACGGCCCCGGGCGTCTACGCGTACGACCCCTCGGCCAAGGAGCCAAAGCTGCTCATCGCCGGGAAGGACTCGACCGAAGCGATCTTTGTCGAGCCCGGAATGCTCGTCTTCGCACGCGATGAGAACCTCTTGGTGCAGCCCTTTGATGTGCAGCGCCTGGAACTCACCGGCTCCGCCCGGCCGATCGCGGGTGATGTGCAGTACGACAAGAGGCGAGCGTTCATCAACGCAGGGGTGTCGCCACGCGGCACGTTGATCTACCAGGTGGTCAATCCGCCGACCCGGTACAAACTCGCGTGGATGGACCGAAAGGGCGAGCAGACCCCGCTGCCCGCCGAGCCGGCGGCCTTCCGCTCCGCGTTCGCTTCGCTCACCAAGGACGCTCGCCGCGCCGTCATCGAGATCACGGGCAGCCGCGGCGAGTCGTCCGTTGCGATCATTGATCTGGATCGAGGCATCGTGGTGCCCGTGGGTGATCCAAAGGCCTCGTTCAACTACGGCGGGCTGTGGGCGCCCGGAGAGCAAAGCGTCATCATCGGGACGGACTTGATCCCCGGGATTCAGTCCATCGCGAGTTTCCCGATCAACGGCGGGCCCGGCACGCCTGTCGTCAAGGGCGAGTACGGCTTCGAGTATTGGGCAACGACGTTCTCACTCGACGGCAGGACGATGCTGTTCACCCGGGCCTCGATGATCGACAAACTTCCCGACATCATGACCGTGGACCTTGGCAAGGACCAGCCCGCCACCCGGTTCATGCAGACGCCCGATGGGGAGTGGAACCCGCGACTCTCGCCCGACGGCGATATCGTCGCGTACGCCGTCTCGGCTGAAGATGACGCGAGCGCCGTGCTGAAAGTCGTCACGTACCCGACACCCTTCGCACCGGTCCAGGTCTCGGCCACTCCGGTCACGCTCACCTCGGGTCTGTGGGTCGGTCCGACCGAGTTGTCGTGGGTGGACACGTCGCGACGGGCCTGGAGCTCGACGATCACGGCGAAAGATGGTCGTCTCGACGTCGGGGTGCCCAAACCGATGTTTGGCGGCACGCCGCTGGATACGCAGATCGGCCTCCTCGACTACGACATCCCGCGCGAGCGTTTCCTGATCGCCATCGTGGACGAGCCCCGCGAAGACCCGCGGCTCATCATCGTGAGCGACTGGCGATCGGATGTCGCGGGCACGCGAACGGTACCGAAGAAATAGTCGTCCGCATGCGCACGGCGTGCGATTTGCGTTTCCCGGCCCGTGGATGCCTCTCGCGGCCGCCGGTCCGGGCAAGGTTCAGAAGCTCCAAGTGCACCCGACGGACGCGTCAAGATCGATCGTGGCGTAAGTCGCCTTCCTGGCGCACGCTTTCGGTGGTTACACCGGCTGTCGTGTCCGGCGTGACGTGACCAGACCTGACGTGGCGTGACGATGAGGGTGCGGTCAGTTGATGGGGACGCTTCGCCGCTTCTCCCTTTCTGGCGCTGCGGGCTCGTTCACGGCGGTCGTTTACACCACGATGTCGACGGTGGCACCGCTTTGGCCGGGGGCGAGGGTGTGCTCGTGGGTGCCTTCGCGGGTGCAGAGGTCGCGGAGGTGTTTCACAACCGCTCCGAATTCGCCGCGGATCGGGGCGGTGAAGCGGTGCTTCTGCTCGGTCACAGGGTGCGTGATGCCGAGGATGGCGGCGTGGAGGGCTTGGCGTTCGAGGGACACTTTGGAGCCATCCTTCGCGGACATCAGGAACGGCTTGCCGCCGTACATGTCATCGCCGACGATCGGCCAGCCCAGGTGGGAGAGGTGGACGCGGATCTGGTGCGTGCGGCCGGTTTTGAGTTCGAGCTCGACGAGCGAATAGCAGTCCGAGCGGATGCCGCCGGTGTTGCGGGGGGTGCGCGAAATGGGGTTCCAGCCTTCGGCGACATCGGGGAGCGGCGGGGCGACGTCGGGACGCGGCGTGAGGGAGAAGCGTTCGCGCACGCGGCAGATGGTGGTCGCGGGCTTGCCGCCTTCGTCGTGGCGGACGACCTGGCGTTCGCGGAGGCCTCGCTCGCGGGATGGGTGCGGGCCGAGGGGGAACTCGATGGTCTGGACGACGGGCTCGACCCAGCCGTGGACGAGGGCGAGGTAGCGTTTGTCGACGCGGCGGTGTTCGAACTGGTGGCCGAGCTTCCAGTGGGCTTCGTCTTGTTTGGCGAAGACGATGCAGCCGGAGGTGTCGCGGTCGAGGCGGTGGACGACGCCGGGGCGGGCGAACTCTTCGCCGACGCCGGAGAGGGCGCCGCCGCCCCCACCCATGAGCTTGCTTTTGTTCTTGAAGTGCCAAGCGAGGGCGTTGATGAGCGTGCCGGAGAGGTGTGATCGAGCGGGGTGGACGATGATGTCGGGCTGCTTGTTGAGGACGATCATGAACTCATCCTCGTAGAGGATGTCGATCGCGATCTCTTCGGGGACGGCGCCGCGGGCGGTGGGCGGCGGGACGACGACGCGGACGACGTCGCCGAGGCCGACTTTGTGCGAGGCTTTCGCGGGCTTGCCGTTGACGAGGACTTCGCCCTCGTCGATGAGCTTCTGGAGCCGGTTGCGGCTCATGAAGGTGATGCGGTCGGTGAGGTACTTGTCGAGGCGTTTGCCCAGGTCGCGTTGGAGGGTGAACTCGACGGTGCGGAGGCCTTCGGTCTCATCTTCGGCGGTGTCTTCACCGGCATCTTGGCCGGCTTGTTCGATGGCGGCGAGGATGGCTTCGGGGTCGACCTTGCCGCCGCGGAGGATGAGGGAGCGTGAGGGACCGCCGGAAGCCGTGACACCACCGACCGAGACGGATTCATCGGCATCGCTTGGCGCGACGGGGTCGGCGTGCGGTGTGGGCGGAGCGGACGGGACCTCTCGGGATGGCTTCCGAGGGTCGGCGGGCTTGCGCGGGGGTTGGCGCGGGGGTTGGGAGCGGTCACGCATGGCGGTCGGGGCCGCTTACTTGGGCGTGGCGGGATCGGCCGGCGCGGGCGGCGTGTTTGCCGGGGGAGTGGCAGGCGGAGTGGCGGGCGGCGTGCTCGGAGCGGCACCCTCGGGCGTCGGCGCGGGGGTGTTGGGCGTCGCGGGCGAGCCGGCCGGGGCGGCAGGGGTGGTAGTCGGGATGGTGGTCGGGATGGTGGAGGGGAGCGAGGGCGGAGCGGGGGGCGCGGGGAGGTCGGCCTGGCTGAGGACGGGGGTGACCTTCTTGATGGCGTCGAGGTCGGCGATGCGCTTCTTGGCGACGTCGGCGTGGACGGAGTCTCCGGCGGCTTCGGCGAGCTTGACGGTTTCTTCGTACGCGGCGGAGGCGTCGGAGAAGTTGCCGGCGCTTTCGGCGACGGCGGCGATGCCGAAGGAAGCGGCGACGGCCATCATTCGCTTTTCGTCGGAGGATTTGGCGGCGTCGAGGACGATCTGGTACTGCTGCTTGGCGGCGCTCAGATACTGCTCGCGGAGGTCGTCGGTGAGGACGCCGGTGGCGTCGGCGATGGTGCCGTCCTCGGCTTTGATGGCGGCGCCGAGCGCGGCTTTCTGGCGGACGGCGCGGAGGTAGGCATCGGCGGCTTGGAGCCGCGCGAGGAGGGCGACGGACTTGACGGAGGGGTATTGCTCGGCGACGGCGATGAGGGAGGTGGGGTTGGGGCGTTCACCGCGCGAGGCCATGCGGAGTTCTTCGAACGCGACGCTGAGCTGGTCCTGCTGGGCTTTGTGGTAGCGGGTGTAGAGGGCGTATCCGCCGGCGATGACGGCGATGGCGATGAGGAGGGGCGTGCTCCACTTGCGGAGGAACTCGATGAACTCGAGATTGAGTTTGGAGTCTTCGAGGCCCGCTCGCTCGCGGATCTGAAATTGACGATCGTCGGTCATGGCGGTGTGTTCCAGGTTTGAGCCGCGATTCTAGGAGGGGCCGCGGCCGGGTGCCGCCGGGCGGAAGGGGTGCGTTCGGATGGGTCAGGTCCAGAAGCGCCAGGCGCGGTCGGCCTGGTAGAGAGCGGCGGGGACGAGGCGTTCGCGGATGGCTTGGGCGAGCTCGGTGAAGCCGGAACCGAGCTTGACGGAGGTTGCGAGGTCGGGTTGCCAGGTGGGTGTGGAATCGGGGCGGGCGAGGTCGGAGCGGAGCAGGACGCGGAGGGTCGAGGGGGAGTGGTTGGATGGGGATGAAGGCAGAGGAGGGGGTGGGGGAGGAGGGGGCGGGGTGGAGGGGTCTCCGCAGAGGAGGAGGAGGTCGGCGCGGCCGGCGAGTTGAGCGGCGTCGCGGGCGGCTTCGCGTTCGAGCGGGTCTGCGGCGGCGCGGACGCCCGGGGTGTCGACGTAGCGGACGGTGAGGCCGTCGAGGTCGAGGACGACGCCGACGTGGTCGCGCGTGGTGCCGGGTTCGTCGGCGACGATGGCGGCTTCGCGGCCGGCGAGAGCGTTGCAGAGGGAGGACTTGCCGATGTTGGCGGCGCCCCAAGCAACGACGAGCGGGGGATCGATCAGACGGCGGAGGATCGCGTCGTCAGGCTCGGGCGAGCCGGGTGGGAGGTGGTCTGCGGAAAGGTTGGGTGTGCGAGAAGCCCAGCGGGCGGGCTGAGCGAGGAGGAGGTCGATCGCGGCGGGGCTTGCGGCGAGGGCCAGGGTGTCGAGCATCGCGCATTCGAGAGCGGAAGCGGCTTCGGGTCGCGGGGCGATGGGGGAAGCGGGCCCGGCGAGGGCTTGAAGGCGTTCGGCGAGGGCGCGGACGACGGCGGGTCCGCCGTGGGGCATGACCTGGAGGAATGTGTCGGACAGGCGCGAGACGAGGGCGGTGTCGATGTGCGGGATCGTGCGGAGGGCCACGCTGCCGCGAGGAACTGCGGGGATCTCGAGGGATTCGAGGGCGCGGTCGACCTGACCCCAGAGCTCGATGATGGCGACGGCGCCGGGGCGAGCGGGAGAAGCGAGTCGCCAGGACCAGAGGCTCATGGCTCGTCCGGGGAGTCTTCGCGGAGCAGGACGCGGCCGGCTTCGACGATGCCGTGAAGTTGGAGGTCGGGGACGACGTGTTCGACGACGTCATCACCATCGAAGAGGAAAGCGGCGTCGCCGCCGGTGGCGACGATCTGCGGGTAGGCTTCGTAGTACTCGGCGTAGCGTTCGGTGACGTAACGGACGAGACCGAGAGCGGCGCAGCGGACGCCGAGGAGCATGGCGTGCTTGGTGTCCTTGCCGAAGGGGCCGCGGGCGGGGTCGGGGCGAACGAGCTCGACCTCGGGGAGGGCGGCGGTGTGCTGGTGCAGGGCGCTCAGCATCATGCGGAGACCGGGGGCGATGACGCCGCCCTGGAAGACGCCGGAGCCGTCGATGAAGTCGACGGTGATGGCGGTGCCGGCGTCGACGATGACGCAGGCCTGTCTGGCTTTGGAGTAGGCTCCCAAGGCGCAGAGGAGGCGGTCCTGTCCGACGGTTGAAGCGTCGTCCAAGGCGTGCTGGATGGGAACGACCATGTCCCTGCCGAAGGGGTGGACCTCGTAGCCGAGGGCGGTGAGGGCGTCGGCGAGCGGGAGGGCGACGGGGGGGTTGACGGACGAGAGGACGAAGTCGCGGGCGCCGGCTTTGTCGGCGAGGGCGGCGAGATCGCGGGCGGCGGCGTGGATGTCGGCGTGTTCGATGGGAGCGGGGTCGTGGAGGGTCCATTTGGAGACGACGCCGGCGCGAGTGCGGGTGTTGCCGACGGCGACGGCGACGAAGGAAGCGGGGTCGAAGTCCGGCGGGGTGGCGTCGTGGGGGAGATTGGGCGAGGGTTCCGGGGTCATGCGCTCACGGTAGGGTTGCCGGATCGTCTTGAAGTGATCGCGCCGCTACCGTTGCACTTGACGATGCCCAAACGCGATGAGCCAACTCCGCCAGAGGATTCCACCCAGCCGGGCGATAAGCCCGCCGGGGAAGTGTCCGAGCGGGGTTCGTTTGATCCGGGGCCGATCGATCAAGCGGATCCGTTCGTTCGGTGCAAGGTGGATCCGGCGATCGAGCGGCATCGGATCGGCGGGTTCCGGTTCCCGCTGGGGGTGTATCCGGTGGAGGAACTTGGGCCCAAGCCCGGGTACACGCTTGATTTTGAGTCCGCGGACGGCGGGGATGAGGAAGCGGGCGAGTGGGAGGAGTGGCCGGATCGGTACGTGTTTGACGCGGTGCTGACGATCGAGCGAGTTCCGAACCTGGTTCGGTGCTTGCTCTCGATGATGCCGCCGAAGGTGTTTCCGATTCTGGACGTCCTGGGGCATGACGCGTTTCGCGAGATTGATCCGTATGTGGCGTACGACACGGTGGGGCTGGACCGGGTGATCGAGGCTCTCAAGCAGGTGCCGGCCTTCTTCTATGAGGATGGCTTGTGCGGGTTTGGCGCGATGTCGGAGGAGCCGTTCTTCTACTTCTTCGTGGATGAGCACAAGATCGTGACCGTCCGGGTGGAAGCGGGGCTGAAGGAGCAGGTCGAGCGACTGATGGCCGCGTTTGACCTTGAGCAGAACGAGGATGCGGCGGGGGTGGATGCGGCGGCTCATGAGCATCGGAGCGTGCTGGTGACGCCTGAGGATGACCCGAGGATGCTGGGGTTTGACGAGGTGGTTGAGCGGCTTCGGGATGACTGGCGGCTGGTGCTCAACATCAATCCTGAGACGAATGTGGATGACGAGGACCGGGACCTGGGGCCGACCGGGTGGTGGTGCCGTGTTCGAGTCGAGGTGCCGGTGAAGGCCGAGCAGGCTCCGGAGGGGGGCGTCGAGCCAGAAACCCTGGCGGAGACGCGGTACGTGGAGGTGGTTCTGGTGGCCGAATGCCTCCGGGAAGCGGAGGAAGAGGCGATTCTGGCGGCGGAGAAGCACGCCGGGTTGCCGTCGAGTGCTCTCAAGGTGGAGAGCCTGGACGAGGATGAGGAGGACGGGCTGGTCCCACCTTTTGTGGTGTTTGCGGATCGCATGTCCGAGGACCAGTTGGAAACGCAGCGGAAGAGCGCCCCGAAACGGAAGGGGCCGGCGACGGGTCCGGGCATGATTACTTCGGTCAAGTGGGCGGACTGACGGCGGGGACTGCGGGTGGCCTGCGGATGGGATTGCGGGCGGGTTTGCGGGCCGGCTGGGCGGAAATCCGCGTTTTCTTTCAAGTTGGGAGCGGAAAGTCGCGGCGGGACGGAACCCCGGGGTTCGGGGTTGCGAAGGGGCACCCACCAAGCCGGTTGCGTTCGGTAGCGCAATCTTGTATGGTGTGCGACCCATGCCGCCCCCGGCAGCCCGAACGACGGGCGACGGAGGGCGGGCCGAGCGTCGCCAATACCGGGAAAGCCGGTCCGGACGAGCGGTGGGGGAGTTGGATAGGCCCGCGTGGGGCGGGGCGGGGCGTTGGCCGCAAGCGGGCCGGCGCGGAGGATGGCGGGGTGTTGGTGGGCGAGGTGGGGAGCGAACGTCGGTTGGGCGTCGGCGGCACGCGTGTGCTGCGGCCCGGCGGGCGGACCCGTCGCGAATGTCCCTTGCCCCAAGGGCCTCGCACGAAAGTGTTCCTGGGAGTTGACGCCGACGATTGAGACGCCACGATAGTCCCTTTCCCGGTATGTCTCGGAGACCATCCATGATGAAGTCGCAAGCACACACGGTTCGAACCCTCGCCATGGCGGCCGGCATCGCCGCCGCTCACACCACCGTCGCGTTCGCCGCGGGTGAGCCCGTGGTGGGAGCTTCGAGCCAGACCCAGGCCCAGCAGGCCGCGCTGAAAGCCTCTTTCGACGAGATCACCCGGTTGATCTCCCTGTCGGAAGTGGTGAAAGCCAAGGACCTGCTCGGGGCTCTGCGTGCGAATTCGGGCGTCTCCATGACGGCCACCGACAGCGCGAAGTATCAGGAGCTTTACCTCGCGGCGATGGCTCGCGAGAAGACCCTGGACCGCAACGAACTGAGCGTTCAGAAAGCCCAGCTGGCTCTGGACGGCGGCGAGCTGAAGCTTGCCGAGCAGCACGCCAAGGCCGTCGCTTCGGCGACGGGCGTCTCACCGGTGCTTCAGAAGCGTGCGGACACGATCCTGGGCACGGTCGACGTGAAGCGCCGCGAAGCGACCACGGTTGCTCCCAAGGCGATCCGCGCTGCGGCCAATGCGTACGACATGGGCAAGTACCAGGAAGCCAAGAACCTTCTGGACGCGGTGATCAAGTCGGGCGTGGACCTGCCCGCGGCCGAGTCGAAGATGCTGGATGAGTACCGCGACCGGATCGTGGCGCTTGCTCAGACGAACTCGGAGCTTTTCGGCCGCGCTTCGGCTGGCATGATCCAGCCGGGCGAGATTCAGCCGCGTCGTCCGGAAGAGCCCGCTCCGGCTGCTGCTCCTGCTGCGGCTGCGACCGAGACGGCGATGGCCCAGCCTGCGGCGCAGCCCGAGCAGCCCCCGAGCGACGCGATGATCGCGGCCCGCCGGAATGAAGCGGCTCGCGAGCTTGCCCGCGCCAACGGCCTGTTCGAAGAGAATAAGTACGCGGAGGCGATTTCGGCGTACAACAACACGCGTACGACGTACGGCGACGTGCTGACGGCGGAACAGTCTTCGCAGCTTGCGAGCAACCTGTCGGCGAGCCAGCAGGCGATGGCTTCGGCGGCGACGGCGACGCCGGCTCCTTCCGGAGCGGCCCAGCCGAGCGGTGCGCTGTCGACTTTCCAGCAGAACACGACGATCGCCAAGCAGCAGGCTTTGGCGGAGTTCAACAACGACCTGATGCAGGCCGCGAAGGCTCTTGAGCAGTCGAACATCGACGAAGCCCGCCAGCTTGCGGCCCGGGCGCAGCTGAAGCTTGATTCTCGTCGGATGCTTTTCAGCGAGCCGGAGCGGAACGAGCTTGCGACGCGCGTCACGACGCTTCGCGCGGACATCGAGAAGAAGGGTGATGAGCTTGCGGCGGCGGAGCGCACGCGTCGCGAGAACGAGCTTGCGATCGAGGCCGCCCGCGGCGCGGAGGCCGAGTCGGCCCTCAAGGCCAGCAAGATCCGCGAGCACATCGACCGCGTCCGCGCCCTGCAGCGTGAGCGCAAGTACAGCGAAGCTCTCCAGATCTGCGATCAGATCCTGTTCCTTGATCCGGAGAATCCGACGGGCAATCTGCTCCGCGACGTCCTCCGCGACATGGAAGCCTACTCGGCGGTGGCGAGCATCGATTCGGAGAAGAGCCGCACCTACGCGGATCTGGCGATCGAGAACTCCCGCTCGCTGATCGCGCCGACGTCCATCGTGAACTATCCGAAGGACTGGCCGAATATCAGCAACATCCGCAGCGAGGCCCTGGCGTTCCAGGACACGGTGGACAACCGCCGGGTGATCGCGGCTCTGGACAACACGCGGATTCCGAAGGCGGAGCTCGCGGACACGCCGTTCGAAGCGGCTCTGAAGTACCTTCAGACGTTCGCGAACGTGAACATGGACATCGACTGGGCTTCGCTGGAAGCGATCGGTGTGCAGAAGGACACGACGATCTCGCTGAACCTGACGAACCCGACGGTGAAGACGGTTCTGGAGCAGGTGCTGAACAAGGCCGCTCCTTCGCTGGACCTGAACTCCCGCGCGTCGTGGACGGTGTACGACGGCGTGCTTCACATCGGTTCGGAGCCCGCTCTCCGCAAGAACAAGGTGATGGTGATCTACGACGTGCAGGACCTGCTGTTTGAGGTCCGCGACAAGGTGGATGTGCCGGAGCTTGACCTGCAGGCCGCGTTCCAGAACACGGGCGGCGGCGGCGGTGGCGGCGGCGGCGGTCAGTCGCCGTTCGGTCAGGGCGGTCAGAACAACAACCAGCGTCAGCCGGGCCAGGGTCTGCAGCGTCCGATCGAGGACCGCATCCGCGACCTCCGCAACATCATCGTCGAGCAGGTCGACAAGGACGGCTGGGAAGACGGCGGCGGCGACACGGGCACGATCCAGGTCTTCCAGCAGAACCTGATCGTGACGAACACGCCGAAGAACCACCGCGCGATCGAGGGCCTGCTTTCGCAGCTCCGCCGCGTGCGGAACATGCAGATCAACGTCGAGGCGCGGTTCCTCGTCGTGGCTTCGGACTTCTTCGAGAAGATCGGGTTCGACGTCGACCTGTACCTGAACGCCAACGGCAACCAGGTTCGGTTCCTCCGCGGGTTCAACTACGCGTTCATGCCGAACGAGTTCTTCCCGGACGGTCGCTACGGCGGCAACAACGCCAACAGCGACAACAAGGTTCGGGACTCTGACAACGACGGCGTGCCGGACTCACCGCTGACCAACGGCGGCCCGGCGGCTCCGCCCCCCGAGAACTTCTCGGTGGTGGGCATCGCGAACGGTTCGCTGGGTCTGGCGTCTCGCCTGATGACCTCGCCGTTTGCGAGCGAAGTGACGGGTTCGGGCACGGCGGCTCCGGCGCTGGGCATCTCGGGCACGTTCCTTGACGACGTGCAGGTGGACTTCCTGCTGGAAGCGACGCAGGCGGATCGCCGTGCGGTGTCTCTGAACGCTCCTCGCCTGACGTTCACGAACGGTCAGACGGCGAACGTGTACGTCGCTCGCCAGATCGCGTACATCTCCGACCTTGAGCCCGTGATCGCGGACCAGTCGGTGGCGTTTGATCCTCAGCCGGGCTTTGTGAACGACGGCGTGACGCTGCTGGTGAGCGGTGTGATCCTTGCGGACCGCCGGTACGTGCAGCTTGACGTTGAGACGCGGGTTTCGAACTACCCCGAAGACCGGATCCGCCGGATTCCGGTGAACGCGGGTGCGGCGGGCGGCGGCGGTGCGGGCGGCGGCGGCGGCGGTCAGCCGGCGAACGTCACGGGCCTGATCGAATTGCCGCAGGGCCAGATCCAGAGCGTGTCGACGACGGTCACGGTGCCGGACCAGGGCACGGTGCTGCTCGGCGGCCAGCGTCTGACGAACGAGGTCGAGGTCGAGTCCGGCGTGCCGGTGCTCGGCAAGATTCCGATCCTGAACCGGTTCTTCAGCAACCGGTCGATCAGCCGCGAAGAGCGCACGCTCCTGATGCTGATCCGTCCGCAGATCCTGATCCAGGACGAGACGGAAGACCGGTTCTTCCCGGGCCTTCGCGACGCGATCCGCACGGGCGGGTTCGGCTCGTAAGGGTTGGTGAAGGGTTTGGATTGAACGAGAAAGCGACAGGCCCGGCGAGGAATCGCCGGGCCTGGTTGTTTTTGGGGGTGGGGGGATGAGAGTATGGGGGTTTGAGATTTTGGATTTGGAATTTGAAATTTGAAATTTCAAATTGGAAATCTGAAATCTCAAAGCCAAAATGTCAAATTGCAGATCTCAAATTGCAGATCTCAAATCTCAAATTTCAGAGCTCAAATGTCAGAGCTCACGCTTCGCCGGGGCGGAACTCTTTGATTTCGGTTCGGACGTCCCAGAGTTCGGGGAAGAAGGAGTCGTCGACGATGTGGCGGAGGTAGTTGACGCCCGCGGTGCCGCCGGTGCCTCGTTTGAGGCCGATGACGCGTTGGACGACCTTGAGGTGGCGGAAGCGCCAGAGGCACTGGGCTTCGTCGATGTCGACGAGCTTTTCGGCCATTTCGTAAGCGTCCCAGTGCTTGCTTGGTTCTTCGTAGATGTGGCGGAAGACTTCGATGACGCCGGGGTGGGAGGTGTGGCGTTGGCGGACGTCTCGGGCGAGAACTTCGGCGGGGACGGGGAGGCCGCGGCGGGCGAGGGCTCGCAGGAACTCGTCGTAGATGGACGGGGCTCGCCAAGCGGCGTCGAGGCGGGCGTAGGACTCGGAGTCGTGGCGGAAGATGGCGAGCATCCGCTCATCCTTGTGGCCGAGCATGAACTCGATGAGGCGGTTCTGGAGGGACTGGATTCCGGAAGCGGGTCCGAGGACGTGTCGGAACTGGACGTATTCGCTGGGGGTAAGGGTCGCGAGGACGGACCACTGGCCCAGGAGCTGCTGCTGGATGTGCTTGACTCGGGCGAGGACCTTGAAGGAAGCTTCGAACCGGTCGGTGGCGACGAGGGTCATGGCTTCGCGGAGCTCGTGGACGACGAGCTTGAACCAGAGCTCGGTGGTCTGGTGCTGGATGATGAAGAGGAGCTCGTCGTGGTGCTCGGGGGAGGAGAGAGGGTTCTGGCAGGCGAGGAGCTTGGAGAGGGAGAGGTATCCCGCGTAATCGAGCTGGCCGCCGAGCTCGGTCTTGGTGTTGGGGTCAAAAGCAGGCTTGTGCGTGTCGCCGCCGGCGTGGTCTGTGGACATAGCGGTCCCTCGGAGGAAAGGGGCAGCATACGCGCGTCGGGGGTGTGCGAGCCGAGCAGCGGCTAACGCGGGTCGGACGCGGGTTCGCGTTCGTCGGCGCCGGCGATGCCGGAGCGCTCGGCGGGGGAGGATCCGGGTTCGTCGCCCGATTCGGTGGGGGCGATGCGAATGTTGCGGGTGGCCAGGTACTCGTCGCGGGCGGAGGACCGGCAGCCTGCGAGGCCGGCGGTTCCGGCGAGGAGCGAGGCGGCCAGGAGGAGAAGGCCCAAGCGGGTACGAAGATCGGGGAGGGAAGGGTGCATGGGGCGGGTTGGTTCGTCTACGGCCTGCGAACGGTTGAAGATGCGGATCATACAGGAAAGAGGATCGGCGGGGTCGGTCGGTTTTCAGGATGGATTTGCGGAGGGGGCGGCCCGAGAACGGGCTTGGACGTCGGTAGAGGCTGTGCGGGCGTCGTTGCTGGCATGGAGGGTGGCATTGACGTTTGGGTTCTGCGTGGTAGCATCGCCCGGTCCGCGCGCGGGTACGATCCGCGTTTCCCGCAGAGGTTTTTGGAGCCGCTCCCCATGAAGTTCGCGTTCAGCACCGTTGCCTGCCCGGATTGGACCCTCGACCGCGTCGCCGATGTGGCGCAGTCGCTTGGCTTTGCGGGTGTTGAGCTCCGCACGTTCGGGTGGAACTCGAGTGCGTCGGCGTGCGATCCGTCGTTGACGGACGCTCGCAAGGTTCAGCAGATTCTTCGTGCTGGCGGAGCGGAGCCGGTGTGTCTTTCGACGGGGATCGGGTTTGGGCGGCCGGTGACTCCGCCGGTGATCGGCTGGGCGATCACGGACGTGCACCGCGATGCGCGTGAAGCGTCGTCGCTGGTCGAGCTTGCGGCGTTGCTTGAGTGTCCGTTCATCCGGGTGTTCGGCCATGAATTCCCGCGGAACGAGAAGCACTCGCGGGCGGTTGATCGGATCGTGAGCCGTCTGCTTCAGGTGGCGGACGCGGGCCGTGCGCGACAGGTGCGGGTGCTGGTGGAGAACGGCGGGTCGTTCGCGACGGCGGCGGAGCTTTGCGAGCTGCTTGATGAGGCCGATCATCCGTGCTTGGGTGCGTTGTACAACGTGGCGGAGGCGCACGTCGCGGGCGAGACGCCCGAAGCGGGCATCAACGTGCTCGGCGAGCGTCTGATGATGGCGAAGGTGAAGGATTTCGCGGGCGGCAAGCCGGTTGCTTTGGGCGAGGGGACGATTCCGGTGCAGTTGGCGATGTCGGAGCTTCGTCGGTCGGGGTTCTCGGGCCCGGTGTCGTACGAGCTGGACCGGCTTTGGCTTGGGATGGGGATGGACGCGGAGCCGCTTCTGCGGAAGTCGGTTCAGCGGATGTTTGAGTGGGGCGTCGGGGCACCGTCGGCGGTCCGAACGGGTCGGATGGTCGACTCCATGACCTCCCACGCCTAACGTGCTATAGTCTTGACCCGGTCCAACCGGGACACAGTTTGGGCGATTAGCGCAGTTGGCTAGCGCGCTTCCTTGACATGGAAGAGGTCACTGGTTCAAGTCCAGTATCGCTCATTGATCCGCCGCTCGGGAACCTCTGATGTGGGCGTGATCTTTCTCCAGCGACAATCGAGTGTGATGGTCGATCGGTGTGCCGACGGGGTTGCCGTTGGGATTGCCGTCGGCGCAGGCGTGGGCTCGCCCGGATGGTTTGGTGCTTGGGTTTGCGGCACGACGTTCGGAAAACGATCGGTCGGGCGAAGGGCGAGCACTCGGCGCGAGTCGGTTCTATGATGGACCCAAGGCCACAGGAGCTCTCGTTGACCAGTGTCCCATCTCCAGCATCGACCGCACGTCCCGCCTCCGTGGCCGAGCGTGTGTCCCACTGGCCGCTGCCCGGACAGGTGGGCCCGGACCGTCTTCCCCTTTCCGCTCGCATCGCCGAAGCCGGTCCGACGACCGGGACGCCGATCGTGTTTCTTCACGGTCTGGTCGGGCTGAACGATCACTGGGAAGGCGTCGTGGGCCAGCTCAAGTCGATCGCGCGGTGCGTGATGGTCGAGATGCCGCTGCTCCGCCTGACCGGCGATGACTGCAGCGTCGAGGGCGTGACCAAGCTGACGCTCCGGTATCTTCGCGAGAGCCTTCGTGAGCCGGCGATCCTCGTCGGGAACAGCTTCGGCGGGCACGTGGCGATGCGGATCGCGTGCGACGATCCCTCGGCGGTTCGCGGCTTGGTGCTTGCGGGGGCTTCAGGGTTGTACGAGCGATCGCTTCTGGCGAACGTTCAGATCCGTCCGAGCCGCGCGTGGCTTGCCCGCAAGATCGGCGAGCTTTTCCACGACAAGCGTCACGTATGGGAGAGCGACATCGACCGGGCGTACGAGGAGCTTTCGGCTCGCTCGGGCGCGCGGGCGATGGTGAGGCTTTCGCGATCGGCGCGGGCGGACCACCTGGGCGAGAAGCTGCACAAGATTCAGTCTCCGACGCTTCTGATCTGGGGCCGCCAGGATGTGGTGACGCCTCCGGACACGGCGGAGGAGTTCAACCGGCTGATCAAGGGCTCGCGTCTTGAGTGGATCGATCAGTGCGGCCATGCTCCGATGATGGAACGCACCGAGGTCTTCAGCGAGCATGTGGGTTCGTTTTATCAGAGGCTTCGAACGCCGTGAGCCCGACGCTTCCGGCACTGCATGACGCACCGCTCCGGTGGACCTCGCTGATCGGCGTGGGGTTGGCGGCGTATACGGCGCGGCGCAAGCTGCTGTTGGATGATCTCACGTACTGGAAGGTGAACACGGCGCGGCTGCAGCAGGCGCAGCTCCGGTCGGTCCTCGCCCGCGCGAAGGACACGGAGTTTGGCCGCGGGCATGAGTTCGGCAAGCTCATGAAGCTCGGGGATCGCGAGCTTCTGCCGGCGTTTCGCGCGGCGGTGCCGATGGGCGACTACGAGGCGTATCGGGCGATGATCGTCCGGATGCGCGAGGGGGGCGAGCCGGGGATTCTCTGGCCCGGCGTCGTGAAGAATTACGCGCAGACGAGCGGGACCACGGCGGGCGACAAGTTCATGGCCGTCAGCGACGAGATGATGTCGTCGAACTTCAGGGCATCGCTGGACATCTTCGGGCACGCTTCGCGGATGGGCGTTTCGCTGCCGCGGCTGACGTCGGGGCGGCTGCTTTTCCTCGGCGGGTCGACGGAGCTTTCGCAGAACAAGCACGGCATCAAGACGGGGGACCTTTCGGGGATCGTGGCTCCGTTGATTCGCTGGCCGCTTTCGGAGATCTATTCGCCGGGTCACGAGATCGCGCTGATGAGCGACTGGCCGGCGAAGATCGAAGCGATGGCCCGCGCGACGGCGTCGCAGGACATCCGAATGATCTCGGGGATGCCGAGTTGGACGCTCAAGCTTGTGGCCCGCGCGATGGAGATCGCCCGTGAGAAGCCGGGCGGGCGGAAGATCCGCACGCTCCGCGACCTGTGGCCGAATTTCACGCTTTTCGTCCACGGCGGGGTGAAGTACGGACCGTTCGAGCCTCGCGTTCGCGAAGCCTGGTCGGGAGACGCGGCGGGCGAGGACATTCCGCGCCGCCTCGAGGTTTACCCGGCGAGCGAGGGGTTCATCGCGATGCAGGACACGGCGGGGGACCCGGGGTTGCGCCTGCTTTCGGACATCGGGAACTTCTACGAGTTCGTGCCGCTTGAGGAGATTTCGAGCCCGAACGCGCGGGCGTTCGCGAGCCACGAGGTCGAGAAGGGGCAGCGGTACGTGGTGGTGATGACGACGTGCGCGGGGTTCTACCGGTACATCATCGGGGACGTGGTCGAGTTTGACACGATCCCGGCGAAGCCCGAGTGGGAGGGCGGCGGCGGGGGCGACGGGCCTTGCCGCTTGCGGATCGTCGGCCGGCACAAGCACTTCATCAACGCGTTCGGCGAGAACATCATCGTCGAGCACATCGAGAATGCGGTGGCGCAGGCGGCATCGGCGGCGAGCGTGGTGGTGGGAGAGTTCACGGCGGCACCGGTGTATCCGGCTCCGGGCGTCTCGCCGGGTTTGGAGCTTGCGGTCGAGTCGGTGCAGGGTCTGACGGATCCGATCGCCCGAAGGGTGTTCGCCGAGGCTTTTGACGCGGCGATCAAAGCTCAGAACGTGGACTACACGACGAAGCGGACGGGCGATGTGGGGATGGCTCCGCCGACGGTCACGGTGCTGCCGGTCGGGACGTTTCACCGCTGGATGCAGAGCCGTGGCAAGCTCGGCGGGCAGCACAAGTGCCCCAGGTGCGCGAACCACCGCGAGATCATCGATGCGGCGAAGGCGGCGGCGAAGGGTTGAGTGGTGGGGCGTTGAGTGGTGGGGATGGGTCGCGAAGCCGTAGCCGGATTCGCGGACCGAGCGTGCGACGCGGAGCCAAAGCGGGCGACCGGATTCGAACCGGCGACGTACAGCTTGGAAGGCTGATCGTCCACCCCCTACCTAACACGCCCGTCGGCCTTTTCTAAGGGCCGGCGGGCGAATTCGTTCGGTAGCCTAACGATGGTGAACCACTGGAGGACCGATGGCAGTGCCACAAATCAGCCACAAAATCACCGATGAAACTCGAGCACCCTCACGCCTTGGATCGGAGTGCCGTCGTACGAGTACGTCGCGGTCTGGAAGACGCTCAGGATCGCCGACAGGATGAACGCCAGCAGGACCGCAATTGCGATCAGAACGATCAGCGTCGCAATGCGTATCGCGCGGTCCATTAGCTTGCCGCCTTGTACTTGCTTGCGATCTTCGCCGCAACTTGGGCCACGCGATCGGGCGATAGGGTACCAAGGACAAGCTGCTGGCCTTCGTGTTCAAGCTCCGATACCCAGACAGCTATCCGCTCAATCAGAAGATTCCGGGCGGTGGCGTGCCGAGCTGCCAACTGCTCGACGGTCTCGACCGTCAAGTCTGTAACTCGAATCATTTGTCCAGAACCCCTCGCCATCTTGCGTGACACAGGCTTGCTCTGTGCTCTAGCTGACATGGTTGATCTCCTGTGGTACCACTCATGGCACCTCCAAGTAGGCCGTCAGGCACTGAACCCCACAGTCTGCCACAAATCTGCCACAAACTTCGACCCTAACGAACAAAAAGCACTAGCGGGCGACCGGATTCGAACCGGCGACGTACAGCTTGGAAGGCTGTCACTCTACCACTGAGTTACGCCCGCAACTCGCGGAACTCTAGGCTCGCAGGTCGGAGGTTTGCCGGTCGTTTGCGGGTGGGCCGCTCTGGGGCCGGCGGGTCTGGGCGGCTGCCGACCAGCGGTGCGGCGGGTTCGGGGATGGCCGGTACACTCTCGCGATGTCCGAGCTTGCGACCATCATCGAACGCACGAAAGCGATCGAGTCCGGGCTGGTCCGCCGACTCGGCGCGACCGGTCGCGGCTTGCACGAGAAGGTTGATAGCGTGCAGGGCAAGCTTGATCCGGCGACGGTTCGTGCTTGCCGGTTTATCGCGACGATTCGGAACAAGACGGTGCACGAGGACGGGTTTGCTCCGACGCGGACCGAGATGAAGAGCTTCGTCGAGCGTTGCGACGAGGTGGAGCGGTCGCTTGGCGGCGGGCTTCGGCCACGGACGGGGCTGCTTGGGATGTTCGCGTGGACCTTCGCGGCGGCGGTGCTGCTGTTTGCGGCGGTGCTGATGGTGGTGGTGAGGCCGCTTCGGGACTGGTTGAGCCCGCCGCCGCCGGTGCGCCCGCTTCTGGACGATGTGAAGGTCGCTGGGATCGTGACCGTGGCGGTCATCGTCCTGACGATCGTGCTTGCGGTGTGGATCCGGGTGCGTGCACGCGGTCGTCAGCGGCGGCGATGATCCGACCGAGACCCGTACCGGTTCGGGCGCGGTCGGGGATCCGAAAGCGACCCTGGCGCGATATTCTGTGGGCATGATCATCCGTTCCTTGGTCGCCGCGTCGGTCTTCGTGCTCGGTTCATCCACATCGCTCGCCCAGTCGGAGGGCGCGTCCGCGGCCGCTCCGGCGGCGCAGGGCCAAGCTTCGTCGACCGAAGCTCTTCGGGGCGAGCTCAACGCGCTGCTCGCGTCGATGGCGGCTCGGGCGCTGGATGCGGACTTTGACGGGTACCTCAAGCACATCGATCCGGCGGATGATCGGTTCGTCAACGAGCAGAAGTACTGGGCCAAGGATCTGCTTCGGGTGCCGGCGGCTGAGCTTGTCTATGAGCTCGGCGAGGAGATCAAGACACCGGCGGAGGGCGTGGCGGAAGCGCGGCTCACCGTGAAGTGGGCGATGAAGAAGCCTGATGGGACCAAAGCCAAGGCGCGGGACGTGAACTTTGACGCGCGGTTTTCGAAGCGCGACGGGAAGTGGACCTACTCGGGCGAAGCGTGGCTCCGGCACGAAGCTCCGGGTGTGATCGTCTTCTACTGGCCTGGGTTTGAGGATCTCGCCAAGGGCGTCGCGGAGGTCTTCCCGAGCATTCGGGCGGCGGTGGAGCCTGGGTTCAACCTCGTCGTTCCGCGGGCGCAGGAGATCAAGCTTTTCGCATCGATGAAGCACCTGCAGCATTCGATCTGCTTGTCGTACACCGACGGGCTGGGCGGGTGGAACGAGCCCGGTGAGCCGATCAAGCAGCTTGCGCACAAGGGGCAGACGGGCGAGAGTTCGAAGGTTGTGCTTGCGCACGAGTTCGGTCACGCGTGCACGTTTGAGATGGGACCGACGTCGAACGAGATGCCGTGGTGGGCGCTGGAGGGTGTGGCGGAGCTTTCGGCGGAGGTGTTCTCGAACAGCCGGGAGTCGAACGATCGCGCGGTGCGGAAGATGGCGAGGGAGGGGAAGATTCCGAACTGGGATGATCTGGCGCGGTTCAACGAGGTGAGCGGGGAGAACTACGGCAAGGTCTACACGCTTGGGCATCACATGCTCGGGTTTATCTCGGATCGCTTTGAACGCAAGGGGCGGGTCGCGTGGCTTCACGCGATGTCCAACGGCAAGTCGCTGGATGAAGCGACGCGGTCGGCGCTGGGGATGAGCTTCGCCGAGCTTGACGCCGAGTGGCGTGCGGAGATCGCCAAGCCTCTTCCGGAGAAGGAAGGGAAGCCGGAGGGATCGGAAGCGGACAAGCCCGCGGGCGACACCAAGCCGGCGCCGAAAGCGGACGCCGCTCCGCAGAAGTGAGCCTCGCGAGGCGGGATGGGTTGAGGATCAGTGACCGCCGCCGTGGCCCGCGTCCTTCTTGGCTTCGGGCTTGGCGTCTTTCTTCGCGGCGCCGGGGCCGGCTTTGAACTGCGGTGTGGGGAGCTTGGGCGGAGCCGGGGCTTTGGCCGAGCCTTTCTTGGCGTCGTCCTTTTTCGCGCCGTGTCCGTCGTCTTTCTTGCCGTGAGCGTCTTTGCCGGCGTCGGCTTTGCCGTGGCCGTCGTCGGCGTGGGCGGCGTCCGCGTGGCCGTCGCCGTGCTCACCTTCGTGGCCGTGTTCGTCCGAGCGGACGACTTCGCCCGCGGCGCCCTTGCGGTCGTTTCGGTCGGCGAGTTTGACGCCGGGGTGAGCGGGCTCGGGCGAGGGAGCTTTGTGGATGAAACAGACGTAGACGAGGAGGGTGAGCCCGACGAAGAGCGTGTAGACGCCGAGCCAGCCGAGGGTGTCGCGGAAGGTCTTGGGTCTGGACTGAAGCGGAGCGCTGATTGTGGCGACGGCGCGCAGGGCGTGCGGCTCGGCTTTGCTCGCGACCTGGGCCGCCGTGTGACCCGCGGCATGGAGCACTCGACGCGCGGCGGTGGTGGTGTGCGGGGCTTCCTCGGCGGCGTGCGTCGGCGTCGGAGGAGGTGGGGGAGGTGGGGGCGGTGTGCTCTCGTGAGCGACCGTCGTGGCTGCGGCCGGCTCGGGCTTGGCGGCGTGCTCTTTGGTTTCGGCGACTGGCTCCGCCTCGGCGGCTTTGGGTTCGCCAAGACCGGAAAGGAGTTCGTCCGTCAGCGAATCAAAGCTCTCTCGCTCTCCGCCGCCCGTGCCGGCGGAGCCGGTCGCCGGTGCGTTGCCCACCACGATCGTCGGATCGTCGCGGTCCAGACCGGCGAGCAGTTCATCCGAGAGCGAAGCGAACGCGTCGGTGGCGAGACTCTCGACGCCGTCGTCGGAATCGGCGGTCGTCTCTTCGGCGGAAGCTTCCGTGGCTTCGGCGACCGGCTCGGGTTGCGCGTCGGTCTCGGCTTGTGGAGCGGGCTCCTCAGCGGTCTCTTCGGCGGTCGCCGGTTCCTCTGCGGCCTGTGCGGCTTGGATGTCGTGGTGGGCGGGCTGCTTTGCGACGGGCTCGGCGGCGGGGGCTTGGGTGTCGGCTTTGGGCGTCGGCGTCTGGGCAGCGGTGGGATCGCCGGGAGGCGCGACGGCGGCGGCGACCTCCTTGACCATTTCGTCGACGGCTGCGGCGAGGTCTTCGAGCTGCGGCTGGGCGGCCTCGGCTGCCTTGGGTTTGGAAGCTTCCAACTCGGCGTTGAGCCGTTCGGCGGCTTGGCTCATTTCACTGAGCAACGACTCGACGCTTTCGTCGAGACTCGGCGCCGGCTTGGGGTCTGCTTCCGTAGACATAGGACTTGCGAACGGGCAACTGGCGTCCTCCGCACCGAAGACCATCGGGCGGAAACGCGGGGCCGCGGAGGGCGAACCCAGTGTCCCCATAGTGTCGCAGAATCGGATTCCGTGTGCGCGGCCTGTGACGGCGGTTCGCGGGCGATAATGGATGAGCCGCCTGAATAGGTGGTCTATTCGGCCGTAACGGGATTCGAGAGCGTCCCGAGGCCGGGGATCTCGATTTCGACCTGGTCGCCGGCTTGGAGGAAGACCGGCGGTTTGCGGGCCATGCCGACGCCGCTGGGGGTGCCGGTGAGGATGACGGTTCCCGGGAGGAGTGTGGTCCCGCTGGTGCACTCGGCGATGAGGGTGGCGACGTCGAAGATCATGTCGCTGGTGCCGGTGTCCTGCATGGTCTGCCCGTTGAGGCGGCAGATGAGGCGGAGGGCTTGCGGGTCGGGCACCTTGCTGGCGGGCGTCAGGACGGGACCGAGGGGGCAGAAGGTGTCGAAGCTCTTGCCGCGGTTGAACTGGCCGCCGGCGCCTTCCTTTTGCCACCAGCGGGCGGAGACGTCGTTGGCGGGGGCGTAACCGAGGACGCAGGAGAGAGCTTCGCTTTTGGGGATGTCGCGTAGGGGCTTGCCCTGGGGGTGCATGAGGACGACGGCGAGCTCGGCTTCGAAGTCGACCTGCGGACGGTCCTGGCAGATTCTGGGGATGACGATGGGTTCGCCGTGGAGCGAAGCGGCGAGGGGGTTTTTGGTGAAGAGGACGGGGCGTTCGGGCGCGCCCTTGCCTTGCTCGAGGGCGTGGGCGGCGTAGTTCATGCCGATGCCGATGATGTGGCGGAGCAGGAGCGAATTGCCGCCGGGAAGTTCAACGGAGACGCCAAGCGGGGACCTGGTGAGATTCATTCCCGAGGGTAGACGGGGCGCGGGGTGCCAAAATGAAGACCGGGCGTCGCCACCAGCGACGCCCGGGTCTTATGTTCCCACCGGCGACTCGGGAATGGACCCCGAAGCCGGCCACCAGAAATCAAATGAGTTAGTGAGGAGTCGCTTTGGGCGACTGGAGCCAGCTCGGCGTGGGCGTCGAGGTGGCGGGGGCGGCGTTGTTGACGGGCCCGTTCATGTTGGCGAGGCGCGTGACGCGCGGCTTGGGCTCGATCTCGGCTTCTTCGCCGGCCTTGGCGGCCTGCGGGCCCACGCGGCACTGGCCGGTGTAGGTCGCGCCCTCGGCGACGATGATCGCGGCGGCGTTGATGTCGCCTTTGACGCGGGCTTTGCCGGAGAGGCTGAGTCGTTCGCGAGCGACGACGTCACCTTCGACGGTTCCGTCGACGATAACGCTCCGGGCTTCGACGGTGGCTTTGCAGAGCGCGCCTTCGGCGATGTGAACTTCGCCGCCGCTGACGATGCGTCCTTCGATGCTTCCGTAGATCTTGGCGGCCTGATCGAGGACGAGCTCGCCCTTGAACTTCGCGTCGCGTGCAATGACTGTCAGTGTGTTCTCGTCCGTGGGCATCCGAAGCCTCCGCTTGTGTCCGGGCCCCGCACGGATCCTCCGTGCGGCTTCCCCGCTCGACTGATGAGGGGGTGAAGTCCTTGGGCGCAAGTCTTGCCCAAGCGTAGCCGGTACTCCCTCGCTATCGGCCCTTCCCGACCCTTCTACTTGAGAATCACCCGGGCTTGGCGTCTGAATCTTCGAGGAAGCCGGAGGCGAACAGTTCCCCGACATGCACGAGCACACGTTGGTCTCTGATTTTGTGATCCCACGCCCGCGGGATGAGGTCTTCGCGTTCTTCTCTGACGTGGCGAATCTGGAGCGGATCACGCCCTCTTGGCTGAACTTCAGGATCCTGACTCCGCTTCCGGTTGAGATGAAGACCGGAGCGCGGATGGACTACCGGATCGGCCTGCGTGGCCTTCCGATGACGTGGAAGACGCTGATCTCATCGTGGTGTCCGCCACACTCCTTTGTGGATGAGCAGATCAAGGGGCCCTACGCGTTGTGGCATCACACGCACGAGTTCTTCTCGGTTCCGGATCCGCGGAATCCGGGTGGTCCGGGCGCGACGCGGATGGTGGACACGGTGCGATACCGGATTCCCTTCGGGCCGCTTGGGAGTCTGGCGCACGTGCTTTTCGTGCGTCGGGACCTTGAACGAATCTTCGCCTATCGACGGCAGCACATCGGGCAGATCATGGGGATCGAGCCCTGATCCGGTGGGATTCTGGGGCGAGGGCGTGGGAGGGATCGAGGTCTTATAACCCGCGTGGGGCCGGCCGGCTCACTTTGATTCGGCGAGCGTTCGGATCTTCGCGTCTACTTCCTGCGCGAGGATCGGGCTGAATCCACGGTCGTGGAACCAGAGGACTTTGCCTTGGGCGTCCAGCAGGAGGACGCGCGCGGGCATGGGGTTTTCGGTGCCGGTGAAGGCTTCGAGGGTGTCAGCGTCGCCGTAGACGGTGATGACGTTTGCCCAGAGCTCCTGGGGGATGCCCTTTCGCATGCCATCGTCGATCTGGTTGGCGAAGAGGCCGGGGACGAGACCGGAGATGGTGGGGAGCTCGTACATCGCGACGGGCGTGCTCATTTGGAGCATGGCGACCATCCAGCGATCGATGTCGAACTGGGTGAACTGCTTGTAGCCGATGAAGACGAGCGCGGGCTTGCCGGCGAAGTCGGCGGGGAGGGTGCGGGGTTTGCCCTCGAGGGTTTCGCCGCGCACGGAGGGGAAGGTCTTGCCGATCAGCGTGGCGGGATCGACCTTGGTGGTAGAGGAGCAGCCGGCGGAGATGAGGATCGCGGTGGCGAGCGTGAACACGGATGCGAGCTTGAAGCTGAACATGGACGGTGCCCCTGTGAGGATGGAACGTGGGAAGGCGAGAGCAGGATAGGGCTTGCCGATCCCGGGCTTGCGGGCCTTCGTTTAACGCAGTCTTGATGGGAGCGGTGCGGATGACCGTGCGTGCTGAAGTACGCTTGCCGGATGCAGGATCGCTTTGGAGTCTCCCACGTCCTCCGGTTGATGGCGTGCGTGTGCATCGCGGCGGGTGGGTGCGCGGACCGGGGAGTGGTGGGGGATGGCGGGATTGAGGTCGACACTCAGGGGTTGATGGTGATCAAGCCGGTGGCGCGGCTTGGACCTGGGGCGGGCAAAGAGATTTCCGGGATTGTGCGGAGCCGGCGGGACCCGACGGCTTTCTGGACGCTGAATGACTCTGGCGATGAGCCTCGTCTTTATCCGGTTCGTCTGGATGGGACGGTGGTGCCTTCGACGCGGTATCCGGAGGTTCCCGGCGTTTTGGTCGGGGGCGCGATCAACGTGGACTGGGAAGCCATCGCGATGGACGCTTCGGGAAGGGTTGTGATCGCGGATCTGGGGAACAACAGCAACGCGCGAGCGGATCTGACGCTTTACTTTGTGGAGGAGCCGGAAGCGACGGAGGGGAGGACTTCGGCGACGTCGAAGATACTGATTCGATATCCGGATCAGCCGTCGCGGCCCGCGCCTCGGGAGAACTTCAACTTTGACGCCGAAGGGGTGTTCACGGTGGGGCATGAGATCTTCATCCTCACCAAGCACAGGTCGGACACGGCGACGAAGTTGTACCGGGTGGGCGAGCGGAGGATCGGAGTGGTGAACGATCTTGAGTTCGTCGAGAGGTTTGAGATCGCGGGTCAGGTGACGGGGGCGGACGCGAGCCCGGACGGGCTTCGGCTTGCGGTGCTGACGTACGGCTCAATCTGGCTTTTCGAGAGGACGAGTGTTTCGGAGTCGTTCTTCGGGGGCGTCGCGTACGAGCGGCGGTATCGGATGGAGGATGGGAAGAGCGACAGCGAAGCGATCTGCTTCGGGAGCGATGATGAGCTTGTGATCGCGGACGAGGCACGCGGGCTGCTGTATCGAGTGCCGGTGGAAGCGGTTCGCGCGGGAGGTCGGCGATGATTCGGAGTGGCGAGGCGCGGAAGCAGGCGGTCACCGAGGGCGATGTGAACCAAACGCTGGATCGGGAGGAGTTTCTCTCTCGTCATCTGGATGCGGGTGCGCGGACGCTGCTGGAACGGGATTCGGCGTCGTTCCTGCATCAGTCGTTGTCGACGCCGTGCCTGAACGCGCTGGTTTCGGCGCGGGGTTCGGTTCTGACGGATGTGGCGGGGCGGCAGATTCTTGATTTTCACGGGAACAGCGTGCATCAGCTCGGGCATGCGCACCCGCGGGTGGTGGAAGCGGTGAAGCGGCAGCTTGACGAGATGGCTTTTTGTCCGCGGCGGTTTACGAATGAGCCTGCGGTGGCGTGTGCGGAGCGACTGGCTGAGCTGACGGGTGGGCGGCTTTCGAAGGTGCTGCTCGCACCGGGGGGGTCGCTAGCGATCGGGATGGCGATGAAGCTTGCGCGGATCGCGACGGGGCGGCACAAGACGCTTTCGATGTGGGGAGCGTTTCACGGCGCGGGGCTGGATGCGATTTCGATTGGCGGGGAGTCGGTGTTTCGTGAGCACGTGGGGCCGCTTCTTCCGGGGTGCGAGCATGTGATGCCGTGCCGGCCGTCGCGGTGCGGCGCGGGATGTTCGGGGGGCGGGCTGGTGTGTGCCTCAGCGTTGGAAGCGGTGCTGGAGCAGGAGCCGGACATCGGAGCGGTGATCGCGGAGCCTGTGCGATGCACGACGGTGGACATTCCGCATGCGGAGTACTGGAAGCGAGTGCGCGCGGCGTGCGACCGGCACGGGGTGCTGCTTGTGTTTGACGAGATTCCGACGGGGCTTGGCCGGACGGGGCGGATGTTCTCGTACGAGCACTTCGGGGTTGAGCCGGACATTCTGGTGCTTGGGAAGGGGTTGGGCGGCGGGGTGATCGCGCAGGCGGCGGTGCTTGCGAGGCCGGAGCTTGATGTGGCGGGGTTCACGGCGCTCGGGCATTACACGCACGAGAAGAGCCCGCTTGGGGCGGCGGCGGCGCTGGCGACGCTTGATGTGCTTCGGGATGAGGGTTTGGTGGAGCGGTCGTGGAGCCGGGGGAATCGGTGGCGGCAAGAGCTTGGGGAGCGGCTTGGGCCGACGGGGCTGGTGGGGGAAATCCGCGGGCTTGGGATGCTCATCGGGGTTGAGATGCGATCGCCGACGGGGAGCGAGCGGGAGTCTGCGGCGCTGGCGAGTCGGGTGCTTTATCTGTGCATGGAGCGCGGGCTGAGTCTGAAGGTTTCGGACGGACGTGTGCTGACGCTGGTGCCGCCGCTGAATGTCTCCGAGGAGGAGCTTGGCAGGGCGACGGGTATTCTCGCTGGTGCGTTCGCGACGGCGATGGGATGAGCGGGTCGGACAGCGCGATGAAAAAGAAAGCGGGCCGATCAAGGATCGGCCCGCGTGGGTGGACTTTTCAGGTTGGCCTTACTGGCGGTGTCGTCGGCCGGCGATTCAGCGGGTGCCGGGGACGTACCAGGGGAGGGACTCGTTGAGGTCGACCTTGCCGATGGCTTTCACGTGCCCGTCGCCCCAGGCGGTGTTGCAGCCGCCGTTGTGGCGGAAGTATTCCTTCTGCCAGTTGGTGAAGCGAGGGTCGGCACCGTCGACCTCGGGGTTGTACTGCGAGAGGTCGTTGAGGGTGTCGCCGTTGGCGTCGAGCATGTGCTCAAAGGCGTCCTGGAACATGATGAGCCCGGAGGGCTGGAAGACGTCGGAGACCTTGGTGGCTCTGGAGATGACGCGGCCGTAGGCGGCGACGTACTGGCGGCGCCACCAGGTCATGGCGGGGCGGGTGGAGTTGAACTCGTTGCGCTCGACGCCGTTGAAGCCGTAGGTCTGGTAGTGGTGGTCGGGGTCGAAGTTGGTTTCGGAGGGGTAGGGGTCCATCTTCTGGGCGGCGGGGCAGCGCCAGACCTTCCAGCCCGGGAAGGGGGGGTTGTTTTCGCCGACCCAAGGCATGCGGGCGGTGTACCAGAGGGGATCGATGTTGATGTTGAGGTAGGTGTCGTAGATGGCGCCCCAGTAGGCGAAGTCGGTCTCGGCGCCGTCGTTGGTGAAGTTGGGGATGTAGGGGCGGAGGAGGCGGAGGTTGTTGGGCTCGTAGGGGCCGGCGAGGTTGATGCGGGTGAAGCGGGCGCCGTAATTCTGACGCTTGGCGTGGTGGATGTCCTTGAAGTCGGTGGCGTAGGCGTTGATGGCGGCGTAGACGGTGCGCTGGTTGGCGGCGCAGACGACCTGGCGTGCGGCACCGCGGGCGGCTCCGAGGGCGGGGAGGAGCAAGCCGATGAGGAGGGCGATGATGGCGATCACCACCAGCAGCTCGATGAGCGTAAAGCCACGCGGACGAATCTCGCTGGATGCCCGAATCATGAGAGTCCTTTCGATGTCAACCACGGGGCAGCGACGAAAGCCCCGGCAAATCACTATACCGCGAACGCGTTTGGTGACACGCTTTGTCGCGCGCAGAATCCATGAAGATTTCGTGATGATGGGGAGGGATGGTGGCGCTCACGGACCTTTAGGAGAAGCTTGTTGGAATCTTGCGATGCACAAGAACGTGCGTCGTGTAGATTTGGGTCCGATGGCCTGCTTCGCGAGCGTCGCGAGAGTTCTGGCAGATCGCCCTTTGACGGAGATCGAGAGATGAATCGAGTTTCAAGTGCAGTACGGTTGCTTGTCGCCGCTGCGGGGCTTGCGCTCCCCGGTGTTGCGATGGGTCAGGTGTTCTACAGCGAGAACTTCAACAGCGCGGTGCTGAACCAGGCGTCGGGCGATCCGCGCGTGACGGCGGCGTGCGGCAGCAACGCTCCGGCGTTCACGCACAACCCGCCCGCGGGCTGGGTGAACGACATCTGCGGCGTGTCGTCGTACAACTGCCGCACGGGCTGCCCCCCGTACCCCGGCATCAACTGCGCCGAGTGCACGAACAACGAAGGCGTGTTTGAGTGGGAAGGCTGGTCGTTTGCTTCGACGGCGTTCTGGGGCGTTCGCACGGACGATCAGGGCCGTCGTCTGTTCACGCTCGCGACGGGCAACGTCGCGGTTGCGGACTCGGACGAGTGGGACGATCGCGGCGATCCGGACAGCCGCTGCGGCTACTACAACGCGGTGATGAGCACGCCGGCGATCAGCCTGGCGGGCGCTTCGCTCGAGACGCTCGCGTTCACGTTCGACTCCTCGTGGCAGTACGAGGGCTTTGATGACGGTCGCACTGCGACGAACAACCAGACGGCGATCATCCGCGCGTTCTACACGGTTGGCGGCGTCGAGCAGCCCGGCGTGGACGTCCTTCACTGGGACTCTGACGACGGCACGAACTCGGGCAACGGTTCTCCGAGCCCGTTCTTCAAGCCCGACGCTCCGAACGAGACGGTGATCCTGGCTGCGGGCGATCTTCAGGCTCCGGCGGGCGCGACGGCGGTGCGGTTTGAGTTCGCGTACCTCAATGCGGCGAACGACTGGTGGTGGGCGATGGACAATCTGGCCCTGACGGCGGATGTGTCCGGGTCTCCCGCGACGATCTTCGCGGAGAGCTTCGAGAGCGTGACGCTTCAGCCGCCGGTGCACGAGGTGCCCACGGGCTGCGGCGCGACGTACTGCGGCGATCTGACGTACACGCACGACGGTCCGAACGGCGTGGTCGTGACCCTCGACCCGTCCGTGACGGGCGGCGTGCCGGACTGGCGCGGCTGGTCGTTCGTCGAGCGCGACTTCTGGCGCTGCGCGTCGGGCGGTCCGAACGGTTCGGCGTTCACCAACTCCTCCGGTCTGGTGGCGGTGGCGGACGGCGACGAGTTTGACGACATCGCCAACAGCGACGGTCCGCTGGACACGACGCTGAACACGCCGTCGATCGACCTCTCGGGTCGCACCGGCGATGTGGTGGTGCTGACCTTCAATTCCAGCTGGCGCTGGGAGTCGGGTCAGACGGCGATCCTGACGGCCGAGTACAACACCGGGGAGATCGTCGAGGTTCTGCGGTTTGAATCCGATCAGAACTCGCCGAACTTCAAGCCCGACGCGGTGAACGAGCTTGCGGCGAGCGCGCTGCTGGTTCCGGAAAACGCCTCGTCGGTGGTGCTGCGGTTCCGCTACATCGGCGGGAACAACTGGTGGTGGGCGATCGACGACATCAACGTCTTCGAGGGCATCGCGAACATCACGATCGCTTCGGTGAACGCTTCGCGGGCGCCGATGACGCTCGCCCCGTCGATCGATTACGCTCCGTGCTTCACCCCGTGGTCGCCCGCGGGCCCCCAGGGCTGGACGAGCACGTTTGACACGCTGGGCACGTGCCCGGTGGACTGCGGCGTGCCGGAGTGGCGTGGCTGGTCGTTTGCGAACAAGGACTGGTGGGTTCAGGCTGCGGGTGACCAGGAGCGTTCGCAGTTCACGCTGGGCCAGGGCTTTGTCGCGATCGCGGATCCGGACGAGTGGGACGACGCTCCCAACGGCCGGTCGAACTTCAACGCGTTCCTGACGAGCCCGTCGATCGCGCTTCCGGGCTCGATCTCTTCGGCTTCGTTCAACTTCGCGTCGAGCTGGCGCTACGAGGGCTTTGACGACAACTGCTCGTGCCTCCCGGGCGGCGAGCGTCTGAACAATCAGACGGCCGTGATCCGTGCGATCTACACGGTCGGCGGCGTCGAGCAGGCTCCGGTTGAGGTTCTCCGCTGGGATTCCGACGACGGCTCGAACTCGGGCACGGGCGTTCCGAGCGCGTTCTTCAAGCCGGATAACACGAACGAAGCGGTCACGATTCCGGCTTCGGCTCTGTCGATCCCGTCGGGCGCGCAGTCGGTCCGGTTCGAGTTCTCGCTGACCAACTCCCGCAACGACTGGTGGTGGGCGGTTGACAACCTGAACTTCGTGATCAACGGCAACTCGGTCTTCACCGAGAACTTCGAGGATCCGACGGCGCTGCAGGCGGTGGCTTTCGAGCCCGCGCCGGTCGCGCAGTGCCAGTACTGGTCCGCGATCAGCGCTCAGCCGGGCAACCTGACGGTCGACAACAGCGGGATCACGGGCTGCTCGGACGGTGATGACTACTACGGCTTCAACGCGTGGCTGGTGGACGCTTGGGCCCGTTCGCAGGGCGGCCTGCGGACGCAGCACCTGGCGGCGACGGCGTTCATCTCCGACTTCGCGGCTCGCGGCTGCGACGGTGTGGCGCGTCTGATCACTCCGTCGTACGGGATCGGTGGCGTGAACCCCGACTCGGCGGTGCTCTCGTTCCGTTCGGGCTGGTTCGCGGAAGCGGGCCACGTCTCGACGGTTGAAGTCTCCTACAACAACGGCGCGACGTGGGTGAACGTGCTCACGTGGAACCCGTCGAACAAGGTTTCGAACCCCGACGAGGTTGTCTCGATCGGCCTGAACAACCCGAACAACTCGAGCACGGTCCGGGTGCGGTTCAGCGATTCGCAGTCCGGCTGGTGGGCGGTGAGCGACATCCAGATCACCGGCACGGTCGGCATCGCGACGGGTTGCGCGGCGGACTTCAACGGCGACGACTTCATCGACTTCTTCGACTACGATGACTATGTGAACTGCTTCGAGACGGGCAACTGCCCGCCCGGCAAGACCGCCGACTTCAACGGCGATGAGTTCGTGGACTTCTTCGACTACGACGACTTCGTCGGCCTCTTCGAGGTCGGCTGCTAAAGCGAATGATCACCGCCGCCGCGTCGAAGGACGCGGCGGCGGCTTTCAAGGAACGATGCGAAGCTCGGTAATCTTCCGCGTGCTGGTGCTGGCTCTCGCCTTGGCGGCGACGCGGTCGGCTTTCGCGCACCCCAAGCCCGGCGCGCACGCGGACGTTCGTTTCTCGGTGGATCAGCGGTCGGTGCGGGGCGAGTTCCTGATGAACCTCCGGTTCGCGCAGGCGGTGGTCAATTGGCCGCAGGCGATGCGCGACGAGGTCGGGGCGGCCGAGGAACCGGAGCTTCGGCGGGCGCTGACGGAGTATCTCGGGGGTGAGCCTTCGGGGCGAGCGGGCTCGGTGGTGGACCGTCCGAACGCGGTGGTGATCAACGGAGTCACGGTCAGTCCGATCGTGAGGGAGTTTCGGATCGTCATACCGCAGCCGGAGACCCGCCCGGGGTTCGTCGATGTGGCGCAGGCGATGCTGCCGCAGATTCTGATGATCGTCGACTACCCGTCTCGCGATCAGCCGCGCTCGGTGGAGTTCAAGTGGGGGACCTTTCCGCGTGACTTTCTCGCGCAGGATCGCGATCTGGCTCCGCTGACGGACATCGACGCGGTGATCCTGGCGGAGGGTGACGCGATCCCCGTGGTCTTCACGGTCGGAGCGCCGACGCACACGTGGAAAGCATCGGCAACGAGCCTCGCGGACCGGTTTCAGGCGGTGCCGGCACCGGCGGCTCCGCGGCGCCGCACCGTGCCCGCGCTGTCGGTGGTGGTCCTGTTGGTCGGTGCGGGGCTGGTGGCGGGAGCGTGGCGGATGGGGGCGTCGTCGGGGCCCGTGCGGTTCGCTCGCGGGGCGGTGGTGGCGTCTCTCGCGATCGGCGCGGCGGTGGCCGTCGGGTCGGTGGGCCGGGTGCCGTCGCCGCGATGGGCGGATTCCGGCCCGGCGCTTCCGACGGTGGAGGAAGCGGCACAGGTGTTCAAACCGGTTCACGCCAACATGTACCGAGCGTTTGACTACGTCGCCGAGGAGGACATCTACGACGCTCTGGCGCGGAGCGTGGACGGCCCGCTGCTTGCGAAGACGTACGACGAGATCTATCGAAGCCTGATCATGCACGAAGAGGGTGGCGCGCTCAGCCGGATCCGATCGGTGCGGCCCATGGAGACGAACGTCGACCTCATCGACGCGGACGAGGGCGGGCATCCGCGGCTGACGGTGACCGCGCGGTGGCGTGTGGACGGGGTGGTGTTCCACTGGGGGCATTCGCACGAGCGGACCAACGAGTATCTCGCGAGGTACACGCTTGCGTCGGCGGGTGGTGCGTGGCGGATCACGGGGGTGGTTCCGCTGGAGCAGCGTCGCGTCGAGGTCGTGCCTGCGGTGGCTTCGGGGGGCGCTCCGTGACGGCGATCGCGGTGGAGGTTCACGATGCGCTGTATTCGCACGGTGGCGGGTTTGCGCTTCGGGTGCCTCATCTGCGGGTGATGGCGGGTGAGCGCGTGGCGGTTGTGGGCCCGAGCGGATCGGGCAAGACGACGCTTCTGGATCTGATCGCGGGGATCCGTGTGCCTCAGACCGGCCGGATCGAGGTGCTCGGGCACGAGATGTCGTCGCTTCCCGAGCCTCGGCGCCGGGAGGTCAGGTTCTCGCAGGTCGGGATGGCGTTCCAGGAGTTTGAGCTTTTGGAGTATCTGTCGGCGCGGGAGAACATCCTCCTTTCGGAGTATGTGGGCGGGCGGGCGGCGGGCGCGGAGGAGGAATTGGCGGCGCTGGCCCGCGAGTCCGGGATCGAGCACACACTGGATCGTCCGCCGGCCAAGCTGTCGCAGGGTGAGCGTCAGCGCGTGGCTTTGTGCCGGGCACTGCTGTCGCGTCCGAAGCTGATCTTGTGCGATGAGCCGACGGGGAACCTCGATCGGCGGTCGGCGGACACGGTGATTGAGCTTTTGTTTCGTCACGCCGAGCGTGCGGGTGCGGCGGTGGTGATGGCGACGCACGATCAGAGCTTGTTGCCTCGGTTCGGGCGGACGGTGGATGTCGCGTCGTGGTCGGGGGGTGGGCGATGACGCGGGCTCGCGGCGCGGGGCTTGGGCCGCTGCGGCTGGCGTTCAAGCACGCGGTGCATCACCGTGCGCGGTCGCTGGTGCTGGCGGCGTGCGTGGCGATCGCGGTGCTGATGCCGGTGACGGTGCGGCTGCTGGTGCGTGAGATGGAGGAGGCGCTGCGGGCCCGGGCGGATTCGACGCCGCTTCTGATCGGTGCGCGGGGGAACCGGTTCGATCTGGCGATGACGATGCTCTATTTCCGGGGGGCGCCTTCGGGGACGATCTCGATGGCGGAGTGGGAAGCGGCGGCTTCGGACGGCGGAGGGGCGTTTATTCCGATGAATATCCGGTTCACGGCGCGAGGGAAGCCGATCGTGGCGACGACGCCCGACTACTTCGAGGCGCGGGGGCTGGTCGCGCGGGAGGGGACGCTTCCGCTGATGCTCGGGGACGCGACGCTGGGCAGCACACTTGCGGCGCGGCTTGGGGTGACCGTGGGGGAGCGGCTTTTCTCCGATCAGAGGGAGGCTTTCGACCTCGCCAAGCCGCAGGCGCTGTGCATGAAGGTGGTGGGGGTGCTCGGGCCCAAGGGCACGCCCGACGATGACGCGATTTTCGTGGACCTCAAGACAGCGTGGATTCTCGAGGGCTTGTCCCACGCTCATACCAAGCCGACTGAGGTCGCCGCAGGGCTGGTTTTGGAGCGCGACGACCGTTCGGTGCGGTTGAGCGAGGAACTGATCGACTACAACGAGGTGACGGAAGCGAACGCTCCCGAGTTCCACGTTCACGGCGGGCCTGAGCTTTTGCCGCTGACGGGGGTGCTGGTGATCCCGGATTCGGAGCGGTCGGCGGTGATTCTGGCTTCGAGGCACAACGCGGGGAGGACGCTCCAGGCGGTGGTGCCGACGGAGGTGGTGCGGGACCTTCTGGGGTATGTGTTCCGGGTGCGAGCGATGCTCGACGGGGTGGCGGTGATTGTGGCGTGCCTGACGCTGGCGATGCTTGGGCTGGTGACGGCGCTGTCGGTCCGGGTGCGGTCGCGGGAGATTGCGACGTTCAGGCGGATCGGGGTGGCTCCGCGGACGATCGCGTGGGTGTTCGCGTGGGAGATCGTCATTCTGGCTGCGGCGGGGGGCGTGGCGGGACTAGGTGTGGCGGTCGGTGTCGCCGCAGCGGCTCCGGATCTCGTGAAGTTGTTGTGAATTCCGCTTGAGGGAGCATCTTGGAGGCGGCGGCGCGTTCTATGAATCCCGCGATGAGTCTGGTCATGTCCAAGCCGCGATTGACCGTGTTCGGTCTGGCTTTGTGGGCGATCGGCGTGCTGCTTCTCGCGTCGTGCGACAAGCCGGCCGTGCCGGTGGCCGCGCCCGCGCGCACGGTGCTGACGTCGTTCTACCCCACGACCTACTTCGCCGAGCGGATCGCGAGCGGCAAGGTCGATGTGCGATGCCCGTGCCCGCCGGGGGAGGATCCGGTTTCGTGGAAGCCATCGCGTGCGGACCTCGCCGCGTACCAGGAAGCGGGCCTCATCGTCCTCAACGGAGCCGCGTTTGAGAAGTGGCCGGCGAGCGCTTCGCTGCCTGCGGCGAGGACGGTGAGCACCGCGGCTTCCTTCAAGGACGAGTTCATCCGCTCCAAGACGGTCACGCACAGCCACGGGCCAGGCGGCAAGCACAGCCACTCGGGCATCGACGGGCACACGTGGGTCGACCCTGTGAACGCCAAGACGCAGGCCAAGGCGATCCGCGACGCCATGTCCAAAGCGTGGCCGGAGCACGCTCAAGTGTTCGAAGCGGGGTTCGCGGGCCTTGCGGCTGATCTTGACGGGCTGGACGCTCGCTGCCGCGAGGTCACGGTCCAGATCGGAACTCGGCCGATCCTCACCTCGCACCCGGCGTATGCGTACATCGCGAGGCGGTATGGCTGGAAGGTTGTCGATCTGGACGTGCCGCCCGATGAGGAGCCTTCCGAGTCGTCATGGGCTTCGGTCCGTGACGCGGTTTCGGGGGCGAGCGAGGCGCCGAAGGTGATGCTCTTTGAGTCCGAACCTCTTCCCGCGACGCGGGAGCGGCTGCTCCGCGAGTTCAAGGTGGTCGCGGTGACGTTCAGCCCGTGCGAGTCCGCCGAAGCGGGTCGCGATTATCTTGTTCGCATGCGTGCCAACCTTGACGCCCTTTCCACTGCACTTGTTCCCGCCCCTTGAAGGAGCCGATCGTGCTGATGATTCCTGTCCTTGCGATGATGACGGCCTTTGCGATTCAACCCGGCGACGCCGTGACCGATCCGGCGCTGCGGCTTCATTTCGGTCTGCATGTCGGGACGGCGACGGAAACGACGAAGACGGACGCTTCGGGGCGGGTCACGGCTTTGATCGCGGGCAAGCCGGTCAAGGCGACGGTGGGTCCGAGCGAGGGCTACGGGTTCAACGGCAAGACGGACTGGTTCACGGTCGCGGATTCGGTGGCGAAGGCACGGGAACTTCTGCCGTCGCGTGAGATGACGGTGTCGGCTTGGGTGAGCGTGAACGAGGTTCAGACCTGGGGATCGGTGATCGGCTGCGTTCAGGACAACGGCGGTGCCGAAGCGGGGTGGGTGCTCGGGCACAACACGGAGCATTTCACGTTCGGGCTGGCTTCCAAGGGTGGAAGCGACGCGGACGGCCGACTCACGTATCTCGAGGGTTCGACGCCGATCGTGCAGGGCAAGTGGTACCACGTCGCGGGGACGTACGACGGGGCGGTGATGCGGCTTTACGTCAACGGGAAAATGGAAGCGGAGACGAAGGTCCAGTCCGGGGACATTCTCTATCCGACGGAAGCGGGAGTGCCGTTCAACATCGGCTGCTTCCAGGACCAGAACGAGAAGCACCCGTTTAGCGGCGTTATTCTGGAAGCGAAGATGCACTCGCGGGTTCTGCCGGAGTCCGCGCTGACGACGGAAGCGGCGGCGGGGGCGAGGCTTCTGAGCTATGACCCGCCGTACAGCCAGACGCAGAAGTTCCTCGTGACGCCGTACCTGCAGGGTGCGACGCAGACGGGCATGACGATTTCGTGGGAGACGGCCAGGCCGGCTCGCGGGTATGTCGAGTATGGAGAGCGGCTGCCGTATGACCGCAAGACGGAGACGGGGCCCTTGGCGACGATGCACGAGATTCGCCTTGAGGGCCTCAAGCCGGAAACGCAGTACTTCTACCGTGTGCACGCGGTCGCGGAAGGGGCGGAAAGTGAATCCGCAGCGAATCTGGTGGGTGAGCCGCTGACGCTTCGGACGGCGGTGCTGCCGGAGTCGCCCTTCGCGTTCGTCGCGATCGGTGACACGCAGAAGAATCCCGAGGTGATCAAGCGTCTTCAGACGTTCGCGTACTCGCTTCGTCCGAACTTTGAGATTCACCTCGGGGACGTCGTGAACGAGGGTCCGGACAAGAACGAGTGGACGAAGGAGTTCTTCCCCGGGTCGGCTCCGCTGATCAGCCGCGTGCCGATCTTCCCCGCCATCGGCAACCATGAGAAGAACCACTCGCTCTACTACCAGTACTTCAACCTCCCGGGCCCCGAGTACCGGTACACGTACACGTACGGGAACGCTCAGTTCTTCGTGATCGACACGAACAAGCCGGTGGTTCCGGGCAGCGAGCAGTACAAGTGGCTCGACGAGGAACTCGCCAAGTCCAAAGCGACGTGGAAGTTCTGCTACCACCACCACACGGTGTGGTGCTCGGACGAGGACGATTACGGCGATACGTACAAGGAGACCTCGACCTGGGGCGACCTGCGGCACCGTCCGCTCGCGGGGCTTTACGAGAAGCACCGCGTCGACATGGTCTTCAACGGGCACGTCCACTGCTACGAGCGGACCTGGCCGATCCTGGGCGACAAGATCGATCAGGATAACGGCGTGATCTACGTGACCAGCGGGGGCGGCGGAGGCGGGCTGGAGTCGGCCGCGCCGTCGCGGACGTGGTTCCAGCACCGCACGTACCGCGGGCACCACGTGACGTACGTCACGATCCACGGCAAGTCGCTCCACCTGCAGGCTTTTGATCTCGAAGGCCGGCTGTTTGACACGATGGAACTCAAGAAGAAGTGAGGAAACGAGAATCTTCGCGGATTCTTCACCCGGCGATGGGATCTCGGGACTTACGCTCGCCCCATGCCAAGGCCGCTGGTTGATCTTTTCGTGTTCGACATCGCGGGGACCACGGTGAAGGACGACAACGTCGTTCAGCGGGCGTTCGACCGCGTGATCGATCGGAGTAAGCTGACCGTGCCAAGCGGATGGATCCGCGAACGGATGGGTTGGAACAAGGTGCAGGTCTTCGCCGAGGCTCTGGCGATGAACGGTCGCGACACGGGGCCCGCGGGCGAGCTCGCGACGGAGTTCACCGGCGAGATCATCTCGATGATGGATGAAAGCCCGCCCGTGGCGCTGCCGGGAGCCGCCGAGGCGCTGCGGAAGCTGCGTGCCGCGGGGGTGATGATCGCGTTCAACACCGGGTACTCGGCGGCGCTCGCTTCGGAGATCATCCACCGCATGGGATGGGCGCCCGATGCGATCGTGGGTTCGGACCTCGTAGCTCACGGACGGCCCGCGCCGGACATGATCCACCTCGCGATGGAGCGCACCGGAGTTACGGACGCCGGCCGCGTGGGCGTCATCGGCGACACACCGAGCGACCTGAAAGCCGGCACTGCCGCCGGGTGCCGCTTTGTGATCGGCGTGGGGCATGGCACGTTCACGCTCGCGGAGTTGGGCGGTTCGCCGCACACGCACCTCGTGCCCGATCTCGAGAGTCTGCCGGAGATTCTGAATGTCCTCGTATGACGTGCTGGTGGTTGGCGGGGGAATTGTCGGGCTGGCGCATGCTCTGGAAGCCCAGCGGCGCGGGCTCTCGGTGCTGCTTTGCGAGCGTGCTCCCCGCGCGGTCGGAGCGTCCATCCGCAACTTCGGGATGGTGTGGCCGATCGGTCAGCCGGCGGGCCGCGGGTTTCAGCGGGCGCTGAAGTCGCGGGCGATCTACCTCGATCTGGCCGCCAAAGCGGGCTTCTGGGTCGAGCCGGTCGGGTCCCTCCACGCGGTGCACCACGAGGATGAGCTCGAATGCGTCGACCAGTTCGTCGAGCGCACGCGTCCATTCGGGTTTGAAGTCTCGCGGCTTTCCGCGAAGGAAGCGATCGCCCGTTGCCCCGCGCTGCGGCCCGAGCGGCTGCTGGGGGCTCTATGGAGCGCGACCGAACTGGCGGTGAACCCGCGCGAGGTGGTGGCCAAGCTTCACGCCTACCTGGCCACGCTGCCGCGGGCCGAGGTGCGGGTGGGGTGCGCCGTTCGCCGCATCGAGCATCCCAAAGCCGAGCTGGCTTCGGGCGAAGTCGTCACGGCGAAGCGGATCTTCGTCTGCGGCGGCGATGACGTCGAAACGCTTTACCCGGAGATCTTCCGCGCTGCTCCGGTGTCGCGTTGCAAGCTTCAGATGATGCGGACGATCGTGCAGCCGGGCGGATTCAGGCTTGGGACGCACGTCGCCGCGGGGAGCACGCTCCGGCACTATCCGGTGTTCAAGGGGTTGCCGGCGCTGGATTCGGTGCGGGCCCGGTTCGCTCGCGATCTGCCGCACTTTGACCGCTGGGGCATCCATGTGATGGCGTCCCAGACGCGCGAGGGCGAGATCACCATCGGCGACAGCCACGAGTACGGGGATCTGCTCGATCCGTTCGATCAGGATCAGATCGATCGCTGGATTCTCGACTACCTGACGGGCTTCCTGCACCTGCCGGATCTGACGATCGCGCAGCGGTGGCACGGGGTGTATCTCAAGCGGATGGACGGGTTGCTTGAGTTCATCCACGAGCCCGAGCCGGGGGTGCGGATCGTGACCGGGCTGGGAGGGAACGGCATGACGCTTTCGCTGGGTCTGGCGGTCGAGCACTTTGAGTCGCTGGATCGAGGGCAGGCGTGGGTGCCGACGCCGGCGTGATCGGCTTGAGATCATGGCGGCCTCATGCGGACTTGTTGCGGAGCTGAGGCGCACTTGCCGGGGAGTCTTCGCGGAGTCTTCGTCGAGTCTTCGCGTGACCTGCACAAGGTGGGCTCGGCGTTTCGGTAAGGTCGTCCCGCGATGACCACCCATCCTACCGACGTACCTCCCGGCGCTCCGGCCGTTCCAGTTGTGCCCGCGGTTTCGTCGGCCCGGTGGACTTCCGGCCAGATTCTGACGCTTGTCGCGCTCACGCTCGGCTACACCGGGTTCTACCTCTGCCGCGTGAACTATTCGGTTTCCAAGCCTTCGCTTCTGAAGGAGTTCGGATCGCAGGGGGTGGATTCGGTCGCGCTGGGAGCGGTCGATTCGGCGGGGACGCTCTGCTACGCGTTTGGCAAGATCCTGCTCGGGATCGCTGCGGACTTCTTCTCGGCCAAGGGCGTGTTCATTCTGGCGATGGCGGGGTCGGTCGCGGCGACGGTCGCGTTCGCGGCGTCATCGGGGCGAGTGGGGTTTCTCCTGTCGTGGTGCGTCAATCGATCGGTGCAGTCCGCGGGTTGGGGCGCGCTGACGAAGATCACGTCGCGGTGGTTCGCCGCCGATCAGTACGGGCGGGCGATGGCCATCCTCGCGCTCTCGTACTTCTTCGGCGATGCGCTGGCACGCCTGCTCTACGGGCAGTTGCTCGAGAGCGGGATGAGCTGGCGCGGTTTGTACGTCACCGGAGCGGTGCTGCTCTCGATCCTCGCGGTTGCGTGCCTTTTCGCGATCCGCGAAGCTCCAGCCCAGCCGGTCGCCGCTTCGTCGCGCTCTGTCTTTGACGAAACCGGAGACAAGCCCAAGCCGGAGAGCCTCGGTGCGCTGCTCGCTCCGTTCTTTCAGAGCCCGGTCTTCTGGTGCGTGTGTGTGATGTCCGCGGGCCTGACGTTCACGCGAGAGACCTTCAACTCGTGGACGCCGCTTTACCTTTCGGAGAGTCTGGGGCTCACGCCCGCGGAAGCCGCACGCTCAAGCTCGCTGTTTCCGTTCTTCGGGGGGATCTCGGTGCTCGCGGCGGGGTGGGCGAGCGATCGTCTGTTCCGCGGACGGCGTGGCGTGGTGATGGTGTTCATGCTGATCCCGGCGTGCGTCTGCCTGATCGGGCTTTCGATGACGGGCCCGGAGAGCGATCCATGGACGGGTCGGATGCTGATCAGCGGCGCGGCTTTGGGAATGCTGGGGCCGTACGCGTTCCTGTCGGGCGCGATCGCGCTGGACCTTGGAAGCCGCAAGGGGAGTGCATCGGCGGCGGGCATGATCGACGCGGTGGGTTACTTCGCCGGAGCGCTCGCCGGGGCTCCGATTGCCAAGATCGCCAAGGGCTGGGGCTGGTCCGGGGCGTTCACGACGCTCGCCGCCACGGTGGTCGTCGTGACGTTTGCGGCCGCGATGTACTGGCGGAGCGAGCGGCGCAAGGACCGAGCGGCGGGCACGGCCTGAGGGGTACCGCTGCCGCGAGTGGGGGCCGCGGTCGGAAAAACGACAACGCCCGGCAAGCCGGGCGTGTCTGAATGACCCCATTGGGATTCGAACCCAAGTTTTCAGGATGAGAACCTGACGTCCTGGACCAGGCTAGACGATGGGGCCATCGAAGGACCGTTTCGCCAGGACGCCCAACAATAGCCCGTGGGAACGAAAATGGCCAAACGGTCGCGGGACCATTTGGCCAGATCGGTGTGCGGTTCAGGGCTCTGAGACGGGTTTGCTGGCCGGATCAGGCCGCTTCGCGCTGTTCTTCGGGTTCCGCTCGGGTGCCGGCCACGCCGTCGCGGGTCACGTAGAACAGGTCGTGCGTGATCGGGTAGGGCAAGCGGCGGTAATCCTGCTCGACGCGGGCGTGCAGGCGGCGGACAAACTTCTCCGGACCTGTCGACAGCGCCACGAACATGTCGCGAGCGGGGGTGGCGACGTAGAAGTCGCCGCCGAGGTGCGGAGCCAGGCGCTGGTGCAGGTCGCCCATGAGCAGGCGGGCAGCGTCGTACCCGTCGTGATGCCCGAGAATCGCGGCTTTCCCGCCTTCCTTGCTCTCGACGAACTGGACGTCGAGTTCGGGAGCGTACTTCTCGAGGTTCTCGCGGGCGATGAGGTCGAGGTCATCGACGGTGAGGTTCCAGCGGAGGACCTGCTCGGTGGTGATGCTCACGGTCATCTGGGGCAGGTCGGTCACAAAGACGACGACGGTGCCGTTGACGAAGGGGATGTGAGCGACCTGCTCGCGGGCGAGGTGCTCGAAGATCGTTTCGGGCTGGATGCGGGGCATGATCCGCGGCCGGGCGAAATCCAGAGCCATGGTCATGACGCGGGCGGCGTCGGAAGCGAAGAGCTGCTCGACGTAGTGCTCGATGATCTCGCCCGAGCGGTCCGGCTCGTTGGTCACCATGCGGTGGAGATTCTCGAGGTCGAGCCGGCGTCCGTTGACGAGCATCTCGCGCGGGCCGGTGAGGTCGACCGAGAAATCCGGCTGCCGGTCGCGGAGCAGTTGGGCGACCATCTGGGCGAAATCCTGCGGCTCATTGCGGGAGTCACGGGGGTTCTGGTCGCGATCACGAGATTTACCGGGCATCGGTCACTCCCTTTTCTGACGCCGGGAGGTGACGATCCTGATGGGCACGGCCCGCCAAGGAATCGTTCCTGAGGCAGGCAGTTCATCGAGGTTCTATCCGTGCCGGGTGAGAATCAGTTCCACGCGCAGACCTTCGGGACGTTCGACGCGACGGATGTTCCGTCCGAGCATGGTCGAACGCTTCCTGCGGGTCGTGCGGGACCTTCGTGTTGTGCAGGCCAGGCGTGGGGCGGCGGCCCCTCGCGGGGCCTGCAGTTCGACCCTGCTTTGGGTGGACGGCTTCGGAGGCCAATGGAAGCGGGGAGGGTGTCTGGTATAATGCCTTTCGCACCTGAGGAAGCCCGAGAGGGCCGCCTGGGGGCGCGGTTCGGTGGCGGTGAGGGTCGGGGGAGGGTGAAACGGGTACGGTCGGCGTGGCCGGCCTCCGCGGAAAGAGTGTGCAATCAGCAGTGTGGCAGTCAGCCTGGAGTAGTCCATGACCGAGCAAGAGATTGAATCGAAGGTGATCGAGATCGTGGCCGAGCAGCTGCAGGTCGAGAAGGGCAAGATCTCTCGGACCACGAGCTTCGTCGACGACCTCAACGCCGACAGCCTCGATCAGGTCGAGCTGGTGATGGAGCTCGAAGACGCGTTCTCGACCCAGATCCCCGACGACCAGGCCGAGAAGCTCCGCACGGTCGGCGAAGCGGTCGACTTCATCAAGACGGCCAAGGCCAAGTAAGTTCCTCCTGCGTCCCAAGCGTGCTTCGGCTGAGGCGAGGGTGCTCACGCGCCGCTCGGGCGCCGATTTCCGGACGTTCCAATGCAGCGAAATCAATCGACGCGTGTGGTGATCACCGGCATCGGGGCTGTGACCAATCTCGGTCATGACGCTCCGTCCACCTGGGCTGGCATGCGCGAGGGCCGAAGCGGCATCAGCACCATCGAGGGTGATGACTTCAGGCTTTACCAGAACTGGGCCTGCACCATCGGCGGGCAGATCCGCGGCTGGGACGTCGCCCAGACCGGCGCCGTCGACCCGCGGGAAGCCCGCCGGCTCGACCGCGTGACGCATTTCGGGCTCGCTTCCGCTCACGAAGCCGTGCTCCAAGCCGGCATTGATTTTTCGAAGGAGAATCCGGAGCGGTGCGGCGTCATCGTCGGGAGCGGCATCGGCGGCATCAAGACGATCGAAGAGCAGACGCTCGTCATGCGTGACCGCGGGCCGGACCGGATCAACCCGTTCACTGTGCCGCGTCTGATGATCAACGCGACGGCCGGGAACATCTCGATCAAGTACGGCTTGCAGGGCCCGAGCAGCGCCCACGCCACGGCGTGCGCGAGCAGCGGGCACGCCATCGGCGAAGCGATCGACATCATCCAACGCGGCTGGGCCGATGTTGTTATCGCCGGCGGCTGCGAGATGGCGGTGACGCCCCTGTGCATCGGCGCGTTCATGACGATGAAAGCCCTGTCGACGCGGAACGATGCGCCGACGAAAGCGAGCCGTCCCTTCGACAAGGATCGCGACGGGTTCGTCATGGGCGAGGGCGGCGCGATGATGGTGCTCGAAAGCGAAGCCCACGCAAAAGCCCGCGGTGCGACGATCTACGCCGAGCTTCTCGGCGTCGGCAACACCTGCGACGCTGGCCACATCACGGCTCCCGACCCCAACGGCGGAGGCGCGGCCCGGTCGATGAAGATGGCTCTTCGCGAGTCGAACCTCAACCCGACGGACATCGGGTACGTCAACGCCCACGGCACGAGCACGCCCCTTGGCGACAAAGCCGAGGTGATGGCGGCCCTGAGCGTCTTCGGCGACCACGCTCGCAAATCCGCGGGTGGCAAGCTGCTGATGAGCTCGACCAAGAGCATGCACGGGCACACGCTCGGAGCGTCGGGCGCGGTCGAGATGATCGCGTGCATCCACGCGGTGCGCGAGGGGATCATCGCTCCGACGATCAATCTCGACTCGCCGGATGAAGGCTTTGACGTGGACCTGGTGCCGCACCACGCCCGCGAGCGTCGCGTGAAGTACGCGATGAACAACACGTTCGGCTTCGGCGGTCACAACGTGACGCTGATCGTCGGGCGGTACGAGTAAGCAGCGCGGCTGAGAGCGCGAACAGCCGCGGAATCAGCGGTCGCGACAACCTTCGTCCATCAGAAAGTGCCACAGCGTGGGATACTCGGGGTGAGCATTCTCGGGGTGTCCTTGCTCCCACAGGAAGACCTGACCGCCGACGGGTTCAACCCAGTATTCAAGCTCGGGCTCGTGGTGCGAAGCACCGATTCGAAGAAATCCGGGGCGTTGCCGTGCTTTCGCGATCGGCTGCTTGAAGTCGATCTGAGCGCCAATGCCTGAGATTTGACCCACAGCGTCAAGTGTCTCATGCCAGTCCGAAGGCCACCGATCACGGGTCGCGGGATCGACGTGGTCGCGGTCGGGTTGACGCGCGAGCCATTTCAGTACCGACGACTTCGCTTCGTCGGTCGGAACGCGGAAGAGTTTCGCAAGATCGTCGTCACGGTCCTTCATGTCGCTGTCGTGCCAGCGGTCCGACCACCGGAGGAAGAGAGCGCCGAAGCCGGTGAAAGCGATGCCGGCAGCAACACCCGCAGGAATCGTCCACCAATGGAACGCGCGGAAGACCGCGAAAAGCACGGCCGAGCCGAAAGCCGCGGTGTATGGAAGCGAGTTCAGCCAGTATCGACGCCATGTCCATGGCGTGGAAGTTTCGGCGGGTGATCGAAAGCTCGGAATCAAGCTTGCGACATCATACGGAAAAACGAGGAACGCGAGGCACGCCGGACGAATCAACGGTCGCGTATCGACGCCGGGCTCGTTCCGCCGCACTCAGGTCAGTTGTTCTTCGGGCTCAGGCCTTCAAACGAATAGCCGCACTTTGCGCAACGATCGGCGGCTTTCGGCTTTGGTTCGATGCCCGAAAGTCGCCAGCCCGACAGCGCGGCAAGGGCCCAGATCGCACCGACGTAACCGACCTGAACCCATGGGTCAGCGGTGCTCAAAGTTGGTCCCAGTGTGACTCTGCCGACGAAAAAGAGAACCCCCGCGACGAGTAGCGTCCACAGTGCCGCTCCGAGAAGCCTGCTCACGCTTGGTCGCCCAACCCCTCGCCGCCGATCGTCACCGCCACAGCAGTTCCTCCGTAGGAATCCGGCGTGATCGGCGTCTTGAGCACGCGGATGCGGCGGCTTTCGGGGTCGATGCCCTTGGCGTGCATCATCTTCTTCAGGGTGCCGGGCAGGTTGAACTCGACATCCTCATCGACGACGTCCCACTGCTCAAGCGTCGCGCCGTGGCGGTTCACGAACGCTCGACAGATCGAAGCGACGAGGTCCTCGGGGGCGCTCGCGCCAGCGGTCAAAAGCACGGTCGGAGCCGCTCCGTCCTGACGCTTGCGAAGCGGGAGCGGCTCGGGCAATTCGCTCACGTCATCCACGAGGATCGCCGGCGTGCCGACGTTCTCCGAGATCTCCGTGAGGCGGACGGAGTTCGACGAGTTCTTACTGCCCACGACGATGACGAGGTCGCACTCGGGCGCGATGCGGCGGACGGCGTGCTGGCGGTTGGTGGTCGCGTAGCAGATGTCCTCGCTTGGCGGTGCTTTGAGGAGCGGAAACGCGGCTTTGAGAGCGTTGATGATGACTGCGGCGTCGTCGGTGCTCAACGTCGTTTGGGTCAGATAGACGAGCTTGGCCGGGTCGCGGATCAGAAGCTTGGGGATGTCATCGGGCGATTCGACGACCTGCGTCGCGTCGGGAGCTTCGCCGCTGGTGCCGACGATCTCCTGGTGGTTGCGGTGGCCGACGAGGAGGATCTGGTAGCCTTGCCGGGCGTAGCGGACGGCTTCGGAGTGGACCTTGGTGACGAGGGGGCAGGTGGCGTCGATGGCGGTGAGGCTCCGCGAGCGGGCGTGCTCACGGACCTGGGGCGAGACGCCGTGGGCGCTGAAGACGACGATCTTGCCGTGGGGGACCTCGTCGAGGTCATCGACGAAGACGGCTCCGCGGCCGCGGAGGCGGGCGACGACGTGCTTGTTGTGGACGATCTCGTGGTAGACGTAGATCGGGCGTTCGTCGATGATGTCGAGGACCTGGTCGACGACGTCGATGGCCATGCGCACGCCGGCACAGAACCCGCGCGGATTGGCCAGAATCAGTTTCATCGGGCGATTCTAGTGGGGCGGGATGGCGGGTGTTCGACGGGCCCACGCCGGGCCCGGCTGTCAGAACGGCAGGGTGGGCGGTCGCCGCAGCCGGGGATGCGGCTTTGGCGGGTTGCGGCGCGTTCCTGAGGGGTGCCGAGAGGGTCTGTGAGGGCTTTGCGGGCTGGCACAGCAGTTGCCGAGGGAGTGATAAGGGATGGTCCCGACCGACCGTCCCGATCTGTCCGTAAACACCTGTCAAAGACCAAACCGGTTTTCAGCATTTGGAGCATTTCGATCATGGCCAAGGAACTCTCTTTCGACGTTGATGCCCGTCAGTCCCTCCTCGCCGGCGTGACCAAGCTCGCCCGGGCCGTGAAGGCGACGCTCGGACCGCGCGGGCGGAACGCCGTCCTCGACAAGTCCTGGGGCGGCCCGACCGTCACCAAAGACGGTGTCTCGGTGGCCGAAGAGGTCGAACTCAAGAACAAAGCCGAGAACATGGGCGCCAAACTGGTGAAGGAAGCCGCCAGCAAGACCAGCGACGATGCTGGGGACGGCACCACGACCGCCACGGTCATGGCCGAAGCTCTCTTCCGCGAAGGTCTCCGCGCCGTCGCCGCCGGCGTTGACGCCAACGCCCTCGTCCGCGGCATGAAAGCGGCGGTCACCGTCGCCGCCAAGTCCATCGATGACCTCGCGACGCCCGTCAAGGGCAAGAGCGACATCCAGAACGTCGCCGCGATCTCCGCGAACAACGACCAGGCGATCGGCAAGATCATGGCCGACGCGTTCGAGAAGGTCGGCAAGGACGGCGTCATCACCGTCGAAGAAGGCAAGAACATCGAGACCGAAGTGACGGTCGTCGAGGGGATGCAGTTTGACCGCGGGTACCTCTCGCCCAACTTCATCACCGACGCGGACGCGATGAAGGTTGAGCTCGACAAGTGTCTGGTGCTCATCTACGAGGACAAGATCGAGAGCGTGGCCAAGCTGGTGCCGCTGCTCGAGAAGGTCATGAAGGCCAAGAAGCCCCTGATGATCATCGCGGAGGATGTGACGGGCGAAGCCCTGTCGACCCTGGTGATCAACAAGCTCCGCGGCACGCTCAACGTCGTCGCGGTGAAGGCGCCCGGTTACGGCGATCGTCGCAAGGCCATGCTCGAGGACATCGCGATCTTGACTGGCGCGACGCCCATCATGAAGGACCTGGGCATCGAGCTCGACAAGGTCGAACTCGGCCAGCTCGGCATGATCAAGAAGCTCGAGGTCGACGCGGACAACACGACGATCGTCGAGGGCGCGGGCGACACGAAGGCCATCCAGGCCCGGATCGCTCAGATCCGTAGCGAGATCGAGAAGACGACGAGCGATTACGACCGCGAGAAGCTGCAGGAGCGTCTGGCGAAGCTGTCCGGTGGCGTGGCCCAGATCAAGGTTGGGGCGGCGTCCGAAGCGGAACTCAAAGAGAAGAAGGCCCGCATCGAGGACGCGCTGCACGCCACGCGTGCAGCGGTCGCTGAGGGGATCGTCCCCGGCGGCGGCGTCTCGTTCATCCGCGCCCGCAAGGCGATCGAGGCGACCAAGGAATACAAGGCTGCGTTCGGCAAGGGCGACGTCAGCAGCGAGGATCTCGGCCGTGCGAAGTACGACTTTGCAGCGGGCATGCGGGTCGTCCACAACGCTCTCTCGGTGCAGCTCTTCACGATCGCGGAGAACGCGGGCGAGAAGGGGTCGGTCGTTGTGAGCAAGGTCGAAGAGGGCAAGGGCAACTTTGGCTTTAACGCGCTGACGCTCGAGTACGGCGATCTGGTGGCGCAGGGCGTCATCACGCCGGCGAAGGTTGATCGCATGGCCCTCGTGAACGCGAGCAGCGTGGCGACGATCCTGCTGACCGCTGACTGCATCATCACGACCAAGGCCGAGCCGAAGGAGCCCGCGGGGGCTGGCGCGGGCGGCGGCGGGATGGGTGGCATGGGTGGGATGGGCGGCATGGGTGGCATGGGTGGCATGGGCGGGATGGGTTTCTAAGCCGAGGATCGAATGGCGAAGCCCATCGAGGCCAACGAGATCGGCGGACCATCCAGATGGCCCTCACGCATCTGGGTAGCAGGACAAGAGTTCGAAGTTGAGTGGTTCTGGCATGAAGAGCAGGTTCGTGAAGGGTTTCGAGGATGGGCGGCCCGAACGCAGTGCAAGGGTCGCGAGCTTCGTGCCGGAGCTGAGAGTTGGTCGGAGACGTTGGCTCGTTTAGCGATGGATGTTCGGAACACGCTGGGAGTTTTGGATGACGAGTTCCGGGTCGAGCTTCCAATGAGCCTGACCCGGTTGCGTGATCTGTAAAGGAGATTGTCATGGCGAAGGCAAAGGATCTTGGCGGGAAGAACGGGTTGCTTGGGGCGGGCGGCACGGGTGGCCTTGGTGGCAACCTGAGCGGGAACCTCACGGGCAAGCTCAACCTCAACACGGGGAACACCCCCGGCCTCGTCGGCGGCAAGGGCACCGGGCCGACGGGCGGACCTCACGCGATCAAGGCGCACGGGAACGTCAAGGGCGGCGGGGTGGACAAGTCGTCGGTGTCGCGCCGGCCGAAGGTGTGAGTGGAAGAGACGAAGAGAACAAGAGACGCAGAGACGGAGTGAAAGAGCAAAGCGCTGTGCATGGAACAACTGCTCGCCATCTACGAGAAGGTCAAGGACCTGCCGGGGTTCCTGGAGGGATTTGTCCAGGACCACGGGCTTTGGGTCTACGCGCTGCTGTTTGCGATTATCTTCGCCGAGACGGGGCTTGTGATCATGCCGTTCCTGCCGGGGGACAGCCTGCTGTTCACTGTGGGGGCGTTGGCGGCGCCGGGGGAGAGTCGCGGGCCGATTCTGAATGTTTGGTGGTCGCTGGGGCTGCTGACGTTCGCGGCGATCCTCGGGGATGCGGTGAACTACCACATCGGCAAGTGGATCGGGCCCCGGGTCTTCAAGAGCGAGCCGGGGCAAGGCTCGTCGCGGCTGGAGCGGATGCTCAACCGGCGGCACTTGCAGAAGGCGCACGACTTCTTCGAGAAGTATGGCGGCAAAGCGGTGATCCTCGGGCGGTTCGTCCCCATCGTGCGGACGTTTGTGCCGTTCGTGGCGGGTGCGGGGGCGATGACGTACCCGAAGTTCGTGCTGTACAACATCGTCGGGGCGTTCATCTGGGTGTGGGTCTGCGTCGGGGCGGGGTGGTTCTTCGGGAACATCCCGTGGGTGCGGCGGAACTTCGAGGCGGTCGTGATCGGCATCATCGTCGTGAGCGTGCTCCCCGTGGTCGTCGAGGTCTGGCTGGAGCGTCGTCGCTCCAAGCTCGCTGCGTCCGCGGTCGCGGTCACGACGGAGGACAAGCCCTGATGGCCAAGCACCAGGATAACTGCGAGATCTGCAAGCGGATCGGCGAAGCCCGCGAGGGACGCCACGCCGGCCTGATCGCCGAACTCGACACCGGATACGCGGTGCTCGGGGATTCGCAGTTCTTCCGCGGGTACTCGGTGCTTCTCTGCAAGACGCCCGCGACGGAGCTTTTCGAGCTCCCCCGCGAGACGCGGGCCCGGTATCTCGAAGAGGTGTCGCAGCTTGCCGAAGCGGTGGCGAAAGCGACCGGCTGCCACAAGATCAACTACGAGTGCCTGGGCAACCAGGTGCACCACCTGCATTTCCACGTCTTCCCGCGCCGCGAGACCGATCCTCAGCCGCTCATGCCGGTCTGGGGGCAGATGCCCGCGGGGAGCGACGCCGAGAAGTACAAGTTTGAACCGTCGCGCGACGGCGCGATGAAGGAATCGATCGCGAAGGAACTGAGGAACATCCGGGCTTCGTCGCGTTGACGAACCCGCCGAGAGTCATGCCGATTTGGAACCGATCCCTCGCAGCGAGGGGCTTTTGAAGGAGTGACCATGTCTGTGAAGCCGCTTGAAGACCGTGTGCTGGTGAAGCCGACCGAAGCCGAGAGCAAGACCTCCAGCGGCTTGTACCTGCCCGAATCCTCGAAGGAGAAGCCGGTCCGCGGCGAGGTCGTCGCCATCGGGCCGGGCAAGCGCCTCGAGAACGGCAAACGCGCCGAGATGAACGTCCGCAAGGGCGACACCGTCGTCTACGGCAAGTACTCGGGCACGGAAGTCGAGATCAAGGGCGTGAAGCACCTCATCCTCCGCGAGAGCGAGCTGCTCGGCGTCATCGAGGGCTAAGAGGCACGGGCGTTCGGGCAAGTTCGGATTTTACAGCGCCTTCCACCAGTGCCAAGCGCCTGGTGCCAAGTGCCTAAGGAGTTTGAAAATGGCTAACAAGCAACTGATGTTCAAAGACTCGGCCCTGGCCGAGATGAAGAAGGGTGTCGATGCGCTCGCCACCGCGGTCAAGTGCACGATGGGCCCGGCTGGGCGTCACGTCGTGATCGAGAAGTCCTACGGCGGCCCCGCCATCACCAAGGACGGCGTCTCGGTGTCGAAGGAGGTCTCCCTCCCCGATCCGTTCCAGGCGATGGGCGCGAAGATGGTCAACGAGGTCGCCAAGAAGACCGCGGACATCGCCGGCGACGGCACGACCGCCGCGACCGTGCTCGCTCAGGCGATCTTCTCCGAGGGCATCCGCCACGTGACGGTGGGAGCCAACCCCGTGCTCCTCCAGCGCGGCATCACCGCCGCCGCGATCGCCGCGGGCGCCGCCATCGACCAGATGGCCACCAAGTGCAAGGGCAAGGACGACTACGCCAAGATCGCGACCGTCTCCGCCAACCACGACGCTTCCATCGGCAACCTCATCGCCGAAGCGATCGCCAAGGTCGGCCCCGATGGCGTCTGCGAGATCGAGGACGGCAAGACCGCCGAGACGACGCTCGATTACGTCGAGGGCATGCAGTTCGACAAGGGCTACCTCTCGCCCTACTTCATGACCGATCCCAAGACCGCCGAGTGCGTGCTTGAGGACGCTTACATCCTCCTTTACGAGAAGAAGATCAGCAACCTTGTCGACCTTCTCCCGATGCTGAACAAGATCGCGGTCGCGAGCAAGCCGATCCTGCTCGTCGCCGAAGATGTCGAGAACGAAGCCCTCGCGACGCTCGTGGTCAACCGCCTCCGCGGCACGCTCCGCATCTGCGCGGTGAAAGCCCCCGGCTTCGGCGACCGCCGCAAAGCCATGATGGCCGACATCGCCACCCTCACGGGCGGTACGTTCTTCGCCGAGGACCTCGGCCGAAGCCTTGACTCGATCGAGCTCTCAGAGCTCGGCCGCGCCAAGAAGATCGTCATCACCAAGGACGACACCACCATCATCGAAGGCGCCGGCAAGAAAGCCGACATCCAGACCCGCGCGGGCCAGATCAAAGCCCAGCACGACAAGAGCACCAGCGACTACGACCGCGAGAAGCTCATGGAGCGCCTCGCCAAGCTCACCTCCGGCGTGGCGATGATCCACGTCGGCGGCGAGACCGAGATGGTCCAGAAAGCCCGCAAGGACATGGTCGACGACGCTCTCCACGCGACCCGCGCGGCAGCGAAGGAAGGCTACGTCCCCGGCGGCGGCGTCGCTCTGCTCCGCACGCAGGACGCGATCATGACCGCGAGCAAGAAAGCCAAGACCGACGATGAGAAGACCGGGTTCCAGATCGTCGCCAAGGCCGTCGAAGCCTGCGCGTACACGATCGCGGAGAACGCCGGGTACGACGGCGACGTCGTGGTCGAGAAGGTCAAGGAAGGCGGCAAGGGCGGCACGTCCTACGGCTTCAACGCCGCGACCGGCGAGTACACCGACCTGGTGAAAGCCGGCATCATCGACCCGGCGCTGGTCGCGAAGACCGCCCTGACGAATGCGGCGTCCGTCGCGGGCCTGATGCTCACGACCGACGTGCTGATCACCGACCTCAAGGATGACACCGACGCGGCCGACGGCGCGACGGTTTGATGAGGAAGGCACTGGCACTGGGCACTGGCACTTGGCACTTGGCACCAGGGTCCAGAGTCTGAAGAACTGAATGCCAAGGTCCGCGTTCGAGAGGACGCGGACCTTCTTTCCGGACAAGCACCAAGGGGCCATCGCAACGAGATGCCGACGATTGAAGTGGTCCAAGGCGATTTGCTGGCGCAGCCCGTAGAGGCGATCGTGAACCCGTGGAATCGGAACTTCATCCCCTGGTGGCTCTTGCTTCCGCAGGGGGTTTCCGGAGCGATCAAGAAGCGGGGGGGCCTTCAGCCCTTTCGCGAGGTCGCCAAAGCCGGAGTCTTGAGCTTGGGCCAAGCGGTGGTTACAAGTGCCGGACGCCTGCCATTCAAAGCGATCATCCACGTCGCCGGCATCAACATGCTCTGGCGAGCCAGTGAGCGATCCATCTGTGACTCTGTGCGGAACGCGATCGACGCGGCCACTGGACGCGGGCTGGCTTCGCTCGCGACCCCTCTGATCGGATCGGGTTCCGGCGGCTTCTCTGCAAGCCGCGCGAAAGACCTGATCATCGAAGAAGCTCGGAAATCATCCCACAACCTCAAGGTGGTCGTCGTTGAGTACGCGCCCACAGCCAAGACGCGGTGAATCAAACCATGCCAGTCCAACGCGACTTCTACGAAATCCTCGGTCTCGACAAGTCCGCCGACGCGGAAGAGATCAAGCGCGCGTACCGCCGTCTCGCGATGAAGTACCACCCGGACCGCAATCCGGGCGATGCGGAAGCCGAGAAGAACTTCAAGGAAGCCGCCGCTGCGTACGAGGTCCTGGCGGACGAGCAGAAGCGCAAGATCTACGACCAGTACGGCCACGATGGCTTGCGCGGAGCGGGGAACGCCGGACACGATTTCAACCGCATGAACGTCGAGGACATCTTCTCGATGTTCGGCGACCTCTTCGGCGGCATGGGCGGCATGGGTGGGGGGGGCGGCCGCGGACGCGGCGGTCCCGCTCGCGGCTACGACCTCGAATACGAGGTCGAGGTCACGCTTGAGGATGTGCTCAAGGGCTGCGAACGCGATGTCGAGTTCCAGCGTGCCGACGTGTGCGAGCCCTGCCGCGGTTCGGGCGCCAAACCCGGCTCCAAGCCCGCCAAGTGCCCGACCTGCGGCGGTCAGGGCAAGGTCCAGCAGACCGGCATGGGCGGCATGTTCCGCATGGTGACCAACTGTCCCGCGTGCCAGGGCCGCGGCAGCGTCGTCAAAGACAAGTGCGAGACGTGTCGCGGCAAGGGGCGCGTCCCGAAGAACCGCAAGCTCTCGATGAAGATTCCCGCCGGCATCTCCGACGGCCAGGCTGTCCGCGTGCAGGGCGAGGGTGAGCCGCCGCCCCAGGAGGTCTCACCCGGCGGCGAGGGCCAGCGCGGCGATCTTCACGTCGTCGTCCGCGTCGCGGAGCACGAGCTCTACCAGCGCGAGGGCGACCACCTCGTCATGAAGATGCCCATCAGCTTCACCCAGGTTTCACTCGGCGCCGAGGTCGAGGTGCCGACAATCGACGGGAAAGCGATGCTCACGATTCCGCGCGGCACGCCGCACGGAACCCTGCTCAAACTCGCGGGCAAGGGCCTTCCGAACCTTCGGTCCCAGCGCCGCGGCGACATGGGCGTGGTCGTCCTCATCGAGGTGCCCAAGAAGCTCACCGCCCGGCAGGAAGAGCTCCTCCGCGAGTTCGCCAAGACCGAGGAGAAGAGCGTCATGCCCGAGCGCGACGGCTTTTGGAAGAAGGTCAAGGAAGCCTTCAGCGGGTGATAGAGTTGGGGTGGTCCGGTGTGTACGCGGTTGAAAGGTCGGAAAAGCCATGGCAGATGACAAGAACGATTCCGGGATGGACATGAGCGACGAGGTCGAGTCCGCAGCTCAGCTCGGCGAACGCGTCGAGAAGCTCGAAGCCGAGCTCGCCGAAGCCAATAGCAAGTACCTCCGCCTCGCGGCCGACTTTCAGAACAGCCAGCGCAGGGCTATCCAGAGCGAGCAGCAAGCCAAGCTCCAGGGCATGACCTCCGTCACCGCAAGCGTGCTCACCGTGCTCGACCACTTCGACCTCGCCCTCACCGTCGATCCCTCCAAAGCCTCCGTCACGCAGGTCATCGACGGCGTCAAGGTCATCCGCGATGAACTCATGAAGACCCTCGTCAACCACGGCGTCGGCGTCATCACGCCCCAGCCCGGCGACACGTTCGAGCCCGGCCGCCACGAAGCCGTCATCCAGCAGGCCGCCGAAGGCGTGGGTCCCGGCCTCATCGCGTCGTGCTTCCAGTCCGGATACACCATCACCGCCGGCGGCACCGAACGCGTCGTCCGACCCGCGAAGGTCGCGGTCACCCCCGCGTGAGGATCCACGATGCCTACCTACGAGTACCGCTGCAAAGCCTGCAAGCACGAGTTCGAAGAGTTCCAGTCGATGACCGCCAAGGTCCTCAAGAAATGCCCCGAGTGCGGCAAGCCCGCGCTCGAACGACTGATCGGCACCGGCGCCGCTCTCGTCTTCAAGGGCTCCGGCTTCTACCAGACCGACTACCGCTCCGAGGGATACAAGAAAGCCGCCGCATCCGACAAACCGGCCGAATCCGCCAAGCCTGCGGAATCCAAAGCGGAATCCAAAGCCGAGTCCAAGCCGGAACCCAAAGCCGAAAAGCAAGTCGAAGCCAAACCCGACAAGAAAGCCAAACCCAAGAAGGAAGCAAAGCCCTGAGCTTCGCCCCTCGTGAGCGATCCGCGTCCACGCCGGTTGCGCTCACGCCCTCGTCGAGTTCCCACCCATGATCGCCAACGGCATCGACATCGTGCAGGTCGCTCGCATCGCCGAGATGATCCGCGATCACGGCGATGCGTTCTGGGCTCGCGTCTTCACCGCCGGCGAACGGTCTTACTGCGAATCAAGCCCGAAACGGTGCGCCGAGCACGCCGCCGCCCGGTTTGCGGCCAAGGAAGCCGCGATGAAGTGCCTCGGCACCGGCTGGCGCGACGGCATCGCATGGACCGACTTCGAGGTCGTCCGCGATCCCGCCGGTCGCCCTTCTCTCGTCGTTTCCGGCGAAGCGGCCCGCGTCGCGGCTCAACTTGGCGTCTCGCGCTGGCATGTTTCGCTCAGCCACACCAGCGAGAACGCCGTCGCCAGCGTCATCGCGGACTAGGATGCTCCCTGATGTTCGAACGCATCCGAGCCCGAAGCCTCAAGTCGAGTGTGACCCAGACGGTCATTTACTCGACCTGCCGGTTCATCGCTCGAGTGGTGCTCAAGACCTTCTTTGGCGCGAAGGTCGTCGGGGTCGAGAACGTTCCCGCCGACGGCCCGCTCCTCATCGTGTCCAATCACCAGTCGTACCTCGACCCGCCCATCATCGGTGCTTTCATCGGACAGCGGCAGGTCGCTTTCGTCGCCCGGCAGGGTCTCTTTAAGTCCAAGCTCTTTGCCTGGCTGATTTCCGCCCTCAACGCGATCCCCATCCGCGAGGACGGCCAAAGCGACACGACCGCGATCAAGACATCGCTCTCGATCCTCGCCCGCGGCCACGCGCTCGTCATCTTCCCCGAGGGGCAGCGCACGAACGACGGCGCCCTCCGCCCGTTCAAGCGCGGCACGGCTCTGCTTCTCAAGCGGGCCAAGTGCGATGTCCTCCCCGTCGCCGTCGAGGGAATCTTCGACGCGTGGAAGCCCGGCGCCAAGCCAAGCCCCTTCAGTTGCCCGATCATGGCCAAATACGGTCGGCCCATCCCCTACGACGAGTTGGTCAAGGACGGTGCCGAGGCCGGGATGATCCGCCTCGCCCGCGAGATCGACACCATGCGCCGCGAACTCCGGGCCGCCATCCGAGAACGCACCAACGGCCGGTACCCCGCCAGCGGCCCCGGCGACAACGCCCTGGACCTGCCGGACTCCCCGAAGGACGCTTTGCCCATCGCCCGACCCGCGCCGGCCGCGTCCGATACGCTCACGGCATGAGCAACGGCCAGCTTCGGACGATGACCGAGATCGCGCGCACGACCCTGCACAAGGGCAAGAAGTACGACTTTGAGCGCATCACCCTCCGCACCGCCAGGGGGACCGAAATCCACCGCGAGTGCGTTCGCCACCCCGGTGCGGTCGTGATTCTGCCCATTCTGGTGAAATTAGACGGCACGCGGAGCGTTGTCTTCGTGCGCAACGAGCGGTTCTCGATCGGCCGGGACCTGCTCGAACTCCCCGCCGGGACGCGCGAGCCGGGCGAGGATCCCGCCCTCACCGCCGGCCGGGAACTGATCGAGGAGACCGGGTACCAAGCCGCAACCCTGACGCCCCTGACGCGGTTTTATACGACGCCGGGCATGACCGATGAACTCATGTGGGCGTACGTCGCTTCCGGCCTCAGCTTTGTCGGGCAGGCGCTCGAGGAGGATGAGGTTTTGGTCGCGGAAGAGCTCCCCGTCGAAGAAGCGGTCCGACGGGCCCATGCCGGCGGGTTCGAGGACGGAAAGACGATCCTCACGCTCCTCCTGGCGAGGGCCCGTGGGCTGATCTGAGCACCGTGGGGTGCGGGCGTGGAATCGGACGGGGGGGCAGGGGCGAATTGCTCTTGTGTTGAGGTCCGGGTTGTGGGAAACTCTGGACAGTCGGAGCCGAACGAGTGCCGAGCGAGCGAAGCGGAAAGTCAGGAGTCGGGCACGGCCCCGAGCGCGGGCCCGGGCGTGATGTGCGCCGGCCGGCTTCCCCCGCGCCCCGGAGTTCCGAAGGCCGCCCGAGTTTCGGTCAGCTTTTCGCCCGCTGGGACGACCCGCTGACCTGGTCGGTCGGGCTGGTCTCGTTCAGCGGGTACCGCGTGGGTGTGCACTGGGTCACGGTCTTCTGGATCGCGCTGCAGGTGATGCTGGCGATCCCGGCGGATCGGATCGGGCCGCAGAACATCGCGCTGGCCGTCGGTTTCGTGATGCTGACGGTGATGCTCCGCGAGACGCTGCGGCTTTGGCTGGCCCGTCGCGTGGGTGGAGAAGCCGAGTACGTGGTGATCTGGCCTCTGGGCGCGATGGTGAGCCCGACGCCGCCGCGTGCGCTTGCACCCAAGCTTCTGGTCTCGCTCGCACCATCGCTGGTCAGTCTGGTGGTGGGGACGGGCCTTCTGATCACGCTTTGGGCGATGGGTGCGACGCCTCGGCAGATGTGGTTCAATCCGTTTGATTTCCGCGCAGTGGTGCGATCGATCGAGTCGTTCCCGCTCGCGGTGGTCTGGTGGGCGTACTTCTCGACCCTGGTCGTCGCGGGGCTCAACCTTCTGCCGATGCTGCCGCTGGACGGCGGCCGGCTTTTCGAGGTGTGGGCGTGGCACAGCCGTCGTCGCGAGCGGGCCCGGACGATCGTCGGGCTGATGTCGATCATCGTCGCCGGTCTGCTCGCGATCGTGGGGATCTCGTCGGAACAGCCGCTGCTCATCGCGCTGTCGGTCTTTGGCGGTCTTGCCGGCTGGCTTGAGCTTCGTCGCTCTGAGTTCGTGGAGCGTCCCGCGTATGTGTCCCCGGGCCTGCCTCCGGACTGGATCGCGGGAGCCGAGCCCTCGCCGACGCCGGCTTTGGATCTCGAATCAGCCGACGAGGTCGAACCGGTGGAGGAGTCGCCCGAGCCTGAGAAGAAGCCGGAACTCGGGATCGACGAGGTGCTCTCGAAGATCTCCGCGAGCGGCATGGGGTCGCTGACCGATGAAGAGCGGGACATTCTGGCCCGCGAGACCAGACGCCTCCGGAGCGAGTGAGTCCGATATCCGAGGCCTCGGGACCGGCGCGGGTACGATGGTCCTTGACCCGGAACCTCCCCGCATGGGCTTGAGTGATCGACATTACGCGAAGTCCGAACGCTCGATGTTCGCCCATCCGCCGGCCCACGAGCCGCCGCAGCTTGGCGGGCGGCCGACGATGTGGTCCGTCAACACGTGGCTGATCGCCGTCAATGTGGCGATCTTCGCGTTCATGGTGTTCTTCGGGCGGGCGCTCCCGACCCCGATCGTGGTCCAGGCTCTGGATTTCGATCAGGGGCGGTACGAGGTGATTCCGGCTCTGCTGCGAGCGAACGGGGACCCTGTCAAGCCCGGTGAGCGGCTTGTGGTGGGGGAGCCGTACTTCCGCACGCTCCGCGAGAAGGGCACGAACCTCATCGTGGTGAATGCTTCGACGGGCGGCCCGATCGCGATCGAGACGCTGATCGCGGCGGACCCGGTGACGGCGTACGGGCACTTCTCGACGACGATGGGGTTTGAGCGGCTTCAGGTCTGGCGTCTGGTGACCTTCCAATTTGTGCACGGCGGCGTGGGTCACCTGTTCTTCAACATGTTCGGGCTGTTCACGTTCGGTCGCGCGGTCGAGGAGCGTCTTGGCGGGCGGAAGTACCTCGCGTACTACCTGGTCTGCGGGATTTTCGGCGGGCTTGCGTACCTGGCGCTGAACATCGGCGGCATCATCGCAATGAAGTTGGGCGCGATGTCGGTGCCGGGTCTGCTCTTCCACGACTCGCACACCACGCTGGTCGGGGCTTCGGCGGGAGTTTTCGGTGTGATCGTGGCGTGCGCCCGGCTGTTCCCGAAGGACGAGGTGACGGTGCTCTTCATCCCGTCTCCGATCCGCCTGCGGGTGCTCGCGTACGCGTACGTCGCGATCGCCGCGGTGAACCTCTTCATCGGCGGGAACAACGCCGGGGGCGACGCGGCGCACCTGGGCGGGGCGCTCGCGGGGTTCTACTTCATCGTCCGGCCGCACCTGCTCACCGATTTCTTCGATGTCTTTACGGATTCGCGGAAGGGCTCGTCTCCGCCTCCTCCGCCTCCCCCGGCTGAGCAGGTTCGCGGGAAGGTCGACCAGATCCTGGCCAAGGTCGAGCGCGAGGGCTTGCAATCGCTCACGGCGTCCGAGCGAGAGGAACTGCAAGCGGAGTCCAAGCGGCTGAAGGACCGCGACCGCTGACCGCGACGGGTCGGTCGTTCAGCGTGGCGTGGTGACGGGCGAGGGCTTGATGATCTCGACGCGGTCCTGCGTGAGATCCCAGAGGAGCTTGGCCGCTTTCATCGGTGTCGCGGTGCCCGTGTCGAAGAGGGTGACCTCCTCGCCGTCCCTGGCGTCGATCGTCAGAAGCCCGGCGAGCGCGTCGTAGGTCGCGTGGTGGGCCGTGAGCTCGCGCTCGGACCCCTTGGACCGGAACCGGCCGAAGACGTTGCCGCTGGCTTCGGCCGAGCGGAGCTGGGCGCGTCGGCCGTCCGCAGGCTCCGTCGTCTGACCGCCCGGCCCGGTGAGCCCGGTGAGCGTGGCGCTCGCGGCGTCGGACTGGATGAAGACGACGCTGTCGTCGCGGGTGTTGTCGCTGGTGATCTTCACGCCCCGGCCCTCGCCCTTGAGATCAAACACGCCGGTCTCACGCGCGAAGGTCATCGCGTCGGTCCACTCAAAGAGCGCCGTGCCTCGGAACGACGAGGTTGAGGGGTTCGCTTGCGGGTTGGTCTGCGAAGCGGCGGCGGTGCGGTCAAGAACGAGCGAGCGGCCCTTGCCCGGGACGTTCACGGTCCCCTTGGTCGCGTCGGCGATGATGGTCGTGCCCTCGAGGTAGTTGAGCCTGTCCACGCGGGCCGTCGTCGTGCCCGGGGTGGTGCCCGGGGTCGTGCCAGGGGTGGTGTCGATGGTGACCGGCGATTCGTAGTGGCGGGATTCGACCGTCGCGGGCTTCTGCTCCGAGCCTTCGACGGTGATGCTCGCGACGACGCGTTCACCGATCGAGTTCGAACCCTGCGCGTCGGGGGGCGATTGGTCGCCGGGCGTCGCAAACGGCGAGGGCCTGCGCTCGGTCTTGACCACGACGCGCTCGGCGGCGAGGGTGTCGAGGGTGTAGTCGTCGGTGAGCGAAGTCGCTCGGGCCCCGCCCCGGGCTTCGAGCACGCCCGTCACGTCGCTGAAGGTCATGCTCCCGCCCCAGGAGGCACGGGCGGCTTTGGGAGTCGTCGGACGAGGAACGGATCCTCCCGCCGGCGGGCTGACGTCGATCTCGGTTGCGACCATTTCGAACCGGCCCGCGCCGTCGACGACAAGCGTTTTGGCGAGACCGTCGAGCTTGATCGGCTGGCCGAAGACCGAAGCTCCGCCCTGCGTCAGCGAAGCTTCATCGCCGATGAGGTCCACGCGCTGCGTGGGAACGTTGGCTCGCAGTTCATCGGCCACGGCGATGATTTGGTCGCTTCCCTGGCCTTCGCTGAAATTGACGGTCCCCTTGGCGACCACGTCGGTTGCGGAAAGCGAGCCCTTCTCGGTTCGATCAATCGCGGCTTCGAGGAGGTCGGTCGTCAGCAGCCGCAGGGGGTCGCGAGCTTCGACGACGCCCTTGGCGGTGAGGAAGCTCGGCTCGGTCTTGCCGGATTCAAGCGTGCGGAAGGTCAGGTCCATGGACTTCCCGGTGAGGACCCGCTGGGCGCTCTCGCGGGCGAACGCGCCGCCGGCGAGCGTCGCCCGCGTGGGCTGCGAGGAAGGCGCGAAGTCGACCGTGAGCGTCTCGCCGCCGATGATGCCCTTGCCGTCGGTGCCGGCGACCTGTCCGGCGAGCTGCGTCCACGCGATCTCCCAAGCGGAGCGTTTGCCCGTCGCGGCGAGGCGGAAGTCCGCTTGCTCGGTCCAGGCGACGGAGCGTCTGACCGGCTCGCCGCTCGCGGGCTTCTGCGTGTCGGCGAGCTCGCCCGGCCCGCGCATCTGGCCGACCTTGGTCGGCAGGTTGAGGGTGAGCCATTGCGAAGCCAGCGTGCCTTCGGAAGCGGTCCGGAGGTTCACCGATCCGGGCGCGGTGCCGATGAGCGTGAGGTCACCCTTGGTCGCGGCGTACTCGACCACGGGGAAGGTGCCCGTCGCTTTCGCGTCGGCGTCGGCGAATCGCACCGGCTCGGAAGCGCCTTCGAATCTCACGGCGAGGTCGTTGGCCGCAAGCTCGGGGGGCGCGTCGGTTGCGAGCTTGATCTCTACCGTCCCGGAGGTCGTGAGCGCGAACGGCTCATCGCCGCTGGTTGAGGTCGAGACCGGGGCGTCGGCCGAGGGCGCGGTCGGCGCTGGCGCGGCGGAGGTTTCGATCTTCGCGAGCGCCGTCTGGCGCAGAGCGTTGTCGACCAGGCGGATGAACGCGAAGCCGCGGTCCGCTTTCAGCGTGCGCAGTGCTTTCGCATCGCCCGTGACCACGTCGACGGGCGCGGGCATCACGACGCGGTAGATCGCTTCCACGCCGGTGCCGCCGGATTCGCCGGAAGGTTGTCCGGCGGGGGCGGGCGATTGCTCGGCGGGCTTGGCTTTGGAAGCCGTCCGGACAGCGGAAAAGTCCTTCGTGATTCGGGCGGAGCGGAGGGCCGCCGCGGCTTCATCGAGCACCAGCGTGGCGTCGGTCCCGCGCACTTCCAAGCCGTCGAGGGTGATGACGAACGCCTGGGGGATCACGATCCGGCCGAAGGTGAGGTCAAAGTCGAAGAGATCGCCGAAATCAGCCGAGGCGATGGGCTTGAGCGAGTCCCACTCCGTCGTGCGCGGCGACACGCCGGGCGCGTAGACATCAAGCCGGACCTTGCCGCGGAAGGTGCCGCGTTCGGGCGATTGATCGGCGGAGAAGCTGCTGAACGACCCGTTCTGGGCGCGGATGCGGAGGGTGCGGCCATCCTTGAGGAAGACGATCGCGCCGGGCTCGACGACGTCGGCGCTGCGACCTTCCCGGGGCGTGACGGATTTGGCGGTGAGGATCGAAGCAATCCGCGTCGGGTCCTTCTTGTCGGCGAGCTCGATGCGGACACCCTGGGCGGTCTGGTCGCCGGTCGCCGGGCCGGAGGTTGCGAGCTTGGTGAGTTCTTCGGGGAGGGGGGGGCGGCTTGGACCGCGCGGGGTGCCTTCGGGCCGCGGCTTCATGAGCGCGACGTAGCCGACGAGCCCGACGGCGGCGAGGCCGACGCCGACGGCGACAAGCATCCCGACGGTGCGGGTAGAACCGGGGCGGAGGAACGGACGGGAGCGGGGTCGGGGCATCGTGGCGATTCTAGTTCGTTCCCGAGTCGGGCCCCGAAGCGGCGGGATCGCTGGGTTTGGCGTCCGCCGAGCGAGGGTCGTCGGGGCGGGCGTTCGCGAGGCGGGTGTCGCGTTCGAGGTGCTTGACGCCCAGGAGCCAGAAGACGCCGCCGACGAGGATCGCCACGCCGACGACGAGGAACGCGAGGGTCATGTTGCCGCTCGGGTGCTCGGTGGACTTGGTGTTGTCGGTGATGAACCCGATGATGGGCGGGCTGATGACGTCGCCCAGGATGTGGATGACGAAGATGCAGATCGCGTAGGCCGAGGCGCGAACCGAGGGGTGGACGACGTTGGCGATGATCGTGTTGCTCGGGCCGGTGTTGAAGAACAGGCAGAAGACCGCGAGGAAGACGAAGACCCACGCGAGCGGGAAGGGTGCGTAAAGCACGCCGAGGAAGAGCGGGAACCCGACGAGCATGCTCAGGCCGGAGACGAGGAAGTATGACCCCGGGAAACGCTTGCGGAGGCGGTCGGCGAGATATCCGCCCGAAAGCGTCGCGAGAAGGCCCGAAACGACGACGACGCCGCCGAAGATCTTCGCGGTGGTTTCCTTGTCCTGCCCGCGGTAGGTCGCGATGTAGTCTACGGCCCACGCCGAGATCCCGCCGATCGCGAAGGTCATCGCGGTCATCCCACCCACGTTGTAGAAGTAGGACTTGATCTTGAAGAGGCGGAGATAGTCGCGCCAGGTGTGCTTGTTTGCGGGAGTTTCGCCCGGGCTGCCTTCGGAGATCCCGCGCGGGACCTCGGGCCGGAAGAAGCACCAGATCCCGAGGAGAATGCCCGGGGGGACGGTCACGAAGAACGCCCAGTGCCAGGTGAACCAGTTCGCCATCGCGCCGCCGATGACAAACCCCAGGGCGCTCCCGACCGGGATCGCCGCGTAGAACCACGCCATCACCCCGCCGCGCCGCGAGACCGGGAAGTAGTCGGCGATGATCGTCGGAGCGATGGGGGCGTAGGCCGACTCGCCCACGCCCACGCAGATCCGCATGAGCAGCAAGAACCAGTACGCCGTCGCAAGCCCGGAGGCGCCCGAAGCGACGCTCCACGCGAGCACCCCGATCCCGATCACGACCCAGCGGTGCATGCGGTCGGCGAGCACGCCGAAGACCGGCGACATGAACATGTACGCGATGAGAAAAGCGGAAAAGAGCCAGCCGATCTTGGTCTTCGCCGCGGGGTCGACCGTGCCGTCGGGCGCGGTGAAAAGTTCCTTGGTGATGTCCGGCACCACCGCCGCAAGAATGTACCGGTCGATGTAGTTGAAGAGGTTGATCAGGAGCAGCAGGATGAGCGCGTGACGCGCCCCGGCGAGCGGCTTGTCCGGGCCCGCGCTGCCGAGGACGGGCCCGGTCACTGAATCGACTCCGTCGTCACTTCCGTCGCCGAGTCGACCTCGTCGTCGAGGATCTTGACCCGCTTCTTCCGCGTGGACAGAGCGGGCTTGACGACAAAGCCGAAGCTCGTCGAGTCGGTCGTGTTGTTGTACGAGAGACGCAGGCCGAGGGTGTAAGCATCGCTCGCACGCGTCAGCTCGCCGCCCGCGCCCTGGAACCCGCCGTTGCTGATGTCGTAGCTTCCCAGCGCCGCGAGGCGGTAGCGCTGCGTGAGCTGGTACGAGGTTCCAAGGTCGAGGAACGTCGAGTCCAGCGGGTTGAGGTACCGGAGCTCGGCGAAGCTGCTGTAACGGGGGCTGTGCGTGATGACAAAGCCGCCGCTGGTGCGGTCCTGCTGCCGCGTGTCGAGGTCGTAGACCGTGCTCGACGTCAAAGCGAACGCGGAAGAGACCTGCCACGCGCCGTCGACCGTCGCGTAGTTGCCCGGGTTGGACAGCTCAGGTCGGAACTCAACCCAGCGGCCGAAGGGGTTCTTGGGGTCCACATCGCCGGAGGAGAAGACCAGCGCCGCGTTGAACTTGAAGACGTCGACCGAGTGGGCTTTGCCCATCGCGGCCGCGAGCGGGTCGCCGCGCTTGGTCTGCCAGACCTGATCGACACCGATCCTCGCCATCGAGCCCTCCGCGAGGTTCTCGACATCGTCGTCATAGACCGGGAGGTCCTGGCGGTCGACGTTGGTCCCCGCGTGCCAGACGGTGATGTTGGGCTCCACGATGTGGCGGATTCGATTGAGGTCGAAGAAGTCCGACTTCACCGAGTCGTCGATCCTCTGGAACTGCGTCGAAGCCCGCGCCCCGGCCGAAGCCCAGAGCCGCGTGTTGTCGGTCTCCTGCGGCGAGTACGTCGTGAAGTCGTTGTCGTACGCCGTCGCCCGGCCCACGATGTACGGCGTCACATCCACGGGGCCCAGCTTCTGCGGGGCCGAGAGCTCCTGACGCGTGTCGAGTCGGTTGACGCTGTCCTCGCGGTAGCCGGCGCCGCGGAGGCGTTCGGAAAGCCGCTGGTCCTCGTCGATCCCGAACGCGAGCTGGGCCAAGGGGTCCGTGTCGAACCCGCGCTCGCGGGCGTACACCTCGTCGAACTGCATCGCCATGTGGCTGTAGCGATACTCCTGCGTCCAGAAGACCTCGCCCATGTCGAAGAGATCCTCGAAGACGCGGTCGGACTGCCGGAGGTACGTGAGCTCGGGGGCTTTCTGGACGGAATAGCCCTTGCTCTGGAGGAGGTACTCGTTGGCGACAAAGTCGTTGAGGCTGGACTTGGCGCCGGCGGAGAACATCGAGTTGTCCTGCTTGCGGGCGAGGTTGATCTGGCTGGTGAATTCGCGGCGCGTCTCGCCGAAGGGCTCGAGGAACGCGTCGACGAACGCCTCATCGCTGATGTAGCTTCCTTCGGCGAACATGGTCCAGTGCTCGCCGAAGGTGATGCGTTCTTCGCCGAGGAGGATGCCGCGGGTGGATTCATCCCATTCGCGTCGGGTGCCGGGCTTCAAGAGGTCCTGCCCGCCGTCGTTGATGATCGAGAGGGCGAAGAGCTTGCCGCGGCTGTCGTCATCCTCGTACGCCGCGTCGACGCCCAGGCCGGCGCCGCGGTCGAAGTAGTACTGGGCGAGCAGGTCGATCTCGGCTTCCTCGAACCCGAGCACCGGTGACATGTTCCACCGCGTCTTGACGGCGGGGCCGTTGGCTCCGCTGTTCTCAAACCGCACATCCTTGAGCAGCATCGTCGTCGGGTCGCCCGTGAACTCCGGCACGTAGAAGATCGGCAGGCCCTCGGCGTTGAGCGTGATGTCCGAAGCCTGCACCATCGTGATCGTCGTGGTCGTCGACTGGCCAAAGCCGTCGGTCCTGGCCCCTTCGATCACGAGCCCCGAGCGGGTGGGAGCGGAGAGGGGGTCGCTCCCGGCGGAGGTCCGCGTGACTTCCTTGCGTTTGATCGTGATCGTCTGGGCTCCGAGGGAGAACTCGGGCTCGAAGAAGGCGGAGGTCGAGAACCGGGCTTTGGTCGCGCTGAACTCGCGGAGGCTTTCCTGCCGGATGACGTCGGCCCGGACGTAGAACGGCAAGCCGCGATCCTCGTCGTAGGTCCAGAAGACCGCATCGAGGAGGATGGCTTTGTTCCGCTGGATGTCGTAATAGACCTTGGGGCCGCGGACGGTGTAGTTGCCGTCGGTCGCGAGGACATCGCCTTCGAGGTAGACGCCGGCGACCTCGCCGACGCTGAAGCTGGTCACGCCGGAAGCCGCGTCCTTGCCCGCGGAGAGGAAGACCACGGCCCGCTGGGCCTGAAGCTGGAGGCCCCGGTTGGTCCGGGGGTCGACGTACTGGATCACGACGCCTTCGGACGCGATGACGGACGCGAGGGCGTCAGGGGTGTCGATGGTGGTGGGGGTGGTGGGGGTGATCGCGTCGGCGGGCGCGGCCTCGGCGATCGGGCTCGCGGCTTTGGCTCCCTGATAGACGAGGTTCCCCGCCGACACGGTGATCACGCCCTGCTTGGCGAAGATGGGCGCGTTCTCGCCGCCGAAGGGGAGCCTCGCGACGCCCTCGTTGATCGCGGCGGCGTCGTCGCCGAGGCGGAACTCGCGGACGTTGCGGTACGGCTTGGCGGTTGAGGGGTCGACGGCGACGGGCTGGCGGAAGGGGCGTTCGGCTTGGAAGGGGATGGGGACGCCGTCGAGGGGGCCTTCTTCGTCTGTGGGGGCGGTGGGGGAAGCGGCACGCCGGTTGGATTCGTCGCGGACGGCTTCGGCTTCATCGACGAAGGGGTCGCTGGGCCGGGCTCGGGCGAGGGTGTCAAAGCGGAGGCCGACGGCGCCATCGACATCGATCACGGCGCGGACGGGGAGGCGGTCGGCGGCGAGGGAGGTGCTCGCGGGTCCGCGGGGGTTGCCGACGCGGTCGAAGTAGATGTAGACCTGATAGACACCCGCACGCGGGGAGGCGGAGGCGGCGATGGGGATGGGGGAGTCGTCGATGCGTTCGAGCCAGACGACGGCGCGGGCGGCGTGGAACTCGTAGCTGCCGAGCCTGATGAGCACGTCGCCGGAGAGGACCATGCGCTGGGTCTGGGCTCCGGCGGCGGTGGGGGACTCGGACCAGACGGCGGCGCGGGCGGCGGAGAAGGAGAGGGGTCCGCGGACGGACGTGGGGGAGGTGCCGGCGGGAACGGCTTGGGCCGTCGCCGGGTCCGAAGCCTGGGCGAACGTCTGCGTCCCCGTCCACGCGCACGCCGCGCCGACCGCCAGAAGAAGAGCGGCGATGCGGCGATGGGGGTGGTGGGGGTGGAGCATGGCCGCATGGTACCTCACCGGCGGAGCGCCCGCCCCCACGGACGGAGCGCCCACGGGCATGGACGGAGCGCCCGCGGGCACGGAGGGAGCGCCCGTGGGCACGGAGGGAGCGCCCACGGGCACGGACGGAGCGCCCACTGGCACGAAGGGAGCGCCCGTGGGCACGAAGGGAGCGCCCGCGGGCACGGAGGGAGCGCCCACGGGCATGAAGGGAGCGCTGCCGGGCACCAACGGAGCTTTGACGGCCGTCAACGGAGCTTTGGTGCCCGTCAAGAGAGCCTTGACGGCCGTCAACAGAGCGTTGGTGCCCGTCAAGAGAGTCTTGACGGCCATCAACAGAGCCTTGACGGCCATCAACGGAGCGCCCACGCCCCCCAGGAACGCGCAAAATCGACCGATCGTCCCTCACCCTCCGCCCCCACACCCCCCCTCAGACTCAGCCCCGAACGCCCCGTGCGCCGATGATTCCATCATGGCCCACCATCTGGAAATCCCCCTCAGCCGCCCCGATGTCGGTCCCCTCGAAGAAGAGCTTCTCCTCGAGGTCCTCCGGTCCAAGCGGCTCTCGATGGGGCCCTTCGTCGAGGAGTTCGAGCGGCTCGTCGCTTCCCGCGTCAAGCGGCAGCACGCCGTCGCGGTCAACAGCGGCACCTCGGCTCTTCACCTCGTCATGGAGGCTTTGGGTGTGGGCGAGGGGGATGAGGTCATCACGACCCCCTTCTCGTTCATCGCCTCCGCCAACGCGATCCTCTTTGTCGGGGCCAAACCCGTCTTCGTCGACATCTGCCCCCGCACCATGAACATGGACCCCGCCAAGCTCGCGGCGGCGATCACGCCCAAAACCAAAGCCGTCATCGCGGTGGAAGCCTTCGGCAACCCCGCCCACATGGACGCGTACGAGTCGATCTGTCAGCGGCACGAGATCCCGATGATCGAGGACTGCTGCGAAGCCCTCGGGTCCGTGTACAAGGGCAGGCCGTGCGGGACCTTCGGCAGGGTCGGCGTCTTTGGGTTCTACCCCAACAAGCAGATCACCACCGGCGAAGGCGGCATGATCGTGACCGACGATCAGCGACTCGCCGAGCTCTGCCGGAGCATGCGGAACCAGGGCAGGCCGATGGGCTGGAGGCCCCCGCACTCGGTCGCGGCGAGCATCCCCGGTTCATCCGCCGAGCCGGGCGCGGCGGGGGCCGGAGCGGGGGGTGTGGGGGGCGTGGGGGGGACGGCGACGGGGTCGTGGCTTCGGCACGAGCGGCTGGGGTTCAATTACAGGCTGGATGAGCTCTCGGCCGCGCTGGGCGTCGCGCAGATGCGGCGGTTTGACCAGATCATGAAGAAGCGGCACACGGCGGCGGAGCTGTACTTCGCGCGGCTTTCGGCCCACAAGGATCTGATCCTGCCGACGATCGACCCCGAGACGGTGATGAGCTGGTTCGTCTTCGTCGTGCGGCTTGCGACCAACTACAGCCTCGAAGAACGCGACCGGATGATCGCGGGCCTGCGGCGGCACGACATCGGGGCCGCGGACTACTTCCCGTGCATCCACCTCCAGCCGTTCTATCAGGAGCGGTTCGGGTTCGAGCGCGGGATGTTCCCCATCGCGGAGAAGCTCAGCGAGCGGACCATCGCGGTGCCGTTTTACAACGACATCACGCCCCGGGAAGCGGATCTCGTCGTGCAGACGCTGGATCTCATGCTCATGCGTGAGAACCTCAAGCGCACGTAAAAACCCGGCGGCGGCCGCCGGGCTTTCATGGGCCTTCGAACACGGGACGGGGCGACACGCCCCGGCTCGCGGGCGATGGTTTACTTGGGGTTGGCGAGCTTGGGCGTGGTCGCGGGCGCGACCTTCGGGGCCGACGCGGGCGTCTGCTTGGCGTCCTTGGCCGGCGCGGCGGTCTCGGGCTTGGGCGTGTCCGACGGGGCGGGGGCGGGCTTGGCGCCCTTGTCGCGTTTGACGCGGGTGTAGCTGATCTCGAGGAGGAGCATCTCCTTGCCGTCGGCGGGGTTGGTCATGAACATCTCGAGCTTGGACGTGTTGTCGTCGATGAAGGTCTCGACCTCGCGCATGGTCTCTTTGGTGCCGCCGGGGCCGGTCATCTCGACGGTCCACGTGAGGGTCTTCTTGTCGGCGGAAAGCTCGCCCGTGCCGGTCGCGATGCCGGTGCTCATGGAGTCGACCCAGGAGGAGACGAACTTCTTGGTGCCGGTGTCATAGCCGTAGAGGCCCATGCCCTGGAAGGGCTTGCCCATCATCTTGCCGGAGTACTGGACCTGGGTGTAGCGGCCGTCGAAGAGGCTTCGGACGACGCACTTGCCGGTGGATTCTTCGACTTCGCCGGTCATGTAGGATTTGGTCTTGGTCTCCCATTCGCCGACGGCTTTGGTGAGGATCTTGTGCATCTCGCCGGGGCCCTCGTCGGCGGGCATCTCGGGGGCGACGAGCTCGGCGGGGTTCTTCTTGTCGGCGGGCTGGGTGGCGGTCTGGGGGGCGGCTTTGGGGGCGGTCTGGGGCAGGGCGGATTTGGGGGCTTCTTTCTTCTCGGCGGGTGCGGTCTGAGCAAGACCGGCGGAAGCGAAGAGCGAGAGGGAGAGCGACAGGGTGGCGATCAGGCTTGACGACTTCATGGCAGGCTCCGTGACGGTCGGGGGCAGGGCCCGACGTGGACCGGGTCGCCCGTCGCTCCACATGGGGACGGGGCGAATCCGATAGGACTATGTTCGGATTGTATGGGCTCGGGGACCCTTGGAGTGAATCTGGGACGTTTCAGGGGTCGGCCTCCGGGTTCAGATCACGGAAAACCCGGGGTCCTTTGCGGCGGATGTCAGGCTGGGAGGGCGTGGGACGACGAAAGTGGGCGATTTCGAACCTACCATCCTGCTCGGGGTCGTTGGGGGCCCCTTGAACCATGGCTTGGCCCGGCCGCGCACGCGGCTTGGGGTTGCCGTTTCCGACCCGCCCGGGGGGTCCTTGAGGTTTGCAATGCCGGAAGAGATTTCCAGGATCGTTCGAAACGTCGCCATCATCGCCCACGTCGACCATGGCAAGACGACGCTTGTGGACCAGCTTTTGAAGCAGTCGGGGATGTTCCGCGCGGGCGAGCTCGAGAAGCTCGAGGGCGGTCAGCACGGGCTGATCATGGACTCCAACCCGCTCGAACGCGAGCGCGGCATCACGATTCTGTCCAAGAACTGCGCGGTCACGTACCACGCTCCGGACGGGCGCGACTTCCGCATCAACATCATCGACACGCCGGGCCACGCCGACTTCGGCGGCGAGGTCGAGCGCGTCCTCCGCATGGCGGACGGGTGTCTCCTCGTCGTCGACAGCTACGACGGCCCGATGCCGCAGACCAAGTTCGTGCTCGGCAAAGCCCTCGAAGCCGGCCTCAAGCCGCTGGTCATCATCAACAAGGTCGACCGCCCGGACGGCCGTCCGGAAGCGGTGCTCAACGAGGTCTTCGATCTGCTCGTCGAGCTTGGCGCTGACGACCACGCGCTGGACTTCCCCGTGGTGTACGCGTCCGGCCGCGACGGCTGGGCGACCGACACCTGGCCGCCCAAGGACGGCGTCAAGCCGACGCACCTGCTCCCGATCTACGACGCGATCATCAAGCACGTTCCCACGCCCAAGGACGATGTGAACGCGCCTCTCCAGGTGCTCATCACGACCCTGGACTACAACGACTATGTGGGCCGAATCGGCATCGGCCGCGTCTTCGCGGGCACGATCAAGCCCGGGCAGAACGTCACGGTCATCAAGCGCGACGGCAAGCAGGTGCAGACGCGCGTGCAGAAGCTTCAGCAGTTCTCCGGCCTCAAACGCGTGGATTCCACCGGCGTCCATGCGGGCGATCTCTGTGTGATCATCGGCCTTGATTCGGTCGACATCGGCGACACCGTCGCCGACCCGGCCAATCCCGTCGCCCTCCCGCCGGTGCGCGTCGACGAGCCGACGATGACGATGCTCTTCAGGATCAACGACTCCCCCTTCGCGGGCGAGGACGGGACGTACGTCACCAGCCGCCAGATCCGCGAGCGTCTGGACAAGGAACTGCAGACCAACGTCGCGATGCGCGTCGAGTCCGGCCGCACCGCCGACGAGTTCCTCGTCTCCGGCCGCGGCGTGCTCTCGCTGGGCATCCTCATCGAGAACATGCGCCGCGAAGGGTTCGAGCTCTCCGTCGGCAAGCCCGAGGTCATCGTGAAGGAGATCGACGGCGTGCTCCACGAGCCCGTCGAGGAGCTCGTCATCGACTGCCCGACGGCCACCATGGGCTCGGTCATGGAGCTTGTCGGTTCCCGCAAGGGCGAGATGAAGAAGATGGAAGGCCGCGGCGACACGATGACGCACATGCTCTTTGAGATCCCCTCGCGGGCGCTCATCGGGCTTCGCGGGCGCATCCTGACGGCGACGCAGGGCCAGGCGATCATGAACCACAGCTTCCTGCGGTTCGCGCCCGTCAGCGGCGAGGTGCCGCACCGCCTGATGGGCGTCTTGATCTCGATTGAGACCAACCCCGTGACGACGCACGCGTGCGAGCTGCTCTCCGACCGCGGCGTGCTCTTCGTCGAGCCCGGCAACAAGGTCTACACAGGCCAGATCGTCGGTGAGCACAACCGCGACAACGACCTCACGGTCAACGTCACGCGCCTCAAGCACCTCACCAACATGCGCATGGCCAACAAGGAGCAGACCGTCGTGCTCAAAGCCTCGCGCCGCCTCAGCCTCGAAGCCGCCATCGAGTACATCGAGGACGACGAGCTGGTCGAGATCACACCCAAGACCATCCGACTCCGCAAGAAGATCCTCGACGAGAGCATGCGGAAGCGCGCCGAACGCCAGTCCCGCGACAAGATGGAAGCCGCGGTCTGAGCCTGACCGGCGGCCGGACATCCCGCATTTTCCGCTGATCCCGCATACCATCGCTCCAACCGATGGCGAGACTGCGCGATTATCTCTGGGCCGCGTTCAAAGCACGACCTCTGGGCGTGCCGATCCCGCCCAATTTCGTCGGTCTGGCCGCTGTCGGCCTGCTTGGCCTGCTGAATCCCGGATTCTGGATCATCGGCGCGGGACTTGAAGCCGGGTATCTCCTCGCGTGCATCTCAAGCAAGCGGTTCCGCGATCTGGTCGACGCTCAGATGCGCCTCCGCGGCGGGAAAGACGCCGAGGGCCGGGTCCAGTCGGTGCTGGCACGCCTCGGGTCGGACGAGCGTCAGCGGTTCGCGGCCCTCGACGCCCGGTGCCGCAAGATCCTTTCGGAGATCCGTTCGTCATCGAGCGCGGCGGCGTCTGCTCAAGCGGACAGCCTCGCGGCGTTTCGATGGGCGTACCTCCAGCTTCTGGTCATGCGGCGGTCGCTCCGCAAGATGTTCGAGGACGCCGGCGAAGCCGAGAACGGCATGGTGAGCATTCTCGACCGGGTCGAGGACCTCACGCGGCGGCTTCGCACCGAGCACCTGCCGGATGAACTCCGCGAGAGCCTGGAATCGCAGCGCGATGTGCTTCAGAAGCGGCTTGCTCGCCACACCGAGGGGCACGACCGGCTGGACCACATCGAGTCCGAGCTTGCCCGCATCGAGAACCACGTCGAACTGGTGCGAGAAGAGGTGATGGTGGGCGAGCGGCCGGAGCGGGCGGCCGAGCGGGTGAATCAGGCGGCGCAGTCGCTTGAGGGGACGACGACCTGGATCCGCGAGCAGGCGAGCTTGAACGACACGGTCGCGGGGCTTCTGGCGGAAGAGCCGCCGATGATCCCCCAATAGCATTCACGCGTCTCTCGCCGCGGTGGGGGAGACGAGCACAGACTCAAAGGGGAACGAAACAATGCAAGAGAATCAGTCCAAACTGACGCCGCTTGGGGTCATGGTCTCGCTGCTCATGATCGTCGGGCTGATCGGCGTGGGGGCGTACGTCTTCACGGCACGCTTGTCTGGCCCGCCGATCAACGCCCCGGGCGGCAACGGCGGGCAATCGCCCGGCGGCGACGCAGCAGGGGCCGGGTCGCTCAAGGACCTCAAGCTCATCACGCCCGAACCGGTCGTGGCGCTCGCTCCGCAAGCGACCTATCAGCCCAAGGACAACACGATCGACGTCGAGCTTTCCGAGTACGCCGGGTACGCGGGCATCATCGTCGCCAACGGCGGCCTTGAGCCCAACCCGGACTCGGTGTTCACCAAGAAGCACGGGTTCAAGGTGCGGATCAAGCTCTCGGAGGATGAGGGCTGGAACCGGCTGAATTCCGGCCAGATCGGCGTGACGGCCACGACCGCGGACGTCCTCGCGGTCTTTGGGCGGCAGTTCGGAGCGGTCGTGCCGATGCAGATCGGGTTCTCCCGCGGCGCCACCGGCATCGTCGTCCCCGCGAGCATCAAGCGGATCAACGACCTCAAGGGCAAGGTCGTCGTCACGACGCAGTACACCGAAGCCGATTTCTTCCTCCGATTCCTCGCCCAGGAAGCCGGGGCTCAGGTCGCGATGCTCGAGGATCTGGATGCCGCGCCGAACGCGGAAGCGATCAACCTCGTCTTTGCGGAGGACGGCGATCAGGCGGCCGAGGTCTTCGCCGAGGATCTCAAGTCCGCCAATCCCCGGCTTGCCGGCTGCGTCACGTGGGATCCGGCGACGACCGATCTGGTGCAGGGCTCGGAGGGGAAAGCCAGGCTTCTGGTCACCAACCGCAACCTCCTCGTCATCGCGGACCTGCTGGTTGTCAATCGCGGCTTTGCGGAGCAGAACTCCAAGATTCTGGCGGGCCTGGTGGATGGGGCTCTTGAGGGCAATCGAATGATGCGGGAGAACCCGCAGCAGCACACGGCGGTGGTGGGGAAGGCCTTCGGCTGGGACGCCGCTCGCACGACACGAGAGATGGGCAAGGTGCACCTGTCGAACCTGCCGGAAAACCTCGCGTTCTTCTCGGGCGCGATCGACATGGCGGGTTCCTTCGGCGGGATCTACCAGAGCTCGGTGCTCGCGTACGGCACGGGCATCATCAAGAACCCGGTGGATGGCGAGCGGTTCCTGTCGCCGGAGCCGTTGAAGGCCCTGGAGGCGTCGGGCCTCTATAAGGATGAGAAGATCGTGATCGCGCCGATCAAAGCCGATCCGACCGGAAGCAAGACGGCGGGGCTCGAAACCGACCCGCTGCTTTCCAAGGACATCCGGTTCCTGTTTGAGCCCAACTCCTCGACGCTCGACATGGCGGCGAAAGCCAATCTCGACAACCTGGATTCGATCCGCAAGCTGCTTCAGGTGTCGCCGGGATCGTTCGTGGTGCTCCGCGGACACGTCGACAACACCAAGATGGAGGAGTATCGGGCCGCGGGGGGTGAGGGGCTGGTGCGGAAGAAAGCACTCGAAGCGATGGAGCTCTCCAAGAACCGCGCGGCCGAGGTCCGCAAGGTGCTGATGGAGAAGTACCAGATCGACCCCAAGCGGATCGAGACGATCGGCCGCGGCTGGGAAGAGCCCGCCGGGACCGACATGAACAAGAACCGTCGCGTCGAGGTGTACTGGTTCACGCTCGAATAGAGACAGCCGCGAGGAAGCAAGCCAAGAACCAAGAAAAAACCCCGCGTGAAGCGGGGTTTTTCGTAGGGTGCGATGATGAGGAAGTTCAGGCCGTCCGGAGGCGGCCGCCGCCGCTTCGGGTCTGGTCCATATACCGCTGGAGGTTGGGGCCGGGGCAGGCGCTCTTGCCGAGCTCGCGGTGGGTGTAGACGCGGCCGACGGGGATGTTGTAGCGCTTCATCTGCTGGCTGAGGAAGCTGTCGAGGGAGTTGAGCTGGGAGGTGGAGGGCCGCTGGCGGGTGAAGTCGCCCAGGAGCATGATGCCCAGGTTGTGCTCGTTGCGGTCGGCGACGTGGGCGCCCTGCCACTTGGTCGAACGGCCTTCCCACACGCGGCCCTGAGGGTCGATGACGTAGTGGTAGCCGATGTCGGCGAACGGTTCGGGGCGGCGGTTGACGTGGTCGTTGCGGATGCTCGCCAAGCGACGTTTGACGTCGTCGGCGGTGCGGAGGTCGGAGCTGTCGATGGCGGCGTGGTGGACGGTCATCCGGTTGACGCCGTTCATCGGGTTGCAGCGCGAGGTGATGACCGCGGAGGTCGTCCACGCGGAACGCGGGATGACGCCGGTCACGACCGTGCCCGGGTCGGGAGCCGGAGAAGGGGACTGCTGAGGGGGGAGCGGGGAGATCGCGATGGAGGAACGCGAGGGCTTGGCGAGCCCTTCGTCGAAGCGCGGGCCGAGGGCCGTGCCGCCACCGCCGCCGGCGCAGCCGCCAAGGCCGCTGAGGGCCGCGCCGACACCGCCCAGCAGACCAAGCTGCAGCATCGTGCGACGGTCGACTTCGAAGGACGCGACTTCCAAGGTACGGCTCTTCATGAGGCGAGATCCTACACCCGTCGGACAGCGGCACGCTCGATGCGCAAGGTCACCCCGGGGACCTTCCTTATCGTCCGTCCAGGGTCGTGTTCTGCACAGATGCGGGCGGAACCGCGGGAGTGGCGTTCCCCTCGGCCGGTGGGGGTCGGAACGCCGCTCGCAGGAGGGCGTTCGGGGTGGCGGGAGGCCTTTCGAGCCGGCAAGACCGGCGTCGGGTTCGAGGATCAGTCCAGTTCGATGACGTCCCCCCACTTTGGCAGCTTGGCTTGGGTGCTGAACCGGTCCTGGATACTCTTGGCGAGGGCCTGGCGGGGGGTGGTTTCGCCGTGCGTCAGGATGAAGCGGGGCTGGGCGTTTCCGGCGGGCTTGATCGCGTCCGCCCAGTCGAGGAGTTCGGACCGTCCGCCGTGGGCGGAGAAGCCGTTGAGGGTGTGGACTTTGGCCCGGACGACGACGGTCGTCCCCATGATCCGGACGGCGTCGGCCCCCTCGACCAGGCGACGGCCGATGGTGTTGGCGGCTTGGAACCCGACGATGAGGATGTGGACGCCCTTCCGCCAGAGGTTGTGCTTGAGGTGGTGCAGGATGCGGCCGCCGGTGCACATGCCGCTTGGGGCGATGATGACGCCGGCCCCGAAGCTGCCGTTGAGGCGGCGGCTTTCGTCGGCGCTTTCGATGATCTCAAGGCCTTCGAGGTCGAAGATCCCGTGTCCGGGTCGAGTGGCGGAGGTGGCTTCCTGATCGTAAAGCTCTTGGTGCTGGCGGTAGACCTGGAACGCCTTGGCGGCCATGGGGCTGTCGACGTAGACGGGAAAGACGGGGACGCGCTCGGTGTGGCGCATTTTGTGGAGGTGGTAGATGAGCTGTTGGCAGCGGCCGACGGCGAACGCGGGGACGATGACCTTTTCCTTGTCCCAGATGGCTTCCTTGACGAGGCTTGTGAACTGGTCGACCGTCTCGTCCATGGAGCGGTGGTCGCGGTCGCCGTAGGTGGACTCCATGACGATGTGGTCGGCGCGGGGCGGAGCCTGCGGATCGCGGAGGATCGCCGAGCCCTTGTGGCCGATGTCGCCGGACATGACGAGCACGGTCGTCTTGCCCTTCTCGGTGACCGTGATCTCAATCGACGCCGAGCCGAGCATGTGGCCGGCGTCGAACCAGCGGGCGCGGACGCCCGGAGCGACCTCGACCGAGTTGCCGTACTTCACCGGCTTGAAGAATGTGAGCACGCGCTCGGCGTCCTCGACGGTGTAGAGCGGTGAGATCGCGGGACGGCCTTCCTGCGCGAGGCGGCGGTTGATACGCTCCGCGTCGCTGACCTGAAGCCGGGCCGAATCGCGGAGCATGATCCCCGCGAGGTCGCACGTCGCTTCCGTCGCGTAGATCGGGCCGCCGAATCCCATGCCCGGGAGGAGCGGCATGCGGCCGACGTGGTCGATGTGGGCGTGCGTGAGGAGCACACAATTGAGGCTTGATCCCGGGAAGGGGAGCGGGCGGAAATTGCGCTGGTACTCCTCGCGGCCGCCCTGGTGCATGCCGAAGTCGATCAGCACGCGGGCGCGGTCGGTTTGGAGCAGGTAGCAGGATCCGGTAACTTCTCCCGCGGCTCCGTAAAAGGTCAGATTCATGGCCGCAGTGTAATCACAACGCCCGCGAACCGTGAGCGGGCTCGACGCGGGCGTCAGAATCCGATAGACTCCGCCCATGAACGCCGCCGGCCATCCAAGTTCGCGCCAAGACGGACGCGCTGCGCCGGCGCATGTCGCGGGTGTCGTGCTGGGGCCGGGGATCGCGGTGCCGCAGGATCGCCTTGAGTTCACCTTCGTGTCGAGCTCGGGGCCCGGCGGGCAGAACGTCAACAAGCGTGCGACCAAGTGCCAGCTTCGCGTGCGCGTGGCTGATCTGGGCCTTTCCCACGAGCAGACCGAGCGTCTGACCGCGATGGCGGGGTCGCTGATCACGACCGAAAGCGAGCTGATTCTCTCGTGCGACGCGTTCCGTTCTCAGGAGCGGAACAAGTCCGAGGTGGTGGAGAAACTTCGCGAGATCGTGCTTCGTGCGCTCGTTCGGCCCAAGCGTCGCGTTGCGACCAAGCCGTCACGCGGGGCTCGCGAGCGCCGGCTGACCGAGAAGAAGGTCACGGGCGAGCGCAAGCGTCTCCGTCGCGATTCGGGCGAATAACCGCTTCGGGGATATCACCGGGTCCGTGAATCCGCGGGCTTGGCGCGATCGGCGCGAAACTCGCGGGGATTGTCGACCGCACGCGGCGATCGGGCCGATACCCCTGATATGAGCGTTTTCGGGACCAATCCCGTTCACGGTCTCGCGGCTTCGGGGGCGGTGCATCAGCAAGCCGCCAAGGACGCCGAGAAGAAGTCACCCGCGGGTGGGGACACGCCACGAACCGTCAACCGGCTTGACGACAGCGTCGAGTTCGAAGACGCCACCAAGCACGCGACGTCGGACGATGGAGGCAAGCGGCGCAGGCAGCACCACGAACAGCAGCGGGAACAGCAAGCCAAGAAAAAGCCCGGCGAAACCGGGCTTGATGTGCAGGGCTGAGGTTGCGTGAGTGCCGGCCGGCACCGGTCGGCCAATCAGGCGCCGATGAGGTTCACGCCGCAGTCGACGTAGATCGTCTCGCCGGTGACGCCCGAGGAAAGGTCGCTGAGCAGGTAGACGGCGGTCTTGCCGACATCCGAGCCCTCGACGTTGCGGCGGAGGGGGGCGCGTTCCATGTTCCGCTGGGCCATCGTGTCGGTGCCCTGGACGGCGGAGGAGGCAAGCGTGCGGAGGTAGCCACCGCTGACGGCGTTGACGCGGATCTTGTCGCCGCCGAGTTCGGCCGCGAGGTAACGCGTCGAAGCTTCTAGAGCGGCTTTGGCGACGCCCATGACGTTGTAGCCGGGGACGACCTTTTCAGCCCCGTAGTAGCTCATGCAGATGATGGAGCCGCCATCGGTCATCATCGGGCGGGCCCGCTTGGCCATCGCGACGAGGGTGTACGCGGAGATGTCGATCGCGGAGAGGTAGGCCGCGCGGGGGGTTTCCACGAACTTGCCGTGCTGGAGCCATTCGGTCTCGGCGAAAGCGATGGAGTGGACGAGGAAGTCCATCTTGCCGCCGAAAGCCTTTCCGTAGGTCGCGAACGCTTCGTCCATCTCGGCGTCGCTGCCGGCGTTGAGGGGGATCATGATGGGGTCGGCGATGCCGAGGGCGTCAACGGCCCGGCGGGTGCGACGCTCGTTCTTTTCGCCGGGGAGGTGGGTGAACGCCATCCGGGCCCCCTCTTTCTTCAGGGCTTCCGCGATGAAGTAGGCGTAAGAGCGATCGTTGGCGATCCCGACGATGAGCCCGACCTTGCCGTCCATGAGACCCATACAGACTCCTTTGGCGATGATAGGGAGGCGAGGTGCGGCTCCCCGAAGCACTGTACACTGCCGGATCTGTGATAGACCTGCCTGCCATGTATGCCGCCGCGGCCGAAACGGGACTTGTTCGGCGTCTCCTGGAGCTCGCTCGGGACGAGGATCTCGGCGCGGCCGGTGACCTCACGAGTCAAGCGACGATCCCGGCGGATGCGGTCGGTCGGTACGCCGTCATGCCGCGCAAGCCAGCGGTGCTTTCGGGCCTCGCGGTCATTCCTGACCTGATCCCGATTTTCGCGCCCGGGGTGCGAGCGACGCTTCACGCCGAAGATGGGCGGCGGGTGGCGGCGATGCGGCCGGTAGCGACACTCGAGGGCCCGGTGCGCGAGATTCTTGCGATGGAGCGGACGCTCTTGAACCTTGTCTGCCGGATGAGCGGGATCGCGACGCGGACGGCGACGTTCATCGAAGCGATGGGCCCTCGGAAGGACGGCAAGCCGCAGCTTTGCGACACGCGGAAGACGACGCCGGGCCTGCGAGTATTGGAGAAGTACGCGGTGCGGTGCGGGGGCGGTCAGAGTCACCGGATGGGGCTTTACGATGCGGTGCTGATCAAGGACAATCACCTGGCGGGGGTGGCCGCGGCGGACTTTCCGGGCGCGGTCGCGGGAGCGATCGCCCGGGTGCGGGCGAGCGGGGCGACGGCGAAGTTCGTGCAGGTCGAGGTCGATTCGATGGAGCAGTTCCGGGCGATCCTCGCGAAGCCGCCGGAGGGGCTGGGGATGGTGCTTCTGGACAACATGGATTCGGGAACTTTGGCGGAAGCGGTGCGTCTGAGGGACGCGTCGGGAAGTCGCCTCATTTTGGAGGCTTCGGGCGGGGTTTCGCTCGAAACGATCCGGGGCATCGCCGACAGTGGGGTGGACCGTGTGAGCGTGGGGAGCCTGACGCACGGAGCGGTTTCGATCGACTTTGGACTGGATGCGTGCTGAATGACCACGGATGCGACACTTCGAGCATGGGGGCGGTACGTCGCGGCGCTGCCGACGATGTTCCCGTGGATCCGTCATGGCGTGGCGCTCGAACGGTGTGCTTCGACGCAGGATGAGTGCGAACGGCTGACTCGCGAACTCGCTGCGGGCCATCCGGGCGTGGTGGTGACGGCGATGCATCAGACGGCGGCCCGCGGGCGGCTTGGCCGGGTGTGGGAGCAGGGTGGGGATGCGGGGCTTGCGGTGACGATCGGGCTGGATGCGGCGCGGTACTCGGCGGCTTTGCTTTCGCTGGCGGGGGGGATCGCGGCGTGCCAAGCAGTGCGGACGTGGGTGGTGGGGTCGGCGGCGGAGACGGTGGGGATCAAGTGGCCGAACGACGTGGTGGCGCGGAGCCCGGCGACGGGGGACTTCGTCAAACTCGGCGGCGTGCTGGCGGAGGTGAAGGGCGGGAGCGGCGGGCTCGCTCTGCTTGGGATCGGGATCAACGTCGGGCATCGCGAGGAATCGTTCCCGCCGGAGCTTGCGGGGCGAGCGGCTTCGATCGAGATGCTCTCGTCGTCATCGGAGACTGTCTCGCGGCTTGATGTGCTGGGGACGCTTCTGACTGAGCTTGATCGGTTGCTCGCGGCGGCGCCGGAAGCGGTGGCGGAGCGATGGAAGCGTCACGATGTTCTGGTGGGGACGCAGCAGACGTTCGAGACGGGCGGCAAGCGGATGCATGGTCTGGTGCGGCGGATCGAGCCGGCGACGGAGATCGTGGTGGAAGCCGACGGCCGACTCCACAACCTGCCGGCGGCGACGACGACGCTGGTGAAGGTGGAGCGGTGAGAGAATGTTGTGCGAAGTTGATGAGTTTGAGGTGTGGTGGGTCGTGACGCGGTGGAGGAAGCCGCGCGCTTGAGCGAGAGGGATTTCAGTAAGGCTGGCCAGATGTCTTCATCTGGAGCGAGAGCCACTGGACGAAGTGCTCGGCGGTTCTCCCGCCCTTGACTCCCCCTCGCTGGTACGTGAAATGCACGATCGGGTACTTTCCGGGTGGCGCGTCCTTCGTGTCGAACGCGTCATAGCCGCCGTCCCCTCCGCACTTCCGGAGAATGACGAAACGCGAGGAGAGGCCGTCCTTTCGCCGTGACAGTGTCGCGTCGACGATGTCGTGGGCGACTGGGTGCCAGTGGCCGTTGGGTGCGATGCGGAGCACTTGGAACGGGAGCGAAAGATCGTGGGTGAGGTGCAAGAAGCGGAGGTAGTCGGTCGGAAGCTTCACACCCAGTGCTTGTTCCGCGGCTTGAGTTTGAATCTCGGTGGGAGGGGCGTAGATGCGATCGCGGGGGAACCTTCCCTGCAACTCCGCGCACAGGTGCTCGATCGTCAGGATGCCGCTCGACTTGGGTGTCGGCTGCGTAGCGGGGCTGTCATCTGGCATTCGCAGAGCCTTTCCGGATGGTGGACGGAGGGCGGAGGCCGGCGCGGAGGGTGCGAAGATGTCGAGTTCGTCGTCTGCCGGGGAGGTGGGGTGAGGAGAAACCGCGTCGTGACAGTCGGGGCTCTTTTCACCCCTGCCGGTTGAAGTATTCCATCTCGAGCGGTTCAAGCTCGTCGGCGAGCTTTTTGCGGTCGGCGCCGAGCTTGTTCATCTTGGCGTTGTCGTGCCAGTGGTCGCCGGAGTTGAGTTCCTTGTCGATCTTGGCGATCTGGGCTTCGATCTCGGCGATGCGTTTCTCGATCTGGTCGGTTTTCATCTTGCCGATCTTGTCGGCGAGTTTGGCGAGGTCGGGGTTGGCTTTGGCCCGTTGGGCGGCGCGTTCCTTCTCGGCTTGTTTCTTCTCTTCCTCGGCTTTGCGGGCGCGGGAAGCGTCGCGGTCGCGGCGTTCCTTTTCGGCTGCGGCTTCCTTGGCTTCGGCGGATTTTTCGGCGTCGTCCTTTTCCTTCCACTCGGTGTAGCCGCCGTGGAAGACCTTGGCGTTTCCCTGGCCGTCGAGGATGATCATGTGGTCGCAGGTGGAGTCGAGCAGGGCTCGATCGTGCGAGATGAGGATCATCGAGCCGTTGTACCCGTCGCGCTCGGTCTCGCCGGGCGTGAGGGCCATTTCGAGGCGTTCGGCCGAGGGGATGTCGAGGTGGTTCGTCGGTTCGTCGAGGACGAGGAGGTTTTTGGCGGAGGCGAGCAGGCCGGCGAGGACGGCGCGGGCGCGCTCACCGCCGGAGAGGGAGCCCATCTCGCGGTCCTGGTCGCTGCCGGAGATGAGGAAAGCGCCGGCGAGGTCGCGGGCTTCCTGCTCGCTGTACTGGACGCCGACGACTTCCTTTTTGATGATGTCCTGGATGTAGCGGTAGACCTGTTTGGCGCCGTCGATGTGCTCGTGGGTCTGCTTGAAGTGCCCGACGGTGACGCGGGAGCCGATCTGGACCTTTCCTTCGTCAGGGGCGATCTCTCCGAGGAGGACGCGGACGAGGGTGGTCTTTCCGGCGCCGTTGGGTCCGAGGATTCCCCAGCGTTCGCCGCGGGAGATCTGGAGGTCGAGGTTCTTGAAGAGGGTCTTCATGGACCCGTCCTCGGCTTTGTACTGCTTGGAGATGCCGCGGGCGCTGATGACGATGTCGCCGGAGCGTTCGGCGCGGGGGAGGTTGAGCTTGAACGCTTCCATCTCGACGGGGCGTTCGAGGGAGGTCTGTTCGATGGCGCGGGTGAGCTTGGACTGGCGGCCGCGGGCCTGGCGGGCGCGCTGGCCGGCTTTGTACTTGAGAATGAAGGCTTTTTCCTTGCGGAAGGTGTCCTGCTGGTTCTCGAATGCCCGGAGCTGGGTGAGGCGGCGCTGGGAGCGGATCTCGCGGAAGTCGGCGTAGTTGCCGGGATATTCGATCAGGCGGCCGCGCTCGATCTCGACGATGGAGTCGACGACGTTGTCGAGGAGGTAGCGGTCGTGCGAGATGATGAGCACCGCGCCCTTGAACTCGTCGACGAGGTAGTGCTCAAGCCAGAGGCGGCCCTCGATGTCGAGGTGGTTGGTGGGTTCGTCCAGGAGCAGCACGTCGGGGGCTTGGAGGAGGAGCTTGGCGAGAGCGACGCGGCCTTTCTGCCCGCCGGAGAGGCCGCGGACGGGGATGGAGAATTGAGCGTCGGTGAAGCCCAAGCCGTGGAGGACCTCGTCGATCTTGTGGTCGACGGCGTATCCGCCGGCTTGCTCCATCTCGGCTTCGAGCGTCGACTGCTTTTTCATGAGCTTGTCGAGTTCATCGCCCTGAGCGGTTTCCATTTTGTGGAAGACATCGTCAAGCTGCTTGTGGAGGTCGTGGAGCTTTTCGAAAGCGGCTTCGGCGGCGCCGCGGAGGGTGTCCTCGGGGTCGAGCTTGTGGTCCTGGTGGAGGTATCCGGCGGTCATGCCGCGCTGGAGGGAGACCTCGCCGTCGTCGGGCTTGATGAGGCCGGCGAGGATTTTGAGGAAGGTGGACTTTCCGCAGCCGTTTCGACCGACGATGCCGATGCGTTCGCCGGGTTCGAGGTTGAGGGAGACGCCGTCGAGAATCTGTCGGTGTCCGTAGGTGTGAGCGATGTTGGTGGACGAGATCAGGGGCATTGCGGTTCCGGTTGGTTCGATGTCCGTGAGGGATCCGGATAGTAGGGAAGGGAGGGGGTGGGTTACAGCGAGAATTGGAGGTCGGATCGTGCAACCGAACAACCGCCGTCGGGCTACATTGGCGGGCGGGCGGGGTTCTTAAGGAGCGGTGATGCGAAGCACGCGAGGCGGTCGGGGTGGTGTCTGGCGGTGGGTCGGTTCGGGTATGGTGGTGGCGGCTTCGATGCTGGCGGGGTGTTCCGGGGGCCCGGCACCGGTGGAGCGGACGCCGCTCACGGTCGAGCAACGGAATCTGAACGTGGAGTCGTTCGACCAGGTCTGGACGACGATCCGCGATGAGCACTTTGACCCGACCTTGGGCGGGCTGGACTGGAACGCGGTGAAAGCGGAGCTTCGCCCGAAGGTTGAGACGGCCGGATCGATGGAGGCGGCACGTGAGGCGATGTCGGCGATGATCGCCAGGCTCGGGCAGTCGCACTTTGGCATCATTCCCGCCGCGGCGTATGACGAGGTGGAGGGGGACAAGCCTGCCGACAAGAAGGATGACAAGACGTTGGCCGGCGACGGCGCCTCGGGCGTCCACTTCCGCGCCGTCAACGATCAGGCGGTTGTGCTTCGCGTGGACTCCGGGTCGGCGGCGGAGAGGGCGGGCGTGAAGCCCGGCTGGATCCTCGACGGTGCCGAGCGGACGCTCACGGCGATCAAGAAGGCGTATGGCGACACCGTCAAGGGCAGGACGATGGCCGCGCGGGCTCTGGATAACAGGCTGAGCGGGGGCGTGGGCGAGGTGATTAACCCGACGTTCATCGACGATAAGGACCGCAAGGTGACCTTGCCCATCACACTGGGTGCGCCCGCGGGCAAGCCGACGACGCTTGGCAATCTGCCCACGATGTACGTGACCTTCGACTCGCGGCGGATCGCGGACACGAGCGCCGCCGGCCGCGATGTGGGGTACTTCACCTTTTCTGCGTTCCTCGACCCGGCCCGGATCATGCCGAAGATCGTCGAAGCGGTCGCGTCTTTCGGCGACTGCGCCGGGATCGTGATCGATCTTCGCGGGAATCCCGGCGGCATTGGCGCGATGGCGACCGGCGTCGCGGGGCGGTTCATCGGCGAGCAGGTCACGCTGGGCGAGATGAACATGCGTGATTCGAACTTCAAGTTCATCGTTTTCCCGCAGGCCCGGCGTTTTGAGGGGCCGGTCGCGATCATCGTCGATGAGACCTCGGCTTCCACGTCCGAGATTTTCGCGGGCGGGATGAAGGATCTGGGCCGCGCTCGTGTCTTCGGGACGCCGTCGGCTGGGCAGGCGCTTCCCTCGACGATCGTGCGCCTTCCCAACGGCGACGGGTTTCAGTACGCGTTCGCGAACTACGTTTCGGCGGGCGGGAAAGCTCTTGAGGGCGACGGCGTGACGCCCGACACGATCGCGCCGCCGGAGCGGTCGCGGCTCCTGGCCGGCGGCGATCCCGCTCTGGACGCGGCGGTCGCTTGGATCCGCGAGCAACAGGCCAAGGTTTCCCTGCAATAATCGATCGGTTCTGCGTGAACGCCAAGAAGGGCGTTCTGATTCGGCACACCCTCCAGAAGGAGCTCTTTGAATGTCCTCCACCCGCTTGTTCGTCCGTTCGACCTTTGCTCTGATGTTCGTCGCCGGTGCGGCGCTCGCCCAGAACGCGGCACCGCCCGCGCAGCCGGCCAAGCCCGCGACGCCTGCCGCTCCGGCGCAGCCCGCGACCCCGGCCACGCCCGCGACGCCGAAATCGGATGAGAAACTCCCCTCCGGCAAAGACGTGCTCGCCAAGTACGTGGAAGCCACCGGCGGCCGGGCCGCGTACGAAAAGATCAAGACCCGCGTGAGCGAGGGTTCCTTCGAGATGAAGCCGATGGGCGTGATGGGCACGATGAAGCTCGTCCAGCAGGCTCCCGCGATGATGTCCCTCACGCTCGACATCGAGAGCATCGGCGCGATCGTCCAAGGCAACAACGGAACGCACGCTTGGATGTCCAACCCGATCCAGGGCACCCGCCTCCTCGACGGCGATGAGCTCGAGGAAAGCAACCGCCAGGCCCAGCTCGCGGCCGAGCTCAACCCTGACATCGTGTACAAGAGCGTCGAGTGCGTCGGCGTTGAGAAGGTCGGCGAGATCGAGTGCTACAAGGTCGAGCTCGTGACCAAGGGCGACTCCAAGCGCTCCGCCTTCTACGGCAAGCAGGACGGCTTGCTCCACCGTCTCGACATGACCGTCAAGTCGCCCGCGGGCGAAGCCAAAGCGTCCAACCTCCTCGAGGATTATCGCGACATCGACGGCGTCAAGGTGCCCTTCAAGGTCACGATGGCGGTCAGCGCCGGCGTCAAGATCGAGCAGGTCATGACCTTCAGCAAGATCTCCCACAACGCCGAGGTCCCCGCCGACTCCTTCACCCCGCCCAAGGAAGTTCAGGAGCTCATCGACGCCAAGAAGAAGGCCGCCGAGAAGCCCGCTGAGCCCAAGAAGTCCGAGGACAAGAAGCCGGAAGAGAAGAAGGTCGAACCCAAGGCCGAACCCAAGAAGTAAACCTCTGTTCACTTGAGCAAGCCGCGCCGAGCCATCGGCGCGGTTTTTTCATGGGCCCGCTTTCGCGTCCCGCTTCAGCGACTCGGTGATCGAGATCTCCTGAAGCCGCATGCTGCCGCGGTCCAGCAACTCCTTGAGCTTCTGCATCGCGTTGGGATCGACGCTCGTCCAGTCCCTTTCCGCTCGCTCGACCATCGCTCGCAGGTCGGTGATCATCGTCTCGAGGGCGGTGCGATCGGCGACGTCGAGGCGATCGCCGAACTTGTCGAAGCGGTCCTTGATCCAGCGCAGGTCCAGCTTGGCGTTGACGATGAGATCGACCACGCGGTGCCGTTTCATGTCCTCGCGTGCGTGGGAGAAGCTCTCGCGTTCGATGCGGTCGACCTCTTCGCGGGTCAGGCCGTGGTTGGGCACGACCTGAAGCTGGGCACGCCGCCCGCTCCGCCGCTCTTGGGCCGACACCTGAAGCACTCCGGACGCGTCGACGAGGAACTCGACCTCGACCTGCGGCAAGCCGGCGGGCATCGGCGGCAACCCGCGGAGGTGGAACGTGCCCAGGCTGCGGCAGTTCTCGACCATCTCGCGTTCACCCTGCACGATGTGAAGCTTGATCGCGGTCTGGTTGTCCACCTGCGTGCTGAACATCTCGCGGGCCCGCGTGGGGACGGTCGAGTTCCGCATCACGATCTTCGCGACGGCTCCGCCCGCCGTCTCGATGCCCAGCGAAAGCGGGATGACATCCAGAAGCAGAGCACCGGAAGCCGCGCCGGAAAGAACGCCCGCTTGCACCGCCGCACCGAGCGCAACCGCACGGTCCGGATCGATCGCGGTGTACGGCTCGATGCCGAAGCACGCCGCGACCGCGCGTCGGACCGCCGGGATGCGGGTTGAGCCGCCCACGAGCACCACCGCGTCCACCGAAGCGACCTTCGCGTCCGCGAGCGCCCGGCGACAGGAAGCGATCGTGCGGTCAATAAGCGGGGCGATCAACGCTTCGAGCTCTGCCCTCGTCACGACCCGCGTGTATGCGCCGGACCCGGCCGGGAGCGACGCTTGCGTCTGGTCGACCTCGGACAGAGCGACCTTGACGCGCTCGGCTTCGGTTTGCAGGGCCCGCTTGCGGTCCGCGTCGGGGGACGGCTCTCCGCGAGCGGCGAGGTCCTTCGCGAAAAGCTCGACGATCAGATGGTCGACATCGTCGCCACCCAGGTGCGTGTCGCCGGCGGTCGAAAGTACCTGAAAGAACGCGGTCTCGCCAGTTTGCTCGCTCGGCGTCAGCCGAAGGATCGACACATCGAACGTCCCGCCGCCAAAGTCGTACACCGCAACGGTCCGCGTCGATGAGCCGGGCGGAAGCGTGCCCAAGCCGTACGCGAGAGCCGCGGCCGTGGGCTCATTCACGATGCGCACGACATCGAGCCCCGCGAGCCGGCCCGCGTCGCGCGTCGCTTGTCGCTGAGCGTCGTCGAAGTACGCCGGAACGGTCACCACGGCTTTGCCGATGGGGAATCCAAGAGCACGCTCGGCGGTCGCTTTCAGCGTGCGGAGGATGATCGCGGAGACCTCCTGCGGCGTGACGGTCCCGTTCGCGGTCTGCACACGAGCGGTGTTGTTGGGCCCGTCGACGACGGTGTAGCCGAGGAAGGGGAGGTCGGCCGCCGCGTCGGCTTTGGACCGGCCCATCAGCCGCTTGACGCTGGCGATGGTGGTCGACCCGGGCGAGCCTCCGAGCTTGGCGTCGTGACCGACGACGGGGTCGCCTTCGCCAAACCGCACGACGCTCGGAAGCATCGACCTGCCCTGAGCATCATCAAGCACACGCGGGCCGGAAGCGTCGTACCACGCGACGAGGCTGTTGGTCGTGCCGAGATCGATCCCGACGATCGGCTCGCGGGCTTGGGGTGCGGAAGCGGGATTCGCGGACGGGCTGGACATCTGACACGAGCGTAGCGGGCGGGTTTCGGGGCTTCCCGACTGCCTTAAGCCCGGGGACCGATGATCCCGATCATCCGCCCGGTGACCCCGGCATCGCGGCGGTGCGAGAAGAAGAGATCCTTCTGCCCGACGGTGCAGCCGGGGTCGATGTCGAAGCGGGAAATGCCACCTTGGCGAAGCTGCTCGGCGAGTGCGGCTTTGATGTCGACATGCCACTTCCCGGGAGCGGCACCGGCCTTGATCAGGCTTGACGCGGCGGGGCCAAACGCGATCCGGAACTCCTCCGCGACCTCCGCACCCACCTCGAAAGCGTCAAAGGAGATGCACGGGCCGATCGCCGCGGCGATCTCGACGCCCGACAGGCTTCGCATCGCTCGTACCGCCGCGGGAAGCACGCCCGCGACCACGCCGCGCCACCCCGCGTGCACCGCGCCGACGACGCGGCCGTCGATCGTCGACAGAAGCACGGGGCAGCAGTCCGCGACGCGGACCGCGATGAGCGTCGTGGGGTCATCGGTCACGATCGCGTCCGCTTTCACATCACCCCAGACGATCCGCCCCGACCCGGAAGCGTCAGCGCCCGATCCGCTTGCGTGCACGTGCACCGCCGCTCCGTGCACCTGATGCACCTGGATGATCCGACGCTCCGAGCAGCCCAGAGCCTCCGCGACGCGGGCGAAATTGGCTTCGATGTTGGCTTTGGGGTCTCGGGCGACGCCGGGCGGAAGCTCACCGGGGTTGCCGAAGTTGAGGGAGTCGAAGGGAGCGAGCGAAACGCCGCCGACACGCGTCGAGAAGGCGTGGGGAGCGAGGACGGCGTCGAGCATCTCCGATCGGACCAGCATGGCCGAGGATAGGGACCCGGCTACCGAGCAGGTTCGTCACGCCGGCGGATTGGTCTTGCTGGGCGAGGTCCCCAGCGCCGCATCAACGAGTGCTTGGATTTGCGAGAGCACCTCCCCGCTCGCTCCGGCGGATTTCGCGGTCGCCAAGAGCTGCGCGAGGTCTCTCCCGTGCTGCATGTTCGACTGGATCTGGGCCGTACGCAATTCAGCTTCCAGAGCTTGGCGCTCGGCTTTCACCACATGTTCTGCTCTGCCGAGCACCAGGGTCCTGAGCGTTTCGGTCAGCCGGATCATGATGTCGTTGACGGCCTCGATCGCAAAGCCGCCGATGATGGCGCAGAGGGTCGGTGTGAACCGCGATCCGGATTGCTCGGTCACCAGATTCTCGATCACGATCGCGAGGAGAAGCCCCGCGAGAGATCCGAGGGCGAGTCGCATGTAGTAAGTGGTTCGCAAGAGAGGATCAAACGAACCGTCGATCAGATAGGTGCGGATCAGATACAGGTTGTAGAAGGAGGCGCCGACCGCGCCGGCGCCGACGATGGAAAGCACCGCAGGAAGGGTCGCAAGAACACTCGTCGAACCAGCGGCCGCCGCTTCCGCCGCCTTTGCCGCCACATCCGCCGCAGTCGCCGATGCCTTCGCGGCCGGTGCCGCACCAGCGAAGAGTCCGGAGATGAACTGCCAGATGTACGGAGCCGCGAGAAGCACCACGGAAAGACCGGCGAGCCAGTAGTTGATCGCGAGGAATCGCCTCCGGGCGCTTCTCGAAGGTTCCGCTTCCGAAACCGAGAAGGGAATGGAACTCGGTGTGGCCGGTTTGACCAGATCACAGAGCATGCCGTGGGCTTTGAGCGCCTGCTGAACAGCGCTCGTGCGGCGCAGCCGGAATCCGTCCCGGACAAGCGGATCCGAGGCATCCGTTATCTGCTTTCGTGCTCGACGGAAGTCCTCGATGGCGACCTCCGCATCGGCGACCGCGCTCGCAACGTCCGGCGCGAACTTCCGCCCTCGCTCGGTCGCGAAAATCTTCATGATGCTGATGTGCGAAAGCCAGATCGTGAGCTGGCGGTCGATCGTCGTCGCGTCGTCGTTTGTCGTCGACTGAACGCTCGGTGTTGCGGAATTGACGTTCTGAAGCGATTGGATCTGTTCGGACATGAAGTTCCCTTGCACGAAGAAGTCGCCTGTGCTCGGAACACATGATGAACAGGGGCGGCAGATGAGGATAGCCGTACGACCAACTCGTATGCGCGACACAAAATTGTGCTTTCCAACCAAAGCCCTGGTTCGCCGATGCCGTCAATCCGCCCGGGACTGGCCGCTCAGCTCACATTCATCACAACCTTGATCCCCTCGCCGGAGATCATGGTCTCGTGGGCTTTCTCGAACTGCTCAAGCGGGAACTCGTGCGTGACGATCTCCTCGAGCTCGAGCTTGCCGCTGAGGAGAAGCTCTTCCATCTGGTACCACGTCTCGAACATCTTGCGGCCGTTGATGCCCAGGACGGTCGCGCCCTTGAAGACGACGTGCTCGGTGATGTTCCAGGTGATGGGCTTGCTGGGGATCCCCAGGATCGCGGCGACGCCGCCGTTGCGCATCGCGCGGAAGCCCTCATCGAAGGCGGACGGAGCCCCGCTCATCTCAAGCAGAGCATCCACGCCCTCGCCGCGGGTGGCTTTCTTGATCTCGTCGATGTAGCCCTTGCCCTGGCGGACATCGAACGCTTCGACCGCGCCGAGCTTTTTGGCGAGCTTGAGGCGTTCGGGGTTGACGTCGGTGGCGAAGATGCGGCCCGCGCCGGCGGCTTTCGCGACGGTGACGGCCATGAGGCCGATGATGCCGACGCCGCTGATGAGCACGCTCTTGGCCGAGACGTTGGCGGCCATCACGGTGTGCACGGCGTTACCCAGGGGGTCCAGCACCGCCGCGAACTTGTCGGGGATCGACGCGTGCACCGGCCAGACGTTTTCTTCGGGGACGACGACGTACTCGGCGAAGCAGCCGTCGCGGTCGATGCCGACGATGCGGGTGTCGCTTGCGATGTGAGCGTTGCCGGTGCGGGCGTTGTAGTCGGCCCACGCGGTGATGTGCCCTTCGGCCGAGACGCGGAGGCCGGGCTTGTACTTGGTGACGGCGGAGCCGACGGCTTCGATCACGCCGACGAACTCGTGGCCCGTGACGATGCCGACGGGGATGCGGCCGGCGGACCAGGCGTCCCACTCCCAGATGTGGCGATCGGTGCCGCAGATGCCGACCTTCTTGACGCGGATGAGGACATCGCGAGGGCCGACGGAGGGCTTGGGACGGGCCGGGTCAAACTTGAGGCCCACGCCGGCGTGGTGCTTGTACAGCGCCCGCATCGTGCCCGAGCCCGGAGTGAGGTTCAGGGGGCCGGTTCCCGTTCGAACTGCCGTCGTCATGGAGATCCTCGTTGGGTCAGTCGGCGGCATTCGGATCGCCGAAGGGGTGGTGGGTTATCCGTCATGCCGACGGCTGAACGGAGTCTAGGTTCGAGCGGTCCGGAGATCGGCCCCGGCCAACTCCAAAAAAGTGAACCCGGCGGTCCCGGCTTGCGATAGAACAAGGCGGGTCCGAAGGTCGGCTCCGCGGAGTGGCGGGGGCCCGGACAAGCCGGTAGCCGCCGCCTTGATCGGGTACAGTTCACCATGAGTCGAGCCACCGCCAGTACGGGGAATGTTCAGGGGACCAAGGTCCTCGGGACGCGGCCGTACTTCTACGAAGCCGCCAAGCCCGGCGGCGGACGGACCCTCGGCCTTCTCCGGGCCCGCGACCAGCGAGACCTCTCGGCCCAGCTTCGCGGTCAGAAACTTGTCCCTCTCCGGTCCTGGGCTTTGCCCGCCCTCGGCGGCATCGGCGAAGCCCGCCCGGTCTCGATGAAGGATCAAGCCGAGCTACACACCCAGCTTGCCCAGCTTCTGACGCGTGGCGTGCCCTTGGTCGAAGCTCTTGAGGTCTGCGAGTCGGCCGTCTCGGCCGGGATGAAGCCGCGTGTCGCCAAGATGCGCGAACTCGTGGCGGCGGGAAGCAGCTTCTCGGACAGCCTGACGGGTGTCGGCGGCTTCGACGGCGTGACCATCTCCGTCTACCGCGCGGCCGAGCGCACCGGCGATCTCGGCGGCGCGGCCAAGCAGCTTTCCGCGACGGTGCGGCGTCAGGTCGCCATCCGCGGCAAAGCCCTCACGCTGATGCTCTACCCGATGATCGTCTTGACGATCAGCTTGGTCGTCTCGGTGGGCATGATGACGCTTGTGGTCCCCCGCATCATCGAATCGCTCAAGCAGTCGATGAGCGAGATGCCGTGGTTCAGCGAGTTGGTCTACCAAGTCGGCGTGACGCTCCGCGACAACTTCATGTGGTTCGCGGGCGGCCTCGCGCTGCTCGTGGTCGGTGTCGTGGTCTTCCGCGGCGCGGTCGCGGCGGGGATCGGCCGTGTGATGCGGACGCTCCCGTTCATGAAGGATGTCGTGATGGCGCAGGAGTGCGCCCGGTTCTTCACCGTGATGTCGGCGATGACCAAGACGGGCGTGGTACTCGCGGATGCGCTCTCGGTAGCCGAGGGTGCCGTGTCGCACCCGCAGCTTCGCCGTGAACTCACCCGGCTCCGGACGCGCCTCATCGAGGGCGGCGTGCTTCGCGTGCTGATCGACGAGGTCAAGACGCTCCCGCTTCCAAGCCGCCGCCTGCTGATCGCGGCCGAGCGATCCGGCGACCTTCAGCAAGCCTTCGACACCCTCGCGGCGGACATGGCCGATGAGGTCGACAAGCAGTCCCAGCGGCTCCTGGCCGTCCTCGAGCCCGCGATGATCGTCCTGATGTTCCTCATGATCGGCTCACTGGTGATGTCGATCATGGTCCCGCTGATTTCGCTCACAAGCCGCGTCCAGGGTGTGTAAACGCCCGAACGCTTCGGAGAATCGGTCATGAATCGTCGGAAACTCAATCACGCTTCCCGCGCCTTCTCGATGCTCGAACTCACCTTCGTGCTCGTCGTCATCGGCGTCCTCCTCGCCGTCGCCGCTTTCAACTTCGGCACCTTCACCGAGAAAGCCAAGATCAAAGCGACCAAAGCCACCATGTCCATCATCAAGCAGTCCATCCAGATGTACAACGGTGAGAACTCCGCCTATCCCACCGCCCTCCAGGCCCTCGTCCCCGGCTACATCGATCCGAACAAGCCGCTCGTCGACGGCTGGAACCGCCCGTTCTACTACGAGCCCAACCCCACCGACCCCAACCGGCCGTATAGCCTGCGCTCCAACGGCACCGACGGCATCTCCGGCTCCGCCGACGACATCGACGTCTGGACCATGAACAACCCGGGTCAGTGATCCGGTCCTCCGCTTGAAGACTCGCAGCATCAAAGCACCAACCGTGACACGCCGGCCCCTCCATCTCGCCCGCCCCGGCCTCTCGATGCTCGAGGTGGTCTTCGCGATGGCTCTGCTCGGCGTCGTCATCATGGCCACGATGAGCGTGCTCTCCTTCGTCCACGGCAGCCAGGTCCGCGAGCAGCGCAACCTCGCCGCCGCCGAGCTCGCCAACCGCCTCATCCTGATGTACATCGACGACCCCAACTCGCCGTGGCAGGAGGGTGACACCATCACCTGGTCCACCGGCGAAGCCTACCGCTGGGAGCTCATCCGAAGCGACGTCAAGATCGATTCTGCGACACAGCCGCCCACCGAGATGAACACAAGCCAGGGGTTCGGGCTCGAACGGATCCACCTGATCCGCGCCCGCGTCTGGCTTGACGAGCAGTTTGGCGGCTCCCGCGAGTTCGACGAATCTTCGCCCAACGCCGAGATCTCCCGCCTGATGGACCCGATCTCGAACATGACGCGGCCCGACACGGGCAAGAGCATGTACGAGAAGTACCGCGGCTCGATGTCCGACTACCTGCGTTCGGGCCGGATGTCGGGCTGGCGCGGCCGCGAGGGGATCAGTGGTGGGGGCGGCGGTCGTTCTTCGGGGGGCGCGAAATGAACCCTCGCATCCGGCTGCGCCGCGGCTTCACGCTGATCGAGCTCACGCTTTCGACCGCGATCGCCGCGGTGGTCATCGGTGCTTCGCTGGCGATGTTCAACGCCGTGGACCGCGCCGACCGCAAGCTCGCCGGCCGGTACGACCGCGCTGCCGACATCGAGCGCACCCGCCGCGCCTTCCAGAACGCGTTCGCTTCGATCGCCACCTCCGAACGTCCCCGCCCGCGCACTCAGAACCCCGACGGTGGTCCCGCTTCCGGCCTTCCCGGCGCGGGCTCGCAGCCGCGTGTGGACCCCAAAGCCGGGCTGAACTCCGAGGGCGCGGCCGAGCAGCCTTCGGGCGATTCCGTACCCCCCCCGCCCCCGCCGCGGGTCACGCTCGCGCCCGATACCGGCCCGGACTCGGACCCCTTCCTCTCGGCCGCCGGCATCCAACGCCTTGAGATGGTCTTGACGACCTCGCCGGTCCCCGTCTTCAAGCGCGAAGGCTCGGACGAAGCCCGCGTTGCCGCCGCCGAAGCCGAAGCCGAGGACAACCGCGTCGACCCCAGCGCCTCCGGCGGCGCCCGCGCCGTCCGCGGCGCGTTCGTTCTCCGGCCTCAGCAGTCCCGCCCCGGCCCCGACCTCCGCGCCGACCTCGCCGATCGCCCGCTCATGGAGCTTTGGTGGCAGCCCTTGCCGCCGGCGCAGGAAGACCCGGACGCCGAGCCGCTCCCGATGTCGCTTTCCGCCGGCTACCCCACGATGCTGACCTCCGACGTGCTTCGCTGCACGTGGCGGATGTACCGCGAAGGGCAGTGGACCGAGCAGCACGCCGCGACCTGGCGCGATGAACTCCCCGCGTACGTCGAGGTGCAGATGGACTTCGCCAACGGCCAGTCCACCAAGTGGCTCATGGAGATCGATAGCGTCTCGATGGCGGAGGTCACCCTGAACGAAGAGGGCGCCGAAGCCGCGTCCGGGGCGGCGGGAAGCGGCGGCCGAAACTCGGGCCGCGACTCCGGCCGCAACACCGGCGGCACACGCTCGGGCGGATCTGGGAGCGTCGCCGGCCCCAAGAGGCAGTTCCGCGAATGAAACGCCGCGCGTTCATCATGCCCCTCGTCCTGATGCTCACCATGGTGCTCACGCTCACCGCGGCGTTCGTCCTCCAGCGCCAGGGGTCGCAGTCGATGATCCAGCGCCGCCATATGGCGCAGTACGAGTCGCACCACACCACCCGCGGCGTCGCCGACGTCATCGAAGCCTGGCTCACCGGCGGCGGCCGGTACAAGTCCTTCCGCGACCGCATCGACGGCGACGGCAAGATCCTCGACATCACCGTGCCCGACGGCCTCTCCGTCAAGAGCCAGGGGTCCGATGTCCTCCGCATCTCCGTCAAGGACGCTCAGGGCACCCTCCTGTCGGACTTCTCCGGCCTCACCGGCCAGTCGTTCCTGGACTCCAAAGCCGCTCTCGACGCTCTCAAGGAAGAAGCCCCGACCAACTGGCGGTCTTTCACGCGGACCCTCGGCCCCACGCAGGTCAGCCTCGCCGAAGCCAAACGCGAGGTGCTCTCCGCCATCGTCCAGGGCATCACCGGCTCCATCCACGACGGCCAGGAGTTCGTCCGAAGCGTGATGCAGCTGCGTGAACAGGGCCCCATTGACGCCCAGATGCTCAATCAGGCGGTGATCGACGCGGGCCTTCCCCCCGAGCAACAGGCCCAGCTGAACCGGATGATCACCTCCGAAACGACGTTCTGGACCCTCCGGGTCGACGTGCTCCGGAACGGATCGCTCCTCGTGGGCCGGTACGAGGGGTATCTTCTGACGACCGGCCCGTCGCGGAGCGCGGGCCAGCAGGGCCAGAACCGCCGCGGCCACGTGATGAATCTGAAATGGGTGCCCCCGGCGTAAACTCACGCCGCTTCGATCTCGTATCATGGTTGTGCTGGTCGCTTGCGGGCGCGTCGCCCGTGCGAAGGATCCAAGGTCATGTTGTTCCGAACCCTCAATCGCGCCAACGCTGCAACCTACTCGCTGATCGCGATGGCGCCCCTCGCCCTCGGCATCGGCGCGGCGATCTGGGTGCTCCAGAGCGAGCCGGTCAACTACGTGGGTCTGGTCGAGAACGCCACCAAGCCCTACCAGTCCCCCGCGCCGGTCAATCCTCCCCCGGTCAAGCCCTCCGATGAGCCCGAAGAAGCCCAGGCACGCGGCTCGGTCATCGCCGCGAGGTTTGATTCGATCAAGAACCGCCCCGTGCCCATCGAGCCCGAGCACGTAGACCCCGGCACGATCGAAACGCCCCCTCCTCCGACCGAATCCATCGGGGACATCAAGTACGTCGGCCCCGTCCGTCTCGGGCCCGTCATGCTCGCGGTCATGAACGTCGAGGGCAGGCAGCAAGCCGTCGGCAAGGGCAAGTCCATCACCTACACCGTCGACTCCGCTCCGCGCACCGCCAAGGTCAAAGCCGTCACCGAGACCGAGGTCATCCTCGAGGTCAACGGCGCGGAACAGATCATCGCCAAGGGTGACAGCTCCGGCGATGTGCTCACCTGGGTCGGCGGCGCCAAGCCCACCCGCGCCAAGTCCGTCTCGATGAAGAAGAACTCCGCGCCAAAGAGCGGAGCCCATCCGCTGGACGCCAACGCGTCCTCCGAGTACCTCGCCAAGAAGAACGAAGCTCTCGCCAGCATGGCTCCCCTCCTGGATCAGATCGCCAAGACCAAGAGCCCGGAGATCGCGGCCAAGCTGAAGGAAAAGATGATCTCCGCAGCCAAAGCCAAAGGGCTTGATCCTTCCGTGATCGAGGAAGAGGTCGAGCGGATCAAGGAAAGCGGGGGGGAGAAGTAAGTGGCAGTTCGCGTGTGCTATGTGCAGCGTGGTGTGAAGGGTGACTCGATCCTCGGGCTCCGCCTCGTCGCGGAACGCTCCGAGGAATCATGGGTCGCTCCTCCCCCTCGAGAGAACGCCCCCCTCACCGCCGACGTCACCGCCGCGGCAAGCTGGCTTGCGAGCAAGCTCAAGCCCGCCGGTGCCAAGCTCGAGGTCATGTGCCTCGACACCGAAGGGGCTCTCTGCGGCTGGATGCCCGCCGCCTCCGCCGATCCCGACGTGCTGGGCGTCCTCGCTCGCCAGTTCGGCGAAACCCCCGGCCAGGAAGGGCACGCCCAACGCTCGGCCCTCGCCGAATCCGCCGCCACCCGCGAGGAAGCGTCCGTCGCTTTGCTCGGGGACCCGCCGGAAGCCAAGGTCGCCGGGCGCGGCAAAGCCGCTTCCGTGAAAGCCGTTCGCTCCGGCGTGCTCGCCGTCTCAGATGTTCCCGCCCGCTTGCTCGCCGATGCGCTCGATCAGCGCGGCGTAAGCGTCGGGATCGTCACGACGGTCTGGCACGCGCTGGCTTCCGTCTGGGACCCCTCGGCCCGCCGCGCGCCCGCCGAGAACGCAGCCGAAGAAACGACCTTCCCGACCACGGCGATCATCGCGGCCGACCCCTCCGGTCGACTGGTCTGGGCGTGGTCCTCCGGCGGCACGCTTCTGGCCGGCGGCTCGATGCGTGTCCCCTCCGAACGTCTCGCGCACGAAGGCGCCATCGTCGAAGCCGGTCGTACCGGGTCCTTCCCCGGCCGCGACACCGGACCTTCACACCACATCGTCATCGGCACCCGCGAAGCGTCTCGCCTCGCGACCGAGTGGCTCGCCTGGTCCCTCGAACTTGGCCGCTCACCCGTTCGCATCATCGCCGTCATCCCCGCTGCTCCCGCCGGCAAGGAAGCCGAGTACGAAGCCGGCCTCGCCGCGTTCGGACAGTCGCTTACCAAGACGCTGCCGGGCGCGACCGTGGACATGGCCGAGGACCGCGACCCCCTCGGCGCGACCCTGACCAAACTCGCCGAACGCATCGACGACGCCCCGGGCGGCATCGAAGGTGCGCGGCCCCCGGTTGGCTCGATCGCCGGCTTGTCGACCCGCCCGACGAGCGCCCACCGCCGGTTCTACATCACCGTTTCGCTCGCGATCGCGTCCCTCGCCGCCGCCGCGGGTGTCTATGCCTACGCCCTGCGGTCCGAAGCCGGGAAAGCACAGGCGGCCGCGATCAGCGCGATCGATTCCTGGCGACCCCTCGTCCGCGAGATCGACGCCAAGCTGCTCGAGAACGTCGAGACCGTCCCCGATCGCCTCGGCACCGAACTGGGCAAGCTTCAGCTTGAGGTCAACGCCCCCAAGCGTTCGCGGAGCGAGATCCGCCCCGTCATGGACGAACTCGCGACGCTCACGATGGTCTTCGGCGACCCCGAGGTCCACCTGACCGACATCACCATCGACAACGCCGGCGCGACCGTCAAGGTCAACGCGACCCTCGAGCAGGCCACCGCCATCGAGCAGGCTCTCAAGGAAATCTCCGGTTCGCACCTCACGAACTGGCAGTCAAGCTCCAACCCCGGCCGCGGCGGCGAAGGGTTCGAGTACACCTTCCGTGGTCTCTGGATCGCGCCCGACGCCAAGCCCGACCCGGCCAAGCCCGCCTCAGCGACACCCAAACCCGCGGCCACCACGCCCGCGGCCGCGCCGGGGAGCAACTCATGATTCCCTCCGAGCACCAAGCTCTGCTGGAACGGCGCGGCGACCGCGCGGCGATCGCCGCCGCCGCTTCGCGCCGAAACACCCCCGCGGTGCTCCTCGTGCTGGCTCTCTTCCTGCTGGTCGTGGCGCTCGGCGCGGTCTTCCTGTCGCACGGCGCTCGCGGCCGGGCCGTGCAGCAGGTGCAAGCCCGCGTGGCTCAGGCTTCGGTCATCCAGGAACGCGGCGGCAAGATCAAGGAACTCCGCCAGCAGCTCAAGAGCGTCCGCGACAGCCGCGCCAACGCGCCGATCCCCGGCATCCCGCTCAAGCTCCAGCAGATCTGCCCCAATGACCGCTTGCAGGCGGTGCTCGCCAGCTCTCCCGCCCGCGAACAGACCGGCGCGGCCGAGAACGGCAACATCCCCAAGCGTTTCGTGTACCAGAATCTTCGGCATGACTCCATCGCGGACGTGATGTCGTGGATCGACGCCGCCCGCCGCGAGATCCCCGGGCTTGAGATCGACCGACTGCAACTCCGCCCCGGCCCCAACGATTGGACCATCTCCGTCACCTTCATCCGGTGGGAGAAGAAGGAAAACTGACGATGCTGAGCTTCATGAGCGCATCCATCTCGTCCCGCCGCGTGCGCACGCTGCTCGCCGGCTTCGTGCTCCTCGCCGCCGCCGGCTGCAACTCCACGCCGCGCTACGACGACGGCACGGCCCTCGAGGAACGCCGCCAGGAAGCCGTTCGCCTCGCCGCTCGCGGCCGCGAAGCCCAGACCGCCGGCGACCGCAAGCAGGCCATCGAGCTCTACTACCGCTCGATCGATGCGTTCCCGGAACTCCCCGGTGTTCGCACCAATCTCGGTGTCGCCCTGCTCGAGGAGGGCAACATCCTCGACGCCTCCGACCGCCTGAAGGAAGAGGTCCAGCTCAACCCCGCCACCGCGCAGGGCGCGCTCATCAACCTGGGCATCATCTACCGCAACGCCGGTCAGCCCACGCCCGCCCGCGACTACTTCCTCCGTGCGCTCGAGCTGACGCCCAACGACCCGCTCGCCCTCCGCGGCGCGATCGAGACCAGTTCGCTCACCACCTACGACGAGGAGAAGTGTCTCGAACTCGTCCGCCGCGGCCTCATGGTCGAACGCGATCCAAAGGTCCTCGAAGATTACAAGTGGCGTCAGCACCGTTTGGAAGCCGCGATCAAGGCCCGGCCCAAGTACCGCACCGGCGAGGAGCACCTCAAGAGCGGCGCCCGCGACGTGGAGCCCGGCTTGCTCCAGCCCGGCCAGGCCAATCCTCTCGATGAAAAAACGCCGGAAGCCGAATCGGCCCCGGCGTCTCCTGGCACGCCCAAGTGATGCTTCGGTTGCGTTGATCAGCCCTGGAACGCTTCGACAAACGCGTCGTAGTCGAAGAAGTCGATGAAGCAGTCCATGTTGAAGTCCGCGCCCTCGCCGCCGCTCTCGAACGCGCCGACGAACGCGTCATAGTCGAAGAAATCCACGAAACCGTCGCCGTTGAAGTCCGCCGGGTCACCCACGCGAACCGTGAGCGTCAGCGTCGCCGGCAGATTGACCGGGTTCTCCTTCGTGTAGAACGTCGGGTAGACCCGCTCGCCCGTGCCGCCGCCCGGGCCGCCGTCCGCCGGTGCCAGCGACGAAACAATCAGATTGATCTTGCCGCGGTTGAGCGCATCGGCGAGGTACCGCTGCACCGACGGGTCGCACGGCGAGAGGTCAAACGTCATCACCGTCCCCGCCGGCACGTGGTCGCCGGGCGCGACTTCGTCGGTCGTTGCGATCGCAAGCGGCACCGCGTCAAACCCCTGACGCACCTGCCGCGACACGTCCGTCGCGACGCCCGCTTCGTCAATCACCGACGCGAAGACGTTGCGAGCCCCTTCGGCCGGATCGACTTCCGGCACGCCTCCGAACGCGCTCGACTCCTGGAAGCTCTCAAGCGTCCAGCCGTTGCGGTAGCCCGCGCCGAAAAGCTCGACCGGGCGGCCCAGGTCGGTGTCAATCGTCCGCCGCGGATCCCCCTCGGGCAGGAGCGACGTGAACGAGTCCGCCGTCGGGTCGTACACCGCTTCCAGATCGCTGGCCACGACGACCGTCAGCCGCGCCGACATCACGCAGTAGTTGGCCACGCCCAAACCCGGGGTCACGAGAGGGTTCGCCCCGCCGGTCGTGAATCCGAGCAGAAACTGCGCATCACGGTCATCGAACCCCGCTTGAAGGATCGCGCCGAACGTCGGAGCCCGTTGCTCCGCACCCCGGCTGAAGTTGAACGGGTACATCCAGCGATCAGCCGAAGGACGGGTGAAGGAAACGTCGATCACCTGAGCATTCGCGGCCGTACCGGAAGCACACGCGAGCAGAGCGGCAACTCGAAGCATTGAACGACTCCTTGTGAGACCTGACGGAAACCGGACGAAAAGTTCTTCCGATAATCAGTGGAGACTGAGTCTCAATCAGTTACCATAGAACAAGAAGGGTTACGGTTCAACAAGATGTTTGGTTTCGCCAAGCCAAAATTCCCGATCTTTTCGACGACCGCACGCGTGGCTGGGGTTCGGGGCCCACGTGGGTTCACCCTGATCGAGCTTTTGGTCGTGATTGGGATCATTGCCCTGCTCGTGGCGCTCATGCTTCCGGTCTTGGCGAAGGCCAAGGCCATCGGAAAGCAGTGCCGCGAGCTGGCGGCGGCGAAGCAGCTTTCGACGGCGTTCACGGTCTACAGCGACGCCAACAAGGGCCGGGTGCTAACGGGGATTCCCACCACGGCGATGGTCGCAGGCCAGATGGTCGTGACCAATCAGGCGGGCCAGCGGATCTACGGCGAGGAAGCCGCGCGATACCCGTGGCGGATCGCTCCGTACCTCGAGTACGACTTCCGCGGGCTGTACCAGTCTGATGAAATGCTCCGCGAAGCCCGGGCGGTCGGCGAAGCCGGGGGCGGCGCGGACCAGACCTACGAGTACGTCGTGAGCTTGTTCCCGAGCTTGGGGATGAACGTCGCGTTCATCGGCGGAGCGGACCGGTTCGGAGCCTTCGATCGCATCTTCCAGCAGCGACTTGGCCGTCAGCACATCCTCAGGCTCGACGAAGTCGCCAAGCCGAGCAAGCTGCTGACGTTTGTCTCGGCGCGCTGCGAGACGCAGCCCGCCGCGCCCAACCTTGGCCGTCCTGAGGGGTTCTTCCGCGTCGAGCCGCCCAGGTTCTCCTTGTCCGAGGGCGAGCGGTGGGAATCCGCGTACGACCCCAAAGCCGAAGCTCCCGGCGTCAACTCCGGGTTCGTCTCCCTCCGCCACATGAATCGCGCCGTCACCACCACGATCGACGGTCACGCTGAGATGCTCGGATGGGACGATCTCCGCGACATGGAGCGATGGGCGAACAAAGCCACCTCGCGCGACTGGATGATCGGGGCGAACTGATCCGTCCGCGCCTGCGGGCTTGGTGTGCCGCGCGGCCGTAAAGTGCCCGCATGAGCGACACGATTTTCGGCAAGATCATCCGCGGGGAGATCCCCTGTCACAAGGTGTACGAGGACGCGGCGGTCCTGGCGTTCCTCGATGTCTTCCCCCTCTCACGCGGGCACACGCTGGTCATCCCCAAGGAAGCAGTCGCGACGCTGGACGCCCTGAGCGACGACGCGGCGGCGGCGGTGGGGCGGGCTCTGCCGCGGATCTGCCGGGCGGTGAAGGCCGCGACGGGGTGCGCCGGGTTCAATACCCTGCAGAACAACGGCGCGGCGGCTCACCAAGCCGTCTTCCACGTGCACTTTCACATCATCCCCAAGTACGAGGACGGCAAGGGGCTGGGGATCGTGTGGGGAGCGGGGAAACTCGACCACGCCACGGCGCCGGAGTTTGCGGCGACGCTTCGCGGGCTGATTTCAGCCTAGCGACTTTGTCTGCGGCCGAATACCGCTCCGCGAATCTTCGGGAAGAGAAACAGCGATGCGATGAGGGTGGCAAGCCAACTTGCCGCGATGCCGATCGCGAGCAAGGTGTGGTCGTGGGTCCAGTCTGTCACGATCGTCGCGCGACCCGGACTGTTCGGGTCGTATCGCAGATTCATGGTCGAACCCACCGGCGGGCGGGTTGCCGTCGCCCGATCGATGCTCAGAGATTCGCCGGTGGTCCGAAGACCGCGTGCTTGAAAGATCCGGTCCCCCACAGCGTACTCGATGTCCACTTCCATGTAGGTCGTTGACGCTCTGGTCCGATTCGCGCCGTCGAGGCGAGAATCGAGAACTGTTCCCAGCGTCACGGGCCATGAACTCGCGGAAGCCACCTTTCGCAGGTCCTCAACTCGAAGCGAGACCGCGACGGAAGTGATGAGGAGTGGCACAAGCACCACGAACACCGGCAGCGGCGGAAGTGCGCGATGCCGGGCCGCGCGGCGCTCGGCGCGCTCCACTGACTTCTTCTGTTCGTGGGGCGGGATGTCCATGATTGACGGTTGGGGCATGGCCTCGCTTTTGAAGGAGGTGGGTCAGTCGAGGCCGTAAAGCACGCCCTGGGTGGCTTTCCTGAACCTCCAGACGAGGATCGGAAAGGTGATCGCCGCCAGGCTCCAGCACGCGATGAGGATACCCAGGTGTATGGAGTGCGAGGCCATCCAGTCGGCGGTGAGCGAGATTCGGTCCGGGTCGGAAGGGTCGTACCACACCTTCATCGGGGCGCCGCGTGCGGGGAGCTTGGCGAGTGCTTCGTCGCGAGAGACTTCCGAGACGATCCGAATCGGGCCCTGCTGGCGCTTCTCTCCGTTCACGACATACTCAATGTCCGCGATGACGCTGAAGGACTCCCCGCGAGTGCCCGGGGAGTACACCGAAGCGGCGGTGACGCGTCCATCCACCGTCGGCCATCCCGGGGCGGCGGCGACCCGCCTCAGCTCGCCGACCCACAGAAACGACAGGATCACACCGATCGCGACCGACAGGACGAAGGTGCCGAAGACGCCGAGCGGAGCCGTCTCGTTGTCGCTTTCCCGATCTTCCCGACGCCAAGGGCTCATCGGGGGATTATTGCAGCCCGCGGAACCGGCCAAGGTTGATCTGGTCCGCGTCGATCATCCAGTGAGACTCCTCGCCGACGAACGGGTCGTCGATGTCGAGGGTCTTGTGCCAATCGAAGACGTAGCGGCTGCCGTCCTTGAGTTCGACGACGGTGGCGGTGTGATGGACGGTCCAACTGACGCGGGAGACGGTGTTGGCGGACTTGACCTCGGGAAGCTCCGCGAGGCGGCTGCTGATCGCCTTCATGGCCTGTTCGGCGATGCCGGTGCAGACGCGATGGGCGACGGCGGGTTCGGTGGGGTCCTTTCCGCGGATGACCATCATCGCGTTGCGCACCGCTCCCGTGATGCCCAGATGGTTGGGAAGAAAGACGTAGTTCACGTTGCGGATGCGCCGACGAAGCTCGGGATCGTCTCCGGCGGTGCGGTTGATCTTCTTGGCCAGTTCGCGAGAAAGGGGCATCTTGAGACTCCTGCGGGGGTGCGGCGGGTCGCCGTGAAGAAAGATGGCACGGCGTTCGGCGTGCATTGCAGGACGCGGGAAAAATGCGACCGCCGCTTAGCCGCAGAGCCGCTTGCGGAGCACGCTCAGGAGCGTTTCGGGCTCGAGGTACTTCTCGGGCGGTCGGAAGTAGACCTCGGCGAGGGTGTCGGAGGTCTGGCTGGCGAGGACGGAGACGCGGGCTTCGATGGCTTTGGTCTGCCCGGCGGGGACGGCGGCGAGCTTGTCCGCGACCTGCCTGGCGTCGTTGGTGAGGAAGACGACGTCATTGCCGCGAAGGGTGGCGGTCTTGACGCCCATCGCCGCGCACGCGGTGCGGAGTTCGGCGAGGAGGAAGAGGCGGACGGTGATGCGTGGCGGGTCGCCATAAGCCGCGACCATGTCCGCTTTGACCTTGTCGAGGTCGGCTTTGGTCGCGGCGGTGGCGATGCGGCGGTAGGCTTCGAGGCGACGCTGGTCGCTTGGGATGTACGAGCGTGGGATGGTGCCGGTGATGCCGATCTCGATGCTGGTGGCGCTGGGCTTGGGCCTGGGTGCTTCGGCTTTGAGGTCGTGGACCGCGCCTTCGAGGAGCTGGCAGTACATCTCGTAGCCGACGGCGGCGATGTGGCCGCTCTGCTCGGGACCCAGGATGTTGCCCGCGCCGCGGATCTCAAGGTCGCGCATCGCGATCTTGAAGCCGGCGCCGAGCATCGAGTACTGCTCGATCGCGGCGAGGCGCTTCTTGCCCTGTTCGGTCAGCGTGCGTTCTTCCGGGAGGAGCAGGTAGCAGTACGCCCGGTGCTTGCTGCGGCCCACGCGGCCGCGGAGCTGGTGGAGCTGCGCCAAGCCGAACCGGTCGGCGTCGGCCACGATCATGGTGTTCGCGGTGGGGATGTCGATGCCGCTCTCGATGATCGTCGTCGAGACGAGGATGTCGGCATCGCCGCGGATGAACTTGAGCATGACCTCTTCGAGCTCTTCGCCCTCCATCTGGCCATGGCCGTAGACGACACGGGCGCCCGGGGCGAGTCCCTGCACGCGGTCGGCGACCTCCTTGATGTTGTGGACGGCGTTGTGGACGTAGAAAACCTGCCCCTCGCGGGCGAGCTCGCGCCTGATGGCTTGCTGGATGCGGCGCTCGTTGTACGGGAGCACTTCCGTCACGATCGCCCGGCGGTCCACCGGCGGCGTCGTCAGGTTGCTGATGTCACGGATGCCGAGGAGGGCCATGTGGAGCGTCCGCGGGATCGGCGTCGCGGAAAGCGTGAGAACATCCGCCGTCAGCCGAAGCCGCAGCAACCGCTCCTTGTGCTCGACGCCGAACCGCTGTTCCTCGTCGACGACGACAAGCCCGAGATCCGCAAACTTCACATCCTCGGAGAGGACGCGGTGCGTGCCGATGAGGACATCGATCTGGCCCTTGCGAGCGGCTTCGAGGATCTCCTTGGTTTCCTTGCCCTCCTTGAACCGCGAGATGGACTCGATGCGGAAGGGATAGCCGGAGAACCGGCTCTTAAAGGTCCGTTCGTGCTGTTCGGCGAGAACGGTGGTGGGGACGAGGACCGCGACCTGCTTGCCGTACTCGGCGGCTTTGAATGCCGCGCGGATCGCAAGCTCGGTCTTGCCGAACCCGACATCGCCGCAGATCAGGCGGTCCATCGGGCGGTCTTTCTGCATGTCGGCTTTGATCGAAGCCAGTCCCGCGACCTGATCCTCGGTTTCTTCGTACGGGAACTCCTCCTCGAACTCACGCTGCCACGCGGTGTCGGCGGGGAAGCTGATCCCCGGCATGTGCTCGCGGGCGGCACGGACGCGGAGCAGCTCGCCCGCGAGGTCGCGGACTGATTCCTCGACGCGGTCCTTCTGGTTCTGCCAGCGCGTGCCGCCGAGGGTCGAGAGGGGCGGCTTGCCCTTGAACCCGCCGACGTACTTCTGGACCAGGTCGATCTGGACGGCGGGGATATAGAGCTTGCTCTTGCCTGCGAACTCGAGGACGAGGTATTCCTGTTCGTCCAGGTCCTTCTTGCCCTTGGCGGCTTTCGGTGCGCCGGGGAGATCACGCGGCGTCATCATCGCGAGGCCGACGAGCTGGGCGATGCCGTGGTCGGCGTGGACGACGAAGTCCCCGACCGAGAGGTCGAGGAAGGTGTCCATCGCGCGGCCGGCGGAGATCTTTCCGCCGCGGCGACGGACGGTGAAGCGATTGAGGAGTTCGTGGTACGGGACGAACGCGGTGCCGCCCTTCGCGACCGATGGATCAAGCCAGGTGAACCCCTCGTGCAGGTACGCGAGGACGGCTTGGATGCGACTCTCGCCGGGCAGGTGCTCGGTGAGAAGCTCGCCGAACCGCTGCTTCTCGCCGTCGTTCTGACAGGTGACGATCGCCCGGCCCTCGGACGCGAGGTTGCCGAGCTCCTTGAAGGCTTCGGCGAGGTCCTTCGCGAAAGGGGGGATGCTCGCGACGGGGAGGTCGATGGCGGCGTCGGCGAGAGCGGCACCGGCGGAGAAGCGGTTCACCTCGGCGACGGCGTGGCCGTGCTTCTGCAGAGCGGCGAGGACCGCGGGAGGGCCGAAGATGCCGCGAGCGTCGGTGACACGCTCGTAATAGCCGCGGGCCTGCTCCACGATTTCGGCGAGCTCGCTGAGAATGACGATCACGCCGGGCGGGAGGAGCGTGGGCATCAGCACGCCGCGCTCGGTCTGGATGAGTGCCGGGTCGGCGGCGAGAAGCTCGACGCGGTCGATCGCCCGGTCCGAGCCCATCGTGTTGAGGTCGATCTCGGTGAGCTTGTCGACCTCATCGCCGAAGAAGTCGAGTCGCACGGGGATTGCTTTCGCGGCCGAACCTTCGCCTCCGCCGGGCGGGAAGATGTCGAGGATGCCGCCGCGGACGGCGAACTCGCCGGGCTCTTCGACGGCGTCGCGGCGCGAGTAGCCCGCGCCCTCAAGCCAGCGGACCAAGCCTGACATCGGCACCGTCTGGCCGCGGGCGATCTCTCGCGTGAGCTGAGAGAGCGACTCGACCGGCGGCAAGCCCTGCATGAGCGCCTGGATCGGGGCGACGAGGACTTCGGGAAGCGTGCCGGAACCCAGGCTTCGCAGGACGCGGAGCCGCTCGGCGAAGAGATCGAGGGCTGCGGCGGATTCGCCGGGGAGGGCTTCGAGCACGGGGAGGCGGGACGAAGCGACGCCCATGGAGAGGAGCTCATCGACGGCTTCGTCGGCTTCGTCGAGGTGAGCGGCGACGAGGAGGACGGGCTTGCTGGTGAGGCGGCCGATGGCGGCGGCGATGAGGTGTGTGGCGGAGCCTGCGGCGCCGCGAGCGACGGCACGCTTGCTGGCGTTGAGCGCCTGCGCGAGGTCCGCGAGGGTCGCGGTGCGCTGGATGTGGTCGATCGGTGTGGTCATGGTCGCCGCGGCATCATTCGCACCATCGGCACGCGAGCCGGGCATGGGTTACTTTCGCTTGAGCGCGTCGGCGACGAGCTCGGCGAAGGCTTTGGCGTTGCGGGCTTCGACGACGGGAGCGGATTTCGCGGCGGGGACGCCGGCTTTGGTGAGGAGGTCACCGGCTTTGGCCCAGAGCTTGTCGGCGGCTTTGCCTTCGGCGAGGAAGACCTCGCCGACGAGTTCCTGGAGCTGGGTGAGGGTGCGGGTGTCCGCGTGCTCGTAGAAGCGGTTGATGGCTTTCTTGGCTGTCTTGGAGAAGTGTCCGCCGTAGGTCATGCCCGAGGATATCCCGGGGTTGGTGGAGGGTCGCTTGCAACGGGAGAGACGGGATGGTACACTAACCGATCGGTTATCTATTCCAGGAGAAACGCATGATCCGCTGTCTCGCCTTGTCCACTGTCGTTTCGATCGCTCTGCTCGCCGGGTGCGCCCACACGGGGGGTACGCAGCCGAGCCCCGCGACCAATCCGCAAGCCATGCTCGACGCGGTCAAGAGCATGAAGGGTGACTGGATGATGATCGACGACAAGGGCGTCGCTCAGCCGGCTTCGACGTTCACGGTGTCGTCCAACGGGTCGGTCGTCCGCGAGATCATGTTCCAGGGCACCGAGCACGAGATGACGAACATGTACCACCTCGACGGCAACTCGCTCATCATGACGCACTACTGCGCGATGGGCAACCAGCCGCGGATGCGGGCGGTCGCGTTTGACGGCAAGACGATTGCGTTCGGGCCCGACAGCGTCACCAACCTCAAGGGCGACGCGGCGTACATGGGGAGCATGACGATGACATTCACCGACGCCGACAACGTGCTCATGGACTGGCGGAGCATCAAGAACGGCAAGCCGGACGGCTCGCACGACGCGCCGTTCAAGCTGACGCGGAAGAAGTAAGCGGTCGACCAACGAGAAAGAGCCCGACCCGTGCCGTCCGGCGTGGGTCAGGCTCTTTGGCTTGGCTTCACGAAAGGTCCTACTTCGACGCCGCCTGCAGAGCGATAAGCGAGTACGCCGTGATCAGAACCGGGTCGTTCTCCATCCAGCGGTCGTCGACGCTCTTGAATGAGCCGTCGGCCTGTTGGAGTTCGGCGAGGCGGTTGATGAGGTCGACGCGCCAGTCGCGTTTGCCGGCGTTGCCGTCGTCCTTGGTCTGGCCCTTGATCTTGGTCTCGCCGCTGGCTTCCAGAGCACGCCCGAACGTGAGCAGGTAGTAGTAGTACCCGTCGGTGCCCATGCCGGGGTTCTCGGCGAGGGTGTAGTTCTCGGAGATCCAGCGGAGCGCGTTGGTCACGCGCGGGTCGTCCTTCTTGAGGCCGGCGTAGATGTACGACTTGAACCCCGCGTAAGTCATCGAGCCGTAGGCGCGAAGTTTGGACGCTTTCGTGCCGTCGCTCAGCGTTTCCTCGATGGTGCCGGCGAAGGACTGGCCGATGCCGATCTGGTCTTTGTTGACGCTCGTGGCGTAGATGAACCCGCCCTGGTTCGTGCCGTCGGCGTACGCCATCTCGTTGATGCTGTCGACCATCTGGCAGCGCTGCAGGAAGACCAGAGCACGCTGGAACGCCGGATCGTCGGTCGGCAAGCCTGAGTCGTACAGAGCTTCGATCGCCCACTGGGTGTTGGACATGTCGGGACGGCCGTGCTTGCCGTAGCCCCAGCCGCCGTAGAACGAGTCGCTCTTTTCGACGGGCTTGGGTGATTCATCAAGACCGGCGATGGTGACGGCTTCCTCGGAGTACTGGAGCTTCTTGAGGAAGGTCTGGGCTTTGGCGATGGCGTCCTTGGCCTGTGGCTGTTTGGAGGTCGCGATGGCGGTCAGGCAGATCGCGGTGTTGTACGTGGGCAGAGCGGCGACATAGATCCCGCCGTCGGCTTTCTGCGCGGACAGCAGGTACTTCATCCCGGCCAGGACCGTCGGGTCCTGCTCGGTCATGCCGGGCTCGAGCATCATGCCGCGGATGACCAACCCGGTGATCGCGGGGAAGGGAGCAACGCCGTCCTTGACGCCCCAGGCACCGAGCGACGCATCCATCTTGGTTCGGAGGAACTCGATGGCTTTCGCCCGCATCTCCTTGGCTTGCTTCGCGGTCGCTTCCGGGAGCGCCTCGCGAGCGGGCGCTGCGGGATGCGAAGCCGAAGCCGGCTGAGCGGCGGGCCGAACGGCTGATTGCGGAGCGGGGGCGGCGGGTTGAGCGAGGCAAGCGAGGGCGATGAGCGTTGAAACAAGCATCGATGGACCTCCGTTTTCAAGATGGTAGCTCTGGACTCATCCCCGGCGAGGCGCTTCCTCTGCGACGATCATCGCCGCCGCGACCACCGCCGCGGTCTCGATCCTCATGATGTGAGGTCCGAACCGGCACACCCGGGCTCCCGCCGCGCGGGCTTGCCCAATCTCTTCCGGCGAGAATCCACCCTCGGGCCCCACAAGAAGCCGGATCGCTTCCGTTCCGCGAGCTTCGTACGCCTCGCCCTCCCCGTCCGCGATCACGACGTGCGGGTGCTGCAAAGCCTGCGAGAAGCGCAATCCCGGCGCGATCTCAAGCTTCCAGGCCCGGCCGCACTGCTTGGCCGACTCCGCCGCGATCCGCTCAAGCCGATCGATCTTTCCCGCTCCGGGCTCGACCACCGTGCGCACGGTATCGAGCGGAGCCCACGAAGCGGCTCCCACCTGCGACAAACCGTCGATCATCGCGCCCAGCCGGTCACCCTTGGGAGCACTGCTCAGAACGTGCACGGTGGGACTGACCCTTGGTTCTGTCGCGATCGTCGCGATCGCCACGTCCAAGGCCCACCCGTCGCGCCCGTGCTTGCGGGTCGCCGCGACCTTCCCTTCGGCGACGCGGCCAAGCCCGTCCAGCACCGTGACCGGAGCTCCTGCTTCGAGCCTTCGCACGCGGATCAGATGGTGAGCATCATCGCCCTCGATGGTGACGACGCCGCCGGGCTGGAACAAACTGAGATCCGGATGATGGACGCGGTTGACGGACATCGTGCTCCTTTGGCGGTGAGCGTACCGCACCCCCGCCGACCCGGGGAGGGTGAATACCGAACGTAAACCCACCGCCACGCCGAATCGGGTATGATGGTCGCCATGTTGGTCTCGGTCCTCATCCTGACTTTCGCTCTCGCGCTCAACGCGGTCCTGGCGACCGCCGAGCTCGCGGTGATGACCAGCCGGAGCTCCCGACTTCAGCACGCGGCCGCCCGAGGCAACAAGGGGGCCGCTGCGGCGCTGTCGCTGGCTCGCGAGCCCACCGCGTTCCTCTCGACGGTGCAGTTCGGCATCACCCTCATCGGCATCTTCGCCGGTGCGTTCGGCGAGTCCTCCATCTCCGCGACGATCGAACCGCTTATCGCCAGGGTCGAGCTTCTCGAGCCGTACGCCGAAGAGATCTCCTTCGTCCTGGTCGTCTTCGTCATCACCTACTTCTCGCTGGTGGTGGGGGAGCTTGTCCCCAAGCGGATCGCGATGGCGTATCCCGAGGGCGTCGCCTGCTTTATCGCCAGGCCGCTCATGATTCTTGCCAAGGTCGCGTCTCCGGCGGTGCGGGTGCTCAGCTCATCCACCGACGCCGTGCTCAGCGTGCTCCGCATCAAGCCGCGGGGCGACGACGTCTCCGAAGACGACATCAAAGCCTTGGTGGCCCGCGCGGCCACCACCGGCGTCTTCGGCCCCCTCGAACACAAGCTCTTCCAGCGGCTCTTCCGGCTGGGCGATCTGAAAGTCCAGTCGCTGATGGTCCCGCGGCACGAGATCATCCCCATCGAGCACGACATGTCCCTTCACGATGTCCGCGTGCTCGTCGGAACCAGCCCGCACTCGCACTTCCCGGTGATCCAGGGCTCGCTCGACAAGCTCATCGGCGTGGTGCACATCAAGGACCTCATCGCGTACGGCCTGCTTTCCTCGCTCGAATTCAAGGTGACCGACGTCGCCCGCAAGCCGCTTTTCGTGCCCGAGGTGATGCCCGCGGTCAAGCTCCTGGACACCTTCCAGAAGACCCGGGCCCATATCGCCTTCGTCGTGGATGAATCCGGCGGCGTCGAAGGTCTGGTCACCCTCAACGACGTGGTGCAAGCCCTGGTCGGCGACATCTCCCGCCTCGGCGAGGAGCCCAACGCCCGCGCGATCCGCCGCAAGGACGGTTCGTTCCTGCTCGACGGCATGCTCTCTGTTCACGACGGCATGGTCGCTTTGGGCCTGCCCGACCCTTCGTCGGACGACCTGCCGGAGGTGACGACGGTCGCGGGCATGGTGCTCGCGCTGCTCGGCCACGTGCCGGATGTCGGCGAGCACGCGGACTGGATGGGCTGGCGCTTCGAAGTCGTGGACATGGACGGCCGGCGCGTGGACCAGGTGCTGGCGTACCGGATTCCAGCGGTGCAACCGGCGTCAGCTTCTCCGGAATAACCAGCGACCCCGGGAGGCCCGATGCGAAAGAACCTGCCGCTGATCATCACCGCCATCCTCGTGATGGCCGTCATGCTCGCCGTGGCGATCTATAGCCGGCAGGTCGATGTCGGCCCCAGCCGGTCCGTGCAGTTCGCAAACGCACTGGTCGTCAACGTCGACTCCAGGCTGCCCACTGCGGTGCTCATCGAAGCATTCCAGGCCGACGGATCGATGGTCCCGGTCGCGTGGGCGCAGCTGGACCCGGTTTACGGCACGGTGCAGGTCGGGGGAGTCAATCTGCCTGCGGGCGAAGTGTTTCAGGTCACGTGCCGGCCGGGCATGAGGGTGGCTCAGCTCGTCGGCGGCGTGCAGACGCCGCTCACGGCTTCGGGCAGCATCAGCGGTGGCGCGTCTTCGACCGTCGTGCTGGCCACGATCCCGGGTTTGGCACCACAACCGGGCTTTTCTGCGACCTTCTCTCCAACCCCGGGGATCTTGTGGGTGGCGCGGTCGTGGGATGTCGGCGGGACGATCACCTCGCAGGTCGCGACCGGGTTGGGCCCGGTGCCGCCGCCCGCGCCGCCCGAACCTCCTGCAAAAAACCCCGCCGATGGCGAAGCCCCGGCGACCAAAGCCGACGCCGGTGCGGGCTAAAGAGCTGCTGGCCCTCGGCGATTACCCTCGGTTATCCCAGATGCGATGAAACCTCGTTCCAGTTCATCGCTTCGCTCGGCGGGCGGGCCTGCGACCACTTGATCTTGCCCCGGCCGTCGGCGGACTGTCCGATGACGATGGTGCCGCGCTGGCTGACGTTGAGGTCGGCCCAATAAAGCCCGTAGGCTTTGCACACCGCGCGGTGCATGTCGGAGAGCAGGGCCTGCTTGAGGCCCATCTGATCGGCCCAAGCTTTGTTGGCGGCGAAACTGTCGCAGGAGATGCCGACGACGTTGGCGCCCTTGTCCTTCCAGGACTGGAGCTCATCGTTGACGCATTTCATCTCGACCGAGCAGGTGGAGGTGAACGCGAAGGGGTAGAAGCTGAGGACGACATCGCCCTTCTTGACGTGCTCGGCGAGGCTCCAGTCGGCCCGGTCCTGGGTCTTGAGGGTGAAGTCCGGGGCGATCGACCCGGGGGGCAGGACGCCGGAGGGGCTGGCGGGGGAGGCGGTGCGGTTCGCGTCTGGGTTGGTCATGGGTGAAATTCCTCGTTCCTGGGCGAAGATTTGAAGGTCGGATCGCCGTTTCGGTGAAACTGCTAGACTAGATCGTGATTATCCTACGGCCGCGGTCGGGCTCTCTGGACCGCGCGGCGTGAAGAAGATTTCATGACCTCACCGCTCGACTTGTGCTGCCCGACTCGTCCCGCCCGAGTTGACCCGCTCGATTTGATGAAAGGGGCAGGACGCCCCTGAGTAGAAAGCCCGGAGGGCCTATGCCGACCTCAACCATGAATCCGGACTCTCTCGCCGACCGTTACGCCCAGGTGTGCGACCGAATCGCTCGAGCCGCCGCCGTCTCCGGCCGCCGCGAGAACGAGGTCTTCCTCGTCGCCGTCACCAAGAACGCCGAACCCGAACAGATCCGCCAGCTCATCGACCTGGGCCACCGCGACCTGGGCGAGAACCGCGTCCAATCGCTGATGCAGCACGCCGCCCTCGTCGACGAGTACTTCAACCGACTCAAGGTCCTCCCCTCGATGCGGCGGCCGATCGACGAGCAGCAGCTCTTCCCCATGGGTGACGACAAGCTCGCCAACCTCGGCAGCAGTCGCCCCTCCGACAATCCCAAGCCCGCCGAGACCAAACGCTCCGGCATCCGCTGGCACATGATCGGCCACCTCCAGCGCAACAAAGCTCGCAAAATCGTCGACCTCGTGCGCTTGGTCCACTCCGTCGACAGCCTCCGCATCGCGGAAGAGCTTCAAGCGATCGCGCTCCGCCGCGACTGCGTCATCGATGTCCTGCTCCAGGTCAACTGCTCGGGCGAAGCCAGCAAGTTCGGCTGCCCCGTGCCCGCCGCCGTCCCCATGGCCGAACAGATCGAAACGATGATCAACGTCCGCCTCCGCGGCGTCATGACCATCGCGGCCGAAGGTGCTTCGGAACGCGAGACGCGAGCGACCTTCGCCCGCTGCCGCGACATCTACGAGGAAATCCGCACGCAGGGGTACGGCGAAGGCCAGTGCAACCTGCTTTCGATGGGCATGAGCGGCGACTACGAGGACGCGATCAAGGAAGGCGCGAACATCGTCCGCGTCGGGTCCGCGATCTTCGGCGAGAACGCCCGCACCGACCTCCCCGAAGAGCCCGAACCCGAAGAGCCCGACGACGAGACCCTCTGAAGGCAACCTCTCGCGAGCCGGGGCGTGTCGCCCCGCCGTCTGCGCGGTTGACCTCTGGCCAAAGGCCCTGCGTCCAAAGACAAACCGTGGTCAAGTTTGGGAGCGAACTTGATGAGGCGGCTTGTCGCCGATCCACGGCCAGAAGACCGCCAAGGCGAATCCGGTCGTCACAAACGCGAGAATCACGCCCAGAAGTCCGGCTGCCGACCAATCGGCGGGGGAAGCGTCAAGCACCGATCGAGTCGGGTCTTCCGGGCTGTACCACACGCGAACGGCTTGCCCGACGGGGTACTTCGCGATGAATTCGTACGCACTCTGTCGATCGATTCGAATTGGGTTGAACGAAGTGTCAGAACCCAACCTATCTACGCCGTTGACGACATATCGATAGCGAACGATCGGTTCGTGGTGGTTTCCACCTCTGACGGCCGTGCGTTCTTCGACTCGAGAGTCAACGATGACACCTTCGCACGTCGGCCACTCCGCGGTCGATTCTTGAATGTTCGCTGCTCGCCACGCCACGCCGAACATGTACGAAGCGCCGAAGACAAGAACGCCGAGAATGAGAATCCACACTACTCTCGGAGGACCTGAGTGCATGGTGCAGGATATGCGGGCGATGCTCAAGACTACCATGGAGAAATGCCCATGCCGCACCAACTCCTCACCCTCGCCGACCTCCCCATCGACCGCCCGATGCCGAAGATCTCGCGTCAACGCGTGATCGGCGAGCACATGATGGTCTCCGCCGTCGTGCTGGAAGAAGGCTTCGCGCTCGAAAGCCATCACCACGCCAACGAACAGTTCGTGATCGTGCAACGCGGCCGCTGCATCTTCGGCGTGGGCACCCCCGGCACGCCCGAACACCGCGAAGTCGAAGTTTCGACCGGCCAGGTGCTCGTCCTGCCTCCCAACCTCCCGCATAGCTGCCGCGCCCTCGAGCAAACCCACATCTTGGACCTCTTCAGTCCGCCGAGCGCGACAACAGGCGTCGACAAGCGCTGAAAGAGACGCTGAACGAGACGACCGCGCAAGCGGTCGAACGATTCCGCGACCACCTTTTGTTCCCGCCTTGCCGAGGTATCATCCTCCATGCTCCTCGGCATCGACGTCGGCACATCCTCGGTCAAAGCCGTACTTCTCGACCCCTCCGGCCGCGTTCTCGCCGTCGGTTCCGCTCCGGTTCCGCTCCTGACCCCCGCTCCCGGCTGGACCGAGCAGGACCCCGAAGCGTGGTGGCAAGCCACCATCCACGCCGTGAAGCAGGCCATCTCCATCGCCCACGCTTCGCCGAGCGACATCCGAGCCGTCGGCCTCTCCGGCCAGATGCACGGCTCGGTCTTTCTCGACGCACCAAGCGTGCTCAGCGGCGGTCGCTCGCCGGGAGCGATCCGCCCCGCTCTCCTGTGGAACGATCAACGCACCGCCGATGAACTCGAAGGCATCGAAGCCACCGCCGGCGGGCGTGCTTCACTCGTCAAAGCCGTCGGCAACGCCGCGCTGACCGGCTTCCAGCTCCCCAAGCTCCTCTGGCTCCGTCGCCATGAGCCGCAGCACTTCGCGAAGACCGCCGCCGTCCTCCTCCCCAAGGACTACATCCGCTTCCGCATGAGCGGCGAGCTCATCACCGACACGGGCGACGCTTCGGGCACGCTGGTGCTTGATGTCGAACACCGCCGCTGGCGCACCGACCTCATCGCCAAGCTCGGCCTCAATCCCTCTCTCTTCCCGCGCATCGTCGAATCCGCCAGCCCCGCGGGCACGATCTCGGAGTTCGGAGCCGAAGCCCTCGGCCTCCGCAAGGGCACCCTCATTGTCGGCGGAAGCGGCGACAACCAGTGCGGCGCTGTCGGCGCCGGCATCGTCGAGCCCGGCCGCGCCCTCGCGATCCTCGGCACCAGCGGTGTCGTCTACGCCCACACCGACCGGTTCTCGCCCGACCTGCCCGCCGGCCGCACGCACGCGATGTGCTCCGCGGCCGGTGCGAACGCCTGGTGCGTCACCGGCGTCATGCTCTCGGCGGCCGGCTCGCTCCAGTGGGCTTCGGACAAGCTCTTTCCCGGCGTGCCGATGGAGACGCTTCTCGCCGAAGCGTGGGCGACGCCTGCGGGCGCGGAGGGCCTCGTCTTCGCGCCGTACCTGCAAGGTGAGCGCTGCCCGCACCCGGACCCAAACGCTCGCGGCGCGTTCGTCGGCCTGTCGCTGCGTCATGGCCGAGGGCACATGGTGCGCTCGATCATCGAGGGCGTGAGTTTCGCCATGACCGAGATTCTGACCCTTGTTCGCTCGCTCGGTGTCGATGTTCGCTCCCTCCGCGTCGGCGGTGGGGGAGCAAAGAGCCCGCAGTGGCGGCAGCTTCTCGCGGATCTCGCGAGCGTGCCCGTCGAGGTCCCGACGACCGAAGAGGGCGGCGCGTACGGAGCGGCGCTGCTCGCAGGCGTCGGCGCGGGCGTCTGGCCCACCGTCGCGGACGCCTGCCACGCTTGCATCCAGACGACCGACCGCGCCGAGCCCCGCCCGCTCGACCCCGCTCTCGCGGCTTCCCAAGCCGCGTTTTCCCACCTCTACCCGCGCCTCCTCGCAAGCCGCCACGCATGATCCCCCCGCACATCCAGCCCGTCGTCGACCGCGCCATCCGCAAGCTCGCCGTGCTCACGCCCGACGCGCCCCTTGCGATCTGCCAAGCTCCCGGCCGCGTCAATCTCATCGGTGAGCACACCGATTACTCCGACGGGTTCGTCATGCCCATGGCGATCGACCGCGCCTGCGTCGCCCTCGCCGCGCCATCGCGTGACGCTCTGACGCGGATCGCCTTCGCCGACCACCCCGATCTCGTCGAACTCGACCCGCGCGAGAAGCAGGAGCCCAACCTCCAAGCCGATCGCGGCTCCCCGCGCGGTTACGTCCGCGGCGTCATCCGCGGTTTCCAGGACCTTTTACAGGACCGCGGCCCGCTTCCGCCGCTCACCATCGCCATCGCCTCTTCCGTTCCGCTGGGCGGCGGGCTTTCAAGCTCCGCATCCCTCGAGATCGCTCTGGCGTCCCTGCTCGCCGCGATCACGCAAGCGACGCTCGAACCGTCGGACCTCGCAACCATCGGCCGCCGCGCCGAGCACGAATTCGCCGGCGTCCCCTGCGGCATCATGGATCAGTTCGTGAGCGCCGGAGCCCGCCAGGGCCACGCGATGCTTCTCGACTGTCTCACAAGCTTGCCCCGGCACGTCCCCATGCCCGCAAATGCCGTCATCGCGATCATCGACACCGGCGTCCGTCATAGTCTCGCCGCGGGCGAGTACGCCATCCGCCGCCGCTGGTGCGAGCACGCCGCCCGCGAACTCGGCGTGACGACCCTCCGCGAAGCCACCGACGACGGCGGACTTGAACGCATCGATCGCTCAAGCCTCGCGGGCGACCTCCGCGCCGCCGCACGCCACGTCGTCTCCGAGAACCTCCGAACCCTCGCCGCGGCCGACGCTCTCCGCAAAAGCGACGCGGAAGCACTCGGTCGACTTATGAACGACTCCCACGCTTCGCTCCGCGACAACTTCCGGGTGTCCTGCGACGAACTCGACGCCGCGGTCGAGATCGCACAGCACGTGGACGGCGTCCACGGCGCCCGCATGACCGGCGGCGGCTTCGGCGGAAGCGTCGTGGCCCTCTGCGACCCCCGAGCGGCAAGCCATCTCGCACAGGCGCTCGACGCTCGCTACCACGCCCGCACCGGCCGCACCCACACCATGTTCGTCACCCCCGCGTGCGGGGGTGCGAGCAGGCTCGCGTGACGAATGTGCGGGCAGCGCCGCGACCGATAATCGATCCACCCCTCGGAATCCCGGGTTTAGTTTGCCGGACGTGGCACAATGTGAGCGTGAGTCTGCCACAGCCAAAGATGCCGTCCACGCGGGGTGATCCCCCCGACGCGGTGCCGCGTCGGTACGCGGTCTTTCTCGCGGCGTGCACCGTGCTCACGATGGCGCTCGGACTCGGCAGGGACGATCAGACCCGCGGCCCCCTCTGGCACATGATGTGGATCCTGTCCCTCGTGGTGGTGCTCGCCACCCTCGCAGGTTCCCTCGCCCGTCGAAGCCGGGGTGCCGCCGCCACCGCCATGCGTTCGCGAAAGCCCGCGCACCCGGCGATGCCAACTCCGACCGAGTCCCCCAGTCCGTCCTGAGCTCCTCTTGGTCGACGGGGAGTCTTCCAGCAACATCAAGCCATGATGCAGCTCGCGCAACGGGTTCGCTTCGCCTCCGCTTTCCTCGATTCTTTGGGCTTCGACGACTTCGTCCGCGTCTTCGCGACGGGCTGCCGAGCGCGGAGTCTGACTCCTCGTCGCGTGGTCAGCGCGAGCATCTGGCACCCGGCGTCCAGAGCGAACAAACCGCAAGGTCGCGTGTCAAGAATACTTGACATCCGTAAAATGTCGCGTATACTTGACACAGTGTCGTTCAATCTTGACATTGTGGAAGGGAGAGCGCGTGCTGCCATCGTTTGAAGAACGGAGCGTCTGGGTCCAGTTGATCGCGATCGGGCTTGCCATCGCGGGCTATGCGTCTGTCTCGGGGGTCATGCTTTCGAAAGGCATCGACACCTTCGCCGCGTACGTTCCGCTCTTCATGGTTTCGGCGGCTCTGCTCGTCGTGCTTCTGGTGATCGGCCACATCATCGCCGCGGTGGTGGGCCGGCCTGAGCGTCGTGACGAACGAGATCGGCTGATCGGCTGGCGAGCCGAAAGCAACTCCTCCTGGCTTCTCGGCACGGGCATCTTCGGAGCGCTGACCGCGATGGTTCTCGAGGTTCCGACGGTGTGGGTCGCTCACATCCTGCTGGGAGCCGTCTACGCGAGCGAGATGCTCAAGCTCGCGCTTCAAGCAGCGTACTACCGCCGGGGGTGCTGACCGTGCCTCCAACCGGACTTCGCAACCACATCCGCACGCTCCGCTTCCACGCCGGCGAGATGACTCAGCAGACGCTCGCCGACCGCATCGGCGTCAGCCGTCAGACCCTCAACGCCATCGAGGGCGGGAAATACTCCCCCTCGCTGGAGGTCGCGTTCAAGATCGCTCTGGCTCTGGGCAAACGGCTTGACGAGGTGTTTGAGTACGGCGAATGCGTCGCTGCCGCGTCAATCACTCCCAGCGCCTCGTGACGGTTCGCCAATGTGTGGGGAGGCTAGGAAGCCTCCGCTTCGACCGCTCTCGCCAAACGGACGCGACGCCATCGGGCAAACTTGACGCTGAGGTGATACTCTGTGGCCGTGCGGCAATTGAGAGACGGCAAGCGGCAAAAGGAGTTTCCTCATGCAATCAGAAGTTCGAATCGAAAGGCTTGAACGGGCGGTACGTCAATTAACTCTGGCTGTGGTTGCGGCGACGGCATTTGGAATGGGGTGCTTTCTGACTGGTCTTGGTGTGCCCGCCCAGGCACCGACGTTCCAGCCCGTGGCCGTAGATAATCCTGCAGGATTTGTCGTTCTGCCGGGAAGCATGAACGGAAACAGGCTAAATGGTCTTCAGGTTGACTATACGGTTGTTCAGAAGAATCCGTGAAAATGGAGGTATGCGAGGCATTTATAGAAATAGGTACCCAAAGCGATCAGATGGAAGATAAGTTTACGGGCTCAATTGAAGAATTAAAGACCGCACTGGCCAATGCGGGATACTCGAGGGCATGGTCGGAGCTTGCCCACGGACAATCGCAGTTCCGCGCTAAAGACGGTTCTGTCTTGAATTGGTGGACGAATAGTGGCACACTCACCACCCAAGGTAGCAAGGAGCCGGCAGAGAAGCTTCGACTTGCAGTTCTTGACCATCTTGGAGTTGGAACGTCTCCGGGTCCTGCTGGTCGAGCCTTGACCAGATCGAAGAGACAGATTTTTGTTGTGCACGGACATGATGACGTCACGAGATCAACTGGAATTGGCATTGCGGCGCTTGGGCCTTGAGCCGTTCATTTTAATGAACTCCTCGGGTGACGGCAAGACCATCATCGAATCGCTTGAAGGACATATTGGACGTGACTATTCGTCAGACTTCGGAATTGTTCTGATGACGCCTGATGACATGGGCTACGCAAAGCGTGAGGGCGACACAAAGTCGGAACCGCGAGCACGGCAAAATGTTATTCTTGAAACGGGGATGCTCTTGGCGTCCTTGACAAGAAATCGAATGGCATTGCTGGTCAAGGGGCATCTGGAAATTCCATCTGACCTGCAGGGCATCATTCGATTGCCGTTTAATGACTCCATAAAGGATGTCATACCCAAGCTTTGCCTGAGGCTCCGGGAAGCGGGAATCGAACTCGATCAGGCCAAAATCTCCGATGCGTGTTCTTGAGGGCCGGCATGTGTTTGCGAGATTTACTTCCGAACCTCTTCAGTATCCGGAGCCGGCACTTCGATCTCGATCCACACCGGGAAGTGATCGCTCGGGAACGCCGGCTTGTCGAAAGGCGAGCCGGCGGGGGTCGGAGAAACCGGCGAACCTGTGGGCGAGCCTGCGGCCGCCCCTGGAGGTATGGTCGCGTGAGCGGCGGGCTTGCCCGTCACCGGCGCGTGCCGCCACACCCCAGAATTCAGCACCTTCACCGACTTGCTCGGTAGCGCGTAATCCACCCGAAGCTTGAACATCGCGGTGTCCCACGGATCAAGCCCCTCGATCTTCACATCGCTCTCGGGCACGACCGCCGAGTTCACGTGCCGCGACTTGAAAAGCATCTTCGCGATCGGGCTCCGGAACGAGTCGCCGTCCTTCGGATCGGCGTTGAGGTCGCCGAGCACGACGAAGGGGATCGTCACGCCCACCAGCGGGCCTTCCTTCCGCATGATCAGCCCGCCCTCCAGGCCCTTGTCATCCACCACGCCCGGTAGATTGTCGATGTAGTCGCGGATCAGGCGGATCTCATCGTGGTTGCGACGCTTGTTCCGCATCTCCGGCCCGTCGAACGCCGGCGGCGTCGGGTGGCTGCAAAGCACGCGAAGCTCCGCGCCGTTGGGCAGCTTGACCGGCACGTCCCACAGGCTCTTGCTCGAAAGCCGCATCGCGGTCTTGGCTTCCCCCGCGTACCAGTCTGTCCCGTCCGCCGCCAGCGGCATCAGGTTCCCCGGCATGTAGTCCCACGGATAAAGCTGAAAGGTCCGCACGTGCTCCGCATCGATCGTGAGCCGCTCATCGACGAGGAGCGTCATCGCGTACTGCCCCGGAAACGTCCCGAATCCCCAGCAGTCGTTGCCGAACGCGCGGCCCTCGGGCGTCTGATCGCCGGGTGAACCGTCGGGCTTGGTTCCTGGCGGCACCGGATAGGTGTTCGTGACCTTGCCGTCGCGATCGAGGTCAAACCCGCTGAAGAGGCCGGTGTTGCTTGGCGCGGTGAACGCTTTGTACTTGATGGGCTTGACGTCCGTCGCCTGCGCAACCGCGAGGAAGGTGTCGGCGAAGCGCTGACCGTTCTGCCCCTCAGGGTCGCCTTCCTTGTATCCCGGCGCGCCCTTCATGTCGTACGCGACCTCGTTCAGCAGGATGATGTTTGGCCGGATCCGCTGGATGACCTCGGCAAGACGCCGAAGCCGGGCGTGCGCGGGGTCCCGAAGGTCCTCGGTCCGAACGTCCTCCACGTTGAACGTCGCGACCCGAATGACCACCGGCCCCGCCGGGGCGCGGTCCGCCGCCGGAGCGGCCAACGCGGAGATCACGAGAGCAAGGCTCGAAAGCATCGGCCGAAGGGTACCCGCGCGTTATCGGTGTGGCCGCGATCTGACGCCCGGGAGGGTCGCTCCGCGTGCGCCGTCCTTGATGGTCCAGGAGCCCGGCCACCCCTTCGCGCAAGATCAACCGGCCCCGACCGCGGGTCGATGAGGTCAACTGGGGGTCGGCCCCGCCGCGCCGGGTCGCGGCGCCGAGCACCCCGGGAGACCCACGATGGCCGCCGAGGAAAAGAAGGAAGCCGCCCCCGCAGAAGCGGCACCCAAGAAAAAGGGCTCCAAGCTCCCCATCATCATCGCCGGACTCATGATCGTCGAGGCCGTCGGCGTCTACATGGTCGTCGGGATGATCAATAAGAAGCCCGCGACCGCCGACGCCACCACCCTCGCCAAGGGCGACGATCAGTCCAAGGAAGAGTTTGTCGAGATCCCCATCGTCGAGGACAACTTCCAGAACATGCAGACCGGCCGCGTGTGGGTCTGGGACGCGTCCATCACCGTCCGCGTCCGCAAACGCTACGAGGAGAAGGTCAACGGCCTGCTCCAGAAGCGGGTGGCCGAGATCCACGAGGGCATCGCGACGATCTTCCGCCGGGCCACCTCGGCTCAGCTCAAGGAACCGGGCCTCGAGACCATCAACCGCCAGCTCACGGCGTACCTGGATGAGGTCTTCGGCAAGGACACCACCGGCGAAGAGCCTGTCAGCCACATCGAGCGGGTGCTGATCCCCCGGTGCCGAGGCTTCCCCGCCGAATAACGGCCCGGGCGGGCCGGCGACATGGGGTGAACGCCCCCGGAAAAGTTACAGGACGTGGTTTGGTCCGTTCCTGCGCCTTTTTCTTGCGCCGAAGGGGGGGGTCGAATTATGGCTTTGGAGGCGGTCTGAGCCGATTCCACCCTGCCCCCGGGGAGTCCGGGGCATTCAGGGAGGCCACGGATGGCCGAAGACACGACCAATTCCAGCAATCCAACCGATTCCACCACTGGCGCGACCCCCGGCGGCGCGGGATCCATGGCGGAAGCCGCGCTGAACGCGGCGCAGGAAGCCGTCGCCGGTCTGGCCGGCGGCCTGGGGGTGGGCAAGACGCCAACCGGCGCGACGCCCATGCCGCTTCCCGCCCTCACGGCCAACCTCTCCCCCGCACAACAGAAAGCCATCGAGCTGCTCTCGGACGTCAACCTCGACGTCAAGATCGAGCTCGGCCGCGCCCGCATGCTCGTCGAGGACGTCCTCAAGCTCAGCGAGGGCGCGGTGGTGGAGCTCGACAAGCTTGCGGGTGATCCGGTGGACATCTTTGTGAACAACCGGCATGTCGCCCGCGGCGAGGTGCTTGTGCTCAACGACAGCTTCTGCGTTCGTGTCAGTGAGATTCTGCAGCAGGTGAGCGACCCGGCAACGGCCGTCGCGACGCCCGCGTGAGATTGACAAGACCCTCTGAATGAAGCACGGCACGCGAGTGCCGGGTGGCGACTCTGCCCGTGGAGATGGCGATGACGAAGTTTGGCAAGCACAACCCGGTCCTGGCCGCACTGCTGGCCGCTTCGTTCGCGACGTGCGCCTCCGCCGGTCCGGAAGACACCTTCATCGGCCCCATGCCGATCAAGCCCGAGCCCGCTTCGGTCGCTCCGACCCAGCCGAGAACCAACGCTTCGACTGCCGCCCCGGCTTCAGCCCCCGCCGCTGAGTTCCGCGAGCCCGCTGCTCAGCCTGCGCCGGAACGGGCCGAACCCGTCAAGCCCCTCGATCTCGCTCCCCTCGCCGAGTCCGTCAAGGCGTCCCGGCCCAATCCCGACGCACAGATCGCGCTGGGCGGAAAGTCCAAAGCCGAATCGCAGCCCGCGACTCCCTCCTCCGAAGCGCCCGCGACAACCGGCTTGGGTGTGACCCGCACGATCCTCTCGCTTTCTGTCGTCATCGCGCTCATCCTTCTCATCGCGGGCGTGGTCAAGAAGCTCTCCGGCCGCGTCGGCGGTCTGACCGCCGCTCTGGGCGCCGCCGGCAAGGCCCCGTCGGGCATCCTGTCGATCCTCGGCCGATACCCGCTGGACCGCTCGACCACCCTGATCCTGCTCCGAGTCGATCGCCGCGTCCTACTGCTCTGCCAGACGCGAGCCAGCGGCCGCTTTGGTTCGGGCACGGCTTGCGTCGTCACCCTCAGCGAGTTCGCGTCCGAAGCGGACGTCGCGTCCATCGTCGCAAAGGCGACCGCTGCGGACGGGAAAGCCCCTTCGCAGCGCTTCCAGCAGGCTCTCGAGGATGAGGGTGTCCTTCCCGAAGAGCCCGCGCCCGCCCGTCCCGCTCCGGCCGCCAAGCCCGCCAAGAAGCAGACGGAGCAGGAAGCCCTCGCCGCGATGCTCCGGGCCGCTCTCGAAGCTTCGAAAGCCGAACGGCCCGCCGCGGCTCCGGCCACGCCCAAGCCCTCCAAGATCGGCGGATCCGACGCCGCCGCCGAACTTCGCACCCGCCTTGCCGCGATGCGTGCCAAAGCCGCTCTCGGCGGCAACCCCCGCCGCACGGAGATGGTCGCTTGAAGCTGATCGCCGCGTTCATCCTGAGCCTGATCGCGCTGACCGCGCCGGCATGGGCCCAGGAGGTTCAGGGCCCCGGCATCCGCCAGCCCTCAACCCCCGGCCAGTATCGCCCGGTCATGGACGTTCCCGAGCTCCCCTCCGGGTCGGTCAATCCGATCCAGCTTCTTGACCAAGCGTCCCGCGCTCTGCCCGGTGGCAAGGGCGCCTCCGAAGACCGCCCCGGTATCAGCCCGATCGTGAGCGTGATGGTGCTGCTCACCGTCGTGAGCCTCGCGCCCGCGATCATGCTCATGACGACCTGCTTTGTCAGGGTGATCGTCGTCCTCGGTCTGCTCAAGCAGGCGATGGGCACGCAGACGATCCCGCCGCCGCAGGTGACCACGGGTCTGGCGCTCTTCATGACCATGCTCGTCATGGCGCCCACCGTCGAACGCATCAACCGCGAAGCCATCGTCCCGTATCAGCAGGGCCAGATCCGCGACTACGACGAGCTCTGGGACCGTGCCAAGCAGCCGATGCGCGACTTCATGTTCGCCCAGATCGATGCCACCGGCAACTGGTCCAGCGTCTACATGGTCCTGGATTACCGCGGCGTGGACACCAGCGAGCCCGAGAAGCTCACCCGCGCCGATGTCGACATGGTCACGCTCGTCCCCGCTTTCCTCCTCTCCGAGCTCAAGACCGCCTTCATCATGGGGTTCCGCATCTACCTGCCCTTCCTCGTGATCGACATGGTCATCAGCACGATCCTCATCTCCATGAGCATGATGATGCTCCCGCCCGTCATGATCAGCCTGCCGTTCAAGCTCCTCCTCTTCGTCATGGTGGATGGCTGGCAGCTCATCGTCGGGAGCCTGATGCGGAGCTTCGAGCAGCCCGCGGCCGTCCACGCCGCCGCTTCGCTCGGCCGCCAGCTTCCCTCGATCCACTCCACCCTCCAGAGCTTCATGCCCTGGCTTGCCTAGGAGCTCCCCGCGTGTCGCTCGACCAATCGACCATCGAACTGGTGCAGCAGGCCCTGATCATCACGCTCAAGGTCACGGCGCCCATCCTCGCCGCCGGCGTGATCATCGGCCTGATCGTCAGCGTCTTGCAAGCGGTCACCTCCATCCAGGACCAGACCATCGCCACGGTCCCCAAGATCATCATCATGCTCATCGTCGCGATCCTCCTCACGGGCTGGATCGTGCAGCGTCTCATCGATTACTCCGGGATGCTCTTCACGCTCAAGGTCTAGCTCCGCCCACGCCCCGCGCGAATGAACGCGATCACGCCCATCCTCGACCACGTCGTCCCCTTCTGCCTCGTGCTGGCCAGGGTGGCGGGGTTGTTCATCGCGGCCCCGATCCTCGCCAACGTGAGCGTGCCGATGCGGGCGCGGGCGTTGCTTGCCGCGGCCCTCGCCGTCGCCCTTTACCCTGTCGTGCCGCGTGAATACCAGAGCACATCCACGATCGGCTTCCTCGACCTGCTCCCCGCGATCTTGGGCGAGATGCTGATCGGCGGCGCGATGGGCATGATCGCCGTGATCCCGCTGGTCGCGATGGACATGGCGGGCACCTTCTCCGGCCAGATCATGGGCCTTGGTCTCGCCCGCGTGTTCAACCCCGAAATGGACGGCGACTTTGACGTCCTGGGTCAGTTCCTCTACATCATGGCGGGCGCGATCTTCGTCCTGGTCGGCGGCGTCGAGTCGCTGTTTCTCGCCCTGGCGGGCACGTTTCGCACGCTTCCCGCCGGCGGCATCGGCCTCACCGACGCTCCGCTTTCCCTGTTTGTGGACACGGTGACGTCCGGGCTTCAGCTCGCGATCCGCGTGAGCCTTCCCGTGCTCGGGATCGTCTCGCTTCTCACGGTTGCGCTGGGCGCGGTGGGCAAGACGATGCCGCAGATGAACGTCATGAACGTCGGGTTCACCTTCAAGTCGTACGCCGGCCTGGCGATGCTGACCGCCGCGATCGGCGGCGTTGCGATCGTCTGCGGCGATGAGATCACCTTCGTCCTTAACCAGATCAGCGTCTGGGCGTCCGAACTCGGCGCCCCCGCGATGGACTGACCCCCTTCCGGAGCACCTCCCTTGGCCGAAGACATGGGCGACAAGACAGAGCAGCCGTCGCAGAAAAAGCTCGGCGACGCCCGCGAGAAGGGCCAGATCGCCAAGAGCATCGACCTCTCCGGAGCCGTCGATCTCATCGGCGCCGCGCTGCTCCTCGCCGGGTCCGGCGCGCTGCTCCTCGCCCTCGGTGGCGCCCTCATGCGAAGCCAGCTCGTCTCCGGCGTCGGCAGCGAGGCTCTGGACTTCAAGTCCACGATCCTGATGATCCGTGAAGCCGCCATCAAGTGCGGCCTGGCCATGGTCCCCTTCATGATCGCCGCCGCCGGCATCGCCGCCCTCTCCCACATCCTTCAGGTCGGCTTCAACTGGTCCGGACACCCGCTCATCCCTGATCTCAACCGCCTCAACCCCGTCTCCGGCTTCCAGCGCGTCCTCAGCATGAAGGGCATCGCCAAAGGCCTCGCCGGCATGCTCAAGCTCGCGGTGGTGGGGTGGATCACGTGGGTGCTCATCAAGAACCAAGCACCGCTGATCGCCGCGCTCCCCGCCATGGGCCTGGCTTCGGGCATGCTGATGATCGGCATCCTCGCCGCGAAAGCCGCCGCATGGATCCTCATCCTTCTCCTCGCCATCGGCGTCGTCGATTACGGCTTCAACTGGTGGCAGCACCACAAGAACCTCCGCATGACCAAGCAGGAGGTCAAGGACGAGCACAAGGACATGGAGGGTGACCCGCACCTCAAGGGTCGCCGAATGAAGGTCATGCGGCAACTCGCCCAGCAGCGAGCCCAGAACGTCGTCCCCAAAGCCGACGTCATCATCACCAACCCCACGCACTTCTCCGTCGCCATCAAGTACGACCAGGGCAAGATGGGCGCCCCGCGCGTCATCGCCAAGGGCGTCGATCACCTCGCGTTCGAGATCCGCAAGATCGCCAAAGCCCACGACGTCCCGATCCTCGAACGCCCGCCGCTGGCGAGAGCTCTCTACTACGCCGTCGACGTCGGCGGCGAGGTCCCCCCCGAGCAGTACCAGGCCGTCGCCGAAGTCCTCGCCTACGTCTACCGCCTCAAGCAACGCATCGCCGCCGCCTAAACCCCCTGTCCGCCGTCCCGCACGCTCTTCTGATCCAAGCCCGAAACGGAACCGCGTCCCATGCCCACGCCCGCCATGCAATCCGCGAAGCTCCCGAACTGGATGACCCAGATCCAGCGGTTCCGCGGCCTGATCGTGCCCGTCGGGTTCGTCTCCCTGCTGACGGTCCTGCTCGTCCCGCTGCCGTCGGCGATGCTCGACATTCTGATCGCGCTCAACATCGCGCTCTCGATCATCGTGCTGCTGACCACCGTCTACATGAACGAGCCGCTGGACTTCAGCGCCTTCCCCTCGCTGCTCCTGGCCGTCACGATGTACCGCCTGGTGCTCAATATCGCTTCGACCCGCCTCGTCCTCACGGCGGATGCCTCGTCCCCGGAGGAAGCGATGCACGTCGCCGGGCACGTGATCGCGGCGTTCGGCAACTTCGTCGCGGGCGACTCGCTCTTTGTCGGCGTCATCATCTTCATCATCCTGGTGATCGTGCAGTTCATCGTGGTGAGCAAGGGTGCCACACGCATCTCGGAAGTCGCCGCACGCTTCACCCTCGACGCCATGCCCGGCAAGCAGATGGCGATTGACTCGGACCTCAACGCCGGAGTCATCGACGAGAAGGAAGCCCGCCGTCGCCGCGCCCGCGTCGCCCAGGAAGCCGACTTCTTCGGTGCCATGGATGGTGCTTCCAAGTTCGTCCGCGGCGATGCGATCGCCGGCATCATCATCACCGCCGTCAACATCCTCGGCGGGTTCGCCGTCGGCATGGTTCAGAAGGGCTGGGAAGCCGGCAAGACCGCCGAGGTCTTCACCAAGCTCACCATCGGCGACGGTCTCACCAGCCAGATCCCCGCCCTCGTCGTCTCCATCGCTTCGGCCCTCATCGTCACCCGCTCCGGTAGCAAAGCCCAGCTCGGCGATGAGCTCGCCGACCAGATGGCAAGCCAGCCCAAGGGCCTCATCATCACCGGCGTCTTCCTCCTCATCCTCGCGATGACGCCGCTCCCCACGATCCCGCTCGTCGTGACCGCCGTCGCCCTCTTCGGCATCGCCTACGCCATCAACCGCTCCCGCAAGGTCACCGCGAACGCCGAGCTTGAAGTCGCCGCCGAAGCGGCCAAGAAGCCCGTCGAGCCCCCGCAGGTCGAATCCCTCCTCAAGGTCGACACGCTCGAACTTGAAGTCGGTCACAGCCTCGTCGGCCTCGTCGACGTCGGAAGCGGTGGCGATCTGCTGGACCGGATCTCGGCTGTTCGTCGCCAGCTCGCGCTGGAGTTCGGTCTCGTGATGCCCCCGGTCCGCATCCGCGACAACATCCAGCTCGACACCTGCGCGTACCGCTTCAAGATCCGCGGCAACCCCGTCGCCGAAGGGATCATCCGTCCGGGCAAGCTCATGGCGATGGACTCGGGGATCGCAAGCGGCGTCATCGAGGGCGAGGAAACCGTCGAGCCCGCCTTCGGCCTGGCCGCCCGCTGGATCGAGTCCTCGCTCCGCGGACGCGCCGAAGCCATGAACTACACCGTCGTCGAGCCCACCGCCGTCATGGCCACGCACCTCACCGAACTCGTCAAGACCCACGCCGATGAGCTTCTCACCCGCGAAGAGGTCGGAAACCTGCTCGAAGAATGCAAGAAGAAAGCCGCCAAGCTCGTCGAGGAGACCGTCCCGGCGATCCTCAAGCCCACCGAGCTTCAGAAGCTGCTCCAGAACCTTCTCCGTGAACGCGTCCCGATCCGCGATCTCGAGACCGTGCTTGAGACCGTCGCGGAGTGGGGCACCAAGACCAAGGACCTCGAGGTTCTCACCGAGTACGTCCGCAACGGTCTCAGGCGCACGATCTGCAACCAGTACGCGGCCGTCCCGCCCGGAGGCCTCAAGCCCAAGCTGGTCTGCGTCACGCTTGACCCGACGATCGAGGATCAGATCAACGCGTACATCGATCGCGGCCCGGCGGGCACGGTCGTCAACATGCCGGCCCGCGCCGCTGCACGCTTCGCCGACCAGATCGCCAAGGGCCTCAGGCTCGTCACCGACGCGGGACATCTCCCGGTCGTCATCGCAAGCCCGCAGGTTCGCGCGGTCGTCCGCCAGGTCATCGAGCCGCACGTCCCCGGCGTCGCGGTCCTCGGTTACAACGAGATCGCCGGAGGGATCGAAGTCGAGTCCCTCGCGCTCATCACCCCCGCCGAAGAACAGACCACCCTCGCCGCGGCTTGACCGTGCCATGAAAGGAACACGCGATGGAACCCAAATCCCCCAAGCCCCCCTCCGCCGCGGACATCGCCGCCTTGCGTGCCGCGGTCGTCGGCGTCGCTGCTGAACCGGCTATCAAGCTCTCCAAACCCGTAGCCGACGTCGCCGGGTTCCGGTCCACGACCTGGACCGCCGCCCCGTCCGCGATCCAGACCGCCAGTCCCCCGGTGGCCAGTCTCCGCGGCTCGGCCTCTCCCTCTCCCTCGTCGGCGGCTCCGGCGGTCGCTCCGCGCCCGGCGCCCGTGCCGGCCGCCAAGCCTCCCGAAGTCACGGTGGGGGGGCTCCTTCAGGAGGTTGGCGACCTTCGCAGGATGGTTGCGGCGATGTCCGAATCCCTTCGGTCGCTCGAAGCGCGACTGGCGACCGTTCAGGCCGCTCCGCCGCGTGGATAACTTGTGGACAAGTCCGGGTTTTGGTGAATTCCGGCACGACCGCGTCCTTTCCGCTCAAGCGCGGGCCCCGATCCGTCGATGCCAGTCTGTTCCGTACCGCCTGAAGAGTCGAGGGCCCGTTCGATGAGCGCACCGAGTCGAGTCATCGCGTCGATTTTCGCTCTTTCCGCCTTTCTGGTGGCGACTTTGTCGGGTTTGTTCGCGGGAGCGTCGGCGACCGAGACGCTCCTCCGAGCGCTTCCGGTCATGATCCTGTTCTATCTTGTTGGGGGTGTGATAGGGTCATTAATCGAGTCGATGATCAGCGCCGCGCATCACGCAGGAGCTGGATCCCCCGGGCACGGTGGAAAACCGGTGGAAAACTCGGGGGCCGGTGTCAAAGATTCCGGCTGATTCGGGCAAAATTTCCGGAATTTCTCATTTTTTTGAGCATGACCGGGCGGGAAGTTGTTATCACTATGTCGGAGGCATGGAATGCCTCTGTGGAATGGAATCCAGTGAAGAGCCCGGCAGAGGATCGCCGCCGGACTCGAGAATGGTCAAGGAGTCGACCATATGACGACCATGAAGGTCGCGCGAGGGCTGTCTCGTCAGGCCAATCGCGCCGCGTACCGGCAGGCTGAGATCTCGAAATCTCGCTCGGAATTCGACAAGAAGCCGGTCAACGACGTCTGGCGTGAGCTGCAGCGTCTCCCGGAGGATTCGCCGCGCCGCCGCGACATCCGCAACTACTTCATGGAGCGCTTCCTGCCGCTCGTGCGGTACAACGCCGAACGCATCCACACTCGACTCCCCGACGAGGTCGACATCGAGGACCTCATGTCCGCCGGCGTCTTCGGCCTCATGGACGCCATCGACGCTTTCGACCTTGAACGCAAGGTGAAGTTCGAGACCTACTGCGCCCCGCGCATCCGCGGCGCCATCCTCGACGAACTCCGGTCGATGGACTGGGTGCCCCGTCTCGTCCGCCACCGCACCTCCAAGTTCGAGCAGGCCCGCCAGCAGATCGAAATGGCCACCGGCGTCAGCCCCACCGACGATCAGGTCGCCATCCGACTGGGCCTCGAAGGCGAGGAATTCGACAAGCTCAAGCGCGACAGCTTCGCCGTCAACACGCGAAGCCTCACGCAGCGGTGCTTCAACTCCGACGGCAACCGCGATGTCCGCGAGATCGACGTGATCAAGGACGAATCGCAGCGCAACCCGCAGAACGAGGTGCAGCGCCGCGACCTCAAGGAACTGATCACCAAGGGCCTCAGCCGCGCCGAACGCCTCATCGTCATCCTCTACTACTACGAGGGCATGACCATGAAGGAAATCGGCTCGACCCTGGACCTCTCCGAAAGCCGCGTCAGCCAGATGCATAGTTCGATCCTCCTCCGCCTCAAAGCCCAGATGCAGCACCGCACGAAGGAGCTCGAGGAAGTCGAGGAGTAACGCTCCCGCCCCGCACGATTTTCGCCGGCCCCGCTTGCTTCCGCACGCGGGGCCGCTTTGCTTTTGCAGATGACCACACCTTCCGTCCCATCCACCCGCCCCGTCCGGGCCTTCATCGGCCTGGGCGGCAATCTCGCCGGCACGCTCGGCGACGTCGCGAGCACCCTGCGGGCGGCCCTCGACCGGCTTCACGCGGCTCCCGGGGTGCGGGTGGTGGCTGTCTCGTCCCTCTACCGCACGGCCCCCGTGGGGCCGGTCGCCCAGCCCGATTTCCTCAACGCCGCCGCCGAGATCGCGACGGACCTGGACGCCCGAATCCTGCTGACGACCCTGCTGGCGGTCGAACGACTGGCGGGGCGCGATCGGTCCGTGGGCCCGCGGTTTGGGCCGCGTCCGCTTGATCTGGACCTTCTGATCTACGGCGACGCGATCATCCGAGAAGCCGATCTCGAGGTCCCGCACCCGCGCATGACGCAGCGGCGGTTCGTCCTGGAGCCGCTCGCGGAGATCGCCTCCGACCTGGTCATCCCCGGCACCGGAGAGGCGGCTTGCGTGTGGCGCGAGCGTGCGAAAGCGGGCGGCGACCGCGTGGCGAGAGAGCCCGGCGACTGGATTACGCCCCCGGACGCTTGGAGATCCGGCGGCACGCTTCGATGAGGTCGGCGCCGCGCTCGATGGGCGTCTGAAGCACGGACGTGCACCCTTCGAACTGCGGGTCGTCGGGCCGGACGCCCGGCGGACGGAACGCGATGATCGGTACCGTGCACCCTTCGCTCCTGAGCGTCGCGGCCACCGAGCCAGATCCTGTATCGAGCACGATCGCGCTGTAGGGCACGCCGACGATCGCGGAGTCAGAGAGGCACTCGGCCGTCGCCGGGCCCGCCGTCGCCGCATCCACGAGCGCCCCGGCGCTCGTGAGCCAGTCGTGCATGACGTCGCGAGAGAGCCCCGAGGGCCCGACGATCAGGATACTCCGCCCCGTCAACGGCAGCGCGGTGCGCGGCTCGCGTACACCCTGCCTTGCTGCGCAGAGATCGCAGAACTCAACCTCGCGAGAGATGAAATCCGCGACGAGTTCGAGCGAGTCGACGTCTTCGGCCGTGAACCTGCGTTCCCGCGTGTCGCGGACGCAGACCGCTCCGATCACCTCGCCTGTGGAGGCAAGGATCGGAACGCCGACGAACGCCACGCAGCCGGAGGCATTCGCTTCCCGGGTCTTTTCCGCGCACCCCGCCCGGGAGACGTTTCCGAGCACCAGCGGCTTGCCGCTCATCATGACGGTCGCGGCCAGAGAGCTCGATCGGTCGAAGGTCGCGACCTCGATCACCGGACTCCCGGTGCATCTCGTGTAATACTCCCACGACAGCATGATCGACGCGCTCGCCGCGGCCACGGAGCGAGCGGCGAGGGTAGCGAACTGCGCCACGCTCGCGGCCGTGCCCCTCGGTACGGCTTTCGACGTCGACTCGCCCCCCGCTCGTGCCGAAGCCGGGTCGAGAGCCTGCAGAGCAATCTCTCCCAGGGTGAGCTTCGTGTTGACGGGCGATGTGGTCATGGCTTGGTCGAGGCCTACTGCCGCGCCATCTGACATCGACCATTGGTTCTGCCCGCGAGAGAGGGTGGATTCCTCAGTTCAGGCGTGAATGCCATCAGTTCACGCCGATCGCCGCGGCGTCCCGGTCCGAGAGCTTGGCCCCGTCGGACCGAACCTTCACCGTCCCGTCGCGACGCCACGAACGCTCGCACTTTTCAAAGCCGCGCTTCTGCACATCCTCGACCTTGATCGCTGTCGCTTTCGCGTCAATCCAGACCTTGCTGACGCCCAGAAGGTCCGCGAGATCGACCGGATCGAATCGTCCGAGCGAGCCGTCGGCATCCGGGAGCGTGACGCCAAGATCCAGCGGATTCTCGACGCTCAGGGCTTTGCGCTCGACTTCGATGGCGGCGAGCGCTGCGCTCCGCGCCTTCGAGACCGACGCCCAACCCGCATCGCAGCCCGCTCCGAACCCGGGCTTGTCCGCGCCGCCGAGGAACTCGGCGAGGTGCACGCAGACGGTCGCGTCCTTGGCGTCGACTCGGTGAAGCTCGCGGAACGCTTCGTCCGCCGTGTGGCAGAGCACCGGCGCGAGCAGACGGCACAGCCCGTCCGTGAGATTCCAGAGCGTCGCTTGCGTCTGCCGACGGCGCGGCGCATCCTTCGCGTCGCAGTAAAGCCGATCCTTCACCGCGCTGAGGTAGACCGCGCTCAGCGTGTCATTGCAGAAGTCGTAAAGCGACTGCTGCGCCGTGCGGAAGTCGAACTCCTCGTAGGATTTGCGGACCTTGGCCGACACGGTCTCAAACTCCGCGAGCACCCAGGCGTCGAGGCTGGTGCCGCTCGCCGGCAACGCCGGACGCGCGCCGCTCTCGACCTTGAAGTCGTCGAGGTTGCTGAGCATGAAGCGGATGGTGTTGCGGACCTTGCGGTAGCTTTCGCCGAGCTCGGCGAAGAGGCCCAGGTCGGCTTTGATGTCGTTCTCGAACGGCAGGCTCGCGACCCACCAGCGCATGACATCCATACCGAACTCGTTGCAGAGGGATTCGACCTCGTAACGAGCGGCGTCCGGACGAGACTTGCTCAGCTTGCGGCCGTCCTTGTCGACGATGAACCCGTGCGTCAGAAGCGTCTTGAATGGCGGGATGCCCGTCGCGCCCAGCGCATTCAGAAGCGACGACTGGAACCACCCGCGGTGCTGGTCGGAGCCTTCGAGATAAAGATCCACCGGGTAGCCGAGCCCGCGCTCCCGCATGCAGCCCGCCCACGTGCTTCCGGACTCGAACCAGACGTCGATGATGTCCCCGCCCTTGCGGAAAGAAGCCACGGAATCACGAAGCGACGAAGCCACAGCGGGAGGGCAATCCGGATCGGCCTTCGGGTCGTAGTACTTGAGCAGCTCCTCCGGGCCCGCCGAGAACCAGATGTCCGTGCCCTTCTCGCGCACGAGCTTGGCCACCGCGCGGACCGAAGCCGCCGTCATGAACGTAGATCCGTCCGGCAGGATGAACGCCGGGATCGGCATGCCCCACGCACGCTGACGCGAGATGCACCAGTCCGGGCGCGACTCGAGCATGCCGCGCATGCGGTTGCGGCCCCATTCCGGAACAAACTTGACCACGCCCGACCGCGGATCGGTCTGTTTGAGGGCGAGATCGCGCAAGCTGCCCTCCCACTGGTCGATCTTGCGGTCCACGCTCACGAACCACTGGTGCGTGCAGCGGAAGATGACGGGGGTTTTGCTCCGCCAGTCGTGCGGGTAGCTGTGGCTGAACTTGTGGCTGAAGAACAAGTGGCCGGAGTTCTTGAGGTGCTGGGCGACCTCGTCATTGGCTTTCCAGATGAGCTTGCCCTGAAGCCACTGCGGCACGGTGTCGTCGTATGTGCCGTCGCCCTTCACCGGGCAGTACGACGGCAGCCCGACGGCCTGGCCCGTCTGGTAGTCCTCGGTGCCGTGGCCGGGAGCGGTGTGCACGAGGCCCGTGCCGTCCTCGAGCGTGACATACTCCGCGCCGACGATCGTGTGGATCGGCGCATCCTCGCGGACTTTCTCGCGGGAGCGGAACGCTTCGGAACGCGAGCCCTCGGTCGCGGCGACGAACGGATGGCGGTACTTGAGGCCGATGAGCTTGGAGCCCGGGCAGGTCGCGAGGACCACGAACTGCTCGGCTTTGTGCTCGCCGGTGGGCATCTTCATCACGCGAGCGACGGCGTCGGCGGCGAGGACGGTGACGTTGCCGTCGACCCAGACGCAGGCGTACTCAAACTTCGGGTTCACCGCGATCGCGAGGTTCGCCGGGAGCGTCCACGGCGTCGTCGTCCAGATCATGAACGACGGGCGGACCATCGGCCGCGTGCCGGGGAGCGGGACGCGCGAGGAAGCGGCGTCGGTCGGGCCGGGGATGTGCTCGGCGTCGTCGAGTTCTTCGGTTTCCTTCAGGCCGAAGGCGTCGTAGACAGCGTCGAGGTCGTCGGCTTCAAAGTCGACGTAGACCGAGAGGTCCTCGCGGTCCTGGTATTCGAGTTCGGCTTCGGCGAGCGCGGTCTCGTTGGCGATCGACCAGTGGACGGGCTTGAGGGCGCGGTAGACGAGGCCCTGCTTGCAGAGGTCGGCGAGGACCTCGAGCGTGGCGCCCTCGAACGAAGGCTGAAGCGTGAGGTAGGGGTGGTCGTAGTCGGCGAGGGTGAGGAGACGCTCCATCTGGCCGCGCTGGAGCTTGACGTACTTCTCGGCGTACGTCTGGCACTCTTTGCGGACGATGGTCTTGCGCTGGTCGTCGGGAAGCGTCGCGAGCTTGGCGAGCTTGCCCTTCTCCTGCATCTCGGTCATCACCTTGTGCTCGATGGGCAAGCCGTGCGTGTCCCAGCCGGGGACGTACGGGCAGTCAAAGCCCATCATCGAGCGGGTGCGGACGACGAAGTCCTTGAGGCACTTGTTGAGGAGGTGGCCGAGGTGGATGTTGCCGTTGGCGTAGGGGGGGCCGTCGTGGAAGACGTACTTGGGCTTGCCCTTGGCGGCTTCGCGGAGCTTGTCGTAGACCTTGATGGCCTGCCAGCGCTTGATGGAAGCGGGCTCGTTCTGCACGAGATTGGCTTTCATGGGGAAAGCGGTCTTCGGCAGGTTGAGGGTGTCTTTGAGGCTCGGACCCGCGGGTTTGGAAGCGGCGGGCTGGGCGGGCGACGGGGTGGGGGGGTTGGACATATTGGCTTTCGTGAGGATCAGGCGCCGCCGCGGGTGCCTTTGGGGCTTGGCACGGCAGGACCGAGTTTAGGTTGGGATTGGGGGATGAGCGGCCGAACATTGAGGGCTCGGCGGAAACGAAGACAAGCCCCGCGAGCGGCCGAAAGGCGCTCAGCAGGGCGTTGTAATTCGCGAGATGATCGCAAACGTCATCATCGGGCTGATTCTAGCCCGAACGGGCGGGATGCACGCCGATCACGCCAATTCGAAGATTGACTGCGTCCGGATGACGAGCGAGCCGGTGGCGATGAGGTGGTACGCCTGCGCGTGGATCTGCTTCTGCTGGCGCTGGATCGAGACCATGCTGAGGCAGCGGCCGGTCTCGTCGGACCAGTGGTGCATCACAGGGTTTTCTTCCTTCGCGAGGTCGAGCATTTCGCGGTGGACATCGGCGAAGAGGTTGTCCGCAAGCTGTTCGGTCTGCACGCTGAGCATGTAGGTGAGGCCGCCGGGCGCGAACGTGTGCTCGAACTCATGCTCGCCCGCTGCGAGAAACGCGGAGAGGACGCCGGCGGTGGGGAGGTTGCGGGTCGAGTCGGCAAAAAGCTCGGTTGCGCTCTGGCCGCCGGCGGAGAACCGCAGGGCGTGCGAACCGGGCATCAGCCAGGCTTCGAGCTCGTACTTGTCACCCTTGACGACCCGCTTGGTGCGCACGGGCAGCAGCTCCGGGTGGAGCGGGCGGTCGTAGAGCAGGGCCTGATGGGTGAGGACAGGATTCGGTCTGGTTGGAACGTTCATGTCTTTTCCGGTTGGCGTCACCAATTCTGGTGATTCGCGTGGCGATTCTCTCTCTCGCCCCGACGCTTTCCGACTCGCAGGGGTCGACCCGTTCGGGGTCGCTTCCTGCGTATTCCGGACCTTGGTGACGGCTCTCCTTCCGTCGCCAAGGGATCTCGTTGAGCCCCAGACCCCCCCCCAACTTCGCGCCTCAACGGGTGTGCCCGGTCGATAGATCCAAGGGTTTCCGGTTTCGCACTCCGGGGACCGTTTGGATTCCGTCAACGCTGAACGTGTAACCGATCCGGGTCTATATGTCGCGCTTCCGACAAACTATCCACAATCTCTTGGGGTACTCTCCGCTTCGAAGGCCCGCTCGGTTCCTTCACGCGGACGCCACGATAGCCGAGAGTCACGATTTTTCCAAGCCCATCTTGGGTGTTGCGCGAAGGAATCCGGCGTTCACCCCAGACGATGTTGGTCGGCTCTGGATCGCGTTGGGTGTCGTCTGTCCGATCGCAGAAGCTTCGCGATGGACAGAGCCCCTCGTCGCCGTTCTGCCTTCGTGCGGTCGCGCGGTGCTCGAAGAGGGATGGTCGGCGTTGGTCGGGGCCGGGGCGCACGAAGCGGCGCAGGCGATCGAGCCCAGGATCGGGCGTGCCCGTGCGATCGAGCTGGCTTGCGAACTGGCGGGCCGTTCGTCTTCCCAGGCGCGGTTGGCGGCGATCCAGTGGGTTGGAACGGGCGCGTGGGCCGAGTGCGATGGGGTGATCGTTCGCGGGCTGAGTGATCCGGAAGCCAAGGTCGCGTCGGCGGCCGATGCGGTGGTGAGGCAGATCGCGGAGCTTGCGTCGGCGGATGAGGTCGTTCGCAGCGCGGCACGCGGTCTCTTGACACGAGCTGTGGGTGAGTTTGAGCTTCATCAGTCACGCGAGGTCGCGGCCGCGGTGGTCGCGCTGAAGCGGCCGGGTGAAGATGACGAAGCCTGGAAGCGGCTTGCATCGGATGAATCCGGACGCATCGCTCTGACGCGGGCGATGCGGTCGGGTTCGCATGACGCCATCCGCATTCGGGCGTGGGAGACTCTGCCTGTGTCGTGGCTGACGCAAGCGGCGATGGACCGCCTCCGGCAGGCGTGCGGCGTGGAGGCCCACGCGGCTTTGCTTTCGCGCGGGCATCTGGTCCGGCGCGTCGTGCGGCGAGCGGCGATCCGTACGCGGCCCGAGCGAGAACAGTCGTTGCTCCCGACGGCGATGGTCCCGATGAACGCGGCGGTGCTGAACCGCATCGGCGAGTCGGCGTGCGCGGGCGTCGGGCGCGTGCTCGCGGGTTTGGATGCGGATGTCGGCTTGCGGGAGCGGTGGGGGCGTGCGGCGCTCGGCCATTCGAGCGGGCTGGTGCGATTCACCGCGTGGCGGGCGACGCCCCGGCGGACAGCGATCGATTACGCGTTCGACCGTGATGCCGGGATTGCGAGATCGGCGGCTTTGGCCGCGTGCGGGGAGTCCGGGCCCTGGCGGGCGCTCGTGCGGAGTGAGCACCCGGCCGTGCGGACGATTGCCGCGGACGAACTCGCCAAACTCGGCCTCAGTTGGATCGATCGTCCGGACGCGATCCTCGGCCTCAGGCGTCGCGCGACGCGCGAGCCGGCCGCGATGGAACGCGAATGGAAGCGGCGGTGGGAAGCGGCGGACACCCGAGAGCGGGTGACGCTCCTCAAACTCGCACGACGCGTCGGGCTCGCCGGGCGCGTGGCCGATGTCGCTTCTCGCGTGATCGATCCGGCGAGCGAGCCGGGGAGCGACGCGGCCAAGCTGACGGCGACGGCGGTCGCGTGTCTGGACGACTCGGACGCGGCTCGCGCGTGTCTGCACGCGGCGGACCCGAGGGTGCGGTCCAACGCGGCGGAAGCCATCGCGACTGAGCACGCGGGATCACTGATGGAACTCAAGAGCGACGCGAACCACCGCGTGCGGGCGAGCGTGCTGCGGCGGCTTGCTGTCGCCGGCCTGCTCCCGGCAGCTTCGCTGCTTGCGGAACTGATCGAGATGAGCGAGCGCGACGAGCAAACCCACCGGCTTGCGGCGGCTTGGCTTGTGTCGCGTGTCGCGGGCGTTGTCGATCCCGGTGCGGCGGCGGCGCTGGTTGAGCGAAGGCTTGGAACCGAAAGCGATGCAAGCGTGCGGGCGCGGCTGGCCGATGCGGCCCGGCGGTACGCGGGAAGCGTCAGCGTTCAGCGGGAGGCGGCATGATGGGTTTGCTTGCGGAAGGTCCGATCCGGCTGATCTACGAGGATGGCGCGCGGATCGCGCCAGAAGCGTCCGTCTGGTGGCCCGCGTGGGCTCTCTGGGCGGGCGTCGCGGTGCTGGTGGTTCTGGCGGCGGCGATCCTTCGCCGGCGGCTGACGCGGTCAAGCGATCCGTACGACCGGCTTCTGAGCAGGTTGTGCGAAGCGACGGGCGTGACGGCCGACGCACGAACGAAGCTTCTGCTCCGGGCGGGCGGCGATGCTCAGCGAGCGACGGGCATGATGCTGCTTGGCGCGATACGAGAGAGCGAACGGGTCAGTTCTTGAGCGCCGCTTTGAGCTGCGCGGCGTAGGAAGCGATGCCGTCAGCGGGCTTGATCGAGGGCTCCCAGCCCAGACCCGCTTTGTTCGCCGTGACGTCCGCGCAGGTGTAGTCCTGATAGAACTTGCGGATGTCCGCGGGCATGTCGAAGTACTCGGTGGGGAGGTCGTTCTTTCCAAGTCCCAGCGCGGGCCGCAACGCGGCGATGATGTCGTTGAAGGAGGTCGCGACGCCGCTTCCGACGTTGTAGACGCCGGGGGTCGGCGCGGGCTTGCCGCCCAGGCCCGCCGCGGCCATCGTGCAGGCGACGACGTCGTCGACGTGGACCTGGTCGCGGGCGTGCGATCCGTCGCGGAAGAGGCGCGGCGCCTCGCCGCGGAGCATGCGGGTCGCGAGCTGGTAGACCATCGAAGCCATCTTGCCCTTGCGGCTTTCGCCGGGGCCGAAGACGTTGAAGTAGCGGAGGCCGACGACATGCGGCGGTGACGGCAGGGTCGCGGCCAAGCGGCGGTGGTCGCACTCCATCAGCCACTTGCTGAACCCGTAGACGTTGTTCGGCGAGCCGGCCGCCTCGAGCGGGAAGGCTTTGCGGGACGCGGCCTGCGGGGGCGTGCCGTAGACGGCGGCGCTGCTCGCGTAGACGAGCGGGACGTCCTTGCTGACGCACGCGTGCATCAGAGCCATCATGGGCGTGGTGTTGACGGCGAGCATCTCGGCTTCATCGGCGACGGTCGTGTCGGTGATGGCGCCCAGGTGGAAGAACGCGTCGATGTCGGCGGTTTCGAGGAGAGCTTCGAACTCAAAGTCCTCGATGGCGATGGGCAGGACGACGCCGGAGAAGGGCGGGAGGTCCTGGCGCTCGAAGGCTTCGACGATGTTGGCGAAGGAGCCCGAGCGGAAGTCGTCGATGATGATGAGCTCGGTGTCGGGGTCGCGTGCGACGAGGGCCGCGGCGAGATTGGAACCCACGAAACCGGCGCCGCCGGTGATGACGTAAAGCGGGCGCGGCTTGTGCTTTTCCTTGGCGGGGGTGCGCGAGCGCTCGTGGCGGTGGGTCTTCATCCGCCGACTGTAGGGAGTTGCGGTTGCCGGGTGGGGGTGCCGGTCGGGCGGGCCGCCTCATCGGCGGAAGCGATCACTGCGGCTTGGCGGGGATGCGGAGCTTCATGCCCGGGCGGAGGGCGTTCTCGTCGGGGAGGAGCGAGCGGTTGGCTTCCACGATCGCTTGCCAGTCCTTGCTTGAGCCCCAGACCTTCTGGGCGATGCCCGAAAGTGTGTCACCCTTCACGACGAGGTATTCGGTGAGGTTCGCCGTGCCGCTTGCGGGCTGGCCGGAGGGGGTCGGGCTGGATGGCGCGGGCTTGCCCTGGATGTTGGTCGGGTCTTTCGGGAGGCGGATCTGGTCGCCGGGCTTGAGCCGGCGGGGGTCCTTCATCGGGTTGGCCCGAGCGATGGCGGTGTGCAGGCGTGAGGAGCCGTAACGGGCTTTGGCGATGGTTTCGAAGGTCTCGCCTTGCTTGACCGTGTACGTCTCGAACTCGGGCGGAATGACGGCTGGGCCGGGCGCCGGGGCTGGGGCCGGGACGGGCGCGGGGGGGGCGGGTTCCGGCTTGGGAAGCGGCTCGACGGGAGCGGGCTTGACGGCCTGCTCAGGGTTGGTGAGGCCGGTACGAGCGGCGGGGAGGGGCGTGCTAAGGGAATCGGGGAGCGGCGCGATGCCGTCAGAGCCCTTGCCGCTTGGCTCATAGAGCCAGTACGCGCCGATCCAGACGAGCGCGAGACAGCCGGTCGCGGCCATCAGTCTGGATGATGCGGATTCCATGCCAAAGCCTCCGAGTCATTGTATCGACACGAGTACGGGCGGACCTTGTGACCGATCGCGCGCGGGCGACCGATTTCTATCGGGCCGGCAGCGCAGGATTTGCGCCCTCGTCGGTGGGCTCGGCGTCATCGATCGTTTCGGCGGCACCGCGGCGAGCGCCGCACACCATCGGAGCGGCGAGCATGATCGAGGACAGCGTTCCGACCACGATGCCGAGGCCGAGGGTGTAGGCGAAGGGCTTGAGGGCATCGCCGCCGACGGTGTAGAGGACGACGGTTGAGAGGATGGTCGTGGTGCCGGTGAGCAGCGTTCGGCTGATGCACTGGTTGACCGAGTCGTTGACCATCTGGCGGGTGACGACCTTGGCTTTCCCGCGGTTTTCGCGGATGCGGTCCAAGAGCACGATCTTGTCGTTGATCGAGTAGCCGAGCACGGTGAGCACGGAGGCGACGACGGTGAGGTCGATCTTGAAGGGGACCATGCCCAGGGCGTTGGCGACGGCGGGGAGGTTGTCGTAGATGAGCTCAGCCGCGGCGATGAGGCCGATGGCGATCAAGCAGTCCATGAGGGTGGGGACGATCGCGGCGATCGAGAACCGGATCGAGTTGAACCGGATCCAGATGAAGAGCACGATGAGGAGCGCCGCGACGATGACGCAGAGGATCGCTTGCGCGACGAAGGTCTTCGCGATGGCCGGGCTGAACTCGTTGGCGGAGAGGAGGGACGTCTCCTCGGTGAGGGCCGAGCGGACGACGGCCCACTCGGTGTCGCGGACGTTGACCCGCCAGTCGTCCGAAGACCCAATGCTGAGGTGTTCGGCGTCGAGAGAGACGAGGACTGCGGAGCGAACGGCGCTTTCATCGCCAGCGAGGATCACGATGTCGGTGAGGGTGCGGGTTGCGCCGCGGAGGCCCGGCTTGTTGCGGGCGCTGGTGACTCGATCGCGGAGCTCGCGGAGGGGCACGGGGGGCGTGATTTCCTCGAGGAGGGTGGCGATGCCGCCGCGGTACTCGGGGAGAACGACGCCGACCTCGGGCTTGCCGATGACGTCGCCGAGGCGGGGGCGGTTGATCGGGAAGGCGGGGATGGTGTCGCCGCCATCAAGATCGGATCCCTTGAACTTGAGCTCCTGGCGGCGCTCGATGGCGTCGCCGAAGGCTTCGAGGACCGCGGCGGAGACGACGTCGGTGTCGGGGAGAAGGGTCTTGAGGCTGAACTTGTCGGAGGAGAGGTCCGCTCGCGGGTCGATCACCTGGACGGTGACGTTGCGGAGGTCGCGGGGGTAACGGTCGGTCTCGGCGACCTTGAGGAAGCGTTCCTCGACCTCGCTGCGCTTGAGGGTCATGGCCTGACCGGTCGCGGGGTCGGTGCGGAGCTGCAGGACGACCTGCGTGCCGCCGCGGAACTCGGTGTCGAACATCTCGCGGTTGCGATAGCCGATGAGGGCGAAGGCGCCGATCGTGGCCGCCAGACAGATCGTGTAGAACACGCCGCGGAGGCGCATCCAGTCGACGCTGAGGGTGAACGCACGCTGGACCGCTGGGACCGCCATGGGGAGCATGGAGGTGGTGCGCCAGCCAAGCTTGAGCGCGATGTCGAAGAGCAGGCGGGTGAAGACGAGCTGGGCGAAGAGCGTGGTGACCACGCCGATGCTCATGGTGACGGCGAAGCCTCGGATCTCGGTGGTGCCGAAGATGAAGAGAACCGAGCAGACCAGCAGGTGGGTCGAGTTGCCGTCGATGATGGCGGACATCGCGCGGTTGTAGCCCAGGCCGACGGCTTCCTTGAGGGCGACGCGCTTGGCGAGCTCTTCACGCATGCGCTCGAAGATCAGCACGTTGGCGTCGACGGCCATCGCGAAAGCCAGGATGACGCCGGCGATGCCGGGCAGGGTGAAAGCGGCTTTGTTGAGCGCCATGAGCGCGATGAGGAGGAACGTGTTGAGGGCGAGGGCGAGGGTCGAGACCAGGCCGCAGGTGAAGTAGTAGACGATGAGGAAGCCGGCGCAGATGGCGAAGGAGATGTAGCCGGCGTTGAGGCCTCGCTGGAGGTTGTCGCGGCCGAGGGTCGGGCTCAGGATCGACTGGCTGATGGGTTCGGGGCTGAGCTTGGCCTGGAGGGCGCCGGCGACGAGGACCTTGATGACGTACTGGCGTTCGGAGTCGGAATCGACGCCGGTGATGTTTCCGTTTCGGGAGATGGCGTTGAGGAGGCGCGGGGCGGTGTAGACCTCATCGTCGAGGACGATGGCCATGTTCTGGCCGACGTGGCGGGCGGTGAGGTCGCCGAGGAGGACCGAGCCGACGTTGTCCATCGTGAAGGCGATGGCGGGCTTGCCCATTTCGTCGCGCGAGTCCATGGCGTTGGAGACGGCCCAGTTGCCGCTTGCACCGGTGAGCTTGGCGCTCGCGGTATCCCAGCAGAGGAGGTAGTACCCGTCGAGGTAGGCTTCGCCGACGTAGCCCATGCCGGCGAAGAACGCGGCGGGGTTGGCGCGGAGGAGGTCTCGCTGGGAGACCGAGTCGTACCAGCTGGCGATGTCATTGATCTTGAACCAGCGGGCGTCGGGGCGGCGGGCGACGGCGGGGCCGCGCTCGGCGAGCTCGCGGCGGAGCGAGAGCTCATCGGGGTGGCCGCCCTCGCCGGGCTTGATCGTGATGCGGAACGCGAGCTCACCCGAGCCGCGGAGGAGGCGCATGAGGTCCTGCGGGTCGTCGAGGGTGACGCGCTTTTCGGAGTAGGCCTGGTACGCGGTCGCGACATCCTTGAGCTCATTGGCCCGGAGCGGGAAGCGGGTCAGGAGCTCGTTGAACTTGATGTCCTGCTGGCTGTCATCGAGGACGCGGACCTTGGGGTCGTCGGTCTTGATGGAGCGCTTGACGGTGGGGAGCTCGAGGACGCGGCGGACGGTCTCGGGGGAAATGACGCTTGAGGTGAGGGCGTCGACCGCGGCGCGGTACTTGGGGTTGATCTGGGCTCGCTGGGCGATGAGCTCATCGCGGTCGGCGGCGGGGGCTTCGGCGGGGAGGGCGGCGAGGCGGGCATCCATCGCGGCCAGGGAGTCGTAGAGGCCCGCGGCTTCCTTGAGCTTGTCGGCCAGGAGGGCGCGACCGGAAGCCAGCGCGGTGATCGCGGCGTCGCGTTCGGCGGCGGGAAGCGCGAAGACCTGCTGGAGGCGGCCGGGGGTCGGGCGGAACTCGCCGAGCTTCTGGACGGCCTGGTCGAACTCCTGACGGAGCTTCTTGACCGCGTCGCCGGGGAGCGGCATCGTGATTTCGATGCGTTCAGCGCCGAGCTGCGTGACGGCGATCTCCATCACGCCCTTGGGGTCGATGCGTTCCTTGACGGCGTCGATGACGCGGCCGACGACGGAGGTGCTGTCCTCGCCGGGCCCGACCTGGACGTTGTAGACGAGGCTGATGCCGCCGGCGAGGTCGCGGCCGTAGCGGATCTGCTTTTCGGGCGGCCAGATGAACCAGGCGCAGGCCGCGAGGACGACGACTTGCAGGAGAATGCGCTTCCAGAGGCTCGACATCGTGTTGCTCGTTCCGTGTGGGCGCGGGAAGTGGTCCCCGCGCGATCTTCCGAAGGTCCGGTGCGGGACCGATCAGGAGTTGGCGGTTTCTTTCTTGGTTTCCTTGGTCTCGATCGTGGCGACGGCGCCGTCCTTGGCTTTGGTGGAGCGGAGGACCGTCTGGACCGCGGACTTGACGTACCGGGCTTTGCCCTCTTCAAACTTGATGATCACCTCGGTCTCGCGGATGTCGGCCACGATGCCGATCTCTCCGCCGATGAGCTGGACGGTGTCACCCTTGCTGACCGAGTCGAGGAGCTCCTGCCGCTTCTTCTTCTCGGCTTTGCCCGTGCGCCACTGCATGAAGATCATGAACGCGAAGACCGCGACGATGATCCAGAGGAAGCCAAAGCCGGGGGGCGGCGCGGCGTTCGGGCCGGTGCCGGCGGGGGTGCCGGTGCCCGCGGTGGGCGTGCTCGGGATCGCGCCGCCCTGCGTCGCCGCGGGAACGGGGCCGCCGAGGGACTGATTGCTCGGATTGCCTTCCTGAGCGAGGATCAGGACCGGGGAGTGGATGAGCGGGCTGGCTTGCGAGCCGGTCCAATCGAGATGCAGCATTGGTGTTTAACCTTTGTTTGGGTCTACCGTCATTGCCAAGGGGGAACGGTAGGCGTTTGGGACCGGTTTTTCAGGGGCGGCCCGATGCGGGGCTTCAGCCAAGACCGGGGGCCGCGACGGGCCAGCGGTGGAGGAATCCGGCCCAGTCGTCGGCGGGAATCGTGGCTCGCAGGTCGGCCATGAAGCGTTGGAAGTGGCGCAGGTTGTGCAGGGTGACGAGGATGGGTCCGAGCATCTCCTCGGCCATGAAGAGGTGGCGGATGTACCCGCGCGAGAAGAAGGGGAGGTCCTCGCCGGCGGGTCCCCTCATCGCGTACCGGCTTGGCGTGCAGGCCGGGCAGTCGCAGGTTGGGTCGATCGGGGCTTGCTCTTTGGCGAACTTCGCGTTCCGCAGGCGGATCTGGCCGGTGGGGGTGAAGGCGTTGGCGTTGCGGCCGTTGCGCGTGGGGAGGACGCAATCGAACATGTCGACGCCCGCGCGGACGGCGGCGAGGAGGTCGCGTTCGTAGCCGACGCCCATGAGGTAACGCGGCTTGGCGTCGGGCATGAGCGGCGCGGTGTGGCGGACGACCGAAGCGATCTGCTCGGGGCCTTCGCCGACGGCGACGCCGCCGATGGCGTAGCCGGGGAGGTCGATGTTGCAGATGCGCTCGACGCACCATGACCGGGCGGCCATGTCGGTGCCGCCCTGGATGATGCCGAAGAGGGACTGCTCGGAGGGGCGGGTGTGGGCTTGCTTGCAGCGCTCAAGCCAGCGGACGGTGCGCTCGTTGGCGATGGCGACGCGCTGGGCGTGGTCGTACTTGTGGTCGCGGCGAAGGACTCGGGCGAGTCGCGGATCGGCGGGCGCCTCCGCATCGCCGGGCTCGGGAGCGGACGCGGGGTTTGACGGCGGGCAGTCGTCAAAGGCCATCATGATGTCGGGGCCGAGGAGGTTCTGGACGCGGATGGACTCCTCGGGCGTCATGCGGATCATCTTGCCATCGATGATGGACTTGAACGTGACGCCGTCATCATCGACGGAGTTGGTGTCGGCCATCGAGTAGGCCTGGTAGCCGCCCGAGTCGGTCAGGATCGGTCCGTTCCAGGACATGAATCGGTGGACGCCGCCCATCTCGGCGATCAGGTCCGGGCCGGGGCGGAGGAGCAGGTGGTAGGTGTTGTTGAGGAGGATCTGGGCTCCGGTCTCGGCGACCAGATGCGGGAGGATGCCCTTGACCGAGCCGCGGGTGCCGACGGGCATGAACGCGGGCGTGTCAAAGTCGCCATGGAGCGTGGAGACGCGGCCGACCCGCGCATGGGTGGTGGCGGAGCGGGCGGCGATGGTGAAGGTGAGGGGGGTGGGGGGGGGCAAGGGGCGAGTCTAGCGGAGGGGGGCGGGACGCGGGGACACGGGGAGAGGGGGACACGGGAGGGGGACACGGGGAGGGGGTGGGGGTGGGGGGGTGGGGGGGCAGAACTTCAAATTTCAAACTTCAAATTTCAAACTTGAGATTTGAAATCCCGGTTCCCCCCCTCCGCCCCCGCCCAACGTCGCATAACCCGTGCGGAGCGACAAATCGTCTCGACGATTTTCCATTTCGGCCCGACGATTTTGCAAATCTGGTCGACCAATCGGCAAAACCCCCGGACGGAGCGTCGCGCGGCCCGGGCGATTTCCCATGTCGTCCCGACGATTTTGCGAATCGTCTCGACCATTTCCCAATTCGTCCCGCCAAACCCCCGCTCCGCCCGGCCTCGGCGTCGCGAGACCCGGCTCTGGACGCCGCCGCTGCCTCCACCTCTCTGCCTCCACCGCTCTGCCTCGACCTCTCTGCTTCGACCTCTCTGCTTCGACCTCTTGGCCCGCCGACTTCAACGGCGGCGGGCTCGTGGACTTCTTCGACTATGCCGACTTCGTGGCCGCCTTCGAGGCGGGGTGCTGAGGGAGGCGTGAGGCATCAGGCTTGTGGTGTGAGCCAGTCCGCGGCATCCCAGAGGATCAGGGCGGAGAAGCGGTCGGGGCGGCCTTGGTGGACGATCGTGTTGTGGAGCATCGTCTCGGCGTAGAGGCGGGCGTCGGTGCTTGCCGGGTCGTTTGCGGGGTCGTTCGCTCTCGCGGCGCGTTCAAGGAAGACGTGGATCGCCCAGGGGTGGTTGGTGGCGTTGTCGGGCTGGATGTTGGCGAGCGTCCACTCGACGGCGGCATCAAACAGAGGACCCGAGCTCCGAACATCCGCGAGCGAGCTTTGCCGGAGTCGCCACGACCAGCCGTGCAGCCCGGCGAGTTCCTTTTCGGTTTCCTGCTCGAGAGCCCACGCTTGGGGCAAAGCGAAGAACGGCGGTTCGCGCCGGGGTGGCTCGGCGGTCAAGTCCGACCAGCTCCAAAGCCAGGGCTCGGTCGTCGTCGGGTTTGGCAAGCCGAGGATCCGGGCGAGCAGGAAGGCATCCCAGACGCGGCGGTGGCCGGCTTCATCGGCGAAGGTGTCGGCGAAAGATTGTTTCTCGGCGAGGGACGCTTGGCGGACGATGGGCGTGCCCGCGAGGACGGGCTCGGCGATGTGGCGGAGGCGGCGCGACCAGTCGGCGAGGTTGGTGGTCATCGGGGCTTCCCGCCAAAGTGCTCGACGCGGCACTCCGGCTGTTCGAGCGGGCTTTCGAGGCCGCGAGCGGCGCGGACCGGTGTGCCCTTGAGGAATCGCGGGGCGCCGGCGTTGTCGGCCCATGCTCCCCCCACCCCCCCACCCCCCCCGGGGGCGCGGGTCGGATGCCACTGGTGGTAGACGATGGCGGACGCGACGCCGACGGCCGCGGGGTGGCCGGCTTGGTACAAGCGGCGGCCGAGGTCGTCGTCTTCCGCGCCCCAGCCGATGTACTCCTCATCAAAGCCGTTGACCTCGCGGTACGCGGCGAGGGTGCAGGAAAAGTTGGCGGAGAGGATCTTGGGCTTGTGCGGCTTGCCGAGGCCCAAGCGGCGAAGGATGAGGGCGCGGCGGTAGCGGCGGTCGCGGTCGCTCAGGGTGCGCCACTGGTCATCGGTGATGGAAGCGGGCGGATCGCCGCGGAGGACGGCTCGCTCGTCGAACGCTTCGGTCTGAGCTTGGTCGAGGTCGACGCGGAAGCCGACGACGACCTTTCCGCCGGAGCCGAGGGCTTCGTGGCGGTCGAGGCAGGCTGGAGCGGGGGCGCAGTCGCCATCAAAGAAGACCAGACGGGTTTCCGGCGGCAGATCGGCGGGGAGCGTTCGCACGGCGTTGTTGCGGACCTGCGGCGAGCGGCTTTGCCCGGTGTGGGCGCGGCGGACGAGGGTGATCGCGAGGTTGAACTCGGCGGAAGCACCTTGGACGCACGCGGCGAGGTCGTCGCCATCACCATCGCAGGAGACGACGATGGCGTCGGGCTTCCGGAGCGATGCGGAAGCGGCGAGCAGCGACCGCCGCAGGTGGCGGGTGGTGTGGGTGATGAAGATGACCGCGAGGGGGGACAAGCGGTGAGTTTATGGAGGGGAACGGGCGCGGGTTGCTCACGCGTTTGAAACCTCGCGCAGGCGTGCTTGGAGCAGTTCGCGCTCGGGGGTTGAGCAGGGGAGGTCCAGGGCGCGGCGGAAGCAGACGGCGGCTTCGGCGTTTCGGCCGGCGCGGCGGAGGATCTCGCCGCGGGTGGCTTCGATGAGGTGGTAGCGGAGCGAGAGGCCCGAGACGGGGATGGCGTCGATCGCGTCGAGGCCGGCGTGGGGGCCGTGGAGCATGGCTTTCGCGGCGGCGGCGTTGAGGAGGACGATGGGTGAGGGCTTGAGGCGGGCGAGGAGGTCGTACAACCGGACGATCTGCGTCCAGTCGGTGTCGGCGAAGGTCGCCGCGGCCGCGTGGCAGCTCGCGATGCCGGCTTCGAGGCCGTACGGGGTGAGGCGGTCGCCGAGGGTGGAGCGGGCGAGGTGCCAGAAGCCTTCGCCGATGGCGAGCTTGTCCCAGCGATCGCGGTCCTGGTCCTCCATGAGCACGATGCCGCCGGTGGCGCTGGTGCGCGTGCCGAGCCGTGACCAGAGGAAGCTCGCGAGGGCGGCGAGAGCGTGGACATCGCAGCGGAGGTCCGCGGGAACGATCGTGCTTGCGAGGAGCTGTTGGAGCAGGCGGCGTGATTCTTCGAGCAGCTCACGGCGGGTGAACTGGTCGCCGTCGTGGCCCGAGTACCCCTCGTTGATGAGGAGATAGAGCGTGCCCAAGACGGTCGAGAGGCGGGCGGGGACTTCCTCTTCGCGGAGGTCGAACGAAGCTCCCGAGTCACGGAGGGTTCGCTTGGCGCGGGTGAGGCGCTGTTCGGCGGCGGCGGGGGAGAGGATGAACGCCCGGGCGATCTCTTCCGTGCCGAAGCCCGCACCGAGCGCGAGGGTGAGGATGACCTGATCGCGTGAGTCCAGCAGCGGGTGGGCGCAGAGGAGCATGAGGCGGATCGGGTCGTCGGGGCTTGGGCTTGCGGCTTCGCGCGAGTCGGCCCATGCGGCGAGGTCGCGTTGTGCGGCGTCGTGGCGGCGGTCGCGGCGTGCGAGGTCGAGTGCTTTGCGCTTGGCGACCAATGTGAGCCACGCGGCGGGGTTGCCCGGGATGCCCGAGAAGCGCCAGTGGTGGAGAGCGGCGAGAAGCGTGTCGCTGACGATGTCGTCGGCGAGGTCGAGGTTCCTGGGGCTGAGGCGTTTGACGAGGGCGGCGCGGAGGCGTGCGGATTCCTCCCGGAAAAGGCGGTCGGCGAGGGTGCCGACCGCCCTTTGCTCGGCGTGGGTCGGTTCGGGTTGGCCCGGCTCGTCGGTCACTGCATCTCGTCGATGCGGCGGACGTGGGTCGCGCAGCCGTACTTGGCGTGCGGGGAGGAACGGGCGATCGCGACGGCTTCGTCGTAGGAGGCGGCGTTGATGATGAAGTATCCGCCGAGGACCTCCTTGGTTTCGGCGTAGGGACCGTCGGTCAGGACGGCTTTGGCACCTTTGCCGGTGAGGATCTTTCCGCCCTCCTCCGCGAGCTTCTGGCCGCCGACGAGCTTGCCTTCCTTGCCCATCTGCCCGGCCCAACGGCCGTATTCCTGGATGAGCTCCTGCATCTGCTGCGGGGTCATCTGGGCGTAATCGGCGGGGTTGTCAAAGAGCATCAGCATGAACTTGGCCATGGTCGGTTCTCCGCACCAGCAGGGTTGAGGATGGGCGGTGGTGCTTCGCCACAGCATAACGACGCGTGGGCTGGCGACCTCCGACAGAAATCCGGTGGAATCCGATGATTTTCTTTGGCCATGGGTGCGGCGGATGTTCGGAACGGGTTGGCGGCGCAACAATCGTGCTATGAACGTGCTGAAGACGATCGCGGAGCTGGATGCGTGGCGGGGAGAGGTCGGAGCGTGCGTGCTCGTGCCGACGATGGGGGCGCTGCACGAGGGGCACGCTTCGCTGGTGAAGCTCGCAGCGCAGAGCGGCTTGCCCGTTGTCGTGAGCGTGTTCGTGAATCCGACGCAGTTCACGGAAGCAACGGACTACGACCGGTATCCGAAGACGCTCGACGCGGATGTGGCGATTTCGCAAGCGGCGGGGGGGCATGCGGTTTGGGCACCCGGGGTTGAGGATGTGTACCCGAACGGGCGGGATGCGGGCGTGCCGGAGTTGCCCCGCGTCGCGACGGCGCCGGGGCTTGAGGATGCGTTCCGGCCGGGGCACTTTGCCGGGGTGTGCCAGGTGGTGCTTCGGCTGTTCCGGGCGGTCAAGCCGGTCGCGGCGGTGTTCGGAGAGAAGGACTGGCAGCAGCTCGCGGTGATTCGCGCGATGACGGCGATGCAGAACGGCGGGGGCGGGTTGCCGGTGGAAATCGTGCCGTGTGCGACGATGCGGGACCCGGACGGCATGGCGATGTCGAGCCGGAATCGGTTCCTGACGGCGGAGGATCGCAGGCGCGGGCTTGCGATCAGCCGGGCGCTTCGGGCGGCGATGGCGGAGGCGGACGCCGCGAAAGCCGAGAGCGTGATGAAGCATGTGCTTGGGGAAGAGGGGATTGTGCCCGAGTACGCGGTGGTGCGGGATGCGGAGACGCTCGAAACGCCGCGGGCGGGAAGGCCGGTGCGGCGCCTGATCGCGGCGCGGGTGGGCACGGGGCCGGGTGCGGTGCGGCTGATCGACAACATGTGAACGGGCAACTCCTACGCTTGGGCATGAATGAGGATGGCACGGGGCGAGGAGATCCGAGCGTGAATGCACCCGACTCCCGAGCGCCCGGAGGTCGGCAGGAAGCTCGGCAGGAATGGTTCTCGCCGGTGGATCCTCGGCCGGGGATGGGCGAGGCCCCGGGCCTTCGGTTTTCGTGCACGATGTGCGGGAACTGCTGCACGGGGCCGGAGGGGTATGTGATCGTGAGCGACGAGGAGTGCGCAAAGCTCGCGGCGCGGTTCGCGATGCCGCTTGAGGACTTTCTCCGCGACCACACGCACATGATGATGCACGGGCGGTCGCTGAACGAGCGGGCGGTGGTGATCGACGGGGTGACCAAGCACGATTGCATCTACCTGGATCGGGAGAAGTTCCCTGGCAAAGCCGTCTGCGGCGTGTACGAGGACAGGCCCAAGCAGTGCCGCACGTGGCCGTTCTGGCCGAGCATCCTGCGCGAGAAGGTGACGTGGGAACGAGCCAAGCGGACCTGTCCCGGGATCGACAAGGGAAACCTTGTGCCCGTCGAGCAGATCCGCATTCTGAGGGATTCGTGCTCGATCTGAGCGGAGGAGCGGCGGCCGGACCATGGACCTGCTGATCCTGTTTGTCGGAGTGCCGGTGGGTCTTTCCGCGCTGATGGCGTGCTCGCTGTGGCTTGGATTTCGGTGGGATCGTGCTCGCGGGCGCTGGCGGTGCCCCAGGTGCTGGTACGACCGGCACGACGCGGTGGCGGAGGGCGGCGAGATCGGCGCGTGCCCGGAATGCGGTCACAAGCCGCGCCGGCCGGGCGACCTGCAGCGAACGCGGCGAAGCCGGCCGCTGATCCTGCTGGGCTTCTCGCTGATCCCCGTGATCGTTTGGTGGGTGGGTGCCCTCGGGGGCGGCCGGGGCCTGCTCTGGCCGATTCCGAACTTCGTTCTTGTGCGCCTGCAGGTCTTTACCGATGGCGCTGTGCGCTCGTCGTGGGTCGATCAACTGGTCCGCACCGAGGTGGGCACGCGGCGGAACTCCGGCCGCTGGCCCGCGGAGACCGAAGCCAAGCTCGCCCAGAGCATGGCTCGCACGCCGCTGGTCCAGGAACTGAACGTGCCGAAGCGATGGCCTGCGGGCACGCCGGTTCCGATCCTGATCGACGGGGACGGCATGCTCGGGCCGTATGTGCCGTCGCGGGTTGAGATCACGGTGGAGTCCGGCGGTGAGAGCTTCGGGCCGTTCGCGTCGCGAGATGTGGATGTGAGGCGGGTGTTTGCGAGCGCGGGAGCGGCGCGGCCGATCTGGGTCTTCTTCGCGCCGCCAACCCAGAATGGCGAGGTGGTGGTGGACGTGCGCGCGCGGTGGCGAGCGGGTCCGCAGGACGGGGATCCGTTCGTCCCGGGCGGCGTCGATGAGACCGCGAGATTTCCCGTCGAGCCCGTCCCGGATCTGGAGACCGTGCTCGACCGCGCGCCCGAGGCGGTGACGGAGACCCTTCGCAACGGATGGTCGGTTGGTCTGGTTCGCGGCGGGATCAACGTGCGGTATCCGGAAGATGAGTCGCTCAAGGGCGTGTCGCTTGGGATGTCGCTCGAGCTTTGGTGCGGGAGCGTGCGGGTCGCGAGCGGGGAGATGTGGCTTCCGAACTTTCCGAGGGAAGCGACGACGACGGGGCAGTTCTGTGCGCTCGAGGGGCACGGCGCGACGCTGACGACGGAGCAGATCGACCAAGGCCCGTGGGTGTGGCGGGTGCGGAGCAGCCCCATGTGGGGCGCAATCGGCGGGCAGCTTGAGTGCACGAGCGCGTGGGCGGGCGAGTTTGAGTCGCGAGCGAGCAAGCCGAGCGCTCGCTGGCTTCGGTCGATCCTGCCCGAGGAGGCACGGGCTTGGGGCGCGGACGGGGTTCCGCGCTGAATCAATCTCGCTTGGTGCGCTGCTTGGCATCCCGGAGGCGGTCCATCGTGCTTTCCTGAGAGGTCTCCGGAGTGTCGCGGCGCGGAGGAGCGGCATGAGCCGGCGCGGGAGCCTGTTTGGTTGCGGGGGCGATGGGGGGCGGAGCCGGCGACTCTGAAGCGAGGGTCTCGGCCGTGTCCTGCAGGAAAACTCCGGCTTCGCCGGCCCGGGCCGGCTGTGAGCGTCGGGAGAGTTCGTCCGAGACGCGGGCCTTGGCCAAGGAGAGCCCGGCCAGCGAGACCGGGGCGGCGGCAAAGCTTGGAGCGAGGAGGCTCATCACTCGGGCGAGGGCGCGTTCGGGGTCGATCGTCAGCCGGCGGGCGGCGACGTCGATGAGAAAGAGCGTGAGGGCGGCGATCGCGAAGTAGAGCCAGACGGAGCGCGAGGATGTGGGCATGGTGAGATGCTCTCGGCTCCACAGTTCGGCGCCGGCGGGCGAGAGCTTGTGGAGCCTTCCACCGGTGCGTCGAGCGACGTCCATCATGAGTTCGGCGTCGGGCGTGGGGCGGCGGAACTCTTCACCGGCGCGTCGAACGACGGCGGCGCGGGCGGTGCCACCGCTCATGTCTCCGCCCGCGGCGGGCTGGTACCTAACGGAGACGATGTGCGTCCCGATCTCGGCGGTGGGGACCTCACCTTCGTAGGTTCCGGGGCCGGTCTGGCTGAGGCGCACCTGCCTGGACGACGCGGCGGGGTCCCGGGTCCCTTCGGTCGGAGCGACGCGAGCGGTGACATGAGCGAAGTTCAGGCGTTCGCCAGCCGGGTCGGTCAATTCGAGGCGGACGCGGGTGCGGTCGCCCCGAGATTCGACGGAGAGGCGTGCTTTGGAGTCATCCGCAGGGCGCATCACCCACTTGAGCTGCTGGGACCAGAACGCACCGAAGCCTTCCCACGCGGTCCAGGCGGAGTTCCAGCGGGTTGCGGCGTCGCTCGTGTAGGCGGTGACGCGGCCCAGCCCGTGCTGCCACTGGGCGAGGATCGGGTCGTTCTCGCGCCCGCGGAGGGCGACCGTCGAGAGGCCGCCGCGATCCGCGGTCACGATGTAGCCGGAGATCGGCGGAAGGCTCTCGGCGACCCCCTTCATCGAGTCGGCGGCGACGGAGACTGAAGGCGCGAAGGGCGCTCCCTCCCAGATCAGCGTGCGGCTGACGACTTGTGTCTCGGTGATGAAAATCCGCGGCAGGACGGCTTTCGCGTTGTCGACCTTGACGCTGTAAAACCGGCCGCCGCCGATCCGCGCGAGTGACTCAAGGAGCGGGTCGTTGGACTGGTCGCCGACGGCGACGGTCGAGATGGTGATGTTCTTCTCGCGGAGAGCGCGGGCGCGTGCGAGCCCGTCGCCGGCGTCGCCGATGGTCTGTCCGTCGGTCAGAATGACGATGTGGCGCGAGCCAGCGGAGGACTTGGCGAGCTGCGTGGCGGCGGCGTCGATGGCGGGGAACAGGTTGGTGCCGCCGCGAGGTCCGATCGCGCGGATCCGGTTCGAGATGCTCGCGCGATCGCTCGCGGAGGTCAGGGGCACGATCACTTCGGCGGTGTCGTCGAAGGCGACGATGGTGACCTGGTCGAGGCGCTTGAGCGCCTGGACCCCGAGGATGGCGGCTTCGTTCGCGAGCTGTTGCTGACTGCCGGAAGGTCCGGCCTGAGCCGCCATCGATCCGGACCGGTCGAGGATGATCGCCAAGGCGCCCATCGGAAGCTCTCGCTTCTGCGGGGGTTCGAGCAGCAGCGGAAGCACCTCGGCAACGGGGCTGGGCGACCACCCGCCGGCTCCGAAGCTGTCAGGTCCGCCGAGCATGAGCAGGCCCCCGCCGGCATCGGCGACGTATCGGGCGAGGGATTCCTGCTGGGCCTGGGAGAAGTTGAAGGCGGGCTGGTTGAAGAGCACCACCGCGTCGAACGCGGACCATTCCTCGAGCGTCGCGGGCCCTGAAGAAGCCGCGGAGGTCTCGACCTTCAGGTTGTCGGTTGAGATCGCGCTGACAAACGGGGCGGATGCGTCGGGATTCTCGGTGATGACGAGGATCCGCCCGCGGTCGCTGGTGAAGATGACGCTCTGCGATTGGAGGAACTGCGGGATGACGCCCGCGCTGTCGTCGGGCTCGAACACGGCTTGCAGGCGGTGAACGGAGCCAGGCGGCAGCGTGATGGGAACGGCGAGCACCTGCCTGCCGGCGTCGAGCTTGACGCGGCTGCCGGCCGCGTCCGATGCGGGGTCGAGATCGACGGGAACTCCGTTGAGCGAGAGGAGCAGCTTGCCTGACGTCGGAGCGCCGGCCGAAAGAACGATCTTGGCGCTCACCGTTTCCTCGACGCGGGCCCAGGAGGGCACGACGAGTTCCTCAAGCCGCACCATCGAGGAGCGGTCGTACTCGATGAGGGCGATGTCGACGGGGACGCCCGCGGTGAGCAGCGAAGCGGATGCTTCGGCGAGGCTTCCCGAGGTCTGGTTTCCGTCGGAGATCAGCACGAGACGGCCGGCGCTGTCGGAGGGAATGAGTGTTCTCGCGAGATCCACCCCCTGATGCAGGTTGGTGGCGTCGCCGGAGCCGGTCGCGCCGAGATCCGCCCGCGGCGCGGCGTTGGTCGGGAGGGTCTGCACAATCGCGTCCCGTCCGACCGAAACGAGCCCGAAGCGATCTTCGGGAGGACGCTTGCCCAGTGAGGAAGCGAGGAACCGCTCCGCGAGCACGCGTTGATCCGCCGGCACCGAAGCGCTGGCATCCAGCACCGCCACCACGGTGACGGTGTTCGCACGCCAGCGGACCAGAGGCTGGGCCAGCGCCGCCACCATGAGGCAGATCACACCCCAGCGGAGAGTGAGGTGGATCGCTCGCCGAGTCCCGCCGCCTCCCGCCAGCGTGCGCCTCGCTAGAAGCCATGCGGCCACGCACAGGATCGGGATCAACGCCAGCCATTCCGGTCGATCAAAGATGAGGCCCGCGGGCGACATCCCGCCGGGAGCCGCCCATGGGTCGGCGGCGGAAGCTCCCAATCTCGACGGCCACTCATTCAACTTAGGGCTCCGGCAACGGCTTGGGCGCGGACGGCGGGCCGATCAGTCGCGGTACTTGGTGTGGCATTCCTTGCAGGAAGCCGCGATGAGCTTGGACTGAGCGGCCAGCTTGATGGGGTCGGGGGTCGCCGCGCCGAGGAGATCTTCGAGGGCTTGGGCTTCGTCCCGGCTCCGTTCCATGAAGGCTTTGAACTCGGCGGGCTTTCTCCGCGTGTACGCGTCATCGACAAGCAGGCGGTAGTGGTCCGCGAGTCGTCCGGCCTCGGCCGCGGGGACGAGGTCGGGGTGGTCAGAAGGCGCCTTCCACGCGGCTTTCTCGATGGATTTGAGGTGTTCGAAGACCTCATCGATCTCGACCATGGCTTTGACGAGACCCTTGGGCGGGTCGACGGCGGGGAAGTCGCCCGGCACGGCGTCAATGGTCGAAGCGGAAAGGACCGTGGCGGTTGTGGCGCAGCTGTAGAGGCCCTTGTAGTTGGGAGCGGTCCCGGAGACCTTCATGCGGGCGACGCCTTGGTCGGGCGTGGACCAGCCGAGGCTCGCGGCGACGGTGGCGGCGGCGCCGGCGCTGCGGTGCTTGCCGTGGTGGCAATGGATGTAAACCGGGCCTTGGGCGAGGGCATCGCGGGAGGCGCGGACGAGTTCGAGCTTGCGCTGTTCGTTGAATCCGTTGTAACCGATGGGAAGGTGGATGTACCGCATGCCGAGGGCTTTCGCGGCTTCAACATCGGGAGCGGCGCCGTCGACGCTGATGATGGTGCGGATGCCCATGGCGGCGAGGGTTTCGAACCCGGCTTGCCCCTCCGGCACACTGCCGGACACATAGCCCTCATGGAAAGCGACGGCGTTGTGGATTCCCGGATAGTCCTTCGCGGTCGCGTCCGACAGCGCGGGAAGCGGGATCGGGGCGCGTCCCTGCCGGCCTGTCTGGGCGGCGGGCTGGTCTTGTGAACTGCACGAGACCACGCTTCCCACGAAACCCGCAAGAACTACGGCCAGGAACGTTGAAGAGAGACGGGACAAGCTCTGGGACATGCAACCTCCGTGACCATTGATACCGTACGTTCTTCGGCCCGGTTGCGGAGGCTCGCGAAGATGCGGAGCATCGCGGGGTGCGTTGGGTGCTTCAGTGTGAGGGTGGGGGAGTGCCAGGTTTGCGGCAGCGGACCACGAACCCCGGTGGCCAATTGCGATAGACGAGGCCGCTGGATTGGATCGAGGTGAAGAAACGCGGCAGGAGCTTGTAGAACCGGCGACCCGCGGGCAGCATCAGACCCAGGGGATACCCGCAGGTGATGAGCTGTCCGCCGGGGCGGAGAACCCGGGCCGTCGCCTCGAGTAGCTTGATCTGGAGCGACTCGGGAAAGCTTGCCCAGGGCAGTCCGCAGACGATCGCGTCGAGTTGCTCGACGGATTCGAGCTGGCAGAGGCGATCGACCTCCTCGGCGCTGGCGATGTGGATCCGAAGGTTGGGGAAGCGAAGGCGGAGCTGTTCGGCGAGCGCGGGGTTCCGTTCGATGGTGAAGAAGGTGCTCGACGGGTGCATCCGCTCCATGATCAGCTTCGTGAAGGCACCGGTGCCGGCACCGTACTCGGCGATCCGCGCGCCGGGGTGAAAGTCGAGCGTCTTCACCATCTCTTCCGCGAAGCGGGCGGAACTTGGCGTGAAGGACCCGAGCATGCCCGGGTTGGCGAGGAATTGCAGGAAGAAAGTGGTGAGCGGTCTGGCTGGTCGTGGATTGGCCTGTCGTGGACTGGCGTGTCGGGGTTGGGCCGCGCGGGATGGGGGTGGGACGGGAGCGGTGGAGGACGAGGTCGTCATGGCGTGGTTCCAAGGACTGTCGTACGTGACGCTCGTCCGCGGCTTGGAGGGGATCTTCGACCTGGACTTCTGGCGAGAATGAGGAAGGCGTGAAGCTGTTTGGACCCCTTTCGGGTTTGCGCAAGGCTGACCACCCGTGAACAGGTCTCAGTACGGCTGGCTTCTCCGGGAGTTCGCCGATCCCACAGGAGATTCCCACCGCCCGTTCGCAAGCCGAGCATCCCACGATCGATGCGGAGGACGAGCCGGACGCGGAAGTGGTCCGGCGGGGCAACGGGGCGGGTCTGCAGAGCGAGCCCGACTTGAGGTAGACTGGACCCGCTGCCTTTCCGTTCACCTACCTCCCGAGGTTCCAACCCATGCCGAATCACACCTCCCGCCGCCAGTTCATCCAGTACGCCGCCGCGACCGGCGTGGGAGCCATGCTCCTGCCCCGCCGCGCCTGGGCTCTCAGCGACACCCGCCTCCGCGTGCTTTCGATCGGAGTCGTCGGCACCATCGGGGAAGCCGACCGCAAGACCATCGCGAATCACCCCCTCGTCGATATGGTCGGCCTCTGCGACGTCGACGCCGAAGCCCTCGCCAAAGCCGCCGGCGACCACCCCAAAGCTTTCACCTGCGCCGATTACCGCGAAGCTTTCGACAAGCATGGCGACAAGTTCGACGCCGTCATCGTCTCCACGCCCGACCACTCGCACTGCTCGATCATGACGATGGCTCTCGCCAAGGGCAAGCACGTCTACGGTCAGAAGCCCGTCGTCCAGCAGCTTGAGGAACTCTCGCTCTTGGAGCGTGCGGTGAAAGCCAAGCCCAGCCTCGTGACGCAGACCGGCGCCCAGCGCATCGAGAGCACCGCCCGTCGCGTTGCTGTCGACATTCTCAAGTCAGGCGGCCTTGGCAAAGTCATCGAGGTCCACATCGCGTTCGGAAACGGCGCCCTCGCGGGCGGGTTTTACTTCGCCGATGGCAAGCTCGGTGAGCCGGTCGCTCCGCCCAAGGGTTTCAATTACGACCTCTGGCTCAACGGCGTGGGCACCGAGCAGCAGTACCCCTGCCGCCCGAACATGGCCAAGCGCCAGTGGCGCAGCTGGTGGAGCTTCGGCGGTGGGCAGATCACCGACTGGGTCGTCCACCTCTCTGACGTCATGTTCTACGCGTTCCCTGAGCTTCAGAGCCCGGTGAGCGTCTGCTCGCGGACGCCTTCGCGCGACCTGTCGCACTTCCACGCCGACCGCGTCTCCTCGACGATCACCTACGCCGTGAACTCGCCGAAATTCGCGAACACGACGTGCAACTTCCACTTCTACGACACGGGCCTCAAGCCCGACCGCGGCCAGCTCGGCCTCACCGGCGACGAATGGCCCGACGGGATCTTCACGGTCGTCGTGTGCGAGGGCGGCACGCTCGTGCTCGCACCCTCGGGGCCGATCGAGGTCTGGCGCGACGGGAAGAAGACCGACGGCCACGAGTGGCCGGGGCTTCCCAAGTACGAGTCGTTCAACCACTGGCACGCCTGGGTGGACAAAGCGCTCGGCAAGGACACGCCGCACCTCTGGATGCCCCTCGCGACCGGCATCCGCTGCACCGAGCCCGGCTTGCTCGCGGTGAAAGCGGCGAAGTACCCCGGGCAGGTGCTCGCGTGGGATCGTGCTTCGCTGACCTTCACGAACCACGCGGAAGCGACCAAGACGCTCGTCCGGCGCGAGTACCGCAAGGGCTTCGAGCCCGTTCGCCTGTGATCAGATGGAGAGCTCGCCGGGCGCAGCCGCACCGGACGCCGCGAGCGTCGACTGCGGAGTGATCTTCACACCCCCGTCCGCAACGTTTCGCGAGCGTTTTCCACGCGCGGAGCCGCGCTGCGCCCGCCCCAACACGCCTAATCTGCGCCCATGCTCCAGACCTCCCGCCGTGTCGCCGCTCTCAAGCCCTCCGTCACCATCGCGTTCATGAACCGCGCGAAAGCCATGAAGGCCGCCGGCCAGGATGTCCTCAATTTCTCCGCCGGTGAACCCGACTTCGACACCCCCAAGCTCATCAAGGACGCCGCCATCGCGTCCCTCAACGCCGGCACCACCAAGTACATGGCCACCCTCGGCACGCCCGAAGCCCGCGCCGCCATCGCCAAGAAGCTCACCGAGGAAAACGGCATCCCCAACTGCACCGCCGATCACATCGCCATCGGCTCGGGCGGCAAGCACTCGCTCTTCGTCGCGTGCCACGTCCTCCTCGATGACGCCCACGCGACCGGCGAGCCCCAGCAGGAGGTCCTCCTCCCCGTCCCGACCTGGGTCAGCTACGCCCCCATCGCCGAACTCGCCGGCGGCAAGGTCATCGAGCTCCACACCTCTCCCGACCACGACTTCAAGATCACCCCGGACCAGCTTCGCAAAGCCATCACGCCCCGCTCTCGCCTCCTCATCCTCAACAGCCCCAGCAACCCCTGCGGCACGATGTATACCCCCGATGAGCTCAAAGCCCTCGGCAAGGTCGTCGCCGAAGCCGCCCGCACGGTCGCTCCCAACCTCGTCGTCCTGTCGGATGAGATCTACGAGAAGATCGTCTACGGCGGCATCCCGCACTATTCGATCGGCTCGGACCCCGAGATCGCCGAACGCGTCGTGACGCTCAACGGCCTCTCCAAAGCCTACTCGATGACCGGCTGGCGCATCGGCTACATCGCGGGCTCGGGCGACTTCGGCAAGCGCTTCACCGCCGCGATGGGCGTGCTCCAGGGTCAGATGTCGACGAACATCACGAGCTTCATCTACGCTTCCATCAAGGTCGCGCTCGAACAGTGCGGCGGCGAGGTCGCGATGATGCGTGACGCTTTCGCCTCCCGCGCCAAGCTCATCAACGACCTGCTCGGCAAGGTCCCCGGCGTCCGCAACATCCAAGCCACCGGCGCCTTCTACGCCTTCCCCGACGTCTCGGCCCACTTCGGCAAGACCACCAAGGGCGGCAAGAAGCTCAACTCCGCCCTGGACTTCTGCGAAGCCCTGCTCGCCGAAGAGCTCGTCGCGTTCGTCCCCGGCGAAGACTTCGGCGGCTGCGGCAAGAACCACGTCCGCATCAGCTTCGCTTGCAGCGAGGACCAGATCCGCAAGGGCGTCGACCGCCTCGCGAAGTTCGTCGCCGGTTTGCATTGACGCTGGATTCGGTCAGGACTGAAGCGGGACGGCCGCTTTCACATCCAAGCCAAACGCCTCAAGCCCCGGCATCGGCTTGGGGTTGTTCGTGAGCAACCGAATCGACGTCAGCCCCAGGTCCCGCAGGATCTGCCCGCCGATCCCGTACTCCCGAAGCGGCATCGGCACCGCGTTCGCCGCGATGCTCGCCGCGTGCGTGAGCTGAGGGCTGTCGTCCCCCGGCTTGTGCTCGACGCGAAGCGTCTGAAGCTCCGTCTCCAAGCTCCCCGCTTCGCCCCCTTGCGTCCGCAGGTACACGATCGCGCCGCACCCCTCGGCCTGAATAGCTTTCATCGCCGCGCGAAGCGTGTCGCCCGTCGGCCCCGTCGGCGAGGATGCAAGGTCTCCGAAGACATCCCCGAGCAGGTTCCGCCGATGCATCCGCACCAGGGGCGAAGCGGAGGGCGTCCCGCTCTGCACCTTCCCCGGCTGATCGAGTTTCAGCCCCTTGCTCAGGACCAGGTGCGGCAGCGCGTCGACGATGCTCTCGTAAAGCGTGACGTCAAACTCGCCCAGCGGCGTCCGGAGCACCCGCGGCGGGCTGTTCGGCGCGACGCGACGCACCAGACTCTCGCGTGCAAGCCGGTACTCGATGATCTGCGCCACCGAGCACATCTTCATCTTGTGCTGAGCACAGAACTTCTCCAGGTCCGGGACGCGGGCCATCGTCCCATCGTCCTTCATCACCTCCATGATGACCGCCGCCGGCGTGAGCCCCGCCAGCCTGCACAGATCCACCGACCCCTCCGTCTGCCCCGTCCGCACCAGCGTCCCGCCTGTCCGCGACCGAAGCGGGTTGATATGCCCCGGCTTCACAAAGTCCTCCGGCCCATACGTGGGGTCAATCGCCATCCGGATGCACTTGGCCCGCTCGACCGCCGAGACGCCCGTCGTCCCGCCAAACTTGGGGTGCAGGTCGATCGACACCGTGAACGCGGTGCCGCGGACGCTCGTGTTCTGAGCGGCTTGCGGGTGGAGTTGAAGCCGGTCGCACTCCTCCTCGGGGAGGGAGAGGCACAGGTACCCCAGCGCTTGCTTGAGGAGGAACGTGACGGCTTCGGGCGTGACGAACTGAGCGGGGAGGATGACGTCCCCTTCGTTCTCGCGGCTTTCATCATCCGTGAGGATGACCATCCGGCCCTGCCGCAGTTCTTCGAGAATCTCGTCAATCGGTGAGAACATGAGGCACCAGCCTAGCACGCCAGCTAGCGAGCCGGAGCGGGAACGGGCGGAGTGGGCTTGGGCCCGGCCGGAGCAGCCGATCCCGCGGCTTTGGCGGCCTGGGCGGCTTTGAACTTGTTCTCGTAGTGCTTGCTCACAGCGACGAACGCGAGAGCGGCGGGCATGAAGATCTTCTCGCCCGCTTTCCGCGAAACGTCGCTGAACCCGGCGACCTCCCCTCGCCGCACCTCATCGCGAAGCTCGATGATCGCGTTGTCGAAGATCTTGACCAGGCTCGCCCACATGTTCCATTCCGACTTCGTCCGCGGCCGATACCGCGAGATCACCGGCAGGTTCAGGGGCGGCACGATGTACCACTTCTCGCCCACAAGCCGCATCGAAAGCCCCACCGGCGGCAGGATCGCTTTCCCATCCAAAAGCAGCGCTGCCTGATCGTCGTTGACCATCTCGGTCGTCAGGCGGCCGGACTGATCCTCGATCCACCCGTACGGGTCCGCGAAGACCTGCGTGATCAGGTCCTGCGCGATCGCTTCCCGCTGCTCCCGGCTGACCTGCCGCCCCGCGGTCACAAGCTGGTTGACCATGGCTCCGGCGCCCGTCGCGTTTCCGCGCTTGGCCGCTTCCTTGGCTTTGGCTTCGGCTTCCTTGGCGAGCTTGGCCATGTCTTCCGGGAACCGCGTCTGGATCTCCTGAGCAAGCTCCTGCATGTGGGCCATCAGCTTGCCCACGCGGACGAGAAACGCCCGCTCCAGGTCGTCTTCGGCGTAGATCAGCTCATGGAACCGGGCCGTCTCCCCGGCTTTGAGCATGGCCCTTGCCGAAGCCACGACATCATCGGGCGTCGCTTGGCTGTACGCGGTCGGCCGCTTCTCGCACGAAGCGAACATCGAGACCGCCGCCAAGGCCAGCCCGGCCAAACCCGCGAGAAAGACGCGTGCCCGTGTCATGCCCAAGTGTAAGGGCTCGCCGCGGATCGGTTGCGTCACCCTCGCAAAGGGCTCTGAGCCCGCCCGCCCGCCGTCGCCGCGGCCGACTTTCCCACCGCCCGGATGATCAGGGCCGAGATCACCCCGTGATCCAGCACATCCGCGACCACCGGGAGGGTCTCGGTCCTGCTCCCGGCTTCGCCACGCTTGGCTTTGGATTTGACCGGTCCGGGAAGCAGGGTCGCCGCGGCCCGACTCGACGAGCGAAGCACCGCATCCGCCGGCAGGCGGCAAAGCATCAGCGAGACCGCCCCGGCCCGGAGGGTCACCTCGGACCGGTCCCGACCGGCTTCGATCGCCGGAAAGGCCCGAGAGAACGCGCCGTCATAGGCCAGGGCCGCTCGCTTCATGTCCGCCGTGGCGGAAGCCAGCCCCTTCGCATCCGCCGCCGGACGCTCAACCGCGAGGGCGGCAAGCGTCGCCAGCGCCGCCCTGAGGTCCTCAAGCTCGCCCTCGAGCTCTTCCCGCGTGTCCAGCAGCGCGCCGGCCGAACCCCGCATGACCATCGGGATGACCACGCGGGCGATCGGGTCCGCGAGTTCGGCTTCGGCTTTCTGCGCGATGCTCGCGGGCTCGGCGCGGGCCACGGTGAACCCGTGGCGGCACGCGAACCGATCAAGCCCTGCGACCAGCGGCACGGAGATCGCAGGGTCCGGCCCGCCGCGGAGCACATCGTGCGCCACCGCTTCGATCAGCTCCCCGCGATCCTCGCCGAAGGACTGCCGCACGAACGGCCGCATCGCCGCATACCGCTCATCCGCCGCGAGTTTTTCCCAAACCGCCCGCATGTCGTCCGCCGCGTCATCCGGCCCGTGCGAGGACGAGACGACACCCTCGCTCCAAAGCGGCATCGACCATTCCCAGCTTTCCATCAGCCGCGCATACCGCGCCGACCCCGAAGCCACCGCCCGCACATCCTCAAGCCCACCCTCGCCGCCGCGTGTCCGGAAAACCCCCGGCATGAACGTCACCACCCGCGAAGCAAGCAGCAGCGAAACCATCGCGGGAAGCTCGCGCGTGGTCAGGTGATACGGACTGACCGCCAAAATCACTTGAGCGCCTCCGGCTTCTCGGCACCGGGAGCGGACGGAACATCGCCCGGCGGAACCATCGGGAGGCGCGGCTTGCGGCCCTCCGAAGCGGCTGTCAGCCATGCACTGATCTCCGTCAGCCGTCCCGCGACCGACGCGAAGAGCATCTCGTGCCCGACCTGAAGCAGAATCCGCTCCGGTTTGCCCAGCCGCGCCCAAAGCAGATCGCCCAGCGCCGCTGGCACCGCCCGATCAAGCACACCGTGAAGCATCAGCACCGGTTTGTCCCGAAGCACCTTCGCCGTGTGATATCCGTCCAGCGGAGCCGCCGCCAGATAAAACGCGTCAACCCGCCGCTCATCCGCTTCGGTCGGCTCGCCACGGAGCCACCGGTACCGAAGGGCGTCCGCCGTCCGTCGGTAGTTGCTCCGTGAATTGATCAGCCAGTAGTCCACGCCCCCGCCGATCAGCACCGCCGCGAGGTAGCGATCAGGCTCGCGTGCGACGACCGTCGGCAGCGTGATCGCCCCGGCGCTCGACCCCACGACCACCCGCGGCAGGTTCGCCAGATCAGGTCGTACCGACGACACGTGCTGAAAAGCCGCTTCCACCGCGTACGCGATCTCCGCCGCTCGCGACTGAAGCACCTTGGCCAACTGATTGGCCGGCACGCTCAGGTCCTTCCGCGTGTCAAACTCGAACGTCACCGTCTCCGTGAACCGCGACGACGCCGCCAAGAGGCGAAGCACGAACCACCCGTCCTGGCGAAGCCGCCGGACCATCACATCGATCACCGTGTCCGGGGTTCCGAACAGTCCCGGCATCACCAGCGCAATCCCCCGCGAGCCTGCCGCCGGAAGAATCCCCGACATCGCGTCCCCCGTCGCGTACGGCTCGTAAAGCACGAAGTTGGTCCTTTGCAGCACATGCCGGAGCGAACCGGGCGGTCCAGCAGGGTCTTGCTCGCTTTCAACCGAGATGTACTTGAACCGGAGCACCGGCCGATCGGTGGGCTTGGCTTTCTGATTGAAGTGAAGCCCCTCGACGGGCTCGAACGACACGAGGAACGCCCCGCGACCCTCAAAGGCGATCTCACGCGGGCTGGCTTCCTGCGCCGCTTCCCGCCATGTCGCCATGTCCCGAAGATCTTCGGCGTTGGGCTGAACGGGCCCGCCCAGCCCATATCGCTGGTACCAGCCGAGCACCTCGCCGGGCATGTCACGAATGACGCCAAGCTTCGCGTTCGGTCCCTCGCCGACACGCACCCGCTCCGGCCACGCTTTCGAGTAATCGAGGAACTCCCCGTCCGCGTCCGCAGTCCACTTGGGCAGCGGCGTGAGCACGGGCTTGGGCTCTGGCGTAGCTTCGGGCTTGGTCTCGGGCGGAGCCGAGCTCTGTCCGGCTGCGGAAGTAGTGACGAAAAGCGCGAGCACCGCAACCGCGGCCCGAGCGATCCACGCCCTTGCGATCCGCGTGCCGACGATGTCACCGCCCGTCGCCATGCTCATCCCTTGTACCCGCGCGGGTGCTTCTCAAACCACGACCACGCCGACTGCACGATCGTCCTCAGGTCCCCAACCTGCGCCTTCCAGCCAAGTTCCCGCTGGATCTTCGACGTGTCGGCGTAAAGCCGGGCCGGGTCGCCCGCCCGCCGCGGCTGCTCAACCACCTTGAAGTCCCGTCCGGTCACGCTCCGCACCATCTCGATGATCTCGCGGACCGAATACCCCTTGCCGATGCCCAGGTTGTAGTGCCGTTCCTCCCACGCTTCGGGCTTGAGGGCCCGCATCACCGTCTCGTGCGCATCGGCGAGGTCTTCGACATGCACATAGTCGCGCACGCACGTCCCGTCCGGGGTCGGATAATCAGTCCCGAAAAGCGACACATGCGGCCGCACGCCCAGGGCCGCCTGCAGGATGACCGGGATGATGTGGCTTTCCGGGTCGTGGTCCTCGCCGAGAACCCCGCCCCGGTGCGCACCGGCGACGTTGAAGTACCGGAGCGCGGCGTAGGAAAACGGCTGCTTCTTGCGCCGGCACCCCTCGGCGACGTCGCGCAGAATGTGCTCGCCGTGAAGCTTGGTCCAGCCGTACGGGCTCATGGGGTTCTGGGGGCAGTCCTCGCGGACGGGGATCTGGTTCTCGGGAGGCATGCCGTAGGTCGCGCAGGAACTGCTGAACACGAACCTCGGCACGCCCGCCGCGACCACCGCGTCCAGCAGCGAGATCATGCCGACGATGTTGTTCCGGTAATACCAGAGGGGGTGGTCGACGCTCTCGCCGACGTACGCGAGTGCCGCAAAGTGCATGACCGCGTCGATCTTGTGCTTGCGGAGGGCGTCCTCGACCAGCCCGCGATCGGCGATGTCGCCCGCGAGGAACGAGAAGTTCTTGCCGCTGGGCGAGTGCTTGAGGATGTGCACGGCGGCTTGGTTGCCGCGGTGCAGGTTGTCGACCGCAACGACGGTGTGCCCCTCGGTGAGCAGTTTGAGACAGGCGTGAGACCCGATGTAGCCGGCGCCGCCGGTGACCAAGACGTTCATGACGGATGATATCGGCCCGCCGGGTCCGGACCTTTGTTCCCGGCTCGCCGGGTGCCACCGCTCCGCCCGGCCGCCCGCGCCGGTTCACCTACCATCGGGAATGCTCGCGGCGCGTGATCTTCGGGTCGGTTTCGTCGATGCCCAGGGCACGACGCGTGACGCCGTCCGATCCGCTTCCCTCACGGTTCATCCCGGCCAGATCGTCGCGGTGGTGGGGGAGTCCGGATCGGGCAAGAGCGTCACCGCTCTCGCGCTCATGGGCCTGCTCCCGCCCTCGGCCCGGGTCCAGAACGCGCCGCCCGTCCGCGCCGCCGCAGGCCCGCGGCTTGCCATGATCTTCCAAGAGCCGATGTCGAGCCTCAACCCGTCGATGACCATCGGCGACCAGATCGCCGAAGCCGTCACGATCCACCAGGGCCTCCGCGGACCCCAGCTCCGGCAAGCGTGCGAAGCCGCTCTCGCCGATGTCGGCATCACCGACGCCAAGCGACGCCTCGGCCAGTACCCCCACGAGTTCTCCGGCGGGATGTGCCAGCGCGTCATGATCGCGATGGCTCTCGCCTGCCGCCCCGACTTCCTCATCGCCGATGAACCCACCACCGCGCTGGACGCGACCGTGCAAGCTCAGATTCTGGACCTGATCGCGTCCCGCGTGCACCCCCGCGCCGCCGACTCCAGCCCGCTCGGCGTCCTCCTGATCACCCACGACCTCGGGGTCGTCGCCCAGCGCGCCGATGTCGTCTGCGTCATGTATTCCGGCCGCGTCGTCGAGTACGGACGCGCCGCCCGGGTCCTTCGGTCGCCGATGCACCCGTACACGCAGGCTCTCCTCGGCTGCGCGCCGCGGCTGGGTCGCCGCGTCGAGCGCCTTCCGACCGTCGCCGAGGTCGTGACCGAAGCTTCACTCATCGTTCACACCCCGCTGGGCGAGCGGACCGCATGGTGGCCGGCGGAGAACGCGTCGAGCGAGAAGGCGGATCCGGCCCTGATCCCCGTGGGCGAGGAGTGCTGGCTTTGCATCAGGCCTCAGGCGGGCGACCCCGCGCCGTCCGCGCCGGATCTCGCTCCGCTCATGCTTGCCGACGCGGGACGCCGATAGAGGTCGATCCCCATGCGCGTGCTGATCATCACAGACTCGCTCTTCGCCGCCCGTGAGTGGGAGATGTTCTCGCGCCTCGAGATCGGTCTGGCTTCCGAAGGGATTTCGGTCGTCCACGCGATCCCCGCCGATGCGCTGTCGCACGTGATGAGCACCGGCGACAACCCCGTCTTCTCGACGATCATCCCGTTCGTGCACTCGTCGGTGCCGTTCACCATGGGCCTGCGGATCCAGCGGCTGGTCGCGGCGGTTCGTAGTCGCCTCGGGCTGGACGACGAGGAGCCGGCGTTTGACATCGTCCACGCTTTCGGCGGCCGGGCGATTCCCTTGGCCCTTGCCGCGGCCGAGCGGGAGGATGTTCCGGTGGTGATCGAAGCTTGGCGGACCGGCTCGGCCGCCCGCTTGGCCGCGACCGCCCGCACCGGGGGCCCCACGGTCTATTTCTCGGCTCCGGACGTCGCGATTCAGCGTGAGATCCTCGCGCTGGGCAAGTCCGGGCCCGCGGCTTCGGCCGCGATTCAGGAACGCGTCCGTGTCGTGCCCTGGGGGGTCCATATGCCCGAATGGGTCCGGGCCAAGCCCTTCGGTGAGCACACGCTTTCGGCCATGATCATCGGGTCCGGGCACGACGCGACGGGCATGACCGCCGCGCTGGACGGCCTGGCTCGGGCCTGCCCCAAGGACCGCGAGCTTCTGGTCTTCGTCGATGCCGACGCCGGCCGCCGGGCCCGGTTGTGGAAGCAAGCCAACCGGCTTGGCATCGCCGGCGCGGTCTCGTTCGTCGACAACCTCGAAGCCCGCCGCGATCTGCTCGTGGCCGGCGACCTTCTGATCTCCCCCGAATCCCGCGGCGAGCACCGGACGGCGATTCTCGAAGCGTTCGCGTGCGAGATGCTCGTCGTTTCCGCCGCGGATCCCGGCGTCTCGTGCTTGCGTGACGGCCACACCGCACGGCTTGTCGCCGGCCCACACCCCGCCGCATGGGAAGCCGCGATCCGTTCGCTCATGGATGACCCGGCCGGATCGCGAAGTCTCGCACAGTCCGCCAAGCAGTACGTCCAGGACCATCACCTCGCGTCGACGCAGGTCCGCCTTCTGATTGATCTGTACACGCAAGCCGCCGGGAGCGGCACCCTCAAGCTTCACGCTTCCAGCACGTGACCGGCCTTGCCGGGATGCTGAAGGGTGAATGCGAGGGCATGACGACACGCGACCCCCACGCCGAACGGTCCCGAAAGCCCGGCCACCTCCAAAGGGCCGGGCTTTCGGGAGTCGCCCGTACATCCGTCAGCCAGATGAGCGAGGCGTATCTCGCCCCCCTGCGAGACCGCCAGTAGGCTTCGCTTGCGGCGATGTCCGTCCCGAAGATATCGCGGATGGCACCCAGCCCGCGCGGGGTGAGCCCGCGGATGTGCAGCGCCCCCGCGACGGTGGCTTGAAGCCGAAACCCGCCGCCCTTCTCGCGGAAGTGAACCGTGTCGCCGGCGTGGACGCACTCGAAAGCCGGCCCCCGGACCTTGGTCAGCCTGCACTCGATGGTCTTTCGGCCCGAGAGGATCCGGTCCGCCAAGACGGGCGCGATGATCGCGACGTGCTCACGCAAGCGGTCGGCGGGCGCGGTGGTCGAGAGCTTGATGAGACGCACGAACGCTTCGCGGGAGAGCATGGCCCCGATTATCGACGATCAGCGTCGATTGGCGGCTTTTCCGCGGGGGGTAATTGCGGGGCTTCCACAACTTCGTGGCGCACTTCGACATCGAACCCGAAAACTGTGTTGCACTCGGGGCAGACGCCGCGCATCCCCAAGCCCCGGAGCGAATAACCGCAGGTCGGACACGACCGCGACGGAGCCCCGCCCCCCGCTCCCGAGGGGACCGACCACGGGTACCCGACGCCCCCCCGCATGAGGTTCACCAGGGCGATCACGGGAAAGAGGATGATCGCCAGGACGATGCCGATGAGAACGGCTCCGACCAGAAGCACGATGCCCACGACCGCCAGCAGAAGCAACAGCGGCTGAATCGCCCAGGATGGAATGCGCAGCTTCATGGAGAGTTGACTGGAGGAACGCTCAGAGGAATCGGAACTCTACCTCCCAAAGGTCCGCCGCCGAGCCTTGACCGAACGGCTTGAGCGCGAGCCGGAGGTGACGGCCCAGGGTTTGATTGTCGATCGCGTCGATGGCTTCCACGTCCGCCTTCTTGGCTTCGGTCCAGATGAACATTGCACCGGGGCACTCGTCGAGATTCGCGCCCGCGCAGCCCCGATAGTCCCCACGCTGCTCCCAGCAAGCGTCGCGCCTGCGGACGTCAGCGTCGAACCTCTGGATATAGACCCGTCCGTAACCTCCTTGACGGGGTTTGTCGAGAACCGCTTTCCAGTGCTCGCCGGCTTGCCCGTATGAGGCGGCGTGAATGCGTATCTGGAGGACTCCGGGCCGGATTTCCTCAACGTCGATCTTTCCGTAGCTGCTCTTCAACATCGCCATCAGTCGACTCCTGACCACGAGGAAGTTTGGGCCCGCGAGCCGTTCAGCCCTTCATCTTCTTGATCGTTCCCGTCGTGCTCCGGCCCGGGACGAGGTCGATGAGAGCCACCTTGCCGCCGTAGGACTCGACGAAGTCGGCTCCCACGACGCGGTCCTTGGTGTAATCGCCGCCCTTGACGAGGACGTCGGGGCGGATCGCTTCGATGAGGGCTTTGGGGGTGTCGTCGTCGAAGATGATGACCGCGCCGACGGAGCCGATGCTCGCCATGACGCGGGCGCGGTCGGCTTGCGGGTTGATCGGTCGCTCCGGACCTTTGCCCAGGCGACGCACCGAAGCGTCGGAATTGATCCCGACGACCAGGAAGTCGCCGAGCGCCGCGGACCGCTCGAGCAGATCGACGTGGCCCGTGTGCAGGATGTCGAAAACACCGTTGGTGAAGACGATCTTGTGTCCAAGGGCTCGGTGGGCGTCGATCTCGAGCTTGAGCTGGTCGAGCGTCCGCACCTTGCCCGCGAGGCGCCCCGAATTCTCAAGCAGAAAGTGGTGCACTCGGTCGAAGGGGATCGGCTGCACGCCGAAGACCTCAACCTCAAGCCCCGCCGCCGCGTTCGCAAGCCGCACCGCATCAACCCACGGCATCGCGTTCGCCCGCGCCGCCGCAAGCCCCGCCAGGAACATGTCCCCCGCGCCCGTCACGTCGTACACCTCACGGGCCACCGTCGGGACGGCGACCGGCGTTCCGTTGCGCTCGAGAAGCAGGGCTCCGTGCCGGTCGAGCGTGAGCACCACGGCTTCGAGGTCAAGCGAGGAAAGCAAGGCATGAGCGACCTGGGCGTTGTGGTCGGCGTTGGAGGAGTCCTCGGCGGTTCGCAAGCCCGTCGCGGTCTCGGCTTCGGTGCGGTTGGGGGTGATCACGGTCGCGCCGCGGTACTTGCCGTAGTCCTCGATGCGGGCGGGATCGACGAGCACGGGCTTGCCCGCTTCGCGAGCCATCTTGATCACGCCCTGGCAGAGCATCTCGGTGCAGACACCCTTGTTGTAATCCTCGATGCAGACGACGTCGGAGTGGACCAGCGCGGTCTGGAACGCGTCGAGCACGCGGCGGGTCTGGTCGAAGGAAAGCGGCTCCTTGGACTCGTGGTCGACCCGGAACATCTTCTGCGGGTGGCGGGCTTGCGCGAGGCCGATGAGGTTCTGCTTGACGGTGGTGGGGCGGGCGCGATCTTCGAGGAGGGCTCCGCAGCCGACGCGTTCATCTTCGAGAGCTTGTCGGAGGAGCAGGGCGTTCGGGTCCGCACCCGTGACGCCTACGGCTTCCACATTGCCCTTGAGAGCGACAAGGTCGAGGCAGACGTTCGCCGCGCCGCCCGGACGGTTGTCGATCTTAGCGACGTGGAGCACGGGGACGGGAGCGTCCGCGGCGAGCCGCTCGGCGTTGCCGTAGATCAGTTGGTCGAGCATGTAGTCGCCGACGACCACGGCGGAGAATGGCTTCCAAGCGGCGAGTTGATCGAGCATCCTGTCCATGAGCCGGAGGTTATGCCCCGGGGGCCGGGCTCACGGGAGGCTTCGTTGGGATTCACGGCTTGCGCCAGGATCGGACGGCGCTGATGACGAGGTCCGCCAGTTCGCCCCCGCCGCGGTCGAACGAAAGGGCGAGCCGGGGGCGCAGGACCGGACAGGGCCAGCGTTCCTCCGGCTGGGCTCGGAGTTTGGACCAGTCCTTCTCGGTGACGAGGATGAGGTCGGCACCCTTGTCCTTCGCACCGCGGATGAACGCTTCGAGGGTCGGGCCGGCGAAGGGGTCGTGGTCGGGGAGGATGGCTTCGTGGACGACCTCGGCGAGGGATTTGACGTGGGCGACGAAGGGCCCGGGGTTGCCGATGGCGCAGCCGAGCGCGACCTTGCGGCCGCGGATGAACTCCGGCGGCACCGTGCGTTCCTTGGTCCCCTCGCCGGTCACGAGGTTCTTCCAGGTATGGCGGCAGACGGCGAGCGGGCGTTTGCCGGTGAGGTCCTCGATCTTGCCGGAGAGTTCGGCGATGCGAAGGGGCGGGACGGCTTCGGCGTGCGTCAGGACGACGGCGTCGGCCCGCTTGAGGCCGGCGAGGGGCTCGCGGAGGAACCCGGCGGGGAGCTGGCGGTCCTCGAACGGGCTTCGTGTCGCGTCGATGAGGACGATGTCGCAGTCGCGCCAAAGCTGGCGGTGCTGGAAGCCGTCGTCGAGGAGGACGGAATCGACCCGCGAGCCGCGGCTTGTGGTGAAAAGCTCCTTGAGTTCTTCCAGCCGGTCGGGGCCGACGGCGAGGGCGACGCCGGGGATGAGCCTCGTGTACTGCTGGGCTTCGTCGGAATCCGCGGGCGAGCCGGTCGCGGACTTGTACCCCCGGAGCGCAATGCAGGGCGTGCGGCCGGCGTCCTTGAGGACTTGGTAGAGGTGGGCGACCATCGGGGTCTTGCCCGTACCGCCGGCGGAGAGGTTGCCGATGGAGACGACGGGGCGGTCGGCCCGCTTGCCGGGGTTGACGTCGTACCAGCCGTTTCGAAGGCCCGCGGCCTGTCCGTAGATCCAGCCCAAAGCGTGACCGAGCTTGGTGGGCATCGGCCCGGTCGGTCGACCGGGCGAAGCGTCAGTTGCTGGGGTGCCCTTCGGGGGTGGAGGACTGCTGGGCTTTGGCATGGTTGCGGGCGTGTTCGAGGAGGGCGTGCTGCAGAGCCTTGATCTGCGTGCGCACGGCGCGGGCGCTTCGGTACGAGAGCCAAAGGTTATTCAGCAGATCGGCCACCGCCATCGCGACCACCAGCGAGACCAGACCGACGACCGCGCACCACGTCAGCACGAAGAACCGGGGGTCCTTGGGCGAGACGGCGCAGAACGCAAAGGCCGTCAGCGGCACCACGATCATCATCAGGAGGCCGTTGGCGACCCGGATGCGCCGGCGGCTGGGGGGCATCTCGGCCGAGCGCATCGCGATCATGTGGGAGCCCACGGCGATCACGAGCATCATCGCCGGGGGGACGACGATCCACGCGGGGAGCATGGCTCTGGTTTCGTCGATCATGCGGGCACCTTCTCGCGGTCGGACTGGCCTTGCGCATGACATCCGCACGCCCCGGCGAACTGTTCCAGCCGGACGGGAAGCAGCTTCATCGGCAGGCCCATGACGGTCGTCGGATCGCCCTGGTGGGTAAGCGGCCAGCCGTCGGCTTGCCTTTCGCGCAGGTTGTACCCGCCGGCTTTCCCGCGCCAGGCGTCGGTTGCGAGGTACTCGCGGATCATCGCGTCGCTGAGGTGCCCGACGGTGACGGCGGCGCGATCGACGAAGACCATGCGGCGGCCGGTCGACCGCTCGACGAGCGCGACGCCGGTCACGACTTCGTGCGTGCCGTCGCTCAGGCCGCGCAGGATGCGGAACGCCTCCGCTCCGTCACGCGGCGTCCCGATCAGCGTGCCGTTTTTCACGATCGCGGTGTCGGCTCCGAGCACGGTGCAGCCGGGCGAAGCGGTCTGGGCCCCGGCGGCGGCTTTCAAATAGGCGAGAGCCGCGACCCACTGGGACGGCGTCACCGCTCCGGGCGACAGGTCGGAATCGTCGAATCCCGGGTGCTGGGAATGGTGGGCGAGGCCGGCTTCCTCGAGCAGTTGCCGACGCCTGGGGGATCGGCTTGCGAGGTGGAGGCCGACGTGCGGGCCAAGAGCCGCCGGGGGCGGCGTCTGGGCGATTCCATTCTGGGGCGATCCCTGCTCCACGAGTGCAGTGTACCACGGAAATTCGCCTTGCCAACCGGGTTTCGCATTTGGCCGGGTGTATGCTGACGCGATGCGTGCGCACCTCATCCAGATGGACCTCGCGTGGGAAGATCGGACCGAGAATCACCGCCGGCTTTCGGGCTTGCTGGAACGCATTTCCGGCTTGGCGGGCTCGGGGGATCTGGTCGCGCTCCCCGAGATGTTCGACACGGGGTTTTCATTCAATCTTGCGCGAACGGCGGATTCGGACGGCAAGACAGTGGGCTCAACGCTTGGCTTTCTCTGTGATTGTGCCCGGAGATATGGCATCACGCTGCACGGGTCGCGGAGCGTCGTCGGCGCGGACGGTCGGGGCCGGAATCGGGCGACGATCGTCGGGCCGGATGGGTCTGTGCTCGTCGAGTACGACAAGATCCACCCGTTCAGCTTCGGGCGGGAGAGCGAGTTTTTCTCGGGGGGTTCGAGCGTCGTGACGTACGAGTGGCGGAGCGGGCGCGACTCGATCCTGGTCTGCCCGGCGATCTGCTACGACCTTCGGTTCCCCGAGCTTTTCCGGATCGGCCTTCAGAAGGGCGCGGAGATGTTCGTGCTCGGAGCCAACTGGCCCGCGCCGCGGAAGGTGCACCGCCGCATCCTCTCGATCGCGCGGGCGATTGAGAACCAGGCGTACATGCTCAGCATCAACCGCTCGGGCAGGGATCCGCACCTGGACTACGCGGGCGAGTCGCTCGCGGTGGGCCCGACGGGCGATGTGATCGCCGAGGGCGGGACGGGCGAGGAGATCCTCACCGTCGAGATTGATCCGGGCGCGGTGCGGGCGTGGCGGGAGAAGTTCCCCGCGTGGCGGGATCTCAAGCTTGCGATGGAAGGGGTCTGATCATGGCGCAGGAACCGATCGTCTGTCCGCACTGCAAGGGTCGCATCGAGCTCACGCAGGTGATGTCCTCCGCGATCGAAGCCAAGATCCGCCGCGACCTCGAAGCCGAAGCGGGGGCGCGGCGCGCGGAGGATGAACGCCGCCGACAGGACCTGGACCTCCGCGAAGCCAAAGCCCGCGAGGAAGCCGCCGCCGCCAAACGCGCCATGACCGAAGCCGAGGAACGCGTCCGAAGCCTCCTCGCGGCCGAGAGGCTCAAGGTGCAGGAGCAGGCCCGCCGCGATGCCGTCGCCCAGGCCGCCGCCGAATCCGAGCTTGCCATCCGCGCCGCCAAGGAGGACGCCGAACGCATCCGGATGAAGCTGACCGAAGCTCAGAAAGCCGAGCTCGCCTGGAGACAGGAAAGGCAGGCTTTCGAGGACACCAAGCGGTCGTTCGAGCTCGACAAGCAGCGGGAGATCGAGGAAGCCAAAGCCGCGCTGCTGGAGCGGGCCCGTCGCGACGCCACCGAAGAGGCGCGCCTCACGCTCGCGAGCAAGGACAAGGTTATCGACGATCTCAAGCGATTGACGGAAGATCTGAAGCGGAAAGCCGAGCAGGGTTCGCAGCAGCTCCAGGGCGAGGTGCTTGAGCTTGATCTCGAGGCTTCGCTCCGCGCGGCGTTCCCGCGCGACACGGTGGAGCCCGTGGCCAAGGGGGCTTTCGGCGGCGATGCGGTGCAGCGCGTGTTGGGGAGCGGCGTGGCGACGGTCGGGACGATCCTCTGGGAATCCAAGCGGACCAAGACGTGGAGCGATGGCTGGCTCGCCAAGCTCCGGAGCGACCAGCGAACGGCGAAAGCGGACATCGCGGTGCTTGTGACCTCGGCGCTGCCCAAGGGTGTGGAACAGTTTGGGCAGGTGGATGGCGTGTGGGTGTGCGCGGTGGGGGTGGCGGTGCCGCTGGCGTGCGTGCTCAGGCAGGCGTTGATCGACGTCGCCGGGGCCCGGGCGAGCGCTGAGGGTGTGCAGACCAAGATGGAGCTTGTCTACCGATACCTGACGGGCCCGGGGTTCAAACAGCGCGTGGAAGCGATCGTGGAAGCGTTCACGACGATGCGCGAGGACCTCGAGACCGAGAAGAAGTTCGTGATGCGTCAGTGGGCCAAGCGCGACATGCAGATCGCCAACGTGCTCGCGAGCACGATGGGCATGCACGGCGACCTGCAGGGCATCGCGGGCGGAAGCGTCCCCGAGATCGCCGGGCTTGAGGTCGTGGTGCCGGATCGCTCGCTTGAGTCCGGAGCGGCGGATCGTCGCGGGTAGGCCGATCGGGCGAGGAGAAAGAGGCGAAAAGCAAAAGAGCCCGGCGAGGTGCCGGGCTCTTGAGTAGACGTTCGGAGTCGTTGCTTAGCGCCAGATCGGCTCGGAGCCGCCGAAGTCGACGCCCTTCAGGCCGCCACGCGTCGTGGCGAAGTAGGCCGCCGTGAAGGTCGCGGTTCCGCGGCTGCCGTCGCGGAGGGGAGGGAACCAGTCAATGCCTGCTGCGTTGTTGGCGTACACATAGTCCCACGCCTGATTCATGTTCGTGGGCGCGGTGTAGTCCCAGCCGCGGTTGGCATCACCGGTCACTTTCACCGAGACGTGATTGTCGAAGAACAGGAACGGCTGACGGGCATCGTCGAAGTTCCAGTAGTACTGCTTCTTGGTGTAGTGGCGGCTGGCGAAGTCATACATGATGATCTTCTGGCCGGGGAAGACGACGTCGGTCAGCACGCGGCGGCCGATGTTGCCCGTGGGGTTGTTGGCGCCGCCGCCGAAGGTCGTGTAGAAGCGGGCGTCGAGCATGTGGTACGAAGACTCGCGGGCGTTGCCCAGGTCCGCCGACCACCACGACGGAGCGCAGCGGTAGCTGGAGCTGTAGGGCCAACGCTTTTCATCGTTGGTGAGGGCGCCCGGGCCGGCGGGGTTGGGCTCGCCGAGGTTGTTGTAGTTCTGCGGGTCGGTCTGCCAGGCGAGGAGGAACCGGTCCTCCGGGCACGCGACCGACTTGGTCGGGAGCGTCTGGGCCAGGTACTCCTGCAGCTTCAGGTGGTTGTACAGGACGTTGGCGATCCAGCCGCCGATGGGCAGCATGTCGGTGCGGCCCGTCCGCTTGCGGATGATGTTGATGGCATCGTCCGCGGCGGATCGGGTCTCGTCCGCGACGGTGTTCGCGTAGGTGATGGTCTGGTTGAGACCTGTCGCGTCCCAGCGGACCGTGCGGCCGCGATAGTGCTGGAGAGACCAAAGGCGGTCCTTGAAGTCGGCGGCGTACGAGAAGCTGCCGGTGCCGAACATCTTGAGGTTGGCGCCGCAGATCGTGAGCTTGGCGATCTTGCGGGCTTCGGAGAGCGCGGGCAGGAGGATGCCGATGAGCAGCGCGATAATCGCGATGACCACGAGCAACTCGATGAGCGTGAACGCGGATCTCCGAGAACCCGGTCCGCCTGAGAGTTTCGAACGAATGGTGCCGACGACCTTCATTACCAACCTCCCGGCCCGCGGTGCGGGCCCGATGAAGCGATCCCACCCGATAGCTCGACGAGCCATCGAAGCACGCCCTTGAAGTCTGAGGCAGGGCGGAGAATGCGCCCGGGCGTCGGACGCGCCCAACGCGGGCGCACCGTCCTCGACGGAATTAGTGTACCACCAGCGCAGGCTTTGCACAAGTGCGAGCCGAAAGTGTTTCATGCCGCCCCGGGGGTGGTCGGTCTTAGCGCACGCCGGAGAGTTCCTTCTGCGTGAGGCGGGCTTTGGCCGTTCGCAGGAGGTTTGTGGCTTTGTCTTTGTTTGTGTTGGAATTGTCGGCGGCGGCGGGCTCGAGCAGGGCGATCGCCCGGGTCAGGCTTTCGACCGTGTCCTGCTTGATGAGGGCGTCGGCTTGGGCGAGCGTCTCATCTTGGGGAGCGTCCGGGGTGGGCTTGGGGTCCGCCGGGGCGGCGGGGGTGGAAGGGGCGGCTGAGGGGGTGGTCGCCGGGGCCGGGCTGGCGGCGGGGGTTTCGGCGGGGCGGACCGGCGGGGCCGCTTGGAAGGTCTCGGCTTCCGCCGGGGCGGGTGCCGGTGTGGCGGATCGGGCTGCTTTGGGAGCGAAGTTGGGGTTGATGGAGACAAAGCCGCTGAAGTAGGCGGCAGCGCCGAGGGCCGTGAGCAGGCCGATTACGGCGAAAGCACCGAAGAGCCACATCCAGAGCCAGCGGACGTTGGCTTCGAGCGCGGCGGCGTGGCGGAGCAGCGAGGAGGAAGGCTCGGTGTGGGTTGCGGGCGGCGGGGGCGGCGGGGCGGGCGGTTGAGCCGCGACGGGCGGGCCGCCGGGGAGGGCCCGGAGGGGCATGAGGCCCAGCTCCTGGCGGTCGCGCTGGAACTGGAACTCGATGTGGCACTCGGGGCAGTGCGGGTCGGTGGGTTCGACATCGCAGCCGCAGCTGTGGCACAGACCCAGAAGGTTGGCGACGCCGGGGACGCGTTTGGCGGGGGACCAGAATTGATGCGTGGTCGGGCTTCGGAGGACCGAGTCGAGGGAGATGCGTCCGCGGGAGACGAGGGTGACGATGGTTTCGTAGGAGCAGCCGGACTGGTGGGGGCTGTCGGGGTTTCGGATGAACCAGGCGCCCATCGCGTTCTGCGAAGCTTGGCGCGAGAGGGGGTCGAGAAATCCGCGGCAGTGCGTGCAGCGTGGCTGGTCGGGGGTCGCGCCGCCGCAGTAGGGGCAGACGAACATCGGCAGCGCGGCGGGCTGGCCATGGGTGGAGTCAGCGGCGGGATCGGTGGTGGGTTCGGTGGTGGGTTGCATCGGCTTTGGGAGTCGATTCGGACGCGGGGCGGCCGGGGTTGCGTCCGGGTGGAGTCCGGGAATCGTAGGGGGTGCGTGGTGGCGGGGGTCTACGCTGTGGTTGTGACGACCAAGGTTCGGATTACGGATGTTTCGCCGCGGGATGGGCTTCAGAACGAAGCCGGGGTGATCCCGACGCTGGACAAAGCGGAGCTGGTGCGGCTGGTTGTGGCCAGCGGGGTGGACGAGGTTGAGGTGACGAGCTTTGTGAGCGCGAAGTGGGTGCCGCAGCTCGGCGATGCGGCGGAGGTTTTCGAAGCGGTCGCGGGGATGCGTGCGGCGGGGGGCGGGCCGGTTCTTTCGGCGCTGGTGCCCAACGAGCGCGGGATGGCTTCGGCGATGGATGTGATTCGCAAGCACCCGGGGCTGATCGGGAAGGTCTCGGTGTTTACGGCGGCGAGCGAGACGTTTGCGAAGAAGAACACCAACGCGAGCATCGCGGAGACGATCGAGCGGTTCAAGCCGGTGATCGAGGCGGCGCGGGGCGCGGGCGTGACGGTTCGCGGGTACCTGTCGTGCGTCATCGCGTGTCCGTTCGAGGGGCCGATTGCGCCCGAGCGGGTGGCGGAGGTCTCGGCGAAGCTTCGCGAGATCGGGGTGGATGAGCTTGACCTTGGCGACACGATCGGCGCGGGGACGGCAGAATCGGTCGGCGCGATGATGGATGCGGTGGGCGGGGTGTGGCCGGTGGGGCCGGGTGGGTGGCCTGGGAGCGAGCGCGGGCTTTTGACGCTTCACCTTCACGACACGTTCGGCCGTGCGGCGGAGTGTGTGCGTGCGGCGCTGGCTCGGGGCGTGCGGTCGTTCGACGGGTCGGTCGCGGGGCTTGGCGGGTGTCCGTACGCGAGCACGCCGGGGAAGCGGGCACCCGGGAACATCGACACGCGGACGCTTGTCGAGACGGTGCACGCGGCGGGGTTTGCGACGAGCGTGTCGCTTGCGTCGCTCGAGCGGGCGGCGGAGTTCGCGCGGTCCGTCGTGGCGCGGGCGAGGAGCGTCTCGTGATCAGCGTGCGCGTCGAGCATGAGGTCGCGCTGATCCTGCTGAACCGGCCGCAGAAGCGGAACGCGATGACGCCGGAGATGCTCGGGTCGCTGGTCTCGGCGGTGGAGCAGCTTGGCAGGACGGGGGCGCGGGCGATCGTGCTGAGCGGCGAGGGTGCGGCGTTTTGTGCGGGTTTTGACCTTTCGCTTTGCCAGGATCACCCGGACGGTTCGGTGATGCGGGCGCTGCTGACGGGGCTTTCGGGGGCGATCGAGGCGCTGCGTGACCAGCCGCTTCCGGTGGTGATCGCGGCGCACGGCGCGGCGATCGCGGGCGGGTGCGCGGTGCTGGGCGCGGGGGATCTGGTTTTCACCAACGACGAGGCCAAGCTTGGGTATCCGGTGGTGAAACTGGGCGTGTCGCCGGCGGTGTCGGCGCCGTTTCTCCGCCTGCGGGTTGGGGATGGTCACGCCCGCGAGCGGCTTTTGGACACGCGGCTGATCGGCGGGCGCGAAGCCGAGCGATGCGGGCTTGTGACGAAGTCGTTGGCGACGGCGGAAGAGGTCTTGCCGGCAGCGATGGAAGCGGCGCGGGTGCTGGCGAGCAAGCCCGCGCCGGCGATGGCGGCGACGCGCGGGTGGCTTGCGGAAATCGAGAGCGTCGGCGGCTTCGCGTGGCGGAGTCTGTCCGTGTCGCTTTCGCTGACCGGCGGTGAGGAAGAGCGGGCACTGCTCCCGGTCGCGTGGGCTCCGAGGAAGCAGACTGAGCGAGGTGCATGATGCTTGCGACACTTGAGTACAACGGTTCCATCGCGACGCTGACACTGAATCGACCGGAGGCCCGCAACGCGCTGTCGATCGACCTGCTGGCTTCGCTCCACCATCGGGTGGATGAACTCGCGAAGCGGCCGGACGTGAAGGTGGCGGTGTTGACGGGTGCGGGGAAGGCGTTCTGCGCGGGGATGGACCTCAAAGCGGTGCTTGACAACCACGAGCTTGCGCTCGCGCTGCTGACATCGCTTGGCGAACTGACGCTGAAGCTTCGGGCGTTGCCGCAGGTGCTTGTGGCGCGGGTGAACGGAGCGGCGATCGGTGGCGGGTGCGGTCTGACGACGGTGTGCGACTTCGCCATCACGCACGCGGATTCGGTGATGGGGTTCCCGGAGGTCGATCTGGGCGTGTGTCCGGCGGTGGTGGCGCCGTGGCTGGTGCGTCGGCTTGGCGCGGGGAAAGCCCGGACGGTGTTGCTTCGCGGGGGGACGATGTCGGGGCAGCAGGCGTACGACATCGGGATGGTGTCGGGCGTGGTGGGGGCGGCCGGCGATCTTGACGCGGCGACGAGCGAGCTTGTCACGCGGCTTGCGCAGGGCGGGGGGGATGCGCTTCGAGCGACGAAGGGGCTGCTCAACGATATCGACGGCTCGCGTGATGCGGAGCTGGTGCGCAAGGGCGCGCGGCTTTCGGCGGACGTGCTGAGCACGCCGGAAGCTCAGGAGAGGCTTCGGGCGAGGATGAAGTCCTGAGAGTCAGATTCAGGCGGGGGTCTGCTGTGCCTCGAAGGCGATCACTCCGGCCAGCGCGAGAGCGATGATGATCATCCACCCGATGACGGACAAGAGCCACATGGCTTTGAGCCGGTTGTTCTCGCAAAGCCAGAAGACGTAATACAGCGATGGAATCTGGAGGAGGAACGGGATAATCGAGGCCTCTTCCTGTTCGTTCTCGCGGCCGTACCATGCCGCAGAAACTGTGAGCGTCATCACAGCAATGTGATACAGCCCCCAGAAGACTCGTCCTTCGAGAAACGGTTGGACGATCATGGCGATCATGTAGTACAGGCCATAGACCAGAATCGACGCTACGAAGACGAGCCAAAAGATTGGCGCGACGAGCGAAACGGCGATGGTGGCGCCGAAGAAGATGACGATCAGGCCCGCGATCTTCGAAACCTCGTTCCAGTCGGTGTTGCTGCCCAGGGAAACTCGAGGCCCTGATCGGGACCCGCCCGAGCTGCCGCCACCGCCGCGATCCGCGAGCACCTTCGTCTTGATCACCTTGCCCGTCTGCGCGTTGTAGCCGCAGACGAGGCAGACGGTCGCGCCCGGGGACATGGCGGCGGAGCAGGCGTTGCAGGTCGCGGCTCGCAACTGGACCGCAGGGGCGTCCTTGGAGGTGGTGATGGAGGGGAGGGCTTCGCCGAGGATCTTCTCCATGATCGGGTCGACCATCGCGGGCGCCTCGGCGGGCTTGGCGACCGCGCGGCTGCCGGGGAGTGGCGTGGGATCGGGGGCGGGCTTGGACGTGAGCATCGCCGGCGGGGAGGTCTGAGCCGCGCTCTTCGCGCTGCAGGACTGGCAGAAGTACCGGCCCTGCACGTCCTTGGTGCGAGGCTTGTCCGAAACATCAAGGCCGCACAGGTTGCACACTTTCTGCTTGACGCCGGACATGCGAAGTTCTCCCGAATGAAGGGGAGAGCATATCCGAAGCTGGAGAAATTGAAAAGCCTGATCGAAAGGGTTCGTTTACCAGCCGGGCTTGGGGGCGGGCGGACCGCTTCGGGCAGCGGGCCTGGGCGGGGGCGCGGCCGCGGGTTTGAAGCCCTTGGCGACGATGTAGGTTTCGCGGCTGACGTCTCGGCAGGCGTGCGGCTTGAAACCTTGGGCCCGCGCGAAGATCGCCTGGGTTTCTCGGACCACGTCCATGTAGTCGGTGCCCTCGAAGATCTTCATCGTGAGGTTGCCGCCGGGGCGGAGGACTTCGGGGAGGAGTTCGAGGACCCTGCGGCAGAGGCGGGCGGACGCGAAGTCGTCGCCGTGGCCGGTGGTGTTGGGAGCCATGTCGCTGAGGACGACATCGAAAAATCGGCCGGGGTTAAGCTCGTTGCGGATGTGGGCGAGGAGGTGTTCGGCGGAGGCGTTGAAGGCGTCGCCGATCTCCGCGATGACGCGGGCTTCACCCCACGAGGTCGCGACGGGGTTGGTTTCGAGGAGGTCGATGCCGACGACGACGCCGGTCTTGCCGACGGCTTCGCTTGCGGTTTGGAGCCAGGATCCCGGTGCGCAGCCGAGGTCCAGGACGCGGTCGCCGGGGCGGAAGAGGCGGTGGCGTTCGTCGATTTCCTTGAGCTTGTAGGCCGAGCGCGCGACGTACCCCTCGGCTTTGGCCTGTCGGAAGTACGCGTCGTGGAGTTTGCGGGGTTGGGGCATCGCCGCTTGGAGGTTAGCGTCGCCGCGCGGTATGAGCCCGGCCCGCCGTGCGGAGGCCGGAATGCTGGGTCCGGGACCCTCGACTCGGAACTTGGTCCTACAAAAGGGCTTAGAACGGGCCGTTGGCGGTGCCGATGGCGCTCCACGCACCGACCTCGACCTTGACGTCGCCGCTCGCGCTGAGCATGGACCACGTCTTTGTGCCGCCGTTGAGCGTCGCTCCGAACGTGGTGAGGGTCTTCTTGACGGATTCGAGGCCATCCGCCCGGACGTTTACCTGCGGCTCGCCCTTGGGCGTGTTGAGCTCGAGGCGTCCCTGGGAGCTTGTTGGAACAAGGATCGAAATGTCCCCCATGGTCGTGCGGAGGGAGACGGCTTCGGCGATGCGTCGCGTGGTTTCGATCCGGATATCGCCGCCGTCGCCGCCCTTGTATCCGTTCTCGACGGTGATCTCGCCGCCGATGTTGCGGAGCACGACGTTGCCGCCGGAATTGCGGACGCGGATGCCCTCGCAGGTGGGGGTCTGGATGAGCAGGCGGACGGAGGATGGCTTGGTCTTCGCGTCGCGGGTCGTCATGACGCGGAGCACCGGCTTGCCCTGCACGGCGACGACCTCGGCGGCGTACCAGGACTTGACGGTGGCGTCGTCGGTGAGCCGCATGAACTGGCTGGACTCATCGAGGACCCAGGCCCGCAGGGTGGGCTGCGTGAGGGTCGGAATGACCTCGACCTCGACCGAGCCGCGGAAGTTCTCGATGTCGACCATGAGGGGCCGGTCGAGGCGGGCGACGGAGTTGGCTTTGCTGACCCGAAGGTCGTGCGTGGTCGGGACCGAGCAGCCGGTCGCGGCGAGAAGCAGGCCGGCAAGGGCGGTGGAAGCGAGGGCTTTGAGCGTGCCGCGGGTGGTCATTCAGAGCTCCGGTGGGCGGTCGGGTTCTTCAAGGGTGGGCCCCAGAGGGGCCGGGACGGGAAGGGCGAGGACGGGAGTTGTACGCCTGTTCCCGGCAATGGGACGGCGGGCCCAAGCGGTACGCCCGGGACGGGCGCGTGGTGCGTCCGCGGGGGGTGTATCGACCGGGAAGGGCTTTCATCCGCAAAGGAGGGGGTCGCCTAGGTGTGGCGTGCGGGGGTGTTCGGATTCGGGTAAGATCATGCTGCCCTCGTTTCGGCCCGCGATGGGCCGGGAAGGGTTGTAAGCGTGTTCCAGCGCCCGGCTGGGTGCTTGGACGATCAGAGGTTTGGTCGGCGGGAGATTCCCGCTGTATGAAGGTTGATGGTCAGGATGGGTCCCGAGCGTCGGCGAGAAGATCGCGACGGTCGGGACGGGCAGGGGTGGGTCGCGGGCTTGGGCTTGGTGGTTTTGGGTGGGGATGCCCGCGAGCGGAAGCAGGAATGGAGCGTCACGTGGAGTGGATTGGCCGGGCGTGGGTGGTCGAGGTTGGTGGAGGGGCGCGCGAGCGCCGCTTGGCGAGGCCGATAAGCAGTTCCTGTCCGCGATCCTGATTGATTGACAGACCGACCGAGGTCGACCATGTCCCGTGCCGCGGCGCTTTCTGGAAGGAAGGTGCCTGATGGATCTTTTTCTCTCTCCCGTGCTCGCCGATGTGACCAACGTCGTCGCCGGCGTCATCGGCGCTGGTGCGATCGTCATCGGGCTTCTCATCGGTGCCGCCGTCGGGTTCAGGATGCACAAAACCTCGACCGCGGGGGTCGTCGAGGAAGCCAACGCCAAAGCTCGCGAGATCACCGCTCGCGCCGAGACCGACGCCCGCGCCGCCGCAGACCGCGTCCGCCTCGAAGCCGAACAGAAAGCCCTCGAAGCCAAGAAAGCCGCCGAGAAGGAGCTTGACGGGGCCCGCAACGAACTCCGCGAAGCCGAACGCCGCCTCCAGAAACGCGAGGACGCCTTTGACCGCAAGGAGGATGGTCTGAACCAGAAGGAGCAGACCCTCCAGCGCAAGGACAGCGACCTGCAGCGGCAGATCGATCAGTACAAGACCAAGGAAGCCAAGCTTGGCGAGAAGGAAGCCGCTCTCGACAAAGCTCTCGAAGAGCAGACCAACAAGCTCTACCAGCTCACGCAGCTGTCGCCGGCCCAAGCCAAGGAAGAGCTCCTCCGGCGCGTCGAGGATGAGTGCAGGCTTGATGTCGCCAAGGTCGTCCGCAAGATGAACGAGGAAGCGGAAGCGGAAGCCAAGAAGAAAGCTCAGGAAATCACTCTCATGGCTGTGCAGCGGTACGCCACCGAGCACACGCAGGAGTCGACCGTGCGGGCGGTGGCGCTCCCCAGCGACGACATCAAGGGCCGCATCATCGGCCGCGAGGGACGCAACATCCGCGCGATCGAGAAAGCGACCGGCGTGGACATCATCGTCGACGACACCCCCGGCGTCATCGTCGTCAGCTGCTTCGACAAGGTCCGGCAAGCGGTGGCGGTCGAGTCGCTCGAGCGGCTCATCGCCGACGGCCGGATGCACCCCTCCCGCATCGAAGAGGTCGTCGAAAAGGTCAAGAGCGAGATCGAGGGCAAGATCATCCAGTTCGGCAAGGACGCGATCCTCGAAGCCAACCTCCGCGGTATCCACCCTAAGGTCAGCGAAGCCATGGGCAAGCTGCGGTACCGCACCTCCTACGGCCAGAACGTCCTCCGGCACTCGATCGAGGTCGGGTACCTCTGCCAGATCATCGCCGAGCAGCTCGGCTTGGATGGTGCTCTCGCTCGCCGCTGCGGGTTTCTCCACGACATCGGCAAAGCGATGGACCACGAGATGGAGGGTGGCCACCCGAAGATCGGCATGGACTTCGCCAAGCAGTACGGCGAGAAGGACCCGGTCCTCAACGCGATCGGCGGCCACCACGCGGATATCCCGTCAACGAGCTTCTACACGCCGATCGTGATGGCGGCGGATGCGGTGAGCTCGGCTCGTCCGGGCGCTCGCCGCGAGAGCATGGAGAAGTATGTCCAGCGGCTCAATGAGCTTCAGGACATCGCGATGGGCTTCCGCGGCGTGACCGAGGCGTACGCGATCCAAGCGGGCCGCGAAGTGCGCGTGATGATCGACGCGGCCCGCGTGGGTGATGATGAAGCGTACCTGATCGCTCACGACATCGCCAAGCGCGTGAGCGAGCAGATGACGTTCCCGGGTGAGATCAAGGTGACGGTGCTTCGCGAGACTCGGGCGATTGAGATTGCGAGGTAAGGGGTCACGGAGTCGCGAAGTGACGGACGTCGCCGTCGAGGATGGCCGCGGTGAGCTGGCACCTGCACGATCCCGGGCTTTGGCTGACGCTTGGGGCGTGGGTCGCGGGCGCGATCGGAGCGTGGCTTGTCGTGCGCGGCGTGCGAGGGATTCGGCTTGGGGTGACGGCTTGCCGGTCGTGCGGATATGACGTTACGGGAGTGGTGAGCGGCGTGTGTCCGGAATGCGGGCGAGAGCCGGGGCTTGCGAGGCGCGGGCGGTGCCGGACGAGGTGGCTCGCGCTTTCGTTGGGCGTCGTTGCGGTGGGGGTGTGCGTTGCGCAGCGGCGGTGGGTGAACCCGCTCGCGGACAAGATATGGGCGAACTTCCCGCCACGCGTGCTCGTAGAGTCTTACACGGAAGAGGGGCTTGACTGGCGGGTGTACCAGGCTCGCGGTGAGCGGACCGAGCCGTGGCCGGAGGCGATGGTCTGGGACACGGTGGCGTTCATCCGCCACGCTGAACTCGGCTGGGTGCAGGTGAACTTGCCTGAAGAGTTCGTCCATTTCGGCGGCGGTGGTGCCTTTACCGATCCGACGGACCTGAACGGCGACGGCGCTCCGGAACAGTTCCTGAGCACATGGTCAGGGGGCCCGCACTGCTGCTTCACGTTCTACATCATCGATTCAGCGGCACGAACATCGCCGATCACCGTGGTTGAGGGTGAACACTCTTCACCGATTCTCGAGGATGTCGATCACGACGGTGTGGCCGAAATCGTGATCGATGATTGGAGTTTGGCGTATTGGAACTGGAGTTATGCAGGTTCGCCGGCGCCGCGTGTGGTGCTCACGATGCGGAGTGGCGTGCTTCGTCCGCTGATCTCCGCCATGCGGAAGCCGAAACGCGAAGTCATGGATGACACTGAAGGCGTGACGCCCGGTTCGGGCGAGGAGCCGCCGCAATCCGAAGAAGCGCCGTACTGGAGCCTGATGCTCGACCTCATGTACGAGGGCAACGAAGACCAGGCGTGGGAGTACCTTGACAGGATCTGGCCGGGTGACTCGAAAGCCAAGCGCCAATTCCGAACCGAGTTCCTCGAACAACTCGAATCGTCGAAGTGGTGGCCGATGATTCGAGCGGGATACGCCGCGGAGGCTCGCGACGCCGCCCGGTCCGACCCCGAATGATGTCCGCATGACGATCCTGCGAGCGAGTGTGGCGGCGGTGGTGTTGATTTTCATGTCGGGGTGCGGTTCTGCTGGCTTTCTCGCGGCGCCGGGATCGCTCGCTCCGCCTGGGCTTTGGGCGGAACCGATGCCTGGAATGCGAAGCCTCCGCGAGTTCGGCGTCGCTTGGGACAAGGCGCCCGCCGAGAATCGGGCCGCGATGCAAGCCGCGATCGATTGGGCATCGTCGTGCGGGGGCGTCGTCTGGGTCGAGCCGACGGATGAGCCGTATCCGATGGCTTCCGGGCTGGTGCTGAAGCGGAACGCTTCCATCGTCGGGGCTCAGGGGCCGGTCGGTCGCGGAACCAAGCACGCGACCAAGCCCCAGCCAGTCGGAAGCGTCTTCCGCATCGAGGACACTGACAAGCCCTTCATCACCGTCGAGACCGCGACGCGGATCGAGGGGGTGCAGTTCTGGTACCCCAAGCAGACGCTTCGCGACCCACAAGCCGTGATCGCGTACCCGCCGACGATCCAGGTGTCCAAGCAGCAGGCGGTACACGGCGTGACGCTCCGCTCGCTGACGTTCTTCGGCGAGTTTCTCGCGATGGACTTCGCCGCCGGTGAGCACGCGTGCGAGCAGATCCTTTTCGAGCACTGCTATGGCTATCCGCTGAGCGGTGAATTCATCCGCATCGACCGCTGCTATGACATCCCGCGGATCCTGCACTGCCACGTGAACCCGGCGAACCGGCGGGCGTTTGCGGGCGATTGTTCGCCGGCAGTCGTGGACTCGGTCATCGCTCGCGGCACATACGCGTACGCGATTGACCGGACCGACAACGCGCAGGTGATGGATGTCTTCACATTCGGGACGTACGGCGGGATCAAGCTCGGGCACGCGAGCTACGGGCAGATGACCAACTTCAACTTCGACTGCGTGACGGTGGGGGTGTGGAAGGGGGGCGATTCATCGTTCAATCGGAACTGGATGATCGCGCAAGGGTCGATCATCGCGAACGCGGGGAAGATCGAGGACATTCACCCCATCGTGGTGGAGGGGATGGGCCATCTCGCGGTGAGCAACGTGGAAGCGTTCTCAGGGCCGAACGCCGCGCTCACGGTTGTGCAGGGCGGGGGCCGCTCTCGCGATTTCCTTGAGGTCCGCGGCGACAAGCGAGCGACCGTTTCGCTCAGCGGCTGCCGCATGCGGAACTACGAAAGCCAGAGCCCGATCACGATGAAGAACCCCAACGCGACGGTCGTCCTCCGAAGCTGCTTTGATCGCGAGGAACGTCTGCTCGAAAGCGTCCTTGGTCTATCGCCCGTCCAGGAGCGCTGAACACTCAATCGGACATTGGATTGCGGACGTTCCGATCAGCCGGAACGAGAGGGCCTCGACGCGGTGTCCGCAGGCCCGGGGGGTGCCACGTGTCCGAAGGCGTGGATGCCTTGCTGCGCAAAAGGCGACCCGGTCTCGTCACTGCGGGATCATGAGCTTGAACTGCGACGGCGCGATGCCCGTCGGGGGGATGCCGCCGGGGTTGCCGTTTGCGACGCCACCGGCGATGCCACCTTCATCGCCAAGCCGCATCGGCGGGAATTGCGTGTGCAGTGGCGAACCGGGCTTGAGGTGCAGAACTCGGGTCTGATCGCCCAATCCGGTGAGGGGCCGGCCGCTGGCGGCTTCGCGAGCGCCCTGGGGCGAAAGGCCCGCGGAACGCTGCGAATCGATGATGAGCACGTGCCGCATCGGCGAAGCCATGGGCACACCCGTCGCGACGGACGCGAAGGGAACGGGGACGGGCGGGGTGGGACCGGACGGAAGGACGAGTGGACCGGGCATCGGTGGACTCCTCGCATTCGCGACGCGGGTGATCGAATGAACCTCATGGTAGCGCCCGCTTCGAACGGCTCCGGGACGAGCCCCAACGTCCGCAAATGTTGAGCGTCGATCGACCAGCCTCCTCGGGCAGGGTCTGGTTCGGGAGTGGAACGAACCGGCGTGTGAAGTTGGGCGATTCTGAACGGATTTTTCGCGGATGGCGCGCCAATTCGTGGTTCGTGTCTGTCTTTCTTCGCAGATACTGTTGATTCTTCGCCCCGTTCCGAGTCGGGGGGGCGATGGCATGGGAGAGAACTGATGCAATTGCGTGCTTTGGTGCGGAAGTCGGCGGCGGCCTCAGCGTGGCTTGTTGCGGCTTTGGCGGCGGCGACGGTCGGCGCGGCCCCCGTTTCCTGGACGGGTCTTGGCGACGGCGTGAACTGGAGCGATCCGCTGAACTGGTCGGGGAACGCCCTTCCGGGTCCGACCGATGACGTGACGATCAACATCGCGGCCAATCCGACGATCATCGTCAGCGGCGTGAACCCTGTCATTCAGAGCTTGTCGACCGCGGAAGAGCTCCGCATCTCGGCCGGAGCGACGTTCACGACGGCGACAGCGGCCTGCACGGCTCCGGTTCGTCTGGGCGGCGGGACGATCGCGGGCGGCGCGTGGACGTTCACGAACGGCGCGGCTCTCCTGATTGTTGGAACGTCGGAAGGCCGGCTGAACAACCCGGCGATCAGCGGCGATGTGATCCATGTGGACGGCAGCTCGCGTCTCCGCGTGAACGTGAACACCACGTTCACGGCTATGCGATTCCGCGGCAACAGCCAGTCGGCGGCGTTCGAAGCCGGTTATGTGCTGAACTCGCAGATCATCGCCGACCCGGTTTCATCCGCGTCGGCGTGGGTCGAGACGTTTGGGAACGGGTCGTTCACCGTCGGCCCGACCGGCGTGATTGCGACGATCCCTGACGTTCAGTCGACGATCGCCGTCGGTCAGCCCTTTTGGTACTCCTCCACGACGACGCTGGCGGTCCAGGGGCTGATCTCCAATCGCGGGCCCGGCAGCATGACGGTCGACCCTTCGTCGATGTCGGTCGCCGCCGGCGGGAGGATCGAGAACATCGGCACGGGTTCTTCGACGGTGGGTGTGCGCACGGCGCCCCTCACCTGGACGAATAGCGGCACGATCGCGGTGACCGCGGGCCGCATCACGCTGACGGACACGTTCACCAACTTCGGAACGCTGCAGGTCACGGGCCCGGGCCGTCTGGTGCTCGACGGCGCCTGGACCAACAGCGGGACGATCGCGATCTCGGGTGCGGGGCGTGTTGATCTCGGGGGCTCGTTCACGACGGCGTCGATCGGCACGATTTCCCGAGGCGGCGGCGGCACGGATGGGACCGTCGCGGTCATGGGCGCGTGGAATAACACGGCCGCGACCTACACGTTCGGCACCGCCGGTTCGTTCCTGCTGGATGGCGGCACGATCACCGGTGGCACGATCAGCCCGGGCCTCGGCGGCCAGACGCTGATTCCGGGCAACGCGTCGAACAGCCTTATCGGCGTCAACTACACCGGCGAACTGGTCCTCGACACATCGAGCGGCCGGCTGCGTGTGGATGCCAGCACGACCCTCGGCGGCGTTCGCGTCCGCGCTGGCAACGGCGGCGTCTCCTTCGCTCCCGGGTATGTGATCAACTTCCCGATCATCATCGAGAGCAACGCTTCGATCGGCACCGTCGGGTTTGACACCAACGGCAACGGCACGCTGACGTTCGGCTCTTCGGCGTCGATCTCAAGCATCGGCACCTGGACGGGAACGCTCAGCTTCGGCCCGTCGTGGTGGTCTTCCGCGTCGGCCGAGTTCATCGTGCAGGGCACGATGGCGCTGGGCGGCACGGGTCGCACGCTCCGCGTGGGCGGAACGGTCGCGACGATCCGGTCAGGCGGCGCGGTGAACGTTTCGGGCGGGACCACGCTCGCGATGGATGTCTCGGGCGGACAGGGCAGCTCGTGGAGCTGCGCCGGCTCGATCTCTGTGGCGGACGGTGCCTTTCAGGCGAGCGACACCTGGAGCATCACCGGCAGCGTCCTTGCGACAAACGCCACCATCACGCTCGATGGTGTCTATTCGACCTCGAGCGTCTCGCGGATCAACCGCACCGGCGGGGTGCTCAACCTGCAGGGACAGTGCGACAACACCGGGCGCACGACCGTGCTGGGCCCGACGACCGGCTCGTGGCGCGTGATCAGCGCGACGATCACCGGCGGCACAATCGACGGAACGCCCACCGATCGGCTTGTGATCACGTCCAGCGGAGGCACGCTGGTCGACGTGACCCTCCTCGACGAGTTGGTTGTTGATGATGGCAGCAGTGCGCGGGTGCGTGTGCTTGGAACCACCACGATGCCCTCGGCGAGATTGGTTTCTCTTTCCGCCGGCCTGTCATACGGGAGCGGCGCGGTGATCAACTATCCGATCGTTTCGGCGTCGCCTACGGCAACGACGCACGGCATCGATTCGGCGACTGCCGGCGCGACCCTGACTATCGGCCCCTCCGGTTCGTTCACGACCGCTCCGGGCACGCTCGGGTCGCTCTCGGTGGGCGCGGCTTGGTGGAGCAACGAGACCGCCACCCTCAACAACCAGGGTTTGATCGCGGGGAGCGGGCTTAATCGTGCGCTGACGATCCAAGCCACGACGGCCTTCAACAACACCGGAACGATCCGGGTTCGCAACGGCGTCGACGCGACGATCCGGGCCCTGACCGGCAATGCGGCGGGGTTCGATATCCTCGACGCGGGCTCCACGATCGAGATCAACGGCAACTACAACCTCTCGGGTACGCTCGCGGTCAACCCCGGCACGCTGGCGCGTCTCCGGGGCACCTGGACGAACACGGGCACGATCAACGTGGCCGCGTCCGGCGTTCTCGAACTGGACGGCACGTTCACGCTCGCCTCGCTGGGCACGCTTACCAGCGCGGGTGGCAGCGTGACGATCATCGGCACGCTCAACAACACGACCAATCTCACGCTCAACGCGGCCACCGGCTCATGGACGCTCGGTTCGGGCGGTCGGATCATCGGTGGCACGGTCAACCAGACGCAGGGGAGCCGCCTGCTCTTCGCGGGTGAATGCACGCTCGAGAACGTGCAGTTCACTTCCGAGCTCAATGTCGGCGGCAGCAACGCGCGTGTTCGCCTCGAGGGCACCAGCCGGGCGCCTGCCTACCGACTCTCGGGGACGAGCCCCGGCATTCTCTTCCCGCCGGGCCACGTGATGAACGAGACGATCATCGGCGAAAGCCCAAGCACCAAGGGCGTTGAGCTCTGGGCCAACGGCACGCTCACCATCGGCCCCTCTGGGCGGATCTCCAACACGGGCGGCGGGATCTCCGTGGGTTCGTTCTGGGCTTCCAGCATCTCACGCGTGCTCGTCAACCAGGGCGTGATCGAGTCCGCCGGGAGCTCGACGCTGTCGATCAACTCGCCGATCCTCGGCAACTACGACGCTGGAACGGGCACGCTGACGGGCGGCGTCTGGCGTGCGACTCAGGGCGGTATTCTCAGCTTCGGCAACAACACGATCCTGCGCAACAACGCCCGCATCGAGCTCGGCGGCGTCGGGGGCACCCCCAACGATCTCTCGTCTCTTTCCGAGAACCTCGGCACCCTGGAACTTCAGGACGGCCGCGACATCACGATCCTCGGCAGCCCGCAGCAGCCGACCCTCTTCACCAACAGCGGGACGATCCGCCTCGGCGCCGGCAGCCGGCTCTCGATCGGAAGCTCCTCCCGCGGCGCCGCTTTCACACAGACCGGCACGGGCACGGTGAGCTTCGACCTCGGCGGCGAAAACGTGAACACCGAGTACGGAAGCATGCGGGTCTTCGGCACCGCCACCCTCGACGGAACGGTGCAAGCCCAGTACGTGAACAACTTCCAGCGCGAGTGTGGCCAGCTCTTCCAGGTCATCGACGCCAACATCCGTGTGGGTCAGTTCGCGACCCGCAACGTGCCGCCCGTCACCGACGACTCGGTCTTCCTCGTCTTCTACGGCGGCGCGGACGTGCGGATGACCGTCTCCTCCCGCGCGGACTTCAACGAGGACGGGTTCGTCGACTTCTTCGACTACGACGAGTTCGTGCAGTGCTTTGAGGGCAACTGCCCCCCGGGCGTCTCCGCGGACTACAACCGCGATGACTTCGTGGACTTCTTCGACTATGACGAGTTCGTCTTCCGGTTCGAAGCCGGCTGCGACTAAGCACCTTCACCGCGGCCCGCGCTGACGCGCGGGCCGCGGATTGTCCAAGAACTTCCGGATCAGCCGGGCTGCTTGACGTAGATGAACGCAAACCCGTCGTAGCCCTTGCTCCCCACGGTCTGGATCGCCGTCGCTTCCACCCGCGGCGCGATGAACGGGTCGCTCCGGAGCGCTTCGTTCATCCGGCGGACACCCTGCACGCGGTCGTCCGAGCTCGCGGCGTCCGCTACATCGCCCGCACGGATGACGTTGTCGACAATGATCACCCCGCCCGGCCGGGTCATGCGAACCGCCCAGCCGACGTACTCCGAGTTGCTCTGTTTGTCCGCGTCGATGAAGACAAGGTCAAACGGCCGATCCATGTCTCGCTGCACGCCGGGGAGCAGGTTCAGAGCACGCCCCACGCGAACCTCGACCCGGTCCGCCACGCCCGCGTTCTTCAGGTTCTGAGCCGCAACCTTCGCGTGCTCGGGGCTGATCTCCAGGGTCACCAGCTTGCCGCTCGCCGGCAGCGCCCGAGCAAGCCAGATCGCGCTGTACCCGCCGAGGGTTCCGATCTCGAGGATGCGTTCCGCGCGGATCGACCGCGCGAACAGGTGAAGCAGCTTTCCCTCCGCCGGAGCGACGCTGATCGCCGGAAGGCCCGCGGCTTCGCACTCCGCAAGCGTGCGATCAAGCGCGTGATCCTTCGCGTGGAGGGCTGACACGTTGTACCGCTCAACCGCCGACCAGACCGCTTGTGACATCGCAAATCTCCCGAAGCGCCCGGGCTTCCGCCGCGGACACGAGAGGTTACGTCGCCCGAGCACTACACTCCCGCATGGCGACCCTTTCGCTCATCCTCGCGATCATCTTCGAAGCCGGGTGGGCGATCTCGATGAAAGCCTCCGACGGCCTCTCCAAGCCAGGCCCCGCGGCCGTCATGCTGGTCTGCTTCCTGCTCTCCGCCGTCTTCCTCGCTCTGGCCACCAGGAAGTACGAGGTCGGCGTCGCCTACGCGATCTGGGTCGGTTCGGGCGCCGCCATCATCGCGACCGTGGGTATCCTCTACTTCAAGGAACCCGCCGGCCCGCTTAAGCTCGCTTCCCTCGGCCTCGTTCTCGCCGGCGTCGTCGGCCTCAAGCTCAGCTCGACCCCGGTGCCCGACAAAGCCCGCGCAGGCGACGCGCCCGCTCCGCAGGCCGCTCCGGGAACGCCCGCGCCGTGATGATCACTTGACCCGCTTGAGCACCGCACGCTGAAGCGTCAGCGGGGTGAGCGTGCTCACCGGCGGCACGCCACGCCCCTCGTCGCCCCCGGTCGTCTCCGGCGTGGCCGAATTCAGCGAAAGCATTTCCGACACAAGCGTCGGCTCACCCGAGGGACCCATCTCCATCCGGTCCGTCGTCACGATCAGCGTCTCTCCAACGCCGAACGCCGACCGGAGCGTTCCCGCGAACATCGTCGTCGGCAGGATGATGCTGTTCTTCTCGTCGATCGCGTACTTCCCCGCCGCAGCGTCCACGACCACAAGCTCGTACGGCCGCGTCTGGGAATTCTCGCCTTCGGAGTACACCACCGTCCACGTCCACCGCGCGGGCTCCTTCGTCGGCGCGATCGTGAGAGCCATCTCGAAAGCCCGCGTCCGCCCGTCCGGCCAGTGCAGGTTCGCCGGGCCCTTCCACGTTCCCTCCCAGCCCGCGGGGAACGCGACGGGCATCGCCGAAACGGTTTCGGACGACGGTGCCGAGGTCGCGGGCTTGGTCGCGCAGCCGGCGAGCGCGAGAGCCAGACCGACGAGGGAGACCAATGCCGTGTGACGCATCATGCTCCATCATTCGCCGGTCCATCGCGGCCCGCAACTCACCACGTCCCGGGCGGACGGGCTTTATCAAACGGCAACCCGCACTCCGGACAGACGCCCGTCCTCGGCAGATCGACAAGCGAGTACGCGCACGATGGACAGTGGCTCTGAAGGTCCGGAGCTTCTTCATCCGGCGTCAGCGGTGGGGGATAGCACGGCGCCAGTGCCTCGGGGCCGTGACGACCCACGATCAGCTCCGCGACATCCACCCCCGCTCCGCAACCTGGACAACGCGAAATGTCCTCCAGCGGGAGCGTCCGGCCGCATCCCGGGCACGGCGGGGCAAACGACGCGTCAAGCAACGAGAGGTCCGGCTTGGCATCCTCCGGATCCAAGCCCCGCGTCGGCGGAGTCCGCTTGAACTCGTCGAAAAGCGACCTTCCCCGCGCCGCATCCGCCGAGCCGACCGCAACATCGATGCCCAGAAGCCCCGGGTACGGCTCACCCTGATTGAAAATCCGAGCGTCTGGAATGCCCGCCTCGCGAAGGTACGCCACAAAGTGCATCGCTTCGATCGAGGTGGCGAACCGGCCGACGACTTCCATGACGTAAGGGTAGCGAGCGCCGACAGAGCCAAAGCCTGACCCGCCGCAGACAGCACGACGCGTGTCCGCGTCTTGACCGCCGAACGACCAGTCCAAAGCGACAGGGGCCAGAAAGAAAAAGCCGCCCGAACTTCGAGCGGCTTGCGTGGACGCATGGGAGGGCGGACAAAGCCCGCCAATCAAGAGACGCTGTCGGCGGAACGGCCCGCGGCTTGAGCGTTACCGCCCGTACCGGCGGACGACGCCCTTGACCACGCCCTGGATCTGGCAGAACTTGACGCGGATCGGGTCAAACGACGGGTTCGCCGGCTGAAGGCGGATGTGGTCGTCTTCCTTGAAGAACGTCTTGAGGGTCGTTGAGCCGTCCGGCAGGAGCGCCACCACGCGATCGCCGTTCTGAGCGACCTGCGTGCGTTCGATGAGGACGAAGTCGCCGTCGAGGATGCCCTCGTCACGCATCGAGTCGCCCTCGACCTTGAGCGCGAAGGTGGAACCGCCGCGGGTGTTGCTTTCCTCGCCGAAGTACTCGATCAGGTCGAGCTCGTCATGATCGGCGACCTTCTCGATGGGGTTGCCGGCCGCGATCTTGCCCACGAGGGGGAAACGCAGGGGCCGGGACTCATCCGGGACCGAGATTCCATCCGCGATCGACAAAGAGCGAGCCTTGTTCGGCTCGCGAACCAGCGCGCTCTTCTTGATGAGGGCTTCGACGTGCTCGAAGACCGTCACCTTGCTCACGCCGATCTCGTCGGCCAGTTCCTGCATCGTCGGGGAGTACCCCCGGCGAACGCGCCAATCGCGAATGAGCTGCAGAATGCGGAGCTGTTTGGGAGTCAGATTCATGGATATCTCCGGTTTGGCGGATGGACGCTTTGCGCCCAGACGCCGGGTGGGGTGATGCTGACGAAACCTCCGCCGACGCGCCAACGGCGCTCCGGCGGTGAACACCGCTGTTTGAATGACCGCTTGCCGAAACCGCACCGGCCGAAAGGCCCAGCACACGCTTGGCGAACCCCGCGACCTCGCGGGCGAACCGACGCACTCCGAGAAACTCGCTCGCCACGTGGTGCGGCCCGGCCGCAAGCCAATGTCTCGAACCAAGCCCCGAACCAATGCCAGAACGCAGCTCCGAATCAGACCCCCGGGCCTCCGCCCAACGGCCGGGTGCCGCGCCCACATCGGCCAAGCAGGCCGCACGCGAAGCCGACCAATCCGAAACGAAATCCCCGCCCGGTCCCAGTCGGACCAACGTGCTCGGGCTCGGGATGGGACGGCTTGCGTTCATGCTGCTGCTCGGACTTCCGCTCCAGTGAAGCACCGCGGAAGGCCGCGGTCTCTGCTTTGTACGGTTCGAAACGAACACTTGTGCGGTTTCTGGTATCGTCCTTTCAGAACCCTTCCGATCAGATTTCGGGCCTCTTGTTCGGTACAAGATAGCATAGCAAGAGCCTCACGGCAAGGGAAATCTGTGAGTTTTCTGCCCTGTGAACGGGTTGTGGAAGGTAATTGTGTGGAATACCACCTGTAGTGGCCATCTACACCCGCTCGAACGAGGACCCGGTCCGACGCACCCGCTTCTGAAGCTCAAGCATCGTCAGCCGGCCCCGTACTTCGCCGGCCCCAAGGCCGGTCGCCGTGATGATCTGGTCGAGCGTGCGCGGGGTCGTCAGGGCTTCGAGGATCGGGTCGGCCGGCGCCTGAGCGGGCGGCGGGGAGAAGAGGCTCGCCGGCGATGGATCACTCTCCGTTGCGAGCACGCCGTACCGGGCTTCGAACGTGCCCGCGTGCAGGTGGTTCGCTTGGATCTCAAGGGCCTGGATGACATCGCCCGGATCGGTCACCAGCGCGGCGCCGCCAGACTTGAGCAGTTCGTGCGTCCCCCGTGAGGTCGGGCTGTCCACGCGGCCCGGCACCGCGAACACGTCCCTGTTGTGGTCCTCCACAGCGGTTCTGGCCGTGATGAGAGCGCCCGACCCGACCGCCGCTTCGATCACCACGACGCCGAGCGACATCCCCGAGATGATGCGGTTCCGCGGCGGGAAGTTCTCCGGCGTCGGCGCGGTCCCGATGGGAAGCTCGGACACGATCGACCCGCCATTGGCGAGCACGCGGCCGACAAGCTCCGCGTTCTCGGGTGGGTAGCAGTGCGCAAGACCGCACCCCGTCACCACCACCGTCCGTCCGGCCGAACGCGTCGCTCCTCGGTGGGCCGCGGTGTCGATCCCCCGCGCACCTCCCGACACCGTCGTGATCCCCGCTCGGGCGAAGATCCCCGCGAATCGCTCCGCTTGCTCGAGCCCGTAGGGCGAGCACGCCCGCGAGCCGACCACCGCGACCGGAAACCGATCCTCTCCCTGCGGATCGAGGGGGCCCTGAACATAAAGCAGCGGCGGCGGGTCCGAAATCGCCGCCAGAAGCGGCGGATACGCAGGCGTCCCGATCCGCACAAAGCGCACGCCAAGCTTCGTCGCCGACTCCACCTCGCGCGCGACCAGGTCCGCCGACGCTTGCATCCCCGAAGCAATCTTGCTCGACTTCCCCGGCCCAATCCCCTTCACGCGTTCAAGCTGCGACGCGGCGAGCCCAAGGACCGCTTCCGCTGTTCCAAACTCTCGCACGAGACGCGCAATCAGCACCGGCCCCAGTCCGGGCGTCAGCGTCAGACGCAACATTGCGAGCGTGGAATCGTCGAGTGTGGTAGACACGCCACGAGTATACCGGACAAAGGCCGAGTCATGACGCGATAACCTCATCGTCAACGTGCTCGAAACGTGCACAGATCTGTGCCATTTCGAGCGGCGGATGCGGTCGTTTTTACGAAGAGTGGCAAGCGTCACAGCCTGCTGCGGCCGGTCACCCGGCTGAAGCGGGAATGGCCGGGCCCGAAGCAGATTCGTCGGACCCGATTCCATGGGTTTACGCTTGAATGGAGTTGAGAAGTTCCCAGGCAGAGGAGTTGAGCGATGAAGAGCGCGAGCGTGGCGTCCGTGATGATCGGCGTGTTGGCGGCAACGACCGGGGTGTGCGCGGACATTGTCGTGCGGAACGCGGACACGCCCGCCGCCGTTGCGGCAACGCGGGCTCTGTGGCTCGCGGATTGTGGCGCGAGTTCACCGACGTACACGGTCAATTTTGAGACGGGATTCACCAACGGTCAGAACGTGAACGCGGTGGTTGGTCTCTTTCCCGGCGGATTGGTCATTTCTGACACGACGGCCGCTCGGCAGGCGGTCGTGCGGACGGGGTCATCCTTTGGCGGATCGATGCCGACGGGCAACTTCGGATTGGCTCACAACGAGGGCGCGTACCTGGTGCTGACGTTCCCGCTTCCGGGCGTGGAAGGGTTCTCCCTGTCCGACATCGATCACACGGGCACGGCGTTCCGCTGCCATCACGCCGACGGCACCATCTCGAGCTTCAGCATCGAGACGACCGGTTCCGGCGGCCGCATCGGCGAACTCGTCGGCGTCTGGCGCAACAACAAGCCGCCGATCGTCCGCGTGGAGATGGACGCTTCCGGCGACGGTGTCTGGGGCATCGACGACATCATGTGGATCGTCTCCTGCCCTGCCGACTTCAACGGTGACGGGTTCCTGGACTTCTTCGACTACGACGATTACGTCAACTGCTTTGAGACTGGAGCGTGCCCGCCGGGCCGGACGGCTGACTTTAACGGCGACGGATTCGCGGATTTCTTCGATTACGACGCCTTTGTCACGGCGTTCGAGCAGGGCTGCTGATCCGCCGAGAGCGGCTTTGGCGTTTCCGAGCGCCTTGCCATAGGATGCATGCGTCGTGCTGGTTCCGCAGCTCGCGAGGGTGACCAACCGTCCGCGGCGAAGGAGTCCCACATGCTTCACGGCAGCCTGACGATCCAGCGTCTGCTCGCGGCGATGACGAAGATGAACGCTTCCGACCTGCACCTCAAGGTCGGCGTCCCGCCGGTCTTCCGCGTCGGCGGCATCCTCCGCACGATCGACGCGCCGCCCCTTACCGGCGAGGAAGCCGACCACTTCGTCGATCCTCTGATGACGCCCGCGCTCCGCGAGAAGCTCGACGAGCAGGGCGCGGTCGACTTCGCCACGCACCTCGACACCGCCGCTTCCGGAAACGCCGATCGGTTCCGCGTGGACATCTTCAAGTCCGGCGGCCACATCCACGCCGCGATCCGCCGCGTGAAAGCCGAGATCCCCGACTACGCCAAGCTCCGGTTGCCGCCGATCTACTCGCAGATCGTCGAGAAAACGATGGAGGGTCTCGTTCTCGTCGTCGGCGTCACCGGGAGCGGCAAAAGCTCAACCCTCGCCGCGATGATCGAGCACATCAACGAGACGCGGGCCGAGAACATCATCACCATCGAAGACCCCGTTGAGTACAAGTTCACGCCGCGCAAGAGCATCATCAGCCAGCGTGAGATCGGCATCGACGTGCCCAACTACGGGTACGCTCTGAAGTACGTCGTGCGGCAGGACCCCGACGTCATCTTCATCGGCGAGATGCGCGACCACGACACCGTCCTCGCCGCGATCCAAGCCGCCGAGACCGGCCACCTCGTCTTCGGAAGCTTGCACACCGCCGACACGATGCAAGCCATCAGCCGCATCCTCGAGTTTTTCGAGCCCAAGGACCACGCGTTTGTCCGCGGCGCCCTCGCCAACACGCTCCGCGCGATCTGTGCCCAGCGCCTCCTGCCGACGGTTCCCGAGTTCGCGCAGGCGGAGAACGGCTCACCGATGGTCCCCGCGACCGAGGTGCTCCTCGCCACGGGCATCGTGAAGGATCGGATCCGCGACGGCGAGGAGACGGACCTCCCGGCGATCATCCAGACGAACCTTCACGACGGGATGCACGGTTTCACGCACTCGCTGGCGGAGCTTGTGAAGAAGGAATGGGTGACCCGGCAGACCGCGATGGACTTTGCTCCCAATCGCGAAGCCCTGGACGCGATGATCAAGGGTCTTGAGGTCCGGGCGTCGTCGATGGTGAACCGGGTGCGGTCGGGGCATTAGGTCGTGGCGGGCATGTATTGCCTATACGCGCCGATCGGTACGCACTCTGCGTCGGATGAAAGCGGATCGTGCTTGGTCTCTCGCTTGAATCGCTCCCACGCACGTTCTGCGGGTGACAGCCCGCCGAATAGTGTGTCGATCCACTCCGAAACCTGATCCTTGCCAGAGTTCGCGAGGTCCATGCGATCGAAGAATCGAAGGACCATGATCTGGCGTGGCGTTGGTGGGCGTCGTTCCAGCAGTTCGTCGATCAGCACCGATGCTTGGCCCTTTGTGAGCGGGAAAGTGACTGTGCCTCCAAGATCAACGATGTACTGAATCTGACGTTCGGTTGCGGGATCCTGGTGCCAAGCGGGCGCTCGATCGCGACTCTTCGGCGGGGCTCCAATGGCTTCGAGATGCGTTTCAATGACCCCGCGTACTTCCTTTGTCACAACGCGGATGAACGCTCGCTTAAGGTCGTAAGCCTCTGCAGCATCCACTCGGTCGTCGGAGATGATCGCACGTGTCTTTGGGCGCAGGAATGCGACCGCATTCATGGGAATGGGACAGCCCACTAGGAAGTCATGCAGCTTCACGATTTCTGCCAGCGAGATGTCGCCATCGTGGATCATCGACAGAATCACGTTCAGAAGCGTCTTGCCTTGCGGTGAGCCAGCTTCCTTGGCGGTGAGAGTGACTCGAGTTCCCTTGACCATCGATATCGCTCCGAGACGGACCGCGGTGGCGGTCGAACACTGCTCTCGCCCCTCACCGCGCGAACGCCTGCAGGATCAGGATGATCACGATCAGCACGATGAACGCTTCCATCGACCGCATTCGGAGCGTGAGCTTCCGCACGTCTTCGCGGAGGCGTTCGAGTTCGGGGTCCGGCGGGAGCATGGCGGAGTATACCTGCGACCGGCCTGGCGGCCGGCCTTGGTTTGGGGCGCGCAAAGGACAACATCCGCCGTTTCGCGGTTTCGCGTGATTCTCCGCCGCGGTTTGCGCTTTGGATTCAAGCGGAACTCTGCGTTCTTGTCCGTTTGGAGACGGGCGTTCGCGGTCAGCCGCTCCGATCAACTTTGTTCTCCAGAGCGCGTGAGAACCGCGCGCGGCTCACGTTGGCAGGGGTGTCGGCCTTGTTGGCCGGCCGAATCGGGACACGCGACAGGTGTCCAGACGGCGAGTGCAGGAGTGGAAAGATGCGTACGAAGAATGTGGCTCTTGTCTCTTTGATCGCGGCGGTGGCGGGCACGGCGGCGGCCCAGCCCCTGACGCCCCCGGTCTACACCCGGACGGTGCAGGATGCGATCACGGGCGACAACGATTTCATCGCCGGCGGGTTCCGGTACTACACGGTCGATGCGGGCGCGGACTCGTATCAGAACGACCTCTATGAGCGGCCGATGACGCAGGCTTTCCAGCCGATCACGCTCCCCTCGGGCGAGGTGCGGTACGCCTGCGAGGAGTACCACGGGTACGTCGACATCGTGCAGGGCCGGTTCGGCTACGACAACCGTTACCTGTACGCTTCGATCAAGGTCGCGGGCCTGACCAAGAACACCAAGGACGGCGACAACGCGATCGTCGGGCTTGATGCGGCGTACAGCGTGCGGTTCGGGCCCGACCCCGACGGCCGCAACAGCGTGATCCTGCGGGCTCTGACTCCCCAGGGCACGGTCTTCGCCCGCGAGCAGACCGACGGGTACCGCGACACCGACGCCGACGTCGGCGGCCGCGGCGGCCCGATCCACGGCCGGCAGGGCCCCTCGGGCTTGTCGGTGACCAAGGACAACAACAACCTCGAGGAGCAGGGCCTCAACGGCTACGACCAGCAGTTCATCACCTCCGACGGCCTCTTTGAGACGCTGAGCCAGGTCGTGCTCTGGCAGCGGATCAGCCCGACGGACCCCACGGTGGTCGAGATCGCCTTCGACTACGTGACCGCCGGCTACACGCGTGCGGACCTGGATGCCATCCGCTACCTGCAGTTTGACGCGGTGCTGGGCGGCCCCTCCGACCCGGTCGAAGCCCTCTGGAACGACAAGTACCGCTCGATCGAAGCCGGCTCGCCCAACCCGGGCCTGGGCACGGATTCGGAGTTCGGCACGCAGGGCCTGGGCACGATCTCGCTCGCGGACACGGCCCGGGCATCGATCCCCGCTCCGTGCGCGGCCGACTTCAACCGCGATGGGTTCCTGGACTTCTTCGACTACGACGCGTTCGTGCTCGCGTTCGAGACGGGCGGAGTCGGGGCGGACTTCAACGGCGATGGGTTCGTCGATTTCTTTGACTACGACGCCTTCGTCCTGTCGTTCGAGCTCGGCTGCTGATCGGTCGCGGAGCGCGGCACCCAGGCGTGACGGAGCGGTCCGATCGCGGGCCATCCCCTCCCCCGTGTCTTCCGCCCGTCGACGCTGAGCCGCCGCCTCCAAAGACCTCACCCGGCGATCCCCCGCCGGCCCCCGTTCACTCGCCACGGCGGTCATCCGAAAGGATGCCGCCGCGGAGGTTTTTCGTTCGTGCCCGGCCCGCCGCGCGCGGAGAGGGCCGGGCGTCCCGCGACGCCCGGCCCCCTTCCCCCCCCCACACACACACGCCCCCACACCCCCACGCCCCGCGTGGTTGCCCCGGTGATCCCGGCCGTCTTGATCAGGCGGCGAGCTTCATCGTCGCGGCGCTGCTCACCTGCAGGCCGCCCGCGCCGAGGCTGACGATGAGGTGGTCGCTCTCGGGCCCGGCGGCGGGGCCCATGCTGGTGCTGCGGAAGCCCTGGATCGCGTACTCCCACGGCCCGCCGCCGCCGGGGAGCGTGACGTCGGTGAAGTTGCGCCGGTCGCTGCTCCCGGCGATGATGAACGGGTCCTGCGTCCCGGCGAGCCGGCGCTTGATGGTGAAGTACCCGCCGCCCGCGTTCGCGCTCTTCCACGTGAATTTCACCTGCCCGCCGGTCAAGAGCTCAACCTTGATGGTGTTGGGCTGGCCGGGTGCGGCTCTGGGAGTGGGGGGGGACGGGGGGTCGATCTGCGCGAGGGTGTAGACGTTGGGGTTGTTGGTGACCTCGGCGTGCGTCTTGATGATGCGGACGAGGTCGGCGATGGAATCGCGGAGGGTGTCCTCGGCGTTGTAGAACTGGCCGGTGGCGGCCTTGGCGGCATCCCTCGCGATCTGCTGGGCGGTGTGCTTGGCGCGGGCGGCCTTGGCGAGGTTGTCCATCGCGGTGACGGCCGCGGGTGTGACGCCGATGGCCACGGCGTTGCTCGTGAAAATCGGCACGTGCTGCTCGCAGAATTCGACGAGTTCGAGGCGTGTGTTCGGAAGAACGCTCATGGGCAAACCTCCCCGGACCCCGCCACGCGGAGGCGCGGGGGTGGAGTCTGGATCCGGCGGGAATCCCCGGCGACGCACGCCGCCGAGGAGCCGGTTCCGCCCCCGCACCCCGCAACCCGCGTGCCAGCCCGGGCCGTGCGAACGCGGACCGTTGAACGTTGGAAGGGTGTGGGTCGGACTTCAAATTTCAAATGTCAAATGTCAAATGTCAAATGTCAAATGTCAAATTTCAAATTTCAAATTTCAAACCACCTACCCCCGCCCGTTATCCGGACACAAAACACAATGTTTTGGTCGCCAGCAATCGTTGTTGCGAAGCGAAACATCGTGTTTGGGCGGCCATCAGGCCTTGCGACGAGGCGAACAACGATGTTTTCGCGCTCCGCAAGCGTTGTTGAGCGCCCAACAAGAATGTTTTCGCGCGCAACAAGAGTTGTTGCGAAGCAAAACATCGTTGTTTGAGCCCGGATAACGCCCGTCGCGACGCATCGCCTTCCAGCCCGCAGGGCTGCGATCTAGTAGCCGGGGGCAACGCCCCCGGTGAGGAAGCGCCCATGACCTTGACTCTGCAAGGGTCCGATTGTTTCTCACGGCGCGACCGGTTCGACCCCTGCGGGGTCGTGTGGCGGAGGTGGGTGTGGACCGGGGGCGTTGCCCCCGGCTACTGGCGATGACCCCTGCGGGGTCTCGGAAGTGCGAGGTGCAATCGGTTGGGTGCCTTACTCGCGGGCCTGCGAAGGCCGTTCGTTCAGCACCCACGGAACCTCACAAGCCAGAAAGCTCAACCGTATTTGAGGTGACGAAACGTCTACAAATTGCACTGGATTCGCATAGTCATGAACGCAAATCCATGTCGGCCCAAGGTCATGGTCATCCCCGTTCTCAACCAACCGACCGATCGCGGCATAGTCGACCTCGTAGTACAGAGGCGGATCGCTGCTTCCGATGTTGAGTGTCATGCGGGGCTTTGTCCAATCGACACCTGCATCTGCCAGCGCTGCTCGAATTGAAACCGGCACGAATGCGTCAAACTGTTCCCTGAGGTTCCGACACTCAGCGCATGCGCAGCCTTGTGTGCCGCTGTCGCGAGCATACTGCTCGCGAGTGGCGTCGACGTCGATCTCGACCACGCGCCCTCCACGCATGCCGAATCGGAACTGCTGAACCATGGCCGCGACTCCTCAATGGCTTTCGGCATCTCCGCCGTCAAGTGCTTTCACAACTCCGGCGCAAAGCCTCTTCGCAGCGTGTTCTCGCAGGTGAGTCTTGGGTCGACGAAGTGGAGGAGGTAGTCTTTGCCGCCGGCTTTGCTGCCGCCGCCGGACATGGCGAAGCCGCCGAAGGGCTGGCGGGCGACCAGGGCCCCCGTGATGCCGCGGTTGAGGTAGAGGTTGCCGACGCGGTACTCGCGCTTGGCTTTCTCCAGGTTCGCGGGCTTGCGGGTGAAGACGCCGCCGGTGAGCTTGTACGGCAGGCTGTTGGCGATGCGGAGGGCATCATCAAAGTCCTTGGCGTGCATGATCGCGAGGACCGGGCCGAAGATCTCTTCGCGGGCGAGCTCGTGGTCCTCGGGCACCGTCCAGAAGATGTGCGGTGAGACGTATTGGAGCGTGGACGCGACCGCCGACTGCACGCCTGACGACTCCGGCAGCGGCAGCGAGAGCGACTGCAAGCCGGACGTGGGGGACTTGGCACGCTCGATGAAGCCGTTGATCTTGCTCGCGGCTTCCGCATCGATCACCGGGCCGACATCGGTGCCGGGACGGGTCGGATCGCCGATGACGAGGGCCTTGGTCGCCTCGACCAGCCGCTCGCGGAAGCCCGTGATCGCGGGCCCGTTCGGGCCCTCGGGGTCGACGACGATGAGCCGCGAGCACGCCGAGCACTTCTGGCCCTGGAACCCGAAAGCCGACTGGCGAGCGGCGATCACCGCTTCATCCCAGTCCGCCGAGGTGTCGATGATGAGGGCGTTCTTGCCGCCCATCTCGCAGATGACGTGCTTGAGGTGCGCGGGCGGATTGGCCCGCAGCGCGGGGTTCGAGAACGGTGAGCCCGGCGAAGCCGCCGTGTAGATGTCCAGGCCCACATCGCGGCTGCCGGTAAAGGCGATGAGCGCCACCCGCGGGTCGCGGACGAGCGCCGCGCCCACCGTCTCGCCCGGGGCCGGGCAGAAGTGGACGATGTCCGAAAGATCGCACGAAGACGACCCGGTTCGGAGAACCGGGCCACCAAAGACCCCCCGCATCGCTTCGAGCAGGATGTCGTGCATCACCTTCGCGATGCCGGGGGTCTGCTCGGCGGGCTTGACGATCACGGTGTTGCCGGTGACGAGAGCCGCGACGGTCATGCCGCAGCAGATCGCGAGCGGGAAGTTCCACGGGCTGATGACGACCGCAACGCCCTTGGGCTGGTGAAACTGCTCATCGAGCTCGCCGATGAACTTGCCGAGCCGCTCGCGGACGAAGAGCGGGACGGCGGCGCGGGCGTAATAGTCGCAGAAGTCGATGGCTTCGCAGGTGTCGGCGTCGGCTTCGCGCCAGGTCTTGCCCGCTTCCTTGATCATGATGCCCGAAAGCTCATCGCGGCGGGCCCGCATGAGGTCCGCCGCACGCGTGAGCACTTCGGCACGCTTGAGCGGGTCGGTGTCGCGCCACGCGGGGAAGGCCGCGGAAGCACGTTTGACCATCTCCGAAGCCTGCTCGACGGTGCGGTCGTTGGCGATCGTGGGCACGCGAGCGGCCGTGACGGCTTTGGCGAACGCGTCGCGCGTGTGGGCTTCGGCGAAGTCGCGCATCGGTTCGGTGACGAACGCGCGGCCATCGCCGACGCCGGGGACTGCGGGGCTGAGCCCGTGCCGCTCGGGCGCGACGGCCAGGAGGTCGATCGGCTCGGCCCCGGGCTTGGTGCCCGGGCGGGCGAGGAGCGCGGCGGGGTCGGCGTTGTCGAGGAACCCGGCTTTGAGCCATGATTCGTTGGAGGTGTTCTCAAGCAAGCGGCGGACGAGGTACGCCATACCCGGGATCATGTCGCCGACGGGCACGTACTCGCGGATGCGGAGGTCCATCTCGGCCGCGGCGTACTTGAGCTGGTCCGCCATGCCGTGGAGCATCTGAAGCTCGAGGGCGTTCCGCGGCAAGCCGCGCTTCTCGAGGCCCGCGAGGGCAGCGCCGATCGACCGGGCGTTGTGCGAGCCCAGCGCGAGCTTGACCCCGCCCCCGCCCGCCTGCTTCGGACACGCATCGAGGAAGACATCCGTCATCGCTTCAAAGCACGCGTCCGTCTGCCACTTGACCGGCCAGACCGGGCACGGCCAGCCGTGCATCTCGCTCTTGATCGTCTCGGCGTCCCAGTACGCGCCCTTGACGAGGCGGACGGTGACAAGCCGCTTGGCCCGCACGGCCCACTCGCACATCGCTTTGGCGTCCTCCACGCCGCTCTTGAGGTACGCCTGCATCGCCAGGCCCGCTTCGAACGGCACCTTCTCGCAGCAGCGGCGGAAAAGCTCAAGGGTCAGGTCCTTGAACTGATGGTGCTCCATGTCGAAGTTGACGAAGACACCCTTCGCGTGCGCCACTTCGAGGATCGGCACCAGCCGCTTCATGAGTTCGCGGATCGATCCCTCGGTGTCGATGGGGTCGACGCGGGCCGAGAGGGCCGAGATCTTGATCGAGACGTTGACGCGCGGGATCGCGCCCAGGTGGTCGGATTCAAGGCGAGCCTGCGGTTTCCACTGGGCCACCGCCGCCGGCAGGTTCTCGATGAGGTCGAGGTACTTCTTGCAGAACTGGTCGGCTTCCATGTCCGAGACGCACGTCTCGCCCAGGAGGTCCACCGAGAAGGCGATCCCGTCGTCCCACATCTTCCTGAGGCCCGGCAGGGCGGTCTTGGCGTCGGTCCCCGCGATGAACCGCGAAGCCATGCCCGTGATCTGCTTCTCGATCTGCCCCGCGGCCAGGCCCTTCATCATGCTGCCGGCTTTGAGAGCCGTCGCGATCACGCCCGGCACCGTCACGCCCGGCTGGCTGAGGTAGTCGTTGAGATGGTCGAAGATCTGCTCGGGCGTCTTGAGCTGCGGGAAGCAGTCGACGAACCGGAACATCTGCACCTTGAAGTTGGGGTCCTTCATCGACCAGTCCATCAGGGCGTCCGAATAAAACTGCGCCGAGAGGATGCCGGCTTTGTGAGCCCGGGCTTTGGTCAAAAGCTCGCCGCCGAGGGCGAGGATCCGGGCTTCGCGTTCCGGATCGGCCGGCGCGAGCGTGGGCGTCGCGAGCGGGCGGGGCGCAGGTCGAGCGGTGGCGGCGGGGGAGGTCGGCGCAGGGGTGTTGTCAGAGCCTTTGCCGAAAATCTTGCTGAGGAAGGAAGTCATGGGTCCGACTATAGGAAACGGTTTCGAGGCGTCGGAAACGCCGGGAACGGAATCTCCCCGCAGCTCCCCTGTAGCACTATCCTCGCCCATGTCCGCTTCGTCCCCCCCGGGGACCGTCATCACGATCGGGAACTTCGACGGTGTCCACCTCGGCCACGTGGCTCTGCTCGCCCGTGCACGCGAACTCGCCCGGGAGCTTGCCGGCCCCGGCGGCCGCGTCGTCGCGATGACCTTTGACCCGCACCCGACCGCCGTTCTTCGCCCCGGCACCGAGCCGCTCCGCGTCGAGCCCGTCAGCATCCGCCGCGACCGGCTCGCGACCTACGCCGATGAGGTCGTCACCCTCGACCCACGCAACGGCATGCTCAAGCTTTCGCCGCGAGCCTTTATCTCCGCCGTGGTCGAACGCTACCGGCCGTCGGCGATGGTCGAAGGGCCCGACTTCCACTTTGGCGCCAAGCGAGCCGGCACGCCCGCCGTCCTCGAAAGCCTCGGCCGCGAATTCGGCTTCCGCACCGTGATCGAACACCCTGTCGAACTCGGCATCCCCGACGGCACGCTCGTCCGCGCCTCAAGCACCCTCATTCGCTGGTTCATCCACCAAGGGCGCGTCGCGGACGCGGCAAGCCTGCTCGGCCGGCCGGTTGAACTCCGCGGAACCGTCGTGCAGGGCGACCGTCGCGGCCGCACGGTCGGCTTCCCCACGGCAAACCTCTCCCTCGGCACCGACTGGGCGAGCGTCGTGCTACCCAAGGACGGCGTTTACGCCGGCACCGCGACGCTTCCGGACGCTCGCCGCGTCCCCGCGATGGTGAACATCGGCACGCGTCCGACGGTCGCGGGCCAGGAGCATCGGATCGAAGCTCATCTTCTGATGGGTTCAAGCGGCTCGTGGTCGCCGATCGCCGGACTGCCGGAATATGGCTGGCCGATGCGGCTTGAGCTTCGCGCGTGGCTCCGCGATCAGGTGAAGTTCCACGCGTTCGGCGCGCTGGTCGAACAGCTCCACCGCGACCGCGAACGGGCGGCCGTGCTGGCTTTGACCTAGATTTGTTCATGACGACCGCTCCCGGCGCTGCTCCTTCCTCCGACCAGTGGGTCTCCAACGCTTCTCCTTCGGAGATCGCCAAGACCCTCCGCGGCGCGTCGAACATCCTCATCTTCACGCACATGAAGCCAGACGGCGACGCCGCCGGCTCGACCCTCGCCCTCGTCCGCACGCTCAACCTCATGCCCGGCAAACGCGCCCAAGCCTGCTACGCCGGGCCGCAAGCCGCGTGGATGCCCCTGGTCTGCGGACGCACGCCCGTCCGCACCTGGGAGAAGGACGGCCCGCCCTCGGATGAGCCCGACGCCATCATCGTCATCGACACCGGCTCATGGTCCCAGCTCGAAGCTTTCCGCTCCTACCTCGAACCCCGCGCCGCACGCACCATCGTGATCGACCATCACCGCCGCGGCGACGCCGCCGTCGGGGCCAAGCGCTGGATCGATGTCGGAGCCGCCGCCGTCTGCCAGCAAGCCGCCGGCCTCTGCTGCATGCTCCTGAGCGTCCTCCCCGACCAGCTCCCGCAGGATATCGCCGCGGCCTGCTACCTCGGCCTCGCGACCGACACCGGCTGGTTCAAGCACAGCAACGTCACGCCCGACGTGATGCGACTCGCCGCGGATCTCCTTGAGTCCGGCGTCGACGCCAACGCGATGTACCAGATGATCGACCAGCAGGACACGCTCGGCCGCCTGCGGCTCATGTCGCGTGCTCTCGCTTCCCTCGAACTCCACGAGGAAGGCCGCGTCGCCGTCATGGCTCTCGCCGGCTCGGATTTCCAAGCGGCCGGCGCCCATAGCACCGACAGCGGCGGCCTCATCGATCTCCCCCTCACCATCGCCACCGTCAAGGTCGCCGCGATCCTCACCGAAGCCGATCCCTCCGAGTACGGCAAGGGCTCAGGCGTCAAGCTCACCAAAGTCAGCATGCGGAGCAAGACCGACGCCATCGACGTCGACCAGGTCTGCCGAACCCTCGGCGGCGGAGGCCACAAACGCGCCGCCGGAGCCAAAATCAGCATCGATCTCGCGTCCGCGAAAGCCCAGGTCATCCAGGCCCTGAGCAAAGCCGTCTCGGCTCTCGCCTAACGCGCCGCCACCACGTACGCCGTCCAGCTCGGCAACTCCGCCACGACCGCCGCATCCACCGCGCCCAGAAACACGCCCGCCGCTCCCTTGGACGCGTCGTACGTGTGTCGCCACACCTCCACCCGCGCAAAGCCCGCCTCCCGGCACGCCTGCGTCAGCTCCCCGAGCGTCCACAGCTTCCACTCGTACCGGAACGCGTCGCGCACGAACGTCGGCGGCATCCCCGGCCCCTTCGCCGCAAGCTCAAAGTGAATCCGGCAGTCCATCCGCCCCGTCGCCGCTTCAAACGAACGAACCTCCCAGTGATACCCGAACGGCGGCGGCGGTGGGGGGCTTGCTTCACCAGTAAGCCGCGGCGCGGGCGTGATCCAGTGGCTCGTCGTCCCAGGCTTCACCGCTTCCGCCCCGCCGAACACATTCATGACCAGGATCCCGCGTTCCGCCAGGCACTCCCTGGCGTGCTTGAGATACGCCCCGAGCACCGCCCGCTCCCGCAGGTAAAGCACGCTGAAATTCAGCACCGAGATGATGTCCGCTTCCGCCACCTCCGGCGGCTTGACCATCATCGCATCGCCCGTCACCATTCGCACCCGCGAAGCATGAGGCCCGAGGATCCGCGAGGCCCGCTTTGCCGCCCACGCCACCGTCGGCCCGTCCAGATCCACGCACACCGCTCGCCGATTCGGATTCAAAGCCACCCACGCCACCGACTCCGCCGAAGTCCCCGAGAAGTCCTCCCGAAGCGTCACCGCCGACAGCCCCGGCCGAGCACGCTCGTACATGATCCGAAGCACCTCCGCGTGCGTCTCCGGATCCTGCACCGCCCACCGATAAAGCTCCAGCGCATCCATCAGCCGCTCCCGAGGTTCACCGATCCGCCGATGGTAGCGATACCCTTCCGCCATCGATGTACCAGGAGCTCGTCATCGCCGCGTTCGTGCTCGTTTCGCTCGGAAGCGGCGGGCTCAGCGGCGGCGTGCCCGACTGGATGCCCGCCGAGCTCTCCCGCGTCTGGGCCATCTGCCTCTCCCCCTTCGCCGTTCTCGCGTTCCTGGGGACCGCCATGTCCTGGCGTGCCTCGCGCCGCGTCGAGCGTGGCGACATCGCTGCGATCGCCACCCTCGAAGCGACCCTCGTCCTCCTCCGCGTCCTCGCCGTCCTCATCCACGGTGTCAACTGTCTCGTCCTCGGCTGGCCGACCCTCGTCAAGGGTGCCATGGGCGACATCGCCGCCGCCTCCATGCTCGTCGGCGCCCTCCCGCCCGTCCTCCTCATCGTCGCCTGCTGGTGGTGGATGGAGCCCGTCGAGCGCCGCGTCCGCCACGCGCTCATCGCACGCAAGCTCCACACCTCCGGGCTCACCGCTTCTGACGTCGCTCCGCCGCACCGCTCGCGATTCGCCTATGTCTGGTTCTGGACGCGGCAATCCGTCCTCCCCGTCATCCTGCCCCTCGCCGTCATCTCGCTCTGGATCCAGTCCGTCGAGCACATCCTCGCCGAGCGAGCTTCGCCCGGATGGATCGCCGCCGCCCAGGCCGTCGGGGCCATCGCGATGCTCATCCTCGGCCCCTTCGTCCTCCGCCGCGTCTGGAACACCGAATCCCTCCCCGATTCTTCCATCCGAAGCCTGCTCGCCAGCGTCTGTGATCGAAGCGGCGTCCGCGTCCGCGATTTCCTCCTCTGGCGCACCGGCGGCACCATGCACAACGCCGCCGTCCTCGGATTCTTCGGGCCCGCTCGCTACATCCTCGTCACCGACGCCATGGTCGAAGCCATGCCCGCCCGCGCCCTCGAAGCCGTCGCCGCCCACGAAGTCGGACACGTCCGCGGTAAGCACCTGCTCTGGCTCGGTCTCTCCACCCTCGCTTCCGCCCTCATCGTCGGTGCCCTGACCGCGTGGCTCGCCAGCATGGCTCTGGTCTGGGCCGCGGACTACTGGCAGCTCACCGAAGCCGTGGGGCCCCTCGTCCGACGTTCCTTCGAACTCGCCATCGTCATCATCACCTTCACCACGGTCATCATCGCCTTCGGATGGGTCAGCCGTCGCCTCGAATGGCAAGCCGACGCTTTTGCCGCCAAGGATCTCTCCACCGCCACCACCGGCGGCCCCCTCGTCGACCCCGACGCCGCCACCCGCGTCTCCGAAGCTCTCGGCCTCGTCGCCGGCTACAACGGCATCAATCCCAACCGCTTCATGTTCCGCCACGGCTCAATCCGCGCCAGACAGCGGCACGTCGAACACCTGATCGGCAAGCCACTCGCCGCACTCCCGATCGATGCCGTCGTCCGTCGCATCAAGTTGCTCACCGTGCTCGGCTTGCTCTGCGCCGGCGGCCTGACGGCGTGGGACATTTGGAACCAACCGCTTTCGCCGTAAACCGCGCCCCGGCGCGCGCCGCACCCTGGAGCTCCCGTGTCCCTCGACCAACTCGAATCCTCCCTCCGCTCAAGCATCGCCCGCCGAGGCGAATCCATGCTCGCCGACCTCGCCAAGCTCGTCGCGATTCCGACCGGCCCTGGATTTACCACCGGTCTCGACGAATGCCGCGGCCTCCTCACCGGCCGCCTTGCCAAGCTCGGCGCCTCGATCGCGCTCGAGCCCGGCGACCCTCGCCCGACGTGGATCCTCGGTGAATCCGGCGGCGCGAGCGTTCCGCCCGTCGCCATCGCCCGTGGGCGCGGCCGGGGCGGCCCGCGCGTCCTGCTCTGCGGCCACATCGACACCGTCCACGATCCCAATGGCGCCTTCCGCTCTCTCACCATCTCCGCTGACGGCACCAAAGCCGTCGGCCCCGGCGCTGCCGACATGAAAGGCGGCATCCTCGTCGCCATCGTCGCCCTCGAAGCCCTCGCCGAAGCCGGCATCCAGTTTGACTGGACTTTCCTCCTGAACAGCGACGAGGAAACCGGAAGCTACTGCTCCGACCGCGTCCTCCGCGCCGCCGCAAGCGAGGACGGCGGCCACGCCGCCGGCCTGGTCTTTGAGCCCGCTCTCCCCGACGGCTCCCTTGTTGTCGAACGCCCCGGCAGCGGCCAGTTCATGCTGAAGACGACCGGCCGCGCCGCTCACGTCGGCCGCGACTTCACCAAGGGCGTCTCCGCGATCCAAGCTCTTTCACGCAAGATCCTCGACATTTCCGCCCACGCCGACCCCGCCCGCGGCCGCATCGTCAATGTCGGCGTCATCCGCGGCGGCGCCGCGACCAACATCGTCCCTGACGAAGCCCTCGCCTGGGGCAACGTCCGTTTCGGTGGTGCCGACGCCGTCCAATGCGAGCGCGACCTCGCCGCCGCTCTGGGCGCCCTCGCCGGCACGTCCTCCGACGGCGCGACCACCGAAGTCCTCACAAGCTTCGCCCGTCCCGCCAAACCCAAGACGCCCGCCGTTGAGAAGCTCGCCCTTCTCGCCCGCTCCGCCGCCGAAAGCCTCGGTCAGAAGCTCCCCTTCGGCACAACCGGCGGCGTCTGCGACGGCAACAACCTCCAAGCCGCCGGAATTCCCGTCATTGACACCCTCGGCGTCCGCGGCGGCGGCCTCCACACCATCGACGAGTGGATCGAAGTGCCAAGCCTCGTCGAGCGAGCACAACTCGCCGCCGTCCTCATCAAACGTCTCATCGCCTGACCGTCCCGCCCGAACTCCCCGCGGACTCACCGCGGACTCGTCGGCGGCGGCGAAACGCGATCACGCTCGACCGACGCTCCGCTCCGCGATTCCAACCCCGACATCATCAGATCCGCTTCGGACTTGTCCGCGAAAATCCCCGAGAGCGCCCCTCGGGCGGTCCGGAACGGCTCGACGCTGATCCGAGGATTGATCGCGGTTCCGCGCACCACCGTCGTCACCAGCTCGTTCCGGAAACCTTCGAGGATCGGCGTCAGCACAGGGATCCGCGTGTTCGACCGCGAGTTGAACACCAGGTTGAGATCCATCCCCGGCCACGTCACCGTTCCAAATCCGCGGAGCTCGATCCCCGGCGAAAGCACGCTCACCCGCTCGAGCGCCACCGTCGGGCCGGTGATGAAGAACGACGCGATCGCCGTGTCCAGCCGCTCACCCACCGGGATCTGAAAGTTCGAGAACGTGATCAGCGGCAGCAGCACCGGCATGTCGATCACCGCGCCCCCGCCCGCCGTCAGAGTCCCGCGCCCGCGACGCGAAGAGACGTCGCCCGCGATCCCGCCGAGCGTGATGCTCCCGTCGATCAGCGGCGAAGGCTCCACCGCAGTCCTCCCCGGCGAAAGGTCGCTCATGACGCCATTGAGCGCCACGCCGCCGATGCTGATCAGCGTCTCAAACGACGCCGGACCGTCCGGCTTCGCGGGGTCCTGCGGGCGAAGCGTTGCTTCCACCGCGATGTTCCCGCCGTGGCACGAGCCTCGCACCTCCGGCACGATCGTCTCGCCCGGCTTGCTCCCGTTGTGAAGCCGCGCGGTGAGGTTCGTCATCGCGACGCTCGCCGCCCGCGCCGTCGGCAGAAGCGCCGACATCGTGTACGCCACCTCGCCCTTCGGCGTGCGCGACGTCTCGAACCGCACCGTTCCGTCCGCTTTCGTCACCAGCACACCCACGTCCGCCCCGAGATTCTCGAAACCGACCGTCCCCGACGACGCAAAGCTCGGCACCGGACCCGCGGGCTCACTGCCAGGCGCGGGCCACCCCAGCGAGAGTTTCACGTCTTCGAACGTCATCCTCCCCTCGGCTTTCAGATCCACCGCCGTCGCAAGATCACGCACCGTCAGCGGCAGAAGCGACATCAGCGACGCCGGCACGCCCTGCGACGTCCCGCCGAACGTCGCGTTCAGGCTCGGTGCCCCGTCCGGCGCGACCGTCCAGCCCCCGTCGATCGACATCGACCACTCTTCGTTGACAAGCTTGAGCGCCTCGAACGTTCCCCGCTCGCGCCCGAACCGGATCGTCCCCGTCGCGCTCGGCACATCGACATCCACCGTTTCGCCGTGCACCGCGAGACTCTTCAGCCCGAGCACGCCATCCACTTCCCACGGCGTCGCCGCTTTCCCGCCGCGAGCCGCGAACCCCGGACGGTCAAGCTTCATCGCGACATCAAACCCGCCCCGCGGGTTCCGCTCGTGCAGAAACGTCGCGAAGTCCGGGCTCAAACGCTCCGCGATCACCGCCCGCGTCAGAGGCGATTCAAACCGCGCCCCGTCAAGCTTCACCGAAAGCGACCCCGCATCGATCCCATCCTTGATCTCCAGCACGCCGTCGAGCGTCAGATCCGCCACCGGATGTGTCGTCGTCGGAACGTGGATCCCGGCCCTGAGATTCTCGAACCTCAGCTTCGACGCCGCCTCCCCAGCTCCGACGTCAAACTTCAGCATCCCCGTCCACGGGCCCATCGCAAGCCGCACCGGCCCCGCGTGCGGAGCGCCCTTTACAAGCTCCGGCACGTACGTCAACTCCACGCCGCGCCCGCCCGACGCCTCCACCTGCACCCCAAGCGGACTGGCTCCGTCGTCCCACACGTGCGTGCGCAGGTCCACCGCCCCCGCCGGCTGAAACCGATCCCGAAGCTGCGTGATCGTCCGGCCCGCCAACGGCGAGAAAAGCCCGACCACGCCCTCCACACGCGCCGACGTATCCAGCCCTGTCACGTCGATCCGCGATTCAAACGTCGTCGCACCCCCCCCGGGAAACGCCGCCGTCACATCAACACCAAGCCGGCCCGCCGGCATCGTCCCCGCGTCCGAATGCCGTGAGAGACTCGCCCCGAGATTCATCTTGAACGATCGATCATCCACATCAAGCGTGCCGCCCACGTCGGTCAGCATCGTCGCGCTGTCCGGCGAGCACGTCGCCCCCGCGAAACCCACCCGCGCTTTGAACCCGATCTCCCCCGGCGCCACATCCCCGATCCAGATCTCCGCTTCGCCCGCGCCCCGAAGCCGAAGCCCCGTCAGAACATCGCCAAGCGTCCGCGCATCCTCGCCAACCCCGCCCAGCGGCCGATCCTTCGCCGGAATCGCATTCACAAGCAGGTCGTCAAACGGCATCCCCTTCGCCGAGATGTTGATATCCGTCTCGCGCTGCGGGTTCTTCTCGTCCTTTACGACCTCCGCCGGCGACGTGCTGAAGTCCGCCCTCGCGTGCACCGTCGCTTCGCCGCCGCGAAGCGCCGAGAACCTCCCACCCTCCACGCTCAGCACCGTGTCATCCACCAGCAGCTTCACGTCCCGCGCGATCATCGGAAGCGGGAACCGCTTGGGCAGAATCCCCGCCTGCGGGATCTCGATCTCGATGATCTGCGTCCAGGGCATGTTCCGCCCGAACGGCGTGTCCAGCTTGAGATTCACGTTCCCGATCCCGCCCAGCGTGAACGCCGGAGCCGTCGCCCGCGCCTCCGCCAGCGCAAGCTCGGCCACCATCGCATCCGGAATCGGCCTCCCCGCCTGCTTCAGCGCGTCATGCTTCGCGCGGGCCGCCGCGAGCGCCTCCGCCCGCTTGCTCGCTTCCTCCGGCGTCACGATCAGACCCGCCGCCAGAAGCTCCTCCCGCCGCGGGTTGCTGAACAGCGCATCCAGAACGCCCCGCCGCCTGGGCCCCAGCCCCTCCGCCAGCGACTCATCCACCGGCACGTCGCGCACCTGGATGTCCAGATTGACCGCCGCTTCATCCGTCAGCGGCGTGATCAACCCGCGCAGATGAAGGCTTGCACCGTTCTCGGCTTTCCCTTCCAACCTCACGATTCGAAGCGAGCTCTCGTCGAACTCGAACAGCGCCGTCATGTTCTTGAACTCGTACGGGAACCGCACGAACGACGCACGCCCCTCCCGAAACTCGATCGTCCCCGAAACCTTCGGCGCACTCTCTCCCGCGCCCCTCGTCACCACCACCCGTGAATCCACGACTCCCGAAGGCCGCGAGAACATGTCCAGACGCTTGTGCACGATCGGCGGCAGGAACGGAAGCAGCCTCGGCGAGGGCGCAAGCTCAAACCCCTTCGTCGCGATCGTCGCTTCAAACGGCGCATCGAGAGTCGTCCCCTTCCACGAAAGCGTCACCTCCGCCGGAAGATCCTCAAGCTTGCCGATCAGCCGCGCCGAAAGCTCCCCGTCCCGCACCCGCAGCATCCCCGACACGCCGCTCAACCTCGGATACCGCTGACCCGCCGGCGCCGCGCTCGACAGATCCTCGAACGGAAGCGTCACCGCCACGTCATGAAGCTCAATCGCCGCGTCGATCCCGCGCACCAGCGACCGCTCCGGAGCGCCCGCACCGGGAATCGCCACCGCGAACGTCGTCCCCGCGATCCGCCCCTCAAGGTTCAGCTTCGCAAAAAGCTCGCGAAGCGGCCCGGGCACGCTCTCCGCCGTCAGCACATCCAGCGTCACCCCGTCCAGCCGACCTTCCACCGCTTGCGGCGTGATCGTCCCCGTCAGCGCCAGCGCCCCGGCCTCCCCCCCAGGCTGCCGCAGATCAAACGTGTAACTTCCCGCAGCCTCCTGCGGCTTCAGATCCCCCGTCAGATCCATCTTCCGAAGCGTGTGAAACGCGGTCGACGTGTGCTCGCCAAGCTCAAAGTGCCCCCGCGTGATCCGCGCCACCGGCAGATCGCCCCCGCCGCCGCCCGCGATCTTGAACGCCGGCACGTTCGCTCGTCCGTCCTCAAGCGACTGGCTCAGCCGCACCACAAGCCCGTCGACCTCCACGCTCCGAAGCGGAACATCCCCGCCCCAAAGCCCGCGCCACCACGGCGCATGCACATCGATCGTCTCCGCCCGTGCGAATTCCCCCGCCGGACCCGCCACACCCGCCGCTCGAACCACAAGCCCGCGAACCAGGATCTCCCCGCTCGCCGAAAGCCTGATCGACTCCGCTTCCACCGGCACACCAAGCCGCGACGACAGAATCGACGTCCCCACCAGCCGCGTCACAAAGCTCCGCGTCACGAGCAGCCACCCGCCGACCGCGAGCCCAGCCACGCACGCAAGCACGATCGCGGCTCGACGACCGCGACGGCCCCGCACCTTCCGCTCCGCTGCCGGTTTCACTGATCCAGTCGGCGTTTCGCCCATCACTCGTATTGTTGCCCGCACGGCCCGCGAATCCATGAGCCGCGGATGGGGCCCGCCTCACCCGCCCACACTTCTCCGTGCCGCCGTTCAGCGACCGCTCAATCCACGAACACCGAAGCCAGCGTCGGAACGTTCGGCCCGCTTCGAACATCATAGAAAATCCGCAGGAACGCGTTGGACCCCAGCCCCGGCAGTTCCTCCGGATACACCGGCACGCACGTGTCGTCGTTCTCGTTCACGAAGATATTGTCCGCGTGGTGCCGCACGCCCCCGATGTCCACCGAGTACACCACCTGCACCGACGTCAGGTCCGGCGAGGTCTCAAACGACACGTGCCCGTCGTTGTAACCCACGTTCCCGTCCCACTTCTTCGGGCTCCCGTGCGTCAAAAGCGTGTTGGAGTTCGCCCCGCTCGCGCCCGGCACCGGTGCCCAGTTCCCCGCCGTCCCCTCGTACCGCGGCGCCCGATCCGACACCACGGGCTCCTTCGAGCTCCCCGTCGCCGTCCAGTACCGCATCCGATTGCCAAACGGCGGGTTGTGCGAATACGAAACGTGCCCCACGGCACCGCCCCCGCGACGCCCCTGAAGCCCGATCCCCGTCGTCCCCGCTTCACCCGGCGCTCCCGCGAACCCCGGATCCCACATCGCGAGGCTCGGGTTGTTCGCCGCCGTCGGAAGCTTCGTCTGGTACCCCTCGTCCTTCACGATCGCCGGGTTCTTCTCGCTCGGACAGACCGCGAGCGGCGCCGTGAAGTACTCACCATAAATCAGCACCGAGAAAATGTTCCCGGTGTTGTCCTTCTGGCCCATGCACCCGAGCGGCTCCGTGATCGTCGCGTCATTCGCGTCCAGCCGGCTCGGAATCGGATAATCGTCCTTGTTGTTCTGCGCCCAGAACGCAAGCCCCTGCACCGACGACCGGATCCCCGCCGAGCATTTCAGCGACCGCGCCATGTTCCGCGCCGTCCCCAGCGCCGGCAGCGTCAGGCTGATCAGGATCGAGATGATCGCGATCACCACCAGAAGCTCAATCAGCGTGAATCCCGCCGCCCGACCCAGCCCGCGATCCAGCTCCCGACCCGATCCGACGTTCCGTTGACGCATCTGCGAATCCCCTTCGCCCACCCGCAAACGCCCGACCCCGCCGCCATTCCTTCGCCCGCGACCGACCCCTTCCCGGACAGTCTATCGGATTTCCATTCGCACCAAACCCCCTCAGGGTGCGTCTTTCACCCGCTTTGGGCAATTCCCCGCCGCCGCCCCCCTCCCGAAACACGCTTTCATCCTCCCGAACCCTCCTCCTACCCTCTCACATGCCCTCCCCGAGCGGTTCCCCAAGCCCATCCGCAAACCCCGCCCCCACCCCGGCCGACCGCCTCGCCGCACAGGTCCTCATCGTCGAGGATGAGATCGACCACGCCGACGTCATGGCCGAAGCCCTCAAAAAGCCCGGCCACGTCTGCACCATCGTCACCACCGTCGACCGCGCCCTCGACGAACTCCGCCACGGCATCTTCGACCTCGTCATCACCGACCTCCGCATGCCCTCCTCCGCCGGTCACGCCGGCGTCGATGGAACGCACGTTGCGCCAGACGGCGCCGACGCCGGCATCCGCGTCGTCGAAGCCGCCCGCAAGCTCCAGCCCCACGGCGAAGTCATCATGGTCACCGCCCACGGCGATGTCCCCACCGCCCGCGCCGCGTTCAAACTCGGCGTCTACGACTTCATCGAAAAGCCCCTCGACCTCGAGGTCTTCCGCGCCCTCGTCAACCGCGCCGCACAGACCGTCCTCCTCCGCCACGAATTCGGCGGCCCCCAGGGCGTCACCGGCTCCGGCGAAGTCGTCCAGCACCAAGGCTTCGAAGGCATCGTCGCCGGCTCCGAGCCCATGCGTCGCATCCTCCGCACCGTCAAGACCGTCGCCGCAAGCAGCCTCCCCGTCATGATCACCGGCGAGTCCGGCACCGGCAAGGAGCTCATCGCCCAAGCCGTCCACCGAAACAGCCCCCGCGCCAAAGGCCGCTTCGTCGCCATCAACTGCGCCGCCGAAGCCGAAAGCCTCCTCGAAGACCAGCTCTTCGGCCACGTCAAAGGCGCCTTCACCGGCGCCGAAAAGGACCGCGAAGGTCTCTTCGAATACGCCAGCGGCGGTAGTGGGGGAGGACACGGCGGCACACTGTTCCTCGACGAAATCGGCGACATGCCCCTCAAGATGCAGGCCAAGCTCCTCCGCGTCCTCGAATCCTCACGCGTCGTCCGCCTCGGAAGCAACGAAGAACGCCCCGTCGATGTTCGCATCGTCTCCGCCACCAACAAAGACCTCAAAGCCATGATCTCCCGCGGCGAATTCCGCGAGGACCTCTTCTTCCGCATCAACGGCAGCGTCATCGCCATCCCGCCCCTCCGCGAGCGCCGCGAAGACATCCCCCGCATCGTCCGACACGCCATCGCCAAGTTCCAGACCCAGCTCGCTCCCAACACCCCGCCCATGGACGTCACCGACGCCGCGATGATGCGCCTCACCAGCTACTCATGGCCCGGCAACGTCCGCCAGCTCCTCAACGTCGTCCAGAACATGGTCGTCATGATCCTCGGCGAGGACCGACCCCACTCCGCCGCCGCCAAGCTCGACGTCCGGCACATCCCCGATGACGTCCGCGAAGGCGATGAGCCCGAACCCGCACGCGCCGCCGGCGACACCCCGACCGGCTCCCTCGCAGGCACCAGCCTCGAGCAGATCGAAAAACGCGCCATCCGCGAAACCCTCCGCCTCACCGCCGGAAACCGCGAAGCCGCCGCCAAGATGCTCGGCATCGGCGAACGCACCCTCTACCGCAAGCTCAAGGACTACGGCCTCCGCTGACCCCCTACGTTCTCCGCATGGCCGACCGCGCGAAAATCTCCGACGTCGCGATCCTCAAGGACCTCAAGGTCGCCCTCCTTAAGTTCTCCGAGAACGTCCGCACCACCATGTCCGGCGTCGACTCCGAGGTCCAGCGCGTCGGCCAGTGGCTCACCCAGGAACGCCCCGCCCACTGGAAACACGAGCTCCGCCGCCGCGAAGACAAGGTCCAGCACGCCAAAGCCGCCATCGCCACCAAGCAGCTCGCCCGCGCCCCAGACCCCGTCTCCGTCGCTCAGGAACGCAAAGACCTCCAGAAAGCCCAGCGCATCCTCGAAGAAGGCCAGCACCGCGCCGCCGCCGTCAAACGCTGGGCCCCCGTCTGGGACCGCGAAGCCCAGCTCTACAAATCCTCCTGCTCAGGCCTCGGCGAAACCCTCGAACGAGACATCCCCCAAGGCGTCGCACGCCTCGAGCGCATGCTCAAAGCACTCGAAGACTACCTCCGCCTCACCGGCGTCGAAACCGCCGAACAGCTCGCACAAGGCCTCGATCAAGCCACGACCCCCGCCGAAGATCCGGTCGCCCACCGCTACGCCGCACTCCGCACCCACTTCCCCACCGCCGAGCAGCGCGCAAGCCTCGCACCCGCACCCGTCAAGGACCTCCGCTGGGCCGCCGGGCCGATCTCCGAAGCCGACGCGCTCGCCATCTCGCGACTCTCCATCGCCGGCAACCCGCCCGGCCCCGACGACACCATCGTCCTCGCCTGGCGCACCCTCGAGGTCACCTCGTTCCTCGCCGCTCGCATCGAAACCCCCGCCGGCGACAGCGGCTGGTACCTCGGCCCCTTCGACCGCCCCGAAGCAACCGGCGGCCTCCGAGCAACCACCGTCGCAAGCCTCCTGCAGGAACTCCCCTGGCTCCGCCCGGTCCTCACCCTCGCTCCAGGTTCCCTCGTCGTCGCCAAAGCAGGCACCATCGACGCCGTCCTCGATCAAAACGACCGCGACGCCTGGGCCTCCCATTCGTGGATGTAGATGGTGCGCTTCGGACCGCTCTAGGCGGCAGTCTGGCTCCAGTCCCTTACGTTCCCGGCTTCAAGAGCACATCGACGACCACCGGCATGTGATCGCTCCCCTCGCTATCCCCGCGATCCAGGCCCGTCCGCGCCAGCGTCTCATCCGCCAGAATCGTCGAATCCAGCACGAACGAGTTCACCACCTCGATCCGGCTCGGCGCATAGAGCACATAATCCAGCCGCGACGGCCCAAACTCCGACGACCACTCACGCCACGTCACCTTCACATCCCCGCCCAGCGCCACCGGCTCCGCCACCGCAAGATCCCCGCCTCCCTCATCAAGCTCCCGTCGCAGCAGCTCAAGCGGCGTCCGCGTTCCCACCAGATTGAAATCCCCGCCGATGATGTGCGGCACCGTCGGATCCCACGAAGAAAGCGCCCCCTGGATCGCCCGCGCCTCCCCCTGCCGGATCTGCTCCTCACGCCCGGTCGCTCCGCCGCAGCACTTGAGGTGCACGCTCGTGAACATGATCGGCGCGCCCGGTGTCATCACCTCCGCCGACGCCATCCGCACCAGCCGCGGCTTGTCCGTCCCATCATCCATCCAAAGCGAATCAAGCTTCAGCTCGCCAAGCGGCATCCGGCTCGCCACCGCCGTCCCCGTCTCCGCCGTCTTCCTCACCTTCCACCCCGGCGCCCCGATCGCACCCGGAGCATGCAACTGAAGCCACGCTTCCACCGACGCCGCATCCCCGTCCGTCCACTCCTGGAAAAGCACCACGTCCGCGTCCAAAAGCGTCAAAACCCGCCCGAAACTCCCCGGCGACGACACCGGCTTGGCTTTCTCCACGTTGTACGACACCACCCGCACCGCCCCCTTGGGCTTCTCCGGCACATCCATCGTCGCGACCTTCGGCGTGGTCGCCGCCGGCCCCAGATGAACCTCAAACGGATCCGCCCACCCGTCGATCAACCCCTCCTCATCCAGCGTCACGAACATCCCCGTGAACCGCTTGGACTCCCCGCTCCCCTCCGGCCCCGCCGCCCGCAAAAGCTCCCGATCAAACCGCATCTCGTACCACGTCGATGCATACGTCGGCGACGCGATCACCCCGGACGACCGGTTCGCGATCTTGCTCGTCTTCCCATCATCCCCCACACGCACCACCGACATCCCGCGACCCGCTTTCCCATCCGCCCCACGCGGCGAAAACCGCACCTCCGCATCCACGCCAAGCTGCCGGAACACCTTCGCCGTGCTCCGACGCCCCGTCTCCGCATTCCCATCCACATCCAAATACAAAGCCACAGTCCGCGACGAAGCCTGCAACGCCTGCGGCTCCCCAGGCACCTTAAACCGCAAATACACGTGATGCCCGTCCGCTTTCACCACCGACTCCGGCGACCACTCCTCAATCGACCCATCCACCCGCGGCCCAACCTCCGCCGCACAAGAAACCAGCCCCGCCATCATCACAATCGCCAACCCCGCAGCCATCCCGCCAGCCAACCCGCCAGCGACGCCACCACCCAAGCCAAGCCGAACGCGATGAACAAGCTTCATGCGAAACTCCCGGTTGAAGTCTGAAATCCGTGCCTCGTGCTCTGAAATCTGAAATCTGAAATCTGAAATCTGCAATCTGCAATCTGAAATTTGAAATTCAAAATTCAAAATCTGGAACTTGAAATTCAAAATTTGAAATTTCACATTTGAAATTTGAAATTCAAAATCTGAAACAGACGACCCGCGTCCCGCCCCCTGAAACTCCCAATCCAAAATCCAAAATCCAAAATCCAAAATCCAAAATCCAAAACTCAAAACCCAACCCCGCCCCCACCTCAAGCCCGAACTTCCCCATCTCCCCTCACTCCACCTCAAACACAAACTCCACCTCCACCGGCGCCCCAAGCGGCAGCGCGATGTTCCCCACCGCCGCCCGCGCATGCTGCCCCTTCTCCCCAAACAGCTTCATCAAAAGCTCGCTCGCCCCGTTCGCCACCTTCGGCTGATCATAAAAACCCGCCCGGCTGCACACAAACACCCCCACACGCACCACCTGCTTCACCTTCGCCAGGTCACCAACCGCCGACTTCACCACCGCAAGCCCGTTCAGCACGCACCGCTCCGCACACGCCTGCGCCTGCTCCACCGTCACCTCGTCCGGCACCGCCCCCTTGTGAATCAGCTGCCCGTTCTCCATCGGAATCTGCCCCGCCACAAACACCAAGCTCCCCGTCCGGCGAAACGGCACGTACGCACCCGCTACTTTCGGGGGTGGCGGCAACGTCAGCCCAAGCGAAGCCAGCACCGCCTCAGGGTGCATCCCGGTGCCGGAGGAGGTCGTGGAGGTGGTGGGGGTGGGGGGCGTGGAGCTCGTCATCGCGGGGTTTCTCCGGGCTGAGCGGCTCCGAACGCACCCGGGATCCGCCCGCAGCGCTCCGAAACACGCTCACAACAGGACGGTACGGCGTGTGTTCGCGCGGCAGCCGCCCAGACCTTGACATTTTTTTGAGTTTTTTCGCCACCGCCGGAACAGATCCCGCCCACCCTGCGGATCTTTCCACTAGAATGTCCTAAGCGGCGGGCACTCGCCCTCACCGCACCCTTCACTCCTCTTCCTGCCCTTCCCTCGCCTCACCTTCAAAAAACAAAGCGTTCTGCAGAACGTCCGTTGGAGTTTCGTTCGAGTTCTCTGGTCACGGTTGCTGGCGGCAGGTCACATTCAGGGCGGTACACATAACCGCAGTCTTGAGGGCCCTTCTCGGCCCGTTCTCATCCCAAGCCCTGAGCGAGACTGACCCACCGACACCTTGGCCGACATTTCGGAGCCAGAGACGGGCTGTGAGCCGCGGGAATGACGACCGTCCGCTCGCAATCGTGTCCGTGTCGGCGTGGGTCTCGTGAAACGTGGCCTGGTTCGGTTCCGGAAATCTCCGGCAACCGCCCCAAGCACCCGTCCAACCTCCCGGATCGCTCTCGCCTCACCGCAGAGCCGCTCCGAGAGTCCAAGCGGAAACACGTCAAGGGGAATTTCACATTCGGTCGTCGCCAACTTCAGGGCCCCGGGCATGTCGCCCGATTCCGGGCCTGCACTAGAGGATGAGTCTCATGTCGAATACGAAGAAGCGTTCCGGTTTCACGCTGATCGAACTGCTGGTGGTGATCGCGATCATCGCCCTGCTCATCGGCATCCTTCTGCCGGCCCTGGGTCGCGCTCGCGCCCTCGCCCGTCAGATCAAGTGCTCGGCCAACGTCCGTGGTATCCACCAGGGCATGGTCCTGTTCGCCCAGAACAACAACGAGCAGTACCCCATCCCGTCCGTCCTTGACAAGGCCAACAACACGATCCCGGCCGGCGGCTTCAAGGATCAGACCCGCTCCATCATCTCCGTCCTGATCTACGGCACCTTCTTCGGCCCCGAAATCTGCGTTTCGCCCGCCGAAGCCAACGGCTCGATCGTCCTCGACAACAACTACCAGTACTCCGAGCCCCAGGCCATCTCCGACGCCCAGAAGAAGAAGCTCGCCCTCTGGGACCCTTGGTTCCGCGCGACCCCCGTTGACGGCACGCCCAACGGCAGCTCCGAGCAGCCCAACGACACCGCCGGCAACTTCTCCTACGCTCACACGCCCCCCTTCGGCAGCCGCCGCAAGGTCTGGAGCAACACCTTCAACGCCACGGAAGCCGTCCTCGGCAACCGCGGCCCCTGGTACGTTCTCTCGGGCGGAAACACTTCCTCTTGGCAGCTCGGCACCACGCCCGAGGCCGGATCGGTCAGCGATCCCAGCCGCCCGGCCAACGCCTCCCTCTCCAACACCCTGCTGATCCACGGCAGCCGGACCAACTGGGAAGGCAACATCGCCTACAACGACAACCACGTCTCCTTCGAGAGCCGTCCTGACCCCGAGTCCACCCCCTTCACCTTCTCGACGCTGCCGGCCAACGCCCGCACGCAGTTCGACAACCTCTTCGTCTGCGAGCTCGACACCGACCGCAGCGCCTTCATCACCGACATCGGCGTGGCGAACTCCAACGGTCTGCTCCAGACCAACAACTACATCCGCTCTTGGGCCCGCGGCACCGGTGCCGGCAACGGCGTCACCAGCTACACCTGGTTCTGCGACTGATCGCGACCCCCTTCAGAATGTGATCTGAACATTCCTCAACCCCCGGTCCAAAAGGCCGGGGGTTGTCGTTTTTGCCCCCCCACCCACGAGCCCGCAGCGCCAGCAAGGGTCTTCGCAAAGATCGCCTACCCGCACCCACCGCCCCCGCCGCAAACCCACCCCCCCCCCACGAGCCCGCCGCGCCAGCAAGGGTCTTCGCAAGGATCGCCCCCCCCCGCACCCACTGCCCCCGCCGCAAACCCACCCCCCGCCCACGAGCCCGCAGCGCCAGTAAGGGTCTTCGCAAAGATCGCCCCCCCCGCACCCCCCGCCCCCGCCGCAAACCCGCCCCCCACCCACGAGCCCGCAGCGCCAGCAAGGGTCTTCGAAGGGGACGTCCACCCGCACCCACCACCCCCGCAGCAAACCCACCCCCACCCACGAGCCCGCCGCGCCAGCAAGGGGCTTCGCAAAGATCGCCCCCCCCGCACCCACCGCCCCCGCCGCAAACCCACCCCCCGCCCACGACCCCGCAGCGCCAGCAAGGGTCCTCGCAAAGGTCGCACACCCCACCCCGACCGCCCCCGCCGCACAGGAGTCGGATGCGTCCGCCGACACCTGCCGCCTCTTCCCGCAAAGCCCCCTTCTCAATATCCTAAACGCATGTCGAACTCGCTGGGTTACCTTCTGACGTGGACGTGCTACGGCACGTGGCTTCACGGAGACGCGAGGAACTCCGTCGACGCGGATCACAATCGGGTTCACACGCCGTTTGTGATGCCTGATGCCGATCGTTTCGACCGTTCGGCGGCATCGCTGAAGCATCCGGTGGTGACGCTCACCTCCGAAACTCGCCAACTCTGCGAGACGGTGATCCGCAAGCACTGCGAGATTCGCGGCTGGCGGCTCCACGCGGTGAACGTTCGATCGAATCATGTGCATGTCGTCGTGACCTCGGACCTCGTTCCCGAGAGCACCATGGACCAGTTCAAAGCGTGGTGCACGCGAAAGCTCCGAGAGGACCGACACTTTTCGCCGAGACAGCCGATCTGGACGGAGCACGGAAGCACCCGATGGCTGAACACCGCCGAGAGTCTGGAGCGGGCCGTCCGGTACGTCACCGACCAGTGATCGACGTATGCGGGTTCGGAGGAGGCGATCACACGGCACCCGGACGTCCGGTGGCGGGGGTGCCAGAATCGGGTCGTGCGACCCCCGCGAGGACCCTTGCTGGCGCTGCGTGGGTTGGCAAGGGCGGTTGGGCGTGTGAGGGGGATCCCTGCGAAGACCCTTTGCTGGCGCTGCGGGCTCGTTGGGCCTCGCGTACGGCGGGGGTGGTTGGGGTGGGATGGGGGATCCCTGCGAGGACCCTTGCTGGCGCTGCGGGCTCGTTTGGTGCGTTGGTCCTCGGTGAGGCGGGGGCGATCGGCGAGGGTGGGCGACCCCTGCGAAGACCCTTGCTGGCGCTGCGGGCTCGTCAGTGCCACGAAAAAACCCCGCTTTCGCGGGGTTTTCAATCGATTTACGCTGCCCTGTGGACTACTTGTCCTTCTCCTCGATCCCCATGCCCTTGCGGTACGTGGGGCTCGCGGGCCGCTTGGGCGGCACGTACGGGTTGGTCTTGATCGCGTTCATCATCTCTTCGATCGCGCGGTCAAGCTGCGGGTCGGCTCCGCCCACCATCTTCGACGGGTCATCCACCACCACGATGTCCGGGTCCGTGCCGTGGCCTTCCACGCCCCACGTTCCGTCCGTCTCGTAGAACCCGAACGTCGGCGCCGAGATCGACCCGCCGTCGATCATCTGCGCGTTCCCCGAGATCCCAACCAAGCCGCCCCACGTCCGCGTCCCGATCACCGGGCCGAGCTTGTTGTGCTTGAAGAGCCAGGGGAACATGTCCCCGCCCGACCCCGCAAGCCCGTTCACAAGCATCGCTTTGTGCCCGAAGAACGCGTCCGGCGGCCACGGCCAGTCGTTCCCGTCGCGGCGAGCCCAGTAGTTCGTCGCCGGACGATTGAGAAGCTCGATGAACCGCGTCGGGATCTGCCCGCCGCCGTTCCACCGCTCATCGATGATGAGCGCATCCTTCCCGCGCTGGCCGAAGTACTGGCGGTACAGGTCGTTCTGGCCATCCACGCCCGTGTTGGGAACGTAGATGTACCCGATCTTCCCGCCCGACTTCTCCTCGACGTACGCACGCTTGCCCTCGATCCAGGCGCGGTACCGAAGGTTGCTCTCGCTCCCGATCGCCTGCACGATCACCTCACGCTCCTTGCCGTCCATCGTCGGCGAAGCGTTGAGCGTCAGGGCCACGATCTTGCCCTGCATCCCCAGGAACGAAGCGTAAATGTCCTTCGTCACATCCACCGGGATGCCGTTGACCGCGAGGATGTAGTCCCCGACCTTGGCATCAACGCCCGGCTCGGACAACGGACCGCGAGCATCCGCATCCCACGGCCCGCCGCCGATGATCCGCGAGATCTTGTACGCCGGCGGCGTCACCGTCGTGTCAAGCGTGAAGTCCGCGCCGAGCATGCCCGCCTGGCCGCCCGAGGGCTGCTGCTCGACATCGCCGGGCCCGTTGAGGTACGCGTGGCCGACGTTGAGCTCGGAGATCATCTCGGAGATGATCCAGTTCACATCCTCGCGGCTGGCGGCGTCCGCCACCATCGCGCCGTAGTGCTTCTTCATCGCGGGCCAGTCCACGCCGTGCATCGTCGGCTCGTAGTACCAGTCGCGCATGATGCGCCACGCATCGGTGAAGATCTGGTTCCATTCATCCCGCGGGTCGATCGTCATCGTCATCCCCGCGGTGGACACGGTCTGGGCTTTCCCGCCGCCCGCGGAGGCATCCACGATGCTGATGCTGCTGCCGCGGACGATGAGGATCTTCTTCCCGTCGGCCGTAAGCTGCCACCCGCCGCCGCCGGTGATCGACTCCTCCTTGGGCTCATCGGCCTTGTAGTCGTAGATCTTGAGGCCGCTCTCGCGGGCCCCGCCGCGCGAGGATGTCCGCGTGTAGACAAGCTTGTCGCCGTCCGCGACCGCCATCCAGCCGAAGGAACCCGGCGCGATGTCCAGGCGGATCGACCGGGCCTCGAGCCCGTCAAAGTCGATCTTGACCTCCTTCGCGTCATCCTTCTTCTCGTCCTTCTTCTCTTCCTTGGCGGCCGCGCCGCCCTTGTCGGCCGCTTTGGAACGCGTCGCGTTCCACTCGCCCGTCATCGGGTTGCCGCCGGGGCCAGCGCCCGACCAGGTCCCCTTCGCGTCCGCTCCGGAGATGGTCCCCTTCATCGAGATCTTGGCGCCGTTGACGTCGAACTCGAGCGAAAGCTCGCCCGTGTTCTTGTCGAACGTCCCGGAGATCGATCCGCCGCCCATCACCGTCGAGATCGAGCCCGAGACCTTCTCGCCCTCCAAGCTCAGATTCAGCGTCAGCGGCAGCCCACCGGCAAGCTCGGGGATGTTCCCCTTCACCGTGCCGGTCCAGGTTCCCGAAACGCCATCGTCGGCCGCGGCCTTCGTCTCGGCGGGCTTGGCGTCCGCGGGCTTGGCGTCCGACGGCTTGGCCTCGTCCTTCTTGTCTTCCTTCTTGTCGTCCTTCTTCTCTTCCTTCTTCTTTTCGTCCTTCTTGTACCGCTCCTCGTCGTTGGACTCAAGCCCAGGGCTCTTGACGTCCTTGCGGAGCGGCGCCATCAGGATCACTTCGCTGTTGTTGTACGCGTACGTCGTGTCCAGGTCGGAATAGACCGGGTTGTCCACCGCCATCTGCGACCGGTAGAAGAGGAAATCGCCCTTGCGATCAAACGCCGGCGAGCTCGCGTCGAACATCCCCGCCGTCACCCGGTGCTTCTCACCGGTCTTGACATCCATGATCCAGATCACGCCGACGTTGGTCTTCTCATCGCCGCGACGGTACGCGATCCACTTGCTGTCCGAAGACCAGCTCACGCCGATCCCGCCCATCCACGGATCCTTGTCGATCTCCTTGAGCTCGCTCCACACCCCGTCATCGTTCGCCGACGCGAGGTAAAGCCGGCCGTTCTGATCCGTGCACGCGATGTGCTTGCTGTCCGGCGACCACTGCGGATTCGTGCGGAACCCGGCGCCCAGGCTCGAGATCTTCTTTGGCTCGACCTTCGCGGGCTTGGCTTCGGGAGCGTCATCCTTCGTGACCTCGTCCTTGGCTTCCGCTTTCTTGTCGTCCTTCTTCTCATCCTTCTTCTCTTCCGGCGGACGGGCGTCCGACGGCCGGAGGTAAAGCTCATTCTCGCCCGATTCATCCGAGAAGTACGCGATCCACTTCCCGTCCGGGCTCCACGACGGATCACGCTCCGCCACGCCGTCCGTCCGCGTCAGCGCCCGGATGTACCCTTCCTTGACCGGCGCGGTGAACAGGTCGCCGCGAGCCTCGATCACCACGCGCTTGGCCCCCGGCCCGATCGACGCGCCCGAGATGTACGACGAAGCATCAACCGTCCGCGTCCGAAGCTTCGGCCGCGCCCCGGGTACCGTCACCTTCACCTCGGCCGACTGCTTGGTCCCGAGGTTCAGAAGCATCAGCTTGGCACCAAGCTGGAAAACGATCTCGCCCTTCCCATCCCCGCCCGGGCCCACCGACGGCCACCGGACATCATCATCCTTGAACGTCGTCACCTGCGTCCGCGCCCCGCTCTTCACATCAAACGACCAGATGTTCAGCCGGTGCTCCGGACCGTTGTCCGACAGGTAGTACACCACCGACCCGTCCCCGCCCGGCACCCACATCGGAAGCGTGTCCGTCCCCTCCCAGTCCGTGATCTGCCGTGCCGCGTTCGTCTTCAGGTTGTAAAGCCAGATGTCCGTCGCCATCCCGCCCCGGTACCGCTTCCACGTCCGCGTGTCCGTCGAGTGCGGCGTATACGCAAGCCACTCCCCGCTCGGCGAGATCGACCCAAACCCCGAATACGGCACCGGCAGCGCCGAATACGCCCCGCCCTCGACAGGCACCGTGAACGCCTGCGTCTGACGACCCAAGCCCGCCAGACCGTTCGTCAGGAAGTGAAGCCCCTTCCCATCCGGCGTCCAGTCGCAAAGCAGCTCGCCTCCCGGGTGATACGTCACCCGGTTCGGAATCCCGCCCGCCACGCCGATCGTGTACAGGTCCCGCCCGCCGTCATAGTTCCCCACAAACGAGATCGTCGAACCGTCCGGGCTAAACCGCGGGAAGTTCTCCGCGCCCGGCGGGCTCGCAAGCGGGCTCGCCTGCCCGCCCGCTTTCGGCACCACCCACAGGTCATTCGCATACGAAAACACGATGTGCGTCGCCGACACATCCGGCCAGCGAAGCATCGCCGCGTTCGGAGACACCTGCGCCGCCTGAGGCTGCGTCGGAGCCTCCGCCATCGCCGCAAGCGGCAGCCCGCAGCACGCCAGAAGCGCCAGCGGACGGAACGTCGATTTCTTCGCACCGACCGACCCAAAAGACGAGGAGCGATGATTCAAGTCTGATCTCCAAACCCGCCACCATCCCGTTCCGGACCCGTCGACCGAGCGTCCGTGCCCATCCGCCGGGGAACCAGCCCGGCCGGTTTGGGGGGAACAGTGGGGGGCTCAAGTGTACCGACCACCGCCCCGTTCGGTTTCCCCAAACGCTCACTTTGGCTCCCTTCGCCACCTCCCGCCGCGACCCCACCGCCCGCACCGCACCCTCCCGGAACAAAAAAACGCCGCGACCCCTCGGCCGCGGCGTCCTGGCGTGACGCAAAAGGCCTGTTGTCAGAGGCTACAGACGACTCCTTCGCCATCTGAGCATGGCAACCCCTCCTCGTACAGGAACACAAACAAGTCGTAGTCGAAGAAGTCTACAAACCCATCGGCGTTGAGATCAGCCACGCAATCTCCGGCCTCGAAAACACCGATGAAGAAATCTAAGTCAAAGAAATCGACGAATCCGTCTCGTACGAAATCAATCATGAAATCGCACATCAAAGACTCGGCCTCACCCTGCGTAATCGTGCCATCCTGGTCTACGTCTACGCTCGCGATGTAGTTGCACTCGTCGTCGGTACTCGATCCGATGCTGCGTGCAAGTAGCGCCAGATCTTTCGCGTCGATGACGCCGTCGGGAATGCTCCCGACACCCTCGTGTGTGCACTCGCCGACATCGAGCAAGCACTCGTTGGTCTCGCCAAGGCCTGCGACGTCGTTTCCTGATCCTCCTTGAAGCGTCACGTTGAACGTGACACGCCACTGGCCAGGAGTAACCTCGAACTCAATCACGACTTCTCCCGGATTATCAATAGGGTTGTTCTCATGAAAATTACTACAGTCGGCAACCGAGACCAGTAATGATCCGACGCTAGGGCAGACACAAGAAGATCCACCGGTCGCTGTTTCTTGAGTGCGATAAGTCACGATGGTGCCGCCGGCACCCGGTGAGCCGGGCACTGACCATTCGGTGCCGACAATTGTGAATTCTCGTTCGCAGATACATCCATCCGGTGACTGGATGGTGATCCGATGTCGAAGCCGGGCGACACGGGAGAGGCGAGGTGCGACGCAGTCGCTGTACACGCCTCCTGGCTGCGGGTTTCCACTGTACTGCATTCTACTCGAAAGACGCAGCGTGCGCGGGCCTTCGAACTCGTCAAATGTCCAGCATAGCGATCCCTTATTGCAGAAAATGGCGGCGCTGTCCGCGATCATGAGTGCACCGTCACTGCAGTTGATGCTCACCTCCGTTCCCGCCAGTGCTCGATGAAACAAACTTCCAGATGAAGAGCTTCTAAAGTCTCCGACAACTCCCACTAACGATTGTCCAACTGGTGGAACTGTGCACTGTACTCTGCTTGAACATGGGAAAGAAGTGGCAAACATGTTGACGATGGAATTGTTGGGATCCCCGCACGTGACACCCTCGTTCGCCAGAAAGGGGGGCGGATCGGTTGTCCCGGTTGGTGCGCATGTAGTCACGCCGTTAACGGTCGTGAGCATTCTCAGTCGCGCGTCCGCAGACAAGTTCGACAGAAATCCGCCAGAAACCAAGGGAGGAGATCCGCTCGGAAAACTGTAGTTGAAGTAGCCCGTGACTTCACCGCCGACTGCATTCTCTGAGTGCGGCTGGCCCAAACTCATGCTGGGTGCTTGGGCAAGAATGGTCAGCACAATTGGCGAAATAGCGCGGAGAACCGTGTGGGTGACATGGTGTGATCTCATGTGCTTTCTCCATAAATATATGCCAGATGTCACTGTCGTGGGTGGAAACTCCATGACTGACATTATTAATTCGGAATCCGCAGATCGTCAAAGACCACCGTGTACGCTTCGTTCTTGAACGCCTCGGTCGTCCGTCCCGGAATGATCTTGATGTATCCCGCGTGTCCGTCCATGAACCCGAGGACGCTCCGGTTCGGATCCCCGTACCCGTTCTTGAGCACGTAGTTCGGATCGTTGTTGTAGATGATGATGTCCGCGTATTCGTCCCAGATCCACGCGAACCGTGACGTTACGAATGAGTCCGCCAGTTGTAGCCGTTTCGTACCCTTGTTGAAAAGTGCGGCGTTCGCCCCCATATTTGGATCAATCTGCTGGTACCACTTTACCTGCCACTGGTACGAGATCCCGATGCTGTCAAAGCACGTGCGGCCCGACGGGTTCGGACGCGGCCAGCTCTCCTGGTGGCCGATCACGTCGCTCGGATCCTTGAACACCTTCAGCTTCAGGTTTGTCCGGTTCTCATCCTGCGCCGGCATGCGAGCGTTCGGATTCCCCGGTGTCGCCGGATCATAGAACTTGATCTCAGGATAGACGTACTGATTCAGCGGGCGATCCACTGCAAGCACATCAAAGGCGCCTCCACTTACTCCATACCAAAACCCGCTCGCGTTACCGCCGGCGAAGCTCCACGTGCACCACCCGAACACGTTCTGATTCGGCGTGTTTGGATTCACCGGTCGAGTCCGTGAACGACCGTTGTGCGTGTAAGTCAACGTAATCGGCATGTAGGCCTTGTTGTCCGCTTGGTACATATTCGTCGAGTTGTTGATCGACTTCACGTTCGATGTGGAGATCGTGATCTGCGCCACCTTCCGCGCCTTCCCAAGCGCCGGCAAAAGCAGCGAAATCAACAGCGCGATGATCGCAATCACCACCAGCAATTCAATCAATGTGAATCCGCGGCCCAAGACCTTTTTCATCCGAGCACTCCTTTCAGCCGCTCGCAAACCGCAAGCGGACCCGACGAACCTCGTGGCGAACGGATCCGCGAACGGGACCCGAGAGACGGCCACGACGCGAGTCTACCAGACTCCCCTCCCCGCCGCACGCCCTTTTTTTGACCCCCTCGGCAGAACATCCCCTCACCCCCGCCCGCCCACGCAGTACCATCCGCCATGGGCCGCCTCCCCTTTGATCCAGGCAAGACCGCCGCCGCCCGCCGCGCCGCCGAGGAAGCCGCCTCCGCCCCGCCGCCCCGGGACGGGTCTCTTCTCGGTGCCCCGACTCCCCGAGCCGGCTCCTCCCCCGACAACGACGCCCGTCTCACCGTCTCCCAGCTCGCGGACCGCATCGAAAACGCCCTCAAATCCGGCTTCCCCTCGCGCGTCCGCGTCGTCGGCGAAATCTCCAACTTCACCGACCGCACCCACTGGTACTTCGACCTCAAGGACGCCGCCGCCGTCGTCAACTGCGTCATGTTCGCCGCCCCCGCCCGCAAGGTCGCAAGCCTCGGCATCCGCCCCCAGCAGGGCATGCAGGTCGTCGTCGGCGGCCGCGTCGAGTACTACGCCAAAGGCGGCCGCATCAGCATCCTCGTCGATTCCTTGGAACCCGTCGGCGTCGGTGCCCTCGACCTGGCTTTCCGCCAGCTCTGCGATGAGCTCAAAGCCCTCGGCTACTTCGCGATCGAACGCAAACGCCCCCTCCCCTTCTTCCCCCGCCGCATCGCCGTCGTCACCAGCCGCACCGGAGCCGCCCTCCAGGACGTCCTCAACACCGTCCGCCGCCGCTGCCCCGCCGTCAGCGTCGTCCTCGCCGATGTCCGCGTCCAGGGCGACGGTGCCGCTTCCGAAGTCGCTTCCGCCATCCAGACCATCGGCCGCACCCACGCCGATCTCGCCATCGACGCCGTCCTCGTCACCCGCGGCGGCGGAAGCAAGGAAGACCTCTGGACCTTCAACGAACGCATCGTCGCCGACGCCATCCTCCGCTGCCCCATCCCCGTCGTCGCCGCCATCGGCCACGAAACCGACACCACCATCGCCGAACTCGTCGCCGATGAGCGCTGCGCCACCCCCACGCAAGCCGCCATGCGACTTACGCCCGAAATCCCCGCACTCCTCCGGCAGACCGAAAGCGTCCACCGCCGCCTCTCAACCACCCTCGAAATCCGCCTCCGCCGCGCCCGCGACCGCGTCGACGCCGCTTCCAAGCACCTCCCCTCCGGCGTCCGCCTGCTCACCGAGAAACTCGGCCGCCGCACCGCCAACCTCTCCGCCCGACTCGACCGTGCCCAGCCCTCCGCCATCCGCGCACGCATGGCCGGCAAGCTCGGCTCCCTCTCCGCCCGCCTCGACGCCGCACTCCGCCGACGCCTCGCTTCCCTCGACCTCACCCCCGTCGAATCCCGCCTCGCCCGCGCGATGAACCGCTACCTCGAAACCCGCGCCGACCGCATCGACGCCCTCGACCGCCAGCTCGAACTCGTCGGCCCGCAAAAAGTCCTCGAACGCGGCTACACCCTGACCACAGATGCCACAGGCCGCCTCGTCCGCTCCGTCACCGCCGTCACCACCGGCGACCAGCTCACCACCCGCTTCGCCGACGGAAAGGTCGACTCGACGGTGGGGGGACAGACGCCCCCGCGCCTCATCCTCCCCCGCAAGCCCGGCCGCACCCGCAGGCCCGGCGACCAGCCCCCCGTCGACCCCGACCAATTGGACCTCTTCCTCCGCTGACGGTACCGTCTCACATGCCCCCGACTCCCTCCCCTATCCCGCCCAAACCCGACGGCCTCACCTTCGAGCAAGCCATGGAGCAGCTCGAAGCCATCGTCGAACGCGTCGAAGGCGGCCAGGTCGGCCTCGAGCAAGCCCTCGCCGAATACGAACGCGGCGTCGGGCTCGTCAAACGCTGCCGCGAAGTCCTCCAGCGGGCCGAACTCAGGGTCGAGGAGCTCAACTCACTCATCGCCCGAGAATCTCCCCCATCCTCAAGCCGAAACGCCGAAGAAAGCGAAGAGGAGCCGTAAGCCGCCGATCGCCGATAGTCCTCCTTTGATCCCCCCAAATCCCTCCAGATTCCGGCACGGACCGCCGGAGCACCCAAGGACGACATGACCAGGGACCCGGTTGAAAGTCTTGAAATGTGGGCACGGATCATCCAGACCGGCTTCGTCTTCGCATTCGGTGCATGCGCCGGCTCCCTCATCAACGTCCTCGCCTACCGCATGCCCCTCGGGCTCAGCGTCGTTCACCCTCCAAGCCGCTGCCCCAGCTGCCACACCAAGCTCACCTGGCGCGAGAACATCCCCATCTTCGGCTGGCTCCTCCTCCGAGGAAAGTGCCGCTTCTGCCGAAGCAGCATCTCCCCCGAATACCCCATCGTCGAAGCTTTCGTCGCGACCCTCTTCGCGCTCTTCTACATCCTCTGGTACCTCCTCCCGCCGCACGGCCTCTACCCCACCCACCAGCCCGCCGTCTGGCTCGGATTTGATTGGTCCACGCTCAAGCCCGACTGGGCGATCGGCGGCTTCTCCGCTGGCTGGCCCCTCTTCGTCATGACCCTCATCATGGTGGGCTCGCTCGTCGCGATGACCCTCTGCGATGCGCGGACCTACATGATCCCGCTCCAACTCGCGTGGGCACCCGGCATCGTCGGCGTCATCGCCCACACCGGCTGGGCCCTCTGGCTCCAACTTCAGAACCGCACCCTCGTCAAGGTCGAACCCGGCTGGACCTGGGCCCTGGCTTCGCCCGGAGCAACCCCCGCCGGCGGTGGATGGTGGATGGTCGGAGCGTCCTTCGGCGGCGTCCTCGGCCTTCTGATCGGAAACGCCCTCGTCTCTTATGGCCTCATCCGCCGCAGCTTCGCCGACTACCAAGCCTGGGAAGACTCCGTCCGCCCCAAGCCCAAGCCCGTCCCGGGAATCTGCGGCGCCCCGCCCCGGCCAGACCCAGATGCCACCCCCGCCGCAGCCGAGCAGCCCGCCACGCCCGCCCCCAAAGCGGACGCCACCCCGGCCGATTTCTGGCTCGATTACCCCCACGCCCGCCGCGAGATGTTCAAGGAGCTCTGCTTCCTCGCCCCCGCAATCTCCCTCGCCATCATCGGCGGCTGGCTCGCCATGCAGTGGTGGGGCGGTCCGGCTCCCGGCCCCATCGCGGCAAGCCCACTCGCCGGCCTTGCCGCCGCCAACCCCATCCCTCTCTGGCTCGACGCCCTCACCGGCTCCCTCTTCGGCATGCTCATCGGCGGCGGCGTCGTCTGGCTCGTCCGCCTCCTCGGAAGCCTCGCGTTCGGCAAGGAAGCCCTCGGCCTCGGCGACGTCCATCTCATGGCCGGCGTCGGTGCCTGCCTCGGTTGGATCGACGCCACCTTCGCCTTCTTCGGCTCCGCTTTCGTCGGCCTCGCCATCACCCTCGCCGGCATGATCGTCCGCGGCAAAGCCAACCGCGCCCTGCCCCTTGGACCCTGCCTCGCCATCGCGACGATCCTCGTCGTGCTCGGCAAGGTCTTCATCGAACGCGGCATCGACCGGATCGCCCCGGCGCTGGCACCCTTCCACATCCCCTAGCGTGCAACCCCGCCCGGACTTGAAATAATCGCAAGATCATGGGCCCGGGTACGGGAAAATCGTCCGACGTGCCGATACACTGTGCGCGCGTCGGATGGAAAGTGCCGCGATGGATGCACGGCGACGACGCGAGCCCTCGAATCTCAACCCCCGGGAGGGAAACATGGCTGGTATGAAGTGGTCTCGTTGCGTCGGTCTGGTCGCTGTCCTCGGTCTCTCCGCTCTCCTGGGCGCCTGCGGTCCTTCCAAGACCGAGCTCGCCGCCCGCGAAGAAAACGAAATGCTCCGCGCCCAGAACGCGGAAATGTCCACCAAGGTCTCCGGCCTTGAGAGCAGCGTCAGCGCCCTCAACAGCAAGGTCGACACCCTCGCCGCCCGCCCCGTCGCCGAGCCCGGCCCCTCCGGCGGCAACAACTTTGACCGCCCAAACACGCCCTCCCGCGCCGAGCGCCGCGTCGACCTGGGCATCAACCTCTTCCCCTCGGGCTCTGACCAGCTGACCCCCACCGGCAAGAAAGCCGTCGACTCGGCCGTCCGCAACATCTCCAAGGGCGCCAGCATCACCGTCGAAGGCTTCGCCGACTCGACCCCCATCCGCAAGAGCAAGTTCGCCTCCAACCAGGCTCTCAGCGAAGCCCGGGCCAAGTCCGTCGCCGCCTATCTCCGCTCCAAGGGCTTCAGCATCGCCGACACCGTCGGCTACGGCTCCGTCTCCCGCAACGGCAAAGCCCCCAGCCGCCGCGTCGAGCTCGTGGTCGCCGAGTAAACAAGCCCCAGCAAGTAAGCTGGATTCCAGCCTCTGACCGATGAAAGCACCCGCTCCCGAGCGGGTGCTTTTTCTTTTCCGCCCAGCCCACACCCCCCCGCTCAAGGCCCCCCGCCCTACCATGCCCGACCATGAAGCATGCTGAACGTGTCGTGATCTACGCCGGCCTTGGACTCTGCCTCGCGCTCGCCGCCGGTTTCCCCGGCCCCGGCGCCGTCGCCACCGCAAGCCGCCCGGCCACCGTCGAGCCCAAGCCCGTCCGTATCGCCACCCTCGACCTCGGCAAGCTCATCGTCGATCAGTACCAGCTCAACGAGTCCTACAAAGCCGCTCGCGCCGCCGAAGAAGCCAAAATGAAGCCGCTCCAGGACCTCCTCCTGGGCATGCGCACCCGCCTCGAGAAGCTCGACCAGAAATCCCCCGAATTCCAGGCCGAAATCCCCATCTACCAAGCCAAGGTCCAGGAGCTCCAGGAGGTCGAGAACGCCGTCCAGGCCTTCTCCGCCAAGCAGGTCGCCCAGGCCACCAAGGAAATCGCCGCCGCCGCCAAGGTCGTCGCCGACGCCTCCGGCTACTCCCACGTCCTCCTCTCCCGGCCGGTGGATGCCGAGTTCCGCCTCCCCAACCCCGATGGCGCCCTCGCCGAAGCCCTCCAGCGCACCGTCCTCGTCGGCGAAGCCGGCACCGACATTACCGAAGCCGTGCGCAAGGAACTCAAGCTTCCCCCGCCCATCACCGTGACCCCCGTCGGTCCGGTCGGCCCCGCCGCCGCCCCGGCTTCCAACGTCCCGACCCCGTCCCCCGCGGCTCCCGCCGCGGCCCCTGCGGCCCCTGCGGCCACTCCGCCCGCCGCCGCCCCGGCCACTTCGCCCAAGTAGTCCAGCAAGGTAATCCGCCGAAGGAACGCCCCTTCCTTACTCGCCCGGCAGCGTGACCGTGAACTGCGACCCGCGACCGGGCTCGGAGTGGACGTCGATCTTGCCGCCGTGGGCTTCGATGAGGCGCTTGGTGGTCGAGAGCCCGAGGCCCGAGCCGCCGGGCTTGGTCGTGACATAGGGCTTGAAGATGCTCGCGATGAGCTCGGGCTTGATGCCCGGGCCGGTATCGATCACGTGGATCGTGGCGGAGGGTGTTCGCTCGCGATCGATCTGCCGCGCGGTGCGGACGATCAGCTCGCGAGGGTCGTTGCTCGTGCCGGGCGGCGGGAAAGCCTGCACCGCGTTGAGGAGCAGGTTGAGGAGGGACTGCTTGATCGCGGCGGGGTCGACGAATGCGGGGACCTTGCCGGGCGCGGTGTCGACGCGGAGGCGGACGCCGGCTTGCTCGGCTTGGGGCATGAAGAAGTCGGCCAGTTCGTGGACCAGCTCGTTGAGGTCGACGCTTTTTCGGTCGAGCTTGAGGGTGCCGGCGTACTCGAGGAAGTCCTGCAGGATGCCTTTGAGGCGTTCGGCTTCGCGGCGGAGCGAGTCGGACCGGCGGATGAGGCGGGCTTTGACGTCGGGGTCGGTGGGTGCGTCGGGTTCGATCTCGCCGGCGGCTTCGGAGATGAGCTGAGCGTTGAGGCCGATGGTGGAGAGGGGGTTCTTGATCTCGTGGGCGAGGCCGCCGGTCATGGCGCCCAGGTCGGCCATGCGTTCGGCGGCGCGGGCGCGGCGTTCGGCGGCGCGGACGCGGCGGACCGCGCGCTCGACATACCAGAGCCAGCCGAGCGAACCCGCCGCCAGCCCGAGCGCGAGCCCGAGAGCGAACCAGACGCCGGGATGCCAGGTGGCGGCGAGCATGGGCGGAGTTTACACGTCCTCAGTAAACGATCGGGCGGAAAAGAACGGGCCGGGCGATGTCTCGCCCGGCCCGTCGTGATTCATCGGTCGCCTTGATTACTTCTTGTTCTTGGCGTCCTGGTATTCCTTCAGGGTGCCTTCGAGCTGGGACTTCATGTTGGCGTTCTTGGTGACTTCGATGGCCTTGGTCTGGATCTCGATGGCCTTGTCGGTCTCGCCCTTGATGAAGTGGATGCGGGCGACGGTGTCGAGGATCATGCCCTCTTCGTCGGTGCCCTTGGCGAACTCGGCGCCCTTGGTGGCGGCGCGGTAGGCGAGGTCGAGGTCCTTCTTCTCGATGCCGCCGTCGGGGTCGACGATGGTCCAGGCGATCTCGTTGAGCTTCATCGCGTCCTTGGAAGCGATGGCTTCGTCGGCCTGCTTGCTCATGATCTTGTAGGCTTCGGTGAACTCACCGGCGGAGAGGAGGAGGCGGAGCTTGGTGTCGCTCATGACTTCGGCGACGGCGGGGTGTTCCTTCTCGAAAGCGGTCCAGTCGGTGAGGGCACCCTTGCCGTCCTTCTGGGCTTTGCGCATGATCTCGCCGAGGGTCTTCTCGGCGGCCTGGAGCTTGGCGGGGCTGGTCTTGATGTCCCACTTCTTGGCGACGACGTCGGCGAGGACGGCGTCGAGCCACATGGGGTGGCCCATCCAAGCGATCTTGCTGTCCTGATCGACGACGAAAGCCGAGGGGATGCCGTTGCGGCCGGCGGCCTTCATGTAGTTGGTGTCCATCTTCTTGGCGTTGCCGTCGAACGCGACGGTGTAGGCCATGCGGTCACCCTGGGCTTTGACGAAGTCGGCGGCTTTGGCGAAGGTCTTCTCGTTGTACTCGCGGTCTTCCCAGATGTTGACGCCGATGATGGTGACGTTGTCCTTGTACTGCTTCTGGAGCTTGGAGATGTGCGGCATCGCGGCGATGCAGGGTCCGCACCAGGTGGCCCAGAACTCGACGACGTAGACGCGGCCCTTCTCAAAGCCGGTGACCTCGTTGCCCTTGAGGAACTTCTCAACCTCGAGCGCCGGAGCGGCGTCGCCGATGGCGAGCTTGGCGGTGGGCTGGGCCTTCTTCTCCGTGGCGGGAGCGGCCGGGGCGGCGGGGGCCGCGGGCTTGTCCTGGGCGAGGGCGGAACCGGCGAACATCATCAGAGCGGCGATCGAGAGCGTCCGTTTCAACATGGCAGGCCTCCTTCAGGCATATGGGACGCTCGCCGGACCGAACCGGGTCCGGAAAGCGTCTGGGTATGTTAGGGAGATCGGCTGGGGAGGGGTTGGAGGGGGAAAAACGGGGGGGGGGGAGGAGTTGCCGTGGACGCAAGATACGGATGGGGCGAAGTATGCGCGGCCCTCGTCAGGGCCGCGCATGGTCGGGAACAGTCGTTACCAGCCACACCCCGTTTCATACGCGACAACGAAGGCGTCGTAGTCGAAGAAGTCGATGAAGTTGTCGCCGTTGAAGTCCGCCGACGGGTGACCGGTTTCGTACGCCGCGAGGAAATCGTCGAAGTCGAAGAAGTCGATGAAGACGTCCATGTTGAAGTCCGCCGCGCAGCCGCCCCAACGGATGCAGTTCTGGGGCGGGGTCGGGTCGACATCGTCGGCGATTCCGTCACGGTCGCAGTCTTCTAGAATCGTGAAGTCGATGGTCTTGGGGACCACGGGAACAAGCGTGCTCCCGCCCACTAAGCTGTACACACCGCTCGACCCGATGTTCACGCGGTACTGCCACCCCGCCGGCGTGGGGTAGAGCGGGCGGCTGCCCTTGCCCTTGATGCGGATGAATCGGCCCTGCAACGTGGGCTGGTCGCTGCAATCCATGAACACGTCGACCATGCTGTTGATGACCGTGACGGTGTTCGAGGGCGAAACCAGTTCAACCTGGAAGGGGAGGGCTTGCGGGACGCACTGGCCGTTGACGGTGACGCCGGGCGTGAAGACGTTCCCGTAGAACGCGAGTTCGAGCCCGGGGGCGATGCCGTTGTTGGGGAGATTGCCGCCCTGATTGAAGAGCCCTTGCGCGAGCGAAGTGGGACCGGAATCGGCCTCGTAGTGGTTGAAGGGTGCGACCGCGACGCGTCCGCCGCCCAGGCTGCTGCTGGATTGTGCGTAGGCGGGTTTGGGCGCGAGCGTGGTGCCGCCGACCGTGACCGCGCCGGCCCACGTGCCGCCCATGAAGATGACACCCGTGAGACCGTTTGCTCCGAGTGCGATCGTGCCGCCGGTCTGACCTCCGCCGATGTAGACGTTTCCGATGGCGGGCGTGTTGATGTTCTTGCTGAGCGTGTTCTTGATGAGAAGGCCTGCAGCCAGTGGCGCGGTGCACTGGATTCCCGGGCCGACACCTCCGGACATCGTGTTGCAGACGATACTCCCGCGGATTGAGTTGGCGGAAAGCGAGGAAATGTTCCCCGGTTCGTTCACGAGGGAGTTGTTTCCCGCCGTGATGTTCGCGTTGATCGAAGAGGCTGAGATCGTACCGATGTTCTTGTTGGAGGAGATGCTGATGACTGACCCGGTGGAAGGTCCGATTGTTCCCGTCGGACTGAGCACGTTCTGGATGTCGCCCGCCGCGCCGATGGAGCCCAGTATGCTTCCGAACTCACTTCTGAGAAGATCGACCTGACCCGTGTTCGCGAATCCTGAAATGCCGAAGGAAGAAATGCCGGCGTAGATGTTTCCGTTGACGCGCATGACCTTGATGTCGTGCACTTGAACTGCGTTCAGCGAGTTGAGCCCGCCTCCAGTGCCATCCCCAAGTCGCCCATCCACCGTGTTCCCGCTCCCATCGTCCATCGTCCCGAGAATCTCGAGAAGTTCAACAGCAGAGGTGCCGTTGGGAAAGAAGGGGTCAGGTCTGTGAATGATCTCGCCGACAAATCCGACACTGGCCGTCGGAATCGATGCGGCACCCCGGACTGTGACACTCACCATGTTTCCCAAGTTCAGGTTTCGAGGGTAGATGTGGATGCGATTGAGTCGGACATTGGGAACCAGCGCTTCGACACAGATCTGTCCGCCATCCGAGCGGATGTCGATGTCGTAGCCGCCATTCTCAGACGGCGTGATGCCCGGAACTCCCCAAAGCACTCCGCCACAGGAAACAACTCGGACATCCTGCGCGGAAGCCGTGCCCGACCATGCAACAAGTGCTGCGGCCGTCAAGCTAACACGAACCGGACCCCCCCCCTAACGAATTGATCAGACGCTTCATCTTTGTTCCTTCTGCGAATGAACCATCCAGAAGCAGCAAGAGCGGCGAACGTCACCACCCCAGGCCCCGGAACCGCAGAGGCTACCCGAAATCCGGCACCAAGGCCGAGCACGCCGAATGAACTTTCGGTGGTGATGAGCTCGCCATGTTCCAGAAAGTTGTCGCCCGCAAAGGTTCCGCGAAGGATGCGTCCGGAACGGTCCCCTGTTCGAGAGAGACTTTCGGTCATCTCCGAAACACCTCCGGAAACATCCAAGAGCCCCCACGGTGAGAGGGCGTTGGGGAACTGTCCGACGGGGCCGGGTTCCCCCACGCTGCCTGCTTCGCCAGCGTTGGTCGTCACGCCGGAGATCGGGACCGAGTCGCTGCTGTTGGGGTACACCCAGTAGCCGCCCTGACCCTCACCAAAACGGTTGGGGTCGTAGAAGGCGGCTTTGACCCATTCGTCGACGCTTGGAATCCAGAACTTGGCGTCGGGATTGCGGGCTTCCTGGTGGTAGGACGCTCCGCCGGGTCCGGGGTCGCGATAGAACGTCGAGGTGTCGTAGGCTCCGTTCTCGAAGGCCCAGGCTTCGCTCACCTTGCCGTTGTGAAGCCAGTTGCAGTAGCGGGCGGCGAACTCGAAGCCAACTTGGGTGGGCCAGCGGTCAAATTCAGCGGGCATCTCGTACGTGGAGCCGTTCCAGAACGAGAGCGTGCCGGAAAACGCGACGTTGACGCGGCTTCCTTGGAGGTGGGGTGCGTAGGCGAGGACGAACTCGTGCCACTGTCCGCCGGTGATCTCGGTGCGACCGATGCGGTACTCGTATTCGACTCGGCCTTCGGCCGCGCGGCCGGACTGGAAGCCGCCCGGGGGTGCGTAGGCGGCGTTGCCGGGGTCTCCCACGCGGACGAAGTCGATGCCGTAGGACGGCGGCTCGCCTTGGGCGAGCGATGTGGAGGAGAGGCCGAGAACAAGGGGGAGGATGGCGAAGGAATGACGCATAAGCGGCTCCGAGAGGACGACTGGAGTCAATATGCACCATGAATGGACGGAGTTCCACCCGTGGAGCTGAATTTCACGGCTTGAGCGCTTGGTGGTGGCCGGTGGGACATGGTGGACCATCGAAGAACCCCTCATCCGCCGCTGGCGCGGCACCCTTTTCCCCGTGAAGCACGGGGAGAAGGAGGGGATGTCATCCGCTGGCGCGGGGAGTGGTTCGCGTCGATGCGGGGTGGGAGGTCAGTGCGGGGGTGGTGATGACGAGGGCGGGAGTGAGGTTGGGCGCGGGAAGTGGCGGGTGGAGGGATGTGGTGCGGGGAGTACTCGCGGGTGTGGTGTCGGGCGAAGAAGTTGCGGGAGTCGGGGTTGTGGTGGGATTGGGGGTTGTTGTGGGTTGTTGGGTTTGGGCGGGATCTCCCTTGCTGGCGCTGCGGGCTCGTTGAGGCGGCGCCAGCATGATGGTGGTGAGTCGGGCGAGGGCGGTGGCGGCGCGGCGGGTCTCGATGGTGCTTGGCGCATCCATGATGCACTGGTGGAGGAAGCCGACCGCGCCGGCTTGGTGTTGGCGGGCGAGGATGCGCTGGTGACGAGTTTGCATCTGCTCGAAGGCTTCGAGGGTTTTGCGGACGGTTTCGTCTTCGGAGAAAGCGAGGAACTGAGCGGGCGTGAGCTCGTGCTTGGCGATGAGGTCCTCGATGCGGAAGTTGAGCTCGAAGAGATCGGCGAGGAGGGCTTCGTGTGAGGGTGGTTGCTTGCGCGCGGAGGTGCTCATGCGAGAGCAATCACGCGCGAGGGGATTGTCTTTCGGCGGGTTCGCGAGGTGGACGCGCGGTGACCGGGGATGTGCGCACGGGGGTGGGGAGTGTGGGGAGTTTTGTGGGAGAATCGTGTGAGGGTGGATCGCGGGTGTCGCCCCGTTGGGGCTTGGCGGGAGCCGTGGGCGAGACCCAGGCCTGACGGCCTGGGCTTTCTTCTTGGGCCCCGTTGGGGCCGGTCCTTCGCGAGGGTGCTTCGTGCTGCGCGGGAGGGACGGTGAGTGCGGAGGACGAACGAAGACCCCTCATCCCTGCCGAAGCGGCGGGGACAAGGGGGAATCGGTATGCTCTTGTCCTTCGGACAGGAGATCACACATGGCGCAGGAACTGGATGCGGGTGGCGGGAAGGGTGGGAGCGGTGGGGGTGGTGTGCTTGGGGTGATTGAGTGGCTTGGGAACAAGCTTCCTGATCCGGTGTTTTTGTTTTTGGGAGCGACGGCGCTGGTGTTTGTGCTTTCGGCGATCGGGTCGGGGCTGGGGTGGTCGGTGCAGCCGCAGCGGCCGCGGGTGGTGATGCAGACGGTCGTCGAGAACGGCGTCGAGGTTTCCAAGCCGAAGAAGGATGAGCAGGGCAAGCCTGTGATCGAGCTTGTGAGCGAGGGGTCGCCGGTGGCGCCTCGGAACATGATGAGCGCGGACGGGGTGTACTGGCTTTCCGTGAACATGATCCGGAACTTCATCAACTTTCCGCCGCTTGGGGTGGTGCTGGTGGGGATGTTCGGGATCGGGGTTGCGGAGCGGGTGGGGCTTTTCTCGGCGATTTTGCGGTGGATGGCGAGGTTGGTGCCTGGGTGGGCGCTGACGCCGACGATCGTGTTCCTTGGGGTGGTGTCGAACGTGGCGAGTGATGCGGGGTATCTGGTGCTGCCGCCGCTTGCGGCTGGGCTGTACATCTTGTTCAAGCGTCCGCCGCTGGCGGGGATCGCGGCGGCGTTCGCGGGGGTTTCGGCGGGGTTCAGCGCGAATCTTCTGGTGGGGTCGACGGATGCGCTGGTGGGGGGGATCACGCAAGCGGGTGCGCGGGTGCTCGAACCTGACTACACGGTGCTTGCGACGGCGAACTGGTGGTTCATGGCGGGGTCGACGTTTTTGCTGACGGGGCTTGGGTGGGCGGTGACGGCGTGGATCGTGGAGCCCCGGCTTGTGGCGACGGGGGGATTGAAGTCGGATGATCCGCTGGCGGGGCAGGAGGGTGATCTGTCGGGGACGGAGCGGCGGGCTCTTGGGCTTGCGGGGCTCGCAGCGCTGGTGACGGTGGGCGTGGCGGCGGCGATGATCTTTGTTCCCGGGGCGCCGCTTGCGGGTCCGATGCCGGCGGCGGCGCCGACGTTCGGGCCGATTCCGGTGTCGGCGCCGGCGAACGCGGCTGTGGCGACGGCGGCGGCGCAGCCGCGGTGGAGCCAGGCGGTAGTGCCGCTGATCCTGGTGTGCTTTCTGGTCCCGGGCTTGGTGTACGGGATGGTGACGGGGTCGATCCGGTCGCAGGCGGATGTGTCGAAAGCGTTCATCGGGTCGATGGTGTCGATGGCGCCGGTGATCGCGCTGGCGTTCTTTGCGGCGCAGTTCATCGCGTCGTTCCAGTTCTCGCAGCTTGACCGGATGCTGGCGTTCGCGGGGGGGAAGGCGCTGGTGCAGTCGGGGCTTCCGATCCCGGCGCTGCTTGCGGGCGTGGTGGTGCTGACGATGACGGTGAATTTGCTGATGTCGTCGATGAGCGCGAAGTGGACGGTGCTTGCGCCGATCCTGGTGCCGATGCTGATGATGGTGGGGATCAGCCCGGAGCTCACGCAGAACGCGTACCGGGTGGGCGACAGTGTGACGAACATCGTGACGCCGCTGAACAGCTATGCGATCGTGATTTTGGCGGCGATGCAGCGTCACCGGAAGGATGCGGGGATGGGGAATCTGATCGCGATGATGGTGCCGTACTCGGTGGTGTTCGCGATCGCGTGGACGATCTTCCTGCTGGGGTGGGTGTGGCTTGGGATTCCGATCGGCCCGGATGCGCCGATGTGGTATGTGCCGAAGTGAGAGGAGAACAGAGCCCCTCATCCGCCGCTGGCGCGGCACCTTCTCCCCGTGAAGCACGGGGAGAAGGAGGGATCAGGCGGCGCGTTCGGAGTCGCCGGGCTCGATGTTGAGGGCTTTGAGTTTCTTGTAGAGGGTGGTGCGGTTGACACCGAGTTGTTCGGCGGTTTTGACGCGGTTCCAGTGGTTGGCGGCGAGTGCGCGGAGGAGGATCTGGCGTTCGGGCTCGCGCATGGCTTCTTCGAGGGTCATGGGGACCCAGGGGGCGGCGGCGTCGGTCGCGGCGGGCGCGATGTGGGCTTGCTTCGCGGCTGGGGCGTCGAGAAGGGAGGCGGGGAGTTCATCCTCGGTGATGAGCTGGCCGCGGGCGAGGACGACGCCGCGTTCGACGACGTTCTGAAGCTCGCGGACGTTGCCGGGGAAGGGGTAGCGGGCGATGCGGGCTTCGGCTTCCTTGGTGAAGCCGACGATCTGCTTGCTGAGCTCGTGGGAGTAGCGGGCGAGGAAGCGGTGGGCGAGGAGCATGATGTCGGCGGGGCGGTCGCGGAGTGGCGGGAGCTCGATCTTGACGACGTTGATGCGGTAGTAGAGGTCTTGGCGGAATGAGCCTTCGGCGACGAGGCGTTCGAGGGGCTGGTTGCTGGCGAGGATGACGCGGGCGTCGACCTCGATGGTCTGGCTGCTGCCGACGGGCTCGAACTTGCGTTCCTGGAGGACGCGGAGGAGTTTGAGCTGCATCGCGGGGCTTGCGGAGTTGATCTCGTCGAGGAAGATGGTGCCGCCGTTGGCGGTGAGGAAGCGGCCGGGCTTGTCGACGTGGGCACCGGTGAAGGCACCTTTGACGTGGCCGAAGAGCTCGCTTTCGAGGAGGGTTTCGGGGATGCTTCCGCAGGAGAGCTCGACGAAAGCGGCGTTTCGGCGCGGGGAGAGGTCGTGGATGGCGTGGGCGATGAGGCTTTTGCCGGTGCCGCTTTCGCCGCACATGAGGACGGTGGTGCGGCTGGGTGCGACGGCGCGGACGAGGTCGAAGATCTTGACCATTCGGGCGTCGGAGCCGGCGATGTTGGCGAGGGAGTGACGGTCTTCGAGCTTGCGGCGGAGGTTCCAGTTTTCCGCCATGAGGGTGTGGTGTCGGACGGCGCGCTCGAGGCTGAGGCGGAGTTCGCCCTCGGCGGCGGGCTTGGTGAGGAAGTCGACGGCCCCGTGGCGGAGGGCTTCGACGGCGCTCTCGACGGTGCCGTAGCCGGTGAGCATGATGGGGGCGGTACCGCGGCCGGCTTTGACGATTTCGCGGAGAAGGTCGAGGCCGCTTCCGCCGGGGAGGCCGACGTCGATGATGGTGACGCCGATGGGGGCGTCGGTTCCGTTGTCGGCGTCGGAAGCGGCGGCGGCGAGGGCGGCGCGGGCTTCTTCGAGGGAGGTTGCGACCTGCGGGCGGAAGCCTTCGGCGTGGAGGAACTCGGCGAGGCTTTCGCCGACGAGGGCGTCGTCGTCGACGACGAGGACGCGAACGCCGGATGTCGCCGGGGCGGGCATGGGCGTGCTCCTAGTTGACGGTGGGGACGGGGAGGACGATGCGGAGGAGTGCGCCCGGGCGTTTGGGGTCTCGGGGGTCGCGGCGGCGGAGGAGGACGATGTTGCCGCCGGCGGCTTCGACGACGGAGCGGGCGACGGCGAGGCCGAGGCCGAGGCTACCGGGCTTGTGGGTGAAGCCGGCTTCGAAGACGCGGGCGAGGTCGGCGCCGCTTGGGGGGCCGACGCCGTCGTCGGTGATCTCGATGGCGACCATGGGGCGGACGGTGGCGGTCCGCATGTCGAAGTCTTCGGTGCGGGCGGTGACGGAGATCATGCCGCCGGGGACGGCTTCGTCGAACATGAGGCGGTTGATGGATTCGACGGAGTTCTTGAGGCCGTTGAGGACGGCGAGGTAGAGGGGGCCGGCGGGGAGTCGGCCGACGGTGTCGGTGACGGAGACGCTGAGGGAGACGCCGAGTTCGGCGGCGGCGGGGCTCATGACTTCGACGGCGTGGTCGATGGCGTCGGCGAGGCTGACGGGCCGGCCGCCGGTGAGGAGCGGGGAGCCGAGGGAGAGAGAGGGTCCCTGCATTGCGCCGTGGACGAGGGTGGCCATTTGCTCAAGGGCGGTGGAGGTGGCGTCGAGCTGGCGTTGGACGCGTTCGGACTGCGGGTCCCTGGCCCATGCGTCGCTGGCGCAGAGGGAGCGTCGTGCGAGGGAGAGGCAGCGGAGGGAGCCGTCGAGGAGGTTTCGGAGCTCGTGGATGAGGACGCCAACATCACCGAGGAATTCGGTGGCGTTGACGCCGTCGGTGGGGTCGGCGGGCTGCCGATGGATGGCTCGGACCTTGCTTTTGGGACGATCGTCGTTCGGGCGGCTTTGCATGCTTGTCTGTCTCCTGCCGACGCCACAACATCGACCATAAATGGCGGAACGTCAAGGGGCGCGGCTCGGGGGGCGTTGCGAAAAGTCCACAGTGTCCCTCCCAATCCCCCCGCGCGGACCGTGCCGCCCCTCCAGACGGCACGACCCCTATCCTCGCGCATGCCAAGGATCGGCTTTGACTCATGGGACGGCGCGGTGGCGGAGATCGACGGGAAGCCGCGGGTTGTTTTCGGCGGGTGCAACTACCTCGGGCTTGCGCAGCATCCGGATGTGCACGCGGCGATTGTGAGGGGGCTTGCGCGGTGGGGGGTGACCACCACGGCGAGCCGCGAGACGACGGGGAACACGCGGGCGCACGAGTCGCTGGAGCGCGAGCTCGCGGCGTTTCTGCGGATGCCGGCGGCGATCCTGACGACGGAGGGGTACACGGCGAACATCGCGCTGGGGCAGGGGCTTGTCGGCGAGTTCACGGTGGCGGTGGTGGATGAGAAGAGCCACAGCAGCGTGGTCTTCGGGATGGGCGCGCCGGGGCTTCGCGTCGTGACGTACAAGCATCTTGACGCGGTCGACGCGGTGCGGATCGCGAGGCGGGAGCGCGGCGCGGGGGAGAGCGTGGTCGTGATGAGCGACGGCGTGTTCGCGGCGGGGGGGAGCGTGGCTCCGGCGGGCGAGATCCTTGCGGGCTTGCCGGAGGATGTGCCGCTGATTCTCGATGATTGTCACGGGTTCACGGTGCTTGGCGAGTGCGGGCGCGGGACGGCTTCGCACTTTGGGATCTTGGGCGACCCGCGGTTGATTTTGACGACGACGCTTGGGAAGGGCTTGGGGAGTTATGGCGGGGCGGTGCTGGGGCCGGCGGGGCTTATCTCGCGGGTGCGGGAGCGGGCGCTGGTGTATCGCGGGACGACGCCGTGTCCGCCGCCGCTCATCGAGGGGTCTCGCGAGGCCCTGAAGGTGATCGTGCGCGAGCCGGGGCATCTGGCGAGCTTGCGGAAAAACGTCGCTCACATGAAGCGGGCGCTCGCGGAAGCGATCGGGTGGAAGCCGGTGCAGGAGCCGTCGACGGTGCGCGGGGTGGAAAGCGAGCCGCTGGTGCCGATCTTCGTGTTTCACCTGCCGACGGCGGGGGAGATGGAGCGGGTGCAGAAGCGGCTTGATGACGCGGGGTACTTTGTGCCGCTGATAGATTATCCGGGCGGGCCGGTGCCGCTTTATTTCAGGCCGACGGTGACCTCGTCGCACACGGCGGCGCAGATTGATGGGTTTGCGGCGGCGCTAAAAGCTTCTATTTGCGGGCCAAGCAGTAAAGCGGATGCTGAGGCTTTTGGCATATCCACTTGAACTTCTTGAGTGTCTTTGGCTCTTGAACTTTGTTAATCATGCTACGCTTTGGCCTTGAATCGGGCCAGCTGTTGATCAACGAGCACAAGGCGTTCCCGCACGCATTCGCGTCGGCCGCTTTCCACCAAAAACTGGATCTGCATGAAAGACTGCTTTGGCCCTGTTTAACCCAATCCGAACCGAACAAAGCGCTGAGAAGGTCAGTGTTCTTTTGGGCTTCCTGGATCTTGTCCGGAGAAGACCAAATCGCCAACTTGGACCCGCCACATTCTCGAACGTCCTTGCGCAACTTCGGCATATCTTTGGCAATAGTCACAACTTCGGAAAAAACATATCCTGCGACAACAAATCTTTCGCTCAAAATAGGCGATTGTACGGACTTGATGTCGCTGTGCCACCTGACTGTGATTACCGTTCCTAGGTGCGAGAAAGCCGGACTGCGAATCAAATCACTCCACAAAGACTCCGCTTCCTGCAGCATCGATGTGTTTGGATCGTACGCGTCGAGAATCAGCCGGTCGCCTCGAAACGGCGTCTGTTCTTTTGCGTGAAGCAGTGCGATACCCCAGATGGCAGCGCCGGTTCCTGTGCCGTAATCTAACACGACTGAATTAGCTTGGGGACGAAGTACATCAAATGCGGCATGCAGGTGGCAAATGGCGTCGTGTATTCTCTTGCCATGGAAGACGAGGGAGTACATTGGCCCCACCGCCGAAAGGTCGTAACTGCAAGGTTCGTGGTTGTAGAGGCCCATCACCGAATCAAAGGCCTTCTCCACATCAACTGGATCATGGGCGGCCAATCGCTTTGCTGCGCTATCTGCCACGATCTGCGCAATGTGCGGCCCGATGTCAACTAAATAGCTATAAATGGAGTCGCTCATACCGGCGCAAACCCTGCCTTACCCTCGCCGAGTCCCGGCAATCGGCGCTTCAAAACGTCCCGCACCGCGACATACCCAGCCCCGGTCCAAGTGAATCGTTCAATGAGGGGCGTAGCCGTGTCCTTGGTTCCCGCTGCGTACTGGCCCTTCTTCGAGTGGAACGGCTGGACAATGAATCGTCCGACGCCCGTCGCGAGGAGTCTACCAGCGAAAGCTTCTGCGTCGACGACGGGGAGTAGCGGCGTCATTGTGATACAGGTTTGAACGCCGCTTGCGCAGACTTCTGCGATCGCGTCGAGTCTCTGTTGATTGCTCGGACAGCCTGGCTCGAACGCCTTGCGCACGTCCTCGGAGTCGGTGGTCACCGTCATGTTGACCTGCGCAACCTCGAACTGCTTCAAGATGTCAATGTCTCTTGCCACCAGTGGGCTGCGTGTCTGGATGACGATTCGCGGCTGGTGATGCACCAACTCACGCAGGATATCGCGGGTGAGTTCGAGTTGCTTCTCGATGGGCTGGTACGGGTCGGTGACGCTGCTGATGTAAATCGACTTGCCTCGGAGGTCCCGGCGTGACCGCGTCAGGAGGTCAAGTGCGTTCGTCTTGACCGAGACCCATTTGCCCCAAGTGTCCGGTGCTCGGCCTTCGGGGGAAAATGCCGCCGCGTAGCAGTAGGCGCATCCGAACGCACAGCCCGAGTACGGGTTGATCGTGAAGTCGTATCCCGCCATGAAGCCTTTGGGCTTGGTCAGGATTCCGGCGACTTCCTTGTAGTCGATAACCGTCAGCCCAAGTCGCATCGGTCGGGTTCGGGTGGTGGGGCTCGACGACGTCGCTTCGGGCTCTGTCAGATTGACAAAGAGCGGGAACGGATCGGAATGATCACGGCGCAAGGTCATGACCAGCTCCTGTGTCGGCAAAATAGTAGGCACGGCAGGAGAACACGACCCGAACGCAAAGAAAAGAGGCCCCGACCGGGTGGTCGGGGCCTCTTCATTTCCGATTTCAAATTTGAAATTTCAAATGTGAAACTTCAGAATCACTTCTTCCCGGCGACCTTTTCGCCCTTGCCGCCTTCGACGACTTCCTTCATGAGGCCGGCCGGCATCGGGCGGTACTCGAGGAATTCCATGGTCGCGCTGGCGCGGCCCTGGGACATGCCGCGGATGGCGGTGGTGTAGCCGAAGAGCTCGGAGAGGGGGATTTCGGCGGTGACGAGCTTCACCACGCCGCGGTCATCGGTGTCGATGATCATGCCGCGACGGGAGGAGATGTCGCCGGTGATGTTGCCGAGGTAGTCGTTGGGGACGGTGACGACGACCTTCATGATGGGCTCGAGGAGCTGGGGGCCGGCGCGTTCGACGGCTTCCTGAAGGGCGATTCGGCCGGCCTGCTCGAAGGCGATCTGCGACGAGTCGACGTCGTGGTAGGAGCCGTAGGTGAGGGTGACCTTGACGTTGATGAGCTGGTGGCCGTACTTGACGCCGCTGAGGGCGGTCTGGCGGACGCCGTACTCGATGGAGGGGATGAATTCCTTGGGGATGACGCCGCCGACGGTGCCGTTCTCGAAGGCGACCTGCTCGGTGAAGTCGAGTTCCTCGGCTTTGGCCTGTTCGGCGGTGAAGGGTTCGATGGTGATGACGCAGTCACCGAACTGACCACGTCCGCCGGACTGCTTCTTGAAGAGGCCGCGGACATCCTCGACCTTCTTGCTGATGGCTTCGCGGTAGGCGACCTTGGGCTTGCCGACTTCGACGGCGATTTTGAGGTCGCGGCGGAGCTTGGTGGTGATGATGTCGAGGTGGAGCTCACCCATGCCGGAGATGATGGTCTGCTGGGTTTCGTCGTCGTAGGTGAAGCGGAAGGAGGGGTCCTCGCGGCGGATGACCATGAGGGCTTCGGAGAGCTTGCGCTTGTCGTCCTGAGTTTTGGGCTCGATGGACATGGAGATGACGGGCTCGGGGAAGGTCATGCGTTCGAGGACGATGGGCTTGTCCGCGTCGCAGAGGGTGTCACCGGTGTAGGAATCCTTGATGCCGACGACGGCGACGATGTTGCCGGCGGTGACCTGCTCGAGGGGGATTCGGTTGTTGGCGTGCATCTCGAAGATGCGGGAGGCGTTTTCCTTCTTGCCGTTGACGGGGTTGAGGATTCGCGTGCCCTTGGCGAGGGTGCCGGAGTAGACGCGCATGTAGGTGAGGTCGCCGTGGGTGTCGGAGACGACCTTGAAGACCAGCGCCGCGAAGGGGGCGTCGGTGCTGTGGGGCCGGGACATCTTCTCGTTCTTGTCCTGCGGGTCGGTGCCTTCGACGTCTTCGCGGTCGGTGGGGCAGGGGAGGAGGTCGATGACGGTATCGAGGAGGGCCTGGATGCCGATGTTGCGGAGAGCGGCGCCGCAGAGCACGGGGTTGCACGAGCGGTTGCAGGTGCCCTTGCGGAGTGCTTTGCGGATTTCCTCGACGGTCATGGGCTGTTCGGAGAGGTACTTCTCCATGAGGGAGTCGTCGATTTCGCCGACCTTCTCTTCGAGGGTGCGGCGCCAGCCGTGGGCGTAGTCGGCGAATTCTTCGGGGATTTCGGCTTCCTTGACGACTTCACCCTTGTCGCCTTCGAAGAAGAAGGCTCGCATGGTGATGAGGTCGATGATGCCCTTGAACTGAGGGCCGGTGCCCATGGGGCACTGGATGGGGACGGCGTTGGCGCCGAGGCGGGACTTGATGGTGCCGAAGGAGAAGTCGAAGGACGCGCCGAGCTTGTCCATCTTGTTGATGAAGCAGAGGCGGGGGACGCGGTAGCGGTCGGCCTGGCGCCAGACGGTTTCGGACTGGGCTTCGACGCCTTCCTTGCCGTCAAAGACGGCGACGGCGCCGTCGAGGACGCGGAGGGAGCGTTCGACTTCGATGGTGAAGTCGACGTGGCCGGGGGTGTCGATGAGGTTGATTTTGTACTCTTTGCCGCTTCGGGTCCAGGGGCAGGTGGTGGCGGCGGACTGGATGGTGATGCCGCGTTCCTGCTCGTCCTGGAGGAAGTCCATGGTGGCGGTGCCTTCGTGCACTTCCCCCATCTTGTAGTTCTTTCCGGTGTAGTACAGGATGCGCTCGGAGACGGTGGTCTTGCCGGCGTCGATGTGGGCGCAGATGCCGATGTTGCGGATTTGACTCAGGTCCGTAGCCATGATTCAACCTTTGGGGACATGCCCGGCCGCCGACCATCGGCGGGTACGGGCGGGGTGCGATTCGAGACTGACCGATACGGCCCGGGCGAACAGTGGAACGCTCGGGCGGAAGAGATTGGGTGTTTCGGAGAGACAGCGAGGGCGGCGAAAGCCGCGAAGGTCAACGTGCGATCTCTTCTTCCTCGTCGTCCATCGTGGCCCGTTCGGGGAGCGGCCTTGGCGTGTGGGAAACATCCCCAAAGAGGCGAAAAACACGCCGAGCCGCAGGCATCCCAAGCGGGGGCAGAATGTTAGCGATCAGGCCCGGCGAATCAAGAACCTTGGCTAGCGAGGTGGTTGGGACTTGATTGGATCGGGGGTGCCTTCGGCGATTTTTTGCAGGGCTTTGACGCGATCTGGCGGAAGGGTTCGGGTCCCGCTTGGGTCGAGGCGTGTGTTTTCGGAGAGGCGGAGTGCTTTGCGGGCCCAGTCCGCGGCTTGGGTGGGGTTCCCGTGTTCGGCGAGGAGCTGGGCGAGGCGCGCGGGGTGCTGGATGCCGTAGGGGTCGGCGGCGGCGGCGGCTTCGAGGGCTCGTGTGACCTGAGGGACCCAGAGGTGGGGCGGGTCTTGGCGGAGGGTGCAAGCGGCTTGGATGACGGTGGCGCGCCAGGAGAGGTTGGAAGCGGAGACGAACTTGCGGGTGGAGAGGGGGTTGGTGAGGGCGAGGGCGTTGGAGGCGGCTTCGAGGGCTTGCTTGGTGTCACCGCGGTCGTTGAACCAGGTTGCGATCTGGAGTTGGAGTCGGGAAGCGGCTTCGCGGGTGAGGAGGTGGGCGGGTTGGTCGGCGGAGGCGAGCTGGAGGGCGGGGAGGGCTTCGATGGCGGCTTGGAGGCGGCGCTGGTCGAGCTGGTGGAGGAGTTCGGGTCCGGCGGCGGTTTCGGCGCTGATGCCGATCTCGCGGAGGCCTTGGGAGATGAGCTGCTGGGTTTCGGGGTCGGGCGGGCGCGGGCTTGAGAATGCGGCGTCGAGGTCGGCGCGGACGCGGGCGACGGGAGCGACGGCTTCGAAGGCTTCGCGGAGGTTGGTCTGCCAGCGAGCGACGGCGGGGGCGGTCCAAAGGACGAGGGCGAGGGCGCCGAGGGAGGTGGCGAGCCAGAGGACGCGTGCGGAGCGGGCGGCTTCGACGACGGTGGTTTTGAGGACCGGCATGAAGGGGACTTTGGCGGCGCCGATGCCGCAGGATGCGAGGAGCATGGCGTACCAGCCGGCGGAACCGGGATTGATGGGGGCCATGTCGATGAGGCCGAGGATGGCGAGGACGATGCCGCAGGCGGCGAGCGCGGGGCCGGAAGGGTTGGCGAGGAGCGGGAGGACGGCGGCGGCGACGGCGAGAGCGGCGAAGAGGCCGGCGAAGCGGACCAGCGCGGACTCGGGCGTGGCGGTTGCGAGCTCGAGGATCGTGGCGAAGACGGTCGCGCCGGCGAGGATGAGGAAGATCGGGCGGATCTCGTCGCGCGTAGAGACGGGCTTGGGGTCGGGAGAGATTTCATCCCGGGTTTCGTGCTGGGTTTCGGCGAGGGCGGGGCCCAGGCGGAGGACCCACGCGAGCCAGAGGAGTGCCCATGCGAGGCCGGGGAGGCCGAGGGTGCAGGCGAAGTCGAAGAGCACGTTGTGCGGGCTTGAGATCTCTTCGGGGCTGAGGGGGTTTTTCGCGAGCATGTAGGCGGCTTGGAATCCGTCGGGACCGGTGCCCCAGGGAAGGCTGTCCGCGAGGATGCGGAGCGAGGCTTCGGAGTAGAAGGCGCGGAAGAGGAGGCTTCGCTCGCCGAGGGATTCGCCGATGGCGCCGCGGGCGAAGATGGCGAGGAGGACGCACGCGACAGCGAGGGGCGGGACCCAGCGGAGGGCGCGGAGGAGCGGTGGGCGGGCAGACCTCGTGATGAGGAGCGCGATGAGGAGGACCCCTGCCGAGAGGATGGCGGCGGCGTAACCGCCCTTGGAGCCGCCGAGGATGAGCAGGGTGAGGCCGCAGGCGAGGATGAGGACCGCGCCCAGACGGCGAGAAGCGATGAGGAGACCCAGGCCGGCGACGGACGCGGCGGCGCCGAAGGTGGCGACGATGTTGGAGAGGCCGAACCACGCGGTGGCGTCGGGCTGGAGCAGGCGGTGTTCGAAGGACTTGGCCATGGCGGAGTCTGGTGTCCATCCGCGGGCGGCGAAGAAGGCTTCCTTGTTGGCTTTGAAAGCGGCGACGGTGGCGGGGTGTTCGAGGTAGGTCTGGACGGCGGCTTTGGCGGCGATGATGGCGAGAGCGCCCAGGAGCGAAGCGAGGGTCATTCTGAGAAGCCTGGGGTTGTCGCGGATGGCGCACGCGGCGACGCCGGCGCTCATGGCGGCGATCCACGAGAAGCCGATGACGAGGTTGTCGAGGGAGCCGCCGCCGAAGAGTGCGGCGTGGCCGGCAGCGCCCATGGCGCCGATGAGGAGAAGAGCGGTCTGGATGAGCCGGCCGAGATCGCCGGGGCTGGTCATGCCAACGACGGAAGCGGCGAGGACCGTGAGGGTGCTGAGGATGATGGAGCCGAGGGGGAAGAGGCCGGAAGAGGGGACGGCCATGATGGTGGCGTCTTCGGCCCACCATGGAAAGGGGTCGTGGGTGACGATGCCGCGGGCGATGACGCAGGCGATGAGCACGGCGGTGGCCGCGGTGCGGAGGCTGGCTTTGAGGTCGGCCCGGGCGTCGGTTTTGGCCTCGTCATCGATCATCGAGGAGAGGATACCTACTCCGGCTTCTTCCAGCCGGTGTCGGGATCCTTGTCGAGCATCTTGGCGGAGCGGTTGATGCACCAGGTGCAGATGGTGGCGCCGGTGGCGGAGCTGCGCCAGGCTTTCTCTGATTTGGTGAGGAGGCAGAGAGCGCAGGAGTAGCCTTCGTCGGCGTTGTTTTCGTCGAGGACGATGACGCGGCGGTAGGCTTCGCGGAGGCAGACGCCGCAGATGATCGAGCCTTTGTGGCCTTCGACCATGGCGAGATCTTCGGTCCATTCAGAGCCGCAGTAGTCGCAGAGGAAGTCGGACATCTGGGCGGCGTCTTCGTTGATGCCATCTTTACGCAAGCGGGGCTCCTTCGGCGGGCGCGGGGAGGGTGTTGAGTGGCGCGAGGCCGGTGAGCGTTCCGCTGAGCCCGCCGTGGAGGCCGCTTCCGAGGCCCTGATTTTCGGCGAGGGAGCGGTAGAGGGAGCATCGTTCGAGGAGGTCGGCGTGTCGGCCGACATCGACGATGCGTCCGGCTTCCATGACGACGATGCGGTCGGCGGCGAGAACGGTGCTGAGGCGGTGGGCGACGATGAGGCAGGTGCGTCCGCGCTTGAATTCGGCGAGCGCTTCGGCGATGCGTGCTTCGCTTTCGGCGTCGATCATGCTGGTGGCTTCGTCAAGGATGAGGATGCGCGGGTCGCGGAGGATGGCGCGGGCGATGGCGAGGCGTTGGCGCTGTCCGCCGGACATGCTGAGTCCTTGTTCGGCGACGAACTCGGCGTAGGCGCCGGGCTTGGCGGCGATGAACTCGTGGGCGCGGGCGCTCCTGGCGGCGGCTTGGATTTGTTCCAGGGTGGCGGCTTCCATGCCGTAGGCGATGTTCTCGGCGATGGTGCCGCGGAAGAGGACGGTTTCCTGGGTGACGACACCGATTTGTTTGCGCAGGCTTTCGACGGAGAATTTGCGGATGTCGACATCGTCGATGAGGACCTCGCCGGCGGCGGGGTCGAAGATGCGTGGGATGAGGGAGAGGAGGGTGGTTTTGCCGCAGCCGTTGGGTCCGACGAACGCGACGGTCTCGCCGAACTTGACGGTGAGGGAGACGCCAGCGAGCGCGGGGGCGCTCGCGCCCGGGTAGGTGAGGTGGACGTCGCGGAACTCGATCGAGGCGCCGTGGGTCGGCATGGCGGGCAGGCCGGGCTCGTGGCCGGGTTCGGAGATGGCGGATTCGAGCTCCCAGAGGCGGTCGGCGGCGGCGGAGCTTTGCTGAATGTCGTTGACGAGCCCGGTGAGGGGCCTGAGGGAGGCTCCGGCCATTCCGAGGGCGCCGAGGACGACGATCATGGTTTCCTTGTCGAGCTTGCCGTCGAAGATGGCTTTGATCGCGACGAGCGCCATGACGCCGACGGCGATGATGGCGATGACCTCGACGAGGGGGCTTGCGAGGGCGCGGGCGGTGCGGACCTTGTTGAGCTCGCGGAGGAAGTGGCGGTTGGAGTCGTCGAAGACGCCGAGCTGCCTGGATTCGGTGGTGTGGACCTTGACGACGCGGAAGCCCTGGAGGCTTTCGAGAGCGGTGCGTGAGACGTCGGCTTGGTGTTCGAGGACGCGGCGTGTCGCTCGGCGGATGCGTGAGCCGAGTTTGCGGATGACGATGGCGATGAGCGGGAAGACGACGAGGGCGACGATGGAGATGCGCCAATCGAGCGTGAAAGCGACGATGATGGCGACGAGGCCTTTGGTGGAGTCGGCGACGGCTTTGCTCAGGAGTGTCGAAAAGCCGGTGGAGAGGTTCCACGAGTCGACGATGATGCGGTTGACGACGTCGGTGGGGCCGGTTTTGACGACGCCGAGGAGCGGAAGGCGGAGGACGCGGCCGAAGACGTCGCGGCGGATGTCGGCGAGGCTTCGGTTGACGACGGTGAGGGAGAGGAAGACGTGTCCGAAGTTGGCGACGGCGCCGATGATGGTGAGGAGGCCCAGAAGGGAGAAGAGGAGGACGGGCGCGGTCATCTTGCCGTCGGGGAGGGACTGGGCGAGGCTTTCGGGGATCTGGATGCCCCAGGCGGAGAGTTTCTGGTTCCAGCCTGCGACGGCCTGGGTGAAGGTGGCGGGGGCGGGGTTGTCCTTGTCACCCAGGACGAGTTCGAGGATGGGCTTGAGCCCGAGGAGGCCGGCACCGAGGGAGCCAGCGGAGAGGAGCGCGAGGGTCATGGCCCCGGCGAGCGTGCCGGGGTAGCGGACCATCCTTGATGCGTAGTGCCAGAACGGACGCATGGACCTCCATCATTGGCTGATCGCGGGGGGCTCGCTTGCGGCGGCGATTTCGGTGAGGAGGGCGCGCCACTCGGCGTAGCGGTACTCGAGGTGGTGGGCGTCGTGGAGGGCGCGGATCTGGGCGAGGCCGTGCTCACTGAGCTTGTGCTGCCAATCCTGAGCGGAGCGGTCGCAGAAGTAGACGCGGCAGCCGAGGGGCTTGATGGTGTGGGCGGTGCAGAGGTTGGCGGATTGGAAGGGGCAGGGGTCGCCGCGGCCGGAGGGGGGGATCATGGCGGAGGGGTGATTTTCGCCGTGCCGGACGACGGAGTACGCGGCTTCGAGGCCGGTGACGTAGAGGAGGTGGCCGGAAGCTTCGAAGTTGCAGCAGCGACCGCTGGCCCAGCAGGCGGGGCTTCGGGCTTCGATGTGGGATGCGATGTCGGCGTAAATGGCTTCGAGGTCGGCGCGGATCCGCGGGTCGCGGGCGGCGCCGAGCCAAGCCTGGATGGGGTCCGGTGACATGGAGGGGCTTGCGTCAGGTGGAGGAGCGATCGACGATCGCGTACTGCTCGCGTTCGCCGCGGCCGCGGACCGGGTAGTCCTTGCGGAGCGGGTGGGCGGGGTAGTCCTCCCAGGTCAGGATGCGGCGCAGGTCCGGGTGGTTGCGGAAGCGGATGCCGTACATGTCGAAGACCTCGCGTTCGGGCCATTCGGCGCCGGGCCAGAGGTCGCACGCGGAGTCGACGTAAAGAGCAGGGTCCTCGACGATGCCGTCGGTGGGGAGCGAGGGGTTGAGGTAGGTCTTGACGAAGAAGCGTTCATCGCGGCTGAAGCAGAGGAGGTTGTAGACGACGGCGAAGCGGCCCGGCTGGGGCGAGGGGTATTCGAGGTAGTCGAGGCCGACGACGTCGGAGAGGAACTCGTACGCGCACTCGTTCTTGAGGAAGGCGAGCACGGCGTGGAGGTCGGCTGGTTCGACGATGACGGTGGAGACGCCGCGGAAATCGGTGCCGCGGAACTTCTTGCCCGCGAAGGCGGTCTTGAGGCGGGCGAACATCGGGTGGTCGAGCGTCGGGACCGGGGCGGGGGTGCCGTAGGCGGTCGACGGGGTGTTCGAGGGAGGGGTCGTCGTCATGGCGGAACGGTAGCACCGGGGTCGTGGGTTGTGCGGTCGGCGTCAGGTCAGGCCGAGGAGCCAGTCGGCCCGGTTGTGGCGGTCGATGATGAGCGGCCAGGCGGATCGGCGGACGGTGGTCATCGCGTGCCGCCAGGCGGGTTCCTTGATGAGGCCGGTGCCGGCGGGGGCGAACTCGCCCGGGCCGGAGAGATCTTCGAGGATGATGCCGCGGACGGCGGGGTGGCTTTCGAAGGCCGAGAGGATGCGGATGAGGTGGTCCGAGGCGTGGGGGAGCATCGCGGGGGCGATGAGGTCGGCGGGGGCGAGGAGGAGCTCGACGCGGGACTCGAAGCGGCGGAGGAGGCCGAGGGTGGTGGGGACGTCGGAGAGGACGGAGTCGGCGGCGGGGCGGAGGCACAGGGTGGAGGCAGGGGGGAGGGAAGCCAGGGCACGGTCGAGGGCGGCGTCGAGGTCGGGCATGGCGCTGCCCATCCGGAGCTTCCAGAGGGCGGACTCGTCGGCTTCATCGCGGAGGGGGGCACCTGGCGAGGCGATGCAGCGGCCGGGGAGCCATGAACGCGGAGATTCGGGGAGGATGGGGGGGACGAGATTTCCGAAGACGCTTCCGTCGGCGGCGAGGAGCGTGTCAATCCGTGGCATGGGCGGAGGTTACGCGCGGCGAGGGGAGTTGAGACGGGTGGTCAAGGAGGAGGGGCTGAACGTCCGATGGTGGTTATACGTTTCATAGGATGGGGGCGGGCGTCCGATCTCCACCATCCGCACGAAGGTCGGCATCGCCGCGAGGAACCCGGAGGGGCTTGCGTCGGTGAAGATGAAGGATTACCGCGATGAGCATGGTGTCTCTGTACGATGAAGCTGATCTGCGGGAGTCCGCCAAGCCGGAGGTGCCGGCGTTCTCGCGGTCGCAGCTCATCCGCGAGATCTTGGCGATCAACACGACGGTGGATCCCTTGTTCCTGGATGGGTTCAGCGAGAAGCGGCTGAAGTCGTACCGGGACCACTTGGTGTGGTCTCAGGAGCCGCGGCAGGGATCGTCTCCTTGGAGCGATCCGGACGCGACGCACTCGATCGGGTACACCGAGCCGGAAGAGTGAGACGAACGAGACGGGTTGACGTGCCTCGATGAGCCACGAAAACCGGCTGTGGTCAGGGAGCCCGTGGTGGGGTTCCTTGCTGCGGCCGGTTTTTTTATGCGCGGTGAATGGGTGGTCCCGGCGCGGACGGCGGGCCGATATTCGGCCCATGAATCGATGGGTGAGCGTTGTTGCGGCGGTCATGGCGGGTGTGGGGATGGCGGCGGCCGCGATGGGGCAGCCGGGGGGGGCGGCGTGGCGTGACGCCAAGCCGGAAGAGGTGTCGCCGCCGGCGCCGATGCGCGAGTTTCGCGGGGCGTGGGTCGCGACGGTCGCGAACATCGACTGGCCGACGTCGCGGACGGCGAGCGTCTCGCAGCAGCGGGCCGAGATGCTCGCGATGCTGGACGCGATGAAAGCGGCGAACTTCAACGCGGTGGTCTTCCAGGTGCGGCCGTCGTGCGATGCGTTCTACAAGAGCGAGCTTGAGCCGTGGTCGGAGTTCCTGACCGGGGAGAGCGGGAAAGCGCCGGCGGAGGAGTTTGACCCGCTGGCGGAGTGGATCAGGGAGGCGCACGCACGGGGGATGGAGCTTCACGCGTGGGTGAACCCGTTCCGGGCGCGGCACTTTGACGCGAAGAAGCCGGATGCGGCGACGCATGTGTCGCGGACGAAGCCGGAGCTTGTGAAGGCGTACGACCGCTTTTTGTGGCTTGATCCGGGTGAAGCGGAGGCGCAGGAGCACACGTTTCGAGTGATCGCGGACATCACGTCGCGTTACGACATCGACGGGCTTCACATCGACGACTACTTCTATCCGTATCCGAAGGGGAGCGAGCCGTTTCCGGATGGGCCGTCGTGGACGCGGTATAGCGATGACGGGGGGCGGCTGTCGCGGGATGATTGGCGGCGGGACAACATCAACCGGTTTGTGAAGCGGCTTTACGAGACGACGAAAGCGACGAAGAAGCATGTGAAGGTGGGGATCAGTCCGTTTGGGATCTGGCGGCCGGAGCATCCTGCGGGTGTGAAGGGGATGGATGCGTACGAGAAGCTTTACGCGGATGCGAGGCTTTGGCTTCGGGAGGGGTGGCTTGATTACTGCTCGCCGCAGCTTTATTGGCGGGTTGAGGCGCCGCAGCAGCCGTTTGTGCCGCTTCTCAAGTGGTGGGAGGGAGAGAACGTGAAGGCGCGGTCGATGTGGCCGGGGCTTTATCCGAGCAGGCTGCTGCCGGGAGAGATCGAGAAGAACGCGGGGTGGACGGGCGAAGAGATTGTGAAGCAGGTGGGGCTGATCCGGGAGTTTGTGAAGCTGGGGCCGGGGTCGGTGCACTTTTCGGCAAAGGCGATCGTGTCGGATGCCGGGGGCGTGCGGACGGGGCTGGCACGCGGGCCGTTTGCGGCGCCGGCGCTGGTGCCGGCGACGCCGTGGCTTGACGATGTGCCGCCGGCGGCGCCGCTGCTTTCGGTCGAGGCGGATGCGAAGGGGGGGATCGCGGTGCGGTGGACGATGGCTTCGGCGACGGACGAGGCGTCGCGGGTGTGGGCGGTGGCGGTGAGGGCCGGGCAGCAGTGGACGACGATCATTGCGCCGGGCGCGGAGCGGAACTTCACCGCGACGGGGACGGGGATTGATGCGGTGGCGATCTGGGCGGTGGACCGCGCGGGGAACCTGAGCGTGCCAGCGGTGATGGTGCGGTGAGCGGGGCTACATCACGAACTGGACGAGGGCGTCGCTGGTCTGCCACGCGGCGCGCTGCATGGGGCGGCTTGCGAACATGTAGAGGACGGCGAAGCCGAAGACCATGACGAACTGGCCTTTTTCGCCGTTGAAGAGGCGGTAGAAGCCTGGGACGAAGTTGCCGAGGATTCGGGAGCCGTCAAGGGGTGGGACGGGGAAGAGATTGAACATCACGAGGAAGATGTTGAGGCTGAGGCCGGTGTGGAAGAACATGAAGAGGTTGAAGGTCTTGGAGACGTCGACGGCGCCGCTGCTGACGACTCGGAAGAGGATGGCGACGCCGGCGAGGCAGAAGACGCCGAGGATGACGTTCATGAGGGGGCCGGCGGCGGCGACGAGGGCGTCGCCGTAGCGGCTTCGGAAGCGGGAGGGGTTGACGGGCATCGCGCCCCAGGCAAAGCCGAAGAGGGCGAACAAGAGGAGGCTCATGGGACCCATGTGAACGAAGGGGTTCCAGGTCATGTGACCGGCGTCGATGGGGGTGCGGTCTCCCTGCCAGATGGCGGCCCAGCCGTGGCCGAGCTCGTGGAGGCAGATGGAGAAAATGATCCAGAAGATCCACGTGGCGAGCAGCGCGGGGCTCTGGTTCAGTGTGTCGATGACCCACCAGCCTTGCATCGGTCTCCTTTCGCGAGAGGTGACGGAGGTTAGGAGGGCCGGGGGCGCGTGATCGTGTATGCTCCCGGCATGACGATGCTCGCCAAGGATGGCTCGCTCGCGGCGCTGGATTGGGTGGTGCTCGCGGGGTACTTCGCGCTTCTGGCGGGGTCGGGGGCGTATTTCGCGTGGCGGGCGAAGAGGCGGCACGTGGAGAGCGCGGGAGCGTACTTCACGTCGGACCAGGCGATGCCGGTGTGGGCGGTGGCGGTGTCGATCCTCGCGACGGCGCAGTCGGCGGCGACGTTTACGGGAGCCCCGGAGCAATCGTATCTGGGAAACCTCGCGTACCTAGCAACGAACCTCGGTGGCTTGATCGCGGCGGTGATTCTCGCGTGGGTGTTCATCCCGGCGTACTACAAGCGGAACGTGACGACGCCATACCAGCTGCTTGAGCAGCGATTCGGGCCGGGGGCGAAGCTTGCGGCGAGCTGGACGTACATGTTCGGTCGAGTTTTCGCGAGCGGGTCGCGGGTCTTCGTCGGGGCGGTGCCGGTGTCGATCGCGATGTACGGGGATGCGGAAGCGGGGCACCTGGCGGTCGCGATCGCGGCGTTCATGGCGTTCGGCGTGGTGTACACGCTCGCGGGCGGGATCACGAGCGTGATCTGGACGGATGTGCTCCAGGTCGCGGTGTATCTGGGAGCGGCGGCGGTGGTGGTGGCGCTGCTTGTTGGCAAGATCACGGCGCCGTGGAGCGAGGTGTACGAGGCGCTCAGCACCGGGGGGCCGGGGGGGACGTCGAAGCTGACGCTGTTTCCGAGCGGGTTTCGGGCGGATGGGTCGTTTGACTGGGGGTCGGGGATCAACATCTTCACGATCCTGACGGGGTTTGTGCTCATCACGCTCGCGAGCCACGGGACGGATCAGGACCTAGTGCAGCGCATGCTGACGTGCAAGTCGGCGCGGAAGGGGAGCTGGTCGGTGATTTCGGGGCAGCTGGTGGGGATTCCGGCGGTGGCGCTGTTCATGGTGCTGGGGATGTTGCTTTGGGTGTACTACCAGCGGCCGGAGCTGATGGGCGGGGTTGCGGCGGAAGCGGCGCCGGGGAAGGGGAGCGAGGTGGTGCTGCGGTACATTCTCAATGAGCTTGGAGCGACGGGGTGGGGCGTGGCGGGGCTGATGATCGCGGGGGTGATGGCGGCGGGGCCGGCGGGGATCAACTCGGGCCTCAACTCGATGGCGAGCACGTTCGTGACGGACGTGTACCGGCCTGCGAAGCCGGGGCGGAGCGAGGAGCACTATGTGCGGGTGTCGCGGCTCGCGGTGGTGGCGTGGGGAATCGTGCTCGGGGCGTTTGCGATGCTCTGCATTCACTGGTTCAAAGCGTCGAAGTCGACGATCATTGATTTCGTGCTCAGCGTGATGAACTTCGCGTACGCGGGGCTTCTGGGTGTGTTCCTGACGGCGCTGTTCACGAAGCGCGGGAGCACGGCCTCGGCGATCGCGGCGCTGGTGGCGGGGGCGGTGACGGTGCTCGCCCTGCGTCCGGAACTCTGGAGCTGGGTGCTTGCAATCAGGACCGAGAATGCGGATGCGGAGCTCGCATTCAAGCTGGCGGGGCCTTGGCAGCTGGTCGCGGGGACGGTGGTGGCGGTGGGGGTGTGCTGCGTGGGGAAACGAGTGGAGCGGAGCGTCAATCCTGATCCCAGTAGCCCTTGAGCTTGCGGCAGAGCTGGCATTGGAAGACGTAGACGCAGGGGCTTTCTTCGCGAGTGACGGCTTTGATGAAGTCGTCGATGTTCTCGTTGGGCCACTTGCCGATGCCGTCGAGGGTGGGGATGACATCGGCCCAGTGCGTGCGAAGTTCGGGCCCATCGGCACGGCCCAGATAGAGGCAGGGCTTGTCGCAGCACAGGAGCCAGTGGTTGCCCTGCCAACTCAGGTATCCGGGGGTTCGTTGTTTGAGGAGGGCTTTGTCTTCCGGAGTCAGTCGTTGGTACTCACCGCTCGCGCACTGAACGCGCATGATAAAGCCGAAGCCCGCTGCGGCGGCGGATCCGTCGGCGATGCACCACGGGCAGCAGGGTGAGCGGTCGCCCTTGCCGTAGAGCTCGGCGGTGTAGAGCATGCCGCGGGCTTGGCCGCAGACGGAGCAGGGCTTGGAGGACTTTTCGAAGACCTTCTCGCGGAGGGGGTCGGGGAAGAGGGGGAAGGTGGGGAGGGGGTGCATGGGGGGGAGTTGAGAGCTTGAATTTGAAATTTTAGATTTCAAATTTCAAATTTCGAATTTGGAATATGGAATATGGAATTTGGAATCTCAAATTCTAGATCTCAAATTTCAAACTGCAAAGCCCAAATTTCAAAGCTGAACCCACTACTTCCCACGGCGGTGGTCGGTCTTGCCTTTGTCGCGGTTCTTGCTCTTCTGGCTTCGGCGCTGGCCGCCGGTGCGGAAGTTGCCGAAGCCGGCGCCGCCGCCCGAGCCGATGCCTCCGCCGATGCCGCCCAAGCCGCCGCCACCGGGACCGTTCGGGTCTTTGACCATCTTCTTCTTGCCCGCGGCTCGCGATGCCGGATCGTCGAGGACGAGGTCCAGAGCGCGGCGGGGGAGGTCGACGGCGGCGATCTTGACGACGACGGCGTCGCCGGAGTTGAAGCTTCGGCCGGACTGGGCGTCGACGAGGGCGCCGGTGCGCTGGTCGATGCGCCACATCGGGGCGCGGTTGTCGCGGGTGACGTCGCCGGGGAGGTCTTCCTTCTTGATGAAGCCGTCGATGAGGAACTTGTCGATCTGGACGAAGACGCCGCGGTTGTTGACGCCGGTGACGACGCCGGGATAGACCTCGCCGAGGCGGTCGGCGAGGAGCTGGAGCACGAGGAACTTCTTGAGGCTTTCTTCGGCTTCGGCGGCTGCGGATTCACGCATCGTGGCGTGCTTGCCGACCTCGACGAGAGCTTCGTGGGTCTCGCACATGGTGCTGTCGCGGAGGGCGCGGCCGAGGGCTTTGCGTTCTTCTTCGGATTTGGGCCGCTTGGTGTTGTTGTCGGTGCGGCGGAGGTATTCGGCGATGCAGCGGTGGACGGTGAGGTCGGCGTAGCGGCGGATGGGGCTTGTGAAGTGGGCGTAAGCCTTGCTGGCGAGGGCGAAGTGGCCGATGAGCAGGGGTGAGTACTCGGCTTTGGTGAGCGTGCGGAGGACGGCCATGTGGACGGCGCGGGCGGCGGGGGTGCCGCGGGTGCCGTCGAGGAGGGTCTGGAGCTCTTCGCGCGTGGGGCTCTTGGGGATGCGGAAGCCGGCGACCATGGCGGTTTTGCGCATGTCCTCGACGTTGCCGGGGGTCGGTTCGGGGTGAACGCGGCGGAGGAGCGGGACCTGGTAGCGTTCGAAGAGGCGGGCGACGACTTCGTTGGCTTCGACCATGAACATTTCGATGAGCGTGTGGGTGAACGCATCATCCTCGGGCTCGGCGTCGACGACGCGGCCTTGTTCATCGAAGATGAGGTTGGCGTCGGGGAGCTCGAGGGAGATCATGCCGTCGCGTTTGCGGCGGCCCTGGATGGCTTTCGCGCAGCGGTTCATCTCGCCGAGGGTTTCGAGGAGCTGGTCGGTGTACTTGGGCGGGGTTTTGGCGTGTTTGCGGGCTTCCTCGATGTTGCCGTCGATGAGGGCCTGGGCTTCGAGGTAGGTGAGGCGTTTGGCGGACTTGATGAGCGTGTTGGCGACGCCCTCGCTGCGGCATTTGCCACCCTCGTCGTAGGACATGAACGCGGACTTGCAGAAGCGGTAGACGCCCTCTTGCAACGAGCAGATCCCGTTGGAGAGGAGCTCGGGGATCATGGGGATGACGAGGCGCGGGAGGTAGACGGAGTTGGCGCGGTCGCGGGCTTCGAGGTCGATGTCGCTTTTGGGCGGGATGTAGTGGGCGACGTCGGCGATGTGGACGGCGAGGTCCCAGCCGCCGGGGATGGACTCGCTCCGGCGGATGGAGATGGCGTCGTCGTAGTCCTTGGCGTCGGGGGGGTCGATGGTGATGATGAAGTCGCCGGTGAGGTCGGCGCGGGGGCCCCATTTGTTGGTGAGCGCGGCGATGCCCTTGGCTTGGTAGTCGGCGATCTGCTGGTCGTATTCCTGGGTGACCTCGCGGGCTTGCTCGTTGCACTCTTCGGGGAATTCGCCGGGGAGGTTGTACGCGGCGATGGTGGCTTGGGTCTCGACGTCGGGGCGGCCGGCTTCGCCGAGGACTTTGGTGATGACGCCTTCGGGGAGCATTCCCATCTCGGGGAAGACGACGAGGTCGATGACGACCTTGAGGCCGTCGCGGACGTTCTTGGCTTCGGCGTCACGGACGACGATGGGCTGGGTGATTTCCTTGCCGTCGGGGTAGACGAGCCACTGTCCGCCCTTCTTGATGATCTCGCCGGAGAAGGTGGTGCGCTTGCGCTTGATGACTTCGACGATCTCGCCGGTGAAGCTCGCGAAACCGGTCTGGCGTTCGCGTCCGCGGTCGCGCCAGACCTTGATGGCGACGGTGTCGCCGGAGAGGGCGTCCTTGGCGTAGGTCTCGTCGATGTAGATGGACCGTTCGCGGACGGGCTCGATGGGCTGGGCGAAGCCGCCGCCCTTCATGATCTTGCGGAAGACGGCCTGGACGGTGCCGCTTGGGTCCTTGTCGATCTTGTGTTCGATGCTGGGGAGCTGGACGTGGCCGCCGGCGGTGGCGACGAGCATGCCGCGGCTCACCAGTTCGCCGACCATCGAGCGGAACTCTTCGCGTTCGTCATCGTCGATGCCGAGGTCTTGGATGAGGGTGTCGGGTTTGGAGGGGACGTACGCCTCGTGCTGGATGTGGGCGAAGAGGCGCTTCTCGAATCTCTGCATGGGGTGAGCGTAGGGCCACTTGCCGCGATTGAACGTGAATCACGGGTGGAACGGAGATGAAGACGGGGTTCAGTGGGCGGGCTGGGTGACGACCTGGCGCGGGGTGAGGCCCAGGTGCTCGCGGACCTTGACGAGCTCGCCGACGGAGTCCTGGCTCGCCATGTGGGCCATGCCGGAATCGAAGGGGAGGACGTGCTTCATGCCGACGAGAGCGGCGATGTCGGCCTGGATGGCGGCGATCTCGCCGGGGACTCCCCAGACGCCCTGCGTGGAACCGTGGACGTAGGTGTCGCGGATCCAGAGGAGGAGTTCGGGGAAGCTGAGACGGTCGGGGCCGACGAGGTTGTAGGTTTCGCCGAAGGACTTCTCGTTGGGGATGGCGGAGACGAAGGCTTTGGCGACGTCTTCGACGGCGACGGGCTGGACGACGGGGTCGATGCGGTGGACGGGCCCGAGCGGGACGGAGGTGTCCTCGACGCCGCGGGTGAAGTAGGGCATGAAGATCCAGGGCTGTTCCTCACCCTTGGCCCAGTTGATGGCTTGCTTGATGAACTTGCTTCCTTCGCCGAGGATGAAGCTGGGACGGAAGACGGTCCAGTCGAGGCCGCTGGCGCGGACGAGCTGCTCGCCTTCGAACTTGGTGCGCTGGTACTCGGCTTTGCCGGTGGGGGAGGCGCCCAGGGCGGACATGTGGATGAAGCGTCGGACGCCGGCGCGGTGGCAAGCGGCTAGGAGGGCTTTGGGGGCTCCGACGTGGGCTTGCTGGAAGGTCAGGCCGTCGCGTTCTTCGCGGATGATGCCGACGAGGGCGATGGCGGCGGAGCAGCCTTTGCAGAGCTCATCGAGCTTGGCGGGGCTGAGGGCGTCGCCGAGGACGACCTCGACGCGGGGGTCGCGCGGGAGGTAACGCTTGGCGGAAGTTTCGGACTGGGCGAGGGCGCGGACGGAGTAGCCCTGAGCGAGGAGCTCGCGGACGACGTAGCGGCCGACAAACCCGGTGGAACCCGTGACAGCGACGATCTTCGGAGAGGTCATGGGGCGATGATAGCCGGGGGTTCGACCGGTTTGCCCGGGCCCGCATAGGGTGACCCATCGACGTACGCGGAATCCCTCGGGGAAGTGGATGAGGTGGAGGCTTTGCGGTGCTTTACGCGTTGTGTTTCGCTTCGATCCCGATTCTTCTGGCTTGGCGTGCATTCGCGATCGGCCTGATCGTCACGTCGGCTGAGAGCCGTGGCTGGCGAGGTGTTCGAGCGGTACTGGTCGGGCTCCTGGCTTTGCTGAGCGTCGGGTGGGTGGCTGCGATTGGTGACCGGTGGTACGCGGAGGTTTGGAGCGCGGCGGGACCGGATTTCTCGGTGGATGCGACCAAGAAGACGGGGCTGGTGGTGCTGGCGGTGGTCGCGGTCTCGATGGGGGTGCTGCATTACTTCGTCACGGGTCGGCCCAAGCCGCTTTCGGAGATGGAGCAACGCAGAATCGAGGAGAAGACCAAGCGGACGGTGGAGAGGCTGATGAAGAAGCATGGGAAGACCGGTGGTGAAGAGGGGTTGTAGTTGGGGTGGTGGGCTCTATGAGGATGGGGGACCATCGAAGACCCCTCATCCGCCGCTGACGCGGCACCTTCTCCCCGTCGAAGCGACGGGGAGAAGGAGGCATCACCACAGACGTTTGGAGGCCAACCGGCCCATGACGTCGTTGCGGGTGCCTTCGCAGCGAATGGGCGTGTCGGTGTGCTGGAGGCGGCTTCGCAGTGGAGGCGGCAGCGCGGCAGAAGACGCCTCAAGTTCCTCCCGCGTCGGAACACATGCAAGGATCGCGGTTTGGGTGTCGAGCTCCAAGCGCAGGCAATGCCAGCCGTGAACCTCTTGGGAAACGCCGCGTTCCGCGTTCAGCATGTCGATGATGGTGCAGGGGGAGGCGATCAGGCGGACGCAGTTCCACGGGACGCTCCGCGATTGGCCCCGTTGCTCCACGACCAGTCCCCTCTCATTCACGCGCACCTCGGCCTCCTCACGCCGCTCCATCCGAATGAACAGCCGCACGGTGAACGATGCCGTCAATGTGCCGAGCGCCAAACTGAGGAGCAGCGGCGGAGAGGGCAATGAGCCTTTGACGATGATCAGGATCGGAAACGTCAGCAATCCTGCCGAAATCATGGCCCAGAGGAAGACCTCGACCCAGTTGCTCGCACCCGGCGATCGAAGGGAAAGCCTGAAAGCCGCATTTGGGCCCGCTTCGCCGAGCGTCACGCTGTAGGGGTATGGACGTTCGAGTGTGTGCACGAGCCTGTTTCCGGTACGGTTGGACCAGGGAACTTTACGGTCGCCCCCAAGCGTGCCTGTAACCATCCCGCTCGCCCGTCACCCCTCATCCGCCGCTGGCGCAGCACCTTCTCCCCGTCGAAGCGACGGGGAGAAGGAGGGATGTCGTAGGATGGTCGCGTGATCCTGCGAGCGGACCATCTTGTGATCGGGCATCGGGCGGTGAGGGCTGTCCTTTGCGATGTCTCGGCGGTGTTTGCGCCGGGGGAGGTCACGGCGGTCTTGGGGCCCAATGGAGCCGGGAAGTCGACGCTGCTTCGGTGCTTGGCGGGGGTGCAGGAGGGGCACGGTGTTTCGGGCGGGGCGGCGGTGTTGGATGGGGCGGTGGTGTTGGGCGGGGCGGCCATCGGGTCGTTGTCGCCTTCGGCGCTGGCGGCGCGGCTTGCGTATGTCCCGCAGCGGGAGGAGATCCCGGTGGGGTTCACGGTGGGGGAAGTTGTCGCGATGGGAGCGGAAGCGGGGGGGGATCCGTCGCAGGCGTTGCCGGCGATCGAGCGGCTGGGGCTCGCGGCTTTGCGGGACCGCCGGGTCGAGACGCTTTCGGAGGGGCAGCGGCAGCGGGTGACGATGGCTCGGGCGTACGCGCAAACGCGGGGGATGGTGGATCGGCCGGGTGTGGTGCTTGCGGATGAGCCCGCGGCGGCGCTGGACCCGGCGCTGGCGGCGGAAGCGATGAGCGTCTTTCGCGAACTCGCCCGGCGCGGGCGGACGGTCGTGGTGGTGCTTCACGATGCGGACCTGGCGCTGCGGTGGGCGGACCGGGCGCTGCTCCTGCGGCAGGATGGGACGGTGCTTGAGCAGGGGCCGGCGGCGGCGACGCTGACACCGGCGAATCTGGAGACACTGTTCGGCGTCCGATGGGCGGTGGTACGGACGCCCGCGTCGCGGGAAGTGCCCGGGGGCCGCGACGCCGTGATTCCGCAGTGAGCCGGACCGGTCGCCCAAACCTATCATGAGCCCGTGACCAGCCCCGCGATGCCAACGCCCGTGGACTCTTCTCCGCTCGCGGCGACGGCGCGGCCCAGGGAAGGGCCTCGGGCGGGAACCATCAAGAGCCTGCGGGAGATGACCAAGCCGGGGATCACGCGGCTGGTGACGATCACGGCGGCGGTCGGGTTCGCGATGGCGTTCTTGTCCACAGATGGGGGCAAGTCGGTTCTTGAGCCTTCGCGGCCGTGGATCGAGATCGCGTACGCGGGGTTCATGTGCGCGGCGGGGACGTACTTCTCGGCGGCGGGGGCGAACGTCCTCAACCAGCTCGTCGAGCGTTCGCGCGACGCGAAGATGAAGCGGACGATGCGGCGGCCGCTCCCCGAGGAGCGGATCGCCCCGCCGGTGGCTTTGACGTTCGGCGTGTCGTGCGTGCTGCTCGGGGCTTTGGTCCTGGCTTTGGGCTGCGGGGCGATCACGACGATCCTCGCGCTCGCGTGCACGGTGACCTACCTCTTCGCGTACACGCCGATGAAGCCGCGGTCGGCGCTCTCGACGTACGTGGGGACGTTCCCGGGGGCGCTCCCTCCGCTGATGGGCTGGGCGGCGGGGTTGCCCGAGGGGGGGATGGGCGCGACGGGGGCGGAGCACTGGCCGATGTGGTGGGGGGGTGTGGCGCTCTTTGTGCTGATGACGGTGTGGCAGCTGCCGCACTCGTTCGCGCTGGCGTGGATGTACCGCGACGACTACGCCAAGGGCGGGTACAAGCTGCTCCCGACGCTGGACCCGACGGGCTCCAAGACCTCGACGACGATCGCGGTGTGGGCGTTCGCGCAGATCCCGGCGACCCTGCTCCCGGTGCTTGCGATGCCGAACGTCTTGGGCTGGCCGTACGCGGCGATCGCGGTCTTGACGGGCTTGTGGTATTTCGTGTGCGCGATGCGGGTGCTGAAGACGCGGAGCGTGGCGGACGCCCGGAAGGTCTTCTTCGTCTCGATCATGCACTTGCCGCTTTTGCTCATCGCGATGGTGGTGGAGGCGGGGATCAGAAGGCTGTAGAAGTCGCGGGGGCGGTGGGGTTGTGGGGGAGGACGCGGAGACGCGGGGACGGGGAGCGGGGAGGTGGGCTTGGCACGCGGGAAGAAGCGAATGTGGGCGGGGGTGACGCTCGTGAGCCTTGGGTTGCTCGCGGCGGGGATGGTGGTTGCTTCGCGGTGGTACATCATGGAGATCAGGCGAACGAATGAGCGGTCGCTCCACATTCTCATCTTGAAATCGGGTGAGACGAGGTGGCACCGATATCCGGTCGAGAAGGCTTCCGGGCAAGTCGACCGGACCTCGGACCCTACTCGTGTGCCCGACGGGTTCTCGGCGGGACGGGTTGATGTTCCCGAGGGGCCGTTGCTGGTGGTGTCGGACCACGCGACCCTCATGAGCCGGACGCTGATCAAGGTCTACGGGCGTGATGGTGACGGCACATCCAGATGGTTCGTCGCGGGAGGCTGGAGGCATGACGGCGAGACCGCCTATGTCGCCGTCGTGGCGTGGCCGATCCCGCTCTTCCTTCTGATCGCGGGCGTTGTGCCGCTGTGGAGCGGTTGGCGGGTGCGGCGACGGGTCCGCTCGGGGGCCTGTCTGGGCTGCGGGTACGACCTTTCGGCGACCCCGGGTCCGGCTCCGTGCCCGGAGTGCGGGGCTCAGCGCTTCGAAAGCGAAACGGGGCGTTCGATGAGGAACGCCCCGGGCACTTCGTGACTTCGTGACTTTCTGACTCCGCGGCTCCGCGGCTTCCGCGTCCCCTACATGTGGTTCCGGCAGGCCGCCCAGTGGCAGTCCTTGCCGCGGTAGGTGCTCAGCAGGTCCTTGAGCTGCACGCCCGCATCGTCGTTGGTCGTGATGAACCGCGACTCGAACTTGCTGTGCCCGAGGAGAGCCAGGCTCTCGCGGGGGTACAAGCGGTAGTTCTTGCACGACTGCCCGCCCCGGAGGATCTCGTGGGGGACGGCCGAGGTGCCGAACCGCGTGAGGGCATCGACGAGCTTGCCCGCTTCGTTGCCGAGCGAGACACCATCGGCCTGATAGAACGCGATGGTGGTGCCGGCGGGGACGATGAAGGTGCCGTCGGCGGCGAGCCAGCCGCCGTGGCCCGAGAAGGCGATCTTCTCGGCGGCGCGGGACTGGGCGTTGAGGGCGGCGATGCGTGCGGCGATGGACGTCATGGGTCGGGCTCCTCCGGCCCGGGCTTTGGCGTGACGCGAAGCCGCCCTGGGCGATGCCGGGGATTGTACCGGATTGGGGGCGGGGCTGGGGCTGTTTGGGGCGGGGTGAAAGGCTTGTGTTTGGCCCCGAAAGGGCCCGATTCGGCCCGGAATGGCTCCCGTTCACCCGTGAATGGCTCCCGTTCAGCCGCGAATGGCTCCCGTTTGCCTGCCGATGGCTCCCATCTGCCCGCCGATGGTTCCCATCTGCCAGCCGTTGGTTCCCGACTGCCTGCCGTTGGTTCCCGACGGCCCCGGGTCGGCTTCCGACGTGCCAAGGTCGGTTCCCGACGGCTCGCCGTCGGTTCCCGACGTGCCAGCGTCGGTCATCGACACGGGCGTTATGCGACGTGGGGCGGGCCCTCTTTCACCCCTTCACCATGTCACCCCTGCACCTTGTCACGCCGCGTCGCGCGACGCGGCTTCGTCCCGAGACGAACGCCCGCCGTTCGCCATGCGTAAGGTAATGCCCATGGCCCGACCACCGACTTCGTTCCAGGTTGTCTCCCCGTTCAAACCCATGGGCGACCAGCCCGCGGCGATCGCTCAGTTGGTGGCCGAGCTGAGGGGCGGGGCGAAGGCCTCGTGCCTGCTCGGAGCCACCGGCACGGGCAAGACGTTCACCATGGCCAACGTCATCGCGGCCCTGGGCAAGCCGACGCTCATCATGAGCCACAACAAGACGCTCGCGGCCCAGCTTTATGAGGAGCTGCGCGAGTTCTTCCCCAACAACTCGGTCAACTACTTCGTCTCGTACTACGACTACTACCAGCCCGAAGCGTACATCCCGGCCCGCGACATCTACATCGAGAAGGACAGCTCGCGGAACGATGACCTCGACGCCCTGCGGCTGGCCGCGACGAGCAACATCCTCTCCCGCCGCGACACGATCGTCGTCGCGAGCGTGTCGTGCATCTTCGGCCTGGGGTCGCCGCTCGCGTACGGGAACAAGGTGCTCACGATCACGCGGGGCTCGATGATCGACCGGCGGGAGTTTCTGCTTCATCTGGCGTCGATGCAGTACAACCGGGCGGAGATCGAGTTCAAGCGCGGCTTGTTCCGCGTGCGCGGGGATGCGATTGAGATCTGGCCGGCGTACGAGAAGTTCGCGGTGCGGGTGGAGCTTTTCGGGGATGAGGTCTCGCGGATCGAGCTCATCAACCCCACGAGCGGCGAGGTGCTGACGGAAGAGACGCAGTTCTTCCTGTTCCCGGCCGTGCACTATGTGATGCCCGAGGAGCAGCTCGAAGCCGCCGTCGCGGCGATCCGGGCGGAGATGGAGGCCCGGGTGGCCGAGCTTCGAACGCAGGGGAAGCTGCTTGAGGCCCAGCGGCTGATCGGAAGGACGAAGTACGACCTCGAGATGCTGCAGGAGGTCGGGACGTGCCCGGGGATCGAGAATTACTCCAGGTTCATGGATGGCCGGGCCCGCGGCGAGCGGCCGTACTGCTTGATGGATTACTTTGACTTTGCCCCCACGGCCCCCGAGATCCGGCAGGTGGCGCCGTCGGGCATCGCCCCGGGCACCGAGCGCGAGCTGTTGCCGACGCCGGATGCGGTGGCGGCGTCGGCGCGGCCCAACTTTCGAGATTGGCTCCTGATCGTGGATGAATCGCACGTGATGCTGCCGCAGGTGCGGGCGATGTTCAACGGAGACAAGGCGCGGAAGACGGTGCTCGTCGAGCACGGGTTCCGGTTGCCGTCGGCTCTGGACAACCGTCCGCTTCGGTTTGAGGAGTTTGAAGCGATGGTGCCGCAGGTCTTGTACGTGTCGGCGACGCCAGCGCCGTACGAGCTTGAGCGCACGGGGGGTGTCGTGGCCGAGCAGGTGATCCGCCCGACGGGGTTGCTCGATCCGATCATCGAGGTCAAGCCCGCGATGGGGCAGGTGCCGGATTTGCTCGAGCGGTGCCGCGAGCGGGTCGCGTTGGGCGAACGGGTGCTGGTGACCGCGCTCACCAAGCGGCTTTGCGAGGACCTCGCGAGCTATCTGGCGGAGCATGGGCTCAGGGTGCGGTTCCTGCACAGCGACATCGAGACGCTGGACCGCGTGCAGATCTTGAACGACCTTCGCACCGGCGAGTTTGATGTGCTCGTGGGCGTGAACTTGCTCCGCGAAGGGTTGGACCTGCCGGAGGTGTCGCTGGTGTGCATTCTGGATGCGGACAAGGAGGGGTTCCTCCGCTCACCGACGTCGCTGATCCAGCAGATGGGTCGCGCGGCCCGCAACGTGAACGCGCTTGTGGTGATGTACGCGGACACGATGACGCCGGCGATGCGGGCGGCGATCGAGGAGACCGAGCGCCGCCGCGTCAAGCAGCTCGCGTACAACAAGGAGCACGGCATCACGCCCGCGACGATTTTGAAGTCGATCCGGCGGGGGATGGAGATCAGCCTCAAGGGCCGCAAGACGGCTCGCGAAGCGGTGGGGGTGAAGGAAGAGCAGTTCGAGATCGATGAGCTGATGAAGGAGTACTCCGAGTCGATGCTCAAAGCCGCGGAGAGCTTGGAGTTCGAGAAAGCAGCGGCGTACCGCGACAGCGTGAACAAGCTCAAGAAGATGAAGGCGGAGGCGGCCCAGACCGGCGGGAGCACGAAGGTCCGCAAGAGCTCGGTCGAGAGCGAGGGCGGCGGCCGGAAGAACGTGAAGAAAGGTCCGGCGGGGATGCCGGGGGTTAGGGTCGCGAAGCGCGGGAAGAAGCGTGGGGGCGGTGGGGAGTAGCGTCCCCGGCGATCACAGATCGGTGTATGCTCCGGCCTCAAAGGAGATCCCATGGGGCTTGGAATTGGCGTGACGAGTGCGTTGCCGAAGGGCAAGTCCGAAGCGGCGGTGTTCAAGGCGATCGCGAAAGCGATTCCTGGCGCGGTCACCGATGAGGTGATGAAGGAAGTGTGCGCTGTGCACGTGGGCGAGGAGGGCGTGTTCGCGCAGCTTTTCCCGCAGTGCGAGCCGCTTGAGTTCGTGGTGCACGAGGGCAAGCTGCTGGCTTCGACCAAGACGTCGTCGTGCGGTCCCGGCTATCACGCCGAGGTGGTGGATGTTCTGAACCGGATCGGGAAGGCTTGTGGTCTGCGTTGGGAGTGGGACGGCGAACACGGGGGCGACGAGACCGGGTTCGCGGCGTCCGGGGACTTTGACGACTTGCAGGGGCAGATGGCTCGTGACATCCAGATGATCGCGGCGCACATGAGCCGGGACGAGAGTCACGGCAACGGCGATGTTCCCCGCTGCATTTGCTGGAACATGAGTGCGCCCACGCCCCTGGGTCCTTGGTTTGCGATCTGCTCGAGCGGCTCTTTGTCGCTGGAATGGCTGAAGGCGATCGCGACCGGCCCCGAGCCTCGAAAGCTCTCGCGTGAGTATCACGTCTGGTGGGAGCGGGTTCGCACGCCCGGCGAATGGGCCAAGCTCGCGACGATGCTGATGTGGTCGGAGATCCGCTGGCATCCGCCGGCGGACGAGTGGGAGGAGAAGATGATGCGGCTCGCGGTGCTCGCGGCTGGGAAAGCGGACAAAGATGCTCTGCGCAAAGCCGGGGTGGACGATCAAGACATCATCGAGCTTCAAGCCATGCTCGCGATTGGCGAAGATGAAGAGCCCGTGCGGCCACGGCTTGCTGGTTTCGGGCTGTTTCGCGGACCCGCTCGATGGCGGCAAGCGGGTCCGTGGAGCGTTGACCTTCCGGGTTACTTCTACCTCGAGCATGATGAAGAGGGCGGGCTGAACTGGTGGTACACGGGCATTGCCGTCCGCATGAGCGTGCTTGAACTCAACACGGAGACCCCGGCTCGCGAGGTCATTGAGGGAATCGTGTTGGAGCAGGGAGCGACGAAGGTGATCTTTGAGACGCACGCTCACGTTGAATCCGGCCACGGGATGTTCACCGGCGAAGATGGGTACCTTGTCCTCGCGGGCGTCAAAGTCGTCGGCGACGAGTGTGCGATCATCACGATCACCTACGAGAAGCCGCACGAGCGCGAAGCGATCGCCGCGTGGAAGTCCATCACGCGTCCCGCGCCCTCGGCATGACCGCCTAGGGTTGGCGATGCCGAGTCAGCAGCAAGGCCCGCCCCCCCGCAAGAACCTGGACCGCTTCGTGTACTACTTCGCGGGCGTGGCGATCGGATGCTTGATGCTGGGGATGCTGACGCAGGCGAGGTCGTGCCAGGCGCGGCGGTCGGGGGCTGGGCAGGAGCCGGCGGGGGTGACGGGTCCCGGGGCACCTCCGGCGGTGCCTTCGGGCGCGACGCAACCCCCGGCCCCGAATGGGGTTTTGGATCCCCAGACAAAACCCTGATACGAACGTCACCTTCGTGCTAGAATCGCATCCAAACGGGGCTCGCCGGCGGAGTGTCGGTGCGCAGGGCGGTCGGTGCGCGGGCAGGAACGGAGTGCGTGGTGACGAAAGCGACGGGTATGGCCAAGAAGCCGGTGGAAGTGGTTGTCGACAAGTCGGTGAACAAGGAACAGCCGGCTCGGGAGGCGAGCGAGAAAGCGGCGGCCAAGCCGGCTCGCGACCTGCGGTACATCCATGTCCGCGGGGCCCGCGAGCACAACCTCAAGGACATCTCGGTTCGGATCCCGCGCGACAAGCTGGTCGTGATCACAGGGTTGTCGGGGTCGGGGAAGAGCTCGCTCGCGTTTGACACGATCTTCGCCGAGGGGCAGCGGAAGTACATGGAGTCGCTTTCCGCGTATGCGCGGCAGTTCCTCGAACAGCTCAAGAAGCCGGATGTCGACGAGGTCGAGGGGATCCCGCCGACGATCGCGATCGAGCAGCGCTCGGCGAGCGGGAACCCGCGGTCGACGGTCGCGACGACGACGGAGATTTATGACTACCTGCGGCTTCTGTTCGCGCGGTGCGGCGTGCCGTACTCGTGGGCACCGACGAAGACGAAGAAGGACGGGACGGTCGAGGCACGGTCCGGCGTGCCGATCACGGCGACGAGCTCGACGCAGATCGTGGACAGCATCCTGAACGGGGCTTCCGGCGAGCGGGCGATGATCCTGTCGCCGGTGGTGCGGGGGAAGAAGGGGTTCCACCGCGATGTGCTGGAGCAGTTCGCGGAGCAGGGGTGGCAGCGGGCGCGGATCAACGGGGCGGTCGTCGAGCTGCGGGAGCTTTTGAAGGAGCCTGGGGAGAACCCGGCGAAGCTCGGGCGGCACGAGAAGCACTCGATCGACGCGGTGATCGACCGGCTCACGCTCACGATGGAGAATCGTCAGCGGATCGCGGAAAGCGTGGAAGCGGCGATCAAGCTCGGCGATGGCGGGGTCATCATCAGCATCGAGAAGGACGGAGCGTGGACGGACCGCGCGTTCTCGACGAAGTTCGCGGATCCGGACCATCCGGAGTATGCGCTGGATGAGCTTTCGCCCCGGCTTTTCTCGTTCAATAGCCCGTTCGGCGCGTGCAAATCGTGCAACGGGCTTGGGACGATTCTTGAGTTTGATGAGGGGCTGATTGTTCCGAACGAGACGGTGCCGCTTGGGGACGGCGCGATCGCGTGCTGGGCGAAGAACGGGATGTGGAAGGGGTGGTTCAACAAGCAGCTTCGCAAGTACTGCAAAGCGTTTGACGCGCAGATGACGACGCCGATCGGCAAGCTGACGCAGGACCAGCGTCGCATCCTGCTTTACGGCACCAACGCGGCGGATGTCGAGGAGTACAACGCGAAGTGGAAGGGCGTCATCCCCGAAGCGATGCAGTGGTGGCAGACGACCGAGACGGAGAACGTCAAGGAGTTTCTGTCGCAGTTCCTGTCGCAGAAGCCGTGCCCGGGGTGCCAGGGCGACCGGCTTCGGATCGAAGCGCTGCACGTGCTGATCCGGAGCACGCACAAAGCGGACACGGAGAAAGCGTTCAGCACGGCGGTGATCGGGCGGCCGAAGGGGGCGGGCGACGGCACGATGCTCAACATCGCGGAGTTTTCGCGGCTGAACATCAACGACGCGATGAAGTTTGCGAAGGGCCTGGTGCTTTCGGACGAGCAGAAGGTGATCGCGGAGCCGATCCTGAAGGAGATCAACAACCGGCTTCGGTTCCTGACGGGCGTGGGTCTTGAGTATCTGTCGCTGGACCGCAAGACGGCGACGCTTTCGGGCGGGGAAGCCCAGCGGATCCGGCTCGCATCGCAGGTTGGGAGCGGGCTGGTCGGGGCGTGCTACGTGCTTGATGAGCCGACGATCGGCCTGCACCAGCGGGACAACACGCGGCTGATCGACACGCTCAGGCATCTGACGGACATCGGGAACTCGGTGCTTGTGGTCGAGCACGATGAGGACATGATCCGGCACGCGGACCATGTGCTTGACGTCGGGCCGGGGCCGGGCGTGCACGGCGGGCGGATCGTGGCGGAGGGGACGGTCGAGGAGATCATCGCGAATCCGAAGTCCCTGACGGGGGATTACCTGTCGGGGAGAAAGCGGATCGAGATTCCGAGCAAGCGCCGCGAGCTTTCGGAGAAGAAAGCGATCATCATCAAGGGAGCGACGCACAACAACCTGAAGAACGTGGAAGCGGCGTTCCCCCTCGGCGGGATCGTTTGCGTCACAGGCGTGAGCGGTTCGGGCAAGTCGACGCTTGTGAACGACATCCTGCTGCAAGCGGTGAAGAAGCAGATCCTGGCGAGCCGCGTCGTGGTCGGGGCGCACCAGTCGATCAAGATCCCGAAGGAACTGGATCGCGTGATCGAGGTGGACCAGAGCCCGATCGGCCGGACGCCGCGGAGCAATCCCGCGACGTACACGGGCATCTTCGACGACATCCGCAAGGTCTTCGCACAGACGAAGGAGGCCAAGGTCCGCGGGTACGAGCCCGGGCGGTTCAGCTTCAACGTGCGGGCCAAGAGCGGGGGCGGACGCTGCGAAGCGTGCGAAGGGCACGGCCTGAAGAAGATCGAGATGCACTTCCTGCCGGATGTGTACGTCGAGTGCGAGGTGTGCCGCGGCAAGCGGTACAACCGCGAGACGCTCGAGGTGCTTTACCGCGGGAAGAACATCGCGGATGTGCTTGCGATGACGGTCGAGGAGGGGGTCGCGTTCTTCGAGAACCACCCGAAGATCCTGCGGTTCCTGAAGTGCTTGCACGATGTGGGCCTGGACTACATCCAGCTTGGCCAGCCGAGCACGCAGCTTTCGGGCGGCGAGGCGCAGCGGATCAAGCTGGCTTCGGAGCTCGGGCTCGGAGCGGGGGCGCTCGGGTCGCAGGGTCACACGCTTTACGTGCTGGATGAGCCGACGACGGGTTTGCACTTTGAGGACATTCGCAAGCTTGTCGCGGTGATGCAGCGGCTCGCGGATGCGGGGAACACGCTGATCGTGATCGAGCACAACTTGGATGTGATCAAGTGCGCGGACTGGCTCGTGGACCTGGGGCCCGAGGGCGGCGGCGGGGGCGGCACGATCATCGCGAAGGGAACGCCGGAGGACGTCGCGAAGGTCGCGGCGAGCCATACGGGGAGGTATTTGAAGCCGATGCTGAAGTAATCAGAGCCCGCAGCGCGAGCAAGGGGGAAGCGGCGTGGGACGTTCGATCCGGTGCCGGCGCTCGACTGCGCGCGAAAGGCGGTGCTGACGAATTGCGTTTGGGGCGGTGCGGCAACCGGAACCTCTGCGGATGTCATCGCCGCTTCGCGGTGTTCGCGTCGTCGCGTCCTCGCTCCTTCCCGACAAGCTGCCAACTTATCCGCCCATCGGGTCGTTCACTGAACCACACCTGGGCGACGTCGGAGAATCGTGAGTATTGGAGGGTGCGTGACCGCCGCATCGTTGGAGGACGGTCGCCGTCCTCGTGGCGTGATTCAAGCCCTTGGAGATCATCGAAGTCCGGCTTGCCCAGCTTGCGAATCACTTCTTCAAACGTCGCGACGGTCCCGATCAGGTCGGTGAGGCGGCGCATCTCCTTTGGCGGGATGACGTGGAAGAGCAGGTGTCGCTTTGACTTCGGGGCCGCGCCGCCGCAGAAGGGACAGTGGTAAATGTTGAGCGTTGAAAGGCCGTGCGAGCCCGGTTCGTAGTACTGATAGTGGTACTCGTTCGTCTTTTCGTCGAACGCGATGGGGATGGTCGGGTCGTCGGCAGAGTGCTCGAGGTATTTGCAGGAGCAAGGCGTTGACGTGACCGAGGCGAACGTCGGGCCAGCGTGCTTCGGGCGTGGCGCGGACTTCGTGGAAGCTGGCTTTGTCGGAGGCTTTCTGGACTTCGAGGTGGGCTTGCGGGCCATGGAAGCCAGTGTAGCGGAATGGCGGCGAACCCGAGCGCGTGGTCGGCCGATCGCGCCGATGCGCGATGCTCTGGATTGGGAGGAACTCGCCGCTTCGACCCTCGCTGGCGCGTCGGGCTCTGAAAGAACTCAACCCACTGTGCGGAGTTCCGAATCCACCGCGGGGCACCAGCGGCGTGCTTTCGCGGCGTCGAACTTCGCCGGCAGGGGCCACGGGATCGCGGCGTCGGGGTGGGCCGGGGAGACTCGGGCTTCGAGGAGGAAGCGGACGAGGCGTTCGATGAGTTCGCCGGGCGCGACGAGGCCGCCGGTCCAGTGGTCGTGGTCGCACCACGCGAGCCGGATCTCGTGGTCGGTCCCGCTTGTTTCGGAGCCGATGCGGACGCGGCATGCCCAGCCCCTGGGATCGTCCAGGACCTGCGTGCATTCGACTTTGGAGCCGGTGGCGTGGTTCATGCGTCTCCAGATCGTATCCGAAGCGTCGCTTCCGGCCGCATCGGTGAGGAACGACCCCCGGGCGAAACCCGGACGAGTCGGTCCCGGTACCATTCGGCGATTCCACCCCGCTTCTTGACCGTTCGTGCGCGGATCCCATGAGTTTCATCCTCGAGATCTTCATCCTCGGCCTGACGAACCTCCGCTTGCACCTGCTGCGGACGATCCTGACCGCGCTGGGCATCATCCTCGGCGTCGCGGCGGTGATCATCATGGTGAGCGCGGGCGAAGGGTCCAAGCAGCGGGCCCTCGAAGAAATCTCCAAGCTCGGTGCTCAGAACATCATCGTGCGGTCGCAGCGGCCGCCGCAGGATCAAGCCGAGCAGAGCGGCTCGGGCCGGCGGACATCGTGGCTGAACCGGTACGGGATCACGCGAGCAGATGAGCAGGTCGTGCGCGAGAACTTTCCCGACGCGACGATCGTCCCGCTCAAGGAAGTGGGGAGCCAGATCATCCGCGAGGGGATCCGCAAGACGAGCCAGGCGTTCGGGACGACGCCGGAGCTCCTTTCGGCGGCCAAGCTTCGGATCGCGCGCGGGCGATATCTGACACAAACGGATATCGACGACGCGGCGGCGGTCTGCGTGCTCGGAGCGGAGGTCGCGAAGCAGTTCTTCCGCTTGGAGGATCCGCTCCACAACACGATCCGGATCGACAGCAAGGTGATGACGGTGGTGGGGGTGCTGGCGCCGGTGGGGCTCGCGGGCGGGAAGGGGGCGGCGCTGGTGGGCCGCGATCTCGACCTTGACCTGCACATTCCGATCTCGACGGCGCGGGTGGTCTTCGGGGACATGGTGATCCGGCAGAGCTCGGGCAATTTCCAGAACAGCAGCGTGGAGGTGGCGGAGCTATACGTCGTGTCGCCGGCGATCGAGCGGGTGATGGCGGACGCGGCGCGGCTTCAGCGGATCATGGATGTGCGGCACGCGACGACGCGGGATGTGTCCATCAAGGTGCCGTACGAGCTGCTTGAGAACGCGGAGCGGACGGCTCGCAATTTCAAGATCACCTTCGGGCTGGTGGCGGGGGTGGCGCTCCTGGTGGGCGGTATCGGCATCATGAACATCATGCTCGCGACGGTGACGGAGCGGACGCGGGAGATCGGCATCCGGCGGGCGCTGGGCGCGACGCGGAAGCACGTGATTCTGCAGTTCCTGATCGAAACGACGGTGATCTCGTCGATCGGCGGGTTTATGGGGATCGCGATGGGCGTCGGCCTGTCGTGGCTTGTGGATTGGGGCGTGCCCAAGCTGCCGCAACTGCCGTGGGTGGGCCAGTTCTTCCCGGCGGATGCTTCGCTTCCGATGTCGGTGACGATCGGGTCGATCATCGTTGCCTTCTCGGTGGCATTCATCACGGGCTTGATCTTCGGGATCTATCCCGCGCGGCGAGCGGCGGCGCAGGATCCGATCGTGGCGTTGAGGCATACGTAAAGCGGGTGGAACGCGAAGGCATAGAGGAACGCGGAGGAAGTCGCGGGAGGCGATGCACCAAGCCGCGCGATGCTCGGCGGCGGCGCGTTCACTTCTTCTGCATTTCCTTCTTCATGATGAACAGGTAGTTGAACCCGCGCATGAAGAAGTTGCCGTCTTCGGCGGCTTTGTGCCAGTTGCCGCGGCTGAGCTTCTGGTTGTGGCGGACGACCGAGATGATGTCGACGGGCTTGAAGCCTTGCTTCATGATCTCGAAGAGGTCGAACCCGATGGGCATGAACCGGTCCGTCGCGGTGCCGGCGCCCTTGCCCTTCTTGAAGCTGTCGCTCACGTACAAGCCGAGGTAGCGGCGGTCCTTGAGGACGCGGTGGAGCTCCTTGAGGACGCGGCGCATGGCTTCGTAGTAGGCTTGGCCCCCGTCGTCGCCGCCGGCGTCGAGCTTGCCGATGCACGCGGGGTCGTCGGAGTAGTCGACGTGCGTGGAGTAGGGCGGGTCGATGAACGCGAAGTCGACGGACGCGTCGGGCAGAGCGATCTTGCGAGCATCGCCGTACTTGATCTCCGGCCGCTGGGGATTGAGGTCGAATCCGATCCCCTTGCGGTTGGTGTCGGCGCAGACGTCGAGGGTCGTGCCGCTGCCGCACATGGGGTCGATGACGGTGTCGCCTTCGCGGGTGTAGCGTTGCAGGAGCTGCCAGATGACCCAGGAGGGCGTCGCGCCGACGTAGGCTTTGTCGCCCTGCATGGGGAGTTCGCGGGGGGCGCGCGGCTTGACGTTCACGCACGGGGGAAAGGTGTTGGCGGGGTCGTAGTGCTGGCTGGGGTACTCCCAGCAGGTCGTGGTGAAGATGCGGAGCGTCGGCTTGTTGGGGTTGCCGCGGGGTCGTGGAGGTGGCCGGTCCATGGGGAGAGCGTATGGGCGGCTTAGCTCACGACCTCGACCGCGACGCCGCGGTTGCGGATCTCGGAGAGCGTTTTGCTCGGCGAGCCGTCGTCGGTGATGATCATGTCCATCTCGTCGACGGGAGCGAAGAACTCGACCGACCGGACGTCAAACTTGCCGGAGTCGATGAGGAGGTAGGCTTTCTCGCAGACGTCGATCATGCGGCGCTTGATGCCGGCATGCTCATCGGCCGTGACGGAGAGGCCTCGGGCAAGGTCCAGACCGCGGCAGGAGAAGAAGAGCTTCTGAACGTGGAAGCGTTCGAGGGACTGCTCGGCGAGGGGGCCGACCATCGAGACGCTGGGGCGGTCGAGGATGCCGCCGGTGATGATCACGCGGACGGAGGACTTGTCGATGAGAGCCGAAGCGATGGGGAGCGCGTTGGTCACGACGGTGATCGCGATGTCGGGGATGACCTTGGCGAGCTCGTGAGCCGTCGAGCTGGCATCCAAGGCGATGACGTCGCCGGGGGCGATCTCGCGGACAGCCCGGCGGGCGATGGCCCGCTTGAACTCGAGGTTGACGGTCTCGCGGACGTCTAGGGGAAGCTCGCGGCGGTCGGTCTCGACGGCCATGGCCCCGCCGTGCGTGCGCACAAGCTTGCCCTCGGCGTCCAGACGCTCGAGGTCGCGGCGGATGGTCTCCTGAGTGACCGATAATTCGCTGGCGAGCTGGGCCACCCGGACCCCGCCGACGGCGGAGAGGCGGGCAAGAATCTCCCGGTGCCGTTCCGATGCCAACATGGTCGCGGACATACGTCTCTCCAAAGCTGGTGAAGCAAGAGGGCTCGAAAGGCCTATCCTTGCTGTGATTCTTTCTGATCTGGTGGGAGTTCTCGCTCTCCGCCTTTGGTTCGGAGCACAAGCATGCCCGGTTCCCCGCAATCCGTCGCAACTCCCAACTTTAGGCACGTGACCTTCGGGTGGGATTCTCCCACAACTCCACAGATCGGAGACGAGGTCGCCGAACTGATCCGGCGGTCGAACCTGCTCGGCTCGGACCAACGCATCACCAATACCGGCGGCGGAAACACGTCGGCGAAGATCGAGCAGCCGGACCCGATCACCGGAAAGCCGGTGCGGGTGCTTTGGGTCAAGGGGTCCGGCGGGGACCTGCGGACGGCGACGAAAGCGAACTTCGCTTCGCTGGACCTTGCGGCGGTCGAGCGGCTTGAAGCGGTGTATGCGAAAGCGGCGTCCGAGGGGAAAGCCGGGGCGAAGACGCCGATCGAGGACTGGATGGTCGGGGCGTATCCACACTGCACGTTCAATCTGAACCCGTGCGTCGCGTCGATCGACACGCCGCTTCACGCGTTTGTCCCGGCGGCCCACGTCGACCACACGCACCCCAACGCGGTGATCGCGGTCGCGGCGAGCAAAGACGGGAAAGCCCTGACGAAGGAGATCTGGGGCGGAGAGGTCGGCTGGGTGGACTGGCAGCGGCCCGGGTTTGACCTTGGTCTCAAGATCCGCGAGGAGATCGCGCGGAACTCGAAGAACGGCCCTGGGATCAAGGGCATCGTCATGGGTCAGCACGGCCTGATCAACTGGGGTGACACGGGGTATGCCTGCTATGTGAACTCGCTGGACCTGATCGAGCGGGCGGCGCGGTACCTTGAGTCGAAGGATCGCGGGAGCAAGACCTTCGGCGGGACCAAGTACGAGGACATCGCGGGGGCGAGGCGAGAGGAACTGCTTGCGGAACTGCTGCCGTGGCTTCGCGGCAAGGTTTCGGGCAAGGCGCGGTTCTTCGGCACGGTGGAGCACCGGGCGGAGATCCTGCGGTTTGTGAACAGCCATGACGCGGCCCGGCTCGCTGAGCTTGGCACGTCATGTCCGGACCACTTCCTTCGCACGAAGATCAAGCCGCTTTTCGTCGATTGGAACCCGGCGACGGGGACGCTTGACTCGCTGAAAGCGATGATCGAGCAGGGGCTGACGCAGTACCGCAAGGACTACGCGGCGTATTACGAGCGTTGCAAGCGGCCGGACAGCCCGGCGATGCGCGACCCCAACCCGACGGTCGTGCTGGTGCCGGGCTTGGGGATGATCGCGTGGGGAAAGACCAAGAGCGAAAGCCGTGTGACGGCTGAGTTCTACTGCTGCGCGGTCGAGGTGATGAAGGGGGCGGAAGCCATCGGCGGGTACATCGCCCTGCCGCAGCAGGAAGCGTTCGACATCGAGTACTGGCTTCTTGAGGAAGCCAAGCTCAAGCGCATGCCGGCCGAGAAGGAGCTCGCGCGGCACATCGCGATCGTGGTGGGTGCCGGCAACGGCATCGGCCGCGTGACGGCGCAGCGGCTTGCGAAGGACGGCGCGCACATCGTGTGCGCCGATCTGGTGGAATCGGCGGCGAAGGGCGCTGCGGAAGACTTGACGAAGATCCACGGGACGGGGATCGGAGTGGCGGGGTCGGGGGTGTCAAGCTGCGGCCCCGCGACGAGCGCGGCGGTGGATGTGACCGATCGCGAGAGCGTGCGTGCGATGCTGCGGCACGCGGTGCTCGCGTACGGCGGGATCGACACGGTCGTCGTGACGGCGGGCGTGTACATCGCTCCCGGCGCGGACGGCCGCGTGACGGACGACCAGTGGCGGACGACGTACGAGGTGAACGTACGCGGGATGGCGGTGGTGGCCGAGGAAGCCGCTCGCGTCTTCAAGGCGCAGGGCCTTCGCGGGTCGATCGTGCTGACGACGAGCGTCAACGGCGTGGTTCCCAAGAAGGGGAGCTTGGCGTACGACACGAGCAAAGCGGCGGCGAACCACCTGGTGCGCGAGCTTGCGATCGAGCTTGCGCCGCTTGTCCGGGTGAACGGCGTGGCGCCCGCGACGGTGGTGGAGGGTTCGACGATGTTCCCGCGCGACCGGGTGATCGCTTCGCTGGTCAAGTACAACATCCCGTTCACGGAGATGGACAGCACGGACGGGCTTCGGAGCAAGCTGGCCGAGTTTTACGCCCAGCGGACGCTTCTTCGGACGCCGATCACGCCGTCGGATCAGGCGGAAGCGGTGCATTTCCTGGCTTCGGAGCGATCGGCTCGGACGACGGGCCAGATCATCAATGTGGACGGCGGGCTTCACGAAGCGTTCCAACGGTAGAAGCGCGAGAGCGAGCCATGGCGACGACGGTGCATCTCGCGATCGATCTGGGGGCCGAGTCCGGTCGCGCGGTGGTCGGCGTGCTCTCGGACGGTGTGCTTGAGACCGCGGAGGTGCACCGGTTCGCGCACGCTCCAAGGTCGGTGTCGGGCGGGCTTTTCTGGGATCTGGATCTGCTCTGGCGCGAGATTCGGGCGGGGCTTGCGGCTGCGGGCGCGTGGTGCAAGGGGCGCGGGGTTTCGCTCGCCACAGTGGGCGTCGACACGTGGGGCGTGGATTACGCGCTGGTGGACGCGGCGGGGGAGCTGCTGGAATCGCCCCGGTGCTATCGCGATCCGCGGAACGCAGCGGCGTACGAGCGCGTGCTGGCCGAGGTGGGAGAAGAGACGATCTATGCCGCGACGGGCATCCAGTTCATGGCGTTGAACACGCTGTATCAGCTGGCGGCTACGAAGCAGGAGACGCCGGACCTGCTGCGGCGTGCGTCGCGGCTTTTGTTCATGCCGGATCTGTTCCATTTCATGCTCACGGGCGAAATGAAGACGGAGCGGTCGATCGCATCGACGAGCCAGATGCTGGACCCGACGACGGGCACGTGGGCAACTTCGCTGCTGGAGCGGTGCGGCATTCCCGGGCGGATCCTTGGCGAGCCGGTGGATGCGGGGACGGTGGTGGGCGCGGTCAAGCGGAGCGTCCTGGACGAAGCGGGCGTCGCGGGCCCGGTGCTTGTGGTGACGCCCGCGGCGCACGACACGGCTTCCGCGGTCGCCGCTGTTCCGGCCGGGCCCGGGCCTTGGGCGTACCTGTCGAGTGGGACGTGGTCGCTGATGGGCGTGGAGCTTTCTACGCCGATTCTGAGCGAGCAGGCCCGCAGGGCGCCGTTCACGAACGAGCTTGGCGTCGGGCGCTCGGTGCGGTTCCTCAAGAATATCGCGGGGCTCTGGCTGCTCCAGGAGACGCGGCGGGATCTGGCCGAGCTCGGTGAGTCGAAGGACTACGCGGAGCTTGCACGCGAAGCGGAGGCTTCGCCCGCGTTTCGCACGCTGATCGACCCGGATCGGGCCGAGTTCGCCGCGCCGGGCGGGATGATCGGGAAGATCCAGGCGTTCGCCAGGGCGACGGGGCAGCCCGAGCCGCGGACTTCGGGCGAGCTTGCACGGAGCTGTGTCGACAGCTTGGCGTTGGCGTACGGCCGGGTGGGTGAGAAGCTGAGGGCGGTGACCGGAACAACGCCGGAAACGCTTCATGTCGTGGGCGGAGGGGGCCGTAACGCGCTTCTGAATCAGCTTACAGCGGACGCCACGGGCATGAATGTCGCGGTGGGGCCCTACGAAGCGACCTCGACGGGGAATCTGCTGATCCAGGCGATGGGTGTTGGAGCCGTGGGTGGGATCGGCGAACTTCGGCGGATTTCTGCCCGCGCGTGTTCGGTCCAACATGTTCGCCCCAGCGAGAATGATGCTGCGCGGGACGCCGCCCGGCGGTATGCTGAGCTGACGCCCTGACCCGAGGATGCGCGCCTGAATGACCCCACACGGCACTTCCAACCCGGCATCCAACCCCCTGCGTGACCTTGTCGACCTTTCGAACCGGCTCGGCCGGCCCGAAGCCAATCTCACGATCATCGGCGAGGGGAACACGTCGACGTGGTGCGATGACGACACGTTCTGGGTGAAAGCGAGCGGCCGCGAGCTTCGCACGGTGACGGACAACGACTTCGTCCGGCTTTCCGTCGCGCGGGTGCTCGCGATGCTCGAGGGTCCTGAGCCATCGGACGAGCAGGTGACGCAGTGGCTTTCTCGTTGCCACGCGGACGGTCCGAGCCTGCTTCGTCCTTCGACGGAAGCGTTGCTCCACGCGATCTGCCTGCAGGTGCCGGGCGTTCGGTGGGTGGCACACACGCACCCGGTCGCGATCAACGCGCTGTTGTGCTCCAAGTCGTACGAGCGATTTGGAGCGATGCGTCTGTTTCCAGATCACGTGGTGGTGTGCGGAGCGATCCCGCTGATGCTCCCGTACTACGACCCGGGCGTGCTCCTGGCCCGCGAGCTTTCGCGGCGCCTGGGCGAGTATCTGGCGCAGTATGGGACGTACCCGCGCGAGATCCTGCTCCAGAATCACGGGCTGATCGCGCTGGGCAAGTCGGCCCGCGACGCCGAGAACATCACGCTGATGGCGGTGAAAGCGGCGACGATCCTGCACGGCTCGATGGATTTCGGCGGGCCGCACGCGATGAGCATGCTGGACATCAACCGCATCGCCTCCCGGACCGACGAGCACTACCGCCAGCGCATGTTCGGGCAGTGACGCCGGGCTGGCGTGACGGCATTCGGCGCGGTATGCTCGCCACTTCAAATCCAGGCGCCCTCGGTTCCACGCCGTTTCCGGAGTCATCCATGAGACTTTCCATCGCCGCTTCCGCTTTCGCACTCCTCTCCGTCGGCCTTGCGGCTTGCGATCAGAAAGCAAACGCCCCCAAGCCGGCCGGCGCGGCGAACGCGCCGGCCAAGCTCCGCGTCGCGGTGATCCCCAAGGGCACCACGCACGAGTTCTGGAAGGGTGTCGAGCGCGGAGCCAAGAAAGCCGGGGATGAGCTTGGCGTTGAGATCCTCTGGAAGGGTCCGCCGAAGGAGGACGACACGGCTCAGCAGATCCAGGTCGTGCAGCAGTTCGTGACCGACAAGGTGTCGGCGATCGTGCTCGCCCCGCTGAACGACACGGCGCTCCTCGGACAGGTCCAGCAAGCGTCCGCGGCGGGCATTCCCGTCGCGATCATCGATTCGGCCCTGAAAGGCGAAGCGGGCAAGGACTTCATCGGTTACTACGGCACCGACAACCGCGCGGCCGGAGCTTCGGGCGGCAAGCACCTCGCCTCGATCATCAAAGCCGCCGGCGGGACGTCGGCGGTGCTGCTGCGGTACACCTCCGGATCCGCGAGCACGAACCAGCGCGAGGAGGGAGCGCTCGAAGCTCTGAAAGCCGGCGGCATCACCATGGCTTCGGACAACCAGTACGGCGAAGTGACGCCCGAATCGGCCAAGACCAAAGCGTTGCAGATGATCGACACTGTCAAAGCGGCGGGCGGGGTCTTCACGGTCAACGAATCGACCACGCTCGGCATGCTGCTCGCGCTTCGCCAAGCCGGCCTCGCGGGCAAGATCCAGTTCGTCGGGTTTGACGCCAGCCCGCCCTTGGTCGAAGCACTGCGTGCGGGCGAGATCCATGCGCTGGTCGTGCAGAACCCCGAACGGATGGGGGAGATCGGCGTGCAGCAAGCGGTCCGCAAGGCTCGGGGTGAGACCGCCGAGATTGCGATCGACACCGGAGCCGTGCTTGTGACCAAGGAGAACATGGAGTCGCCCGAGGTCAAGAGCCTGTTGCCCGCGGCGAAGTGAGGGTTCGCGAGATCGGGTAGGATGGTGCGGTCCCCCTGCCGCGTCGACCTATGCCATCGAAAGTCCGTTCCATCACGAAGATTCTGGCTCCGGCGCTCGCTTTGGCGGCGGTCTGGACGCTTTTCGCGCTGCAGGTGCCCGAGGGGCGGTTCGCGACGCTTGATAATCAGAAGCTGATGCTGACGCAGACGGCGGTGGTGGGGACGGCGGCGGTGGGGGCGACGCTGATCATCGCGTCGCGGGGTCTGGATCTGTCGGTGGGTTCGACGATCGCGCTGGGCACGATGATGATCGCGTGGCTCTTGAATCTCGGCTGGTCGCCGTGGCTTGCGGCGCTGGTGGGGGGCGTTGGCGTGGCGGCGGGGATCGGCGGGGTGATCGGGCTTTTGGTGACGGGTCGTCTGCTGCCCAAGCCGTTGCCGAGGCTGCCGCTTTCGCCGTTCATCGTGACGCTTGGGATGCTGAGCATCGTGCGTGGGCTGGCGTCGGGGATCGGCGGGGAGCGGCCGATCTATCCGCCGAGTGGACCGGAGGGCGGCTCGGGGTTTCTGCCGAAGCTGATGGGGACGTCGGTGGCGTGGCTGCCGCCGGGCGTGTGGATGTTGCTGGTGCTTGCGATCGGGATGTCTCTCCTGCTCCGACGGACTGTGCTCGGCCGTCACGCGCTGGCGATCGGGGACAATGAAGCGGCGGCGCGGTACGCGGGCGTGCCGATCGACCGCACGAAGCTTCTGGTCTATGTGATCGGCGTGGGGTGTGCGGGGCTGGCGGCGGTGCTTCAGTTCTCGTACCTGACGCTTGGCGATCCGGTAACGGCGAGCGGGATGGAGCTTTCGGTGATCGCGGCGTGCGTGATCGGCGGAGCGAGCTTGTCGGGCGGGTCGGCGAGCGTGTCGGGGACGCTGATCGGGGCTTTGCTGATGACGGTGGTGGCGAACGGGTGCACGAAGCTGAACCTGCCGAACTGGATCCAGATGGTGATCACCGGCGCGATCATCATGACCGCGGTGGCGGTGGATCAGTGGCGAAGGACAAGCACGGGGCCGCGGTAGGCCCGGTCCGGAGGTTCACGGCGTTGGCGTCGAGCCCGGCCCCGCGGGGCGCGAGGCTTTGCCCGCCGCGATCGCGATGAGGGCCACGCCGAGGGTGAGCATCGTGCCGCGGATGATCCAACCGACGGTCGGGCCCCACATGTCGATCCACGCGAGCAGGATGAACTGCAGGTTGAGGTAGGGAAGCAGCGCCGAGCCGACCGCGAAAATGATGAGCCACACGCCGATGGACTTCATGGGACCTCCTTTGGCTTGCTCAAGCGTACCAGAATGCGTGAGCTCGGCTGCGGGGTTCCTCGCTCGGGCCGTGCGGATGGCAACAATGCCCGGTGCCCACGCGAACCATGCTCGAAGTTGCCCGGTCGGTCGATGCGACGCCCGATCTGATCCCCGTGCTCGATGAGCTCTTCGCCGGCATGTCTTCGCTGGGGAGCGCAACGCGGCGGATCGCGACGCTGGTCGAGCGGTTCGCCAGCCCCGGTCGGCGAGCGCGGGTGCTCGACCTCGCGTGCGGCAAGGGAGCGGTGGGGGTTGAGCTCGCCGCCCGGACGGGTTGCCGCGTCGTGGGGGTGGATGCGTGCCAAGCGTTCCTCACGGCGGCTCGCGATGCGGCCCAGCGCCGGGGCGTGGTCCACCGCTGTCTCTGGGTCGAGTGCGATGTGCGGACCTTCGCGCGGGACTTCGCCCGAATGCATCCACGCCCGTACGACGCGGGCATGATGATCGGGCTTTTTCCGCTCGACCAAGCGGCGCGCGTGCTCGGCCCGCTTGTTCGCTCGGGTGGGATTTACATCATCGACGATGTCGTGCTCGACCCGAGACACCCCCAGGCACGACGATTCCGAGACGTTCCGGACAAGGAAGCGTGTTCACGGACGATCGAGCGGCTTGGCGACCGTGTCGAACACCGCGTGCTCCTGCCCCGAGGGGTGATCCTGGCGCAGAGCCGCGCGGTCCTGTCAAGGCTGCGTCGGTCGGCGGCTTCTGTTGCGGCAAAGCGACCTGACCTCCGTCGCTCGCTCAAAGCGTTTCTCGCCCGGCAAGAGAAAGCCTCGGCGTTGCTTGTCGGCGCACTGCGTCCGACGATCTGGGTGGTGCGGCGGCTTTGAACTGAGTTCGCCGTGGAGAGGTTTCTGGACGCAGGGAAGCTCGCTTGCAGCGAAAAACCACGGGTGCGGGGGCGAAAATCGTGCACGGAACCGCCCGTCACGGGCTCGCCCGACTACGCTTCGCCAATGACCGTGCTTGACACCAAAGCGTCCCGCGCGAACCCGGGGAATGCCCTCCGCAGCGACCCTCGTTTGGACGAGATCCGCCGGAAAGTTCAGGCCGGTGAGCGGCTCAGCCTGGCCGACGGCGACCTGCTCTACACCACCCGCGACATCTACTCCGTCCTCGAGATGGCCGACAGCGTGCGTCGCCGGTTGCACGGTGACAACGCGTACTACAACATCAACCGCCACCTGAACTACTCCAACGTCTGCGCGCTGTCGTGCAAGTTCTGCGAGTTCTACCGCAAGAAGGGCGACCCGGGCGAATATACCCGCGACATGGACTACATCCGCGGCGAAGCCCGGAAAGCCGTTGAAGCCGGGGCCACCGAGATCCACTCCGTCGGCGGCCTCAACCCGTACCTGCCCTTCTCGTACTACACGGACATGATCCGCACGCTCCGCGAGGAAGCCCGGGCTTTGGGCAGCGACCTGCACGTGAAAGCGTTCACCGCGGTCGAGATCGTCCACCTCGCCAAGATCGCCAAGGTCTACAAGGGCGCCAACGCCCCGGGCGAAGAGGGCCGCATCGCCCGCCGCGCCGGCATCCGCCACGTGCTCAGCGAGCTGAAAGCCGCGGGCTTGGGCAGCTTGCCCGGCGGCGGCGCCGAGGTCTTTGACGACCGCGTGCACGATGAAGCCTACAAGGGCAAGATCCGGTCGGACGTCTGGCTTGATGTTCACACGATCGCCCATGAGCTCGGCCTCAACAGCAACGCGACGATCCTGTACGGGCACATCGAGCAGCGGCACGACCGCCTCGTGCACATGGACATGCTCCGCCGCGAGCAGGATGCGGCTCTCGCGCGGCTTGGGTACACGGGTGTTCCTTCAGAGCCCGACGCGCCAGCGAGGGTGAATGGCACCCAAGCCGATTTGGCGAGCCTGACCGGAACTGTGGACGATGATGCATTGACGACCTCCGAGGGCGGCCACCTGGGGTATCGCGAGGGTGCTTCGGATGCGCCGGTGATTACGCTGACGCGGCCGGGGACGCCGCTTCCGGAGCAGCTTGTCTTCGGCGCGGAATCGCAGCGGCGTGCGGCGGCTTCGGGGTACTACCAGACGATCATCCCGCTTCCGTTCTTTCCCGACGGGTCCGAGCTTGAGCATCTGGCCGGGCCCTCGGGCCTCGAGAATCTCCGCACGCTTGCGATCTCCCGCCTGATGCTCGACAACTTCCCTCACGTGAAAGCCTTCTGGATCATGCAGACGCTCCCGATGGCTCAGCTCATGCTTCAGAGCGGCGCCGACGACATCGACGGCACAATCGTCTGGTACGACATCACGAAGGTGGGCGGGTCTTCGACGCATCAGGAGGTCAACGTCTGGACGCTTCAGAAAGCGATCCGCGAAGCGGGGTTCGTCCCTGTCGAGCGCGACACGCTGTACCGCCGGGTGAAGCGTGACGGGGTGAAGTGGAGCGTGTGAGCGAATCCGAAGCGGCGTACGACGAGGCGGCCTTTACCGAGAAAGCCGCCCGGAACGCGATCCTGTCCTCATGGCTCCGCGCCGCAGCGGTGAGTCTTCTCCTGGTACTCTTCCTCTACGGGTGTGCGTCCGTCGCGCGAGGCGATCTCATCGTTCTGTGGGTCGCTCTGGCCGGTCCGTTCTGCGCGGTCGCCTACGCCCGGATGCTCGATCTTCGCTCGCAGTGGCATCCCACCACACGGTACTGGCTCGTCATCGCTCCGGCTTTCACGCACCCGATCTGGGCAACGCTGCTGACGATCGCGGTCGAGATCACTGGGCTCGCGGGAGTGTTCGGTGCCTCGAACCCGCTTCAGCTCGGCGCGGCCGTGACCGTGGGCGTGCTGAGCCTGACGTTCGCGCTGGCGGAGAGGTCGTTCGTGCCGTTCGCGACGCTCGCCGGGGCGGCGGTGCTTTGCATCCTGCCCAGCGCCTTCGGCGCTCGGGTGACGTCGTCGCGCGGTGTGATGATGGCGGCGCTGGCGTGCTTGGTGCCGCTCGCGACGCTGGCGTTGATGAACCAGCTCCATATCCGGCGACGCATCCGTCGGCCGGGGCGGTGCGAGCGGTGCCAGTATCTCGCGGTGGGGCTGTCTCGGTGTCCGGAGTGCGGCGGGAAGATCGCTCCTCTGGACGGGCCGGTCGAGCATGACGCCCGTTTCGACTGATTCCGCGAATCGGCGTTCACGCCGGTCGGGCGTGGACGCCGAGCCGGCTGGCCCGCCGGCGGGGAGGAGAGAGGAGAGAGCGTGTGGTGGCGAGCAGACCCGTTGTTCCGGTCGCGTCCTTGCGACTGGCCGTGCGGTTCTGCTCTGGAGTGATCGAGGAGTCCGTTCCCGACCAATCCGACATCCGTGGCTCGCGAAGCGGGTGAGCGACGCGGGCCCTCTGATCGAACATCCGCCGTCCTGGCGTGCGTTCGAAGTGTGCGTTGTTCAGCTTGCGATGGAAGCGACCTGGGAGTCGTGGACGAGGCGGAGCTTCTGGATGCCTCGGAACTTCCAGTTGTTGACGGTTGAGACCTTGACGTCGAGGGCTTTGGCGGCGGCTTCGTAGCTGAGGCCTTCGCAGATGATGAGCCTGAGCGCGTCCTGCTCGGCGTCGCTGAGCTGGTTCATGGCGCCGGCGCAGTGCGTGTCGTCGGGGGTTTCGCGGAACGCGACGGCTTCGGGGCGTTCCGTGCGCTCGTTGGTGAAGCGTTCGAGCTGCACCTTCTGCTTGTGTCGGCGCTTGATGAGGTTGTCGGCGACCTTGATGAGGTAGCCGCTGTTGACGACCCGGTCCTCAAGGTCGGGGATTCGGAGGAGTCGGGTGAAGACCTCCTGGGCGACGTCCTCAGCGGTGGGGGCGTCGACGGAACGTCGGGCGAACCAGTAGACCCGGTCGTAGAACTGCTCGAACAGAGACAGGACCAAAGCTCCGCGTGTGCTCGCGATCATCACAAGGCCTCCCTGCTACGCGTTCACGAGTACCACCTCGACGAACGCCACCAGAAACCGTCTTCAGCCCCGGCCACCACGCCGGACCACCCGAATGGGCACGCTTGAAGACGCCACCGAAACTTCCAACCCGTCGATCTGGCTCACCGTCGGGGAACCACCCCGTCCCACCAGTGTGGGAATATCTGAGCTTTCTCGACGCCGGGCCTCGCACACACAGAGCAACCCAGAATCTTCATCGGGCTCGTGCCCGGAACCAACCTTAAAACCACCCCCCCTTCAAATCGCGGATGAGGACAAATTCATCCGGGGGTCATCCTACCGATAACAATTCGACCGGAGCCGGGGATTTTCATGGCTTTGGTCACAAGTCGAACAATTCTGCCAAGATGGGTGAAACACCCTGCAAGTCTGGGGGATTGTCAGAAGACGGCCATGCAGAGAAATGCCACCCATTTGCGCAAAACTTGCGCAATCCTGCCCGGGTGTCGTGCACCGGTCGGTCATCGACGTTGGTTCAGGGGAAGACATGAACGCGCATCGCCAGGTTTCCACGGAGAAACTCGCCGGGGGGACGGCTGTCCAGCCATCCTCGCGTGCCGAGTCCATATTTCGAACGCTGAACCGACGTGCCGCTTCGCTCGCGGTCAGCGACGACGCCAACGTCGCCCAGAGTCTGTCGGCGAGCGCCTCGGCGATGATCGCGGACTCGCTCTGTCGGTTGACGAGCGTCGAGCCGGAATGCTGTTCCGGTTGTCCGGCCGCGACGCCGGATGGTGCGCCGATGCTCAGGTTGGTCGGCGGTCTGGACGACTGATCGTCACCCGGTCCGACTCGACCAGCACTTCGGCTTTGCCCCAGGCGAACCGCCGGATTCCGCCCATCTCATCCCGCACTGCTCTGGCGAGGATCTCACCCGCCCGCCAGGTCATGCCGTCGGACCCGAGGCCTCCCTCAAGTACCACCCGACGCAACGCGGCATGAACGATGGCACGGTCGGCGACCCGAAGCACATCCCGCGAGAGAACGCCGGGTTCCAGCTTGGCGTGCGTCACAAGATTCCTGGCCGCGCGGTCCACCACCCGCTCGACCGAGCGCATCCGCGCGGCGAATTCGTCGGCTCGCGGCACCAAGCCCGGGAAAAGCTCTGCGAGGCGGGGCACGATCTCGGCTCGGATCGCGTTGCGTGTGATTCTGGTGTCGGCGTTGGTGGCATCCACGCGCGGCGAAAGCTCCGCCAAGGCGCAGAGGGACGCGAGCTCCGCGCGGCGGACGCCAAGACAGGGTCGGATGACACGCACGGGCGAGCTTTCGAGTTTGCGGACGGGAAGGATGCCTCGCAAGCCCGTGGGCCCGGATCCGCGAGCGAGGCGCATGATGAGGGTTTCGAGTTGGTCGTCGGCGTGGTGGCCGGTCGCGATGAACCGCGTGCGGGCTTGCTCGGCGAGCGAAGCGAGCGCGCGGTATCGGTGCGTGCGGGCGCTTGCTTCGGCGCTGCCCGGGAGCGAACGGACCTCGACGGACGCTTGAAGGAAGGGGACGCCGAGACGAGCGGCGAGCGAAGCGACGTAGTCGCGGTCGGCGTGGGTTTCGGTCGCGGGTCGCAGGTCGTGGATGATGTGGGCCAGGCCGAAGAGACCGCCCGTGGCATGGACGGCCAGAGCCAACGCGACGGAATCCGGACCGCCCGAGCACGCGACGAGGGTGCGGCGGTCGGCATCCACGGTGCGCGTGCCTCCCGTGAGCGCCCGCCAGCGGCGGAGCACCTTCGCGACGGTGGGATCTCGCTTGGAGAGTGGCAGAGCCATATGACCAAGCGTACCGCGAAAGTGTTCGGTGGTGCGAACGCCGTGGATTCAAGGGACGTACCGTCGTGGGGCGGGACGGGGATGGAAGCCTGGGTGTGGATGGGGCTCGCGCGGTGAACGCGGAGGATCTTGAGTCGCCGCGTCGCGGCAGAGGGTTCGGCATGATCCGTTGTCGGGAGGTTTGCAAGACGTATGAGATCGGGGGCAGGAGGGTTGAGGCTCTCCGCGGCTTCTCGATGACGATCGATGCGCCGGGGTTCTACGCCATTATGGGGCAATCGGGGAGCGGCAAGAGCACGCTTTTGCACCTGCTGGCGGCGCTGGATCAGCCGGACTCGGGCGAGATCTTCGTGGCGGGCAAGCCTGTGCACTCGATGAACGAGACGCAGGCGACGGAGTATCGGCGGTCGACGGTGGGGATCGTTTTCCAGTCGTTCAACCTGATTCCAACGCTGACGGCGGTTGAGAACGTCGAGCTTCCGGGGCTTCTGGCGGGCGCAAATCAGGCGGAACTTCGGGCGCGGTCGACGGAGCTTCTGGGCAGGCTTGGGATCGGCGAGCGGGCGGGGCATCGTCCGGACGCGATGAGCGGGGGTGAGCAGCAGCGGGTGGCGATCGCGCGGTCGCTGCTAATGTCGCCGCCGGTGCTGCTTGCGGATGAGCCGACGGGGAATCTCGATTCGGCGAGCAGCGAGAACTTGTGGGGGCTGCTTGAGTCGGTGGCGCGGGATTACAAGGTGACGATTGTGATGGTGACGCACGAGCCGGCGGCGGCGGCGCACTGTTCGAGCGTGATGGTGCTGCGAGACGGGCGCCTGCACGGGACATTCAACACGGAGGGTCGTGATGCGGCCGGGATTGCGGCTCGCTACCAGCAATGTCTTCGTCAGGAGTAGCCGGACGCTGCTTTTGATCGCGGTCGTCGCGTTGTCCGCCGCGCTCATTGCGGCGGTGACGGCGGCGATGTCGTCGGTGCAGGGATCGCTGTCGAAGCGTCTCACGATGGTGGTGGGTACGGCGGACGCGCGTGTTCATCCGAGCCAGGCGGGCAAGCCGTTTGACGCGGGGATCCTCGATGTCGTGCGGACGTGGCCGGAGGTGGAATCGGCGCTGCCGCGGCTTGAGAGCAACCTGACGCTTCGCGGCGTGCGGCCGGTGTGGAAGAAGGAGGGGGACTTCGCTCGCGAGGTGCGGGCGTTCTCGGTGAACACGCTCATCATCAGCCTGGGGAGCGAGCTTGATCAGAAGATCCGACCGATCGATCTGGCGGAGGGTCGGCTGCCGCAGAAGGATGGGGAGATTGCGCTGAGCCAGGTGCTTCTGGAGCGGCTTCGCGGGCGGGAGGGGAAGGATGCGCGTCGTTCGTCGCGGCTGTCGCAGTTGACGTCGCGACTCGCGGACACGATCGCGGCGGGGGACATGCCCAAGGGGCTGGATCTTGGGCCTGAGAAAGCGGCGAGTCTTGAGGAAGCGGTCGCGCTGAACGCGAAAGCGGATATCGGGATCGGCGGACGGATTCAGATCGTGCGGTTCTTCGGCGGGCCGATGGAGTTCACGATCGTCGGGGTGACCAAGAGCGAGCTCTTGGGTGGGCGTCCGCAAGCGTGGGTGACGCGGCCGAGCCTGGAGAAAGCGACGGGGCAGGCGGGGAAGCTGACGAACATCGACATCGTCTTCCGCAAGGGCGTGGATGCGAACACGGCGGTGGGGAAGTACAAGCCGGTCGTGCTGGAGCGCGGGGGCAAGGAAGGGCTGAATCTCGAGACGACCGAGAAGGTGAGCACGGGGTTCAAGAAGAATCTGCAGAACAACGACATCCCGCTGATGGTGGCGAGCGTGATGGCGTTTCTGTCGGCGGCGTTCATCATCACGACGGGGATGACGGTGAACATCGCGGAGCGGCGGCGCGAGCTAGCGGTGCTTCGGTGCATCGGCGCGACGCGGTGGCAGGTGGCGGAGGCGCAGCTTTGGTCGGGGCTCGGGATTGGCGTGATCGGTGCGGCGATCGGGGTGCCGCTTGGGCTTGGGGTGGCGCTGGCGATTTTGGAGTATTTCAGGACGGACCTGAAGATCGAGCTTTTTGTGCCGACGTGGCGGCTGCTTTACGCGGGGCTTGGGGCGGTTGTGGCGGCGCTGCTTGGGGCGGTGTGGCCTGCGTGGAAAGCGGCTCGGCTGAGCCCGCTGAAGGCTTTGACGTCGCGGGCGGAGGTGCCCAAGCGGCGTGGGATCCTGCTGACGCTGGTGGTGGCGGTGGCGCTGATTGCGGTGCATCCGCAGCCGCTTTTGTACGGGATTGAGTTCGACATCGCGGTGCCGCTTTATCTTGGGATTGGGCTGCCGGCGATGCTGATCGGGTATTTCCTGCTGGGGGTTCCGCTTTTGGCGGGGCTGACGCGGGTGTTCGGGGTGTTGGTGGCGCGGGTGATGGGGGTTCAGCCGGTGCTTTTGGTGCGGTCGCTGGTGGCGACGCCGTACCGTTACGGGCTGACGGCGGGTGCGCTGATGACGGGCCTGGCGCTGATGGTGGCGACATGGACGCAGGGGCGGGCGGTCGCGGAAGACTGGCTGGACCGGATTCGATTCCCGGATGTGTTCGTCCTGGGCACGAATCTCAAGCTGGAGCATCAGCAGAAGCTTTCGGAGCTTGATTTCGTGACCAAGACGGTCGCGATCTCGCTGATGACGGTCGAGAGCAAGGAGAAGACTCAGACGTTGATCGCGACGGACGGGGTGACGTACATCGGGTTCCAGCCGCGGCCGTTCTTTGAGCTTGCGCGGTTGACGTGGGTGCAGGGGGACGTCGAGACGGCGGTTGCGCGGATGGAGCAAGGTGGCGCGGTGATCGTGGCTCGCGAGTTCTTCAACGCCCGCGGGAAGGGAGTGGGGGAGAAGGTGACGCTGGGGACGGACGGGCGCTGGATCGAGTTTGAGATCGTGGGCGTGGTGTCGAGCCCTGGGCTTGATCTGGTGAACCAGTACTTTGAGATCGGCGGGGCGTTTGCGCAGACGGCGGTGCACTCGGTCTTCGGGACGCGGGAGGACTTGTCGCGGATCCTGGGCGGGACGGAGCCGACGATCCAGATGATCCAGGTGGGTCTGAAGGATGATCCGTCGCTGGATGAGGTTTCGGGGGATCCGAAGACGGACGCTTCGGCAAGCGACTCGATGGTCGCGTCCGCGATGGGGCAGTCATCGGACACGGTGGCGGAGACGAAGATCCGCGAAGCCCTCGAAGGGACGAACATCCTGGACGTGGGGAACGGGCGGAAGCTCAAGAACGGGATTCGGGCGGTGCTGGAGCGGTCGATGATGATCATTTCGGTGATCGCGGTGACGTCGATGCTTGTGGCGTGCATGGGCGTGGCGAACATGATCGTGGCGGCGATTGACGCGAGGCAGTTTGAGTTCGGCGTGCTGCGGGCGGTGGGGGCCCGGCGCGGGATGGTGCTGCGGCTGGTGCTTGCGGAAGCGGTGATGGTGTCGTTGGCGGCGATGGTTCTGGGGACGTGCATGGGGTTGCAGGCGGTGTGGGCGGGACAGATCGTGGATGAGATGCTGCTTGGGATTGAGCTTGATGTGAGGCCGCCGTGGGGCCCGATCGCGGCGGGGTGCGGGATCGTGCTGGTGATGGCGATGGGGGCGGCGGCGCCGGCGGTGATCGCGCTGTCGCGACGGAAGCCGAGAGAGCTTCTGGCGGCGGTGAGGGGTTAGGCCCGTAAAATCTTGCGGGAGCGATCCTGTATAATCCTTTGGCGGGACGCGGCTGGCGGCCCGCCGGAGGAAGCGCAATGGACACCCGAAGCGAAACCTTGATGATGTACGACGCTCAGAAGAAGTCGCTCGTCGTCGCGTATCTGCTCTGGTGGTTTCTCGGGTTCTTCGGCGTGCACCGGTTTTATCTTGGCGCGGTGGTGAGCGGGGGGATCATGCTCGGGCTGGCTCTGGCGTCGATGTGCCTGACGCTTATGGTCGTGGGGTGGATCGGGATCGCGGGGGTCGGGCTTTGGTGGCTGATCGATGCGCTGCTGATCCCCGGGATCGCGAAGGAGTTCAACCTCAAGCTCATCGATTCGTTGAAGTAGCGGCGGGCTGGATTAGCGGCCCGGCTTGGGCCCGTCGAGCGTCTCGACCCTGAGCACGATGGTCGGTTCGACGGGGATGTGCTTCATCTCGCGGGCGGGGAGTTCGTAGAGCTTGCCGGAGGCGATCTTGTCGACGACGTCCATGCCGGCGATGACGCGGCCGAAGACGGCGTATCCGGCTTTGCCGCTGAACTCGCGGGGCGTGTCGAGCTTGGTGTTGTCAATGAGGTTGATGTAGAACTCGCGGGTGGCGGTGTCGGGGTCGGTGTCGCGGGCCCAGGCGATCGTGCCGCGGGAGTTCTTGAGGCCGTTCTGCCACTCATTCTTGATCGTGGGGGAGCCCTTGAGCTCGACGAGTGCGGTCGTATAGCCGCCGCCCTGGATCACAAAGCTGGGCACCGTGCGGTGAAAGATCGTGCCGTTGTACTCGCCGCGGGTGGCGTAGCCCAGAAAGTTCGCGACGCCGATGGGGGCCCGCGTGGCGTCGAGCTCAAGGTCGATGTTGCCGGCGGTTGTCACGAGCCGGACGAAGCGGAGGTCTTCGCGGGCGGGCGACTTCGCTGCGTCGCGGGTGGCGGATGTCGAGCAGCCGACGAGGCCGACGAGCGGGAGGGCGAGCGCGAGCATGAGCGAGACGAGGATGGTTCGCATGGCGGCATTCTACCGGACTCGGCGGAACGTGCGACCGCAGCGGCGGTTCAGGGATGTGATACGCTCTTGCCATGAATGAACCGTGGATGACGATGGTGTATTCCGCTCTGGTGTCGCTGGCGTGGACGCTTTGGGCGGCGGTGGTGATGACGAACATCGGGAAGGTGTCGGCGGGAGCGGCGGCGGCCTTTCGTCGGGCGCCGATGCTTGATCTGCTGGTGGCGGGGACGACGTGGATCCCGTGGGTGGTGCTCGGCATGGTGGCTTCGCAGCGGGCGGATGTGCCGTGGTGGGCGGGGTCGGTGGGGGCGCTGGCGGGGCAGATCGTGGGGCTTCAGCTTTGGTGCTGGGGGCATGAGTTCGCGAACCGGGAGAAGGTGAAGGGGCCGCGGATCGTGCGGTATCTGAACCGGCGGGTGGGGCGGTTCCGGAATCATGCGGCGCTGTGGATTACGGCGCTGGCGTACCCGATTTTCTGGGGCATCCGGTTCGGCGAGGTGTTCATCTATCCGTGGCTGGTGTGGACGGTACGGTTGCCGCGGTACAAGCAGGCCGAGTGGATCAACGTGAGCCGGACGAAGTTCGACGGGCTTGTCGGGCACGACCTCATCTGGTGCTTGTACTGCGACTGGATGACGGGCGTGTACTCGCTCGGCGCGGAGATGCTCCGGAACGTCGAGAGCTTCTGGTGTCCGATCCGGTTCTACGACGGGAAAAAGTGCGCGAACTGCAAGGTGGACTTCCCGGACATCGACGGCGGCTGGGTCGCGCCGAACGGCACGATGGGGGACGTCGTCGAGACGATGGCCAAGCACTACGACGGCGGGGACCACTCGTGGTTCGGGCATCCGGGGCGCGTCGGGCTCACCGTGGAGGGGAAGAGTCCGTCTTCGAAGGCTTGACGAGGAACTCCTGGATGAGGGCTCCGCACGCGGCGTCGTTGCCCTTGGCGGCCTGACCGTCGCCGAGGTTGCACGCGACGACGATGGCGAAGCGGCGTTCGGGAGCGATCCACGTGACGCAGTGCCACATCGTGTTGCTGCCGCTGTGCGTGAGCACGAGGCCGGTATCGGCGGGACCCGTGCCCTTGGCCCAGGGGCGGGTTGCGACCAGCCATCCGGCGGCGTAGCGGTCAGAGTCCTTGTCGGATGCGGCGGGGTAGGGCTCGTGGAGTTTGGCCCACGCGGTGGCAGGCAGCAAGCGTGGAGCGGGGGAGTCGCTTGGGTTCTTGATGGCGGCTTGCGCGTCGGCGTGGAGCGCGGCGAAGCGAGCCCAGTCGGTGATGGTCATGTGGACGGTGCCGGCGGGGGCGATGGCGGGGGGGTTGTCCGCGCCGGGGCCGGGGGGAAATGCTTTGCCGTTTCGGTGGCCGCGCGGCTGCGAGACGGTCTTGGCGTCGCCCGGGGCGCCGAAGCCGGCGGAGGTGATGCTCACGGGCTGGAAGAGGCGGGTTTGGATGAGATCTTCCCAGCTCTTGCCGGATTTCTTCTCGAGCATCGCGCCGGCGATCGCGAAGCCGGCGTTGGAGTAGATGAACTTGGAGCCGGGCGCGGCTTGAGGTTCGTTGGCGACGACGCCGGCGAGGAGCGCGAGCCTCGCGTCGGTCGGGGTGCCCTTGAAGGACCAGAGCTTCGCCCAGAGGCCGCCTTCGTCGAGGCTGGTGGGGGCCCCGCTTCGGTTGGTGAGCAGCTGGCGGAGCGTGACCGTCTTCCACGCATCCTTCATCGCAATGTCGGGGAAGACATCGGCGAGCGTCGTCTCCCAGGCGATCTCTTTCTTCTCGATCATGACGGCCGCGAGCGTGCCGGTCATGGCTTTCGTGCATGAGCCCAGGTGCCAGAGGTCGGCGGTGGTGACGGCTTCGGGCTTGTTCAGTTCGCGGATGCCGGAAGCGCCGACGGCGATGATCTGACCGTCGCGGACGACGGCGGCGGCCATGCCGGGGATCGCGTGCTTGGCGATGAGGGGAGCGATCAGGTCGGAGATGTCACGCGGCGTGCTGGTCGCGGGAGGGGCCGCGGGTGCGGCGGCGGGCGCGTCAGGCTGAGGCTTGGCATCGAGGGATGCGGGCTGGGCGAGCAGAAGTGAAGCCAGCAGGATCGGAGCGAGCATGCCATTCCTCTCTGGGTTTCGCGGGACGGGAAATCGTCAGACCTTGACCGTTCCGATGAGTTCGCGGATGTTCGTCGCTCCCCTCCGCTTGACCCACGATGCGAGGCCCGAAGCGATATGGATCGGTGAGCGCGGGTCGGCGAAGAGGCCGGTGCCGATCTCGACGGCGGTCGCTCCGGCGAGGATGAACTCGGCCGCGTGTTCCCACCGCATGACGCCGCCGATGCCGATGATGGGAACCCCGGCGTCCTTGCAGATGCGGCGGTAGGCGTCGTAGACGAGCTTGACCGCGATGGGGTGGACGGCGGGGCCGGAGAGGCCGCCGGTGATGTTGGCGAGCTTGGGCGTGCTTGTCTCGACGTCGATCGCCATGGCGGGCGTGGTGTTGGCGAGGCAGACGGCGTCGGCACCCGTTCGTGCGTTGGGGCCGGCGGGTGTGCCGGCTCCGTCGATGGCGGCGCGGACGAGGTCGACGATGCCGATGTTGGCGACGGCGATGGAAACGGGGCTGAGCTTGACGAAGAGGCGGGTGCGCGTCAGGACGGGGCGGACGGCTCCGATCAGTTCGCGGAGCATGGCCGGGTCGGCTCCGAACTCGCAGCCGCCGTGAACGTTGGGGCACGAGACGTTGAGCTCGACCGCGCCCATCTGCTCGATCTCGTTCATCCCCGCGGCCGCGACGACATAGTCATCGATCGAGTAGCCCGCGATGGACCCGATGACGCGCGTGGGCACCGACGGCACGCGCGGCGCGACCTTGGAGAGAAACGCGTCGAGGCCCATGTTCGCGAGGCCGATGGCGTTGAGCATCCCGGCTTCGGAGGGCAGGATCCGCCAGGTCTGGTTCCCCTCGCGCGGAAGGCGCGTGATGGATTTGGTGACAAGCCCGCCGACCTTCGCGAGATCGACGACATCGTTCATCTCATCGAGCGTCCCGGCGGTGCCGGCAGCGAGAATGACAGGGTTCCGCAGGGCAAGCCCAGCGAGGTCGGTCTTCAAAATGGCGTCGTCGGCGTGGCTCAAGGGCTGATCGTACCCGACAGAGCCTCCAACGGAGCCCCGGCGCAAGCCGGGGGACTGGGCGCACGTTCACCGAGGAAATCGTCGTTTCACCGCTTCGACGCCGGTGGCTCCGTCGGCGGCGGGAGCCCGTGGCGGCGGCAGATCTTTCGGATCGCCTTCTCGCATTCTCGACGTTGCCACGCCTTCGGGACGGTTGTTGCGAGCTCGGACAGTCTGGGAATGTCGTCGGGTGTGCCGCACGTCCCCAGGCCCGTCGGTGCGTGCCCCGGGAGTTGATCCAGAACCGCCAGCAGCACGCGACGGGCGAACGGTTTTGGACACTTCTTGGCGATCCCCTCGCAGAGCATCTGTCGGCCCTCGCCGAATGACTGGTTCGTGAGCGCCCGCTCGAACCACTCGCACGGCACTTTCGCTTTGCTTCGGCGGATCGTCTCGCCCGATGTCCAACGATTGTGCTCGTGGCGGTCGAAGTAGTCACAGAGCACGCCGCCATCGAATCGGCACGCGGCATTCTGGAGAATCATGACCAAGAGCCAGCCCTCCCGATTGTCCATCGAGGTGGCGAGGTATTTCAGGACGACCGCGACGGTCTCCGTCGTTGCTGCACCGCCGCCCGTGAACCCCATGGCGAACGGATCTTCGAGGCCGCTTGCTTGGCGGAGTTCCGCTTCGATGATCGCCAGTCGCTGCTCTGCGGGAGTGGTCATGCCCCAATTCCTTCACGACATCACGCGGGGCGATTGGCCGCTGCCACGGCTATCGCTTGCGGCGGAGTATAAGGGTGAACCGAGTGGCGAGTGGCATAAGTTGAGGGTGCCATCAGTTGATGGCACTTCGGGCTGGGAGGCTTGCATGTGCTTTCGGTGCCGCGCGTGCTTTCGCCATTTTGACGCTTGCGGTTTCGTGGATGTCGATCAGCAGCCGGTCTCGAAGGCCGCGACGAAGGCGTCGTAGTCAAAGAAGTCGACGAAGCCGTCGTTGTTGAAGTCGGCACCCGCACCGGTCCCCGTCGGGCAGTCGGCACCTTCATAGCACGCGACGAAGTCGTCGTAATCGAAGAAGTCCGTGAACCCGTCGCCGTTGAAGTCCGAAGCGCAGTACGCAACCCAGCGGAAGGTCGCTCCGAAGTCGGCGCCCGTGCTTCCCCATTCCCACGAGGGATCGACGGACGCGTCGGCGACCATGTGAAGCTCGTACGTGCCCGGCGGGAGAATTCCGGCATCGTCGATCGTTGATTCCGCCATGAACTCATTGTGCTGCTGGGCGACCGTGCCGCCCGGGCCGAAAAGCGTGACCAGCGCCGTGGCGGAGTTGCCCCGGATCGACCCCGTCAGCCAGTAACGCACGGGCGCATCGATGCGGAACACGATCTCAAAGCCGGACCGGCCGGTTGAACTGGACAGGTCGCTCTCGGGGCCGGGGCTGGTGCTAGCTCCGCCCTGGCCGACCGCCCAGAAGCGGTCCTCGCCGATGCCGCTTTCCTGCGTGCCCACGCCGCATCCCGTGTTGCCGAGCGGAGTGGTGACGCACGCCACGCTGACGCTCCGGAAGGTGCCCAGACCCGCGTCGGACTCCTGCCGCCCGTCGTAGACCGTGTCGCCGCTCGCGGAAGCGGCGGTGGCCCGTCGGGTCAGGAGCGGGGTGACCTGTCCGAAGCAGACCTCGGCCGTGGAAAGACAGCAGACCAGCACCGACGCGATTCGAACGTTCATGCGACCCTCCTCTTGACTCACGTGGAGTGTAACCGAGCCGGGCTTGGATACGAACGGTCGTTTGCTCGCGGCCGCCGGAACGGCGGGTGACGCGAGTTGAGGGCGCCATCAGTTGACGCCGCAGCGGGTGTTGCGATCGCGCGTCGGGCGAGCTTTGCCGTCCGCTGATGCCTTCGCGCGACGGGGGCCAACCACCAGGAGGGTCGAAGCGACCCAAGTGGTGGCACTCGGCTCAGTACGTGCGAGAGCCAACTTCGCGGAAGAAGGACGCGAGGGAGGATGAAACGACGCGGCCCGCCTTGCCAAGGTCATCGCGAGTCTTAAGGTCGCAATCGTGGTAGAGTTGCATGATTCTTGGGTTCGTCGTGCTGTAGGTAAAGTCCAAGAAGTACGGGTCGCCGCTCCCCGTCAGGCACGCTCCGAAGCAGATGAGCCCCAGCGGTCTCGCCAACAGGCCTGGATAGAAGCCTGTGGATTCCTCCATCATATCCGCGGGGCTCAACCAGCCGATCTCATGGGAGGTGCCATCGGCGGAACGGTGCTCGAAACATGTGTCGGTGATCCAAAGCGACGTCAACATGTCGACGAGCCAATCGCAGTTCGCGTTCGCAAACAGTTCCCGCAGGACAACCGTTTCCGAAGTGAGAATGACTCTTCCACGCTTGCCAAGGACGAAGCAACTCAGCGAGTCCTGGTGCGGCCACATTCGCGTTCTCCCTTTCCCTTCGGTCATAAGTCAAGCTGTGCGGCGTTGCTGCGGATTCCGCCCCGGGATTGGACACCATCGTTCAGTCGTTGCAGGACCATTCGAATCCACATACTCCGCATTCGCTCGCCGCCTTGAGAATCTCGGCGATGTGACGCATGTCGGAGTCAACCGCTGGGATGGTCCGCTGGTCGTCCTGCCAACGAAGGTCCCGGTCGAAGTCGATGATCACGCGTGGACCGCCTCGGGAGTCGTCGAGTGCCCAGACCGCTCCCTTTCCATCGCAAACTTCCGCGGGATAGCAGGCCACGCCATTGTCTTGAAGACCTTTGAGGAGAATCTGTTTGGCATCCTCGGCGTTCTTGATCGAGACGGTTTCCCATAGCTGTGTTCCGTCGGGGTCACATTTGACTGCCATGGCTGCCGAGGTTCCGTTTATCCAGATCGGCGGGAGCAAGGTGTCGATCAGCTTCGTCAAGAGACGAGCGACTCCGTCGCGCCCGCTTAGAATGATGGTGATATCGACACGCATGGTCATGGGCGGCTCCCTTTTCGGGCCATCGGGTCTGTCGCCGAGTTCTGACGGCTGCTTTGCAGCATAATCGAAAAACCCGCTCGTCGCGGGGTTGTTTGGAGTGCTTGGATCAGGTCGGGCCGCGAAGCGATTATTCCTCACCCTCATCCTCATCATCACCGGCGGGTGGCATGAGTTGAGGGTGCCATCAGCTGACGCCGCAGCGGCGGTTCCGGTCGCGAAGCAGGCGATCTTCGGCGTCTACTGATGCGTTCTCGCGACCGACGTCCAACCATCTGGAGGCTCGAAGCGATCCAACTGGTGGCATCCGGCGTCAGGTTACTCGACGAGTGCGGCGCGATGAGAACATCGCGATCGCGGTGCCAAGGCAACCGACCCCGGGCGTCGGAACGGTAACGACGAACCCGCGGCTGTTGTTGACGCCCGGGCCTAAACGTCCGAACCCGGTGAAGGTCAGCCCGTCCGACGAGACCGCGGCGCAGTTCGAGAGCACGAAGTCCGGCAGCAAGACCACGCCGAATCGCCCGAAGTAGTCTCCGAGCAATTCGACGCCGTGCGCCTCGGTCCAGACGGCCGCCAGCTCTCCCTGTGCAATGTTCACGCGGCCAACCACAACGGACCCGATTTCGTCAACGCCGTTTGCGGCGAACGCCAGCGGCTCCCCGTTGTATGGACCCATTTCCACGCGCTCGCCATCACGAAGCATGACGGCACCGTGCCAGAGTCCGACAAGCACGGAGCCCGTTGAGTTCATCGCGGACGGGAGGATGTCCGGGAGTGCTCGCATGCCGCTCTGCGGCGTCCATACGAACCCTATCTCGTTGCTGCTTCCTCCAGACGCCCCCACGACAACGTCTCCGGCGCGGCTGACCGCCACGGCGCGCCCGAAAAAGTCGCCGGGGCGAGCAAATCCGAGATGAACCATTCCTTCAGCCTCGGTCCAGCGAAACGCCCGAGTAAAGCCATTTTGTTCCGCGTATCCAACCACCACCGAAGCATCGTGGTTCGCGTCGAACGCCCGGGATGAGGTGGCTCCTGGCAGTATCCCCAAGTTGATCGCTTGCCCGTCGCGGAAGATCGCGGCCATGCCGCCGCGACCCCAGGAGCCTCGGCCACCGTCATAACCCATTCCCACGACGGCCGAGCCATCGTTTGAAATCCCGAACACGTAGCTGTCCAACGGCATGCCGGCAAGAAGCCCGAAGTCTTCCCGCCCGGCGGCACCAGACCACCGGAATCCGACGGCTCGCCGAGACGGGCCTCCCGACAGCCCCGCCACGAAGCGGCCATCATCCGAAAGCCCCGCGACATAAGCGTTCTGATTACCCTCGGCGGGCGCGATGAGATCCAACGTCTGCCCTCGTGCCACAAAGCCCGAGAACAACGTGACCAGCGCTGCCGGAATGCCGCTTCGGAGCATGCTCATGTAATCAAGATACCGGGAATCGAGGAATTGGCCAACAGAAACCTCGGATCCCGCGGGTGATGTACTGACAAGTGTTCCTTCCATGGAGTTTTCAATTCTGGACTCCGCACGATGATCTCGGTTTGGCCAAGCATCGCCGCTTCGACTTTTGCTGTCGCTGGCGGCTCTGTTGATCCCAAAGAAAAACCCCGCTCGGGGCGGGGTTTGGAGTGGTCATGACGGGAGAAACTCGCCGAGCGTTATTCCTCGCCCTCATCCTCATCATCACCGCCGTGGTTGATGGGGCCGGCGGGTTGCATGGCTTTGACTGCGAGGACCTGCTTGCGGATCTCGGCGGCCATCTCGGGGTTGTCTTTGAGGAACTGCTTGGCGACTTCGCGGCCCTGGCCCATGCGGACTTCGCCGTAGTTGAACCAAGAGCCGGACTTCTGGCAGACCTTGGCTTCGACGGCGACGTCGAGGAGGTCGCCGGACCAGGAGATGCCCTCGGTGAACATGACGTCGAACTCGGCTTCGCGGAAGGGGGGGGCGATCTTGTTCTTGACGATGCGGGTGCGGGTGCGGCTTCCGACGACGACGTCGCCCTCCTTGATCGCGCCGATCCGGCGGATGTCGATGCGGACGGACGCGTAGAACTTGAGGGCGCGGCCGCCGGTGGTGGTCTCGGGGCTTCCGAACATCACGCCGATCTTCTCGCGGATCTGGTTGATGAAGATGACGGTGCAGTTGCTTCGGGCGATGACGCCGGTGAGCTTGCGCATCGCCTGGCTCATGAGGCGGGCCTGGAGGCCCATGGACGCGTCGCCCATCTCGCCCTCGATTTCAGCTTTGGGCACGAGGGCGGCGACCGAGTCGACGATGATGACGTCCACCGAGTTGCTGCGGACGAGCATCTCGCAGATTTCGAGAGCCTGTTCGCCCGTGTCGGGCTGGCTGACGAGGAGCTCATCGACGTTGACGCCGAGCTTGCGGGCCCAGGTGGGGTCCAGGGCGTGTTCGGCGTCGATGACGGCCGCGACGCCGCCGTCTTTCTGGGCGTGAGCGGCGACGGTGAGGGCGAGGGTGGTCTTGCCGCTTGATTCCGGGCCGAAGATCTCGACGATGCGTCCGCGGGGGATGCCTCGACCGCCGAGGGCGAGGTCGACGGAGATGGAGCCGGTGGAGATGCCGGGGATCGCGAGGAACTGGGCTTCGTCGAGCTTCATGATCGCGCCCTTGCCGAAGGCCTTCTCGACCTGCGACAGGGTGTTCTCAAGCGACTTGCGCTTGGCTTTATCCTCGATGTGCTTGGTTTCGGCGACGGCGGCGGCGCTTCCGCGCTCATAGCCCCGTTCACCCGCGCGGTCCGACGAATTTCCCGAACCCCGCTCGCCCGTACCCCGACCGCCGCGACCTTCAGAGTCTGCCATTGGACACCTTCCTCAGTGCACCCGGCCGGGTGCACCTTTCTTTATGACCCGGCGTGGCTGCCTTGGACCACTCGCCCGAAAGCGGGTGGTGGGGGGCAGGCGACGGGCCTTGCCAGCGAGTGTGCCGTCCTGAGCGTCGTCCGAAAACCGGGCCAAAGGCCGAGGCCTCAAGCCGGTTTTCCGTCACGATCAGGCACGGATCCGGGGGCGTCGCTGAACGCGGGCCCGGACGGAGGAAACATACCAAGGCCCGAACAGGCTGTCAAGCGTTCGGGTTCTGGGAAGTGCAGATTGTGGAAAAGTACGGTTCCGAGGCGCGGATGCCGGCCATTCCGGCGGGATCCGAAGGCGGATCGGCGATCTTCCGGGCCGCCGACGCGTTTCGACGGAGCTTCGAAGCGTGTCGACGGAGCTTCGAACCGCTTCGACAGAGCAAACTCGCGCGAGTATGGACCGCGCACGCGCGAGTATGGAGCAAACTCGCGCGAGTAAGGAGCGCACACGCGTGAGCGCGGAGCAAACTCGCGCGAGTTTGGAGTGCGCGCGCACGTCCGGGAAGCTTCGGGGCTGATCCGTTTGGCAAGGGCGGGCCGTGGTGCTCGGGGCAACCGGGCGGACGGGGCCGGGCCTGGATTATCGGCTGGCTTATCGGTCAACCGGCGAGATGTCCAGGTGCAGCACGGCGAAGCCGTCGATCTCGAAGTGTTCGACGACGAGCTCAACCTCGGCCGCTTCGGCGAGTTCGAGGATTCCTTCGTTGGTGGTGGGGGCGTGCCAGGTCCAGTTCTCGAGCACGGGCTTGCCGTTGGCCAGCACGCGGACGCCGTCATCCGAGAGGGTGGTGAACTTCCACTTGCCCTTGGGGAAGCGGACCTTGGCGGTCGCGATCATGCCGAAGCGGTCGGGGCCGATCTTGACCGCCGCGTCTTTGGCCCCACCCGTCCCCCAAGGTTGGTTGCTCGGGCCGCCGTGGGCGTAGTCAAAGCGGAGCGTGGGGACCTTGGCGGAGATCGCCTGGTCGGAGCTTGCGAGGGCCCGCCACTGGTCGAGGTGTTCCTTGGGGTCCGTCGCTTCGGCCCATGCGAAGGCTTTCACGTCCCACGAAGCGCCGACGACGACACCGGAGACCTTGCGCGACCAGTTGGGGAGGCTTGGGGAGGTGATGGTGGCGGTGTAGCGGGAGACGCCGGGCTTGGCGGCGAAGGAGATGCGGTGGCTCTGGCCGGTTGCGCCCTGGCCCGAGCTGGTCGAAGGGGTGGGGGTGACGGTTGCTTGAACTTCGTCGGAGGTGGCCTGGTCGAGGGTGACGGTGACGACGGGGGCGCCGAAGAGCTCGTAGATATGCTCACCGCCGGAGATGGAGCGGGTGCGGAACATGGGGGAGGTGTGATCCCATGGACCCCACTGGCTCATGATGATGTTGTGGCGGCCGGCGAGGTGGGCGCGGGCGCCGATGGGCTTGGCGTTGCCAAGGGGTTCGTACTTGGGCGTCTCGGCGGCGGGGATGGTGGCGCCGGTGTCAAGGGCGATGCCGGGGGTGATGTCGGTCTCGACGCCGACGGCGGGGTCGATGGCGATGGTGTTGCCGGCGTAGACGGTGCTTACGAACTTTTCCGCGGGCTGGCCGGCGGCCGGCGGGGGGTCTTGGCGGAGGTGGATGCCGAGGAGTTTCTGGCCTTCGCGGAGGCCTTTGAAGGGGTGGCTCGCGTCGATGGTGATGGTGTTGCCGGCGATGACGTTTCCGGAGAGGGCGCGGTAGTTGGCTTTGCCCCAGGTGCGTGACTCAAAGTCGCCGTGGGCGTCCCACCAGAGGTGGACAGCGGCTTTGTTGTTGGTGAAGCGGTTCCGGATGATGAGGTTGCCGGAAGCGTGCTCCATGTTGACGCCGCCGCGCTCCAGGCCGTACGCCATCGCCCCGTTGCCGATGAAGTCGTTGCCCGAGATGACGGTGCCCTGGCTGTACCCGCCCCAGATGCCGGTGATGGCGTTCTCGACGAAGCGGTTGCCGATGATGTGGTTGCCGAAGGAGAAGGTCATCTCCAAGCCGTGGGCCGGGGCGTAGGAGAGGTCATTCTTGAGGAAGAGGTTGTCGTTGCACCCCTTGCGGGCGTGGTCGTAGGCGGCGGGGTTGGCCTGCCCTTCGGCGTCGAGAGCTTCGACGCCGGCGAACCCGAAGACGCCGTCGCCGCCGTGGGTGACGCTGTTCTCGGCGATGAGATTTTCGCTGCACTGCTCGAACATGAGTATGCCGGCGGAATCCTGCCCGCGGTTGTAGACGCCCTCGGAGTGGCCGCGCACGCAGAAGTCAAAGGCGTTGCGGGTGATGGTGTTGCGGCTGGAGCGGAACATCGCCAGGCCCCAGCCCGAGAGGAAGGAGCAGTCGTTGTCGTAGACCTTGGAGTCCGTCACGCGGTGGAACATGATGCCGTTCTGGCCGCGGCGGACGAGCACGTTGCGGACGGTGATGTTCTTCCCCGAGCGGACCGAGAGAGCGGCGCCCCACTTGGTCGCCCACTCGTTGTTGTCGTTGCGGTGGGGGTAGAGCCAGTCGGTGGTGTCCTCGGCCATCGGCGTGGACCGGAGGCGCTGACGGAAGTTGTCGGAAAGGTCGGCGGCGTCGACGAGCAGGCTTTCGACCTCGGTCGCGGCGACGCCGACCTTGTAGCCGTGGACGCGGAGTCGGCGAAGCGTGATGTTCTTCGAGCCGGGGGCGATCGCGACGCCGATCCCCTGGTACGTGTCCCACACGCCCTCGTCCGGGCCGGTTGGCCTCGGGCCGCCCCAGAGGTCAGACCCGTCGGCGAACTCGACGGTGATGTCCGAGCCGGAGATCTGGATGACGCCGTTGCCGTCGGTGTCCGCGATGATCGTGCCCGGCGGGATCACGATGCGGCAGGAAGCCATCACCGGCGTGTTGTCCTTGGTCACGATCAGGTCGGGCGCAGGAGACGCGGCCGCCAGCGCCGCGAGGGAGACAAGCGTGAGCATGCCGGAGCGTACCACGCCGGATGGGCATCCGCCGGAGCGCCGGACTCAGCGTGCGGGATCCGTAGGGGGGCGATCGGGCTTGGCCGAGCCTCGGACGGGTTCGACGCTGGTCCATTCAATGGTGATGCCGTACTCGACGTACGGGCCGACCATGACGGGGATGCCGAAGATTCCCGCTTCGGTCCGCGACTCGTTGAACGTGACGGCGGAGGTCATGAAGGCGCCGATCTCGGCGATCGTGCCCGCGGGGTGATCGCGGAGTTTGTTGCCGATGTGGGAGGGGACGGGCACGCTCTGCACGCCGCTGACGGGTGCCCGCGAGGTGGCGTCAAGCACGGTGTAGCTCACGAGGAAAGCCGCGTCGCGGGCGGCGGGGCTTGCGGACGAGGGGTCGGGCGTCGCGGGCTCGACGCTCTCGATGCGGGCGAGCCACTTGACCTTGCCGCGAAGCTCGCGGTTGATGTCGCGGGTCCAGCGCTCGATCTCGCGCATGCGGTCGCGGCGTGCGATGTCGTTGTCGGCGACAACGCCGGAGAAGGCTTTCACGTACCGCTCGCGGAGGCCGGCGAGCATCGCGTCGGGGGAAGCCATCGGGTCGGCGGGGACGGTGAAGGTGGGCGAGGGGGGCGGCAGGGTCGGCCGCGTCATCGACCCGAGCATGGCTTTGATCTGCGCGATGTCTCCCTTGAGGCCTTTCATCTCGTCGCGGAGCGCGAGGACTTGGTCGCGGGCTTCACGCACTTCCTTGCGAGCTTCGCCGAGCTCCAGGAGCGTCTTGCGGTGGCGCTCGTCCAGGTTGTCCACCTTCTCGCCGACCATGCCGATGAGGGTCGCGAGGTCGGGCTGCGACGGGCCGACACCCATGAGCAGAGCCGCGGCAGCGAGCCCGGCGAACGCGAAGGTCACGATCGGTCGGCGTGCGGAGGCGGTCATCGGTCGCTGGCTCATGGATGCTCCTGGGCGGGTCGTTCCCGCAAGCCCCGCGGTCCCCGTGCGCTGCCCGGGTCCCCGGCCTCTACTGTACGAGCGACCCGCCCGGAACGATGCATGATTGTCCAGACCCCCGCAGACAAGCCGCGGACGCTCGAAGACCTGATCCCCCCCGGGCTGGCGGGGACGCTCGACCGCCTCGACCTGGTCTCCCGGAAGATCTTCGCGGGCAAGCTTCCCGGTGAGCGGCGGAGCAAGCGACGCGGCCGGAGCGTTGAGTTCGACGACTTTCGCAATTACACCGCGGGCGATGACCTCCGGCACATCGACTGGAACGTCTACGCCAGGCTGGACAGGCTTTTCATCAAGCTCTTCCGCGAGGAGGAGGATCTGGCGCTGCACGTGGTCGTCGATGCGTCGCCGTCGATGCAGGCCGGCGCGGGTCCTGGTGCCGGCGGCGGCCCGCGCGTGCCGAGCAAGCTCGTCTTCGCGCACCAGGTCGCGATGGCGTTGTCGTACATCGGACTGATCAACCAGAACCGCGTGACGGCTTCGGTCTTCGGCCGGGCTTCGGGTGCGGTCGCTTCGCTCGCGCCGGTGCGGGGCCGCGGGGGCGTGGTGCGTGTGGCGAATTTCCTTCTTGCGTCGCTCGATGATGCGTGGCAGACGCCGGGAGCGTCCCCGGAAGGCGCTTCAAGCAGTCCCATCGACCGATTTTCGGCCGAGATCAAGTCGATCGCAAGCCGGCGGAGCGGCCGCGGCGTGATGGTGGTGCTTTCGGATTTCCTCGTGCCCGGCGGCCCCGGTGCTCTCACGCCCGCGTTCGGGGCGCTCGCGGCGGCGGGGTCGGCGGCGTTTGACACGTCGCTGCTTCAGGTCCTCTCGCCGGGCGAGCTGGACCCTTCGGTCGAGGGTGCGGGTGGCGAGGATGGCGGGCGGCTACTGGGCGATCTCCGCCTGACCGACGCCGAGACGGGCCGTGGTCGCGAGGTCACGATCTCTCCGGCTCTGGTCGCGGCGTATCGCAAGCGCGTGCAAGCGTACACGGAGGGGATCAAGTCCCTCGCCGCTTCGCGCGGACTGGCCGCGTACCTGGTGCCGACGACGACGGCCGTCGAGACGCTGGTTCTCGATTCGCTCCGCCGTGGCGGGATGCTCCGCTGAGACGCGTGCTCAGGCTCCCGCGCCGGCGGTCTGTTTGCGGGCGTCGGTGCGGCTGATGATGTCGCTGACGCCCTGCTGGTTGAAGCCTTTGAACCCGTCGTTGCGTTCGAGGTTCTCAAGGTGGCTTCCGAGCGCCCCGTCCTTGCGGAACGTCTCGCCTTGCGCCGCGGTGATGAGCCCCTTGCTGACAAGCATGTCGGTGCGACGGGCATCCACCGGCCAGCGCTCACCCTCGGTGAACGCTTGCCGCAGGTGGGGGAAGGTCGTGAAGGGATCCATCATCTTGATGGATTCCTTCTCGAGCTGGGCTTTGAGAGCGTGCCAGTCGAACTGGCACTCGAGGTGGTGCATGCCCGCCTGAAGGAACGCTTCGCCGTGAAGCTCGCACCAGAGGCCGATCGTGCCGAGCTTGCCTTGCGCGATGGTCGTCTTGAAGCCTTCGTGCGGGAAGTCTCCGACGAGCTCCTCGGGCGTCATGTCAACATCGGCGAAGATCGTGATGCCCGCGACAGTCTGTTCGATAACCTGGGCGCCCCAGAAAGCTTCGTGCCCGGCGTAGAAGCGCTCGCGGCCCCTGAACCCGAGCTTCTCGAGGCAGCGGATGAGAGCGGGGTAGCAGTGACGGCTGCTGCGGTAGGTGTGGTGGTCGTGGTTGGCCCAGCCCAGGCCGAGGGCGTCCTGCCGGGCTTTCTGCACGCGTCCGGCGCGGGTGCGGCGCTGCCAGTAGTCGCGTTCGGCTTGGAAGAAGAGGTCGCACGCCCAGTCACGCCCCAGATCGCGGACGGCGTCGTCGATCAGGTGCTCGGTGTGCGTGAAGCCGCGGAGGTCGGCTTGGTCGTCGACGCCGAAATCACGGTGACGCGTGCGGAAGCGTTCGAGGTGGCGAAGGCTCGCGATGATCTTGTGGTGGTCGTTCTGCACCGGCGAAAATCCGCGATAGCCGTGGCGTTCGACGACGTAGAGGTCCGCGTAGGTGCCGTGGAAAGCCAGGGCGCGGCGGAACTGCGAGAAGGGGTCGCCTTCGATCGGGTGTTCGAGCTTCCAGGTCGCGAGGAAATCGGCGACGTGGTCGACCTTGATGCCGCACTGGCGCGTGGGGCTTTCGGAGAGGATGATCGAGGGGAAGATCGCTCCCTCGTGCGTGAAGTGCTCGGGGGCGCCGGGCTGAGGCCTGTGCGAGAAGCCGACCTCGAGGAGTTTGGCCCGAAGGCCCGGGGAGGTCGGGACCTGGAGATAGTCGATCCAGTCCTGGAAGCGCGTGCCGGTCTGGTCCTTCATTCGCTGGGCGAGGTCCGCGGCGTGGGCGTTCTTGGCGGCAAACTCGGCGATGAGCGTGGAGACGAGCTTCTGAGCAGCGGGCTGAGGCTCCCAGCGGAACATGTCGGGTGACCAGTCAGGCTGCTTGGCGGCGGTGGTGGGCGTGTGGCTTGGGACCATGAAGACCTCCGTGAGAGCGGACCATGAGTCGGAGAAGAGCCCGTCGGCCGCGGGGTGCGGCGTTGACACATCCTAACGCGGCGCGGCTTTCGTCGCGCACCAGGCTTCCCACATGGCCCGGAGGGCCGAGCCGAACCGGGCCGCGTGGCCGGGAGCGTCGCAAAGCGGCGACGCGGCCATCGTGTTCCTCAGATTGCGACGCAGATCCGCGAGGCGTTCCGGGTTTGCCGCGAGCGATGCCGCGACCGTCGCGAAGCTTTCCGAGCCCTTGGCGGCAAGATCCGCGAGGCCGACCGCCGAGAGGATCGAAGCCGAGACCCTCGACGCGTGGAAATCGCCGAGCAGCGTGACGACCGGGACGCCCATCCACAGAGCTTCGCAGGTGGTGGTGGTGCCGTTGTAGGGTGTGGGGTCCAGCGCGATGTCGATTGAGTTGTAGCGGTCGAGGTGGGCGGTCGTGCCTTGGGTCGCGCCCTCGAAGATGACGCGTTCGGGGCCGATGCCGCCGGCGGCGAACCGCTCGAGGACATAAGCGTGCACCGTGGGGTCCGCGAACGAGCCGGACTTGAGCACGATCACCGACCCCGGCACGGCGCGGAGGGCGGACGCCCAGAGCCCGATCGCCGTCGGGCTTGATTTCATCGCGTTGTTGAAGCATCCGAAGGTCACGCCGCGCGAGCCCGGGCGGGACATCGGGGGCGCGGGGTCGATCGGGCCCGCTTCCGCGGGCGGCTTGTAGCAGAGAAAGCAGGGGTCGATCCGCACGAGGTGCTCGGACGCGAGCGATTCCGAGCCCGGCGGGTCGGTGATGGAATCAACGATGCGGTAGCCGACGGCGCGCAGGCCCGTGGTGTTCGGGTAGCCCAGGTAGGTCGCTTGCACCGGCGCGGCGAAACCCTGCATGACGTTCAAGCGGTTGCCGTCGGTGTGCCCGGCCATGTCGATCAGGATGTCAATGCGGTCGTTCCAGATCTTGAATCCCATGCCTTCGGTCGCGCCGGGAATGGGGCTGAACTGGCGGAAGCTCTTGGCGATGGCTTTGAACCTCGCGGTGTACTCGTCGCGGAGGCCCATGGTGTAATAGAGGTAGAGCTCGAACGAGTTCTTGTCGAGGTTCGCGAGGAGGGGCTCGAGAAAGAACGCGCACGAATGATTGCGGAAATCGGGGGAGATCACGCCGACGCGGAGCTTGCGACCGGGCTCGGGCTTGTTGGCGTGATTGACGGGCAGAACGCCGGGCATGTTGGCGTAGGCTTCGCCGGCTTCGAAGTGCACCATCGCGCGGTCGGCGGCGGTGATGCCATCGTCAAAGTTGGAGAACGAAGCCCGTCGGCCCATGAAAAGCACATCGTGCGAGGCCATCATCGCGCCCTGGCGGAAAATCTCGCGTGCTTCGGCGAACATGCAGCATTCGTGGAGAGCGCCGGAGTACGCCCAGATCGCCCGAAGGTCCGCCGGATCGGACTCGTACCAGGCTTTGGCAACGCGGAGCTGCTCGGTGGGTCGGCGGATCATCGAGAGGAACGTGAGGTACGTCTCGCGGTGGGTGACGTTGTCTGGAGCGAGTTCCAGAGCCTTTTTCGCGGCTTCCAAGCCTTGTTCCTGCACGGAGAGGTCGCGTCTAGCCTGTCCCCACGCGGTGAGGACGTAAGACTGCACGTGCCACGCGGTGGCGTCGGTCGGCGATTGGGCGAGAATGGCTTTGATCTTGGCGTCGGCTTCCTCGTAGCGATTCGCGTTGAAGTCGTCGAGCACGGCCATCAGCGCCGGGTTGTGGCTCGGCTCGGTGGCGAGGTTGGGGTGCGCGGGTTGGGAGGGGTTCTGCGACATGTGTTTAGGAAGAAGCGGCGGGACGCCAGAAGGAAAGGGTCGGCTGAACGGTCGCGGCGGCGGGAACGCCCTCGGTCATCACCATGTGCTTGGTCCCGGGAAGATGGTGGCCCCATTTCACCTGCGCGAAGCAGACCGGGGAAGCCGAGAGCATCGGAGCGAGGGATGAGCTCGTGATCACACCGACAGCGTTGTCGCCCGTCGCGATCGAGGCGTCCATCGCGGCGCCGGCGGGCACCGCGAAGACGTGTGCGCCGGAGATCGGCATGAAGGGAAGGCCGCTCGCGGCGTCGCGGGCGTGCGTGGCAGGCTCGACCTTGAGCGCGACGAGCGTTTGCTTGGGATGCCCGCGTGCGTGCATGCGGGCGACGATCTCCTGCCCGAGGTAGCACCCCTTCGTGAAGCTCACCCGCTGGTCGAGAATCCCAGACTCCGCGGGCAGATTTTCCGGGCCAAAGTCGATGTTGTAGATCGGCGTGCCCGCTTCGATCCGCGCGATGTTGAACGCGTGCCAGCCGATCGGGCGCAGGCGCACGCGGTGGCCCAGCGTCGGCCGGCTGCCGTCGATCGTCAAGCCGGGGTCAGAACCGGCTTCCAGGAGCCGCTTATAGACGAGCAGGGCGTGTTCCCGCGGGACGAAAAGCTCAAGGCCGCGTTCGCCCGTCAGATCGTCGCGCACGACCCAGACCCCGGCCATCTCCGTGTTTCCGTGCTCATCGGGCTCGCCCACGGCGAAAGCGACTTTCGACACGCCTCCGGGTTCCAAAGCCGTGACGCGAACGCTCCCCTCGGTCGTCTCGACCAGTTCGTCCAGAAGGATCGCGGAAGTCGGACCGTGGAGCGAGAAACGCGACCAAGCGGAAGAGACATCCGCGAGCGTGACGTCGTCGGCGATCACGAACGCTTCCAAGCCGGCGATCGTGCGTCCGGCCGCATGGATGTCCACATCGATCAGGATCGACGATCCGGTTTCGAAGAGCAGAAGGTCCGCATCCAGGCGGCCCTTTCGGTTAAGCCAGAAGCTTCGCCTTGCTTCCCGAGGCTTGAGGCCCTTGAGCTCCTGCGTCAGCATGCGGTTGAGGAACGCGAGACGCTCGGACCCGCGCACCTCGATGACCGCACGGTGCGGCGTGTCAAAGAGCCCGCAGGACTTGCGGATCGCCGCGTACTCAAGCTCAAGTTCGCCGTAGGTCTGGACCAACTCGACCGGTGTCGAGGCGGCAGCGGGAGCGTCCTGGGACTGATCGGCGTTCGGAGCTTCGCCCCAGGGCGCGAGATACGCCTCGGCTTGCTGGTGAAGCTGGAGAATCGGGCTCGGAAGTGGCATCGTCTCAGCGTAGGAGGCCGGAAGTCTCCGCCGAAGCTCGTAGGATTGCCGCATGCTCGACCCGCTGGAGTGCTACGAGTTGTGCGTGCAGTCGCCCCGACATGTGGCGGCTTTCCTGCGCGGGCTGCACGGCAACCTTCCCGCGACGCTTTACGAAGATTTCTGCGGCACGGGGGCGGTCTCCCGCCGCTGGGTGCAGGACGCTCGTCGGCTTGGCGTCCCGGGCGACGCGGTCGCGACTGATCTGGACGCGTCCACGGTCACGCGGGCCCGAGACCAGGCCCGCGAGGACGGCATCGCCGATGCGGTCGTCGTGAGGCTTGGCGACGTTCTCGCCAGTCCGCGTGAAGCCGAAGCGGCCGACCTCACGTTCGTCGGCAACTTCTCGATCGGTTACATCCACGATCGGCCAACGCTGATCCAGTACCTCTCACGCTGCAAGGCGCGCCTGGACGCGGCTCAGGGCGGTTTCGGCTCCGGCGGCCATGGTGCTTTCGTCTGCGACCTCTACGGCGGTGCGGGAGCCTTTCGCCTCGGCGGGCTTGAGCGCCGGCACCCCGGCCGGGGCCGCGAGATCATCCGGTACACGTGGGTCCACGAAGCGGCGGACCCGATGACCGCGATGGTGCGCAACTCCATCTCCTTCCGCGTCGAGGTTGACGGCGAGGTCGTGCAGGAGTGGCCCAGGGCGTTCGTGTACGAGTGGCGGCTTTGGAGCCTCGCCGAGCTGCGCGAGGCGATGCTCGAAGCCGGGTTTTCGCGGGTCGAGGTGTTCAAGGACGTTAACGTCGCGCCGGGGCACGCTCCCAAGCCGGTCGAAAGCCCGTCGGAACTCGGCGAAGACTGGATCGTGCTCGTCGCGGCGCGGGCCTGATTTCGTGCGGCCGTTTCGGTGCCTATCCTTTATTAGGAGATTGATCGGGTGCTGCCACTCTGCCGGTGTGCGGCTCAGACAGGCCCGTGCTCTCCCCAAGAGGATCACCCCGTGAACAAGTTGTCTTTCGTCACCGTGCTTGCGTTGATCGGTTCGGCCGGCTTGGCTGTTGCTCAGCCCGAGAAGAAGGATGAGAAGAAGCCCGAGTCGGTCCCGGCGACGAAGGTTCAGCCTGTCAAGGAAGAGAAGAAGGACGACAAGAAGAAGGAAGAGGTCACCCTGAAGGTCGGTTCGGACGCTCCGAAGATCGAAGCGACGAAATGGGTGAAGGGCAAAGAGGTCAAATCGTTCGAGAAGGGCAAGGTCTACATCGTCGAGTTCTGGGCGACGTGGTGCCCCCCGTGCGTCAAGAGCATCCCGCACCTGACCGAGATGGCCAAGAAGTACTCGGACGTGACGATCATCGGCATGGCTTCCTCCGAGCGTCAGGCCAAGGACGCGAAGACCGACAACCGCCTCGAGGTGGTCGAGAAGTTCGTGAAGGATCAGGGTGAGAAGATGGAGTACACGGTCGCGTACGACGCGGACCGCAAGATGTCGGCGTCGTGGATGCGTCCCGCCGGCCAGAACGGCATCCCCTGCTCGTTCATCGTGAACGGCGAGGGCAAGATCGCCTGGATCGGCAACCCGCTGGACCCCAACTTCGAGTCCGAGATCGCCAAGGTCGCCAAGCCCGTCGAGAGCAAGGACGGCAAGGACAGCAAGAAGCAGGAAAAGGGCAAGCCGGAGAAGTCCGCTCCCGCCAAGGAAGACAAGAAGAAGTAAGCCGCTGGGCTTAGCGGCAAAGCCTCAAGAGAAAGCAAACCCCTCCGTCACGCGGAGGGGTTTTTCTTTGCGCGGCCCCCGAGCGCCCGGGCTTGCCACCAACCGAGCAGCGGCTCGGCCATCGGCGAAGACACGCCGTACGCGTCGTTCATCGCGCGGGCGGCGTGTATGAGGAGTTCTTCGCGGTGCGGCGAGTGCATGGCGGCGTGCGCACGTTCCAGGTGTTCGGCCGCGCGGGCCCACGGTTCGACGTGCGCCGGAAGCGGCAGTTCGAGGACCTGTCTGGCCGCCAGCTTGATCGCGGACGCCGACATCGCGGACCCGGCGGTGCGTTCGTAAGCGATCGCAGTGGCGACGGGCGATGCCAACACGGCCGCGAGACGCCATAGGTCACCGATGGCGATGGGGGTCACGGTGAGGACGGGCGTTGAGGGGAGCAGCGTGCCCTCGGGATCGGCGAGGGGCTCGAGGGCACGGGTCTGCGTCGCGAGGAGGATTTTGGGCACGAGACGCGACGTGATCCACGGGCCGAGCGTGCCGCGGGCTTGCATCGCGGATCGGTCGACGCGCGGGGCCCGCCAGACACGTTTGAGGATCCGTGTGGGCATGCGGCCCCAGTCGCTCTTCATGCAGTCGATGAGGCCGGAGGTGATGAGCGGCGGGAACCGGTCGTGGGTGCGGGGGTCGATCTCGGCATCCTCGACGATGAACCCCTCGAGGCCGTAGTACTGGTCGCGGAAGTCCGCGGTCGCTCGCGCGAGATCGCCGAGCGTGCCGCTGGTACGGATGTTCTCCAGCGCCGGCACCCCGCGGACGCGAGCGGCGAGGAGCGACCATGTCGAGCCGGCCGGTCGCGGGTGGGGTGCGGTCGCCGCCGGCCGGAAGGTCTCCGCATCGTGGAGCACGACGGGTTCGGGCTTTGCGCCGCGCTCGAAGCACGGGACGCACGTCAGGACCGTCGCGCCGGCGAAGTGTGAACGGCTTGCGACCCAGAGCGAGCAAAGGCGTGAATCCCTCAGAACCCGCTCGCGAACGCCCGCGGCGTCGCGTGCCGCGAGCAGCGACTGGGGCATGACCAGGGCGAACCGCCCGCCCGGCCGGCAACGCTCGCACGCGAGAAGCAGGAACGCGGAGGAGAGATCGGCGTAACCCGTGATCGCGCCGCCGGACCATTTGGCGAGCTTGGCCGCTTTGTCGCGGCTGTTGGCGGTTGAGGTCTCAAGCTGGTTGAGGTACGGGGGATTGCCGACGACCACGTCGTAGGTGCGGGTGTCGCGGGCGTCCAGAGCATCGGCGACCGCGATGCGTTTGCGGTGCGGATTCCAAGACGCTCCGGGCTTGCCGACGAACCTCCAGAGCGAGAAGGCCGCCAGTTCCGCGGCCAGGGGATCGATGTCGATGCCGTGGACGCGCGAAGCGGCGGCGGTGCGCGTCGAGGTCGCGGCCAGACGCTCGGCGGCGGCGATGAGAAAGTTGCCCGAGCCGCAGGAGGGGTCCAGGACCGTCGGGAGCGTTGGTCCACGTCCGAGCACGGGCGAGAGGGCGGCGTCCAGCGCGACGTTCACCAGTTCGCGCGGGGTGTAGAACGATCCGCATTTCTTGCGACCTGCGGGCGAGGTCGGCGCGGCAAGGGCAAGCATGGCTTCGTACGCGGTCCCGAGTGCGAAGACGTCGGGCGCGGCGGTGCCCGATGCCCACGAGCGGACGAGATCGAGGCATCCACGGAACGCTCCCGCGCCGGGCTGGTTCAGTCCGCGGACGGCGGCGGGGGAGTAGAGCCATGAACCCAGCGGGGGGAGGCCAAGCCGCGTGTCGCCGCGATCCAGCCCGCGAAAGACACGCCCGCACGCTTGCCAGTTGCGATCGGCCGAGAGAATCGCGTGGTCGCGGGCGTAGCGATCCCGGGTTTGGCGGCCGGTCCGCGGCGGGTGCAGGAGCGATTCGCGTTCCATGATCGCGAGGATCGCGAGGCGGAGCACGACGACCATGGCGGGACGCGACGGCTTGGCCGGCGCGAGTGCTTTGAGCGCCTCGGCGAGCGCGGATGTCAGGCGGACGGTGGGCACGCGAGGGGAGCGTATCAGTGCCGGGGTACACTGCGAGCATGGGTTTCTTTGATTGGCTACGTGGCGGCGTTCGGAAGAGCGTCGGAAAGGGCGGGATCCGGCTGGAATGGTCGGGTTTGACGACGGCTCCCTCGGACGGCGATGAAAGCGAGGCGGACTGGGCGCGGGTGGAGGCAATGCTTCAGCGGTTTCTGGCCGAGCCGCCGACGTCGGACGCTTTTTTCATCATCGGCGTCAGCGAGATGACGTACCTCCAGGGGGTGTGGGAGGAGGGGTCGATCCATCTGGAGCATCAGCAGGGCTCGATGGACAGGCACTTTGAGTGCACTCAGCCGGTGGATCGGGGGCTGCTGCTGGATCTCGCCCGGCTGTTCGTCGACAACCCGGCCTCGATCGAGGCGGCGGCTTCGTGGGCTCCGATGGAATTGTGACGGCCGGTCGGGCGACTACCATCGGCCATGCGCACACGGACGAAGAAAGCGGTGATGTGGACTGTGGTCGGGATGACCCTCGGGCTGGCGATCGGCTGTGAGAGGCCGGCACCGCCGGCTCCCGGCGTTTCGGCCAAGAGGACCGAGCCCGTGGCGGAACAACCGCCCGCGGCCAATCCCGGAGCGGCGGCTTCGACACCGGCACCCGGCCCCGCCGGCGCTCCGCCGATGCCCGGCCCCGCGACGCCCGCCAAGGAGGATGTCGCGGATTTGGCGTCGCCGACGTTCATTCTCGGCGGTCTGAAGTTCACCAAGCCCGAAACGTGGTCGCGGGTCGCGCCGTCGAACTCCATGCGGAAAGCCGAACTTCGGAGCCCGGGTGTGGGCGGCGCGGAGGAGGCGGTCGTGGCTTTCAGCCAGGCTGGCGGCACCGTGCAGTGGAACCTCGACCGCTGGAAGACGCAGGTCACCGGTCCCGATGGCAAGCCCGCCGAAGCGACCATCGAAGTCCGTGAGGTGGGCGGCATCAAGGTGCACATCTTCTCGTCCAGCGGCGCGTATCAGGACGGCATGCCCGGCGGGCCGAAGACTCCTCGCGAGAAGTGGACCCTTCGCGGCGCGGTGATCGAGACGACGCCCATGCTCACCTTCGCGAAGATGATGGGGCCGGAAGAGTCGATGACCGCGGCCAAGCCGGCGTGGGACGCGATGATCGCCGGGCTCGTCAAAGCTGAGTAAGCCGAGTCCTCTCGTCGCGGCCGCAACGGTTACGGCAGCTTGACCTCGCGCGAGAGCCCCGAGGCTTTCTCCGCGACGTAGCGGATCGTCACCGTTGAGCCCGAGGGCGCCGCGACGAAGAAGCGGTACGTCAGCGTCTCGCGCGAGCCGATCCCGCTGTTCACGAGCACGCGGCCGGGTTCATGGTCCACGAGGCGAGGTTTGTCGTCGAGCCAGTTGTTCATCCGGCCGGACGCGACGACCTTTCCGCCGGGCACTTCCGCAGTCAAGAGGTCCGGCAAGCCGATGCGTTTGTTCTCCGCGTGCTGCGATCGCGTCGGGATCGCCCGCTGATTGCGGATCTCGATCGTCACCATGTAGAGGCCGTCCGAGACCTTCGTCGCTTCGGCGCGGTCGGTCGTCAGCCAGGGCATGCTGTCGGCGTGCACCATCGTGAACGCGAAGTTGCGGTGGCACTCTTCCTCGAGCATGAACGTCGGGGTGTTGCGGGCGGACCACTTGTTCATCCCGCCGATCAGGATCTTGCCGTGCTTGGGATGGTCGAATTCCTTGTAGGGGACGAAGTTCTGGCCGAACGCCATGCGGTCGGTCCAGAGCCAGTCCTGCTGCTCGCTTGGGTTGGTCACGTCGCGCTGGAAGTACTTGGACTCCGACCAGAGCTCGTTGGTGAAGGAGAAGATGCCGCGTGACTCGGCGGTCCAGTTCACGAGGCCGCCGTGCACGGTGTACAGGTCCTTGTGGATGATCATCGAGCGGTAGTAGGGGAGGAGCTGTTCGCCGATGCGGGCGATCTCGTCGTAGACGGACGCGTCCTGGTCGGGGTACGCCCACTCGCGGAACGGGGCTCCGGGACCACGGAGGATCATGCCGCCGGCGTTGTGGTAGGACTGCGCCGCCGCGATGTTCGGGCGGGTCTCGATGAAATCGGCGATGCACCGCGTCTCGGGTGCGGAGAAGGGACAAGGACCTGCTCCGAACTGCACGTACTCGGGAAGCCAGCCCGCGGGCCAGTTCCGGTTCATGTCGTCGCCGTACGGGCCGTCCTCGTTGACGAGGCCGTCGCCGTCGTTGTCGATTCCTTCTTCGCCCAAGCGTGTCCACCCGCCCGCGGGCTTGTCGTCGGGTCGACGGCGGAAGATGCGGGGGTCGTCCTTGTCGCGTTCCCAGCGGCCGGCGGGGTCGGCTTTCCACATTTGCGTGAGCTGGCCGTCGCCGTCGAGGTCGTCGGGGCCGTCCTCATCGATGCGTCCGTCGCGGTCGTTGTCGACGGGGCGCTGGTTGCCGCGGAAGTTGTTGGGGTTGGAGGGTCCCTTGAACCACGCGTCGCGGCTGTCGGGATTGACGACGGGCGTGAGGTAGAACGCGGAACGGTCGATGAGCTCGGTGAGCGGCTTGTTGGTGCCGTGCATCTTGGTGAGGTACCACGCGGTGTAGAGGACGGCTTCGGCGGCTTGGACTTCGTTGGCGTGGATGGCGCCGTCGATCCACATGGCCGGCTTGTCGGTGTCCTTGCCGGTCTTGGGGTTGTTGATGGTGAGCATCCAGATCTCGCGGCCCTGCAGGCTTCGGCCGAGGCTTGAGACCTTGGCGATCTCGGGGTAGGCGGCGGCGAGGTCCTGCATGGCTTTGCTGATCTCGTCGTAGGTGTGGTACCGGTTCCAGACGAGAGGGACCTTGGACGGGACGTCGGCCTGGGCTCTCACATCCGGAGCGGACAGGGCGTGAAGACCTAGAACAGCGGCGGTGAGGGCGAGTTTGGGTTGCATGCGGGAGAGAGTGTAACGGAATCTGGACGTTTGGGGGGCGGGCCCCGGGAGAAGTCCTTGCACACGGCTTGCGGATCGGGCATACTGCCCGCTGTGTCTGTCCCCTTTCGAGGAGTATGCGTGATGGCCAAGCGTGTGTGCACGATCGTTCCGGCGGTTCTTTGGGCGGCGGCGGGTCTTGCGGTGGGGCCGATGTCCGGCGTCGCGATGGCGGCGGCGGACCAGTCGGCGAACCAACCTGCGAACCAACAAGCGGCTTCGCGGACGTTTGTCGAGCAGCCGGGCGTGCTTGAGTTCACAGGGATGCTGATCGTGCGGCCGATTCAGGGCCTGGTCGCGGATTCGGACGCGCGGGCGCGGGCTTTGCTTGCTCCGATGGTGCTCCGGCATCACGCGGCGGTGGATGAGTACATCGTGCGTGTGCCGCTTGATCGCGTGACGGCGGGCGTCGCGGGGTCTGGCGAGAACGCGCTGGCCGCCGAGCTGATGGCGACGGGCTTCTTTCAGTACGCGGTGCCGAACTGGATGTGCTACCCGCTGGAGGTGACGCCGAATGATCCGCTCTTCAGCTCGCAGTGGCACCATCAGATGATGCGGTCGCAAGCGGGGTGGACGATCTCGACGGGTTCGCCGGATCTGACGGTCGCGGTGACGGACACGGGCATCGACGTGACGCACCCGGACCTGACGTCGCACCGGGTGCTGGGGTATGACGCGTACAACAACATCGCGGAGGTCAACGGCGGCAGCGTCGCGGACATCAACGGTCACGGCACGCACGTCGCGGGTTGCGCTGCGGCGATCGGCGACAACGGCGAGGGTGTGGCCGGGCCGAACTGGAACTCGAAGATCATGATGATCCGCGTCGCGATCAACTCCGGCGGCGGAGCGTACTACGAGGATCTGATGGAGGGCGCCCGCTGGGCGATCGAGAACGGCGCCAAGACCGTGAGCGCCTCGTACTCGGGCGTCGACTATGAGCCGATCCAGACGACCGGCGCGTACATCAAGTCCATCGGCGGGCTTTACTTCTACGCGGCGGGCAACGACGCTCGAAACCTGAACATGTTCGACTGGCCGGACGTCACGGTCGTCGGTGCCAGCGAGAGCGGCGATAACCGGGCGGGTTTCTCGGCGTACGGGCCGGGCGTGGACGTGTTCGCTCCCGGACAGAACATTCTGTCGTCGATCAACGGCGGCGGGTACGGCGGGGCTTCGGGCACGAGCATGGCGACGCCGGTCGCCAACGGCGTGGCTTCGCTGATCTGGTCGATCAACCCGGCGCTCTCGCCGGACCAGGTCCAGAACCTGCTCTACACCTCAAGCACCGACAAGGGCACCCCGGGCGATGATGATGTCTGGGGCTGGGGCCGCGTGGATGTGCTCGGCGCGACGCAGGCCGCGGCCGGCACGCTCGGCCCGGCGGATCCGACGGCTTCGGACGACTCGTACATCGCCGTCGGCGACGCGGTCGCGCCCCAAGCGGAACTCCTCGACGTCCTGAGCAACGACTTTGACGTCAACGGCGACACCATCACGCTGCTCTCGTTCTCCGCGTCGACGCCGGCGGGCGGGACGCTGACGCGCTCGGTCGGCACCGGCCCCGGCGGCCGCGACCAGATCGCGTACGCGGCCGCTCCGGGATACTCGGGCGCGGACACCTTCTCCTACACGGTTCAGGACGGCACGGGCCGGGAGGACACTGCGACCGTCACGGTCACGGTGATGGACAGCTCGCTCTTCCGCACTCCCGAGAACCCGATCCACCGCGCGGCTGAGATCGATGTGGCGTACTACGTCACGGTCGGTTTCAGCAACCTGCCGAACTTTGACACGATGTCCCCGTACGCCCAGGCCCGCTCGGCGGACATCAACTATCCGTCGACGAACGGCGCGTTCGCGGCGAGCGGTCGGAGCGATGAGGTCGGCGCGGTCTTCACCGGGTTTGTCACCGTGCCGCGGACCGGGTTCTACACGTTCTACACGTCCTCGGATGACGGCTCGCGTCTGCTCATCGGCGATCAGGTCGTCGTGAACAACGACGGCCTGCACGGGATGGAGGAGCGGTTCGGTCAGATCGGCCTCAAAGCCGGGACGCACGCGATCCGCGTGAACTTCTTCGAGAATGGCGGCGGTGCGGGCGTGATCGCTTCGATCCAGGGCCCGGGCCTGGCCAAGCAGCCGATCGCGGCTTCGATGTTCTCCCGCGAGGTGTGCGGAGCGGACTTCAACGGCGACGGATTCGTCGATTTCTTCGACTATGACGCGTACGTCGAGTGCTTCGAGGGCGCAGCCTGCCCGCCGCGTCAGACGGCCGACTTCAACGGCGACGGCTTCGCCGACTTCTTCGACTACGACGACTTCATCGGAGCCTTCGAGACGGGTTGCTGAGCCCCGCCCCGACTGCGTAAGCCTTCTGACGCCATGAGAACAAACCAGAGCCGGCACGGAACTCCGTGCCGGCTTTTCTCTTGCCCGCTCCTGTCGCTGCCGGCTTTCTGAGCTTTCGGCTTTCCGCTATTCGGGCACCCACGCGAGCACAACGGCCCGGACGTTGATGCCCGCTTTCTTGGGGTGAAGGCGGAGCGTCGTGAACTCGGCCGCGGAAGCGTCGAAGCGGAGCGAAAGCTCGCTTGCTTCGGCTCCAAACTCCGCTTCGAGGGTGTGCAGTTGTTCCTGCAGCGCGGCGACGTTCTCCTCGGCGCGGGCGACGTCGGAGGATTCTTTCGTCTGGCGGCCGACGCTCCGCGCGGCGGATGCGGCGCGGCCGAGGTTGGCCGAGGACGCGATCTTCCGCCCCATGAACGCGCCGAGGATCGCCGAGCCGACGGAGAGGAAGGTGCCGGTCTTCGCGGCGGCGGCCTGTTCGCGCTGGGCTTCGGCTTGCTGCTGGGCCCGGCGGATGCGTTCCTGAAGTGCCGTGACCTTGGGCGCGTACTTCGTCCGGAGCTTGTCGACCGCGGCGTCGCGTGCTTCCCGAGCGGCCATCGCGACGCGAGACTTGAAGTCCCGCTCGGCTTCGAACGGCTTGGATGAGATCTTGAATGCCGCGCAGTGCTTCAGGACAAGCTCGTGCGTGCGGTAAAGAGAATCCGCGAGTGCTTTCTTCCACCCCTCGTACGAGCGCGGCTTGCCCGCGTCGGGATGGAGCGTCGCGAAGGTCGCGTCGCCCACCGGTTCGCGTTCGACGTCCGCTTCGGTCAGTTCGACCTCCTCCGCCCGCTCCCAGTCGACGGCGACGGGGCCGGTTGAGACCTCGGTGAGGAACGCTTCCTCGATCTCCTGATCGATCCCGGCTTTCGCGTCGTAGTAGTAGACCTTTGCGAACGCGAGGAGCTTGGGCGAGTACGTGACCGAACCTGTCGCGCGCGTGGGCAGGAAGTACTGCGGGATCGCGGGGTCCAGGATCGGCCGGCCCGAAGCCTGACCCGTCGAGGCGGGCGCGGAGCGGCGGATTGGTTTGCTCGCGGAGGCCGCGGGCTCGCGTCCGGTCCTTTCGGTGAGCGCCCTGATCTGCCCCCGCGTCAGCGGCCCGCGCAGGTACGACAAGCACCACCGCGTCTCGAAGACTTCCGGGTGGTCGTCGTGCACGTTGTTCATCAGGAAGACCCGCTGGCCGAGCTGCGACAGCATGCCGTCCATCTCCGCCCGGTTGAACCCGCCCGCGGCGGCGCCCTCCAAGCCGTCCAGCACGCGCTGCTTGTCGCGGTCGGTCTGGAGCCGGCCGATGAACCACGTCCCGGCGTTCGACAAGCCCTTGTAATCCAGATCGACCGGGTTCTGCGTCGCGAGCATGACGCCCACGCCGAACGCACGCCCCTGCTTCATCAGCGTCATCAGCGGCTTTTTGCTCGGCGGGTTGGCGGTGGGGGGGATGTACCCCGCGATCTCATCCATGTACACGATCGCTCGCAGGCTTGTCGTGCCCGACTGCGCCCGCGTCCACGCCAGCACGTGGTTCAGGAGCAGCGAGACGAAGAACATCCGCTCGGCGTCGGACAGGTGGGCGATCGAGAAGATCGCGTGCCGCGGTTTGCCCTCGGCTGTGTACAGGAACGACTGGATGTCCATCGCGTCGCCCTCAAGCCAGGACGCGAACCCCGGCGACGCGACGAGGTTGTTGAGCATCATCGCCAGCGCGAACCGGTCCTTGGCCGGAAAGACCGACTCAAGCTCCATCACGCCGATCCGCGTGAACGGCGGCGACTGGATCTGTGCGATCATCGCCGCAAGGTCGATGTCCTTCCCGCTAGCCCACGCCGTCGAGAGGATCGTCGAGATCAGCGTGTGCTCACGCGTCGCGACCTGTTCGCCGGACAAGCCCATCAGGCCGAGCAAGCTTGTCGCGGTCGACGAGACGCGATCGCGGAAAAGCTCGCCGTCCTCAAGCGACTCCCGTGGCGGCGCGGCGAAGGTCTTGAGCACCGAGACGGGCGTGCCGGCGGATGAGCCGGGGGTGTAGACGGTGAACTCGCACGCGGCTTTGAGCTTGGCGATGCGATCGCCCGTCTGGCCCCAGTCGGCGAGCCCCCTGGCCCAGAGCTCGGCTTGCTGGCGGGCGAAGTCGTCGGGCGAGAGGTTCTTTTTGCGAGCGTCGTCGTCGTTGATCCACGGACGGAAGTCTTCGGGCTTGAGCTCGGGGAAGGTCAGGAGCAAGTTCGCGAGGTCGCCCTTGGGGTCGATGATGATCGCGGGGATCCCGTCGATCGCGGCTTCCTCGAGGAGGGCGAGGCACAAGCCGGTCTTCCCCGACCCGGTCATGCCGACGCAGACCGCGTGCGTGACCAGGTCCTTGGAGTCGTAGAGGATGAGCCCATCCCGCCGTGAGCGGGTTGCGAGGTCGTGCTGCTTGCCGAGGTAGAACGCTCCGAGCTTCTCGAAGTCGGCGGGGACGGGGGCGCTGGAAGGGGTGGGCATGACCGGGATCCTAGAGGGTCCTGTGGTCGGGAGGTTTTCGGTGGTCGGGCGCGGTTCGCGGCGGGTCTGGGAGTGGGAGAGAAGGGGTTGGGAGCCTATAGTCGGCCCGACGCCGAGGTAGCTCAGCTGGTTTAGAGCGCTGGATTCATAACCCGGAGGTCGGCGGTTCGAGTCCGCCCCTCGGCATTCCCAACCCCCCACCCACAACCGAACGTGCAAAGAGCCCGGAGCGCCTTCACGGGTCGCGACCCGATGTCGCATGGCGAACGTGGAAGCCGTGACATCCGAGAACCGACGGCTTCACGCGAACATGCCTGGCGATGTTTCGCCGTGCGTCCGAACACTGGGGGAGGGGCGGCAACGAGGGCGGTTTTTGCTTGGTCGGCGGCCCCGATGCGGGTATCTTGTGCCCCATCGCGTGCCGCGCCGATGCGGTCCGCGACCAGGAGTATCCCATGTCGCGTCAGTCCACGGCTTCTCGTTCCACGCCCGGTCTGGTGGGTTGGTTCTTCCGCGCTTCATCCCGCCGTAGTGTGGTCGCCGCGGCCTGCGCGGCCGCGTGCTTCCTCGCGAGCGCCGAGCGTGCTCTTGCCCAGGGGTTCCCCTCCGGGGATTGCTGGGAAGGGTGGCAAAACGCTGGTAATCTCGGGGGTACTCTCTTTCCGGATCAGGTCGTGCGAGCTCTGGCCTTTCAGCCCCCGGGCGGCGGGGCCGGGCCGGCCGGCTCTGTGATCTTGGGCGGTGACTTTACCGGCATTGCCAGCAACGTGCCCGCACGGTTCTTGGGCCGCTACAACCTCGCGACCGGGGCTCGCGCCCAACTCGGCGCGACCTTGAATGCAAGAGTGCGTGCGATCGCGGTGATTCCCGGCGGCGATGTCATCGTCGGCGGCGACTTCAGCACCGCGGGGGCGGCCGGGGTTGGCCGGATCGCCCGCTACATCGATGCGACGGGGGCTTGGTCGACGATGGCGGGCGGTGTGAGCGGTACGAGTGTCGCGGCTCTGCTGACGCTGCCAAGCGGCGATGTGGTGGTGGGCGGGACGTTCACGTCGGTCGGGCCCGGTGTGGCCGCGCAGAACATCGCGATCTACCGCTCGGCGACCAACACGTGGCAGAGCATTGGTGCGATCGCGGGAGCCGTGCCCACGGTCGCGTCATTGGCCCTTACCGCCAACGGCGATGTTCTCGTTGGCGGACGTTTCACGACGGCGGGCGGCGTGCCCGCCGGGAGCATCGCCCGCTACCGACCTTCGACCGGCGCGTGGTCGGCGGTGGGCGGTGGGGTTCTCGATGTGGTGAACGCCTTGATGGAACTGCCCGGCGGCGATGTGCTGTGCGGCTCGGACTTCGGTCTTTACCGGTTCAACGCGGCGACGCAGACGTGGTCGCCATTCAACGAAGAGGTCTACGGCACCCTCGCGCTGGCAACCCTCCCGGACGGGTCGGTGCTGGTGGGTGGTCGGGGGAACGTGGAGTTCGGCCAGCCTCTCGAACGCTATCGCCCCGATCCGGCGCCGCTGGGCTCCTCCACGCTCTTCGCGGGCGGAGTCTATGGTGAGGTGCGGGCGATCCTGCCGCTCCCGAGCGGGCTGGTCTGGGTCGGTGGCGCATTCCAGAGCCGGGCCCAGAACCTCGTGGCGTACGCCGTTCCCGGCACGCTGCCGGCGTTCGCGAGGCAACCCGCCCCGATGCTCACGGTCGTCGGGGGCACGGCGGTCTTCGACCTCAGTGCTTCGGCGCTGGGCGCGGTCACCTTCCGCTGGCAGAAGGACGGCGTGCCGCTGGACATCGTCGCCAACCCGACGGCGGCGACACCGATCCTGCGCCTCTCCAACCTGCAGCCCAGCGATGCGGGGTCGTACGTGTGCATCGTGACCGGTTCGTGCAACGATCTTCCCCTCGGCAGTGCCCCCGCCACGCTCACGTTCCCGGGCCCGGCCTGCCCGGCGGACTTCAACGGGGACCAGTTCGTGGACTTCTTCGACTACCTCGACTTCGTGACGTCGTTCGAGGAAGGGTGCTAGGGTCCCTGATCTGCTTTCCACGCGTGTGCGCGTGGGAGTCGGGTCCTTCGAGGAGACCAACGAATGAACTGCCAAGCGAGAATGAGCGTTGCGTGGGCGGTGTTGGTTTCCGCAGGGGCTGCGATGGTTTCGCTTCCCCAACAAGCGGCGGGCGATCCGACGGTGCCGGGCGTCACGACGAGGCTGTACAGCCAGTTGGGCGCGGGGCAGTTGCCGTACACGCTCGCGTTGGACGCCTCGGGGGTTCTGTACGTGTCGTCGGACAACAACGCGAGCGAGGGCAGGTTCATCCTGAGCGTGCCGGTGGGGGGCGGCTCGCCGCTCAACTTCAGCACCGAGCGGATATTCGACCCCGACGGTGTGATCGTGGATCGCACAGGGTCATACTCGGGCGTGGCGGGGGCTGTGCTGGTGGGGTGCACGGACGACGCGGGGCCGACGGGTCGGATTCGTGCGGTGAGGTCGGACGGGACCAATTTCACGGTCGCGGGGCCGAGTACGGAACTGAATAACAACGACACGATGGCGTTTGACTCGCTCGGGCGGTTGTACATCGATGTCTACGGGAACCGCACGGTGGCCCGAATGAATGGGAGTGTGCCGACGGCGATCCTCACGCTTCCGCCGGGGGTTTTAGGGGGCGTGATCGAGATTGACCATCTTGATCGGTTGTGGATCGCGTGTACGGACGGGAATCTGAGGAGGTACTCGCTGGCGGGCGTACTTGAAGCCACGATCCGCGTCTCGAACGCGTCCCTCGGCATGGGGCGGAGCGACGGCGGGTTATTCGAGCGCGGGATCTATGTGATCAACCGGCAGAGCGGGATTCTCTCGCGGGTGAATGCGCAGGACGAGCTTGAGGCGGTCGGCTCGGGGTTCGGGGAGGTGTATCACGCGGTGTTCGACGCTTCGGGGGCGATGTATGTCGCTGGGTACGAGAGCGCGCGGGTGTGGAAGCTGGGGGGATGCCCGGCGGATTTCAACGGGGACGGCTTTCTTGACTTCTTTGACTACAGCGACTTTGTGACAGCGTTTGAGACCGGCGGCGGGCTCGAAGCGGACTTCAACGGGGACGGATTCGTCGATTTCTTTGACTACGACGAGTATGTGGCGGCGTTTGAGGCCGGGTGCTGAGTATCGTGGCAGCCTGCCGCTCTTGGTCCGATGCACGGATCGAATATCCTGGTGCGTTTGGCTCGGCTTTCAGGTATGCTCGCGTCTGCGAGTAACGGCGATGCCTTCGTCGTTCCTTGGCCGACCTTTACCGGGAGTTTCTCTTCGATGAAGACCTTTGGTCACACACGCGTCGGTCACATTCGGGGTGTCGTGGCGCCGGGGCTGCTGGCCCTCGCGGCTTTGGCTCCCACAGGAGTCGTGAACGCCCAGTGTAACGGTTTTTCATTGCAGACCTCCGGCGGTGCGGCGATCGTTCCCGGGACGTTCGACATCGGCAACCACTGCGACGATTGCATGACCGCCCTTGCTCTCCCTTTCCCGATCAGCATGTACGGCACCGCGTATAGCGCGATCAACGTCAGCAGCAACGGGACGGTGCAGTTCGTCTCCGACGATGCGACGTACGGAAACGACTGCCTCCCTCGGGGCGAGCTCGGCGTGGCGATCTGCCCGCACTGGGATGATCTCATGACCGACGGGCCCGGGCACGGGATCTTCCGGTCCATCACGGGCGTAGCGCCCAATCGGGTTTTGGGGCTTGAGTGGCGCGGGCGGTATTACTCCGGCGGCGGCACGGTGAATTTCGAATTGCGTCTCTACGAGGACAACTCGCGGATCGAAGTGGTGTACGGCGCGATGGATGAGGGCGGGATCGGCGCCACGATCGGCGTTCAGGATCTGTCCCGCCCGCCGACGCAGTATTCGTGCAACACCGGCGGGCTTATCGCTCCCGGAACCAAGCTGACTTTCGCGTGCTACAACGGGCCCACGGGCACGGGGGCTGCATCGCCGAACACGGTCTACGCGTGCGGGGATCAGGGCGTGACGCTGCTGAGCGTGGAGGTCACGCCCGGCGTCAGCCCGCCGAGCACGGGGATCACGGTGCTGGCGGACCTGACGAGCATCGGCGGCGTCGCGAACCAGCCGTTCTATGACGACGGCACGAACGGCGATCTGGTGGCGGGCGACAACATCTGGAGCTTCCGCCTGACGGTCCCGCCGCTGACGCCGCCGGGCCCGAAGAACATCCCCTACATCCTCGGGGACGATCAGGGACGCTCGACGTCGGGTGTGCTGGGGCTGACGACCAATCCTTGCGCATCGACCGGGCCCGACGTGATCGTCGTCGGCCTGACGGATGTCAACTACTACGGCGCGGTGGGGAATATCTCCGCGTATGCGATCGGCACCGACGCGTGCAACCGCGGCGATGTTCCCGTGCTTTGGATTCAGGGCGGGACCGAGCATCCGCTCATCGCGCAGAACATGTACCGGCTCAAGAACGGGCGGTTCGAGCAGATCGGGCAGTCGTTCCTCAAGCACAGCTTCCAGTCGCTCAATTCGCCGGGGTGCGCGACGTGCGTGCAGCCGCCGATGGGCGGGGCCCAGCTCGGCGTCGGGTGTTCAGACGTGTACGGCGCGGGGTACAACGGCAGTCAGGGGAACCTGGGACGCCGTTCGACGGTGAACCCGACGACGGGCGTCTTTTCGTGGCCGCCGCCCCCTCCCGCGACGGATGCGATCGGCCAGCGGCTCCAAGTCTTCACGAGCGATATCGATCCCGCGCTCAATCAGGGTGCGCTCTACTTCGGCGAGGCTCAGTATGTGACGGCCGACGACGCCCAGTGGGTCAATCCGCTCAACTCCGGGACGCCGGCGACCAACGGGCTCAACAACGCCTCGTACCAAAGGATCACGATCGCCAGCACGACCGCCGCCCCGCAGATCGTGGGGCCGGCCCGCGTGATGTCGCCCGCGATTCAGGCGTGGAAGGACAACGACCCCGCGGTTTCGATGGCGGTGGCGGACTACGTCGACACTTCGATCGCGGGCCCGGGGATCGTCTGCCGGTTCTGGGTCGCGGGGAAAGCCACCGACAACGGGAACGGGACGTGGAACTACGAGTACGCGGTCTTCAACCTCAACGCCGATCGCGCGGGGGGGAGTTTCTCCGTGCCGCTGCCGGCGGGGGTCACGGTGAGCAACATCGGGTTCCACGGCGTCTTCGCGCACTCGGGCGAGCCGTACCCCAATACCGCGACGAACATGGACGCGTGGCCCGGCGTGGCTTCGGATGGTCGCGTGACGTGGACGTGCCCCGAGCCGTTCCAACTGCCCAACGGCGACAACGCCAATGCGCTGCGTTGGGGGACGATGTACAACTTCCGGTTTGACGCGAACGTCGCGCCGACGTCAGGATCCGCTCGCGTCGGACTTTTCAAGCCCGCGCCCGCCCCCGCGCCGACGCAGGCGGTGGCTGAGAACATCCCGACCCCCGGCACGCCGCCTTGCGAGGCCGACTTCAACAGCGACGGGTTTGTGGACTTCTTCGACTACGACGCGTTCGTGGACTGCTTCGAGACGGGCGTGTGCCCCCCGGGCAAGAACGCGGACGTGAACGGCGACGGGTTCGTCGACTTCTTCGATTACGACGATTTCGTGGGCGTGTTCGAAGCAGGGTGCTGACGGGGGGCGGATACTCGGCTCTGTATCATGACAGGGGAGTACGATCGGGGCGAATTCTGGGTATTTGTCCCATAACCTCGTCACGTGCTTGAGATTGTTCTGGCGACCGACATTGGCGGCTTGATACAATCAACGGACAGCATGCCCACTCTTGGATAGTGGGGCTCAACTCGGAGTACGCACACCATGATTCGCCTCATCGTCTTGACGGTTTCTCCCGTTTTCGTGTTCGCGACTGCGGCCTCGGCCCAATGCGGAACCAGTGCCAATGCGCGTGCGGTTTCGCTCACGTGGGGCGATGGGCCGGGCGACGTCTCGTTTGACACCGGATTCGTCGCGTCGCCACTTGACGCCGTGGCATCGGTCGCGTCTTGGGATAGGAGTGTTTCCCGACAGGCCCAAGGGGAGATGGGCGTGCTTGTCACTGCGGAAGCTGGCCTCGTGCAGTTTCAGGCGAGCGGGCAGGCGCAGACCACATCGTCCGGGATGTTCCTGTCCGCGTCGGGAGCGGGCTACTTCTCGGATCAATTGCTGGTGACTTCGGATTCGCTCCCGCCCGGTTCTCCCGTCGCGATTCGGTACACCGTGACGATCTCGGGCGTGCCATTGGTGATCGACAGCCTGCCTCAGGTGAGTTACTCCGCGACGTTGGGGCCATGCGTGTCGTCGGGGCTGTCGGGGCCCGGCTCGGCGAGCCAGACGTGCAACCACGTGGTGGGGCAGTCTTTCTCGATCAGCGGGTCTTTCACGGTTTCTCTGAACGCGGGCAGCATCAGCGGGTTCGGACCGATCAGTTCATCGATCGCCGCGGACCTCGAGGCCCGCTGGACGATTGAGGTGCTCACGCCAGGGGCGAGGGTCGTGAGTTGTGCGGGGGCCTCTTACGGAGACTGCCCCGCGGACTTCAATGACGATGGGTTTTTGGACTTCTTCGATTACGACGCGTTTGTCGGCGCGTTCGAGGCGGGCTCCGGGTTGGTGGCGGATTTCAACGGCGACGGGTTCGTCGATTTCTTCGATTACGACGCGTATGTGGGAGCGTTTGAAGCGGGTTGCTAGGGTCTGTCTCGCCGCCCCTAGTGGAGACCGGACGGTGGAGCAGTTCGAAGGGAGACGATCATGAGTGCCATCCGCCACACGACTCGGCGCGTGTTGATTCCGCTGCTCGCGGCCGGGTTCGCCGCGACAAGCAGCGCCGACGTCCGTTTCTACGCCGACCGGCCGAACACCAACTCCGCGGATTTCCGCGACCGGTGCCTGTTCCTGGGCCCGGTGCCGGTCCGGTCGATCGACTTCTCGCTGCCGCCGGTCGGAGTCCTCGACCCCAGTTTCTTCCAGGCTTCCGCCGGGGTGACGGTGACGCTCGGTCTGGGCGGATCGGCTTCGATCTTGGATGGTGTGGGCTCGCTCGCCGGGAACACGACGTGGAACGGGACGGGCGAGGGGCGGCTTCCCGAGCCAGCCCGCTACTACCACACGGGGTTTGGAGCCCCGACGCCCGTCGATTTCACCTTCGACCCGCCGGTGCGCGGCTTTGGCCTGATGACGGCGGACCTGTTCTTCTGGTTTCAGGGGACGCCTGCGGCGCGGCTTGAAGCCTTCGACGCCGCGGGCGTCTCGCTGGGTTTCGCCGATTCGTTCAACCAGAATTTCGAGTTCGATTACCAGTACTTCATGGGCGTGGTCGACAGCGCGGGCCGCATCACCCGCGTCCGGTTCACAAACTTTGGCCTGGCGGGCGACAGCGTCTATCTGACCGAAGCGTGGACCGCCCGAGGCGACCTGCGCTGCCGCGGAGATTTCAACAACGACGGGTTCGTGGATTTTTTCGACTACGACCTGTTCGTGCAGTGCTTTGAGGGCGGCGAGTGCCCGCCCGGCGGCGATGCGGACTTCAACGACGACGGCTTCGCGGACTTCTTCGACTACGACGCGTTCGTCGCCCGCTTCGAAGCGGGCTGCTGAGGTCCTCTGCCTCCCCGCCCGCCCAACGCCCCCCAACGCCTCCCGCGCCCGTTCCGCGACCAGCCCAGAGCCCAGAGCTTCAGCGAGCGGGTCCGACGGCCAGCTGAATCGGAATGTTGTGGCAACGAGCTTTCCGCTTTCTTCCGCCACGACGACCGCTTGGATCACGGTCCGGGTTTGGGTAGACTGTCCGCGTGCGTCAGTCACGGCTCAAGAAGATCTTCCTCGAAGCGGCGGCCTTGCCCGAATCGGACCGCTTGCCCATGCTCGAACGCGAGTGTGCCGGGGATCGCGCGCTCCTGGCGGATGCAGGGGCCCTCTTGGCGTCTGACATCCGAGGGGACAGGAGTGGGGAAGAAGGCGAGCTGACGCGGTGGCTGGCCGGGGCGATTCCCGATCATGCATGGGATGAACTCTCGGGTTTGGGCGACACACGCCCGCCGATACAGCCCCGCCAACTCCGCACGAGCGACATGGTGGGCAAGTACACCATCACACGCACACTCGGCTCGGGAGGCTCTTCGTCGGTGTACGAGGCGGTCCGCCCGGGGCTTGACCGACCGGTCGCGCTCAAGGTCATGCACCACGCTCTGGCCAGCGATCACGACCGGTGGCGGTTCGAACACGAGGTGCGGGCGCTGTCGCGGCTCGAACACCCGTCGGTTGCGAGCGTGCTGGATTTCGGGATCGCACAGGACGAAAGGCCCTTCATCGTCACCGAGCGCATCGGCTCGGGCGGGGGCGAAGGGCAGGCCGTACCTTTCGCGCGGGCGGCAAAGCCGCTCAGCATCCCCGCGCGGCTCTCGATGATTCTCACGCTCTGCGACGCGGTGTCGCATGCGCACCAGCGCGGCGTCATCCACCGCGATCTCAAGTCCGCCAACGTGCTCGTCGCCACCGACGAGAACGGCACGCGCCGCCCTGTCATCGTCGACTTCGGCATCGCGCGCTCCTTCACGCCCTCTGGCAAGGGCGAGCCGCGACTCGCGAGCCACAAACGTGGAGAGAATGACGCTGCGGAGGCACAGTCCTCTCCGCACCCGTCCGATCCGTCGGCCGCGGTCCGCGGCCCGCGTGAGTTCTTCCCCCCTCGTCCCACGATCTACACCACGCCCGGACTCGTAATCGGCACCGTGGGCACGATGGCGCCCGAGCAGGCCTCGGGCGACCCCGACGCGGTGGACACACGCACCGACGTCTGGGGGCTTGGCGTGCTGTTGTTCGAGTCGCTCACGGGCGAGTTGCCGCATGGGATGCCCGGCCCCGGCCCGGGGGGGATGGCGTCGTGGCTTTCACGCGTGCAGCAGGCCGAGTGCAGGCGCGTGCGTAGCCTGGACCCGACGATCGCGCCGGATCTGGACGCGATCGTGAGCAAAGCGTTGTCGAGCGAGCGCGAGGGCCGTTACGTCTCCGCCGCCGCCCTGGCGCAGGACCTCAGGCGTTACCTCGCGGGCGAACCAACGCTTGCCCGCCCGGTGACCGCGCTCGAACGGGCATGGAAATGGACCCGGCGGCACAAGAAATCAGTCGCGACGGGTGCGGCTGTGCTGGTGATGGCGGCGGCCGCGGTGGATGCGACGGTGCGGGCGATCAGCGCGGAGCGGCGCGAACGGGACAGCCTCGTCGAGTCCTACTCGTACCTGCTCGACGGCCTCGTGACTGATGCCGTGACCAAGACGGCGACCCGAGATTTCCGTCGGCGTATCGCTGGCGATGCCGTCGAAGGCCTCGGGCGTGTGATCATGGAGCATCCGGACGACCACGGGCTCGCCGCTCTCTACGCCAAGGCACTCCAAAGCCTCGGCGTCTCAGCACCGAAGATGGCGACCTCTCTTCGGCGCTCGTCGCCCAGAAGCGGTCACTCCGAGCATGGGACGAAGTCTTGAGGCTTGGACCAAAGACCCTCGACCATCGTCGCGCCGCCGCGACACAGCGTGTTCGGATCGGCGATGTCTTGCTCAGGCAAGGAGACTTCGCCGCGGCCAAAGCTCATTACACGCGATCACAGCGCGAGTACGAGGTCCTCCTCGAAGAATCGCCCGATCACGAGGGGCTTCTCGACGACCTGGCGTGGGGCTGCGAACGGCTGATCGCGATGAACGGCGACGATCCGCTCGTTCGCAGCTCGCTGTTGACTCAGCGTCTTGACTACTGCCGCAGGGTGGTGCGGATCGTCGGCGAGGGAAAGCGAGCCATCGGCGCCCGTCACAGCCTCGCGGACGCTCTCGTCCAACTCTCGGTGAACACCAGCGACAGGGACCTGCATCGCGGCCTCGTCGACGAAGCGATCGTGCACACACGCGCGATCACTGCGGTCGAGCCGAACAACCGGTTCTTCCAGCGAGTTCATACGCTGACGTTGATCGCCATGGCGCGTTCTTCGCTTCTCGCCGGAGATGTCGATCGGGCGATCGACGGTGCTTTCGTGGCTTTGGCACACGCCGAGGAACGATTGGCGATCGATTCCGCGGACCCGGCGGCGCAGACCGCGCTCGCGGCGGTCGGGAGTTCCGCGATGCACTGGTTCACGAACGCCGAACGCGTCGAGGTATCCCGGACGTTTGCGGCAAGGATCATCGACCGACTCGGCTCGAGCACCGTCAGTGACCCGGACGTCGGCTACGCGCTCGCGTCGGCGAGAACGCTCCTGGGATTGCCGCCGAGATGAGCGGGTCGGGGGCGATGCGCGGCTGGAAGGGGATGGATTTGCCGCCGACGCGGCTTCGAGATCACGCGCACGTTGGACGAACGAAGCTTGGACGAACGGAGCGTGGACGTATGAAGCTTGGACGAACGGAGCGTGGACAAAAAAAAGACCGGCCCGCCCGCTTGCGCGAACGGGCCGATCGTGTTGGCTCAGCCGACGGCCCCCGCCGGCCCCATCCGAGAGGAGTATCCCGCCGGCCGGACGCCTTGGGTTAGCAGCCGGTCTCGAAAGCCAGGACGTACTCGTCGTAGTCGAAGAAGTCGGTGAACTCGTCACCGTTGAAGTCCGCGGTCTTTCCGGGCGGGCAGATGCCGGTCTCAAAGCACGCGACATACTCGTCGTAGTCGAAGAAGTCGAGGAACTGGTCCCCGTTGAAGTCGGCAGGACAGGTGGGGGCGGCAATCCGGCTGAATGATGCCTGCGGGACAACCTGGTCGACGATGCCGCTCGATGAGACTCGCAGTTGGATGCCACCGCCGTAGCCGCCGTGGTCGGTGTAGTCGACGCGGATGGGATAGATCCCTGGCGACAGCGTCCGCGAGAAAGTGTGGCTCTGACCAAAGTTGCTCCACACGTTGATGACCTCTTCGCCATTGAACCGAACGATCGCGCCGTCGTCTACAAGCAAGGTAAACGTGTACGTTGCCTCGTCGGGCAGTGCGACCGTCCCTTCAAAGCGGAGTTGCCCCGGATCGCCCGCCAACGGGATGTCGATGTTGGGAAGTTGGAAGCGGTCCATCACATGGAACGTACTCAGGTCCACCGCTTCGTTTGTATACACGTACGGCGTCGTATCGTAGTAATCGACGTCGACCGGGCCGGCCAAAGCGCTGTCGGGCATGATCTGAAACGGGATCCCGGGGCCTTGCCAGTCCAGCCTCATCACCCGCGGGCCTCCAGCATCCTGCAGGCCGTAATCAAGCCGAACGTCATGCACGCCCGCGCTCAACTGCACCGGCTCGGCGATGCTGTAAGCGTATCGCTGGAACCGCGAAACCGGGTCGCCGTCGATCCACAACGAGCCCCACGTATCAGCCGGGTTGAACCAGAAGCGATATACGCCGGTCGTCGGAATCGTGATCTGCCCGACGGACTTTGCGGCCACGTTGTCGGTTCGGCCGGTCAGCACCGAGATGTCCTGATTGCCGAACATCTGGAGTGTGGTTCGTTGAGCAGAGAGAAACGGCGTGAGAAGATCGAGTTCGGGCACTCCGCGCCCATATCGATTGACCGCGATCCCCGGCAGAGGCGCCGGCGTGCCGGGCAAGGGGCGAACGGTCACTCCGACGCTGTCGCTGAAGCCCGCGTAGTTCGCACGAATCGTGGTGTTGCCGGGTCCAGTTGCCGTAACGACACCTTCGGCGTTTACCGTAGCGATGCTCGGATTGTCACTCGTCCAAGTGACCGAGCTCGTGACTTGTTGAGATGGAGAAATGACGTAGCTGGCAACCGCGTTCAACGGCGCCGAATTGAACCCCTCCGCAACGGCGACGTTCGTCTGCGCAATATCAACCCCCGTCACACCGTCAACGACAAGCTGAACTGCGTTCGACAGGTACCTCGCAACGAAGGCCTTGCCGCCGCCCAGATCGGTGCCGGTGATGCTGGCGAACTGGCCGCTGACGCTCCCGGCGGTCAGGACATCGAACGTCTGACCGATGGTCGGAGCAAAGCCATTAACGAGGGAGAGGGCGAGCGTGCCGTTGAGAGACGCGCCGTTCGCAACGGTGAGCCTGTCATGCTGAGTCCCAGCGGCAGTGCCGCCGATCTGAATCTCCAGGCGTCCGCCGGTCGAGATACCGGTCAGGCCAAGGGTACCGATAGGAAGACCGGGCTGGATCGTTCCAGACACGGATACGAATCCGTCGACGGTTCCCGAGCCTCGAAGGACTCCGTTATTGTTGACCGGCATGTAGTCGAGGCAGAATGCGGTTCCGCCGTTCAGTGTGAGGATGCCCAGGTCAGGAACTGGTTGATTGCCGCCGAGATCGATGCGACCCGTCGCGAAGATGTAGGATCCATCGCCGACGACGATCTCCGCAGGCTTGGATTGGGTGCCGCGAATCGCGATGCCGCCACCCGCCTCGACGAACCCGCCGGAGTTGACCGTGAGAGTGGAACCCTCGTAAACCTCAACCCAATCGGTGGTAAACACCATGGAGTCGCCGGTCACGGTCGCGGCCGCCGTCGAACCGTTGCCCGCGTTCATCCAGAGTGAGCCGAGTGTTGCGGTGGCGCCGTTCGTGAGGTTGAAGGTGCCGGTGGTGTTGCCGTTTCCTCCGATGTGGAGGCGGTATGGTGATACAAACGCGGAGTCTGTTCCGCTGACCGTGAGCGATCCCGTGCCCTGGTCGCCAACAAAGGCGTTGTTGCGGACGGTGAACTTGCCTCCCTGATCCACAAGTCCGGTCGAGCCACTGCGGAAGTAGGTCGCACCGCCTGTATTCGGGTAATCTCCACACACGAGCTCCGAATCGGTCCCTCGAACCAGCACTGACTTGGGAGTTGGCGTCGTGCAACACCCCATGAGAAACTGACTGAGTACCGTCATATTGGCACCGTTGAGCACTTGCAGCTCACTGCTCCCCCGCGCCGACTCGAAGTCGTTCAGCAGAACGCTCGATCCCGATCCGGAAACCGTAAGGGCTGTACTCGACAACTCGGTTTCGGACATGAGGAACCAAGTGCCGCCGAAGTGTGCTCCGGCTTCAACACGAACCGATGTACTTCCTTCCGTGCAAGCGAACCGACCGCCGCCGCCAGTTGCGAAGTTAAGTTGCGATCCCTCGCCCGTCACGACGATGGTACGAACCGTGCCGGAAACCCAGGACGACATGTCGCCGCTGACATTGACGCGGCCGCCACCCGCGATACTGATGGTGCCTTGCCCGCCGCCGTAGGATTGCAGCGATCCTGCTGAGAGTGTTGTGCCCAAGCCGCTCACCGTCAGCGATGCGACATTGGCCGCGTTGTCTCCGCCGGGAACGCTCAGCTGACCGGTCACCGTTGCGGTCGCCCCTCCTTCCACGCGAACGTCCGCTGTTCCGCCGGCGAGTGCCGCGCGAAGAGTCGGCGTTGTCATCGTCGCCCCGTCAAGCAGGCGCAGTATCCCTGTGCCCGCTCGACCAACCCACGTTTCATTCTGGACTTGGGTCAGAGACGACCCAACGCCCGTGATCGTCAAAGTACCGACCGAGCCGACGTTATTGCCGAGTGTCGGACTCCAATCGGTAGAGACCGAAACATCGCCTCCGCCTTGGACCGTCACCGTTCCTGTGCCGCTGAAGCCAATATCGCAAAGCCCGTTCAGCACGCCGCCATCCACGATCAGCGTCCCCGTCTGTCCCGCGTTGTTTCCGACGTAGAGCCTTCCCCCGCCCGCCCGCGTGTTCAGCGTGCCGTTGGTCAACGTTAGAAGCGGCCCGTTCGTCCCGCCGATGAGCGTGTCTCCCGTCACGTTGTACGTGAACCCGCCGAGGTTGAATGTCGGCCGCATGTTGCTGACCGTCAGCCCCGCCGTCGTCGTGTTGCCCGTGAACGTCACCGTGAACGGGCTCACGCTCGAGTTCAGCCCAAAGGCCGCGGGGTTGCCCGCTCCCGGCGCGACGTTGCCCACCCAGTTCGTCCCCGTGCTGAAGGTCCCGTTCGCCGCCGTCCGCCACGTCCTGGTCTGGGCGAACGCCTCGCCGACCCCAACCCCGCCCAGACCCGCCGTCAAGCCGACCGCCATCCCCGCCGTACCCATCAACGACGCCGCTCTCGTGCGCATGCGACACTCCTCACGGAGGGACCGTGCGTACCACGTCTTGCTTGGGGCCAACACAGCCCTGCACCAGACCTTCTTCGCAGCGACCCTCCGTCCCCCACGCGCAAACCGTGGAGCCGGACCTTGGCGAATCTTCAAAATTTTTTTGGAGGTGGAAAGGAGACCCCTTCGGGAACGGCTTCCTCTCCGGCACGGGGATCATCGCATCGAGCAGCCGGGCCCTTGGTTCTACTGGGGTATACGCGAAGAGCGAGCCCCCCAACCCCGAGAGGACGAAGACATCCGTGCCACCCGCCTTGACCGCTCGATGTTCGCCAAATCGTTGGTGGTCCAAGCCGGCGAAGCGGGGTTCGCGATGATCTGCCCGACGCTGCTGTTGGGGAAGTGTCCCGGCGAGTGGCCGTCCATCGGCGAGTGGCACGACCGACAAATGCCACGATGATCCTGCTTCGGGATGGTCGTGGAATGGCGTCCCCGTCGGAAGCGACTCTCCATCCCCGAAGTGAGACCAACCACGACCATCCGGAGGACCGGATGATCGTGGCACCCTGCCTTCGGTTAGACTGGGCGGAACGCTAACGAGGGACACCCGCTCAACCAGACAGGAGAATCACCGTCGTGCCACCCGCCCACCCGCTTGAATGACTAAGGTGGAGACATGACGAGGCGAAAGCACGCCGAAGCCCTTCCGTTCTACTGGTTCAGTTCGGGTAGCACTCGGACAGTGCGAAGAATGGTCATTTCTGCTCGTGAGGATGATTCACTAACGCAGTTTTTCTGGGGCTTATACGACACCTACGTGAGTACCGGTCAGGTCTCGTTCCCCGCGGCATCCGCCCGCCCGACGTTCGATCTCTTCGCCGACAGCGATCAGTACATCGAAGACATGCCGTGGTTCACGAGTGGGGAGCTCGTGTCGAGTCGACTCAGAGACTTGCTGATGCGCCTAGAACCCGATCGGTTCTTCGTCTGCGACACTCGTATCCTCTACCAAGATTCGATCTGGTTGGATCGCGGGCAGTACTTCATGGTGTTCGCCACGAACGTCGTCAAGTGTCACGATCAGGCTCGTACCACATGGAGACGCGGGATCAAACGACATTTGGCCGACAAGTTCTTCCTTGACCCCGAACAAGTTCCTTCAGATACGCATCTCTTCCGAGCGTTCGGGCGTGAGTCAAAGACCATCATTTCTCACAAGGTCCGTGAGGAGATGGATTCTGCCGGAATGAAGGGCTGTTGCTACTTCCCGCCCGACGATCTTGTTCCATTGTGGTAGGTGCGGAATTCAGTATGCGGCGGATGGCACCGAACTCCGGAAGTGACCACAACCCGTGGCATCGGAGTCGCTTCGACTTCGATGCTCTTGGCACGACGAGCGTCCCACCATCGAAGTCATCCCAAGAGGCTGATTTCGACGGCACGGCGCGTGGCACGACCGATGCGTGCCACGATCATCCCGTTTCGGGATGGTCGTGGGGGGCGTTCCTGCCGGAGCAGACTCTCCATCTTCCAAGTGAGACCAACCACGACCATCCGGAGGACCGGATGATCGTGGCACCCGGCGGTTGGCACTACCGAGTCCAGCTCCAGCGGGCGTCCGCGGAAGGGACGCGGCGTCGAATGCATGGCATGCGCGGATGCCACCATCCCTCCGCTTCGGAGCGTGGTGGCACCCGAGGTTCCCTGTATACTGCGAGCGGGACGCGTTGTTCGGAGGTTCTGCGGAGGAACGACGATGGGGAGTGCCACCCGCCTGTCCCACCTCTTGGCTCTTGGTTTGGAGAAGTACCGTGATCACATCCTCCAGGAACATTCAGTCGTTCGCGCTGGCGCTGGCCTTGGTCGCGCCGGTGTGCTCGTCGCAGGGAACCGGCGATGAGCCCAAGGTCGGTGAGGTCACCGCACACTCCGAGGGGCTGCACGGGTACATCGGGTTCAGCGCGCCCCCGCCGCCCAAGGACTCTGAGTTTGGCGCGGGGATGGGGTTTTATTCCGCGGTCTGGCCGATGCTCGATCGGCCCATCGCCAACCTGCAGATCGGGCTCGCGAGCGCGTGGATCCAGCCCAACAACAGCGACAACAAGGATCGGCCGCTCGCGCCCGTGGGCACGCTCGCGCGGACCTGGCCGGAGCGCGGGCCGACGTGGGACAGCGTTTTCCAGACCGTCGAGGGCGGGCTTGGCTACTGGGCCCGCAATCACTTCCGGTATGGCCCGCCCAAGTTCAGCATGAACGCGACGCCGCAGTGTTATGACTACGAAGTCGGCTCTCCGGGCTGGTCGTTTTTCTACGACGACCAGGCGCTGCCGGACCATCGCTTGGGCATCGCGCAGCTGAGCAACCGGCTGTTGATCCCGCCCGATGCGCTCCCCTTTGCTGGCAACCCCAACGGCGAGTTCCTCGGCTACGCCTGGATGGCTTTGCCCTTCACCGATCCCGTCCCGGCGGCGGACGGAGCCGCGCCGACCGGCGACCAGAGCTGGACCTGCTTCCTGAACGCCTCGAACTTCAAGGGCCCCATCGCGTTCTACATCCCCGAGACCTGGAGCAAGATCGGAACGCTCTTCAAGGAGCCGTTCTTGCACGGACGCGGGCTGGATGCGCGGGCGGGTACGATGGGCGGCGGCGCGATGGAGATCAACACCGTGCCGCGGCTCGACGGCACCGACGCCAAGGGCGTGCGCTATTCCAAGATTCCCAGGCTCCAGTTCCCGCTCAATGACAAGGGCGAGTCGATCCTCGTGCAGGACGTGAAGTACTACTCCAAAGCAGCGCTCTTCGACGCGGTCAAGGCGTGGCGCGATGGCGGGGCGGCGAGTTCGGGGCGGTTTGACGAGAAGGGTGCCTGGACGTCCACGCTGCGGGCGGAGCCGACGCGGTACCGCCAGGACGGGAAGGTGATGACCGGCATCGACGCGGTGGTGGTCAGCCAGACCTTCGAAGGCAACGTGTGGGGCGTCGCGTGGCCGGGGAGCACAATCAGCCCCAGGGGTGCCTTCCCGCAGTACTTCAAGCACATCGGCGACGAGCGCGTCGCGATCGCGGCGGCGGATGTGCCGCCCGAGACGGGACTCCTCAAGGAGGAGTTCGCGCTCGCCGAGCACGGCGCACCCTACACCTCGCCCGCGCACCCGACGCCCACTCCCGGCGCGTGGACCAAGCCGGGCCCGAAGCCCGGCGTGTTTACCGCAAAGCTGGTGGACGGCTCGACCGTGACGTACGCGTGGTATCGCTTCGTCGATCAGCCATCGCTCCAGCAGTACGCGTGGAGCCAAGAGAAGAAGGCCAAGGTACAGTCGCTGGTCGAGAAGATGCACCGGGCTTGGCCGATCGACGGGGAGTACATGGCGCCGCCCACCCGCGGCACGCTCGTCACGCTCGACCCGGCCTTGCTGGTGACGCCGCCCGCTGGCATGGAGGTCGGCTACGTGCCGATCGTGATCGGGCAGCGGTGAGGGAAGGCACCCGGCTCGCGCCGGGCGGCACCGATCGTGAGATGAATCCGAGGCGTGCCACCGATCGCCGGTTCCTGCGGGCGGGTGGCACGACTGCTGTATCCGTCGGGGGCGATGAGTCACAAAGCCCAACTTCGATCTCGGGGGAAGCAAGGTCGTGGCACCCGGCAGGGGAGGTGGCACCCGAGGTTCCCGGTATACTGGGAGGGAGACGTGCGGTTCGGAGGCTTGACGGAGCAACGTCGATGGGGAGGGTCACCCGCCAATCACGACCGGTTACCCTGAGGGAGTGCGAATGCAAACCGATGACAGAATCGCTGCTTCACTCTGGGAACTGGTAGAGATGTGCGAAAGCACAGAATCCTCTCCGCACGGAAGATCTCTCCAAGGAGTCTTGGCCTCAGATCTGCCCGAAGCCGCGATCGAGTCTCTCGAACGATTGATCGACTCAAGCGGGTCGGATCAGCTCTTTCGACTGCTTGTGCGCCATGTGCTATCAGTCTATTTGACGCGACTTGCGGTAGCGATTGACGAGCGGCGCGTATTGGGGAGCGGTACCTTGCACATCGGAGTCACGGGTCCTGGCGACGAGCAATCGCGTTGTCCGTCGACCGGATCGCTCCATGAGGCGGTCGTTTGGCTTGCCGCTTCTCGCGGTATCGATTTTTAGGCAGGCCGACGGGTGGCACCGATCGCGGGCTGTGACTCGTGCCACCGATCGGCGGGTGGCACCCGGCTAGACTGGCTCCGATGCCGGAGCACGAGACGATCAGCCCGAATGTCGAACGCCTTCGCCCCCACACCCTCACTCGAGCATGCTCATGAACACCGATCCGTCCTCGAAGCGTTCCCGCGGCTGGCAGGCCGTCGGACTCATGGGCTGGTTGGTGTTCTGCTTTGCGGCGGCGGGATCGGCGTCCTTTGTTTCGACGGACGGGTGGTTCGTCGAACTCCGAAAGCCATCGTGGAACCCGCCTTCATGGCTGTTCGGCCCGGTCTGGACGTTGCTGTACGCGATGATGTCCGTCGCGGCGTGGCTGGTCTGGAAGCGGGGCGGGTGGAAGGTGCAAGGGCGGGCGCTGGGCGTCTTCTGCGTGCAATGGCTCTTCAACGCGTTGTGGACGCCCCTGTTCTTCGGTGCTCATCTCCCCGGGTGGGCGTTCCTCGACATCGTGCTTTTGTGGCTGTCGCTGGCCGCGACGGTCGTGCTCTTCTGGCGAGTGGACCGGCTGGCGGGGGCGCTGTTGATCCCGTACCTGGCATGGGTCACGTTCGCAGCGGCTCTCAATCTGACGATCTGGCGGATGAATGTGTGAGCTCGAGAGCGGGCACGCTCGTGCGGAACATCGGCGGTTGGCGCGACCGAGCCAGCTCCAGCGGGCGTCCGGGGGAGGGACGCGGTGTCGAACGAAGGGGATGCAGGGGTGGTGGCACCCGAGGTTCCCGGTATACTGGGAGGGAGACGTGCTGTTCGGCGGCTTGACGGAGGAATGACGATGGGCAGTGCCACCCGCCATAAAGGCAACACCGAATGAGAAAAATCACTTTGCTGATGTACATGTTGGTGAGCCCGGTGTGCATTTTGCCTGCAGGTTGTGAGCAGCGATCCGGCCCGGTGTCGGTGCTTCCGGCCTCCATTGAGCGGCTTATGGAGCAAACGGCAAAGGCTATCGCCGAGTGGGACGTGAACCACGGTCCTGGCAGCTTTACGAGCAAGGTGCTTGCATTCAGAGACGGTGACGTCGATCAGGTCACGAATGAGTTCAGGGAGTTCATTCGAAGTTCTGGACTGGCAAGGCTCATTCGCGAGGTGAGAAACGGCGATGAGTTGGCCTCGGTTGACGAAGCTAACTACGCGAGTAAGACAATCCAGGATCCAGGGCTTGTCGCGGCGGTGCGGTGCCTTCCGTTCCTGCCGCTTGTCGTCAATGAATCAAAGGCGCCCGATGATGTCATGGACGCGGCTCTGGACGCAATTGCCATGCACCGAGTCCAGTTGGCATTAGTCCCGTCCGCCATCAAGTACTCCGGTGGTTACTCGATGGCGGCCGCAATGCGTGACCTGCGGCTTTCAAAGGCGTTGCCACTGCTCGACATGTGGGATCTGATCGCGGCCGGGGTCGATCCGGAGATCGTTCGTCAAGCTGGTGCGAAGCTCACCACGCTCACCCCTCCCTTGCTAACGCAGCGATTTATCGACTTGAGCGAGAAGGACGTTTGGGCTGGGTTTGGCGCGGAGAAGGACAAGCCCCTGAAGCCGGAGGAGCGTGTCGCGCTAAGGACCTATTACGCAGTGATGCGATCGGGTGTCTCTCAGCGTGTTGGATATAAACCGCCGACCTGTGATGAATCTGTTGTCGAACTGTTGCGGAAAGTTGAGCAACGGACCGACATCGATCCGTTCTTGACCTACGGCAACATCACTCTGGCTGCAGAACAGGACACGGCGTTCGTACTCGTTGATGCTGCCATGAGAATGATCGTGGCCAAAGACCAAGTTCTTGATGGAGAACGGCTGAAGCCGCTTCCTGAGCTTCGTGATCCGTTCTCGGGAATCACGGTTCGATTTACAGCTGGGGCAGGAAAGAGAACGATCTACTCTACTGGTATTGATGGCGTGGACAATGCGGGAATTGCGAGCCCGGGCAAGCGATTTGCTGGCGCATCTCAGGATAGATCGGAGTCCGAAGGACTCGATATCGCAATCACGTTCGACTAGGGGGCGGGTGGCACCGATCGTGAGATGACTCCGGTGCGTGCCACCGATCGCCGGTTCCTCCGGCGATCGGTGGATGGGCCGCGTGCGGCGAGTTTGGGCACGGGAGCGGGCGGGTTATGAGGCGTGGGGCGGGTGGCGGGCTGGCGTGGGCGGGGTTGAATGAACTCCGAACCCCTCCCGTCCAAACTGGCGTACCGAGGGGCTCGTTTCGCCGCGCACGGTCGCTGGGCGCCCGCGCACAATCCTTGTGACGGCCGACAACATCGTTGCCGCCCAGCGCACAAGAGTTGCCGCTGGCATCACAACGATTGCCGCTGGCAGCACAAGGGCTTTGTCGGCCATCACAACGATTGCCGCTGGCATCACAACGATTGCCGCTGGCAGCACAAGCGTTGCCGCCCAGCGCACAACGACCTTGCTGACCATCACAACGACCTTGTCGCCCGACACAACGAGCATGTCGCCCGACACAACGACCTTGCGCGCGAACATCGCGAGGTCGATTCGGCCGTCGGTCGGCGTGCGCTGCGTCGCAGCCCCGCTCACGCCCGCCCATCGCCGTGATTTTCGGTCGTCCGCCGATCACCCCCATTCGAAGCCCCAGAACCCCCTCACGCCCGCAGGCCGAGGGCTTCGCGGACCTTCGCGATCGAGGCTTCCTGACGCGTTTGGTACTCCTCATCCGCATCGATGATCGGGCGGCCGATGATCGCTTCGAGGCGCGACTGCGGGAAGTCCGGGCGGCTGGCGGCGGTGGCTTTCGTGCCGTACTGGTTCAGGTTCGAAGCGAAGATCCCCGCCGCGCTCACCGGCAGGAAGTCCTCGTACCGGATCCCCTCAACCTCGACCAGCCCCAGGCGGACCAGTTCGTGCAGGTCGCTCGTCGGGAGCTTGCCCTTCGCGGCAAGGTCCTTCGCGGCGGGGGTCGCGGTGTAGACCGCGTACGCCAAGCCGGCTTTGAGCAGCTCGCGGAGGTTCTTGGGGAAGGGAGCAAAGTGCTCGGCGTAGGACGCGAGGAACGCGGCGTGGTCGGTGTCGGCGAGCTCGGTCTTGCGGCCGGCTTCGGCGGCGTCGGCGCAGCGGTTGTAGAGGGCACGCCCCTCGCGGGTCGCGGCGAAGAACCGCTGCTCGATCTCGCCGAAGCGGGCGGTGTGCGTCGTGTCGGTCGTCGTGCCGTCGGGGTTGCGGAACTTCACCGGCTCGGAGAGGGCTTTGTACGCGTCCTGACGCAGGAAGATCGGCGTGCTCGCGTCGGGGCCCTCGGTGTAATCCTTGAAGCCCGAGTGCTTGTGCGTGTAGAGGTCGTAGCCGGGCGTCTTGAAGGTCGCGATGAGCCGGTCGACGAGGGCCGCGATCGCGGTGGGGGGCGGCTGGCGGCGCTCGAACCGGGCGATGTCGGCCGCGGTGAGCTGCTTGAAGTGCAGGCGGAGGTAGTCGGGGTCGGCGACCTCGAGCAGCTGGCGGAGAGCGTTCGTCGCCCGCGTGCGGAACCCGGCTTCGGGAAGCTCGCCCAGGCAGTGCTCCATCGCCGCGGTGTACAGGTCGATGCACATCGTGTTGGGCGTGAGGTGGTTGAGGTGGTGAGCCTCGAAGCACGCGATGTCTGCCGCGATCTTGAACCCGGCGTTGCAGAGGTGCGTGTAGAGCGCGTGGTCGCGGGCGGTGCCGGTCCACTTGAAGATGAAGCGGATCCCCTCGGCGATCAGGGCGTTGGCATCCTCCCACGACAAGCCGCCCTGTTTCTCGTTCTTCTCGATGAGGGCTTTGGCTTTGTCGGTAAAGACGCGGCGGGTCGCGAGGAGGGCTTCGATCCGCTTGCGGGTGTCCTCATCGAAGTACTCGGTGAGGAGCATCGAGGAAAAGACGCGGTGCTCGGGCTTGTGCCGCGAGCGGTAGGCGGTCGCGACGACGGGCTGGCTCTTGGCGCCCACACGCGACATGTCGTAGAAGTTGTGCGGCTCCATGCCGAAAGCCGCGAACCACCGAGCGATCCAGCGGTACTCCTCGGGCGTGCCGATGCGGATGGCTCCGTGCCGCTCACCGCTGGCCCGGTCGATGTCCGCTTCGTTCATCTTGAAGCCTGCGTAGGCCTGCTCGAGCAGGTCGCACGTCGCGAGGTTGCACGCGAGGTTGACGCGGAGCGACCCGCCGTACAGCGGAACCTCCTCGCCGAAGGATCGCGAAAGCTCGGAGAAAAGCCGGTCCTGCATCGCGCGCGGATCGGCGAAGGAAACGCCTCCCGGCCCGGCCGAGGCCGATGAAGCATGGGGGGCGGAGTGAGCGGCGCAAGAACGATCGGATGCGGTATTCATGCCATCGAAATGGTAGGTTCGGACGGGCGCCGGCGGGCCTTTCCCGCGTTGGCGCGGTGCCCTGATGGTTCGGCCGCTCCCGAGCCGCCGCTCGTCGATCGAAACCCCTCAGCACCCCGTCTCAAAAGCTCCGACGAACGCGTCGTAGTCGAAGAAATCCACGAAGTCGTCGCGGTTGAAGTCGGCGGATTTGCCCGGCGGGCATGAGCCGGTCTCAAAGCAGCCGACGAAGTCGTCGTAGTCGAAGAAGTCGATGAACCCATCGCCGTTGAAGTCCGCTTCGCACCCGGGCGTCGTCACGCTGAGCACGGCCAGGCCGCGGCTCGGGCAGGACATCCAGAGTTCATACCCGCCGGGGATGAGCTTGGCTTCGATGTCGATGATGCTCGCGTGCGGCAAGCCGCCGCGCCGCCACTCGCCGTTGGGCGGAGCGGGAAACGTCTCCATGGTCGTGCCGTCCCAGCAGAGCAACCCCGCCTCTGTCGACGGGAACTCGCTGTCGTAGGTCATCCACAGGCGGCCGTCGGGCGTGACAAGCTGCGGCCGCACGTGCTCACCGGGGAAGGGCCAGCCCAGGTCGTGCTCCCAGATCTGATACGCGCCGGTGTCGGCGTCGAGGCGGATGAGCGTGCTCCCCGTGCTGGTGAACTGGGTCCATGTGCCGAACCACGCGACGCCGCCGCGATCGACGGCCAAGCCGGTGAAGAGCCCGCCCGCGAGTTCGGGAAAGTCCTCGATCGTGCGATGAAAGGTCGAGATCCCGTCCGTCCGCGTGATCTCGAAATCCTGATTCGCCCACACCGTGCCCGGCCGCTCCGGATCAACCTGAAGTGCGAGGCCCCAGCCACCCGTGCGCACCGTCGTGAACCCGCCGGCGCGGAAGTAGCCCAGCCCGCCGTAATGCCCGATCGCCCAAAGCCGGCCCGTCGAGTCCTCGCGGTACTGGCGGACGGAGTCCATCCCGCCGGGCACGGCCGTCCATTGTCCCGTCGCGGGGTTCAGGTCGTGCGTGAAGTTGAACATCGGGTTGACCGCGATGTGGCCGGTGGAAGGACGCACGCAGACGGCTTCGCTGTTGTCGGTGGGGAAGGGCCAGCTTCCGCCAAGCCCGTACGTGAACAAGTTGTACCCGGTCCATCGCGTGCCGTCGAAGCGGACCATCCCGCCCACGCCCGGGCCCGCGTTCGCTGCCGCGTAGACCTCGCCCGTGGCCGCGTCGATCGTGAGATCGGCGTTGAACAGGTCGAACTGGCTTGTGTTGGTCACGCGGTATCGCTGCCAGACGCCCGACGCGGGGTCGCGGCGGATCGCTCCGCCCTGGCCGGACCCGCACACCCAAATCGTGCCGTCTGCGGAGAAATCAAGATCATCGATGAACCCGTTGTGCGGCACCGTGCCAAGGTCGGTCCACGTCGAGCCGTCGAATCGATGCAGCCGATACGCGTTGTTCGGATCGATCACGACCAGGTACGCTCCCAGATTGCCGAAGGGGCGGATCATCGCGAACGGCGCGGCCAAGCTGGTCGAAAGCGGCGGCAGTGGGGGGGTGATCCACGTGCCGTCGGGACGCTTGCAGTCGAGCGTCATCTCGCCTTGTGCATTCGCGAGCCTCACCATCCACACGTTGCCCGCGTCGTCCGCCGCGTGCTTGGAAAGCAGAGCGACCGGATTCCCGACGGCGTACGGCAGGTGCGTCCACGTGCGCGTCTGGCTGTCCCAGCGGTCCATGCCCGAAGCACCCTCGAGCGATGTCCAAAGGAAGTACCCGCCGCCCGGCTTGGGCTGCGCCGCGATCGTGCCGCCGCCGCGATCGGCGAAGTGGGTCCATTCGCCGGTCGCGGGCACGTAGCGGGTCAGCCCGCCACCTCCCCACGCGACCGAGACCGCGGAGATCCACACCGCACCGTCCGGAGCGATCGTGACATCCACGGTTCGCCCGCCGGGAAGCCGCGAGTTCGACGGATCAAACCGCACCAGCGAGTCCGGACCCGCCGCGATGTTCATTTTCAAGAGCCCGCGCCACGTGCCAAGCCACAGATTGCCCGAAGCGTCCGGCACGATGTCGCTCACGCGCGAAGCACCCACATCGTTCGCGCTGCCGATCGCCGCGTAGTCGATGTTCGAGACGTTGAACCACCGGTTCTCCGACTGGATGAACCGCGCGATCCCGCCCTCCTCCGCGATCGGGTCATACCCGCTGATCCACGGGTCGCCGTCCGCGCCGATGTGGATGGCTTCGTTGAAGTCGCCCTGGATGCCGGTGTTCCCGGGCCGGTAGTAGCGCCAAGAGAACTCCACCTGCGCCGCCGCCGCTCCGGCGAGCATCGCGACGCACGCACCAGCTCCAAGCGTCCGAAAGGTCGTCTTCATCGCAATGCTCCTGCCGCGTGAGAAACGGAAGCTCCGGCACGGGACCCGGGCAGGGGATCTTCGGCGTTCTCTCATGAAAGGAGGCGAGCCGGAGCCGTTTCGGACGTGAGTTTGGATCGAATCCGGCGAACTCCGCCCAGATCCCCCGAACCGGATGTTTCTCGAAGGAGGAGTCCTCGCCGCCGGAAACCGGTGGGTCGTGCATCTGGGTCCTTCATGCGTCACACCGTCTCGATCCTCGTCCTGACCTTTTTCTCTCACCTGGCCGCCCCCGCCGGGCGGGCCGATGGTCAGCCTGAAGCCTTCCCGGGGGTCGAGACGCCTGTTCCCGCTCAGCGTCCGGGTAAGCACCAAGCCGTGAAGGACTCGACGCCGCTCCCCGGCAGTTCGTTCGTCCGCTACTTCACCACCGATGAGTTTGACCGATCGATCGTCTTCTACGTCAGGGTGCCCGAAGCCAAGCCGGGCGACGAGACCAAACTTCCGATCATCCTCTACGTCCAAGGTTCCGGGTCGCAATCCGTCTTCACGCGCGTCGAGCAGGATGGGGTTGAACGTGCAGCCGCGTCCGGCGGACAAGGCGTCATCGCCAAAGCCGCGAACGACCGGGCGATCGTCGTCATCGCGGAAAAGCCGGGCGTCCGCTTCATGGAGTGCCCCAAGCAGCCCGGCGGAGCCGTCGACGCGTCGCGTGAGTTCCGCGAAGAGCACACCCTCCCGCGGTGGTCCGCGGCCGTCTCCGCCGCACTGCACGCTTCGCTCACCCTTCCCCGCGCGGATCCTTCGAGTGTGCTTCTCGTCGGGCATAGCGAGGGCGGCCTCGTGGCGTGCAAGGTCGCCGCCGACAACCCTGTGGTGACGCATGTCGCGACGCTCGCGGGCGGTGGTCCGACGCAGCTTTACGATCTCATCGAGCTCGCGCGTCGCGGGACCTTCTGCGGCGGCGGGAATCCGGATCCCCAAGCGTGTGTGAACTTGCTGCTGGAGCAGTGGGAGAACGTGCTTCGAGCTCCCGACAGCGCTGAGAACGACTTCCTCGGCCACCCGCACCGTCGCTGGACCAGCTTCCTGGCGACCAGCCCCCTCGAAGAACTCAAGAAGACCCGCGCGAAGGTCTTCATCGGGCAGGGACTCGACGATCAAGCGGTCCTGCCCGCCAGCGCCGATGTGCTTTTCGCCACGCTGAAAGCCGTCGGGCGCGACCCGGTGTATCGCCGCGTCCCCGGCGACCACGGGTTCGAGGTCTCTCGCGAGGGCCAGCCTCCGGCCGGAGATGGCTGGCTTGAGATGCACGCCCGCGTCGCCGAGTGGTTCCTCGGACCGGCACCCGCCGCATCGCCCGCCCCCAAGTGACCCGGGCTCGACGTTCGCGGACCCGACCGGACGAAGCCCGATACCGGTGGGGGGCTTGGGGTGCGAGGGGGTAAACGGGGCCCGAGACGGCTTGCCCGGCGGGTGCATCTCTCGTACAGTTCCTTGGAATGATTCTAAAGAGCAGCCATGTCCGGTTGCGTCTTGGACTCATTTGGAACGCGGAGACGCCCATGGGCACCCCGAAAGCCTCGCCGACCAGCATCTATCTTGATCACGCCGCGACGACCCCGTGCGACCCGCGCGTCGTCGAAGCCATGCTTCCGTACTTCACCAACACCTTCGGCAACCCCGGAAGCCGCAACCACCGGTTCGGCTGGGAAGCCGAGGAGGGTGTCGATCTCGCTCGCGAACGCGTTGCCGCGCTCATCGGCGCCGACCCCAAGGACATCATCTTCACCTCCGGCTCGACCGAGGGGAACAACCTCGCCATCAAGGGCGGGGCGTACATGTACGAGAAAGCCCCCGCCGGGCAGCCCAAGCGCGGGCACATCATCTCCTGCACCATCGAGCACAAAGCGGTGCTGGACCCCTGCAAGCGTCTCGAGAAGGAGGGCTTTGATGTCACCTTCCTCGAGCCCCCGCGCGACGGCATCGTGACCGCCGAGATGGTGAAAGCCGCGATGCGCGAGGACACCATCCTCGTCACGATCATGTGGGCCAACAACGAACTCGGCACCATCAACGAGGTGCCCGAGATCGGCAAGCTCTGCCACGAACGTGGCGTGCTCTTCCACACCGACGCGACGCAGTGGGTCGGCAAGATGCCGACCGACGTCGAGAGGGATCACATCGATCTGCTCACGCTGAGCGGCCACAAGCTCTACGGCCCCAAGGGCGTGGGCGCGATGTACGTCCGCCGCAAGCGTCCGCGCGTCCGCCTTCAGGCTCTCTACGACGGCGGCGGCCAGGAACGCGGCTTCCGCCCCGGCACGCTGAACGTCCCCGGCATCGTCGGCCTCGGCAAAGCGTGCGAGATCGCGATGCAGGAGATGGAGCAGGAAGGCGTCCGCCTGCTCGCTCTTCGCCAGAAGCTTGAACGCGAGATCACCAAGCGTGTCGATATGTGCACGGTCAACGGCCACGCGGACAAGCGTCTTCCGCACATCTCGAACATCTCCTTCGGGTTCGTCGAGGGTGAGAGCCTGATGATGGCGGTCAAGGACATCGCCGTCAGCTCCGGCTCGGCGTGCACCAGCGCGAGCCTTGAGCCCAGCTACGTCCTCAAGGGCATCGGCGTCGGCGACGATCTCGCCCACAGCAGCCTGCGGATGAGCTTGGGTCGCTGGACGACCGAAGCCGAGATCGACCACGCGATCGAGAAGATCGTGACCAGCGTCAACCGCCTCCGCGAGATGAGCCCGCTTTACGACATGCACAAGGAAGGCATCGACCTGTCGAAGGTCGAATGGGCTCACCACTAACCGACCATTTGGCACTTTGGAGATTCCCCATGGCTTACGGCCCCAAAATCATCGACCACTACGAGAATCCCCGCAACGTCGGCACGTTCGGCACGCAGAAGGAGATCAAGGAGCGCAAGGACATCGGCGTGGGCCTGGTCGGCGCGCCCGAGTGCGGCGACGTGATGCAGCTTCAGATCAAGGTGGGGCCGGACGGCACCATCCAGGACGCGAAGTTCAAGACCTTCGGCTGCGGCTCCGCCATCGCTTCGTCCTCGCTCGCGACCGAGTGGATCAAGGGCCGCACGCTCGAGCAGGCCGAGGACCTCAAGAACTCCCAGATCGTCGAGGAGCTCAGCCTCCCCCCGGTCAAGATCCACTGCTCGGTGCTCGCCGAGGACGCGATCAAAGCCGCGGTCGAGGACTACCGCAAGAAGAACGGCTTGCCCGTCGCCGATCACGAGCACGCCAAAGCCTGACCCTCGGCCGCACGCCAGCCCCAACCGCACACGAACCCGAAACCTCGTTCCAACGTAGAAAAGCCGGGCCGCCGAGCCCGATCTGTCCGGAGCACAAGCCATGACGACCACCACCCAGACCCCCGCCCAAACCGACTCCTCCTCCGTGATCCTGAGCGAGCTTGCCGCCAAGGAGATCAAGAAGATCATCGCCGACCAGGAGCTTGACCCGGCGAAGGTCCACCTCCGCGTGGGCGTCAAGGGCGGCGGCTGCTCCGGCTTCTCGTACATCCTCGACCTCACCGAGACGGTCAAGGAAACCGACGAGGTGCTGGAGATGCACGGCGTCCGCATCATCTGCGACCCCAAGAGCCTCCTCTATCTCTCCGGCGTGACCGTCGACTTCAAGGATGAGCTCATGGGCCGCGGGTTTGTCTTCAACAACCCCAACGCCACCAGCACCTGCGGCTGCGGCAGCAGCTTCTCCGCCTGAGCACTTCTCCCAATCGCCTCCGCTCAAAAGCCCGCTCGCACGAGCGGGTTTTTTCTTGGCACGCGGATTTCATCTGTAATTTCGTTACAACCGTGAACGGCGCGAACTTGGCGGCGGGCTGAACGTCTAGGGTTTTCCATGCGCACCTTCGCTCTCGCATCGGCGTTGTTCCTGGCATCGTTCGCGTCCGCTCAGCCGGTCCCGGTCAAGATCGTCCGCAGCGGCGACGCCTGGACCCTTGAGCGCGGCGGCAAGCCGTACTTCATCAAGGGCGGCGGCGGCCAGACGCAGCTTGATGTCCTGAAGAAATCCGGCGGCAACTCGATCCGCACGTGGGGCGCCGAGACGCTCGGCAAGCATCTCGACGAAGCCCACGCACTCGGGCTGACGGTCACGGCGGGCCTCTGGCTTGGCCATGAGCGGCACGGGTTCAACTACAACAACGCCGACCAGGTCGCCAAGCAGTTCGAGGAGTGCCGCCAAGCGGTGCTGAAGTACAAGGACCACCCGGCTCTGCTCGCGTGGGGCATCGGCAACGAGATGGAAGCCGAGGGCGACAACGCCGCGATCTGGTCCGCGATCAACTCGCTGGCCGCGATGGTGAAGGAGCTTGACCCCAACCACCCGACAATGACCGTGATCGCCGGCACCGGCCCGGCCAAGATCAAGAACATCCACCGCCTCTGCCCCGCGATCGACATCATCGGGATCAATTCCTACGGCCCGGCGGTGCACCTGCCGCGCGAGTACCGCGAGCGCGGCGGGACCAAGCCGTACATCCTGACCGAGTTCGGCCCGCGCGGCCAGTGGGAATCGCCCCTCACCGCGTGGAAGGTCCCCCTCGAGCCCACCAGCACGCAGAAAGCCGAGCAGTACCGCGAGTCGTACCAGGCCGCCGTCGTCGAGTCCAAAGGCATGTGCCTGGGGTCGTACGCGTTCATCTGGGGTCACAAGCAGGAAGCGACGGACACGTGGTTCGGCTTGTTCCTCGCGGATGGCGCGCGAACGGGCGGCGTGGATGTCCTCACCGAGTTCTGGTCGGGCAAGCCGCCGGCGGACCGGTGCCCGACGATCGAGCCGATCGTGATTGAGGGAGGGACGGAATTCGAAGCGGGCAAGCCGTTCACGGCTTCGGTGAAAGCCGCGGACCCCGAAGGCCGCAAGCTGACGTACACATGGACCCTCATGGGCGAGCCGGCGGTGCACGCCAACGGCGGGGACGCGATCCCGCCGCTCAAGGTGTACGCCGGTGCGGTCAAGGCGCTGGAGGGGAAAGACGCGGGCCGCGCGGAAGTCCGCTTGCCTGACTCGGCGGACTCGTACCGGCTTTACGTCGTGGTGAAGGACGCTTCGGGAGCCGCCGCGACGGCGAACGTTCCGGTGAAGCGGAAGAAGTAGGAGCGGTGGGACCACAGAGGCGCGGAGGGACGCGGAGAAACGCGTTTTGGCGAGTGGGGGGAGTGGGGGAGTGGGGGAGTGGGGGGTGGGGGCCTCTGTCGGGAGGGGAGTCGCCCTTGTCGCGACAGAACGGACTTCTGTGCGGACAGGAACGGCTCCTGTCGCGACAGATACGGTTTCTGTCCGGATAAGCGACGGCTCTTTCCGCGCTTGAGCCGCTCGTGTCAGGACTGGGACGGCCGCTGATGTGAGCGAGCACGGCTCTGCTGGCTTTGATTCTGGCTTCGGACGTGCGCGGGAGTCCGTTTCCGCGCGGTCCACGGCGCCGTCCGCTCGCGTGCGCGGATGAAGCGGGCCGAAAGCGCGGATCACACGCGCACAAGCCGGGCACAAAAGGGGCCGGGCTATGATCCAAGCGAGCCGCACCGGACGCGGCTTTGTCACTTGCCAAGGAACCCCGCCATGATGTCCCGCCGATCCACCCGTCACGGCCGCTCCATTCTGATCTCGCTGTCGTCGCTGCTCGTGAACGCTTCGCCGCTGGCGGCGTTTGCCGGGCTCGCGGTGATCCCCTCGGTCGCGATGGCTCAGAACCGCATCAAGCAGATGGAGCCGACGTACTACGTCGTGACCGCCGAGCGGGCGAACGTGCGCGCGGGGAACCATGACTCGCTCTATGTCGTCGCCGAGGTCAAGAAGGGCGACATCATCACGGTCGACGGGCAGGACAACACCTGGACGCGCGTGGTGTACAACAGCGACTGGCCGGCGTTCGTCGGGGCTTCGGAAGGCTCGTACGACGCGGCGACGGGGACGTTCACGCTGAGCAAGCCGAGCACGCTCCTGGCGTACTCGGTGATCAACCCGCAGTACTGCTGGCAGGCGCTGCTTCCCGAGAACAAGCCGCTGGCTTCGGGCAGCAAGCTGAAGGTGCAGGGAGAGATCAAGGATGCGGCGGGGACGCTCAAGGGCTACCGCGTGAACGCGCCGGAAGGGTCGCGCGGGTTCATCGAGTCGCGCTCGCTGACGCCCGCGACAAAGGAACAGGCCGATGCCCACCGGGCGAAGATCGGGGCTCCGGCCCCCGCCCCCACGGCCCCCGCTCAGCCGGCCACCCCCACGCCGACCCCCACCCCCACCCCCACCCCCACGCCCGCGGGAAGCAACCCGGGGACGCCGTCGACCGATCGCTCGCTCGTCGAACCGACCGTGCCGCCGACGCCGGGCAGCCAGCCGACCAATCCGGTCACCCCGCCCGCGACCGCTCCGGGCGCCACGCCACCCGCGCCCGGCGGGCAGCCGACCGTGATCGACCAGCAGTCTGACCCCAACAAGCCGGCGACCGCCCCCACCAACCCCGCCAACCCCACCGACAGCACCACGCCCGCGGCTACGCCGCCCGCGAAAGCCAAGGACCGCACGACCGCGAGCCTCGAGCAGATCGAGACCGCGTTCGCGAAGGTCAACAGCCGGGATGCGGACATCTTCACGGCCGAGTACGACTCGCTCCTCGCTGAGATCAACAAGACGATCGGGGAACTGACCGATTCGCCGGTGGATGCGCAGCGGAAGCGCCAGCTTCAGCTTCGGGCGGATGTGCTCAAGCTCCGCATCGGCGTGCGTGACAGCCTGAAAGCGTCCGAGGAAGCCAAGCGGTCGCTCAACACCGAGATCACCGCAGCGTCCAAGGTGATCGCCGAAGCCGAGAAGTCCCGCGTGTACAACCTCGTGGGCATGCTCACCGCGAGCAGCATCTACGACGGCAAGAACCTGCCCGTGATGTACCGCGTGGTCTCGGCGGATGCGAAAGCTCCCACGACGCTGGGGTACATCGATCCGGCGCAGGACCCGACGCTCGCGTCCAAGGTCGGCCAGCTGGTCGGCGTGATCGGCGAAGCGATCGTGGACCCGACGCTCAAGATCGCGGTGATCCGCCCGGTGCGGGTCGACCTGGTCGGCGCCGGTTCCGGTTCGCCCAACCTGCCGCTTCTCCAGCCGACGCAGATCACGCGTCCGGCGGCGGAACCCGCCAAGCCGGCGCCGGCGGCGGTGCCCGCTCCCACGACCGCGCCCGCTTCGACGGAGAAAGCTCCGCCCAAGCCGGCGGACATCATCAAGTAAGTCGCGGGCCGCGCTCAATCCGCGCCCTCGAACCAGACGGAGGTTGAGTCTTCCGGCGGCGATCCTTCGGCGATGAGCAGGAGGTCTCGGCGGATCTCCTCCGCGCGTGCTTTGAGTTCGAGCAAGCGTGTTTCCGCGGGGCCGAGCCTGCCCGAAAGGGCCGCAAGCCGCTCTGCGACCTCGTGGCACCGCCGCGGGTCTCCGGAAGCCGCCGCGGCGGCCGCTCGATCGTTCAGCACTTCCAGTTCGCTCCGCCGGGTTTCGTACTCCGCTCGCCGCGTCCCACCCATGGTTGACCCCCTTGCGAGCGTCGCGCCCGCCCGGAGGACAACCACGGCGGAGTGGATTTCTTTCGGGCGAGATTCGCCGCGGGAAGGCGGTGCCCGCGGTCGTGCGCTCAAGCGGCGTGGTTATAATCAAAAAGCCGCGATCAATCGAATCGCGCCGCCTTCAATTCCCAAGGATTACGCATGACCACGACAAGCCAGCCCATCGTTCGTCGACCGCACGCTTCCCTCCGCCGCGGAAGCTGGCAGAAGGGGTGCCTGATCGCGTTCGTTGTCGTGTTCGTGATCGCGATCGGTCTGGCGGTGACCGTCGCGCTGACGTGGCGCCGCATGTTCGCCGCGAGCGTGACGATCGGCGTCACGGAGATGGTCAGCACCTCGCAGCTTCCCCAGGATCAGAAGGACCGGATCATGGCGAAGGTCGGGAACGTGACCGAGGACTTCAAGTCGGGCAAGATCACGCTTCAGCAGTTCGGCCAGGTCTTCGAAGCCGTCTTCGACGGGCCTCTGCTCCCGCTGACGATGATGTGGGGCGCTCAGGAGAAGTACTTCGACAAGAGCGGGCTGAGCGATGAGGAGAAAGCCGCGGGTGTCCGCGCGATGCACCGGTTCTCCCACGGCGTGGCCGAAGGCAAGCTCAGCATGGACGACCTGAGCTCGGCGATGAAGCACGTCGCGACCGGTACAAACTCGGTCACCGTCACCAAGACCAACAGCAACGGGTCGGTCAACACCACGACCACGACGACCGGCGGGAACTTCCAGTTCAAGCCCAAGGTGACCGACGAAGAGCTTCGCAAGTTCATCGAAGAGATCAAGTCCAAAGCCGATGGTGCGAAGATCGCGGAGGATGTTCCCGAGATGAACATCGCCGAAGAAGTCGAGAAAGCCATCGACAAGGGTCTTGCGAACTCCAAGTGAGCTTGGGTTCTCAGCGAGCGGGCTTGGGCGCGAGCCTCGTCGCCTCCGCGGCGACGGCCGGGTCGGGGTCGCTCGCGAGTTCAGAAACAAGACCCATCACCTGATCTGATGAGACAAAGTAGTTCAAGGTGTACAGTCGCCCGACCAGAGCAAGCCGCTCCGGGCCGGTCATCGATCGGACCGAAGCTCGCACGATCGGGAACCCGCGGTCGAAGTCGACCCAGCCCGATCCGATGAGCACGCAGAGGCCGTGCGCGGCCCCCGTCTGCCGCGGACCGGGCGTTGAAGCCGCTTCGAGCACCGCTCGGGCGAAGTCTTCGTCGGGCGGCGTGCGTTTGGCGTACATGCCGATCGCGGCGGCCTGGGTGCCTCCCGTGGTGTTGAGGGCGAGTTCGCGGAGTTCCGCCCATTCCGCGGGCGTGCGTGCCGCGATGCTGAAGTTCGCCTCGATCGACTCAAGAACCTCGGGATTTCCGGCTTTGAGAAGGTCGATGACGATGGGGTAGGCCTCGGGCATCCTGTCGGAGAGGTGGAAGAGGACGTGGACCGAGTTTCGCCTCAGAATGGCCGGGGACGCGGGGTCGGTGGCGGCGGCTTTGACCTGTGGGAGAAGCGGTTTGGAGCCTTCGCCGAGGGCGAGGCAGAGAAGCACGTAGCTCCAGGCTTCGGGGTCGGCGGGGACGAGGCGACGCTGGATCTCGGCGAGGTGGCCTTCGAGGACCGGGCGGATGTCCCCATCGGTGCGGTTCCAGAGGGCCGCGTAGGAGAGGCGCGGGATCATCTCTTGACGCATGCGCACGTGCATCGGGAGGGTCTGGGTTGACGTTTCGAGGATGACCTCGAACATTCGCTTGCGGATTGTCCGGTCCGAATCGTCGATCACGCCCATGTGCATCGCACGCAGGAGCGTCGCGGGATCGGTGCTCTTGTCGAGCTTGCTCTGAACGCTTGAAGCGACCCAGGCCCGCTGCCATGCGTAGCTTTCGCGGCGATCGACAAGCCGGTCCACGAGGCTGTCGCGATTCGCGGGTGGTCCCACGTTCTGACCTGCGCCGGTGATGAGCCGCTCGGGCAGGAACCACATTCCGAAGATGAGAACCGGCGTGGGGATGAGCGCGGTGGGTCCGCGCTGGATCGAGCGGAGGATGAGGGGCATCCAGAGCGCCGCCAGCAGGAGGGGGATGAACGCGATGGCGAGCTTGGTGCGGCGGCGACGCTTCATCAGGCCGCGGTTGCTCTCTGCATCGTGGCCGCATTCGGGGCACTGGAAACGGCCGGCGACCGCGAGCGTGGCCATCTCGTACCAGCATTTGGGGCAGCGTTTGCGTCCGCGCGAGGGCTCGCCGTAGATCGCCCACGCGATCAGCGAGAGCACGCCAAGAGCCAGGCCGGCGGAGAGGGTGCCGACACTCGCGGCCCAGGACTGTTGGCTCACCATCTGGGCGAGGGACATGCTCCCGAGGAGGCACCCGGTGGCGATCAGGAGGGCGAGAATCCCGGCCAGCAAAGCGGTCTTGTGGGTCTTCCGCGGCCAGAACTCTTTGCGCGCACGGGCTTCATAGCGGCAGGCCTGGCACTGCAGGCCGGGCACCGTGACGGCGGCCCGGCAGGCGGGGCAGAGGGGCGTCCCGTGGCGGGCTCGGTGGAGCACCGCGCGCACGAGAAGCGACACGCCCCAGAGGGCGAGAAACGCCGACATGAAGGAAAGCACGTCGTGAGCGTGAGGGGTCCACATTCCTGGGCGGTGTACCGATCGGTGGGCGTTCGGATGCAGTCCATGCGGGCGAAACCGAAGCCGGCGGATCACGAAGAATGGGGTATGAACGCAGGAATCGACTGGACGGCGGAGGGTGCGATGCAGCGGGTGGCGCGGATGCGCGTGCTGGCTTCGCTTCTTGACAACTCGCTGCTGGTGCCGGGGCTGAACGTGCGGGTAGGGCTGGATCCGATCCTGGGTCTGTTCCCGGGCGGGGGCGATCTGATCGGCTTGCTGGCGGGCCTGTACATCGTGTACGAAGCGTGGCAGCTTGGAGCTTCAGGCCGCGTCCTGGCGCTGATGGTGATCAACATCCTGATCGACTCGGCGGTGGGCGCGATCCCGGTGGTGGGCGACCTCTTCGACTTCGCGTGGAAAGCCAACACGCGGAATCTTGAGCTTCTGGGGATCGACACCAGCGAGCCGGTGCGGCTTGCGTTCTAACGCGTGACAGGCGTCATATCGTCAGCCCATGATTGATCTGGCGCAGGTAGCCAAGCTAGAAGAAGCCCGGCTGGCGATGGGAATGGCGAGCGTCGCGGTGGAGCACCGTGCGCTGGCGGGGGGCATGCTCGCGCGGGGTGAGCCGGGCACCTGGATCAACACCGCGACCGGGATGGGGATGAACGGGCCGGTGAGCGATGAGCAGATCGAGGAGTTCATCGCGTGGTACGAGTCGGCGGGGGTCGAGCCGCGGATTGAGATCTGCCCGTTCGCGGATGCGTCGCTCGTCGGTGGCCTTGCCGCTCGCGGGTTCAGGCTCAAGCAGTTTGAGAACGTCTTCTTTCGCGAAGCGGGCGAGTCGGTGCCGCCTTCGCCCCTTGGCGAAGGGATCGAGGTGGGGCTGCTTGATCCCGAGGATGAGAAGTCGGTGTGGGAGTACGCCGCGGCGGTCGCTCGCGGGTTCATGCCCGACGGGAAGGATCCGGAAGCGGGCGATGTCGAACTGACCGCGCGCGTCGTGCGTCAGCCGGCGGTGATGGCGTTTGCGGCCAAAGCCGAGGGGCGAATCGTCGGCGGCGGATCGATCGAGATCCCGGCGGTGGGCGGGCCGAAAGCGGCGGCGCTCTTCGCGCTCGCGGTTCTTCCGTCGTATCGCCGCCGCGGGGTGCAGCAGGCGCTGATCGCGGCGCGGCTCAGGGCGGCGAGCGACGCGGGGGCGACGGTGGTCACGATCTCCGCGCTGCCGGGGGTCGCGACGGAACGCAACGCCCGCCGAATGGGCTTCCAGGTTGCGTACACGAAAGCGGTGCTGATCCGGCCGGGTGCGGGGCTTGTCGCGAATCGGTGGTGAGGGTCACTGGGCCGAGCTGGGAGGGCCGTTCATTTCCGCTTGACGCTGAGCTTCCTCTTGGGCTTCCCGCTGAACCTGAAGCTCGCCTTCGAGACAGTTTCGGATGTTGACGAGGGCGGAAGCCGCGAGGGTGCGGACGTCTTCGTCGCGGTGGCCGACAAGCGGCTCGATGTCGACGAGGTAGCGTTCGTACCCGGGTTCGCGTGCGTACGCCAGCGATTCCGCCCAACTTATGGCTTCGGCGAGAACATCGGCGGCGGGATCCTCGAACGCGCCGGCGAGCAGATGGACGCGTGAGGGCTGTCCCGGGGCGCGGGCGTTGAAGCAGGCTTTCAGGGCGGGGGCGCGTCGGGGACCGGGTTCCGACGCGGTGTTCTCGATGAGCCGGGCGATCTCGGGGTCCGAGCCTTTCAGCGACAGGCGAGCGCGGGCCGCGATGTAGACGCGCCGAGGGTCGGTGCCCTCGCGGATCTCGAGATCGAGCCGGTCGCGGATCAGCGGCGGGAGCGGGCCGTCGGCGGTGGCGAAGATGCAGGCGAGCCACACCGAGTTGGTGATCTCCACGTCCGGCTTGTCGAGCGTCTGGACCACCGCTTCGAGAGCGTGGGGCTCCGCATTGCCTCGGTTGATCAGAAGGAGGGTCGCACTCAAGAGGTCGGACCTTGCGGTAAGCGTGGGATAGAGCGTGAGGAGCGTCTCGGTGGCCTGGGCTTCACGCGTCTGTGCTTCGAGAAGCACGGTCGCGGTCTCGATGACCACCGACGGTTGTTGGTCGGTCAGGCCGGGAGCGATTTCATCGGCGTAGGTCGCGATCTGCGGTGCGGCCGCCTTGCGGATGGCTTCGAAACCGGCCCAGCCATCGGCGAGATTCCATCCATTGTCGATGATCCCGACATTCAAGAGTTCCGCAGCGTGCAGGCGCACCACGGGGTCCGGATCGCCGAGCTTGCGAGCGACGAACGTGTACGTTTCGACGGTGACCGTGGCTTGGCCGACGCCCTCGACCGAACCGATACGCTGGACTGCCCAGCGAAGGCGTTCGAGCGACTTCGGGCTGCCGATCTCGCTTTGGAGGCGGGAGACATACCACCCGCGCTGCCATTCCCAAGAGCGAGACTCGTACAGGCGTTCCTCGAGCGTCCATTCATCTTCGTAGTTGCTGTTGGCGACCCAGTCGTCCGGCAGGTGCGGGCCCAGAGCGATCATCAGGGTCGTCGGGAGCAGAGCTTTCACGCCGCCGGCCTGAACGTGGCTGAATCGCGGGACGAGCAACGCGACAAAGCCGATGAGGACGGCCAGAATGACGAGCTTGGGGTGTCGGCGGGTGCGTTGCAAGCCGGCTTGGTCCTTCGCGTCCTGGCCGCACTCGGGGCAGATGAAGTTGCCGGTGGTCGGAGCACCGGCCATGTCGTACCAGCACTTGGGGCAGCGCAGGCTTCCTCGGGCACGATCGGAGAAGAGGCCCCACGCGCCGAGCGCGATGGCGAAAGCCAGGATTCCGGCCGCCATGGCGTGGAACGCCGTCAGTTCGTCAGATCCGCTCGTGCCGCCGTAGATCCAGTTGCGCAGGTAGGAGCCAGCGAAATAAAGCCCGATGCCGATGGGAAACCCGACACACCCCGCCACCACCGCGGCTTTCTTTATCTTGCGCGGCCCGCGAGCGGACCGGCCGACACGCGGCCGGTGAAGCAGCCCGCGAGCAATCAGCGAGCAGGACCACAGGGCGATGAAGGTGCCGAGGAACCAGAGAACGTGGTGGGCGTGCGGCTGGAGCATGCGGAGGAGAGTGTAACGGAGGTCGGGCGGTGACCGATGGCAGGTGACCGATGGCAGGTGACCGATGGCCAGCGACCGATCCCTGTTCCCATGCGGACCCAGACGGAGACGATCTGGGACTCGAGGTTTCGAGACGCTGGTCGCAGGCTTGACAACGGAGAGCAGGGCATCCTGCTCACGGACATCCCGGCGTACGCCGATCGGGTGCGGGTCAGTGTGGAAGGGCAAGTCGAAGCAGTCGGCCCCGCCGGGGGCCTCATGATGCCTCAACCTCGGCACGGGGCCCAGGTGGCCGCGCGATGAACCAGCTCGTCGCGTGCGTGCCTTGGGCGGTACCTTTCCGAGCCCCATGCGAAGTTCTCAAGCGTGCGAAAGGGGCGGATCCCATGCTTCCGACCGCGGATGTTCGCAAGCGGTGCGGCACAGATATGTGGCAAACAATGGACATTGATGTGCGCACGAACGAAGCCTCGGACGAATTTCATAAATTTTCTTCGGAATTTGCACCAGATGCGATTGCAGTCGGTTCGATAAGCTGATAAGGTGCAATGATGAACCGATTGCAAGCAGTTCTGGTGGTGGCGGGTGCGACGTTCGTTTGCTATGGGTTTTTGGCGACATCAAAGGGAGTGCAAACGGCAAGTCCTGATGCAGCTTCTGATGCAGCTTCTGATGCAGCTTCTGATGCAGCATTTGGTGTGGCGCTCACGAACGGATCCAAAGCCGAGCTACGCGGAGCGGACACCGGAGGCGGCACCACGAAGAAGTGCTTGGTGCCGGGTCCGACCATTGGTTGCCCAGGGAAAGCCTGTGGTTCCGGCGTCACAACGTGCGTCATCTGCACCAACGCGATCGTTCCTGCGAACGACGAGTGCAGCTCAGCGGGCACGCTTGGTGCCTGCACGACGGTGACGGTTGTAAGCTGTGCGAACTTCACGCCTCCAAATAACGGCACAAAGGGGTATTGCTCAGCCGGACTGTGCATTCCGTACAATCCGGCGATTACAGTGTCGTGCGGTGTGTACGCGACCTGTCCATAGTCCGCTCGGGCGGGCTGTGTTCCTCAGATGGTGTTGGGAAGGAAGTCAGGGTGTCCCGTCAAGGGCCTTTCTCGGAACGGTGCAAGGAGACGATGATGCGAATGTTGAGTTCCTCACCAATCTTGCTGGCGGCGACGCTCATCGCGGCCCCGACCGTGGCTCCGATCACGGCCCTCGCGGTCAATCCTCCGGACGTCCGGGAAGTTGCCGCCGAAGTGCGGGCGATGCGGGGACTCTTCGACGGGGTCTCGGTCTCGTACATGGTCGAGAAGCGGGCGTTCACCAGCGAAGCGATGACGGACATTCAAACGCAGCGATTCTCATGCGAGATTTCGGTTCGGGAAGGGCGTAAACGCCTCCGCCAAACCGCGTACGACATGAATCAGCCGATCGGCACGGGGCCCAGCCGCACCGGCACGGCTTTCTTCGACGGTCGCGACTCGTTCCGGCTCCTCGAGCGTCCGGCGAACGCTTCCTTTCCCGGAGCGCCGGTCTACGTCAAGCCAGGCTTCTGCGATTCGATCTTTCCGACATACATCCTGGATAACTTCGAGTCCGCGATCTGGGGTGACATGGTCCGCCCGCTCGACGCCGCGATTGAATCAGGGACGTACGACGTGTCGATCTCCGCGACCCCCGAGACTGTCGGGGGACATTCGACCTGGACGCTGACGCTTCGCTCTTCGGCGGAGTCTGACGCTCGGACCTGGGAGGAGTGGAAAGTCTCCGTAGCGCCCGAGCTCGGAATGCTTCCGATTCGGAGCACGCTTGAGGTTCATCAGCCTGACGGAAGCGTGCAGTTCATCTCGGGCAAATGGGCCGAGGATTTCGTTCAGGCCAAGCCGGGCCTCTGGATTCCGCGGACAATCACCTTCGGCGATCCTCGCAACCCCGGTGCCGAGACCTACACGCGGCTACAGGCGACGACGATCGGGGAAGCACCGCGAGCGGATGAATTACTCGCCGAGCTTACCGACGGTCCGCGCGACATGATCGACTTTCGGACCAACGAACGATACTCGGTGGTCGATGGCCGGCCCGGACCCGCGCAACGGATCGCGGACGCTGCGGCTGTCCAACGCGAGCTGGACCAGTACATGAAGCAGACGGCTGAGGTTCGGCTCGCCGGTGCCTACACGCCGAATCGCGATGCAGGGATAGGAGCCCGCCCGGGCATGTCGAGCGTGGCGTGGGTCGCGGCCGGTCTTGGCTGCGTCGCGGCGGTGCTGGTCCTGAGAGCCGTCCGCAAAAGCTGAGCCAGAACGGTCGAAAGTCTCCGGTGGGCAAAGCGTGTGAGGAACGCTGGCGATTGGCCACTCCGCTGCCCCATTCGACGCGGCGAGATTCAACGGGATGGTCGCTGTGCGGTCGCGAAGGGCTCGCTTGCCATTCCTGCGCCCCAGCCTGCTCCGGCAGCGTGTCAAGAGGTGCTCTCCATGCGACGAAAGCTGCTGTGCGCGGTGGCGTGTATCGGGCTGGTCGCCCAAGCCGCTCCCCAGCTCCAGGTCCGCCCTCAGGCCGAGGTCATGGTGCCCGCTCAGGGGTGCGGCGCGGTCGCGATGTACCTGTACATGAAAGCCGTTGGTGTGGACGTGGACTACGCGGCCTGTGCGCGCGAACTGGGTGAATCAGGGGCCGGGGTTTCGGTGGCCGAGATGGAGAGTGCTGCCGCGGCGCTGGGATCTCCGCTTGTCGGCAGGTCGGTCTCGCGTCGCGAACTCGAGGGTGTCCGCGTTCCGCTCATCATGCTGACGCCGCCTCGCTATTCGCAGAGGGCACCCGGCGGCGCGATCATGTCGATCGGGCACTATGTGGCCGTTCTGCCGACAGGCGAGAGGGACTGGATCATCCTTGACTTTCCGGCTGCGAAGCCGCTTCGAGTCGACACCATGGGCTTGTGGAAAGCCATCGGTATCGACGAGAGCTCCCACGCCGTGGTGCTCGGGAGCGCCAAGCCCGCCGGTGGTGCCGGTGATGCTCCGCTCTCCGCGTACATGGCACAGCCCGCCGCGATACCGGCGCGAAGCGTTGCCGAGTCGGTCCACGACGCGGGCTTTGCTGATTGTCCCTTCGGAAAGCCGCGAACCGAGCACCTCGTCGATCTCTCGGCTCGATGGGCCGGAGAACACGCCCCGCTCCGCCTTGTGATCCGGAATGTGAGCTCACGCCCCATCCTCCTCCGATCGGGCGAAGCATCGTGCTCTTGCATGAAGCTCTCCGCTCCTGAGAGCGTGATCCAGCCGGGGCAGTCGGCGGAGTGCTTCGGGGCGATCACGACGGCGGTCGGCATGGACCGCAAGCCCGAATGGTCGGATCTCATCGCGACCTACGCGGATGATGGATCGCACGCGGGCTCGCTGAGGCTTGTGATCAGAGCCGACGTGCGACTTCCGGTGATCGTCGAGCCGTCGACGGTCGCGTTCGGTCGCCTCTCGCCGTTTGATGCGGCCGAACCCATCCTCGTCAGGATCAGGCACCTGCGCGGGGAGGAGCTCGAACTGGTCGGTTCCTCGGACCCCGCATTCGAAGCGAAGCTGGTCGGCCGATCCGGCTCGCAAGCAACCATCGAGGTGTGGCCGAAGGTTCCCGCCTCGGCTTTCGGATACCGAAGGGCGGGCATTCATCTCGCAACAGCATCCCCCGAATCGACGAGGATCGAGATTCCGGTGGAAGCGACGTTTCTCGCTCCCCTCGAGCTTTCGCCGCAAGTAGCCGTGCTCGATCAGGCTTCGGGACCGGTTCTGGTTCGGGCTCGGGCGGTGGGGGATGGGGAGATACAGATCCAGCGAGTCGAGGGGCTTGTCGGGGTCGGTGCGGTTGTTGGTCCCGGCGGAGCGATCGAGTTGCGTCGTCTGGTCGGAGCGGAGGCACCGCGTATCCAGCGGGCGACCGTCTTCGCACGGGTGGCGTCTCGGAGCGAATCGCTCCAAGCGGATCTGATCGTGATTGTCCGATGACAGCCGAGCGTCGCCGCACTCCGCATATCCTGAGGCATGCGGACCAAAGAAGAGATCGTCCGGGACTGGCTGCCTCGGTACACGGGTCGCAAGCTCGAAGACTGGGGGCAGTACATCCTGCTCACGAACTTCTCAGAGTACGTCGAACGATTCGCGGCGAGGTTCAAGGTCCCCATCATCGGAGCGGGCAGACCGATGCAGTCGGCTTCCGCCGAGAACATCACGATCCTCAATTTCGGCATGGGGTCCGCGATGGCGGCGACGGTGATGGACCTGCTCGCCGCCGTCGAGCCTCAGGCCGTGCTTTTCCTGGGCAAGTGCGGGGGCCTCAAGCGGACGAAGGTGGGGGACTTCATCCTGCCCATCGCGGCGATCCGCGGCGAGGGCACAAGCAACGACTATCTGCCGCCGGAGGTGCCGGCGCTGCCGAGCTTCCGTTTGCAGCGGGCGGTGTCGCAAGCGATCGTCGAGCACAAGTGCGACTACTGGACGGGCACGGTGTACACGACCAACCGCCGCGTGTGGGAGCACGACGAGAAGTTCAAGGAATACTTGCGGCACATCCGCGCGGCCGCAATCGACATGGAGACCGCGACGATCTTCCTCGTCGGGTTCGTGAACAAGATCCCCAAGGGAGCGCTGCTCCTGGTGTCGGACAACCCGATGACGCCCGAGGGGGTCAAGACCGCCGCCAATGACATCACCGTGAGCGAAGCGTTTGTCGAGAAGCACCTCGCGATCGGCATCGACGCGATCATCGACCTCCGCGACAGCGGCGAGAGCGTCAAGCACCTGCGGTTTGAGTGACCGGGGCGACTCTTCCTCCGCGAAAGGCGAGCCGGAAACAACGACGCCGCTCTCTTGAGGCATGAGCGGCGTCGCGGAGGGCGTGGTTGTCGGTCAAACAGGTGTACCGGCGGAGTCAGCAGCCGGTTTCAAAGGCTCCGACGAACTCGTCGTAATCGAAGAAGTCGACGAACTGGTCGTTGTTGAAGTCCGCCGTCCTGCCCGGAGGGCAGACGCCGGTCTCGTAGCAGCCGACGTAATCGTCGTAGTCGAAGAAGTCCAGGAAGCCGTCGCCGTTGAAGTCCGCCGGGCAGCCCGGAGGCTGGGACGCGCCGGTCCAGTACCCGCCGGTCAAGGTGAAGATTCCGCCCGACATGGCCGGGCCGGCGTCGGGCTGGCCGATCGTGCCGCTCAGCGAGTAAATGCCGCCCAAGGAGGTGCCGCCGCCGCCGTCGATGGTGGACCAGTTGATCTCGTAAGGCTGGGCCAGCGAGGGGCTTGCGAGAGCGATGAGGCCGAAGATGCCGGCGAGGGTGTGCTTCATGGGAGTCTCCATACCACTTTACACGATAATCATCGTCCTCAGCCCTCGGAAAAAGGCGGAAATCCGAAAAAACGCCCGAATCGCGGTGCGACCCGGCGGGCTCGCCGGGATTTGGAGGGCCCGGGGGGAGGAACGTCGGGTTGCGGTGGGGGGTGAAGTGCGGATGGGACGCCTAATCGCCCGATATCCTCCGCCATGCTCACACTCGACTACGCCAACTGTCTTTCCACCCGCGTCGGATCTCACGGCTTGGACCCTGCTCGTCTCGGCCCGGGGAGCGACCTTGCTCAGGCCGTGCAGGCCATGACCGCGTCGCTCGCCAAGACCCGGGGGAAGGGCTGGGAGCGGTGGCGCGAGCTTCCGTTCGGTGAGTTCCGAGCCGGGCACGTGGCGGCGGTGAACGAGGCGGTTGCGGCCTGCAGGGGAAGGTTCGATAACCTTGTGGTGCTCGGCATCGGCGGGTCGGCTTTGGGCAACATCGCGTTGCAAGCGTCGCTGAACACCCTGACGTACAACCTGCTCCCGGCGGAGAAGCGGCCGGGGCCGCGGATGTTCGTCGTGGACAACGTGGACCCGCACTACTTCGGAGCCGTGCTGGACCTCTGCCGGTCGAGTCCCGGTGGGCTGAAGCGGACGCTTTTCAACGTGGTGTCGAAGTCCGGCGAGACGGCGGAGACGGCTTCGCAGTTCATGGTGATCCGGGATGCGCTCAAGGCGGAACTGGGCGCGGAGTTCAAGCACAACATCGTCGCGGTGACGGACCCTGCGAAGGGGACGATGCGGCAGATCTGCGACAAGGACGGGTACACGACGCTTCCGGTGCCGGACGGCGTGGGCGGGCGGTTCAGCGTGCTTTCGCCGGTGGGGTTGTTCTCGGCGGCGATGTGCGGGATCGACATCAACGGCTTGCTCGACGGAGCGGCAGAGATGGATGCGAAGTGCTCGCTTTCGGACCTATCGAAGAACCCGGCGGCGATGCTGGCGGTGCTTCTGGTTGAGCTCGGGCAGACCAAGGGCAAGACGAATCACGTGATGATGCCGTACAGCAACTCGCTGTACCTGCTCGCGGACTGGTTCCGCCAGCTCTGGGCGGAGAGCCTGGGCAAGCAGTACGACACGCGGAAGCAGGAGGTCTTTGCGGGCTTTACGCCGATCAAGGCTCTGGGCGCGACGGACCAGCACAGCCAGGTGCAGCTTTATCGCGAGGGGCCGAACGACAAGGTGTTCGGCCTGATTGATGTGAAGAGCTTTGACCATCACGCTCCGGGCGGGCACGGCGAGGTGCAGATCCCGACGGGCCTGGGCATCGAAGCGACGAAGTATCTCGAGGGCAAGCGGATGGGCGACCTGCTCAACGCGGAGAAGCGTGCGACGGAGTGGGCGCTGGTCGAAAGCCAGCGGCCGAACTTCACGCTCACGTTCCCGCGGATCGATGCGAACCACGTCGGACAGTTCATCGCGCTGTGGGAGATCACGACGGCGTACGCGGGCTTGATGCTCGGGATCGACGCGTACGACCAGCCGGCGGTCGAGCTCGGCAAGCAGGGGACGTTCGGCCTGATGGGCAAAGCGGGGTTCGAAGCGTTCAAGACGAGCGTGGAGAAGACGCTGGCGCCGAGCGGTCATGTGATCGCGTGACGACGGGGGGTGGGCTTGGTTCGCCGGGTCGTGATCTCTCTTGTCGCCGGGCTGCTCGCGACATTCGTCGTGCAGGCGGCTTGCTCGATTGTCAACAGGTCTTTGAGCGAATTTCGGGAGGATTATCGGAATCGGTGGTCGGTGTCGGAGGATGGCACGCAAGTCCTGTCCTTCCACAAGGCATCATGCTTCGGTTCGACGGCGTATGCGCTGAATCGCGAAGATCGCAGCACATGGGAGCAACGCAACGCCGACCTGGAGGAGAATCGACGAATCCCGCCATCACCATTCACGGGTCCTTCCTGGGTGAGGCAGCGGCTCGTCGCCGCTGAGAACACCGCTGTTCTTTCGAATTGGCAAACTGTCATACTTCGCGGATGGCCGATGCGCTCTGCGTGGCAACTGACGATCGACGGCAAGTCTGTCGAGAATAGGTCGTTGGCCGACGGCATTTCGTTGGTGCCTTGGCTGGGGCGATCGAGTGATCCGAAGGCGCCGAACGCCCTTCAGATCGATTCCGCGCCCATTGCTCCGATCTGGAGCGGGTTGGCGTTCAACACCGGGTTTTATGCTCTCGCGTTCTTCGGGATCGTGACGATCGCTCCGAAGGTGCGTACGAGCCTCCGTCGTCGTCGCGGTCGGTGCGGCGGCTGCGGGTACGAACTCAGGCAACTCGGTGGGTGTCCGGAATGTGGTGAAGGTTCTTGAAGCCTTTGCCAGAGGGAGCGGGTCGCGGGTGGGCTCGATTTCGCTGGTCTATTGGCGTCGATGTGATGGCGTATCGGCGAGCGGGGAGCAGCCATTCAGGCTGCAGAAGACTGTTGCGTGCTATCCGGGGGTGTCGCTCGAAGACTCGCTCCACGCCCCGGCTATGTCCGACCAACCCTTCGGGTTGAAAGATAAAACCCCTCATCCCCCGCTGACGCGGGTGCTTCTCCCATCGAAGCGACTGGGCGAAGGGGAACTTACTGTCGCATGCGGGGGGATTCGGCCCAGCGGAGCTTGCTCGTGAGAGCGGCCCAGAAGTCGTGACGCGGGTTGACGGCGAAGTGGACCGTGCGCTGTGAGCGGCGGATCGAAACGACGGTGCCGGTCTTGACCGGCGTCATCACCTGTCCGTCGAGGATCAGCGTTGTGCCGCATTCGGCGTCCTCGTTGGCTCGCAGGACGTGCAGGTCGACCATCGCGGAACCCGGAACGACGAGCGGGCGGAACGAGAGCGAGTGCGGCGCGATCGGCGTGATGATCATCGCGTCGACCGTGGGAGCCATGATGGGCCCGCCGGCGGAGAGGTTGTACGCGGTCGAGCCCGTGGGGGCAGAGACGATGAGGCCGTCGCCGTGGAAGATCGGGCCGGGGCGGCCGTCGATGGTGAGGGCGAGGCGGATGACGCGGAAGGGGCTGCCCGCGGTGATGACGGCTTCGTTGAGGGCGACGCCCTTGTCGGTCTGGCCGCCGTCGGGGCCTCTCGCGGTGACGGAGAGGAGCGAAGCCGTCCGCGAGGGGATGGGCTTGTCCCCGAAGAGCTCGGGAGCGACCTCGGGGAGCAGATGAAGCTCGAACTCAGCGATGAATCCGAGGCGGCCGAAGTTGACGCCGAGCATGGGCACCGGCAGGCCGGCCAAGCGGCGGGCGACGCCGAGGATGCTGCCATCGCCGCCGAGCACGACGACCAACCCGGCTTTCTCGGCCAGTTCGCGCAGGTTGTCGGCGCCGGAGCCGATCTCGGCGAGGAGCGAGCCGTGCTGGCGAATGAGCTGAGCGACCGCCTGGGCGGAAGCGGCGGCTTCGGGGCGATCGCGGTTCACGACGAGGAGGACCTGGCGTGGCATGGGTGAGTGTAAGGGCGGAGGGTCGGGACTTGCGGGGTGGGGCGCTCGGGGTCGCGGCGGGCCCGACGCTCGGGCGTGGCCGGTCTACCGGAGCGGGTGCTTGGAGGTTTCGGCGCGAGCGGTGTTCCACGCGACCATCGCGGGCGGGTGGTCCTTGATGAACTTGACGAGCTGGCTGACGGTGCAGCAGAGACGCGTGGCGGCTTTGTGCTCGTCGTAGCCGCAGGCGTGGATGTTGTCGAGAGCTTCGGCGAGGATCGAGGGAAAGTCGGCGTGCGAAGGGTTGCAGGAGATGCGTTTGCCCTGGCAGCGGGACTTCCAGAGCGAGCTCCGGGCGTCTCCCCACGCGTCGCCCTTTGGCAGGGCACAGCGGACCTCGGTCGCGAGGGCGAGGCGCAAGCGGAAGAGGGCGACCTGGCGGTTGTCCTCGGCCGAGCGGCGCTCGCCCGCGTGGGCTTCGACGCCGGTTGGGGTGTGGGTGATCCAGACGAGCGTTTCGACCTTGTTGCGGTGCTGACCGCCGGGTCCGGAGGCGCGGCTTCGGCCCCATTCGCAGTGCTTCATGAGCTCCGCTTCGTCCATGGCGGCGGGGTGCGGGTACCTTGGGCCCTTGGGAGTCGCGGAGCTCTGCGAGGTCTGGTGCATGGTCAGCACGCGGTGGTGGGGACGGGTTCGAGGGAGAGGTCGGCGACTTTGCCCGCTTGCAGGAGGGGGTACGCGAGGCCGGCGATCATCGCGGCGTTGTCGACGCAGTACTCGAGCTTGGGGATTCGGAGCGTGAGGTTTCGGGCGCGGGCGAACGCGTCGAGCTCGAGGCGGAGGCGGGAGTTGGCGGTGACTCCGCCGCCGCAGAGGAGGCCGACGGGCTTGGTGCCGCGCGAGGCTCGAAGGTCGAAAGCCCGCTTGAGCTTGAGGATGACGGCGTCGCACGCGGCTTTCTGGAAGCACGCTGCGAGGTCGGCTTTGCGGGCGTCGGTGAGGGGCGGGGGAGGCGGGTGCGGCGTGTGCTGGCGGGGGTTGCTTGGGACGCCGCGGACGGCGTAGAGCATGGCGGTCTTGAGGCCGCTGAAGGAGAAATCGAGGGAGGTGGGGGACAAGCGGCTGATGGGGAAGTCCTCGGCGCGATCGTTCGTGCCGGGCGTGCGGGCGAGCTTGTCGAGGTTGGGGCCGCCGGGGTGCGGCAAGCCGAGGATGACGGCGGCTTTGTCGTAGGCTTCGCCCATGGCGTCGTCGATGGTGGCGCCGAGGCGTTTGAGGTCGGTCCAGGAGTTCATCGCGTAGATGGAGGTGTGGCCGCCTGAAACGACGAGGCCCAGAGCGGGAAAAATCTCTTCATCTTGAGAAGAGCCGAGCAGCCCGGAGTACAGGTGGGCGTGGACATGGTCGACGCCGACGAGGGGGACGCCGAGGGACCAGGAGAGGGCTTTGGCGGCGGCGACGCCGACGAGAAGCGAGCCGATGAGGCCCGGGCGGTGGCCGACGGCGACGGCGTGGATATCCGCGAGAGGCACGCCGGCCTGCTTGATGGCGGCGAGGACGGCGGGGAGGATGGCTTCCACATGAGCGCGGCTTGCGATCTCGGGGACGACGCCGCCGTATTCGGCGTGGAGGTCGTGCTGGCTTGCGACGAAAGAGGAGAGGACGGAGGAACCGTTCTCGACGATGCTGGCGGCGGTTTCGTCGCAGCTTGTCTCGATGCCGAGGATCCGGATGCGCGTCAGCATGCCTGCTCCGAAGCAGGCGGAGCGGCCGAGGGCCCCGATGTCACTTGACGGCCTCTTCCTTGGCTTTCTTGACGTCGGCGTCGACCAGCCAGCGTTCGAGGGTGTTGCTGGTGATGTCGAGGGTGGCGACGAGCTTGCCGTCCTTGTCGAAGACCTGCATTTTGCCGCCGGTGAGGTCGATGGTGTCGGCCCAGAGGTCGCGTCCAGCGGCGGCCTGTTCGACGGTCGCGCCCTTCTCGAGGGCTTCGGCGCGTTTTTCGATGCGGATGAGCTCGCGGGTGAGGCGGTCGCGTGCTTGCTGAAGCTTGCCGAGCTCGCTTGCGACGACGGCGACGATGGGCGTTGCTTCTCCGCCGGTCTGCTTCCATGAGCCTGAATCGAGCTTGGCCTGCATGGCACGGACGGCGGCGGTGAGCTGGGCGTCCTTGAAGAACTCGAGGGTGGCGTCGGGGTCGCTCCAGTTGGGGACGGTGCTGCCGCCGGGGTTGTCGGCGGAGGGTGCGTCGGCGGGGGTGCCTGCGGGCTTGGCGGGCTGGATGATCTCCATCTCGCGGCGGACCTTGAGCATGGCGATGAGCTCTTCGTCGGTCATGTCGACGAAGTAGCCCTTGCTCGGATCGACGCCCCATTCGGTCGCGTCGTTCTTGCGGGTGATGCTTCGGCCGGAGGGGAGGTAGTACCCCTGTTCGGTGACCTTGAGTTCGGCGACTTTCTCGTTGCCTTCTGGGTCCTTGACGACGATGGGGCGCACGCCCTGGACCGAGCCTTTGCCGAAGGTGCGGGTGCCGACGGCGATGCCGCGGTTGTTCTCGGTGATCGCTCCGGCGAGGATCTCGCTGGCGCTGGCGGAGTTGCCGTTGATGAGCACGGCGACGGGGAAGTTGGGGAGGGTGCCTTCCTTGCGGGCTTTCTCGATGCGTTCGGGGTACTTCCGCCCGCGGGTTGAGACGATGGTGCCTTCGTCGAGGAAGAGATCGGCGATGGAGATGGCTTCGGTGAGCAGGCCGCCGGGGTTCCAGCGGAGGTCGATGATGACGCCCTTGACCTTGCCCTCGGCCGCGCCGGCGGCGAGCAGGGCTTCGGCGAATTCGCGGGTGCAGCCCGGGGTGAACTGGGTCAGGCGGAGGTACGCGATGCCGCGTTTCTCATCGACGAGGTAGTTCCACTTGCTGCGGTCGGCTTCTTGGCGGTGCACGCCCTTGACCGACCGGGTCTTGATCTTCTGCCGCGTGACTTCCATCGGGATCTTCGTGCCCTTGCGCTCGAGCACGATGTTGACCTTGGTGCCTTCCTTGCCCATGAGCAGGTCGATGCACTGGTCGACGGCGAGGCCCAGGGTGCTCTTGCCCTCGATCTCGACGACCTTGTCCTCGGCCATGATGCCCATGCGCATCGCGGGGGAGTCTTCGAGCGGGGAGACGATCTGGAGATAGCCGTCGGAGGAGATCTGGACGGAGGCTCCGATGCCGGAGTACTCGCCGGTGAGGTCCTTGTCGAAGTCCTCGGTGTCGGCGGGGGGGACGTAGATGGTGTAGGGGTCGTCGAGCGCGTCGATCATGCCCTTGATCGCTCCCTCCTGCATCTTGCGGAGCTTGTCGGGGGAGATCTCGTCGACGTAGGTGCTTGTGATGCTGTTCTTGACGTCGATCAGCGGGTCGAGGAAGGTGTAGTCGGAACCCTTGCGGACGAGGGCGAGGGTGCTTCCGAAGACGGCGACGCCGAGGAGCGCGACGAGGGAAGCTTCGAAAACGAGACGGCCTTTAGGCATGAATGAGACTCCCGGTTCGGTGAATGGTACGGCCGGAGGGGGCTTGTGGTTGCCGAAACGGTCCCGAACGGGAGCGTGCCGCCGGGCGGGTGGCCGCCGCTGGGCTCAGCGTTTGGGCTTCCACGGTCCGGGGGGGGCGTCTGGGGCGTGAAGCCCGTCCTTTCGCCCGAGAACGAAGATCGTGTAACCCGGGCAGGCGGGCGGAAGCCGCGTGCCGCGTTCGTCGCAGGTGGCCAGTTCGCGGAGCGGGGAGCGATCGATCGCGGCACGCCATTGGTCAAGGTCGTAGCAGCGGAGGCCGTAGGTGGCCGTGCGCGTTGAGAGGTCCTTCCCGCGCGTGATGGTCAGGTGGCTGAAGACGCGTTCGACGCGGGCGGCTTTGGAGCGGCTCTTGGGCGGAGCGGTGGGGGGTTCGAACTGCACGACCTGGTGGACGCGTGTGGTGCCGCGCTTGCCGTGCCAGACGTCCTCGGTCGGCGATTCGAGTCCGTACTCGGAGAGGGAGATGCCCACGGCGTACACCCCGCCCTTGTGGAGCACGGCCGCGATGTCGCGGAAGTGCGACGCGAGGGCCGCGTCGGTGTCGAGGTGGCGGATGGAGTTGATCAGGTTGAAAGCGAGCGAGACCGAGCCGGGCTTGACGAAGGTCGCAAAGTCCGCCATGTCGCCGACGAAGAGGGATGCTCTGCGCGAGACGCCGGTTTGCTTGAACCGGGCTTTCGCGTAGTCGATCATGCCCGAGGCGAGGTCGAAACCGATGACCTTGCGTCCGCCCTCGCCGGCGATGTCGGTCGAAGCCGCCGCGAGGAGGTACCGCGCCGAGCCGCAAGCGGGCTCGAGCCACGCGAGCGTGCGCGGTGCTTTCGAATAGAGCTTCTCGATCCTCGCGAGGCCGCGAACATCCTTGGAGGTTCCTGGCGCGTGGAGGATGTCGTAGATCTCGGCGTCTTCGTAGAGCGTGTTGGTGACGGCGTGGTCTTGCGTGGGCACGGAGCGAGGATAGGAGCTCAGGTCCCGGGCTTGTCGAATCGCTGGGTCGCGCGGCGCTTGGCGGCGAGCAAGCCGGACTCGGGCTCGTCGCTCGCGGGTTTGGCACGGGCGTCGCGAGCGGACGCATCGGACGGCGGGATGGGCGGCGAGACGGGCGGCGGAACGGCGGGGGCGCTCGGCGAACGCGGGGAGGGTTCGGGCGCGGCGACGGCGGCCATGTTTCGCGCGCGGCGTTCGTCGCGAGCCGCTTTGGCGAGCTTGGCGGCGTCGCTCGCGGTGAGGACGGGGGGCTGGTAGCCGAGCGTGGAGGAGGGCTCGGGCTCGCCGGCACCCTTTCGGAGGGCTTCGAGCGTGGCGGCGGCCTGCGTGCCGCGTTCGCGGACGGCCTGGGCCGCCATCGTGCGGAGCGAACCCTGGGACGTCAGCCGGTCCCACGCGATCCGCCGGGTGGCGAGGTCCAGAAGCAGCAGCACCAGCGTCCAGGCGAGCATTGGCTTCCACACGGGGCTGAGCACTTCGAGCGGCTTGATCCCGCCTCGGTCGAAGAACTCGGCATCCTGCGGGCGATCCAAAGCCAGCACGCGGCCGCCTGTTTCCGAAGCGATCTGCTTGAGAAGTTCGGCGTTGCTGCGAAGCTGTCTGTACTCGACGCCGCCGCGCGAACTGACACCCGCGATGACGGGGGGCAGGCGGCGTTCGGTCGCGCTCGCGGTGGCCGGGCCCTTCGGGCGGAGAAGGGTTATGTATGTCCCCGCTTCCTCGGCCGGGATGGTTCCCTCGTAGACCCCGGGGCCGGTCTGCGCGAGCTTCATGTCGCGGGCGACGCCGGTGGGGGAGTAGACGGTGACCGGGACCTCGAGGCCATCCATCGGCGTTCGGCTTGCTTCGGCGGAGGAGCCCGCCGCGAACGCTTCGAGACGCACGTTCAGCACCCCGTCGCTGGCAACCGCTCGCGCATCGAGCCCCGAGCCCGACAGCTCCGCCCGCGACGTCAGCCGGGCCGCTTGGAGCCAGAACGCCCGGTAGGACGGTGTCTTAAGCCACGCAGAAGCCCAGCGGCTCGCGTCCGAGGTGAACGCGGTGACCCGGCCGAGCTCAACCTGCCAGTGGGCGAGCACGGGCTCGGCGTCGCCGGTGTCTCTCGGGTTGACGAGTGCGTTGGTCACCGTCGGCTCGGAGCGCATGCGCGTCAGCGTCAGGCCGCCGAGTTCGCCGATGGATCCGACGCCGGCGAGAAGCGGGGAGCCGAGCTGTCCGATCCGCGGCGAGAACGGTTCCTCGCGGATCATCGGGCTCCGTACGACGCGCACGGCTTTGAGGAAGATCTTGGGGAGCACATCGGGATTGATGACGTTGTAGTGGACGCCGCCGCCGCGTTCGGCCATGCGGGCGAGCGTTTCGGGGTCGCCCCGGTCGCCCACCGAGATCGTCGACATCGTGATGTCGCCGCCTTCGGGCGTCTTGAGCACCGCCGCCAAGCCGGGCAGTTCGTCGGCGTCGGAGCTTCGGCCGTCGGACATCACAAGGATGTGCTTGCTCTTGGCTTTGATCTTGGAAAGCTGCTCGGCGGCTTCGCGGATCGCGGGGCCGGCGCGTGTGCCGCCGCCGGAGCCGATGCGACGGACGAGGGCGGCGGTCTCCTCGGCGTTTGAGTTTGGCCCGACGGGGACGAGCACGTCGTAGGTCTCGTTGAAGGTCGTCACGCCGACGAGGTCGTTCTTGTCCAGGCTGCGGATCGCCAGAGCCGCGGCTTCATTGGCGATTTCCTGCTGTGACCGCATCGACCCCATGACGCGGAAGTTCATCGATCCGGAGTTGTCGAGCACGAAAGCGATGGCGACCTCTGGCACGACGAGCTTGTCGGGGAGGTCCAGGTGAACCGGCAGGATGGGTTCGACCGGGCTGCCGCGCCACCCGCCGGCGCCGAAGCTCTGCGGCCCGCCGACCATCATGAGGCCGCCGCCCAGATCCTTCACGTACGACACCAGCAGCGACTGCTGCTCGGCAGGAATGTTCTCCGAAGGCACGTTCTCGAGAACCACCAGGTCGAACCCGCCGAGTTGAAGCAGGTCCTGCGGGAACGACTCCGCCCGGCGCGTGTCGACGAGGAAGCCGCCCTCGCGGAGCGTCGATGAAAGCGTCGTCCCCGCTCCGTCGTTCACGCCGTCGATCACCAGGACCGTGCCGCGGCCGGGCGTGATGGTGAAGCCCTCGCCGGTGTTGTTGCGAGCAAGCGTGTCGCCGCTGAACGCGCCGCTTTCGACGTCGGGCTCGAAGATGGCTTTGAACCGGTGGACGCGTCCTTCGCCAAGGGGCACCTCGAGCGGGATGACGTTGGAGCCGGCCTGGAGGGTGACACGGAGGCCATCTCCCTCCGCGGCGCCGTTGAGGTCGATGGTGCGCTGGTCATCGAGGAGGCGGAGCGTACCCGTGGCCGGCCCGGTCGAGGTCAGGGAGACGCGTACGCTCGCGGTCGCGCCCGCCGCCGCGCGCGGCGGGGCATCCACGGAGTCGACGTACACCTCGCGGGTGATCTCGTACTCGATGGGGAGCACCGAGATCGGCACCACACCGCGGCCGCCGGCGGCGCGATCGTCGTCCGCATCCTCGCTCGCGGGTCCTCGACTGACCGACTGCCGCGCCGCGGCGAGCGCGTCGCCGGCCGTCTGGACGCCGTCGGAGACGAGGATGATCCTCCCGGCGGCGTCGGGGGGCATCATCGCTCGCGACAGGCGGAGGGCCTGCTCGATGTTCGTCCCTTCGCCCAGCGGGAGGTCTACCGGCCAGTCGATCATCCCCGAGCCTTCAAGCCCGGCCCGCGTGGGACTTACGACCACCGCCGCTTGCCCGGCGAACGCGACGATCCCGATCGAGTCGTCGGGCCCGGCTTTGGAAGCCGCTTCGCGGACGAATTTCCGGACCATGTCCATCGCGGGCCGCTGGGACCACGCTTCCAGCCAAGCGGCCCTCTCCTCCGGCGTGGCGGATTCGGAAAGCCCGCCGCGTGTGAGCGCCCCTCCGGGGCGATCCATCGATCCGGAGATGTCCACCGCGATCACGGCTGTGAATTTGTCCGTTCGCGTCACCGCGCTCGCGCCGGCGAGCAGGAGCACGATCATCGCGAAGAGGAAGAACCGAAGCAGGATCGCCGACCAGCGCCGGACCGAGCCCATCGCGGAAAACCAAGCGAATCCGAGCAGCACGACGGGCACGAGCACGATCGCCGCGTAAAGCCACTGAGGATTGCTGAGGCGAAACTCCACGCGGTATGGTACCGCTCGCCGGCGTGAAGGAGTTTTTATCCGATCGATGTCGAACTTTCGCTGAGGCTCGCGTTTATACTGTGCGATGCCGGACCAAATGATGCTCACCTTGGCCGCGGGAGTCGAGAACCTCCCGCTCTTGACCACCATCGCTGCGGGGTTCGCCGCCGCGTGGGTGCTCGGGCTGATCACGCATCGCATCGGCCTCTCCCCGATCGTCGGGTACTTGCTGGCGGGGGTGGTGATCGGTCCCAAGACGCCCGGGTTCGCCGGGGACATCCACATCGCCGAGCAGCTCGCCGAGGTGGGCGTGATTCTGCTGATGTTCGGCGTCGGGCTTCACTTTAAGCTCAAGGACCTGCTCGCCGTCAAGGGCGTGGCCGTTCCGGGCGCGATCGGGCAGAGCTTGTTCGCGACCCTCGCGACGGTCGCGATCTTCATGGCGTTTGGATGGACGTTCAAAGCCGGCGTCGTGCTCGGCATGGCGATGGCCGTCGCGAGCACGGTCGTGCTCCTTCGAGTACTGATGGACCGGAGCATGCTCAACACGACCCACGGTCACGTCGCCGTCGGCTGGCTGATCGTCGAGGACATCCTCACCGTCTTCGCCCTGGTCCTGGTGCCGATGTTCGCGGTCCAAAGCACGAACGACGGCACGACCAATGCGGCGGACGGGGCCGCCGCGACGCAGGCGGCGGGCTCCATGTCCGGGCTTGCCACGTTCGGCTGGGCGGTGCTCAAGCTCATCGCCCTGGTCGCCATCGTTTTCCTCGCGGGGTCGCGGGTCGTGCCGTGGCTTCTCGCGAGAATCGCCAAGCTCCGTTCCCCGGAGCTCTTTACGCTCACGGTGCTGGTCCTGTCGGTCACGATCGCGGTCGGGTCTGCCGCTTTCTTCGGGGCTTCGGTCGCGCTGGGCGCGTTCCTCGCCGGGATGGTCGTGGCTCAGTCGCCGGTCAGTCATCAAGCCGCGGCAGATGCTCTGCCGATGCGTGATGCGTTCGCCGTGCTCTTCTTCGTCTCTGTCGGGATGCTCTTTGATCCGTCCTTTGTGGTTCAGGAGCCGCTTCTCGTCCTCGCGGGCGTGGTGGTGGTGCTGATTGTCAAGCCGTTGGCGGCCCTCGTGATCGTGGCGATCCGCGGCTATCCCGCCCGCACCGCCCTCACCGTCGCGATCGGCCTCTCCCAGATCGGCGAGTTTTCGTTCATTCTCGGGAAAGCGGCTCTGGTGAGCAACCTGATGCCCGAAGAGGGCCTTCAGGTCCTGGTCGCGACCGCGATGATCTCGATCACCCTCAACCCGCTTCTCTTCGGGGCTTTGCCTCGCATCGAGGGCTGGATTCAGCGCGTCCCCTGGCTCTGGCGGGTGCTCAACGCGCGGCACGACGCCCGCATCAAGTCCATCAACGCCGACTCGCAGGCCAAAGCCGCGGCGTCCGACCATCCCCTCGCGATCATCGTCGGGTACGGCCCCGTCGGCCGCGTGGTCGATGCTCTCCTCCGCGACGCCAAGATCGAGACCGTCGTGATCGACATGAACATCGACACGATCCATGCGCTCACCGCCGCGGGACGCATCGCGATCTTCGGCGACGCCGCTCGCCACGAGATTCTCGAGCAGGCCGGGATCCACAAAGCAAAGCACCTGATCGTCACGCTGCCGCACGCGGAGGGCCGGGTCCCGCTCGTCATGGCCGCCCGCGAACTCAATCCCTCCATCGAGATCACCGTCCGGGCACGCTACCTCGCCGAGCGGGAGGTCCTCGAGAACGCCGGTGCCGCGGGGATCGTCTATGAAGAGGGCGAAGCCGGTGTCGCTCTCGCCCGGTACGTGCTCGAACGTCGCGGCATCGAGCCGCAGAAGGTCGAAAAGCTCCTCGTCGCCATCCGAAACCTCTGGCGCATGACCACCCCGCCAGCCGACAGCGGCAAGCCTACAACCACGCTGCCGCCGTCCGAGAGCGCTTGACGCCCGACCTCCCCGGCTCGGGCAAGCGTCGCTCGTGCGGCAACAGGAGCCGTCCATGCCAAGCCCTCAGGTCGAGCTGATTCGCGGGATCTACGACGCTTTCGCCAAGGGCGATGTCGGCGGCGTGCTCGGAAGCATGAGCCCCTCCATCATCTGGAACGAAGCCGAGAACTTCCCCTACGCCGACGGCAACCCGTACATCGGGCCGCAAGCCGTCGCGGCCGGCGTCTTCTCGCGCTGCGCGACCGAGTGGGACGGATTCGCGGTCGAGGTCGAGGAATTGATCGATGGCGGCACCACCGTCGTCGCTCTTGTCCGCTATCTCGGGAAGTACAAAGCCACCGGCCGGGCCCAGCGCACGCAGGCGGTGCACGTCTGGCGGATCGAGGGTGGCAAGGTCACGCGATTCCAGCAGTACGCGGACACGCTGCAGGTCGCGAAGGTGATCGGCTCGCGCTGAGGACCGCGTCGGCACCCCGCGGCGAAGGCGACGCGGAGTCTGGCCGGGTCACTTGCCGCCGGTGCCGGGCTTGGGCACATGCTGATCGAACAGGATGGGATTGCCGTCCGGATCGTTGATGACAAAGCTCGCCGGGCCGGTCGAGTTGGCGTCGGCTTCGAGCGCGAAAGCGATGCCCTTGGCTTTCAGCCGGGCTTGCAACTCGCGGATGTCTTCGAATTTCTCGAGCGGGGTCGCGGCGCTCGTCCAGCCGGGGTTGAAGGTGAGCATGTTCTTCGGGAACATCCCTTGGAAGAGACCGATATTCGTCGTGCCGTTCTGCATCACCAGCCAGTTTTGCTTCTGATCGCCGCCGACGACCGTGAACCCGAGGGCTTCGTAGAACGCCCGTGAAGCGGCGATGTCCTTCACCGTGAGGCTGATGGAAAAGTTGCCGTGCGAACTGACGACGGCGGCATTCCGCGCCGGGGATTCGGACTTGCCGCTCGTGTGGTCCTTGGTGGACGCACACCCGCCCGCGAGCATCCCCGCGAGCATGAACACCGAAACGCCGATCCGCCCGAGATTCATCGTCATCGCCAGTCCTCCGTGTCCGGGGCCGCGTGGCTCTCACCGGCCCGGACGCCGACGAGCATACCACAAACAAGGGCAAGCGTTAGCCTGTCGGCCGGTGCCAGTCGCACTGGGAGCGTCGGCACCGTGGTCAGTCCGACGTGGAGACCCTTCGTGGACACGCGCACCAAGCTCATACTGGGCATCGCCGGCTTGGCCGCCGCCGCCGCTCTGCTCTTTGGCCTGATGAAGTCCGTCGGTGTGAAGTCGTACGGGACGCCCGTCGGCCGCGTCGTCCGGGCGGGGTCGCACCTCGCGGTCCTCATCGAGACCCGGAACCCCTACCTCCCGTCGCTCCAAGGGGTTCCCGAAAGCCGGATGTCCTACGCCTACGACCTCTGGCTGATCCCGGAGACCGGTGGTCCGCAGCGGTCCTTCCGTCTGGCCCGAAGCGTGCGCTCGGGCGACCGCAGGCACAACCACGGGGCCCAGCGATTCGAGAACGGCGTGCTTTGGTACACGATCCAGGACCTCCAGGGCTTTGACCTCGCGTCGGAAAGCACCGTCACGACCCCCGCACCCGCGTCCATCGCCAACATTCCGATCTCGCAGCTTTTGCCCCCCTCGGACAACCCGCTCATCCCGTACCGCGCCCAAAGCGTCACCCTCGCGTCCGGCGAACGCCTCTCGCTCCTGAGCGTCGAAGAAGCCAAGACCGCCCTCGCTCCCGGCGCTCGCTTGCATGACAACCCCGACGCGGCTGGCACCTTCTGGCCCCGCACGTTGCACCGCATCTCGGCCCAGCCGGGCCCGATCCCGCGACTGGCCGCTTCCGCGCCCGTTTCGACGACGGAGTTCCGTAACGCCGCGTTCATGCGCACAGCGCCCAACGGCCCGCCGGTCCGCTTCTCGAATCCCGAGGGGTACCTCATGGTGCATGAAGCGGGCGACCGCGTGCATCCGACGGTTCATCTCTCCCGCATGAACGCCGACGGGACGATCGCGTGGACCGCCGACACGCGGATCGGCCGGTTGTCGGACATCCTGCCGCACGACCGGTTGCCCGCGTTTGTCGGCCAGCTTCCCAATCAACTGACCGAGCCGACGCTCACGGTGGTCAACCTCGAATCCGGTCAGGCCGTGACCACCTCGCTGAAGGGTCCGCTGAACTGACCTGTCATCCCGCGTCGTGGAGGTCCCATGTCCTGGCTGAGCACCGTCGCTTCGATCATCCTGACCGCGTTTCCCGACAAAGCCAAGCCCGCCGTTCCCGCGCCCCGGGGCCTTGAGGGTGCGAGCGTCTCGTACGTGAACGACGGGCGTTCGGGCAAGGTCGTCTTTTCGCGGCGGATGCGTTCCTTTGAGATGTACTTCGAATTCGGAGGCGACGACACACTTGCGGTCATCGACGTCCCGTCACCGTCCGAATGGCTGAAAGCGACCGGATACCCGCTGGGGATGCGACGCTCGATTCTCGAATTCATCGGCCAATGCGTCGTCCGCGACCAGACCGCCGGCGGCCAAGGCCGGTTCGTCGTGTCCGATCGCGGTATCCGCATCCACAGCCGATGACGGCACGCTTCCCGCGCGTTTCCGGTAGCATGCGAGCCATCTCGAAAGGGCTCATGCATGCTGGGATCTTCGGCGATCGGTGTGTTGCGAAAGACCGGGCGAACGATCCGCGCGTGCGCGGCCGCGGCCGCCGCTTTGAGCTTGGTCGGCCTCGCTTCGTGCGAGTCGGTGCCGTTGGCTGAACGCGCGCCTCTCGCGATCGACCGGAGCCAGTTGGTTCTCTGGTCCGACCGGCCGGCGAACGCGTGGATGACCGAAGCGTTCCCGATCGGCAACGGCCCGATGGGCGCCATGTTCTTTGGCGGCACCGAGATCGAGCGCGTGCAGTTCAATGAGATCAGCTTGTGGTCCGGCGCCCGCGTCGCGGTCGAAGGCCTCGGCGAAGAGGGACAGGACCTCGGCGCGTATCAAGCGTTCGGCGACATCTTCGTCCACCTCGGCCACGACGCCGCGAAGGTGACCAACTACCGCCGCGAGCTTGACCTCAGCCGCGCGGTCCACACCGTGACCTACGAGCACGAGGGTGTTCGGTACGAGCGCACCGCGTTTGCGAGCCATCCCGACCGTGTCATCGTCGTCCACCTGACCGCCAGCAAGCCCGGGGCCTATTCCGGGCGGGTCCAGCTCACCGACATGCATGATGCCAAGATCACCGCGAAGGGCGAGACGCTGACGGCGACGGGCAAGCTCGCCAACGGGTTCGAGTACGAGTCACAGCTTGTCGCGCTTCATCAGAGCGGGTCGATCCGTCCGGTCGAAGACGCGGCGGCCGCGACAAACCCGTGGAAGATCAAGGCTCCGCCCGCCGGACTCGCGTTCGAACGCTGCGACAGCCTCACACTCATCCTCAGCGCCGGCACGAACTACACCGCTGACCACGCGAAACAGTGGCTCGGCGGCCATCCGCACGCGGCGGTCACGGGTCGCATCCAAGCCGCTCGCGCCCGAAGCGTTTCGGATCTTCGAAGCCGGCACCTCGCGGACTATCGCGGTCTGTTTGACCGTTTCTCGCTGGATGTCGGGGCTTCATCGTCGCAGACGCTCGCGATGACGACGGAGGATCGGTTGAAAGCGTACCTCGCGGGCGCGGCCGACCCGTCGCTGGAGTCGCTTTTCTGCCAGTTCGGCCGGTACCTGCTGATCAGTTGTTCAAGGCCGGGCTCGCTTCCCGCGAATCTTCAGGGCGTTTGGAACGACAGCAACAGCCCGCCGTGGGCCGGCGATTACCACTCGAACATCAACGTGCAGATGAACTACTGGCCGGCTGAGCCCGCCAACCTCGCCGACTGCCACCGGCCGTTCATCGACTACGTCACCAGCATCCGCGAGGTCAGCGCCCGCAACACGCGGCAGAAGTACGGAAAGGTCCGCGGATGGACGGTTCAGACGATGAACAACGCGTGCGGCGTCTCGTTCTGGAAATGGAACCCTCCGGGCAGCGCGTGGTACGCCCAGCACCTCTGGGAGCACTTCGCGTTCGGCCGCGACACCGACTACCTCCGCCGCATCGCGTACCCGGTGATGAAAGAGGTCTGCGAGTTCTGGGAGGACCACCTCAAGCGTCGTCCCGACGGCACGCTTGTCACGCCTGACGGGTGGTCGCCCGAGCACGGACCGCAGGAGGAGGGCGTCACCTACGACCAAATGATCGTGCACGATCTCTTCACCAACACGATCGAAGCCGCCGACATCCTCAGCGAGGACAGGGCTTTCCGCGACCGCATCGCGGATCTTCGGGACAAGCTCCTCAAGCCCAAGATCGGCCGCTGGGGCCAGCTTCAGGAGTGGGAGACCGACCGCGACGACCCGAACGACAAACATCGCCACGTCTCGCACCTCTTCGGGCTCCACCCCGGACGGCAGATCACCCGCGCGACGACCCCCGACCTCGCCCAAGCCGCCCGCGTCTCCCTGACGGCTCGCGGCGACGCGTCCACCGGCTGGAGCAAAGCTTGGAAGATCAACTTCTGGGCCCGCTTGGGCGATGGCGAACGCGCCCACAGCTTGCTCCGGAGTCTGCTCAACATCGTTGATGAGACACGCACGATCTATGGCGAAAGCGGCGGGGGGGTCTACGACAACCTCTTCGTCTCCCACCCGCCGTTCCAGATCGACGGCAACTTCGGAGCCACCGCCGGTGTCTGCGAGATGCTGGTCCAAAGCCACGCCGGCGAGATTCAGCTCCTCCCCGCCCTTCCGAAAGCCTGGCCGACCGGCTCCGTCCGAGGGCTTCGTGCCCGCGGTGGGTTTGAGGTGGATATGGATTGGAAAGACGGTCTTCTGACCAGAGCCGTCATTCGGTCGATTTCCGGAAGGGAGTGCCGGGTCGTCTGGGGGGACCGGGTCTGGCGGGTGGTGACCACTCCCGGCGGCACCTTTCCGCTCACGATCGCGCCCTAAAGTTTGCGGTGACCCGGTCTGGGAGTCGAACCAAGGAGCACCTGACATGCTCGCCACCTCCACTCGCCCGCACTCGGAACTCGAGCTCGACCTGTACAGCGACATCATGGACGGCCGCGTCTCGCTGACGCTGAGCATCGTGATCGCCATCCTTCTCGGTGCGCTACTCGCCGCCGCCGCGTTCGGTGTCCACTGGATCTACGCGTGGATGACCTCCGGGACGGCCTCGTGGATGATCCCGCTGATCATCGGCGGTGTCGTCTCCGTGCTGGGCTTCTTCGCCATGCGGAGCGGCGGAGCCGACGACTGGACCAACAACCCGCCCAAGCTCACGACGGACATCATCGCCACCGCCGACGCGGCTTGGCTGGTGGATGACGATTCGCCGCAGTACCGGTTCGTCCTTCGCGTCGAGCCCCAGCGGTTCATCGTCGTGAATCAGAGCGTCGACGACGCAGGCCTCGAAGGCTTCGGCGTGAGTTCGGAGAAGATCGGGTCCGAGCTCAAGCTCGTCATGCTCGGCGAGGGTCGGTTCCGTCGCGTGATCGACTCCGCCGTCTCCGGCCCGCCGCTTGATCTCAAGAACGTCGAGATCCCGGCTCCGGAGGATGAAGCCCCGTTGCCCGACGGGATCTACGACCTGGCGCAGCTGCCCGAACCGATCCGCGCGATCGTGACCGCGGCCTGAGCCGCTCCAACGTCCACCCCAAGCGAGCTTTCGTCGCGATCCAAGCGGCGACGGCTCTCGGTACACTGCGCCCAGCCGCCCCGGGGCGTGCTGCGAAAGCGAGCGATCCATGCACCGATCCCGACCCGTCCTTCACCTCATCCCGCTGCTGGCTTTGCTGCTGGCGATCACACTCGCCGCCGCGGCCAGGGCTCGCGGGGATGAGCCCAAGCCGCTCAAGGTCTTCATTCTCGCTGGCCAGTCCAACATGGAAGGCCAGGCCGTCCTCGACCTTGCGGGCAAGGACTACAACGACGGCAAGGGCACCCTCGCCACGCTCATGAAAGCTCCCGGCGGCGAACGCTTCAAGCATCTCAAGGAAGCGTCGGGAAAGTGGACGACCCGCGATGACGTCATGGTCCGCTATCAGCGGGAGGGCGAACCGCTCCTCGCCGGGCCGCTCGGCGTCGGGTTCACGCGGTACGGCGGGGACCACCATTTCGGCCCCGAGCTTCAGTTCGGCCACATTCTCGGCGACGCCCTCGAGAACGAGGTCCTCCTCATCAAGACCGCTTGGGGCGGAAAGAGCTTGTACGTCGACTTCCGTCCCCCTTCCTCCGGCGGCACCATCGGGCCGTACTACACGCTCATGATCCAGCAGGTACGCGAAGCTCTCGCGAATCTCAGGAAGGATTTCCCCGGCCTCAAAACCGACAGATACGAGCTCGCGGGCTTCGTCTGGTACCACGGCTGGAACGACGGCTGCGACCCCGAGAAAGCCGTCCCGCAGTACGAAACCAACCTCGTCAACCTCATCAACGACGTCCGAAAGGAGTTCGAAGCTCCAACCCTCCCCGTCGTCGTCGGCGAGATCACAGGACCATGGGTCGACGCGCCCAAAGAGTGGAACCAGCTCCGCAAAGCCCAAGCCGCCGCTGCCAAACGCCCCGAGTTCGCCGGCAATGTCGCCTTCTCTCCCACACGCGATTTCGTCCGCAAAGCCGAGGACTCGCCCAACCCCGGCCACGGACACCACGAGTTCGGAAACGCCGAAACCTACTTCCTCGTCGGCGATGCACTCGGCAAGGGCATGCGCGATCTGCTCGGGCAATCCAAAGCCAAGCCCGCCGCGCATCCCATCCCGTCCCGCCCGCGAGCCGCCCTCAAGGATGGTGAGATGGCCGGGTACCTTCTCGTCTCCACCGAGCGCGTGCCGGACCAGTTCAACGCCGGCTTCTCGCTTTACGCCGCCGCGTGGCCGATCCTCAAACACTACCCGGGGCAACGTTTCCAAACCGGCCTCTTCGGGACTTGGATGCACCCGCAGTACGAGGGCAAGCCGCCCGAAGAGCTCTACACCGACATCGAGGGCGGCCTGGGCTGGTGGCGCGACACGCGCTTCGCCACCGAGACGCCCAAGTTCATCATGGGCGGCGTCGCGGTCAACTTCTCCGCATGGGCCAACGGCCCCGGCGCGGGCAAGGGTCGCGACTGGGACAACCCGTTGGGCAAGTACGCCGTTGCGCAACTCAGCCCTTGGATCGTCTGGCCGCCGGACGGCCTGAACCTCGCACAGGGCACGTGCGGGGAGCTCTTTGGCTACGGGTACCTTCCGCTGCCGTTCGCCGAAGCCAAGACCACGACCGCTGGAAAGCCGATCCCCACCGGCGACCAGTGCTGGACGCTTTTCCTGAACACCAAGACGTTCAAGGGTCCCGTGTGCTTCTTCACGCCTTACTTCTGGACCGAGCCTGCGGTCGCCGATCCCAAGTACGCCGGCTTGCTGCTCGACTCGCGACCCTCCGATCCAAACAAAGCGTTTCAGATGGAGACGCAGTACGTCCCCGCCAAACTCGCCGAGGACGCCAAGGGCCGAGCTTTCGCCCGCGTCGCGCCGATGGCTTTCCCCGTCGGCGATGACGGCCGCACCGTCGTGCTCCACCGTCTCACGAGTTACAGCAAAGCCGCGCTCTGGGACGGCGTGAAAGCTTGGTTCGACGGCGGCGAGCCTGCCACCGGCGCGATCAATCCCGCCGCCCAGCACGTCCAGCACTTCCGCCCCGAGGGCGGCTCGACGTGGCAGATCTACGCCGACGGCACCGACAACGAGAACAAGCAGGGCATGGCTTGGAAGTCTCTCGCGACGCCCATCGCCCCAGACCCCACGACCTACGGCTACCAGTGGGACCAGCAGGCGATGACGCAGGGCGCGACCCCGGGCGGAAAGGTCGTCTGGTTCCCCGAGTTCTACAAGCTCGACCGCGAAGGAAAGAAGCCGCGCTGGATCGCCGCCAAGCCCGACGAGGTCCCCGCCGAGACCGGCCTCAAGGACATCCGCTTTGAGCGGCCCGTCGAAGACGCCCAGCCGCCGTACGAAACGCCCGATGCTCCGCAAAGCTCATGGAAAGCCCCCGGCCCGGCCGCCGGCCCCTTCCAAGCGTTCCCCGGCGACGGCAGCGTCGTCACCTACTACTGGTACCGCTTCGCCGACCAGCCCGCGCTCCTCAACGCCGACCTCACCAAGGAAGAACGCGAAGCCCTTCAACTCAAGGTCGAGAAACTCCACCGCTCGTGGACCAAGGACCGCGAGTACCTCCCCCCGCCGACGATCGGCAAGCTCGCCGAACTCGACCCGGCCCTGATCGTGACCCCGCCCAAGGGTCTCGAAATCGGCTACGTGCCCATCGCCACCCGCCAGGAACTCGCGAAGAAGCGGTAACGTGCGACCGGCCCGCGTCACCAACGAAAGAGCCCTTCGACGATCGAGTCGAAGGGCTTTCTTTTTGGAGTCGGGGTGGCGGTTCACGAATGTCACTGTTCTTGGTGGGCGTTAGGGTGCGGGCGCCGGGAACTCCGCCGGTGTGCAATAGCTGACCGCGTGCGTCGTTCATCGCACTGAATCGTCCGATGGCCGCTGGTCAGCTCTTGAACCGAAGGCGAATCGGCTTCGGACAGGCTGTGCTCACAGAAGGAACTCTCCAAGTGATCGACGACGCACCAGTGATGACCATCCAAGCTCCAGAAGCGAGGACGGGCCGCCGCGTCGGGATCGCACTGAAGGACGGTGCATATCGAGTCATCGCCACCGAGTCAATCGACACCGGCGCGGTGATTCTGGAGGTCCACGGGGTCTTTGTTGACCGCCCATCGAAGTACTCGGTCCAGATTGAAGAGAACCTTCACGTCGAACTTCCGGGTGTCGAGGGCTTGACTCACGAGCCGGATAGGCACCCGTGGCGGTACCTGAATCACTCCTGCAAGCCCAATGCGGCCCTCGTGGGACTCAAGGTTGTCGCCCTCAGGCCGATACGCCAGTGGGACGAGGTCACCTTCGACTACAACACCACCGAGTTTGAGATGTCGGAGCCATTCGCGTGCCAATGCGGGCACTGCGGCTCATCCATGATCCGGGGCTTCAAGTATCTTCGGGCCGAAGAGCAGAACAGGCTCTACCCTCGGCTTGCCGGCCACTTGCGTCGCAAGCTGCCTGCGCCTGGGACGCCGTGACCAATGTCCGAAGCACGCACGCCGCACTTGCTGCACTTCTTCTTCGACAAGACGGCTCGAGAGCACCCAGCTCAGATCGCGGTTGATGTGCCTCCAGGGCCGGGCAGGCCCGAGCGGGTCTTGTTGACCTATGCGGACATGCTCGCCCGGGCCGACGCTCTGGCCGCCGTGCTGACGTCGTTTGCCTGGCCCGACTCGGTGGTCGGCATCCTGCTCCCTCGCAACTCGCCATGGCTTTACATCGCTCAGTTGGCGGTGCTCAAAGCCGGCGGCGCGTTCACATGCCTCGACCCGGCCTTCCCGGATTCGCATGTCGAAGCCGTCCTGAAGGATGGCGATGTGTCGGTCCTCCTAACCGACCGCGGCGGGATTGGACGAATCAATGCCGCTGGAGTGCGCGTTCACAATCTCATTGATGTGACCGCCCCGCGCGCCGCTCGCGTGGAACCGGCGTCTCCGCGAGCTCTGGCTCCACCCAAGCCTGAAAATCTCGCGTATGTCATCTATACCTCCGGTACGACGGGTGCGCCCAAAGGGGTGATGATCGAGCATCGATCGATCGTCAATCTGGTCGTGTCGGATATCGAGGAGTTCGGACTGACTCCCGGTGACCGAGTCGGTCAGGGTTCTTCTGCCGCGTACGACTCCTCGATCGAAGAGACCTGGCTTGCATTTGCAGTCGGCGCGACCCTCGTCGTCATGGACGATCACACAAGCCGGATGGGTCCGGACCTGATCTCTTGGCTGCGGCGAGAGCGCATCAGCGTCTTCTGCCCGCCCCCGACACTGCTTCGTACGACCGGGTGTGACGACCCTGAGAGCGCCCTGCCCGACCTCAAGCTGCTGTATGTCGGCGGTGAAGCTCTCACGGAGGATCTGGCGGAACGGTGGGGGCGTGGACGACGTCTTGTCAACGGATACGGACCGACAGAGTGCACCGTCACGGTCGTGCGCGGGGACGTCGTGTCAGGCCGACCGGTGACAATCGGACGGCCCGTCGCGGGTCACTCGGCGTGGGTGCTTGATTCGCAACTGAACCCTGTCGCCGATGGCGAGGACGGCGAGCTTTGTCTTTCGGGTGTTGGCCTTGCGAGGGGATATCGCAACCGTGAGGAAGTCACTCGGGAGAAGTTCCCGGTTCACCCCAGCCTCGGACGCTTGTACCGCACCGGAGACCTCGTCCGGCGGGAGCCCGACGGCGAACTGGTGTATCTCGGCCGTATCGATGCGCAGGTCAAGCTCCGAGGGTACAGGGTCGAGCTGGAAGCAATCGAAGCCTGTCTGGCCCAGTGTCCCGGAGTACGGGAAGCGGCGTGCCGAGTGCAGGGCGATGGAAGCAGCGCGGTGCTCGTCGCTCACATCGTCGCGACCGACGCGGACGCACCCTTCGACTCTGCAACGATCAAAGAGACGCTTCGAGGAAAGCTGCCGCCCTACATGGTGCCGGCTCGCTTCGGGTTGCTCGAATCCCTGCCCCGGAGCATCGGGGGCAAGATTGACCGCAAGCGGCTCCCGGAACTCGAGCCCGACCTGCAGGACCTGACGCGCGAAGTCGTCACGCCGTCAAACGAGCTTGAAGCGACCATCGTCGGTGCGTTCGCATCCGCTCTCCGCATCAGCACACCCATCTCCGTGCAGGACGACTTCTTTCTCGCCCTCGGAGGCGACTCGCTCTCGGCTGTCGAGGTCATCTGCACGTTGCGGAAGAACGCACAGACGGCTTCGGTCACGACTCGCGATCTCTACGAGACCCGAACCGCAGCCGCTCTCGCGGGGATCCTCGGTGCAAAGCGGATCAAGCGGCCGCTGCTGCAACCGCAGCGTCAAGCCGTGGACGCCGGTCCCGCACGCCACGTCCTGACAACCGCAGCACAGGGGCTGTGGATTCTCCTGCAGCTCATCGCGGTCGGTGCGGTGGGGTACGCGGCCGTCTTTGATCTGCTCCCGCTGCTGCTCGAGCGATTCGGACTGCTCGGCACGATCCTGATCGAGATCCCCCTCGTGCTCGCCTCGATGGTCGCTTACGCAGCCTCGGCCATCTTTGTGACCGTTGTTCTGAAGCTGGCTTTGATCGGCGAGTACCGTCTGATCAGAACGCCCGTCTGGAGCAGTTACTACCTGCGGCACTGGATCGTTCAAAGTGCCGCCCGCACCATCCCCTGGGACTGGCTCGCCGGTACGACCGCATCTGGAGCGGTCCTTCGGCTGCTAGGTGCAAAGGTCGGCCGCCGCGTGCATGTTCACAGAGGCGTCAACCTCCAGCAGGGCGGTTGGGATCTTCTCACGCTCGGTGACGACGTCACGCTCGGCCACGATGCTCATGTGGGGCTGGTCTCACTCGAAAGCGGATGCCTCTGTATCGGCCCCGTACACATCCATGACCGTGCCACGCTGGACACTCGAGCGAGCGTGAGCGGTCACACCACGATCGAGACCGGTGGCTATCTGACCGCACTCTCCTGGCTTCCTGAGGGTGAACGCATCCCGGCCGGTGAGCGTTGGGACGGAGTGCCAGCCGCACCTGACGGCCACGCACCAACCGCGCCGAAGAGCGATGCGGGCGGACGGATTCACCCGCACCTGTACACGCTGCTCCATCTGCTGATAACCGGCTTGGTGCGGTCAGCGACGCCAATACCGTTCCTCGTTGCGCTTTACGCCCTCTCGCAAGTGTTGGGTGTCTCTGCGGAACAGGTGCAGTCCTGGCTTTCCGACCCTTCGTGGTCCGCAGAGTCGACGGTGGTCCTGGCCGCGGTGTCAGTCCTCTCGGTGCCGATCGGGTTGGTGATCAGAGCGATTGGCATCCGGTGCCTGGGCCGTGTCCGGCCATCCATCATTCACCGCTGGAGCCTCGCGTACCTTCGCGTGTGGCACAAGACCGCTGTCGTCGAGTCCGCCGGCATGTGGTTGACGGGCACGCTGTTCTGGCCGCAGTGGTTGCGCCTCGCAGGCATGAAGATCGGCCGCGGGTGCGAGATCAGCACGATCTCCGATGTCGTTCCCGAGAACATCCGAATCGGCTCGAACAGTTTCTTCGCCGATGGAATCTACCTTGGCGGTCCGAGAGTCCACCAGGGAACGGTGACCATCAGTGACACGTCGCTCGGACGAGGCACTTTCCTGGGCAACCACGTCATTATTCCCGCTGGTGCCACCCTCCCCGACGATCTGTTCATCGGCGTCTGCACCGTGGCCGATGCGGCGCGAGCACGCAAGGGCAGTTCCTGGTTCGGACACCCTTCGCTTGAACTGCCCAGACGCGACGTCGTCAAAGTTGATCCGAGTCTGACGCACAATCCCGGTATGGTGCGGTACTGCAATCGGCTCTTCTGGGAGTCGCTTCGATTCACCTTGCCGATCTTGCCCCTCGCCGTGGTTTGCCTTTGGATGTGGGCGGTGACAAGTACCAAAGCGGAAGGGGCCTTGCTTGTCCTGGTGGTCGCGCCGGCCCTGACGCTGGCCGCGATCATCGCCGAGTGCTTTGCGGTCGTTGCTCTCAAGTGGCTGCTCCTGGGTCGCACCCGCGCAGGCCAGCACCCCCTCTGGTCATGCTGGTGTAGCCGGTGGGACTTCCTGTACGTCGCGTGGCAGTTCTACGCGCTCCGCCCTTTGGCCGCCGTGGAGGGAACGCTCTTTCTCGCGATGTATCTGAGGGCTATGGGTGTTCGCGTCGGTCGGCGCGTCGTCCTCGGGCCGGGCATGGCGCAAGTCGCCGACCCCGACATGATCATCATTGAAGACGACGCGACCGTCAACGCCAACTACCAAGCCCATAGCTTCGAAGATCGCATGCTCAAGACTGCTCCGGTCGTCGTCCGACGCGGCGCGACGATTGGCGAGTCCGCGGTCGTCTTCTATGGGGCCGACGTCGGCGAGAACGCGTGGGTGACGCCGAACAGCGTCGTCATGAAGAACGAGCGGCCTGCACCGGGGCTGTCCTATAGCGGCTGCCCGGTCCAGTCGCTCGACAGCGGTGAGACTGATCGTAAAGCCCCGGAGCCAGCACCTTCGGTTGCAGAGCTCGCAGCTCCAACCGCTCCCGCGGATCGTCAACCCTTCCTCGATGTCGCCCGAGGCGTCGCCGTCTTGGGGATGATCTACATGCACTTTGTCCCCGCCGAGAAGACGGAAGCGACGCTCGCCAGTGTTTGGACGGCGATCTCTGCATTTCTGGAAGGCAAGGCCGCAGCGCTGTTCTGTGTGCTTGCTGGTATCGCGTGGGAGATTCACGCCCAGCGTGCCGCCCAGTCCCCACACGGCCGATGGTACCTTCCCCGTCGGGTTCTCTCCTTGCTGCTTCTCGGCGTCGCTTTCCACATTCTGGCCTGGCCCACCGAGATATTGGTGCCGTTCTCGCTCATGATGGTGCTCGCGCTCGGGCTGCGTCGACTGGGCAGACAGACGATGCTTGCCGCCGCGGTGCTGCTTCTTCTGCTCGCTCCGGCGGTGCCGGCTTTCTTCGGGCACTACATCGAGTCCGACTGGGCAGAGGACGGCAGCCACTTGGCCGATGGCTCGCTCGGATGGGTCACGGTGCGAGCCTTGCTGTTCGATGGGAGTTACCCCATCTTGCCCTGGCTCGCGTTCCCGCTCATCGGGATGCTGATGGTGCCGTGCTGGAAATGCCCGCCATCGAACAAACGGTGGTTCGGGTCCGCGGTCGGCGTGTACCTGGCTTGCCAGGCCTTTGTCTACTGGGTTGATTCGAACGCGGAAGCCATGAACGGCCTTGAGGCTTATCTCGGAAGCACCTGGGTGCCGACATCCGCGATGTTTGTCTTGATCACCGGAAGCTCCGCCATCGCCATCATCTCTGGCCTGGCGTGGTTGCGGGGTGCGGGCGGGGGGGGCGTGGGGGGCGTGGGGGGAAGTGGGGAGAGGGCCTCAATCCAGTCGCTCGTGGCACTGCTCGGACGCGCGTCACTGACACACTACCTTCTGCACATCTGCATCGTCTATCTCCCGCTGCGCACGCTTCTCGGCCATGAGGACTGGTCTGCGCAGGTCGGGGTCTGGGCATTTGGCGGATACGTCACCCTCGCTGTCCCGCTTACGGCACTGTGGTTCCGACGATTCAAGCGGGGGCCCGTTGAATCCCTCTGGGCATTCGCGTCCGGCTCTTGAGACAGTGGCACGCACCGCCGCAGAGGTTCCGGTGGCACGCCCGACGGAGCTTTCGTGGACGACGTCAGATCATGCACGAGAGTCCCGGAGACGGACGGCCCATGTGACCATTCGGTGAACGACAGACTCGAAGACCGTCAGGGACGGATCTGGTTCGCGACCCATCCGAGTATCACCCTCCGTCCCCCTTCGCATCGGGCTTGGCCGGCTCGGCCCCGCCCGCCAGCGCCGCCTTGCACTTGGCCAGCGTCTCGCTGTACTCCTTGATTTGCTTGTCATCGGGCTTGAGGTGTTTCTCGGCCATCGCCACGGCCTCTTGCAGTTCGGGAAGGGCCGCCGCGGCGTCCTTGTTCTCAAGCCGCGCGCTGCCGGAGCGCCACAGAACGCGGGCGAGGTTCGGCGAGCCGTCGGGTGAGTTCTTGCGAAGGATCGGAATGGCTTCGTCCCACGCCGCGCGGGCTTCGATGAACTTCTTCTGTTCTTGCAGGATTGTTGCGAGGCCGCTGAGGACCCTGGCGATGGTCGGGTGCCCGGCGGGCAGGGCCGCGCGGTTGATAGTGAGCGCTTCCCGGTAGAGCGGCTCGGCCTCGGCGAGCTTGTCCTGCGCCTTGAGGAGCACCGCGAGGTTGTTCAGGCCAAGGGCGATGTCCGGGTGTCCGGCAGGCAGGGCCCCGCGGCGGATCGCCAGAGCTTCACGTTGGAGCGGCTCGGCCTCGGACAGCTTGTTCTGGTCCTGCAGGAGCTTGGCGAGGTTGTCCAGCGTGATGGCGATGTCCGGATGTCCGGCGGGGAGGGCAGCGCGGTTGATCGCCACCGCTTCGCGGAGGAGCGGCTCGGCCTCGGTGAGCCTTCTCTGGGTCCACAGGAGTTGTGCAAGATTGTTCAGGCCCACAGCGATGCTCTGGTGTCCGGCGGGGAAGGTCGCGCGGCGGATGTCCAGCGCTTCGTGGTAGAGCGGCTCGGCTTCGGCGAGCTTGTTCTGGTCTTGCAGCAGCCCCGCAAGGTTGGTCAGGCCGTCGGCGATGTCCGGGTGCCCGGCAGGGAGGGCCGCGCGGCGAATCTGCAGCGCTTCGCGCATGAACGGCTCGGCCTCGGCAAGCTTGTTCTGAGTGAGCAGGAGTACCGCGAGGTTGTTCAGGCCCAGAGCGATGCTCGGGTGGCCGGCAGGGAGTGCCGCGCGGCGGATCGCCAGCGCTTCGCGGAAGAGCGGCTCTGCCTCGGGCAGCCTGTTCTGTTCCTGCAGGAGCCCCGCAAGGTTGCTCAGGCCGTCAGCGATGCCCGGATGCCCGGCGGGGAGGGCTGCGCGCTTGATCGCCAGCGCTTCGCGCAAGATCGGTTCGGCTTCGGCGAGCTCGTTCTGAGCCAGCAGGAGAACTCCCAAGTTGTTCAGGCTGTCTGCGATGCTCCGGTGCCCGGCAGGCAGGGCCGCGCGGCGGAGCGCCAGCGACTTCCGCAGGTTCGGCTCGGCCTGCGCGGAGCGACCCAGCCCCTGCAGCGTCGTGCCGATGGTGTCGCGCACGCTCGCCTCCACCAGCGGCTGGTCATCCAGCGATCCTTCTCCACCCCCAGCCGCATCGAGCCTCTTGACCGCCGCCTCGATCGCCTGCACCACCGTCACCGCGTCCTTCAGCGGCTCGCCGGTCGCCGGGTCCTTGGGCAGGTTGGCCGGATCGACCGCGGCGAGCATCTCCGTCTGGAACGTCGCCACCGCGCTGGCAATCGCGGCCTGCTTCTTGGCCTCGGCCTCTTGATTCTTGGCTTCGGCTTCCTGCTTCTCCGCCTCCGTCTGCTGCGCCACGGCCTCGGCCCGCGCGGCCTCGGCCGCCATGCGCTGCTCGGCCTCGGCCTTCTCGGCCTGCACCGCGATGTCCCGCTGGTCGCTGGCCACTTTGAACTGCCAGGCGAACGCGACCATGCCGATGAGCAGCGCCGCCGCGACCGCGCTGCCCGCCGATACCATCACCCGGTTGCGCTTGACGAACTTCTTGAAGCGGTACGCCGTGCTGGGCGGGGCGGCGTTGACCGCCTCGCCGCTGAGGTAGCGGCGGATATCCATCGCGAGGCCGTTGGCGGTCTCGTAGCGGCGCTGGCGGTCCTTCTCCAAGGCCTTCATCACGATCCAGTCCAGTTCGCCGCGGACGATCACGCCCAGCCGCTTGGGCTCGGTGTGCCGCTTGGCGGCCACGCTGGCGAGCGTGTCGGTGTTGGCGCTCAGACGCGTACTGGGCTTGGGGGGTTCGACCTCGCGGATGATCCGCTGCAGCTCGCCGAACGCGGCCGAGCGGAGTTCCTTGCCCGTGAACGGTGTCGTTCCAGTCAGGAGTTCATAGAGCAACACGCCCAGCGAGTACACGTCCGTTCGCGTGTCGATATCGAGCGAGCCCTCGGCCTGCTCGGGGCTCATGTACTCCGGCGTGCCGATCAACTGTCGATGTTCGGTGAACAACGTCCTCTCGGTGAGTTTGCTCGCCGTGGCCTTGGCGATGCCGAAATCGATGACCTTCGCGTGCGGCCGGCCGTCCTGCGTGCTGACCAGCACATTGCTGGGCTTGAGGTCGCGGTGGATGATCCCCTTGGTGTGCGCGTGTTGCACCGCGTTGCACACCTGCGCAAACATCGCCAGCCGCTCGTCGATGCTCATGTTGTGCTTGTCGGCGTACTCCGCGATGGGGTCGCCCTTGACCAGCTCCATCACGAAAAACGGCCGCCCCGTGTCGGTCGCGCCGGCATCGAGGACCTTGGCGATGTTGGGGTGATCCATCATCGCCAGTGCCTGCCGCTCCTGCTCGAAGCGGGCCACCACCTGATGCGTGTCCATACCCAGCTTGATGATCTTGAGCGCCACCCGGCGTGCGACCGGCTTCTCCTGCTCGGCCATGAAGACCGAGCCGAAGCCGCCCTCGCCGATCAGTTGCAGCAGTTTGTACGGACCGATCCGCGTGCCCGGGCCTTCACGGATGGGCGCGGCGAGGGTGGCGGCCGCCGAGGAGTCAGCCGTGGGCGCCGAGTCGGCGAGGGAGCCCGCCGTGGGTGATGCCAGGAACTTCGCCGCGCCGTCGTGCGCACGAAGCAACGCTTCGACCTCCTTGCGTAACGCCGCGTCGTCGCCGCAGGCACTCGCGAGGTACTCCTCACGCTGGGCCCGCTCGAGGTCGATCACTTGCTCAAAGATCTCCTGCAGCTTCCCGGCCATGTTGTCGTTCCTTCATGCCCGCGCGTGCAAGCGTTGAAACAGCCACGCCCGCGCGAACGCCCAGCGCCGATCCACCGTGCTCGTCGAGAGCCCCAGCGTCTGGGCCGTTTGCTCGACGCTGAGTCCCGCGAAGAACCGCAGCCGCACGATGGCCGCGCCATCCGGCGACTCAGTCTCCAAGCGACGAACCAGATCATCGAACCTCACGATTTCTTCTGGCTCCCTCTGTGACAGCGCCGCGACATCCTCAAAGTCGGCGAGGTGCTGCCCGCGTATGACCGCGCCATCAGGCCCTCCGCCTCGCTTGAGCCGCATCCGTCCCTTGGCGTGATCGAGCAGGATCTGCCGCATCGCTTCCGCCGCCGCAGCGTAGAAATGGCCCCGCCCCGACCACGGCACCTCACGCGGCCCGGCAAGTTTCAAATAGGCCTCGTGGACCAGTGCGGTCGCCGAAAGGGTGTGGCCCGCTCGTTCACCCGCCAGGCCAAGCTGGGCAGCCTTCCGCAGTTGCTCGTAGACCAGCGGCAACAGCCGATCAGCGGCTGACTTGTCCCCGCCGGCGGCAGCAACCATCAGCAGCGTGGCATCTTCGGGTTGGGGAGGCGCGGGGGACATGGCCCCATGGTAATCGCCCACCACATGCGGAACGGCAGAGCCGTTGGCCTCCCGAATGCGAACCTCCGAATGCAGGCTCGGTGGCCGGTTCAAGTCCTGCCAGGAGTCGGCTTAAATTGGTCGGGTTCCGACCTCGAGCTCACGATCGTTTGAACCGGCGGCCACGGTCGGCAAGTTCCTCGCTTACAACGAGAAAGCCCCTCGATGTGCTCATCGAAGGGCTTTACTCTGAAACAAATCGGGGTGGCGGGATTTGAACCCACGACCTTTTGACCCCCAGTCAAACGCGCTACCAAGCTGCGCTACACCCCGGTCCCGCCAGTTTCGCCGCAAAGCGTCGCTGGCTGCCGTGGGGCAACATTAGGCACCTTCCGCCGGAATATCCTCCCGCCGATGCCCTCCCCCTCCACCCGCGCCGACCGTCCCGCCCGCCTCCTCATCCAGAACGGACGGGTCCTCGACCCCGCTTCCGGTCTCGACAAGGTCTGTGACGTCGCGATCGCGGACGGCAAGGTCGCCGAGATCGGCAAGCGGCTCTCCTCCACGCCCGCCGACCACGTCATCAACGCCGACGGCTGCCTCGTCACCCCAGGCCTGATCGACCCGCACGTCCACCTCCGTGAGCCCGGCCACGAGCACAAGGAGACCATCGCGACCGGCGCCGCAGCCGCCGTCCGCGGCGGCTTCACCACCGTCTGCTGCATGCCCAACACCGCCCCGGCTCTCGACACGCCCGAGCTCGTCCGGTTTGTCCTCGACCGCGCGGCCGCCGCGATGCAAGCCGCCCCCGCGTGCCGAGTCTTCCCCGTCGCCGCCGGCACCAAATCCCGCCGCGGCGATGAGCCCGCCGAGATCCAGCTCTGCGCCAAAGCCGGCGCCGTCGCGTTCTCCGATGACGGCGACGCCATCGCTTCCGCAGGCGTCATGAACCGCGTCCTCACCCAGGTCAAGCAGACCGGCATGACGTTCATGCAGCACTGCCAGGACCCGACGCTCACCAAGGGTGCCGCCATGCACGCCGGTGCCCTCGCCGTGCGCCTTGGTCTGGGCGGCTGGCCCCGCGTCGCCGAAGAGATCATCGTCGAACGCGACGCCCGTCTCGCCCGAAACATCGGGTGCCGCTACCACGTCCAGCACATCTCTTCCGCCGGCACCTGCGAGATCATGGCCCGCGTCCGCGACTCCAAGGAAGCCCGCGCCCTCATCACCGGTGAAGCTTCCCCGCACCACCTGCTCCTCACCTGCGACGAGATCGAAAAGCCGAGCACCTCCGGCCGCGGCAGCTACAACACCCTCGCCAAGGTCAATCCGCCCCTCCGCGAGAAAAAGGATGTGGAAGCCCTCCGCCAGGCCGTCGCCGACGGCGTCGTCACCGTCCTCGCCACCGACCACGCGCCGCACGCCGCCGATGAGAAAGCCCTCCCCTTCGAGGAAGCCCCGATGGGCATGGTCGGCCTCGAAACCGCCCTCCCGCTCTACATCGAAGCCCTCATCGCGACCAAAGCCGTCTCTTGGAAGCGCCTCATCGCGATGATGACCATCGAGCCGGCTCGCCTCTGCAACCTTGATGCGTGCGGCCTCGGCATGCTCAAGGTCGGCGGCCCCGCGGACGTCACCGTCATCGATCCCGAATCGTCCTGGACCATCCGCGCCGCCGACCTCACCAGCCGCTCGAAGAACACTCCCTTCGACGGCCGCAAGGTCAAGGGCCGCATCGCCGCGACGATCGTCGGCGGCCGCGTCATGTTCGAGAATCAGGATCGGTAGTCGCCGCAAAGCCCGCACCGGCCGAGCCGTTACCTCAGCTCGACCGACCAGTACGCGGCATCCAGGAACTGCTTCCAGCTCTCGTACTTCTCATGCCCCAGCCGCAGAGCGATCACCGGGTTGCGCTTGGGACGCTCTGCTTTGCGGATCAGCTTCATCCCAGCCTGATCGGGCGTCCGGCCCCCCTTGCGGGCGTTGCAGCGGATGCACGCGCAGACCAAGTTCTCCCACGAGTCGCCGCCGCCCAAAGTCCGCGGCAGCACGTGGTCGATCGACAGGTCGCACGTTGAGAAGTGCTTGCCGCAGTACTGGCACTGGTTGCGGTCGCGAGCGAACAGGTTGCGTCGATTGAGCTTGACGACCTGTTCGGGCAGCCGGTCGTACCCAACCAGCCGGATGATCTTGGGCACTGCGATCTCAAACCGCACGGTCCGCACCCAGTCGTGATGGGCTGAGGCCTGAAAGTGATCGCGAGCCTGAGAGACCTCGGCCCACGAGTCAAAGTCGTACGTCAGATACCGCGGGCCGTCGCTCGCATTCTCGACGTGGATGACCTCCGCGATCTCGCGGCAAAGCATCGAGAACGCTCGCCGCGCCGAGACCACGCGGACCGCCATGTAAAGCTTGTTGAGGACCAGAACTTTCGAGTTCAGCGATTCGCACCCCGCAAGCAGCGGGGAGGAAAGATCATCCTCGGCGAACTCCTCTTCGAAGTCTGCCGGTTTGCTCGGCGAACTTTGCCGCGGGCGACGATCCATACTCGGCCTAAGCGTCCTTTCGGGCGTACGGCCGGACACCAACAGTATCCCGACCATCGGGCCGATTCCGCTCGGACTTCAAGCCCGCTCCCCCGGCCCCTAACCTCCCCCCGCATGCTCATCCTCTTCGACATCGACGCCACCCTCCTCACCTCGAGCAAAGCCGGCATCCTCGCTCTCGAACGAGGCGGCAAGGACGCTTTCGGCGATCGGTTCACGATCGACGGCGTCGACTTCGCAGGACGCCTCGACCCCCTGATCATCGCCGACCTCCTCCGCCAGAACCGCCTCGATCACACCCCCGAGAACGCCGAGCGGCTCAAGGCCGGGTACATCCGCAACTTGCCGGAGTACCTCGCCCGGCCCGGCTCGACCACCACCTGCCCGGGGGTCCACCCGCTCTTGGACGAGCTCCGCCGTCATGGGCAAATCACCCTGGGCCTCCTGACCGGGAACTTCGCCGAGACCGGGGCCCTCAAGCTGCGATCCGTCGGGATCGACCCGTCCTGGTTCCCCGTCCACGTCTGGGGGGACCAGTCCCCGCACAACCCGCCCGCCCGCGACCACCTGCCGCCCCTGGGCCTCGCCCGGTTCGAGGAACTGCACGGCCGCCCGGCCGAGCCTGGCCGCACCGTCATCATCGGCGACACGCCCCACGACATCCGCTGCGCCAAGGTCAACGGCTGCAAGAGCCTCGGCGTAGCCACCGGCCAGTTCTCCCTGGACCAACTCCGTGCGCACGACCCCTCTCACGTCCTCGCCGACCTCTCCGAAACCCGAGCCGTGCTGGGGTGGCTGCTCGAAGCGGTGGGGGCCTCGCGCGGGTTCTCGGCCGAGCCAACTCCCCGATAACCGACAGGTTTTGGATGCGGTGAAGTCCCCCTTCAGAATCCGCGCGGTCCCGCTATCATTCGGCAATGTCTGACAGCGTGCGAGCACTCGCGACCGATCTGTATCTCAACCTGAAACTTCAGGTCAAGATGGAACTCCCTCGCTCGCGCGAGATCGTGCTCGACCTCTTCGAGCGCGTCCGCAAGCAGTACCCGACCATCAGCAGTTTCCGGAAGTTCAAGGATGAGCTTGCGCTCGAGTCGCCGCCGGATGCGGACCGCAACCGCTGGCTCGCGCTCAAGCCCAACTGCGTGCGCACGGGGTGCGTCAATCCGACGGACCTCTCCGAGGCGTACGAGTTCCACAAGAACATGCTGGCGATCACGCCGTTCTATCTGGGCATCAGCCCGATCGACGTCGAGTACGTGGAGCTCCTCTTCGGGTTTGATCTGGTGACCGGGGGCAACCACGACCAGATCGTGCTTGAGGGGCTTCTCGGCGGGTCCCCGCTGGGCGGGCTGATGGAGATGAAGGAGGGCGAGGTTGTCGATTGCCAGCCCGTGGTGGGTTTCAGCATCAAGGGCAAGGACGAAGTGCAAGCTCACTTTGAGGTCAAGACGCACCCGACCGCGACCCGCAAGGAAGGGCAGCCCGAGCCCATCAGCATCTACCTCACGATGCGGCGGTTCGGGCACCTGACAGACATCAAGGAACTCCCGAGCATCTTCGACACCCTCGCCGCGCGCGGCGAGCGACTCATGGATGAGATGGTCATCCCCAGGATGCTGATTCCGATCCGGCAAGCCGCAGGCATGGGGCACGGCTGAATGGCCGCGTCCATCGTCCAGCCCGATCCTCAGCCCGCAAGCGGCTCCTCCGCCGAAGCTCAACCCGTCGACGAGTCGACCGACCAGCCCGCGTCCGACGTGGAATCGTCACCGAGCAGTCGCGGAGTCCCCGCGCAGGTCGTTCCTCGGACCACCAACGATCGCGGGGTGCCGAGCAGCTCCGCGGTCGGGGAAGCTTGGCTTTGGGTCGGCGTGCTCATCGTCGTCACGGTGCTGGGCGGGCTGGGCCTGATGTGGTACCGCCGCCGGGTGCTTGCTTCGGCGAACACCGAGGGCGTCGAGGGGTTCATGGAATCGATGCGGCGGATGCGGGCGAGCGGCGAGATGAGCGAGGAGGAGTTCCAGGCCGTGCGCCGAAACCTCGTCGCCGGCATGTCGCGATCGATGAAGGACGGGCCAGCCGCAAAGGGGCGAGAACGCGGTTCGCGGTAGGGCGTGCGGTCGGGCGTTCGGGGCGTGTTTCCGGACCTTCGTCGCCGCCGCTTTGGACGAGATACGCTCCGCCTGTGAGGATGGGCGGTTTATGGGCGGTCTTTGCGCGATCCGGGATGCCGATTGCAGACTCCGCCGCAGACCGCCGATAGAGAGATCACTACACGCTCAGGCGGGAGCGCGCGTCGCTCCACCAGGAACCACCACCCCATGGCGAAAAATCGCAACGACGGCTCTGACACCCCCAACGCGGGCGATCCGAACTCTTTCCGCGGGAAGAAGGTGACGACCTGCTCGTTCTGCGGCAAGACAAGCCGTGACGTGGGGCCGATGGTCGAAGGGCCCAGCGAGGTCTATATCTGCAATAACTGCACGGACCTCTGCCTGAACATCTTCAAGCAGGAGAAGCGGCGCGTCAGCCCCGTCAGCGGCGCCCTCCGCGAGATCCCCTCCCCGCGCTCCATCAAGGAGTTCCTCGATCAGTACGTGATCGGGCAGGACCCCGTCAAGCGGGCCATGGCGGTCGCCGTCCACAACCACTACAAGCGCCTCCAGCACATGGAGAGCGCCGATTCCCGCTCCGTCGAGATCGACAAGAGCAACATCCTCATGGTCGGTTCCACTGGCTCGGGCAAGACGCTCATGGCCCGGAGCCTCGCCCGCATGCTCAAGGTCCCCTTCGCCATCGGCGACGCGACGACCCTGACCGAAGCCGGCTACGTCGGCGAAGACGTTGAGAACCTCCTGCTCCGCCTGCTTCAGGCCGCGGACTTCGACGTTGAAGCGGCGCAGCGCGGCATCATCTACATCGACGAGATCGACAAGATCGGCAAGACCTCGAGCAATGTCTCGATCACCCGCGACGTCTCGGGCGAGGGCGTGCAGCAGTCCCTCCTCAAGATGCTCGAAGGCACCGTCAGCAACGTCCCGCCCCAGGGCGGCCGCAAGCACCCCGAGCAGCAGTACATCCAGCTCGACACGACGAACATCCTGTTCATCTGCGGCGGCACGTTCGTCGGCGTGGAAGAGATCATCCGTCGCCGCCTGGGCAAGTCCCGCATCGGGTTCGTCCAGGGCGCGGACAGCAAGGGCAACGAGAACATCGACGTGAGCTGGCTGCTCCAGCAGATCGCCGCGGACGACCTGATCGAGTTCGGGATGATCCCCGAGTTCGTGGGCCGCTTGCCCGTGATCACCGCGCTTGAGCCCCTCTCGATCAAGACGCTTGTCAACATCCTGACGCAGCCCAAGAACGCCCTGATCCGTCAGTACCAGCACCTCTTCCAGCTCGAAGGGGCGAAGCTCAGCTTCACCGACGAAGCTCTGGAAGCGGTCGCCGAGCGTGCCGCGGCCCGCAAGACCGGCGCCCGCGCCCTCCGCGCGGTCATGGAAGAGATCATGATCGGCCTCATGTACGAACTGCCCGACAAGGCCGAGGACGGCGCCGAGTACATGATCACCCGCGAAGCCATCGTCAAGAAGATGAGCTTGGACGCGCTCCGGGTCCGCCGGAAGGAAACGGCGTAAAGCCCTGTTCGCCACGCGAACCAACGACGAGGGCGACCGGATCTCCGGTCGCCCTCGGTGTTTTTCAGGTTCCCGCGTGAAGGTCAGCAGCCCGCTTCGAACGCTTCCACGTACCCGTCATAATCGAAGAAGTCCGTGAAGGCGTCGCCGTTGAAGTCCGCGGTGCGGCCCGGCGGGCAGACGCCGGTCTCAAAGCAGAGCACGTACGCGTCGTAGTCGAAGAAATCGAGGAACCCGTCCTCGTTGAAGTCCGGCCCGCATGACGGCGGCGTCCCGTCGTTGCGCATGATGATGATCACGTCGGCGATCTCGTCGGAAAAGACCAGGTCCATGTCGCCGTCGTTGTCCATGTCCACCGGCGCGGTGCACGAGGGGTTGGAGGGCGCGACGAACTCGCGAGCCAGCGAGAAGATGCCCGAGCCGTTGTTGCGGTAGAGGTACCAGCGGCCGGCGCCAAAGGATGAGAGCACCCAGTCCAGATCGCCATCGCCGTCGATGTCGGCGAAGTCGGTCGCGACAGTGTGCCCGCCCGTCGAGAGGATCTGCGGGGCTTGGAGCGTGCCGTTGCCGTTCCCGCGGAGGATCGCGCCGTTGGAGGTGAAAGCGTTGGCGACCGCGACGTCCATGATCCGGTCGTTGTTGACGTCGCCGCAGGCGACGACCCAGCACTGGCCGCCCACGTTCCGGGTCGAGCCTGGGACGAGGGTGAAGGTCCCGTTGCCGTTGCCGCGGAGGACGGAGATCTGCTGGTTGCTGGTGCCGGCGACAACGAGGTCGAAGAGGCCGTCGCCGTCCATATCGGCCGAGGACATGCCGTACTCGCCGTTCACGCCGCCGTCGAAAGTCACGGGTGTCGCGAAAGTCCCGTTGCCGTTGTTGCGGATGAACTCGATGCGGCTTGCGCCGGCGCAGGCGACGGTGATGTCGAAATCCCCGTCGCCGTCGGCATCAAACAGGCCCAGGCCGCGCGGGTACGAGCCCACGTCGATCTCGGTCACCGACCGGAACGTGCCGTCGCCCCGGCCGAAAGCGATGGCGACCTGCGAGTCGTTGGCGCTGGAGGTGATGACGTCGATGAAGCCGTCGCCGTCGAAGTCTGCGATGTCGTTGGGGCTCGATTCGAAGGGAAGCGGCGTGTACGGCGTCATCATCGGCTGGACGAGCCCGCTTCCGTCGGCGCGGTTCAGAAAGACGCGGAGGTCGGCCGAGACTTCATTGACCGTGCAGAGGTCGGCCCAGCCGTCGCGGTTGAGGTCGCAGGCGTTGGTCCCGTAGATGCGGGTCTGCGCGCCGGTCAGATCGCGGTTGGAAAGCGAAGCGATCTGCGTGAATTGCCCCGAGGAGACCGCCGCTCGCACGGTGTACTGCTGCGTGTACCCGGTGGAACGGATCGCGACGCCGTCGGTCCCGCGGATGTTGCGGGAGAGCGTCGAAAGCACCACCTCGCCTGCGAAGGGCGCCCGGGTGGGGGTCAGCGTCACCGTGCGGTCGCCGTTGGAGAAGGAGTAGGTGCCGCCCAGAGGGCCCGTCATCCGGCCGAAAAGGTGGAAACTGGCGGAGGTGATGGTCGAGCGGTCGACCGGCCGGTCGAACGTGACCGTGAAGGAGGTTGACCTCGGAAGGTTGTTCTCGTTTCGGAGGGGCGCGGTGCTTGAGATCGTCATCTGGCCGAGAGAACAGGTGGCGATGGCGAGGGCGCACGAGAAAGCGGTGGCTTGCAAGGCCGTGACGGAACGGAGTTTGACCATGGCACAATCCTCGGTGGACGCGAGCAGAGCGTACCAGATCGTGCGGGCTGGCCGAGCATCAAATGTGCGAAAAAGCTGTGAAGCCGCGCGGAAGTCAGCCCTGCCGCTCGAGTTGCTTGATCTTGAGCCTGTTCTTGAGGCGGGAGATCTGCGTGAACTTGTCGATGATGAGGACACCGTCGAGGTGGTCGAACTCGTGCTGCCAGCAGCGGGCGAGCAATCCTTGCGCGGATTCGGTGCGATGGACCCCCTCAATGTCCGTATAGGTGATGGTGATCGCCGGGGGGCGTTGCACCTGGCCGCGGATGTCGGGGAGGCTGAGGCAGCCTTCCTCGCCGGCTTCGACGGGGAGGGGGGGGGAGATCGCGGTGAGTTTGGGGTTGATGTAGACGACGGGGCCGTCGGTGAAGGAGGGGAGGGCGTCGGGGGCCGGGGCGGGTTCGTCGTCGTCCCGGCTTTCGCGTTCGGGGACATCGGCGATGAACATGCGCCAGGAGAGGCCGATCTGGGGGGCGGCCAGGCCGATGCCGCGTTCTTCGCGCATGACGGCGAGCATGCGCTTGGCGACCTGACGGACCTCGTCGTTGATCTCGGGGACGGGTTTGGCGACGGCCCGCAGAACCGGATCCGGGTAGGTGCGAATGGAGAGTTTGGCGGGGTCGACGGGCATTGAGGGAGGATAGAACGCCGCGCGGGGTGGGGTAGGGAGGATTGGGCGGGGGATTGGCGGGGGCGGCGGAACCTCCGGAGGGGGTGGGGGACGGGTACGATGAGGGTCCCGGCGGGGGCTTGGGCCTTGCCGGGGTCAATGAGCGTTCTCAGGAAGGAATCTGGCTTGGCGATCTTTGGCAAAGCGTTCGGCGGCTCCTCGAATGACGGTCCGACCCCGGCGGATTACTCCCCGGAGAAGGCTCAGAAGTTTTTCGACCACGCCAAGACGGCGATGGACACCGACAACTTCGAGTATGCGATCCAGCACTACTGCAACGGCTTGAAGCAGGACCCTCGGCAGAAGACGGGGCTTGACGGGCTCTGGACCGCCGTGCTGAAGTTCAAGGACACGCCGCTTGGCAAGAAGGGCCCGAGCAAGGACACGTGGAAAGCCATTGATGGATCTGGCGACGTGGCGAAGTTCGTCACGTCGGTGCTTCAGTGGGCGGTCAGCCCCGGTGACGTCGGCGCGGCGCTCAAGGCGGCCGAGCTTGGCGGAAAGGTCAAGGCCGACGCGGTCGGCGAGACGATCGCGGATCAGGCGATGAAGCTCGCGGCGGCGGACAAGAAGCCGCGGAAGGACGTGTTCCTGAAGATTTCCGAGTCGTACCGGATGCTCGAGCGGCACGACAAGAGCCTGATGGCGGCGGAGCGTGCGCTGGCGCTGGACCCGACGGACGGTGACCTGTCCGCGAAGATCCGCACGCTCGCGGCCGCCGCGACGATGCAGAAGGGCGGGTACGAGCAGGCCGGCAGCGAGGGCGGGTTCCGGAACATGATCCGCGACGCCGCGAACCAGAAGCGGCTGACGGAACAGGACGCGATCGTCAAGACGGACGAGGCTCTGGATCGCATCATCGCGCAGGTGGAAGCGGATTACAACTCGCGGCCGACGGACCAGTTTGCGGTGCAGAAGTTCGTGGAGCGTCTCGTCGAACGCGGCCACAAAGCCGACCTCGCCCGGGCGATCCAGGTGCTCCGCAAGGGGTACGAGGACACCCAGCAGATCCGGTTCAAGATCCGAGTCGGCGAGCTTGAGCTTCGCGACGCCAAGCAGAAACTCGACGAGATCGAGGAGGGCCTGAAGAAGTACCCCGACGATGCGGACGCCCGGATGTTCTTTGAGAGCATGAAAGCGCAGTACGTCGAGCGGTCGATCGAGGAGCTCAAGATCCGCATCGCGGCCTATCCGACGGACAACCAGCACAAGTACGACCTGGCGAAGCTCTACTTCTACAACGATCGCTCGCAGGACGCGATCGGGTTGCTTCAGGAGATCCAGACCGATCCGAAGATCCGGACGACGGTGCTCAACATGCTCGGGCTGTCGTTCCTGAAGATCGGGTTCCTGCCCGAGTCGGTGGCGACGTTCCGGCAGGCGTGCGATGTGCGCGATGTGGGCGGCGAGTTCGGGATGGAGCTTCGGTACAACCTGATGCTTGCGCTGCGGAAGGTGGCGGAAGAGGACGGGGACCTGCCGGCCGCGGAGGAAGCCAACAAGATCGCTTCCACGATCGCGATGCAGAACGTCAAGTTCAAGGACATCATCACGCAGCGGTCGGAGATCAACAAGATCGTCCAGTCGCTCAAGAGCAAGTGACCGACCATGGCAAAGAAGCCGGCTGTCGTCGCGATCATCCCCGCTCGCCTCGCGTCGTCGAGGCTGCCGGGAAAGGTCCTCCTCTCGGAGACGGGTAAGCCGCTGATCCAGCACGTCGTCGAAGCGGCGCGCAAAGCCAAGGTGCTCGGCCGCGTGGTCGTCGCGACGGACTCCCGCGAGGTTGAAGCGGCGGTCAGGGCTTTCGGCGGCGAGGTCGTCATGACCCGCGTCAGCCATCCCAATGGCACCAGCCGTCTCGCCGAAGCCGCTCGCAAGCTCAAGCTCAGGGACACCGACATCGTCGTCAATGTTCAGGGTGATGAGCCCGAGATGGAGCGGTCGCTGATCACTGCGGCGGTGAAGTCGCTTCTGAAAGCCGGGTCGGAGGTCTCGACCGTCGGGATCCCGTTCGGGGCGGGGGACAACCCCGAGAATCCGAACATCGTGAAGGTTGTGACCGCCAAGAGCGGAGCGGCTCTGTACTTCTCGCGGTCGCGGGTGCCGTTCGTGCGGGATGCCGGAGCGGAAGCCCATCCGCCGCTGCGGCATGTGGGGCTTTACGTCTACCGAGCTGGGTTTCTGAAGAAATACGTCAAGCTCGCGCCGGCCCCGATCGAGGTGGCGGAGAGCTTGGAGCAGCTCCGCGTGCTTTGGCACGGGTACCGGATCCAGGTCGCCGTCTGTCAGGGGCGGGTGCCGGCGGGGATTGACACCCGTGAGCAATATGACGCGTTTGTGGCCCGGTATCGGGATGGGCGCGGGCGGTAGTGGGGGTACCGGGGCGGGTTCTTGAGCCTTTGGTGTGACTCCGGACGAGCTTGAGCATCGAACAGTGAGTGGAGGCCCAACGAATGAAGACGACCATGGGACGGACGATGTCGGTGCTTGCGGTTTCGGCGATGGGGCTGGCGATGGCCGCTTCGTGGGGTTGCTCGCCGCGCGAGGGCGTCGCGGTCAAGCCCGCCAACGACCAGGCCGCGGCCGGTTCGGTCGCTCCGGCGGCTTCCGAAGCCCAGTTGCCCGCTTCCACGACCACAAAGGACGCGAAAATGGCTGAAGCGATGTTCGGTGCAGGGTGTTTCTGGGGTGTCGAAGAGACGTTCCGCACGCTTCCGGGCGTGCTCGAGACCGCGGTGGGTTACGCCGGCGGCCGCACGGAGAACCCGACCTACAAGCAGGTTTGCTACGAGAACACGGGGCACGCCGAGGTCGTGTACGTGAAGTACGACCCGACGAAGATCTCCTACGCCAAGCTTCTCGACACGTTCTGGAAGAACCATGACCCGACGCAGGTGAACCGCCAGGGCCCGGATATCGGCGACCAGTACCGCACGGTCATCTTCACCTACTCCGCCGAGCAGGCTCAGGAAGCCGAGACCAGCAAAGCCGTTCTGGGCGTCTCAGGGAAGCACCGCAAGCCGATCGCGACCCAGATCCTCCCCGCTCCGAAGTTCTACCCGGCCGAGGAATACCACCAGAAGTACCTGATGAAGCGCGGCCTGGACAACTGCCACCTGCCCACCGGCGGGTGAGGCAACCGGGCGGGGGCCGAAGTGGTTACGCTCTTCGCATGGCACCCCCCCCGGCGATGAACCGTCCCGATCCATCCGATTCGGGCGAGTTGCCGCCGATCCCCACGCCCGAAACCGACCCGCGGCTTCGGATCCCCGACATTCTGGCCCAGCGGCCGACGACGTCGGCGCCCAAGCCCGTCGATTCGGGGTCGGGCATGGCCGGGATGGTGAAAGCTTGGGGCGTCGCTTTTGATTTCGTCGGCACGATCCTGGGCGGAGCCCTGCTCGGGTACGGCTTTGACGTCTGGCAGGGAACGACGCCGGTCGGTGTGCTTTCGGGTCTTGGCTTTGGGTTCACGGCGGCGCTGGTTCGGATCATCCGCCGGACAATGAAAGAGGAAGCCGCCCGATCCAAAGCCAAACCCAAGCCTTGAGGACGGCGGCGGGAGCCCGCCCGAACGCCGTCTTCGGGCCGCGCGGCGGCACCCGAACGGAACTCGCAAACTGGTCGCAATCCGCGGAGGAGGGGCCTATCCTTGGGCCCACCGCGGAGGTTCCGTGTCGTCGACCGTCTCAGACATCCCCGAAATCCCCCGGGCACGCTTCGGATTGCTGATGCTTCCGGCCGTGCTGGTCGCGGGTGCGCTGTCGGCGGGCATGGCTTTGGCCCTGGGCGGGACTGGTCGCGAGGTCTCAGCGGCCCTGATCGCGGTGGGCGTCGGGTCGATCCTGACGTTCGCCCCCGCTCTGCTCCATCTCGGCCGCGAGAACTGGGGCGTGGCCGTCCTTGCTTTCGGTCTTTTCCGGAGCCTGGTGATATTGGGCGCCGCTTGGATGATCGAATCCGGGAATCCCGAGCTTTTGAAGCGCCCGTTCTATCTCGCCGTGATGGGCGGGGCGGTTTTCCTGCTTGTGGTTGAAACGGCGGTGGCGGTCACGATCCTTCAGAAGATCGAGAACGCCCGCCTTGCTCTCAAGAAGTCCAAGAACACATCCCGCGACGGCGAGGCGAAAGCCGACGTCGCCCCGGTGGAGCACGCCTGACATGTCGATGCCATTCTCCTTCCTGTTGGCCGCCGATCCCGCTTCTCACGTCGTGAATCACTCCGCGATCGTGACGGAGGACGGCTGGTGGATCTGGTCCGGCCACGTCGGGAATCTGGTCCTGTCGGGCCTGATCGTGACGCTCGTTGGCCTGTGGGCGGCTCCGAAGATCCGGACGGGTCCGTCGTCGCAGGGCGCGGATGCGTACGTGACGCGGAACCGGTTCGCTCACCTGATCGAGGTCATCTGTGCGTATCTGCGAGAAGAAGTGGTCCGCCCGCTCCTCCCGGATCGGACGGACAAGTTCATGCCGTTCCTCTGGACGCTTTTCTTCTTCATCCTGGTCAACAACATCCTCGGGCTGATCCCGCTTCTGGACGTGCTTCACACGGTGGGGATCCATCAGTACTGGGTTGGCGGCACGGCGACGCAGAACGTCTGGGTAACGGGCGTGCTGGCGCTGATCGCGATGGTGGTGTTCAACGTCGCGGCGCTCGCCCGATTGGGCGTCGGCGGGTTCGTCGGCCACCTGACGGGCGGGGCTCCGTTCCCGGTGAGCATCCTGCTCCTCGTGCTCGAGGGTGCGGGTCAGTTCGTCATCAAGCCGATCGCGCTGACGGTTCGTCTCGCGGCGAACATGACGGCGGGCCACATCCTTCTCGCGACGCTCGCGATGTTCGTGGCTTCGGTCTGGGGCACGGCTTTCTACCTGCAGGGTCCGATCACGCTGGTGTCGGTCTTGGGCGGTATGGCCGTGATGTTCCTTGAGCTTTTCGTCGCCTTCCTGCAGGCGTTCATCTTCATGTTCCTCACGACGATCTTCATCTCCCTGATGGATCACCACGACGAGCACGGCCACGAGCACGAGCATGGCCATGCCCACGGTCACGAGCACGCCCACGCGTGAATGACGGACCACCCAAGCTCCCGGCCCTGAGCCGGAGCGCGTCTCACCCGCTCGAGCAAGTTTCTTTTGGAAAGGTTCCCCGTATGAAGATGATGACCAAAGTGTTCTTCGCCACCGCCCTCATGGCCCCCGCGGTCGCCATGGCTCAGGACGCCACCGGCTCCACGACGGGCAAGGGTCTCGCCGTGATCGGCGCCGGCCTCGCCCTCATCGGCGGCGGTCTGGGCATCGGTATGGTCGGCAAGGCAGCGGTCGAGTCGATCGCCCGTCAGCCCGAAGCTGCCGGCAAGATCCAGATCAACATGATTCTGGCTGCCGCTCTGATCGAAGGCGCGACGCTCTTCGCCGTCGTCGCCGGCTTCCTCGCCAAGTAATCCGCAAAGTAATCACTCGTCCCGCGACGCCCGACGGCTTCGCGGGGCTTTGTCCGACAGTTCCGCACGCTTCTGACCCACATCGCCCGCCGCGAACCCCGCGGTCCGGCGGCCGACGGAGAACGACGATGAAGACGAAAGCTCTCGCACTGCTGATGAACCTGGCGATCCCCGCGATGGTGCTTGCCGCCGGCCCCGAAGCCGGGCACGGTGAGCACGGCCCGCAGGCCGGCGCCGCCGCGACCGTGAAGGAGGGCGCCGTCGCCGCCGTCGCCACGATCGTGGTCTTCACCCTCGTCTTCGCCATCCTCGCCGTTAAGGTGTGGCCGACGATCGGCAAGGCTCTCGATGAGCGGGCCAACAAGATCCGCGACGAAATCGAAGCCGCCGAGATGGCCCGCAAGCAGGCCAAGGAGTCTCTCGACGAGTATCAGGCCAAGCTCGCCGAAGCCCGCGCCGAAGCTCAGCGCATGATCGACCAGGCCAAGAGCCAGCAGCTCGCCGTCGCCGCTTCCGAGAAGGCCAAGCTCGAAGCCGAGCTTTCCAAGGAACGCGAGCGGGCCCTCCGCGACATCGAAGCCGCCAAGCGGGCCGCCGTCGCCGAGCTCTACAGCCAGTCGGCCGTCCTCGCGACGACCCTCGCCAGCAAGATTCTCAAGCGGAACATCAACACCTCCGACCACCAGCAGCTCATCGAGGAATCCCTCGGCCAGATGCAGGGGATGCGGAACTGATCAGCGGGCCTCGAGAGTCCACGAACGGCAAGCACGACTGCAAGCACGACCGACAGAAGGGTGACCGATGCCTCTGATTGAAGCCAAGCCCGACGCGCTCGCGATGATCTACGCCAAGACGCTCCTCCAGATGGTGGAGCAGAAGGGCGGCCGCGATGCGGTGATGGGGATCCTGGGAGAGCTCGAGGACATCCTCGAGATCGCCCGCGAGAATCCGCGGTTCGGCGAGTTCCTCGCCAGCCGCGTCGTCTCCGAAACCAAGCGGGCCGCCAGCCTGCTCAAGGTGCTCGGGGGCCGCGTCTCCGACATCACGCTCCGGTTCCTCCAGGTCGTCAACCGCAAGGGCCGTCTGGGCCACCTGCCCGCGATCGTCGCCGCGTTTGACCTGTGCGCCCAGGAGAAGTTCGGCCGGGTCGAGGTCGACGTCTACACCGCCGAGCCGATCGACGCTTCGGGCAGCAAGAAGATCCAGGACGGCCTGGCTTTGGCGCTCAAGAAGGAAGTCGTGATCCACCCGTACATCGATCACGCGATGATCGGCGGCGTCAAGATCCGCGTGGGTGACCAGTTCATCGACGCTTCGGTCGCGACGCAGCTCCGCAAGATGAGCGACACGCTCCGCAACGAAGGCCAGAGCAAGCTCAAAGCCAAGTTCGACAAGATCATCGAGGGTTGAGGCGGACGCGTTTGGGTCGGTGCGGCGCGGAGACGCGCGGAGAGAAGCAAGGGGATCTCCGCGTTCGGTTTCAGCTCGAATTGAAGGGATTCCATGAAGAAGAACATCGCTTCCGTTGATGTGTCCGGCAAGAAGGTCTTCGTCCGCGTCGATTTCAACGTCCCGATCGAGGACGGCAAGATCACCGACGACCGCCGGATCCGCTCGGCGCTCCCGACCATCAAGAGCATCATCGACCGCGGCGGCAAAGCGATCCTCGCCAGCCACCTCGGCCGCCCCGAGGGCACCGGGTACGAAGCCGAGTTCACGCTCGCGCCGGCCGCCAAGCGCCTGGGCGAACTGCTCGGCAAGCCCGTCGCGTTCCCCAGCCAGGATGCCATCGACGCCGGTTCGGACGCCGCGGTCGCCGCGATGAACAACGGCGATGTGCTGCTGCTTGAGAACGTCCGGTTCCACAAAGCCGAGAAGAAGGGCGACGCGGCTTTCGCGGCCAAGCTCGCGCACGGCGCGGATGTGTACGTCAACGACGCGTTCGGCACCTGCCACCGCCCCGAAGCCAGCATGGTCGCCGTGCCGAAGAGCATGACCGGCAAGCCCAAGGTCGTCGGGTTCCTCGTCGAGAAGGAAGTGAAGTTCCTCTCCGGGGCGATCTCCGCGCCGGTCAAGCCTTTCGTCGTCGTTCTCGGCGGAGCCAAAGTCTCCGACAAGATGGCGTGCATCGACAACCTCCTCCCCAAGGCCGACCACATCATCATCGGCGGGGCCATGGCGTACACGTTCCTGCGGGCGCTGGGCAAGAAGGTCGGCAGCAGCCGCGTCGAGGAAGATCGCATCGCCGACGCGAAGAAGACCCTCGACCTGGCGGCCAAGCTCAAGTGCGAGCTCCACCTTCCCGTCGACCACGTCTGCAACACGCAGTTCTCCGAGCACGGCGACATCGAGGTCTTTGATGGCGACATCAAGGACGGGTACATGGGCCTGGACATCGGCCCCAAGACCCAGACCAAGTACGCTCTTCTGATCGCGAAAGCCAAGACGGTCGTGTGGAACGGTCCGATGGGCGTTTTCGAGATGAGCCCGTTCGCGGTGGGCACCAAGTCCGTCGCTCGCGCGATGGTCGACGCGACGAAGAAGGGTGCGACCACGATCGTCGGTGGGGGCGACTCCGCCGCGGCCGTCGAACAGATGCACCTCGCCGAGGGCTTCAGCCACGTGTCGACCGGCGGCGGTGCGAGCCTGGAGATGCTCGAGGGCAAGAAGTTCGAGTCCGTCGAGCTGCTCGACAACGCGTAAGGTCGACGCGACCCATCCATGATCGAAGAAACGGCGAGACCGGCGACGACCCGGGATCTCGAGACCCTCGATTTCCGCCGCTATCGCGTGACGTGGGCGAGCGGGACGCCGTGGGGCTGCATGCTCTGGGCGCCTCTGGCGGTGACGGCGCTTGTTGCGGTCGTGGCGCTGCTTTTCGCGGGGATGAACGGCAACTGGGGGGTGGTCGGGTTCGCGGCCGGGGTCTCGGCGGGGATTTCGTTCTTCATCGCGGCGTGGGTGGTGGGGGGCGAGTGGCTTTGGCTTTGGTGGCTTGCGGCGCGGCGGGAGTCGCGTGCGATGGCCCACGCGCCGATCCGCGTGCTGAAAGCCAAAGCCGACCGTGCCTGGGTCGTGGTTGATGTCGAAGCGGACGCGGGCATGCCGTACGTCGCGTTCGATGTCGGCGACGGCGAGGTGCTCTGCATCGACGCCGCGACGGCTCTGGGTCTGGTCGCGGCGGAGGACTATCGGAAAGCCCCGCCCGAGACGATCGCGAGCGAGATCGAGGTCGATCTCGAGCCGCGGGCCGATTGGCCGCTCGGAGTTCGGCTCTCCGGGCCTGAGGTCCCGCTGGCGGACCTCTTGGTCGCGGACCCCCGGCCGCAGCTTCTCGCGGCGAACAAACCGTCGACGTTCCCGCTTCGGCTTCGGCACGGCGAGCTCTCGCCCGAGATGCGGGAACTGGTCACGAGTGCCTGAGTCCGTCCAAGCGGATAGAGTTCAGCAGAATACGCAGGAGTTTCGCATGAAATTGGTCGCTTTCACCGGTCTGGTCGCTCTCTCGGCTCTTGGTGGCTGCAAGTCCGGGGAGTATGTCCACGCCGAGGGCGAGGTCTGCACGCCCGCGCCCGCCGGCGGCAACCAGCCCGGCAAGGTCGCGGTCAACACCGTCTGCCCGATCATGCAGAGCGACGCCGCCGACGGCTCCACGACCGTCACGTACAAGGGCAAGGTCATCGCCCTCTGCTGCGCCGGCTGCGTGCCCAAGTTCAACAAGCTCGACGACGCCGGCAAGGACAAGATCCTCGCGACGGCGATGACGTACGCGAAGTAAGCTCAGCCTCGGAAGGGCTCAGCTTCGACCGAACAGCTTCTCAAGCTCGCGAATCGTGAGACGCACCGTCGTCGGCCGCCCGTGCGGGCAGTTGCTCGACCGTTCCACGGCGTCGCGCAGGCCGAGGAGAGCGCCGAGCTCGCCGTCGGACATCCTGTCGCCCGCTTTCACCGCCGCTTTGCACGCCATCATGTCCAGGACATCGCGGAGAGCGTCCTCGGAGCCCGGAGCAAAGTCCGACGAAGCCGCTTTCTCGAAGAGATCCGGCAGAAACTCCCCCGGATCCACGCGCCGCTCGAACAGGAACGACGGGAACGCGTGAACCGCGAGCTGCTTGGGCCCCAGCGGAGCGGCTTCGATCCCGATCCGCGTCAGAAGCTCGGCGAGCTCGTCCAGCCGCGCGAGCTGCGTCGGCGTCGCGTCGAGCACGACGGGCGTCAGGAGCCGCTGGCTTTCGAGGTTCGACTCCGTCACGCGGGCGAGCAGGGCTTCGAACATCACACGCTCGTGCAGAGCGTGCTGGTCGACGATCAGCACGCCGTGCTCATCCTGCGTGACCAGGTACGAGTTGTGCACCTGGAGCACCTTTGAAGCCGGGCGGGGCGCGTCGGTCAGGACCGGCTCTTCGCGGACGATGACGGGCGTCGGAAGCGGCGGCGGCGCGAGGGTCGCCGGCTGGCTCGCGGCTTCGGCGGGCTTGGGCTCAAATCCAAGAGCCGGCTGACTGCCCGAGGGCACCATCCGCTTGAAGTAGTCGACGAACGCCGCCCGGGTGACTTCCGGCCGCTCGGGAGCGACGGGCGCGAACGCGCCCGGGCTCAGGATCGCCCGCTCTTCCCCCGGACGCACTCCCGAAGCCCGCACCGCCGCGAACGTCGGCGTCAGATCGGCCGCGGCGAGCGCCCGCTTGACCGCGTGGAAGACCACCGAGTGGACGACGCCGCTGTCGCGGAAGCGGACCTCCGCTTTCTGCGGATGCACGTTCACATCGACGGCCTGCGGGCTCATCTCCAGCATGAGCAGAGCGGTGGGGTGCCGCCCCGGCTCGATAAGACCCCGGAACGGCTCGCTCAGGGCGTGCTGCACGGTCCGATCCCGCACCGCGCGGCCGTTCACGAACAGGTGCTGTGCCGCTCGCGTCGCCCTCGCGATCGACGGCAACCCGACAAGCCCCCACACCGCCACGCCCCGCGCATCGTCGTATTGATCCGCGTGCACCTCGAGCAACTGGTCCTTGAGCTCTCGCCCCAGCACATCCAACGCCCGGTCGCGGGCCGTCTGGTCCATCGGAAGGTCGAGCACCGTCCGCCCGTCGCACACGCACCGGAACGCCACTGACGGGTGCGCGAGCGCAAGCTCCGTCAGCGTGTCCACGCACCGCGACTGCTCCGTCGGGATCGTCCGCAAAAACTTCCGCCGCGCCGGCGTGTTGAAAAACAGGTTCCGCACCGCGATCGACGTGCCGATCGGTCCCGAAGCCGGCTTGATGTCCGCCGGCTTCAATCCCTCGACCACGCCCTCCGTATCAAGCACCCACGCGCCGACCTCACCCGGCGTCCGCGACCGGATCGACACCCGGGCCACGCTCGCGATCGAAGCGAGAGCCTCCCCGCGGAACCCGAGCGTCGCGATGCGGTCCAGGTCGCCGGTGGACGTGATCTTGCTGGTCGCGTGCGGGTGCACGGCGAGGGGAAGGTCGTCGCGCTCGATCCCCGAGCCGTTGTCGGTCACGCGGACGAGTTCGGTCCCCCCGGCTTCGAGCTCGAGCGAGATCGCCGTCGCGCCGGCGTCGATGGAGTTCTCGACCAGTTCCTTGACGACCGAAGCGGGCCGCTCGACGACCTCGCCCGCCGCGATCTGGCTCGCGACAAGCGGGGAAAGGGGTTGGATGCGGCGGGCCGCGGCCTGGGCGTTCACGATTCCACTGTACGCAAAAGCCCCCTCCGCGGGGAGGGGGCTTGCGTGGTCAGAGCTTCAATCGAGGGCTGGCGGTTTGGCTGATCTCAGACCGTCCGCGGTTCCTCGCCGGAGGCTTCCGATGAGCCTTCCTGCGGGCGGATCGTTCCGTCGTTCAGCGGCTTGCCGAAGCCGGCCGCGAACCCGGGGCCGATGACCGAAGCCGCGCCGAACCCGCCGCCGCCGGCTTGGGGCATCGGCTGGGGCGCGGGGGGACGAGGAGCGGGGACCGGCATGGCGCGGGGGCCGAAAGCCCCGCCCATTCCCGGCGTGCCGGGCGGACGCATGCCCTGCGGCGGAGCGGCCTGGGGGGTGAGCTCCGCTTTGAACACGTAGTCCGTGACGCGGTCCTTGATCTGCTGCAGCGCCGCGGTGAACATGTGCGAACCCTCGCGCTTGAACTCGATGCGGGGGTCGTTCTGGCTGAAGGCGCGGAACCCGATCGTGCTCAGAAGCTGGTCCATCGCGTAAAGGTGGTCCTTCCACGCGCTGTCCATGACGTCGAGCGTGATGGTCCGCTCAAAGCGGAGCATCTCGGAGCGGAGGATGTTCTCGACGAACGATCGGATCGCCTGTGGGCGGTCGACCGTGTCGAGATACCGGAGCGCTTCGGGCATGGTGCCGTTGAACCGCTCCTTGATGTACGCTTCAAGCTCCTCGTCGGTCTTGCAGGCGAGGGCTCTGGCGACTTCCTTCTCGAGCTCACCCTCGCGGACGAAGACCTCGGCCTTGGCCTGCAGGTCCTGCCGCATGCTCTGGGGCGTGCGTTTCTTCATCTCGTCGATGGTCCAGCCGAGGCGGTAACGGACGTTGGCCCAGCGGCAGAGGTTCTCGAAGGCTTCCGCCGGGCTGTACTGCATCATCGACTTGGTCATCTCGATCGCGAACTTGATCGGGTAGTCAATCTCCTTGCGGGTGTAGAACTCGCGGGCTTTCTGAAGGATCAGGGCTTCCGCGGGGTTCACGCCGTTCTTGGGAGTCTCACCCTTGAGGGCCTGCTTGAGCTCGTCCGCGGTGACGTCGAGGAGGAACTTCTCCTTGGCCCACGAGGCGAACTGCTGGATGCCGTAGTCCTTGGCAAGGTACGTCGAGATCCCCGAGAGGTCGGCACGCTCGATCTTGCGGAACGCCGACTCGGTGAGGAGGTTGAGCACGCGGCGTCGTTCCTTGGTGCCATTTGCCTGCAGCACCGCCGGATCCAAGTCGACGTTGAACCGGGTCTTGGCCCAGGTGACAAGGCCCGGGATGTCAAAGTCGACGTTGACGTCCGAGCCCTCGTGCGGCATGTACTCGCCGAGGCTTCGGTCGATCTCGGCGAGCTCGTCATCGCGGGCGTCGCGGCGGATCGTGACCATCATCTCCTCCATGTCCTTGCCGCGCAGGCGTTCGGACTGGATCGGATTGCCAAGCACGTTGGAAGCGTGCTCGGCCGCGCATTCGGCGGGGTAGTCCTTCGAGAGGTACTTGCTCGCGTTGGCGTGGATCGTCTCGCCGATCCAGTCCATGAGCAGGCCCTTGACGTCGCGACCTTCGAGCACGCGCTGACGCGTGCCGTAGAACCGCTGGCGGTGGTGCTCGCGGACTTCATCGTACTCGAGGAGCTGCTTGCGCTGCTGGAAGTGGTGCTCTTCGACCTTGCGCTGGACGCGTTCGATCGAGCTCGAGATCCACGGGTGCTCGATGGAGACGCCCTCTTTCATGCCGCCAAACTTCGCGAGGAAGTTCTGCATGGTCTCGCCGGCGAACATCTTGGTGATGTCGTCCTCGAGGGACACGAAGAAGCGGGTCGAGCCCTGGTCGCCCTGGCGGCCCGAACGGCCGCGGAGCTGGTTGTCGATGCGGCGGCTTTCGTGACGCTCGGTGCCGATCACGTGCAAGCCGCCCATCTCCTCGATGTCCTTGAACCAGCGGATGCGGTGCAGGAGGCAGCGGCCGCTCTTGTCAAGCTCGGCACGGAGGCGATCGGCGGACATCTTCCCGACCTGCCCCTCGGTGAGGAGGGTGGTCTTGAGAGCCCAGTGGCGGAGCAGGGCGAGCTCGACGTCGGGGAACGTCATCGCTTCGGCTTCGCGCTTGGGCATCTCGAGCTCGGTCGACGCGATCTTGCGGTAGATCTGCTCGCGGAGGGTGTTCTCGTCGGCGTCGATGGTGAGCGTGCGCGGCGCGATGCCGCGGCGGAGCCAGTGCTCGAGAAGCTGCTCGCGGGTGAACTGGCCGAGCTTGATGTCGGTGCCTCGGCCGGCCATGTTGGTCGAGATCATGACGGACCCGAGCTGACCTGCCTGCTCGACGATCTCGGCTTCACGCTGGATCTTGTCCGGCTTGGCGTTGAGGGTCTCGTGCTTGATGCCGTACTTGTTGGCGAGGGCCTTTGAGAGCATCTCGCTCTTCTCGACGTTGGTGGTGCCCACGAGCATGGGGCGTCCGACGTCGTGGAAAGCCTTGATCTCGTCGACGATCGCGTTCCACTTGTCCTTGGCGGAGAGATAGATGACGTGCTCATAGTCCTTGCGCCGCGCCGGCTTGTTGGTCGGGATGGCGACGACGTCGAGCTTGTAGATGTCGTTGAATTCCTGGGCTTCGGTGTCCGCGGTGCCGGTCATGCCCGCGAGCTTCTTGTACATCTTGAAGTAGTTCTGGATCGTGATGGTGGCGACCGTCTGGGTCTCCTCCTTGATCGGCACCTGCTCCTTGCACTCGATGGCCTGGTGGAGGCCGTCGGACCACTGGCGACCGACCATGGGGCGTCCGGTGTTGGTGTCGACGATGACGATGCTGGGCGTCATCTGGCCCGTGCGGGGGTCCTGCGAGTCCATCACGATGTAGTCGCGCTCGTTCTGATAGACGGTGTGAGCGCGGATCGCCTGCTCCAGCAGGTGGGGCAGGTCCATGTTCTGATCGACGTAGAAGGAGCCGATGCCGGCGACGCGCTGGGCTTCGGAGATGCCGTCGTGCGTCACGAAAGCCTGCTTGCGTTCGGGCTTGACCTCGTAGAACTGGACGAACTTGGTGCGTTCGGCCTGAAGGCCCGGGAGCGCGGCTTTGGCTTCCGCGAGGGCTTTCTGAAGCTCGGGCTTGCGTCCGCCGTCGCGGAGCTGGCGGAGGTCGCCCTCGATCGACTTGATCTTGAGGGTGCACTCGGTGACGGCGTCCTCGGCGGCTTGCCACGGACGCTGCTTGTCGACCAGGTGGCGGGCGAGGCGGTCGGCGAGCTCGTACCGGGGCTCACCCTCGTGAGCGGCGCCGGAGATGATGAGCGGCGTACGGGCTTCGTCGATGAGGGTGGAGTCCACCTCGTCGACGATGGCGAAGTCGCGCTTGCGCTGAACCTGCTCCTCGACGCGACGCTTCATGTTGTCGCGGAGGTAGTCAAAGCCGAACTCGCTGGTGGTTCCGTAAACGACGTTGCAGCGGTACATCTGCCGCTTCTCGTTCTCATCCTGCATGTGCTGCGGGTGGATGGCGCCGACGGTCATGCCGACGGCGTGGAAGAAGGGGCTGGTCCAGTCGCGGTCGCGCTGGACGAGGTAGTCGTTGACCGTGATGACGTGCACCTGCCAGCGGCTGCACGCGGCGACGTACGCGGCGAGGGGGCCGACGATCGTCTTGCCTTCGCCGGTCTTCATTTCGGCGATCTTGCCCTGGCCGAGCACCATCGCGCCGATGAGCTGGACGTCGAAGGGGCGGGCCCGAAACGGGGGCTTGCTCTCGGTGTAGATCGTGCGCACGGCTTCGTACACCGCCGGCGGGATGTCCACCTGCGCCCATCCGGGGATCAGCTCGCGACCGCCAAGCCACTCGCCGGTGGGGGGGATGGGCGGCGTCGCTTCCATCTGAGCCTTCAGATCGCGGTAGATCCCCTGGACCTCGGCGGGGAGCTGAGCGGGGTCGAAGTTGTGCTTGGGGTTGAAGATGTTGCGGATGCCGACCGACCGGTCCATCGCTTCGCGAGCGGTGGCGAGGGCTTCGACGAGCACCTCGTCGGCCGGGGTGCCGGCTTCGACCTTCTTCCAGAGCTCGGTGAGCCGGCCGCGAAGCTCGGCGTCGGTCTTGGTCCGCAGCTCGTTCTCGCGGGCGTTGATCGACCGCACGAGCATCTGGTAGCGTTTGACGAACCGCTCGTTGCGGCTGCCGGCGATCTTCTTGATCAGAAACCCGATAATCGGAATGTCACGTTCGGCCATGGCTGTGTCTCGCATCGCACCGGTAGAATGCTCTCCGGGCGCGGAAAAGGGGCATTGAGGGTCAGATTGGAAATGGAAGCGGACGGACTCGGAGCGCGGCCGGTCGCGTTACACGCGCGGCTCGCGATGCTTCTGGCGATCGGGAATGATCAAGCCTTGGGCGGAGCAAGCCCGGTGGACCACGGCGAGAGCGTGGCCTGGATCGAGGTCGCGACTTCGGAGGACGGGGTCGCGTGCGAAACCGGAGCGGGTGCTTGGAGCACGCGCTCGCGGGCTTTCGTGTCGCCCTGCGGGCGGTCTGGCTCGGTAAAGACGCCGCGGTGGGCGGCCGCGACGATGGTCGTGGCAAGCCGGGTGCGGGTCTCGCTGGACCCCGGCCCCGCGAACTCGAGCATCGAGATCGAGAGCTGGACCGTCAGCGCCATCAGCACGAGCATGGACCAACCGTGTCCAGCCGGACGGCGGATGGGGTGTGAGGTCGAGCTGTTCTGGCGAACCGGGTCTGTCACGGCCCTAAGAGTATCGTCTTCCCGGCCTCGAGGGGATAGGTCACCCGAACAATCTTCGGCCATCGGAAATTTCTGCGGACCCGGCGGGCGGATCGTCCGATAGTTCACGGTCCCCGACTCTGGAATCGGCGCGAGCGTGTGCTACGGTGCGGTATGGGCGATGACCAGACCGATTCGAGCATGGGCGGCGCAGGGCAGGCCGGGGACCCGAACGCGGCCGGCTTGCCGCTTCACTCCGGCACGCCGTCCGGTCATATTCCGTCCGACGGCACTCCATCTGCCAAGGGAACGCCTCCGATGATCGCCACCCGCCATTCCCTGCCCGCGACCCGCGAGTCCCTGACCCACAAGTTCAGCGTGGGTTCGCACGAAGGCTACCTGACGGTCGGTCTCTATCCCGACGGCCGCCCGGGAGAGATCTTCCTGAAGATGTCCAAGGAAGGGTCGACGATGAGCGGCATGTGCCAGGCGTTCTGCCGGGCTTTCAGCCTGTCCATCCAGCTCGGCCTGCCGCTTCAGGATGCCATCGCCCGGTTCAAGGGCATGCGGTTTGAGCCGATGGGCGCCACGAGCAACCCGGACATTCCCGAAGCCAGCTCGATCGTCGACTACATCGCCAAGTACCTCGAGCTTCACCACTCGACCCCTCGCCGCTGAGGCCCCGCCTCACTGCAGCTCTTCGGTACGCCGCGGGGAGACCGTGGACACGAAGCGGATGGTGGGGGACTCGACCGCCGTGAACATCGTCGCGCCGCCCGCATCATTCGGGCGGATGATCATGTCGACCGTCGCCTGCTGGAGACGCTGTGCGACGTCGTATTCAAGCGTGAACCGCACGTCCTGAAGGTTGGTGATCAGCGGACGGGCTTCGTGCGTGACGATGCTGTTGTCTTCGTCGAAGTCGTCCTGCACGTACCAGAGCTCAAAGAGCGGCACGCCGCCGGCGGACTGGCCCGCCGATCGCTTCTCGATGCGGATCACGCGGAGCGCCACGTCGGGGTCGTTGGGCAGCGCCCCGTGAAACTCGATGTAGTCCGAGTTGAGGGGGTTCTGGGCCAGGTCAAGCGGGTCCACCGGGTAGGGAGCAAAGTCCGTGCCCGTGCGGATCATTCCCATCAGGCGGTGCATCGTGATGCGCGAGACGACGTGCGTCGAAGCTCCGTCGGTCGTAAACTTGTAGCTCTTGAACGACGCGTCCAGCGCGGCCAGTGCCGCGGTCAGGAGCGTGCCCGTGATCGTCAGCGACACGAGCATTTCGATCAGGCTGAAACCGCGGCGGCGCGGGGAACTCATGCGACGGGTCGTGTTCACGGCTTGCCCTCCCGGTACGAGTTGGCGACCACGCCGTACTGCAGCGGGAGCGGCAGGCCGTCGGGGAGGCCCATGCTGGGGTCAAAGTCGATGGTGATCTTGCCATACCCGTGGAACGGGACGGCGACCGCGTTGGGGTACTGCGCCGGGCTCGGCGGGTTGTTGGGGCCAAAGTCCGCGAGGCCGTCGCCGTTGACGTCGTACCCGACGATCCGCTGCCCGTTCACGATCGGCAGCGAGCTGGGGTCCAGCGACTCGTTGTCGCCGTCGGTGGGGCCGAAGTAACCCAGCGTCGTGTTGAAGCCCGCGGGGTTGCCCACGGGGTTGCCCAGCGCGTCGCGGAGCGGCGCCTGGCCGTACGAGGGCGCGAAGGTCAGCACCAGCGCCCCGTTGATCGTCGTGTTGCCGCGAGCGTCGAGCACGCCCGCCACGATCGTCCCGCCCAGGCGGACGTTCTGCGAGTTCGGGCTGTTGAAGCTGCCCAGATCCACCGAGTAGCCCGGGAGCATCATCGAGCTCTTCGCGATCTGCGACATGTCCGAAGAGTCCGGGTTGTAGAGAGCGTTGTCGGGCTGCTCGGGGTGGCGCGTCGAGAACCGGGTCGCGCCCGTGAACTGAAGCTTGTTCCGCGAGTGCGTGTAGTTCGTCGGGCTGTCGGAGACCAGCGAGCCCACCACCAGGCAGTCATGGAACCGGATGTTGTTGCTCAGAGGCTTGGTATCGGTGATGCGTTTCCCGTTGACAACGAGCGGGTTGGGGAGCAGGTTGTAGCCGATGGTGACCAGGGCCTGCGCTGCGGTGAGGTCGGCTTTGTCCATCGGCGTCGTCGCCATCAGGATCATCTGCTGCGGCGGGATGGCCGTGGCGGGCAGCATGGTCGGGTAGCTCGTCTCGCCGGACTGGTCGCCGTAGATGATGCGGACGGCGGAGGGCTCCGGGAGGTTGTCCACCGTGGAGAGCTGCATCTTGCCGTACTCCGACCACAACAGGTGCGTGTTGTCGGAGGTCGTGCGGACGAGCGTCACGCCGATGAAGGTGCAGTTGCGGAAGAGCGCGTTGGTGCCCACCGGGATCACGACGTTGCGGAACGTCATGTTCTCGAACACCGGCCGGTAGTACCAGTCGGAGTAGGTCGGCGAGTTGAAGGGCATCTTCTCGTAGTAGGCCGTCGCGTAGTTGTCCGGCCGGCCGTCCAGGTTCGCGTCCGCATCCACGCGGAGGAAGCGAGGCTGGGTCGTGCCGGCTGGCTGGGACTCGACGTACGTCGCCAGGGCCGCCACCGAGACGCCAAGCTGGCTCGCGACCTGCTGGTCAAACGCGTTGCCGTCCGCCAGAGCGCCCAGCACCTGACGGGCGGTGTCAAAGCTCGCCGCGTTCAGCGTCGGCATGACCGAGTTGCTCACGCCGAAGGTCATCGGGGAACGGTTCCGCCCCGCGATGATCGGCCCGCGGACGCGCGAGAGATAGTTCGCGCCCTGGCCGGCTTGCCACGCGGCCGCCGTCGAGCGGAACATCACGCGGCCACCCACCTTGCGGTACTGGTCTCGATAGTCCAGCACGCCGTCGCGGTACCCGAGCACCTGATCGCGGTTGCAGAGGGGCTGGGCCTGCGAGGGGTCGATGTCGTTGAAGGACTCGCCGGAATCCCAGCGGCCGTTGTTGTTGAGGTCAGTGAAGCCCGAGACCTTGTTCTTGTTCCGGTCCGGGTTCGCCGAGTCGATCAGCAGCCCCATGTCGTCGTCGATCGCGATCCCGCCGCTGCCCACGAACTCCGCCGCGAGATCCGACGAGGGCGTGCCCGCTCGCAGCGAGTCCGACAGGGCGACCTTGCCGTCGCCGTTGGCATCAAAGTGCTTGAGGAAGATGTCGAACTCGTCCACGAACCCGTCGCGGGTCACGTCGGCGAACGCGGCGTCGGGTCGGCCGTCGCCGTCGTAGTCCGTCGTGCCGCTGGGAACGCCCCGCGACTCGGTGGCGTGCCCCACGCGAAGACGGTTGTCCTTGTCGGTGTCGTACTGCGACACGCCAGTGAAGAACGCGTTGAGCTTCTGGTCAAGGACCGAGTTGAGGCCGAGGAAATCCGAACGGATGATCAGCGGGTCGCCCTGCGAGAAGTTCGTCCCCGTGAACCCCGCGCACAGGTCGCCGTTGACCAGCACGTTCTTGCCAATCATCACCTTGCTCGGCGACATGACCGCCTGGTTCACACGCTTGGCAAGCCGGAAGTCCTGCGTGATCGTCCGCGAGATCGGCGTGCCGTTGCGCGTGTAGGACAGGTCGTACCCCGTCACGATGACGCGCACGTCCGTGCCGTTCTCGAGGGGAGCGTAGATGATCTGGTAGCAAAGCGGGGTCGTCGAGCCCGACTCGATGCTCACCGCGGGCGTGAAGACCCAGTTGCGCTGCGCATAGTCGTCGTGGTTGAGCGTGGTGAGTGCGTTGCCGATCACCGGCTGCTCGAATCCGAGGGCGGAGACCACGTTCTGGTCCGCGGCGTGGCGGTTGGCCAGCGCCTGCGCGATGCCGAAAGGAAGCGACGCTTCGGTGAACCCCACCGGCGGCAGGATCTGGGAGCTTCCAAACGGGCTCAGGTCCCCTGACCAGGCCGCGGCCGCTGTGCTCGAGCTGATCGTGGAGTTGCCGACGATGAACCGCGCCGAAGCTTCGCGAAGCCTGGACTCCGCGATCGCCATGCCCGTCTCGGCCGCGCCCAGCACCCGCATGACGTGCACGTGCGTCGCCGCCGTCTTGATGTTGCCCTTGGAGGTGATCGCCATGGCCGCGGCCAGCGATCCGAACATGATGAGGAACATCATCGCGACCACCGCCACCACGCCGCGCTTCCGCGCCGGGGCCTGACCGGCTTTGGCGAGAAGCCCCGCCGCGGTCCCCGTGCCCGAACTGCCCTTGCGATTCCAGAAACGCATGCTCGCTCCTCCCGTCCGAACCACACACCGATCCGCGTCCGCACCGCCCGTCCGAGCCCGCGCCTTACGGCGGAACCACCCACGATGTCCGTGTGATCTCGACGGGCTCGCTGTCCAGCGGTCCCTGGTACGAGACCACGACGGTCACGCGGAGCGGGAAGCCGTCGATGGGCGTCCCCGGGTCGTTCCCCGAGGCTCCGATCACGAAGTTGTCAGCCCGCACCGTGCCGAAGTTCAGCGGGTCCAGCTTTTCGACCGTGACCGACTGGAACCACCCGGTCATCGCACGCGTCATGCCGTCTTCATTGACGACCACCACGCCGTTCTCGTCGGTGGCCGGGACGAGTTCGCCCAGCGCATTGATGGGGCCCTCGAACCCGCCGAGGCCGAAGCTGATCCCATCCAGGTCGTCGATGTCGTTGATGTCGGAGATGTCCGACTCGTTGCCCTCAAGGCCCCAGCCGGCGAGGGCGCCGCCGTTCTCCGTGTCCAGATAAAGGCTGACGACCGGATCGTGTCGCGGCAAGCGGCGCGAAAGCTCGCGGATCTCGTTGGCGAGGTACGCGCCGGTCGCGGCCTGGCTCGACCATCCGTTGTTGCGGATGAACGACTGCTGCGCCTCGACGAAGGCCAGAACGCCGACGCCGATGATCACGAGCGCCATGCTGGTTTCGAGAAGGGTGAATCCCCTTCGGATCATCCCCGGAGCCGTGCCCGTGGATGCGAGCAGCCTGCGAGGCGTGAGACTGAACTTCATAGAACCAGACCTCCCGCGTGTTCTCGGGCTCGGGGCCCCGCGAACTCCGCTGCTCAAAGATCGGATTACTTCACGATCTGGCTCATCTTGAAGATGGGGAGAATGACCGCCATCGCGATAAACCCGACGATCGTGCCCATGGCAAGGATCATGAGGGGCTCGATCATTCCGGTAACCGCCTTGATCGCGTCCTTGAGCTGCTTGGCGTAATAGACCGAGATCTCGTCGAGCACCTCGCCCAGCTTGCCGGCTTCCTCACCCGCGGAGATCATTTGCGTCACCGCTTTGGGAAGCAGGTTGTCCTTCTGGAGCGGGGTGACGATCTTCTTGCCCGTCTTGACCGCCGTGTAGACCTTCTTCCACATGCCCCGATAAAGCTGGTTGCCCGAGATTTCGCCCGTGATGGCCAGCGTGTCCAGAAGCGGCACGCCGGCGTTGACAAGCTGGCCCATCGTCTGCAGGCTTCGGCTGATGTAAAGCGACCGGAACATCGTCCGCACGATCGGCACCCGAAGCTTGGCCGTGTCCACCCAGAACGAGCCAAGCTCGGTTCGGGTGAAAGCGTACAGGCCGCCGCCGCCCACGACGATGCACCCCAGGATGTACGGCCAGTAGGCCACCATCCCGCGCGAAAGGCCCATCAGGAACGTCGTCGCCCAGGGCAGCACGTCTTCCTTGCCCTCGAACACCGAATAGAACTTGGGCAGCACGAACGTGAGCAGGAACACGGTGACGCCGATCGCGAGCGTGCCGATCACGCTGGGGTAGATCGCGGCGCCGATGACCATCTTCTTGGTCTCAATCTGCTGCGCGATGTACGCCGCGATCCGGTCGAGCATCTTCGAGAAGTTGCCGGCCATCTCCGACGCCCGCACCATGTTGATGTACAGGGCGCCGAAAAGCTTGGGCTGGCGGGCGAGCGCTTCGGAGAACTGCTTGCCGGCTTCCACGTCCGTCTTGAGCTGGACGAGGATCCTCTTGAACCCGGCGTGCTCGGTCTGGTCGGCGATGCCTTCCAAAGCGGCGCGGAGGTTGATGCCGGCGCGGATCATGACGGCGAGCTGCGTGGTGAAGTCCAGGACGTGCTTCTGGGTCGGCTTGCCCGTCTGCATCTCGCGCAGCTTGCCCATGAACCCGCTGCTGCTCGCCATGTTGGCGAGCGCGGAGACCTGCATGACGTGCAGGCCCTGGTTCCGCAGCACCGTGGCGGCGCTCGTGGCGTTGTCCGCCGCGAGGACGCCGACCTGCACCTGTCCCTGGGTGTTCCTGGCTTGGTATCGATAATTGGGCATGGGTAGACGGAGCCCTTCTGGTCAGATCGTGCGGTGGTGGGGAACGACGTGGATCACGCGGCGAGCTGGCGTTCGAGCTTGTCGGGGTAGGCGGCCTGAGCGATCGCGTCCTCGCGGCTGATCATCCCGTTGAAGTAGAGCTCGGCGATCGAGCTGTCCAGGCTGCTCATTCCGATCGCCCGGCTGGTCTCGATCACGTTGGGGATTTCGAACGTGCGGGCTTCGCGGATCAGGTTTCGCACGGCCGGCGTGCACAGAAGCACCTCGACCGCCGGCACCATCCCCGGCCGGTCGATCCGGCGGAAAAGCGTCTGCGAAACGACCGCCTGAAGCGTGTTTGAAAGCATCGAGCGGATCTGGTTCTGCTGGCCGCCCGGGTACATGTCGATGATTCGCTCGACCGTCTGCGACGCGTTCACCGTGTGCAGCGTGCTCAACACCAAGTGCCCCGTTTCGGCCGCCGAGATCGCCAGCGCCGTCGTCTCCAGGTCTCGCATTTCGCCCACCAGGATGATGTCCGGGTCCTGACGAAGGATGTGCTTCAGGCCCGACGCAAAGCTCGGCATGTCCTGCCCAAGCTCACGCTGCTCGATCGTGCACTTGTCCGAGTTGAAGACGTATTCGACCGGGTCCTCAAGCGTGATGATGTGCTTGCTGTACCGCTGATTCATCGCCGAGATCATCGCGGCAAGCGTCGTCGACTTACCCGAACCCGTGTCCCCCGTGACGAGCACCAGCCCGCGGGGAAGGTACGTCAGACGTGCGATGACCTCGGGCAAGCTCAGGTTCGCCAAAGGCGGCACCTTCGTCTTGATCATTCGCATCGCAAACGCCACGGCGCCCTTCTGACGGTGGGCGTTCACGCGGTAGCGGGCCAGCCCGTCCGCGAAGTACGAGAAGTCCGAGTCGTGGTTCTTCTCGAAGGTCGCTTGCGACTCCTTCGTCGCCATCTGGAGCAGGAACCCCTGCGCCGTGTCCTTGGCGATGATCCCGAACTCCACCATCGGCGTCATCACCTGGTTGATCCGGCAGACCGGCGTCTGACCCGCGATCAGGTGCACGTCCGAAGCGTCCAACTCATAAGCCTTCTTCAGAATCTGGTGCAGGTCCACAGCGTGCTCCTCCGGGGGTTCGGGTCTTCGGGGAAACCATCGGCGATTCCCCGACCCCGGATAAGCGGCAGACACGATTCATCTGCGGCCCGAGCCGACCCCCCGAGGTCCGAGATCACCGGGGACCCCGGACTGGCGTACGAATCGACGGCCCCGTCGCATGGCGTTCCCCGCGTCGCGGTACCATGAAGAACGAATGATGCCCGCGACAGGCCATTCTGACGACATCCCTGCGTCGTGCGACCGCGCGATGCGGCACGTCCGAGAGCGCTGCGCCGGCGAACCCATGGACGGAGAGCTCCGCGTCTGCGTGCACTTCCACCCCGACCGCCTCGTGCTCGGCGAGCCGATCCTCGAACGGATCGGCCGCGAAGGTGTTTACCGGTCGCAGTTCGAGACCGGCCATAGCAACGGCGGCCTCACCGCACACCCGGGCGGCGACCGCTGGCGATGGGAAAGCCGGATCTTCGGCGGCGCCTACGACGACGCTCCGGCGCACGAGCGTCCCAAGTACGGTGCGCTCAACTTTCGCGGTTCCGGGTATGGAGCTTCGCCCCGCTTTGGCTCATCCCATTTGCGTCTCAACGCCGGGACGCTTCGGCGAACAACCTTCTGTTATCCGGACAGCGTCTACAACCCCGATCACTTCGGCACCGCCGACCGAATGCCGCTGATACCCCTCGCCGCCGCCAGACGCGACGACCCGCTGGACGAGTACATCGAAGCCCATGTCCACGGGCCGATTCTTCTCCCCCGCGATGTGGAAGCCCTCGTCCTGGATCCCTGCTATCGCGGCACGGACATCGAACGGCAAGCCGAGACGCTGGGTTGCCCGGTCGAGTGGCACTCCGGGTTCACCCTCTCGACGGAGGTCCTCTGCGCCTTCCCGGAGTATCGCGGACGTCAGTTCGTCGCTCTCGGTGTGACACTCGCTCACGCCGGTGTCCTCACCCCGCGCCTGATCGGCGATGCCTCCCGCCGCGGCGAGCACGATGAGCAATCGCTCAAGCGCGTCTGGCACTACCTCGCCCGTTTCGGGGCCGAAACGACGTTCCAGCGGTGAACCCGCTCGCCGTGACGAGCGATCCGGCTTCCTGTAGGATGCTCACCATGCGAATCCTCTTGCTCGCCTCCGTGCTCGGTCTCTGTTCCGCCGCTCTCGCTCAGCCCCAGGCCGCCGCTCAGAGCGGCACCCCCGCCTGGAAGCCCGTCGAGGGCAAGCTCATGTCGAAATGGGCGAAGGATGTCGACCCCAAGAACCCCTGGCCCGAGTACCCGCGCCCGACCATGGTCCGCGAACGCTGGCAGAACCTCAACGGCCTCTGGGATTACGCCATTCTCCCCAGCAACCAATCCGACACCATCGTCAAGCCCGACGGTCAGATCCTCGTCCCCTTCCCCGTCGAATCCGCCCTCTCAGGCGTCGGCCGCCGCGTCACCCCCGACCAAACCCTCCACTACAAACGCACCTTCACCGTCCCCGCCGACTGGCGCACCAACGAGCAGCGCGTCCTGCTCCATTTCGGAGCCGTCGACTGGCACGCCGTCGTCAAAGTCAACGGCAAGCTTGTTGAAGTTCATCTTGGTGGTTACGACCCCTTCTATTGTGACATTACCAATCAACTCAACCCCGAAGGCGACAACACACTCACCGTCGAGGTGAGAGACCCCACCGACACCGGCGGCCAACCCCGCGGCAAACAATGGGCCGACCCCCACGGCATCTGGTACACACCCACCACCGGCATCTGGCAGACCGTGTGGATCGAGCCGGTGCCGAAAGCCCACCTCCCGTTTGTTGGTGTGACCAGAGCGGATGCGAGCGGCGTTGTCAACTTTCAATTCTCATTCGACCTCGGATTTGATATCGGTGATCAGCACCCGGACGGGTTGTACAAGACCTCCGGCACAATCTCGCGCAAAGGAGCCGTCGTCGCGAAGTTCGATGGTCTCAACGCTCTCGTGCGCGACCCGGAACTGTGGTCCCCTGATTCGCCGACACTTTACGACTACGAGTTCACGCTCGAAGTCAAAGGTGCGAAAGACACCGTCAGAGGCTACCTCGCGTTCCGCGATGTCAAACTCGCCAAAGACGATGCTGGTGTCCAACGCCTGTTCCTCAACGGCAAGCCCACGTTCATGTTCGGCCCCCTCGACCAAGGCTTCTGGCCCGACGGCCTTTACACGCCCCCAACCGAAGCCGCGATGCAGTTCGACATCGAAGCCGCGAAAAGGATGGGCTGCAACATGCTCCGCAAGCATGTCAAGGTCGAGTCCGAGCGCTTCTACTACCTCTGCGACAAGCTCGGCATCATGGTCTGGCAAGACATCCCAAGCCCGTTCTTTAAGACTGGGACCCCCAAACCGACCGACGAGAACTTCAGCCAGCCCGCGATCAGTGATGCGTGGAAAGCCAACTTCACCAACGAGATGCAGCAGATCATCGAGCATAATCGGCACCACCCCTCCATCGTCATGTGGGTCCCGTGGAATGAAGGCTGGGGCCAGAACGACCTCCAATGGTCCAAGACCGTTGTCGACGCTTTCAAAGACTTCGACCCCTCCCGCCTGATCAACTGCGCCTCCGGCTGGACCGACACCGGCAACGGCGACGTCCTCGACATCCACATCTACCCCGGCCCCGCGACGACGACGCTTCAGAAGGATCGAGCGGTCGTTCTCGGCGAATACGGCGGCTTGGGCCTCCCCATCGACGGCCACACCTGGCAGAAGAAGGACAACTGGGGCTACGTCTCGTACAAGTCCAAGGAAGAGGTCACGAAAGCCTACCTCGACCAGCTCCGCCAGATCCCCTCGCTCATCGCTCAGGGCCTCGCCGCCGCCGTCTACACGCAGACCACCGACGTCGAGATCGAGACCAACGGCTGGCTCACCTACGACCGCGAGATCTGGAAGATCGACCCCGAGCAAGCCCGCCCGCTCACGCTCGCCCTCTACGCCCCGCCGCCCACCATCAAGACGCTCGTTGCGCGAGCCGGCGACCTCAGCGGTCAAGCCGCCGGCGAGTGGAAGTACACCACCACCAAGCCGGCCGACGGCTGGGAAAAGCCCGGCTTCGACGACTCCAAGTGGCAGACCGGCAAGGGCGGCTTTGGCACCAAAAACACCCCCGGCGCGATCATCGGCACCGAGTGGAACGGCAAGGAGATCTGGATCCGCCGCACCTTCGAAGCTCCCGCGTCCGTCGTCAATCCGCACCTCTCGATTCACCACGATGAGGATGCCCAGGTCTACTTCAACGGCGAGATGGTGGCGACGTTCAACGGCTACACCAGCGGGTACAAGCTCTCGCAACTAGACGCCAAAGCCATCGACCTCCTCAAAGCAAACGCAGGCAAACAAATCACCCTCGCCGTCCACTGCTCCCAAACCACCGGCGGCCAGTACATCGACGTCGGACTTGTCGATGTCATGCCGCCGAAAGCGGCGATGGGCGAGAAACCGAAGGTGTACTTGGCGAAGTTCAAAGGTGAACTCGGGACCGACCTTACTCCGCAGCGATGGAAGTCCGAGCTCGAGGCCGCGATCGCGTCTTCAAATGTGATGATCATCGATTTTGATGTGGTTTCGACGCCCGTTCCCGGTCAAGCCGCCGAGGCACGTTCGGCCCTTCTGATGTCGCACACCGATTACGCGCAGTACATTCGTCCTTATGACGAGTCGCCAGCGATTCGGACCGTGCTTTGGATTCGTAACGCTCGCGGGGCGGCGTCGCTCATCCCTTGGTGGTGCTCAGAGATCTACATGAGGCCGAATGGGGTGATCGGCGGCTTTTCTGATATGTTCAAGAACGCGAACGGCGAGGTTCGATTTGGTGGCTTCGGCTCTTCGTTGCCTGCGGGGCATGTGCTGGTGAACGCGGAGAAGTCCGGATACTCGGCGAGACTCGTAAACGCGTATCTCAACCCGCTGAATTCGTTCAGCTACGCCAAGGTCAATGGCGAGATTATCTATCTCGATCGTGAACCGCGCGAAGGAGAAATTCTGCTGGCGAACGAGTCGAAGAATCTTCTGTTTGATGCGGAATTGGCGAGAACGCTGGGTGTGTCGAAAGGCACGACGGATTCGCTTCCTGAGCTGCTTGCCATGCTTCAGATGCCCGATGCGATGGTGGTGGTCAGTCAGTTTCGGTGATTCCGAAGAGATTTACCACCGCACGATCGCCGTCAGCCTCTCCGTCTTCACCGCCTCCCCACGCCGCAGCGTGTAAACACACGCCTGCGCCGGGCACCGCACCCGCACGCGCGCCACCGCTTCGCCCAGCCCGCGCGAGATGCAAAGCACCGTCCCGCCCAGTCGGTACATCCCCGAAGCCAGCCCCGACGGCAGATCCGACGATGTGTGCGGCGTCATCGTCGGGCTCCAGCGCACCTGCCCCCCGTGCGTGTGCCCCGCCAGCACGACATCAATCCCAAGCGAAGCCGCCGTGTACACCTCGGTCGGGTAGTGAATGAGAGCGACACGAAAGTCGCCCTCGGACTCCGCCGATGCCCCGACCAGATCCTCCGGGAAACTCGCTCCCACAACCATCACGCCATTCCCAAGCCGCACCGACTCACGCCCCAGCCACCGCACTCCCCCGACCCGCTTCGCCCGCTTGACGAGGCCCGCTCCATCATGGTTCCCGAAGATCCCGAAGACGCCAAGCCGCCCGCGAAGCATCGGCGCCAGCCGCTCAAGCATCCCGACGGCCGCATCGTCGTCCTTCGGGTGGTCCCCGTAGTCGCCGGTCATCGCGACCAGATCGACCGGGTGGTGGGGGAGCCACGCTTCCAGTCGTTGGAGCACGCCCGGCCACGCCGGCCCGCCCAGGAGCGGCTTCCTGATGTGAAAGTCCGTCAGGTGCAGAATGGTCATCCCTTCGGCTTCGGCCGGAACCGCCGGGTGCACGATCTCGTACCGTTCGATCAGGCCCCCGGCCTCGTTTGCCGCTGTCGAAGCGGGTCCGGGCGGCCCATGCGACCCCTCCGGGTTGCCGCTGGCGGCGGAATCTGGTAGAGTCCCCGTCCTATGATCGGGGCCCGGGCGGATACCGACCGGAACCCTGCCCGCTGACTCGTCCCTGCCTGCCTGTTTCCAGCTCGAATTGGAGTTTCCCATGGCCAAGATGTTCTACTCCCTCGAAGAAGCCGCCGCCAAGCTCGGCAAGTCGTCCGACGCCTTGCAGGCGATGATCGACCGGCGCGAACTCGAGGTCTTCCGCGATCGCGACCGCACCCTCCTCAAGGCCGAGCAGGTCGACCTGCTCGCCGGTGGCAAGGGCGGCGGTGACGATATCAAGCTCGCCGACTCGGGCGAACTCGAAGCCATCTCCCTCGCTTCTTCCGGCTCCGGCGCCGCCATGGCCGCCGACCCCAAGGAGCAGACCGGCGTCAGCATCTTCGACCTTGCCGGCGATGCGTCCGACGACTCCGACCCCTCGGCCGTCACCCGTATCCAGCAGTCCAACTCGATCCTCACCCAGGACCCGGGCAAGTCCGGCTCCGGCCTCATGGACCTCACCCGCGGTGACATCGACGAGACTGCTCTGGGCCTGACCAACCTCGAAGCCGCGTACTCCGGCTCGGGCTCGGCCGACCAGTCCCGCATCGGCTCGATGGCTCCCGAAGCCGCGACCGGCGGTGGCGGGCTCTTCGAAGGCAACGCGGCCGCCGAAGCTGCGGCGATGACCCCCGCGATGGTCGCCGCATACGCCGAGCCGTACGACGGCCCCGGCTCGGGCTTGGTGGCGGGCCTCTGCTTGGGCGCGATCGTCGCGCTGGCTCTCACCACGTTCGGCCTGCTGGTCGCGATGACCGGTTCGGGCGCGGGCGCGATTCTGCAGCTCATGGGCGACAACCTCTGGGCCTTTGTCGGTGGTTTCCTTGGGTTCGCGCTCATCGCCGGGCTTATCGGCTTCCTGATGGGCAAGCGTTCCTGATCCGACCCGTCAGAAATACGACAATCAAGCGAGCCCCTCCCGAGTTTGGGAGGGGCTTTTTTACGCAATCTGCTCGGTGATGGGCGATCTCGCCGCACGCGACTCAAGCGATGCACCGTCTGCGGACGAAAAAAAAAGACGGCGAGGTGCCCATGCACTCTCGCCGCCAATCCGGGGCAGAAACTTCAGTTGTCCGGCGATCCCTTGCGGCACCGCGAACTAGGGTGTTTACCCTAAAACATATCGGCAACACCGTGGCTCGAAGTTGAGCTTGTTCGAACAGGAATCGCGAATCTCTTCGATTCGATGGTTCTCCGGTCAGAAAACCACGTCCCAACATCCGAGAACTCCCGCCACGACGCTCACGATGCCGTTGATCGTAAAGAAAGCCATGTCGAGGCCGGCTTGGCTGCGTCGGGACAGCACCAGGTGTTCAAGCGCCAAAAGTGCGCACACCAAGCCAACACCCGCCCCGAACACCGGGCCAAACCGCGCATCACGCGACCACGCCGCCCACAAAGAGCCCGCCGCGACGATGTGCAGTGCGCGTGAGATCCAAAGAGCCGGGCGGACACCCAGCGATGCCGGCATGCTCGAAAGCCCGCGAGCGCGGTCAAAGCTCACATCCTGCAGGGCGTAGATTACATCAAACCCCGCGACCCAGCAGAGCACGAACCCTGCGATCCACGGCAGGGCGGCAACAACGCTTCCCACTCCCTCTGATCCCAGTGCAGGAAGGCCGAGCGTGCCTGGGTCCACCGCGATCGCCGCCGCGAGCGGTGCCGCCGCGAGAGAGCTTCCCAGCACCACGTGGCAAAGCCAGGTGAACCGTTTGGTGTACGAGTAGAACGCGATCCACGCGAGCACGGGGCCCGACAGGATCAGCGGCCACCAGTTCCCCGCCGCCAGTCCGAAAACGCTCGTCGTCGCGACAAAGCACAACGCCGAGCCCCAGGCCCACCGCCAGCCGTCGCGTGCGCTCATCGCACCGGCCGCGAAGACCCGCTTGGCCGTGCGGGCGTTCTCGGCGTCGATGTTGCGATCGGCGAGCCGGTTCACGAGCATCGCCCATGTACGGGCCGTGACCATGCACGCCACCACCGCCGCGAACATCCACACCGCCGTCCCCGCCGCACGGTCCTTCGGCCACGCCATGGACGCCGCGAGCACCGCGAACGGCAGTGCGAACACCGAGTGCGAGAGCTTGATGTCGCGAGCGACCAGAGCGAGCTGCGACGGGCGGGATTCGGAGACGGAAGCCGCGGCGTGGGTCATGAAGCCCAACCGTAGGGTGCTCTCGCCGAAGGCTCCGCAGACCGGCCTCGCCGGACCACGGAACGACAACAGGCCCATGAGCCCTCCTCGGGGTCACGAGCCTGTTGCGACCATCGCGGCAACAACCCACGCGACAGCGGATTCCCACACCCCGACCCATCCCCCAGTCGCCGAGCGTGCCGACGAAGACCCTCCCTCCTCGGAGTCGCCTCCGCGACACGCTCTGCCACTGCTCATGCACGCCGCTGTTCTACACCACCGGCGGGCTCGGACGCCACTGTGTGATCCATCAAAGTGCCCCCTTCGCCCGCCACGGTGTCGTTTGGCTTCTCCTTCGTTGGCAAGACCAAATCTTGAAGTCAATCCTTGAGGTCAGTCCTTCGAGTCAGTCCTTACGCGAGAATCGTCGGTCGATCGCGAACCGTCTGAGACAGACTCGAAGCCGCGCGACCGCCCACCGCTTTCGCGCGGCGAGAGACTCCGGCTCGATGAACGTCCGTGCCATGCACTCGGCACCCGAGCGGATGCAGGTTTGAATCCGTGTTGTTCCGTCGAACATCCAAGCAAAAGGCCGCGTGAATCCGGCCTGAGACACCATTCCTTTCGGACCCGGCCTCGGACCGGTTCCCCGGCCGCCCAAGAAAAGCAAGCGGGGCATCCCGCCGGATCCCACATCCAAAGCCAACCGCCGCAATCTCGCTCAGATCGTCCGGCACACGCCGAGCACCCGCCGGAACACCGGCCGCTCACCGCGCACCAAGCAAGGCCACCGAATGAGATCCGCCGTTCCCTCGGGCCGCTCGACCGCCACCACCCAGCCCTCTCTCAGCGAGTCCCGCTCGACGACCGGCCCGAGGATGGCGACATCGCCGCGCTGAAGGCTGACGACGTCGCTTTCCGCTGCCATGACCGCCGCGCACCGCGCCTCCTCAAACCCGGGCACGCCGCAAAGCCAGAGCGATTCCTCGCCGGGATCCCGCTTGAGCTCGGCGCGGATCCGCTGTGGCGTCCGGCACCACGCCGCCGCCCGAACAAACAGGTCCGGCGGAGCTGCGAGCTCGCGTTCCAGCTTGGCCGCCAGATCCGCTTGGGGCGGAGGCCGCTTTCCGCGCTCGATCGCGGAGAGATACCCCTTCACGCACCCCACCCGCTTGGCCAACTCCTCAAGCGTGAGCCCCCGCGCCAGCCGCAGCTGCCGCATCACCCCGCCGACCGCGGCCGCCGATTCCGCTGCAAACGGCTCCATCTCCAGACCTCCGACGCAGCCCCGGTCCGAGGGGCTTCGCGAGGGTGGTTTTACCGTTGTGATTCCGTAAGTACAACGTTTGTGCGCTGGAAAGGTGTCGATCCGTACACCTCCCGCTCAAAAATGGACAATTCGGTGAAAGATTGGTCGAATTGTGGGGTTTATTCACTAGCCGGTGAACAAATCGTCGGCCGAATCGACACAAGGAGGTGTTCGGTGGATCAGTTTCCGGGGTTGGAGTGGTTGGGTGATGGGGACGAGGTTCGCGACGGAGCCCAGGGCCAAACGAGAGCCCGCAGAAGTCGCTCAGAGCGAAGCTCAGTCGGAAGGCAATCAGAAGCACCAGCCGAAGCGGAGAGCGTCGATCACGCCGCCGATCCCGCGCAGGTCCGAATCCCGCGAGCCCGGCACGCACGTCGCGCCGAAGCTCCCGCCGAAGTCGCGGATCCCGTCGAGTACTGGGGCCGCTCGGATCTCCGGCGCCGTCGCTCACGCGAACTTGCCGACGAGATCCTCGGTCAGTCCGCCGCGCTCGCGCCGGAGGATGGCGCTCTGCTTCGGGCCGTCTTCCTCGACCACAAACCGATGACCGAGCTCGCCGCGCTCACGCGCATGCCCGTCCGCGCCGTCCGTCGGCACGTGCGCGAGCTCGTCCGACGCGTCACCTCGCCCGAGTTCGCGTTCGTCGTCCGCCACTCGCACGCGTGGCCGGAACAACGCCGCCGCGTCGCCCAAGCCGTCGTCGTCATGGGCAAGTCCTACCGCCAGACCGGCTGGGACCTGGGGCTCTCGCTTCACGCCGTCCGCTGCCACTCTGCGAGCGTCTACGCGATGTGCGAAGCGGCCAAGCACCTCGCCAGCGAGATCGCCGCCGCCCGCCTCGCGGAATCGACCCATGCGTGAAGTCGCGACGCGCTCGAGAATTTCCCCGCGCGTCGTTGATGTCTGCCTCGCTCTCGGCCTCACCATCCGCAAGCCGGCTCGTTTCCGCGAGCCCGCTCGCGTACGTGAAGCAGAGCGTGCGCTCCTCCGCGCGATCCGCGCGTCGCGAGGGCGCCCGCTTCTGATCAGCGTGACGGGTCCGAGCGGCGGGGGCAAGTCGACGCTCCTGCGGGCTCTGGCAAAGGCGCTGCGGGCAGGCTTTGGGCCGCCGCGGCGTCTGCGCGCCGATGTCGCGGCGGTGGACGCCGTCCGTGGCGGAGCGGCTTTGCTTGCGCGGGCGGGGCTGGCCGAGAGCGCGGCGATGATCGCGTCCGCACGCGAGCTTTCCGAGGGGCAGAGGCATCGCCTCCTGATCGCTCGCCTGATGGATCGCCGCTCGCGCGTGGTCTTCATCGACGAGTTCGCGTCCACCCTCGACCGCCCGACGGCGATGGGTGTCGCGATGGGTATGAGACGCTGGGCGCACGCGGCGGGCAAGGTCGTCGTGTGCGCCACGGCGCACGACGACGTCGAGCGGTGGCTGGACGCGGACATCCGCGTCCGCGTGCCGCTCGCCGGAGAGATCGAGATCGAAAGCGTCGGGGATCGCAGATCCACCGGGTGAGCACAGGGGAACGGGGCTCGCCGGGGGGTGAGCCGCAAGGGGCAATGGGGGCAAACGGTGCGGATCGAGACGGGCGGATGGGCCGACTACGAGCGGCTTTCGGTGTGGCATTACCTCGCGGGAGCGCCGAGGGTGGTCGACGTCATCCTGCGTGCGGTGTGCGAAGCTCCCGGCGTCGGCCCGCAGGTCGCGGGCGTGCTCGTCGTGTCGCACCCCGCGCTCTTCGGCTGGTGGCGCGATGAAGCGTGGCCGGGGCGTTACATCCCGCGAAGGAACGGTCCGACACGCATCCAAGCCGCCGAGCATCTCAACGCCGAGGTCCGCACGATCTCCCGCGTCATCGTCGATCCGCGGTTCCGAGCTCTGGGCGTCGCGTCTTCGCTCGTCCGCGCGTATCTCGCCAAGCCGCGCACCCTTCGGACCGAAGCCGCCGCCGCGATGGGCGGGCTCTGCCCGTTCTTTGCCCGCGCGGGCATGCGCGAGCACATCCGTGGCCCCGATCGCTTCTCGCTGGAGCTCAGAGCGTGGCTTGCCACAAAGGGCATCCGCGCCGCGGATCTCATCGACGCGGACCGGGCCGCGCGGGCGCTCAAGCGGCCCGGCGTGGAGAAGCACCTTCGCTGGTGGTGCGGCAAGTCGTTTTCGACCATGCGGTCGGCACATCGCCCCCTTCCCGCGCTCGCGGCCATCGTCGCCGCGCGGGTGTGGGGCACGAGACGGGCGTACACGTGGGACGCTCAGCACATTGGCGGCGTGGAGACGCCGGGGAGGAATCGTGGGGGATCGCAAGCACGTTCGCAAAGCTCGCAGGACCAAAGCCGCTCGCGCGGCCGACATTGATCAGGACATCATCCGCCCGGAAACTGTGGATCTTCAGAAGCCGCCCCGAACGCCGGACCAGCTCCACGCGTGGATCCGCGAGCACCTGGAACTCGACCTGCCGCGCGAAGCCGTCATCGACGGCCACGCGGCTCCTTTCTCGTACATCGCGTGGACGTTCTTCGGGTCGCCCGCTCCAAAGCCCGACGACCTCCCGGGAGTGCCCGACGCCGTGGTCTGGGCCAACCGCGGTGGCGGAAAGACTTTCCTCGGTGCCGTCGCGACCACCCTCGACTTGCTCTTCCGGCCAGGCATCGAGGTCCGCATCCTCGCCGGAAGCATGGACCAGGCCCAGCGGATGCACGCGCACCTGCGTGCGTTCTTCGCACGCCCGACGCTCGCCGGGCTGATCGAGGGCCGCGTCACCGACAAGAAGCTGCGTCTGGTCAACGGGTCGGTCGTCGAGCTTCTCTCCCAGTCGCAGACCTCCGTCCGCGGGACGCGCGTCCAGCGGGTGCGGTGCGATGAGGTTGAGCTCTTCGATCCCGACGTCTGGGATGCCGTTCAGCTGACGACGCGGTCCAAGGTCTGCGGCGAGCGTACGGTCCGCGGCGCGATCGAGTGCCTCAGCACGATGCACGTGCCCCACGGCCTGATGCACCGCCTGGTCGCCGAAGCCCGCGAGGGCAAGCGCAAGCTCTTCAAGTGGGGCGTGGTCGATGTCCTGGAGCGATGCGGACCCGAACGCAGTTGCGGCGTGATCGAGGCTTCGGCCGACGGCGTATCGCTCCCGGTGCTCCAGCCCGAGGGGGGCGGAGCGTGCGTGCTTTGGACGGAGTGTGCCGGCCGGGCCAAAGCGCGAGCGGGCAACGAGACGGGCATCGGCGTCGGCCATATCGCCATCGACGACGCCATCGGCATGAAGGGCCGCGTGTCGCTCACCGTCTGGGAAGCCGAGATGCTCTGCCTGCGGCCCAAACGCGACGATGCGGTCCTTCCGGAATTCGAGCCCAAGACGCACGTGGTTTCGGAGATTCCCGGCCTTGCGGGCGGTGCCGCGAACGAGAACGCCGACCTCCGGTGGGTGGGCGGGATGGACTTTGGGTACCGTTCGCCGGCCGTCGTGCTTTGGGCCGTCCTCGATGAACTCGGACGCGTCTGGGTCGTCGATGAGCGGGTTCGCAAGGGACAGACCGTGGCCGAGCACGCTGCGGCGATTCACAAAGCACCCTGGCCGACGCTCGCGTGGATCGGCGTGGACCCCGCCGGCAACGCGACCAACGAGCAGACCGCGGACAGCTCGGCCGGAGTGCTCCGCAAAGCCGGGCACGTGGTGAGATCTTCAAGAATCCCCGTCGCTCGCGGGCTTGAGCTGATCCGCCAGCGACTCCGCCCGGCGGACCTGGGGTCGCGCGGCGCGGGCGGCCCGACGCTTTATGTGCACGAACGGTGCCGCGTGCTGATCGAGTCGCTGGAGCGGTACCACTACCCGGAGCGGGACCCGGAAAGCACCGACCCGGTGAAGGACGGGCACGATCACGCGGTGGATGCGCTCCGGTACCTCATCCAGAATCTGGAAACGCCGCGCGGAGCCAAGGTGTGGAAGTACGCGTGAGAGCGAGATCAGCGGGCGGCGATCCGGGGCATCAACTGCGTGATGAGGACAAACATCAGCACGGCGAGCCCGGCGATCGAGAGCACGATCTGTGCCGTCATGATCAGCACGTTCCGCCAGTAGTGCTCGAACGTGTGGACGCGGATGGCTTTGTACGCGACGGAGACGAAGAACGCCAGCGGGATGAGCGTGAAGTACCACCACGACTCGATGTTGAGCGGATCCAGGAACGGCGTGTAGGCGAGGATGGCGTGGTTCATGGCGGTGGGCGAGGGGCCGCGGAGTGCGAGGAACGGTTCGTGGGCGGGGCGGGATCCGAAAGGAGGTCAGATAAGCGTGGGGCGGCGGCGGGTCGGGAAGCCGGCGTCGATCACGGCGATCACGTTCAGCATGCCCGCGATCGCGGTAAAGAGGATGCCGACATCGAGAGGCTTGCCGATTGCTCGCTTGTACCTGGAGACGACCGGGTCGGGCGTCAGGCGGACGCCGCCCGAGGTCATTTCCTTGAGGTTGTTCTGGTGGAAGTGGTCGATCGCGAAGGTGACCGGGCCGACCATGAGCTGGCCCAGGAACCACCAGTCGTTCTCTTTGCGGTCGATGACGGAGATGCCGCCGATCAGGATTCCCGAAGCGTAAAGCCCGAGAATGCCCGCGCCCACCAGCACGCCACGCTTGCGATCTCCCGCGACGACATGCCCGAGGCCCGGGAGCGCGGCACCGGCGACCAGCGCGATGGGATCAAAGCCGGTGGAGAGTTCCTGGGCCGATGAAGCCGCCGAGGCGTGGGCGGAGTTGGAGTTGTTGGAGTATTCAGGCATGGTGGTGAGTGCCGGTAATGTATCGCGGATCGAGACTCCGAGGCGGTGGACCCGGTTTCCGGGTCGGGTCGCGACGGGGATTGGACGAAAAAGTCCGGTGGGGGGTGGGTGGAGCGGCGCGCTGGAGGTGGGTAAGGTTGGGTCGTTCAGGGGGGGAGTCCGCGGTTGTGGGCTCGTCGGGTTCGAAGGTCGGGGTGGGTTCGAGGATCGATTCGTACTTCTCTCTCGAGTTTGAGGGCTTGAAAATGATGATGAACACGGTCGAATGTGAAGCATGGACGATTGACGGCGGCGAGGGCGCCGGCGGTGTGGCGGTCGAGGATCGGCCCGCGTCGCCCTTCGGCCCGGCGGATGACCAGGGCGCTTTCCGCACGGTCACGCCCGTCGCCTACGACGAAGAAGAGGGCGAGGACGAGGAATTCGAGGACGGTGAGTTCGACGACGAGGACGAAAGCCTCGGCGAGGACGGCGAGAGCTTCGAGGACGACGACGAGGACTTCCTCGACGACGAGGACGAGTTCGACGACGAGAAGGACGACTCGAAGGACGATGACGACGATGACGACCTTTAGGCCTGTGACGGCTCCGGGAACCCCGGGCCGCGACGAACGGGTCGCCTGAGGGACAGATCACGCCGATACCACGCCGAGCCGGGAGCGCCCCGGGTCGGCGTTTTGTATCTGGAGATCCACCCATGTCCAAGAACCAGCCCCCTTCGGGCCCACCCCGTGTCGCTCCCGCCGGAGAAGCCGCTCCGGCCGCTTCCTCGCCCCAGCCTCAGCCCGCCGATGAAGCCGCGACCGCCAAGCCCGCATGGGCCGACGGCTACGGCGGCGTCGTCGATCGCCGTCTGGGCATCGATCGCCGGGTCATCGAAGCCGGATTCACCGGCCTTGAGCGTCGCCGCGGTGCCGGCCGCCGACTCAGCGAATCCCAGCGTGAAGCCGAGGAAGGCCGCATGACCAAGGAGCAGTTCCTGTTCCTCGTCGCGGTCGATGAGTTCAAGAAAGCCAATCAGACCCAGTTCCCCACGTGGACCGACGTGCTTGAGGTCATCCGCTTGCTCGGATACCGCAAGACCTGCTCGAGCGAGCTCAACCTCCGCCGCGCCGAGGACTGGCTCGAACCGTCCAACGCCCCGTCCAACGTCCGCCCGCCCCGCTGGGCCGAACGCTTCGAGACCCGCAAGCGTCCGGCGGCGTGAGACCGTGAAGATTCCGAGAAACGAAAAGAGCCGCGTCACCGAGGGTGGCGCGGCTCTTTGCTTGATGGGTTCGCGTTCGTTCGAGGCTTAGCGGCCGCCGGGTGCGCCGGGGACCGGGATGTTCCGGATGGTGTCGTAGGAGGACCGCTTCACGTCGGCGTCGAGGCTGACGTAGCGGCCGCCGCGAGCGGTGGGGACCGCCGTGGTGGAGCCCCAGTAGGGATACCCGTTGACCTGGCGGTGCATGTAGTCGGGAGCGTTGATGAGCAGCGTGCCCTGCCAGTAGGTGATCGAGCCACCGTCGCCGCCGCCGTCGGTCCACTGGTCGGGCTCGACCAGCGAGGTGATCAGGTCCTTGACGGACTTGGCGAGGTTCTCGCGGCGCATCGGGTCGGCTTGACGATTCTGGTTGTTCTGGTTGTTCTGGCCGAAGGGGCTCTGTCCGCCGCCACCGCCGCCGCCACCACCGCCCGTGTTCTGGAACGCGGCTTGGAGGTCAAGCTCGGGGACGTCGGTCTTGTCCCGGACCTCAAAGAGCATGTCCGTGATGTCGTAGGACTCAAGGCGACGGAAGCGGTTGAGGGAGGTCTTGAGGCCGATCTGGATCGAGCCGCCGTCGGTCATCTGCCACGTCGCGGCGCTTGGGGTGGTCGTGGTGCCGGTGGCTTTGTCCAAGACCTTTTCGAGAAGCGAGAGGAGGGTCATGTTCTTGGCCGAGAGGGTGATGGAGGTTTCCTTCTCGAGGCCGGCGCCGGTGTTGTCGGTCCAGAGGACTTCAAAGTCCGCACCCGAGACATCGCGGATGAAGGTGATGCACTGCTCGAGGGTGTTGTCGGCGAAGTCGGCCGAGACGACCTTCATCATCTTGGAGAGAGCCAGCGCGCCGGGGTGAACCGCGGTGGCGGTGCCGGAGGAGAAGGTGGTCGAGCGGGCGGGCTCGGCGGCTTTGGCGGGTTCCGCCGCAGCCGGAGCGGCCGGAGCGGCTTTGGGGTCCGGCTGAGACTGGGCGAGAGCCGAGGCGGCCAGACCGAGGAAGGTGACGAGAACAGCGGCGTGCTTCATGAACCAGCTCCTTGGGCCAAAGACATGGCCAGTGTACCCCGCAACGCCTCCACGCCCATGCGGCTCGGGCCGGTTTCGCTCGGAAACTCGCCCGACGGACCGGGTCCGGCGTCCTGCCGGATCCGCGGTGCTCTGGCTTGGATGTCGGGGACGGGGTCGTTCATTGCGAACAAGCCCCGAAAATCCCGGTCCAAGTCCGTTTGCTGAACATCTATGACTGACTGATCGCCCGACAGTTCCCATCGGGTGCGGAAAAAGGCAGGATGAGCGCGATTTGGAAGCGACCGCCAGATCCTCGTGAAGCCGGGCTGCGGGGCTGTCGATGTTCTCGGGGCAGGCAGAGACCCCGGGATTTGGTCTCTCAGGCTCGAAAGTCTGAAAGGGTCCCGGTGCCTGACGGATTGATGAGGAGCAGGGGCGTGCGCACGGGCGACCGGGCACGCGCCGGCGAAAGGCCGAGGGATCGGCTTTGCGGTTTCGCCACCGCCGCGAGTGTTCGCGGCCATGGCGCCTGACTCACGGATACGAGACAAGGAGCTTTTGAGAATGACGTGCACGACCAACAACGGTTATACCCCCTCCGGCACCGCGGGCTCGCACTGCGCCCCGTTCAACACCGGCGTGGGTCACACCCCGGGCTTTGTGGGGACGACGGGCAATCACCCGACGGGCACCGGCTATCCGACCGGCAACACGTTCCCGACCGGCGCGTACCCGACGGGCAACAACCCCTTCTCCCCGTACTTCTCGACGCAGAGCTTCTGGCCGACCGGCGCCTTCACCGGCCCGTCGACCGGTGAGCCCTTCGGCACGCCGAGCTTCTGGCAGGCGTTCCAGGCGTTCTGCGCGTGGACGAACGCTCAGAACTCCGTGAACGGCAACTTCACGCCGTGGTTTAACCAGTTCCCCGGGTTCACGGGCAACGTGACGGGCAATGTGACGGGCAACTTCACCGGCCAGAACACCCCCTGGTTCGGCAACCAGGGCGTGACGCCGTCGTTCTTCGGCGGGTTCAATCCGTTCTTCGCCCAGAACACCTTCGGCCAGAACTTCTGGAACACGGTCGGCAACACCTACGGCCAGAACTTCAGCCCCACCTTCGGCAACACCTTCGGCCAGAACTTCAGCCCGACCTTTGGCAACACGTTCGGCACGCCGAACTTCTTCAACGGCTTCACGAACGGGTACAACAACGGCTTCACGCCTTTCTTCGGCCAGAACACCTTCAACGGCTTCACGAACGGCTTCAACCCCTCGGCCTTCGGCTTCAACACCAACACGACGCCCTTCTTCGGCGTGACGCCGTGGAACTTCAACTCCTTCGGCAACGTCTACGGCCAGCCGGTGAACCCGGCGTTCTTCGCGCAGTTCTTCACCCCCGGCTTCAACTCGACCTTCGGCCCCAACTTCACGAACACGGCGTTCTGGAACCAGAACGTGCCGTACGGCTACGCGACGCAGAACACGCAGAACTTCCGCGGCCTGGGCCTCGCGGCCTGATCGGGAGTCCTTTCCAAGCAAGAGATCGGGCGGGCGTCCTCTTCGAGGGCGCCCGCTCTGTTTTTCACGCGGGTTCGAGCAGGACGAGCCACTCGAGGTTCCCGCTGAGCTTGCTCCCGCCGCGGATGGGAGACTGTGTCTCGCCGAGGATGCGGACGCCGGCTTGCGGGAGAGCGTCGATCACCGTGCGGGCGATCGAAGCGGCCTGACCGTCGTCAAGGACTCCGCCGCGGGGGAGCGTGATGCCGAGAGATTTGGCTTCGTAGTGCGGCTTGACGAGGGCGATGATCCTTCCGCCCGGCGCAAGCCAGCGGAGAGCGGCCGGGACGGCGAGCTTCGTCGGCGTCCAGCTCACATCGAGGGTCGCCAGTGCGACGGCGGCCCGGGGCTCGACGTGCAGGGCATTCTCGCGTTCCATGACGGTGACGCGCGGGTCTTTGCGGAGCGTCCACGCCAGCTCTCCGTACGCGGTGTCAACGGCGAAGACGTGAGAAGCCCCGTGACGCAGCAGGCAATCGGTAAAGCCGCCGGTGCTGCACCCGAGGTCGACGCACGTCAGGCCGGTGGCCTCGACGCTGAACTGGCGCAGCGCGTGCGCGAGCTTGAGGCCGCCTTTGGAGACGTAGGGCTTGGGCTCGCCGGCGGGCGGCGTGGATGGAGAGCGGTCGGATGGCGAGGGGTCGGGGCTCACGCGTGGGCCGAGGGGACGCCGACGATCGAGATGCCAAGCTCATCGGCGCGGGCGATCATGGCCCGCTTGTCGAGCATGATCACCTCGCCGGCGGCGAGGGCGAGACAGCCACCGCCGTTGCGAGCGAGGTTTTCGATGGTCGTGACACCGACGGTGGGCACGTCGCTGCGGCGATCGTGGCCGGCGCGAGCGGCTTTGACGAGCGTCCAGCCTTGCTTGCGGCAGAGCTGGCCGACGCGTTCGATCATGCGGTCGGTGCCCTCGACGGCTTCGACGGCCATGGTGTCGCGTTCGCGGACGGCCATGGCCTGCCCGACGTCGAGGCTGAGCATCTGCTGAAGGATGGGCCAGGCGAAGTCGATGTCGCCGCGCTGCTCCTTGGAGGGCATCGTCTTGGTCATGACACCCGGCGTGGACATTTCGTCGGGGATGGGCGCGGTGGAGTCCAACAGCGCGACGCCGCAACGGTCGAGCTCGTGGGCGATGGCGGAGAGGACGGCGTAGGAGCGCTTGTCGTGGCGCAGATGGCGGTACCAGGCCATGAGGGTGCGCCAGTCGGGGATGTAGCGCAGGATCCGGAACGGATCGTGCATGAGCTTGGCTTTGTCGACCTTCCCGACCATGATGGCGTGGCGGACGCCGAGCTTGGCGAGAGCTTTGCCCCAGCCGCCGACCTTGAGGAGGCCGACTTCCTGGAAGCTGGCGCAGAGGCCGGGCAGCTCGGGGTCGAACTGCTTGGCGAGGCCGAGGGCGTGGACGGGGTGTCCCGCGCGGCTGAGGCTTTTCGCGATGACGATGGGGAGTTGGCCGCCGCCGGCGATGAGACCGATCGCGGTCGGAGGCGGCGGCGGCTCCGGAAGCACGGTCAAGTAGGCTGGTACCAACGCGGACATCGCGGCTTGCTATCCCTTCTGTCGGACACCCATCCGTTCCCCGAGACCAGATGATACTCGGGCGAAACCATTCGCGGGTTTGGTTTTTGGATGGATACCGAGGACCGGAGAAGTTTATGGATGCTAACTCGAGGAATTCCAGATCGCTCCGCGGCCAATCTGGTATCGGACGTTCCGGGCCCAACGCTGTCGAAGTTCCGCTCGCGATTTCGACGATTGAACCGGCATGAGCCATGAGGAGAGCCAGCAGCAGGCCAGGCCGCACGCGCGGGTGCATTTCCAGTGCGCGGGTCGGATGGTGACGGTGACGGAAGGGAGAGCGGCAGGGGCGATTGCGCGCTGTCCAAAGTGCGGAGACGCGACCGTGCTTCCGCCGCGCGTGGCGGATGAGCCTGCGTGCCGGGCGTTTCAGATTCAGTGCGGGCGATTGGTGGGGTAGCGGGCTCTTTCGCGTGAGCGCGGCGGCCCCGAGCTTTTGCGGGAATGAAGAGTGGGCGTGAGTCACGGCTTGCCGCGATTCGAAAGCTCGCTGCAGCGAGGAGGGAATCCCTCGCGGGAAACCGTGGGTACACTCGCCCATGGCCGGGATCTTCAGCAGTTCGTATCCCATCTCGCGTTCGACGGGCCGCTGCGCGGCGACGGGGCGTGAGTTTGCTCCTGGTGAGGCGATGGTGGCGACCCTGGTGGAAGCCGAGGGGCGTGAGGAGCTTCAGCGGCTTGATTTTTCGGTCTCCGCGTGGGGGGAGGGAGCGCGGCCGGGCGCGGGCATGAGGCTCTTTGCGAGCTGGCGTGCGACGCACCACGCGGGGGACACGAAGAAGAAGCTGTTGCTCGGGGATGATGAGCTTTTGGATCTGTTCGAGCAGCTCGCAGGTTCGGATCAGCCGCGGCAGCGGGCGTTTCGATATGTGCTGGCGCTGCTTCTGGTGCGGCGTCGGATTTTGATTTACGAGGGTCAGCAGCCGGGTGTGATGCGGGTGCGTGAGAAGCGGCTTGCGGCGGAGACGCCGGCACCGATCGTGGACGTGGTGGACCCGGGCCTTGATGACGAGACGACGGCGGCGGTGATCGAGCAGCTTGGCGAGGTGATCGGTGCGGAGTGAGGCGCGGCGAGTGGTGGCGGGCGTGCTTCTCGCGATGGTCGCGGTGGCGGGGGGGTGCGGCGCGATCGGGCAGCGCAAGCCGACGGAACCGAGCGAGGTGCGTCGCCGCCCGCCGAAAGCGGCGGAGTTCATCGCCAAGCACAACGAGCGGGTGGCCAAGCTCAACCGGCTTTGGATGCGGACGGAGCTTTGGCTTCGCGGGACGACGCCGGAGGGGGAGAAGCTTGACGAGGTGACGGAGGGTCACCTGATGGTCGAGCTTCCGCGGAACCTTTCGCTGACGGTGAAGAAGCTTGGTGAGACGTACTTCGTGCTGGGGTCCAACGGCGAGCGGTACTGGTGGCTTGACCTTTCGCGGGAAGAGCGGCCGGGGCTTGCGGGTGAGCACGCGAAAGCGACGCGGGAGCGGGTGAAGCGATTCGGGCTTCCGGTTCTGCCGCTGGATCTGATCGAGCTTCTGGCGATCACGCCGATTGATCCTGCGGTGGAGGGGACGGCGCAGACGCGGTGGGTGTCGGAGAAGGAGGGGGAGATCGTGTTCGCGGTGCCGGGGGGTTCGCGGGCGATCCGGTTTGATGCGAAGACGCTTGAACCGACGGCGGTAGAGCTTCGGGATGAGAGCGGGTTTGCGGTCGTGTCTTCGGCGATGTCGGAGTTTGAGCCGACGCCGATCCGCGGGGAGCCTGGGCTTATGCCGAAGTTTCAGCGGAAGACGGACATCGTGCTCAATGAGCTTGATGGCGTGGGCAAGAGTGGGACGCGTGTGCGGGTGACGATCACGGCGTACGACGCGGAGAACAGGCCTCTGAATCCGGCGTTGTTCGATCTGCCCGAACTGGTGAAGCGGCACCGCGTGAGCGTGGTGCGGTCGGTGGATGAGATGGAGCTCCGCCCGTGATGAAGCGGATGGTCAGTGTGGCGGTCGCGTTGCTCGCGGTGTTCGCGGTGGCGAAGGCGATGGCGCGGCAGGCGCCGCCGACGCTGCCGTCGGCGGGTGCGCCGCTGATGACGGAGGGGCAGCGGCGATCGTCGGGGCTTCCGATCTCGCACGCGTGGATGGTTCGCGAGAGGGCGCGGCTTCGGACGAACGAGCCTTCGCTGTGGCAGGTTTACCACGTGCCGCCGCGGCGGTCGGTGACGACGGATGACGGGTTGGCGCATGGGTCGCCGGACGGGTCGCTCCGCGTGTCGGCGCAGCTTGCTCGGAGGCCGGAAGCGATCGCGGCGTGGAAGAACGAAGCGACGTTTATCTTCGAGCCGGTGCCGATCGATGAGAGCAAGCCGAACGGGCCGGCGGTGCGGCAGCTTTTGTCGCTTTCGACCGAGCCTCGGGCGCTGGATATCTGGATTGATGTTCCTGAGGGGCGGCTGACGTCGCTTCCGGAGTTGCCGGGCCGGGGGCGGCTGGCGGGGTTTGCGGGGACGCCGCTTGGTCCGATGGCGCTGACGTCGGAGGATGATGGGGCGCTGGAGGGCGGGTCCAAGCGATGGCTGCTGCGACTGCTTGGCAAAGCGGGTTGGGCGGAGTGTGCGCTCCCGCCGGGCGCGAAGGAGCTGTCGAATCTGACGCTTCTGGCGGACGGAGCCGGCGTGAGCATGGTCGGCGTGGGGACGCGGACGGTGGAGTGGTGGCGAGGGCGCGTCGAGGGCGAGGGCTTTGTCTGGGAAGCGATGTCGCGCACGCTGGGCGGACAGGTCGGCGCGGAGTTGGGGCCGGAGTCGGCGGGCCGGAGCGTGTTCCTGGTGATTCGCGGGTCGCTCTTTGCGATCTCGCCGGTCACCGAAGCGAACTGGTCGACGGTGCGGGTCTTTGAGCTTGATCCCGCCGGGCCGCGGCTGGTGTCGACGGTGACGGGCTCGCGCGGGGCGCTTGGGATCCTGCCGATGGAGGGGTTGTCGCGCGTGGCGATGGTGTGGGATGCGGGTCCGACGGCGCCGATCGCGGAGCAGCGGCTTTCGGTGACGGAGGTTTCGCTCTGGACAGGGCGGACGCTTTTCTCGGGTCCGCACGTGATCGCGGGGCCGCTCACGCGGTCGGACGCGGTGATGCTCGGGGTGATGCTGTTTGTGATCGCGGCGTCGGTGATCGTGTTTGTGATGCGGTCGGACACGGCTTTGGAGGTCACGCTTCCGCCGGGTTTGTCGCTCGCGGATCCATCGCGGCGGTTCCTGGCTTCGATGATCGACGGCGGGATCGCGATCGTGGTCGCTTCGCGGATCATCGATCTGCCGCTTTCGGAGGTTTTTTCGGTGGAAGCGGCGGTGGGCGCCCAGCCGGTGAAGCTGATGTTCACGTCGATGGGCATCGCGTTCGTTCACACGACGTTGTCCGAGGTGCTTTTCTCGAGGTCGATCGGTAAAGCACTGATGGGGTGCTTTGTGGTGAAGCTTCCCAAGACTCCGGACGCGACCAAGCCGCACGAGGGCGTGACGCGGGTGACGTTCGGGGCCGCGCTGGTGCGGAACGCCATCAAGTGGGGGATGCCGCCGGTCGTGGCGCTGACGTTCCTCGAGCCCTCGAGGCGCCATCGGGCCGAGCTTCTCACGCGGACGGCGGTGGTGGTGCCGTTTTCGGACTCTTCGGAGCCCGGGGAATCGGACGACGAGGGGTGAAGCGGGGTGGAGAGGGGTGGGGGCGGGTGGGGCGATAACTCGCGCCGGGCGACTTTGGACCGGATAAGCGCAGGAAGTGCCTCCAACATCAAGGTGATTTTGCGCCCAACCCGATAGACCCACGGGCCGGAGATCGGCCGCCGCCAGGTTCGACCGGGGTGTACCCGGAAGAACTCGCGGAGCAGATGGGTGCCTTCGTGAGCGACACAGAACACGCAAAGCCAGAGCAGGCCGCGACTTCCGAACCCGCAGGGTTGGGTTGGAGCGACGTTTGGCAGCTTCCCACGCTGGTCCTGGGCGTTGGCGTGCTGGTCGCGGCGATCATGCACGCGATGACGCTGGTCCCGCGGCCGGACGTGAGCGCCCCGCTGGCGCGGGCCGAGGAGCAGGTGGCGGCTTCGGCGTACGAGGACGCGATCACCACGCTGAACACGGGCGTGTACCCGTTCGTGGGGACCAAGGACATGAACCGCGAGCAGCAGGGCGCCTTCCATCAATTGATGGGCCGGGCTTTGTACCTCGGGCAGCGTGGGCTGGGCATCGACCGCGAGGACAACAACACCAACATCAAAGCGTCGTACCTCGAAGCCGAGGCCTACGGCGTTCAGCTTCTCCCGTCGGACGTGTCGTATCTCGCGGACACCCTGCTTTCGCTCGGCGAGTTTGATCAGGCCCGCAAGCGTGCGGACACGCTGCCGGCGGATGAGCGGAGCCGGCGTTTGACGCTTTACCGCCGCCTCGTGGATGAAGCGATGAACCCTGATCGCCGGCGCGACGATGCGGCATTCGAGCTGGTTTCGGGGATGCTGATGGATACTGAGCTGGCGCCGGACGATCGCGCGTGGGCGCTGTCGCGGCAGGCGGAGCTTCAGATCGATCGCGGGTACGCGGAAGATGCGATGAACCGACTTCTTCGCGAGCTGCCGCGGCTTGATTCACTCAGCCCGCGCGAGCGAGGGCCGCTCCACCTCCTTCTGGCGAGGGCGTACATCGAGGTGCAGTCGCTGGATGCGGCGGAGCGTCAGCTGGCTTTGGCGGCGGAGATGATCCAGCCGGGAGACATCCGGATCCAGCAGCTCACGCTTCTGCAGGGGCAGGTGCTTTCGCTGAAGGGTGACCACGCGGCGGCCCGCGAGCGGTTCCAACTGGTGCTGGACTCGATCCCGACGGCGCGTTGGCGGCTTTGGGGCGAGTACGGCCTGGCCAAGGCGGCGAGCATCATGGACGACGACGAGGACGCGCTCGCGGCGTACGGCCGTCTGGTCGAGCTCCTGGCCAAGGGCGAGAAGAGCCGCGAGGTCTCGCCGGTGGTGGTCTCGGAAAGTCTGACGAAGTGCTCCAAGGACCGGTTTGAACACGGGTCGACGGACTTGTCGCTCCGGTACGCGGTGCTTGCAGAGCGTGTTCTGGGCGAGAGCAGACTGACGGCGGAGACGCTGCTCAGCCTCGCGTCCTCGCACCGGCGCCTCGCGGATGAGATCATCGCGGCGGTGAAAGCCAAGAGCACCAGCGACGTGGTGCTCGCGGATCTGGACCCGGCGACCCGGGCCCAGGTTCGGAGTCACCTTTCGGCCGCGGCGGGGTACTACCGCAAGCACGCGGACAAGGTCGTGCTTACGGACGTGCAGCTTTACAGCGACTCGCTGTGGATGTCCGGCGACTGTTACGACCGGGCGGGGGATCAGGAATCGGCGGTGCGGATTTTCCAGCTCTACGCGGCGGAGCGCCCCGGCGATCCGCGGCAGCCCGAAGCCCGGTTCCGCCTCGCGCAGGCGTACCAGGTCCGCGGCGACATCGAGAACGCGGCGGCGATCTACCGCGATCTGATCCGGTCGCGCGGGGATGCCGAGTCGGGGTCGGGCCCGTGGGCGGATGCGAGCGAAGTGCCTCTTGCGCGGGCTCTTCTGCTTGACGCGAACACGGAGAATGACGCGGAAGCGGAGCAGATCCTTCGGAGCGTGGTCTCCGGGCAGATCGGCGGGCCGGATTCGGCGTCGTTCCGCGCCGCGGTGTTTGAGCTCGCGAACTACTACTACCGCAAGAACGACTACGACGCCGCGATCGAACGATTCGAGGAGGCGCTCACGCGCTATCCCGACGATTCGCAGGTGACGGCGGCGCGGTTCAAGCTCGGCGATGCGCTGCGGCTTTCCGCGGTCGAGATCGAGCAGACGCTGACGCAGGCGATCCCGCCGGCGGAGAAGGTGACGCTGGAAGCGACTCGCGTCGACCGCTTGCGTCGCGCGATCGCCCTCTACGAGCAGGTCCGTCGCGAGCTTGACGTCAAGGACCCCAGGCGTCGCACGGCGGCGGAAGAGACGTATCTTCGGAACTCGTACTTCTACATGGGGGAAGCGGCGTTTCGAATGAAGGACTACGAAGCGGCGATCACGCACTACAACGCGGCCAAGGACAGGTACAACCAGGACCCCGCGGCGCTGGTGGCGATGACGCAGATCGTGAGCTGTCACCTTCGGCAGGGTGATCTCAAGCGCGCCCAGGCCGCGAACGAACGGGCCAAGCGGTTCTACGCGGGGCTTCCGGTCGCGGTGTGGGACGATCCGACGCTGCCGATGACGCGGCAGGACTGGGAGCGGTGGCTGGATTCGACGTCGAGGCTGTGGGCGGACGCCGGCACCGGGCCGGGTACGCAGAGTGCGGCGGCGACGGACCCGAATTCGCCGTGAATGGATGAACGAACGACCCGGGCGGGACGCCCGGCTGGACAGGAGGTCATGGATGACCACGAACGCGTCGACAACCCTGGACACCTTGGTGCGCGAGCAGGCGACGATCCTGCTTGACCTTTCGACCCTTTCCGAGCGTCAGGCCGAAGCGATCGCGAGCCGCGACGCGGACCGGCTGGACGATGTGCTTGACCGGCGGCAGACGCTGATCACGCGGCTGGGCGAGGTGGCGGGTGAGCTTGCGGATCGGTCGAACGAACTCGAAAGACTGACGGCGCGGGGTGATGGGCTTGCGGAGCGTGCGGCCCGCGATCTCGCGGAAGCGTCGCGGCTTTGGTCGCAGCTTGCGGCCCGCGATGCGGATGATCTCGCCGATCTTCGCCGTCAGCGGGATGATCTGGCCCGCGAGCTTGCGGCGGTGGGGAAGACCGAGCGGGCCAAAGGGGCGTACGGCGCGCCCGCTTCGGGCGGGGCCCTCTTTCAGGACTTCCAGGCATGAGCACCACGACGCAGATGAGCCCGGCGGATCTGGCCGACCTGATGTCGGCGTTCAACGACGTGACGTCGAAGCTGAACGCGACGCACGAGGCGCTGCGGGCCGAGGTCGCCCGGCTTTCACGCGAGCTTTCGGAAGCGAACCAGCAGCTTGAGCGGTCGCGTCGGCTTGCGGCTTTGGGGGAGATGGCGGCGGGGATCGCGCACGAGGTGCGGAACCCTCTGGGAGCGATCCGGCTTTACGCCCGGATGCTGACGGAGGATCTGGCGGGGCAGGCCAAGCCTCAGGAACTTGCGGCGAAGATCGCGCGATCGGCGAGCGGCCTTGACCGCGTGGTGGGGGATGTGCTCACGTTCTCGCGCGAGTTCCGGGCGGCGCGTGAGGAGATCACGGCGGGGGATCTGTTCGACGCGGTGCTTGAGAGCGTCTGTCACGACGGCACGCCGGGCTGGCGGAACGTGACGTTCCGGCGCGAGGGCGATGAGGTCGAGCTGATGGGCGACTCGGATCTCCTGCGTCAGGCGATGGTGAACCTGGTGCGGAATGCAGTGGAAGCGGCGCAGGAGGGCAAGGGCGCTCCCGTGGTGACGCTTTCGGCCGAACGGACGCGAGCGCGGGGCAAGAAGCCCGCGGAAGCGGTGCTTCGGGTGGTGGACACGGGGCCGGGAATCCCGACGGATGTTCTGGCACGGATGTTTAATCCCTTTTTCACGACGCGGGCCGCTGGCACAGGTTTGGGCCTCGCGATCGTGCACAGAATTGTGGATGCGCACGGTGGCCGCGTGGTGGCTGGCTCCGCGAGCGGAGCAGGTCAACAATCCGGAGCGTCGTTCACAATTCATCTCCCCCTCATGGATGAGGGTGAGCGTTCGACGGAGTCCGAGGTTCATCTCGGCCAGACGGTCAAGTTTCCAATTCGATCGGTTTGCAAGGATGCGGAGGTAGCCTGAGATGAGCATGATTCTCGTGGTGGACGATAAGGAAAGCCTGCGCGACAGCGTGGGCGGCACGCTGGAACGGGCCGGGTTCGAGGTGGTGCTCGCGGCGGACGGCGCCGCGGCCCTCGCGATGATCGCCAAGCAGCGGCCGGATTGCGTCGTCAGCGACCTGAAGATGCCGGGGATGACCGGGCTTGAGCTTCTCGAGAAGATCCGCGCGATCGACGAGGACCTCCCGCTTGTTCTGATGACCGCGTTCGCGAGCATCCAGACGGCGGTTGAAGCGATCCGTCTTGGTGCGTTCAACTACCTGCAGAAGCCGTTCGAGGGCGATGAGCTGATCATCAACGTCAAGCGGGCGATCGAGCACGCGGGCCTCAAGAAGGAGAACGCGATGCTCCGCGCCGGGATGGAACCGGCGGCGGCCGTCGTCCCGGCTCCGGCCGGCGAGACGTTGTCCGAGCGTCGCGGGGTCGAACGCCTGATCGGCGATTCGGCCGGGATGCAGCTTCTCAAGGCCGAGATCAAGTCCGTCGCGGCGAGCCAGGGCACGGTGCTGATCACCGGCGAGAGCGGCGCGGGCAAGGAAGTGATCGCGCGGTCGATCCACGAAGAGAGTTCGCGGGCGGGCAAGCCGTTCCTTGCGGTGAACTGCGCGGCGCTGTCGGAGACCGTGCTTGAAAGCGAGCTTTTCGGCCACGAACGCGGGGCGTTCACCGGCGCGGACAAGCTCCGCAAGGGCCGTTTCGAGCTTGCCGACGGCGGAACGCTGCTTCTGGATGAGATTTCGGAAGTGAGCCCGAAGATCCAGGCGAAGCTGCTCCGCGTGCTTCAGGAGCGTCAGTTCGAGCGGGTGGGTTCGAGCACGTCGATCGGGGTGGATGTCCGGGTGATCGCGACGAGCAACCGGGTGCTTCTGAAGGAAGTGACGGCGGGAACGTTCCGGCAGGATCTGTACTACCGGTTGAACGTGCTTCCGGTCGCGGCGCCGTCGCTTCGGGCGCGGCTTGAGGACGTGCCGGCGCTGGCGACGCACTTTGTGGCGGAGATCTGCCGTCGCGAGGGTCGCGGGCCGATGCGGCTTGAGCCGGCGGCGCTGGACCTGCTGCGGGAGTACACGTGGCCGGGGAACGTGCGCGAGCTTCAGAACATCTGCGAGCGGGCGGTCGTGCTTTCGGCGGGTCGTCAATCGACGACGATCCCGCGCGGGCTGATCGAGCCGTGGCTGCGTCCGGCGGGCGAGCCTCAGGTGACGCTCGCGGGCTCGATCATCGAAGCCAAGCCGGGGTTCGGCGAGGGCCAGGTGCGCACGCTTGAGGACATCGAGCGCGAGACGATCGTCGCGACGCTGACGCGGTTCTCGGGGCATCGCCAGAAGACGGCGACGGCTTTGGGGATCGGCGTGCGGACGCTGGGCCTCAAGCTCAAGAAGTGGAAGGAAGATCGGCTGATCCCCGAAGCGCTCTGATCCCGAGGGACTCATCGTCCGGGTGGTGGCAGGCGACTTGCGAAGGAGCAGGCATGGGTCTGGCTGGACTGACAGACTGGGGTCCGACGGCGGCACTGGAAGCGATGGCTCGCTTTGCGGGCGGTCGGCACCGGCTGATCTCGCACAACATCGCGAACCTGTCGACGCCGGGTTTCAACCAGGTGGACGTTTCGCCGGTGGCTTTCCAGCGCAAGCTGGGTGAGGCGCTCGATGAGCGTCGGGCCACGGGGGATTCCAAGCCGCTTTCCCTCGAATCCGGGGGGGAGGTTGAGATCGGGGCGGACGGAACGATGACGCTGAACCCGCAGACCCCGATCGGGGGTGTGCTGGGGCACGACCGGAACAACCGTGATCTTGAACGTTTGATGCAGGATCAAGCCGAAAACCTGCTTGTCTTTCGGACCTCGATGGACCTCCTGCGGAGCAGGGCGGAGATGATGCGGTCGGCGCTGGGTCAGCGTGTCTGATCCGGGCCGGGTTTGAGCGAAGTCTGGCATCTGGATTGCGGAGCGATCTGAAGCATGTACGGAGCACTCGATATTTCGGTCAGCGGCATGATCGCCCAGCGGACACGCTTGAACGTGATCCAGGCGAACATCGCCAACGCGAACTCTCTGGAGGATTCAGAGGGGAATTTCGCTCCGTACCTGCGTCGGGCGGCCATGTTCAAAGCGGGGGATCCCGCGGCCAAGACGGAGTCTGGCCGGGACATGGGCGTGCACGTGGCGGAGATCGAGATCAACCCGGACTCGCTCGTATCGAGATATGACCCGGGGAACCCTTACGCGAACAGCGAGGGGCACGTGATGGTGCCGGACATCAATCCGGTGGTGGAACAGATCAACGCGATGGAGGCGTCGCGTGCTTATGAGGCGAACGTCGTGGCGGCGGAGACCACCAAGGCGATGATGAACGCGGCATTGAGGCTTCTGGGCTGAGTGCGGGCCTATGCCGCGAGGAATGAACTATGAGTGATCCGCTTGGACTCATCAGGAATGTCGGATCGGGCTCGATGCCCCTGGCGGGCGGGGTTCGCCCCAGCGCGGGGGGAGCCTCGTTCAAGGACGTGCTGCTCAAGAACCTCGACGAGGTGAACAAGTTGCAGCAGGACGCGAGCAGTGCGGCGGAGGATCTGGCCGCGGGCCGGCGTGACGATGTCGAGGGCGTGATGTTCGCGACATCCAAAGCCGACACGGCGTTCAAGGCTCTTCAGGCCGTGCGCAACCGTGTGATGGAGGCGTACGACGAGATCAAGCAGATGAGGGTCTAAACCCTCTTGCGGACGGTCCCAACGCAGCGGCGCGGGTGCGAGCACCCGTGCCGTTGTTCGTTTTGGCGGGTGCCGGCGGGGGGGGTGGTTGGGGCGTGGGCGCGACTTTTCGGACCTTGCGGGGCTTGGTGATCGGACGGGCCCGGGGTGGGTTCGAATTGAATGGTGGTGGGGTCCGGGGACCGAAGTTGGTGCGGTGTTGCGCGGAGGCGCAACTTTGGACGCGCAAGGATCGCGCGGACAAGAGACTCGGCAGGAGGCCGCATGGACGCGATTCGGCGATCACTTGAAACGATCAAAAAGCAACTCGGGAGGCTTGGCCCGACCGAGCGGGTGCTGATCGGCAGCTTCATGGTGATCCTGGTGATGGGGCTTTTCCTCGTCAGCCAGTACTCCGGCAGGTCGACGCTTGTCCCCTTGCTGCCCGGGCTGCCGACGGCGGACCAGCAGCGGGCCCAGACGTTCCTGTCCACCAACGGCATCACGACGGAGAACAAAGCCGGCCAGGTCATGGTCCCCGCGGACCAGAAGGACAAGGCCATGGCTCTGCTCACCCAGAACAAGCAGCTCCCCGCGGACACGAGCGGATTCTTCCAGACCGTGCTCGCCTCGCAGAGCTGGAGCAACACGCGTCAGCAGAACGAGCAGATCTACAACGCGGCCCTCAAAGCCGAGCTTGACAAGATCATCGGGACCATGCCGGGGATCAAGAGCGCGAGCGTGCTGTTTGATGTGCCGGACGCTTCGGGGCTGGGTTCGTCGGTGCGTCGTCCGACGGCGAGCGTCGCGGTCTTCACCGAGACGGGCGCTCCGCTTGAACAGCGCACGGTCGACGCCATCGCGTACCTCGTCGGCGGGGCGAAAGCGGGCCTGGGGCCGGACCGCGTCCGTGTGATCGACGGCAGCGGCCGCCAGCGCAAGCCTACCAGCGAAAGCGACGTCATTCCCACGACGTACATCGAGCACGCCGGCCGAATCGAGAACGAGACCCAGCGGAAGATCAGCGACCTCCTCGCGCACATCCCCGGCGTCGTCGTCACCGTCACCGCCCAGGTCGACGTCACACGCGTCACCAGCACCGAGCAGCGCTTCCTTCCCATCGGCGAGGGGAGCGTCTCGGCGCCCAAGCGGTCCGCCGAGACCACCAGCAAGCAGACCGAGGGCGCCAAGGGCGCCGAGCCGGGCGTTCGCTCGAACCAGCCCGCCGACATCAACCGCGGCAACACCAACCGCTCGTCCAGCAACGAGAACGAGCAGACGGACAAGCAGCTTGACAACCACGTCGGCTCGCGCACGGCCGAGACGGTCGATCCGCGCGGGATGCCCACGATGGTCGCGGTCAGCGTGAACGTGCCCCGCGGGTTCATCGTCGCGATGCTCAAGGGCGCCGATCCCAACGCGGCCGCGCCCGATGAAGCCGCGATCACCGCCGCGTTCGCGAAGATTCAGCCGCAGATCAAGGAGAGCATCCTTCCGCACGTTCGCACGATGACGCAGGCGGCGTCGGGCGCCGCTCCCGTCGCGGTCGACGGCCAGGTCGTGGTGAGCCTGATCCCCGTCGATACGCTGCTTTCGATCGGCGTGCCCGGCCAGCAGGCGGGTCTGCTTGGTGGCTTGGGCGGGTCGGGCGGCGTGCTGATGGGCATGACGCTGCCGCAACTGATCGACAAGGCTGTCCTGGGTCTGCTGGGCCTGGGAGCGCTCGGGTTCATGTTCGCGATCGTGAAGAAAGCCGGCAAGAAGCAGGATCTTCCCACAGCTGAGGAGCTGGTCGGCCTGCCGCCCGCTCTCGAGACGGCGTCGGACCTCATCGGCGAAGCGGATGAATCCGACACGCCGATGGCGGGCATCGAGCTTGAAGAAGGTGAAGTTCGCACGAGCATGCTCCTCGAGCAGGTCTCGGAGATGGTGAAGAAGGATCCGGAAGCCACGGCCAAGCTCCTCAAGCAGTGGATCAACGTCGAGGAGTAAGCAGCCGACGGGGACGTCCCGAGCAGGTTGATTCGGTCTGGAGATGAATGATGGCACGCAAGCCCAACGAAAAACTGCCCGACAAGCCCGAGGAACTGGAAGGGATGAGCAAAGCGGCCATCCTCCTGCTCTCGGTCGGTTCCGAGCATGCCGCGGCGGTCATGAAGTTCCTCCCGCCTGAAGCGGTCGAAGAAGTGACGCGTGAACTGGCTTCGCTCGGACGCGTGCCGCGGCACCTGCAAGCGGCGGTCGTCGAGGAGTTCTACGGGGTTTCGGTCGCGAGCGACAAGGTCGGCGAGGGAAACCTCGAGTTCGCCAGGGCTCTGCTCAAGAACTCGATGGACCCCAAACAGGCCGAGAAGGTGCTGGGGCAGATCCAGACGCAGGTGCAGCGCAAGCCGTTCAGCTTTCTCCAGCGAGCGGAGAGCGAGAACCTTCTGACGTTCATCCAGGATGAGCATCCGCAGACGATCGCTCTGATTATCTGCCACATGCCGCACCACAAGGCGGCGGAGATCATCGGTGGCCTGCCGATGGCCAAGCAGTTGGAAGTGATCAAGCGCGTCGCCAACATGGACCAGACCAACCCGGACGTGATCCGCGAGGTTGAGCGCGGGCTTGAGAGCCGCCTCTCGAGCATGCTCATGCAGAGCATGGAGAAAGCCGGCGGCGTTCCGACGGTGTCGGAAATCCTGAACCTCGCGGACCGGGCGACCGAGAAGTCGATCCTGGAAGGCCTGGAAGCCGAGGATCCGGACCTGGTCGAGCAGATCCGCCGCCTGATGTTCGTCTTCGAGGACATCAAGATGGTGAACGACAAGGGCATCCAAGCGGTGCTCAAGGAAGTCGACAACCACGAACTGGCGCTGGCGCTCAAGACCGCGAGCGAGGATCTCAAGAACAAGATCTTCGGGAACATGTCCGAACGTGCTTCGGGCATGATCAAGGAAGACATGCAGTACATGGGTCCGGTGAAGGTCAGCGACGTGGAAGCGGCCCAGCAGCGTGTCGTCGACATCGTTCGAAGGCTCGAGGAGTCGGGCGAGGTGGTCATCCAGGGCCGCGGCGGCGACAGCGAGCTTCTGGTGTGAGTGTTCGGCCCTCGGGCTTGAACTCCCCGATGTGAAACGCGAAAGATCTCATGGCACTCATCCGTCAGTCATCCTGGACTCCTTCGAACCGCCCGGCGGTGGTGATGCATCTCGGCGACCTGCGCGAGCGGGCCGCCGCCGTGGAACGCGAAGCGGCGCAGCAGGCGGCTTCGATCATGGCGGACGCGAGCACCAAGCGGGCGGGGATGCTCGAGGGTGCGAAGGAGCAGGGGTACCGCGAGGGCCTGGCCAAGGGGATGGCCGACGGACGTGCCAAGGGTGAAGCGGAGGGTCACGCGGCGGCGATGGCGGCTTCGCGGGCGCGGCTGGCGGAAATCGAAGGCCGCTGGATGGCGGGCGCGGCGGAGTTCGAGGTAGCCCGCGAGCGGATGCTCAGCGAGGCGCGTCAGGACCTGCTTCGACTTGCGATTCAGATCGCGGAGCGTGTGATCAAGAGCCGGATCGAGACGGACCCGATGATCGCGGCGGCACAGCTTGAAGCGGTGCTCGGGATGATCATGCGTCCGTCGAACCTGACGATCGCGATCAATCCGGAGGACGAAGCGGTGCTCCGCGAGGCGATGCCGTCGATGGTGGGCCGGTTCGCGGCGGCGCAGCACATGGAACTGGTGCGGGAGCCGAGCCTCCCCCGCGGGTCGTGCGTGGCGCGGACGACGGGCGGCGAGATTGACGCTTCGATCTGGAGCCAGCTCGATCGCGTCGCCGAGACGCTGCTTTACGGCGGGCTGACGCGCGATACGGGCCGCGGGACGGAGCCGCCGGCGGAGAGCAAGGGGAACGAGTCATGACGACGATCGCGGACGCGATGGACATGCTGACGGAGTTGCAGCCGATGCGTGTGAGCGGCCAGGTGGCTTCGCTCCGCGGGATGACGGTGCTCGTGGATGATCTTCCGATGCCCGTGGGCTCGCTGGTGTCGATGGGCAAAGGCGGGGCGCTCGGTGAGGTGGTGGGTTTCCAGCGTGAACAGTCGATCGTGATGCCGCTCGGGTTGACGTCGGGGCTGTGCGCCGGCGACCGGGTCGTCGGGTTGCAGACAAGCCCGACGGTCGGTGTGGGCGAGAGCCTTCTCGGCCGCGTCATCGACGGGCTGGGGCGTCCGATCGACGGTCTGGGCCAGGGACATCGCATCCCGGGGCTGGTGCCGCGGCCGATCAATCCCAAGCCGCTTCAGCCGATGGAGCGCGGGCGGATCACCAAGCGTCTGTCCATGGGGCTTCGGAGCGTCGACCTGATGACGCCCATCGGCCGTGGGCAGCGCATGGGGATCTTCGCGGGTCCGGGCGTGGGCAAGAGCACGCTTCTTGGATCGATGGTCAAGCAGTCAGACGCGGATGTGTGCGTGGTGGCTCTGATCGGCGAGCGTGGCCGCGAGGTGAAGGACTTCGTCGAACACGCGCTTGGGCCCAAGGGTCTGGAGCGGTCGGTGGTGGTTGCGGCGACGGGCGATGAGAGTCCGTCGATGCGGCTTCGTGCCGCGAAAGTGGCGTGCACGGCGGCGGAGTTCTTCCGGGATCGTGGCCGGGACGTGCTGCTGGTGATGGACTCGGTGACGCGTTTCGCGCACGCCCAGCGGCAGATCGGGCTGTCGATCGGTGAGCCTCCGGCGACGAAGGGGTACACGCCGAGCGTGTTTGCGCAGATGGCGCTGCTTCTCGAGCGTGCAGGGGCGATCGAGAAAGGTCCGAGCGGGCTGCCGGGGTCGGTGACGGGCCTTTACACGATCCTGGTCGAGGGCGACGACATGACCGAGCCGATCGCGGACGCGGCTCGCGGTATTCTGGACGGGCACCTGATCCTGTCGCGCAAGCTTGCTCAGAAAGCGCACTACCCGGCGGTGGATGTGCTCGATTCGATCAGCCGTATCGCGGACGACATCGCGGACAAGGAGCACATCGAAGCCCGTCAGCGGGCGGCGCGGCTTCTCGCGCTCTACCGCGAGGTGGAGGACCTGGTGCAGATCGGGGCGTACGCCCGTGGGAGCAGCGTGGAGCACGACGTGGCGATCGAGGTGACTCCGGCGATCAACGCGATGCTCCGCCAGGGGCGCGGCGACGTGTCGGACTTCGTGAAGGCGCGGGCGGACCTGATCGCTCTGACGCGGGTGGCCTTTGACCAGATCGACAAGGGACGCAGGAAGAAGTGACGGACGCGGTGACGCATGGCGAAGTTCAAGTTCCAACTCGAAGCGGTGCTGCGTCAGCGGGCGGCGATCGAGCGCACCAAGCGCCTCGCCGTGGCCGCGCTGGAGACCGAACGCAACGCAGCGGAGGAAGAGATCCGCGAGTGTCAGCGGTCGATCGACCGCGAGAAAGCCATGATGCGGGACATGCTCCGCGGCGGCGGGGTTGTCGATCTGCGCGGCGTGCGGATGCAGGCGGGAAGCTCGCTTGCGATGATGGGCGCGGCGAGCCGGGCGGTTTACAAGCTCGGGGGCGTCCAGCGGCGGCTTGAACTCGCCCGTGCGGAGCTGCTCAAGGCGTCGACGGCGAGGAAAGCAGTCGAGACGCTCCGCGAGCGGCGGTATGAAGCCTGGCTTCTTGAACAGAAGAAACGCGAGGATGCGGCCCTGGACGAGATGGCGGTGATCCGCGGATCGCGCGAGCGGGACGATGAACAGACGGAGGCGGCATGAACAAGCTCTGGACGATTCTGAGCGTGGTGGGCGTGGCGAACTTCTTCGCGGTGTGCGGGTTTGTCGGCTGGCTTGCCGCGACGGACCGGCTGAACCTTGACCGCGTGCGCGCGGTGAAAGATGCCCTGTCGGAGACCGCGGCGGACGAGGCGGCACGCCTTGAGGCTGATGCAAAGGCCAAGGAAGCCGAGACGAAGCTCCTAGAGGTGAAAGCCAAGGAGCAGAAGCCGACGATGACTGCGCAGGAGAAGCTCGCGGTCCGCTTGGAAGCGACCGAGCTCGACATGCAGCGGTTCAAGAAGCTTCAAAGCGACATCGAAGCGATGCAGACCAACCTTCGGGCCCAGTCCGAGCGGCTGATCGCGGAGCGGTCGGCGTTCGAGAAGGAAAAGGCGGCGTTTGATGCGCTGCGCAAGGAAGTGGAAGCCAAGACCGGCGATGCGCAGTTCCGCAAGACCCTCGCCGTGCTTGAGGGGATGGATACGAAGAACGCGGTGGCGACGGTGAAAGAGATCATCGCGGGGATCTCTCCGGAAGCGGCGCTGGGTCTGCCGGCGACGGGGAATACGTCGCTTGAATCCGCGGCGGCGACGGGCGAGGACCGGGCGCTGCGGTACCTCAACGCGATGACGCCCTCGACGCGCACCGAGATGCTGAACCTGATGGCCAAGGGTGAGCCGGCGTTGGCAGCGAAGTTGCTGGAACGCCTCCGGACGTACGGGACTTTGCCCGCGTCCGGGAACAAGACTCCATGACGAATTCGACGATCGCGGCGACTGAAACTCGGGTGCAGGCTTCCCCGACGCGTGCGAAGCATGCGCAAGCGGGCGATGAAGGGAGCTTTTCTGCTGTTCTGGCGCTCAAACTCGGGATGGGCCTGAACGCGGCGGTCGAGGTGGCGCAGAGCCTGCCGCTGGAAGCGCGGGAAACGACGGCGGAACCTGCGCGGGACCCGGCCAAGACGAGTGAACCCCAGTCGGCCCAAGAGCCAGCGGACTCGCAGGACGAAACCATCGCGGACGGCTTCGAAGCTGGTCCGGCTGAATCGAACTTGGCGACCAAAGCCGACGCGAAAGATGCCGCGGAGGCGAAGCGGGCGGACAACGCCGGGCAGGCGAAAGCGGAAGCTCAGGCGGAGCAGGGGGCGGACCAAGCGGCCAACCAGCGGGAGGGGCAGCGGGTCGAGACGCTGACGGACTCGGAGCAGGCGGCTCGGGCAAGCCAGCAGACGCCGGTGAGCCAGAATCCGCTGGCGAAGGCATCCGCGAAGGCGGACTCCAAGCCGCAAGCGGCTTTGGCCGTGGGCGGCGCGGAGCGATCAACGTCCGAGACGACATCGACGCTGATCGCGGGAAAGCAGACTCGGCCCATGGGGGCCAAAGCGGGCAAGCTTGGCAAGGGTGAAACCGAGGATGTTGCCGCCGAACGTGCTCCGCAGGCGCGGGACCCGCTTGGGTTGATCCGCGAGCGGCAGCCGGAGCCCGTCCAAGCGTCCCCGATTGAACACGGCGGTGAGAAGAAGCAGAAGGAACCGTCGCCGACGGCGGATCTTGGACTGGTCCAGCCCCGTCACGCGGAACCGACGCGGGCGCGGTTCGCGGATGCCTCGCAGGAACAAGCGGCGCGAGCCGCCGCGTCGTCGACGCCGGTGCAGGTTGGCACGCCCGTCGGAGCGGCACCGCAAGCTTTGGGCACGCCTGCGGTCGGCGGGTCGTCCGGTCGCGTGGGCGGTGTCGCCGCTCCGAGCGGGAGCGGCGGCGCGGGCGTGGGCGGAGCTGGCGTGGGCGGCGGCGGCGGTGCGGGCGGTGGGGCGGGCTTTGGGCATGAATTCGGCGGCCTTTTCGCGGGCGGGCGTGCGTTCGGGGTTGGCTTTGGAACGCCGGCGAAGGGCAAGACCGCTGTGGGCGTCGCGTCGGCCAAGGGTGAGAGCAAGGAGCAGATCCAAGCTCAGATCTCCCGGGGCCTTGCGGCGGCGCTGCGTCAGAAGGGCGGGGTGATGTCCCTCCGCCTCAATCCCGAGCATCTTGGATCGATGAAGATCGACCTCACGATCGAGGGCGGGCGCGTGACGGCGACGTTTGACGCACAGAGCGAGCAGGCCCGGCAGGCACTTCGGGACGGCGTGGATGGCCTCAAGCGGTCGATCGAAGAAGCGGGGCTGACCGTCAAGTCGATCGACGTGGTCGGGACGACTCCCCTCGCCACGACCAACCCGGCTTCAAGCCGGGATGACCGCTCCTCGCAGACGGCCGGGGATGCGACCGGCCAGCACGGCCAGAACGGTGACCAGTCGGGCGGCAAGGAGCGACGCGAACATTCCGCGCCAAGGGCGCAGGAACAGCCTGAAGCGCAGGTGTCGCCGGAGGCGGTCGGCCCCGGGGGCGTCTGGGCGGAGGAGGACGGTTCGGCATCGGGATTGCTGAGGCTTCGCGTGGACGCGGTGGTGTGAGGGGAAGTGACCTGGAACCTTGCGGAGAAAAGCCATGAGTGCGATCAGCGGATTCGGGACCAATTCGAACGTCGGCCAGGGGATGAGCGGTCTGACGACCGAGGACTTCACCAAGCTGATCCTGACCGAACTGACCAACCAGGACCCGCTTGCACCCAACGACACGAACACCCTGCTGCAGCAGATGTCGACGCTTCGGTCGATCCAGAGCAACATGGATCTCTCGAACAACCTCTCGGACATCACCGCGCAGAACGAGTTCATCGCCGCGGCGGGGATGATCGGCAAGCGGGTCGAGGGTCTCAACCTTGACCTTGAGCGCGTGACCGCCGAGGTGGAGTCGGTCTCTCGCACGCAGGGAGGGATCGTGCTCAACCTGGTCGGCGGCGACCGGATGCCGATGTCGTACCTCGACAGCGTGCGCGGCAACGAAGAAGCCAACCCGTAAGGCTGAGCAAAGCGGAAGACGAGGAGCATCACCATGAGCGTTCAGATGGATCTTCTTCGAAAGCTCGGCTCGGGTGTCAAGCCCGCGGGTGAGTCGATCACCGGGACGCTGGGTCGGGCCGGGATCGGCTCGGCGGGGTTCGCCGATCTGCTCAAAGCGGCTTCGGCCGGCGAGATTCAGAGCGGGCGGCCGGTCGGGGTCGAGAAGGACTCGGACCTTGAACTGACCGAAAGCCAGCGGACCAAGCTCGCCGCGGCGGCGGACAAAGCAGAGCTTGCGGGGTCGTCCCGCGTGCTTGTCGAAGCGGACGGGGAGTGGTTCAAGATCGACGTGGGTACGCGGACGGTGAGCAAAGCGTCGGCGATCAAGGCCGGCGAGATGCTGACGGGCATCGATGCGGTCATGGCCGAGGCCAGGCAGGAGGGGCCCGTTGAACCGACGGGCGCGGACCTGCTGGGCAAGCTCGGGCGGAACGTGGGCAAGCGGTAACGAACTGGAACACCAACCAAAGCCGCGGGGACCGCGGCTGATCTACTGAGGAGTCTGACGATGGGATCGACGACGGCACTGTTTACGGGTCTGAGCGGGCTGAACGCCAACAGCCGGAACATGGACGTGATCGGCAACAACATCGCGAACGTGAACACGACGTCGTTCAAGTCGTCGCGGATGCTCTTCAGTTCGATGTTCTCGCGGACGATGTCGATGGGCGGGCCGCCCTCGGACATCAGCGGCGGCACCAATCCGCGGCAGATCGGTCTGGGTGTCCAGGTCGCGGGGACGCAGCGGAACTTCGCCACGGGCAACTTCACGACGACGGGCGACCCCCGCGACATGGCGATCGAGGGGAACGGGTTCTTCGTGGTGCAGTCGGGCAACTCGCGCAATTACACGCGGGCCGGATCGTTCCGCCAGAATCTCGAGAACGACCTTGTGACCGTCGGCGGCGAGCGGCTGATGGGCTGGGGCGTGGATGCGTCCTGGAACGTCGTCCGCGGCGACCTCCAGCCGGTGAATATCCCGATCGGGCAGATGACCATCGCGGAGCAGTCGCGGGTGGCGACGTTCTCGGGCAATCTTCGGGCGAACGGCTCGCTGCCGACGACCGGGGCGGAGCTGACGCTTTCGGGCACGGACACGTCCGGGCTGCTTCTGGTGGGCGGCGGTTTCGCGGCGGCGGGCTCGCTTCTGACGAACATCGAGGATCCCGCGCTTCCGGGCAGCGGCACCGCGTTCTACACGGCGGGACAGCAGATCCGGATCACCGGGGCGACCAAGGGCGGGCGGCTGATCCCCGACGCGACGATGACGGTCGCGGCGGGCACGACGGTCCAGGATGTCATGACCTTCATCGAGACGACGCTCGGCATCACGTCGGGCGTGGTGAACCCTGACGGTTCGACCTCGGGCGTGACGATCGACGCGACGGGCAACATCAATATCGTTGGCAACGTCGGCACGACGAACGACATCGTGATGGGCGCGGGCAACATCACGCGGCTGACAGCGGGCGGGTCCCAGTTGGGGTCGGCGTTCGCGAGCACGAAGACGGCGACGGCGGACGGGGAGAGCGTGCGAACGACGCTTGTGGTGTACGACTCCCTGGGCACGCCGATCAACATGGATCTGAATCTGGTGATGCAGTCGATCAACTCGACGGGCGGCACGACGTGGTCGTGGCAGGCGGAGTGCATCGACGATGACGATGTGAGCCCGATCGTGGGCTCGGGCACGGTGAGCTTTGACTCCGACGGCCAGCTTGTGCCCGGATCGTCGATGAGCGCGAGCATCGATCGCACGTTGGCGGGCGCGGGTTCGCCGCTTGCGATCGACATCCGTTTCGCGGACGATCAGGACATGGTGCGGTCGCTTGCGGATCAGAGTTCGACGCTGACGGGCCGTGCGGACGGTTCTCCGATCGGGACGCTCCGCGGGTTCGGCGTGGCTCCGGACGGGATGATCATCGGCACCTTCAGCAACGGGCTGTCGCGGACGCTGGGGCAGATCCCGCTGGCGACGTTCACCAACCCCGAGGGGCTGGTCGACATGGGGAGCAACATGTTCACGGTGAGCGGCAACAGCGGCTCGGCGATGGTGAACGAACCGGGCACGCTTTCGGCGGGTCAGGTGATCGGCGGGGCGCTTGAGACCTCGAACGTCGACCTCGGCCAGGAGTTCATCGGGCTGATCACGGCCCAGACGGGGTACTCGGCCGCGACGCGGGTGATCAGCACGACCAACGAGATGTTCCAGCAGCTCCTGGCTCTGGGCCGGTAAGGCTCCGAGGGCGCAGCGGCCGACGGGTGGCCGGCGAGCGGAGCGGCGCAGACAGTGACGCATGACTGAGACGCAGATTCATGTGGGCGGTTCGGGTCCGTCGCCGACGCGTGTGCTGCTGCTGGTGCTCGGACTGGTGTTCGGCGTGGAGATCAGCATCATGCTGATCTTCACGGCGTTTCCGGGGTTGGTGAGCGGCGATTTTCTCAGGTCGCTTGTGGATGCGGCGACGCTGACGGCGGTGATCGCGCCGGCCCTGTGGATGATCGTGGTGCGACCGCTTCGGGCGCTCTTTGAGGAGCGAGGGCTGCTGCTTTACCGGGTGATTCATTCGCAGGAGCGGGAGCGTGCGTCGCTGGCGCGGGACCTGCACGACGACGTGGGGCAGCATCTGATGGTGGTGCTTCTGGGGATCAGCGCGGCCGAGCGTGCGACGGATCTGGACTCGGCTCGGTCGAGCCTGCGGGAAGTGCGTGCGATGACGACCCGGAGCGTGGAAGCGGTCCGGCGGCTTGCCCGCGGTCTGGGGCCTGGCGTGCTTGAGGGCCTCGGGCTTCGCGCGGCGGTCGAGCGGCTGTGCGAGGATCTGTCGTCCACCTCGCCGGCGAAGTTCGAGGTGAGCACGAACGTGGATGCGGGTGTGCGGTTTGAGCCGGACATCGAGATCTCGGTGTATCGGATCGCGCAGGAAGCGTGCACGAACGTGGTCAAGCATGCGGAAGCGACGCGTGCGGAGATCAGGCTCATACTGACGGACGAGGTCCTCACGCTTGAGGTTCGTGACGATGGCCGAGGGCTGGAAGCGTCGGCCGTCGGGAGCGGATCGGGGCTCGGGCTCACGGGCATTCGTGAGCGGGCGCTGTCGCTGGGCGGTGAAGCGACGGTGCGTTCGGCTCGCGGGGAAGGGACGACGGTGCGGGTTGCGATTCCTGGCGTGGTGGTCACGGGCCGGGGGGGCGGCGTGGAAGGGAGCAAGCCGTGAGCAATCCCATCCGTGTGGTGATCGTGGACGACCATGCGCTGCTTCGGAGCGGGCTTCGGATGCTTGTGGACGGTCAGCACGACATGAAGGTGGTGGGGGAGGCGGGGACGCTTCACGAGGCGATCGAAGCGGTGCCGAAGCTTGCTCCGGACATCATCACGCTTGATCTTTCGATGCCCGGGGCTTCGGGAGTGGCGTCGGTCGAGCGGCTTCGGGCGGTGTCGCCTTCGAGTCGGATCGTGATCGTGACGATGCACGACGATCCGGCGTACGTGCGGACGGCGGTGGCGATGGGAGCGTCCGGGTACGTGGTGAAGAGCGCGGCGGACACGGAACTGATCGCGGCGATCCGAGCGGTTTCGCGAGGACGGGTGTTCATCGACTGCGGGAAGCAGTCGACGCTTGGCAGCGTGCTTTAGCCCAAAGCGAAGACGACGACCCCGGCGGACACGCTGAGCGAGCGCGAGCGTGAGGTACTCCAGGCGGTGGCGAATGGGTACACGAATCAGCAGATCGGGGATCGGCTGGCGCTGAGCGTGAAGACGGTGGAGTCGTATCGGGCGAGGCTGATGAAGAAGCTTGGGCTGAAGGAGCGGGCGGATCTGGTGCGGATGGCCATCGAGATGGGGCTGCTTTCGGGTGAGCGGGGTTGAGCGGGGGTGGTCGTGTAGGGGAAACCCTCGCAGGTGCCGGGGCGGAACTCCGGGTTTCCCCGCTTTGCCGGCGATCTTGCGGGGGGTAGTGTGCTTCATCGATCGGTCGTCTGCTTTGAGCGGGCCGCGGGAAGGTGTGCTTCCGGCGTGCTTGCGGGGCGGATCGGCTTCGAGGGAGGCACAGCGATGCTTGGACTTCTGAAACTTGACGGGCTGACGGCGTGCGCGGCGATCGTTGCGGCGGCGGGGCTTGGCACGGTGGGGACGGCGCAGGTCACGATCTACGGCGGGCTGTCGAACTTCGACGTGCCGAACGAGACGGACGATGACTGCGATGAGTTCGAGATCGAGCTTCACGGGCCGCATCCGGAGGATGTGTACCACACGTACTGCAACCCGAACTACGGGTCTCCGACGATTACGGCGATTCCTGGTGGGACTCGGGTGACGTATGCGAGGCCGCGGCGGGCGACGCTTCCGGGGAGCATCGAGCATTACGGGATCTCGCTTCGGAACTTCAACGCGGATCCGACGCCGTCGTACCAGTGGAAGGTGATGGGGCAGCCGGCGGGGCAGAATTCAAACCCGCTTCAGCCGCAGATCGTGACGGAAGCGGGCACCAACGGCGAGGGGGATCGGGTTCTGACGGAGACGGTGACGAATCTGGATCCGTGGAACCGTCGGATGTGGATCAAGCGGAGCGTGACGAACGTGAGCTATCAGGTGACGCTTGAGGAGCTGATGCGGAATGATCCGCTGGTGGTGAACTCCGAGGATGTCGACCTGACGCCGCGGCTGCTGCTTCCGGGGCAGTTCGTGGTGTTTGACCAGCTTGAGGTTGAAGCGGGGACGTTCAGCGCGGTGATCAACTACGAGGTGTACTGCGACAGCGTCGTGAACGGTCAGCACCGCGTGGGCTCGTACGCGGGGATGGTGATGAACTCGGTTTCGCTTTCGACGATCGACTGCCAGCAGGGGGCGCCGTGGGTCATCGATCAGCCGGCGGGCGGCGAGGCTCTGGTGTATGGGGAGGTCGAGTTCCAGATCCGGGCGGACAGCGACGGGTCGAACGGCCCGCTGAATTTCCAGTGGTTCCACGAGGGCGTGGCGATCGATGGGGCCGACGGTGACACGGTGACGCTTACGGACATCAAGCCTGCGGACGCGGGGGCGTACTGGTGTATCGTGAGCAACGACTGTGGGCAAGTGACGAGCGACGCGGCGCACGTGACGGTGATCCGCTGCCCGGCGGACTACAACATGGACGCGTTCGTGGACTTCTTTGACTATGACGAGTTCGTGGGCGACTTCCAGGATGGCTCGCCGCGGGCGGACTTCAACATGGACTACTTCCTTGACTTCTTTGACTACGACGACTTCGTCGGCGCGTTTGAGACCGGGTGCTAAGCGGCCCTGTCGGGTCATGGGAGAGACGTGCCCGGGGCGTGAAGCTTGGGGCACGATTTTGATTTCGGGTTCAGCAGCCGGCTTCGTAGCTTGCGACGAAATCGTCGTAGTCGAAGAAGTCCACGAATCCGTCGTCGTTGAAGTCGGCGGTGGCTTGGGGGGGACAGGCGCCGGTTTCGAAGCAGGTGACGTACTCGTCGTAGTCGAAGAAATCGAGGAAGCCGTCGGCGTTGAAGTCCACCGGGCAGGTGAAGGCGAGCTCGGCGGTGTAGGCGCAGCCGTCGGCGAGGTTGGCGCCGGGGAAGAGGGCGATTGAGGCGCTGGCGAAGGCGACCACGCGGTACTCGCCGGGTGGCAGGATGCGGTTGATGGTGATGGGCTGCGGCGAGTCGGCGTTCAGGACGTAGGAGATCGTGCCGTCGGTGCGCTGCAGGATGAACTGGGCGTTGGAGGTGACGCCGCGGGTGAGCGCGGCATGGGCGATGAGGCGCTGCGGGGTGGCGAGGCGGAAGCCGACGAAGAACGACGAAGAGGACTGTGCCGAGCCGGGGTCGCTCCCGAGGCTGAGCCCGGCGGCGGAAGCGGCTCCGGAAGCGGTCATGTGCGACGGTGAAAGGACCGAGTGGTGCGAACCGGTCGCGGAGACCGAAGTGGTGCCGGTTGCGGCGTCGACGGTCCGCGAGGCGACCTCGAAGTCCGAGTACGGGACCGCCGGGCTTATGGCGAAGGCCTCACGGTCGGCGAGGGTGTCGGCGGTGAGCGAAATACGCCTGAGGTCAGAGAGGTACTGGACCTGCGCGTGGGCCAAGGAGCCGCAGGCGAGCGCCACGGTTATCGAACCCGGAATGATCCATCCACGCGTCACGGGTCGAATATACGACAAACCCGGAGGGATGCCAGTGAATCCCGGGTGAGGAGGCGTAGATGCGGTGGTTGTGAGGGGGATCGGCGCGGGATTCGGGGAGGTGGAGCGTCCGAAGTCAGGAGTTGCAGGGGCTCTCGAACGCTTCGACGAAGTCGATGTAGTCGAAGAGGTCGGCGAAGCCGTCGGCGTTGAAGTCGGCGTCGGGCGTGCCGGCTTCGAAGGCTTCGATGAAGGCCATGAGGTCGTGCAGGTCGACCATGCCGTCGTTGTTGAGGTCGGTCGAGCAACGAACGATGCCCTGGGCCACGAGGGAAGCGGTGGTTCCGAGGCCCGCGTTACCGGCGGTGACGGTCAGGCTGAGGAGCAGGTTGGCGACCGAGCCGGGGGGCAGAAGGGTGGGGAGCGCGAGGGGCTGGTTCTCGACCGGCGGGATCTGGGCGATCACCTCGGGAGGGAAGGGCTGGTCGATCGCGAGGTCCCACGCGATCGTGATGGTGGGGGGCGTCGTGGTGGTGTCGAGGGAGCCGGTGAGCGGCAGGACCGCCGGGGACGCCGGGAGGTCGAAGGTCTGGGTCAGCGCGCTGGCGGAGAGGGTCACTTCGACGGGCAGGAGTGCCGCGAAGGTGAAGATGCCCGGGTTCGCGGTCGGAACCAGCACGCCGGGAACGGGCGCCGTCTGGGCAAACGTGAGCGCGGAGACCGAGGCCTGGCCCAGCGGGATGGGCAGGCGGACGCCGCCGAAGTAGACGGAGTTGGGGGTGAGGGTTCGGAACGTTTCGTACAGCAGCCCAAGGGTGAAGGGCACGTCGAGGGATGCTCCGCCCAGGAGGTCGGCGCCGAAGGATTCGAGGGTGAAGACACCGGCGTCGGTGTCGGCGGTGAAGCGGAAGGAGCCTGTGGGGCGGGTGGAGTCTGAACCGGCGAGGGAGAGGTCGATCGCGGCGGGGATGGGCTGATTGCCGGAGCCGCCGAAGAGGCCGGGCCGGGTGCGGGTGCCGCCGGGGTTGGTGGATTCGTCGTAGTTTCCGATGAGGGTGCCTTCGGAGTCGATGACGAAATCGGTGCTCAGGGTGAGGGAGCTTTGCGGTGTGAAGGTGAAGATGAGATCCTGCGCGCGGGCGGTGGGCAGGAGGATGGCGGCGGGGAGGACGAGTGTGAGGGCGGGGTGAAGACGCATGGGATCTCCGAATGGTTTCGCTGATGATACCGGCGGAGGGTCCGCCGCGCCAAGGGAAATTGCTTCGAGGGACGAGAGAGAATCGTGAGCGAGAGCGGCTCTGGGGGTTTTCTTGGGGGCGCGGGGTCGATACTGTTTCGGTGCGGAGCGGCGCGGCTCTGCGAGCAGCGTCCGCCTTCGCGCCGGGAATCAGGACACGATGGCCACGATTTCGAACACAGCGAACCCGATCCACGACGCCGAGCAGGCGGCGAAGAAGACGCAGGGTTGGACGGTCGAAGACTCGATGAAGCTGTACGGGATCCGCGAATGGGGCATGGGATACGTGGGCGTGAACGAGCTGGGTCACGTGACGATCATGCCCGAGCGGGACCCTGCGCGGTCGATCGACCTGCACGAGGTGCTTGAGGGGCTTCGCGATCGCGAGATCTCGACGCCGGTCATTATCCGTTTTCGCGATCTGCTGAAGCACCGGCTGACGGAGATCCGTCAGGCGTTTGACGCGGCGATCGCGGAGCACCAGTACACGGGAACGTACTGCTGCGTGTACCCGATCAAGGTGAACCAGCAGCGGCAGCTTTGCGAAGAGGTGCGTGACATCGGCAAGGAGCTCGGGTTCGGCTTGGAAGCGGGCAGCAAGCCTGAGCTTCTGGCGGTGCTTGGTCTGACCGAGGCGGCGCCGGCGATGCCGATCGTGTGCAACGGGTTCAAGGACTCGGAGTTCATCGAGACGGTGATTCTCGCGACGAAGCTTGGCCGGCACATCATCCCGGTGGTGGAGCGGTTCAGCGACCTCGAGTGGATCGTGCACCACGCGAAGAAGTACAACGTGCGTCCGCGGATCGGCGTTCGGGCCAAGCCCAGCTCGCAGGGTACAGGCCGGTGGGAGAGCTCGGGCGGCATGCGGAGCAAGTTCGGCCTGACGGTCACGGAGCTGCTCCACGCGCTCGACTATCTGAATGAGCACGGCATGGCCGACTGTCTGAAGATGATCCACTTCCACATCGGGAGCCAGATCGGCGAGATCCGGAACATCAAAGCGGCGGTCAACGAGCTTTCGCACATCTTCTGCGAGCTCAAGAAGCTCGGTGCGGGCCTGGACACGATCGACGTCGGCGGCGGGATGGGGATCGACTACGACGGGTCGATGAGCAACAGCTCTTCGAGCGTGAACTACACGGTGGCGGAGTACGCTCGCGACATCGTGTATCGCGTGAAGTCGGTGTGCGACGCGGCGGGGTTCGCGCATCCGCGGATCATCTCCGAGAGCGGGCGCGCGATGGTAGCTCACAGCTCGCTTCTCATCGTGGACGTGCTCGGGAAGACCGACTTCCCCACCGATCCGGACTTGCAGGGGTGCGAGGGGATCATGAAGAGCGAGGGGGAGAAGCCGCAGCCGGTGCTGGAGCTGATCGACGCGTGGGAAGCGCTGGCGCAGCCGCGGGTGAATCTTGTCGAGGTGTATCACGACGCGATGCAGGCCCGGGAGGAGGCGATGAGCCTGTTCAATCTCGGGTATCTGTCGCTTCCGATGCGGTCGGCGACCGAGCGGCTGTTCTGGTCGATCGGTCGGCGGATTCATGATCTGGCGTCGTCGAAGGGGGAACTGCCGGATGACCTGCAGGAACTGCCGCAGGTGCTTTCGGACATCTACTACGTCAACTTCTCGATCTTCCAGAGTCTTCCGGACCACTGGGCGATTGATCAGCTGTTCCCGATCTGCCCGATCCACCGGCTGAACGAGAAGCCGAAGCGTCAGGGCATTCTGGCGGACATCACGTGCGACTCGGACGGTCAGGTGGACAAGTTCTGCGACAAGCGGACGGCGAGCAAGCCGACGCTTGATCTTCACGATCTCAAGCCGGGCGTGGATCGCAAGCCGGAGCCGTACCACCTTGGGATCTTTCTGCTGGGCGCGTATCAGGAGGTGCTTGGCGACCTGCACAACCTGTACGGGGACACGCACGTCGTGCACGTCTCGTTTGATGATTCCGACGGCGTGGGCGACTGGGACCTGGACGAGGTCGTCGAGGGCGACACGGTCAAGGAAGTGCTGAGCTATGTGCAGTACGACACCGAGGACCTGATCAAAGCGATGCGCAAGGACGTCGAGCGGGCGGTCAAGGGCGGGCTGATCAGCGTGCCCGAGGGGCAGAGCCTGCTGAAGTTCTACGACCAGGGGATGGAAGGGTACACGTACCTGGAGTAAGGCCCGGCGTTCGACGCGGGTTGGTCGTGGACGGCGCGGCCATTAGACGGCGGCGGTGGAGGCTTTGCCTGCGCCGGTCTGGTCGGCGGCGCTGCGCACAAGGTCGAGCAGTTGGGCGGTCGTGAAGGGTTCGGCGAGGGTCGCGTCAGCACCTTTGGGAGCGCCGGCGCACTGTTCGGCGGTCCCGACCATGACGACGCGCGTACCGCGGGCGGCGGCGAGTTCGAGAATGTCAGGCGTGGAAGCGACGAGGGAGCAGTCGACGACGAGGACGCCGGCTTTGGGTCCGGTCCGCAGGTCGTTCTGGAGGGCTTCGGCGTCGCGGTGGGCGCGGATGGGCATCTGCAGGGTCGAGAGTGAGGCGACCATGATCTGTCTGGGGTAGGCCTGGGTGGACGCGACGATGAGGCCAAGGCCGCTGGGCTTGCGTTTGGGCGTGACTTCGGCCGGGGCGTTTGCGGCGGGCAGGGAGATGCGAACGGTGGTGCCGTGGCCGGGTGTGGAGAGGATTTCGAGGGTGCCGCCGTGGTCGTTGACGATGCTGCGGGCGACGGGGAGACCCAAGCCGGTGCCGTTGCCGCGGGCTTTGGTGGTGAAGAAGGGTTCGCAGGCGCGCTGGAGGAGTTCTTCGGACATTCCTCGGCCGGTGTCGGCGACGGTGAAGATGATCCTGTCGTCCTGGCGTTCGGCGGCGAGGCGGAGCGTGCCGCCGGAGGGCATGGCGTCCTTCGCGTTGATGGCGAGATTGATGATGGCTTGCTGGATGCGGTGGCGGTCGGCGTTGAGCCAGAGGTGATCCGTGGTTTTTGGCGTTTCGAGGACGATCGAAGCGGGGAGGAGGCCTTCGATCAGCGAAGAGGTCTCGCTGAGGAGATGGGCGACGGGCGTGGGGATCTTGGGGCTGTGCTCGTTGGTGCTGAAGGTGAGGAGTGAGCGGATGACGCGGCCGGCCTGTTCGGCGGCTTGTTCGACGCGGTCGAGGGAGGCGGAAGCGGCGTGGGACTCGGGGAGGAGGCGCTTGGCGAGGGCGATGTGGCCGAAGATGGCGGTGAGGAGGTTGTTGAAGTCGTGAGCGATGCCGGTTGCGAGCTGGCCGATGGCTTCCACGCGTTGGGCGTCGAAGAGCTCGGTCTGCATGCGTCGGGATTCGGTGATGTCGAGGCCGGTGGCGACGGTGAGCGGGGGCTTGTCGGGCCTGCGGAAGGTGGCGCACCGCCACATGACGCGGTGTTTGCGGCCCTGCTTGTCGATCCAGTCGGATTCGCAGGTCTCGCCGTCTTCCTTGTAGTCGGCGGCGAGCACGCGCGCTTTGATCCTGTCGCAATCTGCGGGTGAGAGGATCGTGTTCCAGATGGTTTTGCCGAGGACCTCTTCGGGCTGGTAGCCGGTGAGTCGGACGCAGGTGGGGTTGAACTTGACGACGCGGCCTTCGTGGTCGAGGACGACGATGAGGGCTTCGGTCAGGGTGGCGACGCGTTCCAAGAGCTGGGAGCGAGCTTCGGAACCGCTTCGGGTGAGAAGGCCGGCGCTCGGCGGGAAGTCGGTCAAGAGGTCGGTTGGGGCGGACGCGGGGCGTTTCCAGGGGCGAAAGCCGAAAGCGAGCGCGAGCGCCAGCCCGGCGGCGAGGCCTATGGCAAGGCCGAGGAGGGCAGAGGGCGTGTCCACCGCGAGCAGGGGCATCATGGCATGGTAACGGCGATCGGGGAGGGATCCAAGCCGGGGCGTACACCCTACGGGGCGGTTCGGCGCCTCAGACCTTGGGGGAAGAGTCGCCGAGGGCGGCGATGGCTTGGCCGTACTGGGCGCGGAGGGGCCCGACGACGTCCTTGAGGAAGCGTTCGGTCTGTTCGACGGAGCGGCCGATGTACTTCATGGGGTCCATGAGGCCTTCCCAGTTGAGCTCGGCGGAGAGGGGGCCGCCGCGGGCTTTGCTGGCGAAGTTGGTGTCGGCTTGGAGGCGGGAGAGGAGGTCGTTGTCGGCGCCCTCGTTCTTGACGCGGAAGCCGGCGGCTTGGGCGTGCTCGCGGATGACCTCGTGGTAGTGCTGGCGGTCGCCGCCGAGCTTGACGCATTCCATGAGGAGGTTTTCGGTCGCCATGAAGGGGAGCTCGGCCATGAGGTTCTTGCGGACCATGGCTTCGTGGACGATGAGGCCGCTAGCGACGTTGTGCATCAGGTCGAGGGCGCCGTCGAGGGCGAGGAAGGCTTCGGGGAGGGAGAGGCGGCGATTACTGGAGTCGTCGAGGGTGCGTTCGAGCCACTGGGTGGCGGCTGTGTCGTAGGCGTTGCCGACGAGGTTCATGACAAAGCGGGTGAGGCCGCAGATGCGCTCACAGCGCATGGGGTTGCGCTTGTAGGGCATGGCGGAAGAGCCGATCTGCTTGTCTTCGAAGGGCTCGTCGAGCTCTTTGCGGTTGCTGAGCAGGCGGATGTCGGTGGCGATTTTGTGGAGGACGGAAGCGGCGCTGGCGAGGTCGGCGAGGATGAAGGTGTCGATGACGCGGGGGTAGGTCTGGCCGGTGAGTTCGTGCACGAACAATCGAAAATCCTGCCGTTCCCGCGAGGCGTGGAGGTATTTGAAGTCCAACCACTCGTTGGTGACATTCTCAATGAAGCTGTGCTCAAGATCGTCGACTTTCGAAGCATCGCCACCAAAGAGTGAAAGAAAGCTGGCTTGTGTTCCGGTCGCTCCCCGAAGTCCTCTCAGCGATTTCGCAGCGATCAGGCTCTTCATGAGCCGTTCAAAGCAAAGTGAGAGGTCGTACGCCCAGCCTGCAATGCGACGCCCCACCGTGACCGGCTGCGCCGGCTGATAGTGAGTAAACCCGAGTGTCGGCAGCGATTTCCACTGGAGCGACTGAATGGCAAGAGACTCACCCGCTCGACCAAGCTTGGCAGCGATCAACTCGATTGCCTGTCGCAGCACCGTCAAATCCGCATTGCACACCACATCCTGACTCGTCATCCCAAGATGGATGATCCCCTTGGCCTTCGGGCAGCGGTCGCCCCAGGCGTGGACGTGGGCCATGACGTCGTGGCGGAGCTTGCGTTCGTAGTCGGAAGCGAGGGCCATGTCGGCGTCGGTGACGTCGAGGTTGGCTCGGAGTTCTTCGACCTGCTCTTTGGTGACGGGGAGGCCGAGTTCGTGCTGGGCTTCGGCGACGGCGAGCCAGATTCGACGCCAGGTCTGGAACTTGTGGCGCGGCGACCACAAGCGGAGCATCTCCTTGGAAGCGTTGCGTTCGGCGAGGGGGGAGGTGTAGGTGTCGAACTTCGACGTGGGGGTGGACATGCCCGGAGGGTAGGGTTTTTCAGAGCCCGACGCGCAAGCGAGGGAGAGGCGGAGACGCGTCCTCGAGTTTCGAGGGACTTGGGCGGTACGGAGGGTGGCAGACCGGGTTGCCGCCGGGAGGTGGAGGTGGTTTGGGGGTACCTTGTCGATTCACCCTCGCTGGCGCGTCGGGCTCTGAAGGAAGGGGTGCCGCTGGGAGACGGAGGTGGTTTGGGGGCACCGTGTCGATTCACCCTCGCTGGCGCGTCGGATTCTGAAGGAAGGGGTGCCGCCGAGAGGTGGAGCTGGTTTGGGGACATGTTGCCGATTCACCCTCGCTGGCGCGTCGGGCTCTGAAGGAAGGGGTGCCGCTGGGAGACGGAGGTGGTTTGGGGGTACCGTGTCGATTCACCCTCGCTGGCGCGTCGGGCTCTGATAGGATTCGGGATGGGACGGCCGCTGGCGTACCTGTTGACGTGGACGTGCTATGGGTCCTGGCTTCACGGGGATGCACGCGGAAGCGTCGATGCGAAGCACAGCCGGTACGGCACGGCGTTTCTCGCGGCTGATGTCGTTCGCGAGTACGAGGAGCTGCGGGCGATGCCGACGGGGCCGGAGTTGCTTTCGGAGGAAGCTCGGAGCATCGTGTTGGCGGTCATCACAAGGCACTGCGAGATCCGTCGTTGGCAGCTTCGCGCGGTGAACGTCCGCACGAATCATGTTCATGTTGTCTTGAGCACGGACGTGGAGGCGGACGCGTCCCTTGAGCAGTTCAAAGCGTGGAGTACACGGCGACTTCGCGAAGCCGGCTGTTTTGGAGCGAAACAAGAGGTTTGGACCGAGGGCGGAAGCAAACGGTACCTTTGGACGGAGGAATCTGTGGCGAGAGCGTGCGAGTATGTTCTGCATGGGCAGTAGGGGATGCGGCCGAGGGGGGGGTGCCGCCGGGAGGTGGAGGCGGTTTGGGGGCACTTTTTCGATTCACCCTCGCTGGCGCGTCGGGTTTTGAAGGAGGGGGTGCCGCCGGGAGGTGGAGCTGGTGTGGAGGCACTTTGTCGATTCACCCTCGCTGGCGCGTCGGGCTCTGAAGGAGAATGCAATGAAAGTCGTCATCGTTGGCGGGGGGTTTGGCGGGCTGAATGCGGCGAAGGGGCTTGGGCGGGCTCGGGTGGATGTGGTGCTTGTGGATCGGCGGAACCACCATCTGTTTCAGCCGATGCTGTACCAGGTCGCGACGGCGGGGCTTTCGCCGGCGCATATCGCGGCGCCGATCCGGTCGGTGCTGGCTTCGCAGAAGAACACGGAGGTCGTGCTCGCGGATGTCGAGCGGGTGGATGCGGGCAAGCGGGTGGTTGTGACGGACGCGGGTGAGATTCCGTACGACGTTCTTGTGCTTGCGACGGGGGCGACGCACTCGTACTTCGGGAAGGATGCGTGGGCGAAAGCGGCTCCGGGGCTGAAGACGGTCGAGGATGCTCTGGAGATCCGCCGGCGGTTTCTGCTCGCGTTCGAAGCGGCGGAGCAGGAGAAGGACGCGGCCAAGCGGCGGGCTCTGATGACGTTCGTCGTGATCGGAGCGGGGCCGACGGGTGTCGAGACGGCGGGGGCGATCGCGGAGATCGCCAGGACGGTGCTTCGGCGGGACTTCCGGCACATCGACACATCGCAGGCGCGGGTGGTCTTGATCGAGGGGCAGGACCGCGTGCTGCCGGCGGGGTTCCCGGCGGAGCTTTCCGAGCGGGCGAAGCGTGACCTTGAAGCGATGGGCGTTGAGGTGCGGCTCAGGTCGATGGTGACGGATGTTCGCGGGGGCGAGTCGCCGGGCGTGACGGTGGGGGAGGCGGCGGGCGGGGAGAGGATCGACGCTCACAACATCATCTGGGCGGCGGGGGTGCGCGGGTCGCCGGTCGGAGCCACGATCGGTGCCGAAACCGACAAAGCGGGTCGGGTCATCGTCGGGCCGGACCTCTCCGTGCCCGGCCATCCCGAGATTTTCGTGATCGGCGACCTCGCGAAGGTCGTGGGAAAGGATGGGCAGCCGGTCCCGGGCGTCTGTCCGGCGGCGGTGCAGATGGGAGACTTCGTCGCGGGGGTTATCGCGAGGGAAGCGGCGGGCCAGCGGGGGCCGAGGCCGGAGTTTCGGTATCGCGACAAGGGGTCGCTTGCGACGATCGGTCGGTCGCGGGCGGTGGCTTGGCTTCCTGTGCTTGGCTCGCGGTGGAAGTTCGCGGGGTTCATCGCGTGGGCGCTGTGGGCGGGGGTACACGTGTTTTTTCTGATCGGGTTCCGAAGCCGAGTGATGGTGATGATCGAATGGATCTGGGCGTACGTCTTCTTCTCCCGCGGGGCCCGGTTGATCACGGAGTCGCCGGAATCAGGGCGGTCATCGGGGGCGAGAGCCGGGTGATCCGGCTGGTAATCGGGGGCTCGGGCACGATTGTGAGGGTTTTTCTCTGGAGGTCTTGGAATTTTGGCGTTCTTGTGGCATGATGGGCTTGCGACCGCCGTGGTGAGCGGCGAGTTATCACGTGGAGGATCCGCGATGCGTTTGGTTGCCGCTTTGTTTTCCGTGGCGTTGGGTGCCGGAGTCGTCCAAGCGGACGTGGTGACGGTCGTCGCCGGTCGGGACAACACCCTCTTTCAGGATCCGTCGGGACTGCTTTCGAACGGGGCCGGGCCGGCGATCTTCGCGGGCGTGACGGCGAGCAACGGGTCTCGTCGCGGGCTCATGAGTTTCAAGGTTCAGGATTTCATCCCTGCGGGGTCGGTGGTGACGCGCGCGGAGCTGACGCTTTACGCGGATCGGGCGCGAGGCTCAGCGACTCCGATGGGGATTCACCGTCTGCTTGCGTCGTGGGGCGAGGGGACGAGCTTCACGGGTTTGGGGGGCGGCGTGGATGCGGAGCGTGGCGACGCGACGTGGACGACGCGGTTCTTCCTGATCGGGCCGGAGTGGACGACGCCGGGCGGTGATTTCGTCGCGGGTCCTTCGGCGCTGACGAGCGTGGGGAGCGCGTTCCGTTCCTATACGTGGAGCGGTTCGGGAATGGTCGCGGACGTGCAGCGCTGGGTGAACAACCCGGACGAGAACTTCGGATGGATCCTGAAAGCACAGGATGAACTGCTGACGGGCCGGGCCAAGCGGTTCGTGTCGCGCGAGGGAGATCCGGAGAATCGCAGGCCCCGGTTGCTGGTTGAGTACACCCCGCCGCCGCCGTGCTTGGCTGATTTCAATGGCGACGGGTTCGTCGATTTCTTCGACTACAGCGACTATGTGCTCTGCTTTGAGAGTGCCGAGTGCCCGGCGGGCAAGACGGCTGATTTCAACGGCGACGATTTCGTCGATTTCTTCGACTACTCGGATTACGTCGTGGCGTTTGAAGCGGGCTGCTGAGCCGAAGAGCCGGGACGCATCCGCGCGGGCTTCTGCGTTCGGAGACGGTCACTTCTTCCACGGGCCGGTGATCGCGACCGTCAGGCCGCGTCCCTGGACGTTGGCGAAGAGGGTCGTGCCGTCGGGGCTGAAGCACGCGCCGGCCCATTCGTGGTCGTCGAGGTTGCAGCGGGCGAGTTTGTAGGGTGTGCCCTGCGGGGTGATGCCGATGAGGTGGTTCACGCCGGGCCCGTCTTCGGAGACGATGAGGTCGCCCCACGGGGCGGCGGTGATGTTGTCGGGGTAGTCCAGCAGGCTGTCGTTGCGGGGTTCGACGAAGAGGGTGAGCGTTCCGCCGGTTTCGATGGCGGGCTTGTTGCTCAGGGCTTCGGGCTGGTAGCGCCAGATCTGGCCGCGTTCATTCCGGCCTCCGCTGGTGCAGCAGAAGTAGAGCGAGCGGTCGGAAGCGGTCGATCCGAACCAGATTCCCTCGCCGCGGCCGAAGACGGCGGCGCCGGCTTGGCGACCCTCGGTACGGAGCGTGTCGCCGGGGGATTCGACGTTGTCGAGGGTGATCCAGGTGGCGGGGATCGGGGTGTTGAGCGGCGTGTCCGGGCTTTCCTTCCAGTTGCGGGTGTCGTAGCCGGGGTTGTTCTTGACGACGAGGGCCTGGAGGATGCCGCCCGCGCGGAGGTCGCCGGGTTTGGTCGGGATGAAGCGGTAGAGGAGGCTGTCCTTTACGTCCTCGGTGAGGTAGCAGATGCCGGTGGCGGGGTCGAACGCGACGGCTTCGTGGCTGAAGCGGCCCATGGCTTTGAGGGGGACCGGTTCTGCGAGGCCGATGTCGGCCTTGGCGGGCACTTCGAAGACCCAGCCGTGCTCCTTGCCCGCGCCGTCCTTGACACCGACGACGGTTTCCTCGCAGGTGAGCCAAGAGCCCCAGGGGGTGGGCCCGCCGGCGCAGTTGAGCACGGTTCCGGCGAGGCTGAGAAAGTGACGCTCGAGCTTCTGGGTTTTGGTGTTGAAGACAAGCGTGGTGGTGCCGCCGCTCGCGGGGGTCGCGTCGCGCACGCCGAGGTCAAAGACGCGGGCGCGGTCGACGCGGCTGAGGCGTTCGAGTTGCGTGCCAAAGGCGCAGCGGACTTTGTCGTTGATGTCGAGCTCGTGGTTTCGGACGAGGATGGTGCGGCCGTCGGGTCCGGCGAAGGTCGCCATGCCGTCGTGCTTGCCAGGGACGAGGAGGCCGTCGTCCATCACTTCGCCAATCTGCGAGATGATCTTGTAGGAGAAACCCTTCGGGAGGTCGCAAAGGCCGGTCGGATCGGCGAGGAGCTGGCCGTAGCCCGCGGGCTGGGCGCCGTTGTCGAGCAGCCGTTCGCCGAGGCGTTCGACGCCGCCCGCGAGGGACAGGCGTCCAAGGCCGGCGAAGCCGAGGCTGAAAGCGGCGGATCGGACGAGGAAATCGCGGCGAGGGAAAGTCATGCGACCTCAATCATGGCGGGCGTCCGAAACGGGATACGCCTGCGTTCGGACCGCGTTCCCGATGATAGGGACACCCTCTTGGGAAGACGGTCAAGAACGTGTTTACCATCAGCGTCTTCGCACGATGCACATATTCGCCGGCGGGGCCGGTCTGGATGATCTTCCGCATGATTCTGCTCATCGACAACTACGACAGCTTCACGTGGAACCTGGTGCAGCGTCTGGGCGAGATCGACCCCAAGCTGGACCCGGACAGGGACCTCGCGGTCGTGCGGAACGACCGGATTACGCCGGAAGAGATCGAGACGTTCCAGAACGGCGGGCTTCCAGATCGGATCATCATCTCGCCGGGGCCGTGCAGCCCGAAGGAAGCGGGGGTCTCGTCGGCGGTGATCCAGCGTTTCGCGGGACGGGTGCCGATCCTGGGGGTGTGCTTGGGGCACCAGTGCATGGCGGACGCGAACGGGATGACGGTGACGCGGCACGCGATTCAGATGCACGGCAAGACGAGCGAGGTGAGCCACGACGGGCGGGGGATCTTCGCCGGCGTGCCCAATCCGTTCGTCGCGACGCGGTATCACTCGCTTGTGGTGCTTCCGGAGACGATTCCCGTGCGGCGCGAGGGTGACCGCGAGTGGTGGGAGGTTTCGGCGTGGTGCACGGACGTGATTGAGGGAAGCGAGCGGAAGGTCGTGATGGGCCTTCGTCGCGTCTTTGCGGACGGTCGGCCTTCGGTCGAGGGCGTGCAGTTTCACCCCGAGAGCTTCCTCACGATCGAGGGGCCGAAGCTGCTCAAGAACTTCCTTGAGATGTGACCGTCAGCGGTCGTCGCGGAGGACGTCGCGGTTGTAGACGCCGTCGTCCCAGACGGCGATGTCGCGAAGATTCTCGGCCTTCACGATGGCGGCGTGCGCGTCGAGGAATGCGATGTTGCAGCCCCCGCCGTGGCGTTTGATCGAGATCCGGCAGTTCACGGCGTTTTCGTTGACGTGGCTGTCGTCGAAGAAGTCGTACATCTGCCCGAGGGCGCCGTCGTCGATGAGGGGGTTGCCGCGTTGTTCGTACGCTTCGCGGTAGAACGCTCCGGACTTGTCCTCGGTGAGCTCGGCCATCCAGACGGTGGAGGAGGGCTTGGTGGCCCATTCGCCGCGGATGGGGCCGCGGCGCGGGTCGGGGTTTGCTCCGCTTGGCTGCCGCGGAGTTCCGGGGGAGGAGAAAGCGATGCCGTTGACGATGTAGTGGATGCGGTGGCGGTCGAGGGGCCGCGTGGGGCAGCGGTAGTAGGGAGCATCGACGAAGACATCGGTGCGTTCGAAGCCGGCTTGGGGCTCGGCGCGGCCGTCGACGTAGGGGCGCATGGCGACGGGCCAGTTGGGGTAGGTGATGGGGCGGCGGACGCCGCCGAAGGTTCGGGGGTTGGGCATGACGCCCTCGCGCGGGATCCAGTCCTTGAAGTCCTGCTGGTACATGCCAAGAGCGGTGGCGAGGCCGCGCTGCTGCGCGAGGCACTTGGTCGCTTTGGCGGATTCGCGGGCTTTGCCCAGAGCGGGGAGGAGCAGCGAGATGAGCAGGGCGATGATCGCGATGACCACCAGGAGCTCAATCAGCGTGAAAGCCGAGCGGAGGTGGAAGCCGGGTGGGGTGTGCTTCATGGGTGGCTTTGGGCTCCAGCGAACCAGAGGCAGTCTACCCGAAAACGGCTCGGCCACCAAGAGGTGTCGGATCGTGGGGGCCGGCGGGCCGGAGAGCGTGCGGGCGGAGCCCCGCCGGAGGGCTCGGCCCCGCTATCATGGCGGCGATGATCACGCCCCATCCGACGACGAAAATCGCACCGTATCTCACCCGGGGAACCCTGTCGGCCAACCACGCCGCGACGGCGACCAAGCCCGCGTATGTGGTGGTTGAGATCCCCAACACGAGCTATCAGCTTCACCTCATTCCGGCGGCGGCGATCTCGACGCCCGTGGGGAAGAAGACCATCGGGGTGATCCGGGCTGAAGCCCGCCGCGTGGATGTCGTCAAGAGCGGCGGGCGGTACGTCGAGCCGGTCGCCGGGCGGCCCCGCCGCGTGCAGGGTGCGGTGATCTCGAAGGATGTGTCCGCGAACACGATCACGGTGAATGCGGGCGTGCCGATCGTCCTCAAGCTGACGGACGCTCGCCAGCGAGCGGATCAGTTCGCCGACGGCGACTTTGTGTCGTGCGATGTGCTTGACGGGGCGACCTACACGCCCTCGACCGAGGCCTGAGGGAGGTCCGCGTGCCGAGCGTGACGCGGCGAGCACCGGCGAAGGTCAACCTGGCGCTGAGCGTGGGAGCGGCCGAGCCCTCAGGGGCCAAAGCCGGGTGGCACCGCATCGCTTCGTGGATGGTGTGCTTGGATCTGGCGGACACCGTGACGGTAAAGCCTGCGGCACGGACATCGCACCGGGTGGTCTGGGCGACGGATGCCGTCAAGCCGACCCCGATTGATTGGCCGATCGAACGCGACCTTGCAGTTCGGGCCCATCGGGCGCTCGAAGCGAGGGTCGGGCGCGAGTTGTTTTGTGAGATGGTCGTCGAGAAACGCATCCCGGTCGGCGGCGGGCTTGGCGGAGGGTCGAGCGACGCGGCGGCGGCTTTGCTCGCGCTGCGGGAAGCGTTTGGGCTTGCGGTGAGCGATGATGAGCTTGCGGCGATCGGGGCGCGGCTCGGCAGCGATGTGCCGTTCTTTGTCGATCCCGATTATCGTCCCGCGGTGGTGACGGGGTTTGGTGAGACGATTGATCGGACGCCGGCGGTTTGCGGGGAGCTTCTGCTTGTTGTGCCGCCGTTTGGCTGCGGGACGCCGGAGGTCTACCGGGCGTTTGACGCGATCAAGCGGAACGGCGGGCCGGAGGAAGCTCGCGTCCGGGCGCTCGCGCACGCGACGATCGATCCCTCGGCGTGGTTTAACGACCTCGAAGCGGCGGCCTTCCGCGTCGAGCCGAGGCTTGCCCAGATCCGCGATCGGGCGAGCGAGGTTCTGGGCACGCGCGTGATGATGACGGGGAGCGGGAGCACGCTTCTCGCGTGGCAGCCCACGGCGGCGCGGATCGGTACGCTGCGGGAGCGGGTACTTGCGGATCGGGAGTCGGAGGGGCCGCTCGCGGGGTGCGTGGCTCTTTCCACGCGGTTTGTTTAGGGTCGCTTTCCGGAGGTGATCGATGCGCGTCGTTCTTTCCGCTTTGGTGATGATGGGAGGCGCGGAGATCTTGTGGGCGCAGCCGGAGCCGGCGTCCCCCGAACGGCAGGAAGTGGTGCCCGAGGCCAAAGCTGCTTCGTATGTGTCGGCTTCTCGGAAAGACCTCGCGTTGGCGTATCTTCAGTTCGAGAAGGCGCTCCGCGCGTCCCCTCCGAAGGGCGAGAAGATCGCGGACTACAACCGGCGATTTGATCAGGCGAGCATCGCGTTTTTCTCGGGCCGGTACACCTCCGCGGTGCAGACTCTCGCCGAGATGGTTCGGGAGATCGAGGGACGAACCTCGACGCTCGAACGGCGGGTGGCGGAGTCGCTTCGGGTGACGCCGACGGCCGCGGTGATCCACCCGGGGAACAAGGACACGGCGGCGATTGCTTTCGCGCCGATGTTCTCGGCCGGGGAGATGGGTGCGAGCGATGTGGTTGGCTTGGATGTGGTGCTGGTCGCGAGCGACGGGCGGGAAGCGTGGCGGGCACCGCTTGAGCTGAAGGTCGAAGGTTCCAGGTTGGCGAGTTTCACGCTTGAACTGGCGGCGAGGTTTGATTCCATGCCCCGGGGTGACTTTGAGATCGTTGTCGCGTCACGCAAGGGTGCGAGCGAAGCGATCGAGATCCCCAAGGGTCGCGTGACGATCCGAGGTGCGTCGGTGGAGGAGACGCGTACTCGTCTGGAGGAGCGGCTGAAAGCGATCCGGCCGACGGGTCCCGAGAGCGAGCGGGCTGGGGCGACCGCCAAGGCTCGGGCGGGATTGCTCGTGGACGAGGCGAGCACGAAGGTTTCGGCGCGGTTTCTGGCTTCGATGGACGCACTGGCCGCCGCGACGGAAGCGGAGGTCGCGGCGATTGAGAAGGGGGAGAATCCGTACAAGGGCAAGCCCGGCGACCACTGGCGTGTGGTGATGAGCGGCGAGGTGTCGGTCCCGTGCCGTGTTTACGCACCGGCACGCGTGGCTTCGGGAGTGGCGTCTGTCCCGCTCGTGGTCGCGTTTCACGGAGCGGGCGGGGATGAGAGCATGTTCTTCGAGGGCTACGGCGGTGGGCTGATCCGGGAGCTTGCGGACAAGCACGGGTTCATCGTGGTGTGCCCGTTGACGTACAGCGCGGCTTCCAACGTCGCGTTCGATCGGGTTGTCGCGGACCTCTCGGCGGACTACCCGGTTGATTCCAAACGCATCTACCTGATCGGGCACTCGATGGGCGCCGGGGCGGTTTCCTCGCTCGCGGCCGGTCGGTCCGAGGTGGTCGCGGGAGCGGCATGCATCGCGGGGGGCGGGCTTGTCTCGGCGCCGAAGGAGGGAGTCCGCCGTGCGCCGCGGTTCGATGTCGCGGCGGAGCTGGATCCGCTCTTTTCGATCACGCGGGCGCGGAAGGCGGCGGCGGGCGTCAAGCCGCCAAGCCGGTTCCTGGAAGCCGAAGGATGGGGGCACACGCTCGTGGTCGGGCACGTGCTGCCGGAGGTTGTCGACTGGCTTCTGGAGCAGAAGCTGCCCTGAGCCGGGAAGCTTGCGAGGCGGGCGATCTGAATCAGTCGATCCGCACCATTGTCGCGTACTGCCGGTACCGCTCGTCGATCTCCTTGCGGGCAAGGGTCTTGAGGCGGTCGAGGCTGAACGCTTCGATGGTGAAGCTCGCGATGATGGTGCCGTGAACGAGGGCGCGGCGGATGGACGCGATCGAGCCCGGGTCGGTGTTGGCTTTGTCGGCCGCGATCGAGCCCATCATGCCGCCGGCGAAGGTGTCGCCGCAGCCGGTGGGGTCGACGATCGTTTCGGTCGGGAACGCGGGGAGGGCACAGATGCCGTCGCGGTGGACGAGGAGGCAGCCGTGCTCACCTTTCTTGATGACGACGAAGCGGGGGCCCATCTCGAGGATCGCGCGGCCGGCCGAGACGCTGTTGGGCTTGCCGGTAAAGAGCTCGGCTTCGTCGTAGTTGAGGACCAGACCGTCGACCTTGCGGAGCAGGACCTGCAGGTCCGGGCGGGCGACGTTGATCCACAGGTCCATCGTGTCCGCGACGGAGAGCTTGCGCTTGGGGGCCTGCTCGAGGAACCCGTTCTGGACCGCGGGTGGGCCGTTGGCGAGGAAGACGTAGCCCGAGTCGGCGTAGAGCGAGGGCACGGTGGGGGGGTGTTCACCGACGACGCCGAGCTCGGTGAAGAGCGTGTCGCGGGTGTTCATGTTCTGGTGGTACTTGCCGCCCCAGCGGAAGGTCTTGGAGCCCTTTCGCGTTTCGAGTCCGGCCGTATCGACGGATGGGAAGGCTTTCAGGGAGTCGCGGAAAGCGGGGGGGAAGTCCTCGCCGACGGCGGCGACGAGGCGGACGGGGCCATAGAAGGACGCGGCGGCCGAAAAGTACATGCACGAACCCCCAAGAACCTGGGTCGCATGCCCGGTGGGAGTCACGATGTCGTCGATGCCGATGGTTCCGGTGACAAGCAAGCTCATAGGGGGCAAGTGTAGAACTCGGTGCCGGTGCGCGTCGGGCGGCTCGGCAGGGCGGGGTTTGGGGTGGTGCGCGGGGGAGTATCCTTCACCGATGGCGATGGCTTTTGCGACATGCCGATCCGGCGGGGGGCTGACGTCCCCGGGGGTTCGCGCATGAGCATGCTCGCCCGACTGCTTGAGCTTGAGCCTCCGCCTATTGCGCCCGAGATGGAGGATGCGACGTTCAAGCTTGCCCTCGCGGCGGAGCGGACGCGGGTGCTGCGGCGGCGGCTGGAGTGGTACTGCGGATTTGGGGCCGCGGCTCTGACGCTGAGTCTGCTCTGGAACCTCGCGACGCTCTGGTTTCAGTGGGATGAGACGGCATCGGAGCGGGCGGGCACGCGTCTGGACGCGGCGAGCGATTTCGTGCTCGCGTCGGTCTTCGCCGGCGCGGCGATCGTCATCAAGAACACCAAGCCGGACCATGAGGGGCTGGTCACGATCCTTCGGCGGCTGTGGCTTCTCGCGGGCGGGATCGCTCTGTTGACACAGCCGCTGACGGAATACCTGAATCGCAATCCGGGCGTGAGCGTCGGGGAGGACACGGCGGCGGTGCTGACGGGGATCTCGGCGCTGGTGGCGGTGTTCGTTCTGCACGTGGCGGGGGCGCTGATCATCCCGCTGACGTGGAAGGAAGCGGCGACGCCGATCCTGCTGCTTTGGGTAACGTTCGCGGTGGTGGCGATGGTGCTTTATCCGGGGCACTGGGCCGTGCGCGTGCTTTTGATTCTGGTCTTCCCGCTGGTGGGCTTGCCCGGGGTCTTCTGGAGCTATCGAAGCTACACGCTTCTGGGTGAGCGGTTTCACACGCGGGTGCTCGGCGAGCGGTACGGAGAGCTCAAGTCCGAGCTTGCGTACGCGCGGCGGATCCACGAATCGCTCTTCCCGCCTCCGGTGGACCGCGGGCCGTGCGAGGTGCGGTACTGGTACGACCCGATGCGGGAGATCGGCGGAGACTTTCTCTACATCCACGCTCCGACGGGCGCTGGGGCGGAGGAGTCGACGACAGTCGTGCTGATCGACGTCTCGGGGCACGGGGTGCCGGCCGCTCTCGCCGTCAACCGGCTCCACGGCGAAATCCAGCGGTTCTTCGCGGAGAAGCCGCACGCGACGCCGGCGGAGCTCGTCGCCGACCTCAACGCGTACGCGCATGCCGCTCTCGCCGGGCAGGCGATGTTCGCCACGGCGGTGGCCGTTCGTCTGACCAAGCTCGAGGATGGACGGGCTGAGCTTTCGTGGTCCAACGCCGGGCACCCGCCGGGCGTGGTGCGCACGGCGACCGGCGGATGGAGCGAAGCCGACGAACTGTCGGGCACGTGCACGATGCTCGGCGTGCTGCCGCCCGAGCTTTTCGAAGCCGAGCAACGGGTTCGAGCGCAGCCGCTTTCCCCCGGTGATCGCGTGGTGCTCTTCACCGATGGCGCGATGGACACCCGGGATGAGCATGGCGAGCTTCTCGGTCTGCCCGAGCTTCACCGCGCGCTGCTTCCCGGGAGGCAGGGGGCCGAGGATCCGCTCGAGGGCGCCAAGCGGCGGATCCAGCAGCACCGCGGGCGGGCGGCGCTCGCGGACGACTGCCTGGTTGTTCAGATGACCGTGCGCTAAAGCTATCCGGCGTTCACGGGCGTTCCGGCGCCGAGCTCCTTCGCCGGCTTGTCGATCACGGAGGTCACGCTTTCGGGCAGCTTGAGCACCTCGACCATGCCGCCGTGCGCGGCGCCGAACTCAACCCGGTGTTCGACGACCTTGCCGTCCTTGACCGAGAAGACCCGCTGCACGCCGGCGAACTGGACGGTGGCTGATTCGGGCACGAAGCGAGCATTCGGATCGGTGCGGGTGAGGACGCGTGCGCGGGCGAAGCTGCCGGGCTTGAGCAGGCCGTCGGGGTTCGCGGCTTCGATCTCGATGCTGAAGGCCCGCGTGGAGACATCAACCGCCGGAGCGATGCGCGAGACGGTCGCAACGAAGGGGTCGGCGAATCCGTCGACGATCACGTTGGCCGGTGTGTTCGCGGCGATGTCCTTCGCGAAGCGCTCGGGGACAAGCCCGCGGAACTTCACGCGGTCGGTGGCGACCAGGCGGAAAAGCGACTGCCCCTGCGCGACGATCTCGCCGACGGAGACCTGACGGGCCGCGACGCGGTACGTCAGGGGCTTCTCGATCGGCGCGATGACGCGGGTGTCGAGAAGCCTCTGCTCGGCCTGCCTGAGGGTGGAGGCTTTCACGCGGGCATCGGCGAGGAGCGAGCGGGCGTTGAGACGCTCGCTGTCGACGACCGTGCGGGCGACTTCGTGCTGGGTCTGGATGTCGGCGAAGTCCTGTTCGGAGATCAGCGGGGGCGTGCGTTCGTAAAGCCTGCGGGCGCGGTCGAGGCGGGCTTTCGCGTTGCTTTCCTGCGCGATCGCGCGGATGACAAGCGGGAGGGAGTCGAGATCGACCTCGCCCTCGGGAAGCTCGGAGAGGCCGATACGGGCGAGCGCGGCAAGCAGCGAGGCGCGGGCTTCATCAACCGCGAGCTTGTAGTCGGTGGTGTCGATCGTGGCGAGCGGGCCGCCGTGCTTGACCGAATCTCCGAGGTCGGCGGCGATGTCGACGATCCGCCCGGGGACCTCGGCCGCGATCGTGACATCCTCCTCGCCGAAGAGGGTGCCGGTGACCTCGACGAACCGGTCGGTCGGTTTGGTCGCGACGGGGGTGAGCGAGACCTTGATGGGGGCCGGTGCGGCCGGCTTGGCGGCTTGCTTCCCGCCCTCGCGGCAGGATGCGAGTGCCAAGAGGGAGAGGAGGAGCGCGGCCCGGGCGGTTTGCGAGCGGAAGGTGGGTCGAGCGAGGTCGTTCATCCGGGGATTCCCTTTGCTTTTGCCGAAGGACGGGTAGTATAATACTGACCAGTCAGTTCTTCCTGTTCGAAGAGGGAAATCGACGCGTGTCCAAGCAGAAGCCGAACAAGCAGGACGAGATTCTGGACGCGGCGGCGGATCTTTTCGCGAACAAGCCATTCCACGAGGTGCGGCTTGAGGACATCGCGGCGCAGGCCCATGTCGGTAAGGGCACCGTGTATCTCTATTGGACGAGCAAGGAAGAGGTTTACCTCGCGGTGATCCGTCGCGGGTTCGCGTCGGTGCTTGACCGCCTTGATCTTGAGCTCGCCGAGAGCAAAGCCGGCGCGTGGGGCAAGCTCCACGCGGTGATCACCGGGCTTGTCTCGTTCGCGTACCAGCATCCGGGCGTGTACCGCATCATGCGGAGCGGGATTTTGACGCCAGATGATGCGGGGATTCAGCAGGTCCGGGCGGCGCTCGCGGAGCGGGTGACGGCGGTGCTTCGCGAGGGGACGCGGTCAGGTGAGCTCGACGATCCGCATCCGGAGCTGACGACGCAGTTCATTCTGTCGTTCGTCCGTGGAGCGGTGCTTTATCCGCCGGAAGGGATGACGCGCGAGACGCTGACGTGCCACATTCTGCGGCTGCTTCGATCCGGGATCGGGCGAGCGGGCTCGACGGTGACGGGGGGCGGGGCATGAAGCGTGCGCGTCTCGGCATGGTGGTCGCGATCGTGGCCGCTTGGGCGGTCGGCGGGTGCGCGACGGACCAGAGCTCGGATGTAGAGGCGTATCGCGCGATCAGCGATCCGCCGGGGCCGATGCCGGCGCACGCGGCTGGGGACGCGATCACGCTTGTGGATTCGCTGCGACTGGCGGCGGCGCACAACGAGTCGATGGGGATCCAGGGTGAGCGGTACGTGCAGGCGTTGGCGGATCGGCAGCGGCTTGCGTCGAGCCTGATGCCGACGGTTGATCTGTTCACGGATGTCGCGATCCGAGAGAACAGCGGCGGCAATGGGGTGATTCAAGCGGATGCCGGATTGACCGGTCAGTACAGGCTTCTGACGGGGTTGAGCGATCTTCGCAATGTGGATGCGGCGGAGGCGCGGATTGAAGCGCAGCGTTGGCTGATCCTGGATCTGAGGGAGTCGCTTCTGGTGCAGACGGCGCAGGCGTACTACCAGACGCTTCGGGCTGAGCGGCTTGCGGGCGTGCTTGAGTCTTCGGTGCGGGCGCAGACCGAACGGCTCAATGACGCTCGGGCGCGGAACGAGGTGGGGTTCACGCGGCCGCTGGATGTCTCGCAGATTGAATCTCAGGTGTCACGCACGCGGGCGCAGCTGATCGACGCGGAGCGGCAAGCGGGTGAAGCCCGGAGCGTGCTGGCGCTGCTTACGAACGCGGATGTGCGGCGCTCGGCGCTGACCGACGGGTTCGAAGCTCTGGCCGCGGACAAGCCTGTCGAGGAACTCACTCGGCTTGCGACCGAGCATCGGCAGGACATGCTCGCCGCGCGGGCGGATGCGGAAGCCGCGCGGGTGCTTGTGGATGCGGCGATCGGGCAGTACGCGCCGAGTCTGACGCTGAGCTTGGACTACTTCCTGCTGGGCGAGCCGGATCGGGCGGATCCGAGCTTGGCGTCGCTGCTGCAGCTTCGTCTGCCGATTTTCACGGCGGGGCGCATCGAAGCGGAGGTCCGCGGCGCGTGGTCGGTCTTCCGTGAAAGCGTGCTGGCGTACCGGACACGGGTACGGCAGGTGAGGAGCGATGTCGAGACGGCACATTTGCGGCTTCTGGCATCCGTACGCCTCGCGGCGGAGCTTGAGTCGCAGGTCCGGGTGGCGACGCAGGCGGTCGAGCTTGCGGAAGCGGCGTATGAAGCGGGGCTTGGGACGAATCTGGAGCGGGTGATCGCGCAGGATCAGCTTCTGGCGGCGGAACTCGAAGCCGTCAGCGAGTCGTTCACCACCAAGACGGCGTACTTGGAGCTGCTCCGGGCGTGCGGGCTTCTGAGCCGGAACATGATCGGCGCGCCCATGCCGGAGGTCTCGGAACGGGAGCGCACACCGCCGGATGCGCCGGTGCTTGACCGCTCGACTGCCCCCGCCCCGACAGCCCAAGGAGCCGCTTCATGAGGACCCTCGCGGAGATCTGCATCAAGCGGCCGGTGTTCGCGGTGATGCTCATCGCGGCGATGGTGGTGGTGGGTTCCGTGGCGTTCAGCAAACTCGGCGTGGACCGGCTGCCGTCGGTGGACCTGCCGACCGTCAACGTGCGCACGACGCTGCCGGGCGCCTCGCCCGAGGAGGTCGAGTCGCAGGTCTCGCAGGTCATTGAGGAAGCGGTCAACACCGTCGAGGGAATTGAGGAGCTGCGCAGCATCTCGGGGCAGGGGTCGTCGGTGATTATCGCGACGTTCAGCCTGAGCCGGAACATCGACACGGCGGCGCAGGACGTGCGCGACCGGGTGGCGACGGTGCTTCGGCGGCTTCCGGATGATGCCGAGCCGCCGGTGGTGTCGAAGTTCGACAACGACTCGTCGCCGGTGCTGACGCTTGCGCTGAGCGGGGACCGGAGCATCCGGGAGCTGACGGAGGTGGCGGACAAGCTGATCCGGCCGCGGCTGGAGCGGTCGGCGGGCGTAGGGCAGGTCAACATCGTGGGCGGGCTTGAGCGCACGGTGAACATCGATGTGGATGCCCAGCGGCTGACGGCTCTTGGGATTCCGATCACGGCGGTTCGGGATGCCATTCAGCGGCAGAACGCGGACGTGCCCGGGGGGAACGTGACGGGGCCGGAGCGTGAGCAGGTGCTTCGGACGATGGGGCGGCTGGAGACGCCGGAAGCGTTCAACGACATCATCGTGGCGGTGGTGAACGGGACGCCGATCCGGATCAAGGACATCGGCGCGGCGACGGATGGGACGCGGGAGCAGCGGACGGCTTCGAGGCTGAACGGGGTGAACGCGGTGTCGCTGGAAATCCGGCGGCAGTCGGGAGCGAACAGCGTCGCGGTGATCGAAGGGGTGAGGAAGGAGTACCTCGCGCTCGCGGACATCGTGCCGACGGGGGTGAAGCTCGAGATCATCCGCGACCAGTCGGAGTACATCTACGCGGCGCTGCACGAGATCGAGCTTCACCTGGTTCTGGGAGCGATCCTGGCGTCGTTGGTGGTGTTCGCGTTCATGCGGTCGTGGCGGTCGACGCTGATCGCGGCGGTGGCGATTCCGACGTCGGTGATCGCGACGTTCGGCGTGATGTGGGTGCTGGATTTCACGCTCAACAGCGTGACGATGCTGGCGCTGGTGCTGATGGTGGGCATCGTGATCGACGATGCGATCGTGGTGCTTGAGAACATCTACCGGCTGGTCGAGGAAGAGGGGATGCCGGCGATGGAAGCGGCGCGGAAGGGGACAGGCGAGATCGCGCTGGCGGTTCTCGCGACGACACTTTCGCTGGTGGTGATTTTCGTGCCGGTGTCATTCATGTCGTCGATCTCGGGGCGGTTTTTGTACCAGTTCGGCGTCACGGCGGCGGTGGCGGTGCTGGTGTCGCTTCTGGTGTCGTTCTCGCTGACGCCGATGATGGCTTCCCGGATGCTCAAAGCGGATCCCAAGGGGCCTAGGCACGGCGAGCGGGCGACGAGCCGGAGAGGGTTCTACGCCCTTCTGGACGGGGCGTACGTGGGCACGCTCCGCTGGTGCGTTCGGTGGCGGAAGACGACGCTTGTGGTGGCGGCGGTGGCGATGGCGTCGGCGGTTCCGCTGTACTCGATGCTGAGGCAGGACTACGTGCCCAGCGATGTGGACGAAGCGGAGTTCAACGTCAATATCAACGGGCCGGAAGGGGTCAGCTTTGAAGCGTTCGACGAAGCGGTGAAGGAGGTTGAGAAGCGGATCTCGGCGCATCCGGCCGTGGTGACGACGCTTTCGTCGGTGGGTGGGTCGTTCCTGGGCCAGGTGAACCGGGGGGAGATCTACGTGCGGATCCAGCCGCACGCGGGGCGGTACCTTTCGCTCTCGCGGCTTTGGCGGGAGACGCTCGCGGGTAAGCCGCTTGACGCGTTCCGCGGCAACTACACACAGTCGGACGTGATTCAGCAGCTTCGCAGGGAGGTGCGGGGCCTGCCGGACCTTCGCGTGTCGATCCGGCCGTTCGCGGCGTTCAATATCGGCGGCGGCAACTTCGACATCGACCTTGCGATCCGCGGGCCGGAGCTTGAGAAGCTTGCCGAGTACACCGAGACGCTGCGGGTGCGTTCGCGCGAGCTTGGTGGCCTTCCGGACATCGACACGACGCTGAAGCTGAACACGCCCGAGCTTCGTGTTGAGATTGATCGCGAGCGGGCGGCGGACCTTGGTGTTTCGCCGCGGGATGTGGGGACGGCGCTGCGGCTTCTGGTCGGCGGCGAGGATGAGGTGTCGCGGTTCCGCGATCCGGCGACGAACGAGGACTACGACGTGCAGCTTCGGCTGATCCGTCGGGATCGCGAGCGGCCGGATGAACTGCCGCAGCTTCTGGTGCCAGCGCCTGCCTCGCCGGGGCGGGTCGTGGAGCTTCGGTCTTTCGCGGACGTCGTGCCGGCGCAGGGAGCCGCCCGCATCGATCGACTTGATCGGCAGCGTGCGGCGAACGTGCGCGGGACCGTGGGATCGGGGTACGCGCTGGCGGACCGGCTGGAGGCGATGCGGGGGGAGATCGACAAGCTTCAGATGCCTGGGGAGTACACGGTTCGGACGCTGGGCCGGGGGCGCGAGCTTGAGCGCACGTTCGCGGAGTTCCTGATCGCGTTTGCGCTCTCGATCGTGTTCATGTACATGATTCTGGCGGCGAACTACGAGAGCTATCTGCACCCGTTCACGATCCTGCTGTCGCTGCCGCTTTCGATTCCGTTCGCGTTCCTGTCGCTGTGGCTGATGGGTGAATCGTTGAACCTGTACTCGGCGCTAGGGATTCTGGTGCTTTTCGGGATCGTGAAGAAGAACTCGATTCTTCAGGTGGACCACATCAATCAGCTTCGTGAGCGCGGGGTTCCGATCGAGGAAGCCGTGGTGCAGGGGAGCCGGGATCGCCTGAGGCCGATCCTAATGACGACGCTGGCGCTGATTGGGGGGATGCTGCCGCTTGCGGTGGGGACCGGGCCGGGAGCGGAGGAGCGGCGAGCGGTGGCGGTGGTGGTGATCGGGGGCCAGATGTTGTCGCTGATCCTGACGCTTCTGGTCACGCCGGTGGCGCACCTGGTGCTGGACAGGGCGTTCGGGCGGCGGCGCACTGTGTCTCGTGATGCGGAAGGTCATCCGGCCTGAGGGGTGAGCGCGGGTGGCCCCGAAAGCATGACCGCGAGCGGCGCGAGGTAGCCGAAGATGACGGCGAGCGTCCAGAGGATGCAGCACACCACGAACTTGCCGTTGATGGCTTCGGCGTTGCCGGGGACGATCTGCTTGGCGATCAGGATGGCGGTGATGATGCCGATGATGGCGACGGGGATCATGAGCCAAAGGGCGAGCGTCTGCCGCTCCGCGTGGTAGAGCCAGGGGCCCAGCAGGAAGCCCGCGTGGAGCAGCCAGACGAAGACGGCGGCGATGACAACCGGCGATGGGCTCTTGGTGTTGCCAAAAGCACGGCCGACGGCGCTGATTCCGTACGCGACGATGCAGAGCGCGATCGTGAGAATCAGCGGTGAAATGGACAGGATGATCATGGCGGGGAGCCGTGGCATTGTGAGTGGTTCCGATCGAGATGGATCACCAGAAGCCGCCTTCTCGGAAGCGGTCGGCGCGGGAAGCGTTTTCGAGGCGATGGAGTTCCGCACGGAGCGCGTCCATGTCGGGAAGGATGGAGGGGGTAAAGGGCTCGATGACGAAGTAGACCCCCGACGGATCGGCGAACTCGCCGGAGTGATGGGAGGAAGAGCGCTCGACGAAGGTGAGATCCGTGGTGGTTTGTCGAGGGCGGGTGGTGACGGCACGCTCGAGGCGGACGCAGAGGCCCGAGGGCGGAGCAACGCGTGCTGGCGTGATCTCGACGATGCGGTTTCCGGCTTGGAGTTCATCGCGGATGAGCGAGCGGAGGGCCTGCGGGAACTCGGACGGCAGACGTGCGAGGCCCGGATGGTTGGTCACGGGTGGTTCCTTTCAGGGATCGGGTAGCCGGCGCGGGCCATGACCTTGGCGAGCTTGTTCCAGCGCTTGTCACGCGTGAGGTAGGCCGCGTTTCTGGCCATGGTGCGTGCGGCTTGATCGATGGCGGTGTGGTGAGGTGTGTTTCGGAAGCGATCGGCGGCTTGGAGCATGACGCGGACGAAATCGTGCGGGTTGGGGTTCAGCTCGTAGTTGTCGGAGAGGAAGTTCGGACGGAAGTCCATGTCTTGGGCGGTGGCGAGGAGAGCGCACTGAATGGCGTGGGCCCAGGGGGCCGAGTTGGCTTGCAGAGTCGAGTCGGGCGCGGAACGAATGAGGATCGAGCCTCCCCAGCGGCTTCGGAGCTTGTTTGATCGCATCACCTCGGCGAAGAGGCGGCCGGAGTCAGGGGTGTCGAGGACTCGCTGGATGAGGATTGCTCGGCACTCGTCATCGTTGGCGACGTCGTCGATGATGAAGAACTCCAGGAGCATGGGGATCGGCTCGTCGGCGGGGACGCGATCGAGGTCCTTGCGGAGCTCGGATGCGAGGGTGGCTCCGGGCGGGAGCTTGAGGCTGGAGCCGCGGACGGAAGCGAGGGTGGACCGAAGGACGTTGGCGGCGGCGACGCGAACGGGTTGGCCGAACGCGTAGGCGCCGCCGAGGTATCCGAGCGCGGAGGTGATCGCGAGCGTCCATGTCGCGGCGCGGAGAGCGGTCGCCATCTTTGGCTGAGCTTGAATCGCTTGAGGCGTCGAGAAGGCGTCGACGGTCAGAAGCCACGCGAGCAGGACGGGGCCGAAGATGCCGAGCATCCAGCAGAGGATGTGCTTGAGAGCGCGGAGTGGGGGCCTGCTCATGCCGGGCTCGGCCCACATGGTGAAAGCCATGAACGCCGCGAGCGCCACGCCGAAACTCATGACCATCGTGAGGATGCCGGTCGCCCACCAGGGAAGATGGATGACGGCCGCGAGGGCCCGGTCGGATCGAAGCGACGCGAGCAGGCTTGCGAGGGCGATGAGTACTCCGGCGATCATGAAGCCGAAGAGCACGACGACGAGCCCCATCGCTTGCTCGCCCCTGGGCGGCTGACGCAGGAAGAGCCCGGTCATCAGCACGTTGCATCCGAGGATCACGAGCGTTCCGAGGACGATGAGGATCGTGGCGAGCGGAGCGAGCGGGGCGAGCGGGGCGAGCGGGGCGAGCATGGCGTGTCCTCGGTCGGCAGGCTTAGCGGGGCCAGGCGAATCGGACGGACTTGGGGGAGTCCGCGGAGCCGTCGGCTTTGCGGAGCTGGACGAAGATCTCGATCTCGCAGGGCTTGCCGTCCTTGACGTGGACGCGGTACTGGACGCTTCGGGGGTCGCCCGAGGTGGGGTCGATGCAGTTGCCCCAGGTGAAGAAGGGCTTGCTTTGGGCGCCGGCGCTTCGGGCGCTGGTCCGCATGGCTTCGGGCTCGAAGACGACGCCGGTGAGGTGGCGGGCTTTGATGCGGACGCGCCATTCGCCGGAAGCGATGTCGGTTTCCTTGTAGGCGACGAAGGCGTAGTCGTCGTTGAGGATGGCGTCGTAGGCGTCGAGCTCGGCGAGGATGGCGACGGTCTGGGTGGGGGTGCTGGCGGGGGCTTCGATGAGTTTGGCGGGCATGTGTGTGGTCCTTTGGTGTTGCGGATGAATGGTCGTGTTGCTGGAGGTCAGTGCGAGTCGCGGAGACGCGAAAGCTCGGGAATCCGTCAGAGGAACGGGCTGATCAGCCCGAGGAAGAGGAGCGAAAGGGCTCCGGCGATGATGAACCACTTGGGATTGGAGGTGGATTCGAGGCGAAGAAACCCGCGATCGGGGAGCGTGGGGTCGGCGTAGGCCTTGAGCGTCATGCCGGGGGTGTACTCGCGGACCTCCTCGGCGGCGCTCTCGCGGCTTGCGTAGGAGCGATGGATGATCGTGGGGTAGAGAAGGTCGCTTTCGTACCGCGTGTCGCCGATGGAGTACTCGAAGCGGACCTCGGGCAGGTGGGTGGTTGTGCTGGTGCTTCGGAGTGGGCGGGTGTCGTTGTCGCGAGAGGTGCTTGATTTGACCTCGACGGAGAGGATTCGGGCTTCGACGGGCACGGCCGAGGTCATGAGACGACGCTGGGTGAAGTGTTCGCGGGTGCCGACGACGATGAGCATGACGCCCAGGCCGCCGAACATGAGGACGAAGATCGCGAGCATGATGAAGTCCGTCACGGTGCGTTTCCTGGTTCGACGGCGGTGGAGGGATGCGAGCAGGTTGCCGGGAGTGCGGGCGGGCGTCATGGGGAAGGGCTCCTGAGAATGGCGTCGATCTCGGCGCGGTCCTCGTCCATGCCGGCGCCGTAGCGGTCGGCTTCTTCCTCCGTGTGCGGGTCGGGATAGGTGCTGAGTCGGTGCTGGAGGGCGCGGGCGTGGAGCTCAAGGGCCCGGGGTGAGGGTGTGGAGCGTCTGCCGTCGCGGCGGACCTGTTCACGAAGAGCTTGAAGGAAGAGTTCTGAGAGAGCGGCGCGTCCTTGGGCGGAGTCGTCGGCGGCGAAGACGAGCTGTGCGGCTTCGTTGAATCGGTCGGCGGCGATGAGGGGGGCGGCCTTGGCGAGCGCGGCTTCGCGGGCTTTGGCGACCTCTTTGGCGTGGATTGCGGCTTGGGTTTCTGGCGGGGGCGATGGGTCGCGAGTGATGAGGTCGATCTCGTAGTCGGGGCCGTCCTGCTCGAGCTTGACGGTGGGGCCGAGGTGGTGGATGAGTTCGAAGGAGTGGATGCACCGCTCGAGCTTGGGCATGAACGTGGGTTCGAACTCGCGGGGGCAGATGACGCGGGCGGTGAGGAAGCGGTTGCCGTCTTCGAGGGCGACGATGCTGAGGACGAGTTCATCCTCATCCTCGCCGTGCAAAGCGGTTGCGAGAATCGCCGGGTGGTTCTTGCGGACGCCGCCGACGTACGACGGGCCGATGCTGAGGAGCCGCGTGCTTTCGCCGGCGAGAAGGGAGACCAGCCGGTCGCGGACGGGACCGGTGGTGAGGTTCGGGTGATGGGCGATGAGGAGCGAGACGGGGGCCGCGGGCGCGGAGAGGGAGAGCAAGACCACGGACGGCTCAGGGTTTGCGAAGCCCGTCGGTCCGCCGTCCGACTTGACGAAGTCCGAGGGAGTCTTCATCGTGAAGTTCAGGCCGGACGGGCGGTCGAGGTGGTTTTTCTGGAGCAAAGCCATGCGATCCTCCGGCGTCGGTCGGGGTGGTCACCACTCGATGCGGATGAGCACGATGACGAGGGCGACCACCGCGAAGAGCGGGAAAATGCCCGTCGCGGCGGCGTGCCAGTGCTTGTCGCGGTTCATCAGCCAGATCGCGCCGACCAATGAAGCGACCTGGACCAAGCCGATGCCCAGAGCCATCCACTTGGCTTGCTGGATGTTCGCGGGCTTGGCGTTGGCGAGGCTCGCGGCGAGGAGCACGAGCACGGTCAGCGAGCTGAGCACGCCGATAGCGGAAGCGACGATGGCGACGAAGATCTGGAGGATGACCACGGCGGTCAGTGCGTGTGAGGGGGGCGGCGGAGCTTGCGAATCTGGCGGGGACTGGTGGCTTTGGGAGGGCGGGGGCGGAATTACGGGTTCCAGAACCCGAATCAGCTTTGTCAGACCACAGTTCCCGAGCGAGGTACCGCATGAGCCCGACTACCGCCGATTCTGTCCCGACTCAACTCGAACGCACGGGTAGGTCTTTCGCCGGCGGCCTGCTTTGGTTCGGTGTGGCGGTTCCGATCGTTTACTACGGCTTGCAGGTGGTCGGAGCGATGCGGGTGGAGGGGTACAGCTGGGTGCGGAACACCGCGAGCGACCTAGGGTCGACTGATCTGCCGCATCACCGGTGGTTTAACGCGGGTGTCATGATGCTTGGCGGCGTGTTTGCTCTGGCGGCGGTGGGGTACTGGTCCGCGTTGCGTGCGATGGGGGCGCGGTGGTGGGTTGCGGCGCTGGTTGCGGCGGGGCTGCTTGGGATGGGTGTGCAGACGGCGTGGGCTGGGTGGTATCCGGTGCCGCATCCCAAGCACGGCGGGCATCCGGCGTTCGTGATCGCGATGCTCGCCACGCCGGTGCTGATCTCGGTGGCGATGTGGAAGTGGACGGGCTGGGCTTTCCGCGCGTACCTCGTGATGAACCTGCTTGGGCTTCTTGCGATGGTGCCGATCATGTCGGGAATGATTGCGGTCGATCGGGGCGCGTACGCGGGGCTGTTGCAGCGTCTCTTGACGGCGACGATTTTCATTCCCATCGCGGTGGCGGCTGCACGATTGATGATCGAGCTGCGCCGGGCGGCGAAACGCGACGGGGCCGTTGAGATGTGAACGCGCGGCGTCCCTGCCGCTTTCGCGATGGACTCGCCGCGTCAGGATGTGGATGAGTGCGTCGGGCTGAGGAGCCGGCTTAGCGCTTGAGATCAAAGCCGACGACGCTCTTGGCGCCCTTGTCGTCCTCGATCTCGATCCAGAGCTTGCTGCCATCGGGGAGGGGATTGGGGATCTCGGCGTGGGTGTGCCAGCGGTTTGGATCCTTCGGGTCTTCGATCTCGGCTTTGGCTTTCACCGAGCCCTTGGCGTCCTCGGTGCCGATCCAGAAGCGGACGGCGGCCACCTTGGCGGTGCCGGTCGCGGTAACGGTGGCATCGATGGGAGCGTCCTTGCCGGCGACGATCTGGCCTTCGTCGCGGCTGGCTTTGAGCGTGAAGGAGCCGGCGGTCTGCTCGCCCAGGGCGATCGCAGCGCCGCCATGGCCGTGATCGTGATCATGGTCATGGTCGTGGCCATGGTCGTCAGCCTTCTTGGTGGTGCTGGCGGGCTTCTTCTGTTCGCAGCCGGCGAGAGGCATGGCGGCGAGCGGAAGAGCGACGATCAGGAGAGCGGCGAGGGGTGTGAAACGCTTCATCGAAGGTCCTTTCTGAATCGTGAGAGCACGATGAACTGGGAAGTGAGACGCCTATCAAGAGGAGCGGTTGCCGAATTTTCGGGCGACACGCCGGAACCAGGAGTTTGGCGGGGGGGGTCGGTCGGTTCCCGTGGGGTGCGATGGACAAGCGAGAATCCGGCGGGAACGACGAACAGGTTGAGGAACGTGGAGGTCAGGAGCCCGCCGAGCACGACGACGGCGAGCGGGGCGAGGAGCTCGCTGCCGGGCTCACCGACCGCGAGGGCGAGCGGGAGCAGGCCCAGAGCGGCGGAGAGGGCGGTCATGAGGATCGGGACGAGCCGCTCGAGCGAGCCTTGGATGATGGCTTCGTGCATGGGCTTCTTGTCGACCTCCATCAGGTGCTTGTAGTGATTGACGAGGAGGATGCCGTTGCGGACGGCGATGCCGAAGAGCGTCACGAACCCGACGAGACTTGCGATGGAAAGCACGGGGGCGAGGTACGGGGATGAGCCCAGGCCGAAGAGGGCGAGCGTGTTCCGCCAGAGGCCCGCGTGAAGAAGTGAGTCGGTGATGAAGATCGCCGTGATGCCGCCGATTGTGGCGAGCGGGAGGTTGACCATGACGAGAGCGGCGATGCGGAGCGACCCGGTTGAGATCTGGAGCAGAAGCAGCATGATCACGGCGATCCCCGCGCCGGCGAAGAGCAGCGTACGGCTCGCGGACTGCTGTGCTTCGAACTGGCCGCCGAACTCGACGACGTAGCCTTCGCGCTGGACGATGGGTTCGACCCGGCGTTTGACTTCGGCGACGAGATCGCCGAGGTTGTAGCCGTCGGCGACGTTGCAGGAGATGACGGCTTTGCGCTGGGCGTTCTCGCGGGCGATGATGTTGGGGGTCTTCTCGGGCCCGATGTCTGCGACGTCGCGCAGGCGGACGGTGGGGCCGGGCTTGCCGTCCTCGGCGCGGCCACGCAGGATGAGGTCCTCGACCTGCTGCAGGCGTTCGCGTTCGGAGGCGTCGAGCCGGACGACCATGGCGTACCTGCGGATGCCCTGGTTCACCTCGGCGACCTCTTCGCCGTAGAGAGCCATCTGGACCTGCTCGGCGGCTTCGGCCGGGGTCAGCCCGGCGGCGGCGAGGGCGTCGTGTCGATAGCGGAGTGGCAGGCTGGTGATGAGCACTTCGCGGTTGGCGGTGACGTCGCGGGCGCCGGGCAAGCTCTTGAGCTCGGATTCGATCCGCTTGGCGAGCGAGCGGAGGACGGCGAGGTCTTCGCCGTAGACGTTGATCGCGATGGCGGCGGGGGTGCCGGAGAGAATGTGCGACAGGCGGTGCTCGATCGGCTGGCCGATCTGGACGGTGACGCCCGGGACGGCGGTGGCGATGGCGGCGATCTGCTTGCGGATCGCGGATTTGTCGCCGCCGGGAGCCACGAGGATGTCGAGCTCGCTGTTGGAGACGGGTTCGGCGTGTTCATCGCGTTCGGCGCGGCCGGTACGGCGGGTGACGCTTTGCACGCCGGGGATCTTGATCAGCCTTTCCTCGATGCCGATGGCGGCGCGGTTGCTTTCGCTCAGCGATGTGCCGGGGGGAGAAGAGACGAAGACGGTGAAGGACCCTTCGTTGAACTCGGGGAGGAAGGAGGTTCCGAAGGTGCGCGCGAGCAGGAGCGAGAGGAGGGTTGAGACGAGTGCGAAAGCCGCAACAAGGCCGCGACGGCGGATCGACCAGCGGAGGGCTGGCTCGTAGCGCCGCTTGAGCCAGCGGACGAGGAAGCCGTCGGGGTCGGCGTGCTGCGAGGCGTCCTTGCGGACCGAGGGCTTAAGCATGAGCTTGCACATCGCGGGGGTCACGGTGAGCGCGACGACGAGTGAAGCCATGATCGAGACGATGTAGGTCATCGCGAGGGGCTTGAAGAACCGGCCCTCAAGACCCTCGAGGAACATCAGTGGCAGGAAGACGATGCAGATCAGGATCGTCGCGTACACCACGGAGGAGCGGATCTCGTTACTGGCGTCGAAGATGACCTGGACAAAGCCGCGACGCTCGGCTTCGGGCAGGAGTGCGTTCTCTTCCAGCCTGCGGTGGACGTTCTCCACGTCGATGATCGCGTCGTCGACGAGTTCGCCGATCGCGACCGCGAGGCCGCCGAGCGTCATGACGTTGAGACTGAGGCCGAAGGTGTCCAAAGCCAGCAGGGCCGCAGCGAGCGAGAGGGGGAGAGCCGTCAGCGTGATGATCGTGGTGCGGACGTTGAGCAGGAAGAGAATCAGGATGACCGCGACGATGATGGTCGCGTCGCGGAGGACGACAAGGACGTTCCGGACGGATCGTTCGATGAAGTGGCTTTGGCGGGAGACCTGCTTATTGATCACGATGCCCTGGGGAACGCTTTTCTCGAGCTGATCGAGGGCGGCATCGACCTGCTTGGTGAGGAGCAGGGTGTTTGTGCCGGGGGCTTTTTGAACGGAGAGGACGACGGCGGGCACACCCTGATTGGCGGCGGTGCCGCGTTTGGGGGCGCCGCCGAGGGTGACGTCCGCGACCTCGCCGATGGTGATCGGGAGGCCGTTCTTCATGGTGACCATCGTGGAAGCGATGTCGCGGACGCTCTTGACGCGGGCGGCCTGCCGCATGGGAAGCTCGGAGCGGTCGACATCGGCGAGGTATCCGGCGCTCGCGGTGCTGTGGGCTTTGCGAGCGGCGTCGACGACCTCGGCGATCGTGAGTCCGTAGAGCGCCAGGCGGTCCTGCTTGACGTTGATCTGGTACTCGGGCAGTTCACCGCCGATGGCGGAGACCTGCGACACGCCGGGGATGGCCAGAAGCCTGTTGCGCAGGTCGAACTCGGCGTACGCGCGGAGGTCCAGGTCGCTTACGGTTTTGTCGGGCGAAGAGACCGCGAGCAGCATGATCTCGCCGGTGATGCTCGAGATGGGCGTCATCGCGGGCTCGACTCCCGGGGGCAAGCTGTCGCGGATGCCGTCCATCCGCTCACCGACGAGCTGGCGGGCCCGGTAGATGTCAGTGCCCCAGTCAAACTCGACCCAGACGAGCGAGAGGGAGATGGCCGAGGCGCTGCGAACGCGGCGGACGCCGGGCAGGCCGTTGACGGCGGATTCGAGGGGGAAGGTGACGTACTGCTCGACCTCGTCGGCGGCGAGCCCGCCGGCTTCGGTCAGGATCACGACCGTCGGGGCGTTGAGTTCGGGAAAGACGTCGACCGACATCCGCGGCAGCCGGGCGATCGTGTACACGAGCAGCGCCGTGGCGAGCAGGAGCACCAGCGAAGAGTGCTTGAGTGAGAAGGAGATCAGGTGTTTGAGCATGGGAGCCTCGATCAGAGCGGATCAGTGATCGCCCTCGTGGAAGGTGCCGTCGGGGTGGAAGTGGCCGCCTTTGGTGATGCTGCCGCTGGTGGCGACCATGAGCTGGTAGACGCCGTCGAGGACGACCTCGTTGCCCTCGGCCACGCCGCTCTTGATGATGACCCATCGACCGTCGTCCAGGCCGAGGTCGGCTTCCATCCGGATGGCTTTGTCCGGGTTGGCGGGGTCGCGGCGGAAGATGATCGAACTGGTGCCGTCGCGGACGACGCTTCGGAGCGGGATGGCGAGTTCACCGCTGCCTGAGCCGTCGGTCACGATCTCGAGGAACGCCGCGACTCCCGCTTTCGCCCACACGGGTGCCGTCGTGCCGGGTGTCGGCAGAAGGATGAGGTCGACGGTCCGGCGTTCGGCGTCGGCCGTGGGTGCCAGGGTGAGTGTGCCGCCGAAGGGCTCGAAGCTCGCGGTCGCCTGGGCCGGAATGACCGTCGCGGGGCGGCCTGTGGTGAGGCGGGAAAGGTCGCTTTGCAAGCCCACCGCGCGGAAGCGGACCTGATCGGGCTGGATCACGGTGACGACGGGCGCGTGCTCGTCGAGGAGATTGCCTGAGATGGCGTGCAAGGTCTCGACGACGCCGGCGGAGCTGGCTTTCACTTCGAGCGAGGACATCTTCCGCCAGCGTGGCGCGCCGGTCGGGTCGGTTGTCGCTCTGAGATCATCAGCGCCGACGCCGGCAAGAGTCGCGGCGGCTTCGAAGAGAAAGGCAAGACGCGAGCGTGAAGCGTCGAGCTGGGCCGCGGTCTCGGACTTGCGTGCGATCAGCTCGGCTTCCTTCTCGAGCGTCTCGGCGAGATCGGCCCGCGCGGAAGCGAGGGAAGCCCGGGCCTGAGCGATCTCGTCCCCGCGGGCACCGCCGGCGGCGGAGAGCTTGTCGAGCGTCTCGATGCGGGCGTTCCAAAGGTCGATGGATTTCTGGATCTCGCCGTGGTGGGTCTCGTGTGCGGCGAGGAGGGGGTCGATGCTGTCGACGCCGGCTTGCGCGAGCGTGACGGCCGCTTCCGCGTCGGCGATCTCTCGCTGCATCTCGCGCCATCGCGAGGAATCCAGTCGGTAGAGCGGAGTTCCGGGGGTGACGGTCTGGTACTGCTGCACAAGGAGCTCGATCGTGCCGCCGGCCGGGGCGCGATACTCGCGGAGTGCGGTGGGCTGGAGTTCGAACCTGCCCGGGACGCGGAGCGTGCGAGCGACGTTTCGGGTCTCGACCTTCGCGAAGGTGATGCCGAGATTCTGCCGCACGGTCGAGGGGATGTCGATGCGGTTGGTGGGCTGCGACGAAGCGGACTCCATCGTCGTCGGACCGGCCGCGGGCTCGCGGTCGCATCCGACGGACGCCAGCGTGAATGAGCAGAGCAGGGCGAGCAAGAGCGGTCGGCTCATGGGCGATCTCCTTGAGTCTTGTGTGTCGCGGCGGGCAGGGTGGGGGCGGTGGGGGAGTGAGGCTGGGGTGGGCCGGCGAGTTCGTCGAGGCGGATGGCGGCGAGCGATTCGGCCGCGTGGGCTTCGACGAGCTTCAGCTTGGCTTCCTGCTCGGACTTGAGGGCTTGGAGCAGAAGCAGAGCGTCCACCCGGCCGAGCTCTGCGATGCGTTTGACGTCGGCGATCTGTTCGTCGGCAAGCGGAACGAGCATCGTCTCGATCGACACCCGCGCGGATCTCGCGGTGTCGCGCAGGATCGCCGCCGCGGCGTACCTTGAGCCGAGCGACTCGAGCGTGCTCGCGAACCGGCCCGCGGCTACCTCGCGGTGAGCTTCCGCGGTCGCGATGCCTTCCCGATTTCGATTCCAGATCGCGAGGGGAAGCTGGAGCCCCATGAGGATCCGGTCGTCTCCCTGATCAACGCCGTAGCCCGGCGCGATGTGAAGATCGGGGTACTGCTTGCGGACCTCGAGCCTGAGGGCGGCTTCGGCGACCTCGTACTCGGCACGCACAACGGCGAGTTCGAGATTGCCGCGATCAACTGTGCCCGGGTCGAGCGCGGATGGCCGCGCCGTAAAGCTCAGTGTTTCGACGAGCGTAATCTCTGCGACGGGCGAGAGCCCGAGCAAGTCGCGGATCTGGAGCGCGAGCTCCTTGAGACGGCCCCGGCTTTGGACCAGCGACGCTTCGCTGGCCGCGAGTTCCACGCGGAAGACGCGAGCTTCGACTCGGGTCATCATTCCGGCGCTGGCTTGCTGCGTGGTGAGGTCGACGATCGCTCGCAGCTTGTCCACGAACTCGGACTCGATTTGCAGCCTTCGGGAGTGCGCGGAGTAGCGGATCCAGAGTTCGCGGAGGGCGGCGCGGGTGGCCCATTCGAGCGCGGCGATGCGGTGGAGTTCGGCGGTGTAGTCGGCTTTGGTGCGGTCCATCTCAGCGGAGAGGCGGCCGGAGATGGGGAGAGTGAGGCCGATGGATCCGGAGAGGACCCAGGGGTCGGAAACGCCGGAGAGGATGCGCTCGATGTCGAATCCGGCGACGGGGTCTTGCCATGCGCCCGCGAGGTCTGCACGGACGCGGGTGACCTCGGCTTCAAGCCTAGCAAGGTGAAGGTCGCGGTTGAAGACGAGAGCGACGGGCTCGGCTTCGGCGAGTGTCAGGCCGTCGGCGGGGTCGAAGACAGCGTCGACGCGGCCCTCGGCGGCGGCAAGGCGTCCGGCGAACTCCCTCACGGGCTGATCGCCGGCTGAGCGGCCAAGCCACGCCGTCTGGGTGGCTTGCGGATCGAGCGGCTTGCGCTCGTACGAGTGGCAGCCGACGCCGAGCAAGACAAAGCTCGCGAGGCTGAGCATGGAAGTGGTGCGGAGAAGCCAGCTCGGGCGCGGCGCCCGGGTGCAACCGCGCCGAAGCGGGTCGTTGAGCAATGCTTGATTCACGGATGGTCTCGGGGTGATGCGAGCGATCGAGCGTGGGCGGCCGTGGGCCAAGCCCATTTAGAAACCGACACGGATCGCGAGAACGACGCGGAGCGACGTTCCGAGCGATGCGGAATGCGGAGGTGTCAGGTTGGCTCGAGGGTCTAGATCAGCAGCGCGTGGCTGGTCCGGACGAGTCGCTGGCTTGTGCCCAGCGCGATGAAGTCCATCGGCGTGCTCTTCACGGTCGCTTCGGGCGGGTCGAGGAACGCCGCGTGGAACGAAGTGGTCGGGAGAATCGCGATGGCGACCGTGACGGTGAGCTGATGAAGCGTCTTGCTCACATCGACCGCGCGGGCCGGGAGCTGCTTGGGCTGAGCGAAGGAGACAAGGATGCCTTCGGGTGCGTGGTCGCAGTTGGAAGCGTCGTCGTCCTCGTGGGATGAGTCAAAGGGGGCGTCGCTGCTTGCGGGGTCGTGCTTGTGGTCGTGCGAGTGATCGTGATCGTGGCGGTGTTCTTCGCAGTGCTCACCCGCGATGAGCTTGAAGGCGCTGACCGGGCTGATGGCGTGAAAGTGCGTGGTCTGGTCGCCGTGAGCGTGGGCGACGAAGAGGCCGCCGCGAAGGAAGCCGAACACCAGCAGCGGGACAAGGACCGTGGCGATGACGACAGGCGTCCAGGACATCCGCGCCAAGCGGATCAGGGCCGAGGGCCGTTCTGTTCGAACGCTGTTTGCCACGAATGCAGCGTATCGGCCGGATCGCGGGGTGTCAATGAATCAAGCCCCCCGGGTCGGGGGTGATCCGACGCGCGTGTTCTCGGGCGGGCTCTCGGCGCGGCGGCGGTCCGGGCCGAGTTACACCAGTAGGTGAAGCGGGACGTCGGCGAGGGTCGGGAAGACGACGTCCGCACCTGCATCGGTCAGTTCGTGGGCTTTGTGGGTGGTGGCGACGCCGATGCCGAGCATGCCGGCGGCTTTGGCGGCTTGGATGCCGGCTGGTGCGTCTTCGATGACGGCGCAGCGAGCTGGTTCAAGGGCGAGGAGGGAAGCGGCCTGAAGGAAGACGTCCGGGGCGGGCTTGCCGCGCTTGACCTGCGAGCCGTCGACGACGGCCTGGAACGATCCGCGGATGCCGCCGGAGTCGAGCACGAGAGCGACGTTCTCGGGGGGCGCGGAGGAGCCGACGGCGAGGCGGGCGTTCCGCCGGGCGAGGTTGTCGAGGAGCGGGAGGAGGCCGGGCGCGAGAGGGACATCTGTCCGGATGATCTCGCGGAAGGCGTGCTCCTTCTCGTCGGCGATGCGCAGGGATTCGGCGTGGTCGACGTGCTCGCCGAACATGATGCGGATGCAGTCGGCGTTGACGCGGCCGAAGCAGGAGAGGAAGGTCTTGTACTCGAGCTTGGTGCCCAGGCGTTGGGCGGCGCTCTGCCAGGCGAGCCAGTGGGCTTGCTCGGTGAGCACGATGACGCCGTCCATGTCGAAGATCACTCCCTTGCTCATGTGAAGCTGCTCCAGAATCTCCCTTGGCGGAGGTGCGAACGGTAGCAATCCAAATCAGGGAGCTTTGGTCTGGGTTCGGAGGATTCCGGCGCCGAAGAGGCCGCCGGTCATGCGGTCGGGCTTGCCGGTGAGTTTGACGCGGACTTTGTCCTTGCCCGCGAGGAGCGAAGCTGGAACGGCGTATTCGACGTCGAAGAACTCGTTGGGCTTGGTGTTGTCGAGGATCTGGGTGGCGATCAGGGTGCCGTCGATAGAGATCTCGAACTCGCGGCCGCCGGAATCCGAGCCCCAGTAGGTGCAGGTAAGGATGGCGTCCGAGTCCTTGGGGACCTTGAGGTCGAAAGCGATCCAGCCGCGGGGGCCGGCGTCTCGCCAGCGGCGGCCCATGTGCTCGCCGGCGTTGGTGAAGACGCCGTCGAAAGCGTGGTCGCGTTCGGGCTGCATCTCGCCGGGCTGGAAGAAGTCGACCATCCTGGCGGCGCGTTCACGCTGGACGGCTTCGGCGCGCTCGATCTCGGCTTGTCGCTCGGTCCACTGGGCCTGGCTGAGGCGCTTCCAGTAGACGGTGTAGCGTTCGTTGGCGACGCGGAAGAGAGGGATCAGCGGAAGGTCGGCGGGTCGGACGGCTTCGTCGGTGCGGAAAGCGAGGGCGTTGGGGTCGGAGCGCGAGACGCGGCGCGTGAGTTCAGAAGCGTCGCAGACGAGGTGGGGCGTCCGCTTGATGTCGACCTCGGAGGGGTCCATGACGCCCGCGAGGACGACGGGGCCGAAGAGGAAAGCGACGCGGTCGGGATCGTCGGGCGTGGGCTCGGCGGTGAGCTTCATGGGGAGGGTGAGGGTGAGGCGGTCGCCCGGCTTCCATTCGCGCTCGATGGTGCAGTAGGAGCCGGGGGAGGCGGCGGCGGCGAGCGGTTCGCCGTTGAGGGTGAAGGTGGGCGTGCCGGCGAGCCACACGGGGCAGCGGATCTTCAGGGCGAGAGTGATGGGTTTGTCGGACTCGAAGCGGAGGGTTGAGGTGTTCTGATCGGGGAAGGCGGTTTCCTGGATGACCTTGAGGCCCAGGTCCTTCCAGCGGAGTTCGCTGGCGATGAAGAGGTTGACATGGAGGGCCGGGGGCCGGGTTGGCGCGATGGCTCGCGAGTAGATGGTGTCGGCGTAGGAAGCGTGGTTTTCCATGCCGGAACCGACGCAGCAGGTGAAATCGTCGAAGGGCCTCTGGAAGGGCTTGGTCGAACCCGGGCGGAGCGGTGTGAAGTAGAGAACGCCGTCGCCCGCGGGGTCCTTGGATGCGAGGATGTGGTTGTACAGCGCCCGCTCGTAGTAATCCATGATCGCGGCGTCGCCGGACCACTCGTGCAACTGCCGCGAGAGCTTGAGCATGTTGTAGGTGTTGCAGGTTTCGGTGGTGTTTCCTTCGAGGCGGGCCGCAAGGATCCGCGGCTGGGCGAGGTACTCGTTCATCGAGTTGCCGCCGGTGACGTAGGAATGGTCGCGGGTGACGGTCTTCCAGAAGAACCGCGCGGCGTCGCCGAGCATCGGGTCGGCGGTGAGTTCGTGCTGGCGTGCGGCACCGATGAGCTTGGGGATCTGCGTGTTGGAGTGGAGCCCGGGAAGGATGTCTTTGCCTTCGGCGAGCGGCGTGAGGATGCGGAGGTCGTTGAAGCGTCGGGCGAGGTCCAGGTGCTTGGGGTCCTTGGTGATCGCCCAGAGGTCGGCGGCGAGTTCATTCATGCCGCCGTGCTCGCAGCGGAGCATGCGGTCGAGTTGTTCGGGCGAGAGCGAACCGACGATCGAATGGGAGTAATCGGCGAGGCCCCGCCAGACTTCGAGGGCTTTGGTGTTGTTGCAGAAGAGGTAGGCGTCGCGGAGGCCGGCCATCTGCTTGTGGAGGGTGTACCAAGGGACCCAGATGCCGTTGAGGTCAAAGCCTTTGGAGCGGATGTCGCCGGCGGCGACCTCGGCGAGGGCTTTCTTTCCGCCACGGATGGCGGCGACGTATCCGGGGAAGCCGTTTCGCGTGTTGGCGGCCTGGCAGAGGGCGAGTTCGTCCACGAGGTAGGCGACGCGGTCCTTGAACCTGGCGTCGCCCGTGCCGGCGTACATCTTGGCGCACGCGGTGAGGTAGTGGCCGAGCGAGTGGCCGCCGATGGTGTCGCGCTCCCAGCCGCCGTAGCCCTCGGCTTTGGGCTCAAGACCGGCGTCGGAGCGGAAGCGGGCGAGCAAACGGTCCGCTTCGATGCGGAGGAGGTAGTCGGCGTGGGCGTCCCGAGCTTTCTTGAACGGGTTGATGAACGGTGCCGGAGCGTCGAGGAGCGAGACGTCAGCAGCGGAGAAAGTGCGGAGGGCCGGCGAGAAAGCCTGCGAGAAAGCCGGCGCCGGTGCGGCGGGCGCGCTTGGGGCGGGGGCCGCAGGCTGGGCAGCGGCCGCGAGCGGAGCGGCGCAGCTGATCGCGACGGCGGCGAGCCGGAGTGCGAAGTCGGAAACGTGCATGTCGTGGTTCCTCAGACGGCGAGCGGAGCGGCGATGGGAGAATCGGCGACGGTGGAGATCCCCTCGAAGGGGAGACGCGGGGAATAAAGCCCCTGAACGTCCTGCGTGGCGTGGTAGACCTTGGCGCCCATGTAGTTGCCCAGGGCTTCCCAGAGCACGTTGCCGACGTGACCCTGGGTGATTGCGACATGGTGCGGGAAGTGCTTGAGGAGGACGTCGCGGTAGAGACGCTGGAGGTTGGGGAGTCGGCACCAGCCGTAGCAGCCGAAGGTGACGGCGGGGTTGTCCTCGATTCGGCCCTGTGCGATGACGGCTTTGAGATCGCCCGTGGGGTCCTGAGTCATGCGGCAGAGCGTGAGGGGGTTGGGCTTGGCGATGAACTCGATGGTGCCTTCGGAGTTGTCGTACGAAGCCGCGCCGGAGCTTGCGATGATCTCCTGCACGCCGAGCTTGACGGGCGTCTTGGCGAACGCCGCGGGAAAGACGCCGCAGTGCCAGACGTTGACGAGTTCATCGTCGTCGTTGTGGAGGTTGTTCCAGTCCGCGAGGCCGGCGGGGGAGTCGCTGGCAAGCATGGAGGCGTGCATCGAGATCGTGCCCATGATGTCCGCTTCGCACGCGGAGGGCATCCCCTCATCGCCGAAACGGCTCATGGTGGTGCAGGAGCAGACGCCGTAGTTGGCTTGGATGCTCGTCCAGCACTGGATGGCGAAAGCGTCGATGGCGTTGTCCTTGCCCCAGCGGCGGAGGAAGAGCTCGAGTTTCGCCGAACGCATCACCGAAAGCTGTTTGATCGCGGCGGTGTTGGCGTAGCCGTTGATGCTCGCGACGACCTTGGCGAGATCGGGATCGTTGTCGGGGATGCGGTTGGCTCCGCCGATGGCTTCGGAGAGGTCGAGCGTGACGACGGTGGGGCCCATGAGCTGGAGCTGCTTCTCGTTGTAACGACAGGTCCAGAACGCGTCCGGGCGGGCTCCGATCTGGCCGTAGCGCGCGTTGCGGAGTCCGTGGACCACGCGGCAGACGCGGACGAACCAGTCGACGTCGCGGCGGAAGGACTCGTCGGTCGGAAAGCAGATCGGCCGCTGGGCGACGGTGTACGCCGCGCCGATCTGCCGCAGGACCTCGCCGATCGAGAGCAAGCCGCAGAAGGAGTCGCGGCGCTTGGTCGTCATCGTGAGGCGTTCCTCCTCCTGACAGCCGTAGATGAGGATCGGAACGTTGAGAGCGGCTTTCTTGACGCACCAGGCCACGCCCTGTTCCTCGCCGAAGTTCACGGCTCCGACGATGATGCCGTGGACGCCTTCGCGGCGGAAGAGCTCGGCGGCGAGTTCGGCTTCCTGACGCGTCTCGACGCAGCCGACCTTGGTCTGGCTGACGTCAGGAACCACGACCTGCACACCCATCGCCCTCAGGACGGTGATGGTCTGGTCACGCATCTTGGCGGCGAGCTCCTTGGAGAAAAAGCCGCGGTTGCTGGGGATGAAGCCGAGTTTGACGGTGGTCAGGCGTGGCATGGTGCGTGTCCGAGGTTTGGGGAACGGTTCAGGAAGGAATCGGTACGAAGTTCAGGGCTGACCGTAGTACCGGTTGGCCCCGTGCTTGCGGTCGTGATGCTTGGCGAGGACGTGCGGTTCGAGGGTCGGTGTGTCCGGGCGGAAAAGGAGCGTCGCGTGGGCCATTCGGGCGACGGCTTCGAGGGCGACGGCGTTGTCGACGGCTTTTGCCATCGACGGCCCCCAGGCGAAGGGAGCGTGGCCCGCGACGAGGACGGCCGGAATCGCGGCAGGGTCAGTGTTGGCGAACCGCTCGACGATGACGCGGCCGGTATTGTGCTCGTACTCGGTCAGTTCGGCGGGCGTGAGCTGTCGCGTGACGGGGACCGCGCCGGCGAAGTGGTCGGCGTGCGTCGTGCCCAAGCAGGGGATCTCCCGGCGGGCCTGAGCAAAGACGGTGGCGAACGTGCTATGGGTGTGCACGATGGCTCCAACCTTGGGGAAAGCGTTGTACAGAGCAAGGTGCGTCGGAGCGTCTGTCGAGGGCCGCAGCGCGCCCCGGACGACCTTCCCCGAAAGCTCGAGCACGACGATCTGGTCTGGCGTGAGCGTGTCGTACGAGACGCCGCTTGGCTTGATCGCAACCAAGCCCTCGTCCCGGAGAATCGCGCTGGCATTGCCCCACGTCAGCGTGACCAGGCCGTGGTTGACCAGAGCGAGATTCGCGTGGCAGACCTCGGCGCAGAGGCGGTCAAGAGCGGTCATGCGTGCCTCCCCGCGCGGGCCTGCTGCCTGATCGCGATGAGCTCCTTCATGAGGCCCCCCAGAGGGATTGGAGCCCCGCGGCCGCCGAAAGCGTCGTGAAGCTGCCCGTACAGGGCATACAGACGGCGATAGACGGCGGAGGCTTGCGAGCGGGGCTCGTAGGTCGTGGCCGGAACGGCGCACATGGCACGCTGAGCGTGCGCGACCGAAGCGTGGGCCCCGCCGACGACGGCTCCGAAGATCGCGGCGCCGAGGGCGCACGTCTGCGGTGAGCGGCTGACCTTGATGGGGCGGCCGGTGATGTCGGCGTAGATCTGCATGGCGAGGGGGTTCTTCAGAGCGATGCCGCCGCACGCGACGATCTCCTCGACCGCGACACCGAAACGCTCGATGCGGTCGATGATGGTGAGGGCTCCGAAAGCGGTCGCTTCGATGAAGGCGCGGTAGAGCTCGGCGGGCGTGGTCGCGAGCGTCTCGCCGATGACCAGACCGGTGAGGAGCGGGTCGACGAGGATCGTGCGGTTGCCGTTGTGCCAGTCGAGGGCGACCAGGCCGCTTTCGCCGGGCGCGAGAGCGGCGGCGGCGGACGAAAGGGCTTCGTGGGCCAGTTCCGCAGAAGCATGCTTGCCGGGAGCGATGCGCTGGACGAACCAGTTGAAGATGTCGCCGACGGCGGACTGGCCCGCTTCGATGCCGTACATGCCCGGGAGGACGCTCTCGGGGACGATGCCGCAGACGCCGGGGATGTCGGCGAGGGGCTTGTCAAGCGGCCAGACCATGCAGTCGCAGGTGCTTGTACCGATGATCTTGACGAGGGTGCCGGGCTTGATGCCCGCGCCGACGGCTCCCATGTGGGCGTCGAACGCACCGACGGCGACGGCGGTTCCAGGCCGAAGGCCGACGCGATCGGCCCAAGCCTGCGTGAGGCCGCCCGCTTTGCGGTCGGAGGGGACGGCGATCGGAGCGGAGCGGTCGCGGAAGCGGCTGAGGCCGGGATGAACCTGTTCGAGGAAAGAGGCAGCGGGGAGCCCGCCCCACGACGCGTGGTACATGGCTTTGTGACCGGCGGCGCAGACGCTCCGGCTCATGGTGTGCGGGTCGCACGCTCCGGTGACGGCGCCGACGACGTAGTCGCAAAGCTCAACCCAGGAGTAGGTCGCGGCCGCGACGCGCGGAGCCGCTTTCTCGCAGCGAGCGGCTTTCGCCCAGTACCACTCGGAGGAATAGGTGCCGCCGCACTTGGCGAGGTAGGGGAGGTTGGCGGCGGCGGCGAGACGCGTGATGTCCGCGGCTTCCTGATGGGCGGTATGGTCCTTCCAAAGCCAGGCCATCGCGTCGGGATCGGCCGCGAACTCATCGTGCAGAGCAAGCGCCGTGCCCGCACGATCGACGGGGATGGGCGTGGATCCGGTGGTGTCCACGCCGAGGCCCACCACGCGGTCCGGGTGAAAGCCGGGCTTTGTGCTGGCGAGGCGAACCGCTTCGGCGACGGAACGCTCGAACCCGTCCAGGTAGTCGCGCGGATGCTGACGCGCAAGGTTCGGGTCCTTGTCGCTGAGCACAACACCCTCGGTGCCGTGTTTGTACGCGAACGTGGAGGTCGCGATCTCCTCGCCGCTTCCGGTATCGACGACGATCGCACGGACGGAGTTCGTGCCGTAATCCACGCCGATCGCGAAGGTGCTGCTGTTGGTCATGAGCGCGGGGCTTTCCTCGATGAGCGGCGGTGGGGCCGTGGTGTCAAAGCAGACTCGGCGTCGGGTTCGACCAGTTCGGGTTCCGGCAGAAGGAACCGATCGGCCGCCGCCGCGACCAAGCCTACCGCGCGGCGGCGGGGTGCGACGTGGCACGTCAGGCGGCCCAGGCGGCTGATGAGCGAGTGGAGCGAAATACGGTGCTCAAAGAGCGGCCCGATCTCCGCATGCAGGTCGGGCAGGTCCCCCGTGAGGACCACGTCCTGTGTTCCCACAAGGTTGATCGCGCCGGCGATCACGACCGCCGCGGCATCGATCGATCGGGCAAGCCACGGCTCGATGCCCTTGGCCGCCACGTGCTCCTGCACCATCTCCCACGTCGCGGCCCGAACCTTGCATCGCTCGCGGAACGATGCGATCAGTCCTTGGCGTGACACAAGCGTCTCGACGCAGCCGACCGAACCGCACACACACGCCCGGTGGTTGCCGTGCACGCCCGTATGGCCCAGTTCGCCCGACATCGGAAGGGTGCCCTGAAACAACTGGCCGCCCGCGACCAAAGCTCCGCCGACGCCGTCGCCGAAGTCCACCAGCACGAACGACTCGGGAACAGGCCGCCCCGCTCCGCTCCCAGCCTGGTGGCCGAGCGCAAGAGCCTGGATCTCCTGCACGGCGCAGACCTTGGCGTGGAACACCTCGCCCAGACGCGGAAGGAACCGGTGCTCCTCGATCAGCGGCAGGTTGGGGGAGCAGAGCACCCGGTCGGCGCCGGCGTCGAGCACGCCCGGCACGCTGACCAGCACGAATTCGGTCCGAGGAGCCTCAAGCTTGACGCGGGCCCCATCGAGGCGGGAAAGGAGGGTTTCCGACGTTCGGGGCGTCGAGAATTCCGTGCGGCGGGCGGCTTTCGTGAGGTCCAGAGGCTGAACCATCACGGTGGTCGTTCGCACGCCCAGTTCGACCATGGTGAGCTCACGCCCGGACGAGAGCGCGAGATTCCGTGGCGGCCGGCCCATCACCGGACGCGGGCCTGGCTCGACGGCCGATTCGATCTCTTCGATCAGCCCCTCCCGGACCAGATCGTCGCAGACCTTTCCCGCCGTCATCGGCGAGAGGCCGGTGGCACGGGCCAGGTCCGCCCGGGACATCCCGCCGTGGGTCAGGAGCAGGCGGAAGACCCTCCGCCTGTTCGCCGCCCGGAGTTGTGAGGGGTGCGCGTACATTGAAAGCATAGTATACTATGTATCGCCCTCCCCCGCGGAGGTCCCATTCTGGAGAAGCCATGGGTCGAATCCTCACCACGCTCGCCGCCCTCCTCTGTCTGCTCTCTCAGCTTTCGGCGGTCAGCTCGGCCTGGGCCCGCCAGGACGCGCCGGCTCTGTCCAAAGCCGGGGCAAAAACCGGTCCGAAGGTCGTCCTCACCGACGAGTTCTGGGCGCCCCGCATGCGCCTCAACCGCGAGGTCACCCTTCCGCACGTCCTTGAACAGTGCGAGAAGACCGGGCGAATCGCCAACTTTGAGGTCGCCGCGGGCAAGCGACAGGGCGGGATGACCGGCCTCTACTTCAACGACTCAGACCTGTATAAGACGATCGAGGGCGCGGCGTACATCCTCGCCGAGAAGCCCGACCCGGCTCTGGAAGCCCGTTGCGACGAGATCATCGCGATCATCGCGTCCGCTCAGGAGCCAGACGGCTACCTCTACACGCCGCGCAGGATCCTTGATCCCAAAAACATGCCTCCGGGCGGCAAGGAACGCTGGTCGGACATGGGCGCCGGCCACGAGCTTTACTGCGTCGGCCACCTCTACGAAGCCGCTGTCGCGTACGCGAACGCCACCGGCAAACGCAAGCTCATGGAGGTCGCGATCAAGAACGCCGACCTCGTCGCTTCCGTCTTCGGCCCGGGCAGGAACCCGCACCCGTGCGGGCACCCGGAGGTTGAGATCGGCCTGGCCAAGCTTTACGACGCGACGGGCAACCGCAAGTACCTCGACCTTCTCGAATTCTTCATCCTGACCCGCGGGAAAGCCGAGGGACGCCCGCTCTACGGCGAGTACGCCCAGGACCACCTCCCCGTCCTCGAACAGAGCAAAGCCGTCGGCCACGCCGTCCGACTCGCGTACCTCTTCTCCGGCGTCGTCGATCTCGGCATGCGCACCGGCAAGCCCGAATACACCAAAGCCGCTGCCCGCGTCTGGGACGACATCGTCGCCAGCAAAATGTATATCACCGGCGGGATCGGAAGCCAGGGGAACAACGAGGGCTTCGGCGAAGCCTTCGATCTTCCCAACTCCAGCGCGTACAACGAAACGTGCGCATCCATCGCGTTCTTCCACTGGAACCAGCGGATGTTCCTTGCGACCCGCGAAGCCAAGTACATCGACGTCGCCGAGCGCACGCTCTACAACGCGATGCTCGCGGGGTGGTCGCTTTCCGGTGAGCGGTTCTTCTACCCCAACCCGCTGGAATCGGCGCACGGCCGCTCGCGTTCGCCGTGGTTTGACTGTGCTTGCTGCCCGCCCAACGTCGTCCGGTTCATCGCGTCCCTCCCCGAGCAGGTGTACGCCTCCTTCGGTCGCGAGATCTATGTCAACCACCTGATCTCAAGCGAGGGACGATTCACGGTCGACGGGACCGACGTCGTCATCAAGCAGGATTCGGGGCTGCCGTGGAAGGGTGATGTCGCGGTGACGGTGTCGCCCAACCGCCCGATCCGGATGGCCGTGCATGTGCGCATCCCGGGTTGGGCGACGGGGTCGCCGGTGCCGGGGTCGCTTTACTCGGACTCGATGGCGACCAAGCCCGCGCCGGTCGTGACCGGCCCGGACGGCTCGCCGGTCGCCGTCCGCGACGGGTACGCCACGATCGACCGCGAATGGAAGCCGGGGGACACCGTGCGGTTCACGCTGTCCATGGATGTGCGCCCGATCAAAGCCGACAGCCGCGTCGCGAGCGGCCGGTCGCGCGTCGCCATGCAGCGCGGCCCGCTCGTCTATTGCTTCGAAGCCGTCGACCAGAAGGAACCGCACGTCCTCTCGATGGTGACCGATTCCGGCGCGAAGTGGGAGCCTGTCTTTGCTCCCAAGGACCTCGGCGGGGTGGTCAAGCTCAACACCAGCGTCTCGCTTGTCAAACGCGACGAGAGCGGCAAGCCCGCGATCTCGGGGACGATGCAGGCGACCGCCGTTCCGTACTACGCATGGGCCAACCGTGCCCGCGGCGCGATGTGCGTCTGGGTCGCGTCCGATCCGGAAGCGGCCAAGCCGCTGCCCGCGCCCACGATCGCCCACAACGCGAAAGCGAGCTCATCCTTCGGCGGGGAGGTCGCGGCCGTCAGCGATCAGCTTGAACCCGCGAGCTCCGGCGACCACGACAATCCGTTCCTCCACTGGTGGCCCCGCAAAGGCACGCGCGAGTGGGTGCAGTACGAGTTCGCCAAGCCGACCGTGGTGCAGGGGTGCGAGGTCTACTGGTTCGACGACACCGGGCGTGGCGAGTGCCGCTTGCCCGCTTCGTGGCGCGTGGAAGCCATGGTCGAAGGAGCATGGCAGGAGGTAAAGAACCCCAGCGGCTACGGCGTCAAGTCTGACGTGTACAACGTGTCCACCTTCACGCCGGTCGAGACCACGGCTCTGCGGCTCAGCATTCAGTCACGCGAGGGCTGGTCCGGCGGTGTGCACGAGTGGCGTGTGAACGGCGGTCCGGCGAAGCCGGCCGCGGCGGCCGCAGCGCAGCCCGCCATCGCCAACGGCTCGTTCGAGCAAGCCGATGGGAACGCTCCCGCGGGCTGGAAGCAGTCCGTTTGGGGCGGCAAGGGTGAACTCACGCACGTTTCTTCGGGCCGCACGGGCTCGCGCTCGGTTGCCATCAGCTCCGAAGCCGGCGGTGATCTCGCGTGGTCCGTGACCGTGCCGGTGGAGTACAACTCGAAGTACAAGCTGACCGGCTGGATCAAGACCGAGAACGTCAAGACCAAAAATGGCGGTCAGGGCGCCCTCTTCAACATCCACAACATCCAGTCCGTGCGCACCAAAGCCATCACGGGCACCAGCGACTGGACCGAGGTGAGCGCCGAGTTCGAGACCGGCTTGCAGGACCAGATCACCATCAACTGCCTCTTCGGCGGCTGGGGATTCGCGACGGGGCAAGCGTGGTTCGACGATGTTTCGCTGACGCTCATCAAGAAGGGTGAACTCGCTCCGCCGCTGATCTCCGTCGATGCGGCCGCGATCGGCGAACCGATCAGCCCGTACATCTACGGCCAGTTCATCGAGCACATGGGCAAGTGCATCTACGGGGGCATCTGGGCCGAGATGCTCGACGACCGCAAGTTCTTTGACGCTCCCGGCACCGGCACTTCGCCGTGGAAGCCGTTCGGCGGCGCGACCGTCTCCATGCGCACGAAGGACGCGTTCGTCGGTGTGCACACGCCGGTCGTCACGCCTTCGGGCAAAGCCGGCGGCCTGGCGCAGGAGCATCTCGCGGTCCGCAAGGGCAAGTCGTACGTCGGGTCGGTCTGGGCTTTGAGCCAGGTGACCGGCGCGACAGTGCGGGTCTCGCTGGTCTGGGGCGAGGGGGATGCCAATCGGGCGACGTTCGTGACGCCGCCCTTGGGCGCACAGTTCTCCAAGCACGAGTTCACGCTGACGGCCGCCGGTGATTCGGATGACGCCCGGCTCGAGATCGAGTCGGCTTCGCCGGTTGCGATCGGGACGGCGAGCCTCATGCCCTCGGACCACATCCGCGGGTTCCGGGCGGACACGCTGGCGCTGCTTCGCGAGCTTGATTCCCCCGTCTATCGCTGGCCGGGGGGCAACTTCGTCTCCGGCTACGACTGGCGCGACGGTGTGGGCGACCGCGACCGTCGTCCGCCCCGCAAGAACCCCGCGTGGCTCGGCATCGAGCACAATGACGTGGGCATCCACGAGTTCATGGACCTCTGCGACCTGCTCAAGACCGAAGCGTACATCGCGGTGAACGCGGGTTTGGGCGGCGTTGAGAACGCAGCGGCGGAGCTTGAGTATGTGAACGGCGGAGCGGAGACGCCGATGGGCAAGCTCCGGACTTCGCACGGGCGTCGTGATCCGTGGAAGGTCAATTTCTGGGGCGTGGGCAACGAGATGTACGGGTCGTGGCAGCTTGGCAACATCCCGCTCGCGGAGTACACCAAGCGGCACAACACATTCGTCGACGCGATGCGAAAGGTCGACCCCTCGATCACGATCATCGCGGTGGGTGCGGCGGGGGAGTGGAGCAGGACGATGCTCGCGGAATGCTCCGGGCACATGGACCACATCTCCGAGCACGTGTATTGGCAGGACGGCGGGTCGCTTTTGTCGCACGTGCAGGCCGCGCCGCGATCTCTCGCGGAGATCGCCCGGGCGCACCGCCAGTACCGTGAAGAGCTTCCGATGCTCAGGGGACGCGAGATCCGGATCGTGCAGGACGAGTGGAACTACTGGTACGGTCCGCACGTCTTCGGCGAGCTTGGGACGCGGTATTTCATGAAGGACGCTCTGGGCTGCGCGGCGGCGCTGAACGAGTTTGGCCGCAACAGCGACCTGTTCTTCATGGCGAACTACGCCCAGACGGTGAACGTGATCGGTGCGATCAAGACGAGTAGGACCAATGCCGCGTTCGACGTCACGGGTCTGGTGCTCAAGATGTACCGGCATCACCTGGGGACGATCCCTTGCAAGACGACGTCGAGCCCGCTTATGGATGCTCTGGCGGCGTGGAGCGCGGATCGCAAGACGCTCACGATCGCCGTGGTGAACGCGACGACGCAGGCGATGAACGTGCCGCTTGACCTCAAGGGAGCCACGCTTGCGGGAACCGGCGTCGTCCGCTCGATCGCGGGGGATCCGATGGCGTTCAACGATCCCGACGGCGAGAAGCCGGTGTCGATCCGTGAGCGGCGCGTGGAGGGGATTTCGGGTACACTGCCGGTCGAGCCGTGCAGTGTGACGCTTTTCACGCTGGACGTCCGCTGAGGTCTGATTTGCAGTCTTGTGGAGAATCCCCGATGAAGTTCACATCGCGCCGCACGTTCGTCTGCCTTGCCGCTTCGCTCCTCATGTTCGTGGGAGCATGCGAGAAGAAAGCCGCCGACCAGCCCAAGGCAGGGGGGAGCGGTGCCGGCGCGGCACCCGCGAAGAAGGTCCGTGTGGGATTCTCCCAGATCGGGGCTGAAAGCGACTGGCGCAAAGCCAACACCGAGTCGATCAAAGCCGAAGCCGCGGCGCGGGGGTACGAGCTTGTCTTCTCCGACGCTCAGCAGAAGCAGGAGAACCAGATCAAGGCTTTGCGGAGCTTTGTCGCTCAGGGGGTCGACGTGATCGCGTTCTCGCCCGTCGTCGAGACGGGCTGGGAGCCGGTGCTGAAGGAGATCAAGCAAGCCGGGATCCCGGTCGTCCTGACGGATCGCGCGGTTGAGGTCTCGACGCCCGACCTGTTCGTGACGTTCATCGGCGCGGACTTTGTGGAGGAGGGGAGGCGGGCCGCGGCGTGGCTTGGCAAAGCGACCGACGGGAAAGCCGTCGTCGTCGAGCTTCAGGGCACGCCCGGGTCGGCGCCCGCGATCGACCGCAAGAAGGGGTTTGAAGAGGGGATCAAAGCGTTCTCCGACATCAAGATCATCAAGAGCCAGTCGGGCGAGTTCACGCGGGCCAAGGGGCGCGAAGTGATGGAGTCTTTCCTCAAGAGCCCCGAGGGCAAGCAGATCACCGCTCTGTACGCCCACAACGACGACATGGCGCTGGGCGCGATCCAGGCGATCGAGGAAGCCGGCCTCAAGCCCGGCGTCGACATCAAGATCGTCTCGATCGACGCCGTGAAAGCCGCGTTCGAAGCGATGGTGGCCGGCAAGCTCAACTGCACCGTCGAGTGCAGCCCGCTGCTTGGACCCAAGCTCTTTGACGCGGTGGACGCGATCAAAGCCGGAAAGCCGATCGAGCGGCGCATCGTGACCGACGCGGCCGTCTTCGACCAGACCACCGCCGCGGGCGCGATTGGTTCGCGGAAGTACTAAGGTGGCCGGCATCGACGAACGCAACGCGACCGGCGAGGATCGGCCGCTTCTCCAAGCGAACGGCCTCGTGGTTCGCTTCGGTCCTGTACGGGCGCTCGAGGGCGTCAGCCTGACCGTGCGGGCGGGCGAGGTCCAGGCTTTGCTTGGCGAGAACGGAGCGGGAAAGAGCACGCTGATCAAGTGTCTGAGCGGCGTGGTACGACCGACCGCAGGTCAGATCGTCCTGGAAGGCAAGCCGATCGAGCCCGAGTCACCGCACGATGCCGAGCGTCTCGGGATCGCCACGGTGTTTCAGGAAGTGGGGCTGATCCCGCACCTGTCCGTCGCCGAGAACATCTGCCTGGGCCGCGAGCCGGGGCGTCGGTTCTTTCGTGGGCTGATCGATTGGAAAGCCGTGCGGTCGCGGGCGAGACTCGCGATGGAGCGGCTGGGGCTGGGCGGCCTTGATGTGGATCGCGAGCTTGGCACCTGCTCTGTCGCGGTGCAGCAGATGGTGGCGATCGCGCGGGCTCTGGATGTTCGTGCGCGGGTGCTGATTCTGGATGAGCCGACGTCGAGCCTGGACCGCGATGAATGTGGCAGGCTGCTCGGCGTGATCCGGCAGCTTCGGTCGCAGGGGCTGGGCATCGTCTTCATCTCGCACTTTCTGGATCAGGTGGAGGCGATCGCGGATCGGGTGACGATTCTTCGCGACGGGACGCTCGTGGGGTCGTTCGATGCCGGGGCGCTGACGCGGCCCAAGCTGATCTCACTGATGGTCGGCCGCGAATTTGAACCGGCGACGAGTCGCGGGCACGGTGCCGGAGCGATGACGGAAGCCGGCTCTCTCCTCAGCCTCCGCGGGATTGGCCGAGCGGGGATGGTCGAGAGCGTTGACGTTGACGTTGCGACGGGCGGGGTCGTCGGTCTGGCCGGTCTTCTCGGATCCGGTCGGAGCGAGACGGCACGACTGGTGTTCGGTGCGGACACCGCGACGCGCGGCACGATGAGCTTTCGCGGGAAGGCTTCGCGGTTCACCACGCCGCGGCAAGCGATCGCGAGCGGGATCGGGATGCTCCCGGAGAACCGGAAGGAGCAGGGGATCTTCCCGTCGCTTTCTGTGGTTGAGAATCTGGTCGTGTCGCTCCGGGCGCGTGACGGGGCGTTCGCGAAGCTTTCGTTCCGGGCGCAGGTCGCGCTGGCGGAGCAGTTCGTGCGGCTGCTCGGCATCAAGACGCCGGACGTTCACGCACGGATCAGCGGGCTTTCGGGTGGGAATCAGCAGAAGGTGCTTCTCGCGCGGTGGTTTGCGACACGGCCGGTGCTTCTGATTCTCGACGAACCGACGCGCGGGATCGACATCGCGGCCAAAGCGGATGTCTTGCGTGCGGTGGACCGGCTTCGCGAAGACGGAACAGCGGTGCTTTTCATCAGTTCGGAGCTTGAGGAGGTGACGCGGATCTGCGGGCGCGTGGTGGTGCTCCGTGATCGGCGGAGCGTCGCGCATCTGGAAGGGAGCGAGATCACCGAGCAGGCCGTGCTTGCCGCGGTGGCGCAGACGACATGAACCTTTCAACTCACCCATGGCGTCGCGGGCTGAGGTCGCTGGCGTGGCCGCTGGCGGCGCTCGCGCTGCTTCTGGCGTTCAACGCGGCGTTCATGCCCGGTTTCTTCGCGGTGGAAGCTCGCGACGGGCGGTTGTATGGCGTGGTGGTGGACATTCTGAACCACGGGTCGCGTACGGCGCTGGTGGCTTTGGGCATGACGCTGGTCATCGCGACGGGCGGCGTGGATCTCTCGGTCGGGGCGGTCGCGGCGATCGCGGGAGCGGTGACGGCGACGCTTCTGGTGCAGGCGCAGGTTCCGTGGCCGGCGGCGATGGCGGGCGCGATGATGCTCGGAGCCTGCTGCGGAGTGTGGAACGGTGTGTGCGTGTCGGTGTTCAAGCTTCAGCCGATCGTGGCGACGCTGGTGCTGATGGTGGCGGGTCGCGGGGTGGCGCAGCTCATCACGGGGGGATCGATCATCACGTTTGAGAGTGCGCCGCTGGCGGCCATCGGGAACGGCTCGTTCCTGGGGCTTCCGATCCCGGTCACGATGCTCGCGGTTGCTGCGATCGGGCTTCAGATTCTTGTGCGGCGGAGTGCTCTGGGGCTGTACATCGAGTGCGTGGGGGACAATCCGGTCGCGGCGAGGCTCGCGGGGATTCCGGATCGGGCGGTGATGATCTTTGTGTACGGGCTCTGCGGCCTGCTCGCGGCGGCGGCGGGCGTCATCGAATGTTCGTACATCAAAGCCGCCGACGCGAACAACGCGGGGTCTCTTCTCGAACTTGACGCCATTCTCGCGGTTGTGATCGGCGGGACGGCCCTGAGCGGGGGCCGGTTCTCGTTCGCGGGGACGATTGTGGGCGCGATGCTGATGCAGACGCTGACCAAGACGCTTTACATGCACGATGTGTCGGCGGAGATCGCGCCGGCGCCGAAGGCTCTGGTCGTGCTCATGGTCTGCTTGCTTCAGGCACCGCGCGTGCGGGATTGGCTGTCCGGGTGGTGGGGGCGTCGCGGGGGTGGCGCATGAAGCTGCACAAGTGGGTCTCGCTGACGCCGGTGCTCGCGACGTGCGTGCTTCTCGTCGGGCTTTTCGCGTTCGGAGCGGTGAGCTACCCGAACTTTGCCTCAGTCGGGGTGGTGCGGAACCTGCTCGTGGACAACGCGTTCCTCGTGGTGGCGGCGATCGGCATGACGTTCGTCATTATCTCGGGGGGGATCGACCTTTCCGTCGGAGCGGTGATGGCGTTCTCGGCGACGCTGGCCGCGGCGCTGATCGAGGCGCACGGGCTTCATCCGCTGGCGGCGGCGGGGGTGGTGATCGCGGTGGGACTCGCGTTCGGGCTGGTTCAGGGCGTGCTGATCGCGATGCTTGAAGTGCCGCCGTTCATGGTGACGCTCGCGGGCATGTTCCTGGCTCGCGGAGCGGCGTTCGCCGTGCATCCGCAGTCGCGCGGCGTGACGCACCCGTTCGTCGGGACGACGCTGAACGAGACGCTCGCGATTCATCTTCCCATCGGTGCCCGCGGCGTCGTGATCCCGCCGACGGTGGTCGTGATGTTCGTGCTGCTTGCCCTGGCGTGGGTGCTTCTGCGACACGCGAGGTTCGGGCGATCGGTGTACGCGGTGGGTGATGACGCGGCGGCGGCGCGGCTGATGGGGCTTGCGGTGCGGAGAGTCAAGGTCGGGGCGTACGCGCTCTGCGGGTGCACGTCGGCGGTCGCGGGGCTTCTGTTCGCGTTGTACCAGCAGTCGGGTGATCCGGCCTCGTGCAAGGGGATGGAGCTCGACGTAATCGCGGCGGTGATCATCGGGGGCACGCTTCTGAAGGGCGGAGCGGGTTCGGTGATCGGGTCGTTCGCGGGCGTGATGATCCTTGGGCTGATCCAGACGATCATCAGCTTTCAGGGCGATCTGAGCTCCTGGTGGACGCGGATCGTGGCGGGCGGGCTGGTGCTGGCGTTCTTGCTGCTTCACCAAGGGATCGGGGTGGTGGCCAGGCGTGTGGCGCGGTCAGGTTGACCGCAGAGCTGACCGCGGGAGCGGCCGACCCGCCAGCGGAACCGCCAAGAGACCCGCCAGCGGACCTGCCGGCGGAACCGTCTCGTTCCAAAAACGCAAAAGGGACCCGCCAAGCGAGCCCTTTCATCGGTCTCTGCAACGATTGAAGTGCCCCCCGAAGGACTCGAACCTTCGACCCGCTGATTAAGAGTCAGCTGCTCTACCAACTGAGCTAGGAGGGCGGACGCTCGGACGCCTCAAGCGGGCCTGGCCGGGTGGCGAGGGACGCTTTGGGCGGCTGAGGAGGCAATACTAGGCGGGAATTACCGGGCTTCAACTGGGGCGGCCGCATTCCGCGATGCGCGCGGCATTCCGGCCCGGCGGCGGCGCCCCGAGCCGACCGGCGGACCGGCCGACGGGAGGTGGGAGGTGCCGGCGGATGGGACGATGTTCCCGGGGATCGGCAAGAGGGGTGGGGGACGGCCGTTGACCCGCGTCGGGAGGCCGCTAGAATCCCCGCTCACAGGTCCCAAACGGCTCGGGCCGTAGGGTCGGTGTTGAGGAACCCGACGAGGATGGTCTCAGGGTTCCAAGGAAGGTCCGATGCTCCCCCCACAACGAGTCAGCTATGGCCGTACGCGTCGCCGCCGCACCCATCACGCCATGACCGGCGCGATCCCGACGGTCTGCCCGCTCTCCGGCATGCCCAAGCAGCACCACCGTGCGTGCGTCGAGTCCGGCTACGTCCGTCCGGGCCTGCGCATCAAGGTGCCCAAGCTCGGCATCGGCGTCTCCAAGAACTAACCACTGAATTCGATCCGCATCCGCCGCTGCGCCGACATGGCGCGCTCGGAAGCGTTTCACGAGCGTGACCGCCGGGGCCCTGGGCCTCGGCGGTCTTCGTTTGGTGGGACATCGCGACAACAATCGGCTATGGTTTCGTGAAGTTGGCCGCATCCAGATTCCTCCGATCGCTTTTTGGAGTTCGCGTGAGTACACCGATCCCTTCGAATGGCAGATCCGCGTCCGGTCCTCGAGGCGTCCGCATTCTCGGTACGGGCTCGTCGTTTCCCAAGCGGGTCGTCACCAACCACGATCTCGAGAAGATCATGGACACCTCCGACGAGTGGATCGTCCAGCGTTCGGGCATCCACGAACGCCGGCACCACGACGTCGCTACCGGCGAAACCACGAGCAAACTCGCGTCCGAAGCCGTTCAGGCGGCCCTTGCGGCTTCCGCCATGTCCGCGACCGATCTTGACCTCATCCTCGTCGGAACGATGACCCCGGAGTGCCCGACGCCCTCGGTAGCTTGCAACGTGGCCCACCGGATCGGAGCGGGCCAGATCGGCGCTATGGACCTCAACGCGGCGTGCTCGGGGTTCGTCTTTTCCCTCAATCTGGCCCACGACCTCATCCGCGGCGGTTCGTACCGCACGGTTGCGGTGGTCGGAGCTGACTGCATCACCCGGCACTGCGACATGACCACCTACGGCCGCGCCGTGAGTGTGCTTTTCGGCGACGCCGCGGGCGCGGTCATCGTGCAAGCGACCGATGACGCGTCCAAGGGCATCCTCGCCCAGGCGATGCACTCCGACGGCGGCGGAGCCCGGCACCTCTTCATCCCCTCGCACATGTCGGACTTCCCCGAAGGCATCACCGGCGAGGAACGCCAACTCAACTGCATCCAGATGAACGGTCAGGCCGTCTTCAAGTTCGCCGTGACGACCTTTCCCAAGCTCATCGAGCAGACGCTCGACATGGCGAACGTCCGGGCCGATGAGGTCGACCACTACGTCTGCCACCAGTCCAACCTGCGGATCCTCGACGCGGCCCGCGAGCGATTCGGCTTGGGGTCGGAAAAGCTCCACGTCAACATCAGCAAGTACGGCAACACCGTCGGCGCGTCCGTGCCGCTGGTGCTTGACGACCTCGCGAAGGCCGGCCGCCTCAAGCCAGGCCAGAAGGTCATGTTCCTCGCGTTCGGCGCCGGCCTGACGTGGGGCAGCAGCCTGTGGCAGTGTTGACGGGCAGGTAGGCCCGCTGGCGATTCCTTCAGGCTGCGCGGGCGGCTAAGCCGCCGGTTACCATCGCCCATGCACGTCGCTCGCTCGCTTCAACCCTTCGGCACGTCCATCTTCGCAGAGATGACGATGCTGGCCAATGCTCACAAAGCGGTCAACCTCGCGCAGGGGTTTCCCGACTTTGACGGCCCCGCCGTCGCGAAGGATGCCGCGATCGCGGCGATCAACGCCGGGCACAACCAGTACGCCCGCATGTTTGGGGCACCGCCCCTGAACAAAGCCATCGCTGATCTTTGGCACCGCCGCACCGGCTCGCACGTCGACCCCGAGACTCACGTCACCGTCACCAGCGGGTGCACCGAAGCCATCCCCGCGTCGCTTATGGGTGTGCTCAACGCGGGCGACGAGGTGGTGATGTTCGAGCCTTTTTACGACAGCTACCGGGCCGTGGTTGCGATGGTGGGAGCGGTCCCGAAGGTCGTGACGCTTCGGGCGCCGGCCCGGGCCGGCGATCCGTTCTGGTTCGACGCGGACGAACTCAAGCGAGCCTTTACCGACAAGACTCGGGTGCTGCTCCTGAACACGCCGCACAACCCGACCGGCAAGGTCTTTACCCGCGAGGAACTCAACCTGCTCGCCGACCTCTGCCAGAAGCACAACGCGATCGCGGTCGTCGATGAGGTCTATGAACGCCTGACGTACGACGACAAGCACCCGCACCTGTCCCTGGCCACGCTCCCGGGCATGGCGGACCGGACGATCACCCTTGGAAGCCTGGGGAAGAGCTACAACCTGACCGGGTGGAAAGTGGGCTGGGCTGTCGCGTGGCCCGAGTTGAGCAAAGCGGTGCGGGCCGCTCACCAGTTCCTGACCTTCGCCACGGCCACGCCGATGCAGTGGGGGGCCGCGGCGATCCTCGAGAACGGCGAGGCGACGATCGCTTCGACGCGGGCGATGTTCCGTGAGAACCGAGACAAGCTTTCGGCCGCGTTGGCCGAGATCGGGTTCCGCGTCTTCCGAGCGGACGGCACCTACTTCCTGATGGTGGACCACACCCCGGTGTCGCGCGGGCTCCGGCTTGCGGATGATCGGGCGTTCTGCCGCTGGTTGACGGAAAAGGCGGGGGTCGCGGCGATCCCTCCCACGCCGTTCTATGTCAACGAAGAGCACGGTCGGCCGCTGGCGCGGTTCGCGTACTGCAAGAAGCCGGAGACGATCGACGAAGCGATCCGCCGGCTCCGCAGAATCGCGGACTGATCGGACCTTGGCCTGCAACATAGGCACACGGGTGAGGTATACCGTCCGCTGCCCATGCCCCCCGTCACCGGTCAAGAGCCCGAGCCCGCGAAACACGATGCGTACGCCGCGCTGCGGGACACGAACTATCGCCGGTACGTGCTGGGCTTTATCTGCGCCGCGATCGGGCTTCAGGCCCTCGCAACCGCGGTGGGGTGGGAGGTGTACGAGCAGACGCGGAGCACGACGCTTCTGGGTCTGACCGGGCTGGCCCGCGTGCTCCCGGTGCTGCTTCTCGCGCTGCCGGCGGGGCACACGGCGGACGTCTTCGAGCGGCGGGTGATCATCGCGATCTCGCAGGTCGGGTTCGCGGTCAGCGCGGCGTTTCTGGCGATCGTGTCGTTCTCGGAAGGGTCGATCTGGCTGATCTATCTGCTGCTGCTCCTCTCGGGGTGCTGCCGCGCGTTCAACGGCCCGGCTCGCGGGTCGTTCCTGCCGACCATCGTGCCGCGCGAGGTGTTCGAGAACGCGGTGGCCTGGACGAGCACGGCGTTCCAGCTTTCCGCGATGGTGGGGCCGATCCTTGCCGGCGGGTTGATCTACCTCGTCGGCAAAGCGTGGCCCGCGTATCTCCTCTGCGCCGTCTGCAACCTCATCTTCGCGATCACGGTTTTCGGCATCAAGCCGCTGGTCAAGCCCAGCTCGACCGGCAAGTACACGTTCGAATCGATGATCGCCGGGATGAGCCATCTCTGGCGTGAGAGGACGATCTTCGGCGCCATCACCCTCGACCTGCTGGCGGTGCTTTTCGGCGGAGCGACGGCCTTGCTGCCGGTTTTCGCCAAGGACATCCTGACCAATCGGCCGGTGGATGCGGCGGTGGAGCCGGGGTTGCTGCACGAGGTCATGAACAACGACGCAATCGTGCTTGGGGCGCTGCGGGCTTCGACGTACATCGGGGCGTTCCTGATGGGGATCTTTCTCGCGCACCGGGCGCCGTTCCGCCGGTCCGGGCGAACGCTTCTCTGGTCGGTGGCCGGGTTCGGCGTGGCGATGATCGTCTTCGGGGTGTCGAAGAACCTCTGGCTCAGCCTCGCGGCTCTCTTCCTCGCCGGCGCGCTCGACCAGGTGTCGGTGGTCGTGCGGCACGTGCTGATCCAGGTCCGCACGCCCGACCACCTCCGCGGCCGGGTCGGCGCGGTGAACTCGGTCTTCATCGAGTGCAGCAACGAGCTTGGAGCCCTCGAAAGCGGGCTTCTCGCGCGGGCGATCGGACCGGTGCTGACGGTGGTCGCTGGAGGTATCGGAACGATCTTCGTGGCCGGCGGCATCGGCGCCGCGTTCCCCGAGCTTCGACGCTTGGGCCCCCTCCGCGAAGCCGAGCTGCCAACTGTCGGTACCGTGCCCGACGAAGCGACCGCGTCCGCTCCGGCAAGAAGTTGAGCGTCAGGCCAACGCCAGCGAACGCAGGAACGACGCCAGCTCCGCACGCGTCGGGCTCTTGGCTTCCCGGACGTAAAACCCGCTTGTCGCTGTTCCCGCCGCGAGACACTGAGCAATCGGAAGCCCCGCTGCGGCCGCCGTCGCGTACCCGGCGTTGAAGTGATCCCCCGCGCCGGTGGAGAGCTTGGGTGACTCGCAGAACGGCCCGTCGAACCAGCACGACTCGCTTTCGGTCGCGGCCGCGGCGCCCTCGCGCGGGTGAATGACGACCGACGTCAGGCCGAGCGCCGCACGAATGTCGACCGCAGCCCGCCGCACCGCTTCCGGCGGTCGCGATACGGTGTTCTTGAACGCCCCGTCCGCGCCGAGCGCGGCCGCGACGATCTCGGATTCCATGAGGTTGAGCCCGAGCGTGACCCGGCAGCCCGGCACTCGGTCCATCGCGACCAGCGATGACATGCACGCTCTGAGCTCATCCCGCGAGCGGGGCGTGGGGTCGGCGAGATCGACGAAAAGCGTCCGCGGCTTGGTTGGAGCGGGAAGCGAGGGCAAAAGCTCCTGTCCGAAGAAGGTGAGCAAGTCGGCAACACCGCCCATCAGCGACCAATTCACAAGCCCGATCAGATCCGCATCGCCCACCGCGCGACGGAGGCCCTCGGCCCCGAAGGCTTCGATCAGCGATCCGCGGGTGACCTTCTGGACGTTCGTCCGATCGTTGAGCATGAGCTTGCCGTCGGCGAACTCGTAGCACGCGGTGGTCGAAGGCTCGGCGAGCGTCACCACCCGCGAGCATCGCTCGGCGAAGGGGACGAAGACCGGGTGGAGCGAGCTGTTGACCCCGCCTGTTCCGACGGCTCCGGCGTACGTGACCGAGAAACCGAGGGACCCAAGGGCCCCGGCCATGAGCGGACCGTTCCCGCCGAACCGGGCTTCGTGCAGGACCGTCTCGATGTTGGTGCTCTTGCCGGCGGCGGCTTTGATGCGGTCGGCGAACTCCGACATCGTGCGCACGGGCGTGTAGTCATCGGCGGCCATCGAGGCGCGGGAGGCCACCGGCCGCAGGATCAGGTCGATGAATCCGTCAAAGCCGACGAACGCACGGGTCGGGGGGAGGGCGGCAAGGGCGTTCGCGGCGGCGGTAAGCGTGGAAGCGCGGTCGGTGGTCAACGGCGGGTCTCCTGACGGTCGCAACATCCTACCCCGCTTGGGCGCGGTTCATGCGCAACAATCGGGCATGCTTGAGATCGTCATCGCCACCTCCAACCCGCACAAGATCGAGGAAATGAACGCGATTTTCGCCGAGATCGCCCCGGGGCTTGCACGGTTTCGGAGCCTCTCCGACGCATGCCCGGGGCTCACGCTGGTCGAGCCGGCGGAGACGGGCACGACGTTCGAAGCCAACGCGACGATCAAGGCTCTGTCGTACGCGGAGCAGACCGAATTGCTCTGTCTTGCGGACGATTCGGGGCTTGAGATCGACGCTTTGGGGGGCAAGCCCGGGGTGATCAGCAGCCACTATTCGACCGACGGGCGCGAGACGGGCCTGTCGCGTGCCGAACGCGACCAGGCGAACAACACGCGGGTGCTGCGCGAGCTTGAAACCGTTCCAGACGAGCGCCGCGGGGCGCGATTTGTCTGTTTGATGGTTCTGGCCGGGGCTCAAGGTGGCAAGAAACCCTCCATCTTGACATCGGCACGAGGGACGTTCGAGGGTCGCATGGCTCGCAAGGCGAGCGGCGGGGGCGGGTTCGGCTATGACCCGCTTTTCCTTGTCGGACCGGACTTCACGCGATCTTCGGCGGAATTGAGCGCGGCGGAGAAGAACAAGCTGAGTCATCGCGGAGCCGCCGCCCGATCGCTCATCAAAGCGATCGGCGGGATGGCCCATCTCGGCTAAGATCCCGTATTCCCTTCTTGGAGGTGCGGATATGCGTCTGTCTCGGATCGTGCTGGTTGTCGCGGCGTTTCTTTCGATGTCCTTCTGGCTGGCAAGCTCCGCCGTCGCGGACATCGTGTACCTGTCGGACGGAACATGGATCCGCGGCACGATCCTGAAGGAAACCAAGGACGATCTCGAGATCGACGGCAAGACCAACACCGGGATCACGATCAAAGCCACCATCCAAAAGTCGCGGGTCTCTTCCATTCTCCGCACCGACACTCCTGCGGAAGCGCCCGCCAAGGACGGCACGCCCGCGACCGGCGAGCCCAAGACCGACAAGCCCGCTTCGAAGGATGGCGACAAGACCGACGAGAAAGCCGCCGCCAAAGCCGGTGACTTCCTCGTGATTCCGCTCACGGGCACCTTCGGCGAAGACATCGTCCCGATGGGCGTCAAGCCCTCGCTCGAATGGGCCGTCAAGAACAAGGTCAAGCACATCGTCTTCACGATCGATTCCGACGGCGGGCAGGTCTGGGCCGCCGAAGCCATCCGCGACATGATGGTCAAGCACGAGAACGACCTCACCTACCACATGGTGATCAAGAAAGCGATGAGCGCATCGATCTGGGTGGTCTTCACCAGCCATCGAATCGCGGCTCTGCCGGCTTCCACGCTCGGCGCGGCCGTCGCGTTCTCCCGCAACACCACAGGGGAAGCCGAGGTTGACGAGAAGCTCAATTCCGCGCTGGCGGCGCGGCTCGCGTCCGCGGCCGAAGCCCGCGGACACTCCGGCCACCTCGTGCGGGCCATGATCCTGACCAAGTACGACCTCTTTGCCGCCAAGAGCGAGGACGGCAAGTGGCGCATCGTTCACGACCGGCCGAACAACGGGCAGGTCGAGACGCTGAGCGACGGCACCCGGGTCGTCACGCTGACCGCCGATGAGATGGATCGGTACGGCGTGGCGTCCAAGCTCGCGTCGGGAGCGGACAAGGACGTCGCCAAGTGGCTCGGCGACGACAAGCTTGTTTCCAGCGGTAATCGCGGCGAGATCGCGATGAAGAAAGCCGTCAGCGAGACCAAATCCGTCGCCAAGCAGATTGAGAACTGGGCGAATCAGGTCGTCGAAGCCGACGCCGCGATGCAGCAAGCCGTCAAGGCAGACGATGTCGACGCCGCGATCCGGGCCGTCGAGGACTACCTGCGGCAGGTCCGCAAGGTCGGCGCCCTGCGGAACAAAGCAGAGTCTTTGAACATGGCCGCGTACCCGGCTTTCAAGCGCATCGATGTCGAGAAGGACGTCAAGAACGCCGAGGATGCGCTCTCCCAACTCCGCAATCTCAAGCGTCAGCGTCAGGGCGGACGGTAACGCGCGGCCGTTTACGCGTGGATCCGGATGATCCCGTCGGCGGCGTTCAGCTCCGGCAGAATGGGCATCGAGTCCATCGCGCAGCACACCGAAAGGTCATCCGCCAACCCCAGGCTGGCGAGACCGCGACCTCCGCGTGATTCCCGCATCGCGTCCGCAAGCTTGCCCGAATGCACGCCGCTCCACGCGAGCAGAGCGACGCGCCCCGAGTCGTTGGTGACGTGGGCCCTGCCTGCACGCGTCAGTTGCTCGACCATCGCGCCCGCCGGCAGGATGTCATCGAGCCCCACATCCTCGCGCGTGCCGCAGCAGAGCAGGTGCACCGGTCGCGGGTCGTGCGCGACCGCTTGGCAGACGGCGGATAGGTTGACGAACGAACCGATGAGCACGCGCGCGGCAAGCCTGCTCTTGATGATGGCGGCGGTGCCGTTGGCGGTGGTGAAGATGACGGGGCGTCCGGCGACCGCGGCCCGCGTGTAGGCCCGGGGCGAGTTGTCGAGGTCGAACCCGGGGATGAGCACGCCGCCGCGCTCGCCACCCAGAAGGCAGCCCGGGTGCGAGGAGCGGGCTTCCAGCGCCGCTTCGACGGTGAGCGTGGGGACGACGCACGTCGCGCCGCTAAAGAGCGCCGCGGTCATGGTCACGCTGGCTCGCAGGTTGTCGATGACGACCACGACCCCGCCCGCGAGGGTCTCGGCGGAAACAAAGTCCGCGTGGAGGTGCACGTGGAGCGGGCGGTCGATCTTGACGGCGGCGAGGGGTTTGAGATCGGGTGCGGGCATGGGACGCGATCGTAATCCGCCCGAACGTCACTGCGGCGGCGCGGGCGTCAATGTCGTCTGCTTCACCGCTTGGGCCCGCACGGCCGGCAGCGTCATCGGAACCTTGTAAAGCTTGCCCTCACGCCACGCGTCCGCTTGATCGAGGAAGTTCTCGCTGCCAAGCCATCCGTCCTGGCCCGCGAGGATGACGACGTAGTTGCCGTCCGGGTCGGCGAGGTCCACGATGTGCCGCGCGTTGGCACCGTAGGTCACGCGGTGCGGCTCGTTCGTGATCGATGCGGCGGACTTGAGTACGGTGGTGGAGGAGCCGGGCACGGCGAACTCGTTGAACCGGTAGGGCCCGCCGATCACCGGGGCGGCGCCGATCCAGTGCGACAGACGGAGCTTGTGCAGGTCGCCCCAGACCTTCGGGCCCGCGTCCTTGTTCATGTCGCTCGCGGCGAGCTCGAGGGCTTTGGGCAGAGCGGCGTCGAACGATCCCGAGCGTGCGTCCTCGGTGAGGAACGAGATCGCCGCCGACGACCCCCGAAGCGCCTCGACGATCTTGGGACTGAAGCGGTCCTTGTACGCTTGCGTCGTGAGGTGGAAAGCGACAAGCTGGAGGACCAACGCGCCGCGAGAGTCCGTCGCGTACCGGCCGTCCCACGCCCGAAGGTCCGCCAGAAGCGGATGATTCACCGCGACCGAATCGCTCCGCGTGATGAGAGCCTGCGCCAGGGCGAGCGAAGCCGCGGAGAACGTGTCCAACTGGAATCGAGCGGCGTCGTCCACCGTCAGCGGGCTGGTCGAATCCGTGATCAGCGAAGCCAGGCGGTCGTACCGATCGTTCGCGTTGCCCGCGAGCACCATCGCCGGGTCCGACCGCACCGGCGTGTTGTTTGTCGAGACCAGAAAGCCTGAGTTCGGATTGTGCGAGGCGGGAAGGCGGTCGCTCGGCACGGCCGGGCCCCACCGATGGTCCGGGTTGTCCGGGTCGGCGAGCGGAAGCTTGGCCGTCAGCCCGGCTGCGGGCTGGAACTCGTACGCGAGCACATGGCCGATGTCGCCGCCGCGTCCCGCGAAGAGCATGTTCTGGCCCGAGACGGCGTAAGGCGCGAACGCATCGCGGAACTCCTGCCAGTTGGTCGCGCGGCCCGCGTCGAAGAACGCTTCGAGCTCACGGCTTGCCTCATGCCCGCGCCACCGCAGCGCGATCGGACGCTTGACCTTGCCCTCGAGCGGGCCGACTTCGGAGATGATCGGGCCAAGCGGCGTTTCCCGGATCGTGCGCGTGGCGGGGAACCAAAGCCGGCGGCCGATCGTCACCTCGCGCTCGCGGATCTGTTCCTTCGGAACCTTCGAAGCGTCGAAGATCGCCGAAGAGATCCCCTGCATGTTCGTCCCGCCCCACGCGATGTCACGGTTGCGTCCCAGCAGCACGAAAGGCAGGCCCGGAATCGTGAACCCCGCCGAGTGAAGGCCCGGGCTCTGATATCCGACGTAGCACCACAGCGCCGGAAGGTTGAAGCCCACGTGCGGGTCGTTCGCGAGGATCGGGAACCCCGAAGCCGTCCGCGAGCCCGAAATCGCGAAACTGTTACTCCCTGTCTTGCCAAGACCCGCGAGCAGCCGCACCGGACCCTCGCCGCCGAAGCTGGGCGTCGCTTCGCCCGCGATGCCGAGCATCCGCCGCCAATACTCATCAAAACCCTTTTCTTCGTGGAGCATCATCCACGAAAAGAACGCGCCCCACGTGATGTCGATCGAAGCCAAGCGGCTGAGCGTGATGACATCGCGGACCGTCCACGGCTCGGGATCGATCGCGAGGACCCGCATCTCCACCGGAAGCTCGCGGACCTGCGAAACGTGATGGTTCAAGCCCTCCACGTACCGCTGCACCCAAGCGAGGACATCCGGACGCATCGAGCGTTCGATCTCCGCCGCGGCTTTGGGGAAGTCGATGGCACGCAGGGCGTGGTCGATGTCGACGGCTTGCGGGAATGGACCGGCGGACTCGGCCAAGCGACCCTGGGAGATGCGGCGGAGCATCGACATCTGCCCCAGCCGCAGGTGAGCGTGCACCACGCCCAGGGCAAAGGGGACATCGCGGTCGTCGGCGGCTTCGATGAACGGGAACTGCCGAGCGTCCCAGTGAATCGTGACGGGGGCGTGGACCGATGCGGTGCCTGCGGGAAAGGCATCGAGGCGCGAAGGTGTGGCCACCGAGTTGGCCGGGGGCGGGGGCGAGAAACACCCGCCGATGCCGACAGAGATCGAGGCCCCGACGAGCGCGAGGAGGGGCGAAACGGTGGTGGAGGAAATCAAACGCATGGGTCGGAGCTGGCAATCCTACGGCGTGCGGGCATCGGGGCGGGCGGTGCCGCCGCTCATGGTCGTTTCGTTTGGCGGGCGGCGTGGATTCAAAGTGGTCGAAGAAGATCCGGACCGGCGGAGGCGCTGGGCGCAAGAAAGAGCCCACGGGTTGGAACCCGTGGGCTTCTTGGACTTCGTCGGTTCGAGAGGGTTTACTTCTTCTCGTCTTCCTTGACCTTGAATTCGGCGTCGATCACGTCGTCTTTGGCGGTGCCGCCGGCTTTGGGCTCGGCTTCGCTGCCGGGCTGCTGGCCCTTCTTGGCGGCTTCCTCGTACATGATCTTGCCGAGCTCCATGCTCGACTTCTCGAGCTCATTCAGAGCGGCTTCGATCGCGGCTTTGTCGTCGCTCTTGATCCGACCTTCGAGGTTGGTCATGGAGCTTTCGACCTTGCCGCGGACTTCGGCCGAGACCTTGCCGCCGTGCTCTTCGAGGGCTTTGCGGGTCTGGATGAGCACCGCGTCGGCCTTGTTCTTGAGGTCGACGAGCTCGCGGCGGGCTTTGTCCTCGCTGGCGTGGGCTTCGGCGTCGCGCTTCATGCGCTCGATCTCGGACTTGTCGAGACCGCCGCTGTTGGTGATCTTGATGTCGGCCTTCTTGCCGCTGGCTTTGTCCACCGCGGTGACGGTGAGGATGCCGTTGGCGTCCAGCGCAAACTCGACCTCGATCTGCGGCATGCCGCGCGGGGCGGGGGGGATGCCCGACAGGTCGAACTTGCCGAGTTCGCGGTTGTCCTTGGCAAACTCGCGCTCGCCCTGAAGCACCACGATCTGCACGCTCGTCTGGCTGTCGGCGGCGGTGGAGAAGGTCTCCTTCTTGCTCGTCGGAATGGTCGTGTTGCGTTCGATGAGCTTGGTCATCACGCCGCCCAAGGTTTCAACGCCCAGCGAAAGGGGCGTGACGTCGAGCAGGAGGATGTCCTTGACGTCGCCCACGAGCACGCCGCCTTGGATGGCCGCGCCGATGGCGACGACCTCGTCGGGGTTGACGGACTTGTTGGGCTCCTTGCCGAAGATCTCCTTGGCGATCTGCTGGGCTTTGGGCATGCGGGTCGAGCCGCCGACGAGGACGACCTCGTCGATCTTGCTGGTGTCGACCTTGGCGTCCTTGATGGCGTTCTGGCACGGGGCTTTGAGGCGTTCGAAGAGGTCGTTGGTGATCGACTCGAACTTGGCCCGCGTGATCGAGACCTGGAGGTGCTTGGGGCCGCTGGCGTCCGCCGTGATGAACGGCAGGTTGACCGTGGTCTCGTTCATGGTCGAGAGCTCGATCTTGGCCTTTTCCGCGGCTTCCTTGAGACGCTGGAGAGCCATCGCATCCTTGCGGACATCGATGCCCTCCTTCTTGCGGAACTCTTCCGCGATGAAGTCGATGAGCGCCTGGTCCCAGTCATCGCCGCCCAGGTGCGTGTCGCCGTTGGTCGAAAGCACCTCGAAGACGCCATCGCCGATGTCGAGGATCGACACGTCGAACGTGCCGCCGCCGAGGTCGAAGACGGCGATCTTCTGGTTCTTCTTCTTGTCCATGCCGTACGCAAGCGCGGCGGCGGTGGGCTCATTGATGATGCGCTCGACCTTGAGCCCGGCGATCTCGCCCGCATCCTTGGTGGCCTGGCGCTGGGCGTCGTTGAAGTACGCCGGGACGGTGATCACGGCCCGATCGACCTTCTCGCCGAGGTAGTCCTCGGCCGTCTTCTTGAGGTCCTGAAGGATGAAAGCCGAGACCTGCTGGGGCGTGAAATCGCCCTGGTTGACCTTGACCTTCACGAGGTCATCGCCCGAGCCGGTGATGGCGTAGGGGACTTTCGACTCCTCGTTGCCGCTCTTGCCGTAGGCGGATGAGCCCGAAGCCGAGACCTCGGACTTGCGGCGGCCCATGAACCGCTTCACGGAGAAGACGGTGTTCTTGGGGTTGGTGACCTGCTGGTGCTTGGCGGGCTGGCCGATCAGCCGCTCGCCCTTGTCGGTAAAGCCGACGACGGACGGCGTGATGCGGGACCCGGAAGTGTTGATGAGGACCTTGGGCTGCCCGCCTTCCATGATGGCGACGCAGGAATTGGTGGTGCCCAGGTCGATGCCGATGATCTTTGAACCCATGGTGTGCTCCGAAGAAGACTCGACGTTCACTGTGCAAAGCCTGTGCCAGCCGGTCAGGGTCTGTCAGGACCGCCAGACACCCCCGCTCGAGGCTTAGGAAGGCTCCCGGCAGGCCCCCAGCGGGCTCCCCACGAACGGGATCGCGGCCCGGGGGCGGAAGAGCGGGCGGGCGGCTGCCAAGGTGGCAGGGGGGGGTGAGGGTGGGGGAGAGTCCGGCCGGACCCGGGGCCGAGAAAAGGCGTAATGGTCGAACTCCGGTCGCCGCGATTCGAATTCGCCCCCGTCACGCCGGACGAATCGCAGGGTACCCGGTGGGCGGCAGTCCGGTCTGGAGTCCATAAACGTTCAGCCTATAGGGCAGGTCGTGGCAGCCCCGCCTTGCGATACACTCGGCCGAATGCCGCTGAAGGAGGCTTGCCCAACCCGATGGGAGGAGCGCAGTCTTGCCACCTGCCTCACTTCGTTCCCGACGCGAGTTGGCACGCACATTGGTCTGACTCATCCCTAAAGGAGTAATGCCACCCGCCGGGTAGAATCGGGCATGGACAGGGCAATCGATCTTGTCGTGGCTTCGGGGGCGACTGGCTGATCGCTAAGCCGCACTTCGCCAGAGAGACGACCAAACCCTCTTGCGTCAGCCAACGCTTGAGGTTTTTTCATTTGGGCGGAACTCAGGCGGAAGCTGAGGCTCAGGCGCAGGACCTTTAGACAGTTCTGGATGTCTTGAACCGGCATGGTCGCAGTAGTCGCACTTGACCAATACCAATCCGTTTCTTCGCTCAAGGATGGTGTGGGAGGTAAACTTTTGGCATTTGCCCATGCAGGGAAAAAACTCCCGCTCGGGCCGAATCCAGGTGTTCGCTTTCTTCCTTGGCATGGGAGAAGGATACACTGCCGAATGGGACCAGATTTGAACGACATTTGGAACCGAGCGAGGGACATTCGCAGCGAATCAGGCTTTGAGAAGCTACCGCTGTTTCATAAGGCGATGTGCGGAGAATGCAAAGCCATTCTTTCCGATGGCGGACGAGCCCACTACATGCCGTTCGACGAATCGCAGAGAATCAGCCTCGTCACCCAACCAGTCATGTTTGATAACGGCGCGGCAACTGAGTTGTTGGGCGTCTGGGTTGCGCGTGAGTTGAGGCGTCAAGGAGTTGGAACTCGCTTCCTTAAGACTGTCGCTCGAATCGCTGACGAAACCGGCGAACGTCTGTTTGTTCGGCCCTTTTTCGCGAACGATAGAACGGTTGAGGATGCGGCGATTCAGGAGTGGGTTGAGCGGTTGGGCTTTGTCCACTTCGGATATGGCTCTGAACTCGCCGAGAGAAAGTTCTTTCGGCCTCCTCTTCTCGCTAAGGGAACTGAGGCGGATGAACGAGAGCAGGAGAAGGTACAGAAATACGGACCCGTCGAGGTAAGTGATTGGTCAAGGCCAATGGTCTTTTACCGGAGCGATACAACACCTCGCACTGTTGCCCAAATTGAGCAAGAACTTCGGATTGCCAAAGCCGACGCTGTTCAGCCGATTCCTGAATGTTCTATGCCTTATCGCTGGTGCTACCAGAATGTTGAACGCGTTGTAAGGGAGAGAGGGGGAGAGTTGGTATTGGGTTGGCAGGTGACAAAGAACGGGATTCAGGGTAGGGGCGTCGAAATGGAATCCCATTCTATTTGGCGTAATCCACAAGGACAGCTTGTAGAAGTAACGAAAGGGCGTCCTGGATGGTTATTCGCTCCCTCTCCAAACGTCGTAAAGAACGAGCGGACGGCTATGTTGACGGTTCAAGAGGACACCGTGTTAGCCTTGAAAGTGAGCTATGCGAAGCAGCATGTGGTGGCCTTTAAGAATCCGCTTGTCCTTGAACCCGGCAAGCAGCGATTCAAGAAAAGGAAGTAGTGGTGGATTCCCGGCGGGTGGCACGACTGTGGTCGTTTTGTGGGTGCGTGTAGGGCTCGTTGATCGGAGTTGGTCTTCGGCAGGTGGCACCGATGGCGGAGACGATCGGTGCCACGGGTGATGGCGTGCGAGCGGTGCCACGGTCACCGTCAGCGATCGGTGTCTCATGTCGCGTCGCAGGCTGCGCTGACCTGGTCCCACGAGAGGTCGAACCGGGCGAGGTATTTGCGGAGGCGGTCGGCGTCGTTCGGGCTTGCTTTCTTGAGGCGGGATTGGGCGAAGAGGGCGCGGCCCGCATCCGAGAGCGAGCGGCTTTGCTGGCAGACGCGGAGGACCTCCGCGAGCTGCACGCGGTCGAAGCGGTCGAGGCTTGCGGCGGCCGCGGGGCCGAGGAGCGTGTCGCAGGGGTCGGGGTCGGCGCTGTCTGTCGCGGGTTTGGGCGTCCACGCGCGGCTCAGGCGGGCGATCTCGGCTTCGGCGGTGTCGAGCGTGATGCGGCCGGAGGCGGAGAGGGTCGCCATGCGGGTGACGGACGCGGAGAGATCGCGGAAATTGCCGGACCACGGAGCGGCGGGGCTCATCGCGAAGTCGAGGTAGCGGGAACGGGCTTCGGCGTTGAAACGGACGGTGCGGCCGGAGCGCTTCGCGAACTGCTCGAGTTCGTAGTCGAGGTTGGGCTCGATGTCCTCGCGGCGGTCCTTGAGAGCGGGGAGGTGGAACGTCCAGAGGTTGATGCGGGCGAGCAGATCCTCGCGGAACGCTCCCTCGCGGGCCCGGGCGAAGAGGTCGCGGTTGGTGCCGGCGATGAGCTGGAAGTTGCTGGTGGATTCCGTGTCCGAGCCGAGCGGGAGGAACCGCTTCTCTTCGACAGCGCGGAGGAGCATGGCTTGCTCATCGAGGCCGAGCTCCCCGATCTCATCGAGGAAGAGCAAGCCGTCGTGGGCGGTGCGGAGCAGGCCTGTGCGGTCGGCTTGGGCGCCGGTGAAGGCGCCCTTGCGGTGGCCGAAGAGGGCGGACATAGCGGAATCGCCGCGGAGGGTCGCGCAGTTGACCTCGACGAAGGGGCCTTCGAGCTGGCGGCGGTGCTTCTTGAGCTCGTAGATGCGGCGGGCGAGCTGGCTTTTGCCCGCGCCGGTGGGGCCCATGAGGAGGAGGGGCTCGGTGGAGTGGGCCGCGACGTGCTCAAGCTCATCGATCAGGCGGTTGAAGCGGAGGCTCCGCGTGGGGATGCCGGACTTGAGGCTCGCGACGTTGTCGGAAAACTCGCGTTTGAAGCGGGACGCGATCGAGTCGTACTTGGAGAGGTCCAGGTCGATGATGCGGAACTCGCCGGCCGGGTCGCTCGCGTTGGGCTTGCCGCGGGCCCGGGGGCTGGTCTGGATGAGCTTGGCCGGGAAGCGCCGCGTCTCCGTCAGCATGAACAGGCAGATCTGAGCGACGTGGGTGCCGGTGGTGATATGGACGAGGTAGTCCTCGCGATCGGTGTCGAACGGGTACGCTGCGGCGAAGTCGTGGAGGACGGTGTAGACCTCTTCAAAGTCCCAGGGGTCGCGGGGGTCGGCGGGGTGGAGGCGGACCTCGGTCTCGGGGGAGACCAGGGCGATGTCGGCTTGGACCTGCTTGGCGAGGCTGGTGCCGCGGCGGGGGTAAAGAAGCTCGAGGCGGTGGATCGCAAGGTCCGGCTGCTGGCAGAGGGAGACGGTCGGGCGCCAACGCTCCCAGCGGTCGATGCCCCGACCGACGTCGAGTGAGGTGCCGAGGAGGCCGAAGGCGACGGTTTGGCGAGAAACGCGACTCATGGATAGGAGTTTATCCTATCGGCTAGTCTTTGGCGGGACTTGAGCGAGAGGGGTTGCGATTGGCGAGAATGGGGCGGGAAGCGGGGTTTGGCACGCCGCTCGCATTGTGATCCTCGCCTCGAGCACGGGCTTGCGGCGGGGAGGGGCTGGCGGCTGGATGAAACGACCATCCGTCACCCCTCCCCGCGGCGGCGAGCTCGGAAAGGCATTGAGAAAGGTGAGCCCATGTCAGACATCAGCATCCAGAACACTCCCGCTTCCTCACAGGTCATCTCGACCGGCGAAGCGACCGGCATGATCCCCGTCGCGGGCGGGAAGTTCCCGCCGATCCGCGTCTTTGGAACGGAGAAGATCCGGAACGGGTTCGACGACCTGTGCATCAAGCAGGCGATCAACTCGCGGATGGCGCCGGGCGTGACGGACATCGTCCTCAACCCCGACGCCCACGCCGGGTACGGCGCGCCCATCGGCTGCGTGATGGTGTCGCCCTCGCACATCTATCCCGGCCCGGTCGGGGTGGACATCAAGTGCTCGATGAGCTTGCTCCAGCTCAACCTCCCGGAGGATGCGGTCGCGGATAAGCGGGTTCGGCGCGAGCTGATCAACGCGATCCTCGAGCGGACGCCCACGGGCGCGGGTCGCGGCCAGCGGAAAGCTCCCAAAGCCCGGTTCGTGGATTACCAGCTCGGCAAGCGGGTCGTCACCGAGGGTGCTTCGGAGGGTGTGCTCCGCGAGATGGGGATCCCCGTCGAGTGGGCTCAGCGGTGCGAGGATTCGCACCACACGGGGCACGACGACACGGCGGATGCCCTGCGGGCGCGGCTTGACGAGTACGTCTCGGCCGGGAACGGAGCGGAGGTCTTCGCGTCGAAGGTGTCGCAGCTTGGGTCGTACGGCGGCGGCAACCACTTCGGCGAGTGCGAGATCGTGCAGGTTGACGATAACGACCAAGCCCGGTCGCGGGCGGAAGCGTTCGGGATGAAGGACAATCACGTCGCTTTCCTCTCGCACTGCGGCTCGCGTGGCTGGGGCGCGCTGCTTGCGGATCGGCAGTTCAAGTCCATGCAGCGGAAGTTCGAGGAGTGGGGGATCCCGCTTCCCGGAAACGACCGCCACATGGTGCACGCGCCGCTCGGCTCGCCCGAAGCCAACGCGTACCTGGATGACATGGCGATGGGCGCGAATTTCGCGACCGTCAACCACATGCTCATCAACGCGCTCGTGCTCGAAGCGTTCCGGGAGGTGATCCCCGGCACGACCGGCCAGCTCGTGTACTTCATCAGCCACAACATCGCTCGGAAGGAGATCGTGGACAACAAGCCGGCGTGGGTGCACCGAAAGGGCGCGACGCGGGCGTTCCCCGCGAAGCACCACGCTCTCAAGGAGACGCCGTTCTACGAGACGGGCCACCCGATCCTCCTGCCGGGCAACCCGCAGGATGGCTCGGCGGTGATGGTGGCCGAGCAGGGCGCGAAGGAGTCCGTGTACTCGGTGAACCACGGGGCGGGCCGCGCGATGAGCCGGACGGCGGCTCACAAGACGCTCGACCAGGCCGCGATCGACAAGAGCTTCGCGGAAAGCGACATCTTGACGAACTGCCGCAACTACCCGCGGGATGAGGCTCCCCGGGCGTACAAGGACTTCGAGGAGGTGCTCGCGAGCGTGAAGAAAGCGGGCTTGGCGAGCGAGGTCGCGCGGCTGAAGGCGCGGTTCGTGATCAAGGACGGGGATAAGGCGGATGACTGATCCGCTGTCGGAGGTGCTTCGTGGTCGAGCTCAAGGACAGAGCCCTGTCGGACGAGCGGGACGCTCTGATCGCGGACATCCATCGACACTTCGCCGACGTGGACCGCGTCGGCGGAGTGTCGTGGAGTGAGTCTGAGGTGATCGACGACTGGGGCCCGGAGGAGGACTGCGCCGCCGCGAGAGTCCGCGACGCGGAAGCGTCGTGGACCGAGCTGGTTGATGATCCGGAGTGGTCCACATGGACCGGCTATGGGGGCTTCAGTTTTCTCGACGGCATCGGGTTTCGGTACTACGCCGCGGCGGCGATGGTGCGCTGCTTGCGCACGATCGAGGACTGCGGAATCCTGTTCCACCTGAATCGCCCGAGATCCGACAAGCTCGCGAAGCAACAGCTGGCAAAGTTCACGCCGGTCCAGAGCGTCTGCGTCGCGAGGTTTCTGGATTTCATGGCGAGAGCGGCCGAAGCACGGTTCAGCAGGGACGATGCGGATTTCGCGGGCTGGCGAGCGGCTTTGGAATCGCGCTGGCTTGAGTTTCTCACGAAATCGGGTGACGGTCGAGAGTGATTGAATGAACACGCAGCCAGACAATCTCGAAGCCAGGAAAGAACGGCTTGTCGCGGAGATCCATCAGGCGTTCGCGACGACAAAGCTCGGGAGCGGCCTTTCGTGGTCGCAGACCGTTCAACTCGACGACTGGGAGCCTGAGGAGATCGTGCGGGCCGGCCGCCATGTGGAGCCACCGCATTGGTTGGAGCTTGTCGACGACGCGGAGTGGCATCCGTTCCCCGGCATCGGCGGCTACAGCTTTATTGATGCGGAGGGGTTTCGATTCTACCTGCCCCCGACGATGATCCGCATGGTTCAAGGGTCTTGCGAGTGGTACCCCGGCCACCTGGTGGGAATCATCAATCGATTTGCGAGCGACGAGCCGGAATCGCTCTTTAACGAAAGCCAATGCCGCTGCATCGCCCGCTTCTTGAAGTTCATGCTCGATTGGGAGCGTGCCATCATCGAGACCTCCAAGTACGAGAACTCGCAAGCACTGTTCGAAGGCGATGAAGCTCCCTGGCAAGCCGCGCTCGACTCGTTCTGGAACCGGTACCTTTCACCTTCGTAGTCCACTTCCGAAAGCTCAATCATGCTTCACATCGACGGTTCACAAGGCGAGGGCGGGGGGCAGATCCTTCGGTCATCGCTCGCGCTCTCCATGGCGACGGGCACGCCGTTTCGCATCTCGAACATCCGGGCCGGGCGTCCCAAGCCCGGCCTCATGCGGCAACACCTCACCTGCGTCCTCGCCGCTCAAGCGATCTCGTCCGCTGAAGTCAACGGCGCCGCCGTCGGCTCGCGCGAGATCACCTTCACGCCCGGCCCCGTCAAGCCCGGCCCCTACAAGTTCGTCATCGGCACCGCCGGCGGCACGATGCTCGTCCTGCAAGCGGTCCTTCCCGCACTCCTCCGTGCGGGCGGGCCGTCGGTCATCACGATCGAGGGCGGGACGCACAATGAGCACGCGCCGCCCGTGGAGTTCGTCGAGCACGCACTCCTGCCGCTTCTCGCGCGGGCGGGGGCTTCGGTCAAGCTCACGCTCGACCGGCACGGGTTCTATCCCGTCGGCGGCGGGCGTGTCGTCGTTGAGGTCGCGAGCCCGGCGGCTCCGGTACCGCTTGAGGTTATCGAGCGCGGCGAGCGGACGGGTGCGAACGCCAGAGCGATCGTGTCGCGGCTTTCGGGCCAGATCGCGATGCGTGAGCTTGAGGTGCTTCGCGAGCGGATGGCGATGTCCGAGGATCAGACCGAGATGGTGCAGGTCAAGGACCCCGTGGGTCCGGGAAATGCGGCGTCGCTGACGCTTCGGTATGAGCACATCACCGAGGTCTTCTCGGCGGTGGGGGCGCCCGGGAAGTCGGCCGAGTCGGTCGCTCGCAGCATCGACCACGAGGCGCGAGGCTACATCGCGAGCGGCAAGCCCGTGGGGCCGCACCTCGCGGATCAACTCATGGTCCCGCTCGCGATGCTCGCGGGCGGTCGGTACGCGACGGGCCCGCTCACGGCGCACGCCACGACGAACATGGCCGTGCTCCGTGACTTCGGCGTGCCCGCGGCGTGTGACGACGCCGGGGTGGTCACGGTCGGAACCCTGCGATAAATCTGATTCGAGCGAGTCGGCGCCTGCGGGCGCCGGCTTTCCCGCGCTCAAGATCGGTCCAAAAACGAAGCTGGAGACTCGCAAGATGCGAGTCTCCAGCAAAAGCGGAGAGGGGGGGATTCGAACCCCCGGTACCGCCCTAAAGCAGTACAACGGTTTAGCAAACCGCCGCCTTCAGCCGCTCGGCCACCTCTCCGGGTACGAGCGAAGGCAAGGATAGCCCCGCAGGCTTCGGGCTGCCACTGTAAGGGGGGTTCGGGCTGGATCAGCGGCGAGACGCGGACGAGTCCACTGCGGCTTCGTCCGGGGCCGGGCCCACGAAATAGAACCTCGCAACCGCGATCTCGAACCGGTCGCCGTCGGGGTGTTCCATCAGGAACGCTCCCTCCATGGTCCCCCAACGCGTCTCGAGCGGGCAGAAGCTCGTGTACTCGTACGTGTCGCCGGGCTCAAGGGTCGGCTGCTGACCGACGACGCCGTCGCCCTCGACCACGTGGCGGTCGCCGTCGGCGTCGATGATGATCCAGCGCCGCTTGCGGAGCGTCGCCGTTCGGATCGAGTCGTTGCGGATGGTGATGTGGTACGCGAAGACATAGCTTGAACGCGTGGGGTCGGAGTTCTGAGGCAGGTACCTCGGCTCGACCTGAACGCTCAGCCCGTGCGTGGTGCACAGCGATCCGCGCGACATGGCGTCAAACGTAACCATGACCGAATGCTATGGCTCCGGGCTTGGCCGGGGCGTTTGGGCCGGTTCGCCCGAAATCGCCCGAAACAACTGTGCGACCTCCGGCTCGTGGGTGGCCCATCGGACGCCCTCCGGCGATGCGTCGAGCTTGACGGAGCGAGATGCGAGGCTCCAAGTTTCCGCGGCACCAAGGAGCCCCGGAAGATCGGTCTTTCGTGCCCAAAGGACCCGCGCTTCCCCGCCGCTCAAGCCGACCGCCAGGTCCTGGACGCCCATCTCGGCCAAGGCGCCGGCGATCAGCACCGCTCGTTCCCGCGGGTTGCCGCGTGTGATGAGCCCAGAGTGCTCACTCATCGCTGGCGGGCTCCGGGCGTGCCGCGGGGTCCTCATTGGTCACCGGACCCTGGGAAGACGAGGGCAGCCAGATCTCCCGCTCGTGCTGCCCGTCGCAGACCCGACGCAGCAGCAGATACAGCACCGTCGAAGCGGCCGCGAAGACCGAAAGCGTGCAGGCGGCCGCCAGAAGCTCGGGTACCGACTCCCAGAGCCCCATGACCCTCGCGGCCATCGTGGCCGAGTCGCCATCGGACGCCAGGCTCTGGACGGTTTCTGCCGAAAGCCAGTGCGTGCACGCTCCTCGGGCAAGGGTGACGGCGGTCGAAGCGACCCAGTTTCCAATCCACCCCACCGCAAGGACCTGCGCGAGCCCGATGGCCGCGAACAGCGCCAGCCGAAGCGGTGCCGCGAGCACATACGCGATCGGCCGCTGAAGTGCGTCGATCGCATCACCGCGACCATTCTCGCCCGATCCGGTGCCCTCGCACACGACGGCGGGCGCGAGCATCGGCGTTGCCAGGACGAACGCGCCTCCGACAATCACCAAGCCGATCGACAGGATCACCGCCACACCGTAGAGCAACGCTCCGACGATGTTCAGTCCGCTCACGGACAGCAGCAGCCCGCCGACACCAGCGAACGCGAAGAGAACCACCGCGACCAGACCGGCCGGCACCAGAAGCACCGCCGCGAGAGATCCAAACCGGGCCGAAACCAGGCGAAGGGCACGCTTGGCGGGGACCAACTCGCCCGTGGCGAGCTCGACGGCCGCCATGCGAGCGATCGTCGCCATCGCCGCCATGACGACAAAAGCCGCTGGCGTCCCGACCGCGAGCAAGGCCCATGCATGGTCTGCGGCAAAGGTCGCGAACTGGCTCAACGCTCGAGAAGGCTCGCTCCAGGACCAAAGCCCGGCGCGTCCGAAAGCCGACTGCCAAAGCGAGAGCAGGCTCTGCGAAGTTTTCCACGGCACCGGGGTCCGGATCAGCCCCGCGATGATCACCATCGCCACCATCGCGATGAGGACACGCTCGGGCCTCAGGCCCAGTCCGGCGGCGCGGAGCATCTTGAGCCAGAGAGGAGCGGCAGGGGCCTCGGGGATGCGTGAAGGGATGCTGGAAGGGGTCGTGGTCACTCGCCGGGCATCCTACCACCCTCGGCCGGGGCGGGCGTCGGGACGAGGACCACCCAGTCGCGGCCCGGCATCATGCTGCTGGCTCGGGGCAGCGCGACCATGCGATGGGGATCGGTTGGCCTGAGGCTTTCGGCTTCGTCCTTCCGAAGCACGACGATTCCGTCCGGATGGGCGTTCCGCCAGGCGGAGACGGCTTGGAGATCAAGCCTCGCCACGCGGCCGCGCGAGTGGAAGACCATGCTGTCCTGGCGGTGCGTCGAAGCGATGGGCCTCACATCCCATCCCGGGACGGACCTGACGGCGTCCATGATCCGCTCGGATTCGGCTCCAGGGATGAAGTTTGACCCGGAGGTGAACGCGGCGATGAGCGTCAGGAGCATGGACCAGCGACCAAGGCGAAGCAGCCGATCAGGTGTCCACGTGGGCTGGAGGCTCGCGAGCACCAGAAGCCCGAAAGCGACCGCTCCGCATGCGATGGCGAGGCTCCCGCGCATCGCGTGAGCCGAGCCGGGGGAAAGATCGGTCGCCCCGGCGAGGACCGCCGCGATCGCGAGGGCCATCCCGATCGCGAGCCATATTCCCTTGTCGAGCCTTCCCGGCCGCACGCCGCGGGCGGTCATCGCCACCGCCGCTCGCGCCGAGAGGATCGCGACGGCCGGGTAAAGCGGCATGGGGTAGTGAGCGAGTTTGGCTCCGAAGAGTTCGAAGAAGACCCATCCGGGCAAAGCCCACGCGAGCAGGAACGCGTCCTGCGGCTTTCCCAGCCGGCGGATCCACATCCGCTTCCACCATGGCTTGCCGAGGTCGGCGGCGTTTCGCAGGGGCCAACCGGCGGAGAACGCATCGCGAACCGCACGGGCGGTCGAGAGCGACGCCGGCCAAAGCAACGCGATCAGCAGCACGGCGTGCATGCCTGGGGGGCCCAGATGTCCCTCGCTCGAACCGCCCGCCCGGCCCATCGTCTCGTTCCAGACCAGCGAGGCGTACTCCGACCAGCCGAACCGGCTCGCGATCGCCCAGACCCAGGGCACCACCGCCGCCGCGACGATCGCCACCCCAAGCAACGGCTTGAGAGCAAGCGTCCACCGCCAGGAGCGACCGATAGCGCACAACGCAAGCAGCGTCAGCCCGGCCACGAGCGGGGTGATCGGCCCTTTGGTCATGACCCCCGCCGCGACCGCCACCCAGAACGAAAGTACCCATCCCACGCGCGGCTTGCCGCCCCGATGGGACGCGTGCCAGCAGAACCAGAGGCTTGTCATGGCCGCCGTCGTGAAGAAGAGGAGCACCTGATCCGCACGGGCCTGATGAGCGTCGAACGCGATCAGCGGCGAGACCGCAAGCAGTGAGCCCGCGAGAAAGGCGACGCTCGGGCCAGACATCCGCCACGCGAACGCCCACGTGAGAAACACCGTGCCGATCGCCGCCACCACGCTCGGCAAGCGGTACATCCAGATCGCGTCGCGCGAAACGTCCCCGCCGGTGCAGATCCACGCGGTGCCCGCCTGAAGCCAGTAGATCAGAGGGGGCTTGTTCAGACGCGGTCGGTCCTGCACCCGGGGCATGACCCAGTCACCAGATTCGAGCATCTGCCGGCTGGCCTGAGCGAACCGGGCTTCGTCGCGGTCGATCACCGGGATCGTCGAGAGCCCGGGGAGAACTCCGGGCAGATACACTGCAAGGCACAAGAGAAGCAACACCCCCGCCGCGAGCCACGGGCGGGACCACCATGTCTTGAATCCCCCGCCGACTCGCCCTCGCATGAACGCCCTTTCTCGAATCCGAAGCGCCCGCGATCATAACCGCGGCCTGGCCGCCCCGGTCCGCTGGGCACACCTCGGCTGGGCCGCGGCGTCCGACCTGGCATCCCTTGGCTTTCGATTCGTTCGCGTGGTCGATCAGCCCGCCCGCAAGCCGCTCTCGTGGACCATCCTTCTGCTTCTGCTTGCGATCGCCGTGTTCCCGCTCGACGGCCACATCTCCGCGTGGTTTGAGCGTCACCGGCCGCGCGGAGACCTGCGCCGCGAACTCGAAGCTCTCCAGCAGTTCGGACAGTTCGCCATGAGCATGGTCGTGGTCGCGGCGGTCTGGCTTTTGGACCGACCCCGCGCCCGGCGGCTTCTCGACTGGCTTGCCGGTGCGGTCGTCTGCCTCGTGACGATCAATCTGCTCAAAGCACTGGTCGGACGCCCGCGGCCGGCGCTGGGCGACCCGTACTTTGCGACCGGCCCGGCGGGTCTCTACCCGGTGCCGGTGCCGAGCGGTTTTCGGATGGACTCGCCGTGGACCAGCGGGTACGACCTTGCTTCCTTTCCCTCGCGGCACGCGTGCTTTGCCGCGTTGGCGGCGGTCTTTCTCTGCCGCATGGCCCCCACGCTTCGCCCGCTCGCCTTGGTGCTCGCGATGATCGTGGCGTCCGCGCGGGTGGTGATGGGCGCCCACTACCCGAGCGACGTCCTGGTCGGTGCGGCGATCGGCTACGCGATCGGTGTTTTCGCCACCCGCGGGTCCTGGGGCGTCCGGGCGGTGGATTGGGGCTGGAAGCGGTTTGTCGACCCCTTCGCCACGCCGGCCCTCCCCGCACTCCAAGCCCTCGACCTTCGGGCGGAAGCCAGTTCTCGCCCCTGAACCAGCCCGCCTGGCGGCCACGCCAACCCCTTCCAAACCCGGCCAACCGCCCCCACAGGTGATTTATCGCCCCGAGGGTGGCTACACTTGCCGCCCACTCAGGAGAGGTGTCCGAGTGGCTGAAGGAACGCGATTGGAAATCGCGTAAACGGGCAACCGTTTCGGGGGTTCGAATCCCCCCCTCTCCGCTTCCAACAGCCCTTGCGCGAGCAAGGGCTGTTTTTGTAGGGGTCTCCCGACCGAGCCTGCACGAACGCGCCCCGAATGCCCCGGAACTGCCCCGGTTGCTTTCGTGCCTTGTTTTCCCCGCGGCAGTTCTCGTAGCCAAAATCTGACGTAGACCTTTCTGGTACACCAGCGGGCGTGCTCGCACCTACTGGCCCTTTCATCGCCCCAAGCGAGCCTTTAATGCGTACATGAAGCCTCGTGCCGCTTGGTATCTGCCGGGACGCTCACGCTCGAACGAAGCCTCCGATGCCGCTGCCTGGTCGCGACAGCGCCGAGTACCAGGACTTCATGACCGCGCTCTCGACAGCGCCTTTGTGCAAGGCCGCGTTCGCTTACGCGCCGCGCCACCGTCGTCACCAGAGTTGGGTACTCGTGCACAACGTCACGTACCGCGGCGGGAGCATCCTGGGCATGGCGCTGCGCGACGCCTACCGCCGCAACGCCATCGATCGCAGCTCATGGGCCATTGAACACACCGACTGGGAGCACGCCCTCATCGAAGACTTGGTCTTCTTTCAGATCGCGCGATGGCCCGGGAAGCCGACCAAGTCGGGCCTTCGTCTCAATCGCTCGGTGTCGGCGCTGCTGACCTCGATGCCGCCCGGCATCACCCAGATCGCACTTCAGATTGCGCTGATGCGGCTCCGCGATGCGGGCCGCATCGTCGACTCACGCCCGAACCGCTGGTGTGTTTCTCACGCTGGCGACCAGGCTTCGGGGCAGCTGTTCTACGCCTGGCTGGGGATGACGGTCGGTGCGCCGTACGGCGAGGAGGAGTACACGATCCGGGGGACGGATCTGCCGTCCTCAAGCGTCAGTCGCAAACGACCACGTGACCTGTGCGAGCATCGCTGCTACTTGTGCTTCTTCCCAAGGACTGGTCTTGACCCCATCTTCGGTCCATGTCGGATGAGAGCCGATGGCTTCAACCGGCCAGGCTAGCCTGGCCGGTTGAAGCGAACTCTCTGTGGGCCAGGTTGCCCAGAGCGCTGTGGGGTCGATGCTCATTGTAATCCGTCCGCCACGCCTCGATCGTTTCTCGGGCTTCTTCCAGCGATTCGAAACAGTGCACGTTCAGGCACTCGGCCCGCGCCCGTGCGTTGAACGACTCGATCATCGCGCTGTCCGTCGGCTTTCCCGGTCGACCGAAGTCAAGTGTCACGCCCTTGCGATAGGCCCATGCGTCCAACGCTTTCGATGCGAACTCCGCGCCATTATCCACCGAAACGGTCCGCGGCTTGCTTCGCAACCGCCCCAGTCGATCCAGCACCGCGATCACCGCCGTGCTTCCCATCGACTGCCCGACTTCCATCGCCATGCTCTCTCGCGTGTAGTGGTCCACGATCGTCAGCACCCGGATCCTCCTTCAATCACCCAGTTGGTCCGCCATGAAGTCCATACTCCAACGCTCGTCTCTCGTGCTGGCCGCCGGCGTCATCTGTCGTACCTGTGCCGCCTTGCGCCGACGCGGACGTTTCGCCCGCATCGACAGGCCCTCTTCCCGGTAGATCCGGTACACCTTCTTGGCGTTCACCGCCCAGCCTTCACGAGCCAGCAGAACATGCACGCGCCGGTAGCCCCACGTCACCCGTGCCGCCGTCAGCTCCTTGATCCGCATCCGCAGCACCGTGCACGGGTCGCGCAGGCTCGCGTACCGCTGCACGCTCCGCGCGCAGACCAGCACCGCACACCCGCGCCGCTCGCCCACGTCATACGTCGCCCGCACGTACTCCACCAACTCACGCTTCCGCGCAGGCGTCACAGTTGTTTTCGGAGCACGTCCTGCAACATCGCCTTGTCCAGCGACAGGTCCGCCACCAGCCGCTTGAGCTTGAGGTTCTCCTCTTCGAGCTGTTTGAGCCGACGGACTTCCGCGACCCCCATCCCCGAGTACTTCTTCTTCCACCGGTAGAAAGTCGGCTCCAAACTCAAGAAGGGGACGCCCATCTGCCGGCAGATCGCCGCCACCGCCGTCCCGCTCTCCGCCTGCGTGATCGCGTACGCAATCTGCTCCACACTGGACCGCTTCCGCTTCATCGTCAGCCTCCCGAACAGAGGCCGGAATCATCCCAGATATCTCCCATTCAGGCTGGACCGGATTTCGGGGTCAAGACCAAAACGACTTACGACGCTGAGGCGGATGGCACGATAAGCCACCCAGAACGGTGCCACCAGCCGATCTTCGCTCGATGGATTTGGTGGAGTACATAAAACGCAAAGAAAGGCGACCATGCGGCCGCCCTTCAAAGGGTGACTTGGAAATCGTGATTTAGTTCGGGAGGTCAACTTCGAGGATGTTCGATCGCGGGGATTCGCACGAGCCTTGATCGGCGATCACGTAGAACTGGTAGAGACCGCCGCGGACAATGGGATTGGCTCCGGTGCCGTCGCGTATCGCGCGTTCGGCATTCGCCGGAACGTTCTCCCCGAGTTCCCAAGCCTGCCACGAGCCCATGGTGAACCGACGTTGGTAGATCTGGAACTGGGTTTCGCATGACGAGTTGTCGTTCCAAAAGAGTTCCACCGATGTCGATGTGACCGACCCACGCCGCAGGCTCGTAGGTGCGTCAAGGCAACCCGGCGTCGCTCGCCCCTCGGGATGGTTGATGGTCCAAGCCGACGACCGGTCGCCCTCAATGTCCGCTTTGATTCGGAACCGATACAGGCCGTCGGCTACAAGCCCGGTACGAACTGCCGTTGTTGCGTTGGCAGGCACGTTCTCGCCAAACGTGAACGCGCTCCACGCGGACCCATCCCACAACGAATCCTCGATCACAAATCGCGTCTCGCAGGTCGAAGTGTCAGTCCACGCGAGCGTGACCGAGCCGCACCCGGTCGAAAGAACCCTGAAGCTTCCGGGTACCACGACACAGTCATTCCCCGTGGTAGCCTCGACCACGTTGCTCCAGGGCGAGCCACGGACACCCTCGATCTCCGCTGCGACACGGAACCGATAGAGGGTGCTATACGCGAGACCGGTGCGGCAGGCATCCCCTCGGTTGGCGGGCACGTTCTCACCAAGGACCCAGCCGTCCCATGATGTCCCGTTCCACCTGGATTGCTCGATCACGAACCTTGTCTCGCACGACGAGCTATCGCCCCAGAGCAGGCAGACCTGATTCCCGGAGACCGATGCGACGCGGAGGTTCGATGGCGGCTGGAGGCAGTCATCCCCCGTGGTCGCCTCTACCACGTTGCTCCACGGCGAGCCACGGACGGGTTCAATCTCCGCCGCGATGCGGAACCGATAGAGGGTGTTGTACGCGAGCCCAGTCCGGCACGCATCGCCACGGTTGGCGGGCACGTTCTCGCCAAGGACCCACCCGTCCCAAGAGGATCCGTTCCAGCGTGATTGCTCGATCACGAAGCGCGTCTCGCACGACGAGGTATCGTTCCAGAGAAGGCACACCTGATTCTCGGCAACGCTTGCTACTCGGAAGCTGCCCGGAGGCTGAAGGCAGTCCGACGCCGTTCGCGCCTCAGCCCAGTTGCTCCATGCCGAAGTCCGAACCCCGGCAATCTCGGCGCGGATGCGGAACCGATAGAGCGTGTCGTAGGCGAGCCCGGTCCGGCACGCATCCCCGCGGTTGGGAGGCACGTTCTCGCCGAACTCGGCAGCCTCCCAGGATGAGCCGTTCCACCTCGACTGCTCGATCACAAACCGGTCTTCGCAGGACGAAGTGTCGCTCCACAGAAGGCAGACCTGCGTCCCGGCAACACTCGCCACGCGGAAATTTCCGGGGGGCTGAAGGCAATCCTGCCCGGTGTCGGCAGTGATCCACTCGCTCCAATCCGACACTCGGCCACCTTCGATCTCAGCCCTGATGCGGAACCTGTACCGGGTTCCGGAAGACAGACCCGTCCGGCACGCGTCCCCGCGGTTGGACGGCACGTTCTCGCCGAACTCCGGCGGGCCCCACGCGGCCCCGTCCCACACTGACTGCTGGATCACAAACCGCGTCTCACAGGTCGAGGTGTCCGTCCATAGCAAGCATACCGACGACGAGGTCGTGCTTGCGACACGCCAACTCCCCGGCACCCGAACGCAGTCAGGCGTCGCCGAGGCGGTGCCGCCGATGGTGATGCAGTCTGCGAAACCCGGCGGCGAATCGACCCACGTCGAGACTCGGAAGACATAGTTCTGACCGGAAGTCAGCCCCGAGGCACGCTGCCTTGACGTGTTCGCCCCTGCCACCGTAACGAGCGAGAAGTTCACGCCGTCGCTGCTCTTTTCCACGATGTATCCCGACTCGCCCTGCGCGACATCGCTCCAGCACACATCCACCGCTGTCGACCACACGTTGCACACCCGGACGTTCGCCGGAGCGGGCAGCGGCACGCACGGCGTGCGGACCACCACCACTGGTTGCGACCACGGGCTGCACGCGTTCGAGCGCCCGTCGAACCGGCACGCCCGGATCCGCCACTTCGTCTCGGATGTCGGAAGAAGATCTGTCACGGACCACGAGAACGTGCCCGCGTCCAGCACCGCCGCGGTGCGGTACGTCGAGCCACCGTCGTCGCTACGGTCGATCTCGTAAGTTTGATCGCACGAGCCCGCGGCTCCCCACGAGAACATCGCAGAACTCGACGTGATGTTCCCTGCGGCAAAGGCCTCCGGGGCCGTCGTCACCGGGCACGAGCAGAAACTCAGCCCGTTCCCCTCGAACTCAGCCAGGAAATCCGCGTAATCGAAGAAGTCGAGGAACCCGTCCCCGTTGAAGTCCGCCGACTTGCCCGGAGGGCACAGGGCGCCCTCGAAGCACTCGACGTACGCCAAATAGTCGAAGAAGTCCGTGAACCCGTCGCTGTTGAAGTCCGAGGGGCACTGGATTGTCAGCCGTGCCGCCCGGCTCGTCACCGTGCTGCAACAGTTGGTCAAGACCGCCCGGTACGCGCCCGCGTCCGAGGCCTGCGCCGACGAGATCGTCAGTGCTGGGTTGTTGGCTCCGGGGATGTTCCGCCCGTCTCTCTGCCACTGGATCTCCGGCGTCGTTCCCGTGAAGCCCACGCTGAACGCTGCGCCACCCAGCAGCGACGCACTGGCGTCCTGAGGCTGCGTCGTGATGGTCAGTGGCGTGCACTCGCACGGCCGGGTTGTCCGAAGTGAGAGGGAAATAACTCCGAATGAAGAAGAACGCGGTGCAATAGCCCACTCATCGCCGTACCCCACGTCATACGCGGCCACCGCGAGAAAGTAAACCCCAGGAGAGAGGTCCAGATCCTGGCCCGTCGAACTCCCGCCGGACCCTGCGCCAAATGAGAGTAAGCTCGTCAGCATTCCTCCTGAGTTCGGTTCGTCGTCATTCTCCACAATCAACTCGCCCAACACGTTGAACAGTCCGATCTTTGTGTCGTTGGGGTCCGACTCGGGGTCCCCGGCCAAACTTGTGCCCGCCGTCGAGATATCGAGAAAGGCGGGGGCCACGATCCCCGAAGGGACCTCGAATCGGAACAATTGATACCCGCCCGACTCCAGAGGTCGCGTTAGCGCAATCGGTGTCTCTCCGAGCACGCCGAGATTCTCGTGCGGTGGTGGTGGCAGCACCCCATCATCAAACGTGATCGTCAACGCTTCCCATACCGCGTCCACGCCCGGCTGATCAGAGCTGTTTCGATCGTCGGGTCTGTATTCGTAGAATCGGAACTCCCATTCACCTGCAGTCGCCGTCACCCAGCCGAAAAAATCTTCATCGAGATCAGTCATCTGTCCACTGACCGACACACGCCCACCTGCACCGAATTGAACCTCGCCGATCCAAAGATCGAAGGAGTCGCCTTCTGGGCCGACGGCTTCAATTCTGCTATCGAGAGGAATCGTTCCTGCAGCGGATCGGCGAAGCGTCCCGCTGAAACTGACCTTCCGTGCCGTGTACCCCCCTACCAACGTTCGGGTTCGCGTTGCATTCGTGTCATCGTAGTACTCGCCGTCGGAGTTCACGTTCGTGAACGTCACGCTCTCGCGCGGGTCCGCCGTCGCTGCTCCCACCCCTACGCACATCGCCAGCCCAGCAACGATGCGACATCCCCACGTTGCGGCCCATCGAACCGTTCCATCCAGCATTCCATCGCTCCTCGACCGGCATCGGTCACATTGTTGGTCTGGACTGACCTGCCCCCATGGTTCATACCACCTTGAGAGTTAGTGTATCCGCTTTTTTCACCGCCCGACCCCCGCACCCCACACACCCCCATCCCCGTCGCTCAGGGTCGTTCCGCCCGGTTGCACCGACTCGGGCGCAGACGGCTTGTACCCCAGCGAGGAGTGCGGCCGCGTCGTGTTGTAGTGCTTTCGCCATCGTTCCACCAAGACCTTCGCTTCCCTCAGAGTATAGAAGATCTCCCCGTTGAGCAGCTCGTCCCGCAGCTTCCCGTTGAAGCTCTCCATATACCCGTTCTCCCACGGGCTCCCGGGCTGGATGTACAGCGTCCTCACGCCCACCTTGCCCAGCCAGTCCCGCACCACCCCCGCTGTGAACTGGGGCAACTCGTTGTCTCTTCCGCTTGGGATATTGAGCACGCGGAGGCCGTCCACGGCCGAGACCCGATCGCCACGGGTTCATGCCGTTCGAGACCGCGCGTCGCAGTTCGACCCAAGGCAAGGCGGTAACCGGTATACTGTTGAAAGGACCGCCGACGGAAGCTAGGGGTTTCCTCGGGGTGGGGTCATGTGGAGCCACAGAATGCAGCCCGATCCTGCTCGACCTACGCCTGAACGACCGGGCCTAATGCGCGATTTGTCGGCGACGCCGGTTGCGGTGAGGCCGGTTCCTGTTTCGCCGCCGCAGACCGTCAAGCCAGTGGCGCGTGCGCCGAAGACTCCGCAACAGGCGGCTTCAACCGTCTCCGCCGATGTGGCGGAATCCCAGCCAGCGGAGGACCGAGGATCGCATTCGCGAGTGGTCGGCTTGGTCGCCGGGGCCTTGGTCTTGGTAGCCGCGATTTTCGCGATCCGAGGTCCGCAGCCGAACTGGGACGGACCGCACACGGGCCAGAACTGGGAGCAAATCGAGTCTCTCCGGAACACCTCGCCCAAATCGGTGGTTCGCGTTCGAGCCGGGCATGAGCCGGAGATCACGGAGAGCATCGCGTTGTCCTCAGCGGATCAGGATGATGCGACCACGAAGGCGGTCGTGGACGCACTGAGGCAAGGGAACACGAACGCGGCGAACGCTGCGATTCAAGCGGCGTGCAAGATCCCTGATCTCGAGCGTGCGATGACTCTTGGCGACGCGATCAAGGCGAACGAGGCGATGCGGGAACCGTCTCGCGGTCTCGACCCATCGCCGGTGTCGCCGGTGCTGCAACCGGGCATGTCCGAGGATCTGCTCAATGGGAGCACGAAGTTCTACAGCATTTTTCTCTACGACAACTGCGTCGAGGACGGGGACATCGTCCGTGTGGAGATCAACAAGCAACCGTTTGCGATGGTTCCCCTCACCCGGACCGGAGCAACGCTTTCGATTCCAGTCAATTCGGGGCAGGCATTCGAGGTCGAGATTTTCGGCATCCGGGACGGCGGCGGCGGGATCACCGTGGCCTGCCAGACAAGCAATGGAGCGTACTTCGCGAGAGCGATCCAGCCGGGTGAACGGGCGCCGCTGACGTTTGTGCCTGCGAAGCAGTAACGGGACGCGACTCGCGCGTCAGGTCCGAGGAAATTCATGCCACAGATATGGGCACGGATCACGGAACTTTGGAGTACATCAACGCCCTTTCGCATGATGCTGATCGGGGCCGGCATCTGTCTTCTTGTCCTGATGGCGACTTCGAAGCCTTCGACATCGAGTTCCACGCCGGCCGGTTCGCACCCCTAGCGCGAGCAGAAGGCGGCCTTTGACCGAACGAGCCATGGCGAACAACGCAGTCTTCCAGATCATCATGCTGTGCGCAACAGGATTCAGCCTGTTGTTCCTCATCGCGAATAGCCTCCCCGGGGGTTGGTTTCTGGTCTTGGCGCTGCTCGTGTTCTGCGTCGGCGGAGCGTGCACGCTCTACCTGCTGAGGTACGAGCCGAAGACGGCGGCGTCGCTGCACACGACGCCGGGCTTTCGTCAGTTCATTGATGCGGTCTGTGCCGTCACATCGCAACAGGCTCCGAGCGGCGGGGTCGCAGCCGCCGCCGGAAGCGGCGCGCCCCGACCGTCCGATTCGCCCGCGACGCAGGATCGGACCGCGGCGGCGGACGACGGCATCACGCCGCGCTCAGCGGAGGACTTCGCCTCAATCCGCACGTCCATGACACGGAGAGTCATCGGGCACGACGACGCCATCGCCGGGCTCCTTTCGCACCTAGAGCGATCGGTCCTTCTACGACGGCGGCGTGGGCACGTTGAGGACTCGCCTCCGCTGGGCGTCTTCCTTCTCGTCGGCCCTGCGGGGATCGGAAAGAGGCATCTCTCGATCCAGCTCGCCGCCCATCTTTTCACCAGGCCGGCCGTTCTGACTCTTCGCGGGGGCGACTATGCCGACCCGGCCACCGCGGCCCAGCTGCTGTTCGGATCCGTATCGCAGCCGGGAGTGCTGCTTGCCGCGCTTCGGACGAATCCGCAGCAGGTGGTGTTCATCGAATCGACCGAGCTGGTGGCTCCGAAGGCGCTCCAGATGCTGCGAGACGCCATTCGGGCGGGGTGCGCGGTCGACGAGTCGGGGAGATCCGTGTCGTTCAAGGACGCCGTCGTGATCTTCTCCACCGCCAAGGGTCAGAGTTCAATGGACGCCGCGATCCGGCGGCATGGAGACGTGGAGACAAGGCACTCGGACATCATTGATGCGATGAGCCGCGAGTTGGGGTCGGATCCCGAGTTCTTCGCGGTCTTCTCGGATTACTATCTGCTTCGGACCCCAGACCCGGAGCAGCGTGCCCTGATTCTGCTCCACATCATGAGTCGGATTTGCGCCGAGTACGGCGTTGAACTGGCCTACGTGGAGCCTAGAATACTGCTTGCCGAGGTGGTTGCGCTTCCACCGACGCCGATGTTCGAGTCGGCTCCCGACCGGCTGCGCCGACGACTGATTCCTGAGCTGGCTGACTTGGCGAAGCGGTCGCGTCATCGGCTGATATGGCAGTTGGAAGAAGAGCCCATCCGGGCGGGCGTCCGCGAAGAGCGGACAGCTGACCGAGGACTGACACCATGAGCAACTTCGATTCCATGACCGACTGGGAGAAGCTGCGTTCGATGCTCCAGAACTCGGAGTTGTCGGGCGCACCACGCGAGATCGATGAGGAGGAGATGAGGCGATCGCTCTCCACCCGAGTCCGCGGGCAGGACCACGTGATCGACGACCTCTGCCGTCTCATTCGGGTGCAGTGGGGAAAGCGGGAACGGAAGCGGCCGATCGCAAGCGTCCTGTTCCTCGGACCCACTGCGACCGGCAAGACCGAGCTCGCTAAGGCAATGGCGCAGTTTCTCTTCGAGGACGAGAAGAACCTGCTGTTCCTGAACTGCGAATCGTACTCGGGCGCGCACAGCAAGGACCAGCTCATCGGCGTTCCGAGGGGCTACTCGGGGTGGGAATCGGGCGGGCAGCTCACACGTCCGGTGATCCAGAACAAGCGTCGTCTCGTCTTGTTCGACGAGGTCGAGAAGGCCTATTCAGGTATCTTCGACCTGTTCCTCTCGATGATGGGCGAAGGACGGCTTGTAGAAGCGGGTACGGAGCGCGAGGCCGATTTCACGGAGTCCATCATCGTGCTGACGAGCAACGCGGAGGCTGCGCAGATCGCCAAAATCGACGCGCAGCTGTCCGATCCACAAGAGAAGGCCAATGCGATCAAGCAGCACCTTCGCGACACCAACAAGTTTCGGGCAGAGATTCTTGGTCGGTTTGACCGGATCTACGTGTTTAGGCCGCTATCGGGCATGATCAACGCCGAGATCGCGATCATCAAGATGCGGTCCCTGGCCAAGGAGTTCGGGGTTGACTTGGCTTACGTCTCTCCAGATCTGGTGTTTGAAGCGATGCAGCGCAGTCAGAAGCTGAAGGACTTCGGTACGCGGGAACTCGACCGGGTCATCAATGAGATGCTCGGCGATGCGATGCTGCAGGCGCGGCAGCACAACGTGAAGCGGATTAAACTCCGAGCTGATTCAGACGGCGTCCTTCATGTGGATCCCGCCGACTAGGCAACTTCCCTATGGCAAAGGCGCCGACCACACAGGACCTCGACAAGGCCAAGCGGGCATTCCTGCCGCCCGTGGCTTGCTGCCTCGGGGTGATCGCGATCATTCACTCGCCGCTGGCTCCGAAGCCCTACGTTCCAAACAGCAGCATTCGGCTGTTGGAAACCCTCGCGTACTTTTCTGCAGCGTTGACGCTGCTCTTCTACATGCTCGGGCCTCGCGAGCGGTATGTCAGGACGCTACTTGCTTGGCGATACGCCGATTGTCCCGAGGGGCTCCGCAAGGCCTGGCAGAGCTATCTGTTCTCGCTGAACTCGGCGGTTCGTTTTGTGGTTTACCTCGGGCTTGCCTTGGTGGGCGGTGCGGCCATTGAAGTTCTGTCGCTCTGGTTTCTTGGGCTTGCGCCCTTGGCCGGCTACGCGTGGTGGCTTCGTGTGATCGGAATGGTCGGTCTTCTCTCGCTCCCATTGTACTTTATGGGGCGGCTTTCCGAGGTCGGTCAGCGGCGCCGCCTTCTGAGGGAACTTCAGGAGACGAGCGACTTCGTCGCGAAGGATGCCTCGGCGGCCTCGACGAATGCGGATCCAACGCCCGTCAGTATCGTGGGGGAAGCCAGGTTTCGAGCGGGCGGCTTCGAGTGGGGCGCAGAAGACTTCTACAAGAACGCGATCGTCTTCGGGCAGCCGGGCACGGGAAAGACGGTATGCGTTCTGAACTCGTTGTTGGACGGCTTTCTGGGCTCGACCACAGAGCCCGGCGCATCCGCGTCCGTACTAATCCTCGATCCCAAGGGCGACTTCCTCGACAAGATCCGGGGGCTCTGCGATCGTTGGGGGCGGGGGGGCGACCTTCTCATCCTTGATCCGGTGCATCCGGACGAGTCGATCCGATGGAATCCGTTGGACTCGAAGGACGATGAACTGCAGCTCTCCATGAGATTTGCTGCAGTGATGGAGGCGTTGGGGCAGAAGAACGAGAAGGACTCGTTCTTCACGGACGCCGCTCGGACATTCATGCGGCACGCGATCCGTCTGGCACGACTCACCAATGGCGGCCGACCGCCCTCGATGGAGGATGTGCAGCAGATCGCGTCGAGCACGTCGCGGCTTGCGCGGAGGGTCTCGGGGCTCGATATCGGCTCCCTGACCCGGGACGATGACACGACGCTCGACTACTTCGCCGACCAATGGGTCACGATGGCATCGGAGACCCGATCAAGCATCGTCGCGACGCTGAGCAACATGATCGACCCCTTCCTTCTCGAGCCCTACCGGTCGGTGTTCTGCGAACGTTCGGATGCGACGATCGCCAGCATGCTCGACGGCGGCAAAATCCTGTACGTCCACATGCCGATCGCGGACCGCGAGGCGATGTCGCGGATGATCTGCACCATGATCAAGCTAGAGTACTTCCGCGAGGTGCTACGGCGGCCGAACAAGAGACGACCGTCGCTCTTCTTCTGCGACGAGTTCCAGTGCTTCTTTACGGTCGCGAAGGGCATTGGCGATGCGGACTTCTTCGAGCGCTCCCGCCAGAGCAACCACGCGAACATCATTGCGACCCAGAACTTTCCTTCACTGTTGAAATACGCCGACAGGCCCGAGCCGGTGGACAATCTCTTGGGCAATTGTGCAATCAAGGTCTTCCTTCGGAACACGGACGACAAGACGAACAAGTATGCGGCTGAGCTATTCGGCAAGGAGCTTCAAGGAGTCGGGGGGGTTTCAGTCAGCGACAACAACATGGGCCGCAAGAAGCAGGCTCCGGGAGCGAACATCAGCTACCAGGAAGGCTTCAAGGTCCGCCCCGAGGTCTTCACTGAGCTCCGCGTACCGGCCCGCGGCGTGAGCGACGTCGCAGAATCCGTCGTTCACCTCGCGTCTCGCGACACTGTGTCTCGCGAACGGCTCATCTGGAGAGTTCACCCCTTGTAGGCGCGGTGCTATCTCCCGCATCCTAGGATCCACCCCATGCTGCTCCGGATCATCCTGCTCATCATCATCTTCATCGTGCTCAAGAACTTCGTCCTTTTTGTTCTGGCGATGATCACCCGCATGCTGATCGGACTTTACTGGTGGATGATCCCGGGCTAGAAGCCGGATCCATCTTCGACGAATCACTCTTGGAGAAGCAGCGATGAGCACGATGGAAGAGCACGAAGGCGTTGACAACCGCGAGCAAGACGGCCGCGAGCGCAGCGAGAGGGAGCATCGCGAGCAGGAAGAGAAGCGTCAACTGCAAGAGCAGGAACGCCAGCGGACACAGCAGGAGCAACAGCGGCAGCAGGAGCAGCAGTCTCAGGAGGTCGAACAACGCAATCGCAACGAGCAGAACGTCCGCGAGCGACAGCAGCAGGAGCAGCAGCAGCGACAGGAACGTCAGCAGCGAGAACAGGAGGCGCAACGCCAGCAGGACCATCAGCGGAAGCAGCAGGATCAGGATCGCGAGCGTCAGCGGGAGGCCCAAGAAAGGCAGGATCGCGAGCGTGAGCAGGAGCGGCGGAAGGATGAGCAGAAGCGACAGGAGGCTGAGCGTCGCCAGCGAGAGACCCGAAAGTCGAAGTAGTCTCCGCGGGCGTCCGGTCGGCCTTTGACGTCCAAGAACGTTGGACCACACGAACGAGCAGGGAGAACAGCGTGACTCGAGAGCATGATTTCGATGATCGGACAAAGAAGGAGGCGTGGACCCGGCAGCATGGGAACTGCGCCTGCTGCGGCAAGGATCTTGTACGCCAAGCGCACAAACAGGGGGAGCTGCCCAGAGCGCACCATGCCGTACCCAATCAGTCCGGAGATGCCCAGAGACAGGGGGATCCGTGGATCAGCTCGGAGCGCAACTGCGTGTACACGTGCGACGACTGCCACTACCAGGCCCACGAGAACGGCAAGTACAAGGACGGGGCGGTCAAGGGCGCTGAACAGTTCCGCTATTCACATGGCGACCCGGACAAGGACCCAAAGGCACGCGAGTCGCACGAGAAGTGGAGTAAGGAAGTAGAGGGTCATTGGGATAAGAAGGAACGTTCCCACAAGCACGACACGCCTTCGCAGGTGGCCGCCCCTCCAAGTCGTTCTCGGTCTAAATGACCCGCGAAGGATCTCGGTGCGGCGATCTGGGCGAACCAAGTCCGGGCCGCATGCAGGCTACGACGTGATCGAGAACAGAGGGCTGAAGCATGCTGAACCCGAGCGATTTTGACGATCAGTGGTCGGACCCCCTCCGCATGACACGCCTCCGAGCTGACGCGTCGGCTCGGAGGTGGGATGCAGGCGCGCTCGGGCGGGCATTGCGTCTGTGGTCGGAGGCGAAGGGCTCTCCGCCGGATGAGGTTGCGGCGGAGATTGAGCTCCGGCTCGCGAAGCTCGCGTACGGCAGGTCGGACCATGTGCTGCAACCGAGGTTGCGAGGCCGCGAGATTGATGGGCCATGGTGGATCGATCTGCTGGCGCCCGCCCTGACGTCGGACGCTCAGCCTGCGTTGGAGCCGCTGGCCGTCGTCGCGTGCGGCGCCGCGGGCGGACGGAAGCTCGAAGCGATCGAACTCGTGTGCCGACGTCTCGCTCGATCGGGGTGCGCCGTCGTCGTTGATCCGCAAGAAACGGCGGCTGTGATCGCTGGATCCAATCGGGGGCTTGACGACGCTTCCCCCAAGCTAGGGACCGAAACGCTTGCACTCGCGGAGGAGGTTGCTGAGGCGGCGATCGCACGGGCGATCGCCACACGGTGTCATCTTGTGCTCGACATTGGCAGGGACGCGGTGAAGCTGAGCCGTACCCTTGGACACGCGGGGTACCGTCTCGTGGGGCTTGCGGCGTTGGATGAGACTGAGGAGTTGGAGGAGCGTCTCCGAATGGCGAGCACCCAGGCGTCGCACATCGAGCAGCCTGCTGCGTCGTTACGGTCGGCTTTCTCGTTTGATTGCGTTCAGTCTCTCGAGTTCGCTCTCGCCCTCGCGGCTTCAGGAACGCTGGACTCCATGCTCTTGTTCGGCACGCGGGTTCGCGGGATCGATACGAAAGGACTGGCCGATCGGGACCAAGTCAGGCACTTGCTCGGTCTCCGCTCAGACCCTGACCCTCTTCGCGAGGTTGAGGCGCGCCTGACGCCTGTCTCGCCCGCCCCCCACGATCCGTCGTCCCGGCCGGAACGTGCAACTACTGGAACGCCGCCGGACACGGCTCGATCCGCGGCGCCTGATCCTCGCAAGGGCGCAGAGAGCGTCGCTGTCCGCGCCGGCGTACGGGCGATTCGCGTGAACATCCCAGCACGCACCGCTCTCGCCGATGGTCAGGAGAGTCGAACATCGTCGAACGCTCGCAGCGTGAATGCGTCGGCGACTGTCGGGATCGCAGGCAGACCTTCCGCAACACCGGATCTTCCGGCCGGTTCAGCAACCGGGGGCGCATTGACGCCCCCATCCCCAGAAGTCCTCAATTCCGGGTCGGTTACGAAAGCACTTGCGGCTCCTCGGCCGGAAGGACCCGATTCAAACGCGATCAAGCAAGCGGATCCGCAGCAAGTTGACGGTCGTAGCTCGGAGCCCAGGACGCAAACGACTTCCGGGGACCGACCAATGCGACGAGGGGTACCGTCAGGCACTCTGGAGCAGCTGGCTCATCGCCGTGAGCAGATTCGCAGGCTGTGCGAAGCCGCAGGGATACCCCCCCCTGAAGATCCGGGGCCCGTGAAACCACCTGGTTTGTGATCAAGCGGAAGGTCGGCACAGGGACCTGCGGAATGGGTTGCGCGTAGAGTGTGTGAGAGCGGCATGAGAAAGCAGCGAGGGACGATGAGAACGTTCGGGAATTTCTTGGTTTTCGTTATGATCTTGGGGGCCGGGCTGGCCGGAATCGTCTGGTGGCACGCGCAAACGCCGTCCGCTGCCCCTCCTTCACTGCCCGCTGGTGTTCCGTCCACTCCACTCCCGGGCTCGCCGCCCATCCCCTCGTCATCGCCGCCCACGGCAACACCGGCCCGGCCCGATGGCCTTCCAGGGGCGGGAACGTCTGGAGCACCAGACCCAAGCAAAGCACCGACCACAACGCCTGCCTCGCCGGCTACACCGGCCACCAAATCTGATACCAAGCCAGATCCCAAACCGATCCTGCCTCGCGATGACGAGAAGATGCTGATGCTTGAAATCGAGCGTGTGGGCGAGCAGACCGCAAAACTCCAACGACGCATGCTGGAGTTTTCACCCGGATCAAATGGGGAGTTCCCGCTTAAAAGCCTGCGGGGGCGCGATCAGGTCGAATGGAAGGGAGAGGCGAGGTTCACTGCAGATTCGATGTCGCTGATCGAGAATCGATCGGCGTTGGAGCTAAAGGTGCAGAACCTCCCGCCTACCGACATCGCGTGGGCCGGCTTGGAGTGTCTTCAGGTCTTCTCCGGACTCCAGAAGGGGTCTCGCGTTCTGGTCGCCAGAATGAAACCGGGAGTGCATCTCTTGACTGGCCTCATGGATCCCGCGAATCTGACGGCCGTGCCGCTGATCGACGGAGGCAAGATCCCGCTTGACCCGCTCTTTGTTGGCGAAGGCAAGGACCGCTCGCTTCTGGTATCCAACTTGACTCAGGATGCGAACTGCGAGCTGCGTGGCGAAGTGGTTCTTCCGGACCTCACGTTGACCAAGTACCGCGAGACGGATGCCGTCACGCTCGTTGAGATCTTCTTGAACCAAGACAAGAAACGTACGGCATGGAGCGGCAGGATGTCGGCGCAGAACAGGCGGCTGGAAATCAGGGTAACGATACCGAAGGGAACGACGCATCTCTCGCTGAGCAACGTCGATGGAAACAACGCAAAGGGCTGTAAAATGCCTGTTTGGAACGTGATGAGACTCTCCCCCGCACCGTGACCGGTGAAGCACACATCAGAGTCCTGCGGTGATTCCAGGCATGCTCGTGCAGGACATTCAACCCACGATCTATCCTTTGTAGTCCTGTTGGAGAAGCGTCGGAACACCATTCCCCTACCCTCGTGGACAACAGCGTGTCATGCCCCCGGGAGGGCATTCAGGTATCATGGTTGAGTGCGAAGTAGTCCAGACCCTGTTTGAGTGTGGTGAAGCCCAGCTGCGAGAATACTCATGAAATGCAACTCCTGTCAATCGGTGCTTCCCTCCCCATCTTCGGTGATGCAGCGCAGCGTCACTTGCACGAACTGCGGATCGGAGACTTCTTTCTCGTCCAATGACTCCGCCACGATCGTCTCGCCGAGCCGCTCGGCGAACTGGGGGACTGGCCAGACAGAGGTCGATCCGGCTTCGCTCGTGGGTTCGAGCCTTGGGGGCGACGCGTACCTGTTGGCTGAGTACCTGGGCCGGGGAGCGATGGGCCACGTTTATAGAGCGGTTCAGCGAAGCCTGGACAGGCAGGTGGCGATCAAGGTGCTCGTGCCGGAACTGGCAGACAACCGAGAGTTCGTCGATCGGTTCGAGCGCGAGGCGAAGACCGTGGCGAAGCTCAAGCATCCGAACATCGTGGAGGTCTACGATTTCAGGCGTGAGGGTGCAGTGTGCTATTTGGTCATGGAGCTGTTGGGCGGTGCGGACGGTCACGCCTCGAGTCTGGCTCAGCAGCTTCATGATCGCGGGCGATTGCCGTTCATGGAAGTTCGAAAGCTCATGCTGGATGCACTGGATGCACTGGCGACCGCCCACGCAGCGGGAATCGTCCACCGCGACATCAAGCCGGGGAACTTTCTGCTTGACGCCTCAGGCCGGATCCGCTTGGCCGATTTCGGCCTCGCTGCGGTTCAACCGTCGCATGCCGGGGCTGGACAAGCGACGAAGATGACCATGGTCGGGACCACGATGGGTTCCCTGGGTTACATGTCACCGGAGCAGGAGCGTGATGCCGGGAATGTCGACGCTCGCACCGACCTCTATGCGATGGGAGTTGTGCTCTACGAGCTTCTCATCGGCGAGAAGCCGGACTTCCAGTCGTTCCTCGGGGGCGACCGCGAGTTCCGCTGGCCGAGCCGCGAACGCCGCGACGTGCCGCCGGTGGTCGACGACATCATACGGCGGGCGCTCCAGAGCAAGAGGGAGCTCCGATACCAGACGGCGCAGGAGTTCTCTGAATCGCTGGCTGCTGCGGTCAGCACGCCACCGTCCATCGTCCCAGTGCAAGCCCCCACATCTACTTCACGGGGTAGCAGCACGATTCCGAGTGCCTCCCCGGGTACCAGCGTCATCACAGACGCTCGTCAGCATCGCAGACCTCTCTGGCCTTACGCGGTTGGACTCTCGGTGCTGTGCGTTGCCGGCAGTGCGTTGTTCGGCGCCGAGCCCCTCGTGAAGTACGCGAGATCGAACGGCTGGTTGCCCCAAGCTGCGCAATCCGCCACACCAGAGGTTAAGCCTACGAGCAGCGGCTCTGACATCGCACCGCTCACGGCCGGCGTCACTCCTCCGCAGGCAAATGACGACCCGCTGCAAGTGGCCGTCAACCCGCCGCCCACTCAACCGCCACAACCGCCGGCCCCGGCCGTCGATCCTCTGGATCGATTGGAACTTGGGAAGAAGATCGCCGAGCGTCCAGGCGCAGTGCACGAGATTGACCCGGCCGGAAACAATTTGCTGATGCAGGCATTGCGCGCTGGCAAGGTCGATTCAGCGATGCTGCTCATCGAGCAGAAGTCCGAAGTCAATCGCAAAGCCGCCGACGGCAAGACTCCGCTCCAGCTCGTTCTGGAAGCGCCGGAGGCCAGCATTTCTTACAACAACAAGCTCATCTTGGCGCGCGCTTTGACCGACGCGAGCGCCAAGGCGGATTGGCTCGACGCGGACGGCAATACTCCGCTCCATTCCTTCGCACGCGGCGCCGACCCGGAGATGATCCGAATACTCTACAAGTCAAGCGACCCGACCGCGAAGAACAAGGCCGGACTCACGGCGGCTTGCGTCGCGTCACAAGAGCTCATGGGCGATGATCGCAAGCGCACAGTCGAGACTCTGGTGGCTCTCGGAGCCCTTTTCGATTGCACGGACAAGTTTGGGAACTCGCCGGCTCATACCGCCGCGGCCCAAGGGAACATCGATGAGTTGATGGCGGTACTGAGAAACCGCAAAGCGAACGAAGCCAGCCCCGTCGGGCTCCGGAATGCGAAGAACGAGACTCCGCTGCACGTGGCGATCCGCCACAAGCAGCTTGAGGCGGTGAGGGTGCTCTTGAACTCCAACTCCGACCTCACAGCGACCGACGAGGGCCAGAACACGCCTCTTCACGCGGCGGCCGAGGTGGGGGATGTTCCCATCGTGCAAGCCCTCCTCCAGAAGAGTGATCGGCTCTCCGACAAGAACTCCGCGGGCCAGACGCCGGCGGACGTCGCCAAGGCCAACAACCACCCCGCGGTTCAGCAACTGTTCACTCCCAAGGTCGCGCCGCCGCCGCCCGGCGCCGCCCCGCTCATCAAGCCTGCCAACTTCGTTATTGTTGGAGTCTGGGAGGGCGACTTCACGACTACTGATGGCCAGGTGACGCCGATCGTGCTGAATATCCAGAAGACCGGAGCCAATGGAGAAGGTACCCTCAAGATCGGGTCCGGAGACGAGGCGAAAATCGCGGTATACTGGAGCACCTCAACTTCGCGACTCAAGGTGGTCGGTCAGAACGGCGCCAAGTTCGTCCTCGATCCGGCAAAGGACGCGAGCGATACGCTTGATGCGGCATTCCAGGCAACCGAAAGCAACTCCTTTGTGTGGACGTGCTCTCGCCCGGGGGGGACGGCGGAACTTCGCCGCCGGAAATAACGGAGACTCTCTTGACGTCCCCTACAGATCTGACCATCGTGACGACTACTCCTGCCGGCAGGGGAGAAGCAACCCTCGGACCCTTCAGCACCTTTGTCGAAGCGACGCTCGGCCGCGGCGAAGACGCTCATATCTTCGTCAACGATCCCGCGGTAAGCCGAGTGCACGCGAGACTGTACCGACGGGGGCATGAGCTGCTCGTCGAGAACCTGAGCAAAGCCTCCGGCACGATGGTGGACGGGCGAATCATCGCCCTTGCGGTCCCTCTCACTCCGGGTCACCGCATCACGCTCGGAGATTCGATCGTCGAGGTGTACTGGCCGTCCCGAGACATGTCGGCTGCGACTCCAACACCACCACCCAATGTTCATCTGGACACCACGGTTCTGCCTACGGCCCGAGGACTAGGCGGGCGGACCCCTCCGGCCCCGCTCCCGGCGATTGAGATGACGATTCTCGGACGCCGATCGAACTCACAGGCGGGGGAAGCGGACTCTGACGCCCCGCACACACGACCAACCGCCGCCGTGCTCGACATCCCGCTCCAGGGTGCGAGCATGGTTCTGGGCCGTGACCCGTCGTGCGAGATTTCGCTCGTCGATGATCTGATGATCTCTCGCCGGCATGCCCTCTTCTCGCGGATGGGCGGCGGCTGGGCCGTGCGGGATCAAGGCTCGAGCAACGGGACCTTCCTGAACGGCGAACGTATCACCAAAGCTGCGGCGCTTGAGCCGGGGGACCTGGTCTCCATCGGGCCGTACCAGTTCACCTTCACGGGTGATGCACTCACAACCCGTCCTCCGGAGGCCGGTGCTTCGATCGAGGCTCGCGGCGTGGCAGTCCCGGGGCGCGGAAAGGACCTGGTGCTGCGCGACGTTTCCTTCAGCATCGAATCTGGCGAGCTGGTGGCGTTGCTCGGCATCTCGGGCTCGGGCAAGACCCGTCTCATGCATGGGATGTGCGGTCGAGCGCCGTTGGCCGCGGGGCAAGTGTCCTACGACGGCCGCGACTTCACGGTCAACCAGGAGGCGATGCGGCGATCGATCGGGTACGTCCCGAGCTGGCTGACGCTTCACGATTCCCTCACGGTCGCCGATGGTCTGCGATTCGCGTCACGCTTGCGACTCTCCACTGACGCCTCCGACGATGAGATCGAGGCGAACATCGATCGCGTGCTCGAGCAGTTGCGAATCAAAGAGCGTAAGCACGCCTCGATGAAGACGCTGTCCGATGGACAGAAGCGCCGCGTCGGATTGGCGGTCGAGCTTCTGGGCTCGCCGCAGGTGATGCTCTTGGACGAGGTCACGACGGCTTTGGATCTCCCCACCCACTGCCAGTTCATGAAGCTCTTCCGAGATCTCGCCGACGGGGGCAAGTCGCTGCTGCTCATTTCGCACCATCTTGAGGATCTGGAGATGTGCGACAAATGGTTGTACTTGATCGGTGGGAGGGTCGCGTTCTTCGGGACGCCCGCGCGGTTCCTGACGCACTTCAAGGTCAAATCTCTCCGCGAGCAGCTGGAAGTCCAGGCCGGAAGCTCCAAGTCCGCCGATCTGTGGGCCAAGGAGTTCGAGCAGGCTTTCGGCGGGCCGCCGCCAGCTCTGTCATCGGGCGGTCAGCCCGACAGCAGGCCCGCCGCCGCCGACGCCCCGCCGTCGCAGCGTCGGAAGGAGATCGTGCGTCAGGGCAAGCTCCTCACCCACCGGTACGTCACGCTCCTCAAGTCTGATCGGAAGAACCTCGCCATCATGCTCGGTTTGGCACCGGTGATCGCCTGCCTGATGCTCCTCCTGAACTCGGCGCTGCAGACCACCGTCGACAAGGCCAAGGATGCTGCGATGCAGTTCCCCAAGGATCAGGGGCGATTGGATATCTGGCGTCAGACCGAACTCGGCCAGAGCAAGACGATCGCCTTCATGCTGGTGACGTCCACGATCATCGTCGGCACGTTCATGTCGGTGCGGGAGATCGTCAAGGAAACCGACATCCTCCGTCACGAGCGTTTTTCCAGTCTTGACTATGTATCCTACCTGTTGAGCAAGGCCGGCCCGCTCAGCATGCTCGCGGTCGCCAGCGCGGTAGGGATGACGCTGCTCCTGAGGGTGTTCGGCGGGGTCGACGCACTGGACGTCCCCTTCGGCTCCCTCGCGGCGATGACGTCGGCCCTCGCGGTCTCGTCCGTCATGCTCGGCCTGCTCATTTCCGCGGCGGTTGACACCAGCGAGAAGGCGTTCATGGTCCTGGCGCCGATCCTGATCATGCAGCTGACGCTCGGCGGAGGCCTCGTGGAAATCAAGGGTGCGAAGATTGAACCTCTCGCCAAGATTGCAGTCACCGCATACTGGCCCTACTCGGGGACGGTCGATCAAGTACGCCCCTTCGATGCGCCCGGCCATCCTTACAGCACCGCCGTGGCTCAGAAGGACAAGAAGGACCTGAAGCCTCCCGGAGAACCCTGGGGATTCGCCTTCACCGCGACACTGCTCCAGGGTCTTGCTTACCTGATGGGAACCTACGTGCTCTTGGTGCGCCGCGACGGTCGTCCGCTGTTGGCCTCGCTGAAGCGCGAAGCCAAGACCATCGGACTCCTCGGAAATGCCCCGAAGTAGCCGGCGGCTTGGCACAACCGGTGCGATGGGGCATGGCGCACCCGTCGCACGATGACGGGTGATGTCGTGGTTCCGCCAACGCAGCGCCGACCGACCTCGCCGCGGAATCAGTCCTTGATGTCTTCGAGCCGCTTCACCCGATCATTCCCCGCGGGGTGCGACCGGTAGTGGCGCTTCATCGCGTTGATGGCCTCGCCCGCCGGTGTACTCGCCTTCTTGTCCAGGTCGTCGTGCACGTTGTTCTTTTGCGCGAACGCCTCCAGGACCCTGACGAACTGGATCCTGTCCGCCTTCGGCACGCCGAGCTTCCGCTGCGCCTCATACGCGTACTTGTCGCTCTCGAACTCCTGGTCTTCGGAGTACCCGAGAACGATGATGTTCTGCAACTGCGAGGCGATGTTGCCCGCGAGGTTGCCGCCGATCTCCGCAGCCCGAATCCCCGCCAGCGATCCCTTGGCGCAGTGCTCCAACTCGACATGACCAATCTCGTGCCCGATCACCGATTGAATGGCGACGTCCGACTTCATCTCGTCGAGGAGCCCGCGGAAGATGAACACGTTCCCGCCGACGAAGGCGAACGCGTTCATCGTGGAATCCTCGATCAGCGTAAAGGTGTACCGCCGTCCCTTCGTCCGCACAAGCTGCGCCAAGATTGGCTGGGCGAGCTTCTCGATGCGCTGCTGAGCAGACAGATCGGTCGACACTCTGAACTGCTTCAGGATCTCCGCCCGAATGACCTCTCCGTGTTTCCATTCCTCATCGATGCTCAGACCTACAAGCCCGTTGGCGATGTCCGTGGCCGTTCGGCCCAAACTGCCCGCGAGGTCGCCGATTCCTCTTATGCGATCCTGCGCATCCGGGGGCTTGCCGTCCTTCCCGGTCTTGAGCGTATCGATCACCTTGTCGGCGGCCCCCTTGGCCTTGTCGGCCGCGTCAGAGACCGTCTGCGCAGGCCCCTTGACGAACTTGTTGTAGGCGAAGTACCCAGCCACTGCGATTGCCGCAACCACGAGTAGCCGTACGCTTCCCCCATCGAGTCCCTTTGACACAGCGTCACCTTCGGTTTCTCTAGCGTTTGTCATAGAACCCTCACCAACTGCAGGCCGTCTGGGCATTCCTGATACACCTACTTCGATTCAACTGCACTGAACTTTCCATCAACATACACAATATCGTAGATTTGGAATTTTGAGATCCCCGTCACCACATTGACCAGTTCAAGTCTTAGAGTGTACATTGCAGTTCCCGGGTTTCCGGCATTCAACGTGTACCCCATTTCACCAAGAATCAGAAAATCAACCGCTGCTCTACTCGCGGCACTCTGCTTTTCGGAGGCGGCAACTCTCTCGTTATCGTCCACTGTCCTGTTAATCTCATCCGAGTTTTGTCTCGCCGTAACGAACTCGGCCTTATCGGAGTTCGAGATCGCCACCGTGATCGGATCAACCAATTTTTTGATATCTACACGGCAGTTGAGATCGGGCTTGATAGAGCCGACCTGTACCCGCGGAATCCGTCCGATATCTGAGCGAAAACTCTCCGCCCAAGGAATGCTGAAGAACTTCTCCGCGACTACTTCGGCACCACGCCTGTACTCAAGCGCACCGATGCTAACGCTCGGCGAAGTGGGAGCGGATGAGCATGCCGGCACAAATAGAAGTGCGACAGACCACAATGACGCGAGCACCAGTACAATATTTGTTTTCATGCATTTCTCCGAAACCGCATTCTTGTGATTTGGACAACCCGGCTGACCTAGACGATCTACCTCGGGCTTCTTGCCACCACAGCTGTCACCCCGGACTGATTCGCCGCCACCTTGGTCCAGGGACCCTCGTACAGCACCACGTCCGTTGCGTTCGTAAAAACTACTCTTACTTCGTGCTCTCCGGGTGACACTCGAAGCAGCGCGACTCGGGCTTGAGCTGGAAGCGTTGTCCAGCTCCTTCTGTCCGCTCGCTCCGTCAAATAGATCCAGCCAGCCCCCAGTGCGCCCGTAACAGATGTCCACCAGCCACGATCGTCGTTCCGGGAGACGACGATCGTCCCGGCGGTCACAATTCCTGCCTTCACCGTCATTCGAATGGCTGCGCGATAGTAGATCGCGTCCTCGCTGCGTCTAAAATTCTCAGCGACCACAGCCGCCATGTCCTCGACAAGGTGCAGATCCACCGGATTCCCGCCTCGCACTTCCACGCGGGCCTTGGATACGTCAGAATGGACCGGCCTGAGCACTGGAACCGACGCCGGCAAGACCTGATCCAGAACTGGAACCTTCAGGGCTCGACTTCCGAACTCTGGTGCGCGTCCGGAGAGCGCCACGACCACCAGGTTGCCGACAGAGGCTTCCTGCGATCCAAACTTCGAGAAAGCTTCCCGCTCCAGACGCTGGCCGCCATCCGGAGCGTCTGCAAGAGCGGCATTGAACTGCGATGCCGAAAGCTCCGCCTTGTCCGGAATGCCGGCGTGGGCAAACGTGATCGTCGATAAGTACATGCCGAGAGGGGAGTTGAGGAACATCCCGCTCCGCTGCGACGTCTGTCCTCCATCGGCTGCGCTTTGCTGGGGAGCACCACTTTGGCTCTGCTCCTTCATGCTCTTGACCATCGCCGCGTACTGATTGTCCTTGTCCTGCTGCTTGATTTGATCGAGAACTGTGGCGTATTGAGCGTTCAAAAAGGCTACTTTGTCAAGCTGCCGGTTCGCATCGACTATCGCCCCATTCTCAAGTTTGCTTTTGGCGAGACTTGCTGCTTGGGAGAGAGCGCTGACATAAATGTCTTCATGCGGTCTCGCGTAATACGCCGCGGTACCGTCATTGTTGATCCATTGAAGCACGCTGTCCCACGTCTTCATTTCGTAGTTGAACGCGGACGATTGCTGCGCCTCATCAAAGGCGGCAACGGCGTCGTCATAGTCGCCCGCGCTGAGGGCCGTTGAACCGCGCTCGAGCCGGAGCAGGAGGAAGTTCTTGCTGTCGACGCCCTCGTAGACGTCGTGGGTCTTGGGGTCGAACGCCACCGCCTTCGCTTCCACAAACTTTCCCTGGTCTGTGAGGCTGGCAAGCTCCGCCTGCTTGTCCTCGATCGAGGTGCAGGCCCCGAGGGCCAAGGCAAGCCATGCTCCCATCAAGATTTGAGTAACCGGGTGGACCGAGCGATGCGTGCCGGACAGGTGATTCATGTTCCCTCCACGATTAGGATCGCAGCGTACACGCTCCCTTAAGCGGTGTCAACCGATGGGACGAGTCGCTATACTCCCGCAGGTAGACTCAGGAGGATCTCACATGCGCGTCTCTCGATGGTTGTCGTTTCCGGTTGGGCTCGGCGTGGTGCTCTTGACGGCCTGCAGCCAGCCCTACGTCGCTGAAGTTCGGAACGAGACCGGTCACTATGCGACCGTTGGTCTCTATCTGAGCACCACCGCGAACACGGGACAGCTTCTGCAAAGTGCCAGCCTTGCCCCGAGGGAGAAGGCGTCGCTGAGCGTGGAAACCGCACCCGGAAGCCGATCGCTCTATGTCGAGGCCGACAGCCTTGGGCAAACGGGCGTCCCTCCGCGCCACAGTCTGTCCGGACCGGGTCGGACCATCCTTGTGCTTCGACCCATGGGGAATCTCCCGAGTTCGCCGATGCGGCTTGAGATCTTGGAGGATCCCTCCGGTTCGGTGAGCGTACCCACGTCGAGCGCTGGCGAGACCGCGAAGAACACGGAGGCACCTCGCGTCACCTCCCGGCCCGATCCTCAGCCTCCGGTCCCGGTACAAACCCCAGTATTTCCGACGTCCGTCCCTTCGCCGAGTTCCAACGCTCCGATCGCGTCAAAGCCGCCTGAGCGGACCTCTGCTCCAGCCCCCTCTGTGGCGGCAATTCCCGTGCTTTCCGCCACGGCAGACGAGGTCACGATGGACGTGAGCTCGATCAAACGTTCCGGCCGCTCGATTCTCATCGAGTTCACGGCGCATAGCACGTCCCGAAACGCGGATCTCGTGTGCCGAGTCGAGTTGTGCAAAGCGATGGCCAGCGGCGGTCGTCAGTTTGCCGCGACCCAACTTGTCCTGGGACCGGCCGGGCAGGACAAGTCTTATCTTCTTCTGCTCAAGGACGACAAGATCGAGGGCCGCATGCGCATCGACGATGTGCCCGATGACGTCGCCTCCTTGACGGCTCTTGTCATCGAGTTCACCAACCTTCGCTTCTCTTGGCAGCAGAGCATACCGATTCAGTGAGCTGGTTCGTGATTCACCTCCTCTCAGCATCTCTAGGTACTCCAGGGAGACCCGCCGCATGAGCGACCAACGTGATTGGCTCCAGTCCCTGCCCCCAGAACAGAAAGAGGCGGTCCTCGCGAGAGCGAGAGCCGCAAAGACGCAGCGTCGAGAAGAGGTGGTCAACGAGCAGGTGCAGCTCGGCACGCCCGCGAACGACCGGTACCTCAAAGAGTCCGCGGAGATCTCCGCGAACCGCGCGTACAACGATTCGATTGATCGCGATCGGTCTGAGCATCACAACCGCGGCGCCCAGCACCAGAACCTCTCGAACGACCGGTCGGCGGCGCCTGAACCAAAGCCCGAGGCAAAGACCAACCGCAACGAACGCTCAATCGCGGATGAGCCGGCGCGTGGAAAGACCGCCGGTCCATCTCAAGGCGACAGCGCCGTCAAGAAGGAATCTCTGGCGACGCAGCAACTGCAGTCGTACTTGGACAAGCACGGAGCGAAGTCCTCTGATCAGCCGGCCCACGGAGCTTCACCACCCGAACAAAGCCAACGGGAGAAGTCGTCCCAGAAAGTCGTACCGATCGACTCCGCGAAGACCCGCAGCCGTCGGTAGCCAGAGCGCGTTCGACGCGGGCGTCGATCCGGTCTGGCACCGCCTCCATCTTGCATGTGTGAACGACCTGAGTGCGGGCGTACACCCTTTGGCGGCCCCAGTGGGGGCGAACTACCACCTGTCGCTTTCCGGCTGCTCTGTGCAACCAAGCAGCTTCTCCAGCCGGATCAGGCGGTCGCGAAGAGATGCGAGTTCTGCGTCTCGTGCGGCGAGCTCGCGACCCTTCTCTTCCCGAAGATCTCGCAGCGCCTCGACGAGCGGGGCGGTTCGCTCCACGCGTTCGCCGGGGATCGTCGAAGTTCACTGGGTGCTCCACGTGCTTGTCCGTGCGGAGCATTGGTCTTGACCCCGCAATCTGGTCCAGCGTGAATGAGAGATATCTGGGGTGATTCCGGCCTTTGCTTGGAAGCCCGAGGGTGGTCCGCCGCTCAGTGTGATCAGCGTCTACAACCCGGCATGGCCTCTCGACGGAAGCGCGTTTGCGGGTGTTGACATGAACGCAGTGCGATGGACACAGCAGGCCACTGACGTGTGGCTGGCGGACCTTTTGTGGTCCAGGCTCCAAGTGTTGCCCAAGAGTGATGGAGCCCCGTGGATCATCGGTGGCGATTTCAATTTATCGGAGTCTTTCGACAAGTGGCGAGGGGGACCGCATGGCAATCGCGAGTACCTCGATCGCATGAGAAGGTTGGGTCTCGTCGAGTGCCTGCGACACTTCAATTCAAAGCCCGTGCCGACGTTTAAAAACGTCGATGGTGGCGAGGTCCTTCACCAGATCGACCACGTATTTGCAAGCAAGACGCTGGCAGCGGCCCTCACATCTTCCACAACGGGTTCCCATGAACGAGTGTTTGAATCGAAAATAAGTGATCATCTGCCGGTGATTGCCGATTTCCAGTTGCAGTAAATCGTCCCAACGTCGACAGCCACGTGCCGCGGAGGGACCCATCAGCCGGTTCTGGGGCCAAGTGGCTCTGCGCGGCACTAGCACCACTGCCCCGGAATTGACCCGGTTGGCCATCAACAACGACTTAATGAAGCCGAATACTGACCGGCTGAATGGGCTCCGCAAGTGCTGGGAAAACAGTGGCTTACGTGATTATTCCTTGATCCTCGCCAATGGCGGCGGACGGGCTGCTTTATTCCCCCCCTCTCCGCTTCAAGCAGCCCTTGCGAATGCAAGGGCTGTTTTCGTAGGGACTTGTGTGAGTTTGGCGGTCAGGCGCGGGGGCTCTGTCCCGTTGAACCGCCCCGTGAGGAACGGGCGAAGGCCTTGCAGGCCGCGGCGGGCGAGACTCCTTGACTGACGGCGACGGTGTCGCGATCGTCGACTCATTTCAAGGTCCCGTTGCGCAGCGCCGAGATGCCTCGCACCCGAGGTCGAGCTTCTGAAACTCCACCTGCCGCGGCTCGCGCGACCCGAGCCGGGCGGCATGTCAGCGTGGCATGCCGATGGCTTCCCTGATGCGGGCGGGCAGTTCCGCGGCGGTGTAGATCCCATCGGGAAAGCGGGTTGTGTTGCCGCCGTCGGGGTCGTCCTTCACCGGCAGCGCATCGACGGTCGGCCGCGGGATCGTGGGACCCGTGAGCGACACACCGACCGCGACCCGGCACTTGCCCTCGCCCATCAGCACCAGACGGACACACGACGGGATGGTGTCATCGCCGGCCTCGGGCGGCTTTGCTTCCCGGAACGCCGGAGTCCAGGCGTCGTGCGTGATGAGCAGGTATCGATCCGCCTCAACACGCAGCACGAGCGTGGAGTGGAGACTGTCGGGGTCCGCATCCCAAGCGGCGTCGGCGGTGGCGGTCACCTCGGTCGCCAGCCTGGGCGCACGAAACGTCACCCGGTCCGGGTCGAGGTCGACATAGACCATCAGCGCGACGACCGTCACGACCGCGACGGCAGTGCCGACGATGATCGGGACTTTCCAGGACGCGCCGGACGTGAAGAACGAGTGCAGCCACACCGCGCCGACCGCCAGCAACGCGGCCAGCACGCCGGCGAGGATTGCGGCCACTGCGATAAAGCCGAACGAGAAGCCTCGCTCGGTCATGATGTCGTCGTAGACATCGAGTTCAGCCTTGGTCGGAGCGCGGGTGTCGGTGGCGAGCATGACAGACCTCTGCGGGCGGTTCCAAGCTGCGGGCAACAGCGGAAAAGCCTACGCCGCGACGGTCGCGCTCGCCGTGTCGCTCCACGGCCCGATCGCCCCGCGCCGCGTCACTCATCGGGCGAGATAGTGGGCCTGCATCCCGCCGTGCGGGATCGCGAAGGAGAGCACGGTTCGACCCGCCGGATCGGCCGCTTGAGAAGCACGGCCGCCGCGCACGCCCGCCTTATCGGACAACGGCCCCGCCCGCTCAGTCTTTCGCCAGCGGCGCACGGCGGCGAGCGTTATCCGCGAGGATCTCCTGCGTCCGCGCCGGGTTGTTCCGCCACGAATCGTCCTCGAGCGCGAGCAAAGCACGCGTCGCGAGGTAGTAGATCCGGCGCGTCGGCCGCGGATCGTTCTCGATCCGGCGCAGCAGGCCCTCCAGCTCCGCGAGCTCCTCCGCGGGAATGTCGGGCTTGGGCTCGCCCGGTTTGGCGTCAAGACGGCCTCTGGAAACCGTCAGGATCTTTGCCGCCGCGCGCACGCCCTTGACCTCGGCGAGCCACGGGTCTTCCGGTTCGCACCGCGCGGTCCATCCCGCGACCGCGCGGTCCATCACCTCCAGAGCCTCCGCGAACTTCTCGTCCTGAAGCAGCCAGATCCCTTCGAGAAGCGTCCAATTGAGATGCTCGACGCTCCCCTCGGGACTCGCGGCTTGATTCTGCCGGGCCTCCTCGATCCGCCTGTCCCAGATCCCCCTGCGATACCCGGACTCGTCGAAGAACGTCGGCCCGCTCATCGCTTCCATCAGGGTGAACACGGGTGTCGAGCTGTCGCGCCACCGCGAGTCACGGGCGATGGTGAGGGTCTTGGTCGTCGTGGCCAGCAGCGTGCGCACGTTGTCGAGCGTCTTCTGTCCGGCCTGCTCGCGCTCCATGACCATCTTGAGATCCATCTGGTGCGACTGCGCCTGCTGCCACACGATGGCGCCGACGACCATGCCGGCGGCACCGATGACCGCCGCGAGGGCGGCCGCCTGCTGCGGCGAGCGGCGGGCCCACATCGAGAATCGCCGCTTGAGCCCCAGCCCCATCCACTCGATCGGCTCGCCCGCCTGCCAGGCCCGCAGGTCCGAAGCCATCGCTTCGGGCGTCTGATATCGCTTGCGCGGGTCGAAGTCGACCGCCCGCGCGACGATGCGACGAAGCTCCGGGTCTTCGATCGAGGCGAGCTTGGCTTCAACGGTCGCGGCGTGGAGGTCCGGATTGGAGAGCGCACGCTCCGCGTCCGCCGCGGTCGAGCCGTGGAGCACCTGCCCCGTGAGGGCCCATGCGAGCGTCGCGCCGGTTGCGTAGGTATCGACGGTCGGCCGGCGCCACTCGCCGGCGCGGGAACGCTGCTCGGGCGCCATGAACCCCAGCGTGCCCCGGCCGGCGCCGCCGTCATCCCCGTGCTCGGCCCAGACCGACATGCCGAAATCCGCGATCTTGACGCGACCATCGGAATCCATGAGGAGGTTCAGCGGCTTGATGTCGCAGTGGAGCATCCCCGCGTTGTGAACGGCCTGGAGCGCCTCGCAGACATCGCGAACCGCGGCGACGGCCGCCGTGATCTTCTTCGAGTCAACGTTCTGGAACGCGTCGGCGAACGTGCGGCCTTCGAAGACCGGCGTGACGATGAAGACCTCGCCGTGCGGCGTGCAGCCCGCGTCGTAGATCGGGATCACACCCGGATGGGCGACGTGGCGGGCCCGCTCGGCTTCGGCGAGTAGCTTGCGGAGCGGGACGTGCGACCCACGCTCGCCCCGGAGCAGTTTGACGGCGACCCACGCCGGCCGCTCGGAGGTTCCCAGTTCGTGATCGATCGCGCGGTAGACGGACGCGTGGCTGCCCGCGCCGATCCGGTGGATCAGTTGGTATCGCGGCTGACCGTCCTCGCTGGGCGAGCCCAGGCGGCGGGGGAGCTTCTCCGTGGGCGCCGGATCGGCGTCGATGTCCGAGCCCAGCAAGCTGCTCAGCACCTCGGCCGTGGTGATCGCTTCCTCCCACTCGGGGCATTCCGCCCGGATCTCCGCCATCGCGACCGCTCTCGCGGTTCCCTTGGCGATCTTGGCGTGCACGATCGCGCGGATCGCCGTGTCGACAAGCACCATCGATCCCGCGATCTCCGGGACCGCCAGATACTCGCGAAGCCCCACCGGCAGGTTGAGCATCACGCGCTGCTGCACATCCGCGCGGATCACGTCCGCCCACGTGTCCTCGTCCCAGTCCCCCGTCGCCGACGAAGCCACGAACCCGCGGAATCGCGATCCGCCCGAGCGACGGTTCCACTCCGCGAGACGCTCCGCGACACAATCCTTGACAAGTCTCATCGTGCATTCCCTTCCAGAACGGGCCGGAGCTTTCCTCGGATCTCGTGCCACCGCATCCGTACAGCCGACTCCGTCATATCCAGCGCTTCGGCGATCTGGCGGTGCGAGTGCTCGCAAAGCCAGAGCTTCAGGATCTCGCGATCCGCCGGACGGGCGAGATGGTCGGACGCCGTCTTCAGAATAGCGGAATCGTCCGAATCCGACACGTCTTGTTCCATCCTCGCCCTCAGGATCCCGGCGAAGGGTTCATCCTCGGAAGTGGCCCGCTCCAGCCGCTTGAGCACCCGCACCCGATCGACCACGGCGTGCTGGATGAGGGTCCCCACCAGCACCCAGAACGCCCGCTCGGAGTCGAGCGACGGAGCCCCGCGGACCATCATCGCGTCGAACCGGCGAGCGACCGTTGACCAGAGGTCCTCTGAATCGGTGACCCCGCGCAAGCTTGGCCGGATGCTCGCGCGGCACCGCTGCCTGATGAGGGGCCTGTACTGATCGAAGATCTTCGCCGCCGCCGCCCGGTCGCCGCGCCTCACCCGCTCGAAGAGGTCTTTCAGCGACTCAAGCTCGGTGATCCGCCCGGTCAGGGTGGGTGTCTTGGATGGAATGACGCTGTCCATGCGCACATTAGACACAATTGTGAGCAGATCCGCCAACGAAATTGCTGAGGTCTTCGCTTGCACTGCCTGAACCGATCAGGGGGGGATACCCCGATCCGTTCGGGAGCTGGTCGCAATGCTGAATGTTGCATTTGTCGTGGCCGTGGCTTTGACGGGGCTGTCTGATTCGAACCCGCTGAAACCGAGTGAAACAAGCGGTTTCGTGGCCGTGGAACCCCCCGTTCCCGTCGAGGACGAGGAGATCGGCACGGAGGAACTCCTCATCCTTCTTCAGATGATGTGCGTCATCATGAACTGCAGCTTCACCCAGAACGGGGCGGAACTGTCAGTTCAGACATGGGTTGAAACCCACCGGACTTCCGGACTTCGGCCCCATCTCAGTCCCGAAATCCGTGCCGAAGCAGGGGTCAAACTCCAACGGATGGATCATCTCGCCGCGTCCGGGGCTGGACGCCTCGCGCCCGCGCTCCGTGATGAGTTCCGGGAATCCATCGCGAACATCCTCGAGGAACTCGGCGAATGACACGCAAACTCGCGGCAAGCCAGATCGAAGCAAAGCTCGTTCGGCAGTCGGACCATCAGGACAAGATCGATGCCCTCGCCCAACGGGTCACGATGATCATCAACACCATCCGGACGGACGGACGGTCGCTCCGCGCGGTCGGGCAGGCTCTTGGCATCAACCGCGAAACACTGCGGCGGATGTCCGTGGGCCAGTGCCCTTCGGCGGAACTGCTGATCCGACTCACGGAGGAGTTCGGCGTCTCGGCGGAATGGCTCCTGACGGGACGCGGGAACCAGTTTCGAAGCGATCGGGTCGGACACCAGATCGCGAGTTGAGCCGGCGGCGCGGCGCCCGGGATGGCGATGATGCTTCATGGTGAAGCGGACCGCTGTCGCGCGCTCCGCGGGTGATCAGCAGCCTGCTTCGAACGCGGAGACGTACCCGCTGTAGTCGAAGAGATCGACGAACCCGTCTTGATTGAAGTCCGCGTCTCCGCCAGTCTCGAACGCCGTCACGAAGTCGGTGTAGTCGAAGAAGTCGACGAACCCGTCGCCGTTAAAGTCCGCCGGGCATTCTTCGTTGACGGTGAAGGAGATCTCGGCTTGGTTGTCGGTTTCATCGCTTTCGAGCGACTCGGCGTGGGGATCGATCACGAATGAGAGGATGCCGCCGTTCTGGAGATCGGTCAGGATCCGTCGGCTTTCGATGAGGGCCTGCCCGTCGGCGGGGATCGAGGTCTGACGGAACGAGTCGATGACGACTCCGTCCAGAAGCACCGCGACGTCGAAGTCTCCGGACGCCAAGCCGCCGATGTTCCTGATGGAGAGGTTCGTGTAGACCGAATCGCCGGGTTGAAAGTCTGTTTGCGGGCTGGAGGATCCTTCGGCGGACGTCAGAAAGACCGCCGCCGGTCGGGACGAGCCCGGGACGAGACTGAAGTTGAGGTTGGCCGGATTCGCGCCGTCGACGCGGAAGTTCGCGAAGGCGTCGTTGTTTGACTCGTCGGCTTCCTGGATGGCGTTTCCATCATCAAGTCGCAGCTCAAGAGTGTGAGCGCCTGCGGGCGGGATCCCGATGTCGACGTTGCGCACCTGACGCCGCTGTCCCCGGCTCATGGCGGGATAGAAGGAATCGAAGACCGGAAAGCCGTCGAGCAGAATTGTGACTCGAACCGTCGGGCTTGCGAACGCCGCACCGAGGTTCTGGTATCCGAAGCTGATGAGGACGGGCTGCCCACCCGGTATGACCGCGAGGCTTTGCGTGGCGCCCGGCACGTTTGAAGCGATGAGCGGTCCACTCCACCCCGCCGGCGTGTCCACGGCGAGATCGGGAACGGAGAGCGGGTTGACTGTGATGAACGCGATCTGGGTGTTGTTGCTGGTGTTGCCGTCATCCACGATGCGAACCAGCACTTGTACGCTTGTCGGCGTGCTGACCGTGGGCATCACGACCGAATCCTGGAACTGGAGCACGTCGCCGCCGTTCGGGAACGACCTCGGGGTCGTGTCGAAGCGCTGGCGAGTGTTGTCGACGAGAATCTCGTACGAACGCATCTGCCCGGCACCCGGCCCGCGGTTTTGCACGAAGAAATCGACCCGAACCGTCTCGCCACTCCGCGCCGGCGAGGGAGTCAGGAGAACGTCGGTGAGGTCCAGATCACCCGTTTGCGCCCTCGCGGCACGGCAGGGGGAACCCAGTGAGAAGCCCAAGACGAGGATCGCGATGAGTCGACTGATCGTGAGCACGGGACTCCTTCGGGCGCCGTCGCGCCGCAGCGGACTCACGGATGGTGCATCTCGGGGACACTCGCCCGCTCAAGCCCGGCTGAGAAAGCCCTCATCTCGCGATGTGCGAGGGGTGAACTTCTGCGAAGCAGGGGCGGCGACCTTGGCGAGCAAAGGGCCGGATTCGGCCATAGGCCGCGATCCAAAGCCATTGGGGCTCGAGCGCGGCGGAAAGAAATGGGCGAGGAGGGATTCGAACCCCCGAAGGCGTAAGCCAACAGATTTACAATCTGTCCCGTTTGGCCACTCCGGAACTCGCCCGACTTGTCAAGCCCGACCGGTGCCTCATCGGCCCGATCGGGTGCCAAATATAGCCCAACACCCGGCGGACGGCAATTCGCGGGCCTCAGCGGGGTGCGGCGGCTTCTGGGACGCTCGCGGGCGCCCCTGGGTGGCGCGGTGCGGGGCGGTCTGGTATCTTCCGGGCATCTTCGCGGGTCCGCATTCGCGGCCTGCTCAGGAGGTTGCCCATGAGCCCTCGATTCTCCACGGTGGCGATCGGTTGCGCCGCCTTTCTCGCACACCAAGCTCAGCCCGCATGGGCCCAGCCGGCCAGCCCGATGCATGCCGCCGCCGTCGCGCCGGTGTCGTGGAAGGACGTCGAGGTCGGCGGCCCGTTCTGGGGGCCGCGGCTTGCCGCGCTGCGAGCAGGGACGCTTGCCGCCAACCGCCACCAGTGCGACATCACCGGGCGCATCGCGAACTTTGAGAACGCGGCTCGCAAGCTCAAGGGCGAGAAGGAAGTCCCCGAGTACCAGGGCTTGCTGTTCAATGACTCTGACGTTTACAAGATGCTCGAGGGGTGGTGCTACCTGCTCGCGACCGAGAAGGACGCTTCGGTCCGGGCCGAGTTCGAGCGCGACATCGACGGGCTGATCGCGAAGATCGCCGCGGCTCAGCTGCCCGACGGGTACATCAACACGTACTACACGCTCAAAGCCGGCCTCGACAAGCGGATGACCAACGAGATCTGGGACCATGAGACCTACTGCATGGGCCACCTGATTGAAGCGGGAGTCGCGCACTTCCAAGCCACCGGCAAGCGATCGCTTCTGTCCGTCGCGATCAAAGCGGCAGACTACCTCGGGTCGGTGTACGCACCCGGCAAGCTCTCGACGCCGTCGGGCCATCAGGAGATCGAGCTCGCGCTGATCCGCCTCGCAGAAGCGACGGGCGAATCGAAGTACAAGGCCCTCGCCGTGTCCATGCTTGACATGCGGGGTAAGCCCCACACCACGCATGACGGCAAGACCGTGCCGCCGTGGGGGGACTACGCCCAGGACCACGCTCCGGTCGTCGATCAGCGGGAAGCGGCCGGGCACGCCGTCCGAGCCGGGTACATGTACGCCGCGATGACCGATCTCGCCGCACGCGGGGACCGCCGGTTCGTCCCTGCTCTTGACGCCATCTGGAACGACATCACCCAGAGGCGGATCTTCGTCACCGGAGGCATCGGCCCCAGCGGTCACAACGAGGGGTTCACGGTCCCGTACGACATCCCGGTCAACTCGGCGTATCAGGAGACGTGCGCGTCGATCGCCCTCTGCATGTGGGCGCAGCGGATGTTCACGGTTGAGCCGGACGCAAAGTACTTCGAGCAGTACGAGCAGACCTTGTACAACGCGGTGCTCGCGGGCGTGTCGCTCGACGGGTCGCGGTTCTTCTACGTCAACCCGATGGCGACGCGTGGCGGGCATCAGCGCCAGGATTGGTTCTCGTGCGCGTGCTGCCCTCCGAACGTGCTGCGGTTCCTGGGGTCGCTGGGTGGCTCGATCTATGCCGTGAGCGGCGACACGATCTACCTCAACCTCCTCATCGAGAACAAAGCGACCGTCCGAGTCGGCGGCCAGCCGGTCGAGATCGAGGTCAAGACGGCGTACCCCACGGGCGGCGCGACGACAGTCTCGGTGCGGAACAACACCGGCCGGGAGGTGAAGCTCGCCATGAGGCAACTCCCCGGGATGCAGCAGGCGGATCCGGCCGCCGCGACCGGCGACGGCTATCTGCTGTCACGCGTCCCCGCGGGCGAAGCGATCACCCAGCGGTTCGAAGTCGAGCTCGCGGTCAAACGCGTGTACTCGGATCCGCGGGTGAAAGCGAGCGTGGGACGGGTCGCGGTGATGCGCGGGCCGCTGGTGTATGCCGCGGAGGCGATGGACAACGACGGGTCGGTCAAGGACCTCGTGCTCCCGGTCTCATCACCGATCGAAGAGACCAAGTCCTCCGACGGCACGGTGCTTCTCAAAGCAAGCGGCGTTCGTGTTTCGGGAACTGCGGAACTCGGGCTTTACCGATCGGGCGGCGAGCTCAAGCCCACAACGATCACGCTCCGTCCGTACTACGCCTGGGGAAACCGCAAGCCCGGGGACGGCATGTCGGTCTGGATCGCCGAGACCTCGCAGGTGCTTGATCCGCTGCCGCGACCGGGGGTGTCCGCTTCCGCGTCGTTCGTCGGTCACGGGGACGGCCTGCTCGCGATGTACGACCGGGTTCTGCCCGAGAACGCGAAGGACGCCACCGTGCCGCGGATGTCGTTCTGGCCGAAGAAGGGCCAGCCCGACGGCTCGGGCGAGAGCAAGCAGTGGGTGCGTTACGACTTCGCATCGCCGGAGACGGTGGGGGAGGTGACCGTCTGGTGGTTCGACGACACCGGCACCGGCGAGTGTCGTTTGCCCAAAGCGTTCACGGTCGAGTATCTCGACGGGCAAGCGTGGAAGCCGGTCGCAAACGCGAGCGGAGGATCCATCGCGATCGACGCTCCCAGCACGCTTCGCTTTGGTGCGGTCACGACCAAGAGCCTGCGGCTGAACGTCACGCTGCCGGACGGGATGTCGACCGGCATCCTTGAGTGGGGCTTTGGGAAGTAGGCCGCGGAGCCGAACCTCACTCGGTTTGCCGGACGAAGCACCCATCACCAGATCAACGCAAAAGGGGACGGACCACGAAGTCCGTCCCCTTCTTCATGTTCGGTTGACTGTTGAGATCAGGCGTTCACGACGGGAGCGGCGGGCCCACCCGCGCCGGGGGCCGGCTGGGGCTTGGCGAATCCGAGGAACTTGGCGTTGTGCCATTCGACGCCGGTCTTGGCTCGGGCTTCGAGCTTGATGCTCTGGACGAACCACCCGAGGAGGCCCTTGGCGGCGTTCTCGCCGAAAAGGCGCTCATCGAGGATCAGCATGGTGATGGAAAGCTGTTCGGGGCTGACGAAGAAGACCTCGATGACGACCGAGGGTTCCTTATTGGGGATCGGGCCGGCTTCGGTCGCTTCCTGAAGGAGGTACCGGTCGGACTGCTCGGTGTGAACGGGGCGCTGGATGGCGAAGCTCTTGGGCGGTTCGCCGGTGGCGGTCAGGGATCGGTCCAGCACGCCGAGCACGAGCATGCCGGTGAGGTTCTTCCGCATGTTCTGCTGGATGACGCCGTGCACGCGGGGCGCGAGGTCGGAAAGCAGCGCGGGAGGGCAGATCTCCTGGTCGTAGATCAAGAGGAGCGAGTCGGCGACGTTGTTGGGCGCGGGGGAGAAATGGACGTTGAAGAGCGCGAACGGCTTCTCGTCCGGCTTGGGTGCTTCGGCGGGTCCCGTCTGGCGGCGCAGGTGGGACTGGAGCGAGTGCGGGTTGGTGACGAAGACGTCGACGGAGAAGTTGAACATGCGATCCTCGGGGTAAGCCGCGCGGGCACGAAAAACGGCAGCCGGAGGCTACGCGCCGTGCCGTGAGGTTTCCGCCAATTCGGCGAGAATTCTCCGTGCATCCCCGGAGTCGATCGCCCGCCCCGCCATGTCGATCGCCGGCCCCCAATCCGCCGCGACATCGGTCACGACCAGCGACGCGGCCGCGGCGAGAAGGACGGCGTCGCGCTTGGCACCCCGGTCCCCGGCGAGCACGCTTTGAACGGCCTCCGCGGCCTGATCCAGCGTGCCAACCTCGAGGTCCTGCCTGGGTGAGCGGGCGATGCCCAGGGTGGTGGGGTCAAGCTCAAAGACCCGGACCCCGGCTGCGGTCACCTCGGCGATGCGGGTTGGGGCGCTGACGGAGATCTCGTCCATTCCGTCCCGGGAATGGAACACGACGGCCCGCACGGCTCCGAGGCGGCGGAGCGACTCGGCCATCGGCTCGACGAACCGGTCGGCGAAGACGCCGAGCACCTGACGGTCGGCGTTTGCGGGGTTGGTCAGCGGGCCGAGAAGGTTGAAGATGGTGGGGATGCCCAGCGCCTGTCGCGCCGGGGCCGCGTGCTTCATCGCCGGGTGGTGGTGCACCGCAAAGCAGAAGCAGACGCCGACGCGACGCAAGCACTCGGTCTGTACCGAGGCGGGAGCGTCCACGCGCACGCCGAGCCGTTCGAGGACCTCCGCCGAGCCTCGACCGGAGCGAGACCTGTTGCCGTGTTTGGCGACGAGCATCGGCCTCTGGGCCCGCCGGGCGGCCGCGGCCGCGACCAGAGCCGCTGCCGTCGAGATGTTGAAGGTCTTGGGAGTGCCGCCGGTGCCGCAGGTATCAAGCACGGGTCCGACGTACCCCCCGGGCAGGGGCACCGCCGTGACGTGTTGCCTCATGACGCGGCCGGCTCCGACGAGTTCCTCGACGCTGGGGCCCCGCACCGCGATCATGCCAAGGACCGCTCCGATCTGGGCGTCGGTCAGCTTGCCGGAGAGGAGTTCCGAAAAAAGGTCTCCGGCCTGCGATTCGGTCATCGAGGCGCCGGTGCTGAGGAATGCGAGGGCGGAACGGGCGTCGAACATCCACTGAACCGTAGCGGGCGAAGAAGCGCTATAGAAGGGGCGCCCCCGGCCCGATTTCGGAACGAATCAGTGGCCTCAACCGTAGAATCCACCGTGACAACACTCCCCGTGAACTCCCAAGCCGCATCCGCCCAGACGTCCGTGATCCCGCGGACGATGGCGGTGGCTTCTCGGGCGGCCCGGCGATCCCTCGCGGGGGCGATTGCCCGGTCGACCGGGTGGGCGTTGCTTGCGGGCGCGGCGGTCTCGGTCGCGGCCGTCGCGGCGATCAAGCTCGCCCCGATCGACATCACGCCCGATGCGTGGGCCTGGGTGTTCGGTGGTCCGGCCGCGGCGGGCATTGTCGCCGCGATCGGGTGGTCGATCTGGACGCGGTGGTCCCCGGCCCGCGCCGCCGCAGAGTTGGACGCCCGCTTGGCTCTCCGAGATCGGCTGTCTTCGGCGATGCAGTTCCAAGCCAGAGCCAAGCCCGCGGCTTTCGAGTTCCTCGCCGTCGAAGAAGCCGAAGCGTTGGCTTCGAGCCCGGCGGTTCAGCAGGGTGTGACCAAAGCGATCCCCATGAGCTGGGGCCGCGGTTGGAGGTGGGCGCCGCTGGTCCTCGCGGCCGGCGTCGCGACCGCTCTGTGGGCGCCGTCCCGTCCCGTCGAGATTCCTGAAGCGGTCACGCCCGTCGCCGCTCGCGACGCGGCGGAGCAGATCAAGCAAGCCGCAGAAGCGATCCAGAAAACCGGCCAAGGCCTCCCCGACGCGGCGACCCCGCAGGATCTCGCCGCGATCGAAGCCATCGAACGCGAACTGGCCGGCGGCAAGCTCGACCCCGCCGCCGCGACGACCCGCGCCGCCGAGCGCGTCGCTCAGACCGCCGACCGCCTCACCGAGCAGGCCGCTCGCGAGCAGCAGGAAGCCGACGAGGTCCGCGATCGACTGGTGCAGTCGCGAGAAACCACCGCGAGCGATCATGAACTGATCCAAGCTCTCAAGTCCGCCGACCTCGAGACCGCGAGCCGGCTCGCAAAGGAACTCTCCGAACGGTACGAGGAGCTCTCGCCCTCGGACCGCGCGGCGCTTGGCGAGCAGCTTTCGAACCTCGCCGACCGGCTCGACGCTTCGGCGAGAGCTTCGGAAAGCTCCGCCCAATCGCCCTCGTCGTCCGACGGCTCCGCGAGAATGCCTGGAGATGCGTCCGCCGCCAAGCCGGACGGTGGGAATACAGGCGAAGCCGGGAAGTCGTCTGCTTCACGCGAAAGCACTTCACGAGAGAACACTTCACGCGAGAACGCCTTGCGAGATGAAGCCTCGGGCAGGCCGGATGCCGCGACGGAGACCGGAGCTTCCGCGCCGAATGAGCGGCCGAGCGGACGCGACACGCGGGGAGCCAACGATTCGAGCCCGCGTTCGCCTGACGCGTCGTCGCAGAATCCGGCCGTCACGCCGACTCCACCCACTCCGCCCAAGCCTGATCCGGTCAAGAGCTTGACGGATGCGCTCCGCAACGCCGCGGACATGCTTCGCAAGAAGGACGAGAAGCCGCCGGAACCTCCGCCCGCTTCGTCGCCCCCGGCTTCGCCAGACGCTCAGCCGGCGCAGAACCGGACGGGCCAGAACCAGCAGACTCAGGACGGAGCCGCGGCCAAGCCCGCCGATCGGAACGGGGCCGCACCGGACGGGTCCGAGAGGAGCGGAGCCAAGCCAACGCCTCCCGACGGCGCGAAGGAACCAACACCTCCCGCCGACGCTCGCGGCAATCAGCCCGCGTCGACCTCGCCGGACAAGCAGAACCAGCCCGCGAAGGATGTTCCCCGTCCGGGCGAGAAGCCCGCGACGCCCGAAGGCTCTTCACGCGATCAGTCCAAGCCTTCCTCCGCTCCCGCAGGCGGCGAAACGCGAGGCGACAAGGGCCAGCCCAAGTCCTCCGACACGCCCTCCCCTCGCGGCCCGGAAGGTGGACAGGAACCTCGACCGCAAAGCGGCGCGGCAAGCCAAAGCCAAGGCCCCAAGTCCGAGACCAAGCCCGCGACCAACCCCGAGGCCAAGCCCGAAGCCGGATCTCGCGAAAGCCCTCCGCCCGCCCGTGAAGGTGGCCAGCCGCAGACCAACCAGCCAAACTCGCCCGAAGCAAAACCCGCCAACGCGGACGGTGCCAAGCCGGACTCGGCCAAACCCGATTCGGCCACGCCAGATCCTTCCAAGCCCGAAGGTGCCAAGCAGAGCGGTGGCAATCCCGCTCCGCCCACGCAAGAACGCGGCAAGCCCGACCCGGCGGCCAAGGACGCCGCCAAGCCAGACCCAAACGCCAAGCCTGACCAGAACGCGAAGCCAGACCAGAACGCCAGGCCAGACCCAAACGCCAAGCCCGACAGTAACGCTCAGCCGAGCCCGTCGGCAAGCGACAAGAATCAGTCTGGCCAGAATCCATCCAACCAGAATCAGCCCAACCCGAACCAACCCAGCCAGAACCAGCCGGGGCAGAATCAGCCCGGAACCAACCAGCCCAACCCGAACCAGCCCAATCAGAATCAGCCCGGCACGCCGCAAGCGAGCCCGAATCAGCCCGGACAGCCCGGCTCTGCTCAGCCTCAGCCTTCCGGTCAGGGCAGCCAGCCCCCACCTCAGCAGAACCAGCAACCCGGCGCGAATCAGTCGGCTCCTTCCGGCGAACCGCAGAAGCAGCCGGGAGCCGCTCCCCAGCCCGGCAAGCAGGACACCCCCGCGCCAGAGGCCGGCACGCAGGCCGACCGGCAGCCCGGCAGCCGAGAGGGTGCCAAGTCGGGCGAAACCAAGCCCTCGGCGGGCAAGCCCGACCCGACTCAACCCGCTCCGTCCCAACCCGGCCAGTCCAAGCCCGATCCATCACGGCCCCAACCCGGTGAGCAACCCGGCGGGCAGTCCGGCGACCAGCCCGGTGCCTCGCGGAACTCGCCACAGAATCCGCCCCAGGGCACCGCACCGAGCGGCAAGCCGGACCCCTCCGCTCCCGCCAAGCCCTCCGCTGCGGGCGACAAGCCGCAGGATGCCACCAAGCCCAATGACGCGGCCAATCGCGATCGTGGTGCCGGTGGCGAAGCCGCCAAGCCCAAGCCCCCCAGCGACCACAACCGTCCCGACAAGCCCACCCCGCCGACCCCGCCCTCCGCCGGAAACTCCCCCGAAGGTCAAGCTCATCGCGGACCCAAGCCCGCGGCCGGTGAACAGCAGCAGTCCGGCACCGACGCCGCCAAACCCGCTTCCGATCCGCGCCGCGAACCGCAGCCCGGCGGCAAGCAGCCTGACGGCGGTCAGCCCGACGGCAAACAACCCGAGTCGGCTCAGAACCCGCGGAACCGCGAGCCCGCGCCCGCGGGCAAGGACGCCGGCAATCCCGCCCTGCAGCAGAGCCAACCCGGCAAGTCCGGCCCGCAGGATGCGAAGCAGCCGTCGGATCAGACCAAACCGGATCAGGCCAGGCCCGATCAGGCCAAACCCGATCAGTCACGCAATGGTGCTTCTCCCGCTGGCGACAAGCCCTCGCCGAACCAGTCCGGCAAACAGTCCGGCAAACAGCCCGAAAGCAACCCCGACAGCAAGCCCGACCAACAGAACGGCAAGCCCGAAGCCGGAACCAGCACGCCGCGTGAGCAAGCAAGCCCAAGCGGCTCAGAGCCGCAGCCGCGCCAGCCAGGCAATGCTCCGCGACCCGGTCAGGAGCAGGCTCCGCGCCCCGCCGACGGGTCCAAGCCCGATGCACCGCAGGACAAGCTGCCGGACAAGCTTCCCTCCGCCGATGAGCTTCGCAAGCTCTCCGAGAAGCTTGGCGACATCGCCAAGCAGCCACAGCGAAGCGAACAGCTCCGCCAGGAAGCCGATCAGCTTCGCGAACGCGCCCGCCGGATGCTCGATCAAGCGACGCCCGAACAGCGCAAGGAGCTTGAGTACCTCGCGGAGCAGTGGGCCAAGCAGCAAAGCGGGAACCAGCCCGCAAGTCAGGGCGGAAAGCAGGATGCAAATCGCGGCGATCGCGGCAACCCCTCGGGCCGCAATCAAGCGGGCGGCCCGCCCGAGTCGGCAAATCGCGGCTCCGCGCAGGCCGGGCAGAAGCCGGATGGCTCAAACAATGAGCAACCCGGCCGAACCAGTCCGGGCGGTTTGGTGGAGCCCTCCGACGGCCAGAACAATCAGGCCGGTCGCGGAGAAGCGGCTGGCGGGACAAGCCCCACGTCCTCCGGCTCGTTCCGCGAGGAAAGGGTGGACCTCTCCAAGACCAACCGGCCCCGGCAGCAGCGAGTCCTCGCCGACCTTGCCCCCAAGCCTGGCGACACCGGCAAGGGCACCGGCGTGATCACGGGGTCCGGGGAGAACGCCCGGGTCGAGATTCAGAAAGCCGCCGACGCCGGCGAGCGAGCGGTGGAGGGGCAGGCGATCCCGGCCCGGCACAGCGACCTCGTTCGACGCGTCTTCCGCCGCCTGACCGAGCGGGCCCAAACCGAAAGCGGCCCGGCCAAACCGGCCGAGCCTTCCGCAACACCTGAAACAAAGCCGAAATAGCGTCCGACGAGAACCGCCGGAAGAAAGCCCACGGGCATGGAGGGATACGCCCGTGGACCCAATGGCGAGCTGAGAAGGTCCGCGTCCGAGCTTGCGTTCTTCAGGGTGCCGTCCTGGCACCCTCTCGCCGACGCAAAACAACCCCGACACTCTGGGTTTCTTTCCGCGTTTGTGAGAAAAGTGTCGGTTAAGCCCCAATCTGGGGCAAACACCCCAAGGGTCCGACTCCGGGGTTATTGACATAATTATGCATGCAGTGTATAGTCATGCATGAGCGTGAAAGCCCGTCGGCAGGAGGTCATCCGCCGAGTCATCGCCGGTTCTTCGGTCGTGAGCCAGGAGGCTCTCGTGGCCGAACTTCTCGCCCGCGGCGAGGATGTGACGCAGGCGACGGTCTCGCGTGACCTGCGCGAGCTTGGCGTGCTGAAGGGGCCCGAGGGGTACCGACTTCCGGGGCCTTCGGCGGCGCAGGCCGCGCCGCGGGATACGAGCGAGCTCGCTCGCGCGGTGCGGGACTTTCTGCTCGAAGCGGAGGCCGCCGGCACGATCGTGGTGCTCAGGACGGGGGCGGGACAGGCGTCGGCTCTCGCGCTCCGGATCGATCGCGCGGGCTGGCGTGATATTGTGGGGACCGTCGCGGGAGACGACACCGTCTTCGCCGCGACACGGTCGGCGGCTGAAGCCCGTCGGGTGGTCGAGGTGTTTGAGCGGATGAAGCGAGGAGTCACCGAGTGATGAGCAGGATCGGCGCGGTCATCGTGGGTGCGGGCGGCTATTCCGGCGCGGAGCTTGCGGAGATCCTGCTTTGTCACGGGCGGGCTGAGATCCGCGGGTTGTTCGCATCCGCGCGGCGGGAGAAGGAAGCGTCCGGCGGGGGCGGCGGGCTTGAAGAGGTCTTTCCTCGTTTTCGCAATCGCTGCTCCCTGCCCGTGAAAGCCGCGAGCGTTGAAGCGATCGCCGAGGTCCGGCCCGACGCCGTCTTTCTCGCCACACCGCACGAAGCCAGCGTGGAACTTGCGCCGGAACTGCTCGCTCGCGGGATGAAGGTCTTTGACCTGTCGGCCGGGTTCCGTCTGAAGGACGCTTCGCTGTATCCGAAGCACTACGGGTTCGAGCACGGGAAGCCGAAGGAACTCGCGGCGGCGGTGTACGGCTTGGCCGAACTGAACCGAGCCGCGATCGCGAAAGCGGATCTTGTCGCGGTGCCGGGGTGTTACCCGACGAGCGCGATCCTGCCGCTGGCGCCGCTTGTGAAAGCCGGCGCGGTCAAGCCGGGCACGCGGATCATCGTCGACAGCGTTTCGGGCGTGAGCGGCGCGGGGCGCGGCCTTTCGCTCAAGAGCTTGTTCTGCGAGGTGAGCTTGCAGGCCTACGGCGTGATGTCGCACCGCCACGAGCCCGAGATCGGGGCGTACGCGGGGCACCCGGTGGTTTTCACGCCGCATCTGGTCGCTTTTGATCGCGGGATCCTGTCGACGATCCACGTCGAGCTTGCGAGCGGGTGGGACGGCGAACGCGTCGCGAGCACGCTCCGCGAGTCGTACGCGGGCGAGCGGTTTGTGCGGCTTCTGCCCTCCGGGCAGTGGCCCGCGGTGGCGGATGTCCGCGGGACGAACTTCTGCGACATCGCAACCAAAGCCAGCCCGGACGGTCACCTCATCATCAGCTCCGCCATCGACAACCTGGTGAAGGGCGCGGCCGGACAAGCGGTGCAGTGCATGAACATCAGGTTTGGATTTGAAGAAACCGAAGGGCTCTTCTGACGACTAATCACCGCGAAGACTCTGACCTGATCGAGCGATTCACGATGACGACTCACTCCAAGACATTTCGAGACATCCGCCCCATCGTGATCAAGATCGGCGGCAGCACGCTTGAGGACATCGGCAAGCTCGGTTCGCTTTGGTCCGCGCTGGTCCGGGTGGCCGCCGAGCGTCCGGTCGTGCTCGTGCACGGCGGCGGGAAAGCCGTCGATGCGCTGCTCAGCAAGCTCGGCATGACCGTCGAACGCAAGCAGGGTTTGCGGGTGACTCCCGATGACCAGATGGGCCTGATCGCGGGCGTGCTCGCGGGGACGGTGAACAAGCAGCTTGTGGGCGCGATCAACGCCGCGGGTGGAGCGGGCGGTGGCCGGGCGGTTGGCCTCGCGCTGGGTGATGGATCGATGGTCGAGTGCCGGCAGATCTCGGCGGAACTGGGCCGTGTCGGGAACGTTTCGGGCGGCGATGCGGAGGTGGTCAAGGTGCTTTGGGGCGCCCGATTCCTGCCGGTGGTGAGCTGTATCGGGGCGGACGCTTTGGGCGGGCTCCTGAATGTCAACGCGGACGACGCGGCGGCGGGGATCGCCAAAGCGGTGGGTGCGGCGAGTCTGGTGCTGCTGACGGACGTGCCGGGGATCAAGGGCGGGGACGGCGTGCTTCGGCCTACGCTGACCGCTTCCGAGATCGAGAGCATGATCACGGAGGGGTCGATCACGGGCGGGATGATCGTCAAAGCCCGGTCTGCGGTCGCGGCGGCGAAGAGCACCGGCTCGAGCGTCGTCATCATGTCGGGGGAATCACCGGACGCTCTGGCGAAGTACCTCGGCGGCGAGCAGGTTGGGACGACGATCCGGATCGGGTGAGGAGTACGCGGCACGCCGCGAGGCACCGGGGCAACAAGGTCATGAAGAACACGCTTCCACATCTTCACGGTTCGGATCTCCTGACGCTGGCGTCGATGGATGAGCGGACGATTCTGTCGCTTTTCGACACGGCGGCGGCGATGAAGAAGGACTACGCGCCGTTTTCGAAATCGCTCGCGGGCCACAGCGCGATCCTGCTTTTCGAGAAGCCGAGCTTGCGGACGCGGATCTCCTTTGAGGTCGGCATCGCCAAACTCGGGGGGAACGCGATCTACATGGACCACTCCGCCCAGCGTCTCGGCGAGCGTGAGAGCGTGACGGACTACGGGAAGAACCTCGAACGGTGGGTGTCGCTCATCGTCGCCCGCGTCTTCCGCAATTCCGTGGTCAATGAACTGGCGTCGGCCGCGAAGGTGCCGGTGATCAACGCGCTCTGCGATCTGTACCATCCGTGCCAGGCTCTCGCGGACTACCTCACGCTGAAGGAGAAGTTCGGCAAGGTCAAGGGCTTGCGTGTGGCGTACGTGGGTGACGGGAACAACGTCTGCCATTCGCTGATGCACGGAGCGGCGATCCTGGGGGCCGAGCTCATCGCCGTCACGCCCAAGGGGCACGAGTGTGACGAGGAGATCACCGCCGAAGCCCGCGCGATGGCGGAGAAGAGCGGCGGCAAGATCACCGTCACGAACGATCCCGACGCGGTGAAGGGCGTCGATGCCGTCTACACCGACGTCTGGGTCAGCATGGGCGAATCGGCGCACTCGGCCAGCGAGCGAAAGAAGTTCCTCAAGTACCAGATCAACGAAGCTCTGATGGCCAAAGCCGGGCCCAACGCGATCTTCATGCACTGCCTGCCCGCCAAACGCGGCCAGGAAGTCGTGGATGCGGTCATGGACGGCCCGCAGAGCGTCGTCTACGACCAGGCCGAGAATCGGATGCACGCGCAGTGTGCGCTGATGCACCACATGTTCGCGAAGTGAGAAGAAGTCACCAGATCAAGAGGTCACGAAGTCAAGAGGTCACGAGTTCACAGGGTGACCGGAAGGAAACTGAGATGGGTAAGCGGATTGCGTTGGCGTATTCGGGCGGCCTCGACACCTCCTGCATCGTGCCGTGGCTCAAGGAGAACATCCCGGGCTCGGAGATCATCTGCGTCGTCGGTGATGTCGGGCAGGGTGCCGATGAACTGACCGGCGTTGAGAAGAAAGCCATCAACTCCGGCGCGGCCGAGTGCCACGTCGTCGACCTCAAGACCAAGTTCGTCGACGAGTTCGTGATGCCGACCATCATCACCGGCGGCGTCTACGAAGGTCGTTACCTCCTCGGCACCGCGATCGCCCGCCCCGTCCTCGCGTGGGGCCAGGTCGAGATCGCGAAGAAGACCGGGTGCACGGCTCTTTCGCACGGCTGCACGGGCAAGGGCAACGACCAAGTGCGGTTCGAGTCCGCGTACGGGGCTCTCGCTCCCGAGATGGAGATCATCGCCCCGTGGCGTGATCCGCGGTGGAACCTCTCCGGCCGCCTCGCGATGCTCGATTACCTCAAGGAGCGGAACATCCCGACCACCGCGTCGGCGACCAAAATCTACAGCCGCGACCGCAACCTCTGGCACATCAGCCACGAGGGCGGCGACATCGAGAATCCGTGGAACGCTCCGCCCGAAGACGCGTGGATGCTCACCGTCGAGCCGAGCAAAGCCCCCGACAAGCACGAGGACGTTTCGCTGACCTTCTCCAAGGGTCGTCCGACGGCGCTCAACGGCCAAGCGATGCCGGCGTGGCAGATCATCGACAAGCTCAACGCGATCGCGGGGGCGCACGGTGTCGGTCGCATCGACCTGGTCGAGAATCGCCGCGTGGGCATGAAGTCCCGCGGCTTGTACGAGACCCCGGGCGGCACGGTCGTCCTCGAAGCCCTTCGCGCCGTCGAGGAGCTTGTCCTCGACCGCGAGACGCTGCACTACCGCGAGCACCTGGGCCTCACCTTCGCCGAGCTCGTCTATGACGGCCGCTGGTTCACGCCGCTTCGCGAAGCTCTGTGGGCCGCGGGCGAGAAGATCGCCGAGAAGCTCGACGGTGAGATCGTCGTTCGCCTGTACAAGGGGACGGCGACCCCGGTCAAGCGCAAGAGCCCCAACAGCCTCTACGCCGAGAAGATGGTGAGCTTCGAGGGTGAGGATGTGTACAGCCAGAAGGACGCGGGCGGGTTCATCCGCCTGCTCAGCTTGCCGGAGCGGATCCGGGCGCTCAAGACCAAGGGCTTGGCGAAGTAAATCGCATTGCGGGAGCCCACGGGTTCGAACCCGTGGGCTTTCTTTCTTTGGGGGTGGGATTCCTCGCAGGAGAGTTCTCTATGGCACTCTGGGGCGGACGATTTGAAGGCGCGGCGGATCCGCTTTTCCGGCAGCTCAATGACTCGCTTCCTTTCGATTTCCGCTTGCTCAAGCAGGACATCGAAGGGTCCATCGCGTGGGCGAAAGCCATCGGCGGAGCGGGCGTCCTCACCAAGGACGAGGTCGCCGAACTCGGTGAGGCGATGAACTCGCTCCTCACCGAAGCCGCCGCGAAGCCGGACCTCATCGCCGAGTCCTTCGGCCGCGATGAAGACGTCCATTCGTATGTTGAACGCAGGCTGATCGAGATGGTGGGGCCCCTGGGCAAGAAGCTCCACACCGGGCGGAGCCGAAACGACCAGGTCGCGACCGATGTCCGTCTCTGGACGCGTGCGGCCATCGATGAGCGTCTCGCCGAACTGCTCGCGGCTCGCAGGTCGCTTGTCGCGCTCGCGGAACGCGAGCAAAGCACGGTCGTCCCCGGATACACGCATCTCCAGCGTGCCCAGCCGATCCTCTTCGCCCACTGGGCGCTCGCGTACCAGGAGATGCTCGAACGCGATGCGGCAAGGCTCCTGGACTGCCGCCGGCGCGTGAACATCATGCCGCTGGGCTCGGCCGCGCTCGCGGGGACGACGTACCAGATCGACCGCGTCGCGCTCGCGAAGGACCTTGGCTTTGAAAGCCCCTCGCGGAACAGCTTGGACGCGACGGCGGACCGCGACTTCATCGCCGAGACGCTTTTCTGCATCGCGCAGACCTCGGTCCACCTCTCGCGGATGGCCGAGGACCTGATCCTTTTCATGACGCAGGAGTACCGGTTCGTCGAGATGACGGATAGCGTGACGAGTGGGTCGAGCCTGATGCCCCAGAAAAAGAACCCCGACGCGTGCGAGCTGCTCCGCGGCAAGAGCGGGCGGATGATCGGGTCGCTGATGTCGATCCTGACGACGATGAAGGGGCTTCCCCTCGCGTACAACAAGGACCTTCAGGAGGACAAGGAGCCGCTCTTTGACGGGATGGAGCAGCTTTCGATGTGCCTGCGGGTTGTGCCGCGGGTGCTCGACGGCCTCAAGGTCCGTCGCGAGGTGTGCCGGGAAGCCGCGCTCGACGGGTACGCGAACGCGACCGAGCTCGCGGATTACCTCGTCGGCAAGGGTGTCGCGTTCCGCGACGCTCACGATCAGGTCGGACGGATCGTCCGGTTTGCCATCGAGCAGAACAAGCGTCTCGAAGCTCTCTCGATCGACGAGCTGAAGTCCGTTTCGCCGGTCGTCGCGGCGGACGTGTACGAATCGCTCAAACTCGAAGCAGGCCTCGCGCGGCGCGAGATCCTGGGCGGAACGGGCCCCCGGGCGGTCGCGGGCGCGATCGCGGCGGCCAAAGCCAGACTCTGACGCGGGCGCTCACCCGGACGTTGACACGGGCTCACTCGGTCGCGAAGGCGGTGCCGCCGAGATCTTCGGAGGGTTCGGCGAAGGCGCTGCCCTGGATCACGATGCCGGTGTTGCTGTGCGGCGGGACGGCCTGAGCCGGCGCCGACCGCGTCGGATGGTGGTGCATCATGACCTGCAGGTCTTCCGGCTGAATCGGCGTCGCGTTGGGCTTGACCGTGTGGACCTGGATGCCGCGCTCGGGCGTGCCGCGGACCTCCTTGTACACGTTCTTGTCGACAAAGCCTTGAAGCTTGCGAGCCCGCACGGGGTGCTGAAGCTTGCGGATCGCTTTGGCTTCGACCTGGCGGACGCGTTCGCGGGTGACCTTGAAGATGCGGCCGACTTCCTCGAGGGTGTAGGTGTACCCGTCGCCGATGCCGTAGCGGAGCTTGATGATCTCGCGCTCGCGGTAGGTGAGGGTCTTGAGTACGCCCTCGATCCGGCTCTTGAGCATGTCCGACGCGGCGGAGTCCGAGGGGCCCTCCTGTTTGCTGTCGGGCAGGAAATCGCCGAAGTTGGAGTCCTCGTTCTCGCCGACGGGACGGTCGAGGGAGACAGGTCCGCGGCCGATGCGTCCGACGCGCTTGACGTCGTTGATGGACATCGAGGCTTTCTCGGCCAGTTCGTCCATGGTGGGCTCGACGCCCGTGGCGAGCAGTTCGTTCTTCTGGATCGCCCGCAGCTTGCCCATGGTCTCGATCATGTGGACGGGGATGCGGATGGTGCGGGCGTGATCGGCGATGGCGCGGGTGATCGCCTGCCGGATCCACCACGTCGCGTAGGTCGAGAACTTGTACCCGCGCTTGTACTCGTACTTGTCGACCGCTCGCATCAGGCCGGTGTTGCCCTCCTGGATGACGTCCAGGAACGACAAGCCGCGGTTGCGGTACTTCTTCGCGATCGAGACGACAAGGCGCAGGTTGCCGCCCGAGAGATCGCGCTTGGCCTGCTCGTACTCCCAGAAGACCGTGCGCGTGGCGCGGATCCGGTCGCGGAGCTCGATGGGTTCCTCGAGCGTCAGCATCCGCAGGCCGTCGAGTTCTTCCTTGGCGACGGCGAGGTCGTCGGCGTGCTTGTTGATCTCCCCGCGAGCGGCTTTCTTGATCTCCTGCTCGAGCTCGGTCATCTTGTTGGTGATGGACCGAAGCTTGCGGAAGAGCGGGATGATGCGGCCGGTGCGGAGGGTGAGTTCCTCGGTGAGCGCGGCCATGCGGCGGCGGCGCGTCTGGATCCGGGCCTTGATCGTTCGGTAGGTTTCCTTGTCCTTGGCCTTTCGGGCCTGCTGAAGCTCATCCCAATCCTGACGGTTGAGGAGCAGCAGTTTCTCGATCGTCTCGACGTTCCCGGGGATGCGCTTGGCGACCTTGTCGCGGGCGTTGCTCTCCGCCGTGGAAAGCCGCATGGTGCGGTCGAACGGGAGTTCGCCGCGCTGAACAGCCTTCAGGATTTCGACCGCCTGGCTCACGATGTAGTCGCTCTCGAGACAGCGACGGCGGAAGATCATCCGGGTGACCTCGACCTTCTTGGCGAGGCGGATTTCCTCGTCGCGGACGAGCAGCGGGATTGAACCCATTTGCGACAGATACGTCCGGATCGGGTCGTCGACCTTGCGGCTGGTGTTCTCCGCGGCGACGTCCTCGAAGGCTTTGTTCACGTCGGGGTCGTCGATGAGGTCCATGTCCTGCCGTGATTTGGCGGACTGCCGCACACCCGCATCCTCGGCCTGCCGGTCACCGCCGGCGACGGACATCGCGCGGCCGTTCTTGGCGGTGGGGGGCGGAGCGGTCCCGCCCGACTCCTTGCTGAGACGCCAGGCGCGGGCTTTGAACTCAAGCTCGTCGATGAGTTCGACGCCGGTCTGGTCGAGCAGGACGAGGATCTCGTCGATCCGTTCGGGGTCGACCAGCTCGTCCGGCAGGGTGTTGTTGAGCTCTTCGATCGAGAGCCACCCTCGCGTGGTGGCCATCTGCATCAGCCCGAACATCATCGGGTTCATGTCGGCGATCACGTTCATCCGCTCGCCTCGTGCGACGGTGGGTTTGGCGCTTGCGGCCTGGGTCTGTCCGCTCTTGGATGTGGCCTTCTTCATGAATCCACCCTTTCGGTGCACTTGAACGAATCCTACGAACGAATCCGGCGTTCCAACCTGTCCCTGCCCGACTACCGAAGCCTGGGGAGCCTTCGTCGATCTCCCCCGATGTTCTGTGAGCGGCGTGCCTGTTCCAGACGCTCCGCGGAAGTCACGGCCACCGAGCCGCCGCCCGAAGCGGCGTGATCCAACATCGCCCGACGCAGGCACTCGTCAAAGACCTGACGGATGCGGGCCGGGTCCTGATCAGCTTGATTCTCCGTGCGGCGACAGAGCGCGGTCGCGGCGCTCTCGAAATGCTCGCTCTGCTCAGTCGCTTCGCCGCTGAGTTCTTCCAGAACGGCGTCAAGCGAGGGGGGCTTTCCTCCCTCGCAGACCATCGCCACGGCTTCAGCAACCTTCGCGACCAAGGGCGAAGAATACGCCACCGGCGCGATCAGGTCGTGCTGCTCGCGGGGGAGGGCGTGGATCAACGCTCCGTCCGCCAGAAGGCACCCCAGCAGCGCCTCCGCCGGTGTCCAGCGTCCCGAAGCCAGCCGACGCAGTTCTTCATCCCGCCAGCCGGCATCCGCCGAGGCCGCCGGCGCCGCTCGCGGCATGCGCCGCGCCGTCGCGTCCAGCCCCATCTGATCCCGAATCGTCCCCTCGTCCAGGCCCGAGAGCGAAGCCAGGTGCTTGACCACCAGTTTCTGCTTGATCGGCTCGACCTCGGCCAGGCCGAGTTCCTTCAGGCGCGTGATCTCTTCGGACATCGCGAGCGACAAGGCCGAGACGCCAGCACCCTTCAGCTTGGCTTTGATCCGGGAGAACCGGTATGTGAGCAGGTCTGTGGAAGCCGCAAACGCCTGCCGAAGCACGTCCGCACCGCCGGGCCGCTTGAGCAGTTCGTCCGGGTCTTTCGCGTCCGTGTGGGCTTTGAGGGTGCAGATGCTGACATCCACCGGCTCGGCGAAGAAGACCTCGACCGCCCGGTCGGCCGCCCGCTGCCCCGCATCGTCGCCGTCGAAAAGCAGCACGACCCGCGTGCAGTACCGTGCCAAAAGCGTCGCGTGCTCGCGGGTCATCGCCGTTCCCAGCGTCGCCACCACGTTCCGGATCCCCGCTTGATGGCAGGCGATCGTGTCCGTGTACCCCTCGGTCACCACCACCTCGTTCAGCTTGCGGATCTCCTGCGAAGCCTGCGAGAGGCCGTAAAGCGTCTGGGACTTGCTGAAGAGACGCGTCTCGGGGGAGTTGATGTACTTGGGCTCATCCGCTTCGTCGATCTTCCGCCCGCCGAAAGCGATCACCCGCCCGGCCGCGTCCAGAATCGGGAACATGAGGCGGTTCCGGAACGCGTCGTAGCACCCGTCGCCGTTGTCTCGCTTCTTGAGAAGCCCCGCTTCGATCGATGCCTGCTCAGGGATGCCTTTGGACCTCAGTGTGACGAGCAGGCCGTCCCAGCGCGCCGCCGAGACCCCGATGCCGAACTGCTCCACCATCTCGGGAGAGATCCCGCGACGCTCGATCACCGCCCGGCCGGACGCTCCATGCTCCGGGTGCCGGAGCAGAGCCCGGAAGAACTCCGAAGCAAACCCGCACGCATCGAGAAGGTCGCGGCGCGAGGGGCCGGTCGGCGCCGCGTCCCCCTGCCCGCCCGCGCGGTTGGGCTTCCACGGAGTGAGCTCGATGTTGGCCCGTTCGGCGAGGTGTTTGAGGGCTTCCACCTTCTCCATGCGGAACATCCGGCGGACGAAAGTGAAGCAGTCGCCGCCGGCACCGCAGACAAAGCAGTAGAAGATCCCCTTGGCCGGGATGACGTTCATCGAGGGGGAATGATCGTCGTGGAACGGGCACAAGCCGACGTACTCGCGGCCCTTGGGTTTGAGTTTGACGTGCTCACCCACCAGGCGCACGATGTCCGTCGCGGCTCTGACGCGTTCCCAATCATTCTCTTGACCCAGCGGCTTGCTCATCGCGGCGGGCTCACCTCGAACAACCCCGAACCCCGAACATCCTGCGACGGCGGGCTGGAACAGCCCACCCGTGCGCTCGCGTCATGCGACCCGTGCCAAAGCGAATTTTCGGACCTTTCGCGACCTGAAGATAGACCGTCCGTCCGGGCCTCGCGGCCGCCGAACGGACCCTGATTTGAATCCGCCGGCCGCTTCCGGCGGGCGGATGAGGTCGCAAAGAGGGAAACTCGCGGAGTCGGTGGCGATCCGGGTGAGCGGCGTGTGGCACGAAGGCCGTTGGCTCGGTGGATCTGTGAATCGCGGTCCCTGCGAATTCACACTAGCACAGAATTCGCCGGGTGCCCACAGAAAGCACCGATTTCTGCGCATTTCGGGGGCTTTCCGACCGTCAGGGTTGGATAACCAACACCCCGGCGGACCGGGCTCCGAAGGTGCCGCGAACGCCCGGCTTCGAGGGTTGCATCCCGTCCGGATTCCTGCGATGCTGCCCCGCATGGAGCGGCGAGCGGTGATGTTCGTGGGACGGGTGCAGGGGGTCGGGTTTCGAGCCACCGCCGCTGGCGTGGCCGGGAAGCACCCCGTGACGGGGTGGGTCCGGAATGAGCCCGACGACACCGTCAGGCTTGAGGTCCAGGGCTCCGTGGCGGCGATCGAGGGCATGCTGGCCGAGCTTCGTGAACGAATGTGGCGGTTCATCGTCAAGGAAGTCGCGTCCGCGATGACGACCGACCCGAGTGAAGCGGGGTTCCGTATCCGCAGGTGATCAGGGGGCGGCAGCAAGCCGGGCCGCACCGCGGGCCGCGTGAAACCCATCGTGGGCGAGGATCAGTCTCCAGTTGGGGCGGGCGAGCGACGTCAGCCGATCGGAGATGCGGGCTTTGAGGTCGGGGCCGAGGTGTGCGACCGCGAACGACACGCCGCCGAGGAGCGCGACGACGTCCGGGCGGTAGATGGCGTGGGCGATGCGGACCATGCGAACCAACACGAGGACCGCCGGATCGTCCGGTGCGAGCGGTGGAAGGTGGGCACCGTCGGCGATGCCGAGCCGGGCGTGGAGAGCGGGGGCTCCGAGGTAGGCTTCGGCTGTGCCGAGGCTGCCGTCGCGGGCGATTGGAGTGTCCGCCACGGCACCGACCGCCATGGAAAGGTCGATGTGTCCGAGGTGGCCGGATGAGAACCCGGCGTCCGGCGGGCTGACGCGGAGCGGGACGCCATCGTCGAGGACGCAGGCTCCGATCCCAGTCCCGAGGCTGATCGCGAGCAGGCGGGCACGGATGGCGTGCGCCTGCTGAACGTCGAATGCGGCGGCGTGGGCGTCCGTGACGACCTTTGCACGGGGCCACGCGGCGGCGGTGCCGAGAAGGCCGTCCAGATCGACGCCGACGAGTTTGGGCAGGTTGACGCTCGCGGTGAGCGTCCGGCGGACGGGGTCGAACAGACCGGGCAAGCAGAGCCCCACGCGGTCGGGCGACGGGAGATGCTCGGCGAGCGTGCGGATCTCATTCTCAAGCGTGCCCGCGTCCGGGTTCGCGTAGGGTGTTCGCGACCGCACCGTCGCGATCGTGCGAGCCCCGCTCCCCGAGATCTCGATCGCCGCGGCTTTCGTGGTCGTTCCGCCGATGTCGATGCCGAGTGCGATCATGGGAGGTGGCCCGTGGAGAAGGGACAGGCTTCGAGCATGGTTGCAGTGTACCCGCGGGCGGATTTCGGTACCATGCGGGGATGATCATGCGACACACTCGGTGGCTGGTAGCGGGTTTGCTCACGTTCGCGACGATGGGCGCGGCCCAAGCCGCCGAACCGGACCGGTACGTCATCGTTCGCGGCGGCACGGTGATCGCCGTGCCCGGCAAGCCGGCGGCGGCGAACACGACGGTTGTCCTCAAGAATGGCAAGGTCGATGCGGTCGTGCCGGCGGCTCAGGAACCCAAGCCGGAGTGGCTTCCGAAGGACGCGAAGATCGAGGTGATCGACGCGACGGGCAAGTTCGTGCTTCCGGGTCTGATCGACTGCCACGTCCATCTGACGTCGCTGTACGACCAGGGGCAGCGGATGCGGCTGGTCTCCGAGAGCAACTCGCTGGTGACGCTCCGCGCGGCCGAGAACGCCCGCGTCACGCTCGAAGCCGGGTTCACGACCGTCCGCGACCTGGGAGCCAAAGCTCCCGAGACGATTTTCGCCCTTCGCGACGCGATCAACATGGGGATCGCCAAAGGACCGCGCATCGTCGCGGCCGGGCACGCCATCAGCATCACCGGCGGCCACGGGGACGCGACCAGCGGGTTCCGGTCCGACGTCTGGGACCTTGAAGCCCGCGGCGAGGGGATCGCCGACGGGCCCGATGCGTGCATGAAAGCCGTGCGGACGCAGATCAAGCAGGGGGCGGATGTCATCAAGCTGACCGCGACGGGCGGCGTGCTTTCGGCGAGCGCGGCGGGCCTCAGGCAGCATTTCACACAGGAAGAGCTGAACGCGATCGTGACCGCGGCCCACATGATGTCGCGGAAGGTCGCGGCCCACGCTCACGGGACCGACGGGATCAAAGCGGCGCTCAAAGCCGGGGTCGATTCGATCGAGCACGGGACATTCCTTGACGATCAGACCATCGACATGCTCAAGACGAGCGCGGCGGAGGGCACCAAGCAGTACCTCGTTCCGACCATGCTCGCGGCCCAGACCGTCGCGGAAAACGCGGAGAAGCCCGGGTACTACATGGCCATGGTCGCCGCCAAAGCCCGCATTGTCGGACCCCGGCTCAAGGAATCCGTGAAGAAAGCCCACGCGGCGGGGGTGCTCATCGCGTTCGGGACCGACTGCGGCGTCAGCGAGCACGGCATCAACGCCCGCGAGTTCGCCCTGATGGTTGATGCGGGGATGTCCCCGACGGAGACGCTCGTCGCGGCGACGGTCACCGCGGCGGACCTGCTCGGCTTGTCGGAAGAAATAGGCACGCTCGAACCCGGCAAAGCCGGCGACCTGATCATCGTCGCGTCCGACCCGACGAAGGATGTCGCGACGCTCACGGATGTGAAGGTTGTGGTGAAGGGCGGGGAAGTGGTGAAGAAGTGAGCGAGCCCTGAGAATGCAACGAGACGCGCCTCATTCGACGTGCGTCACGCAACGCGCCTCACGAGCCAGCGTGGTGTCGAACCGAACCTTCGCGCTTGACGCCGCATTCCGGGCAGGGGCGATCATTCAGCTGATCCGAGAAGTCGTACCCGCAAGCGGGACAATGTCCCACCCGTGATCTCCGCTTTGCGATGAATCCGGATCGAAAGAAGGCGAGCGAAAGTCCGATGGTGACGACAATCGGCGGTCAAAGCGCGATTGTTCCGCTGACTTCCCAGACCCCGGACACGTGGGGCGGAAAGCCGCGACTCGAAGTCGGCATGTAGGTGCCGTTGGCGTCGATCACGATCTCGCACATCCACGGGATCCGAATCCGCCGCTGCGCAACGGCGAGTGCAACCGGCGCAATCTCGAATCGAAGCGTCCGATGGGTTTCAGGCAAAAGCTCGGAATACCGACCTTGGTACGAAGTCTCACGGCCCGGTGCTTGAACCGCTTGCACGAAGAGCTGGCCGCCGGAGATCTGGGGCTGGCACTCAAAGCCGTAGAAATCGAAAAAGACGACCGTCCAGTACCAACGCGTCCAGAGAAACGCGCCGGCCATCGCAAGCGTCATGGACGCAAGGCCGATCCCGAGCCCCTTTCGCGTTCGTCCGCGTGCCAAGGCGTTACCCTCCGGCTTTCACGGGCCTCGCTTTGCCGCATTCCGGGCAGGCCTGGCCCGCGAGAGTCGCTCGGAGGTCATAGCCGCAGGCGCCGCAGCCGCCTCGTCCCGCCCGAACTCTCGCTCTACGCGAAAATCCAAGAGTCACCGCGCCAAGGGCGAACGTACAGATCACCACCGGCCAGAGCACGACGGAGGCGCAGAACATCCCATAAGGCTGGCGAATTCCTGAACCGGGCGAGGTGAGGCCTACGTCGATGTGCTGGGAATCGTAACACGTCCAAACGAGTCGTTGAAAGCTCCACTGACGCTGGCCCGGAGAAAGCACCATCGATCCAGAATCCGACGGTAGAAACCACAAAATCTCAGCAGATTCAAGGTTGCCGAGATGGATGTCCGGCCAGTTAAAGAGCTTGTCTGAGATGTGCCGTCCATCGATGTCGAAGTAAAGCACACCACGTTCGAAGATCAGATTGACTGGATGCGAACCGACACCGGTCGTTATCCAGCAACTCTTCCAGCGTGTCGCTACTAGGCCGGCGATCATGACGCACGCGATGAGCCAAAGCGCAAGGCCGAGTCGCAGTCGCTTTCGTCCGATGAGAGTCATGGTTGAAGACCTCGAGATTGTGATGACGCCTCTCCACACTCCGGGCAAAGCTTCGCGGAGGGCGTGGAGCGAAGGTCATAGCCGCACGCGAGGCACGAGACCTTTGCGGCGTGAAGTCTCGCACGGACGCCGGCGCGACGAACGAAGAACGCCGACGCGAGAATCGACGTCGCGAAAGGCCAGAGCACGACCTGTCCAACAGCGGTCTTGTCCGTAACTCGCACGTACGCCAATCGCAAAAGGCCAAACTCCAACGATTCGTCGCTCCGCGAACCAATGGGCGGGTAGGGCGGGGGGAGACGCCAGACGAACGACGGCTCGGCGGGCGCGAGGTTGTGGATCTTGTACGAAGGCTTCTCGCCCGACGGGAGAGAAGGAACGCCGCCGTTGAACCAGATCTCGCCGCGTTCAAGGCCCGCTTCGCCAGTCAGAACATCGGACCTGACCGAAACATGAACCCACCGCCAGCGTGACAGTGCGGTGACGCCTGCGACGGCGACTCCGAAGGCGAGCAGCACGGTTCCGAGCTGGATTCTGTGCTTGCCGCGTGCCATAGGCGTTCAGTGTGCCGAAGACTGCTCTGGTTCACGCTTTCTTAGGCCGCAGGGCTTCTGGCACGAATTCCAGGTCGCTCGCTTCGCGGACCGCGATGTCGATCTGGAACTGCATGACTTCCGGCGCAACCGGCGGCTGGTAGTCCGCCAAAGCATCCCGCAACGCGGCTTCGAGAGCCAGGCCCGGCGTCGTCTTGACGGTTCGGTAGAGCTTGACCGCGAGGGCCTCCGCTGCGCCCGGCGTGAGGCGGAGCGGGATGAGCGGCTCAAGGTCATCCGGGTGCTGTTTGTCCAGAGCGAGGCCCCGCTTCTTCGACAAAGCCCGGATCAGGCCCCAGCTTTCCGCCGGCGTCGTCGTCGGCAGAAGCGGGATCTTGACATCGACGCGGCCCGGCCGCTTGAGGTCGACCTCGATCAGGTCCGGGCGGCTGCTCGCGAGGATCCACATGATCTTGCCGCGGTTGCGGGTGTTGCTCATCTCCTCGGCGAACATGGAGTAGACGCGCCCGCCGACGCCGCTGTCGCCCGATTCCGCCTGCCGCTTGCCGAGTGCCTGGTCGGCTTCATCGACGAAGACGACGCAGCGGCCGAGGGCTTTGAGCAGGCGGAAGATCGTTTCGAGGTTCGCTTCCGTCGAGCCCACCCAGCGGTCGCGGAAGTTCTTGAGCTTGACGACCGGCACGCCCGCCGAGCCCGCCAAGCACTCGACCATGTACGTCTTGCCCGTGCCGACGGGCCCGCAGATGAGGTACCCCATCGGCAGAGCCGCGAGGTCGTTGTTCTTCCACAGGGCGATGTCCTGCTTGAGGTGCTCCTTGACCTTCTCCATCCCGTGGATGTCGTCGAGCGTGCGGTCGGGCTTGATGAACTCGATCAGGCCACCCGTGTCCTTCTCGATCATCTGCTTTTTGATGTCGGTGAGGTCGCTGTCCGCGATGGGCTGCTTCAGGTGCTGCCGCGTCTTGAGCATCGACTCGACGGCGCTGACGGTCGTGCCGGAAAGAGCCGCCGCGAGCTTGCCCAGGTCCTTGCCGAGTTCGCCGAGCGCCGCTTGGAACGTCGGCGCGAGGTGTTTGAGCGTCCGCTCAAGCTCTTCCGGCGTCGGAAGTGGGACCACCATCCGGGCCGTCCGCGGGTTGTTCACGAGCAACGGGTGCAGGTCCGCCACGTTGTCCGTCAGCAGGAACGTCGCCAGCGGATGGCCGGTCAGGAGCGGTTCATTCGCCCATTCACGCAGGTGCATCGCGAGGGCGGAGAGGTTGTAATCGGTCGAGCCGCGCACGGCGGGGGCGATGAGGGCCGCGGACTTGATGAAGACCGCCGCGTGGATCGGTTTCTGGCCCATCAGCCGCAGGTTGGCGATGTATCGCAGGTAGCCGGTGAGGAACTCGACCGCGAGGCGCGGCTCGCGTGGGACGTTCGGAGCGGCTTTGAACGTCGGCCACTGGCTGAAAAGCTCCCCGCCCTTCTCGACGCGGATGCCGTTGCCCAGGTCGTAATGGATGACAACGTCAAACCGCGGTAGGAGGGTCGCGGTGATGAAATCCGTGAGCGTGCCGAGGCGTGGCTTGTCTTCCGGCTTGCCCCCGTTCGTCGTCGCGGCGCTGGGCACCGTCACGAGCGACAGGTCCATCACGTTGCCCGAGATGATGAACTGGCTGGAAGCGTGCGATTCGTACTGCGTCACGAGGTCGCGTGCCCACTGCGGGAGCGGAGCCTGCGCGATGTCGGCGGTCGTCGCGGGGCCGGCGTTCGGGGTGGATGGAGTCGCGTCGGGCATGATTGGTCCTCAGTTTCGCGAGCGGACAAGGTCGTCGTCGAGATCGATGCTCCCGGTGCTGTTGCCGAAGAGCCGGGCATCGAGCATCTGGCTTGCAAGCTCGATCCTTGTCGAGACGGCTACGGGCTTGCCGCGGAGCGAGGCTTCGTCGAGCGCAAGCTCGACCTGGGTGCGGATGCGCTGGAGGTCGCTAGTGATCTCGCTGATCGCGACCTCGCGTTGTTCGGCCACGCTCAGCCGCTTTCGGAGCAGTTCGAGGGTCGCGGTCCTGGACTTGCGGACCGTGTCCGTGAGCGTCTCGGAGCGAAGCTCGAGTTCCACCGCGTCGATCGAGGCGCGAATTCGTGTGGCGGCCGAGCCCGCCGCGGCCTGGAACAGGCGCTGCTTCTGGTGGAGGAGGCGGACCGAGAGCCCCCGGAGCTTGTCCAACGCTTCGGCCGTCGTGCGCATCTCGGTGTCGTCCGCGCCCTGTTCGCGGTAGAGCGTGAGCACCTCCTGGCACTTGAGTCGAAGCTCGTCCAAGGCCCGGCGCGAGTCGGCGTCGAGCTGGGCTTCGAGTTCGCTCGTCGCGAGGGACGGCTCTCCGCGGTTGCCCGCCGCCGCGTCGATCACCGTGCGGAACCGCGGGCTGCTGGCGAGGCCGAAGGTAAGCCCACCGATCACGCCCACGCCGAGAAGCCAGATGGCGGGGTGGATCAGCCCGAGAATGGCGAAAGCGCCCGCGCCCAGGGCGATGAGTGGCACGTCGCCCAGCCCCGCGATCCGCGGTCGTGCCCAGAACGCGGCTTTGACGTATTTGAGCATGCTGGGGTCGGTGGAGGACTTAGTTCTTCACTTCGCCGTTGCCCATCGTGCGGGTGGCGTCGGCGACGGGCGCGGCGGAGTTGCCGGGGAGCGCGATCCCTTCGGCGGCGGCGAAGTCGGCGAGCGCCTGGTCGGCAAGGGCGGTTTGCTCGGCTTCCTTGAGACGGATCTCGCCCATGCTCATCGAGTCCTGAGCCACGCGGACGCGGCCGGCGGCTTTCTGGCGGTCCTCCTCGACCATGTTGTGCAGCCGATCCAGCGTGTCGCCCGAGCCGCCGATCTTCGTGACCATCCCGGAAGCCATCTCCGTGAGCTCGGCCATCGCTTTCTTGACTTTGAGGTCGTCCAGGCCGCGGCGGAGGGACTCGATCTTGGCCTGGGCCGCCGCGATGGAGACGTCTCGGGCCTTGAGGAGGTCCTTGTACGTCGTCTCGGCCTGCTCAAGCTGGACCTGATTCTCCGTCAGTTCACGCTCGATCGTCTGAAGCTGCAGAGCGTACTGGGCCGCCGCGGCGCGGTTGCCGACCTTGAGGTTGGCGGACGTCTTGGCCCGCAGCTCCTGCTGGTCCTTCTGGAGCTTCTTGACCTGCGTCATCAGACGCTCACAGAGGCCCGCATGGCTGGCCAAGCCCTGGTTGTACTGCCCGATCTGCTTCCGCAGATTCTCCTTCTCCACTTCCAGAAGAGCCTCGGGATTCTGCCGCTCGATTCCCGAGATGAACAGGCTGAGAAACCCTTTGATGAGGTTGGCGATGCGCTGAAACATGTCGATCTCCAAAGGCCCTTTGTCGGGCGGTGGGTGAGCGTAGGGGGGCGTCTTCTTCTATTTCCGCTGCCAGAGGACCTGCAATTCCGTGATCACGCGGGGTTCGGGAGCCTCGCACATCGTCGGAAGATCGATCTTGAGGCCATAGGACGCGAACTTCGTAAACGGGCTGTCCGGGCCTTTCACCGGGACCTGCACGTTCGCGGGCCTGAACCCGAGCTCGAGAGCCCGGACCTGCGCGGGCTCGGACATGAGATAGTCGAGGAACTTTCCGGCCGCCTCGCGCTGCTCGGGAGCGGACCATGGCACGTTCAGCACGTAGTAGGGGTTGTCGTTCCAGAGATTGCGGTCCGGATACACCACGCGGAAGGGTTCCCACCTGCCCTCGGCCGCCGGGATCATCTCGATCACCGTGCTTTCGTACACGAAGAGGACGTCAAAGCTCGAAGGCCCGCGCTGCACCATCTCCCGCATCAGGTTCCCGGTGCTGTTCGAGCTTGCCACCGCGGCTTTCATCAGCGGCTTGGACCATCCGAGGTAGTCCGGGTTGCTGACGTCGCCCAGGGTCAGCCCCGAAGTCTTCTGGGCAAAGTCGTACCCCTGGAGGATCAGCGTCATCAGGCCGCTGTTTGATTCGGCGGGGTTGGTGTGGCCGTACTTGAGGAAGCCCCACGGCTGCTGGGCTTTCTGCTGTTCATCGGTCAGCCCGCGGATGGCCTGCCACGACCCGTTGCTCTTGCTCAGGGCGTTGGCGATGGCGCGGAACGAAAGCTCCCGCTGTGAAGCGACAAACGCTTTGTACCGCTCCTCCCACATCACCCAGACCATCGGCGTAAACGCGAGAAACTCGGCTTTGGCGATCGGGTCGGCTCCGGGATGCTTGAGGGCCCATTCGTCGGTGAGGATGGGGCGGTAGATCGCGCTCGCGGGGCTCCAGACGTGGATGTTCTTGGCTTTGTCGTCTCCGCGAAGGACCGCCTGCGCCCCTTCGACCGAGCCCATCGGGATGAGCTCGACGCGGATGCCCGCACCCGCCGGGCTTGTCGCGAACTGCTCCACGGCCCAGGTCAGCCAGGCCCGCTTCTCCGTTCCGTACGCGATGCCGATCGACACGGGCGGCTTGGCCGGCGGGTTGACCGCTTCGGGTGAGGTCGGTCGGTCCGAAGAGGGGGTCCCTCCGCCCGCCACGGGCTTCCTGAGAAACCAGTACGCGGCTCCGCCGATGCACCCGGCGAAAAACAGGAAGACCACGAGCTTGCCGATGAGGGTGAGACGCTGACCTTCGTTCGTAGGCTGAGGCATGGATGCTCCGTGAACTGCTAGAAGAAGGTCGCGATTTCCTTGAACACCTTGCGGATGTTCCCCGTGTCGCCCTTGAACGCCCGAGCCTGCGTGGTGGAGGAGATCTGTTCCAGGATCTTCTGGTCCGCCTCGCCACCGTAGCCGATCATGAAGATCCGCGTGCTTCGCACCTCGGGGTCAAACGCGATCCGCTTGAGCATCTCCGGGAGCTTCAGCGAGCTGTTGCGATCCTCCCCGTCACTGAGCACGACGATCGCCGTGATCGCTTTGTCGTCCTTGAGGTCCTGAAGGAAAGCGTGGGCTTCGGCGGTCGCGTCATACATCGCCGTCCCCCCCTCGGCCGTCAGCGAAAGGACGGTTTTCCGGATCTTGTCGCGGCTTTCCCCGACCGATGCACCCTTCACAAGCCACGTCGGCTTGCTGTTGAACGTCAGCAGCGAGAACGTGTCCTCCTCCGCGAGCAGATCGATCAGCTCCGCGGCTCCCGCCCTGGCGTTCTGGATCCGCGAGTCCTTGTTCATGCTTCCCGAGACATCAAGCACAAGCACCACGTTCGAACGCTTCTTGTTCTTCTTCCAAAGCGAGATCGCCCCGTCGATCACGCCCGCTTCGGGAGTCTCAAGCGTGGTCCTCGGCTCCTTCGGGTTGACGCCGTGCGCGAGGTCGATCGGCGAGCCCAGCGGGATCGTGACATCCGAAGGTCTGAACCCAAACCGCATCGCCGTCTCCTGCTGAGGCCGGTCCAGCAGATACTCGATGTATGCCTTCGCCCCTTCGCGGTGGGCCGGGCTCACGTGCGGCAGGTCAACCACGCCGCACGGGTTCTCCGTCCAGAACGTCCCCTCCTTCGGATAGATCGCGACAACCGGGAACGGAGTCTGGTACTTCGCCGTGTCGTACGACTCGATCACGACGTTCTCGTAAAGCACCGCCGCCGACAGAAACTCCGGCCCCGTGCTGAACATCTTGCGTCCGAAGAACCCCGTCGACTCCCCGTAGTGGACGATCGAACGCTGGACCTCCGCCATCTCCTTCGTGACCTCCGGGAGCGCGAGATCCGCCGGCGTCAAGCCCTGCGTCTTCTTCGCGCCGGCGTACGACAGGGCGATCACGCTCATCAACCCCGAGTTGCTGTACTCCGGATGCGTGTGGCCGAACTTGAACTTGCCCCACTGCGGGAAGCCGTACGTCGCCCACCCCGCCGGGTCGCGCGTCACCGCCGCGATCTCCTCCCATCCAAGGGGCTTGTCCGGCCATCCCAGCGCCTCGGCCATCGGCTTCCACATCGCGATGACCACCGGCGACATCACCAGGTCCTTCGCGTCGCTCACCAGCGGGGTGCCCGACTTTGCCTGCTGCCGTGCGTTGGCGAGCGTGATGAAGGCGCGGCTCGCGGGGCTGATCAGGTGGGCCTGAAGCCGCCCGCTCAGCGTCTCTTCGACCGCGTCGCCGGACCCCATCGCGATCGGCTCCACCCGGATCGTCCGTCCGTCGGCCGTCTTCCGCTTGGACTGATTGAATCTCGGCGTGACGTCCTCGATCCAGAGCTTCTTCTCCGAACCGTACGGGAACGTCAGCACCAACTCGTTCTCGCCGGCCTTCGACTCCGACGGCGAGGACGCCGCACCGGCCGCCTTGTTCGCGTTCTTGGGCGATCGGTCGCAGCTTGTCAAGAATGCGCTAAGCCCGACCGACAGCGCGGTCATCAACAGAAAACCACGCAATCCGCGTCTGATTCGCCCGGCGAAGGCTCGCTCTGGGCACCCACGTTCTTTGTCCGCCGCACCCACGCACTGGGGTAACCCCATGATGCCTCCTGAGCCCGGAGGTCATTCCGGGACTACAGGGTGCATTCTATCCGAAATGCAGCCGTCGAAATCAACCCTTCCGGGCGACCCAGCCGTACTCGACGTACTCGTTCGTCAGCGTGCCGTCGTCCATCAGGTCAAGCACGGCGTACCCCGGCTGGCAGGTGCGGTTGGGGCCCTTCCACCAGCCGCCGCTCACCGCTCCGTTGCAGAAGTACTTGACGCCGTTGTACTCCACGCGATCGAGGAGGTGGATGTGCCCCGCGACGCACGCTTTGACGTGCGTGTGCTTCTGGAAGAGGGCGCTGAGCTTGGGGAAGTCGGTGTGCATCTTGCCCCCGGCGAGCACGCGGTCGCCCGTCGCGTTCGTCTTGAGGCCCTCAAGGGGCGTCACCGACAGGATCGGAGCGTGCGAGAGGATGAGCGTCGGCTTGGTTGTCGCCGCGAGGTCCTTCTCAAGCCAGTCGAACTGCTCATCGTCGAGGAACGCTTCGTACCCGTTGGGGTCGTTCTTGTCCTCGCGGATGCTGTCGAGGACGATGAAGTGCCATCCGCCCTGGTCCTTGCTCGTGTACGGCTTGTCGCGCTGGAACTGCTCGCAAGCCCAGGCTTTGCCCCAGCCCTTCTCGTCGCCGGTGGTCTTGCTCTTGCCCTTGTGCCAGCCCCAGATGTCGTGGTTGCCCAGAGCGCTGAGCATCGGGGCCTGATGGGCGTCCTTCACCGTCGCGTTCCAGAGGTCCCAGAGGGCTTTGGAGCGGCCGTGCTCCTGCTCGAAGGAATCCATGATCGTGTCGCCGCCGGTCAGGATGAGGTCGGCGGGCTCTTTCATCGCGGCGATGTGCTTGAGGCACGCCGAGACGCCTTCGTTCGCGGCGAGCTCGGGCTGGATGTGCATGTCGGTCATGTGGACGACGCGGAGGGCCCGCTTGGGCCTGCTCATGGGCGTAGCAAGCGGCGTGGCGAAGGGGGAAGCGGCCTTGGCCGCCAGCCCGGTCATCAGCAGCCCGGCGGAGAGGCCGGCGGCGGTGCCCAGGAGCGAGCGGCGGGAAAGGTTGGAATGGTGGGTCGGGGTGGTGTCCATGATCGGCAGCATACCACGCGGTGGAATCGGCTACGCTCGCGGCATGCGGGTTTCACAGGATCTCAGCGCGGCGAAGTGGACCGTCCGAGCGGTGGGGGCCGTGGGGGGGGCGGTGGGGGAGCTGTCGCGGGTCCCGGACGCGGTCCGCGAGCGCGTGGTGCGAGGCATCCCCGCGACGCTCCTTCCCGAGGTGGGCGGATGCGTGCATACGGATCTCATCGACGCCGGCCTCATCGGCGACCCGGCGATCGGGATGAACGAGCACTCGTGCGAGTGGGTCTCGTGGACCGACTGGTGCTACGAGTGCGAGTTTGATGCGGGCGATGACCTTCTCGCCCACCACGCGATCGAGCTTGTCTTCGAATCCCTCGACACGATCGCGATGGTCGAGCTCAACGGCATCCTCGTCGGGAATGCGGCGAACGAGTTCATCCCGCACCGGTTCAACGTGAACGCGGCGCTCCGAAAGGGGACCAACCTCCTCCGCATCACGTTCACAAGCCCCCTGCGTCACGCGTACGACCTCGCGAAGACGCTGGGCCTGCCGCACAACGGGGATGAGTCCGCTCCGCCGTGGCATCCGTTCAACATGATACGGAAGTGCGCGAGCAACTTCGGCTGGGACTGGGGGCCGAGGGTCCCGACGTGCGGCTTTGGTGGCCCGGTTCTCCGAACCGGATCTCCGGCCCACGCGCCCGGTTCGGAGAACCGGGCCACCAAGGAGAACCTGCCCGCGAGAAGCCCGGCCATCGCGTTCGACCCGTTGAACTTCGTCTTCACCCGCAACAACAAACCCATCTTCTGCAAGGGCGTGAACTGGATCTCCGAGGGGCTTTGGCCGCGGGACCGGACGCGAGCCAAGATCCGCGCGAGGCTGGAGCAGGCCAAAGCCATGGGCTGCAACATGATCCGCGTCTGGGGCGGGGGTCGGTACGAGTCGGACGCGTTCTACGAGATCTGCGATGAGCTCGGCCTGATGGTCTGGCAGGACTTCATGTTCGCGTGCGCGTGCTATCCCGAGGAAGAGCCCTTCCGCTCGCTCATCGAGGCCGAAGCACGCTACCAGGTCGCACGCCTCTCCAAGCACCCCTGCATCGTCCTCTGGTGCGGCGGCAACGAGAACCACTGGGCCCACGAATCCTGGGGCTTCGGGGCCCGCGTGGCCCCCGGACGCGGCTGGGGCAAAGCCTACTGGCAGGAATTGCTCCCCCGGATCGTCAAGGAACTCTCCCCGCACACGCCGTATGTCCCCGACTCCCCGTGGTCGCCCCCCACCACTCCGCCAACCCACCCCAACGCGACCGAAGTGGGGGACCGGCACACATGGGACCTCTTCGGCGAGGATTTTTACGCACACATCCCTCGGTTCTGCTCGGAGTTCGGCGTCCAGAGCCCCTCGAACCTGCCAACCCTGCGCGAAGCGGACCTTCTGGAGAGCCCGACGGCCACCAACGGCCGCCCGTCGGCCGTTGGCGAGCGGTCGTCGGCCGTCGACGACCGTTCGTCGGCCTCTGACGACCGCTCGCCGGAGGCTGGCGACCGCCCGTCGGAGTTTGGCGGCGGCTCAACGAACGTCGACGAGCGGCCGATGAAGGTTGGCGGGGCTTCTGAAGCGTTGGTGTCCAAGGCTCTGCTCGCGCGGCAGCGGGGGCCCGGTGGCATGGCTCGCTGGTACGACGAGTTCTTCGCCAAAGCCGGAGGAGTGGGGGTGAGGCCACCGGCGACGTTCGAGGAGTGGCACGCGCAGGCGCAGAAGCTGCAAGCCGACTGGCTCGAACTCGCCGTGATCTGGCTGCGAGCGAACGCGCCGACGTGCTCGGGGGCCCTCATCTGGCAGCTCAACGATGCGTGGCCGGGGTTCTCCTGGTCGCTCATCGATGCGGCGGGGCGGGAGAAGCCCGCGTACCACGCCGTGAAGCGTGCCTTCGCCGATCGGCTCGTCGCGACCGTCCCCTTTGACGGCGTCCCGCACCTCGTCGCGATCAACGACACGGATGAAGCGTGGGAAGCCGAGCCCGGCTGGGTGGTGGGGGCCCGCTCGGTCGCCCGCAAGCCCGTTTGACAGCCAATGAAACGCTTACACCTTGGCACTGCCCGTGGGTATCATCCGCCCATGAAGATCCTCATCGCGGACAAGTTCGAGAAAGCGGGCGTCGATGGTCTCAAGGCTCTGGGGTGCGAGGTCATCTCCGAGCCCGATGCGGGCGTCGACGGCATCCCCGCCGCCCTGACCAAGCACAAGCCCACCGTCCTCGTCGTCCGCTCGACGAAGGTCCCCGCCGCGAGCGTCAAGGTCGCGGGAGAGGTCGGGGTCAAGGTCATCGTGCGGGCCGGGGCGGGCGTGGACAACATCGACATCGGGGCCGCGACGGGGATCGGCGTCAAGGTCTGCAACTGCCCGGGGACCAACGCCATCGCGGTCGCGGAACTCACGTTCGGCCTGCTCCTCGCGTGCGACCGTCGGATCGTCGATCAGACGCTCGACGCCCGCGCGGGAAATTGGAACAAGAAGGAGTACGGCAAGACCGGAGCCGGCGGGGCCAAGGGCCTCAAGGGCATGACGCTCGGCGTCGTCGGGGCGGGCGCGATCGGGCGGGCCGTCGTCAAGCGGGCCGTCGCCTTTGAGATGAAGCCCGTCATCTGGTCGCGCTCGATCACGCAGGAACACTGCCGCGACCTCGGTGCCGAGTGGGGCGGGAACGACACCCCGGCGCTGCTGGCTCTCGCCCCGCGCTGCGACGCCGTCACCGTCCACCTTCCCCTCGCGCCCGACACGAAGGGCCTCATCGGCAAGGGGTTCCTGGACGCGATGAAGCCCAACGCGATCATCATCAACACCAGCCGCGGCGGCCTGATCGATGAAGCCGCTCTCCGCGAAGCGATCGCGGCCAAGGGCCTGCGAGCGGGGCTTGACGTCTGGGAGAACCAGCCCGGCCAGGCCGCCACCGAGCCCGGCCAGTGGAACAGCGAGACGGCGAAACTGACCAAGGTCGTCGCGACCCACCACAGCGGTGCAAGCACCGACCAGTCCCAGGACGCCATCGCCCGCGAGGTCGTCCGCATGATGGGCGTCTTCCACGCGACGGGCCGCGTCGAGAACTGCGTCAACGCGTAAAGCCGCCGTCAGTCCTGCTTCGGGTCTGTCGAGGGGCTGATCGCCACTTCGTCCGCCAGGTCGCCCGGCACGGTGATGCTCCGCACGGCTTTCTTGTCCTCGCCCACGACCAGCGGCACGCGGATGTCGAGCATCCCCGCGACGGTGGTCGCGATGCACGCCGCCCGCCACGGCGCGAGCGGTCCCCCGCCGAGTCCGCCCAGCGGTCGCACCGTGCCGTCCTGAAGCACCACGGCGAGCTCGTGCGGCGTGGCGGCGAAGTTCGCGACCTGCGCCGGGTACACCGTCAGCAGACGCGAAGCTCCGAAGAGCGCCGCGTCCTGCATCACGATCTGCGGCCCGGCTTCCCCTTCTTCGATCGTCCACTGGTACGCGCTTCGGGAGAAGGCAAACCGGGCCATCCACCACGCGAAGCCCCCCGCGAAGAAGAGAAGCTTGACCACGGAGTACTTCGGCTTGGGCGCCGTCAGCGCGGCGTGCGTGAGCGCCACCGACGCAACCACGATGGCCGCCGCGGCGATCAGCGCCCCCAGCCGAGCGAGCTTGAAGGACGCCAGCGACTGCGCCCGCGCGACGTGAAGCCGGTCCGTGTCCGCATCGATCACCACCCAGCCCCCGGCACGGTCCCCTTCCGTCACCGGCACCACCGGCGACAGAAGCGGGTCCGCCACCGCCGTGATGCGGGTCATCTTCGCCAGACGCCGTCCCGAAAGCACGCCGACGAACCCCACCGCAATCAGCAGCAGCCCCGCCGTGACGAACGACCCCACCGCGATCCCCATCGACATCGACGAGGGACGGGGCGTTCCGACCGCGATTGCTCCCGCAATCACCGCGGCGACCAGACCGACCAGGAGCGAGACCGCGATCCGTCGGTGCGCCGTCGGCCGGCCCAGCCCGCGCAGGACGCGAAGCTCCTCGGCCGTCGCGGCACGCCGCTCAACCTCCGCCTTCGCCGGTTTCTTCGGCCAACTCCACGCCATGCCGGATCGGTTCCTTCTCTATTCCTTGGGACGCGCCTTCTCGAGCGGGTTCTCAAGCGGAATGAAGTCGCTCGCCTGCCCGTCGATCCACTGTTTCAGCCTGGGCCAGAAGACCTCGCGGATCAGGATCTTCAGGCAGGCCGCCGCCGGAATCGCCAGGATCAGCCCGTACACGCCCGCGAGGATGCCCCCCGCGATCGACGCGAACAGGATCGACGGCATGTCCATGTCCGTGTTCTTCCCTTGGATCAGCGGCGAGAGGATGTAATCGTCGAGCACCTGCGAAAGCCCCGAGATCGCAAGCGGCGCGCCGATGATCCACCACCACGCTTCCTGCCAGCCTCCCGTCCCGTCCGTGCCCAGCCACATCAAAAGCATCGCCACCGGCGCTCCCAGCCCGCCCACGTACGGCAGAAGCGTCAGCAGCCCCACCAGCGGCCCCAGCACCAGGAACCCCGGCACTCCCGTCGCCCCGTACGCCACCGTGAAGAACACCATCAGGCACGCGCAGATCGTCAGCCGGCCGCGGATGAACCCCGCGATCACCCGGTCCATCTGACCCAAAAGCTCGACCACGCGCCACTTGCGACGCTCGGGGATCAACCCCTCCCAGAACGCCAGCACGCGCCCGTATCCCGAGCAGAAGAAGTAGAAGAAGAACGCGACCAGGAAAATCGAGAACGCCAGGTAACCCAGCGAGGTGACCGCGTTGAGGAGCGTCTGGGCCCACCCCGCGCCGGACTGCAGCGCCGTCCGGCCGATCTGCGCACGGTTGTCCTTCAGCCACTTGATCACCCACGCGGTGGACTGCGCGAAGACGCCCGGTTCCTCGTTCTGTGCGGTCTGATTCGCCCGGTGCTCGGCTTGCCTGGCGACGACCCAGTCCCGGATCTTGACCCATCCGGTTCCGGGCGAGTTCTCCATCACGGGGGGCGATTCCAGCTGCGCCTTGGGACGCCCGGTCGCTTCACCATCTTCCGTCGACGCGGGGTCGGCGGCGGTCGTTCCTCGCGTGTCGGTCTCCGGCTTGTCGTTCTCGGCCTGCGGCTCGGGGGCCGCGTCCCCCGCGGACGGGGCGTCGCTGGAGGGCTTCTTCGCCGGGTCCGCGCGATCGACCGAGTGAATCAGCCACTCGACGTTCCGCGTCAGCGTCTGCACGCCCTGCACCGCCTGGATCGTCCCGAATGTCAGAGCCAGGGCCGCGGGCACCAGCCCGATGACCGTTGCCAGCAAAATGATGATCGCCGCCGCGCCCTGCCGCGACATCCGCCCCCCGCGCGTCGCCCGGCGGACCAGCGGCTCGAACATGTAGGCGAGGATCATCGCCAGGAGCAGCGGGACCGTCACCATCCGTGTGACATACCCGAGGTACACCACAAGAAGCACCGCTGCGATCATCAGCAGGTCGCGGACCGGCTGGATCTGCCACAGGTGACGCGTCATCCACGAGGGACCGCTCTCACCGGGTTTGTCGTTGGTTGTTTGGCCCATCCCGCAACACTACCACACCTCGGGGCACCGCGTCAGTGGGCAGACCCGGCCCTGAGCGTCCCGAACGTGTCGTCGAAGTCGAAGACGTTCTCGAAATCCTCGATCGAGTCCTGATCCTGCTTGCGCATCCAGCCCGCTTCGACCATCGCGAACACGATCCGGCCGAAGTCCTCGGTCTTGTGGACACCCCACGACGAAAGCACGGTCCGCGCGAGCAGGCCGTACTGCCGCTGGGCGTAGTCCTTGAGGCCAAGGCAAAGCTGCTGGCCGGAGATGTGCCTGCGATCGTCCTCGGTCTCGGTGGGGAGACCTTCCGCGTCGCCGTGCACCATCTTGACGGTGTGGGCGAGCCCCTCGCGGACGAACTGGTACGCCTGAGGCGGGTAGGGCCCCGCCTTCTCACGGATCTGCTTCCAGTCTGGCACCGGCGTCATCGACACGGTTCCATCTCCTTGATCGCGGGACAAACAGCGGGTCCCGGGTCCTCTATGGTAGGAACCCGGCCGGTCGCTTGGCCAAGCCGGCTCCGGTTGGCCCTTTCAGGCCCGAGAAACCCGAAGCCGCCGCCCCTCCGCCCGCCACAGGCGCACCGCCCCGGCTTTACGCGTAGGCGTGAAGCCCCGGCAGAAGCAGATTGACGCCGAAGTACGTGAAGAGCATCACCACAAACCCGGCGACGCTCAGCCACGCCGTCGTCAGGCCTTTGTTCTTGACCGAACCGAACCGTGTGTGAATCGCGATCAGGTACACGATCCACGTGATCAGTGCCCACGTCTCCTTCGGGTCAAAGGCCCACCAGCGGCCCCACGAATGGTCCGCCCACCACGCTCCAAGCAGGATCCCCACTCCGAGCGTCCAGAACGCGAGTTGCAGGACCGTCATCTGGGCCGTGTCGAGATCGCCGAGCGTCCGCGCCTTGTTTGCTTGCGTGCCCAGCGCCGTCGCCACCACCTTCCCGGTTTCCTCGTCCTTCTTGGCGAAGTAGTGCGTTCCGAGGTAGAACAGGCTGATGATAAAGCCCAGCGCAATCAGGCCGTACGACACCAGCACCGTCGTCACGTGGTACTTCAGAAGCACCGACGTGTTCAGGATCGCCGCTTCACGCTCGATCAACTTGCCGGGAATGTTCGTCTGCGTCGCCGTGATCAGCACCAGGAACCCGACACCCGCCGACGCCGCTCCGTAAAGCCACTGACGCTTGGCCAGCATGATCCCAAGCCCGACCACCGCCGCGAAAAGCGACAGGCCGGTCATGCTCTCAAACTGGTTCTGAATCGCGAACCGCTCCGCGATCAGGCAGCGAGCGATGAATCCGAAAGCGTGCATCGCAACCGACGCGACCAGAAGGCCCGTGCCCAGCCACGCCAGCCACCCGCGACCCGTGCCGAACGCGAGCACCAGCGCCACCAGCGACAGGAAGTACCCCCAGAAGCCCCACTCAAAGGCGTTGCTCCGGTTGTACATGAGCTCCAGCGACCGGGCCGTCGTCGGATACGTCGTCGGGTTGATCGTCGGCAGTGCGGCGGCCAGAGAAACCGCAGCGGTGTTCACGCCCGCGGCGTTCCGTGCGCGCCAGGCTTTGCCAAGGTCCGTCGCCGCGACCCGGGCCGGGTGGTTCGCCGGGAGCGATGAGAGGTGCTGCCACGGGTCCTCCGCGACGGCGGGCGCGACCATCAGCAGGTTCGCGGGGGAGCGCTCCCACAGCGACAAAGCGGACTGAAGCTTGTCAAACGCCGCGCGGTACGGCTGCTCCATCATGTGGGCGTCGTAGATCTTGTCCACGTGCGTCACGTACACGCTGGGGGCGAGCTGGATCCGCTTGAGCTCGCGGTCCTGTCTCGCCTGGTCATCGGGATACTCGGCTTCCATGAACGCCCGCCGCAGGGGCAGGTAGTCCACGCCGAGCAGCGGCTTGGTGACGTAGTATCTGGGCTCGATCATCAGGTCGATCCAGGTGAAGAGCGGGTCGTGACGGTACTTGAGGTACGCGGGCTTGCCGTTGACCGTCTCGGGCACGTAGTCGATGTACTTCTTCGCGCCCATCAGTTTGCTGACGGTCTCACGGGAGAGTGTGTCCATGATCTTCACGCGGCCGTTGTGAAAGACCGACAGGTCTCGGAGCGGGGTCAGGTCGACCTGCTTGGAGAACTCGACCTTCTCCTGCACCGTCGTCTCGGGGATCGAGGGATCGGGCAGGCCGAACGGCGGCGCGAACCCGCTCGCGTTCGACACATCCTGCGTCGCCGGGTGCGCGTTGCCGTCCGGAGCGTACTGAGCAAGCGTTCGCGAACCGAACGCGAACGCGATCATCGCGATGAGCAATCCCATTCGTGTCGTCACGGCACAGACTCCTTCACCACCGGTTTGACGTACGTCCCCGCGGCCACCATCGCTTGGATCCGGCGTTTCTCACGCTGAACCAGCCAAGGCTTGACGTAGAACGCCCACGGGATGCCAAGCCCCATCAAGATGCCGCCAAGGGCGATGAGGTGGATCCCCGGATTGTTTCCGACCTGCAGAATCGTGAACTTCGCGAACGGCCGCTTGAGACGCCCCGCATCCGTCTGCCGCTGCGTCTCCTGCCAGCCGCCCGCGTCCCATCCCGCCTGGCTGAACTTGAACTGCCCGGGGTTGAGCCCCGAAGTGAACGTGCCCGCGAGATTCCCCAGCAGGCCGCGGGTCTCGTTCCAAAGGAACGGCGCGGTCAGCGGGTAGTTCAAGCTCGCGATGTGCTCGTAGTCTTCGAACGACCCGTTCGACGAGTCGACCTCGATCGTCGATTGGTAGTCTCTCGGCGACCCGCGGTGGTCGTACGAGATCATCTCAAAGTCCTTCAGCCGGAGCGTGAACCCCGGCAGCGTGTGGTGCATCCGCCCGAACGCCAGGATCAGCTTGCGACCGTCGGGAAGCGTCATCGCCCGCTCGGTCGGACGGCTGTTGTCCATGTACTTGGTGAACGGGAGCCAGATCACCCTCGACATGGCTTTGTCCGACCCGCCCTCGCGCCAGGTGACCTCGACCGCCATCGCGGCTTCGTCGTGCGTGCCCACGCGTGAGCGGTCCTGCTCCATCTCGGGAACGGGCATCGGCCGTTCGATCGCCGTCGAGTGGTCCCAGCGTTCGGTCAGGACCAAGCCGAGCTGGTCGCCGACGACCGGGATCGGCGTCTTGATCGGAGATGGAGGCAGCACCGTGAGATCCCCGCCCTCGCGGCGGATCACCGCTCGGATCACGTCCGGTGCCGGGCTGTCCGCGTAAAGCGACATCGGCTGCGAAGCGTCGATGTACCCGATGCGGATCGCGGGATCCGCGGCCCGCCGCTTGGGCATTCCGTTCTCGCCCATCCCCGGCAGGAAGTCCTGGCTGATCTCAGGGAACCGGTGGTAGACCCAGCGGTCATAGCTCTCGCCGGCGGGCGTGGTGATCGTGACCTTGACGAGGCTGCTGGTCGCGCCCTCGTATCCCGGCGTGATGATCGGAAACTCCGGCTTGGGCTCAAGCGCGGTGACCGCGACCACGTACCCGGTGCCGCCCACCGCGAACTTCGTGCCGACCTCGACCGGCGTCACGACGCGGACCGGCTTGCCGTCGGATCCGTTCATCCCGGGGATTTCGGCCACCAACGCGTGCCGAGTGCCCTGCGGGAGACGTTCGGAAAGATCGCGGAACCGATCCTCCGTCATGCCGCCGAACCGGCCGAGGGTGTACTCCATCGAGAGACCGCCGTCGGAGTTGATCCGTGTCGCGGGCTGGCCGGGAAGCACGATCAGCGTGAGCGCCTCGGAAGATGGGAGGGCTTCGCCGGACCGCATGGGCCTGATGAACCAGACGGGACGGGGAGCTTCGCCCGCCGCGACCTCCGAGATGTCCGCTTTGACGTAATCCGGGGTCAGCTCCGCGTAGGGCGCGTAGCCGACGACACGCACCGAGACCGAGCGGCCCAGCGTGCGACGCACCAACTCGCGAATGACTTCTTCCGGCAGCGAGCTGGCTTTGGACCCAAGCGCGACGAACTCCGCAGCCGTCACGCCGCGATCGACCATGCCCTGTACTTCGGCCGCGCTGAAGCCGGCGGCTTCCAAGCGGCGGCGGAGCGAGCGATCCAGCGCCGGATTCACCGGCGCCGCCAGCGGAATGTCAAGCGTGCGGCCGTTGACGGCCGGGTCAAGCCACGGCGCGTTCGGACGCGCTAGGTCGTTGGCCGTCTTCCCGCTCACCGCCGAAAGGTTGTACGAGTTGTACCGCGGCAAACCGGGAATCAGCCGCTGCTCGAATGCGCCGCCGAAAGAGAGGTGCAGAGCCACCCGCGTGTTGTCGTGAAACCCGCCTTGCGGCGGCCCCATCGTCGGCGTCCCGGTCGCCGGGTCCGGCGCTCCAGCCAGCAGCAGCAGATCGCCCTCAAGCTTGTTCGCGTGGTAGTACACGCTCCCCAGCGCGATCGTGATGATCCCCGTGTGCACCGTCAGCACGCCCAGATTCTTGAAGTTGAACTCGATCCGCCGCGCCGTCGCGATCACCATGTTCATCACGAACGCAAGCAGGATCACCCGAAGCGGCCACCACCCGTAAAACTCAAGCTCCGACATCTCCACGCCCGGCAAACGCCGGAGCGTGCTCGACTTGTAGTCGTCGCAGAACTCCGCAAAGAACCGCAAGCCCGTTCCACGAGCCGGGTCATAGTGCAGCGGCGGCCACACCAGCGTCCACCAAAGCCAGACCGAAAGCACCCCAAGCCCACAGAACAGCACTACACCCGTCACGAACGCCGCCCCCCGGCCCGGCACCTTCCGCGCAATCGCCCACGACGGCAACGCCGCGATCACCGCCACCATCGCCAGCACCGTCAGCGCGTACACCGCGTACGTCGGCGCAAGCGCGATCAGACCGATTGGAACGCTCGCAAGCACGCCGTACAACGCGACACACACCAGCAAAGAGACCGCCAGCCCGATCGAGCTGAACGCCCTCACAAGCACCTTCGCGGGCCACGCCCACTTTGGAAAGTGCTCATCATCCCAAGCCAGACTCCGCCGCCATTTGGCGCTCATCGTTGAATATCACTCCTGTGGTCCACCCGCCGGATTCTACGTGCCTCGCCGCCCCCTGATTCTTGTTCAACCGTACGAAGTGCGCAGAAACAGCAATTCCGGGACCCCCGATCCGGAGAGTACCCGATTCAAGTGGTCTCCCGTTCCGCCTCCCACCCGCACCGCCACAAGTCCGCGCGGCGAGCACTCCAGCCCCACTTCGCCGAACCGGAACTCGGCCGCCGGCAGGCCCAAAGCCCGTGCCCCGCGGGTCGTCATCATGCCCAGCAACATCGCAGGATCCGCCGAGTCCCGACGGTACAGGAATCGGGCTTCGTCCAGAACCGAGATCCCGCCGCGTGCCGCGTCCGCCGCTTCGTTTGGCAAATTGATGATCGAGTCCGTCCCCAAGCAGACGTTGATCCCCGCCGAGAGCATGTCGCGGTAGCGGTGGGGGCCGAAAGCCATCTCCGCTTGGAAGTAGCTCGACGACCGCGGGCAGTACGCAACCGGCCCCGCCAGACGCTCAAAGTCCGCGTCCGACACGTCGTTGCAGTGCACCACCAGGGTGCTCGACCCCGCCAGAGCCGGCGCCATGTGCTCGATCGGCGTCCGGCCCGCCGAGTACTCGCTCTCAAGCCCGTCGTGCCAGAGTCCGAACCGTTCGAGCAACTGCCGGTGGGGGCCCTTCCCCCCAGCGATGAACTCGCGCTCCGCCTGGCTTTCCGCCAGATGGGTGCAGACCAAAGCCCCGAGCCTGGCTGCATCGGCCACCGTCCGCCGATACGCCGCGAGCGACACCGTGTACGGGGCGTGAGGCGAGATACCAGGCCGAACGTTCCGCGTGGCGCGCGCACAGCACCCCGCCAAAATCTCCGAAGCCTTCGCCGCCCGCTCGACGTCCCCTCGCCCGATCCCGAAATACTCGATGAAGCTGACCCCGGCAAGGTTCGAAGCCGCCAGCTCCTCAAACGGCACCGTGCTCGGGCCGCTCGGCGGACATCCCGCGATGTCGCCCACCGCAACCACGCCCCCAGCCAGCGAAAGCTCGATTCCGCGGCGAACCGACGCCCGGATCGCGTCCTCCTCGGACGGCCGGTGCTTCACGACATGCCCGAGAAACCGAGGGAAATCCCCGCGGCCCCCCTCGAAAGGCCCGACGGCGGTGAGATCCAGGTGGGTGTGCGCGTTCACAAGCCCGGGGATCAGCACGCTGTCGCGGAGGTCGATCCGGCGGATCTCCTGCCCGGCCGCTTGCGGGACCCGGTCCGCCTCGGCGGGGGGGAGAATCCGAACCGAGAACGATCCGCCCGGCTCCGTCCGAACGAGCACGCTCGCCGGCGCGAGGATGATCCCGCGCTCGTCGGCGATCGCCGCGACGTCAAGCCGAAAGGTCGCCGGACTGCCGGAGTCGAAATTGAGCGGACGGTTCATGCCATTTTCCCGGTTTGGTCGATCATAGAACGCGCGAGGGTGGATTCCGGCCCTGCCAGAGGCACTGGTTGCGGGTCGGTTCGCCTATCATCGCGCGTCTCCCTCAGGACAGATCGCACATCGCCGGCTGGACGCCGGTCTTGCGGAGCAACGACCCCATGAATCGTCCCACGACTGCTTTCCTCGGTTCCCGTTCTCTTCGGTCCCTCCTCGCCTGCGCGGGCATTGCGGTCGGCGGCCTCATGCTCACCGGCGTCGGCGGTTGCGTCGCGCAGGAGGACTACGACCGTCTTCACCAGCAGATCGACAGCCTCGAAAACCGCAACGGCGTCCTCATGCGTGAACGCGACGCGGCTGTGAAAGCCCTCGCGGACGCCAACGCCGCCCTGGCCGCCAACGAAGAGGCTCTCAACGCCCTTCGGCGGATCAACGGCGAGCTGACCGGCCGCCTGCAGGGCATGGGTGCCAACCTCAACGACCTCATGGCCCAGCTCGACGGCCTCAAGCTCTCCGCTCTGGACCCGGACACCAACGCCCTGCTCCGCGAGCTGGCGAATCAGTATCCCGACCTCATCACCTTCGATGAAGCCAAGGGCATGCTCCGCTTCAACAGCGACCTGACCTTCAACTCGGGCGACGACACCGTCAAGCCCGAAGGGCGCCAGGCGCTCACCGCTCTCGCGAACATCCTCAACAACCCGGTCGCGAGCAGCTACGACGTGATCGTCCTGGGCCACACGGACTCGCAGCCCATCGGCCGCTCGGCTTCTCGCCATCCGACGAACATCCACCTGTCCGTCCACCGCGCCATCGCCGTTCGCCGCGTCCTCACCGAGCAGTCAGTGGCCGGTGACAAGATGCAGGTCGCCGGCTGGGGCGAGTTCCGCCCCGCCGTTCCCAACACGCCCAGCGGCAACACCCCCCAGAACCGCCGCGTCGAGATCTACCTCACCCGTCACAAGGGCAGCGAAGCGTCGGGCTCGGCGTCCGCCGCCCCCGCGAACGTCGAAGCCCCGCGCACGGCGACGCCCTCCGGCGGCGGCAGCCCGAACCGGCCCTCGGACGTTCTGAAGTAAAGAACTCTTCACGCACCGAAAATCGAAAGAACCCTGAATAATGAGCCCCGAGTGATCGGGGCTCATTTCTTTGGATCAACACAACCTTCGCGACCAACAAATCAGTTCGAGAGCAGGGTTTCGGAACGCTTCGCGCACCCCGCCGGTAGACTGGGTTCGCGGTCGTGCATGAGCGGGTCGGTTTGCCCCGCTCGGCGGTCCGAATCCAAGGAGGTTTCTATGTTGTTCAAAGTTCAGAAGTTGGCGGCTTCGGTGCTCGTGATGTGTGCGGGCGCGGCGATGGCCCAGCCCGGCAACGATCTCTGTTCGAACCCCGAGCCCATCAGCGGCCTGGGCGATTTCGCGTTTGACTCCTTTGGGGCGGTCACCGACGGTGTCGAGTTCGGCTGCGCTCTCGGGCAGGCGTACAACGACGTCTGGTACTGCTGGACGGCGACGGAATCCGGCCCGGTCCGGGCCAAGCTCTGCAACGGCGCGCCGGGGTTTGACACGGTGATCGCCGTGTACGACGGTTGCGGCTGCCCCGCGGATTTCGGCGAGATCGTCTGCAACGACGATTCGTGCGGGCTGTCGAGCTCGGTCAACTTCGACGCCGTCGCGGGCCAGACCTACCTCATCCGCATCGGCGCCTTCGACGAGGGCGGCACCGGCTCGGGCACCCTCACCCTCGAAACCTTTGTCCCCGGCGTGGTCCTCGGCCCCATCGTCAGCCCCATCAATGGCAACACTTACTACCTCCTCGAGCCCAACAGCTGGACCGGCGGCGAGGAAGCCGCCAACGCTCTCGGCGGCCACCTGGCCACCGTCCGTTCCGCCGAAGAAAACGACTGGATCTACTCCGAAGTCATCCGCGCCGGCGGCGCGATCCGCCGCGGCTGGATCGGCCTCAACGACGTCGCCGAGGAAGGGACCTTCGTCTGGTCCAGCGGCGAGCCGGTCACCTACACGAACTGGGGCGCGGGCGAACCCAACAACGCCAACGGCGTCGAGCACTTCGCCCAGATTCCGTGGTTCAGCCTCCAGTGGAACGACAACTCCGACCTTCCCGGCGACGATCCCTGCTATCCGGTGGTCGAGATCGTGACCGGCGGAACGTGCCCCGCGGACTTCAACGGCGACGACTTCGTCGACTTCTTCGACTACGCCGACTTCGTCGCGTGCTTCGAGGGCGAGTGCCTCGCGGGTCAGACGGCGGACTTCAACGGCGACGACTTCGTGGACTTTTTCGACTACTCCGACTTCGTCGATGCATTCGAGACGGGCTGCTGATCAAGCCGATCGTCCCGGCCGCCGCGTGAGAACGCGGCGGCCGTCTTCCTCTGGTGCCAAGCCTCGCCTCCAGGCCGCCACGAACCCCTCCGCGGCCGGCGACGTACCATCGTTCATGGCGAATCTCCTGCGATCCTCCGCTCCGGCGCTCCTCGCGATCGTGGGTGGGCTTGCGGTCGTTTCCGTCCTCAGGACGACTCTCGGCGGCGGCGGCGTCGCCCCCGTGCCCGCGGCCTTTGAGTCCGGCCTGTCCCTCGACGAAGCGATCTCCCAGGGAACCGCTTCCGGACGACCCGTCATCGCGTTCGCCACCGCCGACTGGTGCCCGCCCTGTCAGACCATGAAGCGGAGCACGCTCACCGACCTCAACGTGGAAGCGTTTCTCAAAGGACGGGCGATCTCCGTCTACGTCGATGTCGACCGCGACCGCAAAGCTGCGGAAAGACTCGGCGTGACCGGCATTCCGGCCACCGTGATCATCGCAGGCGACACCGTCGTCTCCCGGATCTCCGGCGTCATGTCGCCCTCGGACTACCTGAGCTTCCTGACCGCTTCGGTCGACCTTGCGAACAACCCGGCCGAGGTCGAACGCCTCCGGAACGATCGCCCGCGATAGCGGGAAAGCGACATCTCGCGCTCGGCTCCAGGACCTCGCGATCGAGAACGCGAGAGGTTCGCTGTCGCATCTGGAATGCAGTCGGGCCACTCCGCGCTTCTTCCGATCCCGCCGCACACCTCACAATGAAAAACCCCCGGGTCATGCGACCCGGGGGTTCTTGATTTCAACTCGATCTCAGGCTTTCGCCACGATTACTTGTAGAAGTTCGTGGTTTCGGTCTTGATGAGCGTGCGGGTGATCTCGTTGGACTTGGCGTCCGCACGGAGCTGGACCTGGCCTTCGCCGACCGCCTTGACGACGACCGTGAAGGTCTGCTTGGCGCCCGGCTTGAGCACGCCGATGGCGGGGAAGGTCAGCTTGGTGCCCGAGAGGGTGCCGCCGCTGCTGCTGACGTACTGCATCAGGTTCGCCGCGTCGAGCGTGCACTCGAGCGTGACGTTGTTCAGGTCCGCGAAGCCCTGGTTCGTGACCGTCAGCGTGTACGTCGTGTTGCCGCCGACCTGGACCGGGTCGGGGCTGTCGAAACCGTCGAGGAGCATGGCCGGGATGCCGACATACGCCACCTGGCAGTTCGTCGTCACCGGAGCCGCACAGTTGCAGGAAGCCGTCGCCGAGACCGGCACGTTGCCGATCGCCGTCGCGGAGACCGTCACCGTCACGCTGCGCTCCGCACCCGCGGGGAGAGCCCCGAGGTTCCACGTCACATTCTGGCCCGCGGCCGTGCCGCCGTTGTCGGCCGACTTGAAGGTCGTGCCCGCCGGGAGCGAAGCCACGATCTTGGAAGCGTCGCAAGCCGCGTCGCCCGTGTTCTTCACCGTGAAGGTGAAGGTCGAGTCGCGGCCCAGGACCACCTTGTCCGAGCCGGGGCGGCAAGCGATCGTCAGGACCGGCTGCTTGACCACGGTCGTGACCTTCGCGGACTCGGCCTTGAGGTTGCCGTCCGCCGTCGCGGTCGCGACGTTGTCGAACTTGCCGGTCTTGCCCGCCTTCAGGTTGATCGGGAAGGACTTCTTCTGGCCGGCGGCGAGGTCGCCGACGACGATATCGACGTTGCTCTTGCCATCGGCCGTCGTGAGGCCGGCGGGGAGCGCATCGGTGATCTTGACGTTGCGAGCGACGCCCGAGCCGTTATTCACGACCTCGATCGTGGTGACGATGTTGCCGCAGTTGAGGATCGACTCGGGGGTGATCGTCTTGTTGATGGCGAGCGCCGGCTGGACGATCTTGGTCGTCACGCACAGGGGCAGAGTGTAGGTCACGCTCGCACAGTTGCGGAGCACGCCGCTCCCGACCGCCGCGGCAGACCCGGTGATCTTGATTTCCTTGGTTTCGCCCACGTTGAGCGAGCCCAGACCGAAGGTGTGGGTGTTGCCGCTGGACTGGGGCGCGGGAACCGCGGCCAAGGGCTTGAAGCCGGCGTCGGTCGTGTCCGTCACGACGACGTTCTCAAGGACGGACTGCGAGATGTTCGTCACGCGGAGGGTGTAGTCAAAGGACTGACCCGCGGCGACCTCAGCCGGAGCGACCTTCGTCACCGCGATCGCGGAAGACGCACGGTTGCCGGTCGGCCAATACTGCGTACCCGGAGCGTCCGCAACGGGTTTGGACTCGGCGCGGGGTGCCGGCGTCTCGGCCTTGGCAGGGGCGGGCGCCGGAGCGGCGGAAGCCCTCTGCTGCGTGCAGCCGCCAAGGGACATCCCAAGAGCGGTGCCCGCGACCGTGACCAGAATCAAAAGCCCGCGAGTGTTCATGTTCATTGTGCTGTTTCCTCAAACGCGCCCGGAGAATGACCCCTGCCAGCACGAGTCGGGCGCGACTCGTGTTGCCTCGGAGCCGAGGGAAAAGACCAAAACAGGGCCCCTCGGTCCTTATCAGATTGGGAGTATAGGACCATGGTCCGCCGGGGCAAACCTTCTGTACCCCGTTTGTTCGTGGTCGGCAAGGTCCCCAGGGTTCAGCTCTGCGGGATCTCGACCCACTCGTGGGGCAGGTGGCGCACGATCGCGCCCGTCGCCGCGTAGATCACCTGTTCGGCGATGTTGGTGCAGTGGTCGGCCATGAGCTCGCACTGGCTGCCGATCTCGTGCAGGCGGAAGGCGAAGTCGACGTTCATGGTGCCCTTGGCGATCCGCTGTTCGGCGTCCTTCAGGATGGCGTCCTTGAAGGCGGTCACGGCGTGCTGGCTTTGCAGGACCATCTTGGCCATGCGGGCGTCGCCGCGTTCGACGCAGATGTTGGTGTCGCGGATGATGCCAACGACGCTGTTGGCCATCATGCGGAAGGTGCCCGGGCACCCTTGGGCACAGACCGCGTCCGTGCGCACATACTCGGCGACATCAACGCCCGCGTCGGCGATGCGCTCAAGCTCGTTGTTGATCTTGGCGAAGGTCAGAACCGCGCGGACGGCCGAGGGCTCGAGCGACGCTCCGGACCGGGCTGCTTCGGTCAGAAGGTCGACGCACTGCTTCTCGAACGCGACGTCAGCCACGTCGATGGCGTCGTCCTGGGCGATGGCTTCGACGGACTTGGAGGTGTCACCGGTGAACGCAGCGTCGAACGCGGACTCGATGAGCCCTTGGACGCGTCGGCCCTGGGTCACAAGGTCGACCTTGAGCGCTTCGATCCGTTTCCCGAAGTCAGCGGCGGTGGTTGGCATAGATCTGAAGGATGTTAGGCAGACCGCGAGAAGCGTCGGGCGAGCGTCCGATCGGGCCGGTCCGTCTGGGGCGGGCCGGTTGGGGCTGTCGGGTTGGCTTAGGGGCTTGGGACGGTGATGGTTTCCCACGCCTGCTCGTCGCGGAGGCCGGCGATGCACTCGGCGACGACCGTCGCGATGGCTTCGGGCGCGAGCGCGCGCTCCGGCGGCAGGAGGTCGGTGTCCACGATCGCCCGGAGCATGGAAGTCTCAACGGCGCCGGGAGCAACGACGAAGCAGCGGATGCCGAGGTCCTTGGCTTCGGCGCGGGCGGAGCGGGCCATCGAGTTGAGCGACGACTTGGCGGCGGCGTACGCGAACAAGCCGGGGAAGGGGTCGATCGTCGCCATGGACGAGACCAGCACGAGGCAGCCGCCACGGAGGCTCTCTTCCTGTGAGCGGCCGGCGGCATGGTCCAAGGCGTTCTGGGCTTGGAACTGCTTCCACGCCGCGACCATGAGATACGCGGGGCCGAGAGCGTTGACCTCGAAGACTTCGCGGATCATCGCCGGGGTGTGCTTCTCGATCGGCGTGCACGGAGCCAAGCCAGCGTTGCTCACGACGACGTCAAGCCGGCCAAAGGTCTCAACCGCCGCATCGATCAGGCGTTCGGAGGTCTCTGGATCGGCAATGTCGCCGGTTACGATCGTCCACGGCGACGTGAGCATCGCCGCGGTTTCTTCGAGAGCGGCGCGCCTGCGGCCGGAAAGCACCAACCTGCACCCGCGCCGCGCCAGGTCGAGCGCGATCGCACGCCCGATGCCGGAGCCCGCGCCCGTGACCACCACGACCGGCTCGGCTTTCGGGGATGGGTTCCCGGAGGGCATGCCGGTGATCGTACGCGAAGGGGCTTCGGCGGGGCTTGGTTGACGCCGTACACTGCGGTCCCATGCGATCCACGGTCATCTTCGCGTTCGTCGCGCTGGTGGTGATCCTGGGCGTGCCGTTCGCGATGCGATCGGCCGCTCCGGCGGCCATGCGCCCGGACGTCCCCAAGATCATCATCATCACCCCGCACGTCCGGCAGATCTCCGAGGAGTTCACCACGGCGTTCAAAGCGTGGTACAAGCAGCGGCACGCTTCCTCCCCCGGAGGCGGCGAGGTCGAGATCGACTGGCGGGGGCCCTTCGGCACCTCCGAGATCGTCAAACTGCTCCAAGCCCAGTTCACCGCCGTGATGCATCGCGAGCTCGACCGGGTCCGTCGCGAGCAGCCCGAACTGCTTCTTGACCCAACCTTCGCGCTCGACAGCACGATCGCGCCCGGTGACATCGGTTTTGATCTGTTCTTCGGCGGAGGCAGCTTCGACCACACCCGCGTCAAGACGCGGGAGACGGCGCTCGTCGCCGTGCCCGTGCTTGCCGGGGGCGGCGTCCGCGAAGCGACGCTGACCAAGCCCGATGCCATCTCGCAAAGCAACCTCGCGACCCTCCGCGAGTTCCGTGCCGACGTCTCGCTCGACGGCAAGCCTCCGGTCCGCCTGCTCATTCCGGTCGCGGCGGTGCAGGGCGGATCGGCGGCGCTCGACCCGATCGTCAAGGGCGAGAAGGAGCTCAAGCTCACCCTCGATACCTCGAAGATCGTCCGCGAGTTCACCGTGCGGATGTCGGCGAAAGCCGGGCTGACGCCGGAGGAACTCGCTCCGCTTGGAGACGGCAAGATCGGCGCCGACCGCCTCTTTGACCCGGATCAGTACTGGATCGGCACAGCCCTGTCGAGCTTCGGCATCGTCTTCAACCGCGAGCTCATGGAGGATGCCGGGTTCAAGAAGGACCCCCAGAGCTTTTCCGACCTGACCAATCCCAAGCTCGCCGGGCTTGTCGCGCTCGCCGACCCGCGGCAGTCCGGGTCGTTCACGACGACGATCGACATGCTGCTGAGCAGCTTTGTCTGGAGAGCCGGCGCCATCGGCGGATGGGGCGACATGCTCGCCGAACGCGGCGGCCTCGACAAAGCCCGCCAAGCCGGCCACGGTGATGAGATCGACGAAGCCTGGCGGCAGGGTTGGCGCACCCTCCGCGAGATCACCGCCAACGCCCGTTACTTCGCCAGTTCCTCCACCAAACCGCCCATCGATGTCGGGCAGGGTGAAGCCGCCGCCGGCCTCGCGATCGACTTCTACGGCAAAAGCCAAGCTCAGGCGATCCTCCGTCCCGGGCAGAACCCCGCCGACGGCCGCGTCGGATACGTCGACCCCCTCGGCGAAAGCAATTACGACGCCGACCCCGTCACGATCCTCACCGGCGCTCCGAACTTCGAGCTGGCTCAGGAATTCGTCCGGTTCTGCCTCACCAAGGAAGCGCAGGCGCTCTGGCAGTTCCTCCCCGGCGACGAGAAAGCCCCCCTTCGTGCCGACGGCAAACCGATGGGGCCCAAGACGCACGCTCTCCGCCGACTCCCCATCCGCCGCGACATGTATGAAGCGCCGTACTTCGAACGCTTCGTCGATCAGGTCAAGCCGTTCGAGCGTGCTCCCAAAGCTCCGCCCGTCGGCTGGCGGAGCGCCATCGCCGTCATGATGCCCGCGTTCAGCGTCGATGTCCTCGACGACCAGCACGCCGCGTGGGAGGTCCTCTGCAAGCGTCGCCGCGAGGCAGACTTCTCTCGCGAAGCCCTCGGCAGGATGGAAGAGCTCTTCTACGCCTTCCCGCCCACGACCCTGCCGGACGGCCGCGTGCTGGAGTTCAACCCGACCAACTACCCGGCCATTGCGGCGGCGTGGCGGGCTTCGACCAGCGCCGGTCGCCTCAAGCAGGACTTCCTGCTGGGGTACACGAAGTTCTTCCGGGAGAACTACCGCGAGGTCGTGCGATTGGGCGAATAACTCGCGACTGGGCCTCGGGCTGACCTGAAAGGGTGAATCCGGGACCATCCCGCACCGATGGAGGAAGGATGCGCGATACGCTCCAGCCGCTTGTTCCTTCCGTCCGACCCCTTCCGATGCTCCGCGAGGAGCCTGTCGCGAGTGCCACGATGTCCAATCCCGAACCGGTTCCGCCCATGCTCGCCAAGATCGTGGCCACGATCGGACCCGCGTCCGATTCGGCCGAGATGGTCCGTAAACTCATCGAAGCGGGCGTCTCGGTCTTCCGATTCAACTTCTCGCACGGCGATTTCGCGGCCCATGGCAAGCGGCTTCAGACCGTGCGCACGGTCGCGCAGGAGATGGGCCGGCCGGTGGCGTGCCTGGGCGATCTGCAGGGGCCCAAGATTCGCGTCGGCAAGGTGCCCGAGGGCGGCATCACCGTCGAAGCCGGGCACGATGTGATCTTCCGCATCGGGATGCCGCTCGCCGGCCTCGAGCGGCAGTTCGGCGGCGACTCGCTCGCCGTATTCCCCGTCACGTACGAAAAGCTCATCTCCGAGGTCGAGCCGGGCCACAAGGTGCTTGTCAACGACGGCGCGATCCGCATGCTCGCGGTCGAGCGAAACAAGGAGCGCGGTGAGCTTCGCTGCCGCGTGATCGTGGGCGGCCTGATCACCTCGGGGAAGGGCATCAACCTGCCTCAGAGCAACATCTCTGCTCCGGCGATCACGGACCGGGACTGGGAGTGCGCCCGCTGGGCCGTCGAGAACGACATGGACTATGTCGCGCTCTCGTTCGTGCGGCGGGCGGAGGAAGTGACCGAGTTGAAGGAACGCCTCAACGCGATGGCTTTGGAATGCCGTGGCGGAAGCAAGGACGACCCGGCGAACTGGGTGCCTGTGGTCGCGAAGATCGAGAAGCCGCAGGCTTTGGCCGACCTGGACCGGATCGTTCAGGCCGCGGACGGGGTCATGGTCGCCCGCGGCGACCTGGGCGTTGAAATGGATATCGCCCGTGTCCCGGTCTCCCAGAAGGAGATCGTGGCCAAGTGCGCCGAATGGGGCAAGCCGTGCATCGTCGCGACGCAGATGCTCGAGACGATGATCGAGAACGCCGTCCCCACGCGGGCCGAAGCCAGCGACGTCGCCAACGCGATCTTCGACGGCGCCGACGCCGTCATGCTCTCGGCCGAGACCGCCACGGGCAAGCACCCCGCGCTCGTCGTGAGCACGATGCGGCGCATCGTGTCCGCGGCCGAGACGCGAGAGACGACGCTCCCGCCTTCCGCCAAGCCGCCGCTGAAGTTCATGGATCGATACTCGACGATCGCCGCGCTCGCCCACGGCGCGTGGCACGTCGCCAATGACGTGAAAGCCCGGGCGATCGTGGTCTGGAGCCAGTGGGGCGGCTCGGCCCGGTACCTCTCGCAGAACGATTTCCACATCCCGATCGTCGCGTACAGCAGCAGCGAGCGGGCGACGCGGCGGATGGCTCTGTTCGGCAACGTGACGCCGGTGCTCACGCCGCCGCCGGCTTCGGGCACGCTCAAGGAATGGAACGAGCAGGTGGATGCGTACCTGATCGCCAACGGGTTCGCCAAGCCGGGCGACAAGGTCGTGCTGCTCGCGGGCAAGCCCCTGGGCGTGTCGAAGGTCGTGAACTCGATCGCGATCCACACGGTGGGCGAAGCCCAGTCGGGCTGGCGAGCCGGCTGAGGGCTTTCTCCTACACTGCTCCCCTGTTCGCAAGGAGAGCATCATGGCGAAGGTGATCGTGCTTGGCGCGGGGATGGTCGGTTCGGTGATGGCGGCGGATCTGGCGGCGGATTCGTCGCTTGAGGTGACCATCGCGGACGTCCGCGAGGAGAACCTCGCGAAAGCGGCGGCCCGCGCCCCGGGCAAGATCAAGACCGTCAAAGCGGACCTTTCCGACGTGTCCGCGGTGGGCAAGCTCGTCGCTCCGTTCGACATGGTTTGCGGCGCCCTTGCGAGCAGGCTCGGGTTTCAGACGCTCCGGGCCGTGATCGAAGCCGGGAAGAACTACTGCGACATCTCGTTCTTCGCGGAGGACGCGATGGAGCTTGACGCTCTCGCCAAGAGCAAGGGCGTGACGGCCGTGGTGGACTGCGGCGTCGCTCCGGGGATGTCGAACATGACGGCGGGGTATGCGGCGAAGCACTTTGACCGCTGCGACAAGATCGCGATCTATGTTGGCGGATTGCCGCGCGAGCGTCGCTGGCCGTTTGAGTACAAAGCCGGGTTCGCGCCCTCCGACGTCATCGAGGAGTATGTCCGACCGAGCCGCATCGTGGAGCACGGGAAGATCGTCGTTCGCGAAGCCCTCACCGAGCCGGAACTGCTTGATTTCGACGGCGTCGGCACGCTCGAAGCGTTCAACACCGACGGCTTGCGGTCGCTCGCGTACACGCTGAAGGTCCCGATGATGGTCGAGAAGACGATGCGGTACCCGGGGCATATCGAGCTGATGCGGGTGCTCCGGCACATCGGGCTTTTCTCGCAGGAGGCGATCGAGGTGCCCGGTGCGGATGGGGGGAAGGTGCGCGTGCGCCCGCTTGACGTCATCTCGACCCTGATGTTCCCGCAGTGGACTTACGCGAAGGGCGAAGAGGACATGACGATCATGCGGATCACGGCGGAGGGGGAGAAGAGCGGCCATCGCGAGAAGCTGACGTGGGACCTGTCGGACGTGTACGACAAGCGGACGGAAGCGACGAGCATGTCGCGGACGACGGCGTTCCCGTGCACGATCATGGCGAGGAAGGTGCTCGCGGGCGAGTTCAAGAAGCCCGGGGTGAACCCGCCGGAGTTCATCGGGATGCAAGCGGGGATGCTTGATTCCGTGATGGCGGAGCTTCGAAATCGCGGGATCCGTTACGAGTTTCGTGCGGAGAGACTGGGGTAGGTGGGAGAAGTCCGCGTTCTGCGGGCTTGAGCGGCCTTTCGTGAGGCCGGAAAGGGGTGCACCATGAAGCTCCAGCGTCTGGCCGGGGCGGGACGAGGGCTTTCATTGGTCGAGCTTTTGGTTGTGATTGTGATCGTGGGGATCCTGAGTGTCGTGATGCTTGCGGTCTTCGGATCGAGGGGACATCGCGGCCCGAGGACGCCCAAGTGTGCTTACAACGTTCGCGGCATCCACCAGGGGATGATCCTCTTCTCCCAGGCCAACAGGGACCAGTACCCGCTGCCGTCGGTCCTCGACAAAGCGAACAGCACGGTCGCACTGGCGGAAGGCGCGGATCCGACGAGCAAGGACACGACCGCCGCGATCATTTCGACGTTGATCTACGGGACGTTCTTCGGGCCGGAGACTTGCATCAGCCCGGCGGAGAGCAACGGCGCGATCGTGATTGACCACGACTACCAGTTTGCTCAGCCGCGTGGCGCGGTCGATCCCAGGCTCGCACTCTGGGATCCGGCGTTCTCCGCGGATTTCACCGGCAGCGCGGGAGTCGAGAGCGGCGGCAAGGGCGAGAGTAACTTCAGCTACGCGCACATGATGCCGTCGGGGGCTCGCGCCGACAAGTGGACGCACACCAACTTTGACGCAGCGCAAGCCGTGCTCGGCAACCGCGGGCCGCTCATCACGGGCGTCACGAAGGGAATCCGCAGAGCCGTCACACCCGCCTTCGACACCGGCAGCAACACGCTCCTCATTCACGGCTCACGCACCGCGTGGGAGGGGAACATCGCGTACAACGACAACCACGTGTCGTTCGAGAGCACGATGTGGACCGAGAGCGTCACGTACAAGGACGCGGCCGGCGCGGAGTGGCTCGACGTCCTGCACTTCGACGAACCCGACGACGCCTCCGGACTCAACAACTTCCTCGGGATCTACGCGCAAGCCGGGCCGACGCCGGCGGCGTTCAAGACGATCTGGGACTGAGAGGTCATACACCATGGACGCCGATCCGCAACGTCAAGCGACAGCACTCCCACGCCTGCGAGCAAACCGCGGATTTTCGCTGGTTCAATTGTTCGTCGTCCTCGTCATGTTCGGGCTCGTCGCCGTCTTTGTGACGATCCTGATGCAGCTTTCGCGGGCTCGAGATCTGAGTCGGCAGATCAATTGCAGCGCGAACGTGCGAGGGATTCATCAGGGGTTTGTGCTCTCGGCTTCGAATGGTGAAGAGCGTTACATCCTGCCTTCGATCATCGACAAAGCCGGGAACACGATCCGCGGCGATGCGGCGGCGAAGAACACCACCTCCGCGATCGTTTCCGCCCTGCTCTACGGCACGTACATCAATCCGGAGATGTGCGTCTCGCCCGCGGAAAAGAGTCCGAACATCAGGGTCATGGAGAACTTTGAGTACGACGCACCCACGGGTACTGTCAACCCCAAGCTCGCGTTGTGGGATCCCGCGTTCCAAGCCGACTTCACCGCGAAGGGCGGCGGCAACTTCAGCTACGCTCACATGATGCCCGCGGGCGAGCGTCGCAAGCTCTGGACGAACACCTTCAACGATCGCGAAGCCGTCATCGGCAACCGAGGTCCGCTCATCTCGTCGGTGTCGAAGGGAGCCTCGCCGAACGTCACGCCGACGTTCAACACGTCGAGCTACACCCTCCGCATCCATGGCCCGCGTGCGTCGTGGGAGGGAAACATCGCGTACAACGACAACCACGTGTCGTACGAAGAGACCATGCACGGCTACTTCTCCAAGGACGCGATCTCGTACGAAGCCGCCGACAAGACGATCTGGCACGACCTCTTCCACTTCGACGAGCCCGACGATCCCTCCGGCCTGAACAACTTCCTCGGCATCTACACGCAGGCGGGGCCCACGCCGGCGGCTTTCAAGACGATCTGGGACTGACGCGCGAGCTCCGACGGCTGGAACGGCGTTGTGGAAACGGTTCCCGCCCTCGGCATGGTGCTTCGCGTGCCATTCCCACACTCCGCGCGGCGCTCGCGTCGCTGAATCCACGCCGCATTCCGCCTACCCTCCGGCTTTGCAGGCCTTTTCGCACCCCCGCCCCGCATTTCCCGGAGTTTCCCCATGGCTTTCGACATCGTCCACACGCACGCCCGTCAGGTCCTTGATTCCCGCGGCAACCCGACCGTCGAGGTCGATGTCACGCTCGACTCGGGGTTCATCGGCCGGGCCGCGGTGCCGTCGGGCGCCTCCACGGGCGAGCACGAAGCCTGCGAGCTCCGCGACGGCGACAAAGCCGTCTACGTCGGCAAGGGCGTGCTCAAAGCCGTCGCGAACGTGAACAAGCGCATCGCCCCCGAGATCCTCGGCTTTGACGCCAGCAAGCAGGAGGAGCTCGACGCCAAGCTGCTCGCCCTCGACGGCACGCCGAACAAGAGCTCGCTGGGCGCGAACGCGATTCTCGCGGTCTCGATGGCCGCCGCGAAAGCCGCCGCCGAAGCCGCCGGCCTCCCGCTCTACCGCTACCTCGGCGGGCCCAAAGCCAAGGTCCTCCCCGTGCCGATGTTCAACATCTTGAACGGCGGCAAGCACGCCGACAACACCGTCGACTTCCAGGAGTTCATGGTCCAGCCGTGGGGCATGGAGACATTCGAGGACGCGATGCGGGCGGGCGTTGAAATCTACCACGCCCTCAAGAAGGTCCTCCACGACGACCACATGAGCACGGCGGTGGGGGATGAGGGCGGCTTTGCCCCCAACCTCAAGAGCAACGAGGAAGCCCTCCAGATCATCGAGAAAGCCGTCAAGAAGTCCGGCTACAAGTGGGGCGAGCAGATCTTTGTCGCCCTCGACCCCGCGACCAGCGAGTGCTGGAACGAAGCCGCCGCCGAGGGCAAGACCGGCTACAAGATGTTCAAGTCGACCAAGCAGGTCGTTTCGTCCGACCAGATGATCGACATGTGGTCGGATTGGTGCGGCAAGTACCCGATCCGCTCGATCGAGGACGGCCTGGCCGAGAACGACTGGGACGGCTGGAAGAAGCTCACGGCCAAGCTCGGCCAGAAGGTCCAGATCGTGGGCGATGACCTCTTCGTCACCAACAAGAAGTTCCTGCAGAAGGGGATCGACACGGGCTGCGGCAACGCGGTGCTCGTGAAGGTGAACCAGATCGGAACCCTCAGCGAAACCTTCGACACGGTGAACCTCGCGCTGACCTCCCGCTACGGCGCGATCATGTCGCACCGCTCGGGCGAGACGGAGGACGCGACGATCGCGGACCTCGCGGTCGCGACCAATTGCGGCCAGATCAAGACCGGCGCCCCCTGCCGCAGCGACCGCAACGCGAAGTACAACCAGCTCCTCCGCATCAGCGAAGACCTCGGGAAGAACGCGGTCTTTGGCGGCAAGTTCTGGTGGCGGAAGTAAATGGCTTTCGCCTCCCCCGGCCCCGCCGGGGGAGGTGCCGAGTCTTCGAGGCGGAGGGGGTTCTGCGATGATCGCAGAGCCCCCGACCCCACCTCTCCACCTTCCACGTTGCGACGCTCGACCAGATTCCATGCCGGGTCAGAGGCGACTTTGATGGCTCCGTGTCGGGGCTGGGACGCTGTTGCAGATGTACCGCCCGCCAGATGATGAGCATCAGGGTTCGCTGCGCCCGACGATCCGGCCCACGGAACGAGCACGCGCGCACGCGAAGGAACTCCGCGCGGAACTCTCGCCGCCCGAGCGTGTTTTGTGGTCAAAGCTCCGACGCGAGCAACTGCATGGGTTCAAGTTTCGTAAGCAGCATCCGATGGGTCCTTGGATCGCGGACTTCTATTGCCACGAAGCGCTGCTTGTCGTCGAGATCGACGGATCGACGCACAACGGAGAACGGAAAGACCTCGACGACGCTCGTGATCAATGGATGACGGCGCGGAACATCGGTGTTTTCCGCGTGACGGCCCGCGATGTGTTCGAGAATCTCTTCGGCGTGCTCTCGGCGATCTCTCGCCGATGTCATGAGCGGGTCGCGAAGCTCCACACGCCTCCCCCGGCCCTGCCGGGATAGGTGACCGAGCGCCGCATGGCCGGAGGTGGTGCGGAAGCGGGGCAGAATGTCGGTCGAAAGGCAATCCCCCTCCGCCTCGAAGACTCGGCACCTCCCCCGCCGGGGGCGGGGGAGGAGAGGAACCGGCGTGGGCGGAGGGACCTTTACCGTTTCTTCGTCCGCGAACACGCTCGGGCTCGCGGCCTGACGGCTTTGGAGCGGCGGGGGGGAGGCCTTCCGCCGCTTCTTTCTTTGCAATCACCCCCCGGTCTGGTAGCATTGCTCTCAAGCACGCGGGCGTGCCGGGAGGGCCTTGGGCTCCCCCGGTGGGGCTCGCTTTGGAGGAGCGTTCGCTATGGGTTTCACGAAGCACGGGCGGTCGGTGGCGGCGGCAGGGATGAGGGCAGGGGCAGGGGTAGGGGTGGGAGCGGTAGGGTTCCTGGCCGGGGGGCTCAGCGCCGGGGCCGTGGCGGTGGTGCTGCTTTGGACGGGGACCGTCGGAGCCGGCCCGCTTGATCCGCCCGCCGGGCCTGTGGCTTCGACGTTCAAGACCCTGGGCGAGGTTGAGCCGAGGGTCGCGATCAACGCCGCCAACACCCCCGGTGATGCCGACAGCCTCTTCCGAATCACCCAGCCCGGGTCGTACTACCTCACGGACAACGTGACGGGTGTCTCGGGCAAGGTGGGCATCGAGATCAGCGTCGAGAACGTCACCATCGACCTGAGCGGCTTTACGATGACCGGCGTGCCGGGGTCCCTTGGCGGGATCGTCGCGAGCCCCTTCAACCGCGACGCCATCACCATCCTCAACGGGACCGTCTCCAACTGGGGCGGCAGCGGCATCGACATGCGTTCGGCCACCAGCCTCGGCCTGGGGTACCGCGTCGAGGGCGTCCGCGCCAACTACAACGGCCAGCACGGGTTCTCGATCGGCGACGGCGCGATCCTCATCGGCTGCTCCGCCCAGAACAACACCTCGCATGGGTTCAACTTCGCCAACCACGCCACCGTGCAGAACTGCAACGCGTACAACAACACGGGCAGCGGGTTCGAAGGCGGGTTCGGGCTCACGATCACCTCCTGCGTCTCCCGAGACAACGAGACGCACGGGTTCAACATCAGCTTCGGCACGATCTCCCTGTCCGAGGCCTCGCGCAACGCCCTCGAAGGCTTCCGGACCGCCCGCGGCCTCGTGACGGCGTGCTCCGCGAGCTTCAACGCCGGAATCGGCGTGGTCATCACCACCACCGGCTCGATCACCAACTGCTCCATCCACGGCAACACCGGTGGCGGCGTCAGCGTGCTCAACACCTCCACGGTCCTCCACAATCAGATCAACGCGGGCGTCATCGGCATCGCCGCCGGCGGCGCCGACAACCGCATCGAGGGCAACACCGTCACCGGCGCCACCACGGGCATCAGCGTCACCGGCACCGGCAACATCATCATCCGCAACGCGGCCTCGGGCGGCACGACCCGCTACTCGATCGTCGGGGGCAACTCCACCGGGCCCATCGTCACCGCCGCCGGCATGGCCGCGCTGACGAACCCCGCCGCGAACTTCGACTACTGATCGCCGCTCGCCACCGCCTTTCCCTCATGCTGACCACTGGAGCCAGAACACATGAACCGCACCGCCGTCGTCGCCGCCGTCGCTCTCTTCGCCCTCGCCGCCGGAACGAGCCTGCTCATCGCCGGCCCGCTTGATCCGCCCGCCGGGCCGGTTGCGCCCACCTTCAAGACCCTGAGCGACGTCGAGCCCAGGATCGCCTTGAGCGCGGCCAACACCCCCGGCGACGCCGACAGCGTCTTCAAGATCACCCAGCCGGGGTCGTACTACCTGACGGGGAATCTCAGCGGCCTCTCCGGCAAGAGCGGGATCGAGATCACCGCGAACAACGTCACGATCGACCTCCGCGGGTTCACGATGCAGGGGGTTGCGGGCTCGCTCGACGGGATCACATCGACGGGGGTGGTCGGGGTCGCGATCCAGAACGGGTTTATCATCGGGTGGGTCGATGGGATCGATCTGGCGCTCGGCGGGCAGAGTTGGGTCTCGGGCGTCAACGCGTCGGACAACACGGGCACGGGTCTCCGACTTGGAAACGAAGCGATCGTGCGCGAGTGCACCGCCTTCAGCAACGGCGGAAGCGGGATCTCGGTCAGCGGCACCGGCAGCGGCGTGATCGAGTCGTGCATCGCCCGGTCCAACACGCTTGACGGGATCGTCCTGTCAGCCTCAGGCGTGGTCAGGAACTGCGAGGCGCGGGGCAACGGCGGGGCGGGCATCCGCTCTTCGTCCAGCGGATACTCGCACATCACGGAATGCTCCGCGGTCGAGAACGTCGGCGACGGCATCCGTGTCGGCAACGGGGCGACCGTCTCGCGGAACACATGCTCGTTCAACGGTGACGCCGGGATTGGAGCCGGGATCCGCGTCATCGGCGTCGACAACCGCATCGAGGAGAACAACTGCGCGTCCAACGAGCGGGGCATCGAGGTCACGGGCTCGAGCAACTTCATCGCCCGCAACACCGCGACGGGCAGCATTGTCAACAACTGGGTCATCGCAGCCAACAACGTGGTCTTCGTCGTCGTCGGCAACAACGCCGGGGCGTTCACAGGGTTCTCCGGCGGCACCGCTCCGGGCTCAACCGACCCCAATGCCAATTTCTCGTACTGATCGATCACCGCGGAAGCGGCAAGCAGGCCGGGAAGCCGCCCATTCCCGCCGCTCACGTCCGATGTTCGAGGGCAGGCCCGGTTCATCGGCCTTAGAGCGAGCGCGGAGGAGGATGTATGCGTCGTGTGTGGTCGGGTTTGCTTGGACTAGCCATGCTTGCGCCGGCCGCGTCGGCGCAGACGGCTTTCACGTACCAGGGTGAGCTTCGGAGCGGGGGGAGTCCGGCGGCGGGGCTTTACGACCTTCGGTTTCGGCTTTACGACGCCGCGAGCGGCGGGCTTCAGGTCGGGACCACGCTCTGCGCGGACAACGTGACCGTCGTGGGCGGCCGGTTCACGGTCGCGCTGGACTTTGGACCCTCGTTCACCGCGGCGAGGTTCCTTGAAGTGGACGTGCGGCAGGATTCGGGGCTGAACTGCGGCAGCGCGGCCGGCTTTGTGACGCTGACGCAGCGGCAAGCGGTGACGCCGGCGCCTTCGGCGACGCACGCGGCGACGAGCGGGAGCGCGGGCAACGCCGACCAACTCGGCGGGCAGAACGCGGCGTTCTACCTCAACGCGGGGAACCTGACGGGAACAGTGAGCGATGCGCGGCTTTCGACGAACGTGCCGCGTCTGAACGCGGCGTCGACGTTCTCGGCGGTGCCGGCGTTTAACGGGGGGACGACGGGCAGTTCCGCGCCGTTCAGCGTCGATTCGACGTTCAGGGTGACGAACCTCAACGCGGACCTCCTCGACGGGCTGGACAGCACCTCGTTCGCGCTGGCGAGCCACACGCACGACGCGTCGGCGATCGCGAGCGGCACGCTGTTGGACGCACGTCTCTCGACGAACATCGGCAGGCTGAACGGCAACCAGAACTGGACGGGCTCGAACGTCTTTAGCGGGAACAACAGCTTCAGCGGCGATGGCGCGGGGCTCACAAATCTCAACGCGAGTCAGATCGGCAGCGGCCAGGTGCCCGACAGCCGACTTCCCCCGACGGTCGCGCGGCTTGCCTCGGCCAACACCTTCACGAACGCCCAGACGATCTCGACGGGGGCGCAGTTCCCCTTCACGGTGGTCGGGAGTTCCGGCGGCGGGGCCTGGCTTCGTCTGAGCAACACCTCGGCGGGCGGGCGTGAGTGGAGCTTGATCTCAACCGGCAGCGGCAACGGCGAAGGAGCCGGCAAGCTGCTTGTGCGGGATGGTTCGGCGGCCTCCGTCCGCATGGCGTTTGATACCGACGGTGATGTGGGCATCGGCACCGTCGCGCCGGCGGGCAAACTCGATCTCACCGCGTCTGACCCGCGGTTCGCGATTCGCAACATCAACGACGTGGGTGGCGGTTACATCCAGCAATCGGGAAACGCACTCCAACTTGGCCTGTACAACCCGTCGGCGAGCGGATGGGGCAACGTGCCCGCGAACGGGTTCCGAGCCGCGCTCGGAGTGGACAACACGGGGCGAGTGGGCAGCCTCACGAACACCGGCCTCGCCCCGACATTCCGCAACATCCTCGACGACGGCAGCGGAAACGCGAGCATCCAAGGGAGCATCACGGCCAACAACCTGCCCGCGATCAAGGTCGTTTCGACGGACGTCGCCGGCTTTCTCGAGTCACGGTCGGTCACCCTGATCGAGAACATCACCGTGAACGTCCCCGCGAACGGCACACTCAAAATCACCGCCCGCTGCCCAGCGGCACTCACCGCTTACGACACGCAGACCTCCACCGCCACACTCGAACTGAAGGAGACCACGGGCGCGGAGGTCACGATCCGGCAAGCTGTCTTCTCGATCACCCCCGGTGTTGCCGGCTTGGCGATCGCCGAGTGGAAGGGCGAACTCACCCTCGAGCATCACATTCCCGTGTCCGCCGGACCGCGGTCGTTCAAACTGCGTCTGCTTCACACCGACCAGGGATTCTCGCTGAATCGAGTGTCCTACGACGGCGCTGAGATCTCGGTGATGTACATCCCCGGATCGCTGTAGCCCGTTCCTACAGTCCCGCCATGAGCGACGGCGCTTCGCCCGACCCGGATCACGCAAACCGCCGAACGATGCGTGTCACGCTCGTGGGCATGGCCGTGAACTTCGTCCTCGCGATGGTCAAACTCGTCGCCGGAATCCTCGGCAACAGCTACGCCCTCGTCGCCGACGCCGTCGAGTCCTTCGCCGACATCGTCGGGTCCGCGATCATCTGGGGCGGCCTCCGCGTCGCCGCCAGGCCCCCCGACGACAACCACCCCTACGGCCACGGCAAAGCCGAAGCTCTCGCCTCCCTCGCCGTCGCCGGCCTCCTCCTCGCCGCCGCCGTCTGGATCGTCGTCAAGTCGATCCACGAGATCATCACCCCCCACAGCACGCCCGCCTGGTGGACCCTCGTCGTCCTCGTTGTCGTCGTCGCCACCAAGGAAACCATGTTCCGCGTCGCCAGAAGCGTCGCCCGCCGCGAAGGAAGCACCGCCGTCCACACCGACGCATGGCACCACCGCGCCGACGCCATCACCTCCCTCGCCGCGTTCATCGGCATCGCCATCGCGCTCATCGGCGGCGAAGGATGGGAGCCCGCCGACGACTGGGCCGCGATCCTCGCGTCCGTCACCATCGCGTGGAACGCCGTCACCATCGCCCGGCCGCCCCTCTCCGAACTCCTCGACGAGCGGCCCGGCGACATCCCCGAGCGAGCCGCAGCCGTCGCCCGCACCGTCGACGGAGTCCGCGACGTCGAGCAGGCCCACGCCCGCAAGGGAGGCGTCCGCTACTGGGTCGACATGCACGTCGAGGTCGATCCGCACCTCTCCGTCCACGAAGGCCACATCATCTCCGGCAAGGTGAAAGCCGCGATCCGCCGCGAGATCCCCGAGGTCGCCGGCGTCCTCGTCCACATCGAGCCGCACGAGCCCGCCACCACGCCAAGCCCTACGAAAGCTCCGCGTGCCGAGGGCACGACGTCAGATGGTCGTTGACCATCCCCGTCGCTTGCATGAACGCGTACATGATCGTCGGGCCGATGAACTTGAACCCGCGCTTCGCCAGAGCTTTCGACATCGCGACCGACACCGGCGTGCTCGCCGGGACGGACTTCATCGCCGCGTGATGGTTGATGATCGGCGTTCGCTTGCCCGATGGGTCGGGGAACGACCAGAGAAAGTCCGTCAGCGTGACGCCCGATTCCCGCAGGGCGAGGTACGCTTTCGCGTTGAGGACCGCCGCGTTCACCTTGAGCCTGTTCCGCACGATGCCCGGGTCCAGCAGCAGCTTCTCGACCTTCGCCGGCGTGAACCGAGCGATCTTCTCGGGGTCGAACTCGGCGAACACCTCGCGGTACCGCTCGCGCTTATTGAGGATCGTGATCCACGACAAGCCGGCCTGCGCCCCTTCGAGGATCAGGAACTCAAAGAGCGTCCGGTCGTCGCGCACGGGAACACCCCACTCTGTGTCGTGGTAGCGCTCGTAAAGCTCACCCTTGGCCCATGCGCATCGTGGCATGGCCGACCGTAGGCGAGGCCCACGCGTCCGATCGAGCCATCAGACTTTCTTCAGCACGTCAAACGGCCGGAACGTCCCCTCAAGTGCGTACTTGCTGTCACCCTTCAGCCAGCCGTCGAGGATCCCCGCGTACACCGACCGGAAGTCGACGGTGTGCTTGAGATCGCCCTGGTCGAGGTCCTTGAGCGACGGGTGCCCGTTGAGCACGCCGGGCTTGACCATCGGCCCGAACATGAAGAGCGGAGCGGCGGTGCCGTGGTCCGTGCCCTGGCTTGCGTTCTGGTTCACGCGGCGGCCGAACTCGGAGAAGCTCATCGTGAGCACGCGCTGGTCGTTGCCCTGCTTCTTGAGGTCGTCGTAGAAAGCCTTGATCGCGTCGCCCCATTGCTGGAGCAGGCGGGCGTGGTTGCCCTGAGCGCCGCCCTGGCCCGCGTGGGTGTCAAAGCCGCCGTGGCTGACGTAGTACACGCGCGTCTTGAGGCCGGCGCGGATCATCTTGGCGACCATCTGCAGGTCGCGAGCGACGCCGGTGTTCCCGTACTGAACCAGCGGGGTTGCGGCGACGGCTTTGCGGATCTGGTCGCTCGCCACCTGCGCATCCATCGCGGTGCGAAGGAGGAAGGCGGCGTTGGAGTCCTCGGGCACGTCGCGGGCTTCGCCGCGGCGGTTGATCTCGTGGTACGGGTCCTTCAGGGATTCGTGGATGTCCTCGCCGGACCACTTGAAGAGGTCGGCGGTCTCGAAACTCACGGGTTTGGCGGCGCGGCCGTTGAGCGCCAGCGGAGCGGACCGTCCGATCGAGATGCTCGGCATGCCCTCGACGGTCGCGGGTTTCTTCTCGGCTTGCTTGGACCCGTCCGGCTTGCCGCTTTCACCCTTGCCATAGCCGCAGCACTCCGCGTCGAGATAGCGGCCCAGCCAGCCGTCGCCGGTGCCGTTCATGTCGGCCGTGTGCCAGATGTCCATGCTCTTGAAGTGCGACCGGTTGGGGTTGGGATAGCCCGCGCCCTGCACGACGCCCATCAGCCCCTCGTCGTACATGGCTTTGATGCCGCGCAGAGCCGGGTGGAGGCCCACGCCGTCGCCGCCGACATTGAGCACCTGGTCTGCGGGGATCCCGATCGCCGGACGCGCCTTGTAGTACTCGCCCATCCCGAAGGGGACCATCGTGTTCAGACCGTCGTTGCCGCCGCCGAGCTGCAGCACGACGAGGATTCGATCATCGGGCACGCCCGGAACGCTCGTGACGCCCGCTTCGAGCATCCGAAGCACCATCGCCTGAGCGGAGCTTGAGATGAACGCCGGGACCGTGGCGGCCGCGGAGCCGAGCACGAGGCCGTTCCGCATGAAGAGACGCCGGGAGAACATGGTGGGGTCGTTCGACATGGTTCACTCTTTCGGGGACGCTTGGGAAAAGCGGATCGTGGGTTCGGGGTCAGAGATTGCGTGCGGATCGGACTAGCAGAGCTGATACTCCGGCATCGCGGTGATCAGAAGCAGCACGCCGCGGAGGTGGTCGTCCGACAGCTGGTTCTCGTGCTCCTTCAGGAACGCAAGCAGCGGCTCACGCGTGTGCTGGGGCGTGCGCCCGAGCGTGAGCTTGAGCAGATAGTCGACCACGCGCTCGGGGTCGCGAGCGGCCGCCGGGTCGGCTTTGCGGAGCTCGGAAAGCAGTTCCGAAGGCTCGAACTTGTCCGTCTCCGCCGAAGCGTCGTACCCGTTGGCCCGCTTGCCCGTGAGCAGGAACGCCATGATGTTCTGACGCACGTAAAGCGTGCTGGTGTTGACCCACGAGCGGCCGCCGTCCCAGCCTTTGACGCTCGGCGGGTACCCGAGGTTCTGCCCCATCAGGTCCATCGCGTCGTTGATGATCGAGAGGTCGCGGACCGGCGTGTTCATCGAGCGGACGGCGCCGACGACGAGCGTCACCGGGCTCTTGATCTGCTCGTTCATGAACCGGGGTGAATAGAAGTGCTCGCTGAGGAACATGCGTCGCAGCAGCGGCTTGATCTCGTACCGGCTGCGGAGGAACGTGGAGGAAAGATCGGCGAGCGCGCCGCGGATGCCGGCGTCGAGCGTGTTGTCCTCGGCGCGTTCGAGCGGCGGGAGTTCCTTCACGAAGTAGTGGTAGAGCTTGCGAGTGATGAACCGGCTGCACGCGGGTTGCTCGAGGATGATCTTGACGAACTCATCACCGTCGAAGTTGCCGGTCCGTCCGAGGATCGTCTTGCCGGTTTCGTCGTGATTGTTCTTCTGGAAGACGAACGCGTCGTCGTTGAACGTGTACCCGGTGAGCGCCCGTGCGCCCTCCTTGATGTCCCGTTCCGAATAGCTGCCGATGCCGAGGCTGAAAAGCTCCATCAGTTCGCGGGCGAGGTTCTCGTTCGCCCGGCCCTTGCGGGAGTCGTTGTTGTCCAGGTACGCGATCATCGCCGGATCGCGGATGATCGCGAAAAGCAGATCCGCGAAGTTACCCGTGGCGTTCTTGCGGAACGTCTGGTTCTGCAGGAACATGTGGTAGCTGTTCTCGATGGTCCGGTAGCTGGTCGCGAAGTGGCCGTGCCAGAAGAGCGTGAGCTTCTCCTCCAAGGGGCGCGGCGTCTCGATCATCCGCTTCAGCCACCACTTCTGGACCTCGTTCATCTGCGAGCGGTCGCGCCGCTCGCGCATCTGCCGTTCGCGCTGCAGGGCTTCGAGGCGTTCCTCGTCGCGGTTGCGGCGGGCTTCGGCCGCGATGCGACGTTCCTCCTCGGTCGGGGGGCGCATGATGTCCCTGTCGAAGGCGTCGGCCACGACCGAGCCCCATTCGACCTTGTCGTAGTTGAGAAGGTAATCGACGGCTTTCTCGGGGCCCCAGCCCGCGAGGGTCTGGATCTGTGCGCTCGTGCCGCCAAACCCGGCGCGCCAGAGGAGGTGGCGGGCCTGGTCGTAGCCGAACCGGTCGGCGGCGATGGGGGACATCGACGCGACAATCCCGGTCGAGCCACCCGAGGCTTTGGTCTTCTTCCCCGCTCCGTCCGTTCCCGGCTGCATCATGAAGCCTCCTGCTTGTTCCGCCCACACAGGCTACTGCTTGAACGGAATCCCCGCGCGCGGATTGCATCAGGACCGGCAAAGCAGCCCGGAGATCCGTACGAAGGCACAGTATCTATCGGACGGCCGGGGGATGCCAGTGAATTCACGGGTCCGGCTTGGTTTTCGGCCCTCACACCGCGGAGCAGGTCCTCTAGGTGGCCGAAGCGGCCGCCGAGAGGGGTTCAGGGCCGGGACGACCGGCGGTCGCGGCGGCGGTGCCGCTCGCGTCGCGGGGGATCCGGCGGACCAGTACGAACAGAACCCCAGCGGCCGCGAGGAGCAAAGCCCCGTTGGCCTGGTGCGCGGTGCGGATCGCGACCTTCCACGCCGGTACGGGCGTGGTGGTGGGGAGGTCGGTGTGCTTGGGGACTGGCGTGAAGGCCCCGGGCGGGTTGGCCGCCCACGCGCCCCAGCCCAGAATGAACTGGATCGCGACCACCGCGACGACGGTCCTGCCGGTTCGGCGAAGAGCGCCCGAGAATGCGTCCGTGCCGGGGCGGCTGCTTGCGGCCATGCCCGCGACCATCCCGATCAGCACGATGAGGAACGCGAAGGCGATGTGCGTGTAGAGGACGTGGGCCGAGCCGGTGTGGCGGTACGCGGCCCCGAGGACAAGCTGCAGGATCAGGGAGTGCGTGAGGGCGGTGCCCATCGCGCGACGACGGCGGTCGGCCGAGTGCGATTCGGCGGGGCCGGTCTGATACGCATCGCCGGCGTACGCCGTGAACATCGCCATCATCAGGAAGACGATCTGGCCGAGCACGCCGTGGGCCATCGCGAGGCCGGTGCTCGACTCGGTGACGCGGAAGCCGCCCAGCAGCCCCTGCACACAGACCAGCGCGAGGATCCCTGCGGCCCAGCCCTTCATCCAGCCGCGGCGTTCAAGTCTGAGCGTCGTGACCAGCAGCAGGATGCTGGTCATGCCGACCAGCGTGCCGAAAAGCCGGTGGCTGTGCTCGAGATACACGTGCTTTTCGCTGGCCATCAGGCTAATCGGATAAAGGAACATGTTGCCGCCGTTGGTGCCGGGCCAGTCGGGAACGGCAAGCCCCGCTCGCGAGCTGGTGACTAGGCCGCCGAGCAGCAGCAGGGGGAGGGTGGCGCCCAGGGCGAGGACCGCGACGCGGTGGACGTTGACCTGCGGAGAGGCTTCCACGGCTCGCTTCGGCAGGAGCGTGGCGACCACGCCGGCAAGGACGCCCGCGCAGACCGAAAGCCCGAGGTAGCCGGCGATCATGACGGCCAGCGCGGGGCGATCGACCGCGCCGGCGCTCATGCCCGCGGCGGGGTCGGCTTGCGGGACGAGCATCGAGCCCATCGAAGCGAGATTGATCGTGCCCGAGAGCAGCCCGGCGACGGCGGAGCCCAGAAGGATGGACGGCGCACGGCGGCCGGGAGCGATCCAGAGCCACGCGGCGATGCTGAGCGAAAGGCCTTGGACCGCGAGCAGAATCGGGCCGGACGTGCTGGGCGCAAGCCCGACGGCGGGATGATGAACGATGAACCAGACGACCCACATCGCAACGGCGGCGGCGAGGCCGGCGGGGAGCAGACCCCAGTGAAGGGCGTGTCGAGGGTGACTCATCGCGTGTCTCCTTTTGGCTTCGTGTGGGAGTTCGCAGGTGCTAACTGGGAGTGATTCTCAGTATCATTTGGCTAACGGTCGGGAAAGTGCTTGACAGAGTACGCCCGAATCGGAGAAATTCCCGTCTGGCAAGAATACCTTGACATCCGAATTCCGGATTGCGGGGTTTTGTCAGTGTTGGATTTGGTCTGAGTGACCGCCAGAGTTTTTGGTTTGAGTCTGATTGGCAGATAACCGCCGGACAGCAGCGAGCGGTCGAAGACAAGGAGGCCCGGGTGTCCCTTCTTTTTCCGAAGTGGTTTAACGCGTTCCCGACGGCATTTGCCCTGGGCGGGCTTTGCACCGCGACGGTTGCGGTGGCCGGCGTCTGGTACTACTTCACGCCCAAGTTCTGGGCGGTTGGGTACGAGCCGACGCAGCCGGGCGGCGGCTTCAGCCACCAGATCCACGCGGGCAAGCTCGGCTTGGACTGCCGGTACTGCCATACGAAGGTCGAAGAGAGCCCGGAAGCCAACATCCCGAACGTGGCGACCTGCATGGGGTGTCACGCGGAGGGCCGTCTGAAGGCTTTGGCGGAGAAGCCTTCGCACAAGGAGAAGACCGAGTTCCTGCGCACGGCCTTCGCGGCGGACGAGTCCGTCGCATGGCGCCGCGTGCACAAGGTGCCGGACTACGTGCGCAATTTCCCGCACAACGCCCACGTGAACGCGGGCGTTTCGTGCTATTCGTGCCACGGGGACATTCAGAACATGCCGGTGGTCCGCCAGGCGGAGTCGCTGAGCATGAGTTGGTGCCTGGACTGCCACCGAGACTCGGCGCCGCACCTTGTAGAGAAGGACAAGGTGACGCAGCTGGCGTGGGTTGAGCAGCACCTCAAGGAGCGTCAGCAGAAGGGGACCGAGGGGCTTGCGGCGGGCAAGAAGCTTGCCGAGGACCTGCACCTCGCGCCGCCGGAGCACTGTGCGGCGTGCCACTACTGATCGGGAATGGCTGACGGAGCAGGACGGGGAAGGCAAGCCGGGGTGGCAAGTTCGGGGCGGGACCTTTGGGGCGGGGATTTCGGGAAACTCACGATGACGATCGATCAATGTCCGTCGACGGTGCACGAAGGTCCCAAGCAGCAGCCCGGCAAGGCCGATCTGATCGAGCGGAAGCGCTCGCTTGCGGGCACGGTGAACGGGATGAGCGCGTGGCGGAGCGGCGAGGAGATCGCCGACACGTCCGAGTTCCGCGACTTCGTGGAGCGTGAGTTCCCCGCGGGCGCGTCGGAGCTGCTGACCACCTCGCGTCGTTCGTTCATGACGCTGATGGGAGCTTCGCTGGCGCTCGCGGGCGCGGCGACGATTCCCGGCTGCCGGCGTCCGGACCACAAGATTCTGCCCTTCAGCAAGCACATCCCCGAGGACGTGGTGCCGGGCAAGCCGCTTTACTACGCGACGAGCATGCCCCTGCCGGGCGGCGGCGCGGAAGGCTTGCTGATCGAGACGCACGAAGGGCGTCCGACGAAGATCGAGGGCAACCCCCTTCACTCGAACAACCTGGGCAAGAGCACGCCGCAGTCGCAGGCGAGCATTCTGGGGCTTTACGATCCGGACCGCCTGAAGTTCCCGTTCTACAAGCCCACCGGGAAGGAAGCGTCGTGGGACGATTTCGCGGCGTGGGCGGGTGAGCACTTCAAGAAGCACGAGGGCGCGGCCAGCGAGGGCCTCGCGTTCATCGTCGACAAGAAGACCAGCCCGTCGCGTGACGCTGTTCGCGACCGGATTCTCCGCAAGTACCCGAAGGCGACCTGGGTGGCGTGGGACCCGACCGAGACGCGCGGTCAGATTGACGGCACCACGACGACTTTCGGTGCGCCGATGCGCGAGGTGCTGAGCCTGCGGAAAGCCAAGGTCATCGTGTCGCTCGACCGTGACTTCCTCGGCAACGATCCTGGCCAGCTGACCAACGCCCGCGAGTTCGCGGCGACGCGTCTGCCGACCAAGACGGGCAAGATGGTCCGCGATTCGCACGGGCACGACATTCCCGAGTTCGCGATGAGCCGGTTGTACGTCGCGGAGAGCTCGATGACGACGACGGGGGCCCAGGCGGACCACCGCCTGCGTCTTGCCCCTTCGCGGGTGATCGCACTGGCGGTCGAGCTTGCGAAGTTTGTCGTGAGCAAGTCCGGCACGGCGGGGACGGAAGCTCTGGTGGCCGCGCTGAATGCGGTGCAGGTCACCGGCGGCGAGGCGCTGGACCGCGGGTTCATCGAGGAAGCGGGCAAGGACCTGCTTGACACGGTCAACCGCGGCGCGGGCGTGGTTCTCGCGGGCCGCAACATGCCGGCCGAGGTTCACGTCCTCTGCCACGCTCTGAATCACTGCCTGGGCACGCTTGGCACGCTGGTGAAGTATCAGCCGATGGACACGGAGCACGCGAGCGACAGCCTCAAGGGCCTCGCGGCGCTGACGGCGAAGATGGCGGCGGGCTCGATCTCCACGCTGGTGGTGATCGACGCGAACCCGATGTACGACGCTCCGGGCGATCTGAAGTTCGCGGATGCGTTCGCGAAGGTGGGCGCCACGGTGTGCATGAGCGTGCAGCAGTCCGAGACGGCGGTCGCGAGCACGTGGTCGCTGAACGGCTGCCACTACCTCGAATCCTGGGGCGACACGGTTTCCAATGACGGCACCCTCGCGGTGACGCAGCCGATGATCGCGCCGCTCTTCGGGCCTCAGCTTTCCGAAGCCGAGCGCAAGCTTGCCGAGAGCGATCGCCCGATGCACGCGCTGAGCGAGGTCGAGTTCCTCGCGCTGCTCGCCGGCGACAGGCGGCCCGACGGGTACAAGATCGTGCGTTCGGTGTGGCGGGACATGGCCAAGCGTTCGAGCCCGACCGAGCCGGAAGACAGCTTTGAGCGCCGGTTCCGCCGGTCGCTTCAGGACGGCGTGCTCCAGGGGCAGCCGGCGCCGACGTGGGTCCGCGATGTGCAGTTGAGCGAGATCGCCAAGGCGGTCGCGGGGATGAAGGTCCCGGCGGGCCCGAGCGAGGGCAAGCTTGAAGTCGTGTTCATGACGGGCAACCTTGGCGACGGCCGGTATGCGAACCTCGGCTGGCTTCAGGAGCTTCCGGACACGGGCACGATGGTCTGCTGGGACAACCCGGCGCTGATGAGCCCGATGACGGCGGTGAAACTCGGCCTCTGGCCTGAGAACCCCAAGAACAACAAGTACACGCAGGAGAAGTGGCCGTCGGCGGACATGGCCGAGATCTCGGTGGGCGGCCGCACGATCAAAGCGGCGGTGTGGATCCTGCCGGGCATGGCGGACGACACGATCATCCTGAAGTACGGGTACGGTCGCACGGCGTGCGGCCTGGTGGGCGACGAGGTCGGGTTCAACGTGTATCCGCTCCGCGGCGGGTCGGCGGGATTCCTGACGGAAGCCACGGCGAAGAAGACCGAGGGCGAGTACTGGATCGCGAGCACGCAGAACCACTGGTCGCTTGAGGGCCGCACGAGCATCGTCCGCACGACGGACCTGCCGGCGTTCGCCCACTACGCGGACCAGGTGATCACGCAGAAGCACGACCTGTACCGGTTCAACGGCGGCGTGCCGGTTGAGGAGAAGCTCAACTTCGCGGAGCGTCTGGGCGAGCTTTCGCACACGCCTCCGAACCTCTCGATCTACTCCCACCCGTACAACGCTTCGGCGAAGGACGCGAGCAAGGGCAGCGCGTACAGCAAGGGCCCGCAGTGGGGGATGACGATCGACCTGTCGACGTGCATCGGCTGCGGGACGTGCACCATCGCCTGCCAAGCCGAGAACAACATCCCGATCGTGGGCAAGAAGGAGACGGCCAAGGGCCGCGAGATGACGTGGATCCGCGTGGACCGGTACTACACCGGCTACAAGGAAGGCCAGCCGCTCGAGATGATGAACGAGCCGGAGGAGATGCTTCACCAGCCGATCGCGTGCGTGCACTGCGAATATGCACCCTGCGAGACGGTGTGCCCGGTGAACGCGACGGTGCACACGCCGGACGGGATGAACGCGATGGCGTACAACCGCTGCATCGGCACCCGGTACTGCGCGAACAACTGTCCGTACAAGGTTCGCCGGTTCAACTTCTTCGACTACGGGACGGCGAAGTTCGGCGGCGAGTATTTCGGCAAGGACAAAGTGGAAGCGGTCGCGAAGGTGCTCCCGAACGAGAACTCGGGCGTCACCGGTTCGACCAAGAACGGTCGCGTCAACGTGAACCTGATCCCGCCGCGGCTTCGCGAGAAGCTTGCGGAGATCGAGCGGATGCAGAAGAACCCGGACGTGACGGTCCGGAGCCGCGGCGTGATGGAGAAGTGCACGTACTGCGTGCAGCGCATCAACGCGGCCCGCATCGAGATCAATACCAGCGAGGTCTTCCCGGCTGCGGACCGGAACCTGGTTCCGGACGGGTTCGTTCAGACGGCGTGCCAGCAGGCCTGCCCGACGGATGCGATCACGTTCGGCGACATCCTGGATCGCCGCGAGTACACGGACGAAACGGGCGTGAAGCGTCAGGGCAGCAAGGTTTCGATCAAGCGGGATGATCCGCGTTCGTACGCCCTGCTCGGATACCTGCTCACGCGTCCGCGGACGAGCCACATGCTCCGCGTGCGGAACCCCAACCCAGCGCTTCTGGCGCGGACGGAAGCGGGCAAGAAGCGTGTCGAGCACTGGGAGAATCCGTTCGACCACGGCGGGCACGATGAGCACAAGGGCCACGATCACGATCATGGCCATGACGAGAAGAAGCACGCGGCTGCGCTTGATCCGCGCAAGCGGGCCGAGGATCGCGGGTATCGCGCGAGCCTGACGGTTTTGACTGGAGGTAAGGCGTGAGCACGATGCATCCCGACGAAGCGAACGCGAGGCGGCTTGCGGGGCTGGACGCCTCGATCAGGCCGGTGGCCGTACCCCCGGGGTCCGGCGATGGGACGCTGATCGACGACGTGGAAGTTCGGCCGCCGCTGGTGCTGAACAACCGTTCGTTCAAGGAAGTGACGGACATCATCTGCGGGTACACGGAGAATCCTCCGGGCCGGTGGTGGTGGCCGATGTTCGGCGCGGTGAACGGCCTGGCCGCGCTGGGCACGGTGATGATTCTGTATCTGATCATCACGGGCATCGGCGTGTGGGGTCAGACGAACCAGGTGGACTGGGCGTGGGACATCACGAACTTCGTGTTCTGGATCGGCATCGGCCACGCCGGCACGCTGATCTCGGCGATTCTGTGCCTGTTCAAGCAGAAGTGGCGCACGGCGGTGAACCGTGCCGCGGAAGCGATGACGATCTTCGCGGTCATCTGTGCCGCGACGTATCCGGGCATTCACGTCGGCCGCGCGTGGCTGGCGTGGTTCATGTTCCCGATCCCCAACAGCAACGCGATCTGGCCGAACTTCCGGTCGCCGCTGCTCTGGGACTTGTTCGCGGTCTCGACGTACGGGACGGTGTCGGCGCTGTTCTGGTACATGGGCATGGTTCCGGACCTCGCGACGCTTCGTGACCGGGCGATTCTTCGGTTGCGGAACGGGCTTTCGAGCCAGACGGTGGCTCCGTTCGTTCCGGTCAAGATCGACGTGCTCCGGGCGTACATCTACGGGTTCCTGTCGCTGGGCTGGCGATTCAGCAGCCGCCACTGGCACCGCTATGAAGCCGCGTACCTGATGCTTGCGGGCATGAGCACGCCGTTGGTGCTTTCGGTGCACTCGATCGTGTCGACGGACTTCGCGACGGCGCAGCTTCCGGGCTGGCACACGACGATCTTCCCGCCGTACTTCGTGGCGGGTGCGGTGTTCGGCGGGTTCGCGATGGTGCTTCAGCTCCTGATCCCGTGCCGCGAGCTGTATCCGAACATGAAGGACTTCATCACGCTCCGCCACCTGGAGAACATGGCGAAGATCATCCTTCTGACGGGTTCGATCGTGGGCTTTGCGTACTCGATGGAGTTCTTCATCGCGTACTACGGAGCCAACCAGTTCGAGATCGACGTGTTCTTCAACCGCGCGTTCGGGCCGTACTGGTGGGCGTACTGGGCGATGATCACGTGCAACGTCGTGTCGCCGCAGCTGTTCTGGTTCAAAGCGATGCGTCAGAGCCCGCTTGTGATCTTCATCGTGGCGTCGTTCGTGACGGTGGGGATGTGGTTCGAGCGGTTCGTGATCATCGTGACGAGTCTGCACCGGGCGTGGCTGCCGGGCGAGTGGCACATGTTCCACCCGACCTTCGTGGACGTGATGACCTTCGCGGGCACGTTCGGCATCTTCCTGACGCTTTTCCTGCTGTTCCTCCGAGTGATCCCGGTGTTCGCGATCGCGGAGCTGAAAGCCGTTCTGCCGCAGGCCGACCCGCACAGGCACGGTGACGACCATGGTCACGGCGACGGGCACTCGGAAGGGAAGGGGCACTAACCCATGAACACGACGCACGCGAAACAGTTCGTGACGGAGAAGGGTGAGCCGGTCTTCGGCATCATGGCGGAGTTTGCGACGCCCGCGGACGTTTACCACGCGGCGGAGATGATCCGCGACGCGGGGTACACCAAGTGGGACCTGTACTCGCCGTTCCCGATCCACGGGATCGACGAAGCGATGGGTATCCCGCGGACCAAGCTCCCGTTGATCGTCGGCGCCGCCGCGATCGTCGGCGTCACATGCGGATACCTGCTCCAGTGGTACGGGTCCAACGTCGGCTACAAGCTGGTGACGCAGGGCAAGCCCTACGGCAGCCTGACGGAGGGCGGCTGGGAGTCCTTCGTGCCGATCATGTTCGAGGTGGGCGTCCTCTTCTCGGCGTTCGCGTCGCTGATCGGGATGCTGGCGCTCAACGGCCTGCCGCGTCACCACCACCCGCTGATGAAGAAGGAAGCGTTCCTTCGCACGAGCGACGACAAGTTCGTCGTGTGCATCGAGGCGGGGGACCCCAAGTTCGACCCTGACGCGGTGAAAGCCCTGCTCAAGAAGGCGCACGGGTACAACATCGATCTGGTCGAGAACGAGTGATCGCGGAGCGGAAGCGGTACTGATCGGGTGTGGCGGAAGACTGTGAGTGAAGCATGATGAACACGAAGCACATCTCAACGCTCGTGCTTGCCCTGACGGGGTCGGCGGCGGTCGTGTCGGGCCTGGGCGGGTGTCAGGGTGACCGCAGCGAGAAACCGCCGCGGCAGTTCTTCCCCGACATGGACGATTCGCCGAAGCACAAGCCGCAGGTGAAGACGGACTTCTTCGAGGACGGTCGGTCCATGCGGCCGCAGGTGCCGCACACCGTCGCGTTCGGGCGGCACAACGTGAGCCGCGAGCTCCTGGTCGGCAAGCCCGACTGGTTCGCGAAGTTCCACGGCCAGCGTCAGGACCTGCTCCGCGATGAGTGGGAGCTCTACAAGGGCGCGGTGCCCAAGATGGACCCGTCGGGCGCGATCGTGTTCGACGCGACGGGGAAGGTCTTCGACAAGGTCGTCGACCGCATCCCGGTGAGGGTCGATGAGGATCTGCTCCGCCGCGGCGAAGAGCGGTTCAACATCTACTGCGCGGTCTGCCACGGGTACGAGGGCGACGGCAAGGGTCTTGTCGGCGATGCGGCCCGGTCCACGGGCTGGGTCGGCGGCGCCCGCAACCTGCACGACGCGGCGTACCGCGATCCGACCGGCCTCAAGGGCAAGGACGGATACCTGTACTACGTGGTCCGCAACGGGTACGTGGACGGCAGCAAGAACGAGAAGATGCCCGGGTACGGACACGCGCTGTCCGCGCGGGACTCGTGGGCGGTGGTGGCGTGGCTCCGGGTGCTCCAGGAGACGCGTGCGGTGCCGATGAACGAGGTGCCGAAGGAAGAACAGGACAAGTTGAACGCGAGCCGCCCCGCGGCGCCCGCGACGTCGGCCCCCGCGGCCGCGGCCGGCGCCAGCGGGAACACGGGAGGCAATAAATGAGCCAGCTCTCTGCCGACGATATCCGCTCGGGGCGGTCGCCCTGGGCTTCCAAGTTCCCGGCGATGCGTCCGGAGAACATCACGCTCGCGCCCGGCTCGGGCGCGATGATGTCGGGCGTCTTCGTCGTCCTCGGCCTTATCGGCGTGGTCGTCGCGTTCCTGCTTCCCAAGATGATGGGCGGGAACGTGGTGATGAAGCACGCCCTGTCGAGCGTGCACGTGGGCGCGATGACGGTGCTCGCCGCGAGCCTGGGCGGCCTCTTCTTCTGCATGGTCTTCCATCTCGTCAACGCGGGGTGGTCGGGCACGGTCCGCAGGCAGTTCGAGAACCTCGCGACCCTCGTCTGGGTTCCGCTGGTTTTCCTCGCGATCACGCTCGGCTGGTCGGTGGTTCAGAAGGGTGAAACCAGCGTCACGCTCTTCCCCTGGATGGGCATGGATGCGGACCAGGTGTACCTGCTCGGCAAGAAAGCCGGGTACCTCAACATCCCGTTCTTCCTCGGCCGGGCGGTGATCTTCGGCCTCGCGTGGATTCTGCTGGCGCAACTGATGGCCAACGCGAGCCGCAAAATGGATGAGACGGGCGACAAGCGGTACGCGGCGTCGGCCCGCACGCTTTCGGCCCCGGGCATGGTGGTCTTCGCCCTGACGATCGCGTTCGCGGCCTTCGACTGGCTGAAGAGCATGGACTACACGTTCTTCAGCACCATGTGGGGCGTGTACTACTTCGCCGGCGCCGCGTTCACCGCGACGACCGTCGTGATCATGATCCATGCCGTGCTCCGCATCCGCGGCAAGAACGAAGGCGTCGTGACGGAGGAGCACTTCCATGACATGGGCAAGCTCTGCTTCACCTTCACGTGCTTCTGGGCGTACATCTCGTTCTTCCAGTACTTCCTGATCTGGTACGCCAACATTCCGGAAGAGACGGCGTTCTACATCTACCGCAAGCAGGGCGGCTGGGAGCACGTCTTCACGCTGCTGGCGTTCGGCCACTTCGTGGTGCCCTTCGTCATCATGATCTTCCGCCCGTTCAAGAAGAACCACAAAGCCATGCTCCTGATGGGCGCCTGGCTCGTGTTCATGCAGATCATGGACATCGTCTTCATCGTGCGTCCGGCGGTGTACGCCGGGCAGCCTCCGGCGAACATCCCCGGCACAGCGCCGTGGCTGATCGACCTGGCCGGCACGGGCGGCGTGATCCTTGTGTTCCTTGGCCTCCTGATTCGGAAGGTCGCTTCGGGACCGCTGGTCCCGCTTCAGGATCCCCGGATGCACGAGGCTCTGAAGCACAAGAACTACGTCTAGTACGAACAGAGAACGAACGAGCATGGTTGTTGTCTGACAGTAACCATTCTTGCGGGACAGGACGAAGAGCTAGGGGAACGCCTAGTATTGAGGGCAAGGGCCCACAGACGCGAGGTAGTCATGAGCGGGCATCACGGACATGCTGGAGAACAGGTCGGCCACCATGGGCATGAGCACGCGGACGCGTGGCACCACCATGACGCATCCGAGGGGCTGCCGCAGGAAGAGCACGCCGGCACGACATCCATCTCGGCGATGGCGAAGGGCCTGGTCCTGATCATCGTCGCGACGGTCGGTCTGGTCGCGGTGACCATGCTCTACATGAACCACCACATGGACAAGCTGCGTCGCGAGCGAGTCAACGTCGACCTTTCGTCCGAGTATGTCGGGTACAAGGCGGCTTCGACCAAGCGCCTCGAGGGATTTGGCTGGGTGGACGCTTCCACGGTGCATGTTCCGGTCAAGATGGCACAAGACCGCGTCCTCAAGCGGTACGGCGGCGAAGTGAAGGGTGAAACGAAGTAATCACGCGGAGGCTGAGAGCGGAATGCTGAACGTTCGCGACATCACGAAGCTCATCGGTCGGGCGATCCCGGCGGTTGCTCTCGTCGCGCTGGCCCACGCGGGCCTCGCGGGTGTCTCGTTCGCTCAGGCTTCCGGCCCCGAAGCTTCAGGCCCTGAAGCTTCGGCTCCGGAGTCTTCGGCGAACGATCTTCGGGACATCACGCGGGTGAAGCCCAGCGAGCTTGGCTTGAAGGTGGACGAGAAGCTCGGCGTGCCGCTTCCGATGGAGCTGACGTTCACGAACGCGGAGGGAGAGCGTCGCCGGCTTGGCGAGTTCTTCACGCGGACGGGTCCAAGCGGCGAGAAGATCGAAGGCAAGCCCGCGATCGTGGCGCTCGTGTACTACCGCTGCCCCGTCGTTTGCTCGGCTTTGCTCAAGACGGTGAACGAGTGCGTTCGCGACATCAAGGGGTTGGAAGCCGGGAAAGAGTTCAACGTCCTGACCTTCAGCTTCGATCCGCGCGACGACAAGTTCGCGGCGATGAACCAGAAGAAAGCGTCGCTCCTTGGGTACGGCCGCGGCGACCAGGGCACGGTCTCGGAGGGGTGGCAGTTCTTCCTCCATGAAGAGGGGACGACGCGGCAGCTCGCGAACTCGCTGGGCTTCCAGTATTCGCCGATCAACGGCGGGCAGGATTTCGCGCACCCGGTGGTCTTCTTCATGGTGACGCCGGACGGGAAGATCTCCCGCTACCTGTACGGGTTCGGGCACACGGCTCTGCAGCTTCGCCTTGCGATTTTGGACGCGGGTCAGGGCACGATCACGAACACGCTCGAAGATCAGTTCCTGACGTTCTGCTACATGTTCGACCCCAAGATGGGGATGTACACGCTGAGTGCGTTCCGGGTGATGCAGCTCGGGGGCATCTTGACGATGCTCGGGCTCGGCGGGCTGATCGGTGTGCTTCTGTTCGCCGAGCGACTCAAGAAACGTCGGCTGCTGGCGGCCGGTGTGGCGGTGCCCGGTTCCTCCTTTCGCACGAACGCCGGGCCCGTTGCCGGTTCAATCCACGGATCCATTCCATGATGACGGTGAATGACATGATGATGCCGAATCAGATCCTCGCGGACGCGTCGACGTGGCCGTTCTTCAACTTCTGGTTCCGCAGCGCCAGCGGTTCGACGTACGGCGACGAATCGGACGTCGCGTTCATGTTCATCCTGTACACGGCGATCTTCTGGTTCGTCCTGCTTATGGGCCTGATGTTCTACTTCGTCTGGAAGTACCGCCGTCGGCCGGGCCTGCCCGCGCCGGTGAGCCCGGCCCACAACACGAACATCGAGATCGCGTGGACCGTCGGGCCCTCGCTGCTGCTCGTGGTCATGTTCGTGCTCGGGTTCAAGGGTTATAGCGACATGCTGGTCCCCAAGGGCGGCGGCATGGACATCGACCTGATCGGCCAGAAGTGGTCGTGGACGATGAACTACCCGACTGGCGCGAGCGCGACGCACGCGACGGACCCCAACGTGCTTTCGAGCAAGCCGGTGCCGATCTACTTTGTTCCGGAATCGACGCCGGTGCGGCTGAAGATGATCAGCAAGGACGTCATGCACAGCTTCTGGGTGCCGGACTTCCGCGCGAAGATCGACGTGATGCCGAACCGGTACACGAAGTACTGGTTCGAGTCGGCGAAGATCCCCGCGAATGCGAAGACGATGCTGAAGGACGCGAATCCGGCGTGGTCGTTCCTTGACGGCACGCCGTATGTCGACCACTGGGTCTTCTGCGCCGAGTACTGCGGCGATTTCCACTCCGAGATGGCGGCGATCATCCGGGTCATCCCGAAGGACAAGTTCGAGGAGTGGGTTGCGAAATCCGACGCGGCGGAAGCCCCGGCGGCCCGCGGCAAGAAGCTCTGGGAACGCAACTGCATCTCCTGCCACTCGATCGACGGCACGCGGGGCACCGGCCCCTCGTGGAAGAACATCTACCGCGGCACGCACACGATGAGCGGCGGCAAGCAGGTCGTGGCCGACGACGACTACATCCGCGAGTCGATCTGGTATCCGCAAGCCAAGACCGTCGCGGGCTACGAGGGCGTCGCGATGACGTCCTACCTGGGCGTGCTGGATGACAAAGCCATCAACTCGCTCATCGCCTTCATGAAGTCCGAATGGGTCGCCGACAACTGGCAGCAGATCGGCGGCGTGAACAAGAAGTTCGAGGGCGGCATCGCTCCGGCGGATGCGAAGCCCGCGGACGTCAAGCCGGCGGATGCGGCGGCCCCGGCCGCGGCGCCCGCTGAACAGAAGAAGTGACGAACACGCTCCCGAATACCCGAAAACCCCTCCTGAGACAGGGCTAGACCCATGACCACGATCAATCCAAATGTCGGAGCTCACGACCACCCGCACGGCGGGCACGGCCACGAGCACCACGGTTCGTACCTTGAGGGCAAGGGCGGCGCCTGGGCCACCATCAAGGACTGGGCGACCACCGTGGACCACAAAAAGCTGGGCGTGATGTACCTCACGGCCATTCTGGTCCTGTTCTTCGTGGGCGGCGTTACGGCGCTGGCTCTGCGTCTTGAGCTTCTCTCGCCGCCGCGGTCGGTGATGAACGCCGCGGGCGAGGTGGTGGGGACGAGCGGCCTGTTCTTTGACCCGGGCGTCAAGGACGAGAAGACCGGCCAGATGGTGTCGGACATCACCAAGTCCAACAACTTCTACAACCGCCTGTTCACGATGCACGGCGCCATCATGGTGTTCATGGTGATCGTGCCGGGCATTCCGGCGTCGCTGGGCAACTTCTTCCTGCCGCTGATGATCGGAGCCAAGGACGTCGCGTTCCCGAGGCTGAATCTGCTCTCGTGGTACGTGTACCTGCTGGGGTCGATCTTCGGCGTGCTGGCGATCATCTACCACGGTGTGGACACCGGGTGGACCTTCTACACACCGTACTCGACAACAACCGATGCCGGGCACTGGCGCGTGGTGTACATGATCACCGCGGCGTTCATCCTCGGATTCAGCTCGATTCTGACGGGCCTGAACTTCGTGGTGACGGTGCACAAGCTCCGCGCCCCGGGCGTGGGCTGGTGGGATATGCCGCTCTTCGTCTGGGCGGTCTACGCCACGGCGATCATCCAGGTCCTCGCGACGCCGGTCATCGGCATCACGCTGGCGCTGCTCCTGTTCGAGCGTTTCTTCCGCGTGGGCATCTTTGATCCGGCTCTGGGCGGGGATCCGGTGCTCTATCAGCACTTCTTCTGGTTCTACAGCCACCCGGTGGTGTACGTGATGATTCTGCCGGGTATGGGTGTGATTTCGGACGTGATCGCGGTGCACAGCCGGAAGCCGATCTTCGGCTACCGCGCGATCGCGTTCGCTTCGCTCGGCATCGCGGGTGTGGCGTTCATCGTCTGGGGCCACCACATGTTCGCGAGCATGTCCGAGATCGGCTCGGTCGTGTTCTCCGCTCTGACGTTCCTCGTCGCGATCCCGACGGCGGTCAAGATCTTCAACTGGATCGCGACGCTCTACAAGGGCTCGATCGCTCTGACGACGCCGATGATCTACGCGTTGATCTTCCTGTTCCTGTTCGCGATCGGCGGCCTGACTGGCCTTCCGCTTGCGACGCTCTCGACGGACCTGCACCTGCACGACACCTACTTCGTCGTGGCGCACTTCCACTACGTGATGATGGGCGGGACGATCATCGGGCTGATGGCCGGCCTGCACCACTGGTGGCCGAAGATGTTCGGCAAGATGTACAGCGAGCGCTGGGCCAACGTGGGCGCGCTGCTGGTGTTCGTCGGGTTCAACGTCACGTTCTTCACGCAGTTCTTCCTGGGCACGCAGGGCATGCCGCGGCGCTACGCCGGGTATCCCGATGAGTTCCAGACGCTCCACTTCATCTCCACGGTCGGGTCTTGGTTCCTCTTCGCGGGGTTCCTGACGCACCTGGCGGTCTTCCTGCACTCGCTCGCGGCGGGTGAGAAGGCGAAGGAGAACCCGTGGGGCGCGATGACGCTCGAGTGGGAAGCCGACAGCCCTCCCACGGAGCACAACTTCGACCATGAGCCCATGGCCAAGCACGGCCCCTACGACTTTGACACCGCCGTGCCGCCCAAGTGGGACGCCAAGGACTGGCCGCTTCCGGATCCGGCCGAGGTCGCCCGGGTTCGCGGGGCGCACTAAGCAAGATCGCCGGACGGAATGCACGGTCGGGTTGGTAGCACGAGATCAAACACACCCCCTCTGGAGGGTTCATGAGCACGGTTGACATTCATTCACACGGCGGAACGGGGCAGGACGTGCCCGGCGCGGACGGGCACGACCCCTCGGCCGGATACGTGAAGTACAAGCACGGGCACCACTTCCGCACGCAGGACGAAGAGTTTGACGCCTGCAAGACCGGCATGTGGCTGTTCCTAGCCACCGAGGTGCTTCTCTTCGCCGGTCTGTTCTGCGCGTACGTCTACTTCCGGTCCAAGTACCCGGAAGCGTTCGTGAACGGGTCTCACTTCCTTGATTGGCGGTGGGGTGCGTTCAACACGATCGTGCTGCTGATCTCGTCGTACACCGCCGCGTCGGCGGTCCGCAATGCTCAGCTCAATCAGCAGTCGGCCCTCCGCCGCAACCTGCTGATCACCATCGTGTGCGGCCTCGCGTTCGTGGCGATCAAGTTCATCTTCGAGTACGCGCCCAAGTGGGCGGTCGGCAAGCGTCCCGGCAGCCTCTTCAGCTATCCCTTCTCAGAGAACCCGGCCGAGCCGATGTGGTGGTCGGTCTACTACTGCGCGACGGGGATCCACGCACTGCACGTCATCATCGGAGCGGGGCTGCTGCTCTGGTGCTATGTCCGTTCGCTGAAGAAGCAGTACGGCCCGACGCACTACACGATGGTCGAGAACTCGGCGCTGTACTGGCACCTTGTCGACCTGATCTGGATCTTCCTCTTCCCGCTCCTGTACCTCATCCACTGATTCGAGCGATCGCCGCTCCAAGGCGTTTCGAAACCGATCGGACGCGACTTCACCACAGCCCAACGACCGCGAGACCACTCCATGGCCCACGCACCTGCCCACACCCTCAACGAGCTTGACCCGCACGGCGGCACGCCGCACGAGCACCATGTGACCTCGGCGTTCACGCTCAAGCTCATCCTCGGACTGCTCCTCTTCTTCACGATCCTGACCGTCGGTCAGGCCCAGGCGGAGCAGTGGATCGCGCACACGTTCTCGATCACCCTTCCCGGATGGCTGAACGTCGCGGTGGTCATGGCGATCGCGACGGTGAAGGCGACGCTGGTGCTGCTCTACTTCATGCACCTGCGGCACGACAACCCGATCAACGCCGTGATCTTCGGGTTCACGGTGCTCGGGGTGGCGATCTTCATGTTCTTCACCTTCCTCGACATCGGCAACCGCGGGTACATCGACCAGACCAAGTTCGGAGCCGTCGTGAAGGGCGGATCCGGTTCGGGCCTCGACGTTCAGCGTGCGTACCCGGCCTACGCGGGCGTCTCCGGTGACTTCAAGATGCCGGTGTTCGCCGGCCTCCCTCCCTACGTCGGCGCGGTCGATTCGCGGATCCTCGAGCTTCAGCTCAAGCACGCGGCCAAGGTCCATCCGGAGATGCTGAACGCCAAGAGGGCGGAGCTCACGGCCAAGCCGAACGATGCGGTCGCTTCGCTGATCGAGAATCAGGCCCGCAACGGCAACACGATCTCCATCGAGGAAGCCATCGCGAAGGTCGCCTTCGACGACACGTTCCCCAAAGCCTGCGAGCTCGTCGCGGCGGATGTCGCCAAGGACATGATCGCGGAGTTCGAGTACCACCTGCACCACGGCAAGATCCCGCACGCCGACGTGCTCAAGCGCCTTCAGGAGAAGCTCGGCCCGGCGGCTTTCGCGACGATCACCGAGATCGCCCAGGCGCACGAGCTTGCGGAAGAGAACCCCGGCCTGGCCGGAACCGACCGGATGAGCAGCAAGAACTTCAGCCGCGCGAAAAAGGGCCAGACCTCGGGCCTGTTCGAAGCCGCCGCGCCCAAGCCCGAAGCGGGCCACGGCGGGCACTGAATCGCCCCAGCCACGAACGCGGACGTGGGGGCGTGAAAGGTTGAACGTCCCATGACTCGAAAGACCTACGCCCTCATCGCGGCCATGTCTGCGTTGGTGCTCGTGGCGAGTGTGTCCGTGCTCGCGTCCAAACTCGTCACGTTCTACAAAGAGCATCCAACCAAGCACTGGATCTTCCAGGAGCTTGACAGCCGCGCGTTCACCTACGCCGGTCGCACCGTCACGCTGACGGACGAGAAGGACGAAGCGGGCACGCGTTTCCTCAACCTCTCCTACGGCGATGAGAAGCTCCGTCTCCGCGTGACGATCCCGCACAGGCAGTTCGAAGCTCTGGCGTCGCAGGGGCTCGCCGCCCACCGCGACTGGCTGCGGGTCCTCCGCTTCGCCGAGGTGTCCGGCATGGACGCCGATGACGCGGTGGGCGAGATGCGTAAGGGCAACATCACCGATCGTCTCGCCATCGTGACGCGCTCGCCGCGTGCGGGCGTCGATCCCAGCACGTGGGGCGAGTCCTGGCGAAAGGACTGGTCCTTCGAGTTCTTTGAGTTCCTTCCCGCCGGCGGCTTTGAGCGCAAGCGGCTTCACTATCCCACGAACAAACGCGGCGAACCGGCCAAGCCCGGCGAGCTCGTCGAAGGGACCTGGGAGTTCGACGCCGCCCTGCTTGCAATGCCCAAGTCCGGCGTCCCGAACCAGCAGTTCATCAACACCGGCTTCAAAGCCATGGGCTGGACGTTCCCCGCGGCGTGCTTGTCGTCGGTCGCCTTCGTCGTTTCGCTGGTCATGGCGGCGTATCGGCCCCGTCCCAGGCTCCTGCCGGCTCCCCGCCCAGCGTGAAGTCCGCTCCGACCGTCCATCCGCCCACCCCACACCCGAGTTCCACAAGCCAAGCGGCAACCGCGGCGTTGCACGTATTGAACACCCAATAGCGGTCCTCGGACTCGACGAACTCCATCTGATGGTCAGGATTCAGCACGGCGGGCCGTTCCTCCGAGGCGAACGTCCAAGCGGTCTCCATCCGCGCCCTCCACGCCTCCAGCCGCTCGCGTTCCACCTCAATCGCAAGCCCGCTTTCCGCACCCGTCACGGCCGCAACTTCATCGATCGGGCATTCAAGCCGGCGACGTCCCTGCGCCCCCTGACTGGGCACGAAGAGGATTCCCGGCACCCGCCACCAGCCGGTTCGGTTCTCCACGTACCAGCCCCATTCGCCGAAAGCATGCTCGACGATGGACCCCGTGTCGTCAGGAACCGCGAGGCTCGCGTGATAGCCATAGTCGAGCACGACGACACGCACAGGGTCGTGGACACCACGCGGCGGCACCACCGTGGTCGTACACCCGGTGAGCACGAATGCGAGGGACGCGAGAATCCAGCCGGCGATGTTCACTCCGTCAAGCGACGGATCGCACGGTCCGGTTCACGGCCGACGGATTACTTCAGCACGATGACCTTGAACGACCGGCCCGCCGGCGGCTTCCACGAGCCTTCCGTCGAGGTCTTGACGGTCACTTCGCCCCCGCTCGAGGTCGCGGTGAACGTCGTCCGCAGGAACTCGCCCTTCTGGTAGCCGTAACCCTCGCCGGCGTCCTCGTACATGCTCCCCGTCGCTTCGCCCTTGCCGTTCAGCGAGACGTAAAGCGTGACCTCGGTAAGCGGCTTCTCGTCCACCCACTGCGTCACCGGCCCCGTCGGAATGATCGACCCTTCCTTGACGAAAAGCTCGGGCAGATCCGAGTCGGGAGCTTCGCCCTCGAAAGCGACCTTTCGCCAGGTGCCTTTGGGCATGACCGGAACACGCGTGCCGTCGGGAGCGAGCTGGCACTTGACGAGCAGGCCATCGCCGAGCAGGAAGATGTCATCCTCGCTTCGCAGGGCCGGGTCCGTCGGATCGGCGAAGAACGCGGGCCGGGCGACGGGCAAGCCCGTGCGGCTGGCTTCTTCAAACAACGTGTAGAAGAGGGGCATGAGGCGGTAGCGGCGCTCGATCGCGCGGCGGCACGTGGCTTCCACCTTCTCGCCGAAGCTCCAGGGCTCCTTCTGAACGTTGTCCTTGCCGGTGTGGCCGCGGGCGAAGGGGAGCATCGCCCCAACGCCCATCCAGCGGGCGAAGTGTGTGCCCCGGTCCATCGGCGGTTCACCGTCGGGGCCGTTCCCGGCAAAGCCGCCGATGTCCGGGCCGATGTTCGGCTGGCCGGAGAGGCCGATGTTGAGGATCATGCTGATGGACCACTCGAGGTGGCGCCAGTCGGCGGTGTTGTCGCCGGTCCACGTCGCGCCGTACCGCTGGCCGCCCAGGAAGTTGGCCCGGCTGAGCACGAAGGGGCGTTTGTCGGGGCGAGCGGCGGCGATGCCCTCTCGCGTCGCTTTGATCATGAGCATGCCGTAAACGTTGTGGAACCGCGCGTGGCTGCCGGGGCCGCCGAACTCGGGATCGGCGCGGTGGATGTTGTCCTCGGGCATGGTCTTGCCCGGGACATTGAACACGGCGGGCTCATTCATGTCGTTCCAGACGCCGTCGATGCCGGTCGCGATCCAGTCCTTGTACAAACCGGCCCACCATTCGCGCGTGGCTTTGCGGGTGTAGTCGGGGAAGTGGCACTTCCCGGGCCAGACCTCGCCGGCGTATGGCTTGCCGTTCTTGTCGTGGACCCAGTGGTCGCCGGCTTCGCCCTGCTCGAAGACGTGGTACTTGCCGTTGGGGAAGGTGTCCTTGTTGATCCCGATGCCGGGATCGATCATCCAGACGGTCTTGAACCCGAGCTTGTGCAGGTCCGCGTTGTGCCGCGTCGGATCGGGGAAGTGCACCTCATCAAACGTGAAGCACAGGAACTTGTGCATGTAGTCGATGTCGTGCCAGATCACATCGCAGGGGATCTTGCGATCGCGGAACCCCTTGGCGATCTCCATCACCTGCGTGTCCGGGTAATAGCTGTACCGGCACTGGTGATACCCGATGGTGTACTTGGGCGGGAGCGGCATCTTGCCGGTGAGGTCCGCGAGGGTCGTGACAACCTCCTGCGGCGTGGCCCGCTCGATCACGATCACCGGGAACTCCCGGCCGTCGACGACGGTCTTGATGTCTCCGCCGCCGGTTGCGGGCATCGAGATCACCTGCCGGTAGGTGCTGTCAAAGATGATGCCGAACGAGGTGCCGTCCGCGCGCACGCCAAGCACCCACGGATGGCTTTGGTAGAGGTGGGGGGTCTTGTCGTCGTAGCCGTACGCGTCGTGGTTCCAGAGGGTGACGGTGCTTCCGTTTCGGAGCAGCGGCCCGGCGACCTCGCCCGTGCCGTAGAGCGATGTGCCCGCATCCACGCGGACCGTCACGACCTGCTTGTCGCCTTCCTTCGCGAAGACGGGCTTGAGTCGGACGCCCGCATCGCCGGGCTTGCCCTCGCGCGGCACAAGCATCGAGAAGGACGGCAGAGCGTTCTTCTTCGCTTCGGCGGAGGCGTGGAAGACGGCGGTGCTCGGCGCGATGGTCTCAGCGACGACCTGACCGAACGCAGCGGGAAGACCCGCGAAAACGGAAAGAAGGAGTGGCATCATCTTCATGCCAATAGCGTACACCAGACGGCCCCAACTCTGCGAGCGGTCTGATGAAACGTTCCTTTTGTGGAAGGTGCGGGCGGCTCAATGAGCGTTCGAAAGCTCATGCCGCCGCAACCACACGAGCATGGCGGCGAACCCGAAGGTCACGGCGAGGATCGCGATCGAACTCGGGGCGGTCTCCGTGCCCGATGACAACCCGGACCCTTCGATCAACCGATGAACGCCCGTGAGGCTCAGGCCGCACGCCACCACGAGCCAAGGCATCCATACCGACGGAACCGGCCGCAGGTCCTTGGCGAGTCGCAGGCTTCGAAGCCAGGGTTCGTACGCGGCGGGGCAGACCTGGTCGAGCGAGACGCATTCCCCCGCGGTCGTCCTGATGCTCGCGCCGGCGGCGTTCCGCTCCACGTTCGCGACTTCGGAAGCATGCACGACGATCGTTCGATCACGCCGCACCAGCGTGAGCGCTTCCCCCTTGACGGCGAGCGAACGGGCTTCACGCTGCCAGAACTTCACCCCGAACCACACGAACCCGAATGCTCCGACCCCGGCGATGGCAAGCAAAACCAAAGCCCCCCACATCAACGCGCCAAGCGTCGGCGAAACACCCTCGGCCCGAATCGCTTCGTTCAGCGTCGTCATACGGCCGATCGCAAACGTCAACGCCATTACGCCCAGCGTGACGCAGCATCCGGTCGGAATGAGCATGCCGACCGGCTCAAGCCAGGTCGGACCGATGACGGGCTTGCGCCATGTCACCTCCTCACCCGCTCGCCAAAGGTTGCGAAGAGCCCGCCGCCGCAGCGCCCGGGCACGCTTCTCCTCGCGAAGGTCGAACTCGATCCGCACCCATTGGCCGCCAAGCCAGACCACCCGCAGGTCGATCGCGTCCCGCCACGGGACAAGCACATCGCCGACTGGCTGTCTGACCAGCACCCCGGCCCATGTCGGGCGGGCTTTGGATGGCAGGATCCCCATGCGGAAATTGTAGCGGAATCCGTCGGGACCGCCCGTTCGGAAGGGAATCGGGGCCCGTGCGGTCTACCATTGCACCCTTATGGAAGCAGGCATCGTCGGTCTCCCCAACGTCGGCAAATCCACCCTCTTTAACGCTCTCACCAAAGCGGGGGCGCTCGCCGCCAACTACCCCTTCGCGACCATCGAGCCCAACGTCGGGGCCGTGCCCATCCCGGACTCACGCCTCGAAATCATCCGCTCGCACATCGAAAGCCAGAAGATCATCCCCGCCATGCTCCGCCTCGTCGACATCGCCGGCATCGTCAAAGGCGCCAGCGAGGGCGCAGGCCTGGGCAACAAGTTTCTCAGCCACATCCGCGAGGTCGACGCCATCCTCCAGGTCGTCCGCTGCTTCACCAAAGCCCCCGGCGGCGAGGACATCACCCACGTCGAAGGTTCCGTCGACCCCATCCGCGACATCGAGATCATCCACACCGAGCTCGTCCTGGCCGACCTCGAAGTCGTCCTCGGTGCCATGAGCAAAGCCGAACGCGCCGCCAAAGCCGGCGACAAAGAGTCCGTCACACGCTTCGAGGTCCTCAAGAAGCTCAAACCCCTGCTCGACAGCGGTCAGCCCGCCCGCTCGCTCAAGCTCGAGGACCCCGACCAGCAGAAATCCCTCAAGATGCTCGGCCTCATCACGACCAAGAAGGTCCTGTACGTGATGAACGTCGATGAGGATGATGTCAACGGCGAAGGCCCCCTCTGCCAGAAGGTCCGCGAGCACGCGGCCAAGGAAGGCTCCGAGGTCGTCCCCGTCTGCGCCAAGATCGAAAGCGAACTCTCCGAGCTTGGCGACGCCGACAAGCTCGAAATGCTCCAGAGCATGGGCATGAAGGAACCCGCCCTCAACCGCCTCGCGACCGCCGCTTACCACCTTCTCGGCTTGCAGTCCTACTTCACCGCGGGGCCCAAGGAAATCCGCGCCTGGACGGTCCCGATCGGCGCGACGGCTCCGCAAGCCGCCGGCGTGATCCACACCGACTTTGAAAAGGGCTTCATCCGCGCCGAGATCTACTCCGTCGCCGACCTCGAGAAGTACAAGACCGAGAAGGCGATCAAGGAAGCCGGCAAGATGCGGATCGAAGGCAAGGACTACGTCATGAAAGACGCCGACGTCTGCCACTTCCTGTTTAACAACTGATGCGGCTCTTGGGTGGCACTGCTCTCAGGTGGCACCGCTCTTTAGAGCGGTGTTCTTCCCGAGCTCATCTCTCCCCCGCCCCAGCACCCGCAAGCGTATCAATCGACCTCTCATCACTCGCCACGGCGAGCACCGTCTTCGCCACCCCCTCCACAACCCGCGCCATCCGCTCATAGTCGAGCTTCTCAGGCGTGTCCTCCGCTTTGTGGTAGTACGGGTACCGGTACGGCGCGGTATCCGTGACCATCAGCGCCGGCCACCCCTGCTTCCAGAAGCTCCAGTGGTCGCTCGAATTGATCCGCGGCACGAGGCTCGGGAGAGCCGCGCCCTCGGCCGGCATGTCGCTCGCCGCCCGAAATGCAGCCGTGCACCGCTCGACCCAGTCTCCGCCTCCGTTGCTCGCTGGCCCGACGAACGCGATGAAGTTCCCGACGTCCGACCGACCGATCCCCGCCAAAGGCGGATAGTCCTGCGAACCTTTCTCATCCCGGTAGTATCCGATCGTCTCAACCGAGATCATGCCATGAATCGCATCCCCGCGCTGCTTGCACGCCCGGGCGTACACCAGGCTCCCCATCTCGTCAGTCCAGAAGTACGGCGGTTCTTCATTCGTGAAGAGAGCCAAGCGGATCGTGCGGGCCGGGGTCGCGTGCCTGAGCATACGAGCGAGTTCCAGCACGCCCGCCGTGCCGCTCGCGTTGTCGTTGGCCCCGGGACTCGCGACCCCTCGGTGATTGACGCTGTCGTAGTGCGCGCCCACGACGATGATCTCGTTCGGCCTCGCCGCTCCCTTGATCTCAACTTCAAGATTCGACACGTCGTGGCCTCGGCAGGTGTACGTCTGCCATTTCACGACGTGGCCGGCTTTGGCGAGTTGAGCCGCAAGGTAGAACTCCGCCCGCTTGAGCTGCTCCGGATGCGCGAGGTTCCGCTCGCCGATCGCTCCCGCAAGCTCCGTGACATGCCCACGAAGCCGTTCCGCAAGCGTCCGCGTATCCGGAGCCGCAAGCGGCAGCGGGTCCATCGCGCCCGGGTCCGCACCGATCATCACGCAGCCACGGAGAGCCGCAAAAGTCCCCAGGGTGACGCATGACGTCAGACCCGCCATCAAGACAGCTCGATACGTTGACCGCTTCGGCATGGACAAGTATAGCAAGCACTAACAGGAAGCGGAGGTCGCGACTCACCGTTGCTCGGGAACCGCCGGCCGCAGTTCGAGCGGACCGCCCCCGACCACCACGAAGTGCCGCCGGAAGTGGAAGCCCGTCGTCGCCCGCGCGACGCCCACCGCTTCGTCCGCGCCGTCCGGAACGCCAACGAACGCACCCGTCTCGTAGCCTTTGAGCTCGAACTCCCTGCCGATCTCAAGCTTGGGTGGCCCCTCGCTCTGGTCCCGCTCGCCCCAGCCGACAACGTGCGGAGCCAGCGCGATGGCGATCCCCGGTTCCGCCGGCACACCCTCGACCGACTGAACGTCGAGCCAGAAGACGCCGCTCTCGGCTTTGCGTCCGTCGGTCGTGACGATCCCGCGGATGGTGACCAGCGAGCCCAGTTCGCGGCCGAGCAGCCCGTTGGGAAACGGCGGACCACTCAGAGACTTTGAGCGAGCGGCCCCGTTGCCGCTTTCCGCGCTCGACGTCTTCGTTTCGCCGGGCGGCGGCGAAGCTCGCTCGCAACCCGCGACCACGACGATTCCAATCGCCACCGTGCCAGCGGGCCATTGAAGCTTCATGCCGACAGTCTATCGACCGGCTCATTTCTTCGACGCAGCCACAATCGGAAGCTCCGAAACCTCGATCCCCTCGTTCCGCTGGACGAAGTGGCGGAGGGCCCATTCATCTCCGAGCAGGACCACCGGCAGGTTGTCGCGGTCGTAGGCGATCGCCGCGTTGCTCGGGAGGTCGGGGAGCCATTCCGCGTCGGCGCCCTTGCCTTCCTGGGCTTTCCCCGGCATGCGCCACCACCGCACCATCTTGTACACGCTCGGCTCAAGGCCGCTTTCCGCCTGATACTCCGCTTGCATGCGGTGCTGCACCACCTCGAACTGAAGCGGGCCGACGGCCGCGAGGAGCGGCGTCTTGACCTGCCCCGCCCCGACGAAGAACACCTGCACCACGCCCTCCTGCAAAAGCTGCTCAAGCCCGAGCCGGAACTTCTTCGCGTTGGCCGGCACCGGGTTCCGCAGGTACGCGAAGACCTCGGGCGTGAACCGCGGGATCTCATTGAACACGATCGCCTTGTCCTCCGCCAGCGTGTCGCCGATCCTGAGCACATCGTGCCCGACGATCCCGACGACGTCGCCCGCCCGGCCGTCCTCGACCGTCTCGCGGGCCTGGCCCATGAGCTTCTGCGCGTTCGACAAGCGGATCCGCGTGCCCGACTGCACGTGGTTGACGGTCATCTCGCGCGTGAAAGCCCCCGACACGACGCGGACGAACGCGATGCGGTCGCGGTGCCGCGGGTCCATGTTGGCCTGGATCTTGAAGACGAACCCCGAGAACCCCGGATCTTCCGGCTTGATTTCGCGCCGCTCATCCCCCTTGGGGCCCACCGAAACGCGCGGCCCGGGCGGCGCGGAATGCTCAAGGAAGCCGTCAAGGAGCAGCTGCACGCCGAAGTTGTTCATCGCCGACCCGAAATAGACCGGCGTCACAAGCCCCGCGAGCACGCTCTCTTCGTCAAACTCGGCCCCGGCCCCTTCGAGCATCTCGATCTGCTCCTTCGAGTTCTCGTAGACATGGTCTTCGAGCTTCTCGCGAACGGCCGGGTCGTCGAGCCCGCGCACCTCGAGCGGCGCGACGTACGCCCCGCCGGGGGTCCGCTCGAACATGTGGGCTTTCCGCGTGAGGCGGTCGTAGACGCCCTTGAACGACGGCCCGGAGCCGAGCGGCCAGTTGACGGGGAACGCCCCGATCCCGAGCACCTTCTCAAGCTCGTCAAGAAGCTCAAGCGGGTCCCGCGTCGGCCGGTCGCACTTGTTCATGAACGTGAAGATCGGCACCCCGCGCCGCCGGCAGACCTCAAAGAGCTTGCGGGTCTGCGGCTCGATGCCCTTGGCCGCATCGATCACCATGATCGCCGCATCGACCGCCGTGAGCACGCGGTACGTGTCTTCCGAAAAGTCCTTGTGGCCCGGCGTATCGAGCAGGTTGACGCGGAAGGTCTGCCCGCCCTCGGGGCCGTAATCGAACATGAGGACCGTGGATGAGATCGAGATCCCGCGCTGCTTTTCAAGCTCCATCCAGTCCGAGGTCGTCGCCCGCTGGTTCTTTCGGGCGGTGACGGACCCGGCGAGGGTCTTCTGGCCGCCGTAGAGGAGGAGCTTCTCGGTCAGGGTGGTCTTGCCCGCGTCCGGGTGCGAGATGATCGCGAAGGTGCGGCGGGGGAGTGTGGCGGGATTCACGGACATAGGCCGGAGGGTAGGGGGAAGCCGCCCCGTCCGAGCGGCGGGCCGGGTTTCCTCGGCGGCGTGCCGGGACTCCCGGGAGTGGAGCAGCCATGCCCGAGCGGCGCGCCCGTACTCCCGGGAGTGGCGCCGCCATTCCCGAGCGGCGCGCCGGGACTCCCGGGAATGGTGGCACCCCGCCACCCTCCGGGCCGTCCGGATGTTCACACGGACGGACCGGAGGTTTATCCGGACCGGTCGGATGTTCAAACAGACGGTTCGGACGCTCGCCCGAACGGTTCGGACACGCGTCCGAACGGTTCGGACACGCGTCCGAACGGTTCGGACATGTGGGCGGGCGCGTGGGATGCTCGTCCGAGCGGATCGGAAAGTCCCGTGCGCGAGCCGCGGGGGTGTTGAGGAACTCCGGGTGGCATCCTCCGCGCGCCCGCCGCGGTAGACTGCCTTCATGCGGCTGCTCACTCGCAAAATCCACCGGGCGTTTCCGGAGCTTGACTCCTACGACGATGAGCACTGCGAGCGGTTCATCAAGTCCGCGCGGAGCAATCCGTGGGTCATGCTGCTGCACACCGGGGTGATCCTCGCGGTGACGCTCCCGCTGCTCCTGCTGGGGATCATCGGGGCGGCGTGGCTTTCGGAAAAGTGGCGTGTCTTTGAGTACGGCGATGTGCTGACGTGGCGGCTCCTGATGTGGCTCCCCACGGGGGGGCTCGTGCTGATGGTGGGGCCGGTGGCGGGTTACATCGTGCGGGATCTCTTGCTGCGGCGTCGGATTGTGTTCGTGCTGCGGACGCGGGGCGGGTGCCCGGGGTGCGGGTACTCGGTGATCGGGCTGGCGGTCACGCAGCGCGAGGATGGGCACTCGGTCGTGAGGTGCCCGGAGTGCGGAGCCGAGGTCGAGGTGGATGCTTCGCTTGCCGAACTGGCGCGGGCGGGCCAGGAGGGCGTGGACCCTGCGGCGGTTGTCGCGGGCGGCGGGGGGAGTGGCGGTGGTGGTGGGGGGGGGGCGACGGGGCGCGTGTTCATCGAGGGGCAGAAGCTCGAACTGCAGGTCTTCTGGACCGCCAAACGCAAGCGGCTGGTCCGGTGCGTCGTGCTCACGCTGCTGACCGTGGTTGTGGGCGGCGGCGTGCTCACGCTGAGCATCAACGAGGCCATGACGCGATGGACGGCCTCGACCGCGCGGAGCGAGATGGCCGAGACACGAGCCAAGCTCCGGTCCCTCGCGGCGGCGATGGGCAACCCGGCGGGTGCGGCGGCGGCGACGGCGAGCAGCGGGGCGTCCGTGTGGGAGCGGCTCGTTCGAGCCCGCGTCGTGATCGACGACGTCGACCGTCTCGTCTGGCGCGACCAGCCGAACCCCAGCGGCAACTGGGTCTATCCGGAGTTCGCGTTCATCGAGCGGCCTGAGATGATCGATCCGGACCCCAAGGGCGTCTACAGCTCGCACGAAACGCCCGAACAGAACCGGGCTTCCGAAGCCCTCGCCCGGCGGATGCTGAGCGAATACGCGAAAGCCGGCGTCTTCGACACCCTCGCTCAGGCTGCGGGGTCGAACGCGCTGGCTCCGCCCGATTCGGAGTTTGACGAAGAACCGAGGGCGTTCCCCGGGCAGGACCGCGTCACGGCCGTTCGCGTGCTCATGCGGATGCTCCGCGGACGGATGGCCGTCGCGGCCGAGCGCGGGGACAAAGCCGACTTCATCGCGTCCATCGATGCGCTCATGGCGATCTCTCGGGCGTGCGCGGCCTATCCGCGCGGGTTCGAACAGCTGTTGGCCGCCGCGAGCGAGAACTCGGCGGCGTCGGGCGTGCGGCTCTGGCTCCTCCCGCCCAAGGGCAGGCCGCGGCCGGATCTTTCGTGGATCCCCGAGGTGCAGGCGGCGCTCGAGCGAGGTCGGCCGCAGTTGCAGTTCGCTTCCGCGCTGGATGGGGACCGGCTCTGGGCCGACCTCTCGGTGCAGGCGTATTTCTCGACGCCGGAGAACTTCCGCTGGGGCCGCCTTTCCACCCCCTTCCGCTCGCAGATCGCAAGCAAGCAGAACTGGCGGGAGCTCATCGAGACCCTCATGAAGACCCGGCTGGGCACGTACCGCGAGAACATGACCGAGCTCGACGCGTTCTACACCTCGTTCATCCCGGCTGTGACGGCCGAAGGCGCGAACCGCCAGGCGCCCTTTGCTTCAAGCCCGCCGCCCGAGCTCGGCCTCCTGCGCGGGATCGCGGGCTCGCCGTACTACATCGCGGCGATCGACGAGACGCACGCAAGCCGCCGCGGCACGGACCTCTGGCTCGCAATCGAGCGATTCCGCATGGAGACCGGCGCGTATCCCGACAAGCTCCTCGATCTGGTGCCCGGGTTCATCTCCGCGATCCCCGCAGACCCGTGGTCCGGCGGCTCGCCGATGTACAGGCGGCTCCAGACCCCCGACGAACTCGGCCGTGGGTTCCTGCTCTACTTCGTGGGCAAGGACCTGAGCGATGAAGGCGGATCCGGCGGCCCCACCTCGACGCCGTGGGTGGCCGGAGCGGCCCGCGACTTCGTCGTGAACGATCCGTCGAGATAGGAAAGCCAAGCGGCGATCGTCGGCCCCTTCGCGGTGTACTCTCCGCCGACATGGACCGACCCCGCACCAGTTCCGCTTTGGGCTCACTGCTCTCAAGAGCGGTCGCCAGACGCAAGCCTCTGCTGGAGGGCGTCGGGAAGTCCCCCGCCCCCGTCGGAGCGTGCCGCATTTTTTCCGGCGAAGCCGACGGCATGGACGGGGTCTTCATCGACGTCTACCAAAGCGAGGAAGCCCGCGGCGCGGTGCTCATCGCCTACGAGGGCCGCGTGCCACGCGGGTTTGACGCCCACGCCGAAGCCGGGATCGTCCTTCGCGGCCTGCGCTCCCTCGACGTCACCGCCGTCTACGTCAAACACTTCGCCCGCGACCGTTCCAAGCTCGGAGGCGAACTTCCCCCCGAGGTCGCCGACCCTGTTCCCGCCGCCGGCGATCCGTTGCCCGAAGCGATGCTCGTCAGGGAGCACGGCTGGACGCTCGAAGTCCGCCTGTACGACGGCCTGTCTACGGGGATCTTCCTCGATCAGCGCGACAACCGGGCGTGGGTCGCGTCGTGGGTCGCCGCCCGCCGCAAAGCGTTCAACTCAACCCAGGTGTCCGTCCTCAATACCTTCGCGTACACCTGCGCCTTCTCCGTCGCGGCGGGGACGGCGGGAGCCGCGACGACAAGCGTGGATGTTTCGCCCCGTTACCTCGACTGGGGCAAACGCAACTTCGCCCACAGCGGCATGCAAGCGGGCGTCGACGACGGCACGCACCGCTTTGCCCGCATGGATACCTTCGAATTCTTCGCGTACGCGGCTCGCAAGAAGCTCACGTACGACCTCATCATCCTCGACCCGCCGAGCTTCTCCGCGGGCTCCAAGAAGAAGGGGATCAAAGCCTGGAGCTCCGTCGACGACTATGCACGCCTCGTCGGCGAAGCCGCCCGACTCCTCCGGCCGCGCGGAGCGATCTTCGCGTCCACCAACACCCATGAACTCTGCCGCCCCGGCCGCCTCGAACGCGAGATCCTCACCGGCCTCGAAAGCGTCGGCTACCGCGGCAAGCCGCACGGGATTACGCTCCCGCCGATGCCCATCGACTTCGCCGCCGATCGCGAGCGATTCGCCGCTCTTGCCTTCTTCATCTGAAGCTCATGGGTCCGATCCGTGTGCCTGAACGGTGCGGCCTGGTGGGTGTGGTGGGGGTGGCGGTGCTGCGGCGGCTCTGGTATGCTCCGACGCCATGGAACCCGGCAAACGCGGACTTGAACTTCACTGGAAGGTGCTCATCGCCCTCGCGATGGGGATTGTCGTCGGCTCGCTCATCGGCGAATACTGGACCGCCGAGACCTGGGCGAACTTCGGCGTGAAGGATTCCGCCCTGATGATGAAGGGCCTCGGCCGCGGCGAGGGAGAAGCCAACCAGGCCGCGGGGTTCCTCGCTCAGGCTCTTGTCTTTCTCGCCCTGGCCAACAAGTTCGTCGGTGACATCTTTCTGCAATCGCTGAAGTTCATCGCGGTGCCGATCGTGCTCTTCAGCCTCATCGGCGCCGTTGCGGGCGTCGGCGATGTCCGCAAGATCGGCCGCATCGGATTCAAGACCCTGGCCTGCTTCCTCTTCACGCTTGTCGTCGCCGTCGCGATCGCGGTGGTCCTGGGCAAGGTCGTCGGCCCTGGAACCTACGTCGATCCCGAGACGCGTGCCCGCATCGTCGAGAAATTCGCCGGCGAAGCCGCCAAACGCGTCAACGCGGCCCACGCGGAGATGGCGGATGGAGGAATGATCTACTTCTTCAAGTATCTGATGGGGATCATCCCGAGCAATCCCTTCGCGGCGATCTCGACCGCCACGATGATGCAGGTCGTGGCCTCGGCGTTTCTCTTCGGCGTGGGGCTCACGATGATCCCGCGTGAGAAAGCAGAGCCGGTGATCAGGTTCTGCGAGGGCGCGGCCGAAGCCATCATGGCCCTGGTTCGCATCATCATGAAGCTCGCCCCGATCGCGGTCTTCTGCCTCACGGCGCAGTTCGTCGGCGGCGTGGGCGTGGGGGCTTTGTGGAGCGTGCTTGTCTTCTGTCTTTGCGTCATCGGGGGGCTGGGCATCGTTCTGCTCGTTGAATACCCGCTTCTCATGCTCGCCGTCACGCCCAAGGGGAACAAGGTTGGGTACGGCAGGTTCTTCCGCGGGCTCGCCCCGGCGATGACGCTTGCTTTTTCCTCTTCTTCCTCGTCCGCGACGCTTCCTGTCACGATCCAGTGCGCCCGCGACAGGCTCGGCGTGCCGGAAGACATCGTCAATTTCGTCTGTCCTCTCGGCACGACGCTGAACATGGACGGAACAGCCCTCTATCAGGTGATCTCGGTCCTCTTCCTCGCGCAGCTTTACGGCGTGGATCTGACGCTCGGGCAGCACATCACGGTGGGAATCATGGCGTGCGTGGTGGCGGTCGGGACGCCGGGGCTTCCGGGAGCGAGCGTTGTGATGATGGCGATCGTGCTCGAATCCGTCAAAGTCCCCACCGAAGGCATCGCCATTATCTTGGCTGTCGACCGAGTCCTCGACATGTGCCGAACGATCGTCAACGTCAGCGGCGACGCCGTAGCGTGCGTCGTCGTCGCGGGCAGCGAGGGAAGGCTGGGAAAGGAAGGCACGGGAGCGGAGTCAGAGTCACACGCTTGAGATCTGAAGTTCGAGATTTGGGATCTGAAATCTGAGATTTGAAATTCGAGATTTCAAATTTCAAATCCATCCCCCAAATCCACCCCCAACAAAGAAAGCGGGCCCCGACACACGCCGGGGCCCGCTTCACATCTTGACAGAACCTGCTCTTGCTGACCTCTCAAGCACACGCGCTCATGCCGAGCCGGCCCATGTCCTGAGAGACGAGGCCTTAGCAGCCGGCCTCAAAGCCCGCCACGAACGCGTCGTAGTCAAAGAAGTCGACAAACCCGTCGAAGTTGAAGTCGGCGGTGCGGAACGACTCGCAAATCCCGCTCTCAAAGCAGCTCACGTACCCGTCGTAGTCGAAGAAGTCGACAAACCCGTCGCGGTTGAAGTCGATCGGGCACAGGCTGATGGGGTTCGAGTGGTCGAGCCACACGAACGAGAAGTCTCCATCGACCAGTTCCGTATCCTCGCCGAACGCGTTCCCGGGGTTCCCCAACACCAGCGCGCGGGCCTGGATCTCGAAGGAACCGTCCGGGTTGCCCTGATACGAGAAGAACGCACGCCGGCCGATACCCTCGGTGCCCGGCTCGATGCCGCTGCTCTGCAGCATCAGGCTGCCGGTCTGGTCGGACTTGCCGGCGATGCTCAGGCGGTAGCGACCGGTCTCGAGGCGGGTGATCGTGTAGTTCGACGTGCCCGAAAGCGAGCTGCCCGTGGAACCGTCGATCCGCCCGGCGATCGCGTTGCTGGCGGAGTACGGCACGTAGACGAAGTTGAAGCGGTAGTTCCCGGGGCCCTGGAGCTCCGAGGCGGAATCAAGCGACGTGCGGCGGTAGGTGATGTCCCAACCGGCTTCGCGGGGAGAAGCCACGACGTAGTCGGGGTTGTTCCCGTCCTGGTACGGCGAGGCGAGCAGCACGCCATCGGTCGCGCTGTTCACGCCGGGGAAGGACACGAAAGCCTCGCCGCGCTGGCCGCCGTTGTTGTCCCAGGTCACCACCGAAGTCGGAAGCCCCGGAGTCGCGGCAACCTGCCCGTCGCCCTCGACGAAAGACGTGCCCGGGCCGCCGCGAACGTAGGCCCCAATCCAACCTTCCACGAAGGGGAACCAGGCCGCCGCGCAGTCAAGCGACATTTCCTGATTGCCCGGCGTCCCGGCGTAGTGCATCGACAGGTAGAGCGAGCCCGCGCCGCTGCGGTGCGTGCCGTCGATCATGCTGTAAGAGCGCCCGGTGCGGAAGGTGTCCGCGGAGACGTTCGCCAGGCCGTAAAGCCGCCCGACGGGAACCCCGAACACGACGTCCTGATTGTCGCGACCGTTGGCGCGGACAGACATGGTGACGACGCCGTGGTACTGGTTGATCGACCACGCGTACGTGCGCAGCCCGCCGCCGTCGTTCGCGCCAGACACGGGGTCGCGGCCGTCGCGCAGGCGGACGAACTGATCCGGCGGGAAGCTCAGGGGGTTGTTGGGCTCGACCGGCGAGATGCTCGCGTCGATGTCACCCTCGTTGGTCCAGCCGCTGGTCCAGAGGTATGGGAACGGCCCGGAGCGAATCGGGAAGACCTTCAGGGCCTGATCGCCCGTGTCGCTGTTGCCGTTCAGCGTGGTGCCCGCGGCGATCGAGACGTTGAGGTTCGCCGAAGTGACCGTGCGCGGATACGCGCCGGGCCCCTGCCACGGCTGCCCCGTCCGGGGATCGTCCCCACCGGGAATCACCACCGAGGGAATCGCGAGCTGGCCCATCGCGCTCCCCGCACACACCAAAAGAGCCGAAATCGACACAATCTGAGCCTTCATGATCTTCTCCCTGTCAGCACAAACAAGCCGCCATCGCGGGCACGCGACAGAGCACGCCCGTCGGGCGGTATCAGCGTCTTGGATTGTTCATCCACCCGTAATACCGATTCTCGCTGCTCTCCATCATGTACCACGCTTCGCCCCCTCGGCCCGAAGTCGCGTACATGTCGTTGGCCTCGAAGTCCTCGCCTTCCTGCTCGCGTTCCAACAGCCCGGTCGGCGGCTTGAAGAGTTCCGTGCTGCCGTCAAGCATCGTGATGTGCCCGCCCTTCGCGTGCCGAAGCGAGATCTGGTCCCGATTCCCCCACCGGCCGTCGGGAATCTCCTCGTTGTACCAGTTCGTGCTCTCCTCCACGAAGATCGGCACCGACCGGAACGGCGTCAGGACCCGCACCGCCAGCGCGTTGTTGAGCACCAGCGTTCCGCCCGACGAAGGGTCCGTCAGGTACCCGATCCGGGTCGTCGTCGAGAGCTTCACTCCCTCCGCCCGCGCGACCATCGTGTAGTCAAAGTCGAGCGCCGTGCTGCCGTTCCACTGGTTGCGACCCTCGGAGATCGAGATCCCCCGACGCTTGTTCTTCGGGCACTCCCCGGTCTTGTCCGCGTTGTTCAGGTACTCGTAGATCTTCCCAGGAACAGACAGATTGTTCTCGTTCTGCCTCGCCCAGATCGCCACAGGCGGGATCTGCTCCTTGAAATCCTGGGCATAAAGCGTGGACGCAAGTCCGAACTGACGAACATTCGACAGACAGATCGCCTGTTGGCCCGCTTCACGAGCCTTCCCCAAAGCCGGCAGCAGCAGGCCGATCAGCAACGCGATCACCGCAATCACCACCAGGAGTTCGATCAGCGTGAAGCCTCTCGGCCGACAGCGAATCATTGGCATGACGAACTCTACCGCGCCCGCACGGGGCCGCGTCAATATCTCCGATGTGCCACGCTAATGTCAGATGAACGAAGCGCATAGTTGTGGAGGAACGACCCCGCCGCTGGCCTCGATCATCAGGCAACTCCGACCAGCAGCGGGGGGACGTCGGGCGGGCTTGCGAGCTTCATGATGCTAGAGCAAACCGAACCACGATCATTCCACATCGTGCGCCATCACCCCTCCAGCGGCAGCGTGTCGGTGATGTTCTTCACCACCACATCCGTCGTGACCCCCTCCGCCGCCGCTTCGAAATTCAGCATGAGCCTGTGCCGCAAGCTCGGCAGCGCGACCGCCCGGATGTCCTCGACCGAGACGGTCGGGCGGCCGTCGATCAACGCCCGGCACTTGGCCGCGAGCACGATCGTCTGCGCTGCACGCGGGCTCGCCCCGAGCCGCACGTACTTGTTGACCATGGGCGTCGCGAAGCTTTCGCCCGGATGGGTTCCAAGCACCATCCGCACCGCGTAGTCCTGCACGGTGGGGGCGATCGCCACCTGCCGCACGAGCTTCTGGTGCGCGATGATCCGCTCGGCCGTGAGCACCGACGCCACCTCGCTGTCCACGCCCGCCGTCGTCCGGTCCAGGATCGCCGACAGCTCCTCGCGCGTCGGTGAGCCCACGAGCACCTTGAAGAAGAACCGGTCCAGCTGCGCTTCGGGGAGCGGGTAGGTGCCCTCTTGCTCAACCGGGTTCTGCGTCGCCATCACGAGGAACGGCGAGGGGAGCGTGTGCGTCGTGCTGCCGACCGTCACGCTCCGCTCGGCCATCGCCTCGAGGAGCGCCGACTGCGTCTTGGGCGTGGCGCGGTTGATCTCGTCCGCCAGGACGATCTGCGCGAAGAGCGGCCCCTTCTGGAACCGGAATTCGCGCTGCCGCTGCCCCTTCTCATCCTCAAACTCCGCGACGACCGTCGTCCCCGTGATGTCCGCGGGCATCAGGTCCGGCGTGAACTGCACGCGGCTGAACGTGAGCGACAAAGCCTTGGAAAGCGTGCGGATCAGCAGCGTCTTGCCCACGCCCGGAACGCCCTCGAGCAGCACGTGCCCGCCGACGAAGAGGCACGTCAGCACCCCCTCGACGATCGCCCCCTGGCCAACGACCGCCCGCCCGACCTGCTCCTTGACCGCGAGAAAGTCGCTGCGGAACTGGTCCGCGGCCGCCTTGGCTTCCTGTGGTGTCATGCTCATGCGGGGGGAGCGTAGGGGGGGAGGCAAATGGCCAAAGACCAAATGGACAAATTGCCAAAGTGGTGGTTCGGGTGCCGCCGCAACCCGCGCGCAGCACGCCCCCTTTGGCGATTTGACCATTTGGCTCTTTGGCCCTTGGTCCCCCCTCCCTCTCCCTGCGTAAACTCCCGAATTCCCCGTCCCTTCCCCTGAGGTCCCCGTCCCATGCACATCAAGCCCATCGACCGCCAGAAGCACCCGGCGGTGATCGCGGTCAAGTTTCTCGCGAATGACTACGACGCCCTCGGCATGTCCGGCCCCGAAGTCACCGTGATGGCTTCCAAGACCCAGTCCATCATCGAAGCCGCCCTCGAGCACGGGATCGGCATCGAGCACGCCTGCGGCGGCGTCTGCGCCTGTTCCACGTGCCACGTCTACATCGAGAAGGGGGCCGACCGCCTCTCCGAAGCCACCGAAGCCGAGGAAGACCGCGTCGAGGAAGCCCCCGGCCTGCAACGCAACAGCCGGCTTTCGTGCCAGTGCGAGATTGTGAAGGATGGCGGCGAGCCGATCGTGGTCCGCATTCCGGCGTGGAACCGCAACGCGGTCAAGGAAGTCCCGCACTAGAGGTCACGGAGTGATGGAGGTGTGTGGGGGGGAAGGAGCGCGGGGCTTGAACGGCTCGTGGGTTACCTTTCTGGTCTTCGGCGTGCTGCTGCTCACAGCTGGCCTCCTCGCGTGGCTCGCCTTTCGCCGTAAGGGCCTGATCCCCGCCGGAGCGTGCTCCTGCGGCTACCCGAGCACGGGGATCGAGTCCGGCACGTGCCCCGAGTGCGGCAAGCCGCTGGCCGAAGAGATCGAGCGAGTCGAGTGGAAGCGGCGGATCGCATTCTTCAACCGCGTGGTCGCGTGGGCCGCCGCCGTCGTGCTTGTGGGCCTCCCGTTCACCGTTTCGGCGATCAGGCTCGCCGGAGCGGACGAGACGATCGCCTGCCGCACGATCCTCGTCCCCAAGGACGGCAGCTTCCGCAGCGCCGTCCTCCGCTGGAACGTGAAGCCCGCCCGCAAAGCCGCCCCGGCACGCACGCCGGCAGCCGCGCCGGCCACCGCCCCCGGGTCGCCGGGCCGCACGCTCGACGGCGCGGTCGTGCTCGAACTCAAGTCGAGCGCGGACGTCACCTCCGTGAAGTCCTTCACCGCGTCCAAAGACGTCGTTTCGGATGCGGCCGGCTGGGTTGAACGCACGATCGCCGCAAACCCCGGCAGCCCCGCCGCCGCCGAACTCGCCCAAGCCGTCGCAACCGCCGCAAGCGGTGCCGAGATGATCTTGGCCGGCGGCGCGGGCTCGCAGTTCACGATGATCGCAAGCGGCACCGTCTCGACGGTCGCGTCGCCGCGCTGGGTGCCGATCGCGAGCATCGCGCTCTGGTGCCTCATCTTCGCGTGGGGCGTGCGAGCGATCGCCCGCCGCGTCGCCGGCACGGCATGAGAACGAGCCCCCACCCGCCGAGCGCCAGCGAGCGGGTTTCTTGCACGACTCGCGATGCGGCGGACCTAGAACAGCCCCGGCTCATCCACCGGCACCATCTTCCCCGTCTTTGGATCAAGCCGCATCCGCGGCTTGCCCGCCTTCGCGGGTGCCGCCGGAGCCGGAGCCACTGGCGCCGCAGCGGGCTTGGCCGGGGCTTTCGCCGCCGGTTTCGCGGCTTCACCCTTGGGCCCAAGCCGCTTGGCCGCCTTGGTGTCGATCAGCGTGGGCTCATCGTCGTCCCGGGCCGCGTTCACCTTGAGCATCGCGGCTTCCGACTTGCTGGCGGTGAAGGGGTTGGAGGCCGCCTTCGAAGCCAGCGCCGCGATCGCGCTCGCGTTGGCCTTCTGATCCACCGCCTGCTCGACGACGATCACGCCTTCCTGATCCGCGGGGTCCTCGGCTTTGATCTTCTTCCCATCCTCGTCAAGCTCAAGGTCCGCGATCGCCGTCTTCTTCTTCGCCTGTTCGAGCAAAGCGTCGTACAGCTTCTTCGCGTCCGCCCCCGTGATCGCGTTGCACGCCTTGGCGATCTCGCCGATGTACTTCTGGAAGACGTCGCGCCGCTCACCCTCCCGCTTCATCTTCGCCCGCTTCTTGAGATACGTCCCGAGCTTGCGGCCGCACTCCATCAGCGCGAGCTTCATCTCCTTGCGGATCTCGTCGTAGTCGGCGATCGCCTCCTTGCTCTCGCTCGTGAACGGCACCCACACCGAAGCCATGTGGATCATGATCACAAGCGGCCCCACCGGCAGGCTCTCGCGCGGCTGCGAAAGGTCATAGTTCCGCCAGTTCGTCTCCGTCACGCTCTTGAAGGACGAGCACGCCGACTGCTGGAACAGAAGCGGCACGCGGTTGGCGAACCGGATCACGCGGGCGGATTCATCACCCGGAAGCTCGCCGCCGAAAGCGATCGCCGCTTCGATCTGGAACGGACGCCCGCGGTACACCTCCGCCTCACGCGACGAAGCCGCGTAGAACTCGGCCCGCACGCCCTTCAGCAGGCCCGCGAGAAGCTGCCGCACGCCGATGGGCGCAAGGCAGTCGGTAGGGGGCGGCGCGAGCTTGGCTTCCTGGAAGACCTTGTAGAGCGCCTCGGCCTGCGGCGGCTCGAGGTCCGAGACCTTCGTCCGGCTCGTCACCTTGCTGGCTTTGGTGCTAATGGCGTCGCAGAACTCCGAAGCGGTCGGCCCCGACACGCGGCAGAACTTCTCCTGCAGGAAGTTGTAGAGCGTGCCCCCCTTGTCCGAGACCTCGTAGTCCTTGAGCATCTGGATCAGGATGCCAAGCTCGATCCCCTTGGGGTGCGGCTGGATCTCCTTGGTCTCCGGCGGAAGCTCCTGCACGCCGCGCGGGAAGACGATCACCCCCGCCGTCTCCGTCGTCTGCACGGGTTCGGACGGCGACGCCGCCGCGTCCCCAGCGGGCGCCACGGGGGAAGCCCCCTTCTTCGCCGCCATCAGCAGGACATCATCCTCCGCCGCGCTCTCGCGCGTGGGCGGGACGAGCGTGATCTTCGCGTGCGGGTTCGCGATCGCGGTCAGCTCAAGGAACTCATCGACCGACCCGCGGCCCTTCTGGTACCGCCCCTCAAGCTCGATCGACACGCTCGTGCCCGTCGGGTAGTCCTTGTGCGACAGGAACTCCTCGCGACCCGCAAGCTCACGCGTCCCCGCCGTCAGGTTCCGGAGCCGCTGGAGCGGGAAATCGTCCGTCTCCTCGTCGACCGTCACCTCGGCCCGGTTCGTCTTGGTGTTCATCGCAAGCTCGATGTGGTGAGCCTGCTGCGTCGCTTTCGGACGCGTCTGGATCAGCATCGGCTTGCCCGTGGTGATCAGGCCGTACATGCCGGCGGCCGAGATTCCGATCCCCTGCTGGCCGCGCGACATCTTGAGGCGGTGGAACTTGCTGCCAAAGAGGAGCCGCCCGAAGACGTTCTCGACCTGCTTGCGCACGATGCCCGGGCCGTTGTCGACGACGCTGATCCGGTACCGCGACTGCTTGACCTCGCGGCCGCGGTCGGGCTGGAGGTCCTCGATGACCACCGTGATGTCGGGGAGGATGCCCGCTTCCTCGCACGCGTCCAGCGAGTTGTCGACGGCTTCCTTCACGGTCGTGAGCAGGGCCTTGCGGGGGTTGTCGAACCCCAGCAGGTGGCGGTTCTTGGCGAAGAACTCCGAGACGGAGATGTCGCGTTGCTTGCTCGCCATGCTCTCGGCGGTCGCACGCGTTCCGGGGTTTCCAGCGGCGTCTTTCTTGCTCATCGTTCGCGTCGATTCCACGGTCGAAGTTGACATCCAGCGGCCCTCCATGGCCAAACTTGCTGTGGCACGGGTGTCCGAGCCCAGGCGTGGGGCATTTTCCGCAGCCCGAACCCGCCGTTTCCCCCAGCGTAGCACCTCCGGAAACGCGACACGCGCCGCCGGGGCTTCTACACTGCCCTTTCCGCCCGCACGCGTCCCTGGAGCACCCGCCGCATGAAGCGCCCCGTCCCGCTCCCCGTCTTTCCACCCCGGGCCTCCATCGCGCCCGAAGCCAAGGAGAAGTGCGGCGTCATCGCGGTCTGGAACCCGCCCAAGGGCATGAACGCCGTCCGCCTCACCTACCTGGGCATGTACGCCCAGCAGCACCGCGGCCAGGAATCCGCCGGCATCGTCGTCACCGACGGCCGCACCATGGCCGGCCACACCGGCATGGGCCTGGTCCCGGCCGTCTTCGACGAGTACGCCCTCGACCAGCTCGACCAGGCCGTCGGCCACCACGGCCGCGCCGCCATCGGCCACAACCGCTACTCGACCGCCGGCGGGAGCCAGGCCTGCAACGCCCAGCCGCTCCTCGAGAACTACATCGGCGGTCAGGTCGCTCTCGCCCACAACGGCAACCTCATCAACGCCGACCCCCTCCGCTACAAGTTCGAGGAAGCCGGTCACCTCTTCCACACCACCAGCGACACCGAGGTGATCATCCACATCCTCGCAAGCCCGGCCCAGCAGCGAGCCCCCGACCCGCTCGCGGCCACGCTCCGCCGCTTGCAGGGGGCTTTCAGCCTGTGTTTCCTCTTCCCCGACCGGATCGAAGCCGCCCGCGACCCGTGGGGCTGGCGTCCGCTCGTCCTGGGCCGCTTGCCCGAGTCCACCGCGCCCGGCGAGGGCTGGGTGGTCGCGAGCGAGACCGTCGCGCTCACCGTCATGGGGGCTTCGCTGGTGCGTGAGATCGAGCCGGGCGAGATCGTCCGCATCGACGCGGCGGGCGTGCACTCCCGCCGCTTTGCCGAGCCCGCCGAACGCCTCGCCCACTGCGTCTTCGAGCACGTCTACTTCGCCAACCCTGCAAGCTCCGTCTTCGGCCAGAACGTCCAGTCCGCCCGCGAGCGCATGGGCGAGATGCTCGCCAAGGAAGCCCCCGTCGCCGCCGACTGCATCATGCCGATGCCCGATTCCGGCCGCTCGGCCGCGACCGGCTACGCCCGCGCGAGCGGCATCCCGTACCGCGAGGGGATCGTGCCCAACCGCTACGTCGGCCGCACGTTCATCAAGCCCACCCAGACCGAGCGCGCGATGGCCGTCCGCCTCAAGCTCAACGTCATCCCCGACATCGTCGCGGGCCGACGCATCGTCGTCGTCGACGACTCGATCGTCCGCGGCACGACGACCAAAGCCAAGATGGACCAGCTCCGCCAGGCCGGCGCGAAGGAGATCCACCTCCGCATCTCCTGCCCGCCCATCCGCCACCCGTGCTACTTCGGCGTCGACTTCGCGACGCGGGACCAGCTCATCGCCAACGGCCGGACGGTGGAAGAGATCCGGGCGTTCCTCGGCGTCGACAGCTTGCACTACCTCTCGCTCGACGGCCTGCTCGCGTGCGTCGACCGCGAACCCAGAAGCTACTGCACCGCCTGCTTCAGCGGCGACTACCGCCTCGACCCCGACCACCCGCAGACGGAGATCGTGGTCGACTCGCAGCAGGCGACGATGTTCTGAGGTTTTTCAGAGCCCGACGCGCCAGCGAGGGTCTTCGCACTTGCTCCGAAGCTCGCCGACGCCCGCCACGCCAGCAAGGAGTACGCGGCGAACAGCGAGCGTCATCCCGTGTGACGATTGCGACGACGAACTTCTTGTTGTCGGAGCACGGCGCGACAGACATGGAGGACCGCGCGATGTTCCCAAGCCGTGCAGGCCTTCTCTCATCGCCGTGCCCTCCCCGCCATCGTTACTGAACGACGACCAGCTCCACTCGTCGCGAGGGGGGGCGGTCTTGGTACGTCACGGGGCCTCGGACGATGACTTTGCGGATGGCGAAGCCGGCGGCGGTGAGGTGCTTCTTGACGGCGTTTCCGCGCGCGACGGACAACTCTTCCCTCGTTTGCCGTCTGTTGTGCCAAAGTCCTGAATCTTGAAACACCTCAAGATCCACGACCGCACCGCGCGGCAGGCTCTTGATCTTCTCGTCGATCCGCTCGGCTGCGCCGTCTGAAAGCACTTCGCTGCCCGAGTTGAACAGATTGACGCCGAGATCGATCCGCTCTCGATCGGGGGGCGCACTGATGCTCCGTCCCCACGCGGAGTCCCGTTCGATTTCGGCGAGGACCAGCTCGACGCGCCGCGAGGAGGCTCGTCCATTCTCCTCCGCGACCCCTCGCACGATGACGTCGCGTGCGTTTATTCCGAGCGTGAGAAGGCGGTTCCGCACGGCCTGGCCGCGTGCTCGGTCGACTTCATCCGGGTGTCTGAATCGATTGACCTTGAGTCCTCCAGTTGACTGTCGAAAGACCGCGATGTCGACGGTCGCGCCTTTGGGAATTTCGCGAGCTTTCTCTTTGACGGTCTCCTTTGCGCCTGGGGCAAACTGTTCGGTCCCGGAGAGAAACAAGGAGCCCCCAAGATCGATGCGGGCTGGGTTTGCGATGGCGAGTTCGGCTGGGGAAATCGCTGCGAACTCGATTCGGTCGGTGGGTGGCCGTCCATCCACTTCGACCGAGCCCTCGATCCGCGATCGGCGAACTTTGTACCCCCTCTGTGCGATTGCTTCTCCGAGGGCCCGAAGCCGAGCGCGGTCCAAGGCCTCCATGTCCCGCGGCGAATTGATCAGAATCGGCCGAGGCAGTTGGAACAGCCGGAGATCCAGCGTCGTTCCCGCAGGGATCTGCGACAAGGACTCGTCGAGAAGCTTGCGGTACCCATCCAGCCATTCGGAGGAGCCAGCCCGGAAGAGACGTGAGGTGTCGAGCTCGCCGGTCGTCTTCGTCGCACGCTCTGGCGGTTGCGTCGGCGAAGGCGGTGTTTCTGCCGAGCGATCGCTGCAGCACCCTTGGATGCTGACCAGGAGAATTCCGAACGCGATGGAAAGCGCGACCAACCTCATACGGCGTCTATCGGTATGTCATGCTCGGATTCCTCAAGGAGGTCCGACGATCGCTTACATCCCCAGGATCGCATCCAGCAGTTCCGGAATCCCCTCGCCCTTGCTCGCGACCGTCTCGACGATCCCGCGTTTGCCGGCCATGTCTCGGAGGTCGCGGACGAGTTCGTGGCGGCCCGGGTGGTCGGCTTTGTTGCAGACGAAGAGGTCGGCGATTTCGAGGATGCCGGCTTTGTCCATCTGGACGGAGTCGCCTTGGCCGGGGGTGAGGACGACGACGGTCTTGTCGACGTGCTGGCGGATGCGGGTCTCGTTCTGGCCGGCGCCGACGGTTTCGACGAAGACCAGGTCGTACGCGTCGGCACCGCTCGTGGAATTCGCGTGCGAGCCGCCGATCACCTGCAGGATTTCCGGCAGAGCGTGGTAGTCTTCGCCGGAGATCGCGAGGGAGCGGTAGAAGACGGCTTCGTCGAGTGCGTTGAAATCCACGCGGAGGCGGTCGCCGAGAAGGGCGCCCGCGGTGATGGGGCTCATGGGGTCAAAGGCGACGACGGCGACGCGGCCCTTGGCCGTCCCGGCTTTGGAGCGGCGGGTGTATTCGCCCGCGAGCTGAGCGACGAGGGTGGATTTGCCGGCGCCGGGAGCTCCGGTGATGCCGATGACCTTGGCGGGGCGTTTGCGGATCGCTCCGGCGCGGATGGGCTTGTTGTCGTGGAGGAGGGAGATGTCGCGGGCGAGCTGGGCGGTCGGCGAGCCCTTCGCATCCATCCCGCGCGGCTTGACGGCGGCCCGCACGGCTTCCACGATGTCGAGGAGGCCTGTGGCCGTGGTGAAGCAGCGTGCCACGCCGGCTTCGAGAAGCTTGGGCAGGTCTTCCTGGGGCAGAATGCCGCCCATGTAGACGGGGAGGTCGGGTCGGCCGAGGTCGGCGAGGGCTTTGACGAGCTTGGGGCCCAGGACCAGGTGGCTGTTGGACATCATGCTCGCGGCGATGACGTCGCAATCCTCATCGCGGGCGGAGACGGCGAGGGACCGCGGGGTCTGCCAGAGTCCGGAGTAGATGACGTGCACGCCGGAATCCCGGAGGGCGCGGGCGATGACCTTGACGCCGCGGTCGTGACCATCCAGCCCCATCTTGCCCAAAAGCACCCGCGGACGGTGGGGGAGGTCCCCGCAGCGGTCCTTCTTCTCAAACTCCGTCGTCGCGGTGTGAAGCGTGGTGGTCATGGCGGATCATAGAAGCCACGGCATCACGGGCTTGGACCCGCATCGGACCCCGCCCCGCCGTCGAATCTGTTAGTCTGAACCCCGGAGTATCCCCCGCATGACCGACGCTTCTCTCCCGACCGGACCCTCGCTCGACATTCGAGCCAAGGTGTACGTCTGGCTGACCGCGATCTTTGTCGCCTGCCTCCTCGTCGCCGACGTCGTGGGCATCAAGCTCTTCCGGATCAACGTCCTGGGCTGGCAGGTCGAGCACACCTGCGGCATGCTCACCTTCCCCATCACCTTCCTGCTCACCGACCTCCTCAACGACTACTACGGCAAGCCCGCCGCCCGCCGCGTCGCGTACATCGCTTTCGCCATGGGTGCCCTGGTCTTCGGCGTGATCAACATCGCCCTGGCCATGCCTTCCCTGCCCGCCCCGTACAACGTTCCCGACGAAGCTTTCAACGCGGTTTTCGCCAAAGCCCGCATCATGTACGTCGCTTCCCTCGCCGCGTTCATGGTCGGCAGCCTGCTCGACATCTGGATTTTCGGCATCATGAAGCGAGCGACCGGTGGGCGATTCCTCTGGCTCCGGGCGACCGGAAGCACCGTCATCAGCCAGGTCTTTGACAGTCTCGTCGTCAGCATCCTGGCGTTCCACCTCTTCCCGGGCCTGCTTGGGATGCCCGCCGACTCGATCATGCCCCTTTCGGCGGCCCTCAAGACCGCCGCGACCGGTTACACCCTCAAGTTCGTCTTGGCGGTGGGAATCACCCCCTTGATCTACGCGGGCCACGCCTGGCTCCGAAGCCTGGGCCTCAAACCCATCCCGGTGACCGACGCGGCCCGGGTCTGACGTCCCAAACGCGGTTATCCGACCCTCGCCTGCTCGAAGTTGGCTTGCATCCCGGGAATCTTGTTGGTAGTCTGCGGATATCGGGTCTCGCGGCGGGCTTTCGCCCGTCGGCTCGGATCGGCACGGCATTCAGACCGGCCCCGGGCAGTTTGCTTTCGAGACCGCAGGATCGCGCGTCTACAGGAGACTGGTTCCATGCATCGCAACGTTCAAGCTCACCAAGGCATCGCTGGCTCGGTTCGTCGTTCGTGGTTCAGCGCGGCGCTGGTCGTCGCGGCGTGCGCCGGCTCGGCGCTCGCTTCGGTCCAGGTTCAGACCGACAACATCATCGCCGAGAGCAACCATCGCGCTCTGGCGGCCCTCGACGCCCAGCCCACGCTCGAGTACGACCCCGGCTCCGTGCTGGTGAAGTTCTCGACGCAGGGTCGCGGCGCCGATCGCATGATCAGCCAGGCCGCCGCCCTCGTCGGCGGTGAGGTCGTCCAGCGATGGACCGTCGTCCCCGGTCTCGTTCACCTCACGGTGAACAGCATGAGCGTCGAGGACGCCATCCGCGTTCTCTCCGCCATGCCCGAGGTCGAGTACGCCGAGCCCGACTTCTACGTCCGCGCTCTCGTCACGCCCAACGACCCCAGCTACGGCCAGCTCTGGGGCATGAACCAGACCAACGATGCCGACATCGACGCGCCGCAGGGCTGGGACATCTTCACGGGCAACCCGAACTTCGTGGTGGCCGTGATCGACACCGGCATCCAGCGGACCCACCCGGACCTCGCCGCGAACACCTGGGTCAACCCCGGTGAGATCGCCGGCAACAGCATCGACGACGACGGCAACGGCTTCGTCGACGACCTGTACGGCTGGGACTTCGTCAACAACGACAACAACCCGACGGACGACAACGGCCACGGCACCCACTGCGCGGGCACGATCGGCGCGGTTGGCAACAACGGCGTCGGCGTCGTCGGCGTGGTGTGGAACACCAAGCTCGCCGCCTGCAAATTCCTCAGTGCGAGCGGCAGCGGCTCGATCTCCGCGGCCCTCTCCTCGCTTCAGTACTGCATCGGCAAGGGGATCAAAGTCTCCAACAACAGCTGGGGCGGCGGCGGGTTCAGCCAGTCCATGGCCAACGCCCTCACCACCGCGGCCAACGTCGGCCACATCTTCGTCGCCGCGGCCGGCAACGGCGGGTACAACAACGACACCTCCCCGTCCTACCCCGCTTCCTACACCAACCCCAACGTGATCGCGGTCGCCGCCACGGCAAGCAACGACACCCTCGCCAGCTTCTCCCAGTTCGGCGCAACCAGCGTCGACGTCGGCGCCCCCGGCGTCAACATCTACTCGACCTACCCCACCAATAGCTACACCACCCTCTCGGGTACCTCGATGGCCACCCCGCACGTCGCGGGCGTCGTCACCGCCGTCTACGGCCAGAACCCCTCCTGGACCTACCAGCAGGTGCGTGACCGCATCTATGCCACCGTCCGTCCTGTCGCGGCTCTGAACGGCCGCTGCGTGACCGGCGGCATGGTCAACCTGCAAGCGGCTCTGGTGAACAACAACAACCCGCCGACGATCAACCTCACCGCTCCGGCCACGAACCTCACCGTCAACGCCGGCACGGTCATCTCCTACGCGGCGACGGCCAATGACCTCCAGGACGGTAACATCTCGGCGAACATCCGCTGGACCTCGAACCTTCAGGGCCAGATCGGCACCGGCTCGTCCTTCTCCCACTCGACGCTCATGGTCGGGACGCACACGATCACCGCTTCGATCTCCGACTCGATCGGCTCGACGGCGACCGCGACCCGCACCGTCGTGGTGAACTCGATCATCGGCAGCCTCCCCGGCGCCCCCAGCTTCCCGCGGTGCTACCGCAGCGGCGCGGGCGTGAACGTGATCTGGAACGATAACTCCGCCGGCGAGTTCGGATTCCAGATCGAGCGCCAGCAGCGTGTCTCGGGCATCTGGGTCAGCACCACGGTCGTCGGCACCACGGCCGGCAATGTCGCGTCCTACTTCGACGTTCCGCCCCTGACCGGGCAGGCCTGGCGCTACCGCGTCCGGGCCTTCAACGGCACGGGCTTCAGCGCCTGGACGCCCTACGCGTCCTTCAGCAACTGATTTCGGCACCCCCGGACAGTTTCTGAACAGATCGGTCCATTCCTAAGCCGGTTCGGCGGCCGGGGTCCTCGTGGCTCCGGCCGCTTTTCTTTCCCGGGTCGGTTTTTCGGGGCGTGTGAGGGTTGCGGTCTTGCCACGATCCGGCGGAGGGTCTATAGTCTCAGCCCAACCCTTTTCAGGAGACCGCACGATGGGTGCGACGTGTCACTTCACTGGTAAGCATACGACGTTCGGTAAGATTCGCCGCTGGCGCGGTCAGGCCATCAGCAAGGGCGGCTTCGGTCTCAAGCCCACGGGCATCACCCGCCGGACGTTCAAGCCGAATCTGCAGACCGTCAACGCCATTATCGAGGACGGCGGCGTCAAGCGCGTCGAGCGCATCACCGTCTCCGCCCGCGCGATCCGTCAGGGTCTGGTCGTCAAGCCGCTCAAGCGCAAGTACGGCTACACCCGTCAGCAGAAGGCCGCCGCGGCCAACGCCTGATCTTCAGGCTTCGCCCCGTCCGCGAGCTTTGCTTCGATTTGTCACGACCGGCTCCCTTCGGAGCCGGTCGTTCTTTTTCCCCGGCGCGAGAGTCTCTCGATCGCCCCGGCCGCTCCCCCTCGCCCGTCCGCGTAAACTCCGACAGATGAAGTGTGACCACTGCGAGCACGAAGCCACCGTTCACGAGGTTACGATCCGCGGAGGGGTCAAGGTCGAACGACACCTTTGCCAGTCCTGCGCCTCCGAAGCCGGCATCGTCCCCGGCGACAACGTCTCCCCCCTCGACGTCATGCAGCTCGCTCTGGAAGCCGCCAGCGCCGCGGCCGATCCCGCCATGCTCGAAGCCGCCCGCGCGGCCAAACGCCCGCCTAAGCCCGCCGCCTGCGGAAGCTGCGGCATGACCTGGGAGGACTTCAAGTCTGGCGGCATGCTCGGCTGCCCCAACTGCTACGAAGACTTCGAAAGCAAGCTCCTCCCCCTTATCGAACGGGCCCACGAAGGCGCCTCACAGCACGTCGGCAAGCTTCCCGCCCGGGCCGCCGGACAGGCCGCCGGAAGTCGCTCCCGCGCCATGGCCGCACTCGTCGAGGAACGGGCTCAGCGACTCTCCGCCCTCCGCCGCTTGCTCGATGACGCCGTGAAAGCCGAGCAGTACGAACGTGCCGCCCAGCTCCGCGATGAGCTCCGTCGCCTCAGCGACCAGGTGCCCGACCTCACCTCAGGGAGTGAGCCATGACGCCCGCCCCTGCTTCGCCAAGCGGTGAGCCCCTGCCCGGCGGCCTGGATGCTTCCAGCGTCGAATGGCTCCGCGGAGATGGAAATCACGCCGACGTCGTCCTCTCTTCCCGCGTGCGACTGGCCCGCAACCTCGCCGGATTTCCCTTCGCCGTCCGGATGGATGAGACCCAGCGTCTCCGCGTCATGGATCTCACCCGCGAAGCGATCCGACACTCACTCCGCGGCACGAACGCGGGCACCGGCCTCGCGTGGGTCAACGTCCACGAGACCTCGCCGTCGCAGCGTGCCCTCCTCGTCGAACGCCACCTCATCAGCAAGCAGCTTCAGCGCGGACGCGCGGCGGCCATCGGCGAAGACCCCCGCGGCGCCGCGATCTCCCTCCCCTCCGAACGACTCTCCATCATGGTCAACGAGGAGGATCACGTCCGCATCCAGATCGTCCGCAGCGGCCTGGATCTCGCGGACGCCTGGAAGCAGGCCGGCGAAGTCGACGACGCGCTCGAGTCCGTTCTCGATTACGCCTATTCGCCGCGACTGGGATTCCTCACCGCCTGCCCGACCAATCTCGGCACCGGCATGCGCATGAGCGTCATGCTCCACCTTCCCGCTCTTCGCATGACCGGAGACATCGAGAAGGTCAAGAAAGCCGCCAGCGACATGTGCCTCGCCGTCCGCGGCTTCTACGGCGAAGGTTCCGAAGCCGCCGGCGACCTCTACCAGATCTCCAACCAGACCACCCTCGGCAAAACCGAAGCCATGGTCCTCGCAGAACTCCACGAGCACATCATCCCCCAGGTCGCCGAGTACGAACGCGTCGCCCGCCGGGCTCTCCTCGCCAAGCGCACGCCCCTGCTCCACGATCAGGTTTTCCGCGCCCTGGGCACCCTGCGTCACGCCCGGCTGATGAAGGTCGAGGAAGCCATGCAGCACCTCAGCCTCGTTCGCCTCGGCGTCGTCTCCGGCGTGCTCTCGTCCGCGCTTCCCTCACTCGACCTTCGCGCTGCGAACCAGCTCCTGCTTCTCATCCAGCCCGCGCACCTGCAGCGCACCCTCGGCCGCGACATGGAGCAGGACGCCCGCGCCGAAGCACGCGCGACACTCCTCCGCGATCGCCTCGCCTGAGCCCGCCTCGCCTGATTCACATAAACCCGAACTGGATTTTCAGGATTCCGCCGCCGCCGGGCTGCTCCACTTCGCCGGCTGCTCGGACTTGGGATGGAGCATCGTCCAGAGCTTCTCCACCAGTTCCTTGAGGTGCAGACGCGTCGCGCCGCTGATCGCCATCACTTCCTTGTCCGGCCGCATCCCAAGCGACTTGCACAGGTCCAGCAGCGCCCGCTTGCGGGCTTTGTCGTCCGCTAGCACGTCGACCTTGTTGAGGACGACAAGCTCCGGACGTTCGGAAAGCTCGACCGAGTAGGCTTTGAGTTCCTCGCGGATCGTGTTGTAATTGTCCGCGGGGTCGCTGCCGTCCGGCGGGTCGCAGTCCAGCAAGTGCACCAGGATCTTCGTCCGCTCGACGTGCCGCAGGAAGTCGTGGCCAAGCCCCGCACCCTTGCTCGCGCCCTCGATCAGCCCCGGGATGTCCGCGAGAATGATCCGGCGTTCCGCATCCACCTCGACGATGCCAAGCTGCGGCGAAAGCGTCGTGAAGGGATAGTCCGCGATCTTCGGATTCGCCTTGGTGAGGGCTTTGAGAAGCGTGCTCTTGCCCGCGTTGGGCATGCCGATGAAACCCACCTCGGCGATGAGTTTGAGCTCAAGGCGAACCTCGAAGCCCTCGCCCTCCTGCCCTTCGGTTGCGGTCCGCGGCGTCTGGTTGGTCGAGTGCTTGAAGTGCTCGTTGCCCCAGCCGCCCTTGCCGCCGCGTGCGATGATCGCCCGCTCGTTCGGCTTGAGGTCGTGGATGAGCTCGCCGGTCTTGTGGTTGAAGATCTGGGTGCCGGGTGGCAGCTTGAGGATGAGGTCAAACCCGTCCCCGCCGGTGCACTGTTTGAACCCGCCGCTTTCGCCATCCTGCGCGGCGTACATCGATTCGTACCGGAGGTCGTAGAGGGTGGTCATCCCGCTTTCGGCCTGCGCAATGACATCCCCGCCCTTTCCGCCGTTCCCACCGTTGGGACCGCCCTTGGGCTCGAACTTCTCACGGCGGAAGGAGACTTTACCATCTCCCCCGCGGCCAGCTTTGATCATGATAACGGCTTGGTCGACAAACACGCCGGATGATAGGGGCGCTGGAGGCTTCACGCTGAAATCGCGAGAAACCAGCCCGCTCACGCCGCGCGGCGATCAAAGTGGTTCGCGATCACGCGGTGAAGCTTGAGTTCATCCCCCTCACGCTCAAACCGCGTGAACGCCACCGCCATCCGGACCGGCCCCACGTCCGAATCGTCGAGCCACACGACGTTTCCCGTCACGCGGACCTTCCGCTGCGCCTCGCCCAGCGACGCCGGAAGCGTGATCTCCACCGTGACCGACGTCCCGGGATCGATGCACCGATCCAGCTCGAACATCACCCCGCCCACCGACAGGTCGTACGCGTGCCCGGTCATCGCACGCCCGCGACCGCCGAGCGGCTTGACCGCGATCGGCGTGTATCCCGCCGGGAGGTTCATGCGGTCGGTGCGGCGACGGTTGTCGTGCGATTCGTTGACGCTGCTGGACATGGCCCGATCTCCCGGAATCTTGAGCGGCGACAGGCCGCGATACCGGTGGTATCGGTCATGCCGAGTGACCGCCCGATACCGCTGGGAACGAAAACAACGCCCAGGGTGGGTTTATGACGGACCGAGAACCGCTGGAGCCTCAGTCGCCGCCCGGGTCCGCCGCTCGGAGCGTCTGGACGCCGCATTCAGGGCACCGGACGGTCCCCAACGGGAGGCCCTCCAAGGTGTAACCGCAGGCTTCGCACCAGTCGATCTTTTTCGCCACGCGGGGCCCGCACTGCGGGCACGGCTCGCCGGGGACGAGGAACGCGTACCCACAGGTGTCGCAAACGGTCTCGGGCGCGCCGCGGAGCATGGCCGCGACTGAAATGCCCACCATGCTCGCGACCGAGACCAACGTCAATAGCAACCAAGGTCCCCAGCCGAGAGACTGAATGTTGACGAACGCGACGACGACCACCGCCATCAGACCGATCTGGATCACGCACCCCATGCCGCGCCAGAACCAGCCCTGGACCGGCGCTGCGTCGCTCCCCGACTGATCGACTTCTCCGACGCCCGCTTTCAAAGAGACCGCGGCGTCGATCTTGGCGGCTGACGGTCGGCGGGAAGTCCCGCACTCGGGGCACAATGCGATCGAAGCCGGCAACCTCTCGAGCGAGTATCCGCACGCGGGGCACGTCGTGAGTTGGCTGCAGTGCGGGCAGACTTGCTCTTCCGGCAGGAACCAGTACCCGCAGGTTCTGCACGCGCCGTTGAACGGCCTCGCTCCGCGCATCATCCAGACGATGATGGCAAAGACCGCGCCGATGCAAATGAGCGAAGCCGAGCAGAACCAGTTCGAGCGTGTCTGGAACAGGGCGGAGTTCGGGCCTCCGCTGGGGGCGGAGGACGCCCAGCCCCAGAACGCGGCGGAATAGCCGAACAGGAGGGCAAGCAGGATGAGCACGACTTGAGCGGTGCAACCGATCGTCGTGCCGATCCATCGTCGGTTTCGAGGAGTCTGACGCATGACGAGAGCTTGGTGAGGCTGTCTCTTCGCGTAGTGGGAAAGGAACGACCTCGGCCTTGACCTACGTCCGTTTCGCCACAACCTGCAGCGTCACGCGGTCAATCGTCACGCCCATCCGCTTGGCGATCTCTTCCAGCGCGGACTTGGGCAGCGAGTCCAAAAGCTCTCGCGACAGATCTTCGGGCAGGTCGACGACCTGGCCGTCGGCGGCAAGGAGGTGAGCGTGGCTGCTCGTGTCCGCGTCAAACCGGCAGGGGCCGGAGACGCTCGGCAAGCGGTGGGCAAGCCCGGCGTCGCAGAGGGCATCCAGCGTGTTGTAGACGGTGGCGAGGCTGAGGTCGCAGTCGCAAGGCGTGCCGCCGATGGGCTGCTGCCCCGCGTGGGCGCGGCTGACCGAGTGGTAGATCTCATCCGCCGTCGGGTGGGCTTTGGTCGCCGCCAGAGCGGCGTACACCACCTCGCGCTGCTTGGTGTGACGCAGCGACCGCTCGCGGAAGATCTCCCGGATGGCTTCGGTGGACAGGTTCAGCACAAGCTGAATTCTAGGCTCCCGGCGATGCCCGCCCCCCGGGGCCTACTCCACGGCGTTCATGAACAGGCCGGTTGCGAGTTTGGGGTAGAAGAAGGTCGATTTCTGGGGCATCAGCTCGTTGGCTTTACTCACCGCCCGGACGGACTCAAGCGGGGTCGGCCGGACGACGATGGCGATCTGGGCAAACCCACCGCCTCCGCCCGAGCCGGTCTCGAGCCCCTTGCCAATCTCCTGCACTTCCTCGACCGAGTGCGGGAAAGCCCACTTCACCGGCTCGCCGCCGTTGAGCTTGGGCTGGCAGATGTCTTCGACGATCGCGTGCTGGATGATCGCGACATCAAGCTCTCGCCACGCTTTGGGCTTGGTTGGGAAGCGAGCCTGAAGCGGGTCGGGCCGCACGAGTGTGGCGACGAAGTTGCGGCCGGTCTTGAAGTCCACCAGCCCGAGGACGCACGCGTGGCTTCCCGGCATGGAAGTGGGGGCCGAGGTCACCATCGCTTCCTCAAGCCGCTTGGCGTCGGCCGGCGCGGGTCGGATATCGAGCAGGTTCTTCGTCGCTTCCGCGAACGCCTCGAACGTGTACCCCTTCATCCCGCCCAGCACGCGGTGTGTCGGGCCGATGACCAGGCCCGGGTCCGACATGCTGACGAGGACGAACATGCACCGCCGCGCGGGGTGGTCCGTCGGCGTGGGCCCCAGGCCCTGCAGGTAGTTGAGCGCCGTGGTGTATCGGTGGTGCCCGTCCGCGATGAAGATGTCTTCGCCGGCGAGCGCGTCCGCATAAGCCTTGATCGACGCGTCATCATCCACCGTCCAGACCTCGTGCCTCACCTGGTCCAGCGGAGAGACGGCGTGCATGTCCGCCCGGCGTGAGTCCATGATCCGGCGCACATGCGTGGTCGCGACGCCCTTGTCGTCTGGGTGCAGGCCGAAGATCGGCGAAAGCTGCGTCTTGGTCGCTTTCATTAGAGCCATCCGGTCCTCCTTGGGACCGCTGAAGGTCTGTTCGTGCGGCAGGATGCCCCCGCCGGCCCGGGGGCCGAAGGGAACGATGTCGAGCGTGCACGCCATGCCGCAGCGCTGGTGCTGGCGACCGTTCATGGTGAAGGTCTGCCGGTAGGCGAAGATCGCGGGCTTGTCTCGGCGGGTGATGTGTCCGGACTGCTGTGCGGCGCGGAGGGCGCTCCCCGCCGCTTCGTACGCCGAGGGAGGGCCGAGTTCCTTCGCCGGGACGTGCGGCAGGTCGATCGCGACGATGTTTCGCGCGTCCTTGCCGAGAAGAGACTGCTTGCCGCGGAGGTCCAGAACGTCGTACGGCGGCGCGATCACCGCGGAGACATCGCCAGTGCCTTTGAAGAACTGAAGAGCGCGGAACGGGTGGATCGCGGGCATGGGGACTCCTTCGCGGAGAGTGTAACGAATCTGCTCCCGGCCTTCAAGCCTCGCCGAACCTCCGGGCTTTCACGGGGGAGCGATGGTCAGCACGCCCCGCCAGATCAGGACGCCCAGGACAAGGCTGAGCGCGATCCGGTACCAGCCGAAGGGCGTCAGGCCGCGGCGGTTGAGGAAGCCGACGAGCCAACGCACCGCGATGGCGGCGGAGATGGCGGCGACGACGATGCCGATGATGGCGTTGCCGGTGCCGAGGGCTTCGAAGACGTTGGGGCCTCCGGATTTCTTGGCTTGGCTGAGGTTTTTGTAGAGGTCGTAGGCGCAGGCCGCCCCGAGGGTGGGCAGGCCGAGGAGGAAGGAGAACTCCGCGGCGGCGGCGGGGCGCAGGCCGGTGAGGCATCCGCCGGCGATGGTCATCATCGAGCGGCTGGTGCCGGGCCACATGGCGACGCACTGGAAGCAGCCGATGAGGAGAGCTTGCCGGGGCGAAAGGTCGGTGATTTCGAGCTCGCGGTGGCGGCGGAGGCCGAAGCGGCCCTTGCGCCAAGCGTCGATCCACATCATGAAGAGACCGCCGACGAACAACGCGGCGACGACGGGTTTGGGGTGGAAGAGGGCGTTCTTGATCGCTTTGCTGAGCAGGAACCCGAGCACGGCGGCGGGGAGAAAGGCGAGCACGAGGTTGAAGAAGAGGGCGGCCCCGTGGGGGTCTTTGCCGAGCAGGCCGCGGGCCATCTGGACGATGCGGGACCAGTAGAGGCCGACCACCGCGAGGATCGCTCCCCCCTGAATGATGATGTTGAAGTCATCGACCGCGTCCTTCACCTCGGGCTTGTCCAAGCCGAGGAGCGCGGAGGTCAGGATCAGGTGTCCCGTCGAGGAGATCGGAAGAAACTCGGTGATCCCTTCGACCAAGCCGAGGATGAGAGCGTGCCACCACGTCATGCGGAGTCCTTCCTGCTTCCACCCCCCGCGCCCGGCCCGGACGCGACGGCGAGTGTAGCAGCGAGCGGATGCTCGATGCTTGAGATGACCCGATCAGCCCTGCACGTCGAGCTTACGGCCCGCGAGGATCGCTGTTGCCGCTTGGTTGCGGTCCGCCGGATGTCGGTAGAACGCGAGCGGGCCGCTCGACGGCGATGTCCAAGCCGGCGTCGAAACGGGGTTTGCGGGCGCGGCGACTGTCCCCGCGACCAACCCGCGGGCTTTGGCTCCCGCTTCCGGCATCGCGGGACGCGCGGGCTTGAGGGAGTAGGAGCTTGTGGCGTCGTGATGGTTCGGCTGGCTGCGTGGGGAGATGCTGCTCAAGGGGCCTCCGAGGGCAAGGTGCCACAGGGATCGGAGATTGGCCGCCGCCCGCACCAGTCGAAAGCGAGATTCGCATTCTCGGACGCAACCAGGTCGGATCATGCCGACGATCGGGCGTTACTTGAGCAGTTCGAGGCACTGTTTGCCGAGGTCATCGCCTCGGTTGGTCGCCCAGTCCATGGCGGTCTGGCCGTTGGCGTCCTTGGCGTCCTTGCGGGCTCCGGCTTCGAGGAGCATCTTGACCACGGCGGCTTCGCCCCGGTCGGCGGCCCGCATCATGGGGGTGACGCCCAGCTCGTCGGCCTTGTTGGGGTCTGCCTTGGCGTCCAGCAGGAGCTTCACGGCTTCGGCCGGGGCGCCGTCCTCGCAAGCGGCGTAGAGCGCGGTCTTCTGCTCCTTGTCGGTGGCGTTGAGGTCGGGGCTGGTGACCAGGATTGCGCGCACTTTGGCGACGTTGCCGTCGCGGGCGGCGAGCAGGAGGGCCGACTGGCCCCACTTGTTGCGGAAGGAGGCGTCGGCGCCCTTGGCGAGCATGGCTTCGACCGTTTCGGCGGGGCCCTTGGTGGCGGCGAGCATGAGGGGCGTCCAGCCTTCGATGGAGCGGGCGTTGACGGTCGCGCCGCCGTCGAGGAGAGCACGGGCTGCCGCCGGGTCGGTGAGCGTGGCGGCGAAGAAGAGAGCGGTCCAGCCGTCGCGGGTGGCGGTGTCGGGCTTGGCACCGGCTTTGAGGAGAGCGGCGACGGCGTCGGCTTTGCCGGCCTGAGCGGCGAGCATGAGGGCGGTCATGCCGGGCTTCTGACCGGGGACGGCGTCCTGAGCGGCTTCCAGGTCCGTCCCGCCCTTCGCGGCTTCCTCAAGGGAAGCGACGTTGCCGGACTTGACGGCTTCGAAGACACCCTGCGACTTGCCCGGGGCTTTGGCGGGAGTCTCGGCGAGGCTTGAGTTCAGCGAGGTTGTCCAGAGGTACATGCCCGCGCTCATCGAGATGAGGAGGACCAAAAGCACCAAGAGCGGGACGGCGGATCGGCCGGGTTTGCTTTGCATCACAAGCCTCCACGGGACGGGAATCGGTCGGACGTGACGGGTTCATGGTAACACGCCCTCGCCGGTTTCGGCGGGGGTTGGTGGAAACCGGGTCCGGTCGCGGTAAGGCTCACGGCATGACTCGGAGGTCATCCGCGTGGCCGAGGAAGCCGGCCCGGGCGAGGAGTGCGGCGAGCTCGGGGGCGTCGCGGTCTTCCTCCGCGGCGGCAAAGCCGACGAACCGGAGCACCCGCACGCCCGTGAAACGCGAGAGGCGGTTGATGGCTTCATCCGGCGTGAGCCCGCGCGATCCGAGACGGTGCGTTCGGATCAGGAGCCTGTAGTGCGCGACGACGCCGAGTCGCTCTGCCGCGTGCACGATGCGTTCGAGTTCGTCACCGCTCGCGACGAGAAGCATCGCGGAGGCGAGGAGCGCCGCGTCGAGGGATTCTGACGCGGTGCCCGTGACATGAAGCACGTTGGCGGGGTTGTTCGCGTGCTGGTCCATGGGGCTTTGCGACGTGGAGCGACTGCGACGGCTTTGGTTCAAGCGTACGAAGGGCCCCGAAAGAAAAAGTGAGAGCCGGTGCAAGGATCGCGAGGGCCGTGCCATCTGTGGAAGAGGAGAGAAAGCGGAAACGGATCGCGACCTGGGGATGGAGGAGGAAGAAGCGGGGAGCGGGGCGAGCGTGGGCGTGGGGGGCTGAGTCCGCGGCGCGGCGGGCCTTTCGGAGGGGATCTCAAATCCAAGGTGTGTGCCTTGAACCAACCGGACGGTGCCGGGCGGCTGTCTCATGGAGATACGCAGATGTTGAATCGCAAGCAGGTGATCATGGTGGCGGAGGTGGCGGCGGTGATGCTCCTGATCGCGGGAAGCGCGTCGGCCGAGCCGATCGTGCGGAGCGGGACGGCGGCGGACGCGGCGGGGCTGACTTCGCTGGTGAATCAGTTCCGTGTGGATATCAGCAACGGGGGGATCTTCAATCCGCCCGGGGCTGAGCCTCCCGCGCCGGGGATTGGTCGGCGTGAGATCAACTGGGATGCGCCCGCGCTGGACGCGTTCGCTTCGCCGGGTCTGATGCCGAACGACTTCTTCAACCGTGTTTCCAAGCGCGGCGCGCTGTTCTCGACGGACGGCGACGGCGTTGCGGTGAGCCGTCGGAACGCGGGCGGCGATCTGAGCGATCCGAGCTTGCGGTTTGGCGATCTGAACGCGCAGTACAACTCGGAGTTCGCGGTGTTCAGCCAGCAGCGGTTGTTTGCGGTTCGCGGGTCGACGGTGATGGAGACGACGTTCTTCATCCCGACGGTGCCTTCAGCCCGTGCGACGGTGAACGGGTTCGGGGCGGTCTTCTGCGATGTGGATCTTGATTCGAGCACGCTGCTTGAGTTCTTTGACGTGAGCGGCGGGCTGATCTTCAGCCAGAACGTGTCGAATCGCGACAAGGGGCTGTCGTTCCTGGGCGCGTCGTTCAGCGATGGGACGCAGATCGCCAAGGTGCGTCTCACGGTGGGCAACGCGCTCTTGGGCGAGACGGACGGGTTCTTCGACGACGGCTTCCACGATGTGGTGGTGATGGACGATTTCTTCTACGGCGAGCCGGTGCCGACGCCGGGGGTTCTGGCGGTGGGTGGGCTGATGGCGGCTTTGGGCATGAACCGTCGCCGCCGTTGAGTCTGAGGAATGAGTGAGAGGGAAGGGAGAGCGTCCGAGCAGGGAGACCCGCACGGACGCATTGCAATCGGCGATCGGTCGCGGAGTCTGATGGTCGGGCGTCATCGAAACGAGAGGCTTACGACCCCTCGCCGACCATTCCGCCTTTGCCGCTGCGAAGGTCGAACTGGTATTGGGCGTCGTTAAAGTCCGTCACTCGGACGGAGCTCTCGTCAACAGAGAGCGTGCCGGTAAAGATGTCGGCTCCCGATTGCGACCAGACTTTCTTTCCGTCGATGGTGAACATGCTGATGAGCAACTCGCCATGCACGATGACGTGCCGACCGTTGGGCGTCAGGTGAAGGCCGAAGCAGGTTGCTTCGTCAGCTTGGACTTCCCACAACAGTTGGAGGTCCGGGAGTCCGAGGGATACGAGGCGGTCGCCGACTGCGACAAGGCAACGATCGGCCAGGAGCACGCAGGATCGCTCGTTGACACCTGACCCGCCGCCCGACGCGGCGAGCAGAACCGAAGCATGTGGTCTGCCGGCGATCGACAGTCGCAGGCCGTGTTTGTTCGCCGGGAGGTCGCCATCGGTGTCAATCAGCAACTCGCGGTCGTATTGACGAGGGTTGTCCCGTGAGCCGATCGTGTATTCGGCTTCGTTGATCATCTCGATCTGGGTCAGATCCCGTGTCCAAGGCATCGCGTATTCCCCCTTGGCAGATGAGATCGAGGCCCGGTGCAAGAAGCCGGACGAGCAGGAATTACTTCGTCACCGTGCGTTGTTCGATGCGTTTGACGCTGACGGTTTTGACGAGGCGGTCGATGTAGTTGCCGGGGGTGTGGACGCGGTCGGGGTCGAGGGCACCCACAGCGAGGATGTCTTCGACTTCGGCGATGACGAACTTGGCGGCGGTGGCCATCATGGCGTTGAAGTTGCGGGCGGTTTTGTTGTAGACGAGGTTGCCGAATTCGTCGGCTTTGGCGGCTTTGACGAGGGCGAGGTCGGCGTAGAGGCCGGTTTCCATGACGTATTCGCGGGTGGTGGCGGCGGGGGCGGAGCCGGGCTTGCGATTGTGGTTTTTGGTGTCGTCGTAGGGCCTGTAGAACTGCTTGGTTTCTTTGCCTTCGGCGACGACGGTGCCGACGCCGGTAGCGGTGAAGAAGGCGGGGATGCCCGCGCCGCCGGCGCGGATGCGTTCGGCAAGGGTGCCCTGGGGGTTGAACTCGATCTCCAGTTCGCCGCCGAGGAACTGCTTCTCGAAGGTGGCGTTCTCGCCGACGTAGGAGGAGATCATCTTCTTGATCTGGCGCGTCTCGAGCAGAAGGCCGAGCCCCCACGGCGTGGGCATGTCGACGCCCGCGTTGTTGCTGATGCAGGTGAGCCCCTGGACGCCGGTGTCGCGGAGGGCGACGATGAGTTGCTCGGGGATGCCGCAGAGGCCAAAGCCGCCCACCATGACGGTCATCCCGTCGAAGATGATGCCCCTGTCCTTGAGGTCTGAGAACGCGGCGGAAGCGGTGGGATGGACTTTGGTTGCCATGGCCGAGGATAGGCTCCAGCGGGCTTTGTCAAGGGTGTGGGATTCGGGGTGTGCACCCGCTTGGGCGGACCCGAGCAATCAACGTCGGACCTTGTGGCGGGAGGGCCTCTCGGGTATGCTGGCTGGCGGAGGTTCCGTCATGGGCATTGCTCGTCGCTCTAGCGTGGTTCTGATGATGTGTCTGGCTTCCGGGGCCGCTTCGGCTCAGGTCTTCACGGTGATCGACTCGATCCCGGCGGTGGGGCCGATTCTCGCGGCGGCTCCCGGACCAAGGCCGACGGCGGGGACGCCGGTGTTCTCGGATCATCCGCGGCTGGTGGCGATGCTGGCGGGAGCGCCGATGCAGGACCTCTCGCGGCCGCTGGGCGAGTATGGCTTGCGTCTGCGGATCCCCGGGCCGACGGGCGCGGAGGTGGAGTGTGTCGTCGCGGAGTCTCCGATGATGGAAGCCGGGCTTGCGGCCCGGTTCCCGCAGATCAGGACGTACATCGTCGCGGCGGTTGACGGGTCGGCGACGGGCCGGCTTGAGGTTTCGCCGCGCGGGATGACCGGGATGCTTCGGACGACGTCGGGAGAAGCGTGGATGATCGATCCGGCGTGGTCGGCGGATCCGACTGTGCTGGTGTCGTACCACATGCGTGATCTGCCGGGCGGGACGGACTGGGTGTGCGACACGCGGGTGCATGAGCACGACCACGCGGAAAGCGAGCCTGCGGGGTTTGATCCGCGCGGCACGCCGGTTCAGGAGCGGCGGACCGTCCGCGTCGCGATGGCGTGCACGGGCGAGTACGGCTTGCACCATTCGACGATCCAGGGCAACTCGCCGAACACCGCCGATCCCCTCGCGGCGATCGTGACGGTGATCGGCCGGACGAACGTCGTGTACGAAGCGGACATCGGCGTGCACTTTGACCTCGTCGCCGACAACCACCTGGTCGTTTTCTCCAATCCGGACACGGATCCGTACCCGACGACATGCGACGGGCTCGGAGGGTCGGACTGCTCCGGGCCGCTGCTGGGCGCCAATCAGGGGGTGCTCTTCAACACGTTCCAGAGCAACGGCGGGTATGACCTCGGACACATCGTGACGCGGATCGCGGGGGGCGTGGCGTACCTGCGCGATGTGTGCGGCGGGGGAGGCGGTGTTTCCGGGATTCCTCGCGGCGGCGATGTCGATCCCTTCTCGGCGCTCGTGGTGATCCACGAGTTCGGGCACCAGTTCGGCGCGAACCACACGTTCAGCGGGACGCGCGGACGCTGCGGCAACAACGCCCGCCTTGCGAGCGCGTGGGAAGCCGGCTCGGGCTCGTCGCCGATGGCCTACGCCGGCGGATGCCCGGTCGGGGACGCTCCGCCCTCGGACAACATCGTGCAGTTCGCGGATCCCTTCTTCCACCACGGAAGCATCGAGGAGATGAAAGCCTTCCTTCCGGACGCCACTTGCATGGGCACGGTCGCGACCGGCAACCACATCCCGGAATTCACGCAGATCACGCCCAACCGCGCGATCCCGCCGGGCACTCCCTTTACGCTCACCGCGGTCGCGTCCGACCCGGACGCGGGCAGCGTGCTGACGTACTCGTGGGAGCAGTTCGATAACGGGGTGCGGCGTCCGCTCGAGGGGGAAGGCTCGGAGGACAACGGAGACGGGTCGCTCTTCCGGATCTTCCCGCCGACGACCGCGGGCTCTCGCACGTTCCCCAAACTCGCCGATGTGCGGAGCGGTGTGCCCACGCCCGGCGAAAAGCTCCCGACCGTCACAGGCGTGACGCGCGACTTCCGCGCGGTCGTCCGCGACAACGACGCGGGGCTCGCGGGGGCGAGCGTGATCTCGCCGGTGGTCTCGCTCACGATCGCGGGGACGGGCCCCTTCGCGGTGACCGCGCCGACCCAGGGGCAGTCGATCGCGAGCGGAAGCCGCGTCGTTCGTTGGTCGCGCGGCGGCACGCAGAACGCCCCGATCTCGACATCGCAGGTTCAGATCAGCCTGTCGCTGGATGATGGCCTCACGTTCCCGTTCGCGCTGGGGCAGTTCGCCAACAGCGGGCAAGCGACGGTCACGCTTCCGAACCGCTCATCGAATGTCGCTCGCATCCGGATCGACCCGGTAGGCAACATCTACTTCGCGATGTCGCGGCCGTTCACGCTCGTCAATTCCTGCCCGGCGGACTTCAACGCGGACGGGTTCCTGGACTTCTTCGACTACGACGCCTTCGTGACGGCGTTCGAGACCGGCGAGGGCCCATCCGCGGACTTCAACGGAGATGACTTCGTCGACTTCTTTGATTACGACGCGTACGTCGCGGCGTTCGAAGCGGGTTGCTGACCGTCGGCGCACGCGAAAGGCGGCCGCGAGTTCGCGACCGCCTTTCGTGCGTGTGCAATCGTGCTGTCCGAGGCGCGATTACTCGATGTTCAGGTTGGCGAGCCATGCGCCGAACGACGTCTGCAGGTCGGACTGCCGCTGGCGAGCGGCTTCGATCTGCTTGGCGATCTCGTTCACGCGGGCTTCCTGCTCGGAGAATTTCTTGATGTAGTTGGCGTAGAGCTCGGTCGTCTTCTCGATGGCTTTCATGTTTTCGCGGACGCGGGCCTGGTCCTGGGTGATCTCGTTCCGCTCGCGATCGAGCTGCTGGATGGTCTGGCCGACCGACTGGATCTCACCCTGCCGCTTCTGCGCTTCGCGGAACGCATCGAGGACGGCCTTGGACGCTTTCCCCTGCGTGTGGTAGGCGCCCATGGTGGAGAGGTCGTAGTTGAGCAGGGCGAACTGCTGGCTGTAGGTCATCTGCTGCGTGACGGTGAGCGAAGCCTGCTTGGTCGCGGCCGCGGAAACCTCGAAGCGGTAGAGCGCCTGCGTCGTCTCGATCGGCTTGGCTTCGCTCTTGAGTTCGTGCCCGGGCAGCTTCGCGTGTTCGACGATGATCGTACGGTCGTGCTTCTGCGACTTGTTGGAGAAGTCGTACGTGATGTTATTGATGGACAAGCTCGTCTGTTCGAGGAGCCCGTTGACGATCCGGAGCTTGCGGACGTTCGACGTCGACTCGTCCCGGGTGATCACCGCGACGTCGAGATCCACCGCGTAGGAAACCAGCCGCTTTTCGCCGGGGGCGACGTGCCCGACCTGGGCGTCGCCCGCGTACGCCGAGCCGTCGTAGACCGAGATCGGGCCGGGGAGGAGTTGGAGGTCCGTCGTGTTCTTGACCTCAAGGCCGCGCATCGGATGTTCCGACCCGTCGGCGCTGTTGTAGATCGAGACGCGACGCCCCTCGACGCCCTGGTTGATGATCGGGAGCATCGCCGACCGCTGACGCTCGATCGTCACGGGCGTTTTGAGCTCGTACTGGAAGACTTCTCCGGCTTCGACCGCTTGGGCCCGGGCGGCCGCGGCGTAGCCCGCCAGGTCGGAGGCTTCGAGCGCCGGAGCCGCATCGGCCAGACCGGCCGCAGGCTTGGGTGCACCGGGCGCGTTGCCCGCGTACCCCATCTCTGACCGCTTAGCGCGAGCCGCAGCCGCCCCGCCGCTGCCTCTGGGATCGCCGGGCTGACCGGGCCGACCCTCGGGGATGCCGTCGTTATCGATCATGACGCCGCCCGCGTACATCCGAGGCGCCACGCCGGGCACCGTCGGCACCGGAACCTCCGGACGCGCGACGAAAAGCGGCTCGTACAGGTCCATCTGGAAGCTCACGGGCCGGCCGGACACCAGCGACAGCGTGACATCTTTCCAATCCTCGTCCGTCGGATTCTCGACGATCGCCCAGCCCTGGAGCGACACTTCGCCCTTCCTCGTGGGCTGCGCGGTCTTGTCGTCCGCGGCGGCTTTGTCATCGGGCAGGACGATCCGGTAGCTGGCTTTCCAAACCGGCATTTCGTGGATGTAGCCGACAGCGACGTTGCGCGAGCCCGCGCCGCGGAGCGCGATCTCGACGGCTTTCGTCCGGTCGGCGCGGTGTTCGGCGAGAGCCATGAGCGCTTTGTTCAGTTCCTCGGCGAGCTCCTTGTCCTGAAGCTGGACCGACGAGGCTTTCGTGAGGTCAAAGGCCCGGATGCCGCCCGCAGTCACGAGGTTGAGGAAGGCGACCTTGATCGGCTTGCTGTCGCCGCCGGAAGCGACATCGCGGTACTCGACGCCGAGGATCGTTCCCGAAGCCGCTCCCTCGGGGGTGGTCACGCTCGCCGTCGCGCCGCGGAGCTTGCCAAGCAGGTCGGGGAGCGTCGGCGAGTCGGAGATGTCGACGCCGAAGGACGCGAGCCGGCGCGAGAGGGGTTCCTTGCTCGCGTAGCTCACGCCCTCGATCTGTCCGCCCGAGAGGTCGACGACGATCATCGACTTCAGGATGTCGTTGATCTGGTCGGTCTTGAACCGAAGCTGGACGTTGGAGTCGCCCTGCACCGCTCCCTGACGGAGAAATGAGCCGACGCCCGAGCGGTACAGGGTGATTCGGCGGATGTCGAGGTTGTCACCCTTGGCCTGGGCGCCGGCGGCTTTCGCGGCGGCGGGCTGGGCGGTGGGGGAGCTTCCGGTGAGGCCGCCCTGCGCGGACGCAGAGGTCGCAACGGCGAGCGGCAGGGCGAGGCCAGCCAAGCACGCCAGAGCGGCCAAACGGGACATGCGGCGGGATCCATCCAGAGCGGTCGTCATCATCGTCGTCATGAGAGTCTCCTGTACGGGTATAGCGCACCTTGTCCGAGTTTGGTTCACGGGTTTGAGACCCGTGTTAAGGCAGGGAAATTCGGAGGGTTACGATCTGAAAGGGCATGAGGTCAAGGGAGGTGATCTGGCCCTGGTGATAACAGCCCTCGCTGCCGTCCCGCTCGCCGCCTTCTTCCTCGCTGCGTTCAAGTCCGTCCACGAGGATTCCGTCCGCTACGGGAACATTCCAGTGCAGCTCGCAGAGTCCTCGCGCGCCGTGGCATTCATTGAGCCGAACGATCAGATCGTTCGAGTCTTCCGCACGCTTGATCGCGGCGATCTGGAGTGCGGCCGGGCCAAGCGACTTGATCTGGAAGGGCGGAGTGAGCGTGGAGCGGTCGGGCGCTGCCGCGAGGGCGAGCGGCGGCGAACGGAGCAGTTCCGCGTGATGCAGGACCGTGGCCGCCCGCCAATCGCCCGCGTGGCGCAACAGACTGATCGTGAATTCGTGATGTCCCTCGTCCGCGTGCTCATCAGGAAAGGTCGGAGCTCTCAGCAGCGAGACCCCCCATTCGTGCATTCCGCGGTCCTGCCAGCACGAAAACCCGAACTTCGAGTCCGTCAGGATCGCCATGCCCCGGCCCCGCTCGGAAAGGTCCATCCACCCTTGCGCCGGGAACTCGAATCGGGCCCGCTCGTGAGCAGTGTTTCGGTGCGTCGGGCGCGTCAAGTGGCCGAAGTGCGTCGCGTGCGTGCAGGTCGACTGTGGTCCAAGATTGGTCGACCCGTCGTAGCGAAGCAGCCTGTGCTTCTCGTGCCACTCCACCGCAAACTGCACGTCGATGCGAGGGGAACCCGCGTGAAGAACGATCTTTCGGGTGATAGTGCTCCGCTCCGAGACCCTTTGTTCGACCTGAATCGTGCATCGAAGCGGGTGGCTTTCGATGATCGCGATGGAAGTCGGTCTCGGCAGCGAAATGGGCTTGTCAACGTAGAAGTGATCCACATCCCACGCGTCCCACATGATCGGGCGGTCCTCGTACATCGAGAGTGACGGCGCACTGATCGAGTCGGACTCGGGTCCGCCCCGAAGCGACACGAACCCGATCTCGCCGTTCACATTGCTCACGCCGAAGGCGACGATGCCGTTGCTGACGTGGATCCCGAACGGTCTGGTCTCGACCGAGACGGGCTCGGCGGTCGGTCGGCTCACGATCGGCCCCATTCCCAGCGGCGGCGCGGAATCGACAAACACCGGCTCGCCCCGATGATCGATCACGCCGCGGAACGGCCAAGTCGTCGGGTTGAAGACCGACGTGGGAGCGGACGAGTCTCCCGGGGCTGGGATGAAGCGTTTTGTCTCCTGCACGATGAGCCGCTGGATCTCCGCGTGGTCCTGCTTCGCATCGTCGTACACCCAGCCGATCGACGAGCCCGGCAGGATGTCGTGGAACTGGTTCAGAAGCGTGAGTTTCCACGCCCGATCAAACCGGGCTCGTGATTCGGGCGTCACCAATCGGCCGGGCAGGTCGCTCAGCGTCGTGAGCATCTCCGCCAGCCGCAGACCCTGTTCCGCTTGCACGTTCGCTTTCTTGATCCACGCCTGGCTCGTGAGCGTGCCGCGGTGGATCTCCATGTCGAGCTCGCCGTACCACTGGGGGAACTCGGCTCCCGCGTGGTGCTGGGCGTAAAGCTCATCGCAGAACGCCGTTGCTGAAGAGAACTCCACCCTCGGCAAGCCGTCGCAGTCCTTCGCAAGTTCCGCGAACCGGATCGACCAATCCGTCGCCCCGCCGCCGCCGTCGCCGAACCCGAAAGGCTGAAGCCAGATCGGCTCGGGTCGCGCAGGACGCTTGAGGGTGTCGTCGAGCCTCGCCAGACTTGTCGGATGCATCGGAACGGATGACTTGTTCCGGTGCGTCGCTTCGCCGCGGCGAAGCTCCTTCGGAGTGTTCGTCGCGTTGTAATCCTGCCCCGGCGTGTTGTGCGCGAGCACCGACGTTCCATCGATCCCGCACCACCAGAACGTCGTGTACGGGAACGTCGTGTGCTGCCACCAGTGCAGCTTGTTCGTGATGAACGTGTCCAAGCCGCCGTGCCGCATGATCTGCGGGAGGTTGCCGCCGAACCCGAACGTGTCGGGCAGATACAGGAATCGCTGCTTGCCCTTGTCGCCGAACCGCGACCGCCACCACCGGTCCGCGTGGAGCATCTGCCGGATGAGCGACTCGCCGCTGACGCAGTTGACATCGGGCTCGATCCACATGCCGCCGCCGACTTCCCAACGGCCCTCTTCAACGCGGGCTTTGATGCGGGCGAAGAGCTCGGGGTCGCGTTCCTCGACCCAGGCGTAGTGCTGCGTTTGGCTCGCGAGGAACGTGTAGTCGGGGAACCGCTCCATGTTGCGGAGCTGGTTGCTGAAGGTCCTGAGCACCTTCCGCTTGGTCTCGCGGATTGGCCAAAGCCACGCGGTGTCGAGGTGCGCGTGCCCGACGGCGAAGCAGCGCGTCGTGCTTCCGCTTGCGGAGCTCGCGAGCGTTCGCTCGAGCGCGGCGAGGGGTTCCGTCAGGTCTTGGCCGGTCGTGTGGGTGTTCGTGGCGCGCGTCAGGGCCGCGATGAGCTGCTGGGCCCGATTGCTATCCAGCGGCAGCTCTTCAAGCAGCTTGAGTGCGACCGCGTACCGCTGGCGAAGCTCCCACGCGTGGGGGTCAAAGACCGCGACCTCGCAGCGTTCGAACCGTCCCGGATGCTCCGAAGCCCAGCGGGCGTGGATCTCCGCCGGGTCCCATTCGAAGCCGCCCGCTCCAAACGGATGGTTGCACGCGGCTTCGACCAGCGCGTCGATCTTCTCGCCACCCTCCGCTGAATCAGCGAGGTGGTACGCATCGCGGTTGACATCAAACCCCTGCAGCGCCGTCGCGGGCGTCGCCGAACTCGCATCCAGCCGCCAGAGCAGAGCTTCCGTTCCGGAGGAGAATCGCAAAGCGACGGGCTTTCCCTTCCACGCGCGGGGCACCTCGCCGCGGATGCGGAACCATGCGGTGGACCACTTGGGGCCCCAGTTCCACGGCGCGGCGACAGGGCGGAAGTTGCGAGCGGCGGCTTGCTCGGCGGTGATCGGTGCCGCGTGCGGGTCGGTGATCTGATGGACCTCGGCGGTGAGCGGCGAGCTTTCGACCCAGATCGCGGGCTCGATCACGTCGCGGAAGTAGGTCTGGAAGCGGCGGAGGGAGAGGTAAGCGTCGCGGGGTTGCTGATGCTGGGTCATGCCGCCGCAGTGTACGGGCGGGCCGCTCAGCCCGGGGCAAGACGGCTTGGGGCAGGGCGCGTTTGTGCGGGCGAAAACTGGAAAGGGCGCCCCGCGCGAAGCAGGACGCCCTTTCCGGACAGTAATCAGTTCTTGCGGCCCGTCCGGTTTACCGGAGGGGGACGCGGACGGTTGTGGTTTCGCCCGCGACGACCGCGATTTCGATCCGGCCCGCGCCGACGCCGCGCTTGGCGGCTTCGATCACGTAGTTGCCGGGGTTGAGATTCGCGAAGGAGAAGCTGCCATCACGGCCGGAGGTCGCCGTCGCGACGACGTTGCCCCGGTTGAGGATGGTGACGGTGGCTCCGCCGACCACGCCAGCTTCGCTGACCGTCACGCCGCGGACCGCGCCGACGCGGGCGACCGGCTGGATCTCGATCATGGCCCGGACCGACTGGCCCGCGACGACGTTGGCCCGGGTCGAACCCTCGCCGACGCCGCGCTTGGACGCCGTCAGGCCGTACGTGCCGGGGCGGAGGTTGCGGAAGCCGTAGCGGCCCGTCTCGTCCGTCAGCACGCGGGCGATCTCGCCGGTCGAGTCACGAAGCACGACCGTCGCGCCGGGAACCACCTGGCCGTCGGTCGTCCGGACGAGGCCCACGATGTGGCCGGTCTCAACGACGACCGGACGGAGAGCAACACGAATGCGGGAGACTTCACCGGCGGTCACGACGACCTCGGCTTCGCCGCGGCCGACGCCGCGCTTCGCGGCTTGAAGGGTGTACGTGCCGGGAGCGAGGTTGCGGAAACCGAACCGGCCATCCTCGGAGCTTTCCGCCCGGGCGACGACCGTGCCCCGGCGGCTGAGGATGACCTGTGCCCCGCCAATTGCTCCGTCAGCGTTGACCGTGATCCCCGAGATGGCTCCGGGATCGCGCTGGTCGCTGACCAAAGCGATGCGGACGCTGATGGACTGGCCGGCCCGCAGCGAAACCGCCGCAGCGCCCTGCCCGACGCCTTCCTTCATGGCATGAAGCCGGTACCGACCGGCGGCGACGCGGGGGAACGAGAACTCGCCGCTGGCGTTCGTCAACGTTCGAGCGACCGGCCCGGTTTCATTCACAAGGACGACGGACGCACCCTCGACCGCGGCGCGATCGGCGTACACGACGCCTTGGATCGCCCCGGCTTGCGCGAGGGCGGTGTGGGCGGGGAGCAGCATGGCCATCGCGGCCAGAACCAGAGAAAGGAGCGACGCAATGGAACCTCGGCGATTCATAAACCTCTCCTTTGAGCTATCCAGGACAGCGGAAAAAGGCGGAACGCCCGGCCGGGAGGCCGTTGACCGAGTCACAACGAGAGCAACAAACCCTGATTGCCTCGACCTCGTGAATTCCCAACGAAACCGTGGGAATCCTTGGGTCTGTACACATGAAAGTACCCAGAATCGGGTTTCAGAAGGTCACCGGGCCCGGCGGGAGGTCGCCCGGTCCAGGTCTCGCTTGCTCTCCCGCTCGGCGATGGACTGACGCTTGTCGTGCGCCTGTTTGCCCTTGCCAAGCCCGATCAGCACCTTGGCGAACCCATCCTTGAAGTAGATCTTCAGCGGGACGAGCGTGAACCCCTTCTCCGACGTCTGCCGGGCGAACTTGCGGATTTCCTTCTTATGGGCCAAGAGCAAGCGGGCCCGCTTGGAGTTGATCGGTCGGCCGGAAGCGGGGCCGTAGGGCTCGATGTTGATGCCGAAGACCGTGAGCTCGGGAGGTTCGGCCTGCGCGCGCACGTAGCCGTCGATGATCTGGACGCGGCCGTCGCGCATTGACTTGACCTCCGGCCCCTGCAGTTTGATCCCGCATTCGAGCGTGTCCGAAATGAGATAGTCGTGCCGGGCTTTGCGGTTCTCGATGACGCGTGAAGCGTCCGCGTCGTGCTTGGATTTGGGTCCGGGCTTCTTCGCCATTGCGGAAGGGTAGGGGACTCACGGGGCCATCCGAAGCTCGGGTCAACGCTCTTCCGGTCTCAGGCGTCACCGCGAGCAATAATGCAAGCCCGGGTTTTGAGGTGCGGTGTCTGGAGTCTGCATGAACAAGTCGACCATCGCGGCGCTGATGTCCTTCCTCGTTCTGACCGCCGGTCAGGTGTGCGGGCAGACGGCGCAGCCCGAGCCGCCGCCCGTCCCGCCGGTGGTGGACAAGGACGGCAAGCCGGTCCCCGCCCACACGGCGCTGCAGCCCGCGACAGAGCCGGCAAAGGAGCCCTCCAAAGACCTCGGGGCGTGGGACGTCGCCAATCCGCCGACCGACGGGTCCGCGGGCGGCTGGGGGTGGCACGATGTCACGCTCAACACCGACACCGGCACGTGGATGACCCTCGATGTCTCGCCGGACGGGACCACCATCGTGTTCGACATGCTCGGGGACATCTACACGATGCCCATCGGAGGCTCGGCGGACGGTTCCGGGGTCAAGTGCATCGCGGAGGGGATCCAGTGGGACATGCAGCCGCGGTTCAGCCCCGACGGCAAGTGGATCGCGTTTGTCTCCGACCGCACCGGCTCAAACGGCAAGGGCGGCGACAACATCTGGGTCATGAAAGCCGACGGCTCGGGCCTTCGTCAGATTACCAAGGAGTCCTTCCGCCTCGTCACCCAGCCGATCTGGACCCCGGACGGGCAGAACATCATCGCTCGCAAGCACTTCACCAGCCGTCGCAGCCTGGGCGCTGGCGAAATGTGGATGTGGCACGTCTCCGGCAAGACCGACGGCCTGCAACTGACCGCCAAGACCAGCGAGCAGAAGGACACCGGCGAGCCCGCGATTTCTCGCGACGGCAGGTATCTCTACTACAGCCTCGACGCTTCGGGCGGGTCCAACTTTGAGTACGACAAGGACGGCAACGCGGGGATCTACGCGATCGATCGGCTTGACCTTGTCACCCGCCAGACGGATCGCATCATCGCGGGCCCCGGCGGAGCGTGCCGCCCGGTCCCCTCGCCCGACGGCAAGAGCATCGCGTTCGTCCGGCGCGTGCGCTATGTCTCGACGCTTTTCGTCATGGATCTCGCCAGCGGCCAGACGCGCGTGCTCAGCGAGAACATGGAACGCGACAACCAGGAGACCTGGGCTGTCCACGGCGTCTACCCCAACATGGCGTGGACGCCCGACGGCTCGGCGCTCGTCTACTGGGCCAAGGGCAAGATCTGGAAGGTCACGGCGGCGGGCGGCAAGCCTGAGAACATCCCGTTCCGCGTGAAGTCGACCCGAAAGATCGCAAACGCCGTGCGGTCGACCATCGAGGTCGCTCCCGAAAAGTTCGACGTCAAGATGATGCGGAACGTCCGCGTCTCGCCCAAGGGCGACCGGGTTGTCTTCCAGGCTCTCGGTCATCTCTACATTGCCGATCTCAAGGACGGCGCGGCCGGCGAACCCCGCCGCGTCACGAAAGCCACCGACGAATTCGAGTTTGATCCCGCGTGGTCGCCCGAAGGTCTGCGCATCGCGTACATCTCGTGGAACGACGACCGGCTCAACACCGTCCGCATCGTGAACGTCGCGACGGGCGTTGCGACCGACATCACGGTCGAGCCCGGCCACTACACCGATCCCGCGTTCAGCCACGACGGGATGAACCTCGCGTACGTCAAGACCGGCGGCGGGTACATCACTTCGCCGCTTTGGGGCCGGGACCCCGGCGTGTATGTCGCGTCCGGCCTCAATCGGGACGCTCCGATGAGCGTGGGCCGCGTCAGCACGCGGGGGAGCAATCCGCAGTTCGGAGCCGACAGCCAGCGGGTGCTCATCACCGTCCGCGACGGCGGCTCGGATTCCGACAAGGTCTCGCTGGTCAGCGTGCCGATCACGGGCGTCACGCCGCAGGAGCAGGAGCGGGTCATCGCTCGGAGCGACTGGGCGACCGAGTTCACGGTGTCGCCCGACGGCAAGTGGCTTGCCTTCGCCGAACGATTCAATGTCTACGCGACGCCGATGCAGGGCCTTGGCGTGGGGAAAGCAATCGACCTCTCGCCGACGGCGAACTCCGTGCCGGTGGTCAAGCTCTCCTCGCAAGCCGGCAACGGCATCCACTGGGCTTCGGATTCGGCTTCCCTCCACTGGTCGATCGGGCCGGAGGTCTTCACGCAGAAGGTCGGCGAGGCGCTCCGCGCCGCAGGGTTTGAGCCTGAGGTCGTCGCCGAGCCGGTGAAAGCCAGCTCGATCAAGATCGCGATGTCCCGCGCGTCCGACACGCCCAAAGCCGCCGACGGCTCTTCGGTCGTCACCGCGTGGACCAACGTCAAGATCCTGACCGCCGCCGACGGCCCGACCGGCCGCGGCCTGGGTGTCATCGATCGCGGCGTGATCGTCGTGACCGGCAATCGCATCACGGCGGTTGGGCCGGCGGACTCGACGAAGATTCCCGCGGGCGCGACGGTGGTCGACGGCAGGGGCGGGGTGATCATGCCCGGCATCGTCGATGTTCACTTCCACGGCGCTCAGGGTGAGCACGGCGTCACCCCGCAGCGGAACTGGATCAACCACGCCAACCTCGCCTTCGGCGTGACAACCCTTCACGACCCGAGCAACGACACCGAGTCGATCTTCGCGGCTTCCGAGCTTCAGAAAGCCGGCATGATCCTCGCCCCGCGGATCTACTCCACCGGGACGATCCTGTACGGCGCGACGGGAGCGTTCAAAGCCGAGATCGAGTCCCTCGACGATGCGATCTTCCACACCAAACGCATGCAGGCCGTCGGCGCCTGGAGCGTCAAAAGCTACAACCAGCCCCGCCGCGATCAGCGGCAGATGGTCCTCGAAGCCGCCCGTCGCCTTGGCATGATGGTCGTCCCCGAGGGCGGCGCGCTCTACCAGCACAACATGACGATGGTCGTCGACGGGCACACCACCGTCGAGCACACGATCCCCGTCGGCCGCGTCTACGGCGATGTCACCACCATGTGGGGCGCGAGCGCCACCGGCTACACCCCGACGCTCGTCGTCGCGTACGGCGGCATGGGCGGCGAAAACTACTGGTACGCCAAGACGAACGTCTGGGAGAACCAGCGGCTGATGAGCTTCGTGCCGCGGTACGTCGTGGACCCGCGTTCGCGTCGCCGCGTCGACGCTCCCGATGTCGAGTGGAACCACATCGAACAGTCCAGGGTCGCCAAAGCCGTGCTTGACGCCAAGGAAGCGGACCTCTTCAAGAACAAGGACATCAAGCTGCCCGGCGGCGGCCCCAGCCTCGGGGCCCACGGCCAGATGGCGGGGATCGGCCCGCACTGGGAGCTTTGGATGTTCGAGCAGGGCGGGATGACCCCGCTTGAGTCCATCCGCGCGGCCACGATCGACGGGGCCCGGTCGCTCGGGCTCGACAAGGACATCGGGTCGATCGAGGTGGGCAAGCTCGCGGACTTCCTCTTGCTCGCCAAGGACCCCTCCGAGAGCCTGCGCAACTCCGAGACCATCACGAAGGTGGTGCTCAACGGCCGGATCTACGACGCGGCCACGCTCGCGGAACTGACCCCCGGCGGGGGCGGCCTCAATCCCGGCACCCGGCCCATCTACTTCTTCGAAGCTCTCCAGAAGGGAAGCGGCACGCCGATGGCGATCGAAGCGATCATGCGGCAGGCGGCCGAAAGCGGCGGCTTCTGTCACGGCTGCGGTCGTTCGCACGTTTCGCCCTGATCGGCTCGCTCGAAACCCCGTGAGTGGACATCATGCGAACTGACACCTACCATCTGGCTCAAGCCAGTGGCCTCAGTCTTTCTCGCGCCTCTCGGACACTGTCCTCAGGAGGCTTGGAGCGTTCTGGGAATCTGCTGGCGGCCCCGCCTCTGACGCATGACGCGTTCCGGCTGGGCTGAGCAGTGCTCCCCGGGCGGGCCCAAGCGGCCCAGCCTTCGCGGGAGCGACCAGTACGGCCTTGCTTGTCCCAATTGTGTTGGTGCAAGGAACGCCCGAAACACACGGCTTTCGCCGCGCGGTGGTCTCTCTTTGACCCCCCTCCGGAGAAAGCGTGAGGAGCTTTCGTTTTGACGACCGATCCGATTCTGTTCTCTTCTCTCAACCTCGCCCCGCAGATCCTCGAGACCGTCGAGGCCGAGGGCTACACGACGCCGACGCCCATCCAGGCCAAGACCATCCCCGCCACGCTGCTGGGACGCGATGTGCTCGGCTGCGCCCAGACGGGCACCGGCAAGACGGCCGCGTTCGCCCTGCCGATCCTGCACAAGCTTCTGACCTCCCCGCGGGACAAGTCCCACCGGGGCCGTCCGCTCGCCCGCGTCCTGATCCTCTCGCCCACGCGCGAGCTTGCGACGCAGATCGCCGAGAGCTTCAAGACCTACGGCAAGAACACGGGCGTCTCGGGCACGACGATCTACGGCGGCGTGAGCCAGCGCGGCCAGGTCCGCGACCTTGAGCGGGGCATCGACGTGATCGTCGCGACCCCGGGCCGCCTGCTTGACCTCATGGAGCAGGGGCACGTCGACCTCTCGGGGATCACGACCTTCGTCCTGGACGAAGCCGACCGCATGCTCGACATGGGGTTCATCACGCCCATCCGCGATATCGCCCGCAAGATCCCCAAGGAAGGCCGCCAGACGCTCCTCTTCTCGGCGACGATGCCCAAGGAGATCCAGCACCTGGCCGAGTCGCTCCTGACGGACCCGGTCCGCGTCTCGGTCACGCCGGTCGCCTCCGCGGCCCCGATGATCGAGCAGCGGCTCTTCATGGTGCCGCGTCAGCAGAAGCTCGGTCTGCTCATGCACCTCATCGAGCAGGAGAAGGTCCAGCGGGCGGTGGTCTTCAGCAAGACCAAGCACGGCGCGGACAAGCTCTGCAAGCGGCTGGTCCAGCTCGGCGTCACCGCGACGGCGATCCACGGGAACAAAGCCCAGAATCAGCGCGACCGGGCCCTCGATGCGTTCAAGATGGGCCGCGTCCGCGTGCTCGTGGCGACCGACGTCGCCGCCCGCGGCCTGGACGTCGACCACATCTCGCACGTCTTCAACTTCGACCTCCCGATGGAGCCCGAGGCCTACGTCCATCGCATCGGCCGCACGGGCCGCGCGGGGGCGACGGGGATCTCGATCTCCTTCTGCGATGGGGAAGAACGCGACCTGCTGCGGCAGATCGAGCGCCTGACGAACAAGAAGATCCCGATGTTCCCGCTTCCGACGGGCGTGGCTCTCAATATCCCGCTCCGGGACCCCAACGCGACGCTCGAAGAGCGTGAACGCGAGTGGGGCGGCCACCCCGAGCGGCAGTTCCACCCGGTCCAGCGTCACCTCCGCGAGCGGCACGATCACCCGGAGGCAGGCCAGGGCCACCGGGTCCCGCCGCACCGTCCCGAGCACCCGTTGAACGCGGGAAGCGGTGGGGGCGGTGGTGGAAGCGGTGGGGGTGGTGGGGGCCAGAGGCTGCACGGCTTTGGCGGGGGCGAGATGGAGCGTCCCTTCCGGTCCCCTCCGCCCAAGCGGCCGGGGATGCAGGGTGACCGCAGGCGGTCCGGGCCGGGCTCTTCCGGACATGGGTCGGGCGGCGGGGGCTATGGCTCCGGCGGGTCCGGCTCTTCGGGCGGCCATGGTGGGGGCGGTGGGGGTGGTGGTGGGGGTTATTCCTCGCAGCGGGGCGGCTCGAACGCTTCCAACTCCGCCTTCGGCGACAAGAACACCAAAGACAAGGGCAAGCCCAAGTGGGCGAGCGCCGGCAAGGGCAAGCCGCGGGGCAGGTAGCCTCATTCCCGCCGCGACCTTCGGCTCTTTCCTAGGTTTCGGGCGGCCGTCCGCCCGGATCATCGGCATCAGGCTTCCGGCCTGAGACGTCCCTTTCGCGACACCGATCAAGCACCCAAGCACCAAGCACCCGTGACGCGGCCTCGCCGCCTGCACGGGTGCTTGGTTCGCTTTTGGGGTCTCTCGCCCCGCCCGGCGGCGCGGCGGGGCCCGGCCTAGGCGGCCATGCTGAGGGTCGTGACGGTGACGCCCCCGCTCCCGAGGGTCACGACGAAGACCGGGCTCTCTTCGCCGAGCACTTCGCCCCGCTGCCCTTGGATGATGTACTGGATGTTGTTCGCGTTGGCGGGCAGGGTCACATCCGTGAACTCCTTGTACCCGCGTGCGTCTCCGCGGCCGCTGCCGGTGGTCCCGATGAGCGCGAAGCCGCTCTGGCCCGGGAGCTTGCGCTTGACCAGATACACCGTCGAGCCCCCGGGGCTGATGGCCCTGAACCGCAGCGTGACGCTTCCGGTCGAGCCCAGGTACGCCACGATGTCCTGCGGCTGGCTCGGGGGCGGCGCGGGGGTGGGCGGCTGCGGCGGGGGGATCTGCGCGATCACGTAGACGTTGGGGTTGTTGGTGATTTCGGCGAACGCCTTGATCGACGCGACCCCTTCGGAGAGGAGCGACACCATCGCGGCCCGGCTGGTGGCCAGCGCGCCCGTCGCCGCCTTGGACGCCTGGCGCGCCGCTTCGGCGTTGTCGAATTTCAGGCGGCAATCGGCGACGGCGGCCTTGATCGCGGTGGCTTGCGGCCCTGTCAAACCAATCAGGAGCGCTTGACTGACCCAGAGGTCATCGTGCTGCTCGCCGAAGATGATCTGCTCGATGATGCGGTCGGGAATGACGCCCATGGGAGGCTCCTTGCCCGGGCTCGCGCCCCCTACGCGGGGCCCCCGTGCCCGGGGTGTGCTGTTGTTCCTCGTCCCCGCCGTCCGCCGCACTCCACATTCACGCGGCACACCGATGTGCTTCTTTTCTAGGACCACCCTCGCACCCCTGAACTCCCCGGTTGCGTTCCTCAACCCTTAGCCCACTTTCCTCACGGAGCCCCGCTTGGCTTTCTGGTGCGTCTGGGGGGTGACGTGGAAGGTCGCGACGACCCGCCCGACGCGGCGGTCCTTGCTTGCCATCTTCTCCATCAGGGCTTTCTTGCGATCCCCCGCGTCTCCCTTGCCCACCACGGCCCCCACGGTGTTCTTGACGACCTTGGGGAGGACCGCCTGCTGGATCACGTCCATCTCGACCGTGAGGTTGAACTCCTCCCCGGCGTCGAGCAACCCCTGGAGCTGGTCGTTGGGGACCACCTTGTACAGCGCGGGCCCCAGGCACGGGCGGAGGAACTTGTACGTCAGCTCCTTGCAGACGATGGTCCACTCGCCGCCGGTGATCCCGAAGATGTACATCCCCCCCGCGATCTCGGCGTTGCCGAGGAGAGCGGCCCCGGCCATCGCGTTGTACCAGTTGCGGTTAAACCGCCGGAAGGGAAGCTCGGCCGCGAAGGTCTTGTCATCCAGCCGCCGCATCCGGATCCCCGAGCGGAAGGCATAGGGAAGCCAGACCATGGAACAGACCCGGTGCCAGAAGTTGCTGGTGCTGGAGAGACGGGCGATCCACTGCTCGAAGCGGTCCATCCACGACAGCTTGACGGCGGGAACCGCCGACGGCACGGCGACATCGGCCGCCTGCCCGGTCGGGGGCAGCGGGGCACGGCTGGGGTGGGGGTCGTGTTCGAGGTTCGCCTGGGACACCGGGGGAACTGTAGGGGGACAGGGCCGGGGGGTGTGGGGGGAAGGGACGCGACCCCCGCCTTGCGGAGCGCCAGCCAAGGGTTGCGGAGCGCAAGGGTCGGGTTGAGAAGCGCAAGCCACGGGTTGCGGAGCGCAAGGGCCGGGTTGCGGAGCGCAACCGCCACCTTGAGGAGCGCAAGCCAAGGGTTGCGGAGCGCGCCCGCCACCTTGCGGAGCGCAAGCCAAAGCGGATCACCGCTCGCTCGGGCGGGGCCGCAGGATTCCAGCTCCAGATCAGAGCCCCAGCTTCGCCGCGGCTTTCCACGCCCCCTCGCTCCACGGGGCTTCCTCCATCAGTTCCAGCAGCTTGATCCGTGCCGCATCGTCCAACTCCGCAGGGAGGGTGGGGAGGGAGGCTTCGAGCGCTGTCCACTTCTTCGCCCCCGCCTCCGCCCGGGCCAGAGCCGCCGCCCGCCCCGGCTCATCCACCCACCGCAAAGCCTCCGCGTACGTCTCGCGCGGCGGGAACTCGTGCCCGAGCCCCGGGATGTTCCACACGCGGACCGTGAGCCCGTCCTTGCTCATGGCGTCCGTCGCGGCGAGGCCTTGGAAGTGGTTGAAGTCCTTCTCGCCCGTCGTCGAAGCGAGCCGGTGCTTGGTCAGGAGCTTCCAGCGAGCCGGGCTTGGCCGCTGGAAGTACGCCGGCCAGATCTTTCCCTCGGGGTTCTGCAGGTCGCGGTAATGGGCGACCCCCGCCATCGAGACAGCGCCCGTGAAGAGATCCGGGAAGCACCCCACGGCCAGGCTCGACATCCGCCCGCCGCCAGAGATCCCCGTCGCGTAGGTGCGGGCTTGATCGACATGCACCAGCCGCTGCGCCGTGGCGAGGGCGTCGAGGACGAGCTGCATGCGGTCGCCCGTCGGCGTGCTGTTCCCCTGGCTCGTGAACCCCGCGATGGCGATCCCAAGCTCATCGCAGGCGGCCTGAAGCAGGTCCGGCGGCTCGCCGACCGGGGATGGGTCGATGTACACGAGCAAGCCGACGGGCGTCCGGGGCGAGTAGCCCTTGGGCACGCGGAGGAACACCCGCGAGTCCCCGAGCTTCCGCGTCGCGGGCTTGACGATCACCCGCGTGCCCATGAGGCCGCGATCCGAAAGCGTCCGCTCATCCATCCAGAACGCCCCCGGGGCCTGAAGGACCGCGGGGATCTCGACGGACTTCTGGGCCGCGAGGGGCGCGGGCGGACGGTCCCACGGCCCGATGTACGGGTTCCACGTCGCCGCGAGCGGGCCGAAGAGGTCGGGCTTGAGCTCGCGCGGCTTGTCCGGCGAGCCAAGGGCCGCCGAGGCGGATTCCGGATTCTCTCTCCACGCGAGGAACTCCGCGTGCGAGCCGCGGACGAGCCGGATGCGACCTTCGCCTTTGGCCCCGGCGACAATGAGCGTCGCCCACGGTGCCGGGTCGAACGCATCTTCGGCCTTCCCCTGCTTGATTGCCGCAAAGCCCCCCGGCGAGCGGCGGAGGAGCGTGATCTGCTCCTTGGTGAGCTCAACGCCGCCGAGGAGGCGCTGGGCCATCGGCGGCCAGGGCTTCCCGCTTGGAGCGGCCGGCGGCAAGCCGCTTGGAGCCGCGGCCGGAGCCGCCGCGCCGGGCCCGGGCTTGGGCAGGCCGCCATCCTCGGCCGGCGGCTCAAAGAGCACAAAGGCCCGCGTGGGCGCCGCACGGTCGATGTCAAAGAGCGCCTGGCCGCTGGCACCGGGCGCGCCGCACCCCATCGCCGCCACCAGCACCGCCGCGACCGCCGCCCGACTGGGAATGGACATCTGGGCCTCCCTTGCGCGCCCGCACGATGCATGATTCTACGGCGGAACGCAAAACCACGTCACTTGTTTCCCGCTCCTTCTACCGAAGAGGCGAGCGGCGACGCAAAGTGCGAGAAACGGGCTTTCTCGCACGCTTCTTGGCGAGGACTTCGCCAAGGGGCTCGTCGGGGGCTTTCTTCCAGCCCGACTTACGCAGCTTCGCTGCTTTCGCGTTCTCGCCGGACTCCACGCTCGCACCGTCCAACCCTGAGTTGGCCGCTCGCCGATAGCGGCGGCTTTCGGTGGCTCGGCGACGCTTGATGTTCTTGCGAGACGCGTGCGGAGATTCGCCGTAGGTGTTTCGGCGATCTCTCTCAAGGCTAAGCCGCTTCCTCTCCTGCAGCGATCTTTTGTTTTTCATCGGGATGCTTCCTCGCCCGTCAAGATCATGTCGCCGCAGGCGAACCGCTGATGAACAACGCCCTCCACGACGATCGCGAGCTGGCCCCACCTTTCCTCGATGTGAATCACCGTGCATAACGCCTCTGCGCCATCCTTTCGTCGCACACGAACCTCGCAACCAGGTGTCAGCCCCATCGCCCGAATCTCCGTATTGTCCGCGAGAATCCGAGTCCCGACTGGCAGCGACGGATCGTTCGGGTCGGGTATCGAAAAGACATCGGTGATCCGCGTCCGCATGGCACGATTCTATTGGAAGTCCGCCCGCGCGGCGCCCCGGGCTCAGCCCGGGTACCCTCGCTCCATGACGCACCCGTGGCACGACGTGACCCCCGGCATCGAAGGCGATGAGCTTCCCCGTTCCTTCCGGGCCATCATCGAGATCCCCAAGGGCTCGAACAACAAGTACGAGCTCGACAAGCCCACCGGCCTGCTCAAGCTCGACCGCGTGCTCTCCTCCGCCGTGTACTACCCGGCGAACTACGGGTTCATCCCGCAGACCCTCGCCGAGGATGACGACCCCCTCGACGTGCTCGTCTATTCCACCGAAGAGATCCCGCCGATGTGCCTGTGCGAAGCCCGGGCCGTCGGCCTGATGACCATGATCGACCACGGCGACCCCGATCACAAGATCATCGCCGTCCTCTCCTCGGACCCGATCTACTCCGAGTTCCTGAAGGCTTCCGACTTCCCCAAGCACATCTTCCGTATGCTCAAGCGGTTCTTCGAGGACTACAAGACGCTCGAAGGCAAGACGGTCGAGGTCGACGACATCATGCCCACCGAAGCCGCTCACGCTGTCATCGAGCAGTGCCTCAACCGGTATGAGAAAAGCCGCCGGACCGGCGGCATGAAGGGGCTTTAGTTCGGGGCTTGTCCCGTGGCGGCACCGCTCCCGCGAGCGGTGCGTGAACGAGACTTACTTCTTCCCGCCGTCCGGGGCACTGTCGCTCGGCGGAGGCGTGCTCTTGTCGAGCACGATCGAAGCCGAGTTGATGCAGTACCGCAGGCCGGTCGGCTGATCGGGAGCGTCGTCGAAGACGTGCCCAAGGTGCCCGCCGCACTTGGCGCACGTCACTTCGACGCGCCGCATGCCCAGGGTGTTGTCCGCGTGCTCGGCGATCTTCGCTCCCGCCGCTCCGCCGAGCTTGGCGTCCGCGGGCTGGAAGAAGCTCGGCCAGCCGCACCCGGAGTCGAACTTCGAATCCGAGAAGAAGAGCACCTCGCCGCAGCCGGCGCACTTGTACGACCCCTTCTCCTTGGTGTTCCAGTACTCGCCGGTGAACGCCCGCTCGGTCCCCTTCTCGCGGAGGACGTGGTACTGCATGGGGGACAGTCGCTTCCGCCACTCTTCTTCGGTCATGGTCTTGGGGTCCTTGCTTGTCGCCGCGGCGGTGGCCGTCGGCGTGGATTCTGAGACGGGCTGGCTGATCGCCGCCGCCGAGGGGCCCGTGTTCGGGACCGCCGCGGACTTTCCGGCGTCCGGCTTGGAGCATCCCGCGAGCAAAGCCAGGGAGATGGCCATACCAGTACGAATGAGGATCTGTCGGTTGTTCATCACCACTTGGATGCTCCAAAGGAGGTTTGGTTGCAGAGGAAACCGTCCGTTTCGCCGGGCAATCCGCCGGGCAATGTGCCCGATCCGGACCGCGGGCAGCCCCGCTAGCATCCGATGGTATGGGCACCCCCCGCGAACTCGGCGAGCGGATCGTGCGACGCTGCCGCGAGCTTGGGTTCGCCGCGTGCGGCATCGCGGATGCATCGCCAACCGCCCGAGGGGCCGAGCTTCAGGCTTGGCTTGCCGAAGGCAAGCACGGGGACATGGGGTTTCTCGAGAAGATGCTCGACAAGCTGCTCGATCCGGCGAAGGAGCTTCCCGGCGTTCGGTCGGTCATCATGGTCGCGGATGTCTACCGCTCGCGGAACGACAACGGCGACGAGCCGCCTTCCGACGGCCCGCTCGGCCGCATCGCCCGCTACGCCCAGGGCAAGGACTACCACGCGTACATCAAGAAGCGGCTCCACGTGCTCAACGATGAACTTCGCATTCTCTACCCGGGCAACAAGTTCCGCACCTTCACCGACACGGCGCCGGTGCTTGAACGCGAGTACGCCCACCGCGCGGGCCTGGGCTGGATCGGCAAGCACACCCTCGCGATCCATCCGGGCCTGGGCAGTTACTTCTTCCTCGGTGGCACCTACACGACCCTCCAACTCGACCCGTTGCCCGATCAATGGGTCCCGCGCGACCACTGCGGCACGTGCACCCGCTGCATCGACGCCTGCCCGACCCAAGCCATCACGCCGTACTCCGTCGATGCCCGCCGCTGCATCTCGTACCTCACGATCGAGCGTCTGGGGCCGATCGACCCCTTGTTTCACGAAGCGGTGGGGGACTGGCTTTACGGCTGCGATGTCTGCCAGGAGGTCTGCCCGCACAATTCGCCCCGTCCGCGCGAGCCGCTGGCGTCACCGGGTGATCGATACACGCCTCTACGCAACGGCTTGTCGCCCCTCGAGATTCTGGAATGGGACGAGGAGGGGCGGCGAACGGCGTTTCATCAGTCGTCGATGAAGCGGGCTTCCCTCTCGATGATGAAGCGCAACGCGATCATCGTGCTCGCCAACCTCGCAATGCGTGACCCGGGCGCGACGTGGGTCCCGGCCGCGAAAGCACGCATCGCCGAGCTGGCGTTGGGTTCTGAAGAACCGATGATCGCGGAAACCGCCCGGGTCAGTCTCGATCGTTTGGCTCGGCAAGGGTCCGGCTGAGTTTGACGGGCCTCTCGGTCGCCGCCCGCCGCGAGATCACCGCCGCGACCAGCACTACGCCCAGCGACGGTCCCACCCACCACATGACGCCGTTGATGAACGCCAGGTACGACGCGGGCATCGCGACCAGCGAACCGACGATCCACGCCCGGAGCATCGGCGGGGTCGGCGCGGCCGGCTTGCTCCACGTCGGCACCATCGCGATCAGCACGTACGCCGGGAAGACCAGCCCGTAGAACCCCATCCAGAGGCGGTATCCCCATTCAAAAGCCTGAGCGCCCCCGCCGAGCACCCCGCGGAACTCCATCACCGCGCCAAGCGACCCGATCCCGAGCACGATCGAGATCAGGGGCAGGTGGCGGACCATCCGCTCCCAGAAGGGGAGGTCTTCGCCGAACTTCCGCGTCGCCAGGATCTCGGCCGAATGGGCTTCGACCGTGAACCCGATCTGGAACGCGATGTGCATCGCGATCAGGATCGCGGTGAGGCCCTCGATGTGCCAAGGGACGCCCGCGTACGCCGCGGTGCCGGCGATCATCAGCAGAAAGAGTGCGCCGAACCCGATCGCAAACGCCGCCCGCGGCCGAGCCGCTTCGGCACGGGCCCGGTGGAACGTCAGATCAAGGTACGGGCAAAGCAGGAACCCGAAGACGCAGACCGCGAGTAGCCCGCCCAGCGAAAGCGCCCCGTCCTTGGTGTGAGGGCCTTCCACCGCCGCCGGAAGCGACCCCAGCCGCAGCGCCGCGATGAAAATCGCCGCCGAAACCACCCACACCAAAAGCCCCGACCACGGCGTTGTCCGCCGACGCAGATCCCCCGCCGCGAGCGCGATCCCGATCGCCAGAGCACCCGCCACCGCCGGGGCCGTCTTCTCTTCCAGAGCACGCGAGAGCATGCCCATCGCGAAGTACCACTGGAACGCCCTCGTCACCACCGAGAAAAGCAGCATCGCCGGCCGGTGCGCCCGAACCAGCTCACGCGAATGCTCCGGGCTCTTCACCATCCACCCCATCGCCGCCGCGCCGATCACGTTCGGAGCCGCGAAGATCACCCACGCCAGCCACCCGTGATCGCGGACCAGAAGCACCGGCAGAAACATCCCGATGCACCATGTCCACGACGAAGCCAGATACCCCGCCCACGCGGAGGTGTTCCCGACGACACTCAAGCGGCTCGTGCGTTCCAATCGGGGCAGGGTACACCCCCCGTGACGCCCGCGTCCCGCCCCGGAACTTTCCCGGTACACTCCCGTGAACCTTCGGCACCCGGGACGCGATGAACCGGGACTTCCAGGAGTATCTCATGCACGTTCTGCCCCGTTTCGCCCGCGTCCTTCTTCTCGCCGCCGCGTCCTCTGCCGCGATCCTTGCCGGCTGCGCCTCGTCGTCGTCGCCGTCCGCCGCTTCGGCCGGCACGCCGGCCAACGTCGACCTTCGTGTCGTGATCGCGGAGGGCACGGTGAACGGCTTTGACTTTGGCTCGGGCACCGCTCCGATCAACTTCTCCGTGGCGCCCGACCCCGCCAGGAACTACCTCTGCGGGGTCATTTCCGAAGCCGACGCCGCCGCCGCCCGCGCCACGCTCGCCAGGGACGGCGTCACGGTTCTGTCCGCTCCCCGCATCATCGCCGCTTCAGGCAAGCCCGCGAGCATCCAGGTCGGCGACGACCTCGTCGGGACCATGAAGCTCGACGTGACCGCGACCGCCGCCGACGACGGCACCCTCCGCGTAAAGGTCAGCTACTCAAGCGGCACCACCGGCCCCGGCTTCCCGGAAACGACCTTCGCCCTCAAACTCGGCCAGTCCATCGTCGCCGTCGCTCGGGATGCAACGCCGGGAGAGAAAGCCGCGACGAGCCAGACCCTCCTCATCACCCCCGCGATCGCTCCTCCCGCAAAGGTCGCCGCCGCCCGATAAACCCCCGGCCGCTTTCAGGGTCCATCGTCCGGAACCCCGCAGTACATGCACCACCCGCGCGTGCCCGACATCGCACGCCCGCACTTCAGGCACGTCTTCGTGGTGCTCGACATCTTCCCGTCGAGCTTCCCGTCCTGAAGGTCAAGCTCCCTCACCCGCTTCTCGATCGCCGCCGAAGTCACCCCCGCGTGCTCCTGAAGCAGCGACCCCAGAGCGGCGCAGATCAGCTCAAGCCGATCGATCCGCACCCTGAGCTCCTCCGCGACCCGCGTCCCATCCCGCGCCGCTTGCCGCGCCCGACTCGTGTCGTCATCCAGTTCCCGAAGCCGATTCTGTTGATGCAGGTCCCACAGAAATCCGAACATCGCCGACCTCCCCTTCTTTTTCAGCCCACTCGACCCGCAAAACGATATCGCAAGCCAGCTTTCCGAGCCGACGTACCCTCCCGCATGCCCGAAGCCGTCACCTTCGACCAGATCGTCGCCGCCCGCGCCCGCATCCAATCCGGCGTCATCCACACGCCCTGCTCCCACTCCCTCGCCCTTTCCGACGTCTGCGGCTGCACGATCTACGCCAAATCCGAGTACCTCCAGGCCACCGGCTCGTTCAAGGAACGCGGCGCCCGCAACACGCTCCTTCAACTCACCCCCGAGCAGCGCAAGCTCGGCGTCATCGCCGCTTCCGCCGGCAACCACGCTCTCGCCCTCGCCCACCACGGCAAGCTCCTGGGCATCCCCGTCACCGTCGTGATGCCCTACTACGCACCCATCATCAAGCAGTCGCGTTGCCGCGGCATGGGCGCGACCGTCATTCTCGAAGGCGAGACCCTTGCGGACTCCCGCGTCCGGGCCGATGCGCTCGCCGCCGAGAAAGGCTTCACCTATATCAACGGGTTCGACGATCCGCGCGTGATCGCCGGTACCGGGACCATCGGCCTTGAAGTTCTCGAGCAAGCCCCCGACCTCGACGCGATCGTCGTGCCCATCGGCGGCGGAGGGCTGATCGCGGGCGTCTCGCTCGCCATCAAGACCGCCGCTCCGCAGATCAAGATCATCGGCGTCCAGCCCGAACGCTGCCCCAGCTTCTCCGCGGCTCTCGAAGCCGGAAAGCCCGTGCGTGTGCCCACGTCGCCGACCCTCGCCGACGGCTTGGCGGTTCCGATGGTCGGCCCCAACTCCTTCGAGATCGCCCGCTCACGCGTCGACGAGGTGATCTCCGTCGGCGAGGAAGAGCTCGCCCTCGCCATCCTCCGCATCGCCGAGTGCGAGAAGGGTGTCGTCGAGGGCGCGGGCGCCGCCGCTCTCGCCGCGTTCATCTCCGGCCGACTGCGCCATCTTCACGACAAACGTGTCGCGCTGCTCTTCTGCGGCGGCAACATCGATCCCACGGTCCTCGGACGCGTCATCGAGCGCGGTCTCGTCGCCGACGGCCGCGTGACGCAGTTCACCGCCGTCATCCCCGACCGCCCGGGCGGCCTCGCTCGCTTCACCGCCGCGATCGCCGAAGCCGGCGCCAGCGTCAAGGAGATCGACCACGAGCGGGCGTTCTCCTCCGCCGACATCTCGACTGTGCAGGTCCTCTGCACCGTCGAGACCCGCGACGCTCAGCACGTCGAGGAACTCCACGAACTGCTGCGTCAGCGCGGCATACGCGTCACCGCCCGCACCCAGCCCGCCGCTTGTATGGTCCCGGCGATCTAGCCGTTCACCGGACTTGCAACTGGTGCCTTCGCGGGCCTGTCCGCCATCCGACGCACGAGCGCGACCAGCTCCGGCACCTTCAGCGGCTTGCTCGCAAGGTCATCGCACCCCGCCGCGATCGCCAGAGCCCGGTCTTCCTCGCTCGTGTTCGCCGTCAAAGCCACGATCGGCCCGACGTACCCGCTCGCCCGGAGCTTTCGCGTCGTCTCGTACCCGTCCATCACCGGCATCTGGATGTCCATCAGCACGACATCGTTCCCGCCGGACATTGTGTGCTCGTACGCGCTCCCGCCGTTCCCGACCACATCGACGATCGCGCCGGCTTTGGTCAGGTGGTAGCGGATGAGGTGCTGGTTGTCCACGCTGTCCTCGGCCAGCATCACCTTCACGCCCGCGAGAGAACACGCACCGCTCGCGGCTTTCGCTGCTTGCGGCAGCGCCACTGGCTCGGCGGGAACCTCCATCGTGAACGTCGTGCCGACGCCGGGCGTCGACCTTGCCGTCAGCGTGCCGCCCATAGCCTCGGCCAGACGCTTGGAAATCGCAAGCCCCAGACCCGTTCCCCCGAACCTCCGCGTCGTCGAAACGTCCGCCTGCGAAAATGCCGTGAAAAGCCCCGCCATCTGCTCGGGCGTTATGCCCACGCCGGTGTCCTCGACTTCGACCTTCAGACGCCCCGCCGCGTACGACGACCGCACCGTCACCGAGCCGCGCTCCGTGAACTTCACCGCGTTCCCGATCAGGTTCACAAGCACCTGCGACAGACGGGTCGGATCCCCGAGCACGCCCGCGGGCACCTCCGCGGCGACCAGATGGCTGAGCGTGATTCCCTTCGCGTGCGCCTTGGCTTCGAGCATCCTCGTCGCGTCCTCCGCGATGGTGCGAGGAGAGAGCGGAACGCGTTCGATGGTCATCCGCCCCGCTTCGATCTTGGAGAAGTCGAGGATGTCGTTGATGACCGAGAGAAGGTGCTGCCCCGCGCGGCTGATGGTCGCGAGGCAAGCCCTGCGCTCTGCCTCGGTCTGCCCCTCTTCCGCCAGAAGGTCGATGTATCCGAGGATGGATGTCATCGGGGTGCGGATCTCGTGGCTGATGTTCGCCACGAACGCAGCTTTGGCTCGTTCGCCGGCCTTCGCGGCGTGCAGAGCCCGCTCGAGATCCTGGTTCATCGCTGAGATCCGCTTCGCGGCGGCCCGCGCTTCGGCCTCGGCCAGCTCCAGCGCCTTCACGCTGCGAAGACGTTCGAAGGTCATCCTCCAGATCAGCAGGCCCGCGAGAAGCGAGATGAGCCCGGCCGGGATTCCGGCGAGGACCGCCGTCCGGCTCATTTTCGCGATCTGGGCTTCAAACTCCTCCGCGGTGACATCGACGCCGACAAAGCACGCGATCGTCCCGTCATCCCGCCGCACGGGCGCGAATCCCGAAACGAACACGCCCCACTGGTCGCGGTGCGGTTCCTCGCTGACAGCCGGTTCACCGGTCTTGAACGCCTTGATCATCGCTTCGTCGACATCCTCGTATACCTCGCCGAGTTTGGCCTGATCATCCACCCCGTCCCCGTCGTTGTCCCCTGCGGGCGTGCAGTCCACCACGAACCGAACTTCCTCATTCGTGATCCTGAACGTGTAGATGAACTGCACCCCCGGAGTCGCGTTCAGGATCCGTCGCAGCGGGCTCGCGACCCGCTCAAACTCCGCCGACTCTTGTTGGGATGGATCAGTCAGCCCATCGTGCAACCGCGTGTCGACCTGCGAAGCGGCCGCGTCCGCGATCGCGATGATTCGATCGTTCACCTGCGACCGGTACGCTTGCATCGAAAGCCGGTGCACCATCGCGATCGAGGCCCACGCGACGAGCATCAGCGTGACCGCGAACGCCGTCGCGTTCCGAGCCGCCCGAAGCCCAAGCCTGCTCAACATGCGGTCCTGACTCTGCCCGGGCATCCGAAGTCCTCCAGGATCAAGGACTATCGGTCTAATTTGGACGCCAAATCAGGACCGCCCACCGATCAAGCCCGCGAAAGAGAAACGCCGCCCGGGGGTCCGGGCGGCGTTTGTAATGGATCTCGATCTTTCGAAGGTCCGAGCCGGTTACACCGGCGTCGGGAGCGCGCCCGCTGCGGGTGGCTCGGGCCGCTGCTCGGGTGCCGCCGCCTGAATCGCGTCCCAGCGAGCACTCTCGGCCCGCAAAAGCTCGGCGACCGTCGCGCGACCCAGGGTCTCGCCCCGCATCAGCTTGTGCACCTCGTCGCCCGTGAGCGTCTCGTACTTGAGGAGCGCCTCGGCCACGGCTTGCACCTTGACCCAGTTCTCATCCAGCATGCGGGCCGCGTCCGAATACGCTTCATCCACGAACCGCTTGATCTCTTCGTCGATCAGCTTGGCGGTCTCGTCGGAATACTGCTGCTCGGGGACGAACGTCTCGCGCGAGTCGGTGCCGGCGTACCGGACAAACCCGAGCTTCTGGCTCATGCCCCACTCCAGGACCATCATGCGGGCAATGTTCGTCGCCTGCTGGATGTCCATCGATGCGCCGCTCGAAACGTCCTGCATCTCGCGGGCTTCCGCGATGCGGCCGCCGCAAAGCACCCGCATGGTCGCGTAAAGCCACTTGAGGCTGTACCCCATCCGGTCCTTCTGAGGCAGGCTGAACGTCGCGCCGCCCGCCGCTCCGCGCGGGATGATCGTCACCTTGTGAAGCGGGTCCGCGTCCTTCTGCAGAGCCTGAAGCACCGCGTGCCCGGCTTCGTGATACGCGACCAGACGGTTCTCGTCCTTTTCGCGGACCCGGCTCTTCTTCGCCCGGCCGAACTTCACCTTGTCGCGGGCTTCTTCGAGGTCTTCGTGCTCGATGAAGTCCTTGTTGCCCATCGTCGCGCTGATCGCCGCTTCGTTGATGATCGCCGCCAGGTCCGCGCCGCTGAACATCGGCGTGCCCCGGGCGACCTTCTCGAGATCGACGTCCGGCCCGAGCTTGACCTTTTTCGCGTGAACCTTGAGGATCTCCAGACGCCCCTTGACGTCGGGAAGCGGCACCACCACCTGCCGGTCGAACCGGCCGGGGCGGATGAGCGCCGGGTCCAGCACGTCCGAACGGTTCGTCGCCGCGATGACGATCACGCCGTCGCTGGCCGCGAAACCGTCCATCTCCACCAGAATCGCGTTGAGGGTCTGTTCACGCTCATCGTGACCGCCTGTCGTGAACCCGCTCCCGCGGCGGCGACCGACGGCGTCGATCTCGTCGAGGAAGATGATGCACGGGGAGGAGTCCTTGGCCTGCTTGAAGAGGTCGCGGACGCGGCTTGCGCCCACGCCGACGAACATCTCGACGAAGTCCGACCCGGAGATCGAGAAGAACGGCACGTCGGCTTCGCCCGCGATCGCTTTCGCGAGGAGCGTCTTGCCGCAGCCGGGCTCTCCGATCAGGAGCACGCCGCGCGGGATCCGACCGCCGATCTTGGTGAACTTCTTGGGGTTCTTCAGGAACTCGATGATCTCGGTCACTTCGCTCTTGGCTTCCTCGATGCCCGCCACGTCCGCGAAGGTGATTCCCGTCATCTCCTTGTTCATGACGCGGTGCTTGCTCTTGCCGAAATTGCCGAGCATCCCGCCCGCTCCGCCCGAACCGCGAAGCAGCCTCGTCACCAGGAACCATCCGATCACGAGGAAGATGATAAACGGCACCCAGATCACCGCGGCCTGTGCCCAAAGCGATGACTGCTCCGTCTGGTACTGACCCTTGGTCGTGTCCGCGATCAGCTTCACTGTCGACTCGCGCGTCGCCGTGTTCAGCTTGATGTAAAGCGGCACTTCCTTCGCAAGCTCCGGACCCGGCCGCTGCGTCGCGTAGATCATCGAATCCGAAATCACGACCGAACCGGTCGCGATCTGGGTCGGCTGCGCGGTCCACAGACGGACGAACTCCTCGGGCGTGATCTCACGCTTGCCCGCGGTGCCCTGGAAGACGAACATGATCAGGATCGCCATCAGAGAGACCAGAAGGATCGCCGCGAACGCGCCGCGACCCGGCCCCATCGGTGCCGCCGGCCCCGGCCCTTCCGGACCGCCACCCTGTCCCTGCCGACGCCCACCAGCCGGCGGTCCACCCGGTCCGGGGCGACCCTGGCGTCCGGGCTTGTCATCGTGAGCCATCACCAGCGATCCCGAAAGACCCGCCGTGCCGCTCTCCCGCCATGCGCTAAACCATCGACGAAGACTCATGAGCATGTATTCGGCTTCTTTCCCCCGCAGATGCAGGGTAATCCGTCTATCTTCCGAACAATAGCACCCAGCGCGTCCAAGCAAGGGCGCGCCCCCGACCACATTCTTTACCGCTTTGGACCCACGAATGTTCGCCGGTTTCCGCGCCGGATCACCACGCGGTTCGGAGTTCGTTCACGATGTCCTTCGCGAGCGCACCGAACGCGGAATGCCGTGCCGCTTCAATCGGCTCGCCACCCCCGCGAGCGGGAGCAAACGAGTCCGCCGCGCTGAACCCCCGCCGCGCGGCGATCACCTTCCCCGTTCGGGCGTCGCGCCACTCAAAATCCACCGTCGCTGTAAGCCCCAGCTCCTGCACCAGCCCGGTCGTCGGATTCTGCGACAGCCGGCGAAGCTCAAGGCCCGTCAAAGTCCCCGAAAGCACCGAGTCCGACGAGGTGTTCTGGAGCACCTGGAACCCGCGTGCCTGAAGCTCCTTGATCACCGCTTCGGTCAGCAATGCCTCGTGGCCCGGCTCGCTGGTCGTGTTGCCGAAGACCGGCACCTTCACCGTGCGCACATTCGCCGGGAACGTCGAGCGCGTCGAATAGCCCGTCCGCGGGTCCGACGAGCAGCCCGTGACCACCACCGCAAGTCCCAAAGCCAAGGCCCAGCGGGCCGTCGTCTGCGTGTTCAAGGCTGTCCTCCCGTCGTCGGCTCGCCAGCGGCCGCCGCTTCCTGCGTCGAAGCCGCCTGCGGCAGGGGCCAGTTGTTCTCGCGGAAGAGGTCCTCCGCCCGCCGTGCCGCGACCGTTTCGGGGTGCGCTCGCAGCAGCCGACGGAACGTCAGCTTGGCGGAAACCGGATTGTCGCGTTTGAGGTACCACAAGCCGACTTCCAGCATCTGCGCCGCCGTCGACTCGTCAAGCCGCGTCGCCAGCGCATCGCTCACGCCGGTCTGCTCGGCTTCCGCCGGGAAGCGCCACGCGAACTGCTTCACGCGTTCCTTGGCTTCACGGAGCGGCTGCGCGTCGTACCGCGGCCCTTTGAACTGCGCGATCTTGGAGAAGATCCGCCGCAGCTCCGCACGCTGCCGGTACTCGCTCCGCGGAAAGTTCCGCAGGAAGATGTCGTATGCCTCCCCGGCCATCTTGAGGTCGCGGATTCGGTAGTAGTAATCCGCAAGCTCGATCCCCGCTCGCTCGGCAAGCTGGCTCCCCGGCATCCGCTCCTGCACGCGGATCAAAAGCTCCTCGCCGATGTCGATCGCCGATTCGTACCTCAGCCCGAACCACCCCTTCGCCCGAAGCCCGTTCAGGTATCGCACCGCGATCTCAAGCTCGCGCTCAAGCGCCAGCACAAACTGTTCGGACGCCGGGAAGAACCTCACGATCCGCTCGTAGTCGTAGAGAGCCTGGAATTCATCCCCGGTCGCCACCCGCGCGTCCCCGCGGCGAAGCAGCGCCTCCGCCATCTCCGGCGGCGGGTCCACAAGCCGCTGCTTGATCCACGGGTCCAGAAGCCGCAGCGCCTGCTGAGGCTGATTCTGTGCCAGAAGCGACTTGGCTTGCGCGATCGTCGCGTCCTCGGCCGCTCCATCCTGCACCGGCACCCACTGGCCGTTCGCGTCCAGCGTGTAGCGGCCACCGCCGGACGCACGCTGCGGGTCCGCCGGCTCTGCGATCGGGGCGGGCACCGGGGCCGGCGTCGGCATCGGCGCGGAATCTTGCGCCACCGCCGATGCGGCCAGTCCTGCCAATCCGGTGATCAACGACAAGCGAGCCAGCGGTCGTCCCATGGTCACAGCGTAGGACCCGTCTCAGGAAAGCATGGCCACGATCGCAAGCCAGGTGCCCACCGTCGCCCCCATGGTCACGATCGACACGATCACCGCGTCCTGGAGATCAAGCTCGCAAAGCTCCCAGAGCATGCTCGCGTACACGATGAACGGCACCACGATTCCGACGAATCCCAGGCACGCGAAAACGTAGATCGCGAACCCCACCAAGATCAGGCTCAAGTAGGCCGCGGACACCGCCGCCGCCACCCGAAGGCTCAGAATCCCAAGGCCTCCATCCAGCCCCACCCAGATCACTCCGCAGATGACGTACACGATGAAGCTCACGACGACCGAGGTGCCGAACCGCGCCATCGACCACGCCAGGCCCTCCAGCCCGCCGTTCATGAGCGCCAGGCCGCCGATCAGCGCCACCCCCGCCGCGATGTAGATCAAACACCGCTTGATATCGTGCCGGGTGATGTCCCGAGCCATCATCTCATCGCGAGCCCGCCGGCTCGTCCGCGGCTGCTGTTTGCCGCACTCGGGACACTTGCCCCCCGGGCTGCCCCGCAGGTCGTACTGGCAGAACGCGCACGGCAGCGGAGGCGCATCCGGAGGCGGCGGCGGGGGCGGTCCACCCCCGTGACCGCAGTGGATGCACTTCTTGCTGTCGCCGGGGATCAGCCGCCCGCAGTCCGCGCACGGCTTGAGCGTTGCCCCCGGCGGCGGAGTTTCCTCCGGCGCAAGCTGAAAGTCCCCGCCGGGCTTGGTGCCCTTGGCAGGTTCCATGCGAGCCGGCGGCCTGCGGAACTCCTGATCCATCTTCGCAGTCTACCGGGTCCGCCTCGGTTCGGTGGCGGTCGGGCACCTTACGAACGCGGCAACGAATCAAGCACCCTCGTCAGCCGCGCGAAAAACTCCGCGACCACACCCTCATCCGCGACGTGCGCCAGCGAAAGGTAAAGCTTGGTCCCCATCGGGTTCACGAACACTCCGGCCGCGAAAAGCCCGACCATCATCGCTCGCGACTTGGCACGGTTGCCCGCGATCGTCGAGCGATAGTCAAACACCGGCTCGTTGGAGAAGACGATCTGCCCGAGCGGCCCATCGCCGATCACCCGACCCTCATGGCCCGTGTCGCGAACGACCCGCGCCAGCCCCTCGCGAAACCGTGCTCCAAGATCGTGAAGCGACGGATACGTCCCCGGCGACCGGTACACCGCCAGCGCCGCGTTCGCCGCCGCCGCTGAGACCGGATTGCCCCCAAGCGTCGACGCCGTCCAAACATAATCCGCGTGCGAAGCCCGATCCTCCCGGGCCAGATCGATGATCTCCGACCTGGCGACAAACGCCCCGATCGGAAGCCCGCCGCCGAGGGCTTTCCCGTACGCCACCAAATCCGCCGGCACCCCGTAATACTGCTGAGCCCCGCCGTACGCCAGACGGAACCCCGTCACCACCTCGTCAAACGCAAGCAGCACGCCGTGGCGGTCGCACACCTCGCGAAGCCCAGCCAGAAACCCCGGCCGCGGTGCCAGACACCGGTGCAAAGGCTCGACGATCACGCACGCCAGACGGTCCGCGTGCTCCCGGATAATCGAAGCCGTCGTCTCCAAGTCGTTGTACGGGGCGATCAGCGTGTGCTCGGCGTGGATCCCCGCGCTCGAAGGCTCCGGCGAGGGGAAAGGCGTCCGCCCCGACGGGAAGAGGCTTGTCACCCCCTCGTCGTTGGATCCGTGGTACGCCCCCTCGAACTTCAGTACGTCTCGCTTGCCCGTCGCCGCCCGCGCGAGCCGCAAGCAGTGCATCGTGGCCTCCGTCCCCGACGCGCAGAATCGAAGCCGCCGGCCCGCATCCGGCTGGATCCGAAGCAGCTCCTCCCCAAGCCGCAGGGACTCGGTGTTCGGAAACGAGAAGTTCGTCCCAAGCCCCAGCCGAGACCCCGCCGCAGCCACCACCGCCGGATTTGCGTGCCCGGGAAGCACCGACCCCCAGCCCATCGAAAAGTCCAGCATCTCCCGACCCGTCGAATCCCACAGCAAAGCCCCTCGGCCCCGCTCGATCACCCGCAGAAGCTCCGGCGGCAGGTCAAACTCGCCGTTGGACCCACCCGGAAAGGCCGCGGCCGAGCGGGCCGCGTCGGACTGAGATGCAGAGGTGCTCGAGAGATCGCGTGCGGAAGTCAGGGTGGTCATGCCCGCATGCTAAAGACCGACGCCCTGCCGAGTGTAAGGATGGTGCGAAGATTCGCCGGGCGAAAGACAGCCCTCGGCCCTTGCGGGACGGGCACGCGCAACGCAGACCTCTGGCGCCCAAAGGCGTTCCGGATCGCAGCCTACCAGACCCGGAGTTCGGCCGCAAGCCGCCACCGATCGCTGTTGCTGCGAAAACGCGTCGCGAATCCCGGTTTCGCTGGCTTTTCTCCGAATTCGTGGCATGTTCAGGTCCATGAAGCACACCCGCGTCGCCGGCTCATTCTTCGCGCTCGTCCTGTTCGCCCTCCCTGCGGCGGCCGAGTTCACGCGGAACATCATGATCACGGGCTATTGGCCCAACACCAACAACATGATGCGCCGGTTCAGCAACAACCCCTCTCAGAACCCCTCGGGCTGGATCGGCCAGAACTGGGAGGGCTCGGGGTACAACATCTACGCGTTCTTCCCGGAGTTCCCCGGCCAGAACGGGCCCGAGTGGGGGCGCGGCGTGGGTGACTTCGAGGTCGACTACCGCGACACCATGGCCGACTGGGCCCGCATCACCGGCGAGGTCGACCCTGTCGCCATCATGACCTTTAGCCGCGGCAACAACGACCGTTCGTGGGAGGTCGAGTCCCGCAACCGCAATCGCTCTGCATGGAGCCCGGACTACAGCGGATACCAGCCCGGCCGCGTCGACCAGTCCATCGCCGCCAACGCCTACCGCAACAGCACGCTCCCGATGCAGGACATCGTGGACTCCGTCCGGGCCGCGAACCTCGGCCTCAACGCGTACATCGACCGCTCTGCGGCCGCCGGCGGCACCTTCCTCTCTGAGTTCATCGGCTACCACGGCTTGTGGTACCAGTCGATGCACTCCGAGCCTACCGACGCCAACTGGTGCGTCGCCGCGGGCCATGTCCACGTGGGCATCCAGGTTGACGTCGACACCGCCACCCGCGCGATGGAGATCTCCCTCCGCGAACTGATCGCTCAGGTCGACGCGACGATCCCCACGCCCGGCACGGCCGTCATCGGCGTGATGGGCCTCAGCGTGCTGAGCGTCCGTCGCCGGCGTGCCTGATCACCCGCGGGTCTGGCCCCGATCGATCCCCGTCATCCTCATCCTCATCCTCGCGAGCTCTCTCGTCGGTCTCCGGCGGAGGCATCGCCGCACCCGTGAGGATCAGCGACAAACTCCCCGAGTGCCACCAGAAAATCAAGCCGAAGTACAGCGCGATGACCGAGATCATCAGCCACTCATCGCCAGGGAACCAGCCCGATTTGGGCCGAAAGATGTACGCCAACCCCACCAGCACCGCAACCGGGCGAAGCACGCCGCCGTGCTTGATCATGACCCCGAAAAGCGTCCAGCGGATCAGCCACGAGACCGCCACCATCGGCCAGAACGCCAGGATCGGCTCGAGGTACCGCCCCGCCACGATCGCCTGCACGCCCGCCACGGTCACAAGCACCGCGACCGTCGCGAACGTCGCCGAGGTGAAAACCCCGACGTTGCGGTGAAAGAGGGTGAGCCGGCGCCACACCATCATGCTTTCGCCGCGTCCTTGGCCGCTTCCTTCACCCATCCATCCTTCAGCGTCACCGTCCGGTTGAACACGGGCTTGCCCGGTCCCGAATCCTGATCCATCACGAAATACCCGAGCCGCTCGAACTGGATCCGCGTGCCCGCCGCAAGCAAAGCCGCGGCCGGCTCGATCTTCGCATGCACCACTTCCAGCGAGTTGGGATTCAGATCATCCACCCAGTTGCCGGTCGCTTTGCCCGGCTCTTCGACCTTGAACAACCGGTCAAACAAGCGGACTTCGGCATCCTTCGCGTGCGTCGCCGAGACCCAGTGCATCGTCGCTTTCACCTTGCGGCCGTCGGGGCTGTCGCCGCCGCGTGTCGCCGGGTCGATCGTCGCCCTGAGGCCCGTGATGTTCCCGCTCGCGTCCTTCTCGACGCCAGTGCACGTCAGGAAGTACGCCCAGCGGAGGCGCACCTCGCGGCCCGGGCCCAAGCGGAAGAACTTCTTCGGCGGGTCCTCCATGAAGTCGTCCCGCTCGATGTAGATCTCCTTCGTGAACGGCACCTTGCGGACGCCCGCGCTCGCATCCTCAGGATTGTTCACCGCGTCAAGCTCATCGACCTTGCCCGCGTCCCAGTTCTCGATCGTGACCTTCAGCGGGCGGAGCACCCCCATGTACCGCGGCGCGATCTTGTTCAGATGGTCCCGGCACGCGTTCTCCAAGCGGCCTAGGTCGATCACGCTCTCCGTCTTCGTGACGCCGACCTCTTCGCAGAAGTTCCGCACCGCTTCGGGCGTGTACCCGCGCCGGCGGAACCCGCGAATCGTCGGCATGCGCGGATCGTCCCAGCCGGTCACGATCTTGTCCTGCACCATCTTGAGCAGGTTGCGCTTGCTCAGGATCGTGTACGTGAGCTGAAGCTTGGCGAACTCGATCTGCTGGCTGTGGTGGATCGGCTTGGCCCGTCCTTCGTTGATCGCGTGGATGAACCAGTCGTAAAGCGGGCGGTGGTTCTCGAACTCAAGCGTGCAGATCGAGTGGGTGATCCCCTCCTCGGAATCCTCGATGCCGTGAGCCCAGTCGTACATCGGATAGATGCACCACGTCTTGCCGGTGTTGTGGTGCTCCTCGTGCAGGATGCGGTACATCACCGGGTCGCGAAGGTTGAAGTTCGGGGACGCGAGGTCGATCTTCGCGCGAAGCGTCATCGCGCCGTTGGGGTGCTTGCCCTCGCGCATCTCGCGGAATCGGGTCAAGCTCTCCTCGACCGGCCGGTCGCGGAACGGCGACGTCGCGGGGATCTGCGGCGTGCCGCGGCGCTTGCTCACCTCGTCGGCGGAAAGCTCGCAGACGTAGGCTTTGCCCTTCTTGATCAGATCCTCGGCGAAATCGGCCATCTTGCCGAAGAGGTCGCTCGCCCAGTACAACCCGCCGCCGATCGGCGAGGCAAGCTCAAAGTCGGCGCCAAGCCACTTGACGTCGTCCTTGATCGCGTCGACGTACTCCTGCTCTTCCTTCGCCGGATTGGTGTCGTCAAACCGCAGGTTGAACTTGCCGCCGTACTTGCGAGCAAGCCCGGAGTTCAGGCAGATCGACTTCGCGTGCCCGATGTGCAGGTACCCGTTGGGCTCCGGCGGAAACCGCGTGTGCACCTTGGGCCGGCCCACGCGAGAGTCCGAACCCTCCCCCGTCCCGGCGTCCCCGCGCGTCCATTGCCCCCAGCGCCCGGAAGCGTTGTCCGCATCGATGATCTGCTCGATGAAGTGCAACGAGGGAGCCGCGGGGTGGGACGGACGGGTTTCGGTAGGGTCAGTCATGGCTCACGGATGGTAGATCGGGCCCGGCACGATTCTGCGAACCCGACGCAGGTTAGTGAGTCTAAACTTGCGCGGGAGGTTTCAGCGTGCTCGTTCCCAAGCGTGCCAAGTTTGTCGGGTGCCTGACAGGGGTCTGGGCCGTTCTTGTCGCCGTGCTCCCCGGCTGTGCGTTCGAGGAACACCGCGAGCAGCTCGCGTCCCTCCACGCCACCGGCCAGTACGTCCAAGCCGGCGTTCTGCTCGACGACCCCAAGGTCCGCTCCCTTTATGACGAAGAGGACCAAGTCCTCTGGCACATGGACCGCGGAGCCGCCGCTCTCGCCGCCAACGACACCGCGCGGGCCCTCACCGAGCTCGAGGAAGCCAAGCGCCAGACCGAGTTCAACGACCAGAAAGCCGCCGGCGAGGTCGTCGCTGAATGGCTCCTCAACGACAACTTCCGCCGCTATGTCGCCGAGCCGTACGAGGACACGTACCTCAGCGTGCTCACGATGGTCGCCCTGCTCGAAGAGGGCCGCATCGAGCCCGGCGCCGCCAACGAAGCACGCCGCTTGGGCCTCCGCTCCAACTTCCTCCGCGACCGGTACAACCAGCAGGTGCAAGCCCTCCGCGACAAGGAGGGCAACCGCCTCGCTTCCACCGGATGGCAAGGCGGAGGCGGCGAGTTCGTCGAGTCCCCGCTCGGCTCGTACCTGGCTTCCCTTTCGTTCATGGCTTCCGGCCAGCGTGACAACCAGCGGATCGCCGCCGACCGCATGCTCGACGCGATCCGTCAGCAGCGGGTGGGAGAGGTCCGCGAGTCCGACTTTGCCGCTCTCGCCGAACGCACCCCCGCCGACACCAACGTCGTGATCGTCGCGTTTGCCGGCCGCGGCCCCACCAAGCGGGCCCAGCGACTCCCCCCGATCGTCATCGACAAGGTGAGCTTCTACGCCGAGATTCCGGTTTTGGTCCCGCACCGCACCCGCGTCGGCGGCGCCCAAGCCGAGTTCGACACCGGTGAGAAGATCCCCCTCGCGCTCGCCGAAGACATGGCTCTCGTCGCCACCGACACCTACGAGAAGACCATGCCGCTCATCCAGGGCCGGGCCATCGCCCGCGCCGCCGCCCGCGCGGTCGGAGCCTACTTCATCACCGAAGCCGTCGACAAAAGCAACAACCGCAACAACGACGTCGCCCGCTGGGGCACCCAGCTCGGCCTGCTCGCCGCTCAGATCCTCGTCGAACGCGCCGATGTGCGAGCCTGGGCCTTCATGCCCGGCCGGGCGTACGTCGCCGCGACAAAGGTCCCCGCGGGCGTCCGCCAGTACCGGATCATCTACGCCAACAACGCCGGCGCCGTCGCGTACACGACGCCGTGGCAGCCCGTCAACGTCAGCGAAGGCGGAGGCCTCGTCGCCGCCGTCGGGTACTACTGGGATTGACCGTCCGCTCACCGTCCAAACACCACCGCCGCCCACGCGAGCTTCGAACCACGCTTCGCGCGCGGCCACAAGGAGAAGTCGAATGAACCGGAAGATGACCCGCACGATCGCAACCTCGCTCATCGCGATCACCGCCGCAAGCCTCGCCGCTTGCAGCAGCCAGAACGAGAGGATCACCCGCGTCGACCCCATGAAGGGCGGGATCGACGTCAACAGCCGCTACAACGCCACCGACGCCCACCAGATGGCCGAGGTCCTCATCAACGACGTTCTGACCAAGCCCTGGATCGAGAACGCTCGCGCCGCCAACGCCGGCGCCGGCGTCAACCCGCCTACGCCCAAGATGGTCCTGGGCACCATCAAGAACAAAACCACCGACTACACCATCGACATGGCCATGGTCACCAACCAGGTGCAGGAAGAGCTCATCAACTCCGGCCGTGTCCGCGTCTTCGCCGCCAAGGACATCCGCAATGAGCTCCGCGCCGAACGCTTCGACACCGAGTTCGCCGACCCCTCGACCGTCAGCAAAGCCGCCAGCGAGATCAAAGCCCAGTTCATGCTCCTGGGCGAACTCCTCGAAAACGTCCAGGTCTCTGGCGATGGCCGCACCAAGGACGTCTACTACGAGCTCCGCCTCGAGATGACCGACATGGCCACCACCGAAAAGCTGTGGATCAAGACCGCTCGAAGCCGCAAGATCTCCGAGCGTTAACCAGACGCTTCCAACGCACCGTCCGAGAAAACGCCGGCCCCCAAAGGTCGGCGTTTTCGTTGGCCGCATGCGCCGGTCGCGCCGTCTGCGCCGCCGCCTTCCGCCCAAATCCGCCCGATCACGCGACGCGAAGGTGTTGGAGAGTCTCTCTGGGCGTATCTTGACGGAAGGGACCGACACCATGACGCATCTTGCTTCCATCCCGCGTCTTTCCGCACTCTGTGTCGCCGCCCTCGCCGCGGCCAGCGGTCACGCTCAGTGCGCCCCGTCCCCGACGGACCTTCGGATGGGCACCGCGACCTGGTCCCAGCCGTGCAACGGCCTGTACCGCCCCTCGCACCTCACCGACGGCAACGCTTCGACCGCCTGGGCGCTCGGACGCTGCAACGGAGCCGCCGACGAGACGCTGACCGAATCGCTCGTCTTCGAGACGGCGACCGACATCGTCGGTCTTGGCGCGACGCTCCAGCTTGCGATCTTCTCCGGCCGATACGAACCTTGCTGCGGCGGCGGGATGATGACGGTGGGGCGGTTCCGCGTCTACGTGACCGGCGCCGAACGGTCGGAGCTCGCCGACGGTCGCGCCTCAAACGGTCAGATGGGCTCGGGGTGGACGCTCCTCACCCCCGATCAGATCATCGTCGAGCCCACGGACGCTTTCGGCATCTCGCTGGCGTCGATGCAAGCGGCTCCGGCCGTGACCCTCCTCCCTGACGGCACGATCCAGCTCTCCGGAGCGAACCCCGAGTACGCCCGCTGCACGGTCACCGCTCGCTCGCCCCTCGCGACGATCACCGGCATCCGCATCGAGCTCGTGAACAACGCAAGCCCCGGCCCCGGCGGCTACAAGGGCCCCGGCCGCCACGCCAACGGCAACTGCGAGATCCGCGAGGTCTCGCTGAGCACCACAAGCGGCCCGCGCATCGACACGCCCCCGCAGGACCAGTACGTCTGCCCCGGCGGGTCGACCTCGTTCTACGTCGGCGCGAGCGGCCCGGGGCCGATCCGCTTCCAGTGGCGTCGCAAGGGCCGCGAGCTTCGCGGCGCAACCGGCAACATCTACGTCGTCCCCGCCGCGACCGCGGCGACCGCCGGCGAGTACGACTGCATCGTGACCGGGCCCTGCGGAACCACGATCAGCCCGCCCGCGAACCTCATCCTCTGCCCCGCCGACGTCAACTGCGACCAGTTCCTGGACTTCTTCGACTACGACGCGTTCGTGGCCTGCTTTGACGCGGGCGAGTGCGAGGGCACCTCCACCGCAGACTTCAACGGCGACGGCTTCATCGATTTCTTCGATTACGACGAGTTCGTCGAGTCCTTCGAGACGGGCTGCTGAGCACCCGGTCCCCGCAAGAGACGACCGCGCGAGCGTTCGATGAATCTCGGTCGACCGTCGCACCGCGTGGAACCCCCGCGGACCCTGATACAATCGCACGATGAAACGCACGACCCTTGCCGTCCCGCCGCTTGCCGTCCTGACGGTGCTCGCGCTGACCGCCCTCGCCGGCTGTGAAAGCGATCACGCCGCCGTGAGTTCCGAGCGGGAACGCGAGCACGAGCGTCGGGTCTCCGAAGCGTGGAACCAGAGCGACAGGCCCATCCGCATCCCCGACTCCGGCGTGGAGCGTCGGTAAACCCGCCCCGATGGCCGACGTCGTGTGCCATCGAAGGTGATCGCTCGCGGTGCCCATGAGAAAGCACGCCCGGTCGGCCGGGCGTGCTCGAGGACATTTGATTCACATCACAGGTCCGCTCACCGCGAAGCGACCGTGCTCGCCTTCACCGTGGGCTGGCCCGTCTGCTCGACGGTGGGGGTGTTCCCCTGCGGGGCCTGCTTCACATCCCCGGGCCCGATCTCGATCACCTGCTTGCGCTGGATCGGGGTGAACCCGGCCTGCTTCTTCGTGCGGTTGCGAGCGTCAAGGTCGATCTTCGCCTTGGCTTCGTAGTTGTCGGTCACGCCGCCCTTGCCGAGGCTTTCGAGCTGAGCTTCCTGCTTGGTCCGCATCTCGGCGAGGCGGCCCTTGAGGTTCTCAAGGCTGCCGGCTTCGTAGCGGCTGTTGCGGTCGATCGTGTCCTGACGCTTCTCCATGATCGTGATCAGCCTGTCGTTGCGGGCGATCGCGTCGATCTGGTGGTCCAATGCCGCGAGCTGCGTCTGGAACTCGGCCCGCTCGGCTTCAAGCTTGTCGGCGAGGTCCGCGAGACGCTTCTCCTGCTCGCTCATGTACCCAAGGTCCCGATCGATCTCGGCCTGACGCGAGGTATAGGTCGCGACGACCTGCTCGACCCGCGTCGCCTTCGTCACGGCCTGGTCGATCGTGAGCGACTCATTGTTGAAGTTCAGGCGGATCTCGGGCGAACCTTCGCCGATGGAGTTGGTGTCTTCCCGGTACGAAGCCGCCGAAGCCAGCGCCCCGTGCGACTCGGTCAGGTCCTGGGCCTGGGCGAGCATGCCCGTCAGCTTGCCAAGGTCCGCCTGAGCAAGGTCCACGACCCGCTGGGCGACCTGCTGCTCGCGGCGAAGCTCGGTGCTCTGCTGGCGGAGCTGAGCCAGGTCCGTGCGGACCGCGGCGATCCGCGGAGCGTACTGAGACTCAAGCTCGCGGATCTGAGCCCGCAGCGCCGCGGGATCGTCGATGCACGAGTCCACCGCGGAGTTGATGTTGTTGCCGACCTTGTCCACCAGCAGCCGGGCCCGGACGGGACCGACGATGGCGAGCCCGGCAACCGCCGCAAGGGCAGAGATGACGCCGACACGAACGATGGTCTTGGTGAGTGCCATGGGGAACCTCCTTGGGGTCCTGCTTGCCGGCGACTCGGACAACTCGTCCATACAGGTCCCGGCGGGTGTGCTCAGGAGGTTGTTGGGGAATCGCCGGCGTCAATTTCGCGCTTCCAACCCGCCCCGAACGCGATTTCTGCGCCCGAGAACCCGGAAACGTGCAGTCCGCAACCCCCCTTGGACATACAACGGGTCGAAGGCCGCGTCCGCTTTCACCGTTGGTTCGGAATAACATCCACCACGCACGCACCGCTAGGGGCCGACCAACACCGATGCTCAACTCCATGACAACAAGCTTCGTCGCTCGCCTCCGTGCCAACGACCAGGCGACCTGGTTCGAGCTCTGGGAAACCTTCGGCCCCGTCGTCCGGGGACAGCTCGCCAAGTGGGGCCGCGGCCGCATCGGAAGCCAGACCGTTCAGGACCTCTCGCAGGAGACGCTCTCGGCCCTTTCCGAATCGATCGACCGCTACGACCCTGCCCGCGGCGCCCGCTTTAGCACCTGGCTTCTCGCCATCGCCAAGCACGTCCTCGGCGACGAAATGGACCGCCGCAACGCCCAGAAACGCGGCGGGGACAAGAAAACCGGCACCTTCGACGAGGGCTGGATGGTCGCGTCCGCCGCCCAGGGGGCCGACGACAAGTACGAAGCCGCGGTTTTCCGCGCCAAGGTCGAGGAAGCCATCCGCAAAGTCCAGAGAACCTCCGACTTCACGGACTTTGAGATCTTCCGGATGCGGGTCCTGGAATCCAAAAGCGGCAAACAGGTCGCCGAGGACCTTGGCATGAGCGAACCCACCGTCAGCCGCAGGCTGGCCAAGGTCCGCGACGCGCTCCGGACCCAGCTCCACGAGACCATCTGCAAATACAGCTTCACCCCCGAGGAGATGTCCGAAGCGGCGCGAAATCGATTGGAACTGGATCCGAACAAAGGGCCGACGGCCGCCGACGATGCCGCCTTTGATGAAGCGGTCGCGGAGATCTACCACGTTCAGGTCGAACTCCGGCGGCAGGATCAGGCATCGCGGCTCGAAAGCCGGTAGCCCTTCGTGCCCGGATCGGAGATCGCCATGAACACCACCTCTCCACTCGTCGCCCAGCTCGGATCCGACGCTCTGGCGTCTGCCGTGACCGTCTTCGGCACGATTCTCGCCGTCACGCTCGCCGGGTTCATCGCGATCCTGGTGATCCGCTGGGTGATGTGGCCGGCGTTCAAGGGCGCGGGCTGGTTCATCAGCGCCACGTTCAGCTTCGTGGGTCGCACCATCCGCGAGATCTTCCGCCTCATCGGCGCCGTGGTCACCGCGATCTTCTACATCCCGCTGATCCTCGGCACCATCCTCATCGGGCGATGGTCCGCATCCGCGCACTTCAGCCGCTCGCTCCAAAGCGAGTTCGGCCTCGCCGGCAAGTGCCTCTACCGCCTCGCGATCGGCAACCTCCTCACCAGCTACGGGATGCGTGATGTCGTCGCCGGTATCGAGGAACGCATGCCGCAAGCGATGGCCGACGCCCCGGGCTCGGACCTGCCCCACGCCGACAGGAAGGGCCTGATCTTCGCCGCCGAAGTCGGCTGGGGAAAGAACGCCAAGGAACGCACCGGGCTCTTCGGCGGATACACGATCATCGGAAGCCTGCCCGGCGGCGGCTCGGGCGGCAAGCTCTACATCGCCGAACCCGACGCGATCAAGATGGCCACCTTCGAACGTAACGGTCACTTCGGCGTCGGCCAGGTCGTCATCAAGAGCTTCTCCATCCGCGACGGCAGCAGCCTGCCGCAGATCGTGCGCGAAAGCCAGTCGCTCCCCGCGGCTAAGAAGCTCGGCTTGGTCCTCGATCACGAACTCACCCCCGATCGCTTCTACTACGCCATGCGGTTCGTGCCCGGGCAGAGCCTCTCGGCTGTCACGCACCAGCTTCACGGTGCCAGTGCGCCGCCCGTCGGCCAGCGTGGGCTCGATGACGCTTCTCTCCGCACCGCTCTTGGCATCGTCGCCGACCTCCTCTCCACCCTCGACGCGTACCACCGCGGCGGCCTCTGGCACAAGGACGTCAAGCCCGACAACATCATCGTCGACGGCAAGCGTGCGCACCTCGTCGATTTCGGCCTCGTGACCCCCCTCCGCAGCGCCATGACGCTGACCACGCACGGCACCGAGTACTTCCGCGACCCGGAGATGGTCAAGATGGCCCTCAAGGGCGTGAAGGTCCACGAAGTCGACGGAGCCCGATTCGACCTCTTCGGCGCGGGCGCGGTTCTGTATTCGATCATCGAGAACAGCTTCCCCGCCCACGGCGTGCTCTCGCAGATCTCCATGCGCTGCCCCGACGCGCTCCGGTGGGTCGTCCGCCGCGCGATGACCGACTACGACAAGCGCTACCCGACCGCCGCCGCGATGCTCCGCGACATCGACGCCATTCGCCACGCCGCCGACCCGATGACCCTCAAGCCCGGCCAGCTCCCCAGCATGAGCGAGCCCGACGGCAACGTTGAGATCCCCGTTGCAGAAGCGATGCCGGATTTCCCTTTCGCCAATCGCGCGGCGGCGATCCCCGCAGCCGCGATCCCCGCGGCCATTCCCGCCGCTCAGGTCGCCGCCGAGCAGGTCGCCGCTTCCGCCGTTCCACCGCCGCTCCCCTTCGCCGCTCCGATGAACCCGGCCCCCGCCGCGGACCCCGCCGAGGTCCGCGTGACCAACTGGTGGACCGGCGCGTTCGAGATCGTCGGTGGCACGCGCCGCCAGCAGCCCGCCCAGCAAGCCGCTCCTTTCGCCGCCGCTTCACCCGGCGCGGGTGCGGATCGCGCCCGCCGCCACGATGGCGCTCGACGCACCGCCGCAGAACAGCTTGAGAACGCCCGCGGCCGCGCCGCCGCCGCTCGCGAGCGGGCCCAGAAGCGTCTTGACACCCGCCGCCCCCTCAACCGAACCTACAGCAACAACCCCAGCGCCGGCACCTACGCCGCCCTCGGCGTCGCCGCGCTCGTCGCGTTCGTGGTCCTCGGCGGCCTCTTCACCGCCCGTTCCAGGTCTTCGACATTCCCCACTCCCCCTTTCCCGTCCGACATGTCCGTCGTCTTCTCGGATCGTGATCCCAGCGGCGAGACACGCTCCTCAAGCCCCGTCCGCATCGTCTCCGACAAGCCCGCCAAGGTCTCTGGTGCGACCGCGCTCGTCGTCGTCGACCTCAAGAAGCCCCTCGACGCCTCGCACGAGAAAGAGATCAAAGCCACCGTCGCCCGCCTCCGCGAAGCCGGCTTCGAAGTCCGCGGCGAATACCCCGGTGGCGAACCCGACGACACCGACCTCGAACTCACCGCTTCCGCCATCAAAGCGGCCAGCGGCCTCGCCGTCGACACCACCTCCGGCGCCGAAGCAGTCGGCCGCTGGATCGCTCAGTCCGAGGGCGCCGCCGACGTCGTGATCTGGATCAAGCCCGCCCCCGGCGCCCGCGGCGATGTCCCCAACATCACCCGCGTCATCATCACCCCCGCCGAAGGCGTCGAAGCGTCCGACCAACCCGCCGACCCCACCCAAGCCGCCCTCATCCGCAAAGCGGCCAAGGAAGCGGCTCGATAGCGAGACTCAGTTCACCAGAGACTCGCCGTTCGGGTCACATCGATCAGTCAGAGAACCCGCGCTGACCCAAAGACCGAAGCTCGCTTCGGGCTTCTTCGCATTTCCGCCCCAAAGGGGCCCAAGAAGAAAGACCAGGCCGTAAGGCCTGGGTTTGTGCGGTGTCGTGGTCAAAGCCCCAAAGGGGCGCGACCTAGTCCCAGATATAGCGAGGATCGTGCGACATCCCGTGGCGTTCGAGAAACTCGAGGAACTCCTCCTTGAATGAACGATGGCGATGGTGCTCTTCTTGGTTCGCGATGTACCGCTCGACGACTGATCGAGACGATTGACTGACGGAGAAAGCGCCGTAACCCGCCTGCCATGAGAAATGCTGAGGATCCGAAAAAGTCTCATGGATCCATCTTGAAGAGTTGCTCTTGAGCTTGCCGACAAGCTCGGCAACCGACACCGTGGGGTGAAGAACGAACAAGCCGTGCGAATGATCGGCCACACCGCCCAATTGGAGTGCCGTGCAGCGCAGATTGGAAGCGATGCCGGCAACGTAGGGATCAAGGCGGGAACGAAGCGAGTCAGAGATCAACGGCTCGCGATCCTTGGTTGAGAAAGCGATGTGAACCAGAACGTTTGCGAGCGACTGAGGCATGGCTTCAGTCTAACTTCGTCGCCGCCGGATGTGGAGCCACTATGGGGCTCACAATTGAGCCACGCGGTCGTTGCGCATTCACATAGCCCAGGCCTTACGGCCTGGGCTTTCTTCTTGCGCCCCTTCGGGGCGTAGAGCTCAAGCGGAGTTGATTAGACCTCAACAACCATCGCCACGCTGTTCCCGCCGCCCAGGCACAGCGCCGCCACACCGCGCTTCCCGCCCGTGCGGTGAAGCTGGTGGATCAGCGTCGTCAGCACGCGGGCTCCGCTCGCGCCGATCGGGTGACCCAGCGCCACGCCGCCGCCGCAGATGTTCAGCCGGCTCTCCGGAATCTCCAGCGCCTTGATGTTGCAAAGCACCTGCGCCGCGAACGCCTCGTTGATCTCAAACAGATCGATGTCCTTCACCGACAGGCCCGCTTTCTTGAGCGCCCCCGCGATCCCCTCGATCGGCGCCGCGAAGATGTCCTTGGGAGCAACGCCGCTCGTGTGGTACGACACGATCTTCGCGATCGGCTTCACCCCGAGCGTCTCCGCCTTCGACAGGCTTGAAACGACCAGCGACGCCGCCCCATCAGAGATCTGGCTCGCGTTCGCCGCCGTCACTGTGCCGTCCGGCGTGAAGGCCGCGCGAAGCTTCGAGATCCCGTCCGCCGTCGTGTCCGCACGGATCCCCTCGTCAGCCGACACGCCGGGGCTCTTCTTGTCCAGGCACTGCTCACCCGTCAACGCGAGGATCTCGTTCTTGAACAAGCCGTTCTTGGTCGCGTCCGCCGCCCGCTGGTGGCTCTGCGCCGCGAACCGGTCCTGATCCGCGCGCGAAATCTCGTACTTCTTCGCGATGTGGTCCGCCGAGTTCCCCATCGCGCACGCTTCAAACGCGCACGTCAAGCCGTCCGAAGCCATGTGGTCGAACATCTGCGCCGGCCCGTACTTCACACCCTCGCGCACGCGGGCGAAGTGGGGGGCCGCCGTCATGTTCTCAAACCCGCCCGCGACCACAAGCTGGTTGTCGCCCGCTTTGATCGACTGCGCCGCGAGCATCACCGCTTGCAAGCCCGACCCGCACACCTTGTTGACCGTCTGGGCCGAGATCGTGTCCGGCAGCCCACCTTTGAGCGCCGCCTGCCGCGCCGGGTTCTGCCCCAGCCCCGCCTGCAGCACGCACCCCATGATCACCTCATCCACATCACCCTTGACCCTGTCCAACCCGCCGATCGCGTCAAGCACCGCCCGCACCGTGTACGACCCCAGCACCGGCGAGGGCACCTTCGAAAGCCCACCGAAGAACTTCCCGATCGGCGTGCGTTTGGCGGCGAGAATGACAGGCTGGGTCGCGGCGCTGGACATGGAACAGTTCTCCGTATGGTCGTGTGGAACCGGCTTTGGAACGCAATGAAACGCGGAAAACCACTATAGGGAACCAAGCCCCGCCATCCAAACAGCCTTACCCCTTTGGGCCCGGCATCGACGCTTCATCCACAAGGAACTCCACCCCCTCGGGCCGCACGCTCGCCATCGGCAGCCCCCCCGCACCCCGCCGCCGCGCCTCAAGCACCTCCGCAAGCCGGGCCGCTTTGTCCGCCCCGGTGATCATCGCCACCGCCCGCGAGCACGACCCCAGCGCGGCCAGCGTCACCGACACCCGGTCCGCGATCGCAAACCCCGCCGGTGCCGTCGCCGGCGTCACCAGCGCCGCCTGGTCCCGGTGCCCCGGAAAGATCGAAGCCGTGTGCCCGTCCGCCCCCATGCCCAAAAGCACCAGATCAAAGATCGGCCGCCCCTTGGGAAGCGTCCCCGCATAAATGTCCGCCGCCACCCGCGGCCCAAGCTCCCCCGGAATCCGAAACACCGCCGCCGGGATCGCCGTCAGCATCGCTTCCCGCACCATCCGGTAGTTGCTGTCCGGGTGGTCCGGCCCCACACACCGCTCATCCCCGAAGTACAGGTCCACCTTCGGCCACTCGAGCTTGTCCCCGTACTCCGCCGCAAGCAGCGAGTAAAGCACCTTCGGCGTCGACCCGCCCGAGAGGGCCATCGAGAACCGGCCCTTCTCCGCGATCGCTTTCGATCCGTCGGCGATGATGATCTCGGCGGCGTGCCTGGCGATCGCGGCGGCGTTGGGAAACCGAAGCATGGTGTCGGGCATGCTCGGAGCGTAGACCCGGTCTTGGAAACAACAACGCCCGCGAGACCGCTCGCGGGCGCTGATTCCGTGCTGGTCCATGAACCGCTTAGCCGTTGGACGCGGAGTTCTCGCCTGCGGCCGAGTGCCCGTCCGTGCCAAGGCCCGTCTCCGCGGCCTGTGGAACGCTCGCCGGCGCGGAGCTAACGCTCGCGGCGGCCGGAGCCTTCTTCGCGCGGGCCGAGCCGCTCGCCTTGGTGCCGGCTTTCTTCACGGCTTTCTTTGCAGGCTTCTTCGCGCCCGTCTTTGCCGCCTTCGTGGTGGCTTTCTTGGTCGCTTTCTTCAGGACCTTCTTACCAGCCTTCTTGCCTGCTTTCTTCGCCGCTTTCTTCTTGGCCTTCTTTGCCATGGAGGCTCTCCTTCGTGCCTGTCCGCGTCCGTCGAGCGATCGCCCGGACACACGCCCGCGCGAGTCGCTTCAATCTACCCGAGAATTCGCCGCGTGGCAACCAAGAACCTCCTCATTCCGCCGCTCTTGACGAGGGCTAACCTCGTCCGATGCCACCACCGCCGACACGCGAGATTCATGTCCCGCTCGCGACCCGCCTGGGTTCGGGCGAGGGCCTCGCGCGGACGGAATGGCTCCTCGCAAGCGGCCTGGGCGGCTTCGCCATGGGCACGGCGTCGGGCATCCCCTCCCGCCGGTACCACGGCTGGCTCATCGGCTCGGCCCGTCCCCCCGTCGCTCGCGTCCTCGCCCTTACCGCCATGGCCGAGTGGCTGATCCTCCTGCCGGGCGCCGCCGGCGGCACCAGCGAGCAGCGCTACGACCTCTCTTCCTTCCGTTTCTCCGGCACCACCGGCGGCTCAGTCTCCCCCAAGGGCGTCGAGTCGCTCCAACGCTTCGAGAAGGGCCCGACCTCCGTCCGCCACGAGTACAAGTTCGGCCTCCTGAAAGCCTCCCGCGAGATCCTCCCGCTCCACGGCCAGAACGCCGTGATGATCCGCTACCGCCTCCGCACCGGCGGCCACGCGGGCACCCTCGAACTCCACCCCCTCGTCGCTCTCCGCGACTTCCACGGCCCCCTCATCGACCACCACGCCCGCGAGGACGCCTACACCGTTTCGCCCCTCCCCTCCGGTGTTGAGGTCACGCATCGGGCGTGGCACGTCTCCATCTGCTCGGCCGGTATCTCCTCCGGCGCCTCCTTCGTCCCCGGCCCCCGCTGGTGGTACAACTTCGAGTACATGCGCGAAGCCGAACGCGGCCTTGACGCCCACGAAGACCTCTTCTGCCCCGGCGTCCTCTCGGTCCCCCTCCCCAGCTATCCCGCCATCAGCGGCGATGATCTCGAGCACGTCATCGACGTCACCGCGAGCTTCTGGGCCGATGATGGGCTCGGCCAGGGCTCAAAGAGCACGCCCACCGGCCGCGCCTCCCACGCCGCCGACGCCGTCCGCACCCGCATGGCCGACGTCGTCGCCCGCGCGGTGACCACCGCCGAGCACGCCGCTTCCACCTTGACCCCCTCCGACCGGTCCGCCATCGCCTCCCTCGCCGCCGCGGGCGATGCGTTCATCGTCGAACGCGTCGATGCCCCGAGCACCGCGAGCGATGTCTCCGTCATCGCCGGCTACCCGTGGTTCAGCGACTGGGGCCGCGACACGATGATCTCCCTCCGCGGGCTCTTCCTCGAAACCGGCCGCCACGATGAAGCCGGCCGCGTCCTCGAGACCTTCGCACGATACACCGACCACGGCCTCATCCCCAACTGCTTCGACGATGTCACCGGCGAACCGCAGTACCACACCGTCGATGCATCCCTCTGGTTCATCCACGCCGCCTGCGATTATCTCGCGACCACAAGCGATGCCGAGCGGTTCTTCGCGTCGCTCCTCCCCGCATGCAACGCCATCATCGCCGCCTACCGCGACGGCATCTCGCACCACGGCGAGGACGGCGACTGGTCGATCAAGATGGACGCCGACGGCCTCATCGAAGCCGGCCACCCCGGCACCGCGCTCACCTGGATGGACGCCCGCCGCGATGGCGTCGTCTTTACGCCCCGCGACGGCAAGCCCGTCGAGATACAAGCTCTCTGGTACCACGCTTTGCTCGCCCTCGCGGGCGCGATCGACGCGAAAGACCCGCGCCTCGCCCGCGAGTACCGCCAGCTCGCCGAACGCACCGGCACCGCCCTCACGACCCGCTACTGGGACCCCGCCCGCGGCTACCTCGCCGACCGCCTGACACGCGAGAATGGTGGTGGAGGTGGTGGGGGATGGACCGCCGACTGGTCCAACCGCTGCAACCAGATATTCGCCGCAAGCCTCGCCCACTCCCCGCTGACCCCCGCCATGCGGGCCGGCGTCGTGAGCACCGTCCGCTCGCGCCTGCTCACCCCGATGGGTCTCCGCACCCTCGACCCGCGCGACCCGCGATACATCGGTCGTTACCGCGGCCCCCTGTTCGAACGCGACAAAGCCTACCACAACGGCACCGTCTGGCCCTGGCTCATCGGTCCCTACATCCGCGCCCTGCTCCGCTCGGGCGCCGACTCCGGCAACATCCAAGCCGCCTGCGCCGAAGCCCGCCAAGCCCTCGCTCCGCTCCTGAACTCCATCACCGCCGGCCTCGCCGCAGGCTCCCTCCCCGAAATCTTCGACGGCGACCTGCCGATGTCCGCCGGCGGTGGGGGAGGCACGGGCGCACCCGGTTTTCAGAAGCCCGACGGCTGCATGGCCCAAGCCTGGTCCGTCGCCCAGACCCTCGAAGCCCTCCTCGCGATCCTCCGCGCCGAGCGGTGAAGTTCCTCTTTGGTGGCCCGGCTCTCCGAGCCGGGTCTCATCTGAGAGCACCGCTCTCCAGAGCGGTGCTCAGCCCCCCTCGCGCACTCGCACCCGGTACGCCCGCTTCGCCACATCCTCATCCAGCATCAGCGGGATCATCCACTTCAGGTTCGGGATCACCGCCTCCGGCACCGGGCTCACCGGGTGTATCTCGAGCTTCTCATCCGTCTTCGAGTGGCACGCATCGAGATCCCCGAACGCCCGGAAGAAATGCCCCTCCCACCCGCGCGGATCCGCCGGCGTCGGCACCCCGGCGAGCACGATGCACTCCTCCCACGCTTCGATCCGAACCCCCGCCTCCTCCCAGAACTCCCGCCGCATCGCGTCAAGCGGCGTCTCCCCGGCTTCGAGCTTCCCGCCCACACCGTTGAGCCGCCCCGCCTGCCACGCCGGCCGGTTCTTGCGGATGAAAAGCACCCGCGAGCGATCCTCGGAGAACAGAAACCCGCACGAGTAAACCTGCATGGCCCCAGCATACTCCTCGCTTCGGCCGTGAGGTGTGGTCGGGGTGACAAGGTGACAGGGTGACAGGGTGACAGCATGAAGGGAGTGGGGGTGATCGGGCTTGGGGGCGGAACGTGGGTTGTCACGAGCGGCGCGATGCCTGTCCGGATTGAGACCATTTCAGTCTCGACCGAGCTCGCTGCCGTCCAGCCCGGAACGGCTCCTGTCTTGACCGAGGGGGCTGCGTTGCGGACAGAAGTGGCTTCTGTCGCGACAGAGACGGGTACTGTTTGGGCCAGAACGGCCCCGCCAGCATGCGCCTCGTGACCGTCTCGCCTCCTTGATCTTGTCACCCCCTCGCCCTCACATCTCCCGCGCCGGCGGACAAACCTTCGTCTTCACATCGCACACCTGAAGCACAAACCGCGTCAGCGATGCCGCCCAGCCCACCATGATCCGGTAGAAGAAAAGCCCCACCAGCATGAGCGCCACCGGCACCCACGTCTGCCACCACAGAAGCTCCCGCTCCGAATTCACCCGCTGAGCCGCCGCGAACGCCACCACATCCCACGCCATGTGCATCGCCGATCCCAGCACGTAACACACCGGCACCGCCCACACCACATGCCACTTCCGCTTCCCCGGCATCGTGAAAAGCCCAAGCCCAAAGCAGGTGATCCCGCCCATCACCAGATGCCCCGCCAGCCGGATCGGCTCCTGCGGCGGCAGAAACACGCTCGGCTCCGACTGGCCCAGCACGTGGATCGACTCCTCCAGCGCCGCCCCAAGCCCCGCGAACGACCCCAGCACCACCCCGTCCAGCGGCTCATTGAACCACCGCCTCCCCATCCACCCAAACGCGATCGCGATCACCGCCACCGCCAAAAACTTGAACCCCTCCTCCACCGTCCCCGCCAGAAACGCCTGGTACAGATCCGTCGCTTCCCCGTGCTCATCAATCGCCCTCGCGATGAAAAGCCCCTGCACCCGTCCCGCCAGATTCATCCCCCCGGCCCCAAGCAGCGTCGCCAGAACCAAAAGCCACCACGGCTCGTGGTCGTACAAGTCGTACCGCTTCACGATCCACACCGTGACCAGCGCACACAGCGCCAGCGTCCCGTACAAGATGATGTTCGTCGTAAGCATGTCCCCGCCCAGCCTACCCGATCACGCCCGAGCCCGCCCCACCCCGCGAAGCCCCACCCCGCGATGCCCGTTCACCGATCAGTTTCATCAGCCACGGGGCGAAATCCGCTTTGCTCATCATCCCCGGCGTCCCCACCCGCGACCCATCGGCTCCCAGAATCACCGCTTCCACGTTCGGGCTGTCCATCGTCTCAAGCGGGTTGGCGACGACCATATCCACCTTCTTCCGCACCAGCTTCGACTCCGCGGAGGCGATCATCTCTTCGCGCGGCTCAAGCGCAAACCCCACGAACATCTGCCCCGCCTTCTTCCGCCCCGCGACCTCCGCCAGCAGGTCCGGCGTCGGTTCAAGCTCAAGCGTCATCGCCTCGCTCGTCCGGCGGAACTTCCCCCCGCTCATCGCCGGATTCGGCTTGGGGCGATAGTCCGCCACCGCCGCCGCCATCACCAGCACCTCCGCCCCGCCCACCTCTTCCGCCAGAAGCCCCCGCAGATTCTCGCACGTCATGAACCGCCGAACCTTCACCCGCCCATCCTTGGGCGCAACCGCCACCGGCCCCAGCAGAAGCGTCACGTCCCACCCGTCCATCGCCGCCGCATCCGCCAGCGCCACCCCCATCCGACCCGACGACCGATTCCCGAGGAACCGCACCGCGTCGATCGGCTCGTGCGTCGGTCCGGCGGTGATCACCATGCGGCGAGAAGAGGCTTGCGTCATGGCCCAATCCTAGCGGCCGAGCCTGCCCGCGCTTCCCACCCAAAAGGGCAAAGCGGCCCGCGTCGCCGCAGGCCGCTTCAATCATCGGAATGTTGTGACTCCCTGCTTCGGCGACGGGGAAACCGTCACGCAGCAGGTTGCCGCGATCCGTCAGACCTTGCCCAAAAGCCAGTACAGCAGAATGAAGATCAGAATCGTGGAGAAGCACCCGCCCCCGAGCTTCCACGCTCCCAGCCCCGCGAGAATGCCTCTGAATCCGTCCCGCATGTGTAATTCCTCCCTGCCCGCGGCGATCAGGCTCAGTCGGCGGCCCGCTGAATCCCTTCACCGGCCTTCTCAATATCCTCGCCGGCGCCCTCGACCGTGTTGCACCCGACCTGGATCAACACGACCACGGCGACCAACGCGAGACCGACCAACGAACGAGCGATGCGACGAATCATGAACGAAACCTTTCACACGGAATGAACCACGAAGCCGGACGCGAACCGTCGCGCCCGCGTAAAGGCAAGCCCTCCCAGAGGACTCAGACCGGCGGCACCGGCGGGTTCCGACCGCCTACGAGATGTGCAACCGTGCTGATCAGGAAGAGCACGACGAACACCAGGAACAGGATCTTGGCGATGTCGGCCGAGAGGCCCGCCAGCGCGCCGAACCCCAGCACCGCGGCGACCAACGCGACGATCAGAAATGTCAGAGCCCAACGAAGCATGATGCGGTTTCCTTTGAATGCCGTGAATGAGACTTCCACCGCGAACCCCGCGGGGCTCTCGCGCCCGTCCGGTGTTCCGGCATGAGTGGTGTGGGGCCGCGAGACGCGCCCGCCGTGAAACCCGCATGATGAAGTCAACATCGGCCCCTTGGGCGCGCCCCGCGTCGATGTGCCCCGCCAAGCAAAAAAGTCCGGCCGCTCTCGCAGCCGGACCTCGTGTTCACTCAACCGTTCGGGCTCAGCAGCCCGTCTCAAACGCCGTCACGAAATCCGCGTAGTCGAAGAAGTCGACGAACGCATCGCCGTTGAAGTCCGCCGTCGTCCCGTCCGGGCACCCCGCCCCCTCAAAGCACGCCACATAATCCGCGTAATCAAAGAAGTCGATGAACTGGTCCCCGTTGAAGTCCGCAGCGCACCCGCCCGGAACCTCGAAAAGCGTCACATCGCCCCCGTTCCCGAACGAGTTCGCGTGCCCGCCCTTGTTCCCCGACGCCACGTACCGCCCGTCCGGCGTCATCGCAAGCGTGAACACCGACCCACGCGTATCCACCTCGCCGATCAGGTTCACGCTCCGGTCAAAGATCATCACCTCGGGGTGGTCGTTGTTCTGCGTCCCCCACGATGACACCACGAACTTGGACCCGTCGTCCGAAATCGCCGCACCCGAAGCCGCATCCTGGAAGCCCCCGCTCCCGATCGTGTGATACGTCCCCAAAAGCGTCCGGCTCGGCACGTCCCACGAACGCGTCCGCGTGTCGAGGTACCCATTGCCATAATCGTGCGTGATCGCCACCACCGTGTTCCCGTCACGCGACACCGCCGAGCCCCACCCAAACCACTGCGTCCGGTCCGTGAAGTTGATCACCGGCGTCCACACGCCCCCGCTCTCCGTGTACACCGTCAGGTTGAACCCACCCAGCACGATCGTCTTCCCGTTCCCCGAGATCTGGAAGCTCGCGCCGCCTCCCGAGCCCCCCGCGGTGAACGTCACCGTTCCAGTCGCCGTGTTCAGCACCTGCCCGTTGCTGTCGTTGGTGATCAGGCACACCGACCCGTCATCCGACAGGTCCACGCCGCCCACGCCTCCGTTCCCATCCCACTGCGAACGCACCGTCCCGTCCGCGTTGAAGATGTACACCCGCGCGAAGACGCGCTGCTGGTTCTGGTCGTAGTACGACCCGCCCACCGCGATCGTGCTCCCGTCCCGCGAGACCTTGACCGACTTGTTGCTTCCCACGACGTACGGCGCCGGGAAGTCAAACGTCCACGTCGGCCCCGCCGAGGTGTACGCACGCACCGTAAACGGACCCGTGTACTCCACACCGTCCGCCATCACCGCCAGGTCCGCGCCCGCCGAAGCCGAAACCGCCGCCGCGCTGTTCGCGACCGTCGGATACGAATCGTTCACCGTCCCGTCGCCCGGAACCGCGAAATTCTGCAGCACCTCGTTGTTCAACGTCTGACCCACCCACAGCAGCCCAGCCGTCGGTGCAAACGACACCGCGTTCGGGATCGCGAGGAACCCGTTGGCGTACGTCCACACCACGCCTCGGCCCGTGAACGGAGAGTCCGGGTTCCACGGCCCGCTCGCCGGCGTCACCCACGCTCCGTGCTCGTTCGTGTGCGCGATCCACGCCCGGCCATCCTCCGCCGAAGCGCTCGAAGCCGCGACAGCCGCGACGCCCAATGCAAGCCCGACGGAACGCCCGATCGACCGCGCGGTCGACACCGAGGCCAAACTCTCGACGCTCTTCGAAACGCTGCTCATGGGGTTCTCCTGTTCATCACAATCAGCCCCGCCGACGACAAAAAACCCTCCGGGGCCGGAACCCCAGTGTACAGAATCCTGACGGACCGTCAAACATGTTTCGCACCCCGGCCAGACCCCCAATCATGGTCCAAAACTCTCGGGATAGGCCCTTCGAACGACGCCCACGCCAGTATGAAAGGACCTTCATCTCGGCGATCTCACTTTCGACCCCCGAAAAGAAACAACCCCGCGCTTTCGCGCGGGGTTGCGACGTTGAACGTGCGATGTCCAACGTTGGAGGGGCTCGGTCAGCCGCGGCGCCGCCGCGGGTTCTCGCCGGCTCAGCAGCCGGTCTCAAAGAGCTCAACAAACGCGTCGTAGTCGAAGAAGTCCACGAACTCATCCCCGTTCGTGTCCGCCGAAAGCGGGTTGAAGTTCGGGCAGTCCCCGCCCTCAAAGCACGCGACGAACGCGTCATAGTCAAAGAAGTCCACGAACTGATCGCAGTTGAAGTCCGCAGGGCAAAGCGACATCGTCACCGTCTCGCTCGTCGCGTTCCCGCACGGGCTCAGGAACTGGCACCGCAGCACGTACGAGCTCGGCGCCGGGAACCGCCCCGGAATGATGCTCAGGAACTGCCCCGTCGAGCCGAAGAACTCGATCACCCGGCCGTCCGACATCGCGTTCGGCCCGTCGCTCAGCGCGACGAAGTCGTTGGGCGTCGAAGCGTTCGCGATCTCCCACTGCGAGGTCAGGTCGGCCGAGTTGCTCACCGCGACCGCGTTCGCGCTCAGGAACGACCCCTGGCAACCCACGACGTCCGTCGGCTGCTGCAGGATCTGAGTCCCCTGCTGGAACGACACCGTCGCCGGGTCGCTCGTCACCGTCCCGCACGAGTTCGTCATGACCACGCGGTACCGCCCGTCGCGGTTGTTCCCGCACGTCGCTTGGCCCACGCGAAGCTGCGGCTTGGACACGCCCTCGTAGTCCCACTCGCCCCCGTACGGGAACCCCGAGCACGCCTCCGTCAGATCGATCCACTGGTCAGGATTCTGCGGATCCTCGCGCTGCCACTGGTACGTCATCGGCCAGGTGCCCGAAGCGAACACGTTGAGAGCCACGCCGAACGGCGTGTACTGCGTCGAAACCCAACCCTGCGGCTGAAGCCCGATCCGCGGCGCATCGCACGCAATCCCGCTCCCGTTCAGGTAGAGCACCCCGTGCGTCGCTGTCGCCAGTCCCAGCTCCTGCGGGCTGCACGTCGTCCGACCGTCGTTGATCGTCACCGAAATCGCGTTCCCGTCCGCGCTGATCGTCCGCGCCGCCAGAAGCGTCAACCCCGGCTGCGTGATCGGATTCCCCGGAGCAAACGACTCCAGATACTGCCCGAGGTCCACCGGCACGCCCGCGTTGATCGCCGGGTTCCAGATGAACGCCCGCTGCACGCGATCCCAGAAGCTCGTCCCGTACGACGCCGTCCCCACGATCGTGTTCCCGTCGTCGCTCACCGCAAGCGGCAGGAACCCCAGCAGCGGCTTGGTCTCAGCGCCGTCGAAGTAGTCCGCCAGCTTGTCCAGAGCCTCCGGCGACCAGCTGTTGTCCGGCTGCCGGCGCCAACGCACCAGCTGCACATCATCAATCCCGAACGTCACGCGGTTGAACGTCGGAGACGTCGTCCCCACGATCGTCGTCCCCGAGCCGTTCACCGAGTACGTCGCCCCGCTCGCCGAAAGCGAGTCCAGAAGCGTCTGCACCCCGTTCGTCCACACGCACGCCCGACGGCCCTCGTACGTCCCGAAGTCCGGATCGTTGATCTCGCCCTGGTCGTACCCCGTGATCACCGACCCGTCGTCGCTGATCGAGTCCGCCCGCGACGTCGTCGTTCCAGGCTGCACCGGCAGGGCCGAAAGCACGCCCGTCGAACGGTCCACGATGAAAGCGGCGAAATCACCGCAAAGGCCGTACGCCGGCGAACCGTCCGAACGGAAAAGCCCGCTCGTCCACGCTCCACCCACCATGTACCGCCCGTCACCCGACAGGTCGTTCACCGAGTTGATGTTGCTGTCGCACCGCGTCCCGCCGAAAAACCGGCCCGTCGCCGCGTCAAGCTCACGCTCGATCGAACCCGCGTTCACCCAACCACCGCCGCTCGTCCAGCTGTGCGCAATCGTCGGAATCGAGCACGGGCTCGGCGGCGGAAGCGGTTCGCCAGGAACGCAGTCCCCGAACGCGCAGTACCCCGCAAAGCAGTTCAGATCGGCCCAGTTCGTATCGTTCTGCTTGCCCGTCGCAAGCACCGACAGATCGCTCGACGCCCGGATCGGCTCGATCGAAAGCCCCGTCCCGTTGATCCGCGTGAAACCGACCCCACGCTCCCACGTGTAGATCGCGTACTGCTCCGTCGTCGCGTCAAAGAACAGGCCCGTCGTCTTCCGACCATCCGACGACATGTCGTCCGTCAGCCCGTTCACCACGAGCACCGGCTGCGCCACCGCCACCGAAGCCACGCTCAGACCGGCCAACGCGGCCAGACGCCACGCCCCGCCAATCCCGCTCCCCTTCACACGCATCGCCATGATCCATTCTCCTGTGTCAACCGCTGCCGCCCGGGACGACCAACCCAATTGAGGACCCGCGACCCGGCAAAGGCTAGATAATACCGAGTTTCGATTTGTTTGCAAAGACAGTTCGAAAGAAATGCGAAAAAACAGCAAGAATCTCCCGCCCCGGCCGATTTCTTCAGGTAGAATGGGCCCGGAGGCCTTCCGCACCGACCGAGGAACGACAGTGAACCTAACAGACCCCATTGACCTGGTCGAAGAAAGCCGCGGAGCCCTCCAGTCCGTCCGCCGGGCCCTCATCGAGCTGTACGACGCCGTCGGCTCAGACCCCTCTCTTCCGCAGGAGGTCGCCCGCCGCTTCGAGCTCAACCGAAACCTCACCTGGAAGCTCTCCCGAGTGATCGGCGCCGCCGATCCTCTCGCCGCGCTCAGCCATCTGCCCGGTCAAGCCGGGATCGAACTCGCCATCGACGCCTTCGAGAAGGCAGGCGCCCCCTCCGCCGCCGGCGAAAGCGTCCGCGCTGCGATGTCCGAATTTGCCAACGTCGTCAAAGAGCACGCCGGCGACCGCGAACAGCTCGAACTCACCCTCGAGAGCATGGGCATCTTCGAACGCGACACCGCCGCCCTCAGCGGCCGCGAGCTCGCTTTCCGCGGCAACAGCAGCGTCTGGGGCGTGCAAGCCAAGACTCGCCTCGCGCTCAACTTCGTCGCGCCCGGCAGGACGCCCGGCACCGTCGACTACGTCCTGGTCTCCGGCCTCATCGGCCTCCGCCGCTTGCGTCCAAGCGTCCAGTGGCGCCTCGCCCGCGCCCAGATCCACACCGATCGCGGCGACTACATCGACAACGGCCCCGGCCTCGAGGAGATCGAGAAGAAGAACCCCGGCGACCTGCCGCTCATCCTCCGCGAGTTCTGCTCGCCCAACATGCCCGAACTCCTCTCTCGCCCCACCGGCGATGGCATCGAGATGTGTCTCCCCGCCGGCCAGGTCGGTAACCGCGCCGCTTTCGACTGCTACTTCGGCTACATCTACCGCGGAGTCCCCGCGATCCCCGCTCCCGACAACAAGCACGGCTCCGCCGCGGCCCCCATCACGCTCCCTGTCGAGTCCCTCGTCTTCGACCTCATCATGCACAAAGCCGTCACCCGCCAGACTCCCGAAGCCAAGCTCTACGGCTTCCCCCACGGCGGCCCCGAAGGACCCGACGCCCAAACCCCTGCCAACGAACTCCCGCTCCAGGAGCGCATCGTCGACCTCGCCGGCTCGCCGCCCGCCGTCGCCAACCCCGCGGTCCCCGGCCTCGCACGCCTCGCAAACACGCTCTACGCCCGCATGAACTGGAACCCCGCCGACTTCCGCGGCCTGCGCCTCCAGGTCAAGCACCCGCCGATGTCCTCGCGCCTCGTCATGCGCTGGCCGCTCGAGTGATCTCGCGCCGCGACGCACACGCCCCATCCATCGCTCAACGCCGCCTTCTCCTCCCCCGGCGCAACAAGCGTTCCAGACACGCTCGCGCCCGCATCACATCGTGCTGAATCTCGCCTTTCGCGGTGCAACACGCCCCGCGCCTTCGCGTAGCGGAATCTGACCGATCGCGGGGACCGCCCACGGGCGTCCGATCGGCGGGGATAGGTCAGTCACCAGTTGTCGCGCGGCGTATCCGCGCGTCTTCACGCGCCCGAAAGGGCCGAAGGAGTTCTCATGGATGTCGCCGGATTCCACGCCCGCACCACGTCTCTCGCGAAAGCTCTGCTGCTCGCGATGATCGCGGCTCCCTACGCGTCCGCAGCCGATGATTGTTCGAGCCCGACGCCGCTCACCGTCGGCATCGGCGTCGCCGGAAGGACGGATCGTTCCGCTCCCACCCCGGGCATCCCCGCAAGCCACTGCGGCGGCACCAGCGAACTCCACGGCGATGAGTGGTTCTCCTTCACCGCTCCCTTCGCCGCCGAGTACACCGTGACCCTCTGCGGCTCCGAGTACGACACCGTCCTCTCACTCTGGGACGCCTGTCCCGACGGCGTCCGAGCGCCGCTTGACTGCAACGACGACGACTGCTTCTTCGGATCAACCCTCCGGCGAACCCTCGCCGCCGGTGAACGCATCCTGATCCGCGTCGGCGGCCGCGACAATTTCTACGGCGAGTACCGCCTGCTCGTCGACACCGACCTGCCGCCCCCCGCCAACGACAACTGTGAGGATGCCCTTCAGGTCGGCCTCGGCCGCACCGTCGGCGCCACGATGCACGCCACGGTCGACGGCGCAAGCCGCTGCGACAGCGCCGCTCCCGACGTCTGGTACCGGTTCACCGCGCCCGCGACCGGCCCCTACACCTTCGACACCTGCGACATCCTCGGCTTCGACACGATTCTCTCGCTGCGAAGCACCTGCGGCGGATTCGAACTCGAGTGCAACAACAACGGCCCCTGCCAGGGCTGGTCCTTCCGCTCGCTGATCACGCGAAACCTCCACCAAGGCGAGTCCGTCCTCATCCGCGTCTCCGGCTTCATCGCCCAGGTCGGCACCTTCGCCCTCAACGTCTCCGCCGGCGGCCTCCCGCCCCCGCCCGTCAACGATGAGTGCTCCGGTGCTATCCCGCTCGCCAACGCCGACGATCAGTTCTTCGACACCACCTGGGCCACCACCAGCGGCCTCTCCCTCGGAAACTGCGGCGGCGTCGCCACCATGCAGAACGACATCTTCTTCGCCTACACCGCCACCTGCACCGGCGAAGCCACCATCACCACCTGCGGCACCGCCTGGGACACCGTCCTCGCCGTCTACGACCGCTGCGGCGGCCGACTCCTCCGCTGCAACAACAACGACACCACCTTCGTCTGCGTCCAGTCCAGCGGTCAGTCCGTCCTGAAGTTCCCCGCTGTCCAAGGCCGCAGCTACACCATCGCCGTCGGCGCGGCTGTCGCGTGGCGCGATGGCCGAGGCATCATCAGCGCCGCTTGCGTCGCTCCCCCCGGATGCGCCGCCGACTACAACACCGACGGCTTCGTCGACGGCGACGACCTTCTCGCCTTCGTCTGGTGCTTTGACTTCGGAGCCTGCCGCCCCGGCAACTCCGCCGACATCAACCGCGACGGCTTCGTCGACTTCTTCGATTACGACGACTTCATCCGCGCCTTCGAGGAAGGCTGCTAACGAGCCAACACCCCCCGCACGCGGCCGTGGGAGAACATCCCCCGGCCGCGATTCCCTCCCGCCAATCCCCGGGCCAATCTCTCAGCCGCCCCCCGCCTTCGACGTACCCTGCGACATGTCCGACACCAACGCTCCGCGGAGCCCGCACCCCAGCATTCCCTACCGAGCCCATGTCCCACCCGAAGGCGCCCAGGCCGCGGCCAAGAACTTCTGCGAAACCCTCGCCCGCCGCCGCTCCGTGAGACACTTCTCCGATCGCCCCGTTTCCTGGGACGTCCTCCAGTGGATCCTCCAAGCCGCATGCACCGCGCCAAGCGGTGCCAACCGCCAGCCCTGGCGCTTCGTCGCCGTCCAAGACCCCGCGATCAAACGCAAAATCCGCGAAGCCGCCGAAGCCGAGGAACGCGAGTTCTACTCCCGCAGAGCCACGCCCGAATGGCTCGCCGATCTCGCCCCTCTCGGCACCGACCCGACCAAGGAGTTCCTCGAAGTCGCGCCCTGGGTCATCGTCGTCTTCAAACTGATGAAAAACGACGACGGCGGAGCGACCTACTACGTGAACGAAAGCGTCGGCATCGCCGTCGGCATGCTCCTCGCCGCCGCCCAACTCGCCGGCCTCGCCACGCTCACGCACACCCCAAGCCCCATGGGTTTCCTCACCGAGGTGCTTTCACGTCCCGCGAACGAACGCGCCTTCCTCGTGATTCCCATCGGCTACGCCGCGGAAAACGCCATGGTGCCCGACATCACGCGAAAGCCCACCACCGAAACCCTCGTCGTCGTCTGACCGCCCTCTCTTCACGGCCCCGCGCGCCGCACCCGCTCCAGCCAGAAGCTCATCACCCACCACGCCGGCACCGGCGACAAGATCCACCCGATCGCCGCTTTCAAACCGCTCGACGTTCCAATCCTGAATCCAGCCCCGCTCGGCGGCGACGCCGCCTGCCCCGAAGCGACGATCAGCACGCCCATCGCGATCCCGATCAACGCGTACGTCAAAAGGACGAACGCCAGCGCCACCGTAACCCGAGCCAGCCCACCCGGCGACCTTCGCGCCGACGGCAGCAACGCCACGAGCACGACCGGGATGAGAATCAACCACCCCGCCCCGATCCATTGCAGGATGTTCTTGTCCCATCCCCTCACCGCATCCCCGACCGCCGCAAACCTCCCACCCGGCCCGAAGTTCGGCTGAACCATCGCGCCAATCACCACCAACGCCACCATCACGACGACCAGCACGCCGAAACCGATCAGGTCCTTCCGGTTGTAAAGCCGTCGTTTCCGCAAACGATTCTCCAAGCACTCGCGTAACGCAGTCTATCGCCAAGCGTCCGGGGCACTTCCACCCGCGCAACGAAAAAGCGCCAAGTCCAAGGGACTCGGCGCTCGTCTCGCGACCAAAGGGCTCAGTTGAGCCGTCAATCAATGGAGCCGGGGGGAATCGAACCCCCGTGTCGGACAGTCAGCCCGCCGCCTCTACGCGTGTGTCTCGCTCTTTGTTCTCGTCCGAAGCCCCGCAGCGAGCGGCATGACTTTTGGACATATCCGCGGTAAGTGTCGCGGGTGATCCCCGAAGATCTCGGATCTCCGCCAAGCCTGATGCTTCATTCACTCCCCTATCAGGCGTTGGAGGTGAACGGGTGGCCTAAATTAGGCCGCCATGGCGTAGTTGTTATTAGCAACTAATTTTGTGCCTACGTTTTACGAGTCCAGCAGGCTCCTCGACGCGCCACGTCAAGCTTCACATGCCCGGTCGAAACCATTTCGGCCCCAACTTTTCAAACATCCGCAGCCATTCTACGCATCCCGACACCCCCGGGTTCGCCCCGCTACCATCCTCCCCATGCCGCGCCGCTTCCTCTTCGCCCTCCTCTCACTCGTCGCGCTCGCCCAAGGCTGCGCCGTCAACCGGCCCGCCCTCTCCTCCGACAAGCTCATCCAACGCAAAGCCGCCCAGCTCGGCTACATCACCCAGTACGCCCGGATCGTCGAAGACCGCCTCGTCCGCCGCATGGCCCACGAAGCCGCCGCCACCCCGGACCGCCAAGCCGTCATCGATATCCTCATCATCTCCGGCGGCGGTGACTTCGGCGCCTTCGGCGCAGGCTTCCTCCAGGGCTGGGGCTGGAACGTCACTCCCGCATCCGACCTCCAGAAACGCCCCGAATTCGACATCGTGACCGGCGTCTCCACCGGCGCGCTTATCGCCCCCTACGCCTTCATCGGCACGTCTCCCGAATACGACCGCGTCGCCGACCTCTACTCCGCGCCCAAGAAAGAGTGGTTCGTCAGCCGCGGCTTGCTCAAGCTCCTCTTCGGAGCCGAGTCCTACATGGACACCTCCGGCCTCCGCGCGGAGCTCGACAACCAGATCACAAGCGAAACCATCTCCGCCATCGCCCAAGGCGAACGCGAGCACCGCTCCCTCTGGATCGGAACCACCAACCTCGACCTCGGCGTCCTCTACCCCTGGGACCTCACCCTCGAAGCTCGCGGCATCGTCGAAGCTCCGCCCTCCGTCGAGCAGACATCCGGCTCCGCCGAAGCCAACCGCATCGCCGAGCCCGTCGGAGCCCACGGTGCCCGCGCAAGCCGCTTCCGCGATGTCCTCCTCGCCTCCGCTTCCATCCCCGCCGTCTTCCCCCCGGTCGTCATCGACGACACCCTCTACGTCGACGGCGGCACCACCTCCAACATCCTCTTCGACGTCGATCTCCTCCAGCCCGGCGGCCCCGTCGAACGCTTCCGCAAGGACAACCCCTCCCTCCGCCTCCCTCGCTTCCGCTACTGGATCATCATCAACAACAAGATCGGAGCCGACGGACACATCGTCCAGCCCACCTGGCTCAGCATCACCAAAGCAAGCGTCGCCACCGCCATCCGCTCATCCACCCTCGGAAGTCTCAAACACCTCGAAGCCCTCACCGAACTGCAGCGCTGCAAAGGCATCGATTCCGAGTTCCGCTTCGTCTGCATCCCCGACGACTGGCAACCCCCCGTCGAAAGCCCCGAACCCTTCGACCCTGCTCTGATGAACTCCCTCCTCGACCTCGGCCGCCAGATGGGCGAACGCTGGGAAAGCTGGCGCACCGACCTCTCCGCCAACATTACCGACTAATCAGAGCCCGACGCGCCAGCGAGGGAAAAGCGGCCCAAGGTCTCCAACCGCAACCGTCTCCCATCGTCACACGCGACCTTCGCCCGCCACTCTGTCAGAGCCCGACGCGCCAGCGAGGGAAGTACGAAGTCCGGCCAACTCCCCAAGACATGCATCGTCGCCAACGACGACCACGTTCACCGCGCCTCCCCGCACCCCTAGCGTTCCTCATGACCCTCCAGCAACAGATCGACACCTTCTTGAGCGGCTCACCCTTCGCCGTCTGCGGCGCTTCTCCCGACCGCCACAAGTACGGCAACAAGTGCTTCCGCTGCCTCCTCCAAGCCGGCCGCACCGCATTCCCCATCAACCCTTCCGCCGCCGAAGTCGAAAGCCATCAAGCCTTCGCCAAGCTCGCCGACCTCGCTTCGCATCTTGCCGCTTCCGACAAGCCGCCCATCCACGCCGTCTCCATCATCACGCCCCACCCCATCACCGAGAAAATCATCGAACAGATGGGCGAACTCAACATCAAACACGCATGGATGCAGCCCGGCGCTGAAAGCCCCAAAGCCATCGCCCGCGCCCGCGAACTCGGCATCAACACCATCGCCGGCGGCCCCTGCCTGCTCGTCATCCTCGGCTACCACGAACACGCCGACTGACGCCCGCCTCTCGTCTCTCGCCAAGAACGCCGTCCTTCAGCCCCTCCCCTTACTTCCCCGCCCGCGCCCTTGCCAACCGCGCGACCACACCCCCGACCCAAGCGCCAAGGACCGCCGGGACCGCCAGAAACGCGTACATCACCATCTCAAACGGAATGAGATTGTGCGAGGTGGAGTCCTTCACAATCTCCGCGATCGCGACAACCGGAAACACCGCCACGCTCGCCGCTCCGATCGCGACAGGATGCCAACGCGTCAAAGCCCCCGCGATCAGCCCAAGCACCAGCAAAGCCGCCGGAGCCGCCCACGACAAGCTCTCAACCGCCGTTCGGATCAGCGGAAACAGCGGCGCATCCATCAGCGGCTTGCTCGACACCATCACCGGCACCACCACGCACCCCGCTCCAAGCGCCGCCATCGTGACCGCAACGAACGCCTGTTCACCGATCGAAACCGCACGTGTTTGCTGAACCATACCGCACCTCCTCGAAGACTAGTACACACTAACATGTCTCCTGCCCGTTGTCAAGGTCCAAGATCCCGAAATTTCGCGTCCTCCGCCCACGAACGCTCGATGACCTTGTCATGAACTCCGACGCAACAGGCCGCCTCCGCCACGCTCTCGCCCAAGCCGGCCTCACCGATCGCGCGAGCGACATCCTCGAAAGCGCACGCCCGGGCGTCCGCTACACCCTCACGCGCGGCGAAAGCCCCCAGGGTGCGACCCGCTTCGGCGGGGCACCGGACCTTCCCTCCGGCTTCGCCTGGCCCAACCACGAATCCATCGACGCCCGCTTTGTCGCGCAGATCGACCTCGACCAACTCGCAGCGATCATGCCCGACAATCCTCTGCCGCACTCGGGTCTGCTTAGCTTCTTCTGGTGGCAGGAAGATTCCTATGGCGCGGATCCCGAAGGCTGCCGCGTCTACCACTTCCCCAAGCAAGCACTCCGCCGCGCCACCGACCCATGGTCCAAACGGCCCGAGCACATCGGCTTCTTCCGCCGCCTCTTCCGAGCAAAGCCATCCGAGAACGGCCAGGGCTGGCACGCCTGCTCCGCCAAGCCCGCGCTCGACCTCTGGCTCGACCACCTCGCATGGGAGAACGGCCTGTCCAAGCGATTCACCCCGCAGGAATCCGAAAGCCTCTTCGAACTCCCGCCAGACTCCGGCTTGTCCTTCGAAGGTCACCACATCCTCGGCAACGCCCAGCCCATCCAGGGCGCGGTCGAAGTCGAAGCCGAACTTCCCGCAGGTGCCCACGGCGCCGCCGCGTGGGAGTCCGCCGCACGAACCGCCTCACGCTGGCGATGCCTCCTCGAAGTCACCTCCGACGGCCCGCCCGGCTTCTGCTTCGGAGATTGGGGTACCGTCTACTTCATGATCACCGAAGACGACCTCCAAGCCCACCGCTTCGACCGCGTCCAGCCGGTCATGCAGTGCCACTGACCTGCCCCACGCGAAAGCCCGAGTCGTCATCCACCTAGCATTCCCCATGGCCCACACACTCCTGATCCTGCCCTTCCTTCTCGCGCCGCTCCTCCACGCGCCCGCCCTCGCCCAGCCCGAGCAGCCCGCCGTCGAGAAGGCCGACGCCCCTTCCATCTCGCAGATCCTCGGCACCTACATCCAAGCCGCCAAAGCCGACAACGAAGACGACCTCGCCGCCGCACGCAGGGGCCTCGTCGAAGCTTTCGAACGCCAAGCCCCGACCGCCGACGACCGCAAGCTCATCCTCACCCGCGCTGCCGAACTCAAGCCCGTCGATGACTGGTGGGACGACCCCGCCGTCGACCTCATCCTCCTTCTGGACTCCTCGCTCACCCTCTCCGACCTGCCGACTCTCCGCGAGACTTTCGACAACCTCAACCCCAACGCCAAAGGCGCCGTCCTCCGCTGCATCGCCAGCCTCGACGACAAAGCCGCCGCCCAGACCTTCCTCGACCTCGCCCGCGCCGCTTCCAAAGCCAACCAGCTCCCCATGCTCATGCTCGGCGACTACGCCGACTCCGACACCGCTCTCCCCGTCCTCGTCCCCGGCATCCTCGACCTCACCGCCCGCGATGATCAGCCCGCGTACGAGGTCTTCCACCTCTTCCTCGGCCTCGCCCAGCAGGACCGCCTCTCCGACGAGACCAAAGCCAAGACGATGGCCGCCGCCCAATCCGCCATCCAACGCATCGTCCCACGCGTCCTTCAGTTCGAAAAAGACTCCCCCCTCGCCCTCCGCACCCCCAAGCAGCAGGAGGACCACGAGGACCTCTGCGCCCTCGCCGGCGTCATCCTCGACATCGTCTCCCACGCCGACGCCGCCACGATCGAACGCATCGCCCGGCCCGCCCTCGCGGTCAAGTCCACCAACATCCGCATGTGGGCTTGCATCGCGCTGCTCACCGGGGGCAAGACGGTGCCCCCCGAGGTTCCCCTCTCGATCGCCGACGACATCACCCAGCGCGAGCGGTTCATGCGGATCCTGCACAACCGCGGCTTCGGAGACGCGTTCCCCGAGAAGTACCGAAACAACGCCGACGCGGCCGCCGCCAACATGGTCCAGTGGCTCATGCACCCCAACGAGCTCGGCGAAGCCCCGGCCGAGTTCGAACTCGCCAAACGCTTCGAATACACCGAGAGCGGCCAAGCCGTCGAGTACTTCGTGTACCGGTTCAAGGAGAAAGCCGACCCGGATGAGCCGGCTCCCGCTTGGCTCATGGGTGTCTGCGGCCCGTACACCGTCGGCATCTTCGACCGCGAGGGCGGCGCCCACACCTTCAGCCGGTTCCAGCCCTGGGACCCCGAGCGGCTCGAAGATGAAGTGAAGGAAGTCCGCAAGCTGATCGACTCCGCGTGGCAGGAGCAGCTGGGCACACCCTCTCGCCGCAAACCCAAGTGGTAAGGTCAGCGGTCCCCTGACACGACAACGATGCGGGGTTCGATGTCGGTCGTGAGACGCCACGCGGCGGAGCATTCGGGGCAGACGGTGCAGCCGTCGGGCTCGGGCTCGTGGCTTGAGAGGTCGTAGGCGCACGCGGCGCAGAGCTTGCGAGAGCTCATCGAGACCCGGAGGACCTGCGAGCGTTCACGCCACGCGGTGCGGATGTTGGCCAGAGCGGTCAGGATGACCGTCATCGTCGGAGCGATCACCACCGAGAAGATCGTGAGGCCCACGACTTCGGGCCCGACCAGCGCGATCGCCGCGATGCCCACGAGCGTGATGCCCCCGACCAGCATCAGGCCGATGCCGAGCGGCGAACGCCACGCGAGCCGCGGACCGCCGGGGAGGAAGCGGACCAGACGGACCGCTTGATTCCGATCGTCCTGGGCGTGAAACCTGATCATGCCAAGGAGTGTTCGCCGTTCGAGCGGGTTTCGATGCTCGGATGAGGATTTTCGCGAGTGGAGGGGTGAGGTTTCGGTCAGGAGACCCCGCCAAGCGGTTCCTCCAGCGATCGGTGCCGATAAACCATGCGGCTCCCTTCCAGCGGTCGCGTCACCCCGATTTCCCGACAATTTCACCCGCACTTCCCACCGCCGTGCGCACACCGCCGGTCACCGCGCGCCCGCATCGCAAACCCACCGAAAGACAACCCCCGCGCACGTGATTGCTCTCGCATGAGCACCACTGCGCGCAAACCACCCTCGCACGAAGCCCTCCTCGCCGATCTCTTCGAGCTCAACTTCCGCATCGAGGACCTCATCGCCAAGCACGAGCTCACGCCCGCGCAGTTCCTCGCTTTCTCCGAGGACGAAACCGTCCGCAAAACCCTCGAAGCCTTCGAGCAGATGCAAACCCGCCACCAGCGCATCCTTGCCCGCCAACACCAAGCCGGCTCCGTCGGCTACCTCCACCAATGCATCATGGACGCCCCGTCCACCATCGAAACCCGCCGCGCCGCCACCGCCCTCGCCAGACTCACCACCGTCATGCTGGCGCCGCCTCAACGAGCCCGCAGCGCCAGCAAGGGAGATCCCGCCCAAACCCAACAACCCACAACAACCCCCAATCCCACCAACACCCCGACCAAATCCGCCACAACCCCCACCACGCCAACCCCCGCAATCCCTTCCACAAGCAAACCCACCACCTCACTCGAAGCCCAACTCCCCACCCCAGCCCTCGTCATCACCACCCCCGCGCGAACCCCCCACACCGCATCGACGCGATCCCCTCCCCGCGCCAGCGGATGAAAGCCGCTCCTTCCCCCGTGCCATCGGCGACACGGGGTTGTTGGCACACATGTGTGTCGGACGTGGGTGTGGTACAACACGGCGATGGAGATGCTTCGAGCGATGTGGCCGCTGTTGGTGCTTGGCGGGTTGCTGGTGTTGGCGTTGGCCGTGATCGCGGTGCTCAAGGGTGGGGGCGGGGGCGGCGAGCAAGCCGAGGAGGAGAAGCCCGGCGGGGCGGATGTGTACATCAAGCGGGCGGGGCTGCTCACGCCGGCGGAGCTTGCGTTCTACAAGGTGCTGGTGGCGGCGGTGGGGACGCGATATGTGGTGATGGCGCAGGTGAGCCTGGCGGGGATCTTGGAGGTGGATCGGGCAAGGGTGAAGGAGGAGGGAGGAAAGCGGAATGGGTTTCAAGCGGCGTTCAACCGGATCAGTCGGAAGACGGTGGACTTTGTGCTTTGCGAGCCTGGGACGATGCGGATCGTGGCGGCGGTGGAGCTTGACGATCGGTCGCACGAGCGGGCGGAGCGGAAGGAGCGGGATGGGTTTGTGGAAGCGGCGATGAAGGCTGCGGGGCTGCCGCTGATGCGGGTGAAAGCGGCGGGAAGCTATGACTTGGCGGGGGTGCGGGGGATGGTGGAGGGAATCGAACGAGACGGGGCGGTCGGGAGTCCATCCACGACGCGCCGAAGCGGCGGGTAGAGGCACCCGGCCTAGGCTCCAGAGCGATGTCAGATCTGCTCACAAGTCTGTTTGACGGTTGGCCGGTTCGACCGCCGCGATCGATTCGATGGCTTTTGGAGATGGGGATTCTGGGTGTGGAGCGGGATTCCAAGCTGTGGCCGTGGTGTGCGGTCGAGCCACCGGGTTGGTTTCTTGCTCGGAAAGCGTGGCCTTACAGTTGTTCAGAACGTGATCTGCTCGTGTTTGCCAGACGTTATGATTGTGACGAACTGGCGTGCATCGACCTGAAATCGAAGGATCTCGAACGATGCGTTCTCATCGAAGGCTGGCAGGAGGACGGCTTCTTCATCTTTCAGGAGTATGAGTCGAGCTGGGCCTGGGTGTTGGATGCGATTCGCGAGAGTGCGGAGTTTCTCGATCGAGATGCGAAAGGCCTTGAGGCATGGCGAAGTTCAGGGCGTGGCGGACAGCACGCTGATCATCCGTCGTTGCGTTCACATGGGTCGGAAGAAATCAGATTCGTGGGCGAGGATGTAGGGGAGTGAAAGACCGATGCTCAGGCCGCCTTTGGGGAGTTCGAGCTTGTGGAACTGCTTGTCGAGCGAGTCCCAGATGAGCTTGGGTTGTTCGCCGAGATCGTCCATCATGCGGAGTCTTGCTGATCGATCGGTGGGCGGGCCTGATGCGAACTGGGCGTTCCCGCGCTCGACCAAGGTGGCAGCGGCTTCGTGTCCGAGGAGGCGCAGGGCGGCGGGGGCGAGCGATGCGCCGTCGCCCGAGGAGTTCAGATAGTACTGATCGAAACCGCCATTGTTGATCTCGATCTCGAGGGCTTCGACGAGAAGAACGGCTCTGCGTGCGGGCGAGAGAAGCTGAACCCATTCGACATCGGGATCGATGGCGGCGAGTTCGGCACGGATGCTCTCCACAATCTGGCTATGGATCTGAGTCGCGGCGGCGAAGGACTCCTTCGGCCCGGAGCATGCGGCTCGAAGCTCTGCCGCTTTGGCGGCGGGGAGTCGTGTGTCAAGGTTTGGCGGGCGGGGTGGCGGTGGGTTGGCCAAGGGCGCGGCGGCGTCGCGCATGAGATCTCGTCGTATGTCGCCGTAGGGTTTGATCTCTCGGGTGGACCGGGCGTGGCGGATTACCAGTACCGCGACCGCGGAAGCAACAACCACGAGGGCGAAGATGAGAGCGTACTTCATGGTTGGTGGGATCTCGGCGAGGTCTGGGGAGATTGGGAGCTGTTGGTTGGTTCAGCGTAGGTCGGAAGCAAGCAAGCATCGCCAGCCCTTGGACTGCCATTGGGCATCAAGGTAGCGGGATGGATTGGCGGCGATGGTGGTCCAGGAGACGTCTGGAAAGATCGTGATGTCGCAGTGCTCGACGTCGGCGTTTGCGAAGAAGCGGAGCGTGGGAAGCCAGCAGAGGAAGTAGTCGCCGTCGTAATCGACGGCTGAGGCGATGAGGTTCACGGCGGGGACCGGTACTTCGATGAACGGATCCGATGCGAGGTCCCGGTCTGACCGGGGCGGGTCTTCGAGCTTGAGTTCGCCGAGCGAGAGAGCGGCAAGCGGGAGAAGTGTGACAGCGCCGGCTTTGGAAGTGGCGGCGTTGTACTGGAGCTGACGGTTGGCGGCGAGGAACGCGATGAGATCGGCGGGGAGGTGGAATGGGTTGGAGTCGTCGTGCGGCGTTCCGATGGGGAGGGAGAAGGGCATGGTGAGGAGCGGGGGTAGTGGCTTGGGGCGGAGTAGGTTGAGGAGGGGGCTGAGCAAGCGTGAGGAGAGAGACGGTTGAGGGCGTGGCGATTGAGAATCGGAGTTCGGTGCTTTGACGTTCTGCGGGCTGCTGCCGGGGTGGGCTTTGAAGAATCGCTGCACGCGGGCTCGGAGTTCGGGCGCTTGGATCGCGCCGGGTTGCACGTGGCGGGTGCGGAGGTAGCTTTGGAGGTTTGTGAGCGAGATGCCGGTGTTGGCGAAGTGGATGGCGAGGTCGGGTTGAGACCTTGCGATGAGGGTGTAGAGGAGGTGCTCCGGGGTTGCGCGGGCTTCGCCGAGTTGCTCGGCGGTACGAAGAGTTTGCGTGAGGATGTCGCGGGACTCGCTGCTGAGCTCGAAGGTGGTGCCTTCGGGGAAGTAGAGCATGTTGACGCGTGGGAGGGCGGCGATGATGCGTGGTCGCAGGTATGCGGCGTCGGTGCTGCACCAGGCGAGGCAGGCTTGGATGGAGGGGGTTGGGTCGGTGAGGAGGGCGAGCAGCAGGTGGAGGGGGAGGATCGTCGTGGGCGGAGTGCCGGCGGCGGCGGGGCTGGCGGGGAGCGGCTGGCCTGGGAGCTCGTGATTGAGCATGAGCCGCACGAACTGGCTTGCGGCGAGGACGATCGCGTCGACATCGGCGGTCGGTGTCGCGTGCAGACGGCCGCACTCGGGGCAGACCCCCGAGTCGAGCCCGGCGATGTCGTACCCGCATGAGAGACAGGGTTTCACGGCCTCAAGACTCACGTCAGGTGATGGTGGTTGGGGGCGAGAGAGGGCGGCGAGAGCAGAATGAGTCTATGGGAGTGGGTTGCGGGGCTATCAGCGGGGTCGCTTGGACCCTCGTGATGGATGCACATCTTTCGTGGGAAGATGCAGTAGACGCTATGGGTGGCCTTTGTGCGGTCGGAAACGTTGCTGCGGCTTCAACTGGTGGCGGCCGGGCTACACCCGCCTCAGGTTCAGGGGAAGGGGTCTGGATATCAGTCCAGTGGCGTTCCGTCGAACCACGTACTGCCGCACCGGTGTTCTTCGCGGATTTCAGCGAGGGCTTGAGCGGAGCCCTCGACGTACCAGAGGTGCTCCCAGCCACCGGAGGAGTAGTCTGCGACGCGGACCGAACCAGACCACCGCTTCATCCAGTCCCAGATTTCGCGGAAGGCTTGAGAGGGCGTGTCGTCCGGGTCCATGACGAAGATGATCTCGCGGTTGCGATCCGCCGCAGGGAGGTCGAGCCAGTGATCATTGAGGTTTTGGAGTAAAGCCGCGATCCGGGCGATTTCGGTATCGTCGGCAGGGGCTTCGATGTGCAAGTCGGTGGCGAGAAGAACCTCATAGCTGACGCCTGCGGGCTTCACGTTGTGCTTGGCGGCAATGAGGTCTCGGAGGATGCCGAGGTGTGAAAGGCGGACACCTCGCGGGAGGCTGGTGTTGAGAGCGGCTTGGAGGTGGGAGTCGTGGGACATGGGTGTGGAGGGTGGACGAGAATTTCACATTTCGAATTTCACATTTCGAATTTCAAACGAGGCACCCCCTCCGGCCTTGCTGCGCTCGGCCACCTCCCCCGCCGGGGGCGGGGGAGGCGGGTGAATGGGGTGTCGCCGGGCGCGGGGGTGTGGTTGAGTGGCCTTTCGTCGGTTCTCCCTCGCTGGCGCGTCGGGCTCTGAAAGAAAATCCCTTGCTGGCGCTGCGGACTCGTTAGGTTTGGAGGACGCCGGTTTTGAAGGGTTTGGAGTAGTCCCAGCCTCGTGTGGCTTCAAGGGCGGCGATGAGTTCTTCTCTGGTCTTGTGGGGTTCGATGATTCGGTCGAGCCAGCCTCGGGCGGCGGCGTGGCGGATGTCGGCTTGGTTGGTGTAGCCGGCGTGGATGGCGGCGGAGATTTGTTTGCGGGTGTCCTCGTCGATGGTTTCGCCTTTGCGTTTGCGGGAGGCTTCTTCGATGGTGGCGAGGACGCCGGTGGCTTGGTTGGCGCCCATGACGGCGCATTTGGAGCCGGGCCAGGCGAAGGAGAGGAAGGGGTCGAAGGCGCGGCCGCACATGGCGTAGTTTCCGGCGCCGTAGGAGCCGCCGGTGATGAGGACGATTTTGGGGACGATGGAATTGGCCATGGCGTTGACCATTTTGGCTCCGGCGCGGATGATGCCGCCTTGTTCGGAGTCGCGGCCGACCATGAAGCCTGTGGTGTCGTGGATGAAGAGGAGGGGGATCTTGCGCTGGTTGCAGTCCATGATGAAGCGGGCGGCTTTGTCGGCGGAGTCGTCGTAGATGACGCCGGGCATGTTGGTGAAGACGCCGGGGCCGGCTTTCCCGCCGGGGAGCTTGCGCTGGGTGAGCTTTTTCTGGTTGGCGAGGATGCCGACGGGGTGCCAACCGATCTGGGCATAACCGCAAACCACGGATTGTCCGTAATCTGGTTTGTACTCGTCAAAGTTCGCCACCAGAGTTTCGCGTTCTTCGGCGTTTGTCTCGGCACGGACGTCGACGAGACAGGAGATGAGATCCTTCACGTCGTATTGCGATCCGGCCTTGTCCGTGAATACGGAATAGACGTCGTCGGCGCTGCGAAAGGCTTGGCCGGAATGTCCATGAATCGCGTGAAGCACCTTTGCTGTCGCGGGGCCTGTTGGATCGAAAGTGCTGCCAGCTCGCGACTTCTGTACCAAGCTTCGCAATCTTTGGAGGCAGGCTTGGTCGTCTTTTTCCTTGAAGTCGATGGTGCCGGAGATGGAGGCGTGCATGGAGGCGCCGCCGAGGTCTTCGTCGGAGACTTCCTGGCCGATGGCGGCTTTCACGAGGGCGGGCCCCGCGAGGTAGAGGCCTGAGCCTTCGGTCATGAGGAGGGTGTCGCAGAGGACGGGGAGGTATCCGCCGCCGGCGACGCAGAAGCCCATGATGGCGGCGATCTGGGGGATGCCTTCGGCGGAGAGGACGGCGTTGTTGCGGAAGATGCGGCCGAAATCGTCGGTGTCGGGGAAGACGTCTTCCTGGAGTGGGAGGAAGACGCCGGCGGAGTCGACGAGGTAGAGGAGGGGGAGGCGGGCCATCTGGGCGATGGTTTGGGCGCGGATGATTTTCTTGCAGGTCATCGGGAAGAACGCGCCGGCTTTCACGGTGGCGTCGTTGGCGATGATCATGTGGGGGCGGCCGTGGACGAGGCCGACGCCGGTGACGACGCCCGCGGCGGGGGCTCCGCCGAACTCCTTGTACATCTCGAAAGCGGACCAGAGGCCGTATTCCTGGAAGGCGGAGGTGCCGTGGGTGGGGGGGTCGATGAGGAGGGCGATGCGTTCGCGGGCGGTGAGGCGGCCTTTTTCGTGCTGGCGGTCGATGGCGGCTTTGCCGCCGCCGTCCTTGAGTTTGGCTTCGGTCGCGAGGTAGGCGGCGGTGGTGTCTTTGAGGGAGACGGGAGCGGCGGCGGAGGGGGTCGACATAGGCGGAAAGGTAGGGGAGGGTGTGTTTGGGGGTTGGGGGAGAGGGGCGGAGGTTGGGCGGGATCGGGGTGGCAACAATCGGGGATGCCCAAGCCAGGACGCAAGCCGGATTTCAAGCAGTCGCCGCGGTCGTCGGGGAAGCCGACGGGGAAGCCAACAGGGAAGGGGGGCGGGAGCGGGCGAGGGAGTGGTCGGGGGACGGTGGCGCGGGCTTTGACGCAGGAGCACCGGGAGTTTTTGCAAGCGTGTCGGGACGCGTTTGTGGAGATGTGCGCGGCGGCGGAGGTGTCGGAGGAAGAGCTTCGGGACGGGGATGCGACGGAGGTGTGCGATCAGGTGATCCGCTGGTGGCATGCTCAGCGGAAGAGCCAGCGGCCGGACTTTGACGCGGCGGCGAACATCATCGGGGTGACGATGGGGGATCTCTTGATCGGGGCATTCCCGAAGCTTGAGTGGCGGTACATCACGGACCAGCACGGGACGTCGCTTGGCTTGTGGCACGAGAAGCCGGAGGTGGTGGTGGCGCCGCTTGATTTGTCGCTGGAGCGGATGAACGAGGAGGTGGACGGGTTTGTGGGGAGCTTGCTGCCGGCGGTGGCGGATGAGGTGGAGAAGACGCTGAGCGGGAAGTGAGGGAGGGGTAGGGCCGGATGGGGCGTTCGGCGGTGAGGCGTGCGAGGGGAGATCTCAAATCTCGAATTTCAAATTTCAAATTTTGCATTTCAAAGCTCAAATCTCAGAATTCAGACTTCGAGGCTCACGATGAGAATTGCGGGGTGAGGATCCCCGAGCACGCGGTGGGGCGGGGGTGAGCATGCGAAGAGGATACCGGAGGGGGTAATTGGACGGGGCGATCGCTTGCGCGATCGTCTCGCGGGGAATTGGTATACTGCGGCGCCCTCCAAGGAGATTCTCGCATGTCGCATTCGGTCTATCGGCAACTGAACCGCAAATTCGCTGAGCCTGTGAGCATGCTGACGCGTCGCCGGTTTCTGGCGGCTTCGGCGGCGACGGGGCTTGCGGCGATGGTGTCGTGCGCGGGCGGGGAGAAGGGTCGTCCGACGGCGGGGAAGCGGGTGGTGGTGATCGGGGCGGGTTTTTCGGGGCTGATGGCGGCGCATGAATTGAAAGCGTGCGGGTATGACGTGTTTGTGGTGGATGCACGCACGCGCATTGGCGGGCGGATCGTGACATACCGGGACATGGTGCCGGGGCGGCATGTGGAGGGTGGCGGCGAGCTCATCGGGTCGAACCACCCCACGTGGGCGGCGTGCAAGGAGCGGTTCAAGCTCGATTTCATGGATGTGGGCGGCGAGGAGAACACGCCGCTTTATCTGAACGGGGCGTGGCTGAGCGAGGAAGACGCGAAGGGGCTTTGGGATGAGCTTTCGCCGGTGTACGACGGGATGACGTCGGAAGCGGGGAGCGTTCCGGAGGATGCGCCCTGGCTTGCGCCCAAGGCGCACACGCTGGATCGGCTCACGATCGCGGACTGGATCAACGACCTCAAGAGCAAGGGGATCTCGGAGCGGGGGATTTCGGTGCTTCGGGCGGGGTTCGAGGGCGACAACGCGGTGCGAGCGGACCGGCAGAGCTATCTGGGCATGCTGGCGTGCATCAAGGGGGGCGGGCTTGACAAGTACTGGACGGAGTCGGAGGTGTACCGGTGCAAGCAGGGGAATCAGGCGTTGGCGGAGGCGCTGGCGACGAGCTTCGGCGTGGATCGGATCAAGCTGAACCTTCCGGTGGTGTCGGTCAAGGACCGCGGGGACAAGATGCTTGTGGCGACGGCGGACAAGCGGATCATCGAGTGCGATGATGTGGTGCTGACGGTTGCGCCGACGGCGTGGCCGCTGATTGAGTTCAACGGCCTGATGCCGAAGGAGCTGATCTCGGCGCCGCAGATGGGGACGGCGATCAAGTACATCGCGCCGCTGAAGCGAGAGGTGTGGAAGGACACGGGCAAGACCCCGGATTTCATCACCGATGCGGATATCTCCGAGACGTGGGAGACGTGCGACGGGCAGGCGGCGCCGGCCGAGGTGAAAGCGGGCGACCCGGTGAACGGGATCACGTGCTTCTCGGGCGGGCCGGCGGCGGAGCGCGTGCGGACCAAAGCCGGCGGGGCGGTGGACCGGTCGTACGCGGAGACGCTCAACAAGGCGTTGCCCGGGTACTCGGATGCGGTGATCAAGCCGCGGTACATGGACTGGCCGTCGGATCAGTGGACGCGGGGCAGCTATTCGTTCCCCGCGCCGGGCCAAGTGACGACGCAGGGGCCCGTGCTTGAGAAGGCGAGCGGGGCGATGCACTTTGCGGGTGAGCACACGTGCTACAAGTTTGTCGGGTACATGGAGGGTGCGCTGTCGTCGGGCGTGTCGGTCGCGCGGCGGATTGCGCTGCGTGACGGGCTGGCGCGGTAGGTCCTTGACAGGAGTGGGACATGTCGAACGACCATGAGCGTGTGGACCGAGTCGCCCGGGCCAGGCTGTGGGCGGGGTATCCGAACCGGAACATGACGCTTTACCACCGCACGGGTTTTCTCGTGGGGGATGCGTGCTCGCTGGTGGAGGTGCCGGGCAAGGGTTCGACGCTGATTATTCGGGACATCGAAGCGGCGCGGGCTCGGAAACATGCACGGGCGGATCGGGTGGTGTCGCCGGCGGACCTGGTGACGGCGGCGGAGTTGTCGGCGGATCGGGAGACGCAGTTTGCGCAGGCGACGGCGGCGTTCCTGGTGCGCGAGGGTGTGCGGGAGGTTGTGGGGGATCGGACGGTGCCGCTTTCGTTTGTGGATGCGATCCGGCGGGCCGGGGTGGAGGTTGTGTACGACGCGGGGATGGGCGTGGAGGAGCGGAGGCGGAAGACGGCGGCGGAGGTTGAGCACATCCGGGCGGCACAGGCGGTGACGGAAGCGGTGATGGAGAAAGCGTGCCGGATGATCGCGCGAGCGACGGCGCGGGCTGATGGGGTGCTTGCTGATGGGGAGGGCGTGCTGACGGCCGAGCGGGTGCGGAGCATGATCGCGGTGGACCTGATGCGGGCGGGGTATGACGCGCCGCCGAGCATCGTGGCGTGCGGCGCGTTGGGGGCGGATTGTCACGAGCACGGGCACGGCGAGCTTCGCACGGGTGAGCCGGTGATCGTCGATGTCTTTCCGAAGAGCAAGTCGCACCAGTATCAGGGCGACTGCACGCGGACGGTGGTGCACGGGACGCCGACGGCGGAGCTGGTCCGGATGCACGCGGCGGTCGTCGAGGCGAAAGCAGCGGCGGTCGCGGCGATGCGGGCCGGGGTCCGGTGCGGGGATGTGCATGCGGCGACGATGGGGGTGCTCAGGGCGCGGGGGTATTCGCGGGCGATTCCGGGGCCGGACGCGCCGGCGGAGTTCGTCAGTGCGCAGCACGGGACGGGGCACGGGCTGGGGCTTGATGGTCATGAGCCGCCGCTTGTGGATGGGGAGGCGGGGATGGGTCCGGCGCTGGTGGCCGGTGATGTGGTGACGGCGGAACCGGGCTTGTACAGCGTGAAGTTTGGCGGGGTGCGCGTGGAGGATGTGTATCTCGTGATGGAGACGGGGAGCGAGAATCTCGGGCGCGGGTTGCCGGAGGGTCTGGATTGGCGGTGAGCGGCGGGGAAGCGAGGGGGGAGAGCGGGCAGATTGGGCGGGCGGAAGTTTCGACCACAGGCGGCACACCGGCTAAGGTTGTGCGATGTTCAGGCACGTTCTTCACAGCAAGATCCATTTCGCGAAGGTGACCGCGGCGTATCCGTCGTACGTGGGGTCGATCACGATCGACGAGAACCTTCTGGCGGCGTGCGGGATGCGCGTCAACGACCATGTTCACGTCGCGAACGCGCGGACGGGGGCGCGGATCGAGACGTACGTGTTTCTCGGGGAGCCGGGCTCGGGGAAGATCGAGCTCAACGGGGCGGCGGCGCTGCACTTTGAGGTCGGGGATGACGTCATCATCATGCACTACGCGGCGATGACGGACGAGGAGTACGCGAAGCACCATCCGAAGGTGGTGATCGCGGGGCCGGGGAACACGGTGGGGCAGATGGTCCGGTACGAGCCGAATGATCCATCGAAGCGGCGAGGGTGAAGGGGCTTTAACGGGGCATGGCGGGGCGAATGAAGGCCGAGCGTGAAGAATCCGACCGCCCAACTCCTTGAGCCTGAGATTCGCGAGCTGATCCGCGAAGGGCTTTTCACGGAGCTGCGCGAGGCGCTGAACATGGTGCCGGCGGCGGACGTCGCGGAGATTCTGCAGGAGCTTGATCCGCGGGAGGCGGCGGTGGGGTTCCGGTTCATGCACCGGGATGCGGCGGCGGAGGCGTTCGCGTATCTGGCGCCGGAAAACCAGGAGGCGCTGATCGGGGCGCTGGGCGCGGAAGCGGCCGTGAAGATGGTCGAGGCGATGAACGTCGACGACCGGGCGAAGCTGCTGGATGAGCTTCCGGAGGCGGTTGCGCAGCGTCTGATCGGGAGCTTGACGCCGGAGACGAGGCGCGAGACGCAGGCGATTCTGGGTTATCCGCCGCGGAGCGTGGGGCGTCTGATGACGCCGGATTATGTGCGGGTGAAAGCGGACTGGACGGTGGGGCAGGCGCTGGACCATATTCGTCGGTACGGGCGGGATGCCGAAACGATCAACGTGGTGTATGTGGTGGATGACGCGGGACGGCTGGTGGATGACCTGCGGCTGAGGCAGGTGCTGCTTGCGAACCCGGACGAGCCGCTTGAATCGATCATGAACCGGCAGTTCGTGAGCTTGCGGGCGGATCAGCCTCAGGAGGAGGCGGTGGACCTGCTGCAGCGGTATGACCGGGTGGCGCTGCCGGTGATGGACTCGCGCGGAGTGCTGCTTGGGATCGTGACGCACGACGACGTGGCGGACGTGGCGCAGCAGGAAGCGACGGAGGACATGCAGAAGATCGGCGGCGTGCAGGCTCTGGAAGAGCCGTTCATGTCGTCGAGCATCGGGTCGCTGGTGAAGAAGCGGCTGCCGTGGCTTGCGCTGCTTTTCATGAGCGAGCTTTTGACGAGCAACGCGATCTCGTTCTTTGAGGATGAGGTGAAGCGGGCGGCGATTCTGGCGGCGTTTGTTCCGGCGATCATCAGTTCGGGCGGGAACAGCGGGTCGCAGTCGAGCACGCTTGTGATCCGTGCGCTGGGGCTGAAGGAGATTCAGCTTTCGGACTGGCTTCGGGTGCTGTTGCGGGAGATCGCGGTGGCGAGCATCCTGGGGCTTGTGATCGGGTCGATCGGTCTGTTTCGGATCCATCTGTTCGGGTGGGCGGGGTGGTTCAAGGATGCGGAGGTTCGGGAGCACTATTCGATCCTCGGCGTGACGATCGCGGTGACGCTTTTCGGGGTGGTGCTTTGGGGGAGCGTGATGGGAGCGATGCTTCCGTTCCTGCTGAAGAAGTGCAAGCTTGACCCTGCGGCGAGCAGCACGCCGTTTGTGGCGACGCTTGTGGACGTGACGGGGATTGTGCTTTACTTCTCGACGGCGATTTTGATCCTGCGGTCGACGCTTTTGAGCCCCGGGTCGCCTTCCTGAGGGTGGGCGTGTAACCGTGCGACGGGAGCAGCATCGGAAGTGGTGAGCGGGCGGCGTCCGTCCGCCTGAAGGCCGGTTTCTACCATCGATTCGTGGTGCCCATGGTTCCAGGACGAGACGACTCGGGACAAGTGAGCGGCTTGATTGATGAGCCGGCGTTTCTGGCCCGGCTTCGGGCCGGGGATGCTGCTGCGTTTGAGCGGCTGGTGCGGGAATCGGGCGGGCGGCTCTTGGCGGTGACGCGGCGGATGCTGCGTCAGGAGGAGAGTGCGCAGGACGCGGTGCAGGAGGCTTTTCTTTCGGCGTTCAAGTCGATCGGGCGGTTTTCGGGGGATTCGAAGGTCACGACGTGGCTTCATCGGATCCTGGTGAATGTGTGCCTGATGAAGATCAGGTCGCAGAGTCGGCGGCCTGAGCGATCGATCGAAGCGATGCTGCCGGCGTTTGCGGAGGACGGTCACTTTGCGGCGGCGCCGACGGCGTGGGGCGGGGTGACGGCGGAGGATCGGGGTGACGAGGTGCGATCGGCGATGGCGGAGTTGCCCGAGCCGTATCGGGAGGTGTTGGTGCTGCGGGATGTTGCGGAGCTTGACACTGCGCAGACAGCGGCGTTTCTGGCCGTGTCGGAGAACAACGTCAAGACTCGGCTGCATAGGGCGCGGATCGCGCTTCGGGAGTTGATCGACGAGCGGCTCGGCGGGACCGGGTCCGGGAAGGAGCGTCGCGAGTGATCATGGGTTCAATCAAATCGATGTGGAACCGGCTGCTCGGGCGTCGGGATCTGACGTGCCGGGACGCGACGGACTTTCTGACGGCGTACGTCGACAACGAGCTTCAGGGGTCGGTGCGGCTGGCGTTTGACCGGCACCTGGCGGAGTGCTCGTGGTGCCGGACGTATCTCGAGACATACAAGCAGACGGTGGAGATGGGCAAGTCGGCGTGTCGGTGCCACCAGTCGGAGGCGACGACGGAGATGCCCGACGAACTGGTGCGGGCGATCCTGGCGGCGACGCGGAAGAGCGAAGAGAAGGCGTGATCGCCGAAAGCGAAAGACCCGGGTCCCTTGGGGCTCATCGCGAGCGAAGGAGATCCCGGGGCGATCAGGTGTGCAGGGGATGGAGGGGGCGGCTTGCCCGGGCTTATCTGGGCTTACTTCGGCTTGCCGGCGTGCTTGACGGTGATGCCGCCGTTGGAAGTGCTGAGGGAGGATCCTTGGCCGCTGGGCTCGAAGGTGACGGTGCCGGAGGTCTTCTTGATGTCGGTCTTGGCTCCGCCGGAGCTTTCGACGGTGACGCGGCCGTTGCTTGTGGAGAGGGTGAGGACACCGGCGAAAGTGGAGGGGGCGTCGAGCTCGATGGCGCCGTTGCTTGTCTTCGCGGTGAGCGGGCCGGTTGCGCCTTCGACAAAGTGGATGGTGATGCGGCCGTTGCTGGTCTTGGCGGTGACGGGCCCGTTGAGTTCCTTGGCTTCGATCGCGCCGTTGGAAGACTTCATCGAGAGCGAGCCCGTGTGTCCGTTGACGGTGACGCGGCCGTTGCTGGTTTCGACGGAGGCGTCGGTGGAGAAGCCGGAGATTTCGATGGCGCCGTTGCTGGTGTCGATGGTGAGGCCGGCGGGCGCGGGGAGTGAGATTTCGAAGGAGCAGCGTTCGTTGCTGAGGGCTTTGCCCTCGGGCCAGAGGGGCTCGATCACGAAGGCGTCGCCGACGACCTCGGCTTTGATGGAGAAGGCGTCCCGGCGTTCGGCGGTCTGAAGGGCGGACTCGGCTTTGATCTCGAGTTTGTCGGACTGGGAGCGGGTAACGCGAACGGAACCGTTTCCAGTCGAGATCCGGACGGGTTTGGGGGCGTCCATGGTGGCCGTGGCCGCGACGGAGCGTTCAAACTTCGCCTGGCTGATGTTCAGGCAGCCGCCCGCGCAAAGAGCGAGAACCACCGGAACAGCAAGAAACAGCGAAAACCTCTTGTTCATGTCGTACTCCTGTGGGATGATTCGGGAACTCGCGGGGCCACTTTCATATTCTTCGGCACCGCACGCGCCAACCACGCGTACGGCTTTGCTGCGACACGGAACACTATGCCCCGAACCTCGATTTCAAGCCGGAACGGTTCTTCCCGAGTCACCCCGCGGTGGCGGTACGCGACGGGCGCAGCCCTTCGATTCGAGCGGGGGTTACCCCCGGGGGTTTCCGTGGCTCGATTCCGCGACCCGCGTCACGCGGAGAGCCCGCTGGTCCCCTTCCCCGCGTACGAAACGCAGCCGGTCGAAGCGTCCGGCACGGTCGCGGCGGGCGTCAAGCCTGGGTTTGCGGATGTCGGCGGGGCTCGCCACGTTCGGGTCGCGATTGATCGCGGGACCTCGCTGTACGGGACGGGTGAGCAGGCGGGGCCGCTTTTGCGGAACGGGACGCGCAAGACCTGCTGGAATTCCGACGCGTTCGGGTACGACGACAAGACACGCTCGCTGTACCAGAGCCATCCCTGGGTGCTCGCGGTGCGGGCGGACGGGACGGCGTACGGCGTGCTTTGCGAGACGACCTGGCGGTGCGTGCTCGACTGCGCGAAGAGCGATCCTCGGGCGATCGTGTTTGAAGCCGACGGTCCTTCGCCGGCGGTGACGATCGTGGAGGGGCCGGACGCGGCGGCGGTGGTCTCGGCGCTTGCGATGATGACGGGCACGATGCCGATGCCGCCGATCTGGGCGCTCGGGTATCAGCAGAGCCGGTGGAGCTATGAGCCGCAGCAGCGCGTGACCGAGCTTGCGCGTGAGTTCAGGGCGCGGAAAATGCCGTGCGATGTCATCTGGCTTGACATTGATTACATGGACCGGTTCCGCTGCTTTACGTTTGACGCGGAGAAGTTCCCGGATCCCGCGGGCTTGAACGCCGAGCTTCACTCGATGGGTTTCAAAGCGGTGTGGATGATCGACCCGGGTCTTGCCGTTGATCCGGAGTATTCGGTGTACAAGCGTGGGCACGAAGCGGAGCACTTCGTGCGGACGGCTCGGGCGGAGACGGCGCCGACGAGCGTGCTCAACGACGAGACGGCCAAGCGGTGGGGGCTTTCGACGCAGCCGGCGCGGAACATCGCGGGCGGGGAGTTCCAGGGGCGGGTCTGGCCCGGGCCGTGCGCGTTCCCGGATTTCACGAGAGCTTCGGTGCGTTCGTGGTGGGCGGGCTTGTACCGCGATTACATGGCCAGGGGGATCGACGGCGTCTGGAACGATATGAACGAGCCGGCGGTCTTTGACGGGCCGGCCAAGACGATTCCGGAGCACTGTGTTCACGACGCGGACGCGGAGCTTGGCGGGCCGGGCCCGCACGCGAAGTACCACAATCTCTACGGGATGCAGATGGTGCGGGCGACGCGGGAGGGGATCGTGGCGGCGAACCCGGCCAAGCGGCCGTTCGTGCTGACGCGGGCGAGCTTTCTGGGTGGTCAGCGGTACGCGGCGACGTGGACGGGGGACAATTCCGGGACGATCGGGCATCTGCGGTGGTCGGTCTCGATGGTGCTGAACCTCGGGCTTTCGGGCCAGCCGTTCAGCGGGCCGGACATCGGCGGGTTCGCGGGCGATGTGGACGGGCCGACGTTCGCGCGGTGGATGGGGATCGGGGCGTTGCTGCCGTTCGCGCGTGCTCACAAGGTCAAGGATGCGGTACCGCACGAGCCGTGGTCGTTCGGGGCGGAGGTCGAAGAGAGCTGCCGCCTTGCGCTCGTGCGTCGGTACCGGCTGCTTCCGTACCTGTACACGCTGTTTGATGAAGCATCGCGGACGGGGATGCCGATCTGTCGTCCGGTGTGGTTTGCGGATCCGTCGGACGTGCGGCTTCGCGCGGTGGACAACGCTTTCCTTCTGGGGCCGGATCTGCTGGTGGTCTGCCCGATCGACGGGCCTGGCGATGCGGGCGCGGCGGTCACGATGCCTCGGGGGGACTGGCGTGAGATCGATATCACGTCCGAGGGCGTGGTGTCGGGCCGGTCGGGGGACCAGTGGCTGCCGAGGCTTTTCGTTCGCGGCGGCGCGATCATCCCGGTGGGGCCGAGCGTGCTTCACACGGGCGAAGCGGAGGGCCGCAGGCTGACGCTGGTTGCGGCGATGGACGCGGCGGGCAACGCGAGCGGGAATCTGTACCAGGATGCGGGTGAGGGGTACGGGTACCAGCGGCAGGAGTTCAAGCGTCGCGTCATCGCGTGCCGCGCGGGCGAGCTTGAGAGCTCGCTTCGGGACGAGTTCGATCTCGTCACGATCTCGGCGTAGGTCACCATGCACCCATCACGGGCGTGAACGCGGCGTCTCTCGGGGTTGAGAGATGGCTCGCGAGGCTGATCATGCGCCGCGGCGGGGACTTCAGCCGCCTGCGGCTTCCTTTTCGCCCGCTCGCTTGAAGCTGAGTGAGGACTTCAGGGCTTCGAGGGTGAAGGGGGATCGGCTGATCCAGTCGTCGAACCTGCCGAGTTCGTTCTGCCTCGCGGTGTTGAGGATGTTCGTGTCGAGCATGCGGACACGTTCGACGGTGACGGGCGAGACCCTCTCGATGCGGGCGACGACGGCGGAAAGCGAGCCGGGGAGCGGCATCCAGACGGTGCGGTCGGGGGTGGGCTGACCGGTGATCGGGGCTCGGGCGTCGAGCGCGGAAGCTTTGGCCGCGACGGCTTCGCGGAAAGCGGGGACGTCGAGCGGGGTGAGGTCTGCGCCGGAGAAGCCGCCGCTTCGGATGCTGTCGGTGGAGACCAGGAGATTGCGCTGGATCTCGACGGGAGCGGTCTGGGTCACGGAGACGGTGGCGGAGTCGGCGAGGTTGAAGACGCTGGTGGCGGCTTCGAGGCCTCCGGTGAGGGAGGCGGCGCCGGCTTTTTCGATCTCTTCCTTGAGGAGTTCGAAGGCGCGGATGCGTTTGATGTCGGTGACGACCTGGGTGCGGACCTCGTCGAGGGATTCGGGCTCGCCGGCGGGTCGAGCGGCGGTGAAACGGAAGTAGTAGTGGTTTCCGGTGCGGTCGGAAACGGTGCGGTCAAAGACGGGAATGACGCCGACCTGGACGGGGAGGGTGCTCGTGCCTCCGGGCAGTTCGCGGACGCTCATGGCGAGGGTGTCGAAGGGGATGGAGCGGCTTCCGTCGGCGATGGCGGCGGCGCCGATGCCGGAAAGGGCGCGCACGGCGGCGATGTCGAGCCAGGCGGTCTCGGGGTTGACGATGGGGGTTTCGATCTCGACGGGCGACTGCCAGCGTTCGTAGTCGTCCGGGGTGGAGGTCTCGGACTTGACGGCGGCGGCGAGCTCGGCGGCGAGCTTGTCCATGGGGAGGGAGGATTCGCGCCAGTTGGCGGGAAGGGCGCGGTACTTGCCATCGGCGGCGAGGGCGCGGGTGGCTTCACCGGCGAGTTCGCGGAAGCGGATGTCGGCGAGCTTGATGATCTCTTCGGCGTACTCGTTGCGGAGGCTTTGCTCGAAGTCGGCGCGTTTTTCGTTGAAAGCGGCGGTGGTTCCGCTGGGGTTCTGGCGGTCCCAGCGTTCGCGGACGTGGGCCGGGAGAAGCTTGATGACGGAAGCGACCTTGGCTTTGTTGATCTCGACCCATTCGAGCTTGACGCGGTCGGGCTTGCGGTAGCCGATGCCGAACTCACCGGTGCCGCTGGCGACGTTCTTGTACTTTTCGTAGTGGGCGACGACCTCTTCGGGCGTGGGATCGGGGACGCGGCTTGCGAGGCGTTCGGCGCCGACGAGGACGTAGTCGACGCCGGAGCTTTCGCCGAAGCGGCGGGCGGTGGCGATGACGCGGCGGTCGGACATGCGGGCGGTGCCGATGTAGTTTTCGTACATGCGGACGATTCCGCGATAGACGGCGAGGGCCTGCTCCATCTGGTCCTCGCGCAGGCCGGAGGCTCGCATGATCTCCTCGCGGAGCGCGGGGAGGGACTGCGTGCGTGCTGCGTCGAAGTAGAGCTGGCGGGCGGTCTCACGTTTGGCGAGCTCTTCGGCGGGGACGCCGACGGGGCTCTGGAAGGACATCATGAAGTCCATCGCGCGGGTGGAAGCGGCACCGCCGGACTCCATGTCACGCATGGCGATCTTGGCGGCGAGCACGTCGAGGGTGCGCTCGAAGATCTCGTCGGCGTCGGCTTTCCCGCCGATGAGGCCCTGTCGCTGGGCGAGTTCGGAGAGGAGGAAGAAGTGCTCGGATGATTCACAGCCGAACTGTGCGAGGGGCGTGATGACGGGGGGCTGCCCGGGGATGAAGGTGCGTTCGACGAGCGTGTTGATGGCTCGGTACTGGAAGGTGGCGGTGTCCCACTCCTTGCCGCGGACCTTTCGGCCGTCCATCGTGGCTTCCACGCGGCGTTCGGGATTGGACATGCGGGAGAGGCCGTCTGGGAGGAGCCACGCCACCATGAGGAGCGTGCCGCCGCCGACCATGATCCACTTCTGGTTTCTCTTAATGAACTTGTTCATCGCGATCCTCGCGGCGTCAAAGCCCGCCACCGTGCTTGCGAAAGGCGGATTGTAGACAAACGCCCGGGATGAGCCCGCGAGCCCGCAGAGGGCGTGCGTGCTCATCCCGGGCGCGGGATGGTCAACTGGGAATCACTTAGCGGTAGAACTCGACGATCAGGTTCGGGTTACACTCGAAGGGGATCTGATCGGTCGTGGGCGTGCCGACGATGCGGACGCTGAACTCGGAGGGGTTCATCTCGAGCCAGTCGGCGATCTCGTGGCCGGGGAGGCTTTCGAGGCTGTCCTTGGCGAGCTTCTGCGACTTCTCGCGGACGGTGATGACGTCACCGACCTCGACGCGGGTGCTGGGGCGGTCGGCTTTGTGGCCGTTGACCTTCACGTGGCCGTGGACGACGAGCTGGCGAGCGGCCCAGATCGTGCGGGCGAGGCCGGCGCGGCGGACGACGTTGTCCAAGCGGCGCTCGAGGAGCTGGAGGAGCACGTCGCCGGTGTTGCCCGGGCGGCGGCCGGCTTCAGCGAGCATCCGGCGGAACTGGGCTTCCTGGACGCAGTAGTGGTACTTGACCTTCTGCTTCTCGTTGAGACGGATGCCGTAAGCGCGGAGGCGGCGGCCGCGGAAGCCGTGCATGCCCGGGAAGACGAGCGAGCGCTTGCTGGTGTGCTTGGGGTTGTCGGCGATGGGAACGCCGACACGACGCGAGAGCTTGAGTTTGGGACCGGTGTAACGAGCCATGAAATTCTCCGTCTCTTGGACTCTTGTGAGACCCGGTTCGGAGAACCGCGCCACCAGAGAGCCCAAGGTGTCGGCTTTTCGCCGACGATCAGGCCGGTGGACCGAGACTTCGGGCCGGCGGGGTGATCCGGTCCCCAACCACCGCACAGCGCGGGGGATGGGGCCTAGGGGGGTAATCAAAGGCAGGGTGATGGTCGGGGTCAACTGGGCGGGCAGGTTAACCGAGCGGGAACCGAACCGGCAGAAACCAATTGAGGTAACTGGGCCGCCGAAAGCAACCCCGTCTTCGCACCCACGAGCGACAGGAGCATCTCGCGGCGCACGGGGCCGAAGCGGCACATCGGGCCCATCACCGCGTCGCGGAGCGGAGCGAGCCACTCCTCGTCGGACTGAAAGATCGGCGTGAGCCAGCGCGAAGCGAGGTGGTAGAAGCGGGTTTGGCTGCGGCGGGCTTGCTCGTAGGTGCGGAGCGATTCCGCGAGCGGGCGGTGCGTTCGCTCGCCTTCGATGATGGCTTGCGCGAGGGCGGAAGCGTCGAGGAGCGCGAGGTTGGCGCCCTGGCCGAGCTGCGGGCTCATCGCGTGCGCGGCGTCGCCGATGAAGGCGACGCGGTGGGCGATGGGGGAGGTGAGCACGACGTCGTGGTACGCGGCGGTGATGAGCTGGTCGGTCGAGGTGAGCTGATCCATGAGCGGAGCGGCTCGCGGCTCGAGCGAGAGGACGCGCTCGCGGAAGGCGGCAAGGCCGGCGGCGCGGAGCGAGGGTTCATCGGCGAGACGCAGGCTCCAGAAGAGGCTGATGCGACGGGGCGAAGCAGGGTTCAAGCGGCCGGAAGGGAGGAAGCCGAGCATCGTGCCCGTGCCGTCGTACACCTGCGAGAGCGTGTCCGTGAAGTCGGGCGGGAGGTTGCCGGGGTCATCCGCGATGAACCAGAGGGCGCCGAAGGGGTAGCGAGCGTGGTGCTTGGTGATGCCGAGAGCGTCGCGGACGGCGGAGCGTGCGCCGTCGCAGAAGACGAGCAGGTCGAAGGGGCCGTGCTCGCGGCCGGCGGCGTCGATGGCGATGGGGGCGGACTGGATCTGGTCGACCGCGGTGATGGCGATGCCGGTCTTGATCGTGACGCCCGAAGCGGTCGCGGTCTGCAGGAGGTGGGTGAGGAGGAGGCCGCGCTGGACGCCGAGGCCGAACGCGGTGGGGGCGAGGTCGGCGTAGGCGAGCTTGAGGACGGGCTTGCCGCGGGGCGTGAGGCCGGAGAGACGGCGGATGATCGAGCCGCAGTCGATGATGCTTGCGGCGATGCCGAGCTCATCGAGGACGGCGAGTCCGGAGGGCTGGAGAAGGAGGCCGGCGCCGACGGGGCTCAGCGAGGGGGCGCGCTCGAGGATGGTGACGTGGTGACCCGCTCGCGCGAGCAGCGTCGCGAGAGCGGGCCCGGCCGTACCACAACCGACGATGCCGACGCGCATGAGATGTGATCCTACACGATTTCTCGTCGCCTGCCGCGGCCCTCGGTGCAGGGTCGTTCATCCTCGCGATCAGATCGCTTGGTTCGCGTCGGGGTGGTAGTGCAGCGGATACAGCACGGCATCCTCGGCGACGTTGTCGATCGAATCGATGCCCGCGAAACGACACACTCCTCCGAGAACATCGGGCCCGTCCGCGATAAGCCTTCTGCCCCAATCCCTGATGTCCTGGGCCCATGGCGTGTCCATGACGCTGTCTCCGTCGTGGGTCCACCAGACGACGTTGCCCGCCATCGGTCCGCGCAGCACGAGAAGCCAGCGATCAGGGCTGAAGTTCGGTCCGGCAAAGGGGATCACATCGTCGAAGGTGTAGGGAAGATCGCTGAACGCGGCTTCGATGCCATCGAAGAACCACTCGGCCAGTTCTTCGCGGATCGCGGACCATTCGTGAGGGGGATAGACGAGAAGCGAGCCGAGGCAGGCTTGGTACGACGGGTCGTGGAGCTTGTCGCCGCGTTGCAGGCGATCGATCAGCCGTGAGGCTGTGAACAAGCCGACCCCAACTTCATCATCGATGACGGCTCGGAGCTGACGAACGCTTTCGATGTCGGGGAGGGATGCGAGGGCCGCGGCGCCGGCTCCGGGGCTGGGTTCGACATCTGAGGTGCGTTCGAGTTGTCGATGAAGAAGCGGGACGCGATATCGAGCGGGGTCCGGCTTTGCTTTGCGATCGTAGAGCAACCGTTCACACACGAAACACGGAGCGGGATCGAGAATCCAAGGCCAGATGTCGCGTGCGTTCATGCGAAAGAGGATACCAGAAACGCGGACTGAAAGAGGTGAAGTGTGCTTGAAGGTTGGTGCGGCGAATGGAAGCCCCGCGATGAAAGGCAAGGGCGTCGCTTGTCGCGACGCCCTTGATCGAAAGCGATGATGGATGGGTGAGCGGGCGTTTACCGCTTGCGGCGGAGGCCGGCGAGGCCGCTGAGGCCGAGGATGGCGAGCGAGCCGGGCGTGGGGACGGCGGTGCGGAAGATGAGCATTTCGCCCGCGCCCGAGCCGCCGTGGAGCGGGTCGGCGTCTTCCTGGCTACCCAGCCACATCCAGCGGGCGTTGGGGCTGATGCCGGCGATCGTGCCCCAGGGCTGGGCACCGTTGGGATCGCCGACGAAGGGGTTCTGCCAGAGGTTGTTGGCGTCCGCGAAGCCGACGTGGCCGGCGATCTCGCCGGTCAGCGGGTGCGGGTCGCCATCGCCGCGGTTGAGGTCGGTGCGGTAGACCTGCCAGCGGGGGTCGCCGCTCATGATCGAGCCCAGCGAGGTGGTGTGCAGGTCGGCGAGCAGGCCCTGAGCGACGGCGTCGTCGGACCAAGCGGCGATGTAGATGAAGTCGCCGGCTTCGAAGCTGTAGGACTCGGCGTTCGACCAGTTGTAGCCGCCGGTGCTACCGCCTGCGCCAAGTTCGTTGCCGCCGTGGTAGAAGAAGGCGCTGGCGGTCGAGGAGTAGACGGCGTAGTGGTTGTCGGCGGTGACGTGGCCGGTGACGAGGTCGGCGTGGGCGGCGGCGCCGCAAGCCGCCGTGATGGTCGCCGCGAAGATGGTCTTGAGATTGTTCATGCCTGTCTCCTTTGTGGACGCGAGCGTGGCCGCTTGCGTCGGTAGGGGAGCATGCCACAGATCTGTCTCGCGGCGCGGGAAACGTGCGTCTCGCGGGCCGGCCTGACGCCGCGGGCGACGTCCTCAGCGGGTTTGCCACGTGCGCGGCGGGGTTCTCAGACCGGGCGACGCGTTGAGGTCCGATCACATCCCGAGGGGGCCTCATGCAACGGCATCGACGCAGATCCGTATCATGAGGCAATGAGCGGTACGACGGTGGAGGGCCCGGCCAGCGGCGCGACGGTCACTCCCGTCGCCGGGGAACTCTGTCCCTTCTGCGGCTACGCGCCGGGTTGCGAGCGTGCGGACCGGTGTCCAGAGTGCGGTCGTGAGCTTGGACGGAGCGCCGAGGTGCTGCGGCGGTTTCGGCGGCGGCTTGCATGGCGAGCGTCGGACTCCGCCGGGCGCATGCGAGTCGCCAAGTCGATTGTTTTGGTCCTCGCGCTGCTCCTCTCGCTGTTGACGGGTAGCGTGGAGGTCATGGTTTTGGTTGTCCTTGCGATCGGCATGGTGGTGGGAGCGGGAGCGGTGTTCGGCCCTTTGACTGGAGTGTTCGCCAAGCCGCACGAGCGCGAAGTCGTCACGTCGGTCTGGCGACGCAATGAGGGATGGCTGCACGTTCCGTGGGTGCTTGCGCCGCTCGCATGGCTCCCGCATGCGATTCTGATTCATGCGGAAGTCAAACCGCTCGTCCAGTTCATAGTGGCGGTGGTCTATCTGTCGGGGCCGCTGTGGCTCTACGCGCAGTGGCTTGCCAGGATGCTCGGGGATGGTCGCCGGGCGAGCGTGGGGACGTCAAAATCGCGTCTGGTCGCTGGCATGAGCGGGCTTGTGCTGGTGGGAATGGCGACGGTGCTGGGGTTGGGTGTGATTCTGCTGGGGATGGTCGTTTTCGGCGGCATCGGGTAAAGGCTGCGCGGGTGGTCGGCCGGGATTCACGTGGTGAAACGGTCGGGTTCGCGTCCTACCATCCCGCCCGATCGACCCACAGGTTTGTCGCCTCTGGGCTTGTTTATCGACGTTTGACGAAAGAAGAAGGAGATTTAGACCATGGAAACCACCCTCATCATCCTCAAGCCCGACGCCGTTCAGCGGGGCCTCATGGGCAAGATCATCTCGCGGTTCGAGGACAAGGGCTTGCAGGTGGTCGGGGCCAAGATGATGCAGATCAGCCAGCAGCTGGCGGCGACGCACTACGAAGCCCACAAGGAGCGCGGGTTCTACGCCGGTCTGGTCAAGTTCATGACCTCGAGCCCGGTGCTCGTCCTCGCCCTTCGCGGCAACGGCGCGATCACGATCGCCCGCAACATGATGGGCGCGACGTTCGGCAGCAAAGCCAACCCCGGCACGATCCGCGGCGACTTCGGCGTGTCCAACTCGTTCAACCTGATCCACGGGTCGGACAGCCCGGAAGCCGCCGAGCGCGAGCTCAAGCTCTTCTTCGCCCAGGGCGAGGTGCAGAACTGGAGCCGCAACGGCGATGCGTGGATCTACGACATGGCCGGCGGGAAGCCGGAATAAGCGTGAGTCGCGGGACCCCCGGACTCCACATTGACAGGATCTTGAACCGCCGCCCGCGCGATCTGCGCGGGCGGCGTTCGTTTCGGGCCGATATGCTCCGGGCATGAGACGCCCGTTTGCCGCTTTCCTCGTCGCCGCCGCGTTCGCACCTGTTTCGATCGCGTGGGACGCGGCGGGGCACGCGACGATCACCCTTCTGGCGCTGGATCGGTTCAAAGCGACGGCTCAGCCGCCGGCGTGGATCAACGAGGAAGCAAGCCGTGCGATGATCGCGTGGCAGTCGGGGGAGCCGGACCGGTGGCGTGGCTTGCGGACGCCGACGCTTCGGCATGAGAACGAGCCCGACCACTATCTGGATGTCGAGGACCTCGAGCCGTTCGGGCTGACGCTCCGGACGGTGCCGATGCTGCGGAATGAGTACGTCAAAGCGATGGTGATCGCTCGCGAGAAGCACCCGGAGAAGTTCAAGCCGATCAATCCCGCGATGGACCCGGCGAAGACGCAGGAGTATCCGGGGTTTGTGGCCCACGCGACGATGGAGCACTACGAGAAGCTCAGGTCCGCGATGAACACGCTTCGGATTGTGGAGAGCCTTGCGGACGCTTCGAGCGAGCGTCGGAAAGTGCAGATCGAGCAGACGAAAGCGAACATCCGGGTGGAGATGGGGCTGCTCGCGCACTTCGTGGGTGACACGGCGCAGCCGCTTCATACGACGACGCACCATCACGGGTGGGTCGGGGACAACCCGAAGGGGTACACGACGGATCGCGGGATTCACGCATACATCGACGGGACGATCGTGGCGTTTCACAAGCTGGGCTACGAGACGCTGAGGGCGGCCGGCGAAGCCAAAGCGGGGGCGAAAGCGGCGGGGGAGAAGCCGGTTGCGGAGGGTGGAAAGGCGGCGGAGCCTGCGGCCCGTGTAAGCGACATTCAGAACCCATGGTCGGATGTGCTTTCGCACGTGGAGCGGAGTTTCGCGAAGGTCGAGCCGCTTTACGAGATGAAGAAGTCGGGCGAGCTCGAGAAGGAGGCCGGCAAGGCGTTCATCGCCGAGCGGCTGACGGACGCGGGAATGATGCTCGGGGACCTTTACGCGGCGGCGTGGAAAGCCAGCGAGCCGACGGAGGCGCAGATCGCGGACTACCTCAAGTACGAAGCAAAGCCCTGAGAGGGCTTTGGCCGGGCACGAAACAGGATTTGGAGTTGGCTTTGGACGTCGGCGGGAGCGGCGAGCCGGCCGCGCGATCACTCGGCGGCGGCGATCGGCTTGATCGTGCCTGCGACCTCGGGTCCCTGGTGGACGATCTGGTCGGCGATCTCGCGGCGATGGATTTCGACGTCACGGGGGAAGTCGAAGGCGATGCGGACGCGCTCGCCCTTGACGGACGCGATCCGGACGATACCGATAGGGTTGCGGGGGTCGCCGATGACGACCTCCTCGCCTTCACGCCGTGTGATGACGAGCATAGTTTGGCTCCACCAATTCTCCGTCAGCCCAATCCGTGAGCCGACGCCACCAGCGACAATGTATACCCGATCTTCGGTTTCCGCCCAAGCAAAACTTCATCTGAAGTACGAATCCCGCCGGCGCTCGGTTCTGGTCAGGGTGTCGGGGCGGCGACAGCGGGGCGTAACCCTCGCCGCAGAATCGGTTTGCGGCGGCGTCCGTCATGGAGGCGGAGTTCGGGCGCAGACGACGAATTGTCTGTCGCATTGTCTGTCGCAACAGCGATCCGAGGGCGCGTGAAGATGGGATAGATCGGTCGAAGGCGGAGCTAGACGGCTTCGACCTTGCGAACCTCGGGGACGTGGGTCTTGAGGTTGCGCTCGATACCCACTTTCAGTGTGATCTGGCTGGAGGGGCAGCCGACGCACGCGCCGTGCAAGCGGATGCGGACCGTTCCGTCGGGGGTGAGGTCGATCAACTCGACATCGCCGCCGTCGGACTGGATCGCCGGGCGGATCAGGTTGATCACCTTCTCCACGCGCTCGCGGACTTCGGGCGTGATGACGGTCGCTTGGCTCATCGGATGACTGTACGCGGGTGCATCGCGGCAGGGCGGGCGGAGGGCAATACACTCAGGCCGCATGAAAGCACGCTCCCGCTTGACCGTCATCGCGCTCGCCACCCTTCCCCTTCTCGCCGCGTGCTCATCCTCGCCGCGGACTCCTGACGACCCGGTCCTGGTCGCTCTGGACAACAAGCAGACGGCGGAGACGCGCGTGCAGGCCGTGAACGATGCTTTCGCGCGGGCGGTGACCGAGCCGGACCGCGTGGCGGTGCGTTCGGAGCTCACGCCGCAGCTTTGGTCGCGCGAAGCCCTTCCTGAACTGAAGCTTGCAATCGTGCGCGGGCTTCTGGCGGAGAAGGGCGAGAGGTCGCGGGAGGAGATCCGCGAGGAGCTTCGCCTGAACCTGCCGCTTCAGTCCAGTCGGATGGTCGTGACCGAGGTGTGCGCTGCGGCGGCGGAGCGTGGCTGGACGGAGTACGTGCCGGCGCTGGTCCGGACGTGGGCTCAACCGGTGCCGGAGATTCCCGATGCGGAACGGGTGGAGCGAGCGACGCTGCTGACGCTCGTCCCCGGGACGCCGGTTGAAGAGACGGTCTTCTCGGTGTTCATCAACCCGCCGGCGGATACGCCGGCGACCCGGCGCATGAAGCTCGAAGAGCGGTATCGCCTCGCGGCGTGGGAGGTTCTCTCGCGGCTGGATCCGTCCGGCGCGACGCGGCGGTCGCTTCTCGAGAAAGCGTCTACGTCGGCCACCCCCTCGCCGCTGGCGCAGGATCTGCTGGCTGCGGCTCGTGAGCTTGGCGTGATGCCCGCGTACGGGGAAGAGGCGCTGTGGGTGAGGCGGCTTCGGTCGCCCAGGTCCGCTGCCAACGCGGTGTGGTGGACGGAAGTGGTGGCGTGTGTGCAAGGGCTGAGCGAGGACCAGAAGCGCGGGCTTGCCCTCCGGCATCTTGAGCCGATCCGCTGGGCGAAGCTGAACAAGCCGGAATGGCTTTCGATGAACGCGGCGCAGCTGGGTGCGGTGCTGACTCAAAGGCTTGAGGGGCGTCCGATGTATGAGCCGACGGGCAATCGTCCGCTGGGCAAGAACAAGATCTCGGAGAAGCTTGAGGACGCGCTCCCGAAGATGACCTACGCGGACATCGTGAGCGTGCTTGTGGCGGATGAGGCGTTGCAGGCGGCCGGCGTTGCGGACAGTCTGCACACGTACGCCGGGTACGACCAGCGGGACACGAAGACGGAGTACGGCGGGCTGCTCCAGGCCGTGGGGGCGGAGTCGAGCGGCGGGGCGAGCGGTGGTGGGGGGTTTATCGCGACGCTTTATGCGCCGCGGCCTGGGGATCGGTTCGACGATCGGCGGTTTGTGGCTTCGCAGGACATGATCGACGCTTCGGACCGTGCGCTGGTGCACTGGCACTTCCACGTCGCCGAGCGGAGCAATTCGTCGTACGCGGGGCCGAGCATGGAAGACCTGGACTACGCGACGCGTCAGGGGCGGACGTGCATGGTGCTGACGAGCGTGGACCGCGAGCGGATGAACGCGGATGTGTTCCTGCCGGGGAACCTGATCGTGGATCTGGGCGTGGTGGAGAAGAAGTAGGGTGCGTCGAGCCGGTCAGGCTTCGTCGGACGAGACTGTTTCGGTGATGCGGCCTCCGCGGAGGCCGCCGGCTTGGTAGAGGTCGAACGCGGCGTGGACGGCTTGGGGGCTGGAAGCGGTGCGGACGGCTTCCTTGAAGGGTTTGACGCTGACGCGCTCGGGCTCCTTGCCGGGCTGGTCGCTGGGGTCGCGGGGGCCGATGATGCCCAGGCGTTTGGCGAACCATGAGACGCGGCGGTTGATCTGGAAGAGGGCGTAGCGGTCGTCGCGCTGGGCTCGCATGAGCTCGAAGTAGCGGCGCAGGTTCTCGATGATCTCGTGCTCGGTGGGCGTCGCGGGGATCGTGCCGGTCGTGAGGTACGACCAGGTGTCGCGGAAGATCCACGGGGTGGAGAGGGCGCCGCGGCCGATCATCACGCCGCTGCAGCCGGTCTCGCGGAGCATGCGCTCGGCGTCGTGCGGCTCGCGAACATCGCCGTTGCCGATGACGGGGATCCGGCCCGCGACGGATTCGACGACGCGGGAGATGCCTTCGAGGCGGACGGTGCCCTGGAACTTGTCTTCGGTCGTGCGGCCGTGGATGGTGACGGCGGCGACGCCGACATCGGCGAGCATGCGGGCCAGGTGCGGCGAGCAGGCTTGTCCGGAAAGGTGGTCCGTGGTGGACCAGCAGATCCGCATCTTGCAGGTGAGTGGGACGGGTGCGTAGCCCGCGGCGTGACAGGCTTCGAGGGTTTTGACGACGCGGGCGGCGATGGCGACAGCGCGGGGCAGGTCGGTCAGGAGCTTGCTGCCGCCGTCCTTTTTGGTGACCTTGTCGACGGGACAGCCCATGTTGATGTCGACGACGGTGGCTCCGTGTTCGACGGCCCAGCGGGCGCCTTCGGCCATGATGTCCGGGTCGCTGCCGTAAAGCTGCATGCCGACGGGCTTGTCGTAGCCGTTGGTACGGGCGAGATCGAGGCTTGTGGCGGTTCCGCGGAGGAGCCCCTGAGGGGAAAGCAGATCGGTGCAGGCGAGACCGACACCACCCCATTCACGGCAGATCGTCCTAAAGGAGAGATCGCAGTATCCGGCGATGGGAGCCAGGAGAAGCTTGGTCGCGAGTTGGACGGGACCGATCTTGAGCACGCTGAATTCTAGGAGGCGAGGACGGACGGCCGTCTTCGGGGAGAGCCCGGTGCGGGGACGACGCGGGTCGCCTGCTCGCATGAAGCCTGGATGTAAGAACAATCATGCAAGAATGAATGGCATAGATATGAGTTGCAACTGATGTCACCGTGGGCCATAACAGTCGGCTAGAGTGCATGGCGTCGTCGCGTCATCACGGTGCGTGAGATGGATTGGATTCATGGACCCCGACTTTCGGTTGCTCTTCGAGTCGCTCCCCGGTCACTATCTGGTGATGTCGCCTGGGTTCGTGATCGTGGCCGTGTCCGACACGTATCTTGCCGCGACCAGAGCCGTGCGTGAAAGCGTTCTCGGAAAGCACATCTTCGAGGCGTTCCCGGACAATCCGGGCGACCCCTCCGCGAGCGGAAGCCGCAACCTGCGAGCTTCGCTTGAACGCGTCGTCGCGAGCGGAGAGGTCGACTTCATGGCGGTGCAGAAATACGACATCCGGCTTCCGGAGTCCGAGGGGGGCGGGTTTGAGGAGCGGTTCTGGAAGCCGGCGAACTACCCCGTCAAGGCTCGCGACGGCCGCTTGCTCTACATCGTTCACACTGTGGAAGACGTGACCGAGTTCGTCCGGCTTCGCGACGAGAATGCGGAACAGTTTCAGGCGCAGAAGCTCGAGAGTATCGGCCGGCTGGCGAGCGGGATCGCCCACGACTTCAACAACCTTCTGACGGTGATCGTGGCGGAGTGCAGCATGCTGGCCGGGGAACTCCCGCCGGAGGACAACCGGCAGGGGCGTGTGCGTGCCATCGTGGATGCGGCGAACCGCGCGGCTTCGCTGACGAACCAGCTTCTCGCGTTCGCACGCAAGCAGGTGATGGAGACGCGTCTGGTGGATCTCTCGGATGTGGTGAGGAACGCGGTGCCTCTGCTTCGCCGGCTGATCCGCGAGAACATCACGATGCGTGTGGAGGTCAAGCCGGGGTTGGTGATGGCGGACACGGGTCAATTGGACCAGGTGCTGATGAATCTCGCGATCAACGCGCGGGATGCGATGCCGCAGGGGGGCGAACTGGCGATTGCGATCGCCCATGAGACCGTCGCCAACAATGATCGACCGGCCGGACTGGCAACGGGCGACTATGTCGTGCTCGTGGTGCGTGACACCGGAGCGGGGATGCCCGAAGAGGTCCGCCGACGGATCTTCGAGCCGTTCTTCACGACCAAACACGCCGGCCGCGGCACGGGCTTGGGCCTCGCGACCTGCCACGGTATCGTCGCGCAGTTCGGCGGGGCGATCACGGTGGAGAGCGAGGCGGGAAAGGGCTCGACCTTCAGGGTGTATCTGCCGATGGCGACGCGGGGCCCGGGTTCGGGCCATCCGTCCGCGGTGGATGCTCCGAGCGGTCCGGCGATGGACCCGAAGACGCCGGCGACGGTGCTTTTGGCCGAGGATGAGCCGATGGTGCACGACATCCTTTCGACGATGCTGCGTCGGAGCGGGTACACGGTTCTGGAAGCCCCCGATGGTGAGCAGGCTCTGGCGGTGGCTGAGCGGCATGGGGCGCCGATCGATGTGCTTGTGTCGGACGCGCTGATGCCCAAGCTTGGCGGGCACGAGCTTGCCCGCCGGCTGATGGATCGCAATCCGGACCTGAAGGTCATCTTCGTTTCGGGGTACAACGACGAGTCGTTGATGAACTACGAGCCGTTGCGAACCAGCATCTCGATGCTCCCCAAGCCGTTTGCGCCCAGCGCGCTGATCGCGAGGGTCGCGGAGATGCTGCGTCGGCGTCCCGGCGGGCGGTGAGCGGGTCAGACGACGATGGCTTTCTTCACGAGTTCGACGAGTTGCTCGATCTGGAACGGCTTGAAGAGCACGCTTTGCAAGCCTTCCTGGCTGGCCCGGACAATGGAGTGGTTGGGGTCATAGCCAAATCCGGTCATGAGAATGACGGAGATCCTGGGCATGACCTTTCGGGCGGCGCTGAAGACCTCGTAGCCGTTGGCTTCGGGCATCATGATGTCGCTGACGAGGAGGTCGAAGGGGGCGAGTTCGCCGCGGCCGACGGCGGCGACGGAGGCGAGGGCTTCGCCGCCGTGCTCGCAAAGAAAGACATCACAGCCGCGGTTTCGAAGGACATCGCCGATGATGCGGCGGATCTTGCTCTGATCGTCGGCGATGAGGATGCGGCGTCCGGCGAGGAGGGGGTCGACGGTCTTCTGCTCCATCGCACGCTCGACGCCGAGCAGGGTCGTCGGCCCTTCGGCGGCGTCACGGATGCGTCGGCGAATGGCGTCGACATCGGCGCGGATCTTGTCGATGTGGGGCTCGAGCTCGGACCCGACGCTCGACCCGGCGGCGGAAGCGATGGCGGCTGCGACGGTGCGGAGCACATCGACCTCGTTGCTGATGTCCCTGAGGGGCTCGTCGATCTCCTTCTCAAACCGGCCGGCGAGGGCGCGGTTGGTGATCGTGCGTTCGACGACGAGGAGGTCGAGCGTGTGCGTCGCCATCGCGATGTAACGGGCGAAAATCTCGCAGAGGCGGCGGTCGTCGTCGTTGAAAGCGGCGACCTGCTGGCTTTCGACGTTGATGATGCCGATGACGCGGCCCTGGTACCGCATGGGGACGGTGAGAGAACTCTTCGCGCCGTGAAGGCCGGGGAGGAAGAGGTCGTCGTTCTGCGCGTCCTTGCAGATGTAGCTTCGGCCGGTGGCGGCGACCCAACCGGTGATGCCGTTGCCCTCAGCGCGGGGATAGATCTCGAAAGCGTCGTACTCGCCGGGGAGGTTGTGCTTGATGACGAGTTCGAGTTTGCCGGTCTTCTCGTCGAGCAGGCGGATGGCGAAGTGGTCGAAGTTGAGGAGGTGCTTGGCGGCCTGGACGATGCGTGATTCGAGGGCCTGGAGGCGCTCGATCATGTTTTTGTCGCGGATCGTGTCGGTGTCGATCTGGACGAGGTCGCTGCCGGCCTGGTCGATCGCGTCGATGCGCTGGCGGAGCCGGGCGGCATCGGTGACGTCGCGGACGACGACGGCGATGGCGCGGGGCCAGGGGGGGGTGTTCGCGGCGGCGGCGGCTTCGGGTGTGCGAGCGGCGGGGGGCGGGATGATCGGCCTGGAGTCGACCGGGGAAACCATGACGTCGTAGATCCGGCCACCCGCGCCGGAACCAACGGCTCCGGCGGACTGGAACTCGCTCTTGTAGACCCGGGCCTGAGGGGGGATCTCATCCCCTGCCCGGAGGAACCGGCGAGCGGCGGCCATGGCGGTAGCACCCTCCTCGCCGATGCGGGTCAGCCGCTCGAGCGTGACGGGGTCAAGGCCGTCGAAGAGGTCGTTGGCCCAGATCGACCGTCCCTTGTTGTCCGCCAGGGCGACACCCTCGCCCGTCGCGTTCAGGAGCGTCGCCAGAGACTCCAGCGGAGCCGACCGAACCGAGGGGGTGAGCCCGCCGATTGCTTCCTGAGAGGGGTCCTCGGGAGAGGGGGGCCGCTCGCCCAGGACCTCGACCTCGAACGCTCCGTGGAGGGCGGCGCGGACGACATCCACCGAGACGCCGGGTCCGGGCAGGATGATCAGCCGCGGGATGGATTGGTTGGAATCGGCCATCGTGGGATCAGAGCGGTTGGCCGCAAGTGTAGATCACCACCCCGACCGACCGCAGGACGTGCTTTATCGGCACCCCGCGCTCACCGGCTCCAGCCGACCCCATACCCTTGGCCATGCTCGCGGTCCGCAGCGTTACGAAGTCGTTCGGCTCGATCCCCGCGGTGCGCGGGGTCTCCTTCGACATCGCGCCCGGGCAGGTCGTCGGCCTCCTAGGGCCCAACGGCGCCGGCAAGACCACCACGATCCGGATGATCACCGGCATGTTCCCCCCGGACTCCGGGACGATCTCCGTGGACGGAGCCGACACGATCGAGGACTCGATCAAGGCCCGGCGGGCGATCGGGTACCTCCCCGAGTCCGCCCCGGCCTACGCCGAGATGTCCGTCGAGTCGCTGGTGGACTACCGGGCGACCCTGTTTGGGATGCCCCGCCGCGAGCGTCGGGAACGCGTGGAGCGGGTCATCGAGCGGTGCTGGCTTTCCGATGTCCGCAAGCGGCGTGTCGGGCATCTCAGCAAGGGGTACCGGCAGCGTGTGGGCCTTGCGGCGGCCATCGTTCATGAGCCGAAGGTCCTGATCCTGGACGAGCCGTCGAACGGCCTGGACCCAACGCAGATCGCGGAGATGAGGCGGCTGATCCGCGAGCTTGGGCGCGACCGGGCCGTGCTGGTCAGTTCGCACATCCTGCCCGAGGTTGAGAAGACGTGCGACCGGGCGATCATCGTCATCCGCGGCACGGTGCGGGCGGACGGAACCCCGGAATCACTCACAAGCGACGGCCACGGGTTCAAACTGATGGCTTCGCACCCCTCGGCGGGGCCGAATGACCTTCGCGAGTTGCTCACGCCGCTTTGCGGGGCGACCGCCAGAGTTGCCGTGGAAAGCAGCGGGGACGGAATCCGAGCGACCGCCGCGGGCCCGGGGATCGATTCGGGCACGCTTGACGCGATCGGCAAGCAGCTCTTCGCTCGCGGGTGGACGGTGCGGGAACTCACGCCGTCGCGCCGCACGCTCGAAGCGGTCTTCTTGAGCTTGCTCGAGGACACCTCCGCGGGGAGGGACGCCTGATGGGCGCTGCCTTCGCGGTCGCCCGCCGAGAATGGGCTTCGTTTTTTCGCGTGCCGCTGGGGTGGCTGACGCTGGCCGTCTTCGCGGTGGTGACGTCGTGGCTTTTCCTCCGAGGCGTGCTGGTGCCGGGCCAGCCGGCGTCGATGCGGCCGATCTTTTCGACGATGGGCTGGCTGCTTCTGCCGCTTGCACCGGCGATCTCGATGCGTCTGGTGAGCGAGGAGATCCGTTCGGGGACGATCGAGCCACTCCAGACGAGCCCGGTGAGCGATTACGCGGTGGTCTTCGGGAAGTTTCTCGGGGCGCTTGGGTTCCTTCTTCTGCTGCTTGCGCCCACGCTCGTTCACGCGGGGGTGCTTTGGGCAAGCGTGAACCCTGCTCCGGCCCCGACGCCGGACGTGGGCCCGATCCTGACGGGGTTTGTGAGCTTTGGCCTGCTCGCGGGGCTGTTCTTGTCGGTGGGGCTTCTGATCTCGACGCTGACGAGCAACCAGACGCTGGCGTTTCTTGGGTCGCTGATGGTCATTCTGGCGATGATGGTGGCTCCGGATCTGGCGGTACAGTCGCTGGCGGGGGTCGAGGGGCGCGGGGCGGAACTCGGGGCGACCCTCGCGAAGGGGCTTCGGATCGGCGTGCGGCTCGAGGACTTCGCCAAGGGCGTGATCGATACGGGGCACATCGCGGCGTTCGTGGCGTGGACGCTTTTCTTCCTGGTCGCGGCTTCGGCGTCGCTGGAATCGCGCCGGTGGCGTTCGCTTCGAAGCCTCAAGCGTGCGGTGCGGTTCGGTGGGGTGTCGGTGGTCCTTCTGGTCGCGACGCTGGTCTCGGCGATCCTCGCGACGACGCTCGCGGATCGGTTTGCGACACGGCTTGACGCGACGCGGACGGGTGAGCACCGCCTGACGGCGCGGACGTCCGAGGTGCTCCGCGATCTGGGGACGGACACCGAGATCATCATCGCGGCGGACTGGCTTGCGATGGAACGGCGCGTGCGGGAGGATCTGTCGGATGTTCTCGGCCGGTTCGCCCGCGAGTCGTCGCGTGTGCGGGCGCGACCGGTGGATTTCGCGTCCGCGGCGGGCCGAGCCGAGTATGCCTCCATTCTTCGAGACTCACGCTCACGCGAAGCCGGAGCTTTCTCGGCCGCGCAATCGGTGATCACGGACGCGCTCAAGACCCTGCCGACCATTCGCCAGGAGGTCACGGGAGTGACGCTTCCATCGGTCGAAGCGGTGCTCCAGTCGGTTCCGGATGCTTCGGGCTCTCTCGCGACGGCGGTCGCTCGCGTCCGTCAGGCTTGCGAGGGTGTGAATGCCTCGCTCCGTGCGGTCGCCCTCTCGGAGGAAGCGGCTCCGACGCTGCTTTCGCGTGCGATCGAAGGAGCGGAAGTCCCGGCGATCGACGAAGCGGGTGCGGCACTGCGAGCGGCGCTCGACACCGCGACGCAGCGTGCTCTCACGCTCGAGGGCGAGCTCCGAGCGCTGGCTTCGGCACAGCCGCGGGCCGCGACCAGCATCCGGCCCGTCGCCGACGCCGTTCGCTCGGGTCGTGAGCGTCTCGACACCGCCGCCGAGCCTCTCCGCCGGCTTCCCACGCTTGACACGCTCACCATCGCTTCGGCGGTGGGGCAGTCTTCGGCGCTGATCGTGCGTGTCCAAGCGCCGGCCGGCCCCGGGCGTGCCACCGTGAGAGCGATCCCCCTGGACCGCGTGGTTCGCGCGGGCGAGACAGATGTTCGCCGCCGGGCCGAATCCGAGATCGCGTCCGCGATTGTCGCCGCGACCAATCCGGCTCCGCCGATCGTCGTCTTCGTCTCGGCCGACCCTGCGATCGCTTCGGGCGTCCGGGTCTACGAGCAAGCTTCCCGCCGCGTCGCTCAGGCCGGCGGCGATGTTGTTTCCTGGGACCTCATCCTCTCCGCCGACCCTCCGAGCCTGAGCAATCTCAACCCGGACGGAAAGCGTCCCGTCGTCTACGTCATCCGCATGCCCGACCAGACCCAGCCTGCGTTCGGCCAGGTCGCAAGCGGGATCGACCGCGCGGCCCGCGTCGCCGAGACCGCCGCGACGCTCCTCGATCAGGGCGCTTCACTTCTGGTTGGCGTGGCACCCGCCGTCCTGCCCAACGCCCGGCAGCCCGAAGCGGCCGATCGTCTCCTCACGCCGTTCAACCTTCGATCGCGGTCGGACCGAGTGCTGCTGCTCGAAACCCGGTCGGCGAACGGCACCGCGGTCGACGTGATGCAAGCCGGGCGGCCCATAGCGGGCTTGGGGCAGGTCCACCCCTTCGCCGACGCGATCGCGGGATCAAGCTTTCTCATCCCTTGGGCAACCGGTCTGGAAGCCGTCGGTGCCGCTTCGCCGGTGCCGGAGCTTGTGATTGAGACGGGACAGCCGAGATCCTGGCGCGAAGCTCGCTGGATCGATCTCCGCCGTGCGATGGCGGAGGGGCGCTGGCCCCGCGTCATGCCGCAGTTCGACGCTTCGGAGGACGACCGCCCGGCGTCGCTCGCGGTTGTCGCGGCGGGGGAGCGTCTCCGCGAGGGCAAGGCTCAGCGTCTCGTGGCGGTCGCTTCGTCGGAATGGCTTGATGATTCGCTGGTCAGCCGGCGGATGAACGTGGATGGCCGCCCGGTGCCGGCGGCGGGGGGCAACCTCGAGATGTTCGACGCCGCGACGGCCTGGCTTGCGGGTCAGGAATCGCGTTCGCTCGCGGGCGCGGGGTCGCAGGGTGTGCCGATGGTGGGGCAGCTTTCAAGCGGCCGTCACGCGGGGATCCGTTGGGCCCTGCTTGCCGGGCTTCCCATCGGGATCCTCGCTTTGGGCGTCTTCTGGCGATTCTGGCGCGGCTAGGAGCTTGCCGCGCGGCGGCCTCACCGCCGCATCCTCGCGGCCGCATTCCGGACACCGTGCCCCATCGTCGAGCCCTCGCATGTCGTATGAGCAGGTTCGGCAGGTCATCACCCGCTTGGCCGCCGGGAGCGCGAGGATGTACATCCCTCCCGCCAGCAAAAGCCCGCCATACGGGAAGAGAAGCACCGCAACCAGCGGCGACCGACCGCCCCCCGCCGGCGAGAAGGAAAGCGTCAGAATCTCGGCAAGAAGGAACAGGCCCCCGACCCCGAGCAACACGGCGACCACGCCTTGGATGGTCCGCCTGTAGCGAAAGGCGGCCCACCAGATCAGCACCGTGTACAGCCCGAAGATGAACACAGATTGATGGTAGCGGCCGCGCGATGCCCGGGACAAAGCCCGGGGTTACCGGCCCGCTTTGAAGAACGTTCGGAGGGATTCGAGGATGTCTTCCTTCCCGTTGACCTTGGAGAGCAGGACCTTGGGGCCAAGCTCATCCGCCCGGCCGTCCTTGAACGCGTCCGCAAGCACGCCGTGGAACGACCCGCTCCCGTACGCCGAAGCGACCTGGCAGTAGCCGAACATGTTCGATCGCGGGAGGAGGTCCTCGTCGATGATCTTGGTCGAGAGCCGGTTATCGGCATCGGAGGAGTTGTCACCGTCGGAGAAGTGGAACAGGTAGATGTTCCACTCGCTGGGGTCGTACCGCTTTTCGAGAAGCTCCTTGCAGCACTGGTACGCGGAGGAGATCTTGGTGCCGCCGTCCTCTTTGACGGCGAAGAAGGTCTTCTTGTCGACCTCGCCGGCTTTCACGTCGTGGACGATGTAGCGGGACTCGATCCCTTCGTAGTTGCGGCGGATCCAGGTGTCGATCCAGAAGGCTTCGAGGCGGACGAGTTCCTTCTGCTCATCGCCCATGGAGCCCGAGACGTCCATCATGTAGATGATGCAAGCGTTGGACTGGGGCTTTTTGACCTCGTTCCAGGACCGGAAGCGGAGGTCGTTCTTGATGGGGATGATGACGGGGTTGTCGGGGTCGTAGGTGCCGGTTGAAATCTGCCGCTTGAGGGCTTCGCGATACGTGCGTTTGAAGTGTCGGAGGGCGGCGGGGCCGACAGGGCGGATGCCGGAGTACTTGTCGCGGAGGGTGGTGATTTTGTGCTGTCCGCGCGGCTGGATGCGAGGGAGCTTGAGTTCCTGGGCGAGGATGTCGGCCAGCTCTTCCATGCTGACGTCGACCTCGAGGATGTGCTTGCCTTCCTGCTCGCCGCCTTCGCCCTTGCCCGAACCGCCCTGGCCTTCGCCCTCGCCCATGCCGACGCCGGACTGGTTGTCGCCGTAGCGGAAGGTGGGGATGTCGATGTCGTGGACGGGGATGGAGACGGCTTTCTTGCCTTCGCGGCCGATGAGTTCACCGCGCGAGAGGAAGCGGCGGAGGTCCTTGCGGATCTTTCCGTGGACGATCTGCTTGAAGCGCTGATGGTCTTGTTCGATCTTGCTGACCATGACGGGCTTACGCCTCCCGCGTTCCGCGAGCGTTCGCACGCGGCATTCCCATGACAGAGGATGCGCACGCCGACCGGTTCCGGATGCACCCTAGTCATCGGACGTTCCGGGGCCCCGCGTGTGCATTTGCGGCGGGACCCGGGGGCCTCGCCACGTCCGAACGGGGGTTATCGAACAAAAACACGGCGGGGACCCGTCAAGGTCCCCGCCGCAAGCTCGTGTTGTCTGTCAAGCTGGATTAGCAGCCGATCTCGAACGCGGCGACGAAGTCGTCGTAGTCGAAGAAGTCCAGGAAGCCGTCGTTGTTGAAGTCGGTGAGCTGGTTGCCGGTCTCGAACCCGAAGACGAAGTCGTCGTAGTCGAAGAAGTCGATGAACCCGTCGAGGTTGAAGTCCACCGGGCAGGTGCCGAGGATGTTGTAGAGCTCGGCCAGGTCGTCCGCGTTGACCTTCAGGTCGCCGGTGAGGTCGGCGGAGAGGTCAAAGCCGGAAGCTTCGTCGAGGCTCGCCCAGTCGGCGTCGCTGTCGCCGACGGAAGTGTTGCCGACGAACTGGGCCCGGATGTAGAGCAGGTCGTTGAGGTCGATCGTGCCGTCGGCACCGACCGGCGAGAAGCCGGGGGTGACCAGACCCGAGGCCTTCGCGATGTCAGCGCGGGAATCGCCGGCGTTGTACGCGGTGCCCGTGACCTTCGTCGTGCCGAAGAAGTTGCCGCCGAACGCGTTGTCGACCGCGGTGAACCCGGCCTTGCGGTCGAGCTTGCCGGAGACGAGGTGCAGGCCGTCGGCGAAGTAGCGGACGTCCTTGCTGTCGAAGGAGCCGTCGGCGTTGAAGTCGCCGACGATCTCGATCACGAAGCGAAGGCCGGAGCCGGCGCCGTAGATGCCGTCGGGAGCGGTCCAGGACGGGCCGCCGTTGCGGTGCTTCCACGCGGCGATCATGCCGGTCACGTCCGCGGGGGTGCGCTGACCGTTGCCGTTGAAGTCACCGGCGATCGTGTTGCGGACGTTGAGGACGGAGTCCTCGGAGACGGAAGAGCCGGCCATGTCGATGTAGTTGGCGCCCTGGGTGCCGTCGGAGTAGGTGCCCGAGCTGATGTTGAGGCGGCGGGGGGTGCGGCCGGCGGTGGTGTTGTTGAAGCTCGTGAACTCGGCGTTCGCGAGCTGGTTGTTGGCGAGGGTGTAGGAGTTGAGGTCAGCGTTGAACGCGCCGTTCACGTCCATCTGGGTGGGAATGGTCTGATTGTGGACGCGGCTGAGAGCCGGGGTCAGGATGAACTGCGTCGCGAGGTACTGGCCGGGCATGAAGTCGTTGTCGGGGTTGCCGACGCCGGCGACGAACGCTTCGGTCGAGCGGGTGATGTTGTTGACGTAGGCCGCGGCGTGCGGGTTGCGCATCCGGGGGTTGACGTTGCCGGCCTGACCGCCGAGCTCGTTCTGGTTGCGGGGGTCGCCGAGGGTGATGAGCACCGCGGGGCCGCCGACGGCGTAGTCGCCGCTGAGGACGTTCGCGATGGTCGGGCGGACGAACGTCGTGCCCGAGTAGGACCCGACGTTGTGCTTGATCGCGAGCAGTTCGCAGGCGTCACGCAGGAGCCAGGAGCCGGGGTAGGACCCGGTCACGCCCGTCTCGCCGCCGGCGTAGCCGATGGCGAGGCGGGAGTTCTGGACGGTGCGGAGGACGTTGCTGCCGCCGTTCTTGTTGCCGGGGACCCAGCGGCCGCCAGCTTCGTCCTCGGAAGCGCTGTTGGAGGGAGCGTTGGTGAGGCCGCCGACGTTGTCGCCGCCGCCCCAGGCGGGGTCGAAGGCGAGGGTGTTGCAGAACGCGTTGCGGGTGCCCGAGCCGACGTCACGCGTCACCGCCATAAGGTTTTCGCCCGAGGGGAGGCGGCCGGTGACGTACAGGTGGCGGAGTTCGGTCATCTCCATCTCGGAGCGGCCCACGCCGTAGTTCACCACCGCGACGATCGGGGCGAAGGTGAGGGGCGTGTCGAAGAGCGTGTCGCCGTTGGCGGCGCCGGGGTTCGCGGGGTTGAACAGGTTGCGGCCGTTCAGGCCCGGAAGGTTGCTCGCAAGGCCGCCGAGCGAGCCGTCGAGGCGGAGCGACGGCTTGTTCTTGCGGCCGTAACCCAAAGCGGTCGGGCCGGCGGTGGGGCTGGTCGGCTCGCCCGTGCGCTGCGTCGCCCACGTGGAGGAGACGTCGCAGGGGGCGACGTCGATGCGGATGCCGCCGCCGGAGAACGTGTTGTTGTTCGTCCGGAGCGCCTGGAGCGTCAGAATGTCGCTCGTCACCGGCGCGGCGCCGGGGTTGCCCGCGTTCGAGGGCGTCTCGAGCACGCTGGCCGCCAGGTAGCGGTCGCCGTTGTAGTAGGCGTTGGAAGCCGCGGAGAGCAGGATGTCACCCGGCAGAGTCGCGAAGCTGCTGCCCCAGGTCGTGAGCTCGTTGAAACCGTTGATCGAGCCCGTCGCACGGTACTGCACGGCCCAGCGCTGGGTCGGGCCGAACGGATCGATCGTCGCCGGCGCGAGCTGATCGATGCCCGCGCTGCCGAGGCTGCCGGCGATCCCGTCGCCGTCCACGTCAAGCCAGTCGTTCGTCGAGGCCGGCACGCGGCTGAAGTTCTCGAGCAGCGTCGCGCCCGAAACGTTGATCACGAACGGCTGCGCCGTCGCGACCCCGCCCACTCCGCCGACAAGACCCATCGCCGCAAGAGCCAAGATCTTCTTTTCCATGGAACATCTCCTTCCGTCCGATCACTTCTCCCAGAACCGGCGCGACGCACGCCGCACCGGCCTCGCACGCGCAAGCGGCCACCGGCGGCATTCGCCGCGACCGGTGCCGATCACTCGTCGAAAGCCGTCCGTCGGGCGTCAGCCGCGACGGACGGTGGATACGTCAGTCCACGTTGAACGTCAGATCAACGCCGGTGTCATTGCCTTCGAGGCTCCAGACCTTGTCGCCCCAGAGCTGCTTGCGGATCGAGTCCGCCACCGTCATGCGCTCGACGTGAGCATCGACGAACGCGAAGACCGTCGTGCCACCGAAGGCCTTGTCGCCGCCGGGGTGCATGCGGCCGACGCAGTTGAGCTCCGAGCCCGAACGCCACATGTCGTTGTCGAGAAGGTCGTTCCGGCGGAGCTCACCGTCCGCGATCGAGGGGTAGCGGAAAGCGTTGCGGCGGGCGGCCGGGGGCGCGTTGTAGATGTCGGTGCCGGTGCCGATGTTGACGAAGGGCATGACCGGACGATGGCTCTTGATCGTGCTCGCGCCCGCCTCGCCGCTCTCCAGGATCTTGTAGTTGTTCTTGTCGGAGAACTCGGTCATCAGGATCGTCTTGCTGGGGTTGGTGATCCACGCGTCCTGCACCAGACGGTTCTTGCGACCGCCGCCGGAAGAGAACAGCTTGTTGCGGGTGAAGATCGCGCCGTTGCCGGTGAATGCCATGCGGGGAGCCTGGCGATCGGTCGGCAGGCCGCTGGGCGTGCTCGAGCCCTGGTCGTTAACCTGCCCTTCCTCCCAGTTCGCGGAATCACCGCCCGGGTTGGACCGCGGGGCGCCCTTGTTCTGGGCCGTCGGCGAGCCCCACGAGTCCGGACCGGACTGGCCGCCGGCGATCAGGAAGCTGGACCAGTGCACGTACCCGTTCTGCGGGTTGGGGTTCGTCAACTGCTGGTCCTGCACCCGCCAGAGGGTGGTGGTCTCGTCCGCGCCGTAGACGTACGACGGCGGGTAGACGGTCTTGGTGTCGACGATGTACATCGCCAGAGCCTGGCTGGCCCCGCGGGCCGTGGCGGCCGCCTTGATCGCCCGGGCTTCCGCTCGGGCTTTACCCAGCGAGGGAAGCAGAATGCCGATCAGCAGCGCGATGATCGCGATGACGACCAGAAGTTCGATCAGCGTGAAACCGCGGGACTTCGCGGAAGGGGTGCGTCCGTGCACATTCGATTGCATCTTGCGCCGCATGTCGGTTGCTCCGTGCGCGTCACGGGTGAGGTCCACGTTCCTCTTCCTTGACTGCGGCGAAGACTAACCCGCGTGTCGGATTTCTGTGTCAGGGTCGCGCTCGGGCGGCGCAAAGACCGCGAAGCGCCGAACGAATCTTTGCGCACGCTTAGCAAGCTCTGAGGCGAATACCCCAGACGCCGCGCCTCATTCCCACTCGATCGTGGCAGGGGGCTTGCTACTGATGTCGTACACCACGCGGTTCACGCCCCGAACCTCGTTGATGATCCGGTTGCTCACCCGCCCCAGCAGGTCGTACGGCAGTCGCGACCAGTCGGCGCTCATGAAGTCCTGCGTCTCAACGGCTCGAACGGCGACCGTACTCTCGTACGTCCGGCCGTCACCCATCACGCCGACGCTCCGCACGGGCAGCAGCACAGCGAAAACCTGGCTTGTCTTGCGGTAGAGGTCCGCCGCGACGATCTCTTCCAATAGGATCTCGTCGCAGTCGCGCAGGATGTCGCACTTCTCCTTCGTCACCTCGCCGAGCACCCGGACGGCGAGCCCCGGGCCCGGGAACGGATGCCGCCAGACCATCGCTTCGGGCAAACCCAGGATCAGGCCGAGCTTGCGCACCTCATCCTTAAACAGATCCCGAAGCGGCTCGACCAGTTCAAACCCCAGGTCCTTCGGCAGGCCGCCGACGTTGTGGTGCAGTTTGATATTCGCCGACTGGCCCGCGTGGCCGTGGCCGGATTCGATGACGTCGGGGTAGAGGGTGCCCTGGGCGAGGAACTTCGCGTCCTTGACGCCGTGGGCGGCTTCCTTAAAGACATCGATGAAGAGCTTGCCGATGCGGCGGCGCTTCTCCTGCGGCTCATCGATGCCCTTGAGGGCCCCGAGGAACTGCTCGCTGGCGTCGACGACCCGGAGGTCGATCTTGAAATGGTCGCGGAAGGTGGCTTCGACCAGGCCGCGTTCGTTCTTGCGGAGGAGGCCCGTGTCGACGAAGACGCAGCGGAGCTTGTCGCCGATGGCTTTGTGAAGGAGAGCGGCGGCGACCGCCGAGTCAACGCCGCCGGAGAGGCCGCAGATGACGGTCGAGTTGCCGACGCGTTCACGGATCTTGGCGGCGGCTTCGCCGGCGAAATCGGACATCTTCCAGTCGCCGCGGCAACCGCAGATCTCATAGAGGAAGTTGCTCAGGATGTCGGTGCCGTGCGGGGTGTGCGTCACCTCGGGGTGGAACTGCACGCCGTAGAGCTTGTTCTGGCCGCGGATGAGCCGCACCGCCGCGAAGGGGCACGTCTCGGTGCTGGCGAGGACCTCGAAACCGACCTCGCCCAGGCCCGAGACCTGGTCGCCGTGCGACATCCAGACGGTGGTCTTGTCGGGGACGGCTTTGAAGAGCTCGCCGCCCTTGGCAGCGCTCGGGACGGCTCGAAGGTCAAGCTGGGCCCGGCCGAACTCCCGCTTGTGCCCGCCGGTGACCTTGCCGCCCAGGAGGTGGCTGGCGAGCTGCATGCCGTAGCAGATGCCCAGGACCGGGACGCCGAGGCCAAAGATGGCTTTGTCGCAGGTGGGGGCCCCGTCTTCGTACACGGACGAGGGGCCGCCGGAGAGGATGATCCCCTTGGGCTTCATCGCCATGAGAGCGGCGGGTGAGATCGACGGGTGCACCAGCACGGCGTAGACCCCGGCATCGCGAGCCCGCCGGGCGATGAGCTGAGCCGTCTGCCCGCCGAAATCGAGAATCGGCACGACCTCGTGCGTGGACAGGGTGCTGAAGCTGGTCGATCCTGCGGCGGACTGGCTCATCGTGACGGCTCCGGGTCATCCCCCGCCCGCCGGGGCGGCTCGGGGGAAGGGGAAAGATAGCCGCGATCCGAAACGGGATCGAACACGGAGGCACCGAGGGACGCGGAGATGGTCAAGGGCACGCTTCTTTCCGCTCCCGGCCCATTTTCTCGGCGTTTCCCCGAGCCTCTACGTCCAAATCTTCAGAGCTTCCTCACCCACACGTTCCGATACCGCACGGGGTTTCCGTGGTCCTGCAGGTAGATCGGGCCCGAGCCGGTCGCGCCGCCGGGCTCTCCGGGGGTTTCGGTCGAATTCTTCGCCGCGCCCGTCGGGCTTGAGACGTCCGCGTGGTCCTGAACGAGCACGCCGTTGTGGAAGACGGTGATGGTCGCGTTCTTGACCTTCTTCCCCGAAGCGTCGAACCGCGCCGCTCGGAAGATGATGTCGTAGGTCTGCCACTCGCCCGGACCGCGGCAGGCATTGACAAGCGGGGGGTGCTGCTTGTAGATCGAAGCACACTGCCCGTCGGGGTACGTCTCGTTCTTGTACGAATCGAGCACTTGCACCTCGTAGCGGGCCTGAAAGTACACGCCTGAGTTGCCACGCCCCTGCCCCTCGCCCTCAACCTTCGCCGGCGTCGCGAACTCGATGTGAAGCTGGCAGTCGCCGAAGGATTCCTTGGTCAGGACCGATCCGCCCCCGCCCGTCGCGGCGACCATCGCGCCATCCTGGACCTCCCAAGGCATCGGCTTGCCGTCGCTCCGCGACCAGTTGGCGAGCGTCGCGGCGGTGCCGTCAAAGAGCACGACAGCGTCGGACGGCGGCTTCCCCGGCTGTGCGGGAGCGCCGCCCGGCGTCACGATCGGTGGTGCTTTGGGGGCCTCGGAAGACCCCGGCTGCATCGCAAAGCCCGCGAGCAGGGAAACCACCGCGATCGAGCACCCGGCCGCCAGCATGGAAGAGGTTCGCATGCGGGCAGGATACCAGAAAGTCAGCCCGGCGCGGCCCCCCGCGGCGAGGGTGCTCGGGCTTTCACTTCGCTTCCCGAAGGTCGATGAGCTCGCCCTCAACGTTGGAAGCTCCGTTCCAGGTCGAGATCTTCGGCTCGATGATCACATCCACCGCCGCACCGACCGGCAGCGAAGCAAGCCGCTCCGCCCAGCCCCACCCCAGCAGCCGCAGGCTTCGTGGGATCGCCGCTCCATGACGCGACTCGGAGAGTGCCTTGACGAACAGGCTCGCGTGCTCGCCCGTCTTGCCGATCACCTTCGGTCTGCCCTCGACGCGAAGCCCCGGGATCCGGAGGCGGACCGCAGGGTTCTCCCGACCGAACGGGGCGAGTTCACCGAGTTCCCGCACGGCTTGCGAAGAAAGCTCATCGAGCGACGCTTCGGCGTCGTACTCGATGCGACCGACGAGCTGTTCGGGCTGGAGCAGTCGGTTGGCGACCTCGGTGAACGCGTCCGCGAACGCTTCGAGGTTGGCGTGGCTGACGCGGACGCCCGCCGCCATGTCGTGCCCGCCAAACCCCAGCAGCAGGTGCTTGCACTCTTCGAGGGCCCCGTGGAGGTTGAAGCCGTCGATGGAGCGGCCCGAGCCGTGGCACTCGCCGGTCTCCGCGTCGCGGTGCATCAGGATGGTCGGGCGGTGGAACATCCCAACCAACCGCGAGCAGGCGATCCCGACGACGCCCGCGTGCCAGGCTTCATCGGCGAGCACCACCGCTCTTCGCGCGTCGGTGGTCATGCCTCGGACCGCCGCTTGCTCCGCCGCGTGTTCGGCGATCCGCTTCTCCAGAAGCCGCCGCTCGTTGTTCAAGGAGGTGAGCTGCGCCGCGATCTCCGCCGACCGGGCCGCATCCGCGACCGTGAGCAGTTCGACCGCTTCGCGAGCGTGGCCGAGTCGCCCGCACGCGTTCAGCCTGGGGCCGAGCTTGAACCCCACGTCGTACTCGCCGACGTTCTCGCCCGACAAGCCCGACGCTTCGACCAGCGCCCGAAGCCCGACGTTGCTCGAGTGTTTGAGCTTGGAGAGGCCGAACCGCGCGATGATGCGATTCTCTCCGCGGAGCGGCACCACATCGGCGATCACGCCCAGGCTTGCAAATCCGAGCAGTTCAAGCAGCACTTCCCGCGTCGCAGGCGCAACCCGATCCGACCCGCAGGCGAGTGTCGCAAGCCGCCAGGCGAGCTTGTATGCCACCGCCGACCCGGACAGATCCCCGAAGGGGTACGTTGAATCCGGCCTGCGTGGGTGGACGACCGCGAACGCGTCGGGCAGGTCCGCCATGGATGCCGGCGGGTTGTGGTGGTCGGTGATGATGAGGTCGACGCCGCACGATTTCGCGGTCCGCGCCGGCTCGATCGCGGTGACGCCGCAGTCGACGGACACGATCACCTTGGCGCCCTCGGCGGCCAGCGTCCGAATGGCTTCGGGGTTGAGGCCATACCCCTCGTCGATCCGGTGGGGGACGTACGTCGTCACGCGGCATGCGGGCTCGATGTGCCTCAGCATGTGGAAGAGGATCGCGCTGGCCGAGATCCCGTCCACGTCGTAGTCGCCGTAGATGACGATCGGCTCGCCGCTTCTTGCCGCCCGGACGAGGCGCTCGGCCGCCCGGTCCATGTCGGGCATCATCGAAGGATCATGGAGCATTCTCAGCGAGGGGTTCATGAAAGCCCCCGCCGAAGCGCCGTCCAGCCCTCGGGCTTCGAGCACCCGCGCCACCAGCGGCGGCTTCTCCGACGAAACTCGCGACGACCCGCGAAGCACCCACCGGCCCATCATCCCGCGCTCGGCGGCCCGGCTTCCGGCAGGCGGATAGCCTACCGCCGCTCGCTCATCGCGAACCTCGCCGTGGATGGGCCTGGTCTCAAACATGCGGGCAGCGTAAGCACGGAGAATCGGGCATGGTCAAACTCAACCGAATCTACACCAAGACCGGCGATGACGGAACCACCGGCTTGGTCGGCGGCATTCGCGTCCGGAAGGACTCCGCCCGCGTCGAAGCCTACGGCGAGGTCGATGAAGCCAACGCAGCCATCGGCGTCGCCATCGTCCACGCCCGCGCCGGCGGCCTCTCCGCCATCGCGGACCTCCTGGCTTCGATCCAGCACGACCTTTTCGACGCCGGCGCCGACCTGGCCACGCCGGTAGACCCCAAGGAAACGCACGCCCTTCGCATCATTCAGCCCCAGATCGACCGCCTCGAACTGGAGATTGACCGCTACAACGAGCCGCTCGCCACCCTGACGAGCTTCGTCCTCCCCGGGGGCACCCCCACGGCGGCGGCGCTGCACGTGGCCCGTACGGTTGTCCGCCGGGCCGAACGACGGGCGGTGACCCTGCTCGCTCACGAACCCGCCGCCACCCGTCCGGAGGTTGTCACCTACCTCAACCGGTTGAGCGACCTCCTGTTCGTGCTGGGCCGGGTGGCCAACAGCAACGGCCAGACAGACGTTTTGTGGATCCCCGGCAAGAGTCGCCCGAGTTGAGGTATACTCCCGTACGTCCGGCGAACCCGTTCGGGGCTCTCGACGGACACTCCGTTCAGGATGAACGGTGTGCGGCGCAGCGAAGCGTGGTGGTGGGGGGGAGTTCGATTTGGAACGACAGAGCTCAACCTCGCTTTACACCTCCGAGTTCCGCCACGAGTTCGAAGCGGACACCGAAAGCCTGCTGCGCCGGCGTCTCCGCAGGTTCGCCCTCGCGTGGGGCATGGCGGGCCTGGTCATCTTCGCCATTCGCTGGGGCGGCGCGGTCCTCGTCGCTCAGGGCATCAACTTCCCGCTCGCCGCCGGCGCCGAAAGCTGGACGCGTTCTCAGTGGATCCTCGCCGTCCTCGCCGACGCCGTCGTGCTCGCGATGTACCTTTTCACGGGCGCGACCGTCCAGCAGTGGAAGCTCTCGCGCCGCCAGCTTTTCGAAGCGCCCGCCGTCCTGCTCATCGTCGAGATGCTCGTCCGCCTGCTCGCGTGGACGGAGGTCCGCGACACGACCCCGCTGGTGATGACGACCCTCTCGCATCTGGTGGCGTGCCTCTACCTTCCCTGGAACCTCTGGCACGCTCTGCGGCCGATGCTGGTCGTCGTCGGCCTCAACATCGTGTTCAAGCTCATGCGGCTGAACCGCATCGAACCCGAGGACTGGCTCGCGGTCGGCCTTTCGCCGCTGGCCATCATCCCCGGCGCGATCGTCGCCTGGCTCAAGCACTCCAGGCGGATGGAACAGTTCAAAATGTCCGCTCTCTCGCGGCGCTACGGCGAGTTCCGCCGCGAACTCCTCGACGCCCGCAAGATCCACGAGTCGATGTTCCCCAAAGCCATCACCAGCGGGCCCATCACCTTCTGGTACGAATACGAACCGATGCGCGGCATCGGTGGTGATTTCGTCTTCAGCAGCCAGGCCGAGCCCGGCGGCCCCCTCTCCGTCGTTCTCGTCGACGTCACCGGCCACGGCATCGCCGCGGCGCTCACCGTCAACCGCCTCTACGGCGAACTCGAGCGTGTCTACGCCGAAAACTCCGCGATCTGCCCCCGCGAGGTTCTCCGCCTCCTTAACCGCTACATCCACCTGACGATGGCCAAGCACTCCGTCTACGCGACCGCCATCGCGATGACGATCGATCCCAAATCCGACACGATCGCCTACGCCAGCGCCGGCCACCCGCCCGCTTTCCTCCGCGGCGTCGACGGCACCATTCAGGAGCTCGAGTCCACCGCGTTCGTCCTGGGCGTCTGCTCGCACGAGGACTTCGATGCCGAGCTTCGCACGATCAGGTTCGCCCCCGGGGACGCGATCATCGCGTACACCGACGGCGCCAGCGAAGCCCGCGACGAGCGCGGCCGCATGCTCGGCACCACCGGCATGCGATCCATCCTCGCCGGAACCCCCGTCCACCTCTCCCAGCTCGCCGGCCGAAGCCTGGGCAGCCGCCCTCTCGACAACCTCTGCGGATCTTGGTGCCGCACGGTGCTTTCAAGCGTCGAGTCCTACCGCCACGGCCAAGCCGACGACGACACCCTCGTCGTCGAAATCACCCGACCCCTCGCCCGCGCCGCTCAGAGGCTCACCTGATCGGCGGCCGCGAGCGGTGCAGCCCCTTCTCGATCACGCCACGAAGCTTCGACCGATCGACGTGCGTGTAAATCTCCGTCGTGCTGATGTCCTTGTGCCCAAGGAGCTCCTGCACCACGCGGAGGTCCGCCCCGCCCGCGAGCAGGTGCGTCGCGAAGCTGTGCCGAAGCTTGTGCGGATGCACGCCCGCGACCCCAGCCCGCGTCGCGTGCTTGCGGAGGATCTTCCAGATCGCGACCCGTTCCAGCGGCTTTCCGGTCTTGGAGAGGAACACAAGCCCGCCATCCTTCGCGTCCCCCTTGAGCAGCTTGGGCCGCACATCGTGGAGGTAGTCCCGCAGCGCATCGCGTGCCGCTTGGTGCATCGGCACAACCCTCTGCTTGTTGCCTTTGCCGAGCACCCGCACCGCCCCCTGCCCTTGAGCCCCCGGCAGTTCCAGGTACACGTGTTTGAGCTCAAGCGTCGCCGCTTCCGTCACCCGCAAGCCCGACGCGTACATGAGCTCGACCAGCGCCCGGTCGCGGACCCGCATCGGGTCGGTCTCCGACTCGGCTTTCCCGTCCTCGCGAGCGGCGGGGCTCGCGGCGGCGATGATCCGCGTCAGTTGCCCCGGCGAGAGCACGATGGGCACCTTCTTCCACCGCTTGGGCCGCTCGATCAGGTCCATCGGGTTGTCGAGGATCATCTGCCGCGACACCAGCCACTTGTAGTACTGCCGCACGGCGGCGATGTGACGTGCCACGCTGGTGGCTTCCATCTTCCGCTCGGCCTTGAGACGCTGAACATGGTCGGCAAGCTGCCGCGAGGTCGCTTTCGCCGGGTCGGCGACGCCGGCTTCCGCGAGATCCGCGAAGCACTGCTCGACATCCCGCTTGTAGTTGCTGATGGTGTTCGCCGACAATCCCGCTTCGACGCGAAGAAACCCGACGAACGCGTCGCGGGCTTTCGCGAAAGCGGGCGGCAGCGGGTCCTCCACGTCGCGCGGCTTGGCCGCGCGATCCGGGTCCTTGATCCCAAGAGGTTGCCGCATCCGTGGCATGCTCAGAGTGTACCGCGGCGCCGGCACCCACCCCAGGCCCACACCCAGCCCGTCAGACCGCGCACACCTTCGCGAAATCCCGCCAGAAGGTCGCGTACGTCTTCCCCACGCACTGCGGATGCCGGATGAACACGTTCGGCCGCCGCAGAGACACCAAAGCAAGCGACATCGCGATCCGGTGATCGTCGTACGTGTCAAAGTACACCGGCGGCACCCCCGGCGAGCAATCAACGCCTCCGCGCGGCGGCGTGATCGTCATCGCACCCGAATCTCCCGCCACGGGGCTCTCCACCGACACCCCGATCTTCGCAAGCTCCGTCTTCATCGCCTCGATCCGGTCCGATTCCTTCACCCGAAGCGTCTTCAGCCCACGCAGAATCGACATTCCCTTGGCGAACGATGCCACCACCGCGAGCGTCATCGCCGCATCCGGCATGTCCGACATGTCGGCCATCAGCCCGTTGAGTTCATCCGGCCCGCGCGTCTCCATCGACGGCGGCAACCCCACCACACCCGGCTTGACCGTCACTACCGTGCCCATCCTCGCCAGAAGGTCGGTGAACCCCGTGTCGCCCTGGAGGGACGAGGAATCAAGGCCCATGATGCGGCACCGCGCGTTCGGCTTCATCGCCGCGGCCGCCCAGAAGTACGTCGCGCCGCTCGCGTCGGGCTCGACGTCGTACGCGAAGGGCTCGATCCCCGCGCCCGACTCTCCCGGCCCCACGCGCACCACCCGCAGGTCCCCCGCCGAACGCACCGAAGCCCCCAGCCGCTCGAGCAACCCCACGGTCATCGCGATGTACGAGGCGCTCGTCACCTCGCCCGTCAGCTTGATCGTGATCCCCGGCATCAGCCACGGCGAGATCAGAAGCAGCGCCGAGATGAACTGGCTCGACTGCGTCGTCGGAATCTCAAGCGTCCGCTCCGCCGTCCCGCACCCGGTGGGGGGGCTCACTTCCATGGGCGGGCACCCCGGCGAAGCACCCTCGTACTTCACGCGTGCGCCAAGTCGCGTCAGAATCTCGCCAAGCTCCCCGATCGGCCGCTGACGCATCCGCGCGTTGCCGTCGATCACCACGGGAATCGGCGAGAGCAAACTCGCCGCCGCCAGAAACCGCGTCGCCGTCCCCGCGTTGTTCAGGTTGAGCACCACCCGGCCCGCGCCGGCCTCCCGCGGCTTCCATCGCCCGCCTACGCCCCTCACCTTGACGGTCCCATCCGTCTGCACGTCGACCTCGGCCCCGAGCGAACGCAGCGCCTCGACCATCCGCATCGCGTCATCCGCATCCACCAGCGCCCCGCGGAGCGTCGATTCCCCGTCCGCGAGCGCCGCGAGCAGAATCGCGCGATTCGTGAGGCTTTTGCTCCCCGGCGGCGTCACCGCCGCGTCAAACGGCGCGGCACCCCGGCTTGCCGGCGGCGGCAGGGGAAGCGGATCCGGGACCTCCGCGAGCGGACGCTCAAGCACGTCCCGGTTCACGAGTCCTTGTCCTTGGATTTGCCCTTTTCGTCCAGCCCCTCGGTCTCGCGTCGGAACACCGCCACCACATCCTCGACCGGGACCACAAAGAGCCGATTGTCGCCCTCAAAGTCCACCGGCACGCTGTGCTTGGGGTTAAAAAGCACGCGGTCGTACTTCTTGATCGGGTAATCGTCGTTCCGCTCGACCTCGGCCGAAACCGCGACGACACGCCCGGTCAGCGTGGGGATCTCGATCTTGTCGGGCAGGTGGATGCCCGACTTGGTCTGCTTCTTGTCCTCGTCCTTGCGGATCAGGACGCGTTTGCCGACGGGCTCGATCACTTCGAGCGCCTTCGCCGATTTGGAACCTCGAGGCTCGGTTGACATCGCCCCCAGTGTACGTCCCCGCACGCCCCACGGTCCCGCCCCTACGCTGGGGCGATGAACGGAGCCGGAACATCTCCCGACGCGGTGGTGGTCGGAGCCGGGATCGTCGGCGCCGCCTGCGCCCTCGCCCTCTCGCGCTGCGGCTACCGCGTCACCACCGTCGACCAGGGGCCTATCGCCTCTGGCGCGACCGCCGCCGGCATGGGCCACCTCTGCGTCCTGGACGATTCCGACGAGCAGTTCGCCCTCTCCCGCTCCAGCCAGATGCTCTGGGACCTCCTCGCGCCCGAACTTCCCAAATCCGTCGAACGCTCCGTCTGCGGCACCCTCTGGGCCGCCGCCGACGAGGACGAAATGGGCGCCGTCTATCGCAAGGAAGCCTACTACCGCTCCCGCGGCGTCACCGCCCACGCTCTCACCTCCGCCGAGATCCAGCAACTCGAACCCAACCTCCGCTCCCCCTCCGGCAACCCGCTCGCCGGCGGCCTCCTCCTCCCCGAAGACTCCATCATCTACGCTCCGCCCGCCGCCAGGTGGATGCTCGACCAAGCCGCCGCCAACGGGGGCCGTTTCATCGAGGGCCGTCGCGTCGTCGCGCTCGAACAGGGCGTCGTCTCCCTCGACAACGGCCGCAAGATGCCCACCGGCCTCATCGTCGTCGCGACCGGCGCGTGGGCGCCCGAGCTCTTCCCCGGCATCCCCATCCGCCCGCGCAAAGGCCACCTCGCGATCACCGACCGCATGCCCGGCTTCCTTCGCCACCAGGTCGTCGAGCTCGCGTACATCAAAAACGCCCACGGCCATTCCGACGAATCCGTCTCCTTCAACGTCCAGCCGCGGCCAAACGGCCAGATCCTCATCGGCTCCTCGCGCCAGTACACCGCGACCGACGCTTCCGTCGAACCGCGCATGCTCGCCGCCGTCCTCGACAAAGCCTGCTCGTACATGCCCGGCCTGCTCGACGTCAAGATCCTCCGCGCCTGGTGCGGCTTCCGCGCCGCCTCTCCCGACAGCCTCCCCATCATCGGCCCGCACCCCGCGATCCCCGGCCTCTTCATCGCCACCGGCCACGAGGGCCTGGGCCTCACCACAAGCCTCGGCACCGCCGCTCTCCTCGCTTCCGCCGTCACCGGCGAACCGCCCCCTTTCCCCGCCGAGCCCTACCTTCCCTCTCGGTTTGCCCCACGCGAATCCGCGCCCCGCGACGGCGATGCGCTCACACACTCCCATGACCACTGAAAGCGACGATTCCACGCTCATTGAGATCGCCATCGACGGCGTCATCCGACGCGTCGCGCCCGAAACCACCGTCGCCGCCGCTCTCCTCAACGCCGGCGGTTGGTCGCTCCGCCAAAGCGTCTCCGGCGAGCCCCGCGGCCCCCTCTGCGGCATGGGAACCTGCTACGAGTGCCGCGTCACCATCAACGGCATCCCGCACGAACGCTCGTGCCTCATCCGCTGCCGCCCCGGCATGGTCATCCGCACCGACTTCATGCCGCCCCTCGCCGCCGCGTCGGAGCCCACCGCGTGACCGTCGAACGCGCGGATATCGCGATCATCGGCGCCGGCCCCGCAGGCATCGCGGCCGCGATCAGCGCCGCTTCCGGGGGCAAATCCGTCCTCGTGCTCGACGAACAGCCCGACCTCGGCGGCCAGATCTGGCGTGGCTCCCCGTCCGGCCCGGCCCGCGCGTGGAGAGACCGCTTCCTCGCCTCCGGCGCCCGCCACCTCCCCGGCTCAACCGTCATCGGGATCTCAGACGGCCGCCTCCTCGTCGACGCCGACAAGCCCTTCCACGTCGAAGCCCCGCGCGTCATCCTCGCCGTCGGCGCCCGCGAGCTCTTTCTCCCCTTCCCCGGCTGGACGCTCCCCGGCGTCGCGGGAGTGGGGGGGCTTCAAGCCCTCGTGAAAGCCGGCCTCGACGTCCGCGGCAAACGCATCGTCGTCGCAGGCTCCGGCCCGCTTCTCCTCGCCGTCGCCCACGGCCTCGCCGACCACGGCGCCTCCGTGCAAGCCATCGTCGAGCAAGCCGACGGTGCCGCCGTCCGAAGCTTCGCCCTCGGCCTGTGGAAACACCCCGCCAAGCTCATCCAAGCGGCGTGGCTCCGCGCTTCGCTCTTCGCCGTTCCCTACTGGACCGGTGCCTGGCCCGTCCGCGCCGAGCCCGTCTCGATGGCCGACCCCAAGCTCGGCTCGGTCATCCTCTTCGATGGACGCCAGGAACTCCGCGTCCCTTGCGACCTCCTCGCGTGCGGCTTTGGCCTGGTGCCAAACCTCCACCTCCCCGCCATCCTCGGAGCCACAATCGAAAGCGGCGTCGTCAAGACCGACGACCTCATGCGCACCGCTCCGAGCCCCGCCGCTTCCGCCAACCACCCCGCCCTCTGGTGCGCGGGCGAACCCACCGGCATCGGCGGCGTTGAGGTCTCCCTCCTCGAAGGCCAGGTCGCGGGCTTCGCCGCCGCAGGCGACGAGCAAGCCGCTCGCAAGCTCCTCCCCAAGCTCAAGCGCGCCCACGCGTTCGCAGCAAGCCTCGCCGAGACCTTCGAGCCTCGCGCCGAGGTCCGCTCGCTCGTCCGCCACGAAACCATCGTCTGCCGCTGCGAAGACGTCAACTGGAGCCGGATCAAGCCCTGCACTTCCTGGCGCGACGCCAAACTCCAGACCCGCTGCGGCATGGGCCCCTGCCAAGGACGCATCTGCGGACCCGCCGTCGCCGCTCTCACCGGATGGCCCGTCGCGGACGCCCGCCCGCCGGCCGCAAGCGTCTCCGCTCGCGCCCTCCTCTCGCTTCTGTCTTCCTCACCCGCTCACCCAAGCACCCCCTCACCCCCTCCGCCTTCCCCCGAGCCTGCCCATGAACAAATCTGACTGGACCGGTGTCATCCCCGCCATCACCACCCCGTTCAACAGCGACCTCTCCGTCAACCACGCGTTCCTCGCCGCCCACGCTTCGCGCATGATCGACGCCGGCTGCAAGGGCATCGTCGCCAACGGCTCCCTCGGTGAAGGCGCAACCCTCTCACGCGATGAGAAATCCGCCGTCCTCAAGACCCTCGTCGCCGCCGTCGGCTCACGCGTCCCCGTCATCGCCGCCGTCTCCGCCCTCTCGACCGCCGAAGCCGTCCAGAGCGCCAAGGACGCCCAGGCCGCGGGTTGCAAGGGCCTCATGGTCCTCCCGCCGTACGTCTATCGCGGTGAGTGGCGCGAGATCCGGTTCCATTTCGCTTCCGTCATCCGTGCGACGCCCCTGTCGTGCATGCTCTACAACAACCCCATCGCGTACGGCACCGACACCACGCCCGAGCAGGTCGCCGACCTCGCCGCCGAGCTCCCAAGCCTCCACGCCGTCAAAGAATCCTCCGCCGACGTCCGCCGCATCACGGCTCTCAAAGCCATCCTCGGCGACCGCCTCACCCTCCTCGTCGGCGTCGACGACCTCATCGTCGAGGGCATCGCCGCCGGCGCCACCGGCTGGATCGCCGGCCTCGTCAACGCATTCCCCAAGGAATCGGTCGACATCTTCAACCACGCACTCGCTGGCCGCGATAAGCAAGCTGCGTCGCTCTACAAGTGGTTCCTTCCCCTCCTCCGCATGGACGTCGTCCCCGAATTCATCCACCTCATCAAGCTCGTCCAGCAGGAAGTGGGGGAGGGAAGCGAGTTCGTCCGCCCCCCACGCCTCACCCTCACCGGCGCCAAGCGCGAAGCCGCCCTCGAGACTCTCAGGCACGCCCTCGCCACCCGCGGACAGTGGGGGAGCTAACCCGCTCGCTTTCGCAATCCACGCCACCTCGCCTCGCAAGCGACCGTCCCCGCGGTTCCCTGCGACAAAAACAAACCGGCGACGGGAGCTTCCCGTCGCCGGTCAATGCTGTCTTGTTTCGCCTGCCGTCAGGCCCGCATCATCAGGCCTTCGGAGGAATCTGAGCGTACACACGCTTGGGAACCGGGTTCAGGTCCCACACGATCCCCAACTTGCTCATCAGCCAAAGCGTGTAGTACGTGAAATCAAGCTCGTACCAGAAGAAACCCTGCCGCGCCGAGCCCGGGAAGTGGTGGTGGTTGTTGTGCCACCCCTCCCCAAACGTGATCAACGCAAGCCAGAAATTGTTCCGGCTGTCGTCCGTCGTGTTGAACCGACGGCCACCCCACACGTGGCACAGCGAGTTGATCGTGTACGTCGCGTGATAGCAGAGCACCGTCGAGATGAAGAAGCCCCAAACCACCATCTGCCACGCCGTCGTCCCGCTGTTCGGCCAGATCGTTTCGATCCCCCAGCCCAGCAGGAACATCGACACGCCCAGAAGCAGCGGCACCACGCTGTCATACCGGTCAATCCACCGAAGCTCCGGGAACTTGTACAGATCCGGGATCGCCTTCGTGTTCGTCGCCGCGTTCTCCGGCTGAAGGAACCAGAACAGGTGCGCCCACCAGAACCCGTGCAATCTCGGCGAGTGCAGATCACCCTCCTGGTCGCTGTGACGGTGGTGCTCCCGGTGATGCGCCGCCCACCAAAGCGGGCCGCGCTGAACCGCCGAACACCCCAGCACGCCGAACATGAACTGCATGAACCGCGACGTGCGGAACGTCCGGTGGCTGAAGTACCGGTGGTAGAACCCCGTGATCGCGAACATCCGCACCGCGTAGAGCGCCGCCGCCACGGCCACCGCCGGCCATGACCAGCCCACCCAGATCACCGCGAAGCACGCGACGTGAATCAACGCGAACGGGATGACCCGGATCGCCCGAACCAGCACGCTCGCGTTCCGGACCTCTTCCGCTGTCTGAGACGAATCAAGCCAGAAGCCAAGCACCCGACGAAACAGCCCAAGCTTCTTCAGTTCCACCGTTTCCGAACCCGCCCCGGTGCCCGGAGTCTTCTCCGGCAAGGGCTTCATTTCCATCAGTTCCGATCCAGTGCCGATCGATGGCGTCGCCGTCATGTCTTTCCTTCTCGGCCCGCATCCTCACGCTCAGCGATGCGTAGCCCTCTGCTTAAAGTTCTCGTACAGATCACCGTCTCAAGGGTACCACACCCGAGCCCGTTCCGCTCACTTCTCTCGACTTGTTCGGTATCTTTCCTTCAACATTCATCCGCCCCATCCCGTCTCAAGCCGCGGCTTCTGCGACTCATTCTCGACCACACCCGCGAAACGTTCCCTTCACGACCGATCGCACCATGAACCCAGCACTCTCCATCCACGAAGCTCAATCGCCCGAGGACCTCGCGCTCGCCGCGTCACTCTTCCGCGAATACGCCCGTTCACTGCCTTTCCCGCTCGATTATCAAGGGTTCGAAGAGGAACTTTCCTCACTCCCCGGCAAGTACGCACCCCCGAAAGGCGTGATCCTGATCGCCCGTCAAGGTGGAGAGCCCGTCGGCTGCATCGCCATGCGACCCCTCGCCTCCATGCCCGGCGATCCCGAGCCCGTTTGCGAGATGAAACGCATGTACGTCCGCCCCTCCGCCCGCGGCCTCAAACTCGGCCGATTGCTCGCCGATTCGCTCCTCGATCACGCCCGCCGCGCCGGCTACGCGATGATGAAGCTCGACACCGAAAGCGACTTCATCCCCGCTGTTACGCTCTACAGGTCCCTCGGGTTCGCCGAGTGCCCCGACTACAACGGTGACCCCATGCCCAACACCCTCTGGATGAGCAAACGCCTCTGACGTCGATCGCGAGCCCAAGCGTTCGCGAGAACGCCCTCGCGCGTTTCGTTCCAAAGCAACCAGCGACTCCGGCAGCGGGGGACTCAACCCCCCTTTCGTCTTCAAATGTGCTTGCGACGCGCGGCAAAGCCGTCCGGGATCTCCGCGTGCTCGAAGTAGTGCAGAAAAACAGACTTCGCTTCCTCTCGCGTCATCGCTTCGCCCTCGCGTATCCGGATGTACCCGTCCACGCACTCCACCCGCGATTCCTGAGCCAAAGCCGCTCGCCCCGCCGGTCGCAACACCTCATGCACGTACCCCCAAAGCGTGCCTCGCCGCGTCTCCACCGTGAGCTCATCGAGTGTTCCTCCCACCTGGATGTACTCGTCCTCTGCCCATTGAAGGATGACGAACGCGGGGCCCCCGTCGTCAAAGTACGCGAAAGCCCCTTCCACATCGTCCCAGTCTCGCACGGGCCGGCTCTCGTCCTCGCTCGTCGTGATCGAGAAGTACCTTGCCGCCCACGGCCCGGGGATGCCTTTCGCAAGGGCACCCTCAGGGACAGGCGGCCGAGCGGGTTTCGTACGAAGCAGACGCCTGATCAGTCGCCCAATCACGGGGAACCCTCCCAAAGCCAAACTCGTGGAAGCGTGATCGCCAAGAGAACGGCTCTGGTTAACATAACTATTATTATAGGACCTTATAGGTAGGGTGGGGAATCAGTTCCGACACCCGCACCGTGCTCTCGCTCGGCCATCTTTCCCCCCAACCGTACCCCTCGCTCTCCAATCAGAGCCTCTCCGCTGTCGAATACAGTGCCCGCTTTCCCGCCGCGACCTCCTTCCCCCTCCCCGCGCAAGCCCACCCCATGACCACACTGACCCTCACCGGCTCTCCGCTCACCACCGCCGATGTCGCCGCCGTCGCCCGCGCGACCCCGGCCGCACCCGTCCGCATCACCCTCGCTCCCTCGGCCGTTGCCGCGATGCAAGCCTCCCGGGCCGTCGTCGAGCACGCGACCCAGGACGGCCTCCCGCACTACGGAATCAACACCGGTTTCGGCTCCCTCGCCCGAACCCGCATCCCCGCCGACCAGCTCCGCGACCTGCAGCGCAACCTCATCCGCTCCCACGCCGCCGGCGTCGGCCCCCTGCTCTCCCGCGAAGTCGTCCGGGCGACCATGCTCCTCCTCGCCGCCTCCCTTTCACGCGGCCTCTCCGGCATCCGCCCGGTTCTCGTTGAGCGCCTCCTCGATCTCCTCAACCACGACATCACCCCCGCCGTCCCGGAGGTCGGCTCCGTCGGCGCTTCCGGCGACCTGGCTCCGCTCGCGCACATCGCGCTCGTGCTCATCGGTGAAGGCGAAGTACTCGCGACGAATGGTCCCGCCGCCACCGCGCCCATCCTCACGAAGCACGGCATCGCCCCCGTCACCCTCGAAGCCAAAGAAGGCCTCGCCCTCATCAACGGCACGCACCTCATGGCCGCTCGCGGAGCCCTGCTGCTCCACGACGCCGACCGCCTCGTCAACGCCGCGGTTGTCGCCAGCGCCATGTCGATCGATGCCTGTCGCGCCACCGATGCGTTCCTCGACGACCGCATCCACGCCGCCCGCACGCAGCCCGGTCAACGCGACATCGCCGCGCGCATCCGCTCGCTCCTCGCGGGCAGCGAGATCCTCCCCTCGCACGCCGAGAACGATCCGCGCGTCCAGGACCCCTACTCCCTCCGCTGCATCCCGCAGGTCCTCGGCGCCGCCATCGACGCCCTCGCCTACGTCCGAAGCTGCATCGAACGCGAACTCGGCGCCGTCACCGACAACCCGCTCGTCTTCCCCACCTCCGGCTCCACCGCGCCCGGCGACATCGTCTCCGCCGGCAACTTCCACGGCATGCCGCTCGCGATCCCCCTCGACTGTGCTTCAATCGCTCTCGCCCACATCGCCGGCATCTCCGAGCGCCGCACCTTCCTCATGCTCGCCGCGGCCGACCCCGAAGCCCACCTCCGCCCCTATCTCTCGCCGCACCCCGGCGTCAGCAGCGGCCTCATGATCGCCCAATACACCGCCGCCGCCTGCTGCAACGAGATCATCACCCTCTGCACCCCCGCCAGCGTGAGCAACATTTCAACCTCCGCCGGCATCGAAGACTACAACAGCTTCGGCCCGCGCTCGGCCGCCAAAGCCGCCCGCGCCCTCGAGCTCGCCCGAAACGTCATCGCCATCGAACTCCTCTGCGCCGCCCAAGCCCTCGAATACCACCGCCCCCTCAAGTCCGGCCACGGCGTCGAAGCCGCCTACTCCAAAATCCGCGCCGTCGTCCCCCCACTCTTCAGCGACCGGCCCCCAAGCCCCGACATCGCCGCGATCGCAACCCTCATCGCGAGCGGCGCGTTCCATGTTTGAAGTTTCCAATGTGAGATGTGAAATCTGAAATTGCGGATCCCGACGCACCCCGCAATCCCCAAACCCCCACCTCGTCGCCCACGGGCGTGTCCAATCCGCCCCGATTTCGGCAACATCTCGGAGCAAGGGCCGTACCGGACCCCATCCCTCACACGGAGACTGTCCATGCATTGCACACGCGGCCTCCTCCTCGCCCTCGCCACGCTCACCGCATCCGCCAACGCCGATGTCATCGTCACGACGAGCTCCGGCAGGATGCTCCGCGTGAACGTCGAAACCGGTTCCGCCACCGCGATCGCAACCTCCCGGTGGTACGCGGGCATGGGCTGGAACGCCGCCGGCGAACTGCTCGGCCTGCGTCAAATCACGACCCCCACGCTCACGACCAGCTATCTCGACCGGCTGAACCCCGCCACCGGAGCCCGGACCACCATCGCGACGACCGACATCTGCGTGCTGCTTCGCGCCGGAAGCACCGCCGGCGGCGTCGGCTTCTGCATCCCCCCGGGCGGCCCGGCGTACGAGTTCGAGTACCAGACCATCAACCCCTTCACCCAGTCGCAGGTCTCGACCGTCGACCCCGCCACCGGCTCCGTCACCGTCATCGGGAATCTCGGACTGACTTCCGAGGGCGCGCTCGCGGCCGACGCGACCGGCCGCCTCTGGGGAACGCGCGGCGGGTTTGGCAACGAGTTCTTCGAGATCGACCGCACCACCGGCGCGGCCCGCATCGTGAGCACCCTCCCCGCCGGCCTCATCATCTACGCGATGGCGTTCGAGCGCGGCATCCTCTACGCCTTCGACACAACCGGCGGCATCCACGCCGTCAACCGCGGCACCGGTGAGCTCTCCCTCATCTCAAGGTTCGACAGGGCGACCAACGGCTCGATCTACACCGCCATCGCGGATGTTCCCCTCTGCCAAGCCGACCTCAACGGCGACCGCTTCATCGACTTCTTCGACCTCGATGCGTTCATCGCCGCATTCGAAGCCGGCACCCTCGCCGCCGACCACAACGCCGACGGCTTCATCGACTTCTTCGACTACGCCGACTTCATCACCGCCTTCGAAACCGGCTGCTGAACCCCCACTCCCTTCCCAAAGCAGCCAGTACAATCCCACGCCTGCCCGCGCTGGCGCGGCATCACCACGGAGACCGCTTGCCAGACCCACCCCGCAACAAGATCTGGCGAACCCCCATCCTCTGGATCGCCGGAACGGTGCTCGTGCTGTCGCTCTGCTGCAGCTCGCTGAGCCTGCTCGGCTTCTTCGGCGTGATGGCGGATGTCGGCCCCGACGAGAACCGCCAGATGGGCTTCCAGATCCTCCGCCTCACGGCGATCCCCCTGATCTTGAGCGCCGCCGCCCCCGCAATCGCCCTCACCCTCGGCCGCTCGCGGCCGAAGTAATCACCACACCCGGTCTCGCCCTGCACGCTTCAGCTTCCGACTTCCCCGCCCACGGACTCCGCGACCAACGGGTACCACGCTTCATCGAAGTAATCGCGGTCCTCGCGCGGGACCGGGAGGATCCGCACCTCGTACAACGTCCCGATGTTCACCGGGCCGCTCGGTCGCATCAGCACACCCACAAAGCACGCCCGATACAACTTCCCGCCACGCGTGATGTCGACCACCCGCGACGCCTCCAACGGAAGATCCTCTCCACCACCCGCGCGAGAGACCTCCCACTCCCCCCACCGTTCCCACCCGCCATCGCTCAGCGCCTTTCGGTCCACATCCTCGCTCGGGATGATCGCCCGCACCGTCTTGATGATGCTCCCGTCGCCAGATCGGATCTCAACCGCGGGCCCGTCCCGGTTCGGCGATCGCAGCGCCGCAGGCAAGCCGATCCCGTTGGTGTGGTACTGGGCCGCGTACAAAGATTCTTGCTCGGTCTCGAGCGGCGATATCCCCGACGAATCGCGCCGGTACTCAATCTCCGCATCCAAGATGACCATCACATCGACCGCGATCGCTCCGGTCGGATACACCCGCAGACCAACGGGCTGGATGCTCGTGATCGAGTCGTTGTCGAGGACAGCGGCACGAGACGCCAGCCGCTCCATCGTCGCCCGGTCCATCGAGGGGGGCCTCAGCAGTTCTCCGCGGATGAATCCGCCACCCATGCACCCAAGCAGGACCATCCCGAAAAGCACGATCAGGATACCGATGGAAGCTCGATTCATACCCAACGTTAGGCCTTCGTGAGAAGAGCTCCCCCCGCGTAAACTCCCCACGCATGCCCACGCTGATCTTCACACCCCGCTTCACCGCCGATACCCAGTCGCTCTGGCGTGCCGCGACCGAGCTCGGCTGGGCGGTCCATCGGCTTCACTCCTGGCGCGTTCCCGATGACCTCCGCACCGTCGATGAGCCCATCCTCTACCTCGAAGCCCTCCTCGGCCCCACCATCGCCGCCGAGTTCGGCCTCCGCCTCGATGAGCCGCCCATCGACTGGCTCCCGAACCTGCCCCAGGAGTTCCGCAAGCGGGAGATCCGGCTCACCACGCTCGCCCAGGCACGCACCCTCACCGATCCGTGGTTCATCAAGCCGCCCAACGACAAGAGCTTCCCCGCCCGCGTCTCAACCGGCACCGACCTCCCACCCAAGTTCGATGGCCAGATGCCTGTTCTCATCGCCGAGGTCGTCCGGTGGGAGAAAGAGTTCCGCGCCTTCATCCTGAGCCGCCAGGCCCGCACGATCTCCATCTACGCCCGATCCGGCGAGCTTCAACGTGAGAACGGCTTCGCCCAATCCCCCGAGGAACAAGCCCAAGCCGCCGCGTTCCTCGAAAGCCTCCTCGCCGACCCGCGCATCGACCTCCCCCAAGCCTGCGTCATCGACATCGGCGTGATCGAAAGCCGCGGCTGGGCCGTCGTCGAACAGAACGCCGCCTGGGGCGCCGGCATCTACGGCTGCGACCCCCGCCGCGTGCTCGAAGTCCTCCGCTTCGCGGCACATCCAGCGAGGGTCGAGAATCCGTGATGCCGTGCCCCTTCCTTCGACGCCGCCTCGCCTCGCACGCTCGCCATCGTCGGACCAAGTCGAGCCACCCGCCCCAACACCTCCCACTACCATGCCCGATGCACTCCGACGCGAGCAACGGGTGGGACTCGGCTTCCGAAGCGTTCATCGCGCACCGCCGACGCTCGCGCACCGGAGTTGAAGAAGTCGCCCGCTGGGCCGCATCGCTGCCACCAGCCGCCGCGGTGCTCGATGCGGCGTGCGGCTGCGGCGAGCCCCTCACGCGGGTCCTCCTCGATCATGGATGCGAAGTCTTCGCCATCGATGCCTCCCCGCGCATGCTCGACTCGTTCCGCCGTGACTTCCCGAGCGTGCCAGCCGCGTGCGAATCCGTCGAGCACTCGGCGTTCTTCGGTCGCACCTTCGACGGCGTGCTCGCGTGGGGACTGCTCTTCCTGCTTCCCGAGCGGTCGCAGGAATCAGCCCTCCGCAGGCTCGCCACAGCCGTCGCCCCGGGCGGATCTTTGCTCCTGACCGCGCCCGTTGAGGCTGCACAGTGGCCCGACGCGACGACCGGCAGGCTCTCGGTCTCGCTGGGCTTGGAGCGCTACGTCGAGATCCTCAGCACCGCCGGACTCACGCTACTCGCGACCTTTCACGACGCGGACGAGAACCACTATTATCACGCCGCACGCGTCGCGCGATGACCCGAACATTTCAGCGACACCGCCCAGCGGCGGAATCAACCGGAACCACAGTCGGGTGCCACGTCCGATCCGCCTCGGTCGGACGTGCCCGGACGTCGCCCCCCCAACCCTCACCCCCCACACCCCCACTCCCCGGTCCTCACTCCCCCACCCCCCACCCCCACAGTCCACCATCCGCCCCAACCAGTCCACCCTCCCAAGCAACCGGTCCACCCTCCGCCCCACCCAAGCCACCAAATCCCCCAGCCAGTCCACCATCCGACGCAGACGGTCCACCATCTGGCCCAACCGGTCCACCGTCCGGAGCACATGGTCCACCATCCGCCCCAAAACTCAGCCATTTCTGCGCGATCCATCCCCCACCCCCAACGACCACGCCGAGTTTCCACGCCGAGTTCAAGGCGGGCGAAGGCGGCAAGACCGCCGTCTCCATGGCCCGATGGGTCAACACGCGCGGCGAAAAGGGGCCGTGGTTCGAGATCACGACGGCGACGGTGGCAGCTTAGAGCGGTGGGTCTCGCGGATATACATTCTTGCCAGCGAGAAGAAATTCTGGTATGACAGTACCTATGCTCTCATGTGTCGTTGTTCCGCCGCCATCCCGCGCTGCTGACCGGCGTTTCGCTGGTGCTTTTGGCTGTGTATGTGGTCGCGTCCCTCGGCGTGATTCCCACGCCCAGGGTCATCATGGGGTGGTTCGGGGAGTTGAGCGGCGAACGCTACCCCTGCGAATCCTGCGGCTGCGGGTGTGCGTCGGCCACCGAGTGCTGGACGCACTGCTGCTGCCACACGGAGCACCAGCGGCTTGTGTGGGCGATCGAGAACGGCGTGATGCCGCCGCCTGTGGTGGAGTTCAGCGATGAGCAGTGGATTGCCGCGGCCAATGACGTGAAGGCTGGCAGTGCACATTGTGTCATGTGCGTGGAGCGGATCAAGGGCGAGCTGCGGCGGGGAATTGCCACACGACCGGACCATGACCCGGCGTGCGAATGCGCCGGTGCGTGCGATGGACACTGCGGCAAGGCGTGTTGCGAGACGAAGACGGCGGCCAAGTCTGCGGGCGGTGCATCTTGCTGTGCCAAGGGCGAGGGCGAGAAGCAGCCATCGTGGCCGGGGCCTTCAATCTCAGCACTCTCGTGCAAGGGGCTCCGGCAACTTCTCACCGTGACGCTGCCGCCGTCGCCGCCGGTGCGCGTCGTGGATTTGATTCTGCCCGAGCCCGCAGTCTTTGTGCCCGAGCGGCCCAAGGACGTGGCGTACCCCTCCCGCACCCTTGATGTGCCCGAGCCGCCGCCGCGAATGTGACGCTTCCAGTTCGTTGATGTTGATCTGCCGACCCGTCGCCAATTGGTGGACGGCGTGTGTGCAACGTTCATCCATCGAGCTCGCCTCGATTCGGTGATGCACGTTCGTGGCGTTCACTCGGGCAGGTTCCGGGCAGCGCTCGGACACGGCATCTCGTCGACGATCCCTCACATCCACCACGATTCTGCGGCGTGATCCGGTCGTTGGGCCACGGCGCGGAATCCCCAGTCACGTCTCTCGCCTTCTCGTCTTTGGACGAGAGCGCCATCTGTTCACACACATTCATTCGTTCAACACGTTCCTGAAGGAGACTCAGAGATGAAGTCCGTTCTTGCTCTTGTCGTTCTGTCCGGTCTCGCCGTCTGCACCGCCACCGCGGCGGAGGTCGGCATCGCCAGTGGTTCGGCCACCATGTCCTTCGACCTTCCCACGTTCCTCGGGCAGTCGCCCCTGGACACGTTCGACGCCGCATTCGGGATCACGGAGACCCGCGCCGAGGTCGTCTCGGGCCTGCCGGGGAACAACCCGACCGCGTCGCAGACCTGGGCCACCAACCCGGTCGGCACGCCCAGCCCCTCCGGGCGTGTCATTCAGGGCACGACGCTCACCATCGACACGACCGACGTGCTCGGCACGTGGGGCGCGGTGACGAGCGACTTCGGCGCGTTCGCCATCGGCGGTGAACAGATCGGCTTCGGCGGCATGACCCGCTGGACGCTCGATCCTGGCATCTCGGGTGTGCTGCTCTTCGGTGACTGGGCGCTGCGCTACTCGCCCGCTCGGGCCGGCACGTTTGCGGGCTCGACCACGAACATCCGCTCGGGCCTGGTCGTGACGAGCAATATCGACTTCCCCGACGCCGCGTTCGTCGACATCGGCAACGCCAGCATCTCGGTGGTGGGCGACACCCTGCGGGTCACCGGCGACATGCTGATCTCGGACGCGTTGATCGTGCTGGGCTTTCCGGGGTCGAACCTCGGGCTGAACATCGGACGCTTCGAGCTTTCAGCCCGGCTTGACGTGCCGGGCTGCAGCGTCGACTTCAACGGGGACGGGTTCGTCGACTTCTTCGACTACGACGATTATGTGACCTGCTTCGAGGGTGCGGGATGCGGCGCGGGCGGTAGCGCCGACTTCAACGGCGACGGCTTCGTGGACTTCTTCGACTACGACGACTTCGTGGCCGCGTTCGAGACGGGATGCTGAGTTTCAAAGCTCGTTCAACCACCCGCCGTCGATGCGTGCGGGGGAGACAGAATTCAGAAAGGACAATCACCATGAAAGTGTGCATGATCGCGATGTTCGCGTTCGTTTCGAGTGCTGCCGCCGGGATCGACCCCAATACCACCGCCAACGGCACGGCGTTCATGACGATCGACCGGGCGGCGTGGGCCACGGTCGCGCCGAGCGCGGACTACTACGACATCAGCTTCAATCCGCTCGGATTTGGCGATACCACGGCCGACGTCGCGGGCCGTCGCTGGATGTTCGCCGACCGGTTCGAAGGGACTAACTGGGTCGGCGCGGCGTATCCGACGGACTACCTGACCGGTCCGACGGCCCCGCTCACGCAGCCTGCGGGCGGATTCGCCATGGCGGTGAACACGTACGGCGTGAACAGCTTCGCCGCGAATCACAAGGTCACCGACTACAACTCGACGAGCAACCCGAACGGCTGGATCGGGCTGGGCGGCTCCTTCCGCGCGACGAGCGACTTCAACGGGCCGGGATCGTCGGTCTGGTGGGAGCACCTGGCGATTCGTCAGGATCCGACGGACTCGGTCTGGAAGATCTTCGCGACCTCTGGGCCCGGTCAGGGAAGCCTCTTCGAACTCCGCAACGTGACAACGTCAACGGTCGCGGGCAATCTGAGTCTTTCCGCCGACTATGTCTTCGGAAACACGGATTGGCTTCAGTTCTTCCAGGGCTTCAACGGCGTGCTCGACACCGAGAAGGTGCTTGGGCGCATCGAGATCGTTCCCGTGCCGGCCCCGGGATCGGTGCTGGTCGTGGCCCTTAGCGGCTTGGTAGCGACGCGTCGCCGCCGGTCCTGATCCGTTGAGATTCTCCGCTCCGAGGCGTGGAGACGCGCCTCGGAGCCTTTCCTCGCCCGCATCATCGACAGGAGCTTTCCGAATGAGCCGCCGACAACCTCCTCACGCATTCACCTTGATCGAGTTGCTCGTGGTCATCGCGGTGATCGCGCTTCTAGTCGGGCTGCTGGTGCCGGCGCTCTCCGGTGCCCGTCGCACCGCCCGGCGGGTGCTCTGCATGAACAACATCCGCCAGTTCTGCACCGCCGACACCATGTACCTCAACGAGTACAGGCAGTTCCCGCTGATGAGCCCGTTCGTGCCCACCAGCATCCGCGTGGAACGGCTGCGGCAGATCGGCGAGTACTTGAACATAACCGTGCCCGAGGGCGAGGCGATCACCTGGCCCACGCGTGACGAGCAGCCCAAGTGGATCAACTGCCCCTTTGCCGCCACGTCGGGATACGCCGAAGGGGTGACTGTGGGAGGCGGGCTCTACACCGGGTATGCCTATGTCGGCGGGCTTGAGCAGTCAGAGTTGGTCCGCTCGGGCCTCGGTACCGTGGCCAACAAGGGACACGCGGCGGAAAGCCGCGGGCTCAATCGCGGCGTGCTCTGGGCCGACACCTTGACCGAATTTCTGACCGTGGACGAACGACGCTACGAGGTGTTTCACACGCCGCCGAAAGTTCCTCGGTACCCCGACTTCCGCTTTCACAAGCCCGAGGTCGAGGGGATTCACCGCGGCTGGTCGGATGGCTCGGTCGAATGGCTGCCCGGGAAGAGGATCAACCTGGACGGGATCGGCAGCCCGGACCTGCGTCTGCAGACGTTCCTGGGCAACGTCTACTTCTAAGGACCGCGTCGCACGGCCGAATGGTCGTGCTGTTTGAACACCCACCGCACGAGAAAAAGGACCGATCGAATGAAACGCCAACAACCGCCGCACCTTTCTCCCGCCGCACTCTCGCGCCGTGACGCCATCACCAGGGGCATCGGGACGATGGCCAGCATCTCGGCCATCGCCTCGGTCGGAGGCGTCGCCGGACGGGCTTTCGCACAGCCCGCCGGGCAGCCGCCGTCACAGCCCAAGCCAGAAAACGCCCGCATGACCCCCGAGCAGCACGACGCCATCCTCCGGCCCGGCCAGGAGCGCATCGCCATCTTGCTCTACCCGCAGTTCACAGCCCTCGACGTCATCGGCCCGCATCACGTGTTCATCAACATGGTCGGTGCCAAGGTACTGCTCGTCGCCAAAACGATGGCCCCGGTGCCTTGCGACACGGGCTTCTCGATCACGCCCAACGCGACCTTCGACCAGATCACCGACAAGCAGACGCTCGTGCTCGTCCCCGGCGGCACCACCGGCACGCTCGACGCGATGAAGGATGAGGCAACCATGAACTTCCTGCGTCGTCAGGGCGCGGAAGCCGAGTGGATCGGCAGCGTCTGCACCGGCTCACTGCTGCTCGCCGCGGCGGGTTTGCTCAAGGGCTATAAGGCCACGAGCCACTGGCTCACTCGCGACGCTCTCAAGGCTGGCGGGGCCCAGCCCGTTGCTCAGCGGTACGTTGAGGACCGCAACCGCGTCACCGGCGCGGGCGTCACGGCGGGGATCGACTTCGCGCTGCATCTCGTCCAGAAGTGGCGCGGCACGAGCTACGCCAAGGGCGTGCAGATGTTCATGGAGTATGACCCGCAGCCGCCGTTCAATAGCGGCTCCCCCACGAGCCCCGACGCCGAGCCCGCGATGGTCGGCATGCTCAGCGCCATGCACGAGTCATTCGGTCCCAAGTGCGAGGCCGCCATCCGCGCGACGCTCGACCCTACTTCATCCAAGTAACCCCGTCCCGCGCCCGTGTTCCGCAGGAAAGCACCGGCGGGTGATTTCAATCCTGCATTCCCAAAGGAGTTTCTCGATGCCTCTCTCAACCGTCAAGTCCGCTTCGTCGCTCCCGATTCTCCGTCGCAAGATCCACCTCCAGGTCCAGCTCCTCATCCTGCCTGCGATCATCGTCGCGCTCGCGGCCATTGTGGTGATGAATGGATGCACCACCGGACCACACGGCGACGCGTTCGCCTCGAGCAGGTGCGGCCCTGAAGAACGAAAGAGCTGCATCTGCAAGACGCCCGGGGTGATCTCCTTCGCGGTTGAAAGCATGAGCTGTCCCAACTGCGCGAAGGAGCTTCAGGAAGTCCTTGCCGCCGTTCCAGGCGTGAAAGCCGCCAAGGTTTGCTTCGAGGACAAGATGGCATTCGTGACACTCGACGGGGACCACCCCGCCACGATGGAGGCCATCCAGGCGGCCGTCGCCAAGCGGCAGGAAGAGCATCTCAAGCTGGAGAATGACCCGAACTGCCTCAAGCCAAAGGGCTGAGCCTGCGAGTCCAGTTACGCTCAATCAGAAAGGAATCAATCAATGAAGACAATACTTGTCTTGTGTGCATCGTGCATCGCTCTCATGGCCACGATACTGACCTTCGGCGGGCAGCCGGGCGGCGGCAAGGGCCCGGCGGCCCAGGCCGCGACCCCGGCCTCGCCGCCCAAGACGCCCGAAAGGCCCCTTGCCGAGGAACCGGCGAACCGCCTGACTCCGCCCGCCGACGGGAAGATCACCGTCGCCGTCGTGCTCGCGCCGGGGGCCGAGGTGGTCGATTTTGCAGGTCCCTGGGGCGTCTTCGAGTACGCCAATATCCCGAACCTCGAAAAGAGCCCGTTCGAGTTGTTCACGGTGGCGGAGAGCAGCTCGCCGGTCAAGTGCTCCGGCGGGCTCTCGGTTGTGCCGGACCACACCTTCGCCAACGCGCCCAAGGCCCGGCTCATCGTGATCCCCGCGATGGGCGAGCCGTCTCCCGCGCTGCTGTCGTGGATCAAAGACGCGTCGAAGCAGACGGACCTCACCATGTCCGTGTGCAACGGATCCTTCGTTCTTGCCAAGGCCGGACTGCTCGCGGGCAAGACCGTGACCGCTCATCACGGCGGATACGGCCTTCTCGCCGCGACGTACCCCGACATCACCGTGAAACGTGGCGCACGCTTTGTTGACGATGGCAATATCTCGACCGCCGGGGGGCTCACCTCGGGCATCGACCTAGCCCTGCACGTGGTCGAGCGCTACTACGGCCGCGCAGCAGCGGAAGACACCGCCCGAGACCTGGAGTACCAGGGCAACGGCTGGAAGGACCCGAACTCCAACAGCATGTTTGCAGAGGCGCCTCGCTCGACCGACGAGCACCCGGTGTGCCCGATCTGCGAGATGGCTGTCTCCAAGAGCGGCGCGATCTCCGAGGTCTACAAGGGCCGCTCGGTGTACTTCTGCGCGGAAGGGTGCAAGAAGGTGTTCGATGCGAACCCGGAGAAATTCCTCAAGCCGTAGGGAGCAACGGAGGAGATCCACACCGGCCGCCCGACTGCCGATGCGGCCTCGCGGCATCGTCTTTTTGTTGCAGAAGGAGCATGCTCGACGAGAAAACGAATGTGAAGTGCATGTCGCGGCTTACTTCGCGGTGCTTTCGTTGTCCTCACAGGAGGGTGTGTCCCGCCGGGCGGGCATCGCCCCGCGAGCAGGGTCCACCCTTTGGTACTTCGAGCTATGTAAGCGGCGACGAGACGCTGGGTTCCATCCATTGGGTCGCTTCGACCGATATGCGCTTCTCGCTACTTATGCATTGAAGCGTCGCTGCGATTCTGTTGCGGAATCGCTTTCCTTCGACGGACCGAAACAGCATCCGATGGGGCGGCGAACCCTCCCCCATCTCCCTCGCTAGGGAGGAGGCTGTGACCCCTTCACCCCCCCACTCCGTCCAGATCCACACCCCCCCCACCCCGTGCACTCCGTGTTTCAAAGCCTTTCCTATTCCATGTAAGGAACCGACTCGGTGAGCCGGGCCATCGAAGAGAGCCATACCAGCACGGAGCCAGGCCCCACACAACCAAGCCGCCACAGAAATGAGCCACTGAGGAAATCCGCGTTCGCGTTCAAGTCACTCCCCCACCGCCCCGATCTCCATGCCAGCATTCTGTCCAAATGTCTGGTGCCGAATGCCTGATGCCCGATGCCTCACGCCTCTTCTTGAAAGGACCCCCATGCCGACCATCCCCACCAAGAACCTCGAAGCCCTGATCTTCTGCGAAGACCACCAGCTCGTGTTTATGGCACAGGCTGCTAATATTGGTTTGTCCGTGCCGCAAGCCACACTTTTCAAGAACGACACCCTCGCGGCCCGCACCCTCTGGAACTCGTACAACACCGCGGTCGAAGCCGCCCGTGTCGCGGGCGTCGCCATGCGTGACGGGCTGAGCAAGATGCGTGACAGCGGCGGGGACTGCATCAACCTCATCCGCGCCTTCGCCGACACGCAGGCCAACCCCAACACCGTCTACAACCTCGCCCAGTTGCCGCCCCCCGCCGTCCCCTCGCCCGCCGCACCCCCCGGCACGCCCACCGAGTTCAAGGTCGGGCTCAACGGCGACGGCAGCGTCACGCTCAAGTGGAAGTGCGCCAACCCCGCCGGGACCTCCGGCACCGTCTACAACGTCTACCGCAGGCCCGCCGGGACGCCCGAATCCGCGTACGCCCCCATCGGCGTCGTCGGCACGAGGACCTTCACCGACACCACCATCCCCGCCAGCAGCGCAGCCACCGGCGGCGTCATCTACAAGGTCGTCGCCCAGCGCGCCGAGATCTCCGGCACCCCCTCGCCCGAACTCAACGTCTACTTCGGATTCGGCGGAGGCGGGGGCTTTACGATCTCGAGCGTCACCAGCAACAACCAGCCCGTGGCCTTCAAGAACGCAGCATAGGACGGCACAACGTCAAAGGGGCACGCGCAGGGCTCGTCGTCTTCGCCTTCCACCAGTGCCCAGTGCCTAGTGCCTCCCCCTCAACACCCCGCCTCAAACGCACCCACAAAGTCCGTGTAATCAAAGAAGTCCACGAACCCGTCGCGATTAAAATCAGCACTGCCCCCGCCACACCCCGCCCCCTCAAAGCACGCGACATAATCGCCGTAGTCAAAGAAGTCCACGAACCCATCGCCGTTGAAGTCCGCCGCGCACCCGCCGCCCCGGATCACATCGATCGACAGGTTGTCCCACCCCACCTGCCAGAAGTTAAACCCGTAGAAGAACCCGGGCACGAACGTCGTGATGTCCACCTGGCCCACGCCCGCTCCGAACGCGCCGAGCACATCCGCGTACGTCACGCCCGCGGGAAGCTCCGGCTCGAACGTCACCGGGTCTTCCGCCCCCGTCCCGCCCCAACCCGCCGGCAGCGCAAGCCCCGTCGGATCCGGAATGTCGAACGTCACCCGCGTCCACCCCGCTTCGACCGGGGGCAAGCTCGGCCCGATCGTGTACACCGACACGATGCCGTCGGAGGGGATGTCGTAGTTCCAGAACTGAAGCACGAGCGGATAGTTCGTCGGGTCGATTGGCTCCCCGGCAAAGTCCACCAGCGCGAACACCCGCACATCCACGCTGATGCGAAGCGACCCACCCCCCACGACGTAACGCCGCAGGTCCCCGTACACGCGGCTCGCGTCCTCGCGGGCGCTCAGCGTCACGCCGAAGAAGTCCGCGAGCGGCACACCCATGTACCGCCCCGGGTTCCCATCCGAATCAAAGATCGTCGCGATCCCGTTCGCCGTCCATCCCGACGCTTCCCCGTCCTCGAAATCAAGGAACAGGATGTTCTCGTCGGCCCTGGCCGCGCCCGCCAGCCCCGCCGTTCCGACCAGGATCGCCGCCATCATCGAGTTACGCATCGCACACCTCCGGAATCACCCACGGATGTCCGCTCGAACGTCGAGCGTTGCCTTCATCTTAGGAATTCACCCCGAGCGCGTTCACGGTCCGAGCCCCGACATACCCTCTGGAATGCCCGGCCAACGAAGGCCCGGCCGCGCCCCCTCGCTTTCAAGAAGCCACCCCATGACATCCATCGCCGATCAACTCGGTTCCCCCGACAACGGCCCCAACGCCACTCCTCCGAGCACCGCCACCGGCCTCCCGCCCGTCTCCTCCCCCGGCCACGGCCCGCGCCCAGTCCGCGCCGACCGCGGCACCACCCTCACCTGCAAGACCTGGCAAGCGGAAGCCGCTCTCCGCATGCTCATGAACAACCTCGACCCCGACGTCGCCGAACGCCCCGACGACCTCGTCGTCTACGGCGGTCGCGGCCAAGCCGCCCGCAACTGGGCCTGCTTTGACGCCATCTGCTCGACCCTCCGCCGCCTCGAGCCCGACGAGACCCTGCTCGTCCAGTCCGGCAAGCCCGTCGGCGTCATCAAGACCCACACCGACGCCCCGCGCGTCCTCCTCGCCAACTCCAACCTCGTCCCCCACTGGGCCACGCAGAAGCACTTTGACGACCTGGCCGCCAAAGGCCTCATGATGTACGGCCAGATGACCGCCGGCTCATGGATCTACATCGGCACCCAGGGCATCCTGCAAGGCACCTACGAGACCTTCGCCGAGCTCGCCCGCCAGCATTTCTCCCCGGCCAAAGGCGGCGACGGAACCCTCGCCGGCAAGCTCTGCGTCACCGGCGGCTGCGGCGGCATGGGCGGCGCCCAGCCCCTCTCGATCACCCTCAACGGCGGCACCTGTCTCATCGCCGACGTCGACCACACGCGCCTCGACCGCCGCGTCGAGACCCGCTACCTCGACGAGATCAACGAAGACCTCGACGATGCCATCGACCTCGCGATGGACTACGCCTCGCGCAAGGTCGCCCGCTCGATCGGCGTCAACTGCAACGCCGTTGAGATGCTCGAACGTCTCATCGAGCGAGGCATCACCCCCGACGCCCTCACCGACCAGACCTCCGCGCACGACCCCCTCACCGGCTACGTCCCCCTCGAAATGACCGCCGAGGAAGCCAAGATCTACCGCCAGCGCTTCCCCGAGGAATACACCAAGCTCTCCCTCGCCACCATCGCCCGCCACGTGCGAGCCATGCTCGAGCTCCAGTCCCGCGGCGCGATCACGTTCGACTACGGCAACAACATCCGCCAAAGGGCTCTCGACCAGGGCGTCACCAACGCGTTCGACTTCCCCGGCTTCGTCCCCGCCTTCATCCGGCCCCAGTTCTGCGAAGGCCGCGGCCCCTTCCGCTGGTGCGCCCTCTCCGGCGACCCCGAAGACATCTACACGACCGACCGCGAACTTCTCAAGCTCTTCCCGGACAACCTCGGCCTCCGCCGCTGGCTCACCCTCGCGCGCGAACGCGTCGCGTTCCAGGGCCTCCCCGCCCGGATCTGCTGGCTCGGCTACCGCGAGCGCGATCAAGCCGGCCTCCTCTTCAACGACCTCGTCAAGACCGGCCGCGTGAAAGCCCCCATCGTCATCGGCCGCGACCACCTCGACTGCGGCTCGGTCGCTTCCCCCAACCGCGAAACCGAAGCCATGAAAGACGGCACCGACGCCGTCTCCGACTGGGCCCTCCTCAACTTCGCCGTCAACATCGCTTCCGGCGCCTCCTGGGTCTCCTTCCACCACGGCGGCGGCGTCGGCATCGGCTACTCACAGCACGCCGGCCAGGTCGTCGTCGCCGACGGCACGGCTGAAGCCGCCGCACGCATCAAACGCGTCCTCACCAACGACCCCGCCATGGGCGTCTTCCGCCACGCCGACGCCGGCTACGAAGAAGCGATGCTCTGCGCCAAACAACGCGGCGCGGACATTCCGATGTCTTGACTCCTCCCCCGCCCCCGGCGGGGGAGGTGGCCGAGCGCAGCAAGGCCGGAGGGGGTTTGTCGTTCTTGGTACGATCAAGCCCCATGAATCCCTCCTCCCTCTCCATCATCCGCGCCGCAGCAAGCGAATCGCTCTTCGACGAAGAGGGCCAACCGCTCACGCTCACCCTCACCGATCCGGTCGAATCGTCCGAATCCGATCCCGACCTATCCGAATTGCTCGCCGCGTGCTCGGGGTTCAAGCTCGGACTCTGGGAAGACATGAATTTCGTCAAGACTCGTTACAGCGGGACAGGCGATTTTCTCGACTCGTTCTTTCCCGACTGGATCGAACTCTGCATGGAAGCGACCGGAGACGACTACGTTCTCGAGTTGCCACCCGTCGGCTCAGAAGGCCAGCCTGGCCCCGTGTGGTTCGTCTGCCATGATCCTCCAGCCATCGTTCTCATCGCGAACACGCTCGCCGAGTTCCTGAAAATCTTCTTCGATCGATTCCGCAAGGTTCGTCGGTACGCCAATACCGCCCTCGACGACGCATTCGATCTCGCGATGAAAATGTGGGATAACGACATGCGAGGCGTGCCGTCCTCCAAGGCTGCGAACTCCCCCGATCCCGAACTCCAGGCACTCAGCCGCAAGCTCGGCCCCAAAGCATGGATCCACGACACGCGATCCATGCAGCCTCGCCAAGGATTTCAGTGGGAGATAACGGAGGAATACGAACCCGTCCAGTTCGTTAAAGACTACCGCGTCCGTGGCGGACCGACCGACTAACTTCTCACTCCTCCACCAGGTACTTCCCCGCCAGCTTCGGATACCGCCGGCGCATCTCCCCCTCATCATCAAAATCAAACTCCGCCCCCGCAGGCTCCTTCGGCTGCTTGATCTTCGAAGCCAAAGCCCTCCCCGCCACCTGCTCGTACACATCCGCCGCCACATACGCGAGCGATTCAAACTCGCAGATCCCATCATCGCTGAGGCCCATCGGCGCCCCCGCCAGCGAATCCGGATCCGCCAACGCAGCCTCGTACGTCTTCTTCCCCGTCGCAATCAGCCAATTTCGGAAGTACTCAAACCCATCGTCCGAGCACCCCCCCGCCATCAGATACGCCGCCCCCCACAGGTCCCACCGATACGCAGCATTGCGCAGCTCCCGCAGCACCGTGTCAAACCCCAGGATCTCCTCCGCCTCAAGCTCCCCCAAAGCTTCCGCGAGCGCCTCGCACATCCCCTCCTGATCGTTCTTCCCCGCTTTGCGAGCCGCTTCAATCATCGCCCAGAACACGTCGTGTTTCATAGCCCATCGTACGAACCCGCACCAGGCCGCGAAATCCCGCCTGATCCCTGTTCCAACAGCGATCCCGCCGCCCCCATCCACGCCGCAACCCCTCAAGCCTGCCTCGGTAAGCTCAGGCCCCGTTCGCAGCAATACCCACACGTTCCAAAATTGGCCCGAATGTGAATTTCGCGTAAACACGAATCCGACCGAGAATCCACCTCGAACTAACCCGTAATCCGGACCGCGAGCCCAGGCCCTCTGGCGAAATCGGACGCGGAGCGTCTTCCGGGAAACCAAGGAGTAGGAAAGTGCGCCCCATTCGTTCGCCATTGTTTTGGCTTCCCGCCCTCATTGCCGGAATCGCGCCCTGTGCACACGCCCAGCCCGAAGCCATCGACGTCGGGGCCTTCGCCGCCCCCGCCTCCCCCTTCTCCACCCGCGAGTACGTCGAAATCCCCTTTGACACCTTCGACTTCGGCTTTGACGGTCAGGCCGAGACCCTGACCGTCAAGTGGCTCCGCTTCGAGCTCACCGAGCCCATCTCCGGCGACCTCTTCCTCGACATCGATAGCCGCATCTACTCGCTGGAAACCGCCGGCGATCTCTTCATGGCCCTCTACGACGCACAGGGCAACCTCATCGCCACCGACGACACCGACGGCAGCTTTCCCGTGGGCTTCGCCGCCGGCCTCTCCTTCGGCTCTTCGGCCTTCCGCTCACCCCCCGACACCCCCGCCCTCGCAGGCCAGGACGGTGCCGAGCTCCCCGCCGGCACCTACTACTTCGCCCTCGTCGCCGGCAACGCGTCGAACGTCACGGCCGAGAACACCAACTGGAACATCTCGACGACCGCTTCGGTTCCCCTGGGCCTCTTCGCTCCGGGCACCTTCTACCTCGAGCTCTCCTTCGCCGTCGGCAACACGACGCCGCTCCCTCCGCCCGCCAACGACAACTGTACCGACGCGCTCGCCATCGGCGAAAGCGCCGCTCCGGGCGAGCCCGTGTGGACCGGCTCCAACGCCGGCGCGACTGCCGACGGTGATTTCCCCTGCTACACCCGAGACGGCGGCCCCGCGCTGCGTCCCAAGGACCTCTGGTTCCTCTACACCCCCTCCGCTTCCGGTCTCGCCGAGGTTGTCGCCACCGGAGGCGCGGGCGGCGCAGCCACGCCCATCCTCGATCGCTACGCGGGCGTCTGCGGATCCGGCAGCATCCAGTGCGTGGGCGGCGCCAGCATCGTCTTCGGCGAGGGCACCCGCATGGCCTTCCCCGTCACCGCGGGCGAGCCCGTCCTGATCGCCCTGGGCATCCGCGCCGGCCAGACCGGCCCCATGGAGCTCTTCGTCAACCTCATCGACCAACCCTGCGACTTCACCGCGCCCGCCAACGCCGTCCCCGAGTCCGAAGCCTTCTGCGGCGACTCCTCGAACGACGGCTGCAACGTCACCCCCTTCGCGTTCGACCAGCTCGAGGTCGGCCGCCCGGTCGTCGGCACCCTCTTCAACTCCACCACCCTGCGCGACGTCGATTTCTTCGAGTTCACGCTCGCCCAGCCCGCCACCGTCACGCTCACCTTCTCCGCCCAGTACTTCTCTGTCGCCACCATCATCGGCGAAGAGTTCTCCCCGGGCTCCTGCTTCGGCGATGCCGCTCTTTTCCTTGAACAGCTCGACGCCGCCAGCCTCTGCGAGCCGGTTTCCGGCTCCGTCGAGCTCGACGCCGGCACGCACCGCCTCGCCATCGCCCACGCCTACTTCGACGGCCTCGAGTGCGGCTCGGGCTTTGAAAACTACTGGCTCCGCATCGACGCCCAGAGCGCCTGCCCCGCCGACTTCAACGGCGACGCCTTCATCGACTTCTTCGACTACACCGACTTCGTCGGCTGCTTCGAGGGCGATCTCTGCCCGGGCGGCCGCACCGCCGACTTCAACGGCGACGACTTCGTCGACTTCTTCGACTACTCCAACTTCGTCCAGGCTTTCGAAGCCGGCTGCTGATCCAAGGCAACACGAAGTTTGACCCGAACCTCATCGGCGACTCGGCGAAAGCCCGGTCGCCGGTGTTCTTTTTGACTCCCCGCTCCGCTACCGCTTCAGCCCCATCACAAAGCACAAGAACATGTGCGCCGCCACCCGCGCCGTCCGCCCGCCCTCATCATGCCTCGGGCAAAGCTCCATGATGTCAAAGCACACCGGCTCCCCCGACGCCGCAAGCTGCGTCAGCGTCCCAGACACCTGCCCCGTCCCAAGCCCCGACGGATTCATCGCCGAAACCCCCGGCGCAAACGACTGATCAAAAACATCCAGATCCAAGCTCACAAACGCCGCATCCACCTTCGCCGGCGGCCCACCACCAAGCGGCTTCCCATTGATCGCCCCGCCCTTGCTCGCGAAATACTCAAGGTGCTCCCTGCTGTTCACAAACGACGACGCACCCACGCAGTTCAAGGACGCAAGCTTGCAATCCTCGATCAGCCTCCGAAAGGGCATCCCGCTCCCCACCTCTTCACGCACATCCAGGTGCGCATCAAAGTACACCCCGCCGAACGCCGCCTGCGGCCTCTTCTTCCGCACATGCACCACCGCCGCCCGCACAAACGGATACGTCAGATCATGCCCGCCCCCCACCGCGATCGGAAAGAGCCCCGCTTCATGCAGCGAGAGAGCCGCTTCCGTCACCCGCCGATGCGTCTCTTCCAGCGCCCTGGCATCATCCCCCTCCGCCGGCACCACATCCCCCGCATCAAACACCGCGGGCCACGCGAAGCCCGCTGGCTCCGCCGTCCCGTACTTCGCAAGCGCCGCTCGAAAAGCCGTCGGCCCCTCGCTCGCCCCCGGCCGCCCGCCATTCATCCGCACCCCAAGATCGTCCGGCAACCCGATCAGCCCCACGCGACACCCCTCATGCGAATCCCGCCTGATCCGCGAAGCCATCCGCCCCGCGGAAATCCCCTCTGGCCAAACCCCAGGACGAACATGCGGAATTGCAGCCATACTCACATCTCCAATTTCAAATTTCAGATGGTCTCATCTTCCCCGCCCCTTCGGATCCAGCCGCTCCCTCATCGCCTCCCCCACAAAGTTCAGCGACACCAGCGTCACACCAAGCATCACGCACGGGAAAACCAAAAGCCACCAGTTCGACCGGTACGGATTCAGCTCCGGCAACGCATCCGCCGCCAGCGTCCCCCAACTCGGAAGCGGCGGCTTTACACCCATCCCCAGAAAGCTCAGGAACGACTCCTGCAAGATCGCCTGCGGCACCATCAGCGTCGCATACACCACGATCGGCCCCACCAGATTCGGCAACAGATGCCGCACGAAAATCCGCGTCGGCGAAGCTCCCACCGCCCGCGCCGCATCCACAAACGGCCGCGCCTTCAGCGAAATCACCTGCCCACGAATCACCCGCGCCATCGTCAGCCAGCTCACCCCGCCGATCGCCGCGAACAAAAGCGTCAGATCAATCGCCGTCCGCGGCACCGGAAGCACCCGCGGCGGATGCTCCTCCGCCGCTCGCTTCTCCAGCGCCAACATCGCCTGCCGATCGCCCGCCGTCACCCCCGCAGTTTCCGCCTGCCGCTCCACCCACGCCCGCCGCTCCCCGTTCCGATTCACGTAGTTGTCCACCGCCGCATCACTCGCCACCGCAAGCAGCACCACAAGCAGCACCGTCGGCAGCCCGTACATCACATCCACCACCCGCATCATCACCGAATCCACCCGACCGCCCACATACCCCGCCATCGCCCCATACGTCACCCCGATCACCACCGCCACCGCCGACGCTCCCAACCCCACCAAAAGCGAAATCGCCCCGCCCACAAGCAGCCGCCACGCCAGACTCCGCCCCAGCACATCCGACCCAAGCACAAAACTCGGCCACGCCGCCCGAAGCTCCGCCCGCACCCCCGGGTCCTCCGTCGTCTCAATCGCACCCGCAGCAATCCCGTGCTTCCGCGCAATCTCCTCCCGCACCTCCGCCGCCACCGCCCGGTCCCGCTGCCGCGCCGTCACCTCATCCACATCGCCGCCCCAATACCACGCCGGCGCCATCCGCGCCGCCCCCGTCTCCCCGCTCGCATAACGCCCGCCCCCGCCGCCTCCAACACCCCACGGCAACGACCCCACACATACCACCACAATCAGCGCAAGCAGCATCCCCGCCACCCACCCACGCCCAAACCACGCTCGCCATCCAGTCTTCACGCGCCCGGAGGTTAGCACAACCCACGCCCCCGCAACGCCTGCAACGGTCTTCCTCCTCCACGAGCCCGCAACGCAAGCAAGGGATAACCCGACAGACTCCCCACACCCCAACAACGCCAGCAAGGGTCTCCGCCTAAATCGCGATCACATTGGTGTGCGCCACGGACGCGAAGGATGCCGTTTGTGCGCATCGTCCTCAGCACCAACACGGCCACCGAATTTCGTGAGCGCCCGCCGCCCCGATCGCCGAAAAGCTCTCCCCACCCCGGAGCACCCCATGCCGCGCGCGTTCCTCTCTCTCCTTCTCCTCCCCTTCACCCTCCTCTCCGCCTGCTCGACCGTCCACCGAACGCCCGACCCGCGAAGCCAGGTCCCATTCATCGAAGCCACCACCCGCGCCTTCGCATCCCCCGACCGCGCCTGCTTCGTCCTCTTCGACGCCCGCTCCGGCGAAACCCGCGTCATGAACCCCGCCCAAGCAGACCGCCGCTTTCCCCCCGCCTCCACCTTCAAAATCCCCAACTCACTCATCGGCTTGGACACCGGCGTCATCGAGGGCCCCGACCACATCATCAAGTGGGACGGCACCATCCACGAACGCCAAGCCAGCAACCACAACCACTCCCTCCTCTCCGCTTTCCACTACTCCATCGTCTGGTACTACCAAGAGCTCGCCCGCCGCGTCGGCGAACAACGCATGAGCACCGCCCTCCGCAACTTCGACTACGGCAACGCCGACATCTCTTCCGGCCTCACCACCTTCTGGCTCCGCGGCTCCCTCCGCATCTCCGCCAACGAACAGATCGCCTTCCTCCGCAAACTCCAAGCCGGCACGCTCCCCGCTTCCCCGCGAGCCATCGCCCTCACCAAAGACATCCTCATCCTCGCCCAAACTCCCACCTGGACTCTCCGCGGTAAAACCGGCACCTATAGCGGCCCCGTCGACGGCACCCACGCCGATCTCGGCTGGTTCGTCGGCTGGCTCGAGAAGGACGGCCGCACCCTCTTCTTCGCCGCCAACGACGCCACCGGCCTCACCGGCCCCGACGTCCGCGAAAGGGTCCAGCAGATCTTGACCGACCTCGGCGAACTGCCCGCCAATTGGTCCGACCACGCTCGCCAGGTCCCCATGCCCTGACGCGCTCCGCACGTCCCAATACCTCGTCTTCATCGTAAAACAATGATTTTCTCGACGAAAACGCTTGATCACCGCGAGCCCCCGCGTATCATTCTCCCGAAGTGGTCCGCGTCCGACTCTCGCGACGCACCGGAGACGCTCCCCGTGAAACGCTGTTGTTGTTGATCCCCTCGTTCGCTCCGCCCGGTCACTCGTGACGGGATTGCGATGTACGAGGGGTGCTTCCGCGCGCACGTTTCTGTAGCCTGTTTCCCTCGCGCGGCTGTCACCCCACTTCCCAGCATCCCGCTCCGAACCTCGGCCCAAAGCCCGCTCAAATCGCGCCGAAAGCCCGCGGAGTCCGCCGTTCAATCCGTGTTCCCAGCCTCGTTGGCGTCCACGCGCCAGCGCTCCTCCGCGCCCGCGTCACGCCGGCACGGATTGCCATTCCAAACGCTCATCGTTCAGTTCGCCTTCGCTTCCGCGAAGCGGCCCGCGGCTCCGCCGCGACGGGTTTGCCGCGCTCCCGCGAGTCTCCCTCGTGGCCGCGGCACCTCACCCCGCTCTCGCAAGCTGTCTCACACACGCTCCACACCGGAGCAGAAAGTTCCAGAATTCCAATGCGTACCAACCATCTGATCAACGCCTCCATCCTCGCCTCTCTCGCACTCGCTTCCGGTGCCGCCGCGAGCATCACCATCGGTGCCTCCGCCGTCCGCTTCGTCGACATCTCGACGACCGGCACCTCCATCGGAACACTCACCGACGACTCCGAGACCACCGTCGCCGCCGCCGCCCACGGCTGGATCGGCAACGGCCTCTTCAGCGGCGGCCGCTCCTTCCGCGTCGGCAACAACGGAGGCATCCTCTGGGGTTCCTCCGCCACCGACACCTTCACCGGCGCCGACCAGATCGGCTACTACAACGCCGGCCCCCTCAACTCCGACGGCCAGACTTCCATCGCGTCCCTCTCCGCTTCCAACTCCGCGCAAGCCGGCAACGGCGCGGGCCTCCGTCAGTTCATCGCCGTCCTCTGGGACGACTACTTCCCCTCCGCCGCCGGCGGTACCAACATCCGCTATCAGGTCATCAACAACGATCTCATCGTCCAGTGGACCAACCAGGACCACTTCGCCGCCCAAGGCGCCGGCTTCGTCACCTTCCAAGCCATCTTCCGCGGCGGCGTCGCCCTCGACAGCGGACAGTCCCTCGTCGACTTTGTCTACCAGGACACCCTCTACCAAACCAATCAGTACCAGAACGATGGCGGCAGCGCCACCATCGGCTACAAGAACTGGAACCTCCTCGCCGGAGCCAACGATGTCGAGTACGGCATCGGCGGCGGCGGAAACTCCGCCTTCGGTGACCCCACCTTCGCCGACGGCACCGGCCGTCAAGCCAAGGTAAGCGGCTGGGCTCAGGGCGGCGACTCCTCACTCACCCACTCCGTCTCCATCATCGGCGTTCCCACCCCGGGCACCGCCGCCCTCCTCACCCTCGGCGGCCTCGTCGCCTACCGCCGCCGACGCAAGTAATCCCAAGCCCCTCAACGCCAACCGGTAAACGCAAATCGGTCTGTACGCTCGCACCACACTCCACTTCACGAACGAACCGGGCGCGTGCCCGGTCGTTCGTTTTTCCCCTCCCTCTCCCCGTGCCGTTCCCCGCCCAGCCACGTTGGAATGCGTCTCACGCGCATCGTGACCTCGCGTCGCGATGACCCGTCACATTCTCCGTCGCATGCGGCGGCTCACTATTGTGCCACATAATTTTCCGTGCAATGGTGATATTTATGTAGTACATTTTGAGACCTGTGGCTAACTTGCCTCAATCATCAGCGACTGTGCCGGCGCCGCGATGTGCGACAAGGCCCGCCAGCCCCTGACATAGAGAGAGAAGGACCACAATATGAGATTCGGAAACTTGGCCGTCGCGGCGTTTATCGCCGCGGGATGCTCCACGCCCGCATGGGGCGACATTCTGGGCACCGCCCAGAACTTCGCCGTGCTCGCCGGCTCCACCGTCACCAACACCGGCGCCAGCGTCGTCAATGGCGATCTCGGCGTCTGGTCCGGCTTCGCCATCACCGGCTTCGGCCCCGGCGTCGTCAACGGCACGATCCACGCCGGCGACGCCGTCGCCCAGCAAGCCCAGGACGACGTCACCACCGCGTACAACATGCTCGCCGCCTTCGCCCCAACCCAGGACCTCACCGGCATGGACCTCGCCGGAATGACCCTCACGCCCGGCGTCTACTTCTTCTCCTCGTCAGCCTTCCTCACCGGCACCCTCACCCTCGACGCCCTGGGTGATCCCAACGCCCTCTTCATCTTCCAGATGGGAAGCACCCTCACCACCTCCAGCGGTTCCTCCGTCCGCACCATCAACAGCGCCGACGCGTGCGAGGTCTACTGGCAGGTCGGAAGCTCCGCGACGCTCGGCACCAACACCGCCTTCCAAGGCAACATCCTCGCCCTCGCAAGCATCACCCTCAACACCGGCGCGACCCTCCTCGAAGGCCGAGCCCTCGCTCGCAACGGCGCCGTCACCATGGACTCCAACACCATCACCGCCGGCTGCATCCCCGCTCCCGGACCCACCTTCCTCCTCGCCGCCGCGCCTATCGGCCTCCTCGCCCGACGCCGAACCCGCTAGCCCAACCCTCGCTCCTCAGACGCGCCCTACCTCCCTCTCCCCGTGCCGCTTCGGCACGGGGAGAGGTGCCCGATGGGCGGTGAGGGGGTCTTCCATGGACCCCAAACCCTCGAAGTCCCCCCGCACGCCCCGCCCCAACGGGGCGCAACAAGAAAGCCCAGACCGTCAGGCCTGGGCCCAAGGCCCCACACACCACCCAAGCCCCAACGGGGCGACACGCGCCGGCAACTATCATTTGGTCATGCCGATCTCTCCCCTCTGGATTCCGCCCCCAGATTCCACAATCCACATCAGCTACGAAGCCACCATCGACTCCGGCGATTGGAAAGCCCGCGGCACCCTCGCAAAACAGTTCGCACGCGACCTCCGTCTCCCCGTCTGTGACAGCATCCACCACCTCGTCACCAAACTCACCGACCCCGACATCCTCGTGCTCCTCGAAGCCCTCGAAAAGCAAAAAGCCGCCGGCGGTCCCGTCCTCCGCCGCGACCGCTTGCCCGGCATCGTGATCACGCACCTCTCGGTTTCGGACCCCCCGATCAAACAAAAACCTCTGCACTCCGCCGACTGGTTCACCTTCCACCCCCACCGCGAACTCAAAGCACCAAGCCGCGCCCCCGACAAACTCCACCTCGCCTACCTCGACGATGACGACACGCGAGCCATGCGGTACATCGCTTCTCCCGAGTTCATCGCATCCACCATCGCCGCCGGCCTCACCGGACTCGCATTTATCCCAATCGAACTCAGCCGCCCCGGCGAACCCCGCCCCTGGCGACAGTTCTTCGCAACCAACCCCCTCGGGCGCGGCCTCGACCACCCCCTCGTCGACCACGCTCGCGTGATGGACAAACTCACGCGCCAAGGCGCCAAACCCAAAGCCGCTTCCCTCCGCCTCGGCCTCCCCTCCGCCGACCCGTTCGAGCTCCGCTCCGTGGACGCCATCGACCACCCCATCCTCCGCCGCTACCACGAACTCCAGAATGGCCGCACCTTCGGCGTCTCCCGCGAACCCCGCTTCATCCGCGAACACCTCCCCGACACCGACTTCGCCTACGACATCTCACCCCGCATCCAAGACGACAAGCCATCCCCCTTCGGCCGCCACCACGGCCTTGCATGCTCCTCCCGCGCCCGCGAGCACCTCATCCGCGCCGGCTTCCTCAAGCCCGCCGACTTCACCCCCATCCTCACCGTCCCCGCCGTCGAAGCCGACGCCATCGACCTCGACGTCGAGATCACTCTCCCCCTCCCAAGCCCCGCTTTCACCCCAACCGAAGCCGCCGCCGAATCCGCCCGCCGCCAAGCCATCATCGACGCGAAAAAGCCCGCGACCACCACAGCCAAGCCTCCCTCCGTCGACGAAACCATCGCCACCCTCGAAGCCCGCCTCGCCAAACCCGACCGCCCGTGGACGCCCGCCCGTGACGATCCCGAGTTCGCCAAGGTCACAACCTCCGAACTCTGGCCCCGCACTCCGCTCGCGTGGCGCAAGCTCGCCCCGCTCCTTCCCCTGCGCATCCCCATGCCCGGGCACCCGGAGTTCTCCCGCTGGGAGATCGTCCCGCCGCACTGGAACGAGTACACGTACCAAGACGAAAGCACGAGCGGCCGCCCCGACCCTGACATCGCCTCGACCAAAGACCTCATCCTCGCCCTCAACGCCTTCGGCGACTTCTACGCCTTCCGCCCCGGCAAACGCGCGACAACCGACGCCGTGATCACCCTCTGGGACCACGAAACCACCGGCATCGAAGACCAATGGCTCTCCATCCCCGCCCTCCTCGAACACATCGAGTCCCTCCTCCCCGCTCCCCCCAACAACGCCTAATCCTCCCTCGCCCCGTTCTGCTCTGAGAACGCGGAGAGGTGCCCGAAGGGCGGTGAGGGGTCTTCGATGGACTCCCAAACCTCCGCGCCCCCACCCCCCGCGCACAACATCCCCAAACGCGAGCCGGGGCGTATCGCCCCGCCATTTCCCCCGCCCCCACGGGGCGACACGCAACTCTCGACACCCCCTGCCATTCTGGCACCCCCTCCCCCCTCCCGCGCCCCGCTGACACCACCACCATCCCCGCCGAACCCTCACCCGCCCACTTCCCAAGCATCCACGCCGCCCGCCGCTCCGGCACGCCATTTGCCACATTGCTTCTCGGATGGTCAATGCGCGCCGACATCCCGAGCCCGGAAACGACCCGACGCCCCCCTCCGGCACCCCCGGCGGCGCAGGCTCAGGGCATCCCTCCGGGCCCGCTTCGGGCCGCCTCAATCTCCTCCTCTCCTACGCCGGCTGGGAGTCCTCCTGCTGGGTTGACCACCTCCCCCGCCTTCTCGAGCCCATGGGCGTCGTCTCCCACCGCGCCGGCACCGGCCGCGAAGCCACCGACGTCCTCACCCACACCCGCATCCACATCGCCATCGTCGACCTCGGCCTCCCCCTCGACCAGTCCTCCGCCGAGTCCCCGACCGAAGAAGCCGGCTCCCGCCTCCTCGAGCTCCTCTCCCGCCAGCCCGAGCCGCCGCCCACCGTCGTCGTCAAACGCTCCAAGTCCCACCGCGAAGACCTCCGCGAAATGAACGCCGCCCTTCGCCTGGGCGCCTTCGCCGTCGTCGACCGCCCCCGCAAACCCGCCGACCTCAACCTCATGCTCGACGTCCTGCGTCGATGCCTCCTCCGTCATTACCGCGGCATGTGGCCCGCGTAAGTTCCCGTCCTGACCCGGACCGCCGTTCGCGTTCCGCCGTCTTTGTTCACGCCTCTTTCGGAGTTTCAAGAAATGGCCAAGCAAGCATCCTCATCGTCCACCACCCTCCTCCGCCCCCTCGGCGACAAGATCCTCATCAAGCGCGACGAGGCCCAGACCAAAACCTCTACCGGCCTCTTCCTCCCCGAAACCTCCAAAGAAAAGCCGATGACCGCCACCATCGAAGCCGTCGGCACCGGCACCCTCAATACCGACACCGGCGCCCGCATCCCCCTCTCCGTCAAAAAGGGCGACCGCATCCTCATCACCAAGTGGGCCGGCACCGAGGTCAAACTCAACGACAAAGAGTTCCTCATCATCAACGAGGACGACATCCTCGCCGTGATCGAGGACTGATCGCATGGACCTTGACGCCCTCCGCTCACTCCTGCAGCACGCGATCGATCACGGCGCGGACGCCCGCCTCATCATCGACGGGTGCGACATCCAGATCCTCCCCGCCGCCGTCGAAACCGACGACAAGGGAAACCTGAAAGTCGCCACCCGCTCCCCGCTGCTCAGGAACACGCCCAGGGACGCCAAGGACCATCACCACGCGGCCCCCGCCGACGGACTCTGGATCATCAACCCCGCCCGCGTCGCCGCCGCCTGGATCCACCCCCTCCCATGACACCCGACCAACTCCGACAATCCCTCAAAGAACTCGACGGCACGCGTGATGCCCTCTTCGCGTTCGCTTCCATGCCCTCCCACGAGTCCACGCTCCTCGTCCACAAAGCCATGCTCATCCCCGACGAGCCCGACCACCTGGTCAAACTCACCGACGGCCAGAGCATCTTCATCATCGAACCCGAACGAATCATCTGGATCAGAATCGCCCTCAAGAAACAGGTCAACTAACCGCAGCATTTGGCTATTTGGCCATTTGACCATTTGGAGACTTTCAAACATGGCAGCAAAATCCATCGCTTACAACAACGACGCCCGCGAACGCATCCTCAAAGGCGTTCAAAAGCTCGCCCACGCCGTCAAGGTCACCCTCGGCCCCTCCGGCCGCGTCGTCGTCCTCGAAAAATCCTTCGGCGCCCCCACCGTCACCAAGGACGGCGTCACCGTCGCCAAGGAAGTCGAACTCGAAGACCAGTACGAAAACCTCGGCGCCCAGATGGTCAAGGAAGTCGCTTCCAAAGCCTCCAAGGACGCCGGCGACGGCACCACCACCGCCACCATCTACGCCGAAGCCATCTACTCCGAAGGCCTGAAGGTCATCACCTCCGGCGCCAACCCCAACGTCGTCAAGCGCGGCATCGACTCCGCCGTCACCGCCATCATCGAAGAACTCGCCCGCATGTCCAAGAAGGTCGAAACCTCCAAGGAGATCGCCCAGGTCGGCACCTGCTCCGCCAACCACGACGAGGAGATCGGCAAGATCATCGCCCAAGCCATGGACAAGGTCGGCAAGGACGGCGTCATCACCGTCGAAGAAGGCAAGTCCCTCAACACCGAGGTCGAGCTCGTCGAAGGCATGCAGTTCGACAAGGGCTACCTCTCCCCCCACTTCGTGACCAACGCCGCCACCATGGAGGCCGAGCTCACCAACCCCTACATCCTCATCTTCGAGAAGAAGCTCTCAAACGCCAAGGACCTCCTCCCCCTCCTCGGCAAGATCGCCGAACAGGGCAACCAGCTCCTCATCATCGCCGAAGACATCGACGGTGAAGCCCTCGCCATGCTCGTCGTCAACAAGCTCCGCGGCGTCCTCAAGGTCGCCGCCGTCAAAGCCCCCGGCTTCGGCGACCGCCGCAAAGCCATGCTCGAAGACATCGGCATCCTGACCGGCGGCAAGCCCCTCATGGAAGAGCTCGGCATCAACCTCGAAACCGTCGAGATCGCCGACCTCGGCCGCGCCAAGAAGGTCACCATCGACAAGGACAACTGCACCATCGTCGAGGGCGCCGGCTCCTCCGCCGAGATCAAGGCCCGCATCGAGCAGATCCGCCACCAGATCGACATCACCACCTCCGACTACGACCGCGAAAAGCTCGAGGAACGCCTCGCCAAGCTCTCCGGCGGCGTCGCCCAGATCAACGTCGGCGCAGCCACCGAAGTCGAAATGAAAGAGAAGAAAGCCCGCGTCGAAGACGCCCTCCACGCCTCCCGCGCGGCCGTCGAAGAAGGCATCCTCCCCGGCGGCGGTGTCTCCGTCCTCCGCGCCCGCAAGGTCCTCGACAAGCTCCGCAAGAAAGCCGAAGGCGATGAACGCGCCGGCATCGACATCGTCTACCGCGCCGTCGCCGCTCCCGTCAAGCAGATCGCGGCCAACTGCGGCCTCGACGGCTCAGTCATCGCAAGCAAGGTCGAAGAAGGCGCCGATGGAAGCGTCCCCAACTTCGGCTACAACGCCCTCACCCACGAGTACGGCGACCTCATGAAAATGGGCGTCATCGTCCCGACCAAGGTCGAGCGAGTGGCCCTCCAAAACGCCGCAAGCGTCGCCGGCCTCCTCCTGACCACCGAAGCCGCGATCGTCGAAATCAAGGAAAAGAAGGCCCCCGCCGCCGGCGGCCACGACCACGACCACGGCGACTACTGAACCCTTCACTCCGCAGTAAACCTCGAAGCCCACGGGTTCCAACCCGTGGGCTTCTTTCCTTGTACCATGCAACTATGAACGTTCGCATCATCGATGCATGGAACGGCTGGTATCATCTCAACGGCAACACCTACGGCACCTGGATCCGCGGCGATGAACGCGGCTGGCGTGCCCGCCACCACCGCGAACACGTTGACGGCGACTATCACAACCCGCCCGATCCTTCCGAGCACATCGCTCAACGTGCATTCTCCAAAGCCCACACCAAAACCCCCGTCCTCCTTTCACCGGAGGCACGACTTGTCGCATGTCACGAGCTCGTCGCGTCGCTCATCCACCAACGGATCGAAGTGATCGCTTGCGCCATCGACGACCACCACTTCCACCTCCTCGCGAGGTTCATCCTCCCGCCGAAGCCCACGGGTTCCAACCCGTGGGAATGCGGCACCCACAACCAACCCCTCTACGCCTACATCCGCCACGTCACCGGACTCGCGAAGTCCCGTTCCTCCCGCGCGGTCTCTTCTCTCCATCTAACCCCCGAAGGCGGCGTTTGGGCCAAACGCTTCAAGATCACGCCGATCACCGATCGTGCCCACCAACTGAACGCCTTCAACTACATCACCGACCACGCCGCCCGCAGCGCAGCGCTGTGGACCTACAAAGATCCACCCCCGACCTCACGACTCGTCCCAACCCCCCAACCACCGTAATCAAAGAAGCCCACGGGTTCCAACCCGTGGGGCCTTCGCTCCACACCCACGCCCCCCATTCGATTCGCCACGTTTGGACCTGAGTCGTCCCCCGCCACCCGCCTGTACACTGACCCGATGCCCAAGCTGCTTCCCTACTCCCGATGGCTGGAACTCGTCGACGTCACCCGCCGTGGCATTCCCAAGCACGGCCAACCCGGATCGGTCGTCTGCGACCACATCCTTGAGCAAGCGATCAACCTCGCCACGCGCGACCGGTCCAAATCCTCCAAGCCCCGTGCCAACCTCGCTCTCCTCAACGAGCTCGGCTCGGAGCTCATGAACGATGGCGTCGCCGCAGGCTTGGCATTCAACTCGACCGAACGCATCGATCCCGGCATCACCCTCTTCAAGCACCTCGCAATGCCCAGGACGGTTGCACTCTTCCAATCTGTAGCGTCGCTCCTGCCTCCGGCGAGCAAACGAACCGCCCGTCACAAGTCCGATTGGTTCGACGATCCCGCTCGGGCCGCCGCACTCGACGCTCTCGAAGCCAAAGCCGACTCCTGCGAACTGCTGCGCCAAGGCATCTTCCACTTCGCCTTCAGAATCATCGTCGCCTCCCCCGCCGCCTTCTTCGACGATCCCAACGACCTTGGATTCTCGCATCCTGCATTCACCGCGTCAGACGTTTCGCAATCACAATCCCCCACGAACACCCCTCCTCCAAGCTCGAAGTTCCACGTTCGTACCTTTAGGGTCAGTTCCGCTCCATAGAAACAAGCTCCTGGCGGGTGGCACCACTCAGTTCCGACCCGTACCCCCGACCAATCCTGTCCACCCTCCACATTCATCCCCGGCGGTATCCTTCACCAAGACCCGCGAGCCCACGGTACGACGCATGGATGCACTTCAGCTCTTCAAGCGGCTCGCCTCACGGTATCCAGAAACCAATCCCAAGATCACTGTACTCCCGACCGGCGCCGCGATGCTCGATCTCGCGGCGCACGGGGTGCGTTACTGCGTGGAGTTCTTCCCCGCATCCGATTCGCTCGGTCTTTCGAGGGTCGAAGGCTCCTCGCCCTTCTGGGAAGGTGTTGATGAATCGTTCTCATCGCCCGAGGCCCTCGAAGCAAAGATGGCCAATCTGCTGAGAACGCAAGAGTGATGGGCGTGTGGCATCACTCAACCCCCCGCGTGCCACCACCCGCCGCTTCGGCGCGTGGTGGGTGCACGTCCAACATCAACGACTCCCCCTTCCCACAGCAACTCCTCCCCCGCCCCCGGCGGGGGAGGTGCCGAGTCTTCGAGGCGGAGGGGGTTCTTCGGCTCGTAGTGAATGACGCGCAGCCTCAGCAACTGCCCCATGGCAAACAGAGTTCCGCCACTAGCCCGCAGGGCTGAAAGAAAGTAGCCGGGGGCAACGCCCCCGGTGAGCCCGCCCCCACAACCCGACCCTGCAAGGATCGGATCAAAACCCGCGACCGAACGACCCGACGACACAACACGCAACCCGTGCGCACACCGCGCCCGAATCTCTCCCCACGCCCCAACTTTCCCGAAAGCTTCTCCCCTCCCCGCGCCTTCTCTCCGCGGGAACAAAGGGGGCCCAGATGTCCATACAGCCGTCCACGCACGACGAGATCCTCGCCACCTGGCTCGAGGAACACGGGGACCTCGAAATGGTCCTCTTCAAGCACAAGCTGACTCCGGCAGAACTCCGAGCCTTCGTCGCCGACCCGCTCGTCATCGCGACAATGGACGCCCACGAATCGCTCCTCGCAAGACGCCGCCGCATCCTCGCCTCGATGCACATGCAAAACGCAGCCGAGATGCTCAGCAAATCCATGTTCGAGTCAAGCTCCCTCATCGAATGCCGCCGCGCCGCCACCTCACTCGCAAGACTCACCCGCGACATGACGCGCAACTCCTCCCCCGGCCCCGCCGGGGGAGGTGGCCGAGTCCGCGAGGCCGGAGGGGGTGCGTCCGCCCCCAGAGAGACGACCGCGCAAGCGGTCGCCCCCCACTCCCCCCTCCCTCTCCCCGTCGCTTCGAACGGGGAGAGGTGCCCGAAGGGCGGTGAGGGATCTTCTATGGACGCCCAAATCACGACGCACGCCCCACCCCCAACCCGCGAGCCGGGGCGTGTCGCCCCGCCCTCTCCCCCCGCTGCTCCAATCACGGCTCGTGACGGAAGAACTCCCAACCAGCCCCTCCACAAACCACACCAACCAACATCCGCTTCACTCCCAACCACACAAAACCTCACCCCACACCCACGCCGCAAGTCCGCAAGCTCATCGACTCCCTCCGCCGACCCCACGCAGCCCACGCTCGAATCCGCCCATCACGGCTGGAGCTGATGCGGACCGAAGAAAGCTCCACTCCAACCACGATCCCACTTCACCGCACGCGTAAACTCCGCAGCTTTCCGCGGCGGTGTTGCGCGGCATCCGCCCGCCAGCATCCAGGCCGCGGAATGTCGTGACCACGATCGGAAGTCCCCCGAGTGGAGATCCGCGATGAAGTGCCCCGTCTGCCCCGACGTCGTTCTGAGTGTTGGCAACCGCGAAGGCATCGAGATCGACTACTGCCCAAGGTGCCGCGGCATCTGGCTCGATCGCAACGAACTCGACAAGATCATCGAGCGTTCCGCAAGGCTTGATTCCGACCTTCACCACGAAAGCGACCGAAGCCGCGGCTCCGCTCGCGCCCCCGAGCCCCACCAGGGGCAGCACCCGCAGCACTTCGGCTCAAGCAACGACAGCTCCCACGGAAACTTCCGCTACCAGGATCCCCATCGCAAGAAGAAGGGCGGCTGGCTCGGAGACCTGCTGGACTTCTAACCCCGCGAGACGCCGCTTCGACGCGTGGTGGATGGATTCCCCGATCGCAGAGCCCTTTCGCGCCCAGACCCGCGCGCTCATAAAACAAAACAACCCCGGCGGTGTGGGCGCCGGGGTCGTTCTCGCGACTGATCGAGATCGAGCAATCAGTTCCGGCGGCGACGTGCCGCAAAGAGCCCTGCGACCGCGAGAACACCCGTCGCGCCCGGAGCCGGCACGAGGAACCCGCGGATCTCACCCCCGTGAAGGAGGTGGTGTGAATGTTGAAGTACGCCCGGCCTTCGGCGAACGAAGCCAGCATCCGGTTCATCGCCTGCGAGATCGTGCCCCCGCTCGCGGTGATGAACGCCGCGTTGTACGAGCTGGCAAGGGTGAGGTCGAAGGTACGCTCGTAGTGGCCAGAGGAGACGCCGGTCGGGAAGCCGGGGAAGCTCGGGGTGGGCGTCATCACGCCGGCGGTTCCGGCGAAGGGGGTGACGGTGGGCCCGTGGATGTGGGCAGCCGTGACGGTACCGATCAGGTCGCTGAAATCAGCCACGATGTGCATGGTCGCGAGGTCGAGGTCGATGGTGATGGTGGCGAACCCGGTCCCGGGGGAGTTGTTGGGCGGGCTTCGGCGGGCCCGCTCATGGACGCGGTGTAGACGATCTCGTGGGCCGCGGCCGAGCCGGCAGAGAGAAGCAGCGAAGCGGCGAAGAACGCGGATCGGGAAAGGAAGGACGACGATGCTGACATGGTGATCTCCAGACTCTGCTCAAGCGAGCAATGGGCGGCGTGGTCCGAAGGGACGTGCGACAAGCACGTCGGGCAAGCCGAACTTCCGAACTTGGACCTCGGGGTTGTCGGACATCGGCGCGCGGCGACAGACGCCTCACGCGCCTGCCGCTACGGGGACCACGTCATGAATGCGGACCATCATTGCGACAATCCGCATAAAGAAACGTTTAAGTGGGGCGATCAGGTGGGAAGGGAGTAGAAGCCCTGGCCGTGATCCTTGATCAGCTTGCGAGCGGCGAGCTCTTTCCAGACTTCCCGGGGGAACTGATTGGGCGGCTGGATCTGGTCGATGTCGGACTTCTTGCCGCCGGTCATCGGCTTGCCGGCGCCGAGGCTCGATTCCTGATCGAGACGCATGAGCTTGATGCGCTTCTTGAACGCACCCAGGGCTTGCTTGAGGACTTCTTCGGAGGGTGCTGGCTTGGGAGCGGCGCCGGGCGGGGTCGGAGTGGTGTCCATGTCGTCACAGTCTACCGACAAACGGGGGCGGGTTGAGAGCAAGTGGGCCACGAGGCGCCGCGATGGGATGTCAGGCGGAGCGAACGAGCGTGGCACCCGCGAGCACCAGGAGGAGTCCGAGTCCGACGCTCGCCAGGACGTAGAGAGCGGCGGCGAGAATCCGCCCGGCGGCGAGGAGGGTGTGGGTTTCCCAGGCGAAGGCGGAAAAGGTCGTAAAGCCGCCGAGCAGGCCGACGAGAAGCGCGAGCCTCAGGTCTTCGCGGACGGAGTGGGCCAGCGCGGTGGCGAGGATGCCCATGGCCAAGCAGCCGATGAGGTTGACCGCGAGGGTGCCCCACGGGAACGCGGGGACGCTGGGAGCGGTCGGCTGGGGGAGGAAAGCTTGCGTGAGCGAGACCAGACCGAAGCGGGCGAGGGTGCCGACCGCGCCGGCGGCGGCGATCATCAGGACGCCCGCGGCGGAAGGGGGCGTCACTTCTTCTTGTCTCCGCCGAAGATGTCCTTGACGGCGTTGTCGAGGCCCTTCTGGACCTTGTCCTGGGCAGTCTTGGCGGCGTCGCCAAGGCCTTTCTCGAGCTGCTGGCGGGCGTTGTCGGCGGCTTTCTGGAGCTCGGTGCCGACCTGCGAGGTGACCTTGATGCCGAGTTCGTCGAGATTGCCGAGTGCGCCGAGCTGGGACTGGAGGTCAGAGAGCATGTCGGCGGGGATGATGCCGTTTCCGTTGGCGCTGGCGGTGGCGAGCACGGTGCGGACGACGATGCCGAGGATGTCGGACATGGGGAGGCCGTTGCTTGCGGTTCCTAGGTCGGTGAGCTTGATCTCGTCGATGGGGACGACGAGGGAGCCGACGGGGAGGGAGGAGTCGAGCATGTCGACCGTGACCTTGATGTCCCTGATGTCGAGGTCCTTGATGATGAACTTCTTGCCGGGCTCGGTCGAAGCCGGCGCGGGCTTGTCGGAGGAGGACTTGAGCTTGGCGAGGTTGTCGAGGATGACTTTGTAGTTGGTCTTGCCGTCCTTGCGTTCGAGGGTGACGCGGATGGTGGAGGCTTGGACCTTGGGGATTGTGACGACGTCCTCGCGGAGGGAGGCGACGGAGACCTGAACGGCGGCGTCGCCGAGAGACATGAACTGAGCGGCTTTGAAGCCTTCGGGGTTGGCGACGGTGAGGGAGTTGATGGCGGCTTTGCCGGAGAAGAGTCCGACATCGGCGGAGCCGAGGGAGGTTTTGGTGCCCAGGGCGTAGGTGCCGCCCTTCTCGACACCGAGCTTGACGAGGTCGTTGATGTAGTAGAGGCCGCCGGAGAGACCGACGACGAGGAAGAGAGCGACGAGGATGAGGGCGACGGCGAGCTTTTTGACCAGTTTCATGAGGATGATTCCGTGATGGGATCAGTCGAGTTCGGAGGGGTCTGGGAGGCGAGCGGTGACCTTGACGGGCATCGCACCCGCGACGGCGCCGTTTCGGAGGATGGTGAATTCGACATCATCACCGGTGAGCCAGCCGCGTTCGAGCATGAGGGCGGCCAGGTCGAGGGAGGAGCGGACGACCGTGCTTCCGACGGCGAGGATGACGGTGCCGGGCTTGAATCCGGCGTCGGCGAAGGGCGAACCTTCGCGGATGAGTGTGACCATGACGCCCTGAGGCGTGTCGTCGACCTGGACGCCGGCGTGGCGGTCGAGGAAGAACGCGGGGTTGCCGACGAGGGCGGTGGCGGGCATCTCGCCGAGGATGACGGTCGAGTCGATGAACTTGGACTCGCGCCAGACGCGGACGGTGACGGGCTGGCCGGGGCGGATGGAGCCGACGATACCGCGGAGGGCGGAGAAGGAGGGGACGGCTTGGCCGCTGATGGTCGTGACGACATCGCCGGGGCGGAGGCCGGCGGCGTCGGCGGGGCCGCGCGGCGTCACTTCGCGGATGACCAGGCCGGTGCCGCGGAAGCGGTCGCCCTCGTAGATCGCGAAGGACTCAGAGCGTCCAAAGCCGCTGGTGCCGAAGTTCAGGCCGAGGAAGCCGCGGAGGACGCGGCCGTTCTGGATGAGCTGCTCGGCGACGTACTCGACGGTGCTCACGGGGATGGCGAAACTGATGCCGGCGGACTGGCCGTTCTCAGCGTTGGTGCCGCGTTCGGCGCGGGCGGTGGCGATGGCGACGTTCATGCCGACGACGCGGCCCTTGACATCGACGAGCGGACCGCCGGAGTTGCCGGGGTTGACGGCGGCGTCGGTCTGGATGAGGTTGGAGAAGCCGCCGAGCTCGACGGCGGGGCCCGCGACGCGGCCGAGGCCGGAGATGATGCCCTCGGACATCGAGAACTTGTAGCCGAAGGGGGAGCCGAAGGCGAAGACGCGGTCGCCCTGCTGCTGCACGACGTCGGCAGCGCGGCGGGCGGCGAAGAGGCCGGGGATCGAGTCAACCTTGACGACGGCGACATCCGTGAGGGCGTCGGAGCCGACGACCTCGCCAGCGACGACGAGGCCGTCGAAGAACTGGACGCTCACCTGTCGTGCGCCGCGGACGACGTGGGCGTTGGTGATGATGTGGCCCTGGGTGTCGAAGACCCAGCCGGAGCCGGTGGAGCCGCCGCGGGAGGTGCGGACGTCGAGGTGGACGACGGAGGGTTCGACGGCGGTGGCGATGGCGCGGGTGGCGGCGTTGATCTGCTCGAGGATGGGCATCGCGTCGAGCTGCTGGGTGGCGGCTTGGACCTGAGCGGCGACGCGGACGGCGGAAGCCATCTGGACGGCGCGGGGTACGGCCCAGAGGGCTCCGATGGCGACCATGAGGACGACGAGAGCCGGACCGAACGCGATGATCCTCCGCATGTGCCGAATCCTCCTCGTGGGCGCATCCACGAACCAAGGAAGAGTATCGGCGTCGCGGTCGCGGGGGCTTGGACTTCGCCGGGGGGGGTCAGAAGGTGGAGGGAGGAACGGATTCGCCGGGTTTCATGGTGTAGCGAGCGCCGCCGACGGCGCGGCGGGCGACACGCGAGGTCCACTCGGCGGCGGCGGCGGTGATGGCGGGGCCGAGGGAAGCGACGGGCTCGGCGAAGCGGGGCGGGGAATCGGACATGCCGAGGAGGTCGTGGACGACGAGGACCTGGCCGTGGCAGGCGGGGCCGGCACCGATGCCGATGAGGGGGGCGGAGGTGCGCTGCATGATGGCGGCGGTGACCTCGTCGGGGACGGCTTCGGCGAGGAGCATGACGGCGCCGGCTTGTTCGAGGGCGGCGGCGTCGTCGATGATGCGGGCGGCTTCATCGGAAGTGCGGCCGGCGGAGCCGTAGCCGCTGGTGAGGGCGGCTCGCTGGGGGCGGCTTCCGACGTGGGCGCAGACGGGGATTCCAGCGCGGGTCATTCGTTCGACGAGGGGTGCGAAGGAGGCGTCGGCTTCGAGCTTGACGATGTCGGCGCGGCCTTCGACGAGGAAGCGGCCGGCGTTGGCGATGGCGTCGTCGGGGGAGGCGTGGTAGGACATGAAGGGCATGTCGGCCATGACGACCACGTCGGGGGCGCCGCGTTTGACGCCGGCGGTGAGGGTGACCATGAAGTCGAGGGGGGCGTCGATGGTGCGGTCAAAGCCGAGGACCATCTCGGCGGCGGTGTCGCCGACGAGGAGGACGTGGACGCCGCCGCGCGCGAGGAGGCGGGCGGTGGTGGCGTCGTAGCAGGTGAGGCAGGAGAAGGGCCGCGACTCGGAAGCCATGCGGCGGAGGGTCTTGAGGGTGACCGGGCCGGGAGCGGGCGTATTCATCGGGGAAATCGTAGGGCGAGCGTTGGTCAGGGACGGGGGAGGCGCTGTTCAGCGGCGCGGGCGTGGGCTTCGAGGGATTCGAGGCGGGCGAAGCGGGCGGTGTCGGTGATGGATGAGGTTTCCGGCGAGGTCGGCGCGGCGTCGCGGCGAAGGAAGGTGCGGGCGCGGAGGAAGGTAAGGACGGAGAGGCCGGCGGAGAAGCGGGCGGAAGAGCTTGTGGGAAGGGTGTGGTTGGGGCCCAGGCCGTAGTCGCCGAAGACTTCGGCGGAAGCTTCGCCGAGGAAGACCGCGCCGGCGTGGAGGCAGCGGGAAGCGGCGGCTTGGGTGTCGGCGGTGAGGATCTCGAGGTGTTCGGGGGCGATGTCGTTGGTGAGGGCGATGGCGTGGTCGAGGGAGTCGCAGAGGATGATGCCGGAGTTTCGGGCGGCGCGGGCGGCTGTGGTGCGGTTGGGTTCGGGGAGGGCGAGGCACTGGGCTTCGAAGGCGCGGGCGACCTCGCGGGCGAGGGAGGGGGAGGTGGTGAGGAGGATGGCGCGGGCGTCGTCGTCGTGCTCGGCTTGGGCGAGGAGGTCGGCGGCGATGGTGTCGGGGGAGGCGGGGATGGTGTCGTGGAGGATGGTGAGTTCGCTGGGGCCGGCGAGCATGTCGATGCCGACATCGCCGAAGACGAGTTTCTTGGCGGCGGTGACGAACTTGTTGCCGGGGCCGGCGATGAGGTCGACTGGGGCGAAGGAGAGGGAGGGGAGGCCGTAGGCGAGGGCGGCGATGGCGTGGGCTCCGCCGATGGTGAGCATGGCGTCGGCGCCGGCGACGATGGCGGCGGCGAAGGTGATGGGTGCGGGTTTGGGAGAGGCGACGATGATGCGCGGGACGCCTGCGGCGCGGGCGACGCACGCGGTCATGAGGACGGAGGAGGGGAGCGGATAGCGGCCGCCGGGGGCGTAGCAGCCGGCGGATTGGACGGGGATGAGCGTCTGGCCGGCGGTACCGGAAGGGATGGGGGTTTCGAAGTCGCGGATGGAGTCGCGCTGGGCGAGGGCGAAGGCGGTGATGCGGTCCGCGGCGCGGCGGAGGAGGTCGAAGTCGGCTTGGGGGACGGAGCGGGCGCGGAAGGCGATCTCGTCGCGGTCGAGCAGGAGCGGGTCGCCGGGGGCGAGTTCGCGGAAAGTTTCGGCGAAGCGGCGGGCGGCGGGTTCGCCGTGCGCGCGGACGTCAGCGACGATGGACGCGACGGTCGCGAGGGTTTCGGCGGAGACGGGCGAGGTGCGGGCTCGCGCGAGGTCGGATGGGGTGATGATGTTCAGCATGAGGAGTTGGTGGAGGGTTTGGCGTTGCCGGGGCGGCGGGAGATGCGGAGGGCGCGGCGGGAGAGTTCGGATTCGACGTCGGCGAGGGAGAGGTTGTGGGCGGCGAGGGCGGCGGCGGTGAAATAGAGGACGTCGGCGGCTTCTTCGGTGATGCGGGTTGAGTTGGGGGAGGGAGCTTGGAGTTCGAGGGCGAGTTCGGCGGCTTCTTCGCGGAGTTTGGAGGTGAGGAGGGCGGGGTCGGAGAAGAGGCGGGCGGAGTAGGAGCCCTGAGGGGGGGAGCGGCGGCGATCGGCGAGGGTTTGCTCGAGGGCAGGGAAGCCGGGGAGGTCGCCCCAGCAGGTGGCGGTGTTCTGGTGGCAGAAACCGGGCGGGGCTTGCCGGACGGTGAAGCGAAGGCAGTCGCGGTCGCAGTCGAGGTCGATTTTGAGGAGCTTTTGGGTTGCGCCGCTGGTTTGGCCCTTGACCCAGAGGCCGCGTTTGCGGGAGTGGTAGACGCCGACACCGAGGCGGACGGCTTCGCGGAGGCTTTCGCGTGAGGAGTAGGTGAGGCCGAGGGCGCGGTGGTGTTCGTCGACAACGACGGTGGGGATGAGGTCGTCGGGGCGGTCGGAGGTGAGGGGAGCGGCGATGGCGTCGGCGAGGTCGATGGCTCCGGTGTAGATGGCCATGCCGACCTGGACGTCGATGCCGAGGCGGTCGAGGGCGGCGATCTCTTCGGTGGTTTTGAGGCCTCCGGCGACGGTAAGCTTGGCTTGACCGACGGCGGGGAGGAGGGCGGCGGCCATGTCGACGGGGAGGCCGACCATGCGGCCTTCGCGTTCGACGAAGGTGACGAGGAAGCCGCCGACGAGGGGGGCGAGTTCGGCGAGGACGGTTTCTACGCGGCGGCCGGTGCCTTCACGCCAGCCTTTGACGACGACTTCGCCGTTGAAACAGTCGACGGCGGCGATGAGGCGTTCGCGGGGGATGCCTCGGGCGGCGAGGTCGGCGAGGAAGGCGGGGGTGGCGGCGGTGCCGATGATGACTTTGGAGGCTCCGGCGTCGAGCCAGCGGATGACGGCTTCGGGGGTGCGGATGCCGCCGCCGACGCGGCAGGCGTGATCGCGGAGGAGGGGCTCGATGAGGGCGGCGTTGCTGCCTGTTCCGATCGCGGCGTCGAGGTCGATGACGGCGATCTCGCCGGCGAGGGAGAACTTGGCGGCGATGGGCGCGGGGGGGCCGGCGTCGAGCTTTTTCTCGCGGCCGCCGATGAGCTGGACGGTGGAGCCGGCCATGAGGTCGATGGAGGGGATGATCACGCGGGGGCTCCTTCGAGGCGGACGCTCAGGCCGCGAGCGTCGAGGGCTTGTTTGACGGCGTGGACGGTGGTTTCGCCGTCGTGGAAGATACTTGCGGCGAGGAGGGCGGAGGCACCGGCCCCCACTGCTTGGGTGAGGTGGTCGGTGGTTTTGGCGCCGCCGGAGGCGATCACGGGGATGCGGACGGCCGCGGTGATGGCGCGGAGGAGGTCGAGGTCGTAGCCCAGGCCCGTGCCGTCGCGGTCCCAGCTGGTGAGGAGGATCTCGCCGGCGCCGAGTTCGGCACCGCGCTCGGCCCATTGCACGGCGTCGAGGCCGGTGCGGTCCTTGCCGGAGCGGGTGACGACTTCCCAAGTGATGGGATGCATGACGTTGTGGGTCTCGAGCATCTTGTCGCGGTCGATGGAGGGTGGAGCGGTGTCGGTGTCCATCGAACGAGGTTCGCTCTTGATGTGGCGACGATTGTCGATGCCGAAGTCCGCGGCCATGGCCGCGTCAATGGCTAGGACGACGCACTGGCGGCCGAAGCGGGTGGCGAGTTCGGAGATGAGTTCGGGCCGCTGGACGGCGGCGGTGTTGACGCCGACTTTGTCGGCTCCGGCGTCAAGGAGGCGGGACGCGTCGTCGATGGTGCGCACGCCGCCACCGACGGTGAGGGGGATCGAGAGGACGCGGCGGATGGCGGCGACGGTTTTGGCGGCGGTCGAGCGGCCTTCGGGCGTGGCGGAGACGTCGAGCATGACGAGTTCGTCGGCGCCTTGGCGTTCGTATTCGGCGGCTTGCTGGACGGGGTCGCCGGCGTCGCGGAGGTTTTGGAACTTGATGCCCTTGACGACGCGGCCATCGCGGACGTCGAGGCATGGGATGATGCGGGTTGGGGGGCGCGACTCGACGGGTAGACCCTGACCTTCGTTCGAGGACTCACTCAGGTCAGGCGTCTGATTGAACCAATCGCGCAGCAGGTTGAGGCCGGCGGGGCCGGAGAGTTCGGGGTGGAACTGGCAGGCGAGGATGTTGCCGCGGCGGAGGGCGGCGATGAAGGGCTGGCCGTAGACGGCGAGGGCGGGTTGCCAGCTTTCGGGGGCGGTATCGAGTTTGTAGGAGTTGGCGAAATAGGCCCACATGGTGGACTGATCGAACATGCGGACGCGGTTCCAGCCCATCTGCGGGATGGTGAGCGAGGTGGAGGTGAAGCGTGTGACGCGGCTTTTGATGATGCCGAGGCCGGGGACGCCGGGGGATTCGTCGCTTGCTTCGGCGAGGAGCTGTAGGCCCAGGCAGATGCCGAGGGTGTGCTGGTTGCGGGCGATGCGACCAACGAGCGGAGCGACGAGGTTCGCGCGATGAAGCTCGGTCATGGCGGCGCCGAAGGAGCCGACGCCGGGGAGGACGACGTGCGACGCGGAGGCGACCGTTTCCGGGTCGCTGGTGAGCTCGGTTGCGATGCCCAGACGCTCGAAGGCGGCGAGGACGGAAGCGAGGTTCGCCGAGCCGGTCTTGATGATGTGGACGGGGGGCATCAGAGCGATCCCTTGGTGCTGGGGACGTCGGTGGAAGCGGTGCGGGCGATAGCTTGTCTCAAGGCGAGGGCGAGGGCTTTGAAAGCGGCTTCGGCTTTGTGGTGGTCGTTTTCGCCGCGGAGGATGTCGAGGTGGAGGGTGGCGCGGAGGGTGGTGGCGAGGGAGCGGAAGAAGTGCGGGATGTTCTCGGTGGCGAGGGTGCCGATGCTGTCGCGGAGGAGCATGAGGTTGACGACGGCGAGGGGGCGGCCGGAGAGGTCGAGGACGGCGCGGGCGAGGGATTCGTCGAGGGGGGCGTAGGCGGAAGCGAAGCGGGTGATGCCGAGGCGGCTTGCGAGAGCTTGGTCGAGGGTTTGGCCGAGGGTGAGGGCGCAATCTTCGGCGGTGTGGTGGTCGTCGACGTGGAGGTCGCCGGTGCAGGCGAGATCGATGTCGATGCCGGAGTGTTTGGAGAGGGCGGTGAGCATGTGGTCGAGGAAGCCGATGCCTGTGGCGATGCGGGAGTCGCCGGTGCCGTCGAGGTTCACTGTGCAGGTGATTTTGGTTTCGCGGGTGGCGCGGGTGATGGAGGCGGTTCTCATCGGGGGGATTCCTCGGTGGCGTACTGACGGAGGGCGCGGCAGAGGCGGGCGAACTTCGCGGGGTTGCCGGGGCAGGTGATGCGGCAGGCGTAGGACGGGAGGTCGGTGCGGTTGTTCCACTCGCGTGTGGCGATGCCTTGGCGGCGCAGGCTTGCGTAGGGGGAAGCGTGGACGTCGTAGCGTGAGCCGGTGGTGACGAAGTTGGCCTCACTGGACCAGGGGTCGAGGCCGAGGTCGGTGAGGAGGGTGAAGAGCTGGTCGCGTTCGGTGCGGACGTTGGCGACGTATTCGCGCATGAGGTGTTCGCAGGTTTCGAGGGCGCGACACGCGATGGCGGCGGAGGGAGCGGAGACGGCGTAGGGGCCGCCGGCGGAGCGGATCCAGTTGATGACGCGTGGGTCGCCGACGGCGTACCCGATACGGAGGCCGGCGAGGCCCCAGGCTTTGCTGAGGGTGCGGATGGCGAGGATGTTGGGGAGTTCGAGGGCGAGGGCTTGCAGGCTCTCTTGTGTTTGCGGATCGGTGAATTCGATGTAGGCGAGGTCGAGGATGATGAGAGCGTGGGGCGCGGCGAGGGCGATCGTGCGGACGTCGGACGCGGGGATGGTGAGGCCGGTGGGGTTGTTGGGCGTGACGAGGGCGATCGCGGCGGTGCGCTCGGTGATCGCGGCGAGGACTGCTTGGGTGGGGAAGGGGTCGGCGGTCCAGGGGATGTTGACGGCCGACGCGCCGGTGAGGGCGGCGTAGCGGGGGAACATCTCGAAGGTCGGGGGCGTGAGGATGATCTCGCGGCTTGGGTCGAGGACGGAGCGGCAGGCGCGGTCGATGGCGTCGTCGCCGCCGGCGGTCACGGTGAGGCGGTCGGAAGTGACGGAAAGGCGCGATGCGAGGAGGGCGCGGAGTTCGTCCGTCGAGGGGTAGCGGCGGAGGCGCGAGACATCTTCGAGGACGCGGAGGAGGTCGAGCGGGGGCGTCGGGCCTTCGTTGGCGTCGAGGAAGAGGTCGATGTGCGGCTCGAGCGGAAGCGTGGAGTAGGGCTTGCGCTGGACGGCGGGGCTCGGTTGGATGGCGAGGGGTTTCATCGTGTGGATCGTGGTCAGGCGACGAGTTGGTTGATAGTGCTGACGACGATGTCGGTGCCGCCGCGTTGCTTGATGGCGACGATGAGGGCGGGGAGGTCGGCGCGGGGGACGGCGGCTTTGACGGCGAAGCCTGCGCCGTGGTGGAGGGTGGCGATGGTGGGTTCGCGCATGCAGGGGAGGACTTCGACGACGGCTTCGAGGCGGTCGGCGGGGACGTTGAGCTCGATCATGACGCGTTTGCGTGCTTCGAGGACGCCCTTGAGGAGGAGGACGAGTTTGTCGGCGGCTTCGCGGCGGGCGGGGTCCTGCATGGCTTCTGGGTTGGCGTAGAGGCGTGTGGTGGAACGGGTGAGTTCGTCGAAGATGACGAGGCCGTTGGCGGCGAGGGTGGCGCCGCTTGCGGCGATGTCGACGATGCAGTCGGCGTCTTCGGGGGGGAAGACCTCGGTTGCGCCGAAGCTTCGGACGAAGCGTGCTTTCATGCGGCGGGATTCGATCCAGCGGGTGGTGAGGCGTTCGAACTCGCTGGCGACGGTGACGGTGGGCGCGGTGAAGATGCCATCCTTGACGAGATCCGCTGGGGCGGCGGCGACGAGGCGGACGGGGTCAAGGCCGGTGTCGAGGAGTTCGACGAGGCGGGATTCCATGCCGAGCTCCTGGACCCAGTCGGCGCCGGCGAAACCGAGGTCGCGAGAGCCGGCGGCGAGCATCTCGATGATGTTCTGGGGCTTGAGGACTTTGGCTTCGAAGCCGGGCAGGCTGATGGTCGGGCGGTAGCCGCGAGCGGAGGAGGAGACGCGGATGCCGGCTTCGGCGAGGAGGGCGAGGATGCCCTGTTCCATGCGGCCTTTGGGGAGGGCGAGTCGGATGGCGGCGGAGGGGAGCATGCGAGGGTCCTTTGGGCGGGGTAAAGGGGTGGAAAACGAAGAACGCCGGCCTGAGGAGGCCGGCGTCGAGGATTGCACTTTGCTTTTCTGGAAAGCGTGCGCGACTCAACCGGCCCCATGGGGATCATGGTGATGATGGTGGCCGGAATGGAACGCGGAGAACGTCACGGGCAAAGTCTCGGAGGGGTCGGGGGGAAAGTCAAGGGATGGAAGGTGTTTCAGGGTTTCCGGGCACCGGAAATGCGGAGGATCATGTTGTTCATGTCGCAGGTGAAGAGGAGGGAGCCGTCGGCGGCTTGCACGATGTCGACGGGTCGGATGAGGGGTGTCCAGCGAGCGCGTTTGGTGGCGGGGTCTTCGGTGCGGCGGATGCCGCGGACGAGGGTGACGTGGCCGATCGGGCGGTCTTCGACGGGGTCGAAGAGGACACGCTCGATGCTGTAGCCTGCGGGATTGGGCGTGTTCCACGAGCCGTGGCAGGCGACGACGAGGTCCAGGCCGCCGAGTTCGGTCGGGAGGGCACCGGGACGGGCGGCGAGTCGCGAGGTGATGTCGGGGTCGAGGAAGCAGAAGCCGGAGGCGCCGGCGTGGGCCGGGAGGCTTTGCTTGGGGGGCGTGGTCTTTGCCGCCAGGTCGGCGAGGTCGGACTTGGCGGCGAATTCGGGGCGGGGGATGCGGTCGCCGACGAGGAAGGGGTGCCCGTAGAAGCTTGACTCGGTGTAGACGTTGATCTCGTCGGGGGGGAGGGTCTCGGTCATGGGTTGGCCGGCACCGGGCTCGTCGGGATTCTGGCCCGGCTTTTCTCCGAGGATGCGGCCGAACCAGTCGGAGCCCTGATCGACGCCCCAGAGTTCGATGGCGGGAGGGCGCGGCTTTCCGGTGGGGCGGAGGCGGAGCTTATCTGTGGAGCGGAGGCCGGAGGCGAAGAGCTTTTTGTCGGAGCCGTCGAGGGCGAAGGACCAGATCTTCTGGCGGTCGGTGTCGGATTCGTCGGTGATGTTGGCGGTGTCACCGATGGCGGTGAAGAGGCGGCTTTCGGTGACGAGGATGGCACGCCACCAGTTGGCGCCGCCGGCGGGGAGGGAGCCATCCTTGAGGACTTCGATGTTCTCGTCGGCTTTCCCGTCGCCGTCGTTGTCGCGGGCTTTCCAGATGGACCCGCTGGTGGAGTACCAGAGCCAGCCTGCGCCGGGGAGGGCGGGCTTGCCTGGGGCGGCGGAGTCCTGGACGAAGCAGAGGCCGTGGAGGGTGACGGGTCCGGTGACGAAGGTCTCGCGCCATTCGTAGAAGCCGTCGCCGTCGCGGTCGCGGAGGCAGAGGATGTCGCCGGAGGTGCTTCGGCGCTGACCTTCGGAGGGCGGGGCGTAGGGGCGGCTGACGAAGAGGCGGCTTGCGCCGTCGGATTCGACGTGGCGGAGGTTGGAAAGGTCGGAAGCGGCGAGGGAGACGGTGTAGCCGGGGCGGACGGTGAGGTCCTTGAGCCAGGTGGGAGGCGGCGGGGCTTTGGCGGGTTGCGGCGCGGTGGAGAGTGCCGCGAGGAGGAGGGTCAGGTTGAGCACGCGCGGCTCCTTGGTGCGGGTGCGTGAGGGTACGTCGGGCGGGCGTGGCCCGCCCCACTACGATGGGAGATGCGACGTGCGTTCACGCTGATTGAGCTTTTGGTGGTGATCGCGATCATCACGCTGCTCATCGGGCTTGCGCTTCCGGCGCTGGGGGCGGCGCGGGAAGCGGGCCGGCAGACGGTGTGCTTGTCGAATCTGAAGGGGATTCACGCGGTCGTGCGGATGTATGCGGACACGCACAAGGGGCTGACGCCGGCGCTGGGGCAGCCGTACGGGTCGGTGCCGAACTGGGCGCTGGTGGTGCAGCAGGCGGCGGGGACGAGCGGGTCGACGGGGGGCGAGCTTTATGCGGCGGGGTCGGTTTTGACGTGTCCGACGTCGCGATCAGTGTACGGGCTGCCGATGCAGCGTTGTTACGCGATCAACGTGACGGGGCATGGTGGGCAGCCGGGGGATCCGGACACGTTTGATGATGCTTCGCGGCCGGCGTACATCAAGATGGATCTGGTGGGGCGGCCGTGGGAGGTTCCGCTTTTCGTGGATTCGAAGCAGACGCCGAGCGGGCCGGAGCAGCCGCCGTCGGTGCGGACGTGGAGCGTGATTGATTTTCGGCTTGAGGATCACCTGGTGAACCGGGCGTTCTTTCTGCACGCGAAGGGTGTGCGGATGAACACGGGGTATGTGGATGGGCACGCGGCGGCGGTGAGGGAGATTCCGGAGGCGTGGGGGGAGCCGCTTCCGTGACGGGTGGCCTGGCCATACGTAGCAGCCTGAAGGGCTGGTCATGCGTAGCCGGGGGTGGAGGAGGCTTGGCGACGACACCCCCGGACCTTGGTTGCGGGAACGTGAAGTCCGCAGGACTTCTCGTCGCTCAGGTCCAAACGTAATGCTCGTCCCACTCGATCCCGTACTTTCGGAAGAACAATCGCATTTCGTCCTTGAAATCAACAGATTGATGATGGGCTTTCTGGTTGGCGATGTAGGCTCGAAGCGGTTCAACGCCCGATTCACCGAGCGAGAGCGCGAAGTAGCCGTCTTGCCATTCAAAGGCGGACTTGTGTAGCTTCATCCATTTCGACGAGTCGCGTTTGATGTTCAGCATGAGATCGGAGAGTGCGACTGTCTTTCCAAGGTTTACGAGCATGTGAACATGGTCTGTCACACCACCCATGGCGTGGAGGGAGGAGTCCATGCGGCGACAGATGCCGCCGATGTAGGCGTAGAGGTCCGGCTCAGCGCTCTCGGGAATGAGGGGCTCTCGGTGCTTGGTTGAGAAGGTGATGTGGATGAGCAGCTTGGTAAGAGTCGAAGCCATGAACTGAAGATAGCGACGAGCAGCCTTTCAGGCTGCGTATCGGGGGGAGCCTTCCGGGGGTGGGGCCGCAAAGCCGGCCCTCACCCCCGGTTGTGGACGATGCGTCCGCGGTTGAGTGACGAGAAGTCCTTCGGACTTCAAGAACGGCGTCTCGCTATCCGGGGGTGGGTTCGCAAAGCCGATCCCACCCCCGGCTACGAACGATACAGGCCTTCGGCCTGGAAGGCGGAGGGAAAGGTCAGCCATGAAGGAAGGAAGCGTGGAATGACCGTAAGGTTGAACTATGGGCGAGAATCTGTTCGACATTCCTGAGGTGACGGGGCGGGACGAAGCGTTGATCGCGGCGTATGCGGCGAGCGGGCGGACGCTTGATGATCTGCCGTACACGAAGGAGTTCGAGGCGCTGTTTGATGCGGTGAAGGGGGAGTATGCGTCGCCGGCGGCGGCGTTTCGGCGGCTTCACACGCTTCGTAAAGCGGGGAAACTGCCGAGGGCGAACGCTCGGGGGGTTTCGCCGGCGAAGGTGTCGGAGGAGGATGAGAGGCTTCTGATTTCGCTGGTGGTGCGGGAGTGCGGGACGCTGGGGCAGCGGGACCAGTTGCCGCTGACTCCGAAGTTTGACGTGGTGGCGGCGGAGTTTTTGGCGGCGACGAAGCGTCAGATGACGCCGCATGACCTGTGGCGGCTGATCGCGCGGCTGGCGAAGTAGACCGATACCCTGCGGCATGACGACTCGCTCTTTGGATGCGCTTTTGGAATCGATTGTGGACTATGCCGGGCTTTATCCGCCGGCGAAGCTGCCGATGCAGGGTTCGGTTGAGAACTATGCGCGGGATCGGGCGGGGCCGCATGCGCGGATGCTGGGGCGGTTCATCTGTCCGGTGTCGCGGCTGGGTGAGTTTTCGAAAGCGGCTTCGCCGCTTTTGCCGGGGACGTTCGCGACGTCGGGGTATCGGGAGCATGCGCGGGGCGGGGAGATCAGCCAGCCGTGGCTGCTGTCGGTGCTTGTGGATGGGGCGACGGGGGAGGATGCGGTGGGCGGGATGATGCGGGATCTGGAAGCGATCCAGGCGTTCAACCTGCGGCATGCGCACGAGGACCACGGGCTTGCGGTGATCGACACGATCGAGGTGAAGCCGCCGACGCCGGACTTCATCGATGAGGTGATCGAGGAGATTCCGGAATCGATCTTTCCGTTCTTTGAGATTCCGGCGGAGGGGGATGCTCGCGGGTTCATCGCGGCGCTGCCGGGGCATGCGGCGGGGGCGAAGATCCGGACGGGCGGGGTGACGGAGGATGCGTTCCCGACGGCGCAGCGGGTGGCGCTTTTCATCGATGCGTGCAGGCTTGCGGAGATCGCGTTCAAAGCGACGGCGGGGCTTCATCATCCGGTGCGGGGTCAGTATCCGCTGACGTACGAGAAGGGGTGCGCGAAGGGGACGATGTTCGGGTTCCTCAATGTGTTCGTGGCGGCGGTGATGGCGCACACGCATGAGCTTGAGCCGGAGGAACTCGCGAAGTGCTTGAGCGAGACGAACGCGGGTGCGTTTGCGTTCAGCGATGCGGGCGTGGCGTGGGGATCTCGGAAAGCGACGCCCGAGCAGATCACGAAAGCTCGCGGGGAATTCGCGGTGTCGTTCGGGTCGTGCTCGTTTGAGGAGCCGGTGGCGGACCTCAAAGCGATGGGCCTGCTGAAGGACTAGGTTGATGGGCGTGAGACGATCGCGCCGCTTGCGATGACGGAATGAGCGCCGGGGCCGCCGAACTCGAACGCGAGTTCGCGCGGGTCGGTGGTGTTCCAGAGGACGAGGTCGGCTCGCGATTCGGCCTGGATGCGGCCGCGGTCGTCGAGTTGGAGGACGGCGGCGGCGTTGGCGGTGCAGGCGGTGAGGGCTTCGGCGGGCGTGAGGCCGCAGGAGCGGACGGCGAACGCCATGGCGAGGGGGAGTGAGCCGCTTGGAGCGGAGCCGGGGTTCCAGTTGGTCGCGATCGCGGCGGCGCCGCCGTGGTCGATGATCCTGCGAAGGTTGGCGGCGGGGCCGGAGCCAAGGTGGGCGACGCAGAGGGGGAGCGCGACGGCGATCGCGTCTGAGGCGGCCAGGGCAAGGGCGTCGGCTTCGGTGGTGGCTTCGAGATGGTCGACGGAGCGAGCACCGAGGCGGATGGCTTCTCGGGTCATGCCGAGGGAATTGAACTGGTCGGCGTGGACGCGGATGGGGTGGCCGAGGGCGCGTGCTTTCTCGAAGAGGAGGACGGTCTGGTCGAGGGACCAGGCACCCTTCTCGCAGAAGGCGTCGATGGTGATGCCTGGGAACTCGGCGGAGACGGCTGGAAGGGTCTCGTTGATCACGCGGCCCACGAAGCCTGGCTCATCGGGATCGATCGCGTGGCCGAGGAGCGCGGTTGCGATGAGGGTGCCGGGCCACCTTGAGCGAGCGGCGGCGATGGCGCGGAGCATCTTGAGCTCGGCGTCGGTGGAAAGGCCGTAGCCGGATTTGACCTCGGCGGTGGTCGTGCCGGAGGCGAGCATGCGATTGAGGCGGGTGAGGAGGGAGGCGGTGAGGTCTTCCTGGGACGCGGCGCGGACGGCGCGGACGGTGGACATGATGCCGCCACCGGCTTTGAGGATCGAGAGGTAGTCCTCGCCGCGGAGCTTGCGTTCCCACTCGTCGAGGCGCGAGCCGGCCCAGCATGCGTGGGTGTGGCAGTCGATGAGGCCGGGGGTGAGAAGGCGGCCGGAGGCGTGGATGATGGTCGAGCCGACGGGCGCGGGGAGGTTTGGGCCGACGGCGGCGATGCGATCACCTTCGCAGAGGACATCAGCGGCTTCGATGGTGGCGAGGGTGTTCATCGCCGGGCCGCGGCGGGGGCCGGAGCCTTGGGGGACGGTCACGACGGTGGCGCCGCGGATCAGGAGGGGCATGGGCGGAGTGTACCGGGGGCGCGGGCAGGTCCGGTATCGCGTGAATGGGGGTTCTCGGGGCCTGGCGAGGCCCGAGGCACGGAGAAAACCGGACAAACCGCGCGCGGCGGGAGGGATTTCGCTGGTTTTCCTTCATTTCTGGGTCACACTGTCTTCGGCGGCATCGGCGCGTTGGGCGGGCCGCGTGAAGGGGTTCAGCATGATCATCGAGACTATGGCTGTGGTCGCGTGTTCGGTTCTTCCGGCGATGGGCGGGGCTTCCGGGTGCGGCGGGGTGGCATTGCCGCCTTCGGCGGCGCAGGTGGCGGTGACGTCGCTTGACGGGGTGGACGGGCGGGGCGTGTGGGTGTGGCACAAGACGGTCGGGTACGACGTGCGGGAGAACATCCGCGTGGCGGACCGGCCGATGTATCCGGCGGGGCGGGTCGATTCGGTGCGTCGTCCGGGATTCAACGGGATGGCGTGGCGGGGCGAGACGTTTGTCGGCGGCGTGGAGCGGTACGCGACGGACTCGGGCTCACCGGGCGCGATGGCGTACGGGGCTTCGGGCGATGAGGGCGTGGTCGCGAACCTTCGCGTCGGGCCGTATGTGATCGGGATCAATCCGTTCGAAGAGATTCGGGCGGAAGGCAAGGAGATCCCCCGGCAGATCCTGACGAAGATGGAAGACGCTCGGAACCAGTGGCTGAAGGATCGCGGGTATGTCGGCGGGGTGCGGACGTTCCGCAATCCGGCGGCCCCGGCGGCGGCCAAACAGGCGATTGACCTGACGCCCAAAGCCGTGATTCCCGCTCCGACGGACCTGCCGCGGGTGCGGAACCGGATGGAAGTTCGGGCGACGACGCCGATGATGAACCTGGCGGGCGCGACGCGCGTGTCGATGCCGAATCAGATGATGGCCGATCGTTCTCCGCCGCGGCTGGCTTCGAAGTAATGTCGAACTCCCCCACCGCTCGCGGATGGGGTGGTCGGAACCTTCAAGAACTCCCCTCTCTCAGCGGGCTCCTTGAACACGCCTTGCGGACGGACCGCGGCTTGTTCAAGGAGCCTCTGTCATTTTCGTGCACGCGGCGGGAGTGCTGCGACGGGGTGGTTGCCTGTCTGGGGGTGAAGTGTCGGACTTCCCTTGCTGGCGCGGCGGGCTCGTTGACGCTGCGCGAGTGCACGCGACGTCAGTGCGGCGACGAGGTCTTCGCCTGTCTGGGGGTGAGGTGTCGGACTTCCCTTGCTGGCGCGGCGGGCTCTGAAAGAGAGTTCAGCCGATCTTGGAACGGCCGCCCATGTAGGGGCGGAGGGGTTCGGGGATGGTGATGGAGCCGTCGGCGTTCTGGTGGTTTTCGAGGAGGGGGATGAGGAAGCGGGGCGAAGCGAGGACGGTGTTGTTGAGGGAGTGGCAGAAGACGGTTTCGCCCTTGCCGACCGCGCCGCCGGCGCGGTAGCGCATGTTGAGGCGGCGGCACTGGTAGTCGTAGAGGCGGCTTGCCGAGTGCGTTTCGCCGTATTCGCCCGCGGAGGTGCCGTTGGTGACCGGGCCGCGGCCGGGCATCCAGGATTCGATGTCAACCATGTCGGCGTTTTTGACGCCGAGGTCGGCGGTGCAGCACTGGAGGAGGCGGTGCGGGATGCTGAGCGATTGGAGGATCTGCTCGACGTACCCGATCATGGTTTTGTGCCACTGGCGGGATTCGGCTTCGTCGGCTTTGCAGATGACGACCTGCTCGACCTTGTCGAATTGGTGGATTCGGTAGAGGCCGGCGGTGTCCTTGCCGGCGGCGCCGGCTTCGCGGCGGAAGCAGGTGGAGACGGTGACGTATTTGAGGGGGAGCTGGGCTTCGTCCAGGATCTCGTCCATGTGGATGCCCATGAGGCCGACCTCGCCGGTGCCGGTGAGGAAGAGGTCGTAGCCCTCGGGAGCGCCGGCGCGGTGGCGTTCATCGACGAGGTAGGCCTGTTCGCGGCCGGCGGGGAAGAAACCGGTGCCGACCATGGCTTCCTCTTTGACGAGGACGGGCACGGACATGGCGGAGAAGCCCTGTTTGTAGACCATGAAATCGACGGCGTAGCGGAGGACGGCGTTGTGCAGGTTCATGCCGTCGCCGGTCAGGATGTAGGAGCGTGAGCCGGCGAGCTTGACGCCGCGTTCGAAGTCTGCGAGTTTGAGGTCGCGGACGAGTTCGAGGTGGGACTTGGGCTTAAACCCACGCTGGGACTCGAACGACTTGGCGGTGTCGAATCCGGCGGGGTTCCAGCGGCGGAGTTCGACGTTGTCCTCGGCGGAGGTGCCGACGGGGACGTCGGCGTCGGGCGGCTGCGGAACCTGGAGGAGGATCTCGCGCATCGCGGGTTCGAGGGTGGCGAGCTTCTGCTCGATCTCGTGGACGGCGTTCTTGAGGGCGATGGGCTTGGCGGCGAGGTCGTCGATCTGCTTTTGGAGAGCGTCGGCGTCGGGGCCCTTGAGGCCTTTCATCTGGCCTTTGAGCTTGCCGATCTGCGGGCCGGACTCCTTGGCGATGCGGTTCTGCTCAGCGCGGAGCTTGTCGGCTTCGGATTGAAGGTGGCGACGTTCGGCATCGAGAGCGAGGAGCTTGTCGATGTCGACGTGGATGTTTTTGGCTTTGGCGCCGAGGGCGAAGCGGGCGGGGTTGTCGCGGAGTTGCTTGAGGTCGATCATGGCGGGGCGAGTGTAGGGGGAACGGACGGGTGGGGGCTGGCTGGGGAGGATCCCGACCTGTTCCCGAAAGTTCTGGTAGGATTCGTGGATCCTTCGGGTCGGATCGGGCCCTATCTGTTGGCAGGCGTGGTGCCGGGCCGCTTTGGCCGGTGCACATTCGGTCGTGTTTGGGCGTTGTGGTCGGGGACACTCTCATGGGCATCTGGTATCTGAAACCGATTCGTGGCACGGCTCAGGTCGTGCGTCTGACGCAGCAGAAGATCTCGATCGGGCGGCACCCGGACAACTCGATCCCGCTGACGGACGATCAGGCGAGCCGGTTCCACGCGGAGATCGAGCCCTGCGAGGGCGGGTACCTGGTCAAGGATCTTGGCTCGAAGAACGGGACGAAGGTCAACGAAGCCAAGGTGAAGGATCAGAAGCTGCGGCCGGGGGATGTGATCCGCGTGGGGAGCCACGAGTTTCTGCTTGAACGCGACGACGAGGAAGCCGAGCGGGCATCGCTCTCGGATTCCGCGCTTGAGATTCCGGATTCGGCGGGGATCGGGCAGGCGAGCAAGGACCAAGGGTGGCAGGTCGGGATCACGGAGCTGATCAACTCGCTGCCGCCCAAGCAGGACAAGCATCCGGAGATCGCGATCATCGACAGCCAGGGCAAGCCAAGCCAAGCGCTGTCGGGGTCGAGCGACGGGCCGGTGGCGGTGCGGCTGCTGCTTCACCTTGCGATCAAGGCGCGGGCGACGGACATTCACATCGAGCCCAAGCAGGAGACGTACCACGTTCGTCTTCGCGTGGACGGCAACATGGTGACGGTGCTGGAGCTACCGCAGCGGGCGGGCGAGCTTGTGTTCGGCCTGGTGAAAGCGGCGTGCAACATGCGAGTCGCGGGGCGGGATGCGGTGCTTGAGGGGCACTTTTCGGGGTTGTTTGACTCGCGGCGGGTGGAGTACCGCGTGAGCTTCACACCGAGCGTGTACGGGCAGAAGCTGGTGCTTCGCGTGCTTGACGTGATGAACGCGCCGTCGAGCCTGTCGGAAGTCGGGATGGTCTCGTACATGGCGGACCGTGTGCGTCGGACGGCGGATCAGGATCACGGGATGTTCCTGGTGTGCGGGCCGACGGGGTCGGGCAAGACGACGACGCTCTACAACGCGCTGCGCGAGATCGACCGCGAGACGCGGAACGTGGTGACGATCGAGGATCCGGTCGAGTATCAGCTTGACAACATCACGCAGATCCCGATCGATGAGCAGAAGGGAAACACGTTCGGCGGGCTGCTTCGGAGCGTGCTGCGGCAGGACCCGGACGTGATTCTGGTGGGCGAGATCCGTGACGAGGAGACGGCGCGGACGGCGATGCAGGCGGCGATGACGGGGCACCTGGTCTTCTCGACGGTGCACGCGAAGGACACGATCGCGGCGGTGTTCCGATTGCTTGACCTCAAGGTGGAGCCGTACCTGGTGGCGAACTCGCTGGACCTGGTGTTGGCGCAGCGGCTGGTGCGGATCCTGTGCGACCACTGCAAGCGGCCGGTGCCGATTCCGCCGGGCGTGGCGACGCGGCTGGGCAAGTATCTCAACGGGAAGCACGAGATGTTCACGGCGACGGGGTGCCCGAGGTGCTTGCGGACGGGGTATCGCGGACGGCGGGCCCTGTTCGAGTTGCTTGAGTTCAACGACGATCTGCGGGACGTGGTGCTTCGGGAGCCGACGATCAACGCGATGAAGAAGGTGATCGAGCAGGGCCTGTTCACAACGCTGGCGCAGTTTGGCTGGCGGCTTGTGGGCGAGGGTGCGACCACGCTGGATGAGGTGGATCGCGTGGCGGGGCAGGGGTGAGTTCCCCGGGGCACGGGCCTTGAAGAGCCGATAATGCGGGCGATTGGAAGGGCTGCGACGGTCGCGCGAGCGGGTGCCCGCGTGGTTTGTCGCGTCGGGGTTGATTGCGCGGAGCGGGGTGTCGGAACGGTCGATTCGCGGTGAAGTGTCCTATCGATGCCGCCAGCTTGTGGTTCGCGGGTTCTCGCTGATCGAACTGGTCATCGTGATTGTGATCATGGGGATCATCGGTGCGATCGCGATCCCGAAGCTTGGCGGAGCGACGGACCGGGCGGTGGATGCGCAGGTGATCGCTTCAACGGGGCACTTTCAGCGGGCGATTGACGCGTACATGGCGGAGCACGGGAACCGGTGTCCGGCGACGGAGCCGAACGGGGCGATCAGCACGTCGCAGGTGAACTTTCGCAACCGGCTTCGGAGCCAGACGGACGACATCGGCAACGTGTCGGGAACGGGGCTCTTCGGGCCTTATCTGAAGGACATTCCGGTGAACATGGCGAACCGCTGGCAGACGATCCGGATCGACGGGGTCGCGGCGGGCGCGAACACGAACGGATGGCGGTACGACTCCGTGAAGAAGCAGATTGAAGCCGACGGCCAGGCCCGGCTGAAATCAGGCGGGAAGATCGACGGAATTCAGGCGCTCAAAGCGGACTGAGCCGGTCGAGCAACGGAACCAATTCAGCGGTCCCGACCTCGCACACCGAGACGAGTGTGCATCGCGGGGGCCGTAAGTCCGCTGTGAACCGCTCCCTCGTACGGACCGTCGTAAGGGTAGGCGTCAATTCCACCGTGCAGGCTCGGCACGGCCGCGGCGGAGCCATCCACAAAAGCAAGCCTCGCAACATCGCCCGCGCCGACCTCGGTGAAATCCCACGGTCTTGCGGCCCAGACGAGCGAGCGTCGATCGGGAAAGAGCACCTCGTGGGCACCGACCGCCCGCCACTGCGACGGACCGACGTGCGTTGAATCCGACCAATACTCCGGCGCGGCCTGAAAGACGCAGGGGATCTGGTACTCGGAGTGATCGCCGACAGAAAAGCCCTCTGTCGCGGTCTCGGGAGTCGTAAACACGCTTGTCGAGCATCCCCCGTAATAGACGGGCCCCAGCACCAGATGCCATCGCGACGATTGGCTGAAATAGTACGTGGAAGTCCGGCCCGGAAGACACGGAGAATCGAACCCCCCACGGCCGGAAGCGGCCGAGATAAAGTGCGGGTAGGTGTCTTTCCAATCGTTCGTGTACAGCGTGATGACCTGCGCGTGCGTCCGAAGATTGGTGAGCGACTTGGTCAATCGTGACTGTGTGCGGACCTTCGCAAGCACGGGCATCGAGAGAGCGATCACGATGGCGACAATCGAGATCACGACGAGTGATTCAATCAGGGTGAACCCGCGAGGAGCGGCGCGGGTCGCCGAACTATCGCTCCTCGGCGCTTTCGCGAGGACGGCCGGCGGGTGGTAGGTGCCCGCCACGATGGCTACAGCAAGGGCCGAGTTTCGAGCGATCAACCACGCTCCTTCGGTGCGCAGGTGCTTCAGGAACAGAATCTGTGAAGTGCAGCCGCAGTCTGGCGCACCCCCGGACAGGAGTTGCACGGCGTAGACCGCGGCGAACAACCCGAGCATCAGTGCGAGAAGCACTCCCGTCGCACGACGATTAACCTTGCAAAGCCAGAGCAACGAGAGGGTGATCTCGATTGCAGGAACGGTCAGCGTGAGAACGCCGATGGCCCACCCGGGAAAGATGGACCACGTTTCGAGCGCTCTGCCGAACGCAGGCAAGTCGATACTCTTCGACACGCCGGCGAGGAGAACGAAGAGAACCGCCGCTGCGGCGAGCAATCCTGGAAGCTTATGAAGCATGCCGCGCTTTACTCAGGGGTTGCTCGTGCCGGTGCAAGGATCGCCCTGGATGTTCTTTGGAAAGCACACACTGTTCAACCGACTTGATTCGGTTCCAACCGTGCAAGTGTAGCCGTCAGCACAAGTCGAGGGCAGCCAAGAACAAGACTCGACACCTTGAAGCAAGAAATCAGACTTGCCAGCCTTGCCTGGAGCGGCAAGAGAAGCGTCGTCGACCATCGGGTTGGTGATGCCCGTAAAGTGGCAAGTCGGGCTACAAGCCACCCAGAGTTGGACATTCGCCAGTGTGCAACACGCCTTCTTTCCGTTGAACGCGATGCAGTCCGCGACGACCAGGCTCGCAAAGCAACCGATGGCCAAACCGGGCCCCAGAAGACGCGATAGACGAGAACTTTCCACTTGAAGCCTCCTTGACGTCAACCCTGACGACGTCTCCACAGCACGATACCGAGCACAGCTGCCGCAACAAGCGGCGGCGTTAACCAGCCGACATAACGAAGCAATTGATCGGCCCGGCGAGACGGCAACTCGGTTCCAGGTGTCTCGAGAATAACACCGTTCCTGTTGGTCAGGATGATCTCTCTCCCGCTCCGTCGATCGAGGATTGAGGGCGATACGACTCCGCCTCGAATCGCATCCTGTGAATCGAATGCGGGCGGCGAGACAAGCCTCTCGAAGGGTGTCGGGTCCGCAGCAACACGCAGAAGCTTGAATCGATCGTTCCATCCCTCGCCGAGATTTCGGTGGTAGAGCGTCCAGACTGGAGTTGACAGCCCTTCGACGGGCCCTCGCGAGGAAACTTCCCGACGAGTTACTCGTGGGCCTGACTCGTCAGCCCACTCGACAATCATCCGGGTCAAGCCGAGGGGTTCGCCAGCCTCGACCCATTCACCCTCACAGGTGATCTTCATACTCCCATCCGGCTTTTCGCAGGCGATACGAAGCGTGGGAGAGACTGAGATCACCTTAGGTCGCGAAACATCGGGGACCCTTTCAAGGAGAAGCCGTAGTTCCGCGATAAGCCCGTAGCGGAGCACGAGCAGCGTCTGACGATTGTTATCGCGGCGCGTCTTGGTGTTGTAGGCCGTGGCTTCACCGGTCCCGCCCCGAACCACCTGGCACAAGATCGGCGAGAGGGACCATTCGACCTCGTCGGTTGTCACAGAGTCAAGATAGCGTCCGTCCGCGGTCGCGTCGGAATCCATCGAGATTCTGCATTCTGAGTCACCTCGCCACCACATTCTGTATCGCGTTGTGGCGGGCTGCCCTTTTGCTGCAGCCTCCATCAGCCCTAGTTTTGTCACGTCTGGATGTGCTTTGTTCCTGCCAACCGCAATGCGCAAACTTGCAAGCGCAGCAGGGTCGGGCTTCTGTGCGTCAACCTGCTCCATCTCGACACGCATCCCATCAAGCTCGGGGAATGGCATCGGCTTGGTCAGTTCGCGGTCGAGCCATATCTGCGCGCGATCCACGGGCGTGCGTTGTGCATACGAGCTGCTCGCGAAGAAGATGGCCAAGATCACCGCTAGCCACTTCTGCATAGAGAGAGTGTATCACCCCCCCCCCCCCCCCGAGACAAGGACGAAGTGATGATATTCGTTGAATTATGTTCCAATATCGCTCGTCTCGGGCCTGACCGGCTGGTGCGGCTTGCCCTCCCACTTCTCGCCGGGGAATTGCTTGATGCCGTCCTGGCCGGGCGTGCGGCCGGTGCCGCGGGCGCCGGGGAGGGGCGTGCGCTCGGGGATGATGAACGAGGAGTTGGGGAGCGACTGGCAGTGCTTGAGGGCCGCGTCGGCGGCGTCGAGCATGGTGTCGTCGGCGTTCTCATACATCGAGCGGATGTTCTCGCGGATTTCGACCTCGGCGAGGTCGAGGAAGTGGATGGCGGCGGCGCGATCGCGGGCGAACTCGAGATCGACGCCGTTGTTGCCGTGCTTGCGGAGGTCCAGGTCGAGTTTGGCGAGGGTGCAGAGGTAAGCGTGGGCGAGGATGGCGACGTTGGCGACGCGGGCCTGCACGACCTGGCGGTCGAGCAGCTTGACGTCGTACTTCTTGGACATGATCTTGAACTGGTAGGTGTGCTCGCGGGTGAGGTTGGAGATGCGGTCGGCGTAGGGCTTGAGATCGCGGTGGAGCTTGGAGAGGACGGGGGCGGAGCGGCGGATGCCGAAGAAGACCTCGAGGCCCAGGGGGATGGCGATCTTCATGATCTCGGGGCGGAGGGAGTTCTTCATCGCTTTGGCGATGAAGGCGCCCAGGCCCTCGTCGGAGTCCTTCATGAGTGCGTTCTTGATGCCGAGCATCTGCTCGGCGAGCTGCTTGCCGCCGTAGCCGAAGATGTAGGACTGCATGACCTCGTTGGCGCCTTCGACGATGAGGTTGATGCGGGAGTCGCGGAAGACGCGCTCGACCTCGTTCTCGGTCATGTAGCTTTCGCCGCCCATGATCTGCATGCCGTCGTTGACGGCACGCCAGCCAAACTCGGAGCAGAAGACCTTGCAGAGCGCGGTTTCGACCTGGATGTCGTCATCCTTGCGGTCGAGCATGCCGGTGGTCATGTAAAGGACGGCGTCCATGGCGTAGCAGTACGCGGCCATGCGGGCGACGTTGCGGCGGACGAGTTCCTTGTCGGCGAGGGCCGCGCCGAACTGGAAGCGGGTCATCGACCACTTGGTGGCTTGGTCGCGGACGCGCTTGGCGCCGCCGACCATGCCGGCCGAGAGGGTGCAGCGGCCGTAGTTGAGGCAGGAGAGAGCGATCTGGAGGCCGCGGCCTTCCTGGCCGAGCAGGTTGGACTTGGGCACCTTGACGTTGTTGAACTTGATGCGGGCTTGCCAGGTGCCGCGGATGCCGCACTTGCTGCGGTTCTTCTGGAAGATCTCGATGCCTTCCATCCACGGGTGGCAGACCAGGGCGGTCACCTTTTCGGATTCCTTGCCCGTCTTGGGGTCGGTCATCTTCTGCTTGGCCATGACGGTGAAGAGGCCGGCGATGCCGCCGGATGTGGCCCACTTCTTCTCGCCGTTGATGATGTAGTACTCGCCGTCGGGGGTCTTCTCGCAGCGGGTTTCCTGGCCGCCGGCGTCGCAGCCGACGTTGGGCTCGGAGAGGCAGAACGCGGAGACCCAGTCCTTGGCGAGGTGGGGCAGCCAGGCTTTCTTCTGCTCGGGGTTGCCGAAGAGTTTGACCGCGCCGCAGCCGATGGAAAGGTGGGCGGAGCAGAGGACTGCGGTGGAGCCGCAGGACCAGCCGATGCGTTCAAGCACGCGGTTGTAGCTCGTCACGCCGAGGCCCAAGCCGCCGTATTCCTTGGGGATGGTGATGCCGAGGACGCCGAGTTCGGCGAGGCGCTTGATGACCTGCGGGGGGATCTCCTGCTCCTGATCGATCCACACGGAGGGGTGCTCGTTGCGGAGGTATTCGTCAAGGCGGGCGAGGACCTGGTCGCACTCGGCTTGTTCGCGCGGATCCTGCTGGGGGTAGGGGAAGTAGTAGTCTTCCTTGATCTTGCCCCAGAAGAGGTTCTTGACCGGGCCCATCTTGGCCGGTTCAGCGCCCAGCCATTCCTCGGCCTGCTCAAGGAGTTTTTTGTCCGCGTCGGAGATGCCTTTGAGATTTTTCAGGTTGGACATGGGTGCCTCGAAAGGGGATGAATCGGGGAGCGGTTGCGTACTGGTTGCTGATTACTTCTTCGCGAAGAAGGCGGCGATGGACGCTTTTCCGGCGGGGGTTCCGCGAAGACGGACCAACTCTCGTTGTTCGGTGGCGAGGGCGGCGTTCCAGCCTTTGGCGAGGCCGTCGTCGATCGCGAGTGCGACGGCGGCGGCGGCTTCGGTCTGGGGAAGGGTTTCTCGGACGGATTCGAGTGCTTCGAGGACCTTGGCGGCGACGGAGGGGCGGCCGATCCAGCGGAGGGGGGTGCCGTCGCGTTCGAGGCGGCCCTTGGCGGCGCGGTCGACGACCCAGCGGCGGGCGGTGTCGAGGAGGTCGGCGGCGGAGGGGGCGACAGCGTCGAACATCCCGGCGGCTTTGGCGTTGTCGAAGAGGAAGGGCTTGCCCTCGGCGGTCATGAGGATGGCCTGAGCGGGGTCGATCCGGGCGGGGAGGAGGTTGGTGCCGCCCCAGCCGGGGCAGATGTTGAGGCCGGCTTCGGGGAGGCCGACGGGGTAGGGCTTGAGGCCGGGAGCGGCGACGAGGCCGTCGCAGTGCATGGCGAGTTCGAGGCCGCCGCCAAGGACCGCGCCGTTGATGGCGGCGACGGTCGGGAAGGGGAGGGCCGGGAGAAGAGCGAAGACGCTTGCGGCGTACGCGAGGTAGCGGTGCAGGTCGGCGTCGGAAGCGTCCTGGATGGTCTTGAGGTCGGCTCCGGCGACGAAGACGCGTTCGCTTGCGGACGCGAGGACCAAGCCGCGGGAATCCCGGGGGACTTGCTTGAGCGTGAGTTCGAGGCGGCGGATGAGGGTTTCGTCAAGAACGACGACGGGTTTGCCGGGTTGTTCGAGGGTGACGGTCACGACACCGGCGAAGGGGCCCGAGGCTTCTCTGGAGAGGGGAAGCGGGGCGAGGGAAGGGGCTTGGTCGGCGTGGATCGTCATGACTGGAACAGTTTACGCCGCATTCAGGAAGCGTTCCCATCGACGATCAACGAATGCAGGATGGTGGGGTCGGCGGTACACTCGGGCCTCGTCCGGGCGCTGACTGAGCATGGAAGCCCATGCTTGTTTGCCCCGCGATTTTCGGGGGTTCTCTTGTACGGCATTCCAAACTTCACGGACCGGGACCACGATTTCAACGCATGGATGCGGCGGCTGACGCCGGTGCTGACCGTGGTGCTTCTCGGACTTGTCATCCTGATGCAGCAGTTTCTTCGGTCGATCACGGACCCGACGCTCGCGGAGCCGCCGGAGGAGGTTCGGATCAGCGAAGAGGTGAACGAACCGGGCATCGAGGGGCTGGTGCTCAACGCGAAGATCGCGGTGAAGATCAAAGCGGCGCGGCTTGAGACCGACGTTCGGTGGACGGACATGGTCGGCCAGCTTGACACGATGGCGGCGACGCGGACGGACCGGCTCCGAACGGCGGTGGTCGCGGGGGAGCTTTTGGGGAAGGATGCGGCGCTCGAACGGCTGAAGCGACTCAAAGCGGAGGTCACGAGCGGATCGGACCTTGCCGCGGATGCGGACTGGCTTACGCGGCTTTACACCAAGGGGCGGGATGCGTTGCCGGAGGATGCGGTGAAGTCGCTCGTGGACCGCCACGGGTGGTTCGGCCACTTGGCGGCGGCGTACGACCAGCCGCCGGGCGAGTATCACCGGACGACGTCGACGTCGGGGTTCGCGGATATCGCGGCGTACTCGCTGACTTCGCTGCTGACATCATTGGCGATGTTCATGGCGGCGATCGCGGCGCTGGTCTCGATCGCCAAGCGGTGGAACAACCGGGAGTTTGACAGCCAGTTCACGCAGTCGGCGTTGCCGCCGGGGATCTATCTCGAGACGTTCGGGGTGGAGCAGCTGCTGTTTCTGTTCCTGCTCATCATGCAGGTGATGACGCTCTGGCTGACGGGGACGGCGTCGGTGGTGGCTCTAGCGTTCAACGAGATGCTGCTCTGGCTGACGCCGCTCTGCTTTCTGTGGCCGGCGATGCGCGGGGTGAAGTGGATCCTCGTGGCGGATGATCTGGGCCTTCACATGGGCGAGGGGTTCGCGAAGGAAGCCAGGATGGGGGTCGTGGCGTACCTGGCGACGATCCCGGTCTATTTCGCGCTCAACGTGATCTTCGGGATCGTGGAAGCGTCGATGGGGCTGGAGGAAGCGACGGACGAGATCCCGGGGTTCCCATCGTTTCAGCCGCCGCTGTCGGGGAGCTGGATCCCGGTCATCCTGGGGGCGCTGGGGGCGGTGGTCTTCGCTCCGATCGTGGAAGAGATCCTGTTCCGCGGGGCGCTGTACCGGTATCTGCGTTCGAAGCGGGGGGTTGTGGTCTCGGTCATCGTGTCGTCGCTCGCGTTCGGGTTCATCCACCCCTACGACCTCACGGGGCTGATCCAGGTGTCGGTGATGGGAGCGTGCCTGGCGCTGATGCGGGAATGGCGCGGCTCGCTGATTGCGCCGATCGTGGCGCACGCGCTGCACAACGGGCATCTGACGCTGTTTGAGATCTGGGGCATCGCGGCGGCAAGCTGAGAGGGACTCATGAGACTGTGCCTCTTCACGGACACGCTTGGGGACATCAACGGGGTGTCGCGGTTCATCCGCAACGCGGGGGACGCGGGGGCTGCGCTGGGCAAGCCGCTCACGGTGATCACCTCGACGCGGATGCGGATTCCGGAGGCCCCCCACTTCGTGAACGTGCCTCCGGTCGCGGCGATGCGGATGCCCCGGTACGAACACCTCGAGGTCGTGTGGCCGAGGCCGCTTGCGATGCTCCGCGTCGCCCGGCAAGCCGGGCCGGACGCGATCCATGTGTCGACGCCCGGGCCGGTGGGGCTGACGGGGCGGTGGGTCGCGAGGAAGCTCGGCGTGCCGCTGCTTGGGACGTACCACACGGACTTCCCGGCGTACGTGGAGCAGCTCTTTGACGATGCGGTGATGGGGCGACTCACGGCGGACGTGATGGCGTGGTTCTACCGGCCGTTCCGGCGGGTCTTTGCGAGAAGCCCCGAAGCGATGCGGGGGATGGAAGCCGCGGGGCTTGACCCGGCCCGGTTCGTGACGCTCCGCGCGGGGATGGACACGGACGCGTTCCACCCTCGGTTCCGCGATGCGTTGATCTGGGAGCGGCTGGGGGGTGGGGGCGGGGGCGGGGAAGTGGGCGGCGGACGAGGGCTTGTCCGGGTGCTGTCGTGCGGGCGGGTGTCGGTTGAGAAGAACCTTCCGCTTCTGACGCGGGCGTGGGCCTTGGCGGCGGAACGGCTGGCGCAGGCGGGGGTTGCGGCGCAGCTTGTGGTCGTCGGCGACGGGCCATACCTCGCCGAGATGAAGCGGGCGCTGGGCAGCGGACGGGCGGGGCCTTCTCCGCTGTTCCTGGGGTTCCGGCACGGAGCGGAGCTTTCGGCGATCTACGCGTCGGCGGACTTCTTCGTCTTCCCGAGCATGACGGACACGCTGGGTCAGGCGGTCATGGAAGCCCAGGCGTCGGGGCTTGCCGCGCTCGTGAGCGACCAGGGGGGGCCCAAGGGGGTGATCGCTCCGGGGCTGACCGGCCGGGTGATCCCGGGGACGGACGTTGAGGCGTGGGCCCGGGGGATCGTCGAGCTTGCGGCGGATGCGGAGGGGCGGGCGCGGCTCGGAGCGGCGGCGCACGAGCGGATGCAGGACTTTTCCTTCCGCCGGAGCTTCGAGCACTTCTGGGAGGTGCACGAGCGGGCGGTGCGGGACTCGTTACACTCGGGGGCATGACACCGCTTGGACGAATGCCGCAGCTTCGGAACTGGCTTGTCCCCGGGCTGCTGATGCTGGGGCTGGCGGCGGCGATGATGCTGACCATGCGGCTTCAGGGGAGGCTCTGGATCTCCAAATCCGGGGCGATTGAGCTCTGGCACACGGACGTCTGGTCGAGCGAGTGCTCGCAGCAGTTCACGGACCCCTACTCGATCACGCACGTCTCGCACGGCCTGCTCTTTGCCTTCTTCTTCTGGTGGATGTGCCGGATCGGCAAGCGGCGGGAGCGGGCGTGGCTTTGCGATGTGCGGTGGCACTTTGTCCTGACGGTCTTCGCGGCGGCGGTGTGGGAGGGCGTCGAGAACACCGAGTTCGTCATCGACCGCTACCGGAGCGTCACGATGTCCTTTGAGTACAAAGGGGACACGATCCTCAACTCAACGGGGGACATGATCTCGTGCGCGGCGGGTTTCTTCATCGCCCGCCGGATCGGGTGGAAGTGGACGCTGGCCCTCTTTGCGCTTTCAGAGGTCACGCTCCTCTTCATCATGCGTGACAACCTGACCCTCAACGTCATCATGCTCATCAGCCCGATCGACGCGATCAAGCAGTGGCAGATGCAGGGTCACCTCCCGCCGCCGCTCCCGCCCGTCTGACCAGCACCCATCCCCGCCTGAACGCCCTTCCCCGCGGCCCCGACGCGGCAAACGCTCACGAGGCCCTTCATGTAGGCCTGGAAGTCGTCGTGGAGGAACTTCATCCTGGGGCTGTCGAACATCTTGTGGAAGGTCTCTTCCTCCGCGACCTGCTTCATGCGGCGTTCCCAGCTGAGGAAGTACTCCTCGGGGATCTGTTCCTGCTTGTAGCTGAACCAGACGATCTCGAAGATCGAGAGCTGCATCAGATTGAAGAAGTAAAAGCGGATGTCCTCGTCGGTCGCGCCCGTCTCGACGTCGTGCTTGTAGACGTGGGCGAGGCGGGGGTCGCTGACGCGCATCTCGCGGAGGTGCATCTGCAGCTCGACGAGCTTGGTGAAGTTGGCGACGTGGGCGACGCGTCGCCAGTGGCGGAACTGCAGGCCGGTGAAGATGAGGCCCGAGGCGATGGCCATCGAGGAGATGAACTGGAGGAGGACGGGGAGCCAGGCGGGCGGGTTGTCCGGGAGGTTCATGGCGGGTGAGGGTAGCGGGAGGGGGTGAGGGGCCGGGGGAAGGGTGGGGGCAGGGAGCGGATGGGCGGGATGCGGGGTTTTCGGACGAGCGGGCGCTCGGTCCCCGCCCGCGGGCGCTCCTTCCGCGGCCGCGGGCGCTCCGTCCGTGCCAGCGGAAGCTCCTTCCGTGCCAGCGGAAGCTCCTTCCGTGGCCACGGAAGCTCTGTTCGTGCCCGCCAAAGCTCCGTTGACGGCCACCAAAGCTCCCTTGGTGCCCGTCAAAGCTCCCTTGACGGCCATCAAGGCTCTCTTGGTGCCCGTCAAAGCTCCGTTGACGGGCACCAACGCTCCCTTGACGGCCATCAAGACGCCCCCGGCGGCCCCCTTTCCCCAACACCCCCCCACCGTTCCTCCCCCCCGCCTGATACCCTGCCCTCCCATGGCCGGAGACCCCACGTCCCCCAAAGGCAACCCCCGCGACACCCCCGCGATGCAGCAGTACTACCGGTTCAAGCGCGAGCACCCGGGGTGCCTCCTCTTGCTCCGGATCGGGGACTTTTACGAGGCGTTCGATGAGGATGCGGTGCTCCTCTCCAAGGCCCTGGGCCTGACCCTCACCAAGCGGACCGAGGGGCTCCCCATGGCGGGGATGCCCCACCACCAGCTTGAGGTCTACCTCAAGCGGCTGATCGCCCAGGGGATCAAGGTCGCCGTCGGCGATCAGGTCGAGGAGGCGTCGCAGGCCAAGGGGCTCATCCGCCGCGAGGTGACGCGCGTCGCGACCCCCGGCACGATCGTCGAGGAGACGCTCGTCGAGGAGGATGCGAGCGTCACGGTCGCGGCGGTCGCGTTTCTCGGGGCGGGCGAGGAGTCGGCGGCGGCGATGGCGGTCGTCGAGGCTTCGACCGGCGACTTCCTCGTGATGGAGATGCCCGCGGAGGGCGTGATCGATGAACTGGCGCGGCGGCGCGTCCGCGAGGTTCTGTTTGCCCCCGAAGCCGACGGCGTGACCGCTCCGCCCCGGGTGAAGCGGGTGCTCGAGGCCCTCGGCGTCCCCGGGACGCCCCGGCCGACCTGGCACTTTCGCACGGAGGAAGCCCGCGAAGCGGTGCACAACCACTTTGGCGTGACGACGGTCTCGGGGTTTGGCCTGAGCGATGCGGACGCGGTGATCGTGCCCGCGGGCGTCGTGCTTCGGTACCTCCGCGAGACGCAGACGCCCGGGCAGGATGAGCGGAACCCCGGGGCGGTTCGCGGGGCTCTCGCGCCCCGAGCGACGCTCGCCCACCTGCGGCCCCCGAGGCGCGAGGATGCGAGCGGGGCGTGCCAGATCGACGCGGTGAGCCTGAGGGCCCTTGAGGTGGAGCGCGTCCTGAGGCAGGGGATGGGCGGGGGCGTGGGGCCGGGGGGCGTTGGAGTGGATCGCTCGCTCGTGGGGGTCTTTCTCGGGACCGGCAGGGCGTGCGTTTGCAAGACCGCGATGGGCAAGCGGCTGCTGCGGGATTGGCTCTGCCGCCCGCTCGCGGACCTGAAGGCGATTGAGGCGCGGCAGGCGGCGGTGAGCTTGTTCGTGTCGGACCGGCGCGTGGCGGAGGAGCTTGCGGACGGGCTTGAAGGGGTGCAGGACGTCGCGCGGATCGCGGGAAGGCTGGCGCTGGACCGGGCGACGCCGAGGGATCTTGTCGCGCTGGGGGAATCGATCGGCCGCGCGGGACGGATCGCGGCCCCCATCGCCGAGGCGCCGGCCGTCGCGGTGCTCCGGGCGGAGATCGAGAGACTGGCGAGCGTGCTTGATCCCCTGGCGAAGGAGATCGCGGCGGCGTGCGTCGAGGCTCCGCCGGCTCATCTTCGGGACGGCGGGCTGATCAGGGACGGGGTGGACGCCCAGCTCGACGAAGCGAGGCTGCTTCAGAAGGACGCGGGAACGTGGCTCGCCGCGTATCAGGAGCGGCTGGCGAACGAGCTTGCGCTCCCGGGAATCAAGGTCGGGTACAACCGCGTCTTCGGGTACTACATCGAGCTGACGGCGGCGCAGTCTCGGAACGCGGCGGAGGCGGCGGCCAGGCTGGAACGCAAGCAGTCGCTCAAGAACGCCGAGCGGTTCACGACGCCGGAATTGCGTGAGTTTGAGCGGAAGGTGACGACCGCGGAGAGCCGGGCTCTGGACCGCGAGCGACAGCTCTTCGCCAAGCTCTGCGACCGCAGCCGCGAGAAACTCGGGGAGATGCAGCGGTACGCGAGGACCGTGGCGGAGCTTGACGTTCTGCTCGGGTTTGCGATGAGGGCGGCGGCGAGAGGATGGGTGAAGCCCGAGATGGTGGCCGAGCCGGTGCTCGAGATCGAGCAGGGGAGGCACCCCGTGCTCGAAGAGATCCTGGGCAACGACTTTGTGCCAAACGACGTGACGCTGGACACGGCGGGGGTTCCCGCGGGCGTCGCCGGGCGGATCCGCCCGGGCGGGGAAGCGGACAAGCCGGGGACGCTCGGGCTTATCACCGGGCCGAACATGGCGGGCAAGAGCACGTTCATCCGGCAGGTGGCGCTGATCGTGCTGCTCGCACACGCGGGGTCCTTCGTGCCGGCGAACCGCGCGACGATCGGGGTGACGGACCGGATCTTCACGCGGATCGGGGCGGATGATGCGCTGCACGCGGGGCAGTCGACGTTCATGGTCGAGATGACCGAGACGGCGAACATCCTGAACAACGCGACCTCGCGGTCGCTGGTGGTGCTGGACGAGATCGGGCGCGGGACGAGCACGCTGGACGGGCTGAGCCTCGCGTGGGCGATCGCGGAGTTCCTCGCGGAGACAGGCCCGAGGACGCTTTTCGCGACGCACTACCACGAGCTGACGGACCTTGAGAGCCGGATGCCGGGGAAGGTGAAGAACCTGCACGTGGCGGTGCGGGAGTGGACGACGCCCGAGGGTGCGCACGAGATCGTCTTCCTGCACCGGATCCTGCCGGGGCGGACGGACCAGTCGTACGGCGTGCACGTCGCACGGCTGGCGGGGATTCCCGCGGCGGTGATCGGCCGGGCGCGGGAGGTGCTGGAGTCCCTCGCGGTTCAGCACGGGCCTCTGACGGGGCCGGCGACGCCCCCCCACTCTCAGGCCAACGCACGGCCGGAGCCCGCGCCGGCGGACGGGCAGATGATGCTCTTCACGCAGTACCTGCCGCATCCCGCGCTGGACCGGTTGCGCGAGATCAAGATGGACACGCTGAGTCCGATGCAGGCGTTCGAGGTGCTTCGGGAGCTTCGCGAGAGGTCGCTGAAGCCCTAGGCGTGCTCTGATAACCGAAGGAACGGGCGAAACGGACGGAGTTGGTCCGGAGAACGGCGGCACGCCCCGGGCGGGCGTCACCGTCGGCCGGGGCATGGCCGCTGGTGGCGTGTGGCGGTGGCGTGGAGCGTGATCATGCCGCATGGTGTGTGGACCGGAGCACGGATGCTCTGGACCAACTCAGAAAGGGCTCACATCATGAAGAACGTTAAACTGATCGCCGCGTCTTTGGTCGCTCTCGCTGTCGCCACGCCCGCCATGGCGGATCTGGGCGACGGGCTGTTTGCCGCGGGCGGCGACGTCACGGTTGAGATTCTTGAAAGCAGCGCGGGGTACACCAGCGAGCTTCACCTTGATTCGCCGGTGTCGATGTTCATCGGGACCAACCGCGATCTTGGGACGATCGTGAATCTCGGCTCGTTCACGGCGGGGACGGAGATGATCTTTCGGCTTTTCGTGCGGGACACGGAGCAGTCTTACTTCACCGGCGCGGCGGCCCGGAATCCCGACGGGATCATCCACGCGAACGTGACGTGGGAAAGCCCGAACGTCGCGGTGGTCGGGTTTGAGGACATCTACGGCGGGGGTGACGCGGACTACAACGACTGCACGTTCCGGTTCACCGGCGTCGCGGTGCCCACGCCGGGCTCGGCGGCTCTCTTCGGCCTTGGCGGTCTTCTCGTGGCTCGCCGTCGCCGCTGAGACTTCAAGCGGGCGTGATCTCAAGGGGTCGGCCCAGGCCGACCCCTTTCGTTTTTCCGGTCGAGCGTGGATCAGCGGATGGAGAAACGCTCCATGGCGGCCAGCGTTTCGTCGCTGACGTGGTGCTCGATCCCTTCGGCGTCGGCTTGAGCGGCTTCGGGCGAGACGCCCAGGGAACGGAGAAAGGCAAGGACGACCTTGTGTCGGCGGAGGACGTGTTGGGCGAGCGCGGCGCCGGCGGGCGTGAGTTCGACGGGCTGGTAGGGTTTGCCGGCGACGAGGGCGGCACGCTTGAGGCGGGCGATCGTGCGAACGACGGTGACGTGGCTGACGCCGAGGCATCGGGCGACCTCGGTGACGCGGGCTTCTCCATGGGCAGCGATGAGTTCAGAGATGACGGCGACGTAGTCCTCGGCGTTGGCGGTGGCTTGGGCTTTACGCGCACGGAGGCGGGACCGCGTCCGCTCGGCGTGAGCCGCGGTTCGCTGGTGGTTGGTTTTCGGCGTGGCTCGCTGAGGATTCGGGCGGCCGGACATCGGAGGGGATTATCCCGAACGGCGTGGGCGCTGCGAGGCCTTGACGCGGTCCGCACGAAGAATTCGTGATGAGGAGGGGTGTGTGTCCCCTACCATCGGGGATGCTTACTCCAGCGATGTATCGCGATCACTTCGCGCGGGCCAAGGGTTACTCGGAATATGTAGCGACAGGCACAGCGGATCAGCAAGCTCGCTGGCGGGACTTCCATCGGCAGGTGCGCATCACGGAGGCGCAGCGGTCGCTGGTGGGATCGTTCACGCGTCGGGTGAACGTGCTTGTGATTTCTGGTGTGTGGTGCGGGGACTGCGTGCAGCAGTGTCCGATGCTGGATCACTTGGCGACGATCAAGGCAGCGCGCGGAGACGGGCCGGGGGTGGATTTGCGGTTCGTGGATCGGGACGTGCACAAGGACCTGTCGGACGCGGTGATGATCTGCGGGGGGAACCGGGTGCCGACGGTGATCTTTCTGAACGAGGACATGGAGTTCATCGGGCTTTCGACGGACAAGAGCATCAGCCGGCTTCGGGCGCTTGCGGCGCGGCAGCTTGGCCCATCGTGCCCGGTGCCGGGGGCGCCGGTGCCGGCGGATGAGATCGCGGCGACGCTGCAGGACTGGTGCACGGACCTGGAGAAGGCGCACCTGCTGGCGAGGCTGAGCGCGAAGCTGCGGCAGAAGCACGGGGACTGAGTGGGCCTGCCAAGCGGGCAAACCCGGGGTTTGTACCGGGTGTTTCCGGACCTCTTGGGGTCCTCCAGGGACGGACTGAGCGGTTTCTCGGGCACTGGGAGCGGATTCCGCGCAAGAAATGACGAAATCCGCTTGACACGATCCACATATTCGTGCAACATGGGGGTGCAGGAAGAGGCGAGAGTGACAAGACATCGGCCGCTGCGTCCGATTGCCCGGGAGTTTTCCGACCCTGGGAGCGACGAGCGGGAGCGTGCAGGCCGAGTTCACCATTGCCTTCTTTGCTGCGTGGAGTCTTCGGGAATGTCCCGGGGGCGCATGGTCGCGTATGCATTGAGGAGACAGGCAATGAAGACGGCAGTTCTTTTTGCGGCGGTGGCTTTCGCTGGCACGGCGATGGCTGATGTGGAGATCAACGGCGGCGATCTGCTTCGCGGCCACCAGTACACGATCGGCGAAGCTTCGCCCTTCGGCGCTCGCGCGACTCCCGGCGCTTCGTACTCGAACATCGACACGTACACGGGTTCGGCGTTCGCCAACGGCGGTTCGCAGAACCAGAGCGGCAACACGATCACCCGTCTGGTGATGGACGATCTGACCTTCGCGCTGCCGTACCTCGCCGGCCAGAGTTTCACGTCGTTCACGTTCTCCGTGGCGAACCTGAACACGGTGGCGGTGAGCGCTCGTCCGCGCGTCCGCTTCTGGGTGGGCGATGCGGCCGGTGGCAGCCCGGGCACCTACTACAACGCGATCGGGTACACGTTTAACCCGATTTCGTTCGGCGCGAACTCGGTGGGCCTGTTCACGGGCACCATCGGGCCGGGCTTCTTCCAGCCGGCCGCTGGCCAGGTGCTCTGGGCCGGCATCACGTTCGACAACAACGTCGGCGCGACCGGCGCGACCGCGGCGCAGCTTGACAACCTCGGCCAGGGCATCTTCAACCCGCCCGCGGTCGGTTCGAGCTCGGACACCTTCTTCGCGACGACGGGCGCGGGCTCGTTCTTCAACACGAACAATCCGGCCGGCAGCCAGTCGAACTTCGGCGGCAACCCTGCCGCGAACTTCGGCTGGGAGTTCAACGTTCCCACCCCCGGCAGCATCGCGCTGCTCGGCATGGGCGGACTCCTGGCCGCTCGCCGTCGCCGGGCCTAAGTGCTCGCGACACTCCCGGATCCGCTTCCTGACCCGAAGGGATCCATGATGGGAGATAATCCCCGCACTGACCCTGCGAGGACGACCTGAAACCAGCAAGGCCCCGCACGCGAGTGCGGGGCCTTGTCTTTTTTCGAAGCTGTGCCTGGGGACGAGCGGTTTACACCGGCTCGGGGAGGCGGATGGCGGCGAGGTATTTGCGGGCTCGCGAGGAGTGGTCCTTGGGGGAGATCTGCGAGCCGTCGGCGCGGAACTTGACCATGCGGCCGACCTTTGCGAGCTTGGCGAGGGCCTGGTTGATGCTGGAGCGGAGGCTGGTCGCGGCGGCGTCGGACTCGTAGCCGACGTCGGAGAGGGCTTCGGCGATCTCCTCGGTGGTCATGGGCTCGGTGTAGCGGTCGAGGGTCCAGATGGAGACGATGGCTTCGGCGAGATTCTTGGGCTCCTTACCGGTCGGAGCGGGGGCGGACCTGGCGAAGCTCGCGGAGCGAGCGAGGGGGTTGCGGCCGGAAGATCCCGCGGACTTTCCGAGGAGGCCGTCGAAGGCGGACATGCGTCGGCGGTGCTGCTCGAGGAGCTTTTCACCGTAGGTGCGGATGGCTCGCAGGCGGGATTCGGCGTCGCGGGCGACGGCTTCGTAAGCCTGCTTGGCTTCCTGTTCGCGTTGACGCTCGATGTCCATCCAAGCGGAGATCTGGTCGAGCTGCTCGGCGACCTCGACCATGGAGAGTTCGGAGACGGGGCGAGAGGCATCGAATGGCAAAGGGCTGCTTTCAACGGTCATGTTTGACAATTCCTTGGGAGAGAGAGCCGACCCGAGTCGATACGCAGACCATCGTGGAATCGGCACTCGTCGACTCGGCTGGGAGAAGCCTTGTGTCGAAGGTGGTTCGGGACAGCGTAGCGTGGCCCGCGGGGAACTTCCACGAAGTGGAGGCCGCGAGGGCGGGATCATTCGCGGTTTGTTTGGGGCAGAAAGACGGCGGATTGGGATCCGCGCGGCGACCGGGACCGTATAGTGGGCATCGCGCGTGGCGGTCGGTCACGCTTTGGGAGGTCACGGATGAAGAACTCGCACGGACATCGGCCGATCGGCGCCGGATTTACGCTTATTGAACTTCTGGTGGTGATCGCGATCATCGGTGCGCTCATCGCGTTGACGCTTCTGATCGGCGGCGCGGTGGTTTCGGGGGCGAAGTCACGCCAGAGCGCGGACACGATCAAGGTTTTGGACAACGTGCTGACGGAGCACCGTGCGACGACGGAAGCTCCGGTGCCGTGGTACGTGAAGGCTCCGGCGGCGAACAACGGCGCGGGCTGGATCGTTCCGCTGGTGGACGGCGTGTGGCAGCCGGACACATTTTCGAACGGGGTGCAGACGAAGTCTCAGATTCCGGCGCTGGCGTGGTTCTTGAAGGATGTGACGGAGTACACGCCGGTCGCTTCGGCGGAGGCTTTGGTGAATTCGATTGATGCCAAGCTTCGGCTGATCAACGTGGAGCAGTCGGGGAACAACACGGTCGCGATCGACCGGATGCCGGGCAAGCGGATCGACGTGGTGGATGCGTGGGGCAATCCCATCCGCATGGTGCACCCGAAGTTCGCGGGCGTGATTCCGCCGAACAACGCGGTGGGGAACGACGGCGGCGGGATGCAGACGATCGCGAACTACGTGATTCCTCCGTCGGGCGGGGGCGTGTTCCTCGAGCCGCAGTTCCGGCGGAACTACATCCCGGATGCGGAACGGGCGCGGCGGAAGGATGCCGGCGAGGCGTACATGCGCGGCGACAGCGACGGCGGGTCGTGCAACGGCGACACCCCCTACTTCTACTCGGCGGGCCCGGACGGAGACCCTTCGACGCGTGAAGACAACGTGTACTCGGTCCGGCCGAAGTTCGCGGACCGGAACTGAGCGGGGGCGGGCGATTCAGACGAGATGATCGAACGAACGGTCCTGGCTCACGCCGGGACCGTTTTCGTTCCTGCACGGGCTCGCTTTGAGGGTCGCGGCTGGAGTCGGAGTTCTTCGCGGCCGCTGATAGTGTGAAATGGTTGAAATTCACACTATTCAGTGGTACCCTTCCCTTGTGCCATCCCGCCCCGCCATCCATGTCATCTCCCGGCCGGCCGACTGGTCGGTGATGACCGCTCCGGTTCGCTTTGAGCTTCTGGAAGCGATGCGGAGCATCGCACCGTGCTCGGTTCGGGAGCTTGCGGCGGCGACGGACCGGCCCGCGGACTCGATCTACCCGCACTTCCGGCAATTGCTGAAGATCGGCGTGGTGGTTGATGCGGGAGAGAGACGGGGCAAGACGCGTCCGGAGCGTGTGTACGACCTGGTGGCCGACGACTTTCGGCCGATCTTCCGCGGGGCGAGGCCGGCCGCGACGGCGCGTGCGGTCGATCGGTCGATCCAGACGATGGCGGGGATCGTTGCGAACGCTTCCAAGAGGACGGCGGCGGCTGGTCGGTACGTCTATACCGAGACGGACCAGAACGTCGTGGGCAAGGTCGAGAACTCGTGGCTTACGCACGATGAGTTCCTTGAGCTTCGCGAGAAGTTTCGGGAGATCAAGAGGTATCTCGATGCCCGCAAGGCTCGCCGCGGCGACGGTTCACTGCATGTTGCCGCCTTTTTCGTCATTCCCGTAACCCGTCGCCGGGGGGCCCGAGTGGCCGCGCCCGCCCGTCGGACCGATCGTGCCCGTCCCGTTCCAGGAAAGCCTTCATCCAGTCGCGAGAAAGCTCCATGAGAAACACGCTTGTCGCATCGCTCGTCGTTCTGGCCTGTCTTCCGGCGATGGCGCAGCCTGCGCCCGCCGCGGCAGGCACGCCGGAGACTACGTTGTCCGGTCCGCTTTCGCGCCGTGCCGGCCCGCTCGGCATTCGGTTTGATCAGGCGGCGCCCGAGCTTCGCGTGGTCGAGGCGGTCGCGGGGAGCGTCGCCGCGACGGGGGGCGTTCGCCCGGGGGACATCGTGCTCAGCGTCGGCGGCTCGCGGGTGTCGACGCGTGAAGAACTGGCTTCGGCGATGCGGACCCGCCGCGGCGGCGAGGTGGTCGGGGTGACCGTTCGTCGTGACGACGCCGAGGTTGAGCTCAGCCTGAGCCTGACCCAAGCCAGCGAGCGAATCGAGGGCAGCACGGTCGAGTACGGAAGCGTCGCGGTTCCCGCGGGTTACCGCCTCCGCACGATCGTCACGCGTCCGGAGAAATCGCCTCTCGCGCGGGATGGTCGTCACCCGGCGTTTCTGTATGTGCAGGGCATCATCTGCCAGTCGATCGATCGGCCGAACATCCCCGAAGCGGCGGACACGCGGATCGTGCACGAGTTCGCAAAGGCGGGGTTTGTGACGTTGCGCGTCGACAAGCCGGGCTTGGGCGACAGCGAGGGGCCGCCCTGCAGCGAGATCGACTTCCAGACGGAGCTTCAGGGCTTCTCGGCGGCGCTGCGGCAGTTGGCGGCGATGCCCGAGGTTGATCCCGAGCGGATCTACGTGTTCGGGCACTCGATGGGCGGCGTGATCGCGCCGTACCTCTCGGCCGAGGTGCCGGTGCGCGGCACGGTGGTGTACGGCACGCTGGTTCGGACGTGGTTCGAGTACCAGCTTGAGAACGTGCGTCGCCAGGCCGCGCTGTCGCCGGGCGTGAGCGAGGCCGACGTGACCGACGCGGTGCTTGCGGAGACTCGGCAGAGTTCGACGGTGCTGGTCGACAAGAAGACGCTCGGCGATGCGTGGAACCGCTGGCCGGAGCTGCGTCAGCCGGCGCAGGGGACCATGCTCGACGAGAACCACATCGCGACGCGAGGGATGGCGTTCTTTCACCAGCTCCAGGATCTGAACTTGGCGCGGGCGTGGCAGAACTCGACGGGTGCCGTCCTCGCAATCTACGGCGAGTACGACTGGGTCACGTCGCTTCACGACCACGAGAAGATCGCGAGCATCGTGAATGCGAGGACGCCCGGCGCGGGGACGTCGATCGTGATGCCCAAAGCTGACCACGGGTTCACCACGCACGAGACTCTGGAGGCCAGCGTGCCGCGCATGGGGCAGGGGACGTGGGACGCGGACCTGCCCGTTCGCGTGCTCGAGTGGGTAGCCCGCGTCGAAGGGCGTGCCGAAGCCGCACCGGCTCCGGGGGCCGCAGAGCCCAAGCCGGCGGCGGCACGCGCGAGCACCCCGGCTTGGACCCGGCTGAACACCGAGTCCTACCCGGGCAAGCAGGACGACATCACGTTCGTGAACGATCGCTTGGGGTGGTACGGAAATGGCTCGGGCAAGGTGTTCAAGACGGCTGACGGCGGCGACACCTGGGCCAAGGTCTGGGAGAAGCCGGGCACTTTCGTTCGGTGCCTCACTTTCCTTGACGAGAACGTCGGCGTGCTTGGAAACATCGGGCCGGGATACTTCCCCGGCGTCACCGACCCGGCGCCGATCTACCGCACCGAAGACGGCGGCACGACCTGGACCGCGGTCTCGAACATCGAGGGCCCGCCGGTCGTCGGGCTGTGCGCTGTGGAGGTTGTGTCGGTTCCGTTCGTGAACGCGGGGAACCTCGACCGCCGCTCCCGGATCGTCGGCGTGGGGCGCGTGGGCGGGCCTGCCGCGTACATCTGGTCCGACGACCTGGGCAAGACCTGGAAGCAGGGCAAGCTGCCGGAGATCGCCGCGATGGCGTTCGACGTGCACTTTCTGGACGAGCGTCGCGGCTTCATCGCTTCGGCCACGAGCGCGGATGTTGCGGTCGCCAACGCGCTCATTCTCTCGACGGATGACGCGGGCGCGACGTGGAAGGAGGTGTACCGCTCCTCGCGGCCGTACGAGCTGACGTGGAAGTTGTCGTTCCCCACGAGCACGGTCGGCTACTGCACAATTCAGTCATACAACCCCGACACCTCGGCTTCTCGGCGGTATGTGGCGAAGACGACCGACGGTGGCCAGAGTTGGGCCGAGATCCCTTTGGTCGACGATCACCGGGTTCGGCAGTTCGGCGTCGCGTTTCTGGACGAGAAGGTCGGGTGGGTGGGAGCGATGCCGTATGGGTTTGCGACGACCGATGGCGGCGCGACGTGGACGCGGGCCGAGTTCGGCAACGCCGTCAACAAGATCCGGGTTGTCCGCTCTGAGTCGGGCGTGACCGTCTTTGCGATCGGGACGCAGGTTCACCGGCTTGGTTTGCCGGGTGTTCCGGGTCGCTGAACCCGAAGGATGGGGGTTGGCGGCATTGGAATCAAGGGGATCGGCGCGCCGGGAGGGTTGGCGGGCAAAGGGTTGGCCGGGAAGGGTGATGGTGCCTATAGTCGGACTGACCTCGGGGTGTAGCGCAGCTTGGTAGCGCGTCTCGTTCGGGACGAGAAGGTCGCAGGTTCAAATCCTGTCACCCCGATTGATGTGAGCGAATGAGCGACCTGTGGTCGCTCTTTTCGTTGGCAGCCGCGGGTATCTCACGTGAGCGTCCACTGACGCTTTTTCTGCGTCGTTCGTCGCCGCGAATCAGGCCACCGCTGTCGCGGCTTACACGCGATCTGGCCGAAGCACCAGGTACGCCCACAGGAAGACGGGCGCGAACAGAATCGATGCGGCCGGCCAGAGCACCACCGACGGCACGGGTGTCCACAGCTCGATCGACGCCATGGCGCACCAGTACACAAGGCAGACGGGGATCACGACCCATCGCGGCGTCGCATCGGCCACGCGCTGGGTGACTTCTCGCACCGGGCCGCTTCGCTCCTTGATCTGGAGTGCCAATTTCCGAGCCCACACGAACTCGCTCGCCAGAATGGCGAGCCCCAGCGGTCCGAGAAAGCTGAGCCCTGGCCCGGGCAGGGGCGAGATCAGGATCCCGAGCAGGATGACGGATGTGCCCGCGATCAGCACCCAGAGACGGCGAGCGTTGCGACGCAGCAGCGCGACGACGTCCGCTCCCTTGCGGCGCTGCATCTCGAATCGCGTGTCGAAGATTCCATAGATGAGGAGGCAAGCGGCTGCCGCGAGCAGGGTGAGTTCCAGCCAGAAATCGATGAGCGCGAGCGGCATGGTCGAGGCGAAGGGTACCCCGACATTCGGACGGTGCGTCGAGACTCCGGTTTTCGTGAATTCCGGGCGGCGGTTGCGGTCAGCGGCCGGAGGACGAGACGGCTCTCGCCGCGAGATGAGACCCGCGGCACGCGACCATCAGCGCGACCCGTTGGCTTTGGTGCGTTCGAGCAACCGTGCGAGCGATTTCTTGAGGGTCGCGGCGGCGGCGTCGATGGCCGCGTAGTAGTCCGCGGCTTGCTCTTCCACACGCAGCGTGCCCAGCCCGGGCGGAGTCAGCACGATCGAGCACGTCTTGTCGATCCCGCCCTTGGGCCCGTTGGCGTCCGCGAGGCGGACTTCGATGGTGCCAGTGGCGTCCTTCAGCCTTCCGGCGGCCGCCCCGACCTTGGTCCGAACATAGTCGTGCTGGGCCTGGCTGGTCTTGATGCTTCCGTCGAAGAGCCTGATCTCCATGAGAAGTCTCTCTTTGGCGTTTGCGATGCCCTAGGTACGTCCGGTGGCCCCCTTTGTTCTCTCAAGGCGGGCAATCCGACCGGAGGTGCGTGCCCGGCGGAGGCGAGGCTGCTACTATCGGCCCGTACTTCCTGTTGGGGAGTAGCCGCCCGCCGATGCGGGAGAGATGGGTCGTCAGCACGGGAGGAACGGTCTGCGTTCCGCCCCGGCCCTTCTCTGGCGTTGGTCCTCGTGGCTTCTGAGCGAGGACCGGTGCTTTGGGCGAGACCAACATTCTGCCGCGATGTCGCGCCGTGCGCCTGCCTTCCTTGAGCAGGTTCCGGCTCAGGATGTGATTTCCCCATGAACGAACTTCTGCTTCTCGCTACCACAGTGACCTCGAATCCCGCCGACCTCAAGATTTGGGCGTACGTCGCGTTCGTGGGCCTGGTGATCGTGTTCCTGGCGCTGGATCTCGGCGTGTTTCACCGGGAAGCCCACGAAGTCGCGATGAAGGAGGCGGTGACGTGGTCCATCATCTGGCTGACCTGCGGGCTCGCGTTCAGCGGGTTCGTGTACATGGCCTATGAGAACCACTGGCTGGGGCTGGGGCTCGAGACAGCCAAGTACAGCACGTCGGAGGCGATCAAGGCGGGTGCGCCGCTCATCGTGTCCGGAGAGGTGCAGGGGATGGAAGCGGCCAAACAGTACCTGGTGGGATATGTGGTCGAGAAGTCGCTTGCGATGGACAACATCTTTGTCATCGCGCTGATCTTCTCGTTCTTTGCGGTACCGGCAAAGTACCAGCACCGCGTGCTTTTCTGGGGCATCATCGGCGCGCTGGTGATGCGTGGCGGGATGATCTTCCTGGGCGCCGGCCTGATCATGAAGTACCAGTGGATCCTGATCGTGTTCGGCGGGTTCCTGATTCTGACGGCGCTGAAGATGGCCCTGCTCAAGGGGAATGACGACGTCTCACAGAACATCGCGGTGCGCATGTGCAAGAAGTTCTTCAGGGTGACCGAGTTCTACGACGGACAGAAGTTCTTCACCAAGAGGACGCTCAAGCCGACGTACAGCAAGGATGCCAGCGGGAAGGAAGTGATGGATCCGGCACCGGCGGGCTCGCTGAGCGCCAAGTGGGCCATCACGCCTCTGTTCCTGGCGTTGATTCTGGTCGAGATCACGGACCTGGTGTTCGCGGTGGACTCGATCCCGGCGATCTTCGCGATCACGCCGGATCCCTTCATCGTGTTCACGAGCAACATCTTCGCGATCCTCGGGCTGCGGGCGCTGTACTTCTGCCTGGCCGCCCTCATCCAGAAGTTCCGGTTCCTCAAGCCGGCTCTGATCCTGATCCTGGCGTTCGTGGGCGTCAAGCTGCTGCTGCTCAGCGTTCCGCCCTATCTGGATGTAATCGGGATGACCAAGGCCGATCCGATCAAGATCGACACGACGGTGTCGCTGCTGGTCGTCGTCGGCACGCTGGCCCTGGCAACCGTGCTCAGCATCGCGATCCCGCCCAAGGGTCAGACGCCGGAGAAGCGGGCCTGAGGGTTTGATTGGTACGAGATCACGCCGATCGAGAAGATCTCATGAACATCCGCAAGCTGGTCGAATCCGCGCCTTTCAACCGGTTCGTCGTTGCCGTCATCCTGATCAACGCGATGCTCATCGGCCTGAGCACGTACTTGACGGATGCGACGGCGCTTCGGGCGATCGCGGCGATCGAGACTGTGTGTGTCGGCATCTATGTCGTGGAGATCGTGCTGCGGTTTATCGCTCGCGACTCGACGAAGGCGTTCTTCCGCGACGGCTGGAACATCTTTGATCTCGTGATCGTCATCGCGGCGCTCATTCCGGCGTCCAACGGCATCGGACCCGTGCTTCGCATCCTCAGGGTGTTCCGCGTGCTTCGGCTGATCAAGACCATCCCGGAGCTGCGGCTGATCGTCACGGTGCTGCTCCGCTCGGTGGCGAGCATGAAGTACGTCTCGCTGCTAGCGGCGATCCTCTTCTACGTCTATGCGGTCATCGGCGTGAAGCTGTTCGGGAGCGAAGGCCACCCAGCGCAGCCCTACTTCGCCAGCATCCACGAAGCGTGCTTCACGCTCTTCCGCATCCTCACCGGCGATGACTGGACGCAAATGCGGTATGAGGTTGCCCAGGCGGGTCATCCGCTGGCGGCGTTCACGGCCTATCAGGTGTCGTGGATCGTGGTCGCGACGTTCCTGCTCGTGAACCTGATCGTTGGTGCCGTCATCAACAACTACCAGAAGGTGCAGGACATCGAAGACCACCGTGCGCTCGCGCCGGATACGAGCGAGCGGCGGTTGCGCGAACTCGTTCGGGAGCTCGATGCGATCCTGATCGCCCGTGCGCAAGAAGTGTCCGGGAACGTCAATCGGTCGTCGACGGGAGCCAGCGGCGTCTAGGACGTACGGAAGTCAGCGATGGCGCGTCAGTCTCCATGAGCTGCGTGACGCTCGGCGAACGGCTTGTTGCTGGCCGGTGGACACTGACGCCCGCCAGAGGGACTCCCCGTCAGCGCTTGGGACCAGGAAGCACGTTCCTGGCGTCCCTGGCCCGCAGTTCCTCGGCACAGTTGAGGACCACGTGGATCACGGGGGGCTGCGCTTCCCAGGCCGCTTTCTCGATCATGATGAAACTGCGGTCGGGCAGAACGCCAAAGCCGCCTCGGGTCGCGGCCTGAACGTTGACACCCTTGGTGTCGAAGAGCTTGGCGGGTGGCGAGACGATTGGCACACCACTTCGCATCTCGACGTTCGCGGCCATCATGGCACCATCACGATCGAGGAAGAACAATTGCTTGCCGTCCGGGGAGAACCTGGGCCAACCGCCGCCGTTGGTTGAGACCTGTACGTCGCGTCCGGTCGCTTTGAGCGGCCCGAGCATGACCTCCCACCGTCCCAGTTCGTCGGAGGCGTAGGCGAGCAGAGCGTCATCGGGCGAGAGACACGCGTCGCCTTCGCCTGTGGGGCGGTTGCGAACGGGGGTAAACGCGGCTTTCGCGTAGTCGTAGATCGCGATGTCGGGCTTGCTTGCGACACCCCCGGCTTGAACCTGAACGAGAAGCCCGGAGCCGTCGGCAAGCTCCTGGAGGGGGTGGACGAAATCATCCTTCATGGACGTGCCGGGGAGGGAAACGGGGTCGCCGCCGCCGGGGGGCCAGCGGACAAGGGTCGGGGTGCCATCTGGAGCGACGTGGTGGGCGAGGATTGAAGATCCATCGACCGACCAGATCTGCCCGTAGTGCTCACCGGAGGAACTGACCAGTGCCATCGAGCGGCGTTCAAGGTCGAGCACCCAGAGTTCGAGCTTGCTGCGAAGCGTGACGAACGCGGCTTTGCGTCCATCGGGAGATACGCTCGAGACGCCGTTGTAGCTGTCGGTGGTGTCGAGGATGGGCGTTGATTTGCCGGCCTGGTCGACACGAACGAGACGTTTGCCCGCGCCGAATCGGCCGCCCGGGACGTACGCCAACGCTCCGCCCAGCGAGGTGGCGAGGTACGCCGAGTCCTGCCACTGATCGGTGCGAACGCCATCGATGGCGACCGTGGGTTCACCGGTGACGATGCCGCGGGCGGCATCAAAGCCAACGGTCATCACGGTCGTGCCGCGGGTGAACACGAGCCGATCTCGGGCGATGAGGCGAGGCTCGGTTGCGGCCCGCAAGACGGTGCGTACCGCGCCATCCTTGAGAGAGATTGCCATGAGGTTGAAGCTCTCAGTTGTCGGCCCATCCCATGAGCCGCAGAGGATGAAGTCTGCGCCGGGGACGTTGACGGGCACGTCGAACCCCAGGACCGGCTTGCCGCCCTCTGGCGGCTTCGTGTCGGGGCCGGCCTTGGCGATCTGGGTGGGTGTTCCGCCTTCGGCGCTCACCCCCCAGATGCCGCTTTGCGAGGCACCCCAGACGATGGTGCCGTCATCGAGCCACGCGAAAGAAGCGAAGTTGGACACTTCGCAGATCGTGAGTGCCGGGCCGCCGTCGGCGGGCATCTTGCAGAGACGCTCCTTCGATACGAAGCCGAGCCACTTGCCATCGGGCGAGAAGAACGGGTTGCTGCAGCCCTCGGTGTTGGGCAGAACGCGGGACTGGCCGTCGGCCACATCGCGCACGCAGAGGTAGGACTTGTTGCCCGCTTCAGCGATAAAGACAATGCGATCCCCGCCGGGGCTGATGGCGATACCGGTGCCGCTGCCCACGAACATCGGGAGCGTGTACCCGGTCGGAGGTTCAATGGTGAATCGAACGACCTGCTTTGGAGCGGCCGCGCTTGATCGATCCCTGAGGCCGACGCGTCCTGACCAGAGCGGGAACGTGCCCCCGATGATCGCGATCGCGGCGGCGAGCGCCAGCGGCAGTCGGTTCCGTCTCTGCGAGCCGGGCACGGAAGCGCCGCTTGAGGGCTCTTGCGGCTCGGCGATCGCCCGCTCGATTTCGAGGCGTGCATCGGCGATGTCGTGCAGGCGATGCTTGCGGTCCTTGGCGAGGCAGTTGGCCAGCAGGTCCCGGATGCGGCGCGGTGTTTGTGGTGGGAGCAGGCCGAAGTCGAGTTCCTTGTGGAGCGTCGCGCCCAGCGCATCGGCGACGGTCTCGCCTCGGAAAGGTCGTGCGCCCGTCAGCATCTCGAACAGCACGCAGCCGAACGAGAAGATGTCGGAGCGTTTGTCCACGGGCTTGCCGCGGGCCTGCTCGGGGGACATGTACCCAGCGGTGCCCATGATCACACCGGGGATCGTGGGCGAGTGAGGGCGTGCGTGGGGCGGGGGTACCGCGATCGTCGGGGAATCCGCCAATGCCTGGACCGCGCTGCGAGAGGACAGCGGCTCCTCGGTCCGTGCGAGGCCGAAGTCCAGCACTTTCACCACACCCTCCGAGGTCACCATGACGTTGGCGGGCTTGAGGTCGCGGTGGACGACTCCCTTCTCGTGGGCGGCTTCCAAGGCTTCGGCGATCTGCTTGGCGAACGAGAGCGCCTCGTGGATCGGGAGAGCGGTACTGCCGAGCCGATCGGCGAGCGTCTCACCCTCGATGAACTCCAGGATGAGGAAGTGGTGCCCGGCGACTTCTTCGAGGCCGTAGATCGCGCCGATGCCCGGATGGGTGAGCGACGCGAGCACCTTGGCTTCGCGCTGGAAGCGGGCGAGACGGTCGGCGTCCTGGGCGAGATGCGCGGGCATCGCTTTGATGGCGACCTGGCGATCCAGCCGGGTGTCGCGGGCGAGATAGACCTCGCCCATGCCGCCGCGGCCGAGTTCGCGTTCGATCTTGAATGGGCCGATTGCCTCTGGATGCATGAGCGGGCAGTGTACGGAACGGCGGGTCGTGGTGCCCCCTGGGCCGATCCGAAAGCCGGCAATCACAAGCGGCGAGATTTCGGACCCTAACGCCCTCCAAGGACGTTCGCGTGGGTTCGCTGTCGTGTCGACGGGGAGCTCTTGGTGGCCCCGGCGGATCCCCCAGAGACATCGGGGTTTGATGACGGCCAGTCCACCCGTCAGAATCGCGGTCAGCGATGGTGCGCGACGAGGGCGATGTGCGACATGGCAAGTGGGCGACGCTCGACCGCTGGCCAGGCCCCCACTCCTCACACGTTCATGCGTCCCCGAAAACCCGCCGCCGCAGCAGCCGCATGTCGAGCGGGATGAGAGCGATCAGCAGCAGCAGGCAGAGGCCCGCGGAAGCGGCGAGGTGCCACGTGGGTTTGCCTTCCAGGAGGAGCCAGCGGAGGCCTTCGGCGAGATGGTGGAGCGGGTTGAGCAGGGCGACTTCGCGAAGGCCGGCGACATCGGGGAGGGGGAAGTAGGTGCTTGAAGCGAAGGCGATGGGCATAATGACGAGGAAGAAGGGCAAGCTCATGTGGTCGATGCTGGGGAGGATCGACGTGAAGAAGAGCCCCACCGCCGAGAAGGCGAGAGCGGTCAAGAACAGAATGGGAATGGTGGCGGGGAGCCAGGCCCAGTGCAGCGAGAGCTGGCCCGCGAGGCCGAAGGCGGCGAGGACGATGCAGACGACGGCCGCGTAGGACGTTGCGAGCGTGGCGGCCCAGAACGCTTCGCCCCACACGACGTGCTCGAGGCGGACCTGCGTGGTGAGCTGTCCTTCCCAGGATTTCTGGAATCGCATGCGGATGAAAGCGGCGAAGAGGGACTGAAAGAACGCGGACATGAACGCGGTGTACGCGAGGATGCCGGGGGCGAGGTAGTGCATGTAGTTGAGGTCGCGCTCGTGCCAGCGGAGCGTGCCCATCTGGCTTCCGAGACCCAGGCCGAAGGTGAGCAGCATGATGAGCGGCTCGCAGACGGGGGGGAGGGTGACGGTGTGCCAGTTGCGGAGGTGGACGCGGACGTGGCGGGAGAGAACGGCCCGGCTTTGCCATTGAAAGGCGGCGGCGAGAACGGTCATGAAGCGGCCTCCCCAGAGAGGGCGGGAAAGAGGTCGTCGAGCGTGGGCGGGCGAACCTGATAGGGAAGATCAGGGAACGCGGCGACGAACGAAGCGAGCGTGCGGCCGTCGAGGGGGATGTGCCAGTCGCTGAGGATCTGCGAAGGGCGGGCGGGGCGGTGAGGCACGGGGGGATTGCGGAACCACGCGAGCGCGGCTTCGGCGTTGGGCGCGGCGGCGGGGAGGATGAGGACGTGTTCGCCGACGACATCGCCGAGGACGGCCGCGGGTGACCCGCTGGCGCGGACTCGGCCGGCTTGGATCACCTGCAAACGGTCGGAAAGCTTCGCGGCTTCGTCCATGTAGTGGGTCGTGAGGACGATGCCCAGGCCTTCGGCGCGGAGTGAGCTGATGAGCTCCCAGACGGCGACGCGGGCTTGGGGGTCCAGGCCGGTGGTGGGTTCGTCGAGGAAGACGACGTGCGGCTGGTGGATGATGGAGCGAGCGATCATCAAGCGGCGTTTGTAGCCGCCGGAAAGCGTGTCGGGCTTGTGATCGGCGTACTCGCGGAGGCCGAAGCGGTCCAGGACGCTTTCGATGCGAGCGCCAAGGTCGTGCTGCCGCGGTCGGAAGTAGCGGCCGGTCTGCACGAGGTTGCCGCGGACGGTGAAGTCGGCGTCGAAGGTGTCGTCCTGCGTGCAAACGCCGAGCCGGCGACGGGCGAGGTCGGGTTCACGTTCGAGGTCATGTCCGGCGATGCGGATGGTGCCGCGATCGGCTCGCAGGTAGCCGTAGCACATGCGGAGCGTGGTGGTCTTGCCGGCGCCGTTGGGGCCCAGAAGGCCGAGAACCTCACCGGCGGAGCAGGTGAGATCGATGCCGTGGACCACGGGCTTGCCGCCGAGAGATTTCTCGAGGCCGATCGCTTGGAGAACTGGGGTGGAGCTCATGGGTATCAATCGGAACTGTTCGTCACTGTCGTTGGGGAGAAAGGCGTACCGGTTTCGGAGCGTCAGGTCAGCCCCTGACGGCGGCCTCAATCTTGGCAATGTCGATCTTCTGCATCTCCATCATGGCGGCGAAGGCGCGTTTGGCGATGTTGCCGCCCCTGGCCATGGCTTCGGAAAGGGCGCGTGGGGTGATCTGCCAGGAGAGGCCCCACTTGTCCTTGCACCAGCCGCACATGCTCTCCTGGCCGCCATTGTTCACGATGGCGTTCCAGTAGCGGTCGGTTTCTGCTTGATCCTCGGTGGCGATCTGGAAGGAGAAGGCTTCGGAGTGCTTGAAGGCGGTGCCGCCGTTGAGACCCAGGCACGGGATGCCGCAGACGGTGAAGTCGACGGTCAGGACTTGGCCGGCTTTCCCGCCGGGGTAGTCTGCGGGTGCGCGATGGACCGCGAGGACCTTGCTGCCCGGGAAGGTCTTGGCGTAGAAGTTGGCGGCTTCCTCGGCGTCGTGGTTGTACCAGAGGCAGATGGTGTTCTTGTGCATGGGAGGTTCCTGAGGAGCGATGTTGCTCGGCGACATCGAGGTGCTGATTTTACCTCTGACTTGCCTGCCGACCCTCGTTCAAAGGAGCAGGGCCACGTCCACTTCTGTCGGGGATAGGCTCGCTGAGACGAGCGGTTGTAGGCATGCAACGGATTGTCACAATCGCGCGGCAAAGCCGACCTCGCGAGGGTTGAGCATGTGCCACGATGTCGCTTGATACAGGCGAAACGGCGCGTGATCCTTCCGGCATTGGCAAGGGGTGGCTCCCACGCAGCAAAGGAAGGTTCGTCTGCGTAGAATGCACCGTCAAGCACACAGAGTTCGACGCCTTTGCGTCGCATCTCAAGAACCATCGCCCAACTCCGGTTCTCCTTCGTGGGGGGACCAATCTGCCTGGGACCACAAGGCGGACAGGGACTCGGCCTTCTGCGTAGCCGGAGGATCTGTCTCATGTCAAATGTCCCTCCATCGGCCGACATTCCGGCGGGTGCGACCCCGCTCCTCGTTTACATCCACGCGAGATTTCGCGAGGTGTTCGGCGCACCGAACAGCATGCTCGCGATGGACAGCCAATGGTCTCTGCGTTCGCACGCGGAGGCACCGGCGATCTTCGTGCTTGTGAACGGGTCGTACGAGAAGCCCGCGGTCTGGGTGTTCGATCCTTTCGCGACAGAGAATGTGTGGCGGACTTCGATCACGACCAACGCGGAAGTAGATCGGGCGATCGAGGAGATCAGTCACCGAACGGCGCGGGCGACGAGGCTGTGGCCAGCGGCACCGAAGGAGTAAGTCGTTTCATATCGGAGGAGTCCGCATGGATCCCATGCTTGGCAGACTGTCCGCGGACGTCGATCGACATTCCCGGTACTTCGCGAAGCGGCGCTTTCCTGAGCTTGCGAGGGCGCTGCATGCGGCGGTCCCCGCGACGGTTCGTCGCTGGCGATCCCAAAGCCTCGCGGTGATGCCCTATCTGGACGCACTGTCGAGAGCCGGCTTTGAGAACTCGATCGCGACGACGCTCCACCTGTTAGCCAACGCGCTGGAGTGCGACGATCCCGCGCGGCTTTGGAAGCTGATGGAGGAGTCTCCGGAGCACGGCCTGCTTCGGTTCGTGCAGCAACTGGGGCCGCAGACGCTTCTGGCAGAGGAGCGGATTCTGCGTTCGTCGGTGGTGACGGAGCTTCGGCTTGAACTGGGGCGCGTGCCGACGACCGACGAGGACGCAGCGCTGCACGACCTGCTGAGCATGATGGGTGAGTTCAGCCTGCTGGCGATGATCGGGAAGCGAGGGGAGGCCCGAGATCGAGAGATCCAGGTGCGGATTTCGGGGCTGCACCGTCTCGCGGATCTTGGGACGCTGGTGGCGGGCGTGGCGCACGATGCGTCAAACATGTTCCTTCCGCTTCGGATGCGGCTTGAGCATCTGATGGACGCAAACCTGCCGCCGGACCTTCGGGAGGATCTGGTCTCGATCGAGCTGATGGTGCGGCAGTTCCAGAACTCGATCGTGAATCTGCGTTGGCTTTCGGTGGATTCGACCCAGGGCCGGGCATCATCGCCGACGCCGCGTGCGGGCATCTCGCTCTCGCTGCATGAATGGGCCGCGGACATCCACCTGTTTCATCAGAAGATGCTCCCGCCGAGCGTGACGCTTCTGATTGACGTGCCACCATCGCTTCCGCGTGCGGGGATCTCCTCGGCGGCACTGTCGCAAGCGACGTTCAATCTGATTCACAACGCGAGTCAGGCGATCTGTTCTCAGGGCGCGGGGGCCGCCGGGGTTATCGCGATACGGGCGGAAGCGGTTTCTGAAGGGTTCGTGAGAATCATCGTGGAGGACGACGGTCCGGGTATGTCGGAGGAGGTTCTGCGCCGGAGCGCGGAGCCGTTCTTCACAACGCGAGCGAATGGGAGCGGCCTTGGGCTCGCTTTGGTGCGGGCGCTGGTCGAGGAATGCGGGGGGAGCGTCGGCCTGATCTCGCCTCCGCCTGGGAAGCCGAAGGGAACGGCGGCTGTGATGACGATTCCGGTCGCCGTCGCTTTGTGAGCGGAGGGCGGTCGGGGAGCATTTCGGCGAGTATTCTGGGGCTCACCCGGGGTTGAGCAGCTGTGTGGCGGCGTAGATGTACAGCGGGATGCCGATGCCGATGTTGAACGGGAAGGTGACGGCGAGAGCGAGGGGGATGAAGATGCCTGGGTTGGCTTTCGGGATGACGAGGCGGACGGCGGCGGGGACGGCGATGTAGCTCGCGGAGCCCGCGAGGACCATCAGGAGAGCTCCATCGCCAACGCTCAGGCCCGCGACCCACGCGCCGAGCAGGGCGAGAGCGGCTCCAACGGGGGGAGCGATCAGACCGAAAGCGATGAGACGCATGCCTGCACGCTTGAGGTCCTTGATGCGGCGAGCGGCGAGGAGGCCGAGGTCAAGGAGAAAGAAGACGAGGACGCCGCTGAAGAGATCCGTGCAGAGCGGCTTGAACGCTTGGTAGCCGCGTTCGCCGGTGATCATGCCGATGATCATGGATCCAAGGAGCAGGAGCACAGGGCCGTTGAGAAGGGCTTCGTGGAGGAGCTTGCCCCAGGCGGTGCGGCCGGCCTCAGGGTCCCGGTCGCACCAGTTGAGGAGGATGACGGCGATGACGATGGCCGGGCTTTCCATGAGCGCCATACAGGCGACCATGTGACCGCCGTAGGGGATGTTCTGGCTGGTGAGGACAGTGCAGGCGGTGACGAAGGTGACGGCGGAGACCGAGCCGTAGCTCGCGGCGACGGCGGCCGCGTCGGCGGCGGCGATCCAGCGGCGGAGGAGGAAGAAGACGGCGACGGGCATGACGCAGGCGAGGCCGACGGCGATCGCGAGAGCGGCGAGGGCGTCGGCGTGGAGGCCACCCTGCACGAGCTTGACGCCGCCCTGGAACCCGATAGCCCAGAGCAGGTAGAGGGACAGGAGCTTGGTGACCGCTTTGGGGATCGAGAGGGTGCTTCGGACGATCGCGGCGATCATGCCGAGGAAGAAGAAAAGGACAGGCGGGCTCGCGCCGAGGATGCCGGCGACGGAGGAGAGTGCTGCGGAAGTTTCGGACGGACCCGCCATCGGAGGCCTCTCTGGATGGTGCGCGGGCCGATGCCGGGCATCTCGGCGCCGTGAAACGCGCGGTGCAGGGCGGGGGCGTTGGCGCTGGACTTTGGCGCGGAGCGGGGCAAGATTGAATGCGATCGGACCCACGAAGCCCGATTGCCGAATCCTGACACACGAATCGCTCTTCGCATATCTTTCCCGCTTCGCCCCGCGAGTCAAGTGGAGTCCGCATCATGCCCCCAAGAGCTGCCAAGCCCGCTCGCGTCCCCAAAGCCGTCGCCGGCGAGCGTTGGGCGCCGGTTCCGAGTCCTCGCAAGCGGGCGGGATCGGAGGGGTGGACCTTCCTGACGAATCACTCGCATGTGCTGGTGTGTCTGATTCAGGACCCCGGGGCGCGGCTTCGGGATGTTGCAGACCGGATCGGGATCACGGAGCGAGCGGTGCAAAAGATCGTGCTCGATCTTGAGACGGCGAAGGTGCTTCGCCGTGTGCGCGAGGGGCGACGGAACCGGTACAAGATCCAGCTTGAGCTGCCGCTCCGGCACTCGGTAGAGGCGCACTGCACGATCCGAGACCTGTTCGCGCCGATCGCGGGGCTGGACGGTCCAACGAAGTAGGGCTGGAGCGTCTGCGCTGCGCCGGACGCTCCGGGGCTTCTAGACCGTCCAGGTTTTCTTCGGTCCGGTGACGCCGAGCTTCTTCCGGAGGAGGTCGGCGTCGATCGTGAGCTGGGTGAGCGATTCAGGCGAGAAGCGGTCGAGGTTTTGAAGGATCATGGTCATGCGCTGGTTGCCGGCGAGCTTGTCGCGGTTGCGAGCGAGGAAGTCCCAGTAGAAGACGGTGAAGGGGCAGGCCGCGGGCCCGGAGCGCTCGGCGGGGTCGTAGCGGCAGGTGGAGCAATAGTTGCTCATGCGTTCGATGTATTTGCCGCTTGCGGCGTAGGGCTTGGTGCCGACGAGGCCCGTGACGCCGCGCGGGGCGCGGGGGCGGCGATCCGCGTGCATGACCATGCCGAGAGCGTTGGGGAGCGTGACCCAGTCGATGCCGTCGATGAACATGCCGAGGTACCAGTCACTGACGGCTCGCGGGTGAACGCCGGCGAGGAGGGCGAAGTTGCCGGTGACCATGAGACGCTGGATGTGGTGGCCGAAGCCGGTGGAAAGAACTTGGCCGATGCACGCTTTCATGCAGGCCATGTCGGTTTCGCCGGTCCAGTACATGGGTGGGAGTGTGCCGAGCTGGTCGAGGCTATTACGGTCGGCATACCCGGGGCCCTCGAGCCAGTAGACGCCGCGGATGAACTCTCGCCAGCCGATGAGCTGACGGACGAAAGCTTCGACGGACTGGAGCGTGGCTTTCCCGGCTTCAAGGGCCTGCACGGCGCGTTCGCAGCACTCGCGGGGGTTGAGGAGCTTGATATTCAATGAGCTTGAGAGGGTGGAGTGGTAGAGGGTGGGCTCACCGGTCCACATGGCGTCTTCGTACGGGCCGAACTGGTCGAGACGGTGGGTAATAAAGTCGTCGAGAGCGGCGAGGGCCTGGGTGCGGGTGACGGGCCACGCGAAGGGCTCCGCGATGCCGGGCAGGTCTGGGAGGACGCGGCGCACGAGTTTGGTGACCGCTTGCGTGATGGCGTCGGGCGGGAAGGAAGCCGGCGGGCGAGGGCGAGGGCTTGGTCCTTGCTTGCCAAAGGGGAGGCGGTTGAGTTTGTCGAAGTTCCACTCGCCGCCTTCGGGTTTGCCGGCTTTGCCGGTGCCGGTCATGAGGTAGCCGGTCTTTCGCCGTTGCTCGCGGTAGAAGAACTCCATGGTGAGGGAAGTGCGTCCCTTGGCCCAGGCGGCGAACTCCTCGGGCGTGGTGATGAAGTGATCGTCGGGAAGGATGGTGAGGGGGACGCCGATGGCGTCGCGGACGCGTTCGAGCATGTCGAGCACACGCCATTCGCCCGGGAGGATGGCGCCGATCTCCGAGGGGCGGAGGGCTTTGGCAGCGCGGAGGATCTCGGATTCGAGGGTGCCGGTGTTCTCGGGCTCGTCGAGGTTGATGTAGCGGACGGAGAGACCTTTGCGGCGGAGGGCGTCCGCGAAGTGTCGCATCGCCGAAAGGAAGAGAATGGTGCGTTGGTAGTGGCTCGGAACGTGGGTGGATTCGGCGGCGGCTTCCACCATGAGGATGGTGTCGGCGGGGGTTGCGGAGCGGACGAGCGCCGAATCCGCGTCGAGTTGGTCGCCGAAGAGGACGAGCAGACGAGTGTGCTTTGGCTTGGTGGAAGCGGAGGGCGCGGAGCGGGGCATGCGGCTGGATGGTACGTGAAGCGATGGGCCGAAGGGCTCGCGAGGGCAAGGAAAGCGTCGTGCCGAATCATCACCTGCCAACGAAGGTCTGCGTCCGGTGCAAACGCGAGTTCGCCTGGCGGAAGAAATGGGAGCGTGACTGGGAGCAGGTGAAGTACTGTTCCAAGAAGTGCGCCGCGACGAAGGCGGAGGCTTCAGAGCCGCAGACCGAGCCGGCTCGCGACCGGTCAAGATCCAGATAATCTCGGAAGGTCCGAGCGTGCAGCCTGAAGCGGCTTTCGGTACGATGTGACGCCCATGGCGTCTCCCTGGACGACAGATCGTGTGCTTTCGCTGGCTCCGGACTCAGCGTCGTCGTCCGCCGGGCAGGCTTTAGGGTCGCCGTCGAAATGGAAGTCGCTGGGTCGGAGCGATCGGGCGATCTGGGGGCTGTGCCAGGGAAGCGGGAAGGACCCGTACCAGGCGCGGATCGATCTTTCCGAGCCTGCTTTTAAGTGTTCGTGCCCGAGCAGGAAGTTTCCGTGCAAGCACGGGCTGGGCCTGCTGCTTTGCTTTGCGAAGAGCGAAAGCTCGTTTAAACAGGAATCCGAGCCCGGGTGGGTATCGGACTGGCTCGCGACGCGGGGCGAACGAGCCGAGAAGAAAGCGGAGAAGGCAGCCACGGCCGCGGAGAAGCCGGTCGACGTGGAGAGCCAAGCGGCGCGGCAGGCCAAACGCGAAGCACGCGTCAAGGATGGCGTGGAAGAGTGCCGGGTCTGGCTTGAGGATCTGGCCAGGCGCGGGCTTGCGGCGGCGCAGGCCGAACCGCAGTCATTTTGGGAGAAGCCAGCGGCACGAATGGTGGATGCGCAGGCGGCCGGGCTTGCGAACGCGATCCGGCGGATCGGCGAAGCAGTGTCGTCGGGCGAGGGGTGGCACGAACGGACGCTCGACCTGATGGGAAAGCTCTATCTGCTGCTTGCGGCGGCGGACAAACTGGACTCGCTTCCGCCGGACCTTGCCGGTGACACGCGGGTCGCGCTCGGGTGGACGCAGAGCAAGGAAGAGGCGCTGGCTCAACCGGCGACGGCGGATCGGTGGGTGGTCCTGGGGCAGGTCCTTGAGGAAGAGGACCGGCTGCGGCTGCGTCGGTCGTGGCTGATGGGACGCAGTTCGCGGCGAGCGGCGCTGGTGCTCGACTTCGCAGCAGGAAGCCAGCCGTTTGACGGATCGCTGGTGCCGGGGACGGAGTTTGACGGAGAGGTGGTGTTCTATCCGTCGCGGTTGCCGCTTCGTGCGTTGGTCAAAGCACGCGGAGCGACGACGTCGAGTGTCGCGCCGTGCGGGCCTGGGTTCGGGCATGCGACGTGTGAGCAGGCGCTGGGGGCGTATGCGGCCGCGCTGGGAAACGTGCCGTGGCTGGCCCGCTGGCCGATGTTCCTCGAAGGCGTGAAGCCGGGCATACGCGGGGATCGTGCGTTGCTGGTGGATGCGTCGGGTCGCGGGTTGCCGATCTCGAAGCGTTACACGGAGCTTTGGCGGCTGATCTCGGTGAGCGGCGGGCGGGCGATGAACGTCATGGGCGAGTGGGATGGCGAAGCGCTGCTTCCGCTCGCGGCGCTGCCGGGCGCGGTTGTTTCGGGCGTGACGGGGAGCGGCGTGGAAAGCCGGTTTGAGGATCTTGCGCCGAGGTGGGCGGCATGAGCACCCCCACCTTCGAGAACAACTCGCCGCCGGCGCGGATGGCGGACCTCGCGGCTTCGGCGTTGCTCGGGACCGAACGGAGAGCGGGAAAGTTGGGCGGAAACGCCGCCCAGCGCCTGCTGCTCGAAGCGGCTGTGCTCGCAACGCGGCGGAGAGCGGGGCAGGTACCGAGTTTGGCGAAGGACGCGATCCCTGAATGTCCACCAGACCCCCTGCGACCCGTGGGAACCGCGAGCGCGGCAACCTTGCGCCTGCTGCTTGGGAATCCGGATGAGCTCTTGATCGAGGAATGGGCGGAGCTTGCGGCGGCTCGCGGGCTTCGTGTTCCGGACGCGCTGGCGGCGGCGATGCTGGACTGGTGGTCGAGCAAGCCGAGGGATTCGCGAGCGATCCGCGCCGCTCTGGGTGTGAGGCTTGGCTGGCTTGGGAGTCTCAATCCCGCCTGGAGCGGAAAGTCCGTGCGGGCCTCACTGCCGCAGGATCTCGAGCAGGTATGGCAGACGGGAGCGTTGCCGGAGCGGCTGACGATGCTAAAGGCAGTGCGACGCATCGAGCCCGCGCGCGCGGAGGGGCTGCTCCGATCCACATGGGATCAGGACAACGCGGATGAACGCAAGCGGTTCGTCGAACGGTTCGCCGACGGGCTTTCGATGGCGGATGAGCCCTTTCTTGAGTGGGTGCTTGATGATCGGTCCAAGCAGGCGCGGGCGGCGGCGTCGGAGCTGCTCGCGAAGCTGCCGCAGTCGCGGCTTCTGAGCCGGATGGTCGAACGGGCCGCGGCGATGATCCGTATCGAGCCGGGGAAGAGAGGCCTGCTTCGCAGGTCGCCCGACAAGATCCTGATCGAACCTCCGCAGGAATGGGACGCGGCTTGGGAACGCGACGGTCTCGAAGAGAAACCACCGGGTGGAATCGGCAAACGGGCATGGTGGCTTCAGCAGATCTTCTCGGTCGCGCCTCCGCAGAAGGTCTCGGATCGGTCCGGGGTCGCACGCGACAAGCTTCTGGAAGCGGTGGGCGAAAGCGACTACGCGGAGCAGGCGTTGCATGGGTTGTGCGCCGGTGCCGCGGGCAGCCGCGATGCGGCTTGGTGCAGCGAACTTGCCGCTCGGTTGCTGCTCAAGAAGGCGATCCCTCTCGACCTCCTGAAGCAATTGTGGCAAAGCCTGCCCGACACGGAGTCGGAATCGCTGCTTCTGCGAGTTCTGAAAGCGGACGAACTGCCCTGGGACGATCGCTGCCATCTGTTTGGATCGGTGACAGGCCGCCGCTCACGCACGTTTTCCGAGCTGTTGTGCAGAGCCCTGAACGACGCAAGGCCGGAGAAGCTGGTCAACACCTGGTCGGCTCAGGATGCGTGCGACCGTGCGGGTTACTGGCTTCATCCTGACGCTTTGCCGGAGTACGAATTGCTTCTCAAGAACATTTTCCGCAAGGAACTGCACCCCTCGGCGAGCAGATCCGTTGACCGAGTCCGCTTTCGCGCGGACATGCACAAGGAGTTCGCGTCGTGAGCACAACCGCCACCCCGTCCAACGTGCTTCGCTCCACCGCCGAAAGCCAGTACGCGGCCGAGCTCGCCGCGCTCGCGAAAGCCGACGACCGGGCCAAGCCGCCCAAGTGGAAGCTCTCCCCGCAGGCGGTCGTCGCATACCTCATGGGCGGCAAGCTCAAGGACGGCACGGTGATCACGCCCAAGTACGTGGGCAATCAGCGGCTGATCGAGATCGCGGTCGCGACCCTCGCGACGGACCGGGCGCTGCTGCTCCTAGGCGTGCCGGGGACCGCCAAGAGCTGGGTGAGCGAGCACCTCGCCGCGGCGATCAGCGGGGATTCGACCATGATGGTGCAGGGAACGGCGGGAACGCCGGAGGAAGCGATCCGCTACGGGTGGAACTACGCGATGCTGCTGGCAAAGGGCCCAACGCGCGAAGCCATGGTGCCAAGCCCGGTGATGCGCGGGATGACCGAGGGCAAGATCGTTCGCGTGGAGGAGCTGACGCGCGTGCCGAGCGATGTGCAGGACACGCTGATCACCATCCTGTCCGAAAAGACACTTCCCATTCCCGAGATCAGCGAGGAGGTACGCGCGATCAAGGGATTCAACATCATCGCGACGGCCAACGACCGCGACAAGGGCGTCAACGAGCTTTCGAGCGCCCTGCGGCGTCGTTTCAATACGGTCGTCCTGCCCGTGCCCGACACCGTGGATGAAGAGATCCAGATCGTGCAGCGCCGCGTGACGCAACTCGGGCAGTCGCTTGAGATTCCGGCGGAAGCCCCGGCGATCGAGGAGATCCGGCGCGTCGTCACGGTCTTCCGCGAGCTTCGCGAGGGGAAGACGATGGACGGCAAGAGCAAGCTCAAGCAGCCGAGCGGGTCGCTGAGCACCGCCGAAGCGATCAGCGTCGTGACCAGCGGGATGGCGCTCGCGGTGCACTTCGGCGACGGGCGGGTGAAAGCGGGCGACATCGCGAGCGGTATGCTCGGTGCGATCGTGAAGGATCCTGTTCAGGACCGCGTCGTGATGCAGGAGTATCTCGAGACCGTGGTCAAGGAACGCGACGGCTGGAAGGACGTCTATCGCGCCTGCAAGGACCTCCTCTAAGCGACCACCGCCGATGCCCCCCACCATCGACATCCTCGGCATCCGCCACCACGGCCCGGGCTCGGCGCGGATGGTGGTTGCCGCCCTTAAGAAGCTCAAGCCCGACGCCGTGCTCATCGAGGGCCCGCCGGACGCGAACGAGATCCTGCCGCTCGCGGCCCACGCCGAGATGAAGCCGCCGGTCTCGCTTCTCGTCTATGAGCCAGATTCCCCGCAGAACGCCGCGTACTACCCCTTCGCGGAGTTCTCGCCGGAATGGCAAGCGATGCGATGGGGGCTCGCGAACCAGGCCGCGGTTCGGTTCATCGACCTGCCGTGGGCGAACCGCGCGGACGCCGCCGACTCACGAGCGACCGAGGATGACCATGCCACCGACCAGGAACGCGCCGCACGCCATGGGGATCCGCTCGAGCTGCTCGCGCAGGCGGCGGGGTACGAGGATGGCGAAGCGTGGTGGGGACGCCTGATCGAAGAGCGAGCGGACGGCGAGGAGCCCTCGGCAGTCTTCTCCGCCATCATCGAAGCGATGTCGGCGACACACCCTGCGGGGGTTCGCAAGGATCGCGGTGCGGACAACGAGGTTCGCGAAGCCCACATGCGGCGGGCGATTCGGGCGGCTTCGAAGGAGGGGTTCGAGCGGATCGCGGTGGTCTGCGGCGCGTACCACGCGCCGGTGCTGACGTCCGCCGCGATCGAAGAGATCCCGGCGAAATCCGACGAGGCGTTGCTCAAGGGCTTGCCCAAGCGGAAGACGACCGCGACGTGGATTCCGTGGACCTACGACCGGCTGTCGATGTGGTCGGGGTACGGCGCTGGGGTGCACTCGCCCGGGTGGTACGACCATCTGTGGAAGCACCAAGAGGGCGCGGTCGAGCGGTGGATGACCCGCGTGGCTCGGCTGCTCCGAGCGGAAGATCTCGACGCTTCGCCGGCCCACATCATCGAAGCGTCGAGGCTGGCACGAACGCTCGCCTCGCTGCGCGGTCGGACGCTTGTGGGCCTTTCAGAACTGACAGAAGCGACGCTAAGCGTGCTCTGCGGGGGGAACCCCCTGCCGCTTCGGATCATCGAGCGGAAGCTGATCGTGGGGGTCAAGCTTGGTGAGACCCCGGAGGAAACGCCGGTGGTCCCGCTTCAGCGGGACCTGGCGGCCCAGCAGAAGTCGCTCCGGCTCAAACCGTCGGCGGACGACACGGTTCTGGACCTGGACCAGCGCAAGGAGATGGACCTGGCGCGGAGCAGGCTGCTTCACCGGCTTTGCATCCTGTCGGTGCCGTGGGGCGAGCTTCAGCGGGACTCCCGCCGGACCAAAGGGACGTTCCACGAAGTGTGGAAGCTCCAGTGGAAGCCCGAATTCGCGGTCGCGATCGTGGAAGCGGCCCGCTGGGGCAACACGGTCGAGGAAGCGGCCGCAGCTCGCGTCGGCGATCGGGCGGACCGGAGCGATGAGCTTTCCGAACTGACCGAACTGCTCGGGCATCTTTTGCTGGCCGACCTGCCCGGGGCGGTCGAGCGTGTGCTTGGGCGCATCCAAGCGGTTTCGGCGGTCGCTTCGGACCTTGGGCACCTGATGCAGGCTCTTCCGGCGCTCGCGGGCGTGCTTCGGTACGGGAACGTGCGTCAGACGGACACGGCGCTGGTTGAGCCCGTGGTCGTGGGTTTGCTGGCACGAATCTGCGCGGGGCTGGGGCCTGCGTGCGGCTCGCTTGACGATGACGCGGCGGAAGCGATGGCAGCGAACATCGACGGGGTGAACACGGCACTCTCGACGCTGGATCGGTCGGACTTGCTGGAGCCCTGGCGCGAGAAGTTAGCGGTGCTTGGCGACTCCCAAGCCCACGGGCGCGTCGCGGGACGCTGCTGCCGGATCCTCGTCGATGCCCATGTGATGGAGACCGCGGAAGCGGGGAAGCGGCTTTCGCTTGCGTTGTCGCGGGGGAACGATCCCGGAGCGGCATCAGCGTGGCTTGAGGGCTTCCTCTCGGGATCGGGGCTGGTGCTGGTGCACGACCGAAGCCTGCTTGGCATCATCGACGAGTGGATCTGTTCGCTTTCGACGGACGACTTCGAGCAGACATGCCCGATCGTGCGTCGCACCTTTTCGACGTTCGCCAAGCCCGAGCGGAGGCAGATCGGCGAAGCCCTCAGGCGAAGCTCGTCCGCGGCGGGACCGGCGATGGAAGCGGCGGATGACTATGACCCGGTCCGCGGCGCAATGGTGGACCCGGTGCTCACCCTTATCCTCGGAGAACTGCCATGAGCACGCCGGACGCGACGGAACGCCTCAAGCGGTGGCGGATGCTCCTCGGCGGCGGGGAAGCGGACGGCCTTGGCATCAATCTCGGCGGCCGCGAAGCCGCGATGGACCGCGCGCTCGGCATGCTTTATGACGCGGACGGCGAAGATGGTCGGGAGCGTCGCGGCGGCCTCGGTGGGTCGGCTCCGCGAGCGGCACGCTGGCTTGGCGATATCCGCGAGTTCTTCCCGTCGTCGGTCGTGCGGGTGATGCAGAAGGACGCGATCGAGCGTCTGGACCTGCGGTCGCTGCTTCTCGAGCCCGAGATGCTCGAAGCGGCCCAGCCGGACATCGAGCTTGTAACCACGCTGATGTCGCTTTCGGGCGTGATCCCGCAGAAAGCCAAAGCCACGGCCCGTCTGGTCGTGCAGAAAGTCGTCGAGGACCTCAAACGCAAGCTTGAGGCGCCGATGCGGCAGGCGGTTTCGGGCGCACTCAAACGTTCGACCCGCACGCGGCGGCCGCGCCACAACGAGATCGACTGGAACCGCACGATCCGGGCCAACCTCAAGCACTATCAGCCGGAGTACAAGACGATCGTGCCGGAATCCCGCATCGGGTACGGCCGCCGCCGAAGCGAGCTCAAGTCCGTCATCATCTGCATCGACCAGTCGGGGTCGATGGGGCAGTCTGTGGTGTATTCCGGCGTCTTCGGAGCGGTGCTCGCATCGATTCCGGCTCTGCGGACGGACGTCGTCGCGTTCGACACGGCGATCACGGACCTGACGGAGAAGATGACCGACCCGGTGGATGTCCTGCTGGGGGTGCAGCTCGGCGGGGGCACCGACATCAACCGGGCGCTCGCGTACTGCCAGACGCTGGTGCGCAAGCCGGCGGACACCGTGCTTGTGCTGATCACCGACCTGTACGAAGGTGGGGACGCGAAGGAGATGATCAAGCGGGCGGCGGCACTGACAACGTCCGGGGTTCGGATGGTGACGCTTCTGGCCCTTTCGGACGAAGGGGCTCCCTCGTTTGACGCGAAGAACGCGGCGGCGCTCGCGGCCCTGGGCGTCCCGAGCTTCGCCTGCACACCGGACAAGTTCGCGGACCTGATGGCCGCGGCGATTCAAAGCCGGGATCTCTCGCTGTGGGCGTCCGAGAACGGGATGTCGGCGGCGAGGGCCCGCGACGAGATCTGATTCAGAATCGCGAGCTCCGTGCGCACACTCAGGCCGACTTGCGGGCGGGTGGGCGGCTGAGCGTGGCAAACTCCGCGATCGGGCGGGGTTCCTTGCCAGGGAACCGTACCTGCATCTCGCCAGTGTTGCTCACCCGGATCTGCACAGGGCCGGCGAGTTCGCGATCGAACTCGTAGACGATCGCGCCGTGCTGGAGCCTGACCTTGGGATAGACCATGCGGCCGACGTTCACTTCGCAGGAACGGCCGCGTGAGAAGGCTTCCTGGAGGCGGTTGCGTTCGGTTTCGAGACCGGCGAGCTGGCGAGCCAGACCGCTTCGCTCGTACTGGATCTCGGTGAGTTGTTCGCGTGTGGAAGCGGTGTTGCCGCCGCCGGCGGCGCACTGGAGGGTGAGGGCGGCTTCGTCCTTGGCGGTGATGGAGGCTTGTATCCGCGCGATCTCACCGTTGAGTCGCTTGAGCTCAAGGCTGAGAAGCGGGAGTTCCCCGAAGATGAGTGTCGTCGGCTCGGCTTGCGGCGATCCGATTGCGGCGATAAAGGCGCAGCCCGTCAAGGTCGCGACGCCACCGACCACGCTGGCGGTCTCGGCGTGGAACTCGCCGCCGACGGTGACATCGCACCCTTCGAGCCGGTCGCGGCAGGAGAAATGAGATCGGAAGATCGCCGCCATGTTCCGGGTCGGGCCAAGCGTGGTCGGTCCACCGGCGACGACCTTGGCCCGTCGCTTGGATGAAATTCCGCCGAAGCAGACAAGCTGGCCGCCGCAGACGAGCTGAGCCCCTTCGATCTTCCCGTCAACGAAGATGTTCCCGGAAGCGTGAACCTTGATCCCGTCACCGATGGATCCGTCGACGAGAATGTCACCCTTGAAGTTCACGCTGCCCGTGGTCGGGGTGATGGAGCCCTTGACGTGATGGAGCGGTGAAACCTGTGCGAGTCCCTTGACGACCCAGACGGCTCCGTCGTGCGAAGCGGTCACCACGCCCTCGGGGCCAAGATCAAGACCGTCACCGGGCCGGATCGCTGAAGCCTTGCCGCAAACAGCAGGGATCACCGCACCGGTCACGCTCTGTCCATCGACGCCCTCGGTCGGCGGGGTGTACGTCGCCACGCGCACTCCCTTACGGGCGACGAAGAGTTTCGGAGACGGAGGGTCGTTGCGCTCTCCCTCGGCAAGGGCGGCGACGCCGGGGTCGAAAGCGTGCTCCCACGCCCAGGTCCCGGGCTGGCCGCGCTGCGCTGGAACGGCGTGAGCGAGCTCGGTCGAGAGGTCTTGTGCGCCATCGCCGTACTCGCGGATCACCTCGGCAAGGCGTGCTTCGACGGCGAGCGTCATGCGGACGCCAGCGACGGTCGCTGCTTCCTTGATGACCGAGGGCGTGAGTTGACCGGAAGCCAGCCCCGCTGGAACTTCAATCTGCGCCTTCTGCCCTCCATCAATGACACGAACCTTGATGTCCTGGGAAGTTGGCATACTGGCCCCCGCCACGCTCACGCCGCCTTCGCGGCACGAGCCATGGTTTCCTTGAGCTTCTCACCGAAGGTATCGGGCGTGAACGGCTTGACCACGTAGTTGTTGACGCCGGCCTTGATCGCCTCGACAACGCGGGTCTTCTCCGCTTCGGTGGTGACCATGATGATGGGTGCTTTGCGTCCCTTGGCGCGGTACTGTCGCACAAAGGTGATGCCGTCCATGACGGGCATGTTCCAGTCGCAGAGGATGAGCTCGGGGTCGAAAGCGTCGACCTTGCTGAGCGCGTCCTGACCGTCTCCGGCTTCCTCGATCTGGGTATGTCCCAGGCTCGAGAGGATGCTCTTCTGGATGTTCCTCATGGTCTTGGAATCGTCGATGATGAAGATGCGCATGGGCTCGTTCCTGCGTGTGTGCGATTAGGCGGCCCGGGACTGGCGGGCCTCATCCCGGATGGCGACGTCGATGCTGAACTCCCCGCAGTACACCTGGCAGGGGAGCGAAATGCAGACGGTGCGTGCGGTTCGGGCGATGGTGTGCCCGGGTCCGATCACGACCGACGGCGTGGAGATGCTGACTTTCTTGCCTTCGAACTTTGCTTTCGCGGCGCCGGAGATCATGTTGACGATCTCGCCGAGCGCGTCCGCGAAGTCCGGGCTGGTGATCGGGAGGTCGCTTCCAGCGAACTTGCCGATGACCACCTTGGCGACCGGAGCTGGAAAGCTCAGCACGACCGACCCCACCACATCTCCCGACATTCCGATAATCCCGGAGATGTCAAAGCGGGGCAGAGTTTCGGAGACGTGAGGCTTCCCGAGCGTGACGTCAATGTGGATCATCGTCGAGAAGACGGATCGCACGGCCTCGATAAAGGGGGTGATGTAGCGTACGTCCATCGAGTCGACACTCCTTTGGGTGCTTGGATCTGCTCCCCTTCCTTCGGCGATTCGGAGCCGCCTCTCCTGTCGGCGGTTCGCACTTTTGCAAGTTGCGTGCGGGTACGCAACCAGTACGGGTCGACATTCACCGATACATACCGCCGCGTCGATGACGCGATCACTGTCCTACCCCTGAAGAAAGGAAGCCCCCGCGTGCTGGCCAATCTCAACGAGCGCGTCGAGCAAATTGCACGGATGGTCGTTCTCTCGGACTCCGGCGATCTGCCGGGTTTGGTCGCTCTGCAAGAGCAGGCGACCGTCCTCGCATCCGACCTTGAAACCGAGCACGCTTCGCAGCTCGCCGATCTCGCCAAGAAGATCGGCGCACTGGCCGAAGCGATCGTGCTGCGCGGAATGCCCGACGTCGATCGCGCATTCCGCGAGATCGGCGAGGTGACTGACCGCCTCCAGGCCGCCATCGCCAATGGTGCCCAGCCGCAGACGAACCAGGCGTCCGGCACGTCCGGCGATGACGAGCTTGTCACCGCGTGGATCACCGGCTGCGAGGGCACGCTTACAGACCTTGAAGGCAAGCTCCTCGCGATGGAGCGCACGCCGACCGACCGGGAGGTGATCGGCGAGATCCGCCGGATGATGCACACCCTCAAAGGCGAGTGCGGGGTGCTCTCGCTCCACACCGCGCAGAAACTGTGCCACGAAGCCGAAACGCTCATCGATCTCAAGATTGACGCCGGACAGGCGGTCCCGATCGATCCGTTCCTTGGCGTGCTGGACTGGCTCCGCAACTACGTCACACGGCTCTCGTCGGATCACAAAGCGACTCCGACCGACCACACGCCCGTCATGGAAGCGATCCTCGCCGCCCAGCGATCCGTGAGCCCGGAAAGCTCGCAGCAGGCCTCCACGACACCGACGACGCACGCTCCGACGAACTCCGCAACGACCCCGTCGGCACCCGCCGTGATCGAAGCTCCGCTGACGACGATCGCCACGGGACCGGTGGAATCGACGGCTTCGGTGACCGCGCCCGCGGCTTCGACTGTGACCTCCCCGTCGGACCAGACGGCGATCACCTTCGCGCCCCAAGCCGGGACGGAGGAGAATCTCGCGGACTTCCTCTGCGAGGCTCGCGACCATATCGCGAGCTCGGAGGAAGCCCTCCTGCAGCTGGATCAGGACCGCGAGAACACCGAGCTGATCAACACGGTCTTCCGCGCGTTCCACACGATCAAGGGCGTTTCGGGATTCATGGCTCTCAAGCCGATCGTGTCGCTTGCCCACAGCGCCGAGCAGCTTCTCGACGGCGCCCGGAGCGGCACGCTCAAGCTCGGCAAGAACGAGCTTGATCTCACGCTGGCGTCGTGCGACCTGATGACCAAGCTGCTGGGTGTGCTCGAAGGAGCCACGGGCCCGAGCCAGGGCGACTTTGACGCGCTGATCCGCCGGCTCGACGCCGCCGCCGCGGGGACACCCCTGCCCGAAGCCGCGCCGCCCATGCGAGCGGAGATCAAGCCGGCCGCCGAGGCGGAAGCCAAAGCGACCGTCGCGACGCCATCCCCCACCGTCGCCGCCGCCGCCGCCGCGACGGATCGAGAGCACGAGCAGGAAGGCGGGGGCACATCCAAGCTGAAGAAGTCCGACCAGACGGTCAAGGTCAGCACCTCTCGAATGGACAGCCTGGTCACGATGGTCGGCGAGCTTGTGATCGCCCAGCAGATGATCGTGCAGGACGTCTCGACCACGGGTGCGAGCAACCAGCGACTGCACCGCACGCTCAGCCACATGGGCAAGATGATCCGAGACCTGCAGGAAGTCTCGATGTCGCTTCGGATGGTGAACCTCAAGAGCACCTTCCAGAAGATGACGCGTCTGGCTCGCGACGTCTCCCAGAAAGCCGGCAAGCAGATCGAGGTCATTGCGGAAGGTGAGGACGTCGAGCTTGACCGGAACGTCGTCGAAGCGATCACCGATCCGCTCGTCCACATGATCCGCAACTCCTGCGACCACGGCGTCGAAGGGTCGGAGGAACGCCTGGCCGCGGGCAAGCCCGCGACTGGTCACGTCGGCTTGCGTGCCTACCACTCCGGCGGGTCGATCGTCATCGAGATCTCCGACGACGGCCGCGGTCTTCGTCGTGAGAAACTCCTCGCCAAAGCCAAGGCCAAGGGGCTTCTCCCGCCGGACAAGGACGAGGACTCGATGCCGGACAGCGAGGTCTTCGCTCTGATCTTCCTGCCCGGGTTCTCGACGGCGGAGAAGGTCACGGACATTTCCGGACGCGGCGTCGGCATGGACGTCGTCCGCCGGAACATCGAGGCTCTTCGCGGCAAGATCGAGATCCGTTCCACGCCGGGCAAGGGCACCACGTTCCTGCTGCGGCTGCCGCTGACGATGGCGATCATCGATGGGATGGTGGTCCGCGTGGGCAAGCAGCGCTACGTGCTCCCGACGCTCACGATCCAGCAGAGCTTCCGCCCGCGTGAAGACGACATCAAGACGGTGGTGGGCGTCGGCGAGATGGTGAAGGTGCGCGGCTCGATGCTGCCCATCTACCGCCTCAACCGCGTGCTCCAGCTCAACGAGGGCCACACGCGGGTCGAGGATGCGCTGCTGATCGTGATGGAAGCGGACGACACGCGGTTCTGCCTGATGGTGGACGAGATCCTCGGCCAGCAGCAGGTGGTGATCAAGACGTTGACTCAGACCGGGCAGAACCTTCGGGGCGTGTCCGGCGGGGCGATCCTGGGTGACGGGCGCGTGGCCCTCATTCTTGAAATCGCGCAGGTGAAGGCTCTGGCCACGGAGGGATCGGACGGTCCGGTCGCTCCCGCTCGGATGGAAACAAAGCCCGGCGCACAACGCGCCGCGGCGTGAGGGAAAGGATGACCTATGGCGACGACGATCAAGAACACGATGGAGAACAAGGCTCAGGACGCTTCCGGCCCCGCTCAGAAGGTGCTTTCCTTCGGGCTTGGCAAGGAGGAGTACGGTCTGGACATTCTGGCGGTGCGTGAGATCATCGGGCTGATCGACATCACGCCGCTCCCGCGCACGCCCTCGTACGTGAAGGGTGTGATCAACCTCCGCGGCAAGATCATCCCGGTGATCGAGCTCCGCTCGCGGTTCGGGATGCAGTCCGTCTCGTACACGGAAGAGACCTGCATCATCGTGGTGGATGTTCCCGCCGAGGGCGAGGGCGAATCGCGTCTGATGGGCGTCGTCGTCGACACGGTCCGCGAAGTGCTCGACATCCCGGTCTCCGCCATCGAGCCCCCGCCGCGGTTCGGCTGCAGCATCCCGCTGGACTACATCACCGGCATCGGCAAGGTGAAGAACAAGGTCGTCGTCATGCTCGACACGACGAAGGTGATGAACCCCGCCGAAGCGACGGCTTTGAACACGGCGATGTCCGAGAACGCCCCGGTCGCCAAAGCCGCCTGATCATCCACGCCCTGATCCGTGACGCGAGCGGCCTCCCAGTTTCAAGGGAGGCCGCTCGCTTTTGTTTTGCGGTTCGCTCTGTGCGGCCCGGCGCTTCTCGAAAGCCCACTTGCGTGCCACTACGCATCCAGAAGCGGGGTTTGCGCACCGATGTACTGTGGCCGTCCTTTGGCGCGAGGCGCTGTTCACCGCGCCAGGACGAACTTTCGACCCTTCAGGAGACATGATCTTTGACCTTCACACTGACGTTGTATCTGTTCGCTGGTCTCGCCGCGGCCTCCTCGGCCGTCGTTGCTCCCATGGAGCAAGCTCAACCGGGCACGACGCCCGAGGCTGCCGTCACGACCCCCGCGGCCGCACCGACCCAGGCACCCGCGGCGGCCCCGACTCGCCAACCTGAGCAACCCGGCCAGGCTCCGGCCGCGAGCGCGGCCGACTCTTCCACACTGACGTCAGACGGCAAGTACAAGGCCCCCGACCTCAGCATCCAGCAGCGGGCCCCGTTCGGTCCCTCCGCCGGACGGGCGGACTCCACGCCCCAGGTCGCCGCGATCGTGGACGCGAGCCCCCTGACGACGGGTCTCTTCAGCGCGGGAGCGGGACTCGCGTTGCTTCTGACGGGCAGCTTGGCGTTCGGGCTTTCGCGCACGACGCGCGCCGACGGATCCGCCGCCCGTGCGCTCACGCTCGGCACCAAGCTCTCCCTCGGCTTCGGCACGCTGGTGACCGGCACCCTCGCGGTGTCCGCTCTCAACTCCCGCGCGTTGATGCTTGTCAGCACGGACATCAGCAAAGCCAATCGATACTCCGACGAGAGCCAGTTGGTCGCAGAGCTCGAAGCCGACGCTCTCGAGAGCACGCTTCATGTGACGGACTTCTACGTGTCAGGCTCCAATGAGACTCTCGCCAAGTACTCCGACGCGATGGCTTCCTTCGCGCAGAAGTACAAGGTCGTCGCTGCGGCCCTCGACGATCCTCAGCAGGCAAGCCAGCTCGCGCAGATCGGGCGTGACCTGGACAACTACCACGCGACATTCTTGGAAGTCGTCTCCCTCGCCGACAAGCGTGAGGCCCTCATTGACGACCAGATGGGCCCGGCGGTGGCCCGTGTCAACGAGCTCCTCGAGGAATTGGCTCGGACCGCCGCTCTCGATGGCGATCTCTCGCTCGCCAACACAGTCCGCGAGCTCAACCTCGACATTCAGGGCGCCCGTGTGGCATTCTTCAAGTTCCTTCGATCCGCCGATCCCCGGATGTCGGAAGAAGCGGTCGCCCTCGCACGCGAGGCGATGGGCGATCTCGATCGCATCGTGAGCGACGTGCAGCACCCGCGTCGCCAGGCGTGGCTCAAGGAAGCGACCGAAGCGACCAGCTTCTGGATGAGCAGGCTTGAAGAAGCCCAGACGCTTCAGCAGCGCCGGAACGAGCTTGTGAAAGGACAGCTCGCCGGCCTCGCCGCGACCATCGCCGAGGATGCCCACAAACTCGTAATCGCGATCGACGAGGCGAAGGACGCCGCGCTTGCAAGTACCGCAAGCACAGCGGCTCGCAACGAGGTCCTCTCGACCGTGATCGCGAGCGTGCTTTCTCTGCTCGGCGCGGTGATCGCACTGGGAATCGCCCGGAGCATCATCCGTCCCGTCTCAGGGATGATCGCCCGCATCTCGGAGATCCGGGCCTCCAACGACCTCACCCGCCAGGTGGATGTCGCTTCGCGTGACGAGATCGGTCGCTTGGGCGAAGCGTTCAACGGCATGGTTCAGACGCTGCACAACATCATCGCCGAGGTCAAGTCGGGCGCGGTCCAGATCGACGCCGGCGGCACGCAGATCGCTTCCGCCAGCCAGAGCATGGCGCAGGGCGCGAGCGAGCAGGCCTCCAGCCTCCAGCAGATCAGCGCCTCGCTCGAAGAGATCTCCGGCCAGACCCAGCAGGCCGCCGAGAACGCCCGCCAGGCCAACGCCCTCGCTCAGGAGAGCAAGAAGTCCGCGGATCGCGGGCAGCAGGAAATGTCACAGATGAACGAGGCGGTCAACGCCATCAAGCAGAGCAGCGGCGAGATCTCCAAGATCATCAAGGTCATCGACGAGATCGCTTTCCAGACCAACCTCCTCGCTCTCAACGCTGCCGTCGAAGCCGCGCGTGCTGGTGAAGCCGGCAAGGGCTTCGCCGTCGTCGCCGAGGAAGTCCGCAACCTCGCTCATCGTTCGGCCGAAGCCGCGAAGAGCACGTCGTCGATGATCGAGGAGTCGGTCAAGCGCTCCGAGACCGGCGTGCAGATCGCCGGCCGCGTGGGTCAGTCCCTCGAGGCCATCACGGTCAGCACCAACAAGGTCAGCGCCCTCCTCGCCGAGATCGCTTCCGCCGCCAGCGAACAGGCGACCGGCGTCGGCCAGATCAACCAGGGGGTGAGCCAGCTCGATCAGGTCACGCAGCAGAACGCCGGCAACAGCGAGGAGCTCGCGTCGTCGGCGGAGGAACTCTCCTCGCAGGTTGCCAGCCTCAACGAGCTCGTCGAGCGGTTCCGCGTCGGCGACAACGGCATGCGAACCACCACGGTCAAAGCTAAGCCCGCGGCGCCGGCCGTGAACGCCCACGCCGCGTCCCGCCATGCCACGCCAGCCGCCAAGCCCAGATCGGTCTCCGCGGGCAAGACGGCGGACAGGAAGGCCCACGCCGCGGAGAAGGTGATCCCGATGGGGGATGAGGAGTCACTCGCTTCGTTCTGATCCATGACGCTCACAGACCCGCGGGCTGACGCTCACGGGTCTGCTTGTTCGACACCACCGGGGACCACTTTCACGCACGCCAGCCGACCGTCGAACAGCTCGCTGCACTTTCGAGGAACCAGTCCGACATGCCGAATCTCACGATTAAACTGAAGCTCGCCACCCTTGTCGTCACCACGGTCGGTGCCTTTGCGACTTTCGCGTATCTGACGCAGAAGACGCTGGGAGAGATCAAGGTCACCGGTCCCGTGTACAACGAGATCATCACCGGCAAGGACCTGATCGCGGACATCCTCCCGCCCCCGGCGTACATCCTCGAGAGCTATCTCACGACGATGAAGATCACCTCGACCGCCAACGCGACGGAACGCGACGAGCTCATCACCAGGCTCTTCACGCTGAAGAAGGAGTTCGAGGATCGCCAGGCATACTGGAAGGAGTCGCTTCCCGCCGGTGCGATGCGAGAGCTCCTGACCGTGCAGGCCGCCGATCCCGCCCGCGAGTTCTACAAAGCCGTCGACGAGAAGCTGCTCCCGCTTCTGGCCGCGGGCAAGCGCGAGGAAGCGACCGACCTTGTCCTCCGAGGCGAGGTCCGGGCCGCGTATGACAAGCACCGCGCCGCGATCGACCAGCTGGTCGAGCGAGCGACGACCTACGCGAAGGAGACCGAGCTCGCGGCCAGCGGCCGTCTCCGGGCCGGCTGGCTGATGATGGCGGGCACCGCCATCGGCTCGGTCACCCTCCTGCTCGGCATCACCGCGATCATCGCCCGCAGCGTCACCAAGCCGCTGAACGTGCTCAAGACGCGCTTCAGCGACATCGCTCGCGGCGAGGGCGACCTGACCAAACGCGTCATCGTCACGAGCAAAGATGAGTTGGGCGAGGTCGCCCAGTCCTTCAACGAGTTCGTCGAGAAGATCGAGCGCGTCGTTAGTGACGTCAAGTCCGGTGCGGTGCAGATCGACGCCGGCGGCTCCCAGATCGCCTCCGCAAGCCAGAACATGGCTCAGGGCGCGAGCGAGCAGGCCAGCAATCTCGAAGAGATCAGCGCTTCACTGGAACAGATCTCCGGCCAGACGCAGCAAGCCGCGGAGAACGCCCGCCAGGCCAACGCCCTCGCCCAGGAAAGCAAGCAGACGGCCGATCGCGGACGGCGCGAGATGGCCGAAATGAACGACGCCGTCAACGCCATCAAGCAGAGCAGCGGCGAGATCTCCAAGATCATCAAGGTCATCGACGAGATCGCCTTCCAGACGAACCTGCTGGCTCTCAACGCCGCCGTCGAAGCGGCGCGTGCGGGCGAAGCCGGCAAGGGCTTCGCCGTCGTCGCCGAAGAAGTCCGCAACCTCGCCCAGCGGTCCGCCGAAGCCGCGAAGAGCACGTCCGCCATGATCGAAGAGTCCGTCCGACGCTCGGAGAACGGCGTCCAGATCGCGGCCCGCGTCGGCCAGTCTCTCGAGCAGATCACCGCGAGCACCAACAAAGTCAGCGCCCTGGTTCAAGAGATCGCCGCCGCGGCCGGCGAGCAGGCCACGGGCATCGGCCAGATCAACCAGGGCGTGACCCAGCTCGACCAGGTCACCCAGCAGAACGCCGGCAACAGCGAGGAACTCGCGTCGTCGGCCGAGGAGCTCTCCTCGCAGGTCGCGAGCCTCAACGAGCTGGTCGAGCAGTTCAAGGTTGGCGACTCCCTGACCACGGGCACCGCCAAGGCCAAGCCGTCACGCACGCCAGTCGCCTCCTCCAAGCAGACTCCGCGTCGGCCTGGCAAAGCCCCCGAGAAGGCGTCTCAGGTCGCCGAGAAAGTGATCCCCATGAGCGACGACGACTCGCTGGCTTCGTTCTGAGCTTGATCTCTCACAGCCCCGCGGGTTGACGCCCGCGGGACTGCTTGTTCGATTCACAAGGGGCATTCGCGCCGGGCGAAGGTTCCATCAGGAGTACAGATCGCGGAGGCCCGCAACGTCCTTGTCGGATGTCAAGCCAAGTCCGCCAATCCGGGGAGTCATTTTAATGGTCAGATCGATTCGGACGAAGTTCATTGGGCTTTCGCTCGTCGGTGTTACGCTGGTCGTGGGCGTCGGCGCGGTGGGTCTCTACTCGCTTTCGCAGTCCAACGCAGCCCTTCAAGAGATCGAGGTCAGCGCGGTCGTCATCCAGAACCACATGGAGTGCGACATGATGCACGATGCGCTGCGCTCAGACGTGCTCGCGTCGCTTCTGGCCACCACGCCGGAGGAGCACGAGGCCGCCTCGTCGGACTGCAAAGAGCACGCGGTCACGTTCATCAACTCGCTTCGGGCCAACGAGGATCTCTCGCTCAACTCTGAGATCAGCACCGCGATCGCACAGATCCGGCCGAAGCTTGATGAGTACGTCCAGATGGCGACCTCCATGGTCGAGACCGCTCGCGCCGACCGCGACGCGGCGATGGCTCGCCTCCCCGAGTTCCGCACCTCGTTCCTCGCGCTCGAGACGGGCATGGGGGATCTGAGCGAGCTGATCGAGGGACACGTCAAGTCCTCATCCACGCACGCGCAGACGTCCTCGCAGCAGGTCGCCGCGCTCACGTGGACCGCGCTGTTGACAGGCGCCGCCCTCTGCCTGGGCTTGTCGATCCTGCTTTCGCGCAGCGTACTGAGGCCGATTCTGACGATACGTCGGGAGATCGGGGAGATTCAGCGGACGCGGGATCTCACGCGACGCGTCGAGGTCGGCTCCAAGGACGAGCTCGGCTACCTCGCCGTCTCCTTCAACGAGATGGTCACCACACTCCACGACATCATCGGCGAGGTCAAGTCCGGCACCGCCCTCATCGACGCCGGCGGAAGCCAGGTCGCCCAGGCCAGCCAGTCCATGGCCCAGAACGCCAGCGATCAGGCAGGAAGCCTCCAGCAGATCTCCGCTTCCCTCGAGACCATCTCCGCCCAGACCAAGCAGAGCGTCGCAAGCACCAACGAAGCCGACCGACTCTCCCAGGAGAGCAAGAAGTCCGCGGACCGCGGCTGCCAGGAAATGCGTCAGATGAACCAGGCCGTCATGGCCATCAAGGAAAGCAGCGGCGAGATCTCCAAGATCATCAAGGTCATCGACGAGATCGCCTTCCAGACCAACCTCCTCGCCCTCAACGCCGCCGTCGAAGCCGCCCGCGCCGGTGAAGCCGGCAAGGGCTTCGCCGTCGTCGCCGAGGAAGTCCGCAACCTCGCCCAACGCTCCGCCGAAGCCGCCAAGAACACCGCCTCCATGATCGAAGAGTCGGTCCGGCGTTCCGACAACGGTGTCCAGATCGCCGGACGCGTCGGTCAGGCTCTCGAAGAGATCGCCGGCAGCACCCACAAGGTCAAGACGCTCCTCTCCGAGGTCGCTTCCACCGCCGGAAGCCAGGCCGAGGGCATCGGCTCCATCACCTCGGTCCTCACGCAGCTCGACCACGTCGTCCAGCAGACCGCCGGCAACAGCGAAGAGCTCGCGTCTTCCGCTGAGGAAGTCTCCTCCCAGGTCATCAGCCTCAACCAGCTCGTCGATCAGTTCACCGTCGGTAAACACACGACTCTTACCAAACCCGCTAGGTTCGCGGCGGGAAGACAGCCCCGAGCGAGCAAGCCCGCTGCTCAACACCCCAAAGCCGCGGCCGGCTCCAAGGCACCCACAAAGGCAGAGAAGATCGAGTCCGAGTCTCTCGCGACGTTCTGAGTTCTCAGCGGACGGCGCGGGCGAAAGCCCGCACGCCCGCTTGCCTCGAGTTCATTCATCCTCTAATCCGGGAGAAGGTCATGCTTGGAAGACTCGCATCGCTAGGGCTTGGTACACGTGTCACGATGGCATCGCTCGCGGTGCTCGGCGTGGTGGTGGCGGTCAATGACACCGTCTTTGTAAAGGGATACAGCGTCAGCGCGGAAGACGCGATGATCGAGCGTGCCCGTACATTCACGGAGCTCGCCGATCAGACGAAGAACCACGTCGCGGAGCTGACCCGGCTCGGCGCCTTCGACCGCACTCAACTCCTCAAGGAGTTCGAGGAGGACAAGAAGGCCGGCAAGCCCTACACGGAATCGAAGATCTTCAAGACCATTCCCGTCGTCGCCGGCTGGCTCGCGGCGGCGGAAGCGGCCAAAGCGGAAGGCATCGACTTCCACACGCCGGCGTTCGACGCTCGCAACAAGAGCAACGAACCGGCGGCGGGCTCGTTCGAGTCGGCGCTGCTCCGTGATCTGGAGAAGCAGGTCCAGACCGACGGCAGCGTCGCGATCCGTCGGGTTGACGAGTCGACGAACACGCTTCACTTCATGCGAGCCATCACGCTCGACGCCTCGTGCATGAGCTGTCACGGCGATCCGGCGACGAGTCAGACGAAGGACGGCAAGGACTTCCTCGGTTTCGCGATGGAAAACTGGAAGCCCGGCGACATGCACGGCGCTTTCCACGTCGCTCTCCCGCTCGCGCCGGTGGATCAGCAGGTCGCAGGCTTCCTGACCGGCAGCCTTCTCTGGACGATTCCGCTCGTCGCGGGCTCGGGCGTGCTGCTGATCTGGGGAACGAGGAAAATGCTCGCGGGACTGCGATCGCTCGACGCTCGCCTTCGCGATATCGCCCAGGGCGAGGGCGATCTGACCAAGCGCGTTCCCGTCACCGCGAAGGATGAGATCGGCCGAGTCGCGCAGTCCTTCAATCAGTTCGTTGACAAGATCGAACGACTCGTCTCTGAGGTCAAGTCGGGCGCGGTTCAGATCGACGCGGGCGGAACGCAGATCGCTTCCGCCAGCCAGTCGATGGCGCAGGGTGCCAGCGAGCAGGCTTCCAGCCTGCAGCAGATTAGTGCTTCGCTCGAAGAGATCTCCGGTCAGACGCAGCAGTCCGCCGAGAACGCCCGTCAGGCCAACTCCCTCGCCCAGGAAAGCAAGAAGTCAGCGGACCGCGGCCAGCAGGAGATGGCGCAGATGAACGACGCCGTCAACGCCATCAAGCAGAGCAGCGGCGAGATCTCCAAGATCATCAAGGTCATCGACGAGATCGCTTTCCAGACCAACCTCCTCGCTCTCAACGCTGCCGTCGAAGCCGCGCGTGCTGGTGAAGCCGGCAAGGGCTTCGCCGTCGTCGCCGAGGAAGTCCGCAACCTCGCTCATCGTTCGGCCGAAGCCGCGAAGAGCACGTCGTCGATGATCGAGGAGTCGGTCAAGCGCTCCGAGACCGGCGTGCAGATCGCCGGCCGCGTGGGTCAGTCCCTCGAGGCCATCACGGTCAGCACCAACAAGGTCAGCGCCCTCCTCGCCGAGATCGCTTCCGCCGCCAGCGAACAGGCGACCGGCGTCGGCCAGATCAACCAGGGGGTGAGCCAGCTCGATCAGGTCACGCAGCAGAACGCCGGCAACAGCGAGGAGCTCGCGTCGTCGGCCGAGGAGCTCTCCTCGCAGGTCGCGAGCCTCAACGACCTCGTCGGCCAGTTCAAGGTCTCCGGAGCCCCCACCTCCTCTTCACCCAAGAGCAAGGGTGCCGCGCCTTCCCGCACGTCTCAGGGATCGGCCAAGCCCGGCAAGTCTGCGCCGGGCAAAGCGCCGGCCAAGACATCCGACGCGGATCAGGTCATCCCGATGAACGACGAGCAGGAGCTCGCGTCCTTCTAGAACCCATCTCACGGAGTCGCGGGTCAACGCCCGCGCCTCCGCTTGTTGTTCCGAACCGGGGCCGAGATCACACGAGGGAACCCACGCCGCTGAGGCGGGCACCCTCGATCTCTCGAGAAAGCAGAACACATGTCAACGCTCACCATCAAGACGAAACTGGCCATCCTTGTACTCGCCACCACGAGCGCGTTCAGCGTCTACACGTACTTCAGCCAGCGAACGCTGACTCGCGTGAAGGTGACGGGTCCGGTCTACACCGACATCGTCAAGGGCAAGGACCTCGTGGCCGACATCCTGCCGCCACCGGCGTACATCCTTGAGAGTTACCTGACGGCGGTGCAGCTCACTTCCACGAGCGATGCCTCCGAACGCGACTCGCTGATCCGCAAGCTCGATAAGCTCAAGTCGGAGTTCGAAGCCCGCCAGGACCACTGGAAGGCCGAGCTCCCCGAAGGAGCCCTCCACGTCCTTCTGACCCAGAAAGCCGCCGACCCGGCCCGTCGCTTCTACACGGCCGTCGAGAAGACCCTGCTCCCACTCATCGCGGCGGATAAACGCGATGAAGCCACCGCCCTCGTCCTTCGTGGCGACGTGCGTATCGCGTACGAAGAGCACCGTTCGGCGATCGATGAGCTCGTGACCGAGGCCACCGCGTTCGCTACAGACACCGAGTCCGCCGCACGCAAGGAGGTCGTCGCCGGCACCGCGATGATGCTCGGCACCGCCATCGGCTCCCTCGCCGTGCTGCTTGTGATCACGGCGGTGATCGCCCGCAGCGTACTGAGGCCGATTCTGACGATGCGTCGGGAGATCGGGGAGATTCAGCGGACGCGGGATCTCACGCGACGCGTCGAGGTCGGCTCCAAGGACGAGCTCGGCTACCTCGCCGTCTCCTTCAACGAGATGGTCACCACACTCCACGACATCATCGGCGAGGTCAAGTCCGGCACCGCCCTCATCGACGCCGGCGGAAGCCAGGTCGCCCAGGCCAGCCAGTCCATGGCCCAGAACGCCAGCGATCAGGCAGGAAGCCTCCAGCAGATCTCCGCTTCCCTCGAGACCATCTCCGCCCAGACCAAGCAGAGCGTCGCAAGCACCAACGAAGCCGACCGACTCTCCCAGGAGAGCAAGAAGTCCGCGGACCGCGGCTGCCAGGAAATGCGTCAGATGAACCAGGCCGTCATGGCCATCAAGGAAAGCAGCGGCGAGATCTCCAAGATCATCAAGGTCATCGACGAGATCGCCTTCCAGACCAACCTCCTCGCCCTCAACGCCGCCGTCGAAGCCGCCCGCGCCGGTGAAGCCGGCAAGGGCTTCGCCGTCGTCGCCGAGGAAGTCCGCAACCTCGCCCAACGCTCCGCCGAAGCCGCCAAGAACACCGCCTCCATGATCGAAGAGTCGGTCCGGCGTTCCGACAACGGTGTCCAGATCGCCGGACGCGTCGGTCAGGCTCTCGAAGAGATCGCCGGCAGCACCCACAAGGTCAAGACGCTCCTCTCCGAGGTCGCTTCCACCGCCGGAAGCCAGGCCGAGGGCATCGGCTCCATCACCTCGGTCCTCACGCAGCTCGACCACGTCGTCCAGCAGACCGCCGGCAACAGCGAAGAGCTCGCGTCTTCCGCTGAGGAAGTCTCCTCCCAGGTCATCAGCCTCAACCAGCTCGTCGATCAGTTCACCGTCGGTAAACACACAGCTCTTACCAAAACCGTCAAGTTCAACACGGGTAGACAGCCCAGGAACGCCAAAGCGGCCACACCTGCAGGCTTCGTGGCGACGACGCGGCAGGAGCCGAACATCCGAAAGGTGTCACTCCCGAAAGCGGCTTCCGTACGCGCTCCCTCTTTGTCCCAAGCAGAGCGTGCCGAGTCCAACACCCTCGCCACCTTCTAGCCGACCGATACAGACGGCACAGGGCACTTCGAGCGTCCCTCTTCCGAGAATCGTCAGGAACACACTGAAGCCGACCTCTGACTGTTTCGAAGTACATAGCCCCGAGCCGTACGCCCGGGGTCCGATCGACAAACGTCCAACGGCGAACCTTCGGGTTCACATCACCTCACTCAGCATCACACTTCGGGGAACGACCTGTGCGAATCACAATCGGTAAGCGGCTTGGCGGAGGTTTCGGCGCGATGATCGCGCTCATGGGCATCATGGCGGGCTCTGCTTGGTACCAGGCCGGCCAGACGCGTGATGGCGTCGCTCTCCTCAACACGCACACAGCCGCGATGCGGGGGGCTTCCGGTCTTGAGCAGACCGGGCATCGCCTCGGCGCTCGCGTCAGCGAGTTCCTGCTCAACCCGACCCGACCTGGGACGCTCGAGGGCGTCTTCGAGTTCCGCGACCGCTTTGAGAAGGACCTGACTCGGGTCGAATCTCTCGCCACCGACGATGAGCATCTCGCGGCTCTCCGCGACATCGGCAACAAGTTCGGCGCACTGTGGCCCACGTTCGAAGAGATCAAGCGCCTCACCCTCGAGACCGAGACGCTCACCAATCACACCCTCGCCGGCGCCATCGGCACCGTCACCGACGATCTCTCCGCGCTCGTGACCGAAGCCAACGCCGCCAACAACGTCCCCGCGCGGGCCGCCGCTCGCCAAAGCAAGGTCGCCTGCCTCGAAGCCTACCTCGCGGCCCAGCGCTGCTTCCTGTCGCTCAGCCCCGAGGACTTCGCCGCCTGCATGAAGCTCGTCGAGGTCGCCCGGGCGGACTTCGCCAAGTCAAGCTCCAACGCCGAGTTCGGCCCCTTCGCGGCCAAGTTCGGGCCCATCGCGGAACGCTTTGAGGTCTTTGCGACCTCGTTCCAGAAGATCGTCGAGAACCGCCGCGCCGTCGGTGCCCTTCTCAACGACGAGTTCTCGCCCAAGCGCCGCGCCGTCGTCGCCGATGTGTCTGCTTTCGCCGAGCGTGTGACGGCGGAAGCCGACGCCACCGGCACCTCCGTCAGCGCCCTGGCCACCTTCGCACGCGGCTTCAGCGTCTGGATGGGCTTGGGCGTCGCCGTCGTCGGCATCGGCCTGGGCTTGGTCATCGCGAGAAAGATCACGCGCCCGATCAAGACCCTTGTCGGCCGCATGCAGGAGATTCAGGCGGAGAAGGACCTCACCAAACGCGTCTCCATGAACTCGCGGGACGAGGTGCGCGACATCGCCGACGCCTTCAACAGCCTCGTGGGCACGCTCCACGACATCATCGCCGAGGTCCGCTCGGGCACGGTGCAGATCGATGCCGGTGGCTCTCAGATCGCTTCGACAAGCCAGTCGATCGCTCAGGGCGCTTCCCAACAGTCCGGCGGTCTCCAGCAGATCGCGGCCACGATCGAGCAGATCTCCGGACAGACCAAAGCAAGCTCGGAGAACACCCAGCGCGCCAACGCCCTCTCCCAGGAGAGCCGCCGGTCCGCCGAACGCGGTCGCACGGAGATGGCCGAGATGGACAAGGCGGTCCGCGAGACACGAAACAGCAGCTCCGAGATCAGCAAGATCATCAAGGTCATCGACGGCATCGCCTTCCAGACCAACCTCCTCGCCCTCAACGCCGCGGTCGAAGCCGCCCGTGCTGGCGAGTCCGGTAAGGGCTTCGCCGTCGTCGCGGAAGAGGTCCGCAACCTCGCCAAGCGTTCGGCCGACGCCGCCAAGACCACCGCGACCCTCATCGAGGAGTCCGTCGCCCGGTCCGAGCGCGGCGTCCAGATCGCCGACCGCGTCGGGCAGTCCCTCGGCGAGATCACCGCGAGCACGGGGCAGGTCAGTTCCCTCCTCTCCGAGATCGCGACGGCCGCTTCAGAACAGGCCACCGGCCTCGCGACCCTGAACGAGGGCGCCGGCCAGCTCGAAACCGCCGTGCAGCAGAACGCCGGCACAAGCCAGGAGCTCGCCTCCGCCGCGGAGGAGCTCTCCTCGCAGGTCGCGTCCCTCACCGAGCTTGTCGCCCAGTTCAGGGTCGATGACCGAAATGCCGAATCCACGGTCCGCATAACCGCCAAGGCTTGAGCCGTCAGCCGTTCGATCCGAAATTGGAGTTGCCATGTTCGTCGTCGAATCCTTGACACAAGCCCAGTTCGAGCGTGTCGCTTCCATCGCGAAAGCCCGGTGGGGTCTCGCGCTGACCCCCGCCAAGCTCCAACTCGTCACCAGCCGCCTCTCCTCCTACCTCCGTAAAGCCCACTACGACGGCGTCGAGCACTACCTGACGCACCTCGAGAAGGAAGCCGACGAGAAAGACATGCTCGTGTTCTTCGACCTCCTGTCGACGAACGTCACGAGCTTCTTCCGCGACCGCGGGCACTTTGACTACCTCGAACGAGAGCTCTTTACCGGAATCGCCCGGGGCACCATCACCCTTCCGGGCCGCAAGCTCAGAATGTGGAGCGCCGGCTGCTCAACCGGATGCGAGCCCTACACGATGGCCATGGTCGCCCACGACCATCTCGCCGAGGTCCGCGGCTGGGACATCAAGATCCTGGCAACCGACCTGTCCAACTACGCGGTCGACGAAGCCCGCAAGGGCTCGTACGCCAAGGACGTCGTCAAGGATCTCTCGCCCGACGTCCTGGACAGGCACTTCGCCCGCAGCGGGGAAACCTGGACCGTCAAGCCGCACCTGCGGGCGATGGTCACCGTCGGCCAGCTCAATCTGATGGACAACTGGCCGATGTCGGGGCCCTTCGACGTGATCTTCTGCCGAAATGTCATGATCTACTTCGACGCCCCTACGCGAGAGAAGCTCGTGCGCCGATACGTGGATCTGCTGCGGCCCGGCGGCATCCTCGCGGTGGGAAGCGCCGAGACCCTCGCCGGTATGAACGTCGGGCTCCGGCCCGCGATGCCCTCTCTGTACGTGAAATGACCCTGGAGGACCTTTGAGCGCTACGAGCACAACTCAGCCCACGGCCGCCCCGGGGAAGATCATCGTCGGTATCGCCGATCTGGCCACCACGGCCGATCCCGAGAAGACGCTGGTGACTTTCGCCCTCGGCTCCTGCCTGGGTGTCACCATCTATGACCCTGTGGCCCGCGTCGGCGGCATGCTTCACCTCATGCTTCCGCAGGCCTCACTCAGCCCCGAGAAGTCGGCGCGATGCCCCTACATGTTCGCCGACACCGGCGTCCCGCTTCTGTTCACCAAAGCCTACGAGCTCGGAGCCCGCAAGGAACGCCTCGTCGTGTGCGCCGCCGGCGGCGCCGAGATCCTTGCAGACGACGGCCACTTCAAGATCGGGTCGCGCAACCGCACGATGCTCCGCAAACTCTTCTGGAAGAACAACGTCCTGCTCGCCGCCGAGGACACCGGCGGTGCGCACAGCCGAACGATGTCACTCCGCCTGTCCGACGGACAGGTCACCGTCAAGAACAAGTCCGACGAGCGGGCGCTCTGGCCCCTCTAAACCGCCAGCCGCGGCGGTCGCCGCAAGGAGACTCAGCATGAGCTGCAATATTCTGATCGTGGACGACTCGCCCATCCTGAGAACCGCGATCCGCAAGGTCGCCCGCCTCGCAGGCATCCCCGACGACCGCATCCACGAAGCCGGAAACGGCCGCGAAGCTCTCGACATCCTCGAGACCGTTTGGATCGACCTCGTCCTGCTCGACCTCAACATGCCCGTCATGGACGGTGAGCAGTTCGCCACCGAACTCCGCAAGAACCCGGACCTCGCCGACGTCGCCGTCGTCGTTGTCTCCACGGAAGCCAACCGCGACCGGCTTCAACGCATGCGTGACCTGGGCGTGATCGACACGCTGCGCAAGCCATTCGAGCCCGAGGATCTCCACCGTCTGATCCCCAAAGTCCTCGGAACAGAGAAGGTCCAAGGAGGCGCCAAATGAAATCGATCGACGCTCAGATGCTCGCCGACGCCACGATCAACGCTCTCGAACGCACCGCGATGGTCCTCGCCGAAGCCGCTCCGCCCGACCAGACCGCCGAGCCCGTCACCCGTTTCGCCAGGATCCGCTACAGCGGGCCCAGCCAGGGCACCGTCGAGCTCGGAGCGACCGAAGGGTTCCTCCGCGAGGTCGCCGCGAGCCTGCTCGGTGTCGAGAGCTCCGAGGTGAACGTGGACGTCCAGGGCATGGACGCACTCCGCGAGCTCGCGAACATCCTTGGAGGCTCGGTCATCCTCGCCATGTCCGGAGAGACCTGCCGGTTCTCCCTTGGACTGCCCGAATCCGCCGGCTCACTCGATCTCTCCGTACCGACCGGTCCCAAGGCCGCGTCTTGCGCGGTGGTCGCCGAGGGCGGGGTCCTCCGGGTGAAGTGGACTTGTGAATCGATCGCCAAAGCGGCCTGAAGAGGAGATCCGAGCATGGACCGGCAGGTGAGCGTACTGGTGGTCGACGATTCTTCGATCGTGCGTCAGGTGCTGACACGTGATCTCGGGCGCCAGCCCGGCATCCGCGTCGTCGGCGCCGCTCCGGACCCCTTCGTGGCTCGCGACATGATCGTCGCGCTCAAGCCCGATGTGGTCACGCTTGACATCGAAATGCCGCGTATGGACGGACTGACCTTCCTCCGCAAGGTCATGAAGTACCACCCCATGCCCGTGATCGTCGTCAGCTCCCTCGCCGCCCGCGGCTGCGAGATGGCGATCGCCTGCCTCGAAGCCGGCGCCATCGCCGCCGTTCCCAAGCCCAACGAAAGCTACTCCATCGGCGACGTCACGCTTCAGATCGCCGACATCATCCGTAGCGCCGGAAGCATGCGTCTGCGGACGCCGTCCGCCGCTCCCGCAGCCCCCACGACTCCTGTCCGATTCGAGTCCGCCGCTCTCGCCGAAACCACCCACAAGATCATCGCGCTGGGAGCGTCCACCGGAGGCACCGAAGCCCTCAAGGTCGTCCTCCAATCGCTCCCCAAGCAGTGCCCCGGGATCGTCATGACCCAGCACATGCCCCAGGGCTTCACCGCCGCGTTCGCCAAACGCCTCGACGGCCTCTGCCAGATCGAGGTCAAGGAAGCCGCCGACGGCGACTGGGTCGTCCCCGGCCGGGCTCTTCTCGCACCCGGTGACTTTCACCTCAAGCTCGACCGCGACGGCGCCCGCTACATCGTGCGCGTCGTCGACGGACCTCGCGTCAGCCGGCACAAGCCAAGCGTCGATGTGCTCTTCGAGTCCGTCGCCCGAATCGCCGGAAAGAACGCTCTCGGCGCGATCATGACCGGCATGGGTGGCGACGGTGCCGCAGGTCTCCTCTCGATGCGCAAAGCCGGAGCCGTCACCATCGGCCAGGACGAAGCATCCTGCATCGTCTACGGCATGCCCAAAGAAGCCGCCAAAGCCGGCGCCGTACAAGTTGTCTCACCTCTTGATGAGATCCCCTCGCACATCATGTCCTTCGCCCAGGGGCGACTGAAAGCCCAAGCAGCGGCCTAGGGATGATTCCTCAACAGCACTGGATGCGACTGAGACGCAGAAGCGACTTCCATCCATGCACGCACAGGTTGCTTCTGCCACATGTCGCACAATTCCCACTTTTCAAGGGCATTCCTGCTCTTTTCTACGTGCTCCGGGTCGTCAGTCCGACTCGTTGACGCATCCATCACCATCCCCGGGAAAGCAAGGGTGTTGAGGCGAAGCCCGAGACAGCATCGTGGTCGCAGCGTTCAATTCCTCGCGAACGCGCCTCGTCGAGGGCTCTTCGCCCGTGTCGCGGGAGCCTCGTCGAACGCTTGATACGTGAACTATCTCGCCGACTGGACCAACCTCATGCCTACACGCCCAACGATGATCATTGCCGACCCCCACCCGATCGTTCGGCACGGCCTGAACGAGTGCTTGGGAAGCGTTGGAGGCTTCCGCATCGTCGGGTTCGCGTGCGACGCTCAGACCGCGATTCAGCAGTGCCGCGAGCATCAGCCCCGTGTGCTCCTGATGGAACTTGAGATGCCGGGACTGGATCCGCTCGGTGCCATCGGGGACATCAAGTCCGTCAGTCCGCAGACCGCCATCGTCATCTTCACCGGCCTCTGCCGCGATCCGCTGATCGAGGACGCAGTCGGGCGCGGCGTCGCCGGGTACCTGCTGAAGTCCGAGACGCTCACCGACCTGAGGGAATCCCTCTCGTCAGTGCTCCGCGGCGTCCGGGTGTACTCCAAGCACGTGGCCGATCGCATCTGCCACCGAAACGGCGGAACCGGTTCGGCCGGGCCCGTCACCCCGCTCGCTTCCCTCCATCCGCGCGAGCTTGAGGTCCTCCGCTACATCGGCTTCGGCTTCACCAACGCCGAGATGGCCAAGCTGATGCACATCTCGATCCGAACGGTCGAGCGGCACGTCCTCCGGCTCATGCGAAGCCTCAAGATCGATGAACGCACCCGTCTCACCGCCCTCGCCCACCGCACTGGCCTAGTCCGCTAACCTTCGCGCCGGGCCGGTATACTCGCGCCATGCGAATGCCCGCCGCCCTGACTCTCATCCTGCTGCTGACCGTGTGCCTCCCCGGTCTCAGTTCGTGCATGACAGCCAAGCCGCCCGCCAACCCACCCGTTCGACTCTCCACACAGACCGGCCCGCTCCGAATCGGCATCATCGGTCTCGTCCACGGACACGTTGAGGGCCTGCTCTGGCAAGCATCCCGGCGCGATGACATCCGCATCGTCGGGATCGCCGAGCCCAACCGCGCCCTCTTCGACCGCTTGGCCTCCAAGTACAACCTCGACCCAGATCTCTACCACCCAACCACCCAGTCCATGCTCGAAGCCGCCAAACCCGAAGCGGTCAGCGTCATGTCCTCCATTCACGACCATCTCGCCGCCGTCGAAGCCTGTGCCCCGCGCGGGGTCCACCTCTTGGTCGAGAAGCCTCTGACTTTCTCCCGCGACGATGCCCGCCGGATGGAAACCCTCGCCCGCGCTCACGGCGTCCTCGTCCTGACCAACTTCGAAACCAGCTGGTACACCTCGGTTCGCGAAGCCAAACGGCTCGTCGACTCCGACGGCAGAGCTCCGATCAGACGCATGGTCTTTCGCCACGGCCACAAAGGCCCAAAGGAGATCGGCTGCTCACCCGAGTTTGTCGAGTGGCTGACCGACCCAGCGGCCAATGGCGGCGGGGCCGTGGTCGACTTCGGCTGCTACGGCGCCGTGCTCGCGACGTGGCTGATGAACGGCGAGCGTCCCACCTCGGTCACCTCCAGCGTCTCAACGCTCAAGCCCGCGATGTACCCCCGAGTCGATGACGACGCGACGATCGTGCTCACGTACCCCACCGCCACCGCCGTCATCCAAGCGTCCTGGGCCTGGACCCACGACAATAAGGAGATGGACCTGCACACCGAGCGCGGCTCGATCCACGCCGCCAAGTGGGACGAGCTCGCCCTCCGCGAAGCCGACGCCCCCGCCAGATCCGTGAGACCCCGAGCCAAGCCAGCTCACCTTCAGGATGAATGGACCTACCTCCGGGAGGTGGTGCGCGGCAACTGCGAAGTCGACCCGCTTTCATCCCTCGAGTACAACATCATCGTCGCGGAGATCCTCGACGACGCCCGATCGCCCCGAAAGCACTGAGGTCGGATTCACTGCGCCGACGGATGCGTGCTCGGCGGCGGTGCGGGGGTTTCCTCAGGCCGCCCTTTGGCTTGTGAGAGCGACGTCAGGAAATCCGCGGCCCATCGGTAGATGTTGAACTCCTCGATCCTCATCCGCATCCGCGTCATCCGCAGCCGACGCTCCTTCGGATCCATCTCGATCGCCTGATGGATGGCCTGCGCGAACTCCTCCGTATCGTACGGATTGATGATCAGCGCCTCGGGCAGATCACGGGCCGCCCCGGCGAACTCCGAGAGCACAAGCACGCCCTCCTGGCCATGCTGCTCATCTCCCTCCGACTTGGCCGCCACGTACTCCTTCGCCACCAGATTCATCCCGTCGTGCAGCGAACTGACGATGCAAAGCGACGACAGTTTGAAGAACGCGTACACCGCCGGCCCCTCGTGGTGATCCACAAGCAGGTGAATCGGCTTCCACGAATCGGTCTGCAGCTTCCAGTTGATCGAGTCCGCGAGCGACTCAAGCTCGGTGACAAGGTCGCGGTACCTCGGGATGTGCACCCGGCTGGGAGCGCCGAGCTGAACGAACGTGAACTTGCCCCGATGCTGCGGGTACTTCTCAAAGAGCCGCTCGATCGCACGGAAGCGCTCCGCGATGCCCTTCGTGTAGTCAATCCGGTCGACGCCCACGCCGACCACGCACCCGTCAAGCTGATGCTGCCGACGAAGCTCGGCGACCTGCGCCGCCAATTCATCGCCCGACGCCACGCCTCGCTCCGACCAGTGCTGCACGCTGATGGGAAACGGCCTCACCAGCGCCGTGTGCCCCTTGAGCTCCGCCGAGAACCGATCCCAGTCCAGCTTGGCTTCCACCATGCGGTCGACCGCTTCGAGGAAATTGTTGCAGTGCTGCTGGAGGTGAAACCCCAGCAGATCCGCCCCGAGCATGCCCTGAAGCAGTTCCGCTCGGTACGGGCAGATCCGAAACGACTCCGCATTCGGCCACGGGATGTGCCAGAACAGCCCCACACGCAGGTCCGGCCGCGCCGCTTTCAGCATCCCCGGCACCAGAGCAAGCTGGTAGTCCTGAACCATCACGACCGCTTTCTCGTCTCCAATCTCCTCGAGCACGGCGTTCGCGAACCGCTGATTCGCCCGCACATACTGGTCCCAGTCACCCGCTCGGAACACGGGTCGCTCGTGCGTCAGATGGCAAAGCGGCCAGAGGCCTTCGTTCGAGAACCCGTAGTAGTACCCCTGCTCCTCTTCCTTCGTGATCCACACCCGCTTGAGCGTGTACCTCGCATCCTCCGGCGGCACCGGAATGCAGCCCGCCGAGTCCGCGGTCATCCGGTCCGCATCGCCCGCACCGTGAGCCACCCAAAGCCCCCCCGTCGCCCGAAGCACCGGGTCCAGCCCTGTCACCAGGCCGCTCGCCGGCCGCACCAGCGTGGGCTTGCCTTCGCGAAGCTGGTGCATGTACGGCTCGCGGTTGCTGACGACGACCAGCGAATGTCCGTTCAAAGCGTCGATCGCGTGCGCCCGCAGCCGCTCCCGGGTCCACGCTTTGTCCGACCGCACGATCTCCTGCGCATCCGCACGCTCCTTGCTCCGGGCCGCCCGAAACGACGCCGCGAGGTGGAGCGTCTCATCGCGCAGCTTCGACACGGGAAGCCCGCGCGGAGGTGATTCCGGCGTGTTGCCGAACCGCAGGCGGCGCATCCACTCAGCGAGCTTGTGAAGCGGCCTTTCGAACACCACCCACGCCGCGCCCGTCGCCACGAGGAACATCCCCAGCCCGACCCCCGCGGACCACAGCAGGCCCCGGATAATCCCACGGTTCTTGCGATCCTCGAGGTAGAGCGCATCATGGAGCACGACGACGGCGCCTCTCACCTGCCCGGCTTCATCGATGACAGGCTGTACCAGCACGTGCGTGCTCCCCGCATCGCTCCGCTCAAGCTCGCTGATCTCCGTCTCCCGGAGCATCCCGGTGCGGACTACCTCCTCAACCTCTCGAGCAGTTTCGGCGATCCCTTCACCGGCGGCGAGGAGCTTGCCGTCCGCTCCATAGATCGCCATGCCCAGGAGCCTGGAGTGACCGTCGAGCCGATCGCCCATGAGCGCAGCCGCCGATTCCGGCGCGTTGATCGCCCCCCTGGCCAGCGGCGCGAGGCGATGCCCGAGAAGCTGGGCCCGTCTGGTCAGGTCGCCGAGGCCCTCCCGCTGCTGCGAGTGCACCTGAAACCAGATGACCGTACCCGCTCCGATGGCGGCGAGGGTGGCGATGAACAGTCCGAATCTCAGCGACTTGGTCGGTTGGCGTTGCTGCTTCATGCTTTGGTCCCCAGGTTCGTGATCCCGCTTCTCTCCATCGCGACGGCAGCGTTGATGAACGCAAGATGCGAGTACGCTTGCGCGACATTGCCCAGAGCGACCCCGTGCTTCGGGTCGAACTGCTCGGTCAGAATGCTGGTGGATCGGAACATCCCGGCAAAGCTCTCAAAGAGCGACACCGCCTCTTCGGTGCGCCCCACGCTCAGGAGCGATTCAATCAGCCAACCGGTGCAGATGTGCATACCGCCCTCGCCCCCCGGAAGTCCGTCATCAGCTCGGTATCGGCGCACCGTCGGTCCCTCACGAAGCTCGGACATCACAAACGCCACCGTGGAGGCCCATCTCGGATCCTCACGCGGGATCAGGCCCGTCAGACCGAGCATCAGCACCGACGCGTCCGGATAGGTGTGGTCGTACGCACCGGTAAAGGTGCCCATCGACGCGTTCCAGCCTCTTTCGAGCACCTCCTGACGGATCCTGTCGCGAAGACGAACCCATTCGGCGTTTCGCTCGCCATAGATCGCATCCTGCACCACCAGAGCACGCTCCAGAGTGTGCCAGCAGAGCGCTTTGGAGTGCACATGATGCCGGCGCTCGCTCCTCATCTCCCAGATCCCGTGGTCGGGCTCCATCCATCGCGTCTCGACCGCCCGAACCATCGCACGCACCAGCCGCCAGTGATCGGGCGCGATCGGCGCCCCGCGCTCCGCGAGAAGCGCCACCAGATCGACGATCGGCGCGAACACATCAAGCTGCACCTCATTCGAAGCCGCGTTGCCGATCCGGACCGGCCTGCTCTGCGCGAACCCCGACAGATGCCCAAGCTCCGCTTCCGGCGGCAGATGAGCGCCCGAAAGCGTGTAGATCGGCCGAAGCCGGTCCGGCGATTCTTCCCGCTCCACGACCTCGAGAACCCAGTCGAGAAACTTCAGCGCATGCCCCGTGTTCCCCAGCGACATCAGTGCCGCCGACGACAGCGCTGCATCGCGTGGCCAGCAGTACCGGTAGTCCCAGTTCCGCACGCCGCCGAACTGCTCCGGCAGACTCGTCGTCGCCGCCGCCGCGATCGTGCCGATCGGGCCGTAGGACAGGGCTTTGAGCACCAGAGCGCTGCGCTTCACCAGATCCGGATAGGACGAGGGAAGTTTCAGCGACCGGGCCCACCCCGACCAGAACCGCCGGTTCTGCTCCCGGCGGTCGGGCTCATCATCGCTCGCCGGCTTGAGGTTGACCGACCCGTACCGAAGCTCGAGCACCACTGGCTTCCCGGTCGGAATGATCTCCGCTTCGGCTGTATGGTGGATCCCCTCGCTGCGGATCGACCAGCTCACACCCGGCGACCGAAGCGCAATCGGATCGTTCGACCCCTCGACCTCCAATCCCTGATCCTTGACGCGCAGCCGGGTCGCCGTCCGGCCATAATCGAGTCTCGGAGCGAATCGGATCCGGGCCGGGGAGGACCCCTCAATGACCCGGATGAGCTCGACGCGCCCGGCTTTCTGATAAGCCCGCCCGAACGAGCAGTCCAGATAGTCCGTGAGGCGAAGGCCCGACCACTCGGTGACCAGGACGAACGAGTCGCCGTCGTACGAACAGCGGAGGGGCGGGGCGCCGCCCGGAGGCCCGATCTCGAACGACCCATCCCCGCTCTCGCCGATGAGCTCCGCAAAGATCGCGGCACTGTCAAGCCGCGGCATGCAGAGCCACGACACCCGGCCGCCCAGCGACACCACCGCCGCCGTCCGCTGATCCGACAGAATCGCACACTCGTCAAGCTTCACCAGCTTGCGCGTCGAAAGCCAAGCCCGCCGCCGCTCTCCCAGCATCTCGAGCACCTCGGCCACCTCCGGCACGCTCGCCACCCGATGCTTCGCCGCCGTCTCTCCTTCTCCAACCTTCACCGAAACATCCGCCGCCGACATGCTTCGAAAGACGTCCTCGTCAGTAAGGTCGTCTCCGACAAAACAGACCGCCGTCGCCCCGCACTGCTGCTTGATGCGGCGGACGGCTTCGCCCTTGTCGGCTTTGAGCACCATGAACTCGACAACCTTCGTTCCGTGGCGGACGTACACCCCCGGAAGCCTCGTGCACTTCTCCATCGCGGCCGCCATCGCGATCATGGCCTCATCCGGATCCGCGCGACGATAATGCAGCGCCACCCCCGCGGGCTTGAGCTCGCACCGAAGCCCCGCCCACGCTTCCGCGACCGCCCCCACCGCCGAAGCCACGCCGAGCAGCGTCCGACGTTCGGCCATCGTGAGCTGCACGCCGGCCGCTTGCCACTCAGCCCCGTGCGAGCCGACGGTGAATTCCGCCGACGGCTTCCCGAGGAACCGCTCAAGGTCGACCATCGAGCGGCCCGACACCACCGCGCTGTGCGTCCACGGCACGCCCGCACACTCACGAAACGCGCGCAGAGCACGCTCATTCGGAGCGGCTTCCGCCGGATCCATCGCAATTTCGGCAAGCGTCCCGTCGTAGTCGCACACGACCAGCAGGAGCGGCGCGCACGCAACCGCTTCGATCCTGTCGCGAAGGTCCGGGGGGATCAAACACACCCCCGAACTCTCCACGTTGGAGCGCCCCCTCCGCGCGCACCACCAAGCCGCGCGGCGCGGGTCCGTCTCTCCTCGCATCCCTCTGACCACGCTTGGTTGCCCGCGTGGTCGCTTCGACGCTGGTCCATCGTGTCATATCATGCCGACCGAAATACGGTCGCCATGAACCTGGCGTGAGGACTTTCACATTCGCCGGATCTTGCTCATCCGCCGATCTGAGTCGCGAAACTCGGCGCGTAGTGCGAGAACCAGTCGGACATGAACACCCCGCGTGGATCGTGGGCGACTTTGCCTTGGACAAACGACCTGATCCGCGGATAGCACCTTTCTAATTGCTCCGGCGTCGCGAACTTGTGGTACGTCAGGTAGTAGCTCCCGCCAAGCTCGCTCGCAAGGTCGATCAGCCCGCGAAACTGCCCGCCGGCTCGCTCGATCCCCGCTTGCGTGTGGTCCACGTGCAGGTTGAAGATGACGCACGCGAATCGCTCCCGAGCCCACGCCAGCACCGTCTCCGTGTCCGGCTGGATCAACCGGATCGTGCCGTAGATCACCTGGGCCGCCCGCTCGCTCAGCATCGCGGCCGCCCGCGACAGGAATTCCGTCAGCCGCTCCGGCGGCACGTAAAGCTCGCTGATCACCTCCGAGCCCCTGCCGATCGGACACGCGCACCCGCGCGTCCGACGCTCGATCTCCTCGTGATACCCGTCCGCGTAGTCGCTCAACTGGTGCAGGTCGCTCTCATAAAGCTGCCCGTCCGTCGCCAGGTAGTGCTGCGCATAAAGATTGAACGCCCGCGTCTTGTCCGTGTGCGCAAGCGTCAAAAGCTCAAGCCAGTCCTCCCGCTCGAGCGCCCGCTGTCCCTCCGGCGGCTCCGGGTCACCCTCGACCGGCACGTAGCAACTGAAAACCCCCTTGGTCAGAAAGTCCGGCGACCTGGGATCGATGTCGAACTGAAAGTCCCCGTACAACGCCCCCTCGCGGATCCGACGCTCCGCCGCATGGATCGCATCCTCGATGTCGATCACCCGCACCACCCGCCGAAGCGTCCGCCTCGGCGCAAGCCGCAACGTCACATCCGCGATCACCCGAACAGCCCGTACCCCCCGATCGCCAAACGAAAGAGCTCCGGATGCTCCGTCCGGCTGCACACCCGCGCCACCCCGTCCGCCCCGACCAACGTGAACGCCTCCACATCGCTCACGATCGGAGCCATCAAAAGCCCGCGTCCGTGAATGTTCGCCGAGAGCGCCCCGCCCAACGACATCCGATCCGCCCCCGTCTGCTTCTGCCTGATCCCCCACCGCGGCCGCACGCCCGACGCGTGCGCACGTTGAATCTCAAGCATCCCGTTGATCAACTCCGGCCAATGGATCCCCGCTTGCGCACGCACCAGCCCCCGCTCGTGGTCAAACGACTCAATGCGGCTCATCCGCGAGAGATCAACGAGGTCCCCCCGGCTCAGGAACTGCTGCCCGCCCATCGCGTGCCGCCCGCCGCAGACCGCGATCCGGCCGCCCTCGCTCGCGATCCGAGCGACCAGGGATGAAAGCTCATCGAGGCTTCGCGGCTGGTGAACCCGCATCAGCGCCGGATTCAGACCTGAATGGACGTCGTTGACCGCTTGGACACTGACGACATCGTGGCTCGCCATGAAGTTAGTGTACGCTAGTTATTCCCACAGTCCACTTTCCACCGGGCCAAAAACAAACACCGCTCCGGGCGCGAACCCGGAGCGGCGGTGGTTGACTCTCCCAAATCAACCTTTAGCAGCCAGTCTCGAACGCGGTCACATAGTCCGCATAGTCGAAGAAGTCGACGAACGCGTCACCGTTGAAGTCCGCGGTGCGGCCCGGCGGGCAGACCCCGTTCTCAAAGCAGTCGACGTAATCGCCGTAGTCGAAGAAGTCCAGGAACCCATCGCCGTTGAAGTCCGCCGGACACTCCGGACGACGGTTCGCCGCCGCCCAGAACCCTCCGACGATCTCGAACGTACCGCCCGCGAGCGGCCCGGACGCGTCGGCTTGCCCCGCCGTCGAGGAAAGCTCAAAGGTCCCGCCGGTGGCACCCATCATGCCTCCGCCATCGACCGAGTACCAGTCGATCGTGAACTGCGCCCGGGCGCTGGACGCCAGCATCCCCCCCACCACCACGCTGATCAGAACGATGATCTTGTTCATCGCGAATCTCCTTGTGTGAAATCAGTTGCCGCCGATGACGACGGTGCCCACGGGGGCCTGCCAGACCATCGCCTTGTTGCCGGTGCCGAAGACGCCGATCTCGAGGTACGTGCCCTCGACGATGCTGACAACCCCGCCGTTCGCGACCGCGGAGGCACCATCGCCCACCTGGGTCCACGGCCCGAAGATACGGCCGTTGCGAGCGGTTCCCGCCGGATACGACGCCGCGTCGACGAATTGCGCGGTCGAGCCCACGATGTTCCGCAGCGCCGCTTCAAGAGCGTTGTGCGCGAACGCCGTACCCGAGTTCGAGCCGCCTCCTCCGCTCCCGCAGCCACCGTTGGTGTGAATCCCCGTCGCGAACCCGTTGGCAGTCCAGATGATCGGGCTTCCCGAATTCCCGCCCTCGGTGTCGGCGCGGTATGTGTGCCAGATGTTGGCACCCGAGCTGCCCAGACCCGCGTACGGCCCGGCTTCGGTCTGGTTCGTGAAATTGTCCACGCCCGAGTCCGACCCGTATCCCGTGATGCGGATGGTGGCGCCCGTCGGCGTGATGTCCGTCAGCCGATAGAACCCCTCGACCACGTGCACGCGAAGCCCCGTGTTGCTGTTGGGCCCCACGCGGTACACGCAGTAGTCCTTGCCCAGGCCCTGCCCTTCCCCGTCGTTCCGGAAAAGGGCGGTTGCGGCCTGGATCGGATACTGATCGTTCACCGGCGCGGCCTGCGTCGTCCCGTTCGGGAGACTGGCCGGCGGGTTGATCTGAATGTTGCCCGTAAAGTCGATGACGCCGTCGGGAAGCAGCGGGCCGCCGCGATCCGGATCAAAGTCCGTGCAGTGCCCCGCCGTCAGCACCGCTCCGTTGGCGGCCATCCAGTGCGTGCATCCGCCCATTCCGTACCGGGCGACACGCCCTTCCGTCGACGCGACGCGGTCGTCCGTCGTGTCGCAGATCGTCTCGGGCCATCCGCCGGGATTCCCGTTCACCCACTCGCCGAACGTCGCGCCCGCGGTGTTCACATAGACGCCGCGGTCCGTCGGGTCCACCCAGAGCTCGATGTGGACGATGCCCGAGTTGAAGTACGCCGAGTTCCCCGACCACTCGCGGAGCATCCGCCCGTCGAACCGCTGCACCTGCAGGTCGCGGTCGGAAATCACCAGGATGTAGCTCCGCGTTCCGAGGTTCCAGTCGGCGAAGTGGATCCGCGAGAACGGCGCCACCGGGTCGAGGATGCAGCTCGTCGACCACATCATCACCGGCTCCGGACGCGTGTCCGTCTCCGGGTCAATCTCCACGCCCGTCCCGTCGTAGATCCCCGACTCCTCGACAAAGTCGATGAAGTACATCGGGGGCACCGCCGGGCTCTGTGCCTGCGCGAGCCCGGCGCCGCAGGCGGCCGCGAGCATCGCGATCATCAAAGTCTTGTTCATGAGAAAGGCTCCTTTCGTGCTGTTCTTGAAGACAATCCGCTCGCCCGCAGCATCACTGCAGGTTCACGAGGACCAGCACCAGGCCCTTCTCACCCTTGGCCATCGCCGTCATGGACTTGCCGATCACCGCCCCGTGCGAGCGGCCCGCGTCGGTGGCCTTCATCGCGTATCCGGCCTTGTCCGAAGACGTCAGCAGGTCGCCGGGCTCGATCGCCTGCTCCGTGGCGTCCACGTAGCAGTAGACGCGACCCGTCAGCGCCACAGCGTGCTTGCCGTCGGCCTTCGTACCCTTCTGACCCATCATGAGGCCGGTCTTGACACCGCCCGCCCCCGAGATGATGCCCGCGACCGTCTTGTCGTACGCGCCGGTCGAAAGCACCAGGGCGCCGGGGTTCTTGGGATCAATCGAGACGAGCATGCCCGGCTCGACGTTCGCCCCCGCCGCGGCGGAGATGTCGAACTGCTCGGAAAGGTCCGAACCGCCGGTGATCGAAAGCTCCTGTGTCGTAATGCGCCCGTCGCCGTTGAAATCGGCATCGATCGAGATCGTCGCGGTGCCGTCGGCGCGGTACAGGTTGATCTGCCCGCCCTGTCCCGCGGCTTCCGAACCCTCGACCTGCACGCCGACCGTGCCGTTGTCCTGCAGGAAGGTCGCTCCGCCGCCGTTGCTGCTCTCGAAGTTTCCGTAGATCGTGGTGCGGACCTGGCCGGAAGCGTTGAACGCGCGAATCAGGCCGCCGCTGGGATCGGTGGCCATCTGCGACGAAGCCAAGCCGCCGCGCCGGATGAGGATCCCCGCCGACGGAACCGTCGCCGTGCCGCCAAAGCCACCGCCGTCGGAGAGGATCTGGATCGACTCCTCACCCACGCGGTTGAACAAGCTCAACACGCCCCCGGGGAACAAAGTGCTGTCCGAGCCGTCAAGCCGCACCGTCCGGATGCCAGCCGCGTTGTACAGATCAAACAGCCCGCCATCGCTGCTGGTGTTGATGATCACGCGGTTGGCCGTGGTGCTCCCCGTGCCGTCATAGAAGTTCATCGTGCCGCTCGAGAGCGCGATCGCGATCCGCGGCTTGGTCTGGTCGCCGGCCACGAACTCCAGCGCGTCGCCGCTGAACCCGTCCGAGGTGATGTCGCGGTACTGGATGCCCCAGTCCGGGAACGAGGTCGAGTGCGCCATCCACATCCGCTTGTCCACGATGTTGTTCATGCCGGTCGTGATGACCGGGGTCGTGCCAGACGCGAAGAGAGCGCGGTTGCGGAACGTCGCGTCGCCGAAGACGTCAAGCTTGGTCGACGGCGCGCCGCCCACACCCACGTTCAGCGCCGTGTCCGTGAACAGGCCCCGCGTCTGCAGCGCGTACGGCGTCGCGGACAAAAGCTGCCGCTGCGCGATCGTGACGAACGCGCCCCCGCCCGCCGGAGAGCGAACCTCGATCCGCAGGAACCGGTTCTCGCCGTTGAAGGGCGTCACACCGAAGTCGATCGCCGTCGTGAACAGCCCGTCCGCCACGTTCACGTTGCTCACCGTCACCGGGCCCGCCACCTGCACGCCACCCACCGCCGAATCCCAGAGCGTAAAGCGGAAGTCGGCCAGACCGCTTACCGCCGACCCGGCGCTCTTGAGCTGCCCCTGGTACGTAAAGCCCGTGCTCAGCGGAGCCTCCGGCTGCGCCATCGCCGATCCCGCCATCAGTCCAAGAACGGCCACCATGGAAGCCACGCGACGAGTCTTCATACCAACCTCCTTCAGGGGATGCGACAGCCTTCCCGGCCCACGCCGGCAGACCACGTCCCGAACCAATTGACACCCTCGAACCGGAACCCTTACACAAAGCCCGGTCTACAGGAGAGAGCGTACCAGACCCGATATGCGTCCGAAAATGGAAAACTGACCGAACCGGCCCGTTCGCCGCACCGGCTCCAACCCAAACCCCGGGCCCTACAGTCGGCCGTGTGCCCGTAGCTCAGTTGGATAGAGCGGCGGTTTCCTAAACCGCAGGTCGGCAGTTCGAACCTGCCCGGGCACGTTCAGAACCGGCCCAGACGGCCGAGAATCCCCCATCCCGTGCGCCCCAATCGTGGAAACGAGCCCCCGGGGGTCTCCTTGGGTGGCAATCCGCGATTCCTGTGGCAGACTTCGCCTGTGGACTCCCACATCATCAGACCGGTCGTCCTGCTCGGGCTCCTCGCCCTCGCCGGGTGCGCTTCGCCCGACTCCCCGCAAGCCTGGCACCAGCCCCGGTTCGCTCAGGATGAGAGAACCGCGGAATCTCGTCTGGTGATTGCGAGCGACCTGGTCGCGGCGGACCGGGCTCTTGGCTCGGGCTCTGAGGTCTATCGCCGGGACGAAGCGCTCAGCGTCGGGATGCTCGACGGAAACCTCGCCGTGCCGCTTTATGTCGGCGAGCGTGCGCCCAGTCTGGACGACGCCCGGTACCTTTACCTTCGTTCGGACCACAGCCGCGTGCTCTACTTCAGCGATGGGTACGGCCGGCGGCCCTGGCACTGGCACCGCCGCTAGGCACGCAAAAAACGCGAGAGCCCGCCGTCGAAGGCGGGCCCGCACGTTCAGCACACGGGATCGACCGATGGAGGTGGCGCCGGTGGAGGCTCGTCGATCAGGAGCCCGCCGGAGGTGGTCCGTCAGTCGTGCAGGTTGCTGGTGGTCGGAGCAGAGACCGACCGCAGCTCAAGCGTGCACTCAAACCGGAAGTTCGACTGCGTCGTGCGTCGCTCGGCGTGGAAGATGTCCAAGCGATACGTCTGCCCGTCGGTCAGCCAGTTCAGCCGGTCAAGATCCACGAACTGCTCCTTGCGGGAGTGCAAGCCGCCCAGGTCGATCGCCAGGCGACCACCGATAAACACCCAGACGTCGTCGTCGCCGGTGAACTTGAAGACCTGACCCATGCCGCGCTTGTACACGAACTCCGTGTTGATCTCCGTGGTGAAGTGGAAGTTGCGCCCGGTGTTCGAGTAGTTCCCGTAGAGCTCGCCGTTGATCGGGAAGAACCCGCCGCGACCCGAGTACGGCGCGTCCGTCGCCGAGTCGAAGACGTACCGGTTCGTGTTCGCCACGCGGTTCAGCGTCAGCGGCACGCGTTTCGACACGTTCACGCCCGGAACATCGCGGTACCACTGCGAGAACCGCTCGGCGCTCGTCAGGCCGTTGCCCGTTCCGCCCGCCGCCAGACGCCCCAGGACGTCGCCACGCGAAGCGTCGAAGAGTGACGGCATGATGAACCGGCCCGCCGAGTCCCGGAATTCCGTGGAGATCGTCTGGCCGCGCAGGCTCGCGACCGTCGGCTTGCCCGAGTTGTCGAGCGTCGAAGCGACCAGGCCGACCGTCGTGGACCCGGAGAAGAACTGGAAGTCCGGGTGCCCGCCCGATTCCCCGTTGGCTTTGAAGTCGCGGATCGTCGCGTCGATCTGGATCGACGAGGGAAGCGCGGCGTACTGGTCGGCCGAGTTGTTGCCGATGGCGCTGCCGCCGCCGACCACCAGCGAGCCGACGCCCGCAATAGCGCAGAGACCGGCGATGGCCGCGACCGCTCTGCCCGAGGACTTGTGAGTGAAACTGAGCATGGTTCAAACCTCCGTGAGCGTCGTGTGCGATTGCTGAGTGACTGACGCCGACCAGACTGTGCGATTCGCTGGACACCGATGCAACCGGAACACAGAGATCTTTTTCCGGTGAGTTCCGTCTGTGCGGGGGTCCCGCCAAAGAAAAGGGCGGCCCCGCTCGGGGCCGCCCAGGAAGAGGATGCAGGAAGAGGAGGCTCTCGGACCACGCCGATCAGTCATGCAGCGCCGAGGTCGTCGGCGGCTGGACCGACCGCAAGCGGATGCTCGTCGCGATCTGGAAGTTCGACTGCGTGCGGTGACGCTCCGCGAAGAAGAACTTCAGCTTGTACACCCGACCGTCCTGGAGCCAGTTCAGCCGGTCCAGCGAGATCGACTGGGAGACCGCGCCGTGCACGCCGCCCACGTCCACCACCAGCTTCCCGTCGATGAACACCCAGACGTCGTCGTCACCCGTGAAGGTGAAAACCTGGTCACGTCCCTGTTCATACTCGAACTCCGTCTCGAGCTCGAACGTGAAGTGGTAGTTCGTGTTCGCCACGCCGCCGCCGCCGCTGTTGCCGAAAAGCTCGCCGTTGACCGGGAAGAACCCCGAGCGGCTCTGGTACAGCGGGTCCGTCCGGTCGTTGAACGTGTAGACGTTCGTGCCGGACTGCCGGCGGAGCGTCAGCGGGATCTGTTTGGAGACGTTCATGCCCGGTGAGTCCCGAAACCACTGTCGGAACGACGCTTCCGTCGTCAGGGCACCCGTCTTGGTCAGGTCAAAGGCGCCCGCGACGTCACCCTGGCGGGCGTTGATGTACGACCGGGGGCCAAGAACGTTCCGGCTTTGGGCGTCCCGGAACTGCGACGTGAGCCTCACGCCCTGGGAGCGGAACGCCGGCTTGCCGTCCGCGTCCAGTTCGTCCTGCACCATCCGCATGTACTGCCCGAAGCCGCCCGAGGGGCTTCGCTCAAAGTCCGGGTGCCCGCCCGAGACCCCGCGTTCGCGGAAGTCCCGCACGACGCCCGTCAACTCGATGCTCGACGGGAGCGCTGCAAATTCGTCCGAAGACGCCGTCAGCCCCAACGGCATCGTGCCGATGGCGACCACCGCCGCCGCAAGCCCGACCGTCCCGATCAATCCGCGTGCTGTCCTGGTCATTGGTGAACCTCCTCCCACCACGGACTACGCGCGGCGGTCACCCGACTCTGCGATTCAGGCAGGGAGAAAGCGACCCAGCACCCCGGTTTCCGTACCTCATCCTTCCGGCTGTAGCGATCGTGACGATCGCGCCCGCCACTCCCCTTCCCCGGCCGCCCGCGACCGCCCGGCCCGAACCCGTGACCCGCGAAAATCCATCCAAAAACCCGCGTGTGCAGTTCTATCCGCCGAGTGGACGATGTATGATCGGACCTCGGGGTTCGGAGAGCCCCGATCAGCCATCAAGGCATGCACCCAGGAAGGGAATCTCAATGGATACTTTCGTCATCGAAGGCGGCCGCAGACTTTCAGGCCGCGTCCGCGTTTACGGGTCCAAGAACGCCGCCCTCCCGCTCACCGCGGCCGCCCTCTTGACCGACCAGCCCGTCACCCTTCGAGACGTCCCCGACCTCGCCGACCTGCGCAACATGTACCGCCTCCTCGCGGAACTCGGCTGCGTCCGCACCTCTGAGCCGCCCGCCGAACAGCCCGGCGTTCTCCGTCTCCACACCCAGTCCACCAGCAACTCCCACGCCCGCTACGACCTGGTCAAGACCATGCGGGCCTCGATCTGCACCCTGGGCCCCATGCTCGCCAAGCGCGGGTTCGCCCGAGTCTCCATGCCCGGCGGCTGCTCGATCGGCGACCGCCCGGTCGACCTCCACCTCCGCGGCCTCGCCGCTCTCGGTGCCGAGATCACCCTGACCGCCGGCGACATCACCGCCAAAGCCCCGCAGGGCGGCCTCCGCGGCGCCACCATCTTCCTCGGCGGCGCCTCAGGCTCCACCGTCCTCGGCACCGCCAACGTCATGTCCGCCGCCACCCTCGCCCGCGGCGTCACGATCATCGAGTCCGCTGCCTGCGAGCCCGAGATCGTCGACCTCGCCAACATGCTCAACGCCATGGGCGCCCGCATCCGCGGCCAGGGCTCCCCCCGCCTCATCATCGAGGGCGTCAAGGAACTCCACGGCGTCGAACACACCGTCATCCCCGACCGCATCGAAGCCGGCACCTTCATCCTCGCCGCCGCCATCACCAACGGCGACCTCATCCTCGACAACTGCCCGATGGACGCTCTCCTCGCGGTCGTCGACAAGCTCGCCGCTATGGGCGTCCGCATCGCCACGGTCCCCAGCGCCCCGGGCGTCCCCCCCGCCATCGACCCCATGCGGGCTTCCGTCCGAGTCACCTGCGACCGCGTGCTCAAGCCCGTCGAGGTCACCACCCAGCCGCACCCCGGCTTCCCCACCGACATCCAGGCTCAGCTCATGGCGACCCTCACGCTCGCGGACGGCAACTCCGTCATCACCGAGCGCATCTTCCCCGAGCGATTCCTCCACGTCGCCGAGCTCTCACGCATGGGCGCCAAGATCTACCGCCAGGGCCCGACCGTCATCATCTCCGGCGTCAAGCGGCTCATCGGCGCCCCGGTCATGGCTTCCGACCTCCGCGCCTCCGCGTGCCTCGTCCTCGCGGGCATGGCCGCCGAGGGCACGACCGTCATCCACCGCGTCTATCACCTCGACCGCGGCTACGAACGAATGGAGGACCGCCTCAATTCCGTCGGAGCGATCATCAAGCGGGTCGATGACAAAGACCTGCCCCCCGACTCCCGTATCGCGGAAGGCTAAAGCCGCTTTCCCATCTTGACATGGGGCGGCCGAATCCCGCCGTTGGCAACCGTCTGTAACAATGCTTCACGGCATGGTTTCGTCTGCTATCTCGCGATTTTCGCTGTAATTTCGTTACACCAAACGAATCGGGTAGCGATAGACGCAATCTCGGGTAGAGTGATTGAATACCGCGCTTTCGGGCTTGGTTTCGTCCGTAGCGAGCGGTTTCAAAGGAGTCTGTCCCATGTCTTTCAAAGCACTCATTCCCGCCCTCGCTGTTCTCGCCACCGCTGGTTCTTCCGTCGCCGGCACCAACTTCCTCAACAACGCCAGCTTCGAGAATCCCCTCGGCTTTGACTTCTCCAACCCCTCCAACTGGAACGGCTTCTTCGGCGGTCCCGCCGGCACGTTCCTTCAGGCCTTCAACGACACCGGCGCTGCGGCCCGCTCCGGCGACCGCGCCCTCGTCACGACGATCCGCGGCGTCCCCGGCGTGACCAACGGCTTCAACGCCTTCACGGGCCACGTTCAGATCGTGACCGGCCTCACCGCCGGCTCGAGCTACGAACTCTCCGTTTGGGCGCGTGGCAACCCCACCGTGCTCGACGGCGCTGAGTACCGCATCGAGTGGCAGAACGCCTCTGGTGTCGAGATCAGCCGCGTCAACACCGAAATCCACCCCTTCCTCACCGGCGACTACCAGCGCTTCGCGATCACCGCCGTGGCCCCCGAGGGTGCGACCCGCGCGGCCGTCGTCTTCGCCGTTCAGAGCTTCTTCAACACCGGCAACATCGCTGACACCAGCGTCGCCTGGGACGATGCGAGCTTGACGGTGATCCCCGCTCCGGCCTCCCTCGGCCTGCTCGCGATGGCCGGCCTGACCGGCCTCCGCCGCCGCCGCTAAGCGGTCCTCCGCCGTCCATCCGAATTCCGACGAGCCTCACGCGCAAGCGTGAGGCTTTTTCTTGGCGGTCTGATCGCCGACCCGGCTCCGTCGCTTCGGGCTTGGCACCCCCTTCGGGGCCGAAAGGACGAGCACATTCAAGGTCCGAAATCCCACTTCCCGAACGGGTCCCCACCTATACTTGCCGCAGCATGGCAAACCACGAAAATCCCGCTTCCAACGACCCGATCTCGGCGGCTTCCGACCTCGCGGCTGGAGTCGGTGGCGGCCGCATCGTCGATCAGGACATCCAGAAGGAACTCCAGGATTCCTACCTCACCTACGCCATGTCGACGATCATGGACCGGGCGCTCCCCGATGTCCGCGACGGCATGAAGCCAAGCCAGCGGCGCATCCTTTGGGGCATGCACGAGCTCAACCTGCGCCCCGGCCGCAAGCACAGCAAGTGCGCCAAGATCGTCGGCGAAGTGATGGGCAATTACCACCCGCACGGCGACGCCGCGCTGTACGGCACGCTCGTGTTCATGGCTCAGACGTGGCGCTCGCGCGTCCCGATGGTCGACCCGCAGGGAAACTTCGGCTCCATCCTCGGCGACCCCCCCGCCGCCATGCGGTACACCGAAGCACGCATGCACGCCGCCGCCGTCGACATGCTTGAAGACGTCAAGCTCGACGGCGTCATCATGCAGCCCAACTACAGCAACGAGCGGATCGAGCCGACCGTGCTGCCAGCCCGCTTCCCGTACCTGCTCATCAACGGCGGCGTCGGCATCGCCGTCGGCATGGCGACCTGCCTCGCGCCCCACAACCCCACCGAGATCTTCGACGCGATCATCCGCACCATCGACAACCCCGCCATCACCGTCGGCGAGCTCATGCAGGACGTCGTCGATGCCGAGGGCAAGGTCGTCCGCATGGGCGTCAGAGGCCCGGATTTCCCCACCGGCGGCGTGGTGCTCGGCCGACGCGGCATCGTCGACGCTTACACCACCGGCCGCGGCAAAGTGACCCTTCGCGGCACCTGCCACGTCGAGAAGGTCGACGCCAAGGGCGACCGCGACATGATCGTGATCGACTCGATCCCCTACATGGTCGGCCAGACGGCTCTGGTCGAAAAGATCGTCGACGCCGTGAACGACGACAAGATCCAGGACATCTCGTACGTCAACGACGAGTCCAACCGCGAGACGCAGACCAAGATCGTCATCCACCTCAAGAAGGGCGCCGACCCGCGCGTCGTCGAGAAGCAGCTCTACGAGTTCACGCCCCTCCAGGAATCCTTCAGCATCAACAACCTCGCGCTGGTCAACCGCCAGCCGCGCACGCTCGGCCTCCGCGACATGATCGACTGCTACATCGATCACCGCCGCGACGTCATCCGCCGCCGCACGACCTACCTCCTCCGCGAAGCCAAGAAACGCGCCCACGTCCTGGAAGGCATGATCTACGCCGTCTGCGACATCGACGAGGTCATCCGCATCATCCGCGCCAGCAAGACCCGCGAGGAAGCCATCTCCCGCCTCATGGAGAAACGCTTCCAGATCCCCGCGTCGCACCCGCACGCCGCCAAGCTCCCGCCCCGCCTCCTCGCCCGCATCGGCGCCGCCGAGGGCGGCCTCCTCCTCTCGCGCATCCAAGCCGAGACCATCGGCGGCATGCGGCTCATCCAGCTCGTCGGCCTCGAGATCGAGAAGCTCATCGCCGAGTACAAGACCGTCGACGCCGAGATCACCGACCTCGAAAGCATCCTCGCCTCCGACGCCCGCGTCCTCGCCATCGCCAAGGACGACTGCCTCGCGATGCGCGAGAAGCACGCTTCCCCCCGCCGCACGCAGATCGACGACGCCGACGTCGACATCGATATCGCCGAACTCATCCCCGTGCAGGAGGTCGCCCTCACCATCAGCCGCGACGGGTACGCCAAACGCGTCCCGCTCGACACCTACCGCCAGCAGGGCCGCGGCGGCAAGGGCGTCAAAGCCGGCGAAACCAAGGACGAGGATTTCCTCGAGCACCTGTTCGTCGCGAGCACGCACGATGACCTCCTGTGTTTCACCGACACGGGCCGCGTTTTCAAGATGAAGGTCTTCGAGGTCCCCGAGATGGGCCGGACCAGCAAGGGTCGGGCTCTCATCAACCTGCTCGACCTCAAGGGCGGCGGTTCCGACTCCGGCCCCGGCGAGAAGTGTCGAGCGTTCCTCGCGGTCAAGAACTTCGAGGAAGGCTCCGAGTTCCTCACCTTCGTCTCCCGCCAGGGCATCGTCAAGCGCACCGCCCTCAAGGAATACCGCAACGTCAACAAGAGCGGCTTGATCGCCGTCGGCCTCAAGGAGGGCGACGCACTCCTCGACGTCACGCTCACCCGCGGCAGCGATGACATCCTCATCGCGACCGCCAACGGCATGGCGATCCGCTTCAACGAGCAGGACGCCCGCCTCATGGGCCGCTCCGCCGCCGGCGTCAAGGGCATCGAGCTCGAGGATGGCGATGAGGTCGTCGGCGTGATCTCGATCCCGATGACCCCCGCCGCCACTCCCGAAGCCGAGGGCACCACCGCCGACCCCACCGTCTGCCTGCTCACCATCACCGAGAACGGCTACGGCAAACGTACCCCCGTCGACGAATACCGCGTCCAGTCCGAGGACGGCTCCATGCGATCCCAAAGCCGCGGCGGCAAGGGCCGCATCGACATCAAGACCTCCGACCGCAACGGCAAAGCCGTCGCCGCCCTGGGCGTCCACGCTACCGACGGCGTCATGGTCATCAGCAAAGGCGGCCAGATCGTCCGCACCGCCGCCGGCGAGATCCGCGAAACCGGCCGCAACGCCCAGGGCGTCCGCGTCGTCAGCCTTGACGAAGGCGACGTCGTGATCGCCGCGGCACGGATCGTGGAATCCGGCACGGAAGCCCAGGCGTCGATCTGACGATTTGTGTTCTGAGAATTGTCAATGGAGATTCGCGACCTGTTCAGACGGATGCAGTCAGCTGCGTGGCCGCACAAGGACGTGACCGCCGCGCAGATGATCGCGCTGACGGAAACACCCACGCTTGCGTTTGGAGATCTCGGTCGGGATGCAGCTCACCTCGTTCAGACTGATGTACGCTCGCTGATCCGAATCCTCGACGAAGCAGAGTCCGCCTTTGGAATTTCGGGCATCGCCGATTCGTGTATCGCGACCGGCTTTCTCGATTCGCTTTCCACCACAAGTATGAAGGCGGGCAGTTGGCAGGTCGTGCGCGATTTGCTTCCCCCGCGATGCCGCGCGTACCTGAAGGCCCTCAGCGACTTTCATGGCGAGGGCGCCTTCGTAGACACGTGATGATCGACCCCCTCAAAACCCCGCCGACCCCAGCCACTCGCTCGGCCGTTCCTGCAGCGCCGTCGCGATTGCCGCCAGCGATTCCAAGCTCGGCAGGTGGGCTCCGCGTTCGATCGAGCTGAGCTGGCTCACGCTCACGTTCGTCGCTTCGCTCAGTTCCTTGAGCGTCCAGCCCCGCTCCGTCCGCGCCAGCCGGATCTGCCGCCCCAGGCTCTGCCTGAGCCGGTCCAGCGGCCTGCTCCCAAGGTCAAACGCCGCCACCGCCTGCCAGATGCACCGCCGAAGCTCCTCCGTCGAAAACGGCTTGGCGAGATAGTCGAACACATCCTGCTTGAACGTCTCCCGCATGCTGTCCATCGACGGATACCCGGTCACGACGATGACGCAGAGCGTCCGCCACCGCGCCCGGATCTCCTTCAGCATCTCCGCGCCCGACCAGCGACCCATGTTCATGTCCAGAAGCACGATGTCTGGAAGCCGCTCGCTCGCCGCCGCGAAGAACTCGTCCGGACCCGCCGCCGTCCGCACCTCGTGCCCGTCTCCCTCCAGAACCGACCGGATGTACTGCCGAAAGTCCGCATCGTCATCCACCGCGATGATCGAAAGCGAAGGCGGGGACTCGTGCTTGCTCGGGACGGTTTCGTGCGGATCGGCCATGAATGTTCACTCCGTGACGGGGGAGGATACCGCGGAGTTCTCTTGAGCGCCGGCGGGCAGCATCACCTCAAACTCGGCTCCGCCGGCGGAGTTCTCCCGCGAACTCGCCAGGTTTCGAGCCAGAATCACCCCGCCGTGCTCGCGAACGATCCCCTCGGCGACCGCCAAACCCAGCCCGGTCCCCCGCGAGTCCAACCGCGTGCTCGCGAACGGCTCGAACAGCTTCGGAAGCACCGTCGGATCAATCCCCGGCCCGTTGTCGCGTACCGAGACCGCTACCCAGTCCCGACCCTCGCGACGGCTTGTGGAAGCCAGAACCGTGATCGTCGGAGCTCCCGGCCCAAACGACAGATGCTCCGTCAGCGCGTTGCACGCGTTCCGCACAAGGTTCACGAAGACCTGCACCATCCGGTCCGCATCGCACTCAACCGCCAGTTCCGCCGGAATCTGGTTCTCGAAGCGCACCCGCTCCGCCCCCCCACTCCCCACCCCGCCGCTCACCCCCGCATCCAGGCGCACCAGCGTGATCGCTTCTTCGACCACCTCCCGCAGGAACGCTCTCCGCGTCCGCGGCTGCCGCGCCCGCGCGAAATCAAGCAAGCTGTCGCCCAGCCGCTCAAGCCGCTCGACCACGCGCAGCATCAGCGCCGCCGACGCCGGATCCAGACCCGCTCCCGGGTCACGGTTCAGCCGCTCGACAAGCCCCTTCAGCACCGTCAGCGGCGTGTTCAGTTCGTGCGCCACGCCCGCCGACATCATCCCCAAGCTCGCGAGCCGGTCCGCATCCGCCAGGTTCCGCCGTGCCGTCTCGAGCAGATGGTTCTTCCGCTTGAGGTCGTTGGCGACTTCCTCAAGCTGCGAGAGCGCCCGGGCAAGCTGAGCTTCCTGCGTCCGAAGCGCGATCACCGACTCGTTGCGGCTCCGCATGATCTCGCCAAGCTCATCGCTCGGGATCGACGCTTCCGCGATCAGTTCCGCGTTGATCCGACCCTCCCGCAGCGCTCGGTCCGCATCCAGCATCGTCTCAATCGGCCCGTACACCGCTTGCGGCAACACGAAAAGCTCGATCGTCACCGCGATGAACACGTACACGCCGATCAGCGCGAACACCGTCAGCACGAAAAGCCTGTTCACCGCGTCGCGAGCCTCACGCCGCACCACTGAGATCACGACGTACCGCGTCGGCTGCCCCGGTGCGACCACCGCAAGCACCGCCGCTCCGCCATCCTCCACCAAGGGCGGCCCCTTGCCCGACGGGATCGTCAGCGGGATCGGCGCCGCCGATTCCGCCGCTTGCGCAATCGCGCTCTCAAGGCCGATCTCTTCCGATGTCCCCTTCGCGATCGTCACACCCTCCACCGCCCCCAGGAGCAGCTCAGCGTCCATCACCGACACGCTGGACTTACCCGTCGACGCGTCCGCGATCGCCTGCATCAGCGTCAGCGCCTCGCCCGTCTCCGCCCGATCCACGACCTCCGTCACCGCCGGACGAAGCCCCACGATCAAAAGCAGCAAAAGCCCGAGCGAAAAGACCGTGTGCAGCACGATCAGCTTCTTGCGGATCCGAAGCCCGGCCAAAAGGCCGCGCCGACGCGGAAGTGACGCCGGCTTCTTCATCGATCCTGTCTCGGGCATCCAGCATTCTTGGCTCCCCGACGCCGCGAGAATCGCCCCCACGCGACGGACTACCCTCGTGCGAGCATGCACCAAGGCCCCCGCCCGCCATCAAGCCACCCCGCCAAACCCGCGTTCAGCCCGCGCACCGGCAAACCCGCTGGCAAACCCGCCGGCAGACCCCCCGGCGGCCCCGGCGCGATGAACCCGCACGCTCCCAGCACCTCCCACCCCGACGCCCGCAAAGCCGTCACCGGCGACAAGCCCCGCGACCTCGTCTGCCAGCGCCTCGCCCAGCAGGCCCGCCGCTTCCCCGACCTCGACCCCACCGGGTTTGACGCCCGCCTCGAGCCCCGCGACGCCGCGTTCGCCCACGCCATCTACGACGCCGTCATCCGCCGCTGGCTCACCCTCGAGGTCCTCGTCCGCTCGCGCATGGACAAGCCCAACTTGCCGCTCGACATCGGCGTGCAAGCGGCTCTCCTCTCCGGCGCCGCCCAGATCGTCTTCCTCGACCGCGTTCCCACCCACGCCGTGATCAACCACTGCGTCGAATGGGTCAAGATCGCCGTCAACGCCCGTGCCGGCGGACTGGTGAACGCTCTCCTCCGCCGCGTCGGTGAACTGATGGCCAGCGCCACCAACGTCGACGAGTACACGATCGCCCACGATGAGATCCCCATGGAAGACGGCGGCGCCATCCGCTTGCCCGCTCCGGTCTTCCGCGGCGACCCCTCGCAGCGCCTCGCAGCCGCCACAAGCCACCCGCCCGCGTACATCCGGGCTCTCACGACCCACTTCGGCCCCGACGTCGCGAAAAAGCTCGCGCTGCACAGCCTCGTTCGCCCGCCAACCGTCCTCTGCACGCACTACGCCAAAGCGCTCGCCGATCCCGGCCTCGCCCCGCACGCGTCCCAAGCCCACCGCGTCTGGACCGGCGACCGCCCCTCGATGCTCACGCTCCTCGAGCGCGAACGCCTCGTCTGGGTGCAGGACGCTTCGTCATCACGAGCGGTCCTCGGCCTGGCGGCCAGGCTGACGGCCCTGGGCAAGTCCCCGCGCGTGATCGTCGACCTCTGCGCCGGTCAGGGCACCAAAACCCGCCAGCTTTCCGCTGAGTTTCCCGGTGCGGTCATCCTCGCATCCGACACCGATGAGGACCGGCTCAAGACACTCCGCGCCGGCGCTATGACCACCGGCGGCCGCATCCAAGCCGCCGCGTACGAGGACGTCCCCGCCGTCGTCCGCGAGCTCTCACGCGGCTACGGAGCCGACCTCGTCCTGCTCGACGTCCCCTGCAGCAACGCCGGCACGCTCGCCCGCCGCCCCGAAGCCAAGTACCGCCTGGCTTCCGATCAGATGGTCCGCTTGGTCCCGCTCCAGCGTGAGATCATCGCCAAGGGAACCTCGCTCCTCTCCCCCGAGGGCATGCTCGTCTATTCGACCTGCAGCATCGATCCGGCGGAGAACCACGACCAAGCCGAATGGGCCGCAAGCCCCGACGGTCCCGGCCTCAAGCTTCTCGATGAGGAGCAGACGCTCCCTTCCGGCACGCCCGGCGACCCGGCCTCGGCGTACGGCGACGGCTCGTACTTCGCGCTCCTGAGCCGCACCCAACCCGCGCCCCCCGCTACTCCTTGAGCTTCTTGATCTCGTCCCGCAACCGGGCCGCTTCCTCGTAGTCTTCCTTCGCGATGGCTTCCTCAAGCTGCTGCTTCAGCTCGGCTTTGCGCCCCTTGGCGGTCTTGGGCGCGGGCTCCTTCACGGGGAGTTTGGGCGCAAGGCTGTCTCGCATCTGCCGGAGCATCTGAACTTCCTGCGACTGCTCGAGCCCCGCGGGGTCGCCAAGGTCCGCATACGCCCGCCGCACCAGGTCGATGCCCTGGTCGATCGCGAACATCGCCGCGCTCGCTTCCCCGTCCTTGATCATCTGGCTGGCGAGCGCACGCGTCCGGACCATGAGCACATACGGCCGATATTGCTCGAGAGCCTGGCGGTCCTCTTCGGTCTCCGCGTGGTCGCGGCACAGGTCAAAGACGCGCAGGTTCCGAGTCGTATCTCGGACCACGCCGTCGAAGTCCTCAAGCACCAGGAGCGCCATGTACCGGTGGTAGTACTGCAGCGCTTCGTCCCGGATCGCGGAACACTCGTCGGACGAAAGCTTGAGCCTCTCGGCTTCCGGCTGCTCGGCCGAGTCTTCCATCGCGGCTTCGTAGTACTCGAGGAGCGACTCGTGCTCGTGGGGCCGCTCGCCATCGGGCCGGCCGTCCGCGAACATCTGAAGAATGCCCAGATCCAGCCGGATCTGGATCCGACCTTCGCCGTCATCGCCCAGAAATTGTCGGACGTTGGGCTGTCCGGGAACAAAGGGCCATCGCGCGAAGAGCGGTGACAGATCGTCCGAGAGGTTCTCCGACTGGTCTTTGTTCGGTTTTTTCTGCAATTTTGGCCTCGGATCAAGCCTAGGACGCACTGGGGGTAGGGATTATGGGCCAATTTAAAGAAATTTCATCGAAAATCCAGGGTCCGGGTGGCATTTCGCGCCATTTGTGTCATGTTGGAGGCTGGAGGAGTCTGCACTTGGACAAGCTCCCTCATGAGCGATTCTTGCGCGGTCGATGGAACCGTTCGCAGGAGCCCGGCGTATAGTCGCCCGGACCTTCATGTGGAGTTGGTCCAGTGTGGTGTAGAACGGCAGCCGCTTGCCGTGAAAGGTGGTAGGACAGTGAGTGGAGAGAGAGAACGGGCCGCAACGGCCTCGAAGGCGGTGCAATCCGACCTTCAACTGTATCTGAGGGAGATCAACCGTTATCCTCTGCTCACCGCCGAGCAGGAAAAGGAATTCGGTTGGGCTGTCATCAACGACAACTGCCCGCATGCCCGCGACCGGATGATCCGGTCGAACTTGCGACTTGTCGTGGCGATCGCCAAAAACTACTCGAACCGGGGACTGCCTCTGACCGACCTCATCGAAGAGGGCAATATCGGTCTGATGCGCGCCGTCGAGGGGTTTGATCCTTCCCAGGGAGCGCGGTTCAGCACCTATGCGAGCTGGTGGATCAAGCAGGCTGTCAAGCGTGCTCTGATCAACGCCACGCAGCCGGTGCACATCCCGACCTACATGGTCGAGCTGATCGCCAAGTGGAAGATCGCCCATCGCAAGCTCGAAGCCGAGCTGGGCTTCCCCCCCACGATCCACGATCTGGCTCGCGCCATGGACCTCCCGGTCCGCAAGGTCCGGATCATCAAGCGCGCGATCAAAGCCTTCCAGTCGCCGTTCCGCGAGTCCCAGGGCAGCGAAAGCCTCGGCTTGGGCGAGCTCGTCGCCGACACGCGCCACGCCGCTCCGGAAGAGTCCCTCTTCCGCGAGGATGAGCTCAAGACCCTCAATTCGCTGCTTGACACGATCGATCCGCGCGAAGCGGACATCCTCAAGCTTCGATTCGGCCTCGACGGCTGCGAGCCCATGACGCTCAAGCAGATCTCCGACGAGATGAAGATCAGCCGCGAGCGCGTTCGCCAGATCGTCGACGAGGCGCTCACCAAGCTCAACGCCCGCCTTACGCAGGAGCCCCGCAAGCTCGACGATTCCGAAGGCCAGCGTCGCGTGGGTCGCGCCCAGTCCGAGCGGTTCCAGACCGACCGGCTCCAGGCCGATCAGATCATGGGCGAAACCGCCCGAATCGTCGGCTGATTCCCGCTTTCTGAACCAACACCGATCTCACACGCGGGGCCCCATGCGGGCCCCGCTTTGCTTTTTCGTCGCGCCCCAAACCACTCCGGCGTGTGCAAAGCGGGCCCGTCCCTGCTACCATCGGCGCTATGCAGAAACCAAGCTCGAAGTTCCGTTTCCGCCCGATCACCCGCGTCGTGACCGCGCTCGTGCTGGCGGCGACCGCCGCGTACGCCGCCCCCGCCGCCCGCGCTCAGGACGACTTCCTCGAGAAACTCAACAAGCGCGCTCGCGAGGTGCGGTCGGACCGCCGGTCCGACCTCATCCTCATCCCCCTGCTCGCCAAGATGACGCCGCCCCCCGCCGAGATCCAGGCCGACCTCGAAGCCGGCCCCGCGTGGATCCTCATCGACCCCTCCGTCACCGCACGCTGGGCCAAGATGAAAGCTTGGGCCGAAGCGGCTCCGCAGCAGGCCGCCCTCAAGGGCCTCGGTGACGCCGCCAAACAGTTCGACCGCAACGATCCCGGCATGGGCTGGGGCCTCCCCTACGGCGCCACCTCCGAAGCCATGGAAGCCGTCCGCGCCGATCTGCACGTCGACCTGGGCTCGGAAGAGCCCACCATCGCCGAAGCGGACCCCAAGTACCTCGTCCGCATGCAGTGGCTCGAGGAACTCGCGCACGTCGAAGCCACCCGCCTGCTCGCCGAGGGCCAGCCCGGCGAAGCAATCAACACCCTGATCAACATCACGTACATCGGCCGCCAGCTCGCCGATCGCGAACTCTCCTCCGAGGTCCGCGAAGGCTGCCGCATGATGATCACCGCGCTTGGCCGCGTGCGTGACATCGCGTACCAGGACTTCCGCGGCGAGCGCAAGCTCGACATCGCGACGCTCCGCGCCCTCATCGAGCGTTTCGCCGATGGCCAGTTCCGCATCGCCCGCATCCGCTTCCCGATGGGTGACCTCTACGCCATCGAGCAGCTCATCGCCCGCGCCTACGGCAACGGCGGCGCTCCCGACGGCGCTCGCCTGGGGCCGATGCTCGCCCGCATCGCCACCCGCCAGCATCCCCTGAAGATCTTCAACGAGTCCGCCCGCTGGACCGAAGCCGCCAAGTCGATGGGCGACCGCCGGTCGACCGAGGAGATTCTCGGCCAGGTCTACGGCGACTGGACAACCCGCTGGACGATCGATCCCTTCGACCCGCGCATGCGGGCGACCTTCGAGTTCGAGAAGTTCTCGCGTCCGCGCTACCCGCTGGTCTCGCTCCTCTCCGACCTGACGGAGTTCTTTGACACGCGGCAGGTGATCAACACCGAGATCGTCGGCACCCGCGCCGCTCTCGGCCTGCTCGGCTACTTCTACCAGCAGCGTGCTTTCGCCCGCGTCCTCACCTCCGCGCGTCCGGACTGGATCTCGGCCAAGGAAGCCGATCCGTTCAACCCTGACGAGCGTGATCGCGACGGCGTGCCCCCGCTTCGGTACATGCGGCCCATCACCGACGACGATCAGAAGCGTCCGCACGCCATGACGGTCGTCACCGGCAGCGGCTACAACTTCCGCCTGACCCTCGACGACTCGGTCTGGATGCTCTGGTCGGTCGGCTCCAACAGCGAGAACGACTTTGCCCGCTTTGTCCAGAACACGTCGAAGATGGTCTCGCGTGCCGACTACCTGATCTGGCCGCCGATCGAATCCCTGACCCGTCAGCACCTCAAGGACATCGGGGCTCTTCAGTAAGCGGCTGGAGTAAGCAACCGGCCGCCGGATCCGGCATCTAAGGCATGGGCGGGCGTCCTCACAACCTCGCCCCACGGACGCGAACCACGCGTCGGGAGTTCTGATTGACCACCAGCGCCGTCGAACGTGTCGTCATCATCGGCTCCGGCCCCGCCGGATGGACCGCCGCCGTCTATGCCGCTCGGGCGAACCTCTCCCCGGTGGTTTACTGCGGCGTGCCCAAGCAGACGCCCTCGATCGTCCTCCCCGGCGGGCAGCTGATGCTCACCACCGAGGTTGAGAACTACCCCGGGTTCCCCCACGGCGTCATGGGGCCCGAGATGATGGGGATGTTCCAGAAGCAGGCCGAGCGATTCGGCACCCGGGTCGTTCAGGCCGACATCGAACGCTGCGATTTCTCCAAGCGTCCCTTCGAGCTTCACACCGATGACGGCAACGGCGGCAAGGGCACCGTCCGGGCCCACTCGGTGATCATCGCGACTGGCGCGGTCGCCAACTGGCTCGGGCTTCCCAACGAGATGCGCCTGGCCACCAAGGGCGGCGGCGTCTCGGCGTGTGCCGTGTGCGACGGGGCTCTCCCCGCGTTCCGCAAGCAGCCCGTCGCCGTCGTCGGCGGCGGCGACACCGCGATGGAGGAAGCGACCTACCTCACCAAGTTCGCGTCCGAGGTCATCGTCCTCCACCGCCGCGACTCCCTTCGCGCCAGCAAGATCATGCAGCAGCGGTTCCTCTCCCGCCCCAACGCCAAGGTGATGTTCAACAAAGCCGTCGTCGACGTGCTCGGCGAAGACCGCATCTCCGGCGTCGTCATCGAAGACACGGTCACCAAGCAGCGGTCCGAACTGCCCGTCCGCGGCCTGTTCATCGCCATCGGACACACGCCCGCCACCGGGTTCCTCAACGGCAGCGGCGTCGAGCTCGACACCAGCGGCTACGTTGATCTCAAGACTCGCGGCAGCAGCACCAACATCGAGGGCGTCTTCGCCGCCGGTGACGTCGCCGACAGCCACTATCGCCAGGCCGTCACGGCCGCGGGAATGGGCTGTCAAGCCGCCATAGACGCCGAGCGCTGGCTCGCGACGCAGGACGTGCACTGAGCGTCCCTTGGTCCAAAGCACCGGATTCAGTTCAGATCAACGATCGCTCCCGCCGCATCCAGATGCAGGCGAAGCCGTGAATCGAGCAGCCCGCGGACCATCTTGGGCTCGGTCGTCACCAGATGTTCGCGCGGCTTGACCGCGCCCACACGCTTGGCCAGTTCCGGAATCGCGCCTCGCAGCACCGCCGTGTTCACTTCGACCCACGACGCGCACGCCGTGAGGTCCGCAACGGCTTGGGAGACGTTCCGGTCCGGCGTGGCCATCGCGAGGACGTGGACCTCTCCTTCCGGCGAGACCGCGATCTCGACGCCGGGAGCGAAGGGGCAGCGGACATCAACGCTTCGAAGCCCGGAGAAGCGCGGCGTGATCGACGCGGCGGCTTGCCCGGTCTCAGGAACGGCGCTCTCGGTGCTCTGGGGTTCGGTCGCTTTCGACGGCTGAAGCGGAGCGATCACGCTTCGAAGGAACGCCGCGGGGGAACCCGCCGCATTTCCGAGGAAGAGCGGGATCGGCCGCGTCGGCCCGATCTTGTCGGAAACGACTTCGCATGCCACCGCGTGCGACAGGAACGAAGCGGTCGTGCGCTCCAAGCGAGCGGCGGCGTCGCGAGAACGCTCTTCCGGCCCGCCGAGCACGACCACGGCGAGTTCGGTATGCCCCTCGCGGATGGATTCCTGGTGGACCATGCCCTTGAGGGCGCGGTAGCACGCGACCACGGCCGTGTCGTGCGATCCGGTCAGGATGGCGACGCGGCGGACGCCCGGCATCATGGCGGTTTCGATCTCGCGGGTCTCGTCGACGCTGACGATCAGCGTTTCGGCGAAGGACGAAGCCGCGACAATGGCTTCGGAAAGCGAAGCGGGCTTGTGAAGCGGGTCAAGCCCGGCGGCTCCTGGAGCAACGCCGAAGAGATCAATCGCGGCGGACTCGCCCCGCCAGCGGAGGAGGACCACCGGCGAACCGACCTGTTTCTGGCGGTGCTTGGCGTACTGCTGAACCCACGCGGAAGCCGCGACGGGCAGGTGGCCGATCACGACCACCTCGGCTCGCATCTGCACGGGTTCGTGCCGAACGGTCGTGGCGATATCACGGGCCTGGCGGGCATCGGCCGGAGCGGGTGCCGACGGCTTGGCTCGCAAGGGTTCGGCCTTCAGCGGGGGCAGGGGCAGATCGTCAACGTCGAACATCTCGGTTGCGGGCGTTGATGTGGGCAGGTCACCCAGAAAAAGCTCGGTGAGTTGCTCGATGGGGTCGGCCGGATCGCTCAGACCGCCGAGGGGGCGACGCCCGGGCTTGAGGCCCTGCGGAGAACGCGGAGCGGTGTGGGGCGAACCTTCGTGCATGCTCGATCCAAGGTTAGGCGCTTGTCATCATCGCTTCCGTCACGGGCTTGACGCTGCAGAGGTTGTTGGGCTCGCCGAACGGGTTGTGCTGGACGCAGGGGTTGTGGTCATCGGCGGCCCAGACGCCATCGACCACCAAGCGGTACTGGTGTTCGCCCGGCGGGAGCGGGAGACACGTCTCGAACGTGCCGGCTTCCTCGTTGCGACGCATCGGGGTGGCGGTGGGCGACCAGCCGTTGAAGGAGCCGGCGATCGCGACGGTGCGGCCAAGGGTCAGGGGCTGCACGAAGAGGACCCCCTGCGAGGTGGCGCGGACGCCGAAGAGGGAGTTGACCGGGGCACGGCCTGGCTTGACCTCGACATCGGACACCAGGCGGAGTTCGGGGCGGCCGGGGCCGGCCGTCCAGCCGGCATCGGGCCCTTCGCGGCGGAGGAGCTTCTGGGCACGCAGGACCAGCTCGGCCGCCCGATTGGCGGGAGCGGGGGCCGCAGCCGGGGCGGGAGCCAGCGTGGCGGCGGCGAGGGCATTGTCGACCTCGGCGGCGAGCGGCGCGGGCTGGAGCTCGATCGACTGGGCCGCGACGGTGCGGGAGGCCGCCGTGGAACTGGCCGCAGGTTCGGCTTCGGGCTGTTCCTGCTCAGAGGAATCCTCGGATTCCGTGGCTTCGGACGAGTCGGGGAGCATGTCGTCGAGCGGGGTGGGCGTGATAGCGCGGCTGGAGAGCCCCTTGCGAAGACCGAGGGTTTCGAGAAGCCACATCGCGAGATCGGAGTAGTCCTTCGCGCCCTCGCTTTCCGCGGCGTACTCGTGGATCGACTGGCCGAAGCTCGACGCTTCGCGGAGCTTGGGGTCGCGGCGGACGACGACGGGAGCGACATGGTGCGAGAAGCGGCGACGGAGCTCTTCGAGCAGGTCGCCCGCGACCGCGCTGGATTCGTCGTGGATGGTGGCGAGGAGCGAGGACTGGATCGTGAGGCCTAGACGCTTGGCGAGGCTCTTGATCGTCGCGACCTGCTTGGTTGCGCCCTGAAGCGAGAAGTACCCGGTTTCGACCGGAATCAGCACGTAACTCGCGGCACAGAGGGCGTTGTACGTGAGCAGGCCGATACTGGGCGAGCTGTCGATGATGGCGATGTCGTACTCGGTCTTGAAGCGTTCGAGCACGTTGGCCAGCCGACGCTCACGGTCGGGGCGCTCGGCGAGGCCGCCGCGGAGTGCTTCGAGCCCGGCGAGCTTCATGCGGCTTGGGGCAAGGTCGAGATTGCGGCCGGCACGCCAGAGAAGGCGGGTGGCATCGATGGGGCGGTTGGGCGGCGAGAGCATCGCGTCGCCGATGTCGAGATCGATCTTGTTTTCGGGAATGCCCAGGCCCGCGGCGCAGTGCGACTGCGGATCCATGTCGACGAGGAGCACGCGGAGGCCGCTTTTGGCCAGTGCGGCGGAGAGGTTGATCGCCGAGGTCGTTTTGCCGCAACCGCCCTTTTGATTGATGATCGTGACAACGCGCATCGTGCAAAGTCCTCCGTGCACCCGCGCCTCATGCGCGAGCGAAGATCTCCGGATCCATCGCTGGATTCGGACCCACCCCCCTTATTCAGTTCCCTCCGTGATGAACGCAAGCCGCACTCTCACCCGCGGCCGTACCCGGAAGAACCCCGGTTACACGTACAGAATCACCTATCGGACGCGACCTTTCGCGTCCTTGAAAGCTTTTTTGGAAGGTACGGTCAAGATGGGGTCAATGCCTCATCGCATCCACCGCCGCCGAGACCCGCTCCACCGGCGGATTTTCGATGATCCGGGCCCGAAAGCCGTCCACGGGAACCACAAACCGGAGCGTGCCGCCGACCGTCTTTTTGTCGTGCGACATCCGCTCGATCAGCTCGGGCGTCGCGGGCAAACCGGCCACTTTCGTCGGCAATTCCAGCGAGCGGAGCAGGGACGAAATCCGCTCGCCTGTCTCCGGGCTCAGTAGCCCCAGCCCGGCCCCCAGCGAGCAGGCGGCACACAGGCCTAGGGAAATCGCCTCACCATGAAAGAGGGGGGCGTTTCGGGGATTGTCATCCGGGGAAAGGTGCGGGATCGTCTCGATCGCGTGTCCGAACGTGTGGCCGAGATTCAGGAGGGCGCGGCCGCCGGCGGCGCTAGGAAGCTCCTCGCGCTCATCCCCCGCGACCACCTCGGCTTTCACGGAAACGTTCCGAGACACCAGCACGGTGAGCGTGGATTCGTCCAGTTCGCGAATCCTGCCCGCTTGGGCTGTGATCCACTCCAGAAGCGTCGGGTCGCCGCAATCCGCCCCGATCATGCCGTGCTTGACACACTCGGCCAGACCCGAGTTGAACTCGCGCCGCGGCAGCGAGCGGAGCGTCGAAACATCCGCGAGCACCGCACGCGGCTGGTGAAAGGCTCCCACGAGGTTCTTCAGCAGGGCGCCGCCGGCTTCAAGGTTCGCCCCGGTCTTGCCGCCGACGGAAGCATCCACCATCGAAAGCAGCGTCGTGGGGCACTGGATCACCGGCACGCCGCGGCGGTAGACCGCGGCCGCGAACCCGGCGAGATCGCCGACGATGCCGCCGCCGAGCGCGATGACCGGCTCGCCGCGTTCAAGCCGCGCCTGCGAGAGCGCGACGAGCAGTCTTTCGAGCTGCGCGAGCGACTTGTCGGTTTCCGATGCATGGGCCGAAATCGTTGTGACTTCCAGCCCCGCCGCGGCGAGCGAGCCGCGAGCGCGGTCGACCGTCTCGACCGGCAGCTTGTCATCCACGACGAGCGCGGCGCGTCGAACGCGTCTGCCGTGCGGGGTGACATGGCGCGCCCAGTGGCCGACCTCGTCGAGCACGCCCGGCCCGATCGTCACGTCGTACGAACGCTCGGCGAGGTCGACGCGGACGACTTGTCGGGCGGGCGTCCCCATCGGTCATTCCTCCGGCATGTCGGCGGATTCGTCCCCGTCGGTCGCATCGTCGTCGATATGGTCCGGCTGCGGCTGCGGAGCCGCGACGACACGCCGGTTGCGGACCGGCGGCTTCTCGCCCGGAGCACGCTCCCACGGCACCTTGGGCGCGTCGCCCCACATCATTTCGAGGTCGTAGTACGCGCGGGTGTTGGGCTCAAAGAGGTGGACGACGACATCGACGAAGTCCGCGAGGACCCAGGTGGCCCGGTCGTCGACGCTTCGACGGACGATCGAGTTCCCGCTGGCGGCCCCGAGTTCGGCGACGTCATCGAGCACGGACCGCATCTGGCGATCGGACGTGCCGGTGCCGATCACGATGAAATCCGAGACGGAGGTGAGCTTGGTGACATCGAGCACGACGATGTCGGTGCACTTGTCGTCGCTGAGGAGGCGAGCGGCTTCGATCGCGAAGGCGCGGGACTCATCGATGGGCGTCTTCTTGGGGGGCGTGCCGGAGATCGCGACGAACCCGGTCGCGGCGGGCTGGGCTTCCACGACCGGCGCCGGAGCGGGCGCGGGCTTGGGGGCTTTGGCGGGCTTGCTCGCCGGCGGATTGGCTGGCGCACGAGCGGGCGCACTGGCCGCCTTGTTCACGGGCTTGCCAGCGGGCTTCTTCGCGGGCGGAGCGGCTTTCTTGGCCGGTTTGCTCGCGGGGCCTTTGGAAGCTTTGGAGGCGGCTTTCAAGGCCGGCTTCTTGGCGGCGGGCTTCGCCGCGGATTTCGCCGCAGGCTTTGCCGCCGGCTTGGAGGCTTTCGCCGATGACTTGGCTGGCGCTTTCGCCGAGGGTTTCGCAGAGGGCTTGGATGCTTTTTTGGTGACTTTCTTGGCCATTGGGCAACGATAGGCCGCCCGTTCGGTTCGCCCGGGATCGCGGGATCGACCGGCGACGCGGCTTATCCGATGGGGATGCGAGCCGTCGGCGCATCCGGCTGAGCGATCGTCATCTCGTACCCCGCTCCCGCGTGCTCCATCGCCGCACGCTCGGGCGTGTTGCACTGCCGCGAAAGATGGAGGAGCACGACGTGTTTGGACGGCGCGACGCGGCGGGCAAGCTCGGCCGACTGCTGGTTCGAAAGGTGCCCGGTGCCGCCCATGACCCGCCGCTTGAGAAACTCCGGCCGGTCGGACTCTCGCTCCATCACGGGGCAGTAATTGCTCTCGATCGCGAGGACATCCACGCCCGCGAGATGCTTGGCAAGATCATCCGTCGGCCGCCCGACATCCGTCGCCCAGCCGAGATGCCGCGGCTTGCCGCCGGCACCGACGACGAACCGGAAGCTCGCCGAGCCAAGCTCATCGTGCGGCGCGATATGGGCTCTCGCGTGCACCCCGGGGACCGGCTCGAACATGTCCGTAAATGGAAGGGTGCGGCGGTGCAGAAGCCCCTGACGGTCCGCCCGGCCCACATGCCGGCGGTGCATGTAAAGCGGCACTTCACGCGGCAGCAATGCGTCCGCTTCGCGCGTCCCCTGGCACCACGGTGGAGAGAGATGATCCGTGTCCAGATGCGTCACGACCGCCGCGACGATCGGTACGTCCGCGAGGCCCGCTTCAAGCAAAAGCCGCTTGCAACGCCTCGGCGACACACCCAGATCGATGAGCACCATCCGCGGCCCCTCGCTCGTCTCAAGCACCAGCGCCGAACAGTTGCCCCCCGAGCTGCTCGCGAGCACCACCACCGCCGCCGACTGGATCGCCGCCCGCGACGAAACCGCCGGAAAGAGCACCGGATCGGGCATCGGGATGAAGAGGTTTCCTTGCATGCAGCTGAAGACACAGGATAACACGCCGATGCTCACGACGGATGACGTGGCTCCCGGCCTCGTCGCCGCCGACCCGGCTTTGCTCGCGTCGAACCTTCCGGAGGAAATCCCCCTGACTCGCGCTGCGGGCTCTGAACGAGCGCTAAACTTTGAGGTGAACCACCCTGTCCCCCACTTCTTCGAGTTGACTCCCGAAACCCTCGCCGCTTGGTGCGACAAGGAGGGGATCGGCGGCGGCCGCAAGTTCGTCGCCCACCAGATCATGGAGTGGGTCTACCAGAAGGGCATCATCGAGCCCGAGAAGATGTCCAATCTCTCCAAGCTCGACCGCCAGAAGCTCGCCGAGAAGATGACCTTCCTCTCGGGCAAGACCGTTCAGCATCAGAAAGCCTCGGACGGCGTGCAGAAGCTGCTCATCGAGTGGGACCAGGGCAACCGGGCCCTCACCGAGCAGGCCGCGCAGGAAGCCGAAGCCGGCTCCATCAGCTTGCCGATGGCCAAGGTCTCCGGGGCTTCCTCCGCGCTCCAGACCGAATGCGTCATGATCCCCGTCGACGACCGCAAGACCGCGTGCATCTCCTCGCAGGTCGGCTGCCCCGTCGGCTGCAAGTTCTGTGCAAGCGGGATTGGCGGCCTCGACGGCAACCTCTCAACCGGCCGCATCGTGGAGCAGGTCTGGCGTCTTGGCCAACTCCCCGGCATCGAGCGTATCTCCAACATCGTCTTCATGGGTATGGGTGAGCCGCTCTCGAACTTTTCGGCGGTCACGGGCGCGATCCGCATCCTGGCTTCGCTCTGGGCGACGGGCATCTCCGCTCGCAAGATCACGATCTCGACGGTCGGCCTGCCGAAAGCGATCACCCGCCTCGCGGAGGAGTTCGAGCTCCCCGTGACCCTTGCCCTGTCGCTCCACGCTCCCAACGACGACATCCGCCGCCAGCTCATCCCGTGGGCGGAGTACACGACCATCGCGGACCTGCTGGACGCCTGCCAGAAGTGGTTCGACAAGACCGGCCGCGAGATCACGCTCGAGTACACCCTGCTCCACAACGTCAACGACCGACCCAAGCACGCCAAGGAACTCGCGAGCATCGCCAAGACGCTCCGCGCCAACGTCAACCTCATCCGGTACAACGAGGTGGCGGGGATGCCCTTTGAGCGGCCGCGCGACGCAAACGTCCTCGAGTTCCAGAAGATCCTCAAGGATTCGCAGATCAACGTCCACATCCGCGCCAGCCGCGGGCGCGACATCAAAGCCGCGTGCGGCCAGCTCCGACACGAATCCGTGAAAGCCGGCGCGAACACCGCCGCGGGAGCGGGCACGCCCGGATGATCACGCTCGCGTCCACCCCGTCGACCCAGCCGGCCTGGTACGAGGTCGCGGCGGCGTTCACGATGATCCATGTCGCGGCGCTTTCGCTGTTCATCCCGATGATCGCGGCCTCGTCGCTGCTGGGCTGCCGCTGGCGCGGCACGCCGCGTGAGGTGCTCTTCCGGCGGACCTGGGCGATCAGCATCCTGCTCTTCCTCGGCGGGACGAGCGTGTACTACGTGCTGCCGGGCAATTACGTGCCCGGGTGGTCGCTCCCGATTCACGTTTGCGACGTGATGGGGTTTGTCTCGTGTCTGGCGCTGCTGCTGCCGTTCCGATGGCTGAAGACGACGACGGTCTTCCTGGGCCTTGCGCTCTGCACGCAAGCGTTCATCACGCCGGTGGTGAAGGTCGGGCCGATCTACCTGCACTTCTGGTATTTCTGGCTGGGGCATGTCGCGATCGTGGGCGGGGCGATCTACATCATCGTGGTGGATCGGTACCGGCCGACACTCGCGGATCTCGGCGTCGCGTGGCTGACGCTTTCGGCGTACGTGGGCTGGGTGCTGCCGCTGGATATCTCCGAGGGATGGAACTATGGGTTCGTCGGCAACCCGCCTCCGCGCCCGGACGAACCGCCGACGATCGTGGAGCACCTTGGACCGTGGCCGCAGCGGGTCTATTGGCTGGGCGTGCTGGGGTGCGGCGCGATGGGGCTGGTGTACCTTGGGTTCCAGGTGCCCGGATGGGTCGCCCGGCTCCGAGGCCCTCGGGCTGAGGATCGCGGCCCTGCCGAAGCGCCGCCGACGCTGTAGACTCCGCCCATGACGTTTCTCTGCCTTGGGCTCATCGCCCTGGCCTTTGTCATCTCGGCGCCCGCGACCTGGCTTGCCCGCGAGATCGGTCGCAAGCTCGGTGCCCTCGATTCACCTGGAAGCCCGGGGCATGTCAAGATTCTCCGGCCGGTCCCGAACACCGGCGGCTTTGCGATCTTTGCGGGGCTTGCCTTGCCGCTGGCCGCCGGCCTCGCGGCGGCGCACTGGGTGCCGAGTTCATCCTGGCCGGCGGAAGCGGCGGCGCACCTCCCCGGGATGCAAGCCAAGACGCCCCTAGGGCTTCTCTTCCTCGGGTGCCTGCTGGTGCTTCACCTCGCGGGCGCGGTGGATGACCGCCGCGCCATGCCGCCGGGGATCAAAGCCGGGATCATGCTGGCGGCCGCCCTTGCCATCACGCTCTTTGGCGACGGCACGCGGCTGGTCACGATGCTCGATGCGCAGGTGGGCGGGCCGTGGCTGAGCATCCTCATCACGGTGCTCTGGATCGTGGGCGTGACCAACGCGATGAACTTCATCGACAACATGGACGGGCTTTCGGGGGGCGTGGGCGCGATCGCGGCGGGGTGTTTCCTCGCGGCGGCGCTGCTCCACGGGCAATGGTTCGTCGCGGGGTGTCTGGCGCTGCTCATCGGGTCCTTGCTCGGGTTTCTCCTCTTCAACGCTCCGAAGTCCGCCGAGAAAGGAGCGAGCATCTTCATGGGCGACTCGGGGTCGCTGGTGCTCGGGTTCACGCTCGCGTTTCTGACGGTGCGCACGACGTACGTCGCCGAGCCCGGCTCGACGACCGTGGAAGGGATGCCGATCCCCGCCGGCGGGTGGTACGGCGTCTTCATGCCCATCGTCGTGCTCGCGGTGCCGCTCTACGACATCCTCTCCGTCACGATCATCCGCCTGCGGATGGGCAAAAGCCCGCTGGTCGCAAGCCCGCACCACATCTCGCACCGCCTGGTCTCCTACGGCCTCTCCAAACGCGATGCGGTCGTCGTGATCTGGGGCCTCACGGCGATCACGGGCCTGATGGGCGTCATGCTCGGAAGCCTGGCACCGTGGCAAGCCGTCCTCGCCGGGGGTCAGACGATCCTGATCTTCCTCGTGCTGGCGGTCTTTGAGACCAAGCTCGCGGGCCGCGGGCGACTTCCGCCGCTCTAGCCCCCCCGCTATAACTCGCCATGCAACGCCTGCGTGTCATCGACTCCCACACCGAGGGTGAGCCCACCCGCATCATCATCGACGGTGGCCCCGACCTCACCCAGGGGGCCTCGGGCGTCTCCGCCGCCGCTCAGCGCGAGGTCTTTCGCGCCAGGTTCGACCAGATCCGGCAAGCGGTCGTCCGCGAGCCGCGCGGAGCGGACTTTCTCGTCGGCGCGATGATCGTCCCGGCCTCCTCGGAACGCTGCGTCTGCGGCGTCATCTTCTTCAACAACGTCGGCTTCCTCAACGGCTGCGGGCACGGCACCATCGGCCTGGCCGCGACCCTCCGCCACCTCGGCAAACTCGACGGCATCGACGGCTCCTTCGCGGTCGAGACCCCCGTCGGCGAGGTCGGCGTGAAAGCCGAGCCGGACGGGTCCTTCACCATCACCAACGTCCCCTCGTTCCGCTCGGCCAAGGATGTTGCCGTCACGATCAAGTGGCGGGGCGAATTCATCAGGGTCGTCGGCGACGTCGCGTGGGGCGGCAACTGGTTCTATCTCGTCAAGAACCACGGGCAGGAGATCAGTTCCGGCAACATCCTCGCCCTCACGGAGTTCGCCTCCGCTGTTCGCGAAGCCCTCGATCAAGCCGACATCCGCGGGAAGTTCCCCCCCGCGCCCGACGGCAGCGAGGGCGCGACCGGCATCATCGACCACATCGAGCTCTTCGGCCCGCCCACGCGTCAGGACTGCCGGAGCAAGAACTTTGTCCTCTGCCCGGGCCGCGAGTATGACCGCTCACCCTGCGGCACCGGCACCAGCGCCAAGGTCGCCTGCCTCGCCGCCGAGGGCCTGCTCCGCGCGGGCGAATCCTGGGGACAGGAGAGCATCATCGGCAGCAAGTTCACCGCCAGGTACGCCCTCTCCGTCGCCGGCCCCGGCGTGATCCCGATGATCACCGGCCACGCCCACATCACGGCCGAAAGCACGCTCATCCTGAGCGACGCGGACCCGTTCCGCTACGGGATCTCCTGACATGACCGAGCCGGCGCAGGAGCCATCGCTTGCGGGCCGCGAAGAAGCCCATCTCCGCGAGATCGCGGTGCGTTGCGAGCGACTTTCCTCCTCGCGCTGGATCGACCTCGCCCCCGCGATCCTCGCCGGCGCGTTCTGCGGGATGTCGGCGTTCATGCTCTTCATGCCGATGGTGTACCGGTCGCTGGCGCAGATGCCCGCGGCCCCCGGAGAGAACTGGCTCATCGATTCGGCCCGGGCCCTGCAGTGGACCGCCCGCGTCTGGACCATCCTGGGCCTGATCGCCCTGATCTTCGTTGGTCCCAGGATCGCCCGCTGGATAGCGGATTGGCGGCTCAAAAGCACGACCCTTCCCGAGCTTCGCAGGTGGCGGAAGGTGCGCCGTCGAAAGAGCCCGCGGTGGCTCTGGCCGGCTTTGTCCATCCCGATCCTCGCCGTTTACCTGATTGCGCCGTGGCAGGTCTCCGCGCTCATCACCGCCAAGGTGCTCGCGGATGCGGCGGGCGTCACGATCGCTCTTGCGTGGTTCGGCAGGGTCGGCAACACGCTCGTCTGCGCTCGCTGCGACTACGCGATGTCCTCGTGGTTCGGAGCACCCGACAAGTGCTCGGAGTGCGGCAACGACTGGAAAGCCCCGTGGGGCGCACGCCTGGGCATCCGCACCGTCCGCTGGTGGTGGGTCGGGATCGGCGCGGGGATGCTCACCCTCTCGCTGGGGCTGATCTTCATCTTCCTGCGGTGGATCATCAACCGCTGATCACCTTCCAAGGGGCCTTAGAACCGGTGCAGCGCCGACTTGGCCTCCGGCGGCTTGACGTTCAGAATCGCCCGGGCGAGCGTGAGATCCTCCGGCGTCGTGATCTTGATGTTCCTCGGATCCCCCGGGCAGATCGCGACGCGCTCACCCCCACCCGCCAGGCCCAGCCGCTCCACCAGCCCCGCATCGTCCGTGCTCGACAGGTCCTTCTGCGCGTACGCCCGACGCAGCAGCTCGGCCCGGAAGACCTGCGGCGTCTGCACCAGGACCAGGCTCGACCGATCCAGCGTTTCTTCCACCACGCTCAGCTTCTCGCCCGACTTGGGCGAAGCCCCCAGGATCGCCGCGATCGGATCATCATCCACCGCCCGAGGCTCATCCGTCACCCGCACGCGCTTGACCGTGTCCGCGCACGCCACCGCCGGGATCACCGCCGCGTGCGTCCGGGCCATCTCGACCACCGACTCCAGCAGCCGGGGATCCAGGCACGGCCGGGCCGCATCGTGCACCGCGATGTGCGTCGCCGAAGCCGGGACCGCCGCCAGCGCCGCCGCGACCGACTCGTACCGGTGCGTCTTCCCGCCCCGCACGATCACCGCTCCAAGCAGCCCCAGCCGGTCCCCGTGCTTGCGGCGGAACTCCGCGTACGCCTCCTCCTCGTGCGGCCCCGCGATCACGATGTGCTTGACGTCGTCGTGCTTGGAGAAGACCTCGACGGCCCGGTGCAGCACCGTCTTCCCGCCCAGGTCCTCCTCGAGTTTGTGCCGGCCGATCCCGCCCGTCGCCCCGGACGCGTTCCCGGACGCTTGCGAGTACCGGGTGGATGCCCCCGCCGCCGCGATGATGACTGCGATCTCCATAGCCCGAACCATACCCCCCCACCCCCACCCCCACCCCCACTCCAACGCCCCAACGCCCCCACACTTTCCGCCTCCCGAAGCCAGGCCCGGGAGCGATCCCGAGCTTCCACCGGCCCCAAACAGCGATGTTTTGCCGCTCAACAACGGTGTTTTGCTTCGCAAAAAGAGTTTTTGGCATCGCAACAATCGTGTTTTTCGTCGAGGCTGGGACGTTGCGCCGCGCCGCAACGATGTTTTGCCTCGCAACAACGATGTTTCGCTTCGCAAAAAGAGTTTTTGGCAGCTCAACAAGAGTGTTTTGCCGCCCAACAACGATGTTCTCGGGGGCACCGATGCCCCCACCCTGCCCCACCCTCCCGCAAGGCCCCAAAGGTCCCCCGCTTCCCATTTCCGGGGGAGCCATCTTTCCTCTCCCGCCGCTCGGACTCGGGCCGGGCCCAAAGCCGGGGGATCCCCTGGTCAGTCTTTGCGCGATATTTGCGTCGTCTCAGGGCCCGGGGAGGGTCGTTCGTCTATGCTTCCTCCCGAGAGACAGGACCCGGCTTTCCGCGCCGGGCCATACATGTGGCACCCTTTGAGGAGATGATAATGAAGACTGTCGTTTTGTCGTTGGTTGTTGGTACCGCTGCGCTCGCTTCGAGCGCTCAGGCCGACCTGATCGCCTATTGGAACTTCAACGCGAGCACCGCCGGTTCCGGCGGCGGCTTGGGCACGGTCGATCAGACCTACCCCTTCGCGGCCAACCAGGGCTCGGGCTCGATCTACACGAACTTCTCGATCAACACCGTCGCCGGCGCCGCTTCGTCCAACACGGGCGACCTGGGCACCTTCGGCGGCACCCTCACCAACGCGATCGCCCCGGACGCCGCGGGCGGCTCCCTCGCCCTCCGCGCTGGCAACGGCGTCAACAGCGGCGTGACCAACAACGGCAAGTACGTTGAGTTCCGCCTCAACGCCGGCCTCTTCGCCGACGACATCGTCCTGACCTACGCCTCGCAGCGTTCGGGCACGGGCTTCACCACCCAGCAGTGGCAGTACTCGACCGACGGCGGCACGACGTACGTCAACTTCGCCACGGTTTCGGGCATCCCGAGCTCCTTCGGCTCCGTGGTCCAGACCGTTGACTTCTCCGCCGCCGACCTCGGCGGCTACGCCGACCTCCGCTTCCGCGTGGTCGTCGATGGCGCGACCAACCAGGGCGGCAACAACCGCCTCGACAACATCCAGTTCAACGCCTCCGCCATCCCGACCCCCGGCGCCCTCGCGCTGCTCGGTCTGGGCGGTCTGGTCGTCGGCCGTCGCCGCCGCTAAGCGGTGATCGATCCGGTGATCGACCCCTGATTCACACTTCCAAAGCCCCCCGGGTCCGCAAAGCCCGGGGGGCTTCGTTTTTACCCCCCCACTCCCGCCCCCACTCCCACCCCCGTCCCGCGTCCAGCCCGCCGCGGGTATGCTGCGGCCATGATGAGCCGCTCCTCCGCGTTCTGGGCACTCCCCACCATCGTGCTCGCCGCCACACTCGGCGGCTGTGAGCCCAAGCTCACCACCGAGAAGTTCGCCCAGCTCAAGACCGGCATGACCATCGATGAGGTCTTCGCCATCCTCGGCCCCGGCGAGAAGCAGACCGAAGGGCAGGCCGGAGCCGTCGCGGCCGGGATGATGATGGGCCTCCCCGGCGGCGGCGGAAAGAAAGCCGAGTCCGACCGCGAGTTCTTCACGTGGAAGGAAGACCGCGTCGAGATCGGCATCACCTTCGAGAAGGGCAAGCTCGTCGACAGGGTTCAACGCGGCCTCTAGGCCCCAGTCAGTCTTCCCAACAAGAAACGGGCGGCGCCATCGCGCCGCCCGTTTGCTCTTTCGTGTCCCGGCCGATGATTTCCGGATCCGTTACTTCTTGGCCGCCAGCGCCTTGTCGATCAGCTCGGCGAGGTGCTCTTCCTCGCCCGGGCCAAAGCCCGAGCCCGAGTGGAGGATCTTGCCGTCGCCATCGATCAGGATCAGCGTCGGGATGCCGGGCACCTGATACTGCGTCGCGAGGTCATCGCCCTTGAGCAGCAGCGTGTAGGTGAAGTTCTTCTTCTTCATGTAGTCCACCGCCGCGGAGGAATCCTTCTCCCAGCAGTTGATGCCGATGATCGAGACCGGCTTGTCCTTGTACTTCTCGTGGAGCTTCTGGATCGACGGCATCGCCTGCTTGCAGGGGCCGCACCAGGTCGCCCAGAAGTCAAGCAGCACGACGCGGCCCTTGAGGCTGGCGAGGGTGACTTCCTTGCCGTCGGGATCCTGAAGCTTGAAGTCAAGGGCCTGCGAGCCGACCTCGGCTTTGAGCTCGGGGGTGCCGGACTGCAGGCCGAGCTTGTCGGGGGTGACGGCTTCGGCCGCGTAACCCTCGGGGGCCTTGAGGGCGAAATCGTCGGCCTTGAGGCCGGCGTTGATCTTCATGTCGGTCATCTCGCCCTTGGTGGACCAGCCTTCCATGCCGGCCATCTCGGGTCCGCCGTTCTCGATCTTGACGGTCGACTCGAACTTCCGGACGATCTTGTCCTCATCCGAAATGTGCTTGACGCTGGTGAGGACCATGCGCGGGGCGGGCTTCTTCTCTTCCTTGCTCTCGCCCTCGGCTTCCTCTTCCTGCGGGAGGGTCATGACCTCGACCTGGCGGATGACCTTGCACTTGACGCCGGCGACCTCTTCATCCGCGAGGAACGTGACGGACTGGGTCTTGACCATCGGGTTGGGGAAGAGGTCCTCCATCAGCCACTGCGGAAGAATGTTCCAGATCGGCTCGGGGGGCATGTTCGCCGGCGCGTCGAGCGCCGCGGTCAGCAGTTTTTTACCCTCGTGGTCGAGCTTCTGAAGCTGTTTGCCGTTGGTCGCCCACTCTGAGGTGACCGCACCTTTCTCATCGTGCATCGCGACTTTGTAGAACTCGATGGGGAAACCGCGGATCTTCTCCGGGATCGTGAGCGTCACCACGCCCTGGGCTTTCTGAGCACCCATGCCGCCTTCGGTCGAGGATTTGACCTTGTAGGTGATGTCGCGGAGCTTCTTGACCGCTTCCTTGGAAGCGGCGACGAGCTTTTCGGCCGCGGGGTCGATCGTGGTGTCGGCCTTGATGTCCTTCTTGGCTTCGGGAGCGGCCGGCTGTGCCTTGCCGGCGTCCTGAGCCAGCGACAGCGCCGGCGTCGCGGCGAGCAGAACCAACGAAGCGATACGGGAAATGGTCTTCACAAGCGTCCTTTCGGTTCGGCCCGGAACCGGCGAGCGAGCCGGTCTCCTGAGGGCCTTACGGTGAACAATACCCCCGGAGCAGGCGGGAGGTTTCAGAGCCGTCCGTCCGGCCATCCCGTGGTTCTCCACCCCTCACCCGTGCGGGCGGCAGGCTTCGGCGACCCGGTCCCGGAGCACCTCCGCCTGGGTCAGAAGGTGTTCGCTTCTGGCGACGGCCGGGGCACGGTCCGCTTCCGGCAGCGACCCGGCGTTCACCTTGACGTTCCAGATGCTGCTCGCGGCGGTCGCGAGGGCCAGTTCGGCCGCGATCCCAAGGTCGCTGTGGAGCATCGTGTTGGACCGGGGGGCGACCTCAAGATAAAGCCTGAGGAGGTCGACCGCCGCCGCCGCCACGGCCGTCGGAACCTGCACCGCCGCTTGCACCGCCGCGGGCATCTCCGCTTCCCGCCGGGCATCCCCCGGGGGGAGCTTCATGAGTTCGTTGACCAGCCCGTACGCGGCTTCGTCCTCGCGGGCCAGCGTCATCATCAGGGTCCGCGCCCGCTCGAGCCGGTGCTGGACCTCGGCCAGCCAGCCGGCGTGCTCGGCCAAGCTCTTCTTCGAAACCGAGTACGACACCACCATCCCCGCCAAAGCCGCCGACAACGCCCCAACCGACGACGCGACCGCTCCGCCGCCGGGCGTGGGCGTCTTGGCGGCGATCGACGCGAGGTATTCCTCGAAGGAGGGCGAGCGGGAACCGGCGGGCGTGCCGGGAGCGGGCGAAGGTGAGGATGACATGCCTGAGTGTACCGCGGCGGGTCGTCGGTCCAACTCGTCGGTCCAAGAAGAGCGGCTGCGGTACCATGTGATCATGCTCGTGCCGCTGATCCTCGCCGCCGCTTCGCTCCCGGTTTCCGTGCTTCAGCCGGCGGGCAACGCTCCCCAGCCGGCTGCGGCCGAGGTGCGGGAAGCCGAGCAGCCGCTTCGCTGGAACTGGCAGAAGGGTGCCTCCACGCGGTACAACGTCACGCAGTCGATTGAGACTTCCGCCGAAGGTTTGCTGGAGTACAGCCTCAGCCAGACGCAGAACCAGCGGATCCTTGTCGAGGTCGAGGACGTCTCGCCCGCCGGGGACGCTTCGCTCAGGCTCACGCTCGAATCGATCGAGGTCACCACCATTCCAGCCAAGGGTGCTCAGCCGGTGGTGGTGTCGAGCCAAGCCAAGCCGACCAACGAGGAGTTCGACCCCTCCGGGCCGTGCCGCGCCCTGGTGGGCCTCTCGCTCACGGTGGTCACCGGCCCCGACGGCACCCTCCGCGAGATCCGCGGCATCCCGGCACTCAAGGAGCGTGTGAAAGCCGTGCTCGCCGAGCCGCCCACGCTCGCCAACCTCGCTGCGGATGTCCTCGTGTCGTTCGAGGAGATTCAGCTTCGAAGCAGGATCGAGCCAGCGCTGGTCCTTGAACCCAAGGAGCCGCGCACCAAGCCCGCGCCCATCAACTTCCGGGGGCTGGGCACGGTTCTGGCCGATCAAGCCATCGCCACCTCGTCGAACGCCGGCATCGTCACCGTTCACCGCACGACGGATTTCTCCCTCCTCACGCCGAACACCGACGACATCACCACCCAGTTCGACGTGTCGCTGAGCGAAGCTCGCGAGGAGGGCGAGAGCTCTCTGGACCCCCGTGCCGGCGTCGTCCGAAAGGTCGCGTCCTCGCTCAAGCTCACGACGGTGCTGACGCCGAAGAAGCCCTCGGCGGAGATGAAGAAGACCACCCGCACGCTCTCGCAGACGATCCTCATCGAGCCGGTGTCGGAAAGCGGAGCGGCTTTGCCTGCAACTCCGGCCGTCACTCCACCGCCGACTCCGCCCGCAGCGCCTGAAAAGCCTTGATCGCGGCTTCACGCGAGGTCGACAGATCCACGATCGGATCCGGGTAGGCGAGACGCGCCCGAGCGAGCGGCGCGAGGTCTTCGTGCGGCGCGTGCACGGCGTCGCCCTCGACATCCGCGAGTTCGGTCACCCAGCGGCGTATGAACGTCCCGTCGGGGTCGATCTTCCGGCTCTGACTGATGGGGTTGAAGATGCGGAAGTAGGGCGCGGCGTCGGTCCCGGTGCTCGCCGACCACTGCCAGCCGCCGTTGTTGCTCGCGAAGTACCCGTCGACGAGGTTCTGCATGAAGAACCGCTCGCCCCACCGCCAGTCGATGAAGAGGTTTTTGGTGAGGAACATGGCGGTGATCATGCGCAGGCGGTTGTGCATCCAACCCGTTGCGGCGAGCTGTCGCATCCCGGCGTCGACGATGGGCACGCCCGTCCGACCGCGGCACCACGCGTCGAAATGCTCGCGATTCTGCGACCACTGAAGCCGCTCGGTCGAGGGCTGGAACGCTCGGTTCATGCAGACGCGGGGGAACCCGACGAGAACGTTGGTGAAGAACTCCCGCCAGACCACCTCGCTGAGCCAGTGTGCCTGTCCGGGGGGCATCTTCATGAAGGTCTCGAGGCTGAGAGCTTCGGGCTTGATGTTCGCCGCGCGGAGGGCCGCGTGGATGCACTGCCGGGTCGAGAGCGCCCCGACCCCGAGGTAGGTTGAGAGCTTGCTGGTGCTGTCCAGGCTTGGGATATCGCGTTCATCCTTGTATCGCCTGATCGTCTCTGCGGCGAAGGCGGCGAGGAGCTTGCCCGCGTGCTCTTCCCCGGCGGGCCAGAGGGCGGGCTTGATGCGGGATTCAAAGCCGGGAACCGAAGCCGGGACCGAACTGGGCACGATCCCGGTGGGCTTTTGCGGCTTGGGTGCGTCGAAGAGGGGGACTCCGCCCTCTTCCTGCCACCGGCGGAGCCAAGCTTTGCGGAAGGGGGTGAAGACGCTGAAGACCCTGCCCTCACCCGTGCGGATGGTGCTGGAGGGGATCGCGACCTGGTCGTGAAACTCGTGGAAACCCAAGCCGTACGCCCGAAGCAACTCGGCGGCCGTCTCGTCGCGGCGTGCTTCGTCGATCTCGTATTCCCGGTTGGTGAAGACGTCCGAGCACCCCATGTCCTTCGCATGCTCCACGACGATCGAGGGGACGTCTCCGGAGCGGTTGGCGGTGACGATGCGGAGCGGGATGTTGAGCGCGGAAAGCGACGCCGAGAGTTCTTTAAGCGTGCGCAGGATCAAGTCCACCCGCGCCGGCGCGTAGTCGTGCCCGCGCCACTGGTCCGGACAGATGACAAAGAGGCCGACCACGCCGGAACCGACGCGGGTCGCGTGATGCAGCGCCGTGTTATCCCGGACCCGAAGGTCCGAGCGGAACCAGACGAGTGATCGCTCGTTCAAGGGTGCACCTCCGGCTGACGCTGCTCTATTCGTCGCCGGTCCCACGTCAGATTCCAAACCGCCACCCCCCATTCACTGAACCTTACGGCCCCCTGCCGCGAATAATCACTGATGCCCGGCGAGCCCGTCGATCTGCTGCGTTGCGAGGAGTCCGGCATCGGTTGCCCGGTCGGCGGATTTCACATCGGCCCCGGGAAGCCCGTCCCGCTGGCCGTCAGGACCCACGCCCATCGCGACCATGCCCGGCCGGGGCCGGGGCGCTCTTTGTGCGCGGAATCGTGCGTACCCCTCCTTGCCCAGACGGCTTTGGCCGGCGGCCTCGATGCCTAAACCCAAGCGCTCCAAACCCGCGTCGATGCCCGCCGCTTCCGCGCCGAGATCCGGTTTGGAAGCGGTGCTCGCGTGGTTCGCCGACCGGTCGTGGAGACCGTGGGCGTTCCAACGCGAGGTGTGGGAGCGGTACGCCCGGGGGCAGAGCGGGCTTATTCAGGTGCCCACCGGATCGGGGAAGACGTACGCGGCGTACTTCGGGGCTCTGATCGAACTGATGGATGCGAGAGAGGATGGCCGCGACGACCTCCAGGGCAAGCCGGGGCTTCGCATCATCTATGTCTCGCCGCTTCGGGCTGTGTCGCGGGATGTCACGCTTGCTTTGCAGCAGCCGGTGAAGGACCTGGGCCTTCCGCTCCGCGTCGAAAGCCGGACGGGCGATACGTCGTCGAGCGTCCGAGCCAAGCAAAAGAAACAGCTTCCCGAAGTTCTGGTAACGACGCCGGAAAGCCTCACCATCCTGCTCACGCAGGAGAACGCGTCCGAGATTTTCCCGGCCACGAACTGCATCATCGTCGACGAGTGGCACGAGCTTCTTTCCAGCAAGCGGGGGACGCAGGTTGAGCTCGCTCTGGCGCGGCTGCGGAGGTTCTCGCCCGGGATCCGGACCTGGGGCATGTCCGCGACGATCGCGAATGCCCAGGAAGCGGCCCGGGCGCTGGTGGGCACGGGCGCTGAACCCGTCGTCGTGACCGCGGAGATCGATCGCCCGGTCATCATCAACTCGATCCTTCCGGACGAGTCCGTCGATCTTCCGTGGTCCGGGCACCTTGGCCTCAAGGTGCTGCCCGCGGTCGTCGAGACCCTCGACCCTCGCAAGAGCACGCTGATCTTCACCAACACCCGGTCGCAAGCGGAGCTTTGGCATCGGTCGCTGCTCGTCGTCAAGCCCGAGTGGGAGCCGATCCTCGCGCTGCACCACGGATCGATCGACAAAGCCGAGCGGGAACGCGTGGAAGCGGGGATCAAGTCCGGGGAGATCCGGTTCGTGGTCGCGACAAGCTCGCTCGACCTGGGCGTCGACTTCGCCCCCGTCGAACGGGTCATCCAGATCGGAAGCCCCAAGGGCGTCGGGCGGCTGGTGCAGCGTGCGGGTCGGGCCAGCCACCGTCCGGGCGAGGCGTGCGAGATCCTGTGCGTGCCCACGCACGGGCTGGAACTGCTCGAGATCGCGGCGGTGCGGGATGCGGTTGCTTCGGGCGTGATGGAGCCGCGGACGCCGATCAGCCAGCCGCTGGATGTGCTCGCGCAGCACCTGGTGACGTGTGCTTTGGGCGGCGGGTTTGAAGCGGACGCGATGTACGAGGAGGTTCGCACGGCGTGGAGCTATCGCGACCTGCCGCGGGAGGAGTTTGACTGGACGCTTGCGATGGTGGGCGACGGGGGGAAAGCGCTTTCGGCGTACGAGCGATACAAGCGGGTACGGAAGGAGGGCGGGGCGTACCGCGTGCCGGACGCGGCACTGGCGAAGATCCACCGGTTCAATGTCGGCACGATCGTGGGAACGGCGACGATCGATGTGGAGTACCGGACGGGCCGGCGTGTGGGGAGCATCGAGGAGAACTTCGTCGCGTGGCTTCGGCCGGGCGAGAAGTTCATCTTCGCGGGCAAGGTTCTGAAGTTCGTAGGCCTCAAGGACCTGACCTGCGTGGTGGAGCCCGCATCGGGCAAGTCGGCGGTGACGCCTCACTGGGCGGGGACGAAGCTCCCGATTTCTGAAAGCCTCTCGCAGGCGATGCGAACCGTGCTTTCGGCGTGCGGCGAAGGCGAGCGGCCGAAGGGTCCCGAGATCGCGCGGGCCCGGTCGATCCTGGACCTGCAGGAGCGGTACTCGCGGATCCCGCGGTTTGGAGAGACGCTGGTTGAGATCTGCCGCACGCGCGAGGGTTCGCACCTGTTCGTCTATCCGTTCGAAGGGCGGCTGGTGCATTCGGGGCTCGGAGCGATCATCGCGCTGCGGCTGACGCGGCTTTTCAAGACCACCTTCGGCGTGACGGTGAACGACTATGGGTTTGAGCTCCTTTCTGGGCACGACGTGCCGTACACGGAACTGCTCAAGCCCGAGCTTTTCACGTCGGCGTCGCTGGCGCAGGATGCGCTCGAATCGGTCGACGTGGCGGAGATCGCCAAGGTTCAGTTCCGAGAGATCGCGCGGGTGGCGGGGCTGGTGACGGAGAACTACCCGGGGTTCCGCAGGCCGGGGCGTCAGACGCAGGTCAGCAGTTCGCTGATCTACGACGTCTTCGCGGAGTTTGACCCGGAGAACCTGCTGCTCATGCAGGCGCGGCGCGAGGTGCTCGAGCGGCACTTTGAGCGTTCGCGTCTGGCCCGGACGATGGACCGCCTCCGGCACGCCGCGGAAGCCGGGACGCTTGCGGTGGTTCAGCCCGAACGGCCGGGGCCGCTGGCGTATCCGCTGGTCGCGGAACGGATGTCGGCGCTGCTCTCGGGCGAGACTTTGCAGGACAAGCTCGCAACGATGAGAGCGACATGGGAATCGGCTTCCGCATCACCATCCCCCGCCCTGGCGGCGCCCACGCCGAACCCGGAGGCGGGGCCGTTCCCGGGAGTGGTGAAAGCGTCGTCGCTGCCCGAAAGGCCGCGGGTGAAGCGCAAGCCGGGGGGGCTGAGGAACTTGTCCTGATGCCCGAGCGAGTCGCGTTCTGGCCGCGGGGCAGAGCTTTGTTCATCGCCGACCTGCATCTTGGCAAAGCCAACACGCTCGCGGCGGGGCTTGGCGCGGCGGTGCCGGAAGCCGTCCTTCGCGGCGTCGTTCGCGAAGACCTCGCCCGTCTTGCGCGGGCGCTGACCGCGACGGGCGCGGAACGAGTCATCATCGTCGGGGACCTGCTTCACGCTCCGATTGGCGCAACGGAAGAGCTGATCGAGGAGGTCGCGACGTGGCGAGAGCAGCACCCGCAGCCTTGGACGCTGATCCTCGGCAACCACGACCGCAAGGTCGGCCGGGTCGCGGAGGCTTGGAAGCTGAGCCTCGCGGGCGACGGGATGCACGAGCATCCCTTTCGATTCGTCCACATCCCGCCCGAGCGGCCCGAGCCCGGAGCGTTCCTCATCTGCGGCCACGAGCATCCGGCGGTCACGATCGGTCGAAGCGGGCGGAACGGGCCCGGGTCCCTGATCAAGCTGCCCGCGTTTCTCGTCGGGCGCGACCGATTGATCCTGCCCGCGATGAGCCGATTCACGGCCGGCGGTTCGGTGCCCTGGAGGGAGGGCACTCGCCACTTCGCGTGCGGACCGGGCGAGGTCTTTGAGGTGCCCGAGCACGGTCTTGCGTGCCGGTGAGAAGCGAGCGGGGGGGCGCGACGGGCTTAGGTCCGCGGCGGCTCTTCGTCTTCGACGACGACGACCTCTTCGACCGGCTGATAGGCACCGGGGGCGCGGGTGAGGAGGGTGACGCCCTCGGGGAGCTGGGCGGCGACCTCGGAGACGACGTCTCCGGCGAGGGCGCGGGAGACGACCGCTCGCTGGCTCTTGCCCATGATGAGCGTGTCGCAGCCGAAGGTGACGGTGTAATCGAGAATCTCGGCGGCGACCTCGGCGCTGGTGATGTAGATCGGGAAGACGGGGACGCCGGCTTCGCGGGCCATGCGGACGACGGTGCCGAGAGCTTGCTGAGCGTCGGGGTCGGTCTCGATGCGGGGGACGTTGTTGGGGACGACGTCGACAAGGCGGAGGGTGCGGACGAAGATCACAAAGAGCACGCCTCGACGGCGGCGGGCGAGATCGACCGCGAACTGGGCCTGGTCGCGACCTCGGGCGGCGAGCATGATGCGCGGGCCGGAGGTCGTGGGGAGCTTGGTGATGGACTTGAGCTCGGGGAGCCAGCCGCCGTCGGGCTCGGCCATGATGACGCGAGCGGCGCGGGCTTGGAGGAATGCCCGGCCGATGAGCACGGTGCCGACCATGAGCGCGGCGAAGAGCCCGGCCCGGGGCTTGTCGACGATGATCGTGATCTCGACCGCGAGCATGAAGAGCCCGACGCACCAGAGGCCAGCGCGTTCACCCTTGGAGATCGGGAGGTCCCGGTTGTACGCGCAGCAGAGGAGGTTGATCGCGATGGCCCCGACGACGCCGACCGCGTAAAGCTCGGCCAAGAGGGTCACGCTGCTCCCCACCACCATCAGGAGAATGATCGGAGCGGCTGTCGCGAAGAGGAGGCCGACCCACGGCACGCCCGAGTAGTTGAGCTTGGTGAACCGCGCCGGGACCTCGCGATCCTGGCCCATGGCGTAGAGGACGGAAACCATCGCCATGATGGCGGTGTTCGCGGCGGAGAGGAGCAGCATGCCGAAGACGATCGCGGCGATCTTGCCGAAAGTCGCGCCCGGCTTTTCTCCAAGCCAGTGCTGTCCGGACTCGGTGGCGAGGACCTCGACGGCGGTGTTTCGGTACTCGATGATCTCGGGGTTGAGGGCTTTGTCGACCTGCTCGGAGGTGAGCCCCTGCTGAATCAGCGGGATGGCGTCGGTGTAGTAGTGCGGCTTGGCGACCTCGATGAGGTGCGGGAGTCCGGAGATGGCGATGCCGAAGATGAGGTTGAAGATGACGACTTCGATGAGGACGGGCCAGATCGTCTTCTTGGCGGTCGAAGCGACCGGTTCCTTCATCAGGCTGGTCATGTTGCTGACGGCTTCGACGCCGGAGAGAGCAAGCATGATGGCAACCAGGCTGTGCCAGCGGTCCCAAACGCCGCCCTGGCCGGGGGCGGACCACTGAAGGTGCTGGACACCCTTGAAGAAGTACGGCATGCAGAGGATGCCGATGATGAACGAAACGCCAAGCGACAAGGTCGCGATGACCATGGCGAACTGGCCCGCGCGGCGGGCGCCGAACCAGTTGATGAGCCCGAGTGCGGCCAGCGCCACCACGGTCAGCGGCTTGACCCATTCGTTCGAGACGCCGAAGTAGTGGAACGCTTCGACCGACGAGAGCGTCGCGGTCACGATGTAGTCGCAGAGGAGCAGCGTCGCGCCGATGACCGACAGGATCTCGCTCAGCCGCCGCGCCGAGGCGTACACGCCGCCGCCGTCGGGGAAGCACCGGCAGACCACCGTGTACCCCCACGCCACCGCCACCATGATGAGGGACATCACGCCCAGGTAGAGAGCCGAAGCGTGCGCGGTGTAGAAAAACGCAAGCCCGAGCACGTATAGCCGGCTCGTACCCCAGTCGCCGAAAAGCAGCGGCCCCGCGTACAGCCAGCTCAGGTTCCTCGGACGCTTCTCGGCAATCAGCATGCGTGGGGTCTGCGAACGGAGCCGCGACGAGGCGGGCTCTCAAGCGGGTCGGATCAGCGTATCCCCGGCCGCCGGATTGTCACGCCCACGCCCGGAGGCGTCCGAATCTGTGCCCACACTGTGAGTTCACAGGCATCCAGACTCGCCACGAAGGCCGCTAGCGGCACGACACAAGACCTCCGCGAGTCCCCGTGTCTGCGCTTCACGCGACGGATGAGCGCCTGTGTGAGCACGTCGGCCACCGACAACGGCCGAGCGATGTGATTCGAGCGCTCGCTAATGACAGCGTTCATCGCGCACCGCTCTCGCGACTGTGACGCTTCGGATGAAAGTTTCTTCATGTGGAGAGTTGTGAGTTTGTCGCAATAGGGGTGATTTCCCCATTGTTGCAACGCTCGTGGTCATCTGACATAGTACATGTGCGGCGATGCGAGGCATCGCCAAGACTCGTTGGTGATCGCGAGCGGCGCGGTCGGTCAGCGGTAACTTCAGCCCGCTTCTCGCGGCGCCGACACCAAGGAACCCGTTCATGTCGACCTGTCCGCTCTGTGTTGAGCACGCCACCGGCGGATTCTGGTCGAACCTCTTCGCCACGGACTTTGTGCCGCGTGCGGAGTGCGTGGGCGACAGGCCCGAGATTATCTGGCTTCACGTCGCTTCGGACGCGGCGATCGCGCTTTCGTATTACTCGATCCCGCTGGCTTTGGGGTACTTCGTTTACAAGCGGAAGGACCTTGCGTTCGGTTGGATGTTCAAGCTCTTCGCCGCTTTCATCCTCGCGTGCGGGACGACGCATCTGATGGCCGTGGTCGCGTACTGGCACCCGATGTACCGACTCGACGGCGTGATCAAAGCGGGCACGGGCGTGCTCTCGATCCTCACCGCGATGACGCTCTGGCCACTGATCCCCAAAGCGCTCAGCCTTCCGCTTCCGTCTGAACTCCGCAACCTGAACCGCAAACTCGAGGAAGAGATCGTCGTGCGGCGTCAGGCCCAAGCGGAACTGGAGCAGGCCCGGGCCGGGCTTGAAGCCGCCGTCGCGGCCCGCACCTCCGAACTCGCAAGCGTCAACACGGCGCTCTCCGCGAGCGTCGCCGAGCTTGAGTCGATCTATTCCAGTGCGCCGCTCGGATTGTGCCTGGTCGACGACGAGGGCCGGGTCCTGAGACGGAACGAGCGGATGGTGTCGATCGTCGGACCGTCGATCGGAGAGATCGGCCGACGCCTCGCCGACGCCGCTCCCGCGATCGACCGGCTCGTCCAAGCGATGGTCAAGCCGACGCCGGGCGAGACGGTGGACCCTGTGCTTCGTATCCCAGCGCCGCAGAATCACGGGGCGCAGACCGTGCTCCTCGTCGCGGCACAGCCGGTCCGAGGCCCCGACGGCCAACCGACCGGCGCGTGCATCGCGGTCAAGGATGTCACCGACCGGGCCAGGCTGACCGAGCAGGTTCACCAAAGCCAGAAGATGGAAGCCGTCGGCCAGCTCGCCAGCGGCATCGCCCACGACATCAACAACACCCTCACCGCCATCTACGGCTACCTCAGCCTCGCGCTTGTCGCGCTCGAGAAGAACCACGCGGCCACACCGTACCTTGAGAAGATCGCCATCGCCGCCGAACAGGCAAGCCAGACGACGCGCACCCTCCTGACCTTCGCCAAGCCGGCGCCGCCTCGCCGCGAGCCCGTCGAACTGGCTCCGATCATTCAGCAAGCGATGTCCATGGCCCGCGGTCTCATGCCGGCAACCATCGATGTCAATCTCGACATCAATGAGGACGGGTGCTTGTGGGTGCAAGCCGATCCGACGCAGCTTCAGCAGATCTTCCTCAATCTCGCGATCAACGCTCGCGACGCGATGGGCAAAGACGGCAAGCTGACCGTCTCGCTCCGCCGCAGCGGAGACTCCGCCCGGATCTCCTTCGCCGACAACGGCGTCGGAATGTCCGCGGAGGTGCAAGCTCGCATCTATGAGCCCTTCTTCACCACCAAATCCAGAGGGGAAGGGACCGGGCTCGGCCTCGCGGTCGTTCAGGGGATCGTTCGATCGCACAACGGCGCGATCTCGGTCGCGTCCGCTCCGAACCAGGGCACCACCTTCACGCTTGACCTGCCGGCGATCGTTCCGCCCGGCACGCAAGCTGTCGCGAAAGGCCCGGGAACGCCCCAGCGCGGCGCGGGCACCATCCTTCTGGTCGAAGACAACTCGCACGTGCGAGAGCTCCTCACCTCCGGCCTCCAGGCGGCGGGCTTTCACGTCATCCCGGTGGGAAGCGGCGACGCCTTTCTGGAACAGGCGCAGAAGCTCAATCTCACGGCGACGGCGTACATCCTCGACATCGACATTCCGGGCCGTCTGGGCACGGAGTGTCTCGCGGATCGCCGCGCCCGGGGCGATCGGACACCGGCGATTTTCATCAGCGGCGGTCGGTCGCTCGATGTCACGACCGACTCGCTGACCAAGGTGCTCGCCAAGCCGTTCCATTCCTCGGATCTGATCCGCGCGATCAACGCGGTCATTCTCTCGTCGCGACTTTCGACCGGCCAATGATGCCCGCTTCGGTATACTGCCGGGATGCACACGGTCATTCGCGCCACCCTCTGCTTGCTGCTCTCCCTCTCCGCGGCTTTGCTCGCCGCTCTCGCGGGCTGCGGCTCTGGCCCAGCGCCCGCTTCGCCGCCGCCGTCCGCGGTGCCATCCGGATCGCAACCCGCGCCGTGGTACGAAGCCGAGATTCGCGCTTTCGAAGCCGCGGACCGCGCCGCGATGCCCGCCCCGGGAAGCGTGCTCTTCATCGGAAGCTCGAGCATCCGCTTGTGGTCCACCCTCGAACGCGACATGGCTCCGGCGCGGGTGCTCAACCGCGGCTTCGGCGGCTCGAAGACCGCGGATGTGCTGGCGGTCTTTGACCGGATCGCCGCTCCGTACAACCCCGCGATCATCGTTTACTACTGCGGCGACAACGACCTTGGCACCGACAACACGAACGCCCAGGCCGCCGCCGACGGGTTCGTCGCGTTCGACCGTCGCGCTCGCGCCCTCTGGCCGTCCGTCCGCACGTTCTACCTGCCCATCAAACCGAGCTTGGCACGATGGAACAACTGGCCCGCGATGAGGGAAGCCAACCGCCTCGTCCGCGAGTACTGCGAGCGGACGCCCGGCGCCGCGTATCTCGACACCGTCTCCGTCACGCTCGGTCCCGACGGCAAGCCCGACCCCACGCTCTTCATGCCCGACGGCTTGCACATCAACGCCCGCGGATATGAGAGCTGGACCACCGTCGTGCGTCCGGCGGTCCTGGAAGCGTGGTCGCAGAGGCCTCGTGAAGCTGCCAGTCGAAGGTAGTGTACGGAGTGCGACACAGAAGTGTGCCGTTTGCACGCCCGTCCGGCGTTGTTGTATCATGCGCTCCATCTCGTGCGTGCCTCCGAGTCGAGTCGTTTTTCGGGCGTGTCAGGTTTTGGATCGCGTAGGAGGGCTGGTTCATGAACAGGGTCATCACAGCGGCGGCGTCTCTTTCCATGATCGTCGGCGTTGTCGGCTGCTCAACGGAGCAGTTTCAAAGCAATCTCGTCTCGACACACCTCGCCGTGCTTTCGGTCGAGAGCTTCGATTCGGCACGCCGAAAGCTGAGCCCGAACTTCAAGCTGACGGGGGACGATGCGGTCAAGCTCGTCAATCCGACGATCGGTGGAGCGGCTTCGTCGCGTCTTGATTCGCTCCGCGTGGGAGGCGAACTCGGCGTGGACATCACACCGGACGCGATCGGGCTGGGCGATGCGGAAGCGCCGGCTCTGCCGGGATCGGCTCCGCGTCCGCCGGTGTTCTCCGGACCCGCGAACTTCAAGGACCTGCTGGAGCAGGCGTCGCCTTTCCGCACCAGCCGGATCCTCGAGTATCAGCTCGCCCAGTCGCTTTTCGAGCAGGTTTCGATGCTGAACTCGACGGTGGCGGCCGCGGCCATACCTCAGGGCTACCAGGGGTACATCGTGCAGCTTCAGGTTGCGGTGATGCCCCGCACGCAGAACCTGACGGCGGACATCTACGCCGACATCGCTTTCTTCTCGGTCACCAAGAATCTTGACATCACGAAGTCGCGTCTGGCGCAGCAGGCCCAGCTCGGGAGCGGCCAGGGTCCCCTGACGCCGGATTCGCGGCGGATCAGCATCATCCCGCTGCTGAGCACCGACAGCCTGGAATCGGTGGTGAACAGCTCGAGCGTCGACGAGGTCCGCGCGATCTCCGGCGGCCTCCGCGCCGCGGCCAGCCGCGTCAACCTCGGCGTCTCCGCCGAGCGGATCCTGGAGCAGATCCAGGCGTCGCTGGGCAAGCGGCTGTTCAGTTCGTACTCGGTCGCTCGGCTTTCGGAGAACACGCTGCGTGCCCGGTTCGGAGCGGTGCCCGACGGGTCGGGAGCGTCGCGGGCCGTCCCTCGGACGCACAAGGTGCCGGTGCTGCTGCTGATCCCCGACGACTTGGCGACTGTGCTGCAATGCAGCTGCGGCAAGGTCGAGTTGATCGCTTCGGCCAAGTATGTGATCGTCGATCCGACCACCGGTGAGGAGGGCCAAGCCATCTCGTTCACCGATCTCGTGGGCGAGGGCATGTCGAGGATCTCGAGCTATTTCGCGCTGCCGGGGGGCGATTCGCTGCTCGACGGGAGGAGTCGGGAGGATCTCGGAGAGGTGCTCAAGCTCGCGATGCTGGCGCAGAACAACGACTATCAGGGCTTCCTCGATGGGTCGAATGCTCTGACGGGACATCTGAAGAAGCGTGCGAAGCTTCCAGAGTGCGATGCGAAGTTCCAGCTGATTGCCGAGATCACGCCGGAGTCATTGTGGCTTGAGATGACCAACCTGGTCACCAAGACCCAGTACGCGGGCGCGAGGTTCACGATTTCGCCCATGCCGGCCAGGCTGACGGCACCGAAGGCGGTCGTGGCGATCGACGACGAAAAGACCGTCACGATTACGCTCGCCGGAATCCCCGCGGATCGCATCCGGCCGCACCAGGTCTCGTTGGTCATGCCGAATCTCGGAGGCAAGGAGTTCTTCCCCGATTCCATCTCCGAGGGTGCCGGCGGTGCCGCGAAGCTGACTTTCCCCAGCTTGAAGAAGTTCGACAAACAGGCGTCGCTGATGCTCTCGCTCCCAGCGGAGGAATTCGCAAAATCACCCGCCCCCGGGCCCATCCCGGTTGAATGGATCTCCAGCAAGTCAGACGCAAAGGCCCCGCCGCCGCTCCTGAGCTCCACCAGCGACTTTGTCAACACCCCCGTCAATGGCTACTCGAAAGCGGTCGTGGTCGTGAACTCCAAAGCCGCCGGGGAGGCGCCCTTCGAAGCATTCACATTGAAGATGGTGGGCGGCTCCCGCAACGTGGGGCCGAACAGCTCAGGCATGATCGTCTCTCCCGAATCCGCAGCGAAGGTTCAGGGGAACAACATCGAGATCCTCGAGAGTTGTGTGATCACGCTCGACTTGACAGGTCTGACCCCTCACGGCGACCTCAATTTCATCGCCGTCGACAAAAAGGACTCGCCTCTCAAGCTGCCTGGCTCGACGCTCACCTTCAGGGTCCAGTGACCTGTCTACCGCTTCCCGAAGAGGTAGTGCGACACAATCCACTCGCGGCCGCGATCGAATGCCCAGAGTTCCTCACAGGCCATGAAGAAGACGCGCCAGCGGTTCAGCCACGCTTGCGCGGACTTCCCGTAGTGGACGCGGAGGATGTCCATCGCGTCGCCGCGGCGGGAGTCGAGGTTGTCGAGCCACGCCCGCGCGGTGCGGCCGTAGTGCACGCCATCCACCCGCCAGTGGTCGCGGATGCGGAGATCCTCGGTGAAGTGAAGCAGCAGGTCGTCGGACGGCATCGTGCCGCCGGTGAAGAAGTACCGACCCATCCAGTCCTGCTCCTCGAAGTGGTACGCGAATCGCGTGTGCGTGAAGATGTGGACGAAGAGCTTCGCGTCCGGCTTCATCCACGACGCGACGCGTGAGAGAAGCGTCTTGTAGTTCTTCATGTGCTCGAACATCTCGACGGAGACCACGCGGTCGAACTGGTCCGTGAGCGAGAGGTCGTTGGCGTCGGCCGTGATGACCGTGGGCGGGCGGACGCCGCGGCGAGCGGCTTCGGACAGGATGAACTCCCGCTGCGGACGAGAATTGGAGACAGCGGTGATCCGCGCCGACGGGTACTTCTCGGCCATCCAAAGCGTGAGGGACCCCCAGCCGCATCCGAGTTCGAGAATGTCCATCCCGTCGCGAATCTCGGCCCGTTCGCAGGAGAGGCCGAGCATCGCTTCCTCGGCTTGGCCGAGCGTGGAGACCCCTTCGGGCCAGAACGCCCCGCTGTACTTCAGCCTCGGGCCCAAGCAGAGCTTGAAGAACTCCGGCGGCAGTTCGTAGTGCTGCTCGTTGGCGTCCTTGGTGCGGATCGCGACGGGCGCCTGCGAGAGGTCCTCCACCATCGCGCGGAAACGGGCCGAGACCGCGTCCACGCCTCCGCGGCCTTCGAGCCCAAGCCGTTCCCGGAGCAGCTTGCGGATGCACGCCCGCATCACGACATCGGGGATCCATCCCCGGTCCAGAAGCGGCTCGTACCACGCGGGGGTCGGGGTCGTGCCGGTCGGGGCGATCGTCGGAGAGGTGAGTGCCTGTGTCATGAGGGATTCCCCGCGGAGTCAGACGACGGGCCCGCTGCGGCGGCCCGCGGAAACCAAGGAAAGAAAGCGGAGGTGGTCTGCTGGTACCGCCGGTACGCTTCCGGACGCGACTTCAAAGCACGGGCTTCCGTCGGGGGGATGCCGGTGACCTTGAGCACGAAGAAGAGGATGAGAGCAGGCGCGGTCCACGCGAGCCAGCCCATCGGCGCGGCAGTCGCGATCGTCGCGTACCCGATCCAGATCAGCCACTCGAAGAAGTAATTGGGGTGCCGCGAGTATCGCCACAAGCCGACATCGCACACCTGGCCCTTCGAGGTCGCCCGCTTCTTGAAGGCTTTGAGCTGGCCGTCCGCAAGCGACTCGCCGACGATCCCGATGATCCAGATCGCAAGGCCGGCCCAGTCCAGCCATCCCGGCCCGGGCCGCGCGTCCAGCGAACCAAGAACGAACGGCGCGGACAGAACCACGACCAGCAACGCTTGAGCTTCGAAGAACGCAAGCATGACCGGCTGAACACGCGAGCCAAGCTTCTCCCGCATCATCTGGTATCGACCATCCTCAGGACCCTTGAGCACGCGATCAAAAAGGAGGTGCGACACGAGCCGCAAGCCCCACACCGCGCCCATCGCCCCGAGGATCAGCCTCCGCTCCGCATCACCTGGGCCCGTCACCGCACAGAACGCCGCCGAAAGCCCCAGGCACGCCGCCCAGCCGACATCCACGACGCCCGCATCACGCGTCTTCCACTGGATCGCCCACAGCGCAAGCATCACCGCGCCCGCTCCCGCCGCGATCCACGCGAGTTGTGCCGTCCATTCGAGTGTCACTTGTTCACCACGACTTCGCCGACCGCCGGGATGCGGCACATCGGCTTGGTCAGGAGCACCTGGGCATCACCGATCCGCCGCGCCCGGAACCCGCCCTCGCAGTACGCGAGGTAGTACTCCCACATCCGAATGAACCGGTCGTCAAACCCCATCGCCCGGACCTCGTCGAGCTTCGCGAGGAATGTCTCCCGCCACATGCGAAGCGTCGTGACGTAATGGGGCCCGATGTCCTCCATGTGCCAAAGGCGCATGTCGGTCTTGCGCTCCACCGCGTCCAGGATCGCTCCCATCGACGGGATGCAGCTTCCGGGGAAGATGTACTTCTTGATGAAGTCCTGCGTGCGGGCCGCCGCTCGGAAATACTGATCGCGGATCACGATCGACTGGATGAGCGCCGCCCCGGTCGGCTTGAGGAGCTTGGAGCAGGCACCGAAGTACCCCGGGAGGTTCTCCGCTCCGACCGCTTCGAGCATCTCGATGCTCACGATCTTGTCGAACTCGCCCTTGAGGTCGCGGTAGTCGGACTTCAGGACCGTAACGCGGCCCTCAAGCCCGGCTTCGCGTACGCGCTGCTCAGCCAGCCGATGCTGCTCCTCCGAAAGCGTCGTCGTGGTCACCCGGCACCCGTACCGCGACGCCGCGTGCACCGCGAGGGCGCCCCAGCCGGTCCCGATCTCAAGCAGATGGTCCGAGGGCGAGAGGAACAGCTTGCGGCATGACCGGTCGATCTTCTCGATCTGGGCTTCCTCGAGCGTCCGGGCACCGTTCTCGAAGATCGCGCACGAGTACGTCATCGTCGGATCGAGAAACAGTCTGAAAAACTCGTTCCCCAGGTCGTAGTGCGCGACGATGTTCCGCTTGCTCCCCGCCCGCGTGTTTCGGTCGAGCCAGTAAGCCGCCGTCGCGACGGGCGCGAGAGCGCGGGCCAGCGGGCCCTCGAGCGCATCCATCGCGTCGATGTTCACCGTGATCGTCTCGATCAGGGCCGCGAGGTCGTCAGAAGCCCACGCTCCGTCGATGTAGGTCGCCGCGGCGCCCATGCTCCCGCCGAACGCGACCGCCGAGTAGAAGGACGGATCGATCACGCGCACGGTCGCGGCGGCCTGGCCGCCGGGGGGCTCGAACGCGACCTCGCCGCGTTCGTCCACCAGCCGGAGCCCGCCGTGAACGATCCGCCCGAACGAAGCGTGCACCATCCGACGGCCGATGGACTCCAGGTATCCGGGGATCCGACTCTGCCGCGCGGCCCGATCTCGGATCGACGGACGATCCAGCGCTGGCATGTCGGCTTGCAGTGAGGTCATGAATGGTCTCCTGTCGAGGTCGTCGTCGCCACGGGCAGCGGTGGCGTCTGCGGGTGCGGGTAGAAGGGGGTGCCGCGAAGCCAGAGCTTCAGGGCTTCAAGGTGGATCCTGGCGATCACCTGAACGGTCATCAACGGACGGCGGACAAGGAGCATGCGGAGCAGCCCCGGCGTGATCTCCCGCCGCTCAAGCCGAAGCGTGGCATCGAACACCTTCGGCGTTTCCGGTCGTCGGTCGCGCACGTTCATGTGGACGAGAAGCCCGTCCCGCGGCGGCGTGAAGGTCCAGTCGTACTCGAGGTCCATAGGCAGGAACGGCGAGACGTGGAATTCCTTGCCGAACCGCCACCGCAGGGGTCGCTCTTCCACCGACGCGGGCACCCGCTCGCGATCAAGGACGTACGCGTGACGCTCACCCCACGGGGTGTTAGTGATCTCCGCCACGACGGCCGTCACGCGTTCCGCATCGTCGAAGCAGTAGTAGAAGGTCACCGGATTGAAAACGTAGCCGAAATACCGCAGATGCGTGAGCATCCGGATCGGACCCGTCGGTCGCCGTCCGATCGACTCCTCGACCCGCGCACGAACCGCTTCATCCAGCGGCACGTCCCGCGAACCGAGATAGTCATCGCGCGCGAACCTCGCCGGGCAAAGCCGGGACCTGCCCCAAAGCCGCGTCATCGAGAACACCCGGTCCGTCTCCGCGAGATCCAGATACACCATATAGAGCGGGAACGTGAAGCTCCGCGCAGGCTCCCGACGTCGGTGCCGCACATGCCCTTCGTAGATGGCGCTCCGGAGATTCAAAGCCCGACCCCCAGACGCTCGCACACGCGCAGGGCGCTCGTCACTCCGTCCTCATGAAAGCCGTTCCCCCAGTACGCCCCGCAGTAGTGCGTCCGGTTCACCCCGCTGATCTCGGCCCAGCGGCCGCGGGCGGCTTCGCCCCCCATCGTGTAAAGCGGGTGCGCGTACGAGAACCGGCGGATGATCTTCGACGGATTGATCCGCTCGGTGGCGTTCAGCGTCACACAAAGGGGTTCCCGCGTCGCAAAGCCCTGTAGCATCGACATGTTGTACGTCACCACCGCCGGCTTTGCACTGTCGGGCGTCACAATGTAGTTCCACGCCGCCCAGCACCGCTCCCGGTCGGGCAGCAGCGATCGATCCGTGTGAAGCACCACATCGTTGGGCTGGTACGGCATGGCGCCGAGCACGGCCCGCTCCGCCGGCGTGGCATCCGCGAGCAGCTTCAGCGATTCGTCCGAATGCGAGGCCAGAATGACCTCGTCAAACCGCTCTTCCCCCGCCGCCGTGCGCACGAAGACGCCGTCGGCGGTCCGACGGACCGACTCGACGCCGTGTCCGACGCGAACGAGGCTCTTGAGCACGCTCATCATCGCATCAATGTAACAGCGGGAGCCCCCGACGATCGTCCGCCACTGGAGGCGGTCCGTATGGTCGAGCATCCCGTGGTTGTCGAAGAACCTCAGGATGAACCGAGCCGGAAACCGCATCAGATCCTCCCGAGGAGCCGACCACACCGCCGCCGCCATCGGAAGAAGGTAACCGTCCAGAAAGGCCCGCGAGAATCGCCCCGAATCGCAGAGCATCCCGATCGTCGTCTCCGGCGGCAGGTCCGCCAGCGCCGTCCGGCCCGTCCGCCGAAGCCGCATCGCGCCCAGGATGACGCTCCACCAGCGCGGACGCAGCAGGTTTGTCGCCGATCCGATGATCCCGGCTTTCCGCTCTCCGCCGTACTCGAATCCGCCGGCTTCATCCTTCAAGCTGAATGACATGGTGGTCGGCCGCGACGCCACGCCGAGCCTGGACATCAGGTTGCAGAAGTTGGGGTAGTTCCGCTCGTTGAAGACGATGAACCCCGTGTCGACCGGGAGGGTCCGCCCTTCGTGCTCGACCGGCACCGTGCTTGTGTGCCCACCCAGGCGGCTGTCCTTCTCAAAGACCACCACCTCGTGCGCCCCGGCGAGGAGGTACGCGCACGTCAAACCGCTGATGCCCGACCCCACGATCGCGATCCTCACGCTTGCGCTCCCTTCCCGTCGTTCGCGCCGCGGGCGCCCTCAAGCCAGCCGGTCGCATACGCCCGAAGCTCCGTCATCGAGGCGCACACCTTCACCCGCTCGCGAACCTTCGCCGGAAGCGCTCCCACGCTCCTCCCCCCCACCACGATCCGCCCGCCGCTCTCCGTCGCGGACCTTTCGAGCGCAAGCCAAGCCGACTCGGACTTCGCCGCCGGCGCCGCGCTCACGCTGATACTGCAAAGCCTCGCCCGGTACCGGCTCATCGCCAACGCCACCGTCTCAAGCGGCGTGAAAGCCCCAAGGTTGTGCGCACGGATCCCGCCCTCGCGGAGCACGAGGCACGCGAGCATCGGCGCGAGCAGGTACGGATCCTCCGGCGCCCCCGCCGTCACCGCCGCCGGTGCACCCGCCGGCGGCTCACCAAGCCACGACCCGATCTCCGAAAGGGCGTGCAAACACGAATCGACGGCCCGGTGCTCGAGCAGGATCCCCTCAGGGCTCTCGTGCCAGAGCGATCCAAGCCGCTGCATCACGGGTCTGATCAGGTCGTCCGCGAGGCTCGCGATGTCCGCTCCGCCGAGAAACCGACCGGCAAGAACCGCGCGGGCCTCGGCGGGCCGATCGTTCGCGAGCGCTTCGTAAAGCCCCTCGGTCGCATCGTCGTCCAGAGCCGCGATCTGCGGAACGCTCTGAATCGGAAGCAGGTGGGGCTTGGCCAGCGGCGATCCATGGCGGCGGATGAATCCAATCGCGGCGGCGAGCGAAATGCGTCGGTGCCCCCCCGCGGTCCGGTCCGCCGCGATGGTGCCATCGTCCACCCACCGCTTGATCGAAGACTCGCTGACCCCGAGGGAATCCGCGAGCTGGCGGCTGGTGAGAAACGGGGATGGCCTTGAATTGCGAACGATTTGAACGATTATCCCCGGACGCCGAGAACCGGTCAAGAGTACAGAGGCTTGTTTGCCCCTGATTTTCCCGCCTGATGATTGACGCTCGACCAGTCCCATAGAATGCCTAGGATTCGCCATGAACGATTTGAACGATTCGCGCCGGCCCAAGTTCAAGCTCTACACCTTCCGCGCCATCGCCGCCGCGACCGCTCTCGCCGCCGGCTGCAGCACGACGACCTCCACGCCGGAGACGGCCTACACCCCACCCTCGCCCGCCAAGGCCCCCGCCTATCCCGATCCCGGCATGGCCGTTCGCGTGGGAGGCGACATGAACGCCGCCGTGACCGGGACTGACGGCGATTTCCGGTTTGGGCCCTGCCGCGTTGATACGCCGCTCCCGGTCGGTTATCCCCGGCCGACGCCCCCGGGCGCGATCGAGGTCAAGACCTATCCCGCGGCTCGCTTGGCCGAGGTGACAGGCTCCGGCGATCCCGACAGCGGGATGAACGGCGCGTTCTGGCCTCTCTTCAACCACATCAAGAGCAAAGACATCGCGATGACCTCGCCGGTTGAAATGAACTACACGGGCATGGACGGCGAAGCGGCCAAGCAGCCGACCTCCTGGTCCATGGCGTTCCTCTACCGCTCGCCCGACATGAACAAGACAGGCCCGGATGGCAAGGTGACCGTCCGCGATGTCGCTCCGATCACGGTGCTCTCCATCGGCCTCAAGGGTGACTACTCGATGGAACTCGTCGAGCGCGGCCGCGAGGCCCTCCGCGATTTCCTCGCCGCCAACCCGCGCTGGCGCATCGCCGGCGACTGGCGTGCTCTGTACTACAACGGCCCCGCGATCCTCTTCTGGAACAAGTGGGCCGAGATCCAGGTGCCGGTCCGTGCGGTCGAGTAATCGCATCCTCCGCCACCGGCCTTACAGCGCCGAACTCTCGGAACGCGGAGACCTCCCCATGAGCTTAGCGAGCGACAAATCCAGCCTCCAGGCCCCCATCGGCCTCGCGGCGGCACTCAGCGGCTTGCGTGACCAGTCGGGCACCTCGCTCCAAACCCTGTCGGATGAACGCCCCACGCTCATCTGTCTGCTCAGGCACAACGGGTGCACGTTCTGCCGCGAGACCATCGCCCGCCTGGCGAAAGAGCAGGCGTCGATCGAGAGCCGGGGCTACCGCATCGCCGTCGTCGGCATGTCCCCCGATGCGTCCTCCCTCGCCCAGATCGGAGCATACTTCGGCCTCACCAGCGCGTCATGGTTCTCTGATCCCGACCGGATCCTCTACCGAGCCCTGAGCGTCGGTCGTGGCACATTCTGGCAGCTTCTGGGCCCCCGCGTGGTCGTTGCCGGCATCCTCGGCATCTTCCGCGGCTACGGCATCGGTAAGCCCGTCGGCGACACCTTCCAGATGCCCGGCACCGCCGTCATCCACAAGGGCCGCGTCATCCGCCAGCACATCCACACCCACGCGGGCGACCAGCCTGACTTCGCTCAGGTCGCATGCTCGATCAACGCGGCAAGGTGACCGCACGCGCGTGGCGGCTGCTGCCGCAAGAATCGCGGTGAGCGAGCGACCAATGACCAATCGACCGATCCGGACGCCCCTTATGGTGTTCGCGTTTTGATCGGGCTTGGTCGCTGGTCGCCTCGCGCGATCGGGTCCCAATTGAAGTTGATGCCATCGCAGCGTGGCGGGCCAGAGGCCGTCGCGACCGCGCGCGATCGGAGCCTGAAAATTCCGCAAGGGGGTTGGCACAAGTTTCTCGTAATCAGTCTGCCGGCGAGAGGTCGGCGCTGCCGCCCGGTCGGGCGAGCGTTTACGAGGAGCACCCGTGTCAAAGAAACTTCACCCGTCGGCCTCTTCCGTCCGCCACCACACGTCCGGATTTGCGAAGCTGCGATCGCCCGCTGTTCTCGCCGGACTGGCCGGCTTGGCCTTCGCGTCCGCGGCTTTCGCCGGCCCCCTCACGACCTCCGTTACCTACCAAGGACAACTCCGGGCGTCGTCGGCGCTCGTCAACGGCACCTTCGACCTCCAGTTCAGGCTTTATGACGCCGCGTCCGGTGGGGTCCAGGTGGGTCCTGCGCTGTGCGCCGATAACGTGATGGTGACGGACGGTCAGTTCACGGTCGTCCTCGACTTCGGGGCGTTCGGCGCCGACGCGAGGCACCTGGAGGTCGATGTGAGGCCGGACTCGGGGCTCACATGCGGCGATCCGTCGGGGTGGCAGACGCTCTCGCCGAGGCAGTCGGTGACGGCGGCGCCGGTGGCGTCGTATGCAATGACTGCGGAAACGGCGACGAACGCGGCCACCGCCACGACCGCGGCCACGGCGACGAACGCCACCCAGCTCAACGGGCAGTCTTCAGCGTACTACACGAGCGCGGCGAACCTGACGGGCACACTTCCCTCCGCGGTGCTGGGTGGGACGTATGGAGGCACCCTTGACTTCGAGAACCCCGCGAACTCGTTCGCCGGCACTTTCATCGGGAACGGCGCGTCTCTGATCAACCTCAACGCGGATCAACTGACCAGCGGCACGATCCCGTCGGCTCGAGTTTCGGGCACATACTCGAACGCGTTAACGCTGAGCAACGCGTCCAATTCATTCACCGGGAACGGCGCGGGGCTCACGGCCCTCAACGCCTCGAACCTGGCGAGCGGCACGTTGCCTTCGGCTCGCTTCTCTGGCGCCTACACGAACCAGGTGACGTTCAGCAATCCCTTCAATGTCTACCTTGGCGACGGCACGAATCTTGTTTCGCTCAACGCGAGCAGCTTGAATTCCGGCACGGTCCCCAATGGTCGCCTCGGCGGCACGTATGGCGGCGTGTTGAACTTCACCAACGCGTCCAACGTCTACGCCGGTAACGGTGCAAGCCTGACGGCACTCAATGCGAGCAGCCTCTCGACCGGCACGCTCCCCGACGCACGCCTCTCAGGCACTTACACGAACTCGGTGACATTCAACAACGCGGCGAACGTCTTCGCCGGCAACGGTGCGGCCCTCACGGGATTGAGCGCCTCGAACCTGGGCAGCGGCACCCTTCCGTCTGCGGTCTTGTCGGGCACGTACTCCAACGCCCTGACCTTCAGCAACGCGTCCAACGCCTTTACCGGGAGCGGCGCGGGGCTGACCGCGCTCAACGCGAGCAACCTCTCGACGGGCACGGTCGCCGACGCTCGCTTGGGCGCGAACGTCGCGATGAAAAGCGCCGCCAACGCGTTCGGGAACTTCACCAACTCCTTTGCGGGCTCGGTGGGGATCGGGCAGACGGCTCCGGGGTTCCCACTCAACTTCGCATCGTCAGTGGGCGACAAGATTTCTCTCTTCGGGAACACCGGGAACCACTATGGCTTTGGCATCCAAGCCAGCCTCCTCCAGATTCACTCCGACTCGGCGACTTCCGACATCGCGTTCGGCTACGGCACCAGCGCGGCCATGACCGAGACGATGCGTATCAGGGGCAACGGCCGCCTGGGCATCGGAACCAGCGCCCCCGCGACACCGCTGCATGTCTTCGGCATCGACGGCATCACCATCGGCAGCAGCGCCACCGGGCAGACCTCTGTCAGACTCAGCGCGAGCGCCGCCACCAACGGGTACGGCATCATCCAGTCTGTGAGTGCTCAGGGCACCGCCTGGGGCGACACCATCATCAGCCCCTCGGGCGGGCGCGTCGGCGTCGCCACCGCCGTCCTGTCTGACTCCTCGCTCCACGTCAGCGCGGGCACGCGGCTCTCGGGCATCACCGCTGAGAGTTCCCTCGCGGGCGGCGTGGCCATCACCGGCACCTCGACCGCCGGAACCCTTGACTCCGTCGGCGGGCTGTTCGAGTCCAACAGCACAACCGGCACCGGACTCGTCGCTTCCTCGAACGCGGCAACGGGCATCAACTACGGTCTGCGGGCGTACACCTCCAGCTCCTCCGCCAACGCCATCGCGATCCTCGGCGAGGCGACCGCCTCCGGGGCCAACTTCGGCGTCTACGGCACGGCGACCGGGGCGTCGGCGTTCGGCGTCTACGCCAACGGCCGCCTCGGTGCTTCGGGCACCAAGAGCTTCATGATCGACCACCCGCTCGATCCCGAGAACAAAGTTCTCTACCACTACAGCATCGAGAGTCCCGAAGTCCTCAACATGTACTCGGGCATCGTGACGCTCGATGGCGCGGGCGAAGCCTGGGTTGAGCTGCCGGACTACTTCGAATCCATCAACATCGACGCGAGGTACACCCTGACCGCGGTCGGCGGACCGGGCCCGATGCTTCACATCGCCGAGAAGGTGAGCGGGAACCGGTTCAAGATCGCGGGCGGGTCTCCGGCCCTGGAAGTGTCGTGGGAGGTCAAAGCCAAGCGCAACGACCGGTTCGTCGAGACCTACGGGGCCCCCGTGGAACGTGTGAAGGGCGAGGGTGAGCAGGGGACGTACCTGCGGCCCGAGTTGTACGGGCAGCCCGCCAGCCGCTCGCAGGTGAATCCCGCTCGCAAGCCTGCTTCGCGGCCGACCCCGGTTGTTCAGCCATCCGGTGGCGCTCCGGCGACCAAGTAAATCACCAACCTCAGACCCCAAGGGAGCACCCCCCATGAAGACCACCAGCCGCCGAATCTCTTCCGTTCACGCCGCGTTCGCGGCAGTGCTCGGCCTTGCCGTCGGAAGCGTCACTCTCGCGCAACCCCAGCCCGCGACCCGCACGACGGGCGAGGCGGCAAGCGGCGTCGTCAAACGTGCCGGGAAGGTCCATGAGCCGGCGGAGAGCCTGAGCGCCCAGTTGCGTCGTGAAGCGGCCGATCGCCTCGCTTTCCGCGAGTTGATCGGTTGGGACGAGCTCTCCGACGACGCCCAGGAAGATCTGTGGGATGCGTTGGTCGGGCCCGACCAGCTCGACGACGGACACGGCAAGGCGCAGATCCGGCCGAGCCTTCGAGAATCAGGCGAGTTTGATCCGCGCGGGGGAGACTTCGGCGATCGGGGTATCCCGCTGGTGACCCTCTCGTGGCTCTATACGCCGAGTCTGGCTGGGACGGCTCGGCGTCGCGTGTACGACATGGTGCTGAACTACGAGGGTGATGTGGTGCTCGCGGGCGGGCTTGATGGTGCGGAGGGGTTCCGCGTCGTCGAGATCGACGGCACCGCCGACGCGACGCAGGGGTGGACGCAGAACTGGGCGCAGGAGTACGACCGCCCCAACACGACCACGCCGGGGTGGTACGCCGTCGCGACGGACCTCTTGGGCAACACCTACGCGGCGGGTTTCTCGGGTCGAGGGACGTACCCGTTCGAGAAGTACAACGGCGCGACCGGGAATTACAACACTCTGAGCGAGTTCAACTACAGCGCGAGCACGCAGACGACGGGCACCGCGGTCAGCGACATGGCGGTGGACCCCGAGGGAATGATCTATGTGTGCGGGAGTTCGCTGGACGCGTCGGGGCGGACGCGCTGGTTTGTCGCGCGGCACGACCCACGCAACGCCGGGTTTAGCCAGAACTGGATCACCTACATCCCCGCAGAGGGGAGGCCAGACGGCGGCATCAAGATCAATCGGTTCGGGGAGGTCTTCGTCGCCGGTTCGCTCGGCGTGCCGGGTTCCAACCTTGGCGACTTCGCGGTTGTCCGGCTCAACCCGATCGACGGGGTCGTCGAGTGGACCTTCACCGATCCGACGCCGGTGAACGACTCGGCGCTGGCGCTCGAACTCGACTTCGCCGGCAACCCGCACGTCACCGGCAGCAGCGGCGGCACGACCAGAACCTTGAAGATCGATCGCGTGACGGGAGCGCTGACCTGGCGGTCCATCTACGCCACCGGCGGTTCGATGGACCTTAAGGTCGATGACGCGGGCAATGTCTATGTCGTCGGGCGGGAGCCGTCGCCCAGAACCATCCGCACGATCAAGTACAACGCCGCAGGCACGCAGTTGTGGACCAGCGGCTACGGCACCACAGGCACCGGCGACATTCGCGTCGCACTCGACTGGATCGGAAACCCATACGTCACCAGCGTGTATGGTGGAAGCGTGCGGGGGATTGATACGCAGAAACTCAATCCGGCGACCGGCGCCATCGTGTGGCAGCAGGCGGTCATCCCCAACTTCGATAACAACGAAGTGACCGACTCGGCGACCATCGCGGGCATCGTGGTCGACGCCGGCGGCAGTGTGTACGTCAGCGGCGACCGGTTCGGCGTCCGCTCCGGGCAGGCCGGCGGGCAGATGTACTGCATCCGCTACGAGCAGCCTTACGTCTCGATCCCGCAGATCGCCAGGTCGTACCCGGTTGTGAAGATCGAGGGGAACAGCCTCTGGTCGCCCGCGAATCCTGATGGACCCGGGTTCGGATTCGCCAACCAGTCCTTCAACCTCTTCTCGTTCAATGTCGGAGCACTTCTGGGCAACCTGGACGCCAGCACGCAGGCGGAGATCGACTACGGGATCGGCACGGCGGGCGGCGGGCTTGACATCAACATCTCCAACACCATCTTCAGCGTCGCGTTCGAGACTGAAGCAACCGGCGGGTCGTACGACGCGACCGCGACCGGCGAACTCGCCATCGCGATCCCGGGTGAGGAAGAACTGAACGTCGGGCAGCCGTTCGACATCGTGATGAACTTCGACCCCGACGCGGCGGGCATGGAACTGATCACCAACGCCAGGCCCGCTCTCAAAGCCGGGCTTGTCGCAAGAGCCCGGGCGAACATGGATTTCAGCGTGTTCGGGCGGGATTCCGTGCTTGAGGCGTTCGGAGCGCCCAACCCGTTCTTTGATGTCGGGTTCGAGGGCCGCAACATCGACATGAACCAGACCATCATCGGTCTGGATGCGCTCCCGATCCCCCCGGGGGGAACGTGGCTGGATCTCGGCGTGGTCCCCGTCGTCGGCAACTATGTGGGCGGCCGGGTGCGCTTTCCCGACCTGGGCACCGAGGGGTACTTCACCGAGGCTTCCGCAGGCCCCACGCTCTCAAGCCGTCTTTCCGAGACGTTCTTTGAAGCGAACGTTTCGGTGACGAATCTGCTGTCGCAGATCGCGATCGGAGTGCCGCTTTCCGCCGGGTACGGCTCGCCCGCAGGCAACAACGACTTTGATGCGAGCGTCGAGATCGGCATCCTGCAAGCGTATCTCGAGGGCAACATCAAGCTCGAGCAGGATCTTGACCTGGTCATGCGCCCCTACGTGGATTTGAACTTCGACGACGCTTCGGTCCCCGACACGCGCGTCTACCTCGAGAGAGTCGATGAGGGTGGCGGGCGGTTCAGCTACCAGGCGACCCACACGGTCGGCGCGCTTCCCGCCGAAGCCAATCTGCAGATCACGCCGACTTTCGGGATGCGGGCGTCCCTGCAGAACCGAACGGGGTTCCGGTTCGGCGCGTTCGCCGGGTTTGATCCTCTCAGGATCTCCGCGGCACTCGAGATCGTCGGTGTTGACATCATCGATCTGGACTTCAAGCCAGGCTCGCTCCGCCAGGACTTGCTTGCGGCGATGAAGCCCAACGTGCAGAGTGCCCTCAACGGCGGGCGGGTCAACGTCCTCAACACCACCTCGCCCGAGTTTGATTTCCCCAACGAGGCCGAACTCCCGGCGATCCAGGTTGCGGCGAGCTCGACCAACAACCTCCCCCAGCTCATCGGCAGCAGCCGGGCGAGCGCCCGCATGCTGATGTACGACCAGCGGACGCCCACGCTCGCGGAATTCAACGATATGGCGTCGGGCACCGAGCCCATGATCCTCTACGGGCGCAAGTTCTTCACCGGCGTCGGTGGCAACCGTGTCCGCATCCGCCACCACGGGCGGACCGAGGCACTGGTGGCCACGCGCCTCAACGATCAGGCGCTCCTCGTGCAGATCCCCCGCCGGTTCTTCCTGCTTCCCGGCATTGCTCGAATCTGGGTCTTCAACAACAACGGACGCTCAGAAACAATCGACCTCGCCATCGAGCACCCCATGCCGAACTTCCAGGGCATTCAGGAGACCATTTGGGCGGGCGACCCGAGGTGGCTCACCGACCCGGTCATCGCCGTCGACGGCGGGACGCCCGCGGGCAACGACTCGTTCATCACTCGCCGCGATTACTACACCTACCTCCGCACGAATCTCTGGAATCCCGCGATCATGGACGGGGCGAGCGACCCCAACATGTCCGCAACGGCGTATTTCCCCAGCTTCAGGCCGTGGGAAGTCTCCGGTCAGAACTGTCCTCCCGGCTTCCCCTCGCTTGTCGTCGATGGCGTGGCGCTCGAGCGTCAACGCCCGGTGATCAACGACGGGTACTTCCGCTCTCGCATGCAGCAGGGGCTCTACGCCTCACCGGGGTTTCTCACGATGCAGCTCGTCAACCCGGGCCCGGGCGGCGGCCCCAGCCGCACCCTCACCATCGAGGTGCCCGCGCCCAAGCCCGTCCTTCAGACGCTCAGTCCGTCCATCGTCCCCCCGGGCTCGGTGGCCGCGGGCGAAGAACTTCGCATCGTGGTAACGGGCCCGGAGAGCGTGCCCTACTTCGCCGGTTATGAGAGCCCCAAGTTCGGCAACTTCACTCCCGAGTCCGTGGTCCAACTCAACGGGACCAACCTCCGCACCGAGTTCGTGAGTTCCTCCCAGCTCGCCGCCTACATCCCCGCCGCGAGCCTCACCACCTACGGGGCGCGCCGCATCACCGTCTCCACCCCCTCCAACGGCACCGACTACACCGAGCAGCTCCGCAGCGGTAGCGGAACCCTCTCGAGCCCGGTTCAAGTCGCCAGCGGCGGGGTTTCCGTTCCCCTCACGCTCAACATCACTTGGCCCCGCCCGACCATCACGGGCGTCAGCAACAGGACGATGACCGTCAATGAGCCCCCGCTCTTCCCCGAAACGGTCAACGGCCAGACCCCGCCCGACTCGCACAACTTCACCATTCTCGGTTCCAACTTCGCCCCCGGAGCCAGGGTCTACTGGGACGGCATCCAGATCCCCGCGACCCGCGACAGCGCGGGCCTCATCCGCGCCACCGTCGGTCCGGCACAGGTCGCTCGACTCGGCGCCGCCCGCCTTCAGGTCGGCAACCCAGCCTCCGGCGGCTCGGGCCGCCCATCCAACATCTACTCGGTCCAGATCGCCCCGTGAATTGCCCCTACCTGAGTCCATGACCCCAGCCCGACACCAAACCCGCCCGGGCGGCCTTCCGCCCGGGCGCTTGTTGGAGGACGCCGTGAAGACCCTGTCCCAGGCCCCTCGGCCCGCCATCCAAGCCGCCCCCCGTGCCATTCCGAAATCAGGACAAACTGAGTATGCTGCCTCCCGGAGACGGAGGACCCCGGCGGCACGAGTACACCGCGCAGGCGAGGGAAGCCGTCCCTGTGCCCGGGAGGCGTCCGTGACGATCCAACCTGTTCCCACGGGAAGCAGACCGACCGACCACGAGGTTCAGTCGTTGCTCTCCGCAGTCCGCGGCGGCGAGCAGACCGCCGGACTCCCCGCCTCGCCCGAGTTGCTCGAACAGGCCTACCAGGAACTTCGCGCCCTTGCGGGTTCCTACTTCAGGGCACAAAGACCCGACCACACCCTTCAACCCACCGCGCTCGTTCACGAGGCGTTCCTCAAGATCACAAGCGGCCGTCCCTCGACATGGGAAACCCAGGCCCATTTCGTCTCCGTGGCGGCGATGGCGATGCGACAAATCCTCATCGACCACTCGAGGGCGAGACTGGCCGACAAGCGAGGGGGCGGCGCGGCACGCGAGAGCCTCACCGATATCGCCGGCGGCGAACTGATCGTCATTGATCCGCTGGAGTTTGAGGACCGGCTTACACGCCTCGCCGAGGTGGACGAGAGGCAGGCCCGCGTCGTCGAGCTGCGGTTCTTCCTGGGCCTCAGCATCCCCGAGGCCGCTCGGGTACTCGGCGTGAGCGACAAAACCGTCGAGATGGACTGGCGGGTCGCCCGGGCCTGGCTCCGGCGCGAACTGGGAGGGACGCGTCCATGATCTCAAGACCCCCCAAGACCAAGATCCGCGAGATCTTTGCCGGCGCCTGCGACCTCACCGATGCCGATCGCTCGCGGTACCTGGACAATGCGTGCGGCGGGGACGACATGGTGCGGGCCGAGGTCGAGTCTCTGCTCGCGCTCGACCGCGCTGAGGGCGGCATTCTCGCGGAGCCGGATCTCGCCTCCGGACGCGGCCTCGGCGATTCCTTCACGCTCCCTTTGCACGAAAGCCCCGCGCCCGAACGAATCGGCAGGTTCAAGTTGATCCGCAGGCTCGGCATGGGCGGCATGGCTGAGGTCTACGAAGCCGAGCAAGACGACCCCGCACGCCTGGTGGCCCTGAAGATCATCGATCTCGCCGCCGTGTCACCGGGGATGAGCGCACGGTTTGAGCGTGAGGGGCAGATTCAGGCCTCGCTCCACCACACCGGCATCGCGCAGGTCTTCGAAGCCGGCGTGCATCAGCAGGGCCGCAGACAGATCCGGTTCTTCGCGATGGAACTCGTGACCGGAAGGCCCATCACCGAGCACGTGACGCGCGAGAAGCTGACCACGCAGGACCGCCTTGCGCTGTTCCTCCGTGTGTGCGACGCCGTCGGCTTCGCCCACCAGAACGGCATCATCCACCGCGATCTCAAGCCATCCAATATTCTCGTGGCGATGGACCGCGGCGTCGCTCAGCCCCGCGTGCTGGACTTCGGCATCGCCAAGAGGACCACGCCGGGCCTCAACGACGCGACGATCTGCGAGGGGGGGCACACCTCGCCGGGGCAACTCATCGGTACTCTTTCGTACATGAGCCCCGAGCAGATCACAGGGGCAGCCGAGGCGGTTGATACCCGTGCGGACATCTACGCGCTGGGACTTATCCTGTTCGAGATGCTCACCGGCAAGCCGGCGCTCGCGGTCTCGGGGCTCTCGCTGGTTGACGCCGCACGCCGGATCGTCGAGGACGCGCCCGTGCGGCTCGGCTCCCTCGTACCGTCCCTTCGCGGCGACCTCGAGACGATCGTCAGCAAGGCCATCTCCAAGGACAAGGCTCGCCGGTACGACTCGGTCTCCGAGTTTGCCGCTGATATCCGCCGCTACCTCGATCAGCAGCCCATCACCGCACGCCCCGCGACCGCCATCTATCAGTTCCGCAAGTTCGCCGGCCGCAACCGCGCGCTCGTCGTGACGGCGGCCCTCGGCGCGGTGGTCCTTGCCGCCGGCGTGGTCGCGACCGGGATGCAGGCCCGAGCCGCCACCATCGCCCGCGACGACGAACGCGAGGTCAGCGCGAGGTATCAGTTGCTCGCCGAGGAGGCCCAGCGTCTCGCCGATCGCTCTCGAAAGGACGCTGAGATCTCGCGGGCCGTCGCCGAGTCGCTGCGGGACGTGTTCTACCTCGCGACCCCGCTGCGGTCGCAGGGGAAGGACCCAACCCTCCGGCAAGCAATCGACCTCGCGGCTGACCGGTTCGGGAAAGGAGACGAGATTCCTCCCGAAGCCGAAGCGATCGTGCGCAACGTGTTCGGAATTGTCTTCCGCGACTTCAGCGAGTTCGACAAGGCACAGGCCCAGTTCTCCGCCGCCCTGGAGATCCGCCAGCGCGTCCTCCCGCCGGACCACGCCGACATCGGCGAGGTCCGACAGAACATCGGCGTCAATCTCAGCCAAGCGGGAAAGCCCGAGCAAGGGGTCGAGCATCTGATCGAGGCCCTCCGCATCCAGAAGGCCGCCCTGGGAGCCGAAAGCCCCAAAGTCGCGCAGGCGACGTACAACCTCGGACGCACGATGCTCCGGCTGAAGCGGTTCCAGGAGTCTCGCGCCCTGCTGCTGGATTCGCTCGAAATCCATCGCCGGATCGAACCGGACAAGAAGGCGCACATCGCGTATCACCTCAGCACACTCTCTGGCGTTGAGCGAGCCCTCAACAACGCGGATGCGGCCGAGCGGTACGCCATCGAAGGGCTCGAAGTGATGCGGGCGAGCGTCCAGCCGGGCAATCTGGCGATCGCAACCTCGTTGTACGAGGTCGCCGCGGCACGCATGATGCGAAACGACTTCGCAGGTGCGGACGAGCCCTCTCGAGAAGCCTTTGGCATCGCCTTTGATGTTCTCGGCTCGAACCCCGCCCACGTCACGCTCGCCGCGATCCGCGACCAACGCCTCACGATCCTCGACGCCCTTGGACTGAACGATCAAGCCGCGACGGTCAGAGCAACCGTGCCGCCACGCTGACGCTTGCCTGCCGACTATTCGGAATGCCACGAAAGGTCCGGCAAACAGCTCGACCTGATGTGTACAAACGCCGGCATCACCTCAACCCATCCCGCTCAGCCGCAGGCCTCGCACGTCCGGGTGAAATCTCCAGAACAGCCCCGCCCGGACGTTCGTCCGGGCGGGTGTCGTTTGAAAATGGAGCGGAAGAGACTCGAACTCTCAACCCCTAGCTTGCAAAGCAACGAGCCCAGTGCGGAAACGCCTACAAATACAGGCTCAAACGCACTTCCCAAAACTGCCCACAGCTTGACGCACAGCCTATCGCCCGTCAGGCCCGCCGACGCCGATCTCACCCGCCTGATCGACGCCTGGCCGACCCTCCCCCCACCGCTCCGAGCGGGCATCCTCGCGATGATCGCCGTCGCCGGGGGTGCTCTGTGAGCCCGATGGAGGACACCCTCGCCCGTCTCCGGGCGCTCGCCGCTGCGAAGCGGGCGGATGCTTGGGAGAAGGGCCGACCTCGCCAACGCGCCGCCGACAAGCGGAGACGGCTCGCGAAGGCGGAAGCCGCCTATCTGGCGATGCCGAGGCTCTTGGATGGGGTCGGGGTGGCCGGGCGGTCGGCGAGGCTCCAGGACGGCTCGTCGGGCCCGTGCGCGGCGAACGCGGGAGGCAAGGCTTTCCCGCGAGCGGGCGCGACCGGCTCCGGACAAAGGACCCCCAATCCCCCCGGAGAGAAACTGGACAAGCGGACGCGCGGCGGGCGAAATCCCCTCGGACTTCCCCCATTCGTGAATCCTAGACCGCCGACGCCCGCTCCCGGACGCGAACCCTTCGACACGCTCTTCACCGACCTCCGCCACTTGCGCGGCGATCTCCGCATGGTTCGGACGGCGATCCGCGAGGACCGGGTGCCGATGGAGACGCGGGCGGCGCTCATCGACAAGTTGCTTTCGATCCTGGACCTTCAGCCCGAGATTGAGCGTGCCAAAGGCTCGCACCGCGCCGCTTGGGCCCTGATCCGCGCCGCCCAGTGTTTGGTCGATGGGGTCGGGATGGACCAGCGGGAGGAGTTTCGGGAGTATCGGCGGGAGCACGGTTTGGGGTCACGAGGACCGATGCCAGCCAAGGACCGTGACGTACCACGCTCCGTCACCTATCCATCCTCGGACCCGGCTCTCTCTAGCGCCCTCCGTCGAGCTTGACGAGTTGCAGTCGCGCCCAGTCCTTCCACGCATCGGACTCGCCGCGCATGGCGATCTCGGAGAGGTTGGCACGGAGTTCGGCGCGGGCTTCGGGGGTGCGTCCGCCTGAGGGCGAACCGGCCATGGCGGTCTTCGGGCGGTCGGGGTGCATGAGTTCGAGGCGGGCGAGTTGCTGGAGGCTTGCGATGTGGCCGGGGTGGATCTGCAGCGCCGTCCGCACATGGTCGGTCGCTTGGTCGTATCGGCCCGCCGACTCCAGCGTAAGTGAGAGGTTGAGGCGCGGGTCGGGGTGGCCGGGCAGGAGCTTGCGGGCCCACTCGAACTCGCCAGCGGCTTCGTAGAGCTTGTTCTGCTTGAGGAACAGCACGCCGAGGTTGTTGTGGGCGGGCCCATGGTAAAGGTCGGCCGCGAGCGCTTCACGGAGGAGCTTCTCGGCTTTTTCGATGTCCTCGGCCATGAGCGCGGCGGCCTGCTGGTTGAGGGCGTCGGCTTTGGAGGTGTCGCGTCGCTCGGGCTCAAGCGGCGAGTACGCGGTGTTCGGCCCGGACCGGCACGAGGCGAGCGCGGCGAAGGGCACAAGCAGGGCAAGAGCGAGCAGGCGGGTTCGCATGGGAGATCCTTGCGGGTCGATCAGGGGGCGGGCGAGGGAATTGCTTTGGGGGACGCGGGAGAGGCGAGGTACGTCGTGGCGAGCGTGAGACGGGCTTCGTAGGTCGAGTTCGTGTCCGCCTCCCCGTTGGCGTGCGAGCAGTCGATCCGGGTCACGATCCACGCGGGTTCGGCTTCACGCCACGCGGCGAGGAACTGGCCGAGCTGACGCGCCGTGATCGGAGCGAGCGAGACGGTGATGTTCTGGCGACGGTACGAAGGGCCGGTCGGGTCGCTTGACGGCACCGCTTCGTCCGAGCCCGGGTTCACGGCGCGGAGGGACGCTTCGCCGACGCCCGCTATGGCGAGGGCGGCGCGGAGGGATGCGCTCACGCTCTCGGTGGGCTTGGACGCGAGGAGAGCGGTCTGCCGCTGTGGCTGGAGGCGCTGGATCTCGGCGAGCTGCTGCGAGAAGGCGACCGCTTGGGTGCGGGCGTGGGTCGCGTCGGAAGACGCCGAAGCAGCCCGCCACGCAGAGAACCCCGCTCCGCAGATGGCGATCGCAGCGACCGCGCGGACCATGACGAGGGCAGCGGTCATGGCGTTCCCCCTTGCGGCTTTGAATTGGGGGATGTGGGGGTCAGCGTGAGCTGCATCTGGACGCCCTTGCCGCTGGTGGTGATCTGCGGCTGCGCGGGTGCCCACCCGGGCGCGGACCCAAGGGCCGAAGCCAGCTTCTCCGCTTCGGGGAGCGTGGGCAGCAGGGCGCTGAGGCTGAGCTGCGAGGGCGCGGCGGAGATCGACTGGACCTGGGCTTTTGTCCCACGCGGCCACGCGGCGAGCACCGAGGCGAGCGGGTCGGCCGCGTCGGCGAGGCCGAGGCTGGCTTGCGAGTTCCGGGTCGCCCGCAGACGCGAGAGCTCGCGATCGAGCGTTACCGATCGTTCGTGAGCGGGCTGGTCGGGCCGGATCCCAAGGTCCTGCGCGGGCTGGGAGCGGACCAGTTCGTCCAGGGCCGCAACCGAGGCTCGTTCGGCTCCCCGGGCGTGGGCGGCGCGGCGCTCGAAGCCGACGACGCACCCGAAAGCGACCATCGCCGCGAGCCCCGCGACCGCGAGAGACCGGTGGCGGCGGGCGGCCAGCACCGCTCGCGGCTCGAACGCGCCCGTGAGCACGTTGAGCGATTCAGGGTCGGCGTCTTGCGTCAGCCACTCCGGCAGTGCCGAAGGCGCGACCGTGATCGCGGAGGCGAGATCAGGCTCGCCCAGCGCCGCAGCCGGCAGGGCGCACGCCAGCACCGAGCCATCCGCGAGCATTTTGTACGCGGGGGCAACGGTCGCCAGTTCCACCGGAAGGTGGGCGGCGAACGCTTCGCCCAGCACCGCGCGTGTCATGGACGTGCCGAGGCTTCGGGCCGTGACCACCGCCAGGTCCGGAGACGGTGTGAGGACCGACCAGTAGAACCGCTCGGGCGTGAGACGCGGGTGGAGATGGTTGGGAGAGCCGGTCATGTGCCGGGCCTCCGTTCATCGTTCAGCGACAGCTTGCGGACGGTCTCCCCGTCGGCGAGCTCGATCGTGTCGGCGGTCAGCGAGGCCACGGTGTAGCTGGCTTTGCTCGTGGTGATCTTCTCGCCCGCGGCGACGATGAGCATCTGGTCGCTCTCGGGGTCGTAGAGGGCGGCACGCAGCACGGGCGGACCGCCGTCTGTGGGTGTGTCTCGCGTGATGCCGATGAGCTGGAGCTTGAGCGGAGGAGGCGGTGTCTTCTGGGCGACCACGGGCGCGGGCGGCGGCACCGGCGTCGGGGTCCAGAGGGTGACCTTGAACGCGTCCGCGTTGAAGGCGACGCCGGCGGGGCCAGCGGGAGCGTGCACCGGGTCCGGTCCCGAGGCGAGCGTGATGGGCTCGGGTTCCAACGGCCAGAGCGCCCACGCAGCCAAGCACGCCACTGCCGCGACGCCCACGGCCGCCAGACGCCGCGTCGAGCGGCGAAGAGCCAGGACGGGATTGTGGGGTGTGCGGGTGGGGGTCATCCTTCGAGCCCCTGAATGACCCGCTGCACCTCGACCATCGAGGTGATGCGTTCGCTTGCGAGGCGCTGGCCTTCTTCCATGAGCGTCTGCATGCCGCCCGCCCGGGCCGTCTCGCGGATGGTCTGCTCGCTGGCTTTGGACGAGATGAGCTCCCGCACACGGTCCGTGACCGTGAGCATCTCGAAGACGCCGAGCCTCCCTCTGTACCCGAGGTTGAGGCAGTCCTCGCAGCCCTGACCGTCGCACGGGCCGTGGAGCCGGCGAACCAGCCGCTGGGCCAAGACCGCCGAGAGCGACGCGCTGACGAGGTAGGGCTCGATGCCGAGATCGACGAGCCTCGTCACCGCCGAAGCCGCGTCGTTGGTGTGGAGCGTGCTGAGCACGAGGTGGCCCGTCAGCGACGCCTGCATCGCCATGCGGGCGGTTTCTTCGTCTCGGATCTCGCCGACCATCACCACGTCCGGGTCCTGCCGCAGGATGTGCCGGAGGCCCGTGGCGAAGGTGAGCCCCTTCTTGGGGTTGACCTGCGTCTGGCTCACCGCGACGCCCACCGTCGAGAGCTCGTACTCGATGGGGTCCTCGATGGTCATGATGTTGTGCTCACCGGAAGCGCCGCCCGTAGAGGACGACGCCATCAAGCGGAGCGAGGCGTAGAGCGTCGTCGTCTTGCCGCTCCCCGTCGGGCCCGTGACGAGCACGATGCCGTGGGCGCGGCTGAGGCGCTCTTCGAGGCGATCTTGGATGTCGCGCGGCATGCCGATCCGAGCGAGATCGATCAAGTGCTGGTCGCGGGAGTTGTCGAGCAGGCGGACGACCGCCCGCTCCCCGTAGCTCGTGGGCAGCGTGCTCACGCGGAGATCGATCGATCGCGTCCCGTCGCTTCCTTGTCCGCTTCCAATGGTGACGGTCGCCCGGCCGTCCTGCGGGGCTCCACGCTCGGCCACGTCCATCCGCGACATCACCTTGATGCGGGTCACGACCGACGCCGCGAGCACGGCGGGAAGCTCACGCACGTCGTGGAGCACGCCGTCCAGCCGGAACCGCACCAGCGTCCGGTCCGCGAGCGGCTGCACGTGCACATCGCTCGCCCGGCGGGAGAGGGCGTCGAACAGGATCATGTCCACAAGCCGGATCACCGGGCCCTTGCCCTCGATGCGAAGGAGGTCGCGGTCGGCTTCGGTGAGCAGCTTGGCGGCCTCGGCCTGTGCTTCGGCGTCGCCGGTGAGGTCGGAGGCGTGCTCGGCCGCGTCATTCGAAGCGTGCGGGTAGTGCAGGTCGATCGCGCGGGCGATCGCTTCGGGCTCGTCGAGGACCGTCGTGACGGGCGAGGCCAGAGCAAGCGCCACGTTCCCCGGGATCCACGGCGGCGTCGAAGCCGCGACCCGCAGCACTTCGGCCCCATTCCGCACCCCACCACCGAGCACCAGGTGCCTCCGGCAGAGCTCGCGCGGCACGCGGGCCAGGAACGACGCCGATGGCTCGCTCCACGCCGGACCCGTGATGACCGCCTGCTCGCTCATGGCCGTCCTACGAATGCCGAATGCCCAATGCCGCTCTTACTTGATCACCCGGGGCTCGACCTTCGGCCAGCCATCGCCGAACCCAAGGTCGTTCTGCTCGACGGTTCGCCCGCTCACGTACTTGAGATCCTCGAACCCGCTGTCCCGCATGACGTTGGCCCGGATCAGGACGAAGAACCGCGTCCGGTCCCGGGTCACGGTGTTGTTCTGGAAGAGGAACCCAAGGAACGGGATCTGCCCGAGCAGCGGCACCCGCGAGGTGTCGTCGGTGTCGTTCTTGAGCTCGATGCCGCCGACCACGACCGCGTGGCCGTCGGGGATCATCGCGACGCTGCTCACGGTGTTCTGCTGGCGAGCGCCGGGCAGGCCCTCGGCCGTCGGGTTGCCCGTGAAGGAGCTGAGCTCGACGTTGTAGGTCAGGACGAGGTGGTCGCCCTCGGCGATCTGCGGTTTCACATTGATCCGCGTGCCTGCGTCCTGGAAGCCGCCGAACCCGCGCGTCGTCGTGCTGGTGGTGTCGGTGCTGATGGTGCCGGTGGGCTGCTGAGCGACGGAACTGAAGGTCGCCTGCTGGTTGTTGCCGACGAGGATGGAAGGAACGCTCGTCGAGCGACCGTTGTTGATCGACTCGAACGCCCGGATGACGGCGGTGAAGTCCCCGACGTTGATGTAGCTCGCGGTGAAGCCTGTTCCTGGCGTCACCGGCGGGCCGCCGCCGCTGGCACCGTTAAAGATCGAGCTCAGCCGCACCGCGCCGTCCGCGAGCGAGGTGATCTTGTCAAGCTCGACCCCGAGCGCCCGGCTCTGGCCGTCGGTCAGGCTGATCATCGCGACCTCGATCATGACCTGGGGTTGCCGAACGTCGAGCGTGGTGAGAAGCGTCTCGACCTGCGCAAGCACACGCGGCTCAGCGACGACGATGATGGTGTTGGTGCCCTCATCGGCGGTGATCTGCGTCGTGGGCTCGTTCCGTCGTGTAGTCGAAGAGAGAACCTCGGCGCGACGGGTCGGGGTCTCGGTCCCGGGCAGGAGCCCGCTCGTGTTCTCCGTACTCGTGGTCAGAAGCTCGGTGAGCACCGAGACGACCTCCTTCACCGGGCGGTTCCGCACCGTGAACGACTTGGCGAGCATCGGAGCCGAGCCCGAAGCCGCGTCGATACGATTGAGCAGTTCCGAGATCTTGGCGTGCTGCGACGCCGTGGCCGTCACGATGAGCGTGCCGGTGAACTCGTCCGCGATGACTTGGGCAGACGGTCCTTCGGGCTTGGGGCCCGAACCGATCCCCGCGACCTGCTCGACGAGGTTGACGAGGGATTTGGCATCCGCGTTCTTGGGCGTGTAGTTCCGGGTCTCCATCGCCTGCCGGGTGTCGAGCTTGGCGATGAGGTCCTTCCAGAACGCGAGGTGCTCTTTGGGAGAGAGGATGAGGACCGCGTTCGCGCCGGGCTGCGGCAGCACGTCGCCGGGTGGACGCTGGTTGGCGGCTGGATTCGCGGGCCCGCCCGGCTGGCGGCCCATATCGCGGACGAAGGCGATGATGTCGGAGGGGCTGGCGTTGACGAGCGGGACCTCGACCAACTCGGTCGGAGCCTGTGGGGTGTCGACCCGGGCGAGGAAGTCGGCCGCTAGCTTGAGACGCGGCACCAGATCCGAAACCAATAAGAGGTCGGATTCGCCGACCGCCGTGATGGTCGAGCCGGACTTGGACAGCACAGTTTTGAGCAATTCAGCGACAACCTTGGGTTGCCGGTGCTGCACCTTGAGGAACACAGAGGCGTAGCCCGGCTCAAATCCGTGCCACACCAGCTTGTTCCCCTCAAACGGCCCCTCCGGCATCACGAGGTTGGCTGCGTCCATAAGGCGGACGACCGTAAAGGCTTGCTGTGGCATGTCTTGTCCCGCAATCGGTTTCGTCGCCTGGACAAGCGTGAATCCGCGGCTTGTAAGGGCTGCGTTGACCGCGTTCCAAAGCTCGGAATCTGGAATGCCCCGATCCCCGGCACCCCTGAGCGTCACCGACCCCTTGAACGCGGCCGGATCATACTCGATGCGGACGCCAAGGCGCGACGCCGCAAGATCAACGAGCCGCGAGAGTTCTACGTTGCCCGACAGTGCGACGGTTCCTGCAGGTTGGGAAGGCCGGGCCAGGGTCTCGAGATCGGTCACCATCATGCTCAAGAGAACAACAAGGCAACAGGCAAGGCGGGGACGCTTCATAGGGAGCGAAGCATACCACGCGAGGGATCGCGGGGGAGAGTCCGGAGATTCTCGCAATGGAAACCTGTCGAAACGACAATCGTTCGGGACCACAGCGGAAATGGACCCTCAACCAGTTTTTTGTTCACTTTGCGAAACCGCAGCACTTGGCTCCACGCATTTCGGGTATCCTACCCGCCCTTGCCGCTGTCTGCGGCAATTCGGAGAATGGCGATGAGCGTCAGACTTGTTCTTGCGTCAGCTCTGTCACTTAGTGTTTTCGCGCCTCGGCTCCTGGCGCAGACTGAGCCGACTCGAAGCCAAATCCCAGTGGTACCGATCAGCACGCCGTGCAGTACCTCCGATTTCAGATTGTGGGGCGGTTGGTTTTCCGAGCATCAGCCGGCTCACGCGAACCCCCACCAAGGTCCCGTCCATCCGTCTCCGCCCTATGCGGATGGAGACTTGGGGTTTTATCAGCAAGTCCATCCGAGTTGGGCGATCAGCCAAGGCACCTTTGCTCCTCGCTACGCTGACTTTCGACGCGGCTCCTATCCAATGGTCCCTGCTGAAGAAATGGGCGGTGGCACGACGCCGCGGTTTGAGCGAGCTCTCGCCGGGGGGATCGTCGATCTTGTGACAGGTAAGCCTCTCATCCAGGAAGAGGACTTCGCTCTTCCCTTCGGCGGCGCAGAGTTCAGACACCTCCGCACCAGCACGGTTCGACACTACGCAAACGAGAATAACTACCTCTCGGCGATGCTCGACAAGGAATCCACCGAGTGGCTGGATTGGCACGGCTATTCGTGGATGATGAGCGAGAGCCCGGTGCTCCTCGTTGACCTGGCATTCGGCGATGTTCAGTTCGACCGCGGCCGCCGCTGCTACTTTGTCCCGGACGCGTTTCACGCAATCCCCTTCGACTTTGACACCGACAACGGACAATACACCGCACCGCCAAGATTTCGCGCGGGACTTACCTACAGGGATGGATATACCTGGGTCTCCGAGGATCCGGGCTTGAACCCCAATGGCGGCTCATGGAGCTTCAATGGCTCCCCGACGCCCGGCGGGCACGGTCCGGACGAGTTCTACCTCCATCTCGATGGAGGCGCTCTCACGTACACCTTCAAGGTCGTGTTCAATTCGACGCCGCAGTATGCTGCCGATGGCTCGCTCCTCAACAGCCACGAGCAACCGACGACGGTGCTTGGGAGCTGGAATCCTGCCACAGCGCCCACGTCGGTCGCCGACCCCAGCATCTCGGGCTTCGGCGTTCCTCGGATTGCATTGCTCAAACAGATTGAGGACCGACGCGGCAATCGGGTCGAAATAGACCACGTGGAGGTTGAGCAATTCTCCGGCCCAGAGTTCGACGCCGACGATCCCACGACATTTCCGGCGGTTCAGGGGTGTTTCCAGAACACCAACGCCCTCGGGCAGATTTCCCGCGTTCGACTGACGATTCCCAACGGCGAGTCACGTCAGACTGCATGGACCCTCTTCTACATCTATAGAGCCTTCGACGACTGCTTCCTCAAGGAGTACGGGGGCCTCGTCAGGAGGTTCGGTCAGCTTCGCAAGCCGGTGCTTGTCGATTCCATCGTCGCGTACGAGGGTGAACCCGCGGGCACGCCCGCGTGGGCGAACGGCTTCACGATTCCGCCGGGGAACTTCGAAGAGGATGAAGGAAGCTTTACGGCGATGCGCGCCGTGCATGACATGAATGTGCTTCAATTCAGCTCGCCGGAGGTGAGCTGGGAGTTCCCGGCGACGTGGAGCGTGCACTCTCGTTATCTTTACTCAGAACCGTACAGCGTAGCGCAAGGCTCGCCCACGCAGTGCTACACGCCCATGACGGGCTTCACGAGCGCGTCAGTCAAATCGGACATTGAGCCCTACTTGCTGATGCGGACAGTGCGCTCGCAAACCTTCGTGGGAACATCGTCCGTCGTTACTTCGGACCACCGGGTCTACAAATACACCGATCCGCAATGGGAAGGCGTGTCAATTTCGCCGTCACCGACCGGGTACGATCCGTACCCAAGCCAGCAACTGAGCTACGTCTTTGCCAATGATACCATTGAGTCCATCATTGACCGACCGTTCACAGGGTTTGACATCCCCGACGACAAACTCAAGCCCTCTGATCTCATCGGCCTTTCCACGCCGACAGAAATCTCGGTGATCCAGCAGGCTGAGGAGGATCCGGAACTGATCGCTCTCGGTGATCTTGCGGACCTTCGTCTTTTCCGGATGCACCAGGACACACTGCCTCAGCAGCTGAATAGCCAAGCAGTGATGTCGAACGCGTTTCGACATGATCCGTATACGGGACAACTCGTGGACGCCATCGGGTCGACGACCGATATCTCTGGCAACCGTCTCTTCGCGGGCAATGAGCACTTCGTCGAACTACTTGTGCTTGCGCAGGGGGCGTTCGGGGAACACGCATTCAGCGTCTACCCGTTTGCGGTCATTCCTGCGCATGTGGCCTCGCCGACCATTTCTGCTGGTGCCTATTGCGCGGATCATCACGAAGAGGTTGTCGGCTCCATCTGGCCCATGTCTTGGCACTACTTGGGACGTGGGATGTTCCACGATCCCTTCCTGTACGGCATCACATGGCAAAGCACCGGAGTTGAGGAGAGCTACACGCAGGTGCAGGCCGATTGGTCCGCTGACGCGTGGATTCATGTTGTCGAGGAATATCCCTCGGCCAAGGCGGGACTCGCGCTGTGGCCGACCAACGGCGAGGGCACGCCGCTGCCGGCGCTGCCTCGCGCAAAGGTGGTAACGGAAGGCGGTACAACTCGTATCACGAGCAACAGGCCCGTAACTCGGCGATATGTCTCGTCGGTTAACGCGGCCGGCCACATGCTCCGCGAGAAGGAATGGACGTTTGATGACGCCGGGCGAATCCAGCCCGGCGAAGAGAACGGGATCGGCGGCTCTCTAGGCTACGACGACGACCGGCGCGTGATCTGGCGGCAGGCCCCATCAGCTCTCACAGAATCTGAGCGGGACACCGCGTCGCTGGTCGAAATGTTCGAGTATGGCCCAGATGATGTCAACGGGAAGCCATCCCAGCAGGTGGTCCGCACCAGCATCAAGTGGGGCAAGACCGGAACACCCTACGCCGTGAAGAGCTTCGAGCACCACGGCAGCCGCCCGGAGCTGGTGATCGCGGAGATCCAGCATGGCGACGGCACCACCGAAATTCGAACCGACACCTACTACGAGTTCGACACGGAGGGGTGGCCGACCGTCGACAGTAAGATTCGCCGCACCACGGTGGCACGGCCGGCCGTTTTCAGGGACAGTTCGGGCACGCAGTACCGTCCGGTTGTGCGAGAAGAATTCGACGACTCGGGAAGGGTGGTTTGGCGCGGCCAGGGTCTGATGAAGGTCACTGGGCCTACAGATGAGCATTGGAAAGAACCCGCCGACGCCGACGACTTCTTCACCGTAGACCACTTTCAGTACGACGTTCAGGGCCGCATTCTGGTCCACGTGTTTGACGTGAATACCGCTTCACCCGCATCAGCGCTTATCCAGGGGAGCGGCCCGGCGGCGACTGTCGGGACGGTCCCCGCGGCCTTCGTGCGGCAGGACGCTGACAATCCCACGGCCGCTCACGAGTGCGTCAAGTACGAATACGGCAACCTCGGCCTCGAAAGGACGCATTACCCCAACGGGAAGTCGACGGTCGTCACCTATGCCCAGCAGGATGGCGACCTCATCGAAAGCACGTATCCCAACGTGAACGTGAGCGGCACGGGAGATCTCTACGCTGGGGCGACCGCAGGGTCCGCTCGTGTCTATCGCAATTCCCGGATCGTGCAGGAAGACCGCCTCGTCTGGCAGCCCAATGCCTCGAGTTCCGACTTGGCGAATCTCACCTCGATCAACATGGCCAGGTTCACCCCAACCTACGACGCTGCCGGACGACTGGCGACGCTGGATCTGGCCGACCAGAAATCCGGCGAGCAAATCAGGAAGCGTCAGCGCGTGGACCAATTCGGCGAGCTCACGCGCGAGGAATCGGTCGAAGGGCTTGTAACGCGAACCGAGCGCGACTATCGAGGGCGGGTGTGGCGCGTGTTCCGGGGCACTGAGGATGGCGACAAGTACTGGTACGGCACGCCAACAGATCAGGGGCCGGACAACATGCTTCTGGTCGAGAAGCGTGCCTACGGCGTCGAGAACCCGAAGGACTGCTTGAAGGTCACCCAAGTCAGGCGGTATCTCGATCGGCTTCCTCTTGCGGGCGTTGCACAACTGCAGTACGACAGATGGAACGATGATCAAGACCTCTATGGGCAGGTCGAGACCACAGAGTATGACTGGCGTTCCCGGCCAGTGCGCACGATCAAGTCCAACTGCGCTCCGGACCCTGTGACAGGTCTTCCGGTTCTCACGCCACTCTCCTATACCGACCGGTTCATTGACATGCTGGGTCGCGAGCGGTTCGTTGCCACCTATGGCGCAACGCCTTCGGCTCTAAATCCGGCCGAGTTGCCCGACGCAGATTCAACCCCGTCCGCCGTGGACATCCTCACCGCGGCGCCTTCGAGCATCATCGGACTCACCGAGAACCTCTACGATGACGCGGGGAACATCGTCGAGCTCCGCACTTACGCGGTCAAAACGGCGGCAGGCACGATCGACACTTCCGGCACAAACTACCTGTCCTCCAAAACCTATCGCGATGGCGCGGGGCGTGTACTGATGACGGTGTCATCGGGAGGGGTGATCACCAAGCACCGCTACGACTCGAAGGGACGCGAGATCGACGCCCGGACGCTCGTGGGTGGAATCGAAACATCACGCACAATCTCGACGTACGACAACGATGGACGGGTGATTAAGTCAGAGCGGCGAGACAGGATGCACAATGCGTCGGTGACGACGCTCGACGACTCGACGACGCCGCAGTACATCTCCACCTATGCGATGAACTGGTACGACGAATCTTCGGGTCGTCTCTTGGCGACGGCCGACCTGGGCACGGCATCCACCACCGATGTCTTCGCTCCCAACGCGTCTAGTGCGGTGACAATTCCCGCGGCTCAGCTCATCGTGGATGCCATTCCCAATCCCTACCTCGCGACACCGGAAAGCACCTCGCAATGGCGGTTGAAATCTCCCGCCCGTGGGGAGGGTGCGAGCTTCAGCCCCGCGCTTCCCGCCGGCGCGATGGTCACCCGCTACGAGTACGACAAAGGCGGACGCCAATACCGCGTCATCGACGCGCAGACCGGCCGGGTGACCGAGCAGATGTTCGACGGCTTCGGACAGGTCGTCTGCAAGCTCGAATATCCAGAAACCGACCTCGTGGCAAGCCCCACTCCGGATGGTTCGGTTCCCCGGCGTCTGACGTTCTACCGGTACGCCAAGGGGAAGCTGACCGGCATTGCGAGCGTAACCCCCGCGACGCCCGCTCTCCCCATGATTCAGCCCGCCGATGTCGGTATGGATGATCGCTGGGATGATGTGTCGAAGCCTTTCCTCGTCGACCCGCTCGCCCCGGTGGCGCAGTGGGCTGACATTCAGATCACAACACTTCTGGCGAAAGCCGATGTGGTGGACACCTCGGGGAACGTCATTACAGAGGATCCCACGCTTGTCGGCTCCCTTCGCATGCCCTACGGGGACGGCGAAACCCCCAAGTTCCTCTCCTTCACCTACCAGAGCGATGGCAAACTTGCCTCGCGCAAGGATCAGAGGGATGTTGAGTTCACCTATTCCTACGACGGACTTGACCGCATTCGTCTACTCGACGTCAGTTACCCTTGGGAGCCAAGCCCGGTTGGCACCCTACCGCCCGACCGTGTCGGACGCATCGAGTATGAGTACGACGCAGCAACGCTACGGCTGAAGTCCCTGATTGCCAAGACCAAGCAGGATCCGTCCAGCCCGGGTGACCCTCCGTCATACGTGGTGGCTGGCACGGCTTTCGCATACGACGGCCGCGGAAACCTCACCCGCGACTACCAGGAGATCGGAGCGGCCGCGAGCACTACCGGCACACTGTCTCCGTATACGCAGTATCTGTGGACCTATGCGACCGCCCACTCAGGCGGTGCGAACTTCTCGCGGCTGGAACTCATCACGTATCCGAAACGTCCCGGCTCAGTAGCCGGAGGTCGGCGCGTGCAGATGGAGTACGGCGCAAACTCAAGCGCGATCGAGTATCGGACGGGCCAGATCACACGGCAGCTCACCTCCCCCCACACAACGACGGGCACACTTGCCGAGATTTCGGCGTTCAAGCGGACGGGTTCCGGCCTCCGCGTGGAAACCGTCCTCGCCCAGTACGCCTCCGCGCAACGCTTCTTCACCGTCGGCGGTTCCTACGCGGACGGCTATCCCGGCCTGGATCGTCAAGGCCGACCTAAGAGCCTGAACTTCCGAAACACGAACACCGCCGCCGCGGTGCAGTACAAAGCGGACTACCAGTATTCCGCGGCCGGCGAACGCATCGCCGCCCGCGTCACTCAGGCCACGCTCAACACCATCGCGCACGACAACGATCGCTCGTGGGCGCTGCGGTACGACGTTCTCGGCCAGATGATCGGCGCTGACACGGGCGAGCTCTCGGCAACACTGCCCGAGATCGAGCTCGCGAGCGTCACCACTTCGCCGCGACTGGCTTCGTGGAACATGGACCCCCGTGGAAACTGGACCGGGAACTCAGCCAACGCCTTCGGCAAGGTGGTCCAATTGGACCTCACGCCGATCCCAGGGCTTGAAACACTCTCGGCGGATCATGCTATTGACGCACAGAACAAAATTCTGACCGAAACCCATCGCGACAACTCATCCGGCACCACCGTCACCACCGCGCGAGACTTCATCTACGACGCCGCGGGAAATCTCGTCGCCGATGAACGGTTCTGGTATCAGTACGACGGATGGGGACGGTTGGTCCAGGTCGATCTCATCGGCACCCTTGGCGAGTTCTCCGCTGCAGGGAGGCCGACAACCGGTGAATCGGGCGGGTGGCTGACCCACTACACCTACGACGGCCTTGGTCGTCTGGTCCGCCGTCAGTCGGCGGCAACGCCCGGTCCGACGAACACCAACCTCCGCACGGAACGCTACTACCACGACGGTGTTCGTCGCATTCAGGAGATCTTCATCGATCCCATCGCGGCGACCGGCGGGAGTGGAGGCGGCGCGAACTCGGGCGTTATCGAGAATGGCCTCGCGAATCAGACAGCTCCGTACTGCAACCGCGAGTACATCTGGGGTCCGGGTGATGTCCACGGCTTGGATGAGATCGTCGCCCAGATCGATCGCTTCAGCGTCACATGGGCCACACTTCAGGATGCAAGCGGCGATGTGGTCGCTCTCGTCAAGCCGATCTCGGTATCTTCCGGCGGAACGGTTGGTGTGCAGTATGCATGGTCGCCGGCGGGCGAGTTGATGGCGATGGATGTCAATGCTTCGGTAAGCAACGTACCCGAGAACCGCTTGGGCCACCGCGCCCTGTTTTACGACCGCTTTGAATCCACGCCGACGGGTCCTCCGCTCGTCGCGGATCCCACTTCCCAAGTCGAGCGCGGGTTCTTCCACGCTCGCAATCGAGTCTATTCGCCGTGGACGGGGCGATTCCTGCAGCGGGATCCCAACGCAAGCGGCTTGCTCGTGCTCTCCGACGCGGCCCACTTGGGTGCGCTCATAGGAACGGACGTGGGCGACGTGTCGCTAGCACGTATGTTCACAGACGGCCCAAGCCTCTACGGGTACGTTCGTGGGAATCCGCTGTTGGGGCCGGGGGATCCCCTGGGTTTGTTCATTGAGCTTCTCGGCCCGACCAACCTCACCGAATTCGAAGTGGATGAGGCCCAGCGGGTGATGGAAGCAGGCGAAGACGCTAGGCAAGCGGTCCGCGCCATTGCGGGAGGGTACGCCCAAGCGATGGCGGAAATGCTGGAGGATGTCACTGATTTCAGCGCTTCAGACGATATCTTCCGCGGAGGCGAGGACGGAGAGGACGAAGAGATAGACGAAGCGTCCGTGGAGGGTGGCTCATCGGGCTATTACGACTCTCAGAAGCAGTGGCGAGGACCCATGGCTGGGATTGCCGGAGCGTCCGGCAGCGAGACCGTGGCGAAAAGAGTTGGGGCTGGCGCAGCGAAAAGAACCATTGGAGCAAACGCGAATCGGGGTCTGCGTGGAGAGGCGATGGCCCGAAAGCTCTTCGGAGGTTCCAAGCCTGGAGGCATCACCATCAACGGCACAACACGCTTCTACGACAATTTTAGCAAGGCAAAGAAGTTCCAGGAAGTCAAGGTGGGCCGGCGCGACCTAACCGGTCGTACAGGCGTTCAGGCAAAACTTGACGTACAGTTTGCCTCTCCTACTAAGCCGGTGCAATGGGTTTTCTTCACCAGCCGACGTACAGGCTTGGGGGGTCCGACGAAGAGACTTCGAAAGGAGCTTGAGAAGAACCCAAATATTACGATTATCTTCCGCACCGGAAAGAAGACCGCGAGGCAATGAATGAACACATACCCTCAGTTTAATCCCCCACTCTCTGTTTCGAACACCATTCTCAAGGGACGGAAGTTGTCCCAAGGACAAGCGGTAGAGTTTCTCGGATGGCTGACCGCGGCGGTCGAGCGTCGAACGAACGCGCTCCTCGAGTACCTGAAGCTTGACTTTGACCCCGATCCAGAACGAACCTTGATGCAATTCGGGATCGCCATGAAAAGGACTCTTGGACGACGGGAGATGGCGAACAAAGGGAAGCTGGAGCTGCTGGAAAGCGGATGCTCTGTCGCAATCGATGGAGGGCTTCTGATTTGCCGCTTGCTCACGCTTCAACCTGATCTCGATGCTCGTTGGGAGATCTTTACGCATCATCCACGAGCCGCTTCGTACATGCTACCGGTGCTTCGAGTATGTCCGGAAGAGGAAGGGCTGTGGGTGTGCGATCCTCTTCATGAGGGCAATGACGCGGCCATCGCTTGCCTTCGGGACGGCTCAACAACGCACTGGTATCGACTTTACCTTGTGTGGCGAACGAGGAACTTCCAAGCGGCTGTGCTAGATCGAGCAAAATCAGCGGGCGCTTCGAGAAGATCTCCCCGCGTAACCCGTAAGTAGCCAGATCTTCATGGCCGCTGCAACTGACCATGCAAAACCAACACTCTGGGGACACTCTGGCGCTCGCCTCTGACTTCGCTTCCGCCCGAAACGACCAACCACGCCGCTGGACTGAGCGTCGATTTCGAGCTCGCGGCATGTGGTGGACAGAGGTAGCCCAACTCGCGATTGAGCCGTTTCCAGATTCCCACGTCAGACCGCTTGGTCGGGCAACCACATCCCGATCCGCCTACGAACCGTTTTTATGAGACTCATGCCCCTTCGACCCCACAGTTTTTCTCGAGCTACTTGTGCGACTCGGCCAAAGCTGTTGTAATGTCTACCCGGCGCCGTACGCGGCGATCGAGAAGGAGATGAGCACCTTGTTCAAGAAGTCCACTACCGTACGAACCGCCCTCGCGCCAGCTATGTGCGTGATCTCGACGCTCCCCCTGGCCCCCGACGTCAACGCCCAATGGCTTGTCACGAGCCTTCACCCCGCGGCCGGCACTCCCTATTCCGCAGCCGTAGGAGCGGGTGGTGGTCAGCAAGTTGGCTGGTCCTCCCCACGGCAAGGCACCATGAACGCCTGCTTGTGGGTCTCTTCGAGGTCTTCGTGGGTCAATCTCAATCCGTCAGTGAAGATCAATTCCGCCGCCTACGCCACTGATGGAGAGCATCAAGTCGGGTATGCAATCCTGCGAGGAGTCAATCGCGCGGTCATGTGGTCCGGCACCGCGAGCTCAATAGTGGAACTCCATCCGGCGGGCGCGGTTCGCTCTGATGCCTTTGCTCTGCACGGCAACCGACAAGGGGGAACGGTGATACCTGCGGGCGCGGGTCGCAGAGCTAGCCTTTGGACCGGGACGCCGGAATCTTGGGTCGACCTGCACCCCGTGGGCGCGACGAGCTCGGATCTCACGGCGATGGGAGAAACGCAGCAAGTGGGATACGCGAGAGTCGGCGGAGTCGACCGCGCTTCCCTTTGGACTGGAACTGCCGATTCGTGGGTTGACCTTCAACCGCCAAGTGCGTCGACCTCGCGAGCCTATGCCGTCGGCGATGGATGGCAGGCCGGGCACGCCCTGATCAATGGTTCCGAGCACGCCGGGCTGTGGCGGGGCACGCCAGAGTCCTGGGTCGACCTCCATCCGGCCGGAGCGACCGGATCAGGCGTCTTGGGGGGCAACTCGGACTTCCAGGTCGGTCGAGCGATGGTTGCAGGTTCTTGGCACGCGGGCGTGTGGGTTGGCTCCGCGGACTCATGGATCGACCTTCATCAGTTCCTTCCTTCAAACTTCGCATACAGCTACGCGCACGGTGTGCAGCGAGATGGGGACACTCTGAGGGTGTGCGGGTGGGGGTTCAACTCGACCACAAACCGAAGGGAAGCACAGCTCTGGACGGGGCCGGTTCCCCCGATCCCTTGCCGGGCCGACTTCAACGCGGATGGGTTTCTCGACTTCTTCGACTACCTTGAGTTCGTCGAGTGCTTCGAGACTGGCGTTTGTGGAGGCAACTCGGGAGACTTCAACCGGGACGGGTTCGTTGACTTCTTCGACTACGCGGATTTCGTCGCCCTCTTCGAGTCGGGATGCTGAGCGGCCAAGATCGTCTCAGTGTCTCGTGACCAGGTCGCCGATTCAGATCCCCTCCGCGGAAGTTGCCCGATCGGCTCGGCAAGCCTTGGGAACCATCCCTGCTGGCCTAACTCCGCTCTCGCCTTCACGTATCTTCCTACCCATGTACCAGTCCGATCTCGAGAACCTCCGGTATTCTTTGGGGGTCGTAGCACGCTCTGAAAGCCCATCTCCCATGCTTGCCGGCGTTGTTGACCGCCGAGACCCACCGCTGTGCCGCCTGGTGTTTGGCGGATACTTGTGCGTCGCTGCGCCCCTTCGTCTCTAGAAGGACATGCACGCCCGATTTGAGACGCACGATGAAATCCGGCGTGTAGGAGTGTTCCAGTCCCTGAAACTCGTAGGGAATCACGAGCCCCAAGTGATCGTTTCGGACGTAGCAGTCCACGTCCTCGGACGCCTCAAGCCAGAACTCCGTGCTCGCCTCCCAGACCGAATCGAGAACCACCTGATTCACATGGCTCCGATTCGTCGGCCTGACGGGTCGCTTGGTCCAGAAGTCCACGTCCCCCGAGGTGCCTTCGGCCTTGTATCTGTTTGGAATCGGCATGAGCGGCGGCTCGCCCTCGGCTTCGTCGGGCTCGATCGCGTCGCAGAAGTACCCCACCATCCGCTGAACGTACTTCTCCATCCCGAGTTCCTGCTCGGGGCCACCTCGGAAGTCCACCTTGGTCCGGACATAGTCGTCCACGAATCTCAGTACCTGAGGGAACAACTGGTGCCGCGAGCGCAGACGGAACACCCGGAGTTTCGCATCGGATACCGGCTTCTCTCCCGCGCTTGAATCGACGCCCGACAGCCGAGCCACGATCAGCCGTGCGATCTGGAACTTGATCGCCTGGAGGTGCGTGTGGGCGTAGAACTGCCGACGGTCCTGCCGCTCAAACCCGAAGGGTGCCGCGTTGGACGGCGCGCCCTCTTCGTATCCCACCGTCGGGCGGAGAAACGTCGCCGTCGGCTCGTGCTCCGGCTCGATCTCCATCGGTTCCATCGCCGGAACGTCACACTTCACTCGGTTCTTCTGGAGCGCAAAGGCGTACCCCTCCACCACGGGGAATCGGATCTCCATCGCAGCCCGCTCGGGCAACGCCCGGACGTGATTGAGCGGTCGATCATCCGGCTCTTCCTTCCCCGCGACGCGCCCCTTGAACGGGATCACCGAGAACGGGATCCCATAGATATCGACGTACTCCTCCGGAAGCAGTCCCGTTTCCTTGTCCGGGGTGTAGTTCATCCGGCGCAGGCCCCGTCCGACCACCTGCTCACAGAGGAGTTGGCTCCCGAACGCTCGAATCCCGAAGATGTGGGTGACGTTGTTCGCGTCCCATCCTTCCGTCAACATCGCCACCGACACCACGCACCGGATGTGCTCGCCGGGCTGCCCGCGCTTGCCGACCGTCGCCACGACCTTCCGCAACGCCTCTGCGGCTTGCTGCTTGTTCTGGGTCGGGTCCTCGCTCTCGGCCTTCGACAGCAGGTCGTTATCGATTCGCAGCGTGCGGCGCAAGCCGGGCTCGTTCGCGAAATACGCCGGGAAGATGGCCCCGTGCCCATAGGACACCTTCGGCTTTCCCTTGCCTTTGGCCTTCCCCTTGGCCTTGGGCGCGTCCTCGTCCCCGTCGGCGTCCTCTTCACTCTCCACCTCGGCCACATCCTCAGCGGTGGCCGCTTCGATCGGTTCCTCGCCGCTGATCTTCCGATAAAACAATTCCGCCACATCGACGTTGTCGCACACGAGAATCAGCACCGGGGGCGTCCGATCCTGTCCGTCTGTGGCCTCCTGCATGTAGTTGAACTTCTCCACCCACTGCCCGGCAAGTTGCTTGAGCGCGGGCTCAGCCTCGCGGTAGATCACCTCCGGCTTGGGCTTCTTCGCCCGCCCCGCGAGGAACTCGCCCGGCTTCATCTTCTCTTTGATCGCGTGCCACAACCTGAAATACTTCGGCTCCGGCTGCCCCGTTGAATCGATCACCGGCAGCCTCGGGATCTTGACGATCCCGCTCTCGATTGCGTCCACCAAGCCGAAGTCGCTCACGAGCCACGGGAATGGACTCCCCTCGGTGTATCCGCTCCCGCCGATATAGAACGGCGTCGCCGACAGGTCCACGCACATCGCAATTCCCGGCGCAGGCTGGCCCGTCTTCCGACCTCCGGCGTAGTTGTTGATCTTGTCCAGGCCCTCAAGCCAGATCCGCGCTTCCTCGTTCTCCGATTGCGCCTCCTTGAGTTCCTCGGGCGTCAATTTGGCTTTCGCCTCGTCCGTGAGCGGCGCAGGCCGATAGCAGTGATGCGCCTCGTCATTCAGCACCATCACCGGCAGCCGGTCGTAGAGATCGCCCAGGACCCGCCGGGCGAACGCCTCGGGCGTCTCCGTCCCTTTGTTGACCACGGCGTAACTCTTCCCGCCCTCGTGGTGCTCGCTTTGCGGGGCAAACTGGTGCCAGTTCTCGACAATCACCCGTCCGTTCTGCATGAGCGGGCGGAGTTTCGCCGGGACGATATCGAACTCGCCGTAGTAGTTGTCCGCACGTTCGGGCCGGAGCACCTGGAGACGCTCTTTCACAGTCAGGTTCGGACAGCACACAAGCACCGCCGACGGGAATCGCTCGTCGCTCGGGTTTCGCCCCCGGTTGCAGAACGCCCATGAGATCAGCATCGACATCACGACCGTCTTCCCCGACCCCGTCGCCATCTTGCACCCAAAGCGTGCCAACGGCAACAGGTCCGGGTTCGGCGACGCATCGATCAGCTTGCTCAGGCTGCCCGGAAGAAACTCCGGGTTGAACCGAGGCCGACGCCCGCTCTTGATGATCTCAGCGAGATAGATCACCGTCTCGACCGCTTCCCGCTGACAGAAAAACAGCCGCCGGGCACGGTCCGGCGATGCCCACCATCGCAGCAACTCCCGCGTCACCGGCGTCACGCCCTCGTACTGACTGTCCCGCCACCTCGCCACGTCCTCCCGGAGTTGGTTGACCATGTGCAGGTCATCCTGACCCTCGGAAAGCCCCTCGGCGGTCAGCGTCATCTGCCCCGCGACATCGTCCTTGGTCTTGTACCAGTACCGCGACGGACGCCGACCAGCGGCCTTGGTCCACACGCCCGACGTGCGATCACAATGCCAGTGCAGCAGCGGCGGCTCGTAGGGGCTGCACAGGATCGGCTTATCAACGGGCTGGATCGGGACCTGATTGAAGGTTGGCGTTGTCAAGGCATGCCTCAGTTCATCTTGCGCTTGGTGCCATGCTCCTCAAGCAAGCTTGCCAGCCTCTTCCAGTTCAGGTGGAATCCCTGAGAGTGGTCCCGAGGGACCCAGAAGGCACCGCCTTGACTGATCTTCAGTTCGCCGAACTTCGCACCGTTCGACTTCACCGAGAACTCAATGTCCTTGTACGCGAGCGGACGCGAGGGTACCGAGAACTTCACCTCATGCTTTGCCATCGAATCGCCTCCAATTCAAGAGAGTTTCTCCACTGCCATAACCTCGTTCCCCCTCGGATCGATCACCTTCACCGCCACGCACTGGTGCTTGCCCGCAGGGAACGACAAGCTCGTCGTCCCGCTAAAAGCCTCGAACCGCCCGCTATCGATCGGGCCATCTTTCCCGTTCAGTGCTTTCTGGAGTTTCTCCCACGCGGACTTGTCCGGGAAGAACGCTTGCGTGATGCAGAACGTCACACCGTCGTAGTCGCTGTCCAGGAACCACGCCGCGACCTTTCCCGCGCTCGCGGAGGCGATGCTGTCGTCCACCGGGTTGTAGATGTCCACGCCGTCCATCTCGACGGTGTAGCTCGTCTTCCCGTCCTCATCCTTCGCTTTCGCGACCTTGATCCTCGGCAAGCCGAACACCGTGAACAATTGCCCCCCGCCCGGCGTCACGCTTTCCTTGAGCAAGCCGTCCATCCCGGGATTGATATCCGGCCGGATGTGCGCCAGGTGAACCTTGACCTTCAGGTTCGCCTGCTTGTCCACCGCCGTTTGCGCCGCCCCGTCGAAGTTGAACCCCGCGATCACGACATGGTCGTACCCCCGGATGTGCGCCTCTCGCACCGAGTTCACCACCACCGCCCCCGTCACCGCGCCATACTGGGGCCCGATCACCACCGCGACATTGCAGCGGTCATCCGGCTTTGGATCGCCCTTCGCGTCCTCCACCGACACCCATCGCCCCTCGGCATGGAACGGGTTGGCGGTCCCGCTCTCAAACAGCGGCTCAAACCGCGTCCACTTCATCTGCCGATTGTTCAGGAACCGAACGCCGTCGGCCTTCAGGAACCGCGTCATCTGATCCAGGTACGCCCCGATGTTCGCAACCTCCAGGTCGTTCTTCGGCTCCACGATCCGCACGTCAAACCCGGTTTGCATCTGCTCCGGCTCACCCGCAAAGTCTCCGGACACCGAATCCCCGAGGCTCATCTCCGGCGGCTGCACCGCCTCCACCGTGAAAGGCCCCGTGACCCGCGTCACCCCGCGCACCACCTCGGGCTGATCGACCAATTCCTCCTGCTCCGCGCTCGCCGCGATGCAAGCGTTCACCTCGTCCATCTTCTTCCGCCACGCTTCCCGGTACGCCGTCACCGCGTCGCGCAGGCCCTTCGGCCACTCTGGATCCGTATCGAAGGGCACCTGCCAATGCTCCCACCCCTGTCCGCTCTTGGGTACGCTGGATGCCCCGACCCTGGCTTTCGTCGGCACCCGCTCAAACGCCGCGTCGATCTGCTTGGGCGTCGGGCTCTTCTTGTCCTCCTTGCGGAACGCGCGATCCAAAGCCTCGGCGATCTGTTTGCGCGTCGTGCCTGGGAGGAACCACCGCCGAGCGTCCGCATCGGTCGGACTCCCAATGCCATCCTTTGCCGCTTTGGCCGCGTACTTGGCGCAGAGCGCCTCGCGGAGCTTCGCGGTGACCGGAGCAAGTTCTTCGTTCGCGTCCTTGATCCGACTCGCGAGGATCGGCTCGTGCCGGGCGAAGATCGGATCCAGAGCGACGTTCTGAGCGATGCTCTTCAGGGTGATGTGGGGCACCGTCTTGTACACGAAGCCCCGCTTCGGAACCTCCGGCGCAACCGCCGCCGCCGTCAGCACGGTCTGGCGTTGCCCGCTCCGCGTCCCGTCCAGTTTCCCTTGCACCGTCCCCACAGCGTCCGGCTCCGAGTCCTTGATCTTGTAAAAGTCAAACTTTCCTGTCAGGAGACGCTGGCGAGCGATGGCGATGGCGACACGGCTCGTGTCTGTAGTGATCCATCGGCGGCCCCACTGCTCGGCAACATACGCCGTCGTCCCCGACCCGCACGTCGGGTCCAGAACAAGATCGCCGGGGTCGGTGGTCATGAGCAGGCAACGCGCAATGACCTTCGTTGTCGTTTGCACTACATACTGTCGTGCTTCCGCAAACCCTCCCGTGAGTGTGTCTGTCCATGCGTTGTTTAGCGGCAAACAAGGAAAGTCCAAAGCGAAGCGGCGATACGACAAGGTTGAGCCGTATGCCTCCAGTCGGCTTGCGCCTCGCAATCGCAAGAGGCCAGCAAGGTGTGTCTTAAACGTTCCCTTGCTAGGTCCGTATGCCTTGCCTTCGAAGTCCACAGACTTCACGTCTCCCTCTTGCGCAGGGCGCTGACTGGTAAGGTTGTCGCGGCGGTACACGCGAGCACCCGGCGCAACGCTTGTCCAGTCAACTGCCTCCGTCTCGATCATCCGTCGAAACTCTCCCGCCGGCGTCGCAAGATAGTCGTAGTTGACCCAACCTTCGCCCTCGCGCTGAAGATACAGCGGGCGATACTTCAACTTAGTTGCATCGCGTGCGTACCAAAGGAGATAGTCAGCAACGACAGGCAAACGGTTACCTGAAGCGCTCATCGTTTTGTGAAACGCTATGACGTTGCAGGAGTTCGTCGCCCCAAAGACCTCGTCCATCACATCCCGCACACGATGCAGGTTCTCATCGCTGATCTGCACAAAGATGCTCCCCGTGTCGGCGAGGAGTTCCCTAGCGACGATCAGCCGGTCGCGGAGGTACGACAGGTACGAGTGGATGCCCAGATGCCAGGTGTCGCGGTAGGCCCGCACCATCTCCGGCTCGCGGGTCAGGTCCTCCTGCTTGTCTTTCACGTCCCGCTTGCCCACCTCGGGCTGGAAGTTGCTGGCGAACTTGATCCCGTAGGGAGGGTCCATATAGATCATCTGGACCTTTCCCGCCAAGTCCTCCCGCCGGGCGAGAGAGGACATCACCTGGAGCGAGTCCCCGAGGATCAGCCGGTTCGACCAGTCCACATCGTGCTTGTAGAACTGGACGGCGTCGTGGTACTCCTGCTCTGGATCGGCGAAGAGGAACTTGTCCACGTCCTGCCGGGCCGCGACCTTCAGAATGGCCTGCGTGCTCACCCGCTCGTGGATGTGGAGGGCGACGGGGTCCACGGCGAAGGATGGTTTCTCCCGCTTGCCGGTCCATTCGAGCCACGGCTCGTGGCGGCGGAGGGCATCGGCGAGGATCTTCACCTCGTCCGGCGTCAGCGGCTCCCGCCCGGCTTTCGCGAGGAGCGACGGGATCGCATCCGAGCCGGCTTTCCCTTTGGCGTCAAACCGAAGCACCGGCGGCAGGTGCGGGTTGTACGCATACTCGGTGCGGGGGAGGACCTTCACCTCCCCTTCGGCCGCGAGCTTCGCCGGAGGGTTGTTCTTTCGCTTGGAGCCGTGTGGGGGCGGCCCGCCGTGGCGATAAACGCCGAGCGGAAGTTTGTCGGAACTCTCGTTGTTCGGCTTCGCCTTCTTCGCCACGCGGTCCTCCCAAGGAAGCCCGGAGTGTACTCGAAAGGGGGGCCGTGGGGTTGACGGGAGCCGCTGATCGGGAGGGTGGCTTGGGGACAAGCTGCCGCCCGGCTCCGTTCGCTCGCGGGATCCCCGAGAATGGCGGAAAGGAGCGACCATGGAAGCATCCGCCGACACAAATTTGAGCCGTCCGGCCGAACCCCATCCGCTCATTCGGATGTTCAACCTCTTCCAGACCGTGCCGATGGCGGTGCGTCGTTTGCGGGCGATGGCGGAGTGGTTTGACCGGCTCTCGGATGGAGGCAAGAAGATGCCCTCCGAGGTGTACGCCCGACGGCTGAAGAGGAAGCCGCTCCCGAAGCCCAAGCCCGGCGTGTACCAGCACACGATCCGCGACGACTTCATGCTCCTGAAAATTGACATCGACGCGACCCGACTGTGTCTTCAGGCTCTTCCGGCCGCCGGGGAGCAGATGGATCAAGCTCTCAATCCCGGCGCAATGTCCTGGAGTGTGAACCTTCACCGCGCCTTGTTCGCACTGAGCCATCAGCAACAGACGGTGGGATTCGCATGGAACGGAAGGGGATTCAACCTCAAGGAGAGCGTGGCGTCCCTCGATCGGATCGACGAGATCATCAGGAGGTCATTGGGTGAACTGATCGCCGTACTGGAACTGAAGGGAATCGCCTCCCTCGGATCCTCGATCGATGTTCAAAAGCTCGCGGGCGGAAAGACGGTCCCCAAGTTCGACATCCCGCTGGAAGGGCTCACCGTCAAAGTGCTCTGTGAGATCGGTGATATCTCCGAAGGGAGCCTGAAGGCGCTGCGCGACGCGGCGGGCGTCTCCGGTCGTGCGCAAGGCGAACCTTTCAAGCTCTCCGAGTTTCGACTCATGGTCAGCTTCTGTCGGTCGGAGTCTGCCAAGCCATCTTGGAAGAAGGCGCTCTCGAATTGGTCCGAGCGAATGGGAACGGGAGTTCTAGAGGCTTCGCCCACAAGCTTGACCCCAAGCCCACAAAGACGGACGAAGCCGTAGCTCGATCGCACGTGATGGGACAAAGTGCATGGACCGCTCGCGAACGTCGCGGGCGGGCAAGCTCACTTCAGGAGCATCCCATGCAACCGTCCTCCACTCCGATCTCCCCCTCCTCATCCGCACCCCGCGCCCAAGCGGTGACGACCGAAGCGAGCCGCCCGCTCGTTGACTACGTCACCGCCGCCGGGTTGCTCGGCGTCTCTGTGCGGACGGCCCGCACGCTGGTGAAGACCGGCCTCCTCCCCGCCATCCGGATCCGCCGCCGCGTCCTGATCGACCCGGCGGACGTGACCGCGTTCATCGCCCGGGCGAAAGCGGAGGCTCGCTGAGTTCCAAGGAGACGCAAATCATGGGACACACCGAAAAGCCGTTGCCCCTGCCCGCCGGTCTCCTGGACACCACCCAGGTCACCGCGATCCTCAACATCTCCGCCCGCACCCTCTGGAGCCTCGTCGCCTCCGGCGAGATCCCTGTCGTCCGCATCCGCCGCCGCCGTCTCTTCGACCCCGCCGACGTTCGTGCGTACATCGAAGCCGCCAAGTCCGGCGGGAAGGGGGGGCGGAAATGACGCCCACCGAACGCCTGTTGGACGCCCTTCGTTCTCACGGACTCAAGCCCCGCCAGACACAGACGGGGTGGAGTTGCCATTGTCCCGGGCACGATGACAGGAAGCCGAGCCTCGGAATCGCCGAGGGAGAGAAGGGCGGCGCGGTGCTGAAATGCCGCGCGGGATGTGAAACCACGCATGTGCTCTCGAAAGTCGGGTTGACGCTCAAAGACATCATGCCCGAGGATGCCTCTCGCCTTCCCACCCCCACTCGTCCGCCCTTCCCTCGCGGCGGCTCCCGATCATCCGCACCCCTCCAGCCTCCCGAGGGCGTCTCCGCCGAGGCTTGGGCCAGGATCGGCGCACGTGCCGAGGGGGGGCGTTGGGCGATTCCCGAGAAGGATGCATTGGGGAACGTCATCGGGACGGCGTACAGGCTTGCGAACGGGTCCAAGGACTTTGAGCGGGGTGGGAAGCGGGGTCTGATCTACCCGGATGGCTACCCCTTGCCGGACGGCGTCGGAGCGTCATGGGAGCGTCCCCTCTTCATCTGTGAGGGAGCATCGGATACCGCCGCCCTGCTCACCTTGGGGTTGCAGGCGGTCGGCGTGCCGAGCTGCGGACAAGGGGGCAAGCACCTCGCGGACCTCGCCAAGAGCCTGTTCGTCTGTTTCGTGACCGACACGGACGCCCCCGGTCGGAGGGGGTCCTCCGACCTGGCGAATGACATCGCCGCGAACGCCGCCGGGATCAAGATCATCGACCCGCCCAACGGGGCGAAGGACGCCAGGGAATCGGTCATCGCCGGGGCGGACGGGTCGGCGTTCCTGACGCTCGCCCGAGAAGCCACCCTGTGGACCCCCTCGGATTCGTTTCAATCGCCTACGCACGTAAGCGAACGAAACGAATCGGACCTCTACCAGTTGGTCTCGATCGCCGATTTGGGCCCCGCCGTCGAACCCGAGTGGCTTTGGAGCGGCTACCTCGCCCGGGGCGGAATCACCCTCCTCACGGGGCTCTGGAAGGCCGGGAAGACAACCCTGATGGGGTACCTGCTTCGGGACCTCTACCTCGGGTCCGGGCTCGCGTCCGCGCGGTTGGAGGGCCCGACCCTGTACGTGAGTGAAGAGCCGTCGGGGCTGTGGTCGGCTCGCCGCGACAAGCTTGGCTTGAACCCGAAGATTCACTTCGTCAAGCGGGCGACGTTCACCCGCCCCACCCTCGTGGACTGGTATCGGTTCGTGTCGCAATTGGTCGAGGATGTTCGCCGCCTCGGAGCGGCCTTTGTCGTGTTCGACACGCTGTCGAGCATTTGGCCCGTGGCGAACGAGAACGACGCCGGGGAGGTCATGGCGGCCGTGACGCCCCTTCGGGAACTGTCGGAGGCTGGCGCGGCGGTCCTGTTGATCCACCACCCGAAGAAAGGCGACGGTGCGGAGGCGACGGCGTCTCGCGGGTCCGGCGCGCTTACGGGCTTTGTGGATGTGATTCTTGAACTGCGCCGAAGTGACCCCGCGAACGAGAGCGACCGCCGCCGAAAGCTCAAAGCCTACGGCCGGTACGAGTCAATCCCTCCCGAGTGTGTCCTTGAGCTTGGCGATGACGGTTACCACGTTCTTGGCGACGCCCCAGCCGTCCGGCAGGCCGACATCTTGGACCACATCTATCGGCTTCTCCCCGCGAGCCCTCCCGGGCTGACTGTGGAGGAGGTCAAGGTCGCGTGGTCGTCGGGCGTCCCGCCGGGCGCGACGCTGCTGCGGGAGCTTCTTGAGCGTGGATACGAGGAGTATCGCTGGTCCCGGACCGGATCAGGCAATCGCGGGTCGCCGCTCCGATACCACCGCCGGTCGGTGACGGTCGATTCGTTTCCGTCGCCGCCGTCCGTAGGCGAGCGAGACGATTCCTTCCCTCTCACGCCAACCCCCGGCGCGTCCGGTTCTTCTCTCACGCCCGGGCCAAACGATTCGAGTTCGGCCAATGACACGAGATAGTCCTTGCGTTCTCACAACGGCTCTGGTATGCTCCCGACATGACCACCGTTTCGGACCAGCTGCGGCAAGCGATCAAGGCGAGCCCACTCTCACGGAATCAGCTTGCCGAGCAATCGGGCGTCCCCGCCTCAGGAATCAGCCGGTTCATGGCGGGTACGGAACTCAGGACCGGCAACGTGGACCGACTCTGCGTGGTCCTCGGACTCAAGCTGACGCACACCGGCAAGGCCGGAAAGGATCGGTAGAACATGCCCTCACGACGCTCCAAAGGCCAAGGCTCTGTCTTCCGTCGCAGCGGCGCAGGCCCGTACATCGCCACGTGGGTTGACCATTCGGGCAAACGGTGCCAGAAGTCCACCCAGACGACCGACAAGGCGACCGCCCTCCGGATCCTCGGCAAGTTCGTCGCCGATGCCGCTCTCCGACGCGAGGGTGTCATCGACGCCGCAGCGGACCGCTACGCCGTCCAAGGCCGCATCCCCTTCGAGACGCACGCGGAGCAATACCTCGCCAACTGTGAGCGTCGGGGCCTTGACGCCGAGCACATCGCGAGCAAGCGGAAGCACCTTACGGGCTTCCGGGAAGTCTCGAAGATCGAGTTGCTCTACGCGGTCACCCCCGACACCCTCGAAACCTACCTTGCGAGCGTGAAGGACGCCGGACGCTCCGCCCGCTCCGTGAACTTCGCCCGTCAACAGCTCGTCGCCTTCGCCGGGTGGTGCGTCAAGACCGGACGGCTCCTCGGCAACCCGTTCAAGTCCGTTTCCATTCAGGACGAATCCCAGGATCGCCGCCGCGTCCGCCGCCCGCTCACGGACGATGAACTCGGCCGGTTGGTCCAGGTCGCGTCGGACAGGGGACGCGCCGCGTGGTACCTCGGTGCGGCCCTCGCCGGGCTTCGGCGTGGCGACCTCAAGCGGATCGAATGGCGCGACGTGAATCTCACGGAGAAGACGCTCACGATCCGGAACGGCAAAGCCAAACGCACCGACGTGCTTTCGATGCACCCGCAACTCGTCCAGGCCTTTCGGGATCACTTGAAGGCCCATCCGGGGGTTCCTACTGCCCGCGTCTTCCGCGAAGCCGTGACGAACCGGACCCGCCTCTCCGACTTCCTGCGCGCTGGCATCGCACGCCGCGTCCCGATCCTCGGGGCCGACGGCAAGCCCGTCCGCATCGGCAAGGGCAAGCGGGAGCGGGACAAGACCCGGATCGACTGCACCGACGCCGAAGGCCGCATCGCCGACCTGCACGCCCTCCGGACCACCCTCGGCACCCAGCTCGCCCGCGCGGGCGTCGCCCCGCAGGTCGCGCAGAAGATCATGCGGCATAGCGACTACCGGACCACCCTGAAGAGCTACACCGTCCTCGGCCTCCACGATACCGCGACGGCCGTCGCCAAGCTCCCGAGCATCCGGACACCCGGCCGCGAGGAACAGCGGGCAACCGGCACCCACGGCCAACCACAAGCGGTAGTGGTCAACCCACAGCTTGAGTCACAGCTTATCCGACGCGATTCGATGCAAATTGGTGCGACTCGCCGCACGGACCCCACCTCGGTCCCCCACCCCTCCCGAAGCGATTCGGCCCTAGAAAACAGGGCTATTTCATCGCATTCTGATGCACCGAGTGGAATGGAGCGGAAGAGACTCGAACTCTCAACCCCTAGCTTGCAAAGCTAGTGCTCTACCAATTGAGCTACCGCCCCGTGGGGCTCGATTCTAGCACGGTCTCTCCGTGCTTCTCGCCGTCGGCAAAGCGTCGTCAGCCCACCGGCGAGGGCAGCGAGCTCAGCGTGCTCGCGAGCCAGTCGGCGTCCGGCACGGCGTACGGGCGGAACTTCTCGACCTGGCCGGTCTCCTCCGAGTACAGGAGGCCGCGGTGCTGGCCGAGGTTGCCCGCGGCCGTGCTGTCGATCAGGTTGCTCGAGTCGTTCGCCGACATCTGGAAGAGGACGCGATAGTCGAACTCCTTGAGCATGCGGCGGTCCATCGCTCGCTCAAGGTTCGTCGAGGTATCTACTCGCACGATCGTGAAGATGCCCACGCTCGGGCCATCCTTGAGAAGCTGCGTGAACTGCTTGTCCGGCTTGGTCGCGGCTTCGGCTCCGCCATCGTCAAATCCGAAGTCCGACTCGGACTTGCGGAGCGTGCGGAACCGCTGCAAACCCGACACGACGAGGAAGACCGGCGGCTGATCCGCTCCGCCGTCGCTGGCTTGCCTTTTCTGGAATTCCTCGTAGATCGCTGCAACGGCCGCGTCCGCCGCTCGCCCGTTGACCACCGCCGCGACGCCCGAGCCAAGCTGCTTGCCCAGCGAGATGAGTTCATCCGTGGACTCAGCGTCGGCCGTGCCGCCGTCAAGCACTGTGATCGACGGAAGCCGGCCCGCTCGCGACACCTGCGGCGCCAGCGAGACCAGCGACGACACGATCAGTCCGAGCGTCGGCCGCTCCTGCTGACCGACGATGATCAGATTCGACCCCGACTGCCGGCGGAACTTGACCGAAGTCGGATCCTTGATCGAGATCGCTTCGCCAAGCCAGATCGTCGGCATGTTCGGCACGCTCGACCCATCCAGCACCGCACGAAGCAGGTGATTCCGCGGCAGGTGCGACGGCACGTTGCCCTCGAACACGATCGGCGGATCGCCCTTCCAGCCCTCGGCTCTCGTCCGTGCCTCCACATCCTGCAGATGCGAATCGCGCACCTCATCCGGAAGCCAGACGACCTGGAACGGGCTGTTGCCCTCGATCATGCCCGACTGATCGTTGTAGATCGCTTCGCCCGGCCGCGAGAGGAGGCGCGCCGCCGCGTTATCTTCGGACAGGATCAGGTACGAGTCGGCTTCGGAGCACTGGAGCGCGACGCGGACGGCCATCTGGCCGATCGTGGCGCGAGCCAAGCTGTACGCTCCGCCGATCGTCTGGCTTCCGAGGATCACGTGCATGCCGAAGGCGCGGCCCTGACGCACCAAACGGTCCATCAGGAGCATGCCCTCCTGCGCGATCTTGTCGTCCTCGGTGAAGAACTCCTGGAACTCGTCGACGATCAGAAGCGTGCGCGGGATCGACGACCTCGCACCGGCGCCGGTCAGGTCCCCCTCGCCCTTGGCTTTCCGGTAGCTCGCGAGGTCCTGCACGCCGAGTTCGCGGAAGAGGTTGCCGCGCCGCGTCAGTTCCGCGTCGAGCTTGCGGAGCACGGACAAGCCGAACTCACGCTCGCTCTCGACCGCGATGACGCGGGCGTGCGGCACGTTGTGGCTCGCATAGGTCTTGAACTCGACGCCCTTCTTGAAGTCCACGAGGTAAAGCTCAAGCTCCCAGGGGCTGTACCAGAGCATCGCGCTGGTGATCAGAGCGTGCAAAAGCGTGGACTTGCCCGAGCCGGTGCGGCCCGCGATCAGCACGTGCTGGCTTGTCCCGCGGCCGAGGACCATCTGCTGCACCTTCGTCGCGCCGGCTTTGCCCAGCGGCACGCGGATGTCGCCCGAGGTGCTCCGCGTCCAGAGCTCTTCGCGTTTGGGGGCGACGGTGCCGAAGGGCACCTGCACCCTGCTCATCTCCTTGGCGTGCTTTCCGACGGCGTGGGCGATCCGCGTGACAACGTCCTCGCTGGGCGAGCGCTCGATGGCAAGTGGCCACGCCGAGAAATCAGCATCCTTCCACGACAGCTTGCCTTCCTTGCCGACGACGTTGACGCTTGCACGCTCGATTTCGGGCATGGGGACCCACGCGGGGGGCCGCTGCCGGGCGTCGGTCGCGATCAGCGTAAACACGCCGCATCGCGGGCCGCTGGCGACGATACTCGCGAGGCGTTTGGCGGCGGTCTCGGTGAAATTGGCGGGGAAGTCAGCGATGACGAGGAACCGGAAGGGCTCGGCGACCTCGCCGGCTTTCACGTTGTAGTCCTGGATCGTGGCAAACTCGTTGCGGAGATACTTCTGGATCACCGCTTCCATGTGCTCGGTGATGTCCGTGAGCTTCTGCTCGATGTGCCTGGGGTCGGTCCAGATCTTGTCCGACACCAGCGACTCGTCATGGTCCGCAAGGTGCATGAACCCGGCGAAGCTCTGCCCCAGCCCCACCGGATCGATGATCGTGAACTTCAGCTTGCCCGGCGGGAACGTCGTCAAAAGCCGCAGCATCACGGCTTGCAGCGAAGCCACCGCATCCGCACGCTGCTCGGGCCCCGCTTGAATCAGAAGCGACCCCGTCCCGAGGAAGTCGAGCATCGCCGGCAGATCGAACGCTTCGACGGCGGGCTCGCGGAGCGACTCATCCGTCGGCACGCCGCCCTGCATTTGCGCCATGGTCACGCCGAGGGTGCCGAACCGCGCGGCGACGGGCGGGCTTGTCCGCGGCTCGAACTTGTCCCAGTTCGGAGCATCCGCGCCCTCCCACGGGTGCGACAAAGGACCCGAAGCGGCCGCGATCGACGCCAGCTCTTCGCGTGCGTGGGCCGTCGCCACCGTCCACTTCTGGCGAAGAGCCGTCGTGCCCTCCGCGTGTTCCCGCTGCGCTGCTTCCAGCCGGCTTGTGCGGGTGGTTGCGGCCTGCGCGATCGCCGATTCGTGCTCTTGCTTCAGCGTGTTCTGCTTTTTGGCTGATTCCTCGTCCACGGCGGTCGACTTCTCACCGGTGCGTCGAAGCACGCGGTCCATGACCTGCCGGTGTTTGGCCCGGAGGGCCGGCTCCTCGTCCAGCTTGCGTCGATCGATTTCCTGCCTTGCCGCGGCGTACTTCGACTGTCCCTTGGCCATTTCCTTGTCGCGACGTTCCAAGGCTTCGGCAATCACCTTCTGCCGTGCTTCCTCGGCTTTGGCGAGGAAGAGCGCGAGAGCGCCGTCCGCCTCCGCGAGGCGAGCCGAGAGCTGCGCCGCCGCATGCGGCACACGCTGACGAAGCACAACCCTGCCGACGAGAAGCACGACCAGCGCCCCCACCACGCCCAGCCCCGCTCCGATGCCAAGCGAAGCCCCGCTTATCCCCCGCTGCCACACGCCGACCCCCGCTCCGATCCCGGCGCACGCGAGGGCCACGATCATGATTGTCGATGGCCGGAGGAGCATCGGCTTGACGCGGGTTTCGAGCAACACCCCCGCTTCCCGGCACCGCTCGACGTAGACAGGCAGAGACTTGGTCGTGTCGACCGCGCCCTCGGTCATCCCGGGCATCGGCGCGTGCCCCTGGCTCGCGAGAATCGCGGCGGCTTTGGACCGCACGGCGTCGACCTCTTCGCGTCGGAGCTTGTGGTCCTTGGCGGCCGTCTCGAACTCCGCGCGAGCTTTGCCCTCGCCGCTTTCGACAAGCGTCTCGGCAAGCCACCTGCTGTCCTCGAGTTTCTGCTCGGCCCGTGCTTCGAGGCGTGCGGTCGTGTCGGCGAAGGACGCGACATCCGCGGTCATCACCGCGTGGGCATCGCCGAACTCTTTCTCGTGCTTGACGCGGATCGCCTCCATCAGCGCGATCCGCTCGGCTTCGATCGCGTTCTTGGCCGTGGTGGTGGCGATTTCACGCGCCGAGATCGCCTGCGCGTACTCGCGCTCGATCGTCGCGGTCTGCTCCTTGAGGCGTTTGGTCAACGCCGCTTCCTGAGCGGCACGCTCGGCGACCGCGGGGGTCAGCGATCGAAGGAGGTTGCGGATCTGTTCGGCCAGTGACGCGGGCTGGGACAACGGAGACCTCCGAAGACGTTCGATTCCGGCGAACGCTCTGTTCCACAAAACCGGGAGCAGGCCGCCGGCAGCGGGGCCGAGAACCCGCCCTCACCCATCCCCGCACTCGCGCCGCACCTTTCCCACCAAGTCACCGACGTGATCGATCCACTTCATCGCCGCGTTGATCCGCGGCAGGATGGGATCGATCACCTCTTTCGCGAACTGCTTGGCAGCCGCGTCGTCCCACTGGGCCGCGACGCGCTCCCATTCAGCCATCAGCTTCTTGGTCGCATCCTGCAGGTTCGCTTTCGCCGTCGCGATGCTCATGAAGCCCTCCCGGAGCCGCCCCTCCCGCTCACGGGAGCTTCCGCACTTTGATGTTGCGGAACCACACCTGATCGCCGTGGTCCTGGAGCGCGACGTGCCCCGTCGCCCGGGTCGCGTAGTCCGCCGCACCCTTCCACTTGCTCGCGTCGCGGAGCGTCTTGAACTCATCGCTCGACAGGTCCATCTCCACGACCTTGTACCCGTTGAGCCAGTGCTCGATCCGCGACCCGTTGCAGACGACCTTCGCCCGGTTCCACTCGCCCGCCGGACGCGTCACGTCATGCGCGATCGCCTTGACCGCGTAAAGCGAGCCCGCCGAGGTCTGCGGGTTCTTCCCGTCCTGGTGCTTGTTGTTGTCCAGGATCTGCATCTCGGGCCCCGTCTCCCACGGATAGTTCTTGTCCTCGGTGCAGCGGTACATGATGCCCGAGTTGGCCCCCGGCGACGCTTTCCACTCCACCGCGAACTCGAAGTTGGTGTACTGATCGATCGTGACGATGTCGCCGCCCTCGCCCTCTCCGGCGGAGATGCTCAGCGTCCCGTCCGCGACCTTCCACTTCCCGGGAAGCTTGTCCTTTTTGAACCCGCGCATCTTCAGCTCTTTGCCGTCAAACAGAAGCTCCCAGCCCGCCTCTTTCTCCGCTTGCGTCAGCACGTTCTGCGCCGCAGTCTCCTTCCACTCCGCCGGAAGCGTCACCGACCCCGTCGCCGCCCATTCCGTCCCTCGCGAAAGCAGCGTACGGAAAAGCGGCGTCGCGACCGACGGCTTGGAATTCTCATCCTTGTCCCACACGTGCCCCAGCGGCGTCGCGAAGATCCGGCCCTTGCCGAAATCGTTCACCAAAGCCATCGGCTCGGCCTGTCCCGTCCCGCCCGTCGACGTCTGGCTCATCGCCTGCGCCAAAAGCGTGTACGGCGAACCCTGAGGATTCGAAAGGCGGTGGTAAAGCTCATCGACCGTCTTGGCTTTCGCCGGCATCCCCGCCGTGATCGGGTGCGCCGTGTCCGTCATCGCCACCTCGAACTCGTGGAACTTCCCGTGCCCCGCGTTCTCGCGCCAAAGCAGCGCGATCATCTGCTCGTATTCCTTCCACCCCGGGAACGCGTTGTTCGCCGAGTGCACCGCCACCACGCCAAGGCCGTTCCGCACCGCTTCCGTGAAGTTCGCCTCCGCAGGCTGGCCCCACCGCTTCGTCTTGCCGTAATCGTTGTAATCAAGCACCACGACCTGGTACTTCGACAGCATCTTCGCATCCGCCAGCGCCGAAGCCGGCGACTCGGTCACATCCACCACGAACTTCCCCGTCGCTTCGAGCGTGTCCTTGTGCATCTGGCTCGTGTACCGCCAGTTGTGGTTGTTCTCGCCCGTCACGATCAGCGCCCGCACGCGCCCATCCTGCGCCGCACACCCGACCGTCATCGACGCCGCCGCCACAACGCACGCCGCTTTTGCCATCATCTTCATGGAACAGCCCTTTCCTTGCATCATCGCACTCTGCCTCGGTAAACCCACCCTTCCCGAAGCTAGCGTACCAGATTCCCCGCCCCCGAGCCGGGCCCGAACCCCGATTCCGCCCCGGTTGCGAATCCCGCCGCTTTCAGCGCCGCCGCCCACCGCTCCCGCAACACCTCCCCCTCCGGCCCCACTTCCGACCACCACCAGCAGCACTCGACCATCGCCCGGCTCATCCCAAGGTCCACCGCCAGGTCCGCAACCTCACGGTCGTTCAGATCCACGAACGGCATCTCCACCCGAAGCGAGGGGACGCCGTGCACCCCCGCATCCAAAGCCATCAGCCGCGACACCAGCAGCGCCCGGTCCGCCGCCCGCGTCGCCAATTCCAGGTTCACACCCCGCTCGGCCCCCGCCGCTCCGCCCTTGGCCACAAAGTGCGCCGGCCACACCACCTCCGACCGCCCCAGATTCGCTGCGTCCGTGCACGCATCCAGCAAAAGCCGGGACGGACTCGACCATACCCCGTGGCTCGGACCCTCCGACCACGACCGCCGCTCCACAAGGCCAAGCCCGACCCGCTCCGAGATCCGCAAGCACGCTTCCAGCCGCGACGCATCCTCCGCCCCGACGGCCGGCCAAAGCACCGCTTCCCCGCTCTTCGAACCCAGAGCCACCATCCCCTCCTTCGCGTTCACCGCCGCCACAAGCGAAGGAAAGTCCCCATCCACCATGATCAGCACCCGCGAGAAATCTTCACCCATACGAACCTCCTCGCGCCCCACCCGACCCACTGGTACGTTTCATCACACAACCTCGGCCTTCTTCACCGACGCCGCAAGCGGCTTGCCATCCGCCCCTTCCCCGCACAGATTCACCTTGATCCCAAGCTCCGCCGCCAGCGCCGCTTTCAAAGCCACGATCCGGTCCGCCCCCTTCGCGTCCGGCCCGTACACCACCTGAATGTGATTGCTCTGGTGCCGCGCCATCATCTGGTCCCGCGTCACCCCGTACATCACCGCGTGCATGATCGGCCACTGGCTCGTCGTCGCGTCCCACCGCCGCTGCGTCTCCTCGATCGGAAGCGACACGGCTTTGCACCGCCCGATGTCCATGCTCAGCCGCTCGCGACCATCCTTCGCTCGATCGACGAAAATCCGCGACCACACCACCTCGCCCGGCTTGCTGATCCCCTTCACCGTGCCACCGCCCAGCTTGAAATACATCGGCGGCTGCCGCTCCGACGTCGTTCCGCGATACCCGCCCACAAAGTGCGACGGCGGCGCCGCTCCCGAAATCTCAAGCACCCACACCTCATCCTTTACCGTCCCCGACCGGTCCTTGTCCGACCACCGCAGATCATGAAGCGTGTTGTCCGGCTCAATCCCAAGCTTCTCACACACCCGCTGCGTCAGGATCCCATCCAACCCCGCACACTCATCCACCTCGTTGAAATGCGTCAGCGGCTTGCCCGGCAAAATCTCCTTCCCGCCCGCTCCCTTCACCGGCGGCCGCTCCGAACAGTTCAAAAGCCCCTCCGCCAGATCACTCGCCGGAGCCAGATCCTTCAACCCCTGCTGATACTGGATCCCCACCGCATCGCACCCGAACTCTTCCGAGATCCGCATCGCCGCGATGTACATCTTGAGCTGTTCGAACACCTGCTTCTCGGTCAGGTCTCGCTCCTCGCGTTTCCCGAACCGGAACCTCATCCCCCGCTTGGTCAGCCACGCGAACGCCGCCGCCGCTTCCGCGTCCGGCACGCGCTGCATCCCCGCGTACAGCGCCGACTGGCTCAAGCGTTCCTTGAAAACCCCCGTCTGATGCAGCAGATCATCCGGGATGATCGCGTTGTACATCCCCATGCACCCCTCATCGAAGACGCCCATGATCGGCGGCCGCTCGCGGATCGCTTCCGCAAGCTCCTCCGCCGCAATCCGCAAGCTCTTCCCCGTGTCTTTCGCGTCAAACTTCGCCACGTGGGAGGTGTCGTGCTCCAGAGTCCCCCGCTTGCACCACTGCGCGATCCCCTTGCGGAACTCCGCGCTCGTAAAATCCTCTCCCCAGATCATCGAGTACTCGACGCCCGCTTTCGTCAAAGACCCCCGCAGGTTCAGCACGCCGACAAGCCCGGGCCACTGCCCGGACCAGTTCGCCGCAAGCAGAATCGGTCCACGATGCCGGATCAGCCCGTGAAGCACATGGTGGCTGTACTGCCACACCGCTTCCGCGACCACAAGCGGCGCATCCCGATCAAGCTCCGCGAACACGTCGCGCCCGTACGCCTGCGAATCGATGAACCCGTGCGACCCCTCCGCGAACTTCCGCTCAGGATGCGCGCGCACCAGCGACCACCCCGCCGCTTTGAAAGCCTCCCCCAGCGCCGCTTCGAGCGCCTTCTGCGCCGGCCAGCACGTCACGTTCGCCGAAAGTCGGAGATCCCCCGACGCGATCAGCAGCGCGGCTTTCGCGCGAACACTCGTAGACCGCTTCGGACGCTCAGTGTGGTTGGACATGGAGGCCATTATCCCACAATCGCGTGCTGACGCTCGGGGCCCTATCAGACGCCGCACGCTTCGTTCCAATCTCGGTGGTCTGAGAACCACGAACAGCCATGAGGTTCTGGCGGAGTCATGGGCCTCTTCGGATACCATCCGCCATGCGTTCAATTCAGCGTCACCGTGTGCCGCTCGGCCTCTTCACAACCGCGTCTTTCACAATCGTCTCGGCTTTCGCCGGAACAGCCGCCGCCCAGTGCTACGACTTCGCCGAGGGCTTTGACGCGGCGGGCCTCGGGACCCAGGGCTCGATCTACTGCATGCTCCGCGTGGGTGCCGGCGAACAGGAACGGCTGATCGTGGGCGGTAGCTTTACGGAAATCGGGGGTGTCGCGGCGCAAGGCGTCGCGGTGTGGGACGGCGTCCGATGGACTGCGCTGGGAACCGGGGTGCAAGCGACCTTCGCCTTGACGATGTTCGACGATGGAAGCGGAGCCCGCCTTTTCGCGGCGGGTGACTTCACCACCCAGACGGGCGGCGCGGGCGATCGCATCGCGGCGTGGAACGGAACGAACTGGGAGCCGCTCGCCTCGGGAGGACTCGACGGCCGCGTCCTTGCGCTCACCACACACGACGACGGCACCGGAGCCAAGCTGTACGCCGCCGGGGCCTTCCTGTCCGCGAACGGCTTGGCCTCCCCTTCCCTCGCGGCGTGGGACGGTGACACATGGTCAAGCGTCGGCAACAACACGCCGCTCGGGCTTCAGTTCCACCGCGCCGCTCGCGATCGCTTCGGAGATGTGCTCGTCTTCGGCGGAAACAATCTCTTTCAGGGAAACCTGTCCAATATGACGTGGACCTTTGACGGCACTCGTTGGAGCCGTCGCTTCCCCGCATTCTCACCCTCCGCTCGCGCCGGTCATATCGCCGCGTACGACCCCGTCCGTGAACGGGCCTTCGTCTACGGAGGCGTCGAAAGCGACACCACAACCTACGCCTGGGATGGCGCCAACTGGTCCGCGCTCGTCACGCAAGGCAATCCGGGGGCGCTCATCGCGTCGACCGCCGCTTTCGACCCTCCCTCCGGAAAGACCATTCTCTTCGGAGGCCGCCGAACCCAGAACGGATCCAATCCGCCCACCGGCCAGACCTGGGCGTTCGATGGGTCGGCGTGGACGCTGCTTTCCGCCTCCGGCCCGGCCGCACGCTCCGGCGCGACGATGGCGTTTGATCCCATCCGCTCACACCTCGTTCTTTTCGGCGGATACTCGCCCTCCCTTGGGCTTTTCAACGACACGTGGATCTGGCAGGGCGGACAGTGGACGCAAGCCCAGGGAGCCGGCGGCCCCGCGACCGGCACCAACGCCGCCGAAATGTGCTTTGATCCCACGCTCGGCCGCATCGTGATGTTCGACAACGTCTCGGGCGGACTCGGCTGGACCTGGTCGTGGAACGGCGCAAGCTGGGACCGCGAGGGCGCCGCTCGGACACCGACGACCGGCGGTTGCATCATGTACACCTCGCCCGCCACCGGCTCGCTTTACCGCCATGGCGGCGACGGATCCGAAACGTTCGAGTTTGTGAGCGGCGAGTGGGTGTTCCGCTCGCTCGCGCCTCGCACCATCACAAGCATCGCGTCGTACAACTCCTCGCTCTACGTCGGCGGGGGCTTCAGCACCTTTACTCCGGGAGTGAATTCCTGCGCCGCCCGCTTCGGCCCCGACCGCGTCTGGCGACCGCTCCCGGTCACCTTCACAAGCGGCGGCATCGTCAACCGCATCATCCCCTTACGCGAGAAGCTCGCGTTCCTCGGGAACTTCCACCTCTCGGGCTCCCTTCAGCACTTCGTCGTCACCGATGGCGCCACCTTCGAGTCACCGACGACCATTGCCCCGCCCGATCAGGGCTACCAAGCCGCCAAGTTCGCCAATTTCGGCTTCGGCGACGTGCTTCTCGTCGCCACGCAATTCGGCATGCGGTACTGGAACGGCTCGGCATGGATCAGCCTCGACTCCACACCCGGCAACTCCGCCATCACGGCGATCGAGCCCTTCGGATCCGGACTCGCCCAGCGAGCGTTCGTCGGCGGCAGCTTCTCGTCTGTCATGGGCAAACCCGCCAACGGCATCGTCCCCTTCGGCGACCTCTGCACCGCGCCCATCTTCACGCGACACCCCGACTCCACGGTCGCATTCCTCACGCAGGGCTGCATCATCCAAGCGAGTGTCATCGGCACCCGCCCCATCGCCCTTCAGTGGTTCAAGGACGGCGTGCCGCTCTCGAACGTATCGGGACGCATCTCCGGCGTCAACGACGAGCGCCTCTACCTCGCCAACTTCACCGAGCAGGACTACGGGGCCTACACCCTCCGCGCGACCAACGTCCACGGCGTCACGCTTTCCAATCCGGCGTATCTCACGCCTTGGTCCTTCGCAGGCGGGGTAATCGACCCCTACGTCATCTCCGCGACCGGTCGCCGCGTGAACGGCCAGATTCGCACCCCCACTCGACTCTCGCCCCCTCTCGTCCACCCCGACGCAAGCGTGATCTATCACGAGGTCGCGACCGGTTCCTCCGTCTACGTCCGTGAGCACGAAGGCGTTTACACCGACATCGTCGCCGCCGGCGGGCCCGCGCCCGGCATGCCTTCCGGCTCCGTGCTGAACCTCACCTCCCTCGCACGCGGCGACTCGCTCAACTCCTCGCTCATCGCGACGGGAAGCCAGGGGGGAACGCACATCGCGGGCCTCTACCGTCTCGGGCCCCAACGCTTCGACCTCATCGCCAAGGTCGGCGATGCGCTCCCAGGCCTCTCACCCACGCAGATCCTCGGCTCGCTCGACGCCGCCCCTCTCATCAGCCCAAGCGGAAGCCTCGTCTTCAGCGGGAACTTCCGCGAGCGCAATTCGCCCACCTTCCTCGGCCGCGCGGTCTGGCGCTGGTCCGACTCCGACGGCATCCAGTTCGTCACCGCGCAGGGCCGGATCGCCCCCGGCACCACCAACCTCCCCTTCACCGTTCTTCCCGATGTTCCCGCGATCGGCCCGAGCGGGTCTGCCATCGTGCGCGGAGCGCTCGCCACGCGTACAGGCTTCGGCCGAGGCAACAGCGCCGACGACGGCCTCTGGAGACAATCGAGCGGACCGCTCACGATGCTCGCCGCCCGCCCGGCCCGTTCCCCCAACATGCCCGCGAATTCGAACATCGACGACGTCTTCAACTATCGCGAGCTCGCCGACGGTTCCGTGCTCTTCAGCGCATACGTCTGCAGCGCTACGTCCAGCAGCACGACCGGTGTCTTCCGGGTCCGCGATGGTGTGCTTTCCGACATCGCCCTCCCCGGCCAGTCGCTGCCGGACTTTGACGGCACCCCCGCCGGCGTCATCGCGAGCGTCGACTGGCTCAACACCAACGCCCGCGGCGACATCATCCTGCTCGCATCGCTCGTCGACGCGCCGGGCGGGATGTGGGTCCTCGAAGCCAATCGCGTCCGCCGAATCTCAAAGAGCGGAGCGACCGCTCCCGCCTTTCTCCCCCCGTTCGCCACCCTCGGAGCCGTCACCAACGCGGGCATCGACGAATCCGGCCGCGTCGTCTATCAGACGACCGGACGCTTCAAGATTCCTGATGTCCCTCCCGTCGAATTCACCGCCGTCATGGGCGCGGACCCGCTCACGGGCCAGTTCCCGATCGTCCTGCCTTCCACCAAGGTCCAAATCGCCCCGAATGTCCAGCTCACGGCGACCGGCGCGGAGATCGCCCGCACCGCGATCAATCCCGCCGGCCGCTTCGACACCGCAAGCCCCATCGCAGGCGACGGAACCGTCTCCCTGCTCGCGCGGTTCGGCGGCGACGCCGGCGCCGTCATTCGGATCGATTTCGACGCCGTGCGCAACGCCACCGCGTGCCCCTTCGACGCCAACGCCGACGGTTTCCTCGACTACTTCGACTTCATCGCGTTCATCGACTGCTTCGAGGGCACCGCGTGCTTGCCCGCGACCGACATTCGGCCGCCGCAGTCCGCCGATCTGAACCAGGATCAGTTCGTCGACTTCTTCGATCTCATCGACTTCATCGACGGTTTCGAAAGCGGCTGCTGAGCCCGATCGTCAATGCCGGAGGAGGGACTTGAACCCACACTCTCTTGCGAGAAGCGGATTTTGAATCCGCTGCGTCTGCCATTTCGCCACTCCGGCTTCAAAAGTGGACGCGTGCCAAACCACGCGCCGGCAAGCATAGGTCGTTCCTTCCCGCTCCGGCTCGTTGGTGGCCAGGCTCTCCGAGCCGCGTCCATGCCTTCGGGTGGCCCGGCTCTCCGAGCCGGGTCGCCTCCTCCTTCTCCCCGTGCTTCACGGGGAGAAGTCCGGCCGCTTCGGCGGGGATGAGGGGTCTTCGATCGCCGCGGAACCTCGCTCCGCTCTCCCCAATCAACCCAGCCCGAAGGGCTGCTCGGGAGTAGCCGGGGGTCAAGCGAGTCCGCGAGCGCAACCCCCGGACCCATCCACCCCGCCCGCCCACGACCCCGAAGGGGTCGGACCAAGCCCCCGCCACGGCGTCCGCCTGTAGAGCGCACGCGCCACCAGCGACGCAGCGGCCAGACACGTCCAGCCGACGCCGAAGGTCGTGCCACCCCCGCTCACCGTTACACTGTCATTGATGCCGTCGACCCCGTCCGTCCCATCTCGAGGACAGAGAGGAAGCCACGCCACCCGCCCGAGTTGGATGTGGCGATTTCGGCGCTCAATGGTCAGTGGGTTTGGTCGATCCAACCTCATCTGCCACATCCTTTGTCTGACATTCGGAGTCGCAGTAACCACCATGAGCGTCTTCGCTCCTCGCGCACCAGCCATGTGCCCGTTGTCGAAGTACTCGACCGGATATGTTGACATGCAGCGCCAAGTCGGCTGGAGAGCTGCACACTCCCAATGGGCCGACTGGATCGCTATCGATCGCGTTGCAGGTTCGCCGGAGATGCACGATCGTACGTACATCATCTGGCAATCCGGGCCGATCGAGCCACAGAGATTCGCGCGGCTTGCCGGGGAAGTCGCGGAACAGGTCGATCCCAACTGGCACTCGGAGTTCCTCCTCAGAGAAGCGAGCGTCGAGTATGTGAACGCGGTCAGAAGCGGCTTCCCATTTCGATGCGCACTGGGATGGGTTGAGTATCGATCCCAACAGGGGCGACCTGTCCACTTGCTGGGCGACACGAGCACCTCTTGGTGGCGTTGCAAGCCTGTTGATGTCCTGCCCGTTCCGTTCGTGCTCAACGTGTCGATCTACGCAGGACTCGCGTATACGGCCTGGCTCGTCCTCGGTCTATTCACACGTGGCGTTCTGCGCCGAACAACCGGTCGCCAGTGTGGCCTTTGCGGTTATGACCTTTCCGGATCCATCGGACCGTGCTGCCCCGAGTGTGGCGGCTTGCAGGGTCAGAAATGACCCAACCCGCGCCGGGTCCACCGATCCCGATCACAACGACAGCCTACGGACCCAGCGATCGGCGGTACGAGTCGCTTCCAGATCGATTCCACCCGCCCACAACTAGTCCCATGATGCGTCTCACCGCCGAAACTTTGAACCGCAGTTAAGTCGAGGACGACGATGACTGCTTCTGCTGCTCTCTTTCCTTTGCCGCCTTGAAAGGGTTGTATGGAGGCAGCAAGAACTGGGGCATACCAGCTCGACTCAGCGAATCATGGACGAACTCTCGCCAGAACGGGTGGAGATTTAGCCTGGTATTCAGCTTTGCGAAGGCGTGAAGATCCGCGGGCTGGAGATCCGCACCTTCCAGCAACACATAGATCACCAGATACTCTGCGGTTGCGGAGAAGAAAGGAACATGGGCGCGATCGCCTCCTTCGCCAACAACCTCTTTTTCACCTTGAAACTCGAAGACAGCACGAATACCGAGGGTTGTCTTGTCGAGGTGAACAACGTCGAATTTGGGCACCGAAGAAGACGCCCGATAGGGAGGCTCGTCCGGAGCAGCAATCACTGAATAAGTGCCTTTGGGCTGCGTGATAGACCTGATCGAGTCGATCCGCAGAACGACATTCGCCAGATTGCCCACTTCAGATTTTTCAGAGTTTGTGTTCGGCATCGGGACCTAGTGGAAACAGCGAGTGACGGAGCAGAAACGATCAAGCGATACCGACGGAGGCTCTGGTCCGTGCTCTCGCCAAGCGACGTACCCAGACTCCGAAGGCACAGCAAGTTCATCCGATCCCCAGACCACCTGAGCCGGAGAATTCGGAGCCGACAAAAGCCCAAGCAGGAACTCCCGCGCGGCTGGCACAGCAAAGCAGACGCGAAGAAACTTGTCTGTCGAGCGAGACAGAAGAGCCCCACTCTCCCATCGGGAGATTGAAGTCGAAGCAAAGCCGCAGAGATCAGCCAAATACGCCTGGGTGCACCCAAGCGACTCACGGAGTCGACGCAGATCACTGCCACTCATCAGATGGAGTTTGGCTCGCAGTGCCTCATGGACCGCTTCGTCGGCTTCCTCCCCCATCGTGACGAAGCCGCAGGCTTCACACTTATTGCAGGGAAGCTTGGGCACGAACACATCGTGCAGGACGTTTTCGTGCTTGACCTGAGTGCGAAACTCGATCTCAGCGGGCTTGACCGAACGTTCCTTGCACTGCGAGCAGCGTCTTGGATATGGTCGATTCATCGCGGTCTCTTGAAACTCGGGGGATGGACGCTCACGATCAGGATTACCGGTAATTCTGGATCCTCCTCGTTGAGCGTGAACTCAAAGTAGATGTCGCCAAGTTCACCCGGATCGGGTACGACGAAGTCGTAGACAAACTCCTCCTCGAATCCTTCGTGGGAGTTTCGCTTTTTGATCGGCTTGTCGAGATCCGTGACATAGCCGTCGAAGATCTGGTTGGCCTCAGCCATTCTGAGGCGAGTGCCGTAGTGACGGTTCAGCTTCTCAAGTGCAACCCGGGTCCACTCGCGCGCCCCAGAACTGGCATCGCGAATAGCGATGCACATGGCCTGTCGCGATGACTTGGGACACTCGATACTTCACCGTCCAAGATCCCCGGTTGTGGCTGCGATCGTCCGGACGCTGCCCCCGCGGAATTTCCATGTTGTCGGCCTCCAGGTCGTGCATGGTACCACATACTTGACATACGTCAAGTCTATCGGCTGAGTTCCCGCAGTTTCTTGATCGAGATTCCACCGTTTTAGGGTTATCGGCGGGCAAATCGGTCTCGCGGAATGCGCCCGCAGACCCTTCGGACGACTGAACGGGGTGATCGGTACCCTCCCCCCATGTGCGGCCGCTTCACCTCCCTCTACAAATGGCGCGAGCTCGTCAAGCTCATGCGAGCGACCACGCTCCCGCTTGACCCGCTCGACGATCTCGCCGACCCCGTCCCCCGCTACAACATCGCGCCGACGCACCCCGCCGCGATCCTGACCCTCGCTCCCCGCCCCACTCCCGCCCGCTGGGGGTTCGAAGCCCACGGCAAAGCCATCATCAACGCCACCGCCGAAAACCTCGAAGACCGCCCCCTCTTCCGCGACCACCTCCGCTCCGGCCGCGCCGTCGTCCCCATGTCCGGCTTCTACGAATGGAAGGGCGACGCCCGAAGCCGCCAACCCCTCTATTTCACCCGCACCGACGATGAGATCATGCTCGTCGCCGGCCTCGTCCGCACCATCGCCGCCCCTCCCCGGCTTGAATTTGTCATCATCACCGCCGCCGCCAATCCCGACATGGACCCGGTCCACGACCGCATGCCCGTCATCCTCTCCCCGCAGAGCGCCGAAGCCTGGCTCCGCCTCGGCGACTCCCTCCCGCGCTCGCTTCTCCTCCCCTCCCCGCCCGGCACGCTCAAACACCGCCCCGTCTCCCCCCGCGTCAACAAGGTCGCCGCCGACGATCCCTCCCTCCTCGACCCCTACACAATCCCGCAAGCCGGCCTCTGGGGCTAGTTCCCATTCTCGGACGCCCCCCACCCCGCCCCCGCCTCCCCCACGCTCGCAACCCGACCAGACCCACCGCCCCCAAGCCGGCCCGCGTCCCCGCGCCCAAGCCACGCTCCCCGTCGGCCGATTCTTCCCGATCGGGAGCCCCATGAGCCACACCATCCTCATCTGCGACGACGACGCGCACATCCGCTGCATCCTCGCCGCCAAACTCCGTGCCTCTGGCTATACCGTCCACGAAGCCCGCGACGGCGAGGAAGGCTTCACCGCCGCCGTCGCCCACAAGCCGCACCTCATCCTCACCGACTTCCAGATGCCCGGCACCGACGGCCTCGCGATGTCCTTCAACCTTGCCGCCAACCCCGCCACCACCCACATCCCCATCATCATGCTCACCGCCCGCGGACACTCCATCGAGGACGAAACCCGCGGCAAAACCGGCATCCAGGTCCTCATCGACAAACCCTTCAGCGCCAAGCAGGTCCTTGAGCACGTCCAGCGCGTCCTCGCACAGTCCACCACCTCCAAGGATCTTCCGCATGCCGACGCCGCATGAAGCCATCGCGGTCTTCGCCGCTCGCGCAGCAAGCCTCGGCGCCCTCGCCTTCGACCCCGACGCCGACCGCACCCTCGCGCCCGCCTCGCCGCTCCTCGAAGCCGCCGTCGCCGCCATCGCCTCAACGCCAAGCCCGCACCTCCGCTGCGTCGACTGCTCCATCGCCGGCATCCCCGTCCGCGTGCTCCTCCTCGAGCCCGACTGGCTCGACAGCCCCGCACTGCCCGAGGTCGCCCGCGCCACAAACCACAACCTCTGGGACCTCCGCGCCGCCCTCAAGCACCACGCCGCTTTCCCCGGCCCCGCCGCCCTCATCGCCACCCGCGCCCTCACCGACCTCGCGCAAGACCTCTCCGAACGCGTGAACACCCACGCCGAGCACGAATCCACCATCGCTTCCTTCACCGACGAACTCACCAAGTCCTACGAAACCCTCAGCCTCCTCTACTCCATCGGAAGCGGCCTCACCGACCTCTCCCACCCCGAGCGATTCCTCCAAGCCGCCGCCGACCGCCTCGAGACCGGCTCAGACTTCAGCCACATCGCGATCCGCTTTGTGCCCCCACACCAGTCACCGGCCAACGACGCCCGTCCCGCCGACCCCATCATCCACTCCTCGCGCGATGCGTCCCGGCTCCCCAAGGCACTCGCCCTCACCGCACGCCTCCCGGGCGATTTCACCCGGTTCCTCGATGGCAAACGCGTCGTGCCCCCGCACAGCCCCATCACGCACCACGACCGACAGGTCCTCGTCCAGCCCATCGTCCTCGACGGTGCCTTCCAGGGCTATCTCGTCGGCACCGACAAGGTCGGCACCGACCCGCTTCTCTCAAGCTACGACCTCCAGCTCTTCCAATCGACCGCTTCCTTCCTCGCCGCCTTCCTCCAGACCTGCCGCCTCTTCGAGCAGCAGCGCCAGATGTTCCTGGGCACCATCAAAGCCCTCACCGCCTCGATCGACGCCAAGGACCGCTACACCCGCGGTCACTCCGAACGCGTCGCCTGGCTCTCCGCATCCCTCGCCCGCGCCCTCGGACACTCCGAGCAGTCCATCCGCCGCATCCACATCGCCGGCCTCGTCCACGACGTCGGCAAGATCGGCGTCCCCGAAGCCGTGCTCTGCAAGCCCGGCCGCTTGACCGACGAGGAATTCGGCTGGATCAAGAAACACCCCGAGATCGGCCACCGCATCCTCGCCGACATCCCGCAACTCGCCGACATCCTCCCCGGCGTCCTCCACCACCACGAACGCATCGACGGCAAGGGCTACCCGCACGGCCTCGCCGGCGATTCCATCCCCGAAATGGCCCGCATCATCGCCGTCGCCGACACCTTCGACGCCCTCAGCTCCACACGCTCGTACCGCGCCGCCCGCACGCGCGATGTCGTCCTCGCCGAGATCGCCCGCTCCTCCGGCACTCAGCTCGACCCGCGTGTCACGGCCGCACTCGCAAGCGTCGACCTCACCGAGTTCGACCGCCTCATCGCCGAGCACGCGTCGACCGCTCCCGCCGTCGCCATCACCAGCGCCGCCTGATCCCCCGCTCCGCGATTGGTCGCTCAGTCCACCGTCCGCGCGAGCGACTCACGATCGACAAAGAACCGCGGCAGCCCGCGGAACCCCGGCGGCCCGCTCACGGGCTTGACCGCTCGCGACACCGCCGTCAGCGACGATGTCGTGATCGCCCCGTTGGTGAAGATCGGCGCCGTCGTCGCCAGCGAACCGCTGATGGTCATGTTCCCCGATGAGAAGATCAGCCCGCGGAACTCCGACGGGTAACGATCCGTGGTGTCCGAGTCCGCCGAACCTTCAAAGGGCATCGTCGACGGGTTCAGGCTCTTGGATACGGTCGCTTCCGAGAGATCCGCTCCATCCATCGTGATCGAGAGAGTCCCCTCGACAATCAGAGCCGGATACCCAGGCGTCACCGGGTCCCAGATCACCGAGCCCGTCACGCGCACGCCCGCGGTCGCGTTCTTCAGGATGAACGTGCCGTTGATCCGGCAGTCTGAGATCGTGAGCCGCCGCCCCTGCAGGTCCACCACATACACCCCCGCCGAGTTGCTCGAAAGCAGCCACGGCGGGTTCAGCGGCCCGACGAAAGCACCCGAAAGCGTCGTCCTCCCGGACCCCGACATCGTTCCCGTCGAGCCGATGGCTTCGTACGCCGCGATCACGTCCGCGATCACCGGAAGCGTCACCGCCGCCCGATAGTTCGCCGCGCCCTGCGCCACCCCCGACGAGGTGAACGTCCCCTCCACCGTGCTTGAGGTCAGCGTGATCGTCCCGTTCGTGTGCGCCGGCTGCTTGATCCACGCCGTCGACGAGCTCAGCGTGATCGCACCGTTCGCCACGATCGAGAATCCGAGCAGATCCGACGAGATCAGATTCGGCGTCGCAAGCACCGACATGATCCGCCTCGCCCCGCCGTGCTGCGCCGTCGCCGTCACGCGGAACGGATCCGACTCGCTCCCCTGCACCACGCCGTCCAACGAGTCCACCGCCGTGACCGTCGTCTTCCCCAAACTCCCCTCGATCTGCACCAGCGTTCCCGCGAACGTCCGACGCCACGACGTGTCGTAGCGAAGCAGCGAAAGCCCCGCTTCAAGCCCGCCCGTCGCCTGCTGCCGCGCCGTCCGCGCCTCCGCAAGCGTCTCCGCCCGCGACCCGTGAACCTGCGTCGCCAGTATCCCGGCCGTCACCGCCAGAAATCCGATCGACATCACGCTCAGCACGATCAGGTACACCGACCCGCGCCTTGCCCCACGCACGTTCCGCCACCCGCGACCTCTCATGGCGTCACCGCCTCCCAGGCTTTCACGCGAAGGATGCTCCCGCTCGCGAGCGTCTTCCCCCCGCGTTCCACCGTGACCGTCACCCGCTTCACGCCCGACTCCGCGACCTGTACCGTCACAAAGTCCGTCGCCGAGACCCACTGCACCGTCACCCGCCTCACCCACGTCGCAAAACGCGAGACCTCCACGCCCGTTCGCGTCCGAAGCCCCGTCTCAACCCATCCCGCCAGATCATCCACATCGTCCGCACTCGACCGTGACGTAATCGTCTCCCCCGACTCCGCCCCCAGCACCGTCGTCGCCACCGTCGGATCCTCGTACGCAAGCCCCCCGGCTTCGCCCAGCACCTCATCGACCAGCAGCGAAGCCGCCGAGTACGCCTGCACCTGCTCCCGCCGCGCGATCGCCCCCGACGCCGTCGTCATCACCACAAGCACGGACGCACCCACCAATCCCACGGCCGCCACCGCTTCAACCATGCTGAACCCGCGATGGAAAGCCCGTGATCTCATTTCGTGATCGGCTCCGCGAAGGTCGACACCGAGAACCGCACCGGCAGAGCTTTGCTCTGCTGCGGAATCATCTCAATCCCCACGCTCATCAGCCGCGACTCTGACGATGTCGTCGTCGAAGGTCGCCACTGCCGGCCGTTGACGAGAACGGGCGCACCGCCGTCCGTGTACGTCGTCCAGGATCCATCCTTCCCCACCGTCGCGTGAAGCGTGCCCATCGCCACACCCGACGAGTTGTACTGCACATTCACGTCCCCAATCGTGACCGTCGCGTCGATCACGATCGACACCTGCGTTCCGGCAGGAAGGTCCGGCGCCGACGAAAAAGTGAACGTGATCGGCATCGCGCTTCGAAGCACGTTCAGTCCCACCGACCCGCTCGTCGCAAGCGGTGTCTGGCTCGCCAGATTCGTCACCCGTCCCGAGTACAACCGGGCCCGAAGCGTCGACACTGTCACCGCCGAGACGTTCGCCAGCACCCGGCACGACGTCACCCTCCACGAAGTCGCATCCGCGTCGAGCACCGGCGTAAACGTTACCGCCACCGCGCCGCCCGCCAGGCTCTGCGTGGCGTTGCCCGCGCCCGGGTATCGCAGGATGGCTTCCTCAGCTCCCAGAGCCGAAGCACCCGGTCCCGACTTCGTCACCGACCTCCACACCGCTTCGGCCGAGAACGACGACAACGCCGGCCCCACAGCGATCTCCGTTCCATCGTTCATCGACCGCATCAGCGGCTCACCGGGACCGTCCCACGAGTAGTGGATCTCCTCCTCCGATCCGTCGTTGTCACGGTCCGCCACGGTGAACTCAAGGTCCGTCGCCGAAATCGAAGACACCGACACCGCCGCCGCAAGGTCGTCGCCCAGCCACGCCGCCGCGTCCTGAACGCCCGCGGCCAGCGCCGACACGTCCTCCTCCGGCCTCGGCATCGCCCGCAGGCTCATCGACATCACCGAGCCCAGCGCAACCAGCAGAATCCCCGCGATCGACAGCGCCGTCACCGACTCGATCAGCGTGAACCCGCGTTGCACATGGTCACGGGCCATTCAGTCCTCTCCCAGCGTGGCCAGCCGAACATCCTCGAGCACCGCCACGCCGTCCGTCAGCGTCAGCGTGTAGTCCTGCCGGTAGTCGCCCGCCCCGAGGGTCAGCTTCAGCTTCACGTCGTTCTTCCCGTACCCATCGAACGCAACGTCCCCGTCCGTCCCCGCTGTCAACGACCGAACCGTCACGCCGTACGGAGCATCCTCAAGCACCGTCTGCCCGCCCGCCACCGTCTGGCCGCCGGCCGAGACCGACCACCGGTACCCCGCGCGTGCAAACTGCACCCGCGCCGTTCCGCTCGAGACGCGGGCCCGCTCGCGGATCATCGCGATGTCCGCCGCGACCCGATCCCCGGCTCCGGCGAGCCGCCGACGGTCCGAAGCCCCCGCGAACCGTGGCATAGCGATCGCCGCGACGATCCCGATCGTCGCCAGCACGAACACCATCTCCAGTAGCGTGAACCCTCGACGCACCTTCGCCTCCCGAAACGCACACCGCCCGCTCCAGATGCTCTCGCACCAGGCGCGGGCGGCTGAGCATCGCTCAGAGAAGCGGCCCGGGGGAATCACGGGCGGCTTCATGCTCGTGGTTGTTTAGTACGCGGAGTACAGCTTGCCCGAAGCGTCGGCTTCGGCGACGTCCACGCCGGCCTTCACTTCACCCGTCGAAGCCGTGTAGATCCAGCCCACGTTGGCCGCGAACGCCGCCGCGACCGTCGTGCTGCCCTTGTTGCCGCCGACCGGAAGCGCCGGGATCGAGCGCACATACGGGCCGTAGATGAACGCGCCCGTCTGGGTCGCGGACGCCGTGCCCGCCAGGTTCGTGTACGTGGTCAGCTGATCGACGAAGTTCGCCAGCGTCGGACGCGTGCCCTGGTGCTCCTGCGTGTACATCTCGACGCCGTTGCGCAGAATCGCGAGGTTGGCAGTGAGGGCCGAGTCCGCCGCACCGGCCGAGCCGCGGCTCATCCGCGGGATCGCGATCGCCCCGATGATGCCGATGATGACGATGACGATGACCAGCTCAATCAGGCTGAAGCCGCGGCGAATCGTGTGAGAGTTCATGGGTCCTGTCTCCGCTCTGGGAATGAATTCGGGAGGAGTACGACCCTCCGCTGTTCATCTCCATCGTCGATCCGAAGACCTCGCTTTGATTTTGCGCCGGGATTCGAGCACGTCCACACGTAGTTACCACGGGGTGCGAGCCCCGACATCCCCTCCCTGAGGGATGGCTTGCTCGCGTTCTCGGACACTCACTCGCGCAGGAACCCGGGCAGCGGCAGACGAGCCTCCACGCCCGCTTCGTCCGCGAACACCGCTTCGCCCGTCTCGACCGACACGGCCGTGAGCATCATGCCGTCGATGATCTCGCCCACCTTGACGAAGTTCCCGTCGATGCTCACGCCGTTGGTCTGCCCGCGGCTGAACCCCGACACGCGGTGACGCTTGATCCACGGTTTGCCCTGCTCGGTCGCGACTTTCGCGGGCTCCTCCGCTTTGACCACAAGCCACGCCGGAACCGCTCCGAGGTCTCCGCGCGGAGCCGTCAACGCCAGGGCGAACCCCGCCAGCCTGCCCGCCGCCGTGTCGGAAGCCGCGCCGATGATCGCGACCCCGCCACGCTCGGAAGCAGGGACCGAAAGCGTGTCGGGGATCATCTCGGCCTTGGCCTCTTTGGGCCCGCCGAGAAAGACCCGGTCCGCGACCAGACCGATCGCGGCGACACCCAGAACCAAGACATAGGCCTTGCGAGAGACTTTCGGCATGCGCACAACAGACGATTCATCGCCGCCCGCGTCAAGGTCCCCCGCGACTTATTTCTTCCCGGCGGCCTCGCCGACCGCATACCACTCAAAGTCCACCGAAACCAGAGCTTCGGCACGCGCGGGCTTCCCCGCCGCTTCCGTTTGCTCCGCCGCGTCCGCGGGGTTCGCGCGGATCGTCACGCCCACCACGGCAAGGTCCGGATACGCCGCGTGGAGGTCCCGAAGCAGCGCCGGCCCCGCCGAAGCGGGCCCCACACCGCGGAGCTTGATCGGGAAGTGCACGTGCGATGCTTCCGTCGACTCGTTGCCCGGAACCAGTTCCAGAATTCGAAGCCCGAGCTTCTCCGCCACCGCCGAAACCACCGCCACCCGCTCGTTGAGCTTGGAAGCCGGCAGCAGCTCAATCTTCTGCTGGGCCGCCTCCGCGGTGAGCTTCTCCGCCAGAGTCTGCGCGTTCTTCGCACGCGTCATGCTGATCTCCGCTTCCGCGCGAACCTCGGCCAGCTCGCGCCGTGCCTCGGCCGCTCGCGCCCCCGCTTCAAGCCTCGGACGCACCACCACTCCGTACACCGCGCCGATCAACGCCACCACCAGCCCCGCGCCGATCGCATGCAGCCGCCAGTGCTTCACCGTCATATCACGGGTGTTCATCGGCTCCCCTCTTCGATCACGCCCTCGATCTTGAACCCCACCGCGTCAACCTTCCCGATCGAACGCGCCTTGGACTCAATCAGCTTCACGCGGTTGAAAAGCCCCCACTGCTCGATCACCGACACCACCTGGCCCACCGTCGATTGCTTGGGCGCGAGCCCCGAGACTGCAACGACCCACTTCCGCCGCACGGGCTGCTTCGGGACTGGAGCCCCGGGCACGCTCGAAGCCGGCGGCGCCGCGACCGTCACCGTCCCGTTCGAGATCGCGATCTCCTCGATCGCGACCGATGGGCCCGCCGCTCCGGCGAGACGCTCGATCAGCAGGCCCCAGTCCGGGTGCTCGCCGACCGCTTTCCTCGCTTCAATCGTCTTTGAGGCCGCGGCCGCCTGGCTCCGCCACGTCCCGGCGCTCTTGTCCGATTCCGCGATCAGCCGCCGATTCTCCTCGATCCCTTCGAGCACGCGCCGCTCTTCCCCGGGCACGCCCGCCACCATCGCCACACCCGCCGCTGCTGCACCCGCGAGCACCACGCTCAGCACGCAAAGCCAGCGCAGGACCAGCGTCCCCTCCGCCAGACGATCCGCGTGATACACCGGTAGCAGCCCGCGAGCGATCATGCTCTCCCTCCCGTCGGCTGCCGCACCGACGCTCCCACCACGCCCGCCGGCGCCACCGACATCGCCGCCGCCGCGACCACGCACCACGCCGGCACGACCTGAGACTCCACCATCGGAATCTCCGCCTGCGGCGTCGCAAAATCAAGACCCAACGCGTGCCCGGCCGCCTTCACAAGCGTCTCGTGGCAAGCCCCGCCCCCGACCGCGAGCATCCGCCCCTCCGCCGCTTTCGGATACCGGTGCGACGCGTACTCAAGCGAGACCGCGATCTCATCGCCGATCCTCGCTCCAAACTGCTTCAGCATCCCCGCGAGTACCGTCGACGACGCGCCGCCGGGCTTCCGCGAAGCCGTGTCCATCGTCCTCGCCACACGCTCCTCGGACATCCGCATCGCTTTCGCCGCCGACGACACCATCGCCCGCGTTCCAAGCTCGGCCAGTCGACGCTCGTACACGCAGGCTCCGCCCACAAGCACCGTCAGCGACAACGCCGAAGCCCCGATGTCCGCGATCGCGTCGATCGTCGCGCCTTGGCGGCCGAGCATCGATCCAAAAGCATCAGACCCCGACCCGATCCTCGCTACCACAAGCCCCGCTTCGTGCAGTGGAATCACCAGCTTGTCCGCATCCGTATGCGACAGCACCGCCGCGCCCAGAGCCACCTCGCCCGACCGTCCCGACCGCGGCAGGTCCCACGTCTCAAACTCAAACCCGTTCGGCTCCATCCGGCACACACGCGCCAGCTCCATCCTCGCCGCCGCAAGCCTGCCCGCTCCGACCGCCGCCGACGGCAGGTCGATCTCCGCCACGCGGGCCACCTCGCCCGACGCCAGTACCGACACCAACGAGCCCGCGAACCCGCGGCGTGTCAGAATCGCCGAGATCCGCGAAGCCTCATCGAAATCAAGCTCGCCGCTCCCGCGCCGCGGCCACGCCGCTGTGCGAAGACTCCACCGGCCCCCGCTCAGCGGCTTCTCCCACTGCGCGGCTTTCACCGTCGCGCTCCCGATGTCAAGCCCGATCACCGTTCGGTTCACTTGCCACCTCCAGGACCCGTCGCCGACGTCAGATCAAACAGCGGCAGGAACATGCTCGCCGAAAGCAGCGAGATCACCACGCCCAGCCCGATCAGGATCACGGGCTCCACGATGCCCATCACCGACTTCACGACCACTTCGTTGTCCTCGTCCATCGCGTCCGCGATGCTCGTCAGCACCGGGCCGATCCGCCCCGTCCGCTCCCCGCTCCGCACGGCTTCGCACACCATCCCGGGCACCAAGCCGGACGAAGCCATCACCGCGCTCATCGACTCGCCCTTGCTGACGTGATCGCCGGCTTTCTCCAGCATCTCCGCGAAGCACACGTTGCCGCTGCTCTCACGGGCCAGTCGGATTGAGTCCAGAAGCACGACCTTGCCCTCGATCAGCACGCCGAGCACGCGAGCCATCTTCGCCGTCGCGAACGCCCGGAACACACCGCCGATCCCCGGAAGCGTCACGAGCGCCTTGTGCACCGCACGCCGGCCCAGCGGCGAAGCCATCCACGCCCGCGCCCCCAGCACCGCCCCCACGATCGCGCCGATGATCCAGTACCACTGCGTCTTGAGCACCACCGCGAGGTCAAGCAGCATCTGCGTGCTCGCCGGCACCGGCGCGCCCAGGCTCTTGAACAACCCCTCAAACCGCGGCAGCACGAAAAACAGCATCCCTCCAACCACACCCGCCGACACCGCCATCAGGAGCATCGGATAGACCAGCGCGCCGATGATCGCCGACCGCGTCTTCTGCTGCTGACGCACCAGCATCGCGAGCCGCTGAAGCATCTCGGGCAGCTTGCCGCCCGACTCGCCCGCCGCCACAAGGCTGCGGCACACCGCGTCGAACCGCTGCGGGTGGTACGACATCGCTTCGGAGAACTGTGCACCCTCCTCGATCCGCCGCCGCAGGTCAACGACCGTGTTCCGCCACGCGCCCTCCGGCGTCTGACGCTCCAGCGCGCAGATCGACTCGACAAGCGTCGTTCCCGTCGACACGAGCACCGAGAGCTGACGCAAGAAGTGAGAAAGCTCCTTCGCGCTCCCACCGCCTCCGCCGCCCGTCCTGACCGGACCCGCGACGGCGCGATCCTCAGAGATCGACGTCGTGAAGATCCCCTTGCGACGAAGAGCTTCCTGCGCCTCCCGCTCCGACCCCGCTTCGACCGTTCCACGCGTCGGCGCTCCATCGGCGCCCAAGCCGTCATAGGCGTACTTCATGCCGCCTCCTTCGACTCAGGCGGCGTCTCGGCTTTCGGCGGCGGCAACGCTTCGGGCTCCGCCCCGTCATCCTGCGTCACGCGGATCACTTCCTCGAGGCTCGTCTTTCCGGCCAGCGCGAGCAGCACGCCCTCCTGCCGAAGCGTCAGCCCGCCGGACTTGGCGATCACCTCGCGAAGCTCGTGCACCGGCCGCGCCCGGTGGATCATCCGCCGAAGTTGCGGCGTCACCTCGAGCACCTCGTAGATGCCCAGCCGCCCCAGGAATCCCGAGTTGTGGCACCGGCTGCACCCCACGCCCTTCTTGAAGACCGTGCCCACCTTGTCAGGGATCCCCGCATCCGCGAGCACGTGCTCTTCCGGGTAGTACTTGGTCTCGCAGTGCGAGCAGGCCGTCCGCGCCAGACGCTGCGCCACCACCCCGTTCATCGCCGCGGCAAGCAGGTACGGCTCGATCCCCATATCCGACAGCCGGGCCGTCGCGCTCGGCGCATCGTTCGTGTGAAGCGTCGCGAGCACCAGGTGCCCCGTCAGCGCCGCCTGCACCGCCACCCGAGCCGTCTCCTGGTCACGGATCTCGCCCACCATGATGATGTCCGGATCCTGACGCAGGATGCTCCGAAGCGCCCGCCCGAACGACAAGCCGCAGGCTTCGTTCACCTGGATCTGGTTCACCAGATCAAGCTGATACTCGACCGGGTCCTCGACGGTCACGATGTTCACGTCCGGGCCGCGCAGGAGGTCCAGCGCCGAGTACAGCGTCGTCGTCTTGCCGCTGCCCGTGGGACCCGTCACCAAGCACAAGCCGTGGCTCTGATTCAGAGCTTTCTTGAAGCTGTCGAGCGCGCCCGTCCTGAAACCCAGATCCTCCATCCGCACGCGGAGATTCTGCTTGTCAAGCACGCGAACGACGACCTTCTCGCCCAGGAGCGTCGGGATGCTCGACACGCGAAGATCGATCTCGCGCCCCTCCGCGACGATGCGCACGCGGCCCTCCTGCGGCATGCGCTTCTCGGCGATGTCCATCTTTCCGATGACCTTGACGCGGCTCACGACCGCGGCATGCAAGCCCGTCGGCGGCCGCATCAGGTCCCGCAGCACGCCGTCGATCCGGTACCGGATCCGCGTCCCGCGTTTGTCGGGCTCGATGTGGATGTCGCTGGCTTTGTCGCGGACCGCTTGCAGGAACGTGACGTTGATGAGGTTAATGATCGGCGACCCGGCGACCATCCGGTCAAGGTCCGCCGCCACCGACTCGTCCACGCGTTCCCGCTCGACGACCTCGACGTTCGACTCTGACAAACTCGTGAGGAACGCGTCGACGTCGACGTTGCCCCCGGAGTACTTCTTGATGAATTCGGAAATGTTGGACTCGATCGCGAGCACCGGCCGAATCTTGAGCTTGGTGATCTCGCGCAGACGATCGATCGTCGGCAGGCTCTGCGGCTCGGCCATCGCGACCGTGAGCGTGTCGTGCACGCGGAAAAGCGGGATCACCTTCAGCCGCGTGCACTCCTCCTCGCCGATGCTCTTCATCAGCGCCGGATCGATCAGGCCGTGCCGAAGCTGGCACCCGCGAACCCCGAGCACCCGCCCCAAAGCCCGCACCAGCGTCGCGCTGTTGATCACGCCCTGCTCGACCAGAAGTTCGCCCAGACGCCGGCTCGTGCTCCGCTGCTCGGCAAGCGCCCGATCAAGCTGCGACTGCGTGATCGCGCCGTCCTCGACGAGGACGTCCCCGACGCGCGTCCGCTTCACGCGGCGACGCTCGCTCCCGCTCTGTGGCGGCTGCACGGGTTCCAGAGGCTCCGCCGTCAAAGAAAGCTCCTGACCGCGGACTGAATGTCCGCGTACTGCTCGAAGTTCCCGATCGTCTCCGTCAGTTCCATCACCTCGCGGAGCGTCTCGTTGGCCCCGCAGAGCTTGAGCGCCTGCCCGCCTTGCGACATCTCCTCGCCGACCTCGACCAGCACCTCAAGCCCGCGGCTGTCGACGTACGCGATCGCCGACGCGTCGACCACCACCCGGCCCAGACACTTCGGGAGCGCCGCCATGAAGCTCGAACGGAACTGCTCCGCGTCGTTCTGAAGCAGCGGCCCGCTTGGCTTGAGCACCGTCACCGCACCCTCGCGTGATTCGTGTATGTCCATGTGGGTGCTCCTTTAGGCCGCCTGCCTCGCCGCTTCCGACCCCGCGGGCACCCGGAACGTGAACGTGCTCCCCTCGTTGACCTTGCTCTTGAGGGTCACATCGCCGCCATGCATCCGCGCGACCTCGCGTGCGAGGGTCAGGCCCAGCCCGGTGCCCACGATCGACGAGATCCGCTTGTCCGACGACCGGTAGAACCGCTCGAAGACCGACTCGTGCTCCTCGGGTTTGATGCCGATGCCGGTGTCCGTCACCTCGACGACCAGGATCTCCGCCGCGCTGCCCAGCCCCTCCGCGAAGGCTTTCACCGTCACCGTTCCGCCCGCCGGCGTGTACTTCAGAGCGTTGCCGACGAGGTTGTGCAGGGCCAGCGTGATCTTGTCGTTGTCCCCGCGCATCACCGGCAGTTTGGGCGCGATGTCGAACGCGAGCGTGATCTCCTTGTCCTGCGCCTGCGGGCCAAAGTCGTGCTTGAGGTCGTCCAGGATCGTGAGCACCGGCACATCGTCGCGCCGCATGCGGAACGACCCCGCTTCGATCTCCGAGACGCTCAGCATGTCGGCCACGATCCGCTCCAGCCGCCGAGACTCCTGGTTGATCACGTTGATCGCCGTCGAACGCGCCGCCGGGTTGTCTCCCGTGTCCTCAAGCAGCGCCTCGACGTAAAGCCTGATGTTCGTCAGCGGCGTGCGAAGCTCGTGCGAAGCCTGATCGATCAGCGAGTTGCGGGCTTTGTCCGCCACGCGCTGCTGCGAGACGTCGTCCAGGATCGCCATCGCCGCGAAATGGTCGCCCTTGCGCGCCGGCTTGACGCTGACACGCACCACCGCCGACCCGTTCTCGCCCTTGCGCTCGACCTCCCACTGCACCCGCCGCTTCACCGTGCCCCCGCTGATCCCCGCCATCGCCGCCTTCGCCGCGTCCTCGGGGAACAGGCTCACCATCGGCTTGCCCGAGAGCTCCTCACGCGGCGACCTCAGAAGCACCGCCGAAGCCCCGTTCGCGTACGTCACGTTCATCTGTTCATCAAGCAGCAGCACGCCAAGCCACAAGCAGTCCAGCGCCTCGTGCGCCGAACCACCCGTCGGGTCGGACTCCCCCTGCCGTCGATCCGACGCCGCCGCTTCGCCTTCCGACAGCATCCGCTCGTCCCGCGCCACAAGCAGCGAGTTCCACGCCTGCGCCTCCGGCCCGAACTCCGAAGCCACCGCCAGCGCCGCCGATGATGCCTCGCCCGCCGAAGCCGCGACCAGCGACTCCCGGATCGCGCCGAGCACGCGAAGACGACGCCGAAGCCTGCGATACGCCCACCACAAGCCCATCAGCCCAACCACGCCCGCCGCCGCGATACCGGGCTCCGCGTTCCCGGCGCCGAACGTCGGCTCGGGCAGCTCGCTCGCCACCTCAAGCACCGCGACGCCCTTTCCCGCCACCCGCACGGGGAAAGTTGCTTTGAAGACGCTCTCAACCTCGGACGTCGTGGGCTCGGAGACGCCCTGCGGCCACTCCGGCCACTGCTCGGGCAGTTTGCTCTTCTCCACCATCGCTTCGACGATCGAGCTCGCGATCACCGTCCCGTCCGCGAGCTTGATGCGGCACGCCTGAAGCCCGGACCCTACCGCCGCCGTGATCAACTGCGAACGGATGTCGCCCGTGTTCCCCTGCGTAAGCGAGCTCTCCGCCGCCGCCGCCAGCGCCGATCCCAGCGACCGAACCTGCTCGCGCCGCCCCTGAAGCAAAGCCTGGTGCTGCGCCTTGGTCGCCCACCACGCGCACGCGCACACCACCCCGACCACCAGCGCGGCCAGCGACAGACCCGTGGCAGCGATGAACGCTTCGCCACGGACCCAACGCGAGATCACCGCCGACGGTCCTGTCTGCCGCACGCGATACTCCATTCAGAAGCCCACGATGGGACCTCCATGGGTGTATCGGCAGCCCTCACACGCCTCTCAACCGCCGCTCGCAGGTTATCACGCGATGCCTCTGTCCAAACAGGGATCCCACATCATCACGCCAACGGGTCGGGCTTAAACAGCTTGGTGTCCAGGGCCCATAACCGCTCGGTGAAGTTCCCGCCGAGGTCCTTCTTCGACTTGGGCCCCCGCGCCGCCGCGAGCGACATGTGCATCTTCGCGTCGATGTTATCCAATTGATGCACCAGGATCGCTTCCGGCGTCATCGGCACCCGCGCCGCGCCGTGCTCGGGCAGCCCGTGGTGGCTCAGGATGATGTGCTGAAGCACCATCACCGCGTTGGGGGGAAGCCGCTGCCCCGTCTCCTTCATCACCTGCTGCGCCTTGTCGTGCAACATGATCGCCCCGTCCACGATGTGCCCGATCAGTTCGCCCCGGTCCGCATAACCGAACGCGCGGTCATACACCAGCTCCCGCGTCTTGCCCAGATCGTGCAGGAAAAGCCCCATCACCACAAGGTCCCGGTTCAGGCCCGGATAAAGCGGAGCCACCGCCGCCGCGAGCTTGAGCAGCCCCAGCGTGTGATCCAGCAGCCCGCCCAGATACGCGTGGTGCGCGCTCTTCGCCGCCGGACACTGCTTGAACTGGTCCATCAGGAACTTGTCCGACAGGTACACCTGCGCCAGAGCTTTGATCGCCGGATGCTCGAGCGTCGCGAGCACACCCTGAAGCTCCGCGAACATCTCTTCGATCGGCCGCGGCGCAACCGGCAACAGGTCCCGCATCTGCTCGGGCGTCGGGTCCGCAGGCTCGATGTGCTGAATGATGAGCTGCAGGTCCCCCTGGTACTTCTGCGTCTCCCCCTCGACATACGCGAACCCGTCCGACGGAAGCGACGCCAGCAGCGCCTCATCGACGGTCCACATCCGCGCCGTCACCTCGCCCGACCGGTCCCCCACGATGCACCGCAGGTAAGGCTTGTCGTTCCGCGTCCGCCCAAGCTGAGCGTTCGAGACCGCGTACACCCCGGCGATGCGCTCCGAGGGAAGAAGATCGATGATGTACCGCCGATTGCCCGGTGCCGACATGAACCCGCCTTTCAGATGAGGGGCCATGGTAGGGCCGGAAAGCCAGATCCGGACTTTCACACTTGAAATCTCAGTTCTGAGATCGGGCGCATTCCGACCCCGCGTTGCCGCTCCGCCACCTCTACCTCACCACCGCCCACACCAAGAAAGAAGCCCACGCGAGCGTCGCGAACACCCACGCTCGCCCCGCCCATCGCTCCCGCTCGCTCCGCCGAGGGTCCCGAAGCCGCCACGCCCCCGCACAACCCATCGCCACCGCGAACACGATGCACGGGAAAGCCCCGAGGACGCCCGCCACCCCGACTCCCTGAGCTTGCACGAACGACATGACGATCGAGCACGCGGAAAGAAAGAAGAGCGGAACCACCTCCGGCGGCCCGACCGGGAACCGCGCCGCATCCTTCTCCCCGCACTCCGGACACGTCACCCCTCGCCGGTACTCCGACGTGTGAGCCGACAGGTCGTACCCGCACGAGTTGCACTTCATCTCACCCATCCCTCATCGACTCCCAATCACCCACACAACCAGCCAGATCAGCCCCACAAGCACCACGCCGCACGCCATCTGCCCGCCCACCATCATCAGCAGGCACATCCAGCCGCCGGATGCAAGCCCAATGGCAACCCCGAAAGCGAGCACCGGATCCACCCTCTGCCGATCCGCCCCGCCGCTTTCCAGTCGGCGCCGGCAACCCAGCACCGCCAGGGCGAAGGCCGCCGCCGCGAAGATGACCGCAAAGAGCAAAGCCGCCGCATCCCGCGAGTCAATCGCAACGAGCCCTGCCGAAACCCCCGCAAGGACGATCGCCCAAACGAAGCACCGCAAGTACCGCGGGCTCGGAAGCTCGGGCCACTGCGCATCCATCCTCCCGCACTCCGGGCATTGAATGCTCGCTCCCGGATGCCCAGCCAAGTCATACCCGCACGAGTTGCACCGGACCTCCGCCACAACAGACCATACGAGCCCGCCGCCACGCGGATTCGCCCACCGACCCCGCCCCCCCAACAATGCCCCTCCCATGAGCACCGACAAGAACAACCTCAACCTCGAACTCACCGGCCTCATCGAGACCCCCGCCGCACCCGGGGCCCGGCCCGAGCGCAAGCCCGAAGACCCCAAGGTCCTCGCCGCCATCGACCAGCTTCTCGACGCCGTCGGCGTCCCCGCCGCCAAGCGCGACACCTACGACGCCCGCCTCGTCAAGGACCTCATCGCGACCTCGGCCAAGCTCCTCCCCGACGGCCGCAACACCGGCGAGCTCAAGCTCATCACCGCATCCGTCAAGGAGATGCGTTACGCCTACAAGATCTTCGCCAAGTACGCCGAGCCGCACAAGGTCACGATCTTCGGCTCCGCCCGCACCCCCGAGGACCACCCCGACTTCGCCGCCTGCGTCGAGTTCTCCAAGCTCATGGCCGAGAAGAAGTGGATGTGCATCACCGGCGCCGGCAACGGCATCATGAAAGCCGGCCACGTCGGCCCCGGCCGCGCCGCGTCCATCGGCGTCTCGATCAAGCTCCCCTTTGAGACCAACGCCAACACCGTCATCGCCGGCGACGAGAAGCTCATCCACTTCCGCTACTTCTTCACCCGCAAGCTCATGTTCCTCTCGCAGGCCGAAGCCGTCGCGCTCTTCCCCGGCGGGTTCGGCACCTTCGACGAGGTCTTCGAGACCCTGACCCTCGTCCAGACCGGCAAGAGCCAGATGGTCCCCATCGTCTGCTGCGAGGGGGCGGGCGGGACGTTCTGGAAGGAGTTTGACACCTGGATCAAGCGCGAGCTCGGCGGCCGCGGCTTCATCAACAGCGAGGACACCGGCATCTACAAGGTCTGCTCGACGCCGCAGGAAGCCGTCGACCACATCCTTGACTTCTACACGATCTACCACTCCTCGCGGTACGTGAAGGACGACCTGGTGATCCGCCTCAAGCGGCAGCTCACGCCGGACGAGCTCACCATCCTCAACCGCGAGTTCGCGATCATCATCAAGCAGGGCCAGATCGTTTCCCGCGGCCCCTACGAGGTCGAGGAGGATTTCCTGGACCTCCCCCGCATCGCCTTCACGCACACGCGGTCCAAGTTCGGCCTCATCCGCCGCCTGATCGACCGGATCAACAGCTTCGGCATGCAGGCCAAGCCGATCTGAAGAGAGACGCGACAAGAGACAGGCGACACGAGACAAGAAACACCGTGACCCCGTGACTGCCCCATCATGATCATCTTCCGCGAGTTCAAGTTCGAAGCCGCGCACTCGCTCCCCCGGGCTCCCGAGGGGCACAAGTGCCGCCGTCTCCACGGACACTCCTACCGGCTCATCGTCCACGTGCAGGGCGCAATCGACCCGCACACCGGCTGGGTCCGCGACTTCGCCGAGATCAAAGCCGGCGTGGCTCCGATCATCGACATGCTCGACCACCACAACCTCAACGACATCCCCGGCCTCGAGCAGTCGACGGTCGAGAACCTCGCGGTCTGGCTCTGGCCGCGGCTGAAAGCGGTCGTCCCCGGCCTGGTCAAGATCACCGTCTGGGAAACCGCGACCAGCGGCTGCGAGTACGCCGGCGTTTGAACGAGCCCGACGCGCAAGCGAGGGAGTTTCGGCTTTCGGCCCACCGAGTCACGACCGACCGACTCGGCCCACGTGTCTCCCCTCGCCCCTACCGCCCCAGTTCCGCGATCGTCCCATCCGCCGCCACGCGGAGCTGGTCCGACGCGAGCAGGTAATTCAGGATCGCCACGCGCAGGTCCCGCACCGCGTCGTCGCGCGCGTTCTCGGCGTTCAAGAGGTCGTTCTCCGTGTCCACAACCTGCTGCGGGTCGACCTGATCGATCCGGATCTGCTGCTCTTCCAAACGCTTGCGGTTGATCTCAACCGCCCGCTCCGCGAGGTTCAGCCGGAACCGCGCGAGGTCCACGTTCCGCAGCGCCCCCCGCGCCTCGATGATCACCCGGTCGCGGTCCTCCTCGAACCCGCGTTCCGCTTGCTGCAGGCGGATCAGCGACTGCCGCAGCGCGAGCCCCTCGGCCCGACGATCGAGCGGCAGGCTCAGCGTCGCCGCCGCCGACCACGAGAGATCATCCGGATCAAAGCCAAGGCCCCCGACCCCCTCGTTGCTCGACGTCGGCACGCCCACATCCCCGCGGATGTTGAGGTCCGGGAGCAGGCGGTCCTTCGCGTTGGCCACGCTCCGCTTGGAGTCTTCAACGCGGTCCCGCGTGTTCTGCAGGTCCAGGCGGTACTCGAGCGCGGCCGCCGAAGCCGCTTCCAGAGACTGGTCCGGCTCGGGCAGCGAGATCGCGAGCGGATTGATGACGATCGCGCGGCTCAGCGGCAAGCCCAGCCGCACCTTGAACCGGTCGAGCGCGAGGATGTACCCCTCGCGCTGACTCGCGAGCGAGCTGGTCGCGGTGAGCACCTGGTTCTCCGCGATCGCCCGCTCGAACTCCCGGATCCGCCCGGCTTCCACGCGGGCCCGCGTCCCGTCGGCGAACTTCTTGAGGCTTGTCAGCTGCCGCTCCTGGTTGACGATCTGGGCCTGAAGCTGGAGCAGCGAGAAATAGTCGGAGGCGATCGAGACCAGGAACTGCCGCCGGAAACGTTCGAACTCGCGGGCTTCGTAGACCAGCGAGCGTTCGGCCTGGATGAGCGATTCCTCCGCCACCGAGCCGAACCCGCGCAGAAGCGGGAGCGAAACGCCAAGCCCGACCTCCGACCCCTGCACGTAACGCCCGGTCGCCCGCTGCCGCAGGTTCTCCGTCCAGTTCGTCACCCAGCGAGCTTCGACCTCGCCGCCGAAGGGAAGCCGCTTGGTCGCTCGCAGCGTGTTGAGGATCGTCGCCGCGTGCTCGAATCGGCCCTCGACGCCGCTGCCGCCAATCCCGAAGGTCGTGTCGTTGAAGAGGCGGGGCGACCACTGGTGCCGCTCGATCAAGAGCGAGATCGCCGCGATGAGGTAATCCTCTTCGCGGGTCAGATACTCACGGGCCGACACCTGCGACATCTTGAAGACGCCGTCGAGGTCAAGCTGGATCGCCGGCTCGGCCGCAGCTCCGCCGGTCTTGCCCAGCGACTCCTCCCCGAACGCGGCGAGCCGGGCTTCGACATCCCGCGACTCCGCCGCGGGCGTGATGCGGATCTCTTCCGGCCGCGGGTTGACCGTCGTAAGCGTCTTGCTCGTTCCCGTGCCGCTGACGATCTCCCGGTCCCCGCCTGTCGGCTTGGGCGGCCGCGCCCCGTTGATGTCGATCGTGCGAAGCCCCGCCAGCTCGGCGACCTCCTGATCCATCCGTTCAACGGAAGGGGAGCAGCCGCCGCACGCCAAACACAACCCAAGCACAACCAAGCCAGGTTTCAACCCTCGACAGAAAATCGGGTCCGGAAAGGTGAAAACGTCTCGTGTTTGGTCGGGTGTCATGCGCACCGCGAGTCTACCACCCCACGGGAACCCGGTGGCACGATTGCGTTTCTGGAAATGCGGTCCTATCGTTGCACCTTGGCCCGAGCGAGCCGCATAATCCTTTCATCTTGCGTTCATTTTCCGTACATCATGCGAACGCATAAGACCACGCGAGTCGATCTGTTCTGAACGAGGGTGCTTGGGGGACGGTGGCGGGGGCTCTGGAGGTGGGGTCCGGAGGTGGGCTCTGGAGGGATGGGGGGGAATCATGGAGTGTCGATGCCGACAGTGACATACGACGGTCGCAGTTTCATGCTCGATGGGCGCCGCATCTGGGTCGTCTCGGGCACCGTCCCCATGCCGCGGCTTTCGCGCGATGTCTGGGCCGAACGCATCCACGCCGCCAAGCAAGCCGGCCTCAACACCATCGAGACGCCCATCTTCTGGAACCGGCATGAGCCCCGCGCCGGCCGCCTGGACTTCACCGGCGAGAATGACGTCCGCCACTTCGTCAAGCTCGTGCAGGCCGCCGGGATGTACGCCGTCCTGCGCGTCGGCCCGTTTGTCGGCTCATCGTGGGACCTCGGCGGCCTTCCCGCCTGGGTGCTTGATCTCAAGGAAGTCAAGCTCCGCGCCGGCGGCCCCGCGTTCCTCGACGCGTGCTCACGCTACATGGGTGCCCTCGTCGAACAGGTCCGCGACCTCCAGGTTTCCAGCGCCGGCAAGGGCGGCCCGCTCTTGGCCGTGCAGTGCGAAGCCGACTGGTCCTGCGGCGATGAGGACGTCGCCGACCACTACCTCCGCGAGCTCAACCGCTTCCTCCGCGAGAGCGGCCTGACCATCCCGATCCTCAACAGCAACAACCTCTGGCAGTCCGTCGAAGGGCAGATCGACGGCTGGGCGGGCCGGGACGAGATGCTTCCGACCATGCGGCAGCTTTCGTGCGTTCGCGGCGATCAGCCTCGCTTCGTGACGAGTTTCCCCGTCGGCGAGCAGTCCGTCTGGGGCCAGACGCCCGACAGCCCGCTCGAGCCGTGGCTTGCTCAGCGTCGCTTGGCCGAGATCCTCGCCGGCGGCGGTCAGTTCAACATCGATCCCTTTGCCGGCGGGACCAACACGGGCTTCTGGGGCGGCCGCTTGCCCGAGGGCGACTCGGTCTTCGCGTGCACCTCCGCGGATCAGGACGCTCCCATCGGCGAATCCGGCTCGCGCGGTCCCGCGTGGGCCATGGTCCGCCGCATCGCCGCCTTCGCGACGCGTTTCGGCAAGACCTTCGCCGGCCTCGACCCCGGCTACCAGCCCATCGCTCTCCACCCGGGCTCGGGCAAGAACAAAGCCAGCACCAAGAAGCACACCGAAGCCGCCCACGGCGAGCACGCCGTCGTCCACACGATGGGCCCCCAGGGCGCGGTCGTCTTCGTCTTCGGCAACGAGCCCTCGCCCGAAGCTCACCCCGCCAACCTCCTCCTGCCCGAGGGTGAATCCCTGCAGGTCCACCTCGGCAATCAAGCGGTCGTGTGGTGCCTCTTTGACACCAACCTCAACCCCCGCGCCCACCTGGACTACACCAACCTCAACGCGTTCGCGATGGTCGGCCGCGTCTTCGTCTGCTTCGGCCAGCCCAAGACCACCGGCGTCGTCTCCATCAACGGCGCTCTGCTTGAGATCGGCGTCCCCGCGCCCGGCGCCGCTCCCACGCTCGTCGAGCACGAGGGTGTGCAGGTGCTGATCCTCGGCGAGGACCAGATCGACTCCACCTTCGTCACCGAAGACTCCGTCTACATCGGCGTCGTCGGCACCACGCCCGACGGCAAGCCGATCGTCGCGCCGGGCAGCAAGTCCTACCTCCACATCTCTTCCGACGGCGTGCTCACCACCCGTCCCTCCTCCGGCCCCAAGTCCGTCGCTCTCGCGCAGGTCGTCCCAAGCGGCGACCGCGTCACCCTCGGCGATTGGACCACCGCCGGCCTCGAGGAATACCTCACCGGCGAAAGCGCCCGCTACGCCTCGATCCCCGGCCCGTCAGACCTCGCCGCTCTCGGCTCACCCTTCGGTTACGGCTGGTACCGCCTCACGCTCAAGAACGCTTCGGCCCGCAAAGCCCGCGTTTCCTTCACGCACGGCGGCGACCGCCTGCACGTCTACAGCGCCGGCAAGCTCGCGGGCATCGCCGGCGTCGGCCCCGACGCTCACCCCAAGCTCGACATCCCCCTCCACAAGGGCACCGACCAGATCGTCATCCTCACAGACAACCTCGGCCGCTTCGCGGGCGGCGCTCACCTCGCCGAACGCAAGGGCGTCGCCGATCACGTCCACGAGGTCGAACCTATCAAGCCCGGCCCCTCCAAGCTCGTCCGCGGCGAGCCCATCGAGGTCCTCGCGTTCCGCACGCCCCTCTGGAACCTCCGCCCCGGCGACAGCACCGAGCCCGACCGCGTCACCTGGACCGTCCCCCACCGCAAGAAAACCCCGGTCATCGTCCATTTCAACGGCCTGCCCGTCCGCGGCCTGCTCGTCGTCGACGGCGTCACCGTCGGCTACGTCGACCAGGGTGGCCCGCGCACCGTCGTTCTCGACGTCGAGAAGTTCTCCCGCGGCTCCGCTCAGGTCCAGCTCGCCCTCATCGGCGACGGCAAGCAGCTCACCCCCGAGATCATCAAGGCCATCGACCACGCCGTCACCTTCGACGACGCCGTCGCGCCCCTCTCCACCAAGGCCGAATGGGCTTTCGCCAAGTGGGAAATGCCCCCCGCTTCCGCATTCAAGCCCGCCAAAGCCGCCAAGTCCGAAGCGCCCCGCTGGTGGAAAGCGTCCTTCAAAGCCGCCAAGACTCCCGCTCCCCTCTACTTCGAAGCTCTCGGCCTCACCAAGGGCCAGATCTACATCAACGGCCGACACCTGGGCCGCTACTACACCGGCGGCGTCGACGGCAAACCCATCCCCGGGCAGACGCGCTACTACATCCCCTCCTCCTGGATCCGACAGGGCGCCGAAAACGACATCATCCTCTTCGAAGAGCACGGCCACGCCCCGACCAAAGCCAAGCTCGTCTACGACGCCGACAAAACCCCACTTACCGTCTCCGCGCCCGGCTCACCGGCCGGGTCGCCTACCGTCGCTTGATGTTCACGGATTACCCGACCAGAGACGTCACCCTGTGGCAAGCCGCCGCGGCCTACGCGTCATTCAAGCACCGCCACCAGCTCCGCAAGGATCAGAAGACGCCCTACATCTCCCACCCCTTCCGCGTCGCGATGACGATCCGGCAGGTCTTTGACTGCGCCGATCCCGAAGTCCTCGCCGCCGCCCTGATGCACGACCTCATCGAGGACACCACCACCGACTACGAAGACATCGAGCGGAAATTCGGCACTCCCATCGCCGACCTCGTCGCCGCCATGACCAAAAACATGGCTCTCCCCGAAGACCGTCGCGAAACCGAGTACGAGCAGGCCCTCGCCAAAGCCGACTGGCGAGCCCGCCTCCTCAAGCTCGGAGACACCTTCGACAACCTCTGCGACGCCATGTCCAACCCCGCCGCTTCACCCATCGACAAAGCCGCCGAAAAGGCCCGCACAGCCATCGACCTCGCCAAAGCCGACGCCGACAAGCACCCCGAGTCCGCCCGCGCCATCGCCGCTCTCACCAGCGTGCTCAAGTCCGCCGGCGCAAGGATGGCCCGTGCCGAGCACCAGCCCTGACCAACCCGCCCCACGCCGCGATTCCCCACTCCGCGACTCCCCGCGCCTCTGGCGACTCAGCGACCGCGTCAGCATCCCGCTCGACCGCCCCGTCGTCATGGGCATCCTCAACGTCACACCCGACAGCTTCTCCGACGGCGGCAAGCTCGATAACCCCGCGGCCATCACCGCCGCCGCTCGAGCGATGATCCAGGCCGGCGCCGACCTCCTCGATCTCGGAGCCGAATCCACCCGCCCCGGCGCCCGCCGCGTCTCCGCCACCGACCAGCTCGGCCGCTTGCTCCCCGCCATCTCCGCCGTTCGCGCCGTCTCCGAAACCATCCCGCTCACCATCGACACCACGCTCGAAGCGGTCGCGCACGCGGCGCTCGAACACGGCGGCGATGCGATCAACGACGTCTCCGCGGGCGAGGATTCCGGCGACGGCATGCTCCGCTTGGCCGCTCAGCGTCGCTGCGGCCTGATCCTCATGCACCGCAAGGTCGCTCCTCCCGCCGATTCCTATTCCGACGCGTACGCGACGCCCCCGCAGTACGCCGATGTCGTCGCCGAGGTCGCCGAGTTCCTCAGGTCGCGTGCGGACGCCGCCATCGCCGCCGGCGTCCCGCCCGAGTGCATCGCGCTCGACCCGGGCCTGGGCTTCGGCAAATCCGTCGAGCAGAACCTCGCCCTCCTCACCCGCACGGGCGAGCTCTCACGCGACTTCCCAATCGTGAGCGGCCTCTCCCGCAAGAGCTTCGTCGGCCGCCTGACGCTCCAGCGAGACTCCACGCCCGATGAACGCCTCCCGGGCACGATCGCACTCTCGATCGACCACCTCCGCGCCGGAGCCTCCATCTTCCGGGTTCACGATGTCGCCCCCCTGCGCGAAGCTCTCGACGCCGCCCGCCGGGGCGGTGACACAGCGGGCCGACCACCCACCCCACCCGATGCCAAACCACGCCGCACATCGCCCTGATCGCCGGGTTGTCACCTTTCCCGCCTAGCATTCATCCAAGCTTGTAGAACGACACAACCGAGCCCGCCGCACACGGCCGGGCTCACCAAAGAATGGAGTCTCCAATGGCAGGCGCTCACGTCAAGGAATTCACCGACGGCAACTTCGAGTCCGAAGTCCTCCGCTCCTCCGAACCCGTCGTCGTCGACTTCTGGGCCGAATGGTGCCAGCCCTGCCGCGCGCTGGGCCCCACCATCGACTCCCTCGCGACCAAGTACTCCGGGAAAGCCAAGATCGGCAAGGTCGACATCGACAACAACCAGAAGGTCGCCGCCGACTTTGGCATCATGGCCATCCCCACCGTCCTGGTCTTCAAGGGCGGCCAGATCGTCAAACGCTTCCAGGGCGTGACCAGCGAAGCCGTCCTCTCCGGCGCGATCGACCAGGCCATCGCCTGATCGTCCGGCCACCGGCTTTCACGCCCCGAATCCCGTTGAAAATACCGTCCAGAACCTGAATCACCCGGCCCCCCAGCCGGGTGATTCCTCTTTGCGCGGCGCTTACACTGATCCACCATGGCAGTGACCACGACCTCCACCGGCTCCACGCTCCGCACCGACTCCGCCACGCCCACCAAAAAGCTCCGATGCGGCGTCGTCGGCGTCGGCCGCATGGGCCAGCACCACGCCCGCGTCTACGCCACCATGCCCGGCTGCCAACTCGTCGGCGTCGTCGACGCCAGCAAGGAACGCCGCGGCGCGATCGCCGACAAGTTCGACACCCGCGCCTTGGAATCCGTCGAACAACTCATCGACGCCGGCGTCGACGCCGTCTCCATCGCCGTCCCCACCATCTACCATTGGGACGCCGCCGAGCCCCTCCTCAAAGCCGGTGTCGCCTGCCTCGTCGAGAAGCCGCTCGCCAAGGACGTCGAATCCGCCCTCGCCATCAAGGACCTGGCCGAGAAGACCGGCAGCGTCCTCATGGTCGGCCACATCGAACGCTTCAACCCCGTCATCCGCGCGTTCCAGCGTGCGACCGAGGGCGGCCTCCCCGTCGTCCCCCGCTACATCGAGGTCCATCGCGTTAGCCCGATGACCTTCCGCTCCGTCGACATCTCCGTCGTCATGGACATGATGATCCACGACATCGACGTCCTCCTCATGCTCATGGGCGGCCGCGAACCCGACGACGTGCAAGCCTCCGGCGTCGCGGTCATCACCGAGCACGAGGACATCTGCAACGCTCGCCTCACGTGGAACCTGCCCACCGGCCAGTGCGTGGCGAACGTCTCGGCAAGCCGCTTGGCTCTCAAGACCGAACGCATCACCCGCATCACCGGCGAGAACGCGTACATCAAGATCGACTACGCCGCGAAGAACGGCACGATGATCCGCCGGATCGCCAACGAGATCCAGATGCGTGAGATGCGTGAACAGCTCCGCAAGGGGTCGGACCTCACGGCTCTCAAGTGGCAGGAGCTCGTCAACATCGAGCAGCTCGTCGTCGACGATGCCGAGCCGATCGTGGCCGAGATTAAGGAATTCCTGGAAGCCGTCCGCGCCGGCCGCCGCCCCTCGATCGACGCCGAAGCCGGCTTCGCGAACGTCCGCACGGCCCAGCGCATCCTGGATGCGATCGGCTCGACGCAGCGGATGATCAAGGGGTGAGTTCCGGAGCCCGAAGGGCTCATCGTTCATAGCCGGGGGTCAAGCGAGTCTTCGAGCGCGACCCCCGGAAAGCATGTTTCGGCTCTTCGACCCCGACGGGGTCGTCCGAGACTATCGATACGCTGCACCCATGACGATTTCCATCGACATCCAACCCGACACGGGCCTCGTCATCAACGGCTCATTCATTCGCCATCAATGCGATCCCCAAGCGTTTTACACGGCACTCGGCCGACCCGATCGGATCTGCACCGGCAAGATTCCCGCCCCGGTCGGCCACCGAAACAACCACGTGCATGTGTACGACGAACTGGGCATCTGTCTGTTCGACAACCACCGCACACTGCGAATCACGGCTCTGCTGTGCTTGTTCGATACAAACTACCTGCCGGAACGGCCCCAGAATCCGTTCCGAGGCGAACTATCCATCGATGCGCACCCGATCACGAATCCCATCTCACTCAAGGCTTTAGACGACCTTGCAATGACCAAGCAACTGGGCTGGTTCGTGCGCGATGGAACCGTGTGCTACGTCAACGTCGAACTTCGCCCGGTCAATCGATCCCGAAGCCGTGATTCGCTCCACGAAATTCGATGTCTGGGCGTGTCGCTCCGCGATCCTGATAAGCTCGGGCCAGCTCGCTAACCCCCAGTCCCCTTCCACATCTGAGCCACACCCGCCACCGTCGGCGCGTTCTTCCCCGCAAGCTCCGGCGCGAACATCGCAAGCCTCAGTTCCTCGAGCGCCCACCGATACTTCTCGACCGCCGCCGGCAGCTTCCCCGGCTGCATCGCCCACGCGCCCGCGTCCAGATTCACCGTCGGAGCCGCTCTTCGCGACTGCGGCAGCGCGGCTTTCGTCTTGGTCGCGAGAGCCGCGCCCGCTTCCTCCGCTTCCCGCTCCTTGCTCATCGCCGCCGCGACCCACCCCGTGAACTTCTTCCAGTGCGGCAGGTACTGCTCAAGAAGCTGCTTCTCCGCGCCCGACCCGTCCTCGCGCAAGCCGAGCAGCCTCGCCCGCATCGCCGCCGAATACCGCGGAAACTCCTTCAGCCTCTCCCACGGCACAAGCAGCACAAACCCCGGCGGCATCAGATACGCCGCCTGCTCGCGCAAGTCCGCCATGCTCATCGCCCAGTGCCGATTCGTCCCGCTCGCAAGCCGCTTGGCCACCAGAAACCTCGGCTCCAAAATCCGCCCCACCACATCCGCCACCTCACGGACCACAATCGAAAGCCTGCCCCACCCCGCCTGCTGCCGCTCGTCGAACTGTTCCGCAGTTCTTGGAACCGCTCCACCGGACAGAAACGCCCGCTCCGCGATCAAGCACGTCAGATCCGACCGCAGCGCCGCCGCCGTTCCAAAGTGCCCATAGTGCTTGACCAGTTCAGGCCACGCCGCGAGCGCATCCAGCTCATGCGCGATCTGCTCCTTGCACGCGATCGCAAAAAGCCGCCGAACCCCAAGCACCGTCGCCGCCGCCGCTTCCTCCTTCGACCCAACCAGCGTCAAAGCACACGCCTCCCCGCGATCCACCAGCGCGGGAAATCTCCCCTCCTCCTCGATCGTCTCAGGCAACGTTCCAAAGTCCCACGCGACGATCCCCTCTCGCTCAAACCGTGCTTTCGCCCGCGCCCCGCGAGCTTTCGCCACCTTCGCCTCAAGCTTCTCCTGCAGCTCCGCGACATCCCGCCCCGCGCCGACCTCTTTCTCCCCATCCATCACCACCACGCGAAGCTTGAGGTACGCCGGCAGCGCCTTCGGCGAAAACGCCCCGGCCTCAATCGTCACGCCGTGCAGCACCCCGACCGCTTCCGCCACCGCAGCCGCAATCGCGCCCTTCCCAAACTCAAGCACCTCCGCCACGCCGCTCGCCACCTCGCCCAGCTCCCCCTTCGCTTCGATCTTCTGCCGCTCCTGCTTCCCAATCGTCTTGAAAAGCCCCGCAACCACCTCCGGCAGCATCCCCGGCACCAGCCACGCCGCCCGCTCCGCCGTGATCGCCGGCAGATCCCCCACGTCCACCGTCGCCGTCACGCCGTCCTCATCGCTCCCGGCTTCGAACACATACGCGAGCGGCACCGGCTTCTCCGCTTCGCACGCGAGCACGCTCGGATACGCCTCCTCGCTCGCCGCCCGCGCCGCTTCCGGGTTCAGCACGTCGCCAAGCCCCGGCACGCCCGCATTCGCATCCTGCGTCGAAGCCCGCCACTCCACAAGCGTCCCGGGATCCACCACGCTCTTCGGCAGCGCCCGCTCAAACCACGCCACCAGCTCCGCTTCGCTCTTCACCACGCCCCGCCGCCGCAATTTCGCCTGCACGCTCGCCGCCGACTCAAGCACCTTCCGCACCCGCCCCACATACCCCCCCGCGCCCTTCCACTTCCCAAGCACCAGCGCATCACGAATGAAAAGCCCACGCGCCCGCTCCGGATCGCTCCCCGCGATCGCTACCCGCCGCCGCGGCACCACGACGATCCCGTTCATCGTCGACCGCTCCCACGCGCTCGGCTCGCCCGTCTCCGCATCCAGATGCGGATCCGTCAGCTGCCGATCAAGCACGTGCCCCGCAAGCTCCTCGATCCACTCCGCCGGCACCCCCGCCACCGTCCGCGCATAAAGCTTCGTCGTCTGCACCACCTCCGCCGCCATGATCCACTTCGGCCCCTTCTTGAAAAGCACCGACCCCGGGAACAAGCTCACCACGTTCCCTTTCACACCCTTGTACTCATACCCGCTCCCATCCGTCCGACACGCCAGATTCGAAAGCAACCCCGTCAACAGTGCCCGATGGATTCGCTCGCCTCCCCCGCCCCCGGCGGGGGAGGTGGCCGAGCGCAGCAAGGCCGGAGGGGGTGCCTTCGTCTCTCCCGGAGCCATCAAATCCCCCAACTGCCGCGCCGTCTCCTCCCACTCCCGCATCCGATTCGCATTGATGAAGTGCTCCCGGCACCACGAAGCCAGCGCACTGCTCCCCCGATCCTCCGCCGCGTGCTGATACTGCTCATACACGTTCAGCAACGTCAGAAAATCGCTCGACTCATCCCGAAACACCTTGTGCGCCTCGTCCGCCGCGCCCGCACGCTCCATCGGCCGCTCACGCGGATCCTGAATCGAAAGCCCCGCCGCCAACACCACCACCTCCCCCACACACCCCTCCGCTTCCGCCGCCACCAACATCCGCCCGATCCGCGGATCCACCGGCAACCGCGACAACCTCCGCCCAACCTCCGTGATCCGGTATCCACTGCCGGGCTCCCCGACCCGCGTCCCTTTCGTCACCGCCCCAAGCTCCACCAGCGTCTCATACCCCTCCGCCACCGCTTTCGCATCCGGCGGATCCAAAAGCGGCAACCGCTCCAGCGACAACCCCATCGCCGACACCTGCAGAATCACCGAAGCCAGGCTCGTCCGCCGGATCTCCGGCTCCGTGAAGACCGGCCGCGCCTGATACCCCTTCTCGCTGTACAACCGCACGCACACACCCGCCGCCACGCGCCCGCACCGCCCCTTCCGCTGATCCGCCGAAGCCCGCGACACCCGCACCACCGGCAGCGTCTGCACCTTCCGCCCCGCATCGTAAAAGTTCCGCCGCTCGAGGCCCGTATCCACCACATGCCGAATCCCCGGCACCGTGAGCGATGTCTCCGCGACGTTCGTCGACAAAATCACCCGCGTCTTGCCGCCCGCTTTCCAATGGAAAATCCGATCCTGCTCCGCGTTGCTCAGCTTGGAGAAAAGCGGCAGCACCTCCGCATCCACCCGCGCCGCCCGCAGCGCCTCCGCACACCGCCTGATCTCCCGCTCGCCGGGCAGAAACACGAGCACATCCCCCGCCGCGACCGTCGGCCCCGTCAGTTCATCCACCGCTTCCACGACGGCCTGCGGATCAACCTCCGGATCCTCATCCTCGTGCCACCGCGCCGTGCGATACCGCACCTCGACGCCGTACGTCCTCCCCGAAACCTCAAGCACCGGCGCAACCGCCGGCCCGCCGAAGAAATCGCTGAACCGCCTGGGCTCGATCGTCGCCGACGTCACGATCACCCGCAGATCGCTCCGCCGCTCAAGCAACCCCTTCAGATATCCGAGCAGGATGTCCACGTTGAGCGACCGCTCATGGGCTTCATCCAGAATCACCGTCGAATACGCCGAAAGCTCCGGATCCTGCGCGATCTCCGCAAGCAGCATCCCGTCCGTCATCACCGTGATCCCGGTCTCCCGGCTCACCCGCTCCTCAAACCGCACCTTGTACCCCACCAGCCCGCCGACCCGCACCCCCATCTCCTCCGCGATCCGCGAAGCCACCGCCCGCGCCGCAAGCCGCCGCGGCTGCGTATGCACGATGCCTCCCCCGCCCCCGGCGGGGGAGGTGCCGAGTCTGTGGGGGCGAGGCGGAGGGAGTTCCCCCCGCGAGCCGGGGCGTGTCGCCCCGCCGTCTTCCCTCATCCCCCACACAATCTGCGGCAACTGCGTCGTCTTCCCCGACCCCGTCTCTCCCGTCAAAACCAAAACACGAAACCGCCGAAGCAGATCCTCGATCTCCCCACGCCTCTGCACCACCGGCAACGTCAAATCCAAAGCCATGCCACAGGGTAACTCCTCCCCCGCACCACGCGAGCCGGAGCGTGTCGCCCCGTCCCCCTTCTCCCCGTCGCCTCGACCGGGAGAAGGTCCCGCACCAGCCGGGATGAGGGTCTTCGTTGGTCCACCAAAACACACACTGCTCACCGACCCGCGTTATGCTCCTCGCTCCACCTCTCACCGGCCCAATCCACCCGAGCGAAGACCTCCGAAATCACCCCATGCTGCCCCCAGCGTCCGACCCCCAGCTCGCGTTCAAGGAGATCGCCCGCCGAATCGGTTCATTGCTGCGTTCAAAGGGCTTCAAGGGCTCCGGCCAGAAGTTCTACCGCGCCATCAGCGGCACGGACGAAGTGTGGCAGACGTTCTCGCGCCAGCGCACCCAATGGCGCGTCTCTCCCACCGATCCCGTGAACTTCACGGCAAATGTTTACCTCTGCTTTCCCAAGCTTGACCAAGAGGCACTTGAGCGAGTGTTGGAGTGCAGCGTGGACCGCCCCAACAACCGCACGCCCAAATCATTCGGATACGGCGACCTGCAACTCCGCGTTGGAGATCTCCTCCCTCCGAATCGCCATGATGTGTGGTGGGACGTCGACGCCGAACTCCTGGAACCGCTCTGGTCCACGCTCGATCCCCTCTTTCACCAAACGATCCTCCCCGCGCTCGACGAGCTCGGTTCCCGAGTCGGCCTGGCAAAGCTCATGCACCGCCTGCCGTGGATGGCGTGGCCTGCAACGCTCGTCTGGCTCGGATCCCTCGCCCCCTCTCCGTGGATCGTTCGCAAGGATGCATGCGGGCTCCCGCTTCCGAAACCGTCGGACGACGAACTTCGCATGTACGGCTTCCTGATGGAAGAAGACCTCCGCAGATTCTCGCAGTGCGAGGACGAAGCCACATTCCTCGCGATTCGCAGCCAGATCATCTCACAAGCCAAATCACGACTGGGACTGGATTCTCAATCCCCTCCACCAGTGACCTGACCCGTCGCCCCGCGAGCCGGGGCGTGTCGCCCCGCTCCCTTCTCTGGACCCTCCGTCTCGCCTCACACTCCGCACCCTACACGGAAACGAACCACCATCGGCACAGATCCGTGCCCCATCCGCCAAGGGTCGCCCGCCGCCCGCAGCACATCGCCTCCGAATCAGTATGATCTCACGCCATGACGCTCGGACTGCTCAAGCTCTATTCCGATCTCGCCCGGGCGGCGATGTTCAGCCCGCTGCTCGTACTCGCCGCGCTCTTCGGCATCGGTTTCGCCGTCTACGCCCCGGGAAACAACCCGCCAAGTTGGGCCGATCCCGTCATCAATGGCCTGGCCCTCTCGCTCTTCATCTCGCTCGGCTTGAGCATCATCGGTGTGCTCGCCAACCTCCTCATCCGCCGCGCCAAGCACAAGTTCGGAACCGCTCTGCTCAACAGCCGACCGCCGACAAGCCCGACGCATCCCGAGCCCCTCCCCTCCACACTCGGATCCTGGCGTGTGCGGCAACCCGAACCGGCTCGCGTCAGGCTCTCCCGAGCCAGCGCACCGATCCTGCTGCGACACGTGGTTGATGCCCTGCTCGTCGCATCGCTGTTCGGCCTCCTTGCGGTCGCCAAGCCCGCTTCAGGCGCCGCAGGCCAGACCGCGTTCGGCGTCGTCTTCCTGATGTTCGCCGTGGTCGCCGCGCTCTTCCACTTCTCCCGCACCATCGAACTTCGCGACAACGGCGATTCCCTGACCTTCACCATGTGCACGCGGTTCTTCGGGATCCCCCTCCAGCGCAAGTCCATGACCACGCCAAGACCCTTGATCGCGGCATTCCCGCTCGAGGGATTGCGTCTTTCCGGCCCCTCGGCGACGCTCAGCATCTCACATCTGTCCCCGGGTGATCTCGGTCTCTGGGAAGGCGCTCAGCTCACGCTCTGGGCCCGCGCCTTGGTTCCGTTGGTCTCGCCGGCGGATGTCGAGTCCGACGAAGACTTCCCCTCCGCGCCGTGATTCCTTAAACGCACGTCGAGAGCCCCTCACTCCCCCACCAACTCCAGCGCCCACCCCGGCCCCGAGATCTCGTACCGACCCACCTTGACCTTCCGTATCGACCCCCACTTGATCAGCCCCTTGGGCTTCAGCTCCATCGCTTCAAACGGCACCGAGAACGCCCGCGCCCCGAACACCCGCGCAAGCCACATCGGTGCAAAGTGCACGCCGAACTCATCCGCCGTCACCACAAAGCACCCGCCGAAGTTCATCGCATCCACCGCGATCGACTGGTACCGCTTCGTCACCGCACCTGCACCCACCGCCACCGGCGGATACGCCCTTGCAAGCTCAGCGAACGTGAGCTTCACCCATTGCCGAATCCCGCAAATCACAAGCGAATCCACCAGCAGGAAGACCCCCACCACCACCAGGATCGATCCCGTGCCCGGCAACGACGTCCCCTCTCCCTACTTGCCCTCGATCTTCTTCATCGTCGCTTCCGCTTTCTCGATCCGGTTGTGCCCCTCTGGAAGCGACTTCTTCAGCCGTTCCAGCCCCTCCTCCACCCACGGCTTGGCTTCCTCGGGCTTGCCGAGATCAATCAGACACTCCCCGAGGTTCACCCGCGCCTGCCCGAGGATCCAGTGCCCCTCCGGCACCACGTTGTCGATCCCGGCGATCAGCTCGCGGAAAAGCCCCTCCGCTTCCCCAGGCTTCTTCCGATCCAGCAGCAGAAGCCCGAGATTGTTCACGACGGTCAGCGTCACCATCGCCCCATCCCCATTGACCCGCCGCCGCGACTCGAGCGTCCGACGCATCAGCTCCTCGGCCTCATCCAGCTTGCCCCCAAGCTGAAGCGACCGGGCCAGATTCGCTTCGTACGTCAGCGTCAGGTCATCCTCCGGCCCGCGAAGCCGTCCCGCCGCTTCCGCCGCTTCCCGAAGCACCTTCTCCGCTTCGTCGTACTTCTTCTGCTGCTCGAGAATCAGCCCCAGCACGTTCGCCGTCGTCAGCGTGTCCGAGTGCGCCATCCCGAAGAGCTTCTTCTTCGCTTCAAACGCCTCTCGACCCACCCGCTCGGCTTCCTCCAGTCGTCCAAGATCCTTCAGGATCCCCGCCCGGATCGACAGCGCCGTCAGCGTCACCCGCGAGTCCATCCCAAGCGCCGCTTTCGCCTGCTCCACAAGCTCCGCCGACTCCTTGTCCGCCTCCTCAAGCTTGCCGATGTGCTGCAGCGCGTCCGCGATGCTCAGCCGCGTGTCCAGCGCCTCGCTCGAAGTCGCCCCCAGCGCCTCCTTCTGCCCGGCGTACGCCTTGCGGAAGATCTCAAGCCCGCCCGCATGATCCCCGCTTCGCTGCTTGGCCACGCCGAGCTGGCTCAGCGTGACGAGCGTGTGCGGGTGATTCTCGCCGAGCACCCGCGCCCGCCGCTCGTACACCGTCTCCCAGATCTTCGTCGCTTCCTCCGTCCGCCCCATCGAGTACATCGCCACGGCCTGGTTGAACCGCGTCTCCATCGCGTTCTTGTCGTCCGCGCCCAGGTTCGCTTCATCCAGATCCGCCGCGATCTTCAGCTGCTGCACCGCTTCGTCAAACCGCCCAAGCTGGAAGTACGTCTGCCCGATCGTCGAGCGGAGCGAAGCCTCCGAGTACGGCTGCCCCTTCATCGCCTCGCCCACCATCGCCGCCGCCGAGTCCAGCATCTCCCGCACCGTCAACTCGCGGCCCTTGGCTTTCTCCGGGCTGACCGACGAGAGCATCTGCAGCAGGAACATCATGTTCGTCTCGGACCGCTTGCGCTGCTCGGTCTCATCCTCGCGCGCTTTGCGTTCCTTCGCGGCAAGCTCCGTCGCCCGCGTGGCTTCCTGCTGCGCGATCGCGGCCGCTTTCGTCGCCCGATCCGCCGCCATCCGCTCGCTCTCCGCGGACTCCTTCGCCCGCACGTACCCGCCCACGATCCCGCCCGCCCCCGCGATCAGGCCGATCGCCACGACCGCTCCCGCCGCCGCGGCCACCCGATGCCGGCGGATGAACTTGCTCGCCCGGTACGCCACCGACTCGGGCCCCGCGATCAGCGGCTTGCCCTCGAGATAATTCCTGATGTCATCCGCGAGCTGGTCGGCGCTGCGGTACCGGTCCCGCCGACGCTTCCGCATCGCCATCAGCGGGATCCACTCCAGCTCCCGGTTCAGCTCCCGCCGCAGCGAAGCCACGTCCGACCGGTGCCGCCTGGCCACTTCTTCTGCCGCCGCCCCCATCTGGCTCAGCCGCGTCGACGGCCGCGGCGGCTCCACCTCGCGGATCACCCGCTGGATCTCCGCATACCCCGCCGACCGCAGCGTCGAGCTGTCAAACGGCAGCGTCCCCACGAGCAGCTCATAAAGCAGCACGCCCAGGCTGTACACGTCCGTCCGCGTGTCCACGTCACCCGCGTCCCCATCGTCGTTCGACTTCCCGCCCCCACCCCCGCCCCCACCGGTCGCCTGCTCCGGCGACATGTACTCCGGCGTCCCGATCAGTTGCCCGTGCTCGGTGAACGCCGACCGCGACATCTCGCCCCGTCCGATGGCTTTCGCGATCCCAAAATCGATGACCTTGACGAGCGCCCCTTCCGTCCCGTCCGTGCCGCTCCCGCGCCCGCCGTACACCACAAGCACGTTGCTCGGCTTGAGGTCCCGGTGGATGATCCCGCGCTGGTGGGCGTGCTGCACCGCTTCGCACACCTGGACGAAAAGCTTCAGCCGCTCCCGCGTCCCGAGCATCATCCGGTCGCAGTAGTCCGTGATCGGCAGCCCCTCCACATACTCCATCGCGAAATACGGCCGCCCATTCAGCGTCGTCCCCGCATCAAACACCTTCGCGATGCCCGGGTGGTTCATCACCGCCAGCGCCTGCCGCTCCTGCTCGAACCGCCCGACCACCAGGCGGCTGTCCATCCCCGGCTTGATGACCTTGACCGCCACCCGCTGCACGATCGGCACCCGCCGCTCGGCCAGATACACAATCCCAAACCCACCCTCGCCCAAAACCCTGAGCACGTGGTACGGCCCAATCGCGCTTCCGGGCCCCTCCACCAGCGCCGCCCCGCCCGCAACCACCACCCCACCCACCACCCCACCCACCACCCCGCCCGCCGCACCACCCGCGACACTCACCCCGGCCCCGGCCCCGAACACATCCGCCGAGAGGATCCCCCCCGCCCCCGAATCCGCCGGCATCGGCGCCGTCGGCTCATCAGGATGAGCCGCCTTCCCAACGGGAGGCGTGGGCGGCGTGGGGGGATGGGGGGAGGTGGGGGTTGAGTCGTTCACTGGACCAAAAGAATAGGGATCGCGGCCGCTCGCCGCGATCCCTTCGGTCGCCTTTGGTGGTACGAAACCGGACCTTTACGCGGCCTGTTTCAGGGGGCTTGGCGTGGGGCTGTCCATAAACTGCGCCGCGATCACCGACGCCCCGCCGCTCTGCCCGAACATCACGATGAACGGGCTCGCGGGCTGCCCGATGAACTCGGCCCGCTGCGCCGTGACCACATACTCGACGCGGTTGACGCCCGCGGGGATCGTCGTGTCCGTGAAGTTCCGCACGCCGACCACGGCGACGGGCGTGAATCCGCTCTCGCCCTCGGCCCGGCGCACGATCTTGTACACCGTGCCGGTCGTGTTGGGCGGGTTGACGCACTTCCACCGCATCGTGACCGACCCATCGGGGTTGAGCCCGGCCTTGAACTGCTCGGGCGTGCCGGGGGGCCCGGCGGGCGCGGGCGTCGCGGGCGGCGGGAGCTGGGCGATGGCGTAGACGCCGTCGGGGTTGGCCTGGATCTCGGCAAAGCCGCGGATGATCCGCACGCAGTCCCCGCCCGTGCGGCGGAGCGCGGCCACGGCGTTCTGCTGCGCGATCACCGCGTTCCGCAGCGCCTGCTCGGCGTTCAGCTGCGCGGTCCACGCGGCCCGGGCCGCGATCGTGGCGTTCTTGAAATCGGTGGCGAGCGGCGTCGGCAGCCCGATCGCCGCGGCCTGCAGCAACCAGACGCCCTGCCGCTGCTCGCAGAACTCAAGGAGGTTGTTGATCCGACTCGGGAAGACGCTCATGGGGTTCCTTTCGTGGCGCCGGGCGCCGAGGGCCCGAGGCGGCACGCCCGGGGCCGCCCGGAACATCGTCGCGAGCGATCACCGCCGCCAGACTTTCTTGAGCCTCGTGCGATTTCGGCATCGATCCCGGCCGCGCACCCCTCACACCCCGCACCCCTTCCCCATCTTCTCGCCGCGCGACGCCCGAGGGCCGTTCATCCCATGCCGCGCGGCGATGATTCACGGCCGCGCGCCGTCCATTTCATGCCGCGTGCCATTCATTTCATGCCGCGTGCCATTCACCCGGTGCCGCGCGCCGCTCGCCCCACGCCGCGCGCGATCCACTTCATCCCGCGCGCCGCTCGCCTCAGGCCGCAGGCCGCTGCGTCTGGTACCCTTTCCGCGTGCCGCCCACCCCTCCCCCCACCCCGCCCCCCACCCCTCCCACCGTCTCCCTCTTCGTCACCTGCCTCACCGACCAGTTCTACCCCCGCGCCGGTCAAGCCGTCGTCCTCGTCCTCGAAGCCCTCGGCTTCGCCGTCGACTTCCCCGCCGCCCAGACCTGCTGCGGCCAGCCGATGTACAACACCGGCCGCCACGACGACGCCCGCGCCCTCGCCCTCCGCATGCTCGACATCTTCGAGACCGCCACCCACGTCGTCACCCCCTCCGCCTCCTGCGCCGCCATGGTCCGCGAGCACAACCTCCACCTGTTTCACCACGACCCCGCCGACGACGCCCGCGCGAAAGCACTCGCCGCCAAGACCTACGAGTTCGCTGAGTTCCTCACCAAGGTCGTCGGCCTCGCCAAGCTCGAAACACTCCTGAAGCCCGCCCTCCCCACCCCTTTCCCTGCGGCGGCGGTCACCTTCCACCCCTCCTGCCACCAACGAAGCCTCGGCCCCTCCAGCACCCCGAGCATCCTCGCCCTCATCCCCGGCATCGACCTCCGCCCCCTCGCCCACGCCGAACAGTGCTGCGGCTTCGGCGGCGCGTTCGCCGTCAAGCACCCCGAGATCTCCGGCCCCATGGTCGAGGAAAAGGTTCGCGACATCGCCGCGGCCTTGGGTGGGGGCGGCACGGGCACCCTCATCTGCAACGACGCCGGCTGCGCCATGAATATCGACGGCGCCTGCCAACGCCTCCGCACCGGCCACCAACGCCCCCACACAAGAACCCGCCACCTCGCCGAGATCCTCGCCGAAGCCATGGGCCTCCTCCCCGCGGAGGACCTCTAAATGGACACCATCCTCAGCCCCAAGCTCCCCTACACCATCCCCGCCCGCGCAGAGGCCGCCTCCCGCGACCTCCAGCTCCAGCAGTTCGTCCACCACGCCACCCGCGTCAAAGACACCGGCCGCCGCTCCGTCGCCGCTTCAGCCTTCGGTGACCGCTACGACGACCTCCGCCGCCACGCCGGCGCGATCAAACAGCACACCCTCGAACACCTGGACCGCTACCTCGACCAATGGATCACGAGCGCCGAAGCCGCCGGCACCAAGGTCCACTTCGCCAAAGACGCCGCCGAAGCCAACGCCATCGTCCTCGGCATCGCCGCCGCCGCCAAAGCCACACTCTGCGTCAAAGCCAAGTCCATGGCCACCGAGGAAACCGCCCTCGTCCCCGCTCTCGAAGCCGCCGGCGTCAAGACCGTCGAAACCGACCTCGGCGAGTTCATCCTCCAACTCGACGGCGACGCTCCCTCCCACATCGTCACCCCGATGATCCACAAGGACCGCACCGCCGTCGGCCGCGCCTTCACCCGCGAACTCCACGCCCGCTACACCGAGGAACCCTCCGAACTCACCGCAATCGCCCGCGCCCACATGCGCGACCTCTTCGAACGCGCCGCCACAAACGGCATCGGCATCAGCGGAGCCAACTTCCTCCTCCCCGACACCGGCTCCCTCGTCCTCTGCACCAACGAAGGCAACGCCGACCTCTCCGTCCTCTGCCCCAACGTCCACATCGCCCTCGTCGGGATCGAAAAGCTCATCCCCTCTTCCGCCCACCTCCCCATCTTCCTCAAACTCCTCGCCCGCTCCGCCACCGCCCAGCCCATCACCGTCTACACCACCACCATCACCGGCCCGCGCCGCCCCCCACCCCACGCCGAGCAAGACGGCCCCCGCGAAGTGCACGTCGTCCTCCTCGATAACGGCCGCGTCGACCTCCTGGCCTCCGAAGCCCGCGAACTCCTCCGCTGCATCCGCTGCGGTGCGTGCCTCAACGCCTGCCCCGTCTACCGCAAAGTCGGCGGCGGCCACGCCTACGGCGCGGTCTACTCCGGCCCCATCGGCGCGGTCCTCACCCCCCACCTCAAAGGCGTCGAAAACTACCCCGACCTCCCACGCGCCTCCTCCCTCTGCGGCGCATGCTTCGAAGCCTGCCCCGTCCACATCGACATCCCCCGCGAACTCATCCGCCTCCGCCAATGGCAAGACTCGCGCCGCCTCACGCCCCTCAGCGAACGCCTCGCCATGAAAGCCTGGGCCTGGACCCTCGCCTCCCCCACACGCTACCGCGCCGCCTCCGCCGCCGCCCGTTGGCTCATGAACACCGCCGCAGACTCCACCGACGCCACAGGCCGCCGCTGGCTCTCCGCCCTCCCAGGCCCCCTCGCCGGCTGGACCTCACGCCGCCAATTCCCCGCCCCCGCCCCAAAGAGCTTCCGAGACTGGTGGGCCTCGCGCGGAGCGTCCAACTCATGACCACCCCACGCACTACCCGCGCCGCATTCGTCGAAAGCGTCCGCGCCGCCGTCGACAAGCAACCCCGCTCGACGACCACCGATGCACCCGCCCCCGACGAAAGCCTCGCTCGCCTCGTCTCCCCGACCGACGACATCCGCACGATGTTCCTCACCCGCGCCCGCGCCGCGGGCATCACCGTCCTCGACGAGTCCCCTTTCGGCCCGGTCCTCACCCGCGAGCTTTCAAGTCGCTCGGTCCAGCAAGCCACCCTCGCCATCGCCGACGACTCCCTCCGTCAGTCCGTGACGCGACTGCTCGCCTCCTCCGGCATCAAGATCCTCACCGGCGAAGGCCCCCTCCATCACTTTACCGCTGGCGCCGGCATCACGGACGTCGAAGCCGCCATCGCCGAAACCGGCTCCATCGTCGTCGCCTCAGGGCCCCACGCACCACGCGCCACCGCCATGGTCCCTCCCATCCACATCGCCCTGCTCAAGTGGTCGCAGCTCGTCCCCGACCTTCTCGACCTCCCGCCCCTGAGCACCGCCGCCGCGTCGCGAACCATCATCTCCGGCCCCAGCAAGACCGCCGACATCGAGGGAATCCTCATCACCGGCGTCCACGGACCCGCCGAGCTCATCGTCCTGATCGTCTGACCCCCGCCCGCTTACCGCGCCTCGCTCGCCCCGATCGGCACCAGCGACTCCAAAACCGCCCGCAGATCATCAAACACATACGGCTTGGGCAAAAGCACGTCCGGCTTCGCCCGAGACGCAAGCCGCGCCACATCATGCCCGCTCGACATCACCACGCGCGTCTCCGGCAACACCACACGCAGCTTCTCCAGCACCTGCCACCCCGACATCCCCGGAAGCGTCACATCCAGAAGCACCGCGTCGGGCTTGCACGCTTCCGCCATCGCCAAACCCTCCTCCCCCAGCCGCGCCTCAATCACCCGATACCCCATCGATCGAATCATCTCCACCGCCGTGCCGCGGACGGCGGCATGATCGTCGATCACGAGCACCGTGCGCGTCTCCCGCACCTCCGGCGCCGCCTCGGAAGCCTCCGGTACGGCATCCGCCGGCCAGAGCAGCTCAAACCACGTCCCCACCCCGCGCACCGTCCGCACGCACACCGCCCCGCCCGTCCGCCTCATGATCGAACGCACCAGCGCCAAACCCAGCCCTCGACCATCGTGCCCTGTGCTCACGAACGGCTCGAACATCCGAGCCTTCACCTCTTCACTGATCCCCCCCCCGGTGTCCTCCACGCACAGAAAGCTGTACTGACCCCGCGCCAGCTCGCGCCCGACACAGCAATCCCGCTCCGTCGCAGGATCAAGCTCCCGAACCCCCGTACGCACGCACACCCCTCCCTTGCGCTTTCCTATCGCGTCCGCCGCGTTCGTAAGGAGATTCATCACCGCCTGTTTCACCGCCACGGCGTCCACCCGCGTACACGCCGCACCCCCCGCGCGCGACACGCTGATCCACTTCGGAACCCGCGGGCCCAGTGTGTCCACCACAAAAGCCCCGAGCTCCGCCAAATCCACACGCTCCGTCGACGACAACGGCGTGGCCGCCTGACCGCCGAGCCGCTTGATCAGGTCCGCCGCGAACTTCCCGGCTTCCTCGATGCGCCCCAGACTCCGCTCAAGATCCTCCAGCCTGTCAAGCTGCCGCCGCGCCAGCCCCGCGTTCCCCAGAATCCCCACCAGCAGGTTGTTGAAGTCGTGCGCGACTCCGCCCACCAGCACACCCAGGCTCTCCACACGCTGCGACTGCCAAAGCTGCCGCTCAAGCTGCCGACGCTGCTCCTCCGCTCGCCGAAGATTCGTCTGATCCGTCAAGCACCCCTCAAAGTAAAGCGTCTTCCCGCTCGCATCCCGCACCAGCGCCGTGTAATCGTGAACCCACCGCGTCTCCCCGCTCTTCGTCAGAACCCGATACTCGCTCTCGTAGCTGCTCGCCCCCGTCTCGTCCGCGTGCTTGGCTTCCTCAAGCACACGCTGCAGGTCCTCCGGATGCACCATCGACGCCGCCGCGACACGCCCTGAGATTATGTCCTCCACCGTGTACCCGAACTGCACAACGTTCTCCGACACGTGCTCGATCGGATACCCCTCCACGTTCGCCCAACGGAACACAACCGTCGGACCTCCCAGAAACACCCGACGCTCCCGGTCCGCCGCCTGACGCAGACGGTTCTGCTCCGTCACGTCGCGGTTGATCGAAAGCACCGCACGCTCGCCACCATACTCCACCATGTGCCCGCTCAGCTGCATGTCGATGACCATCCCATCCTTCCGACGCTGACGCCAATTGTCACTCTGGCACCACCCATTCTCGACGACCGCCTTCAAGAGCTCCCTGCCTGCGGGCTCGTTCATCGAGAGTCGCTTCAGCGACATCGACATCATCTCCTCGCGAGAATACCCGTACATCTCGCAAGCACGACTGTTCAACGCAAGCACCTGCTCATCCTCAGGCCGGAACAGGATGATCGCATCTCGCGATCCATCAAAGATCGCGTTGAACCGCTCGGTCGCCTCCTTCGCCACCCGCTCCGCCCGCGTGCTCTCCGTCAAGTCCACCACCAGCGCGTTCCACCGCACGCCCTCATCGCACTCCTGCGGCGTCACCAGCGTGTGAAGCAGCCGATACTGCCCCGATGTGTCCTTCAAGCGATACACCACGTCGAAGTTCGTCAGGTTCCCACGGCTCATGTCCACCTGACGGTCATACTCCGCTCGATCATCCGGATGGATGCACTCATGCATCTTCCGCTTGTAATCCTGCCCGAGCTCCATGCACGGAAATGTCCGAAGCCAGCCTTCCATCTGCGGACTCACGTACCCCAGCGTCCGCGTCCCATCCCGACCGACCACGTACGTATAGATCAGCGTTGGAAAGCTCTCGCTCACGAGCTTGAGCTGCTCATCCCGGCCCCGCATCTCCGCTGTTCGCTTCGCCAGCCGCCGGTTCGAAATCCCAAACCCCAGCGACAGCCCCACGACCACCACCGCCGCGATCCCTCCCGCCCACGCCGCCGCCCGCGCCGACACCACCGACGGCCTGCTCAGCGGCTGATACTTCTCCGCATGCTCCGCGTAAAGCTCGTGCCACCTGCCGGTGCTCTCCAGCATCCCGAACCCGACGTTCAAAAGCGACGCAAGCGCCGCATCATCCTTCTTCACCGCCACCGCGAACGCCCGCACAAACGAATCATCATCGATCGCCGTCTCCACCAGATCACGCACCCCCATCTGCTCAAGCTGATACCGCCCCGCCGGCATCGTCGTCACCGCATAATCCGCCTCCCCTCGGCGAACCATCTCAAAAGCCTCCGAAAGCTTCGTCGCCGCCACCACCCCCACACCACGCGCCACGCTCCACTCATACCCCACACCATCCCGCGCCACCACCACCCGCTTGCCCTTCAGCCCCTCCGCATCACACTCCACCTCCGTCCCACGACGCGAATACACCGCACCCCGCGCCAGAAAAATCGGCATCGTGAACGTCATCTTCCCAAGCCGCGAATCCAAAAGCGACACCCCCGTCACCGCATCAAACCCTTCTACCTCCAGCAACTCCTCCGGCCTCACGTTGAACGTCGTCTCAACCTCCACCTCAAGCCCCACCGCCCGCGCCGCCTCCACCACCACCCGCACTCCAAACCCATCATCCTGCTTCCCCTCCTCCAGCGACGTGATCAGCCCCTTCGCCAAATAGTGCGGCACCGCAAGCCGGATCTTCGACCGCTTCGCCGCAACATCCCGCCACTGGTTCTCCACCCCCGGCCCCACCTCCGGACCCCACTCCGACGGCCCTCCCACCGCTCCCCACGACGCCACCACCATCGCCCCCAAAGCCACCGCCACCACAAACACAGATCCTCTGCTCATCCCCCCATTGGAACCGATCCCCTCCCCCCAGTCAACCCTCCCTCCCTCTCCCTCTCCCCACCTAGCATCCCCACGATTCACTTTTCCCAGTCTCACCCTCCAAAGGAGCCACCCATGCCTAGCCCCATCTCCATGCTCAACGGCAAGCTCAACGTCCCCGAAAACCCCATCATCCCCTTCATCGAAGGCGACGGCACTGGCCCCGACATCTGGAAATCCTCCGTCCGCGTCATCGACGGTGCCGTCGAAAAAGCCTACCACGGCAAACGCAAAATCGACTGGCTCGAGGTCTACGCCGGCGAAAAAGCCTTCAACCTCACCAAAAACTGGCTCCCAGACGCCACCGTCGAAGCCTTCCGCAAATACCTCGTCGGCATCAAGGGCCCCCTCACCACCCCCGTCGGCGGCGGCATCCGCTCCCTCAACGTCGCCCTCCGACAGATGCTCGACCTCTACGTCTGCCTCCGCCCCGTCCGCTGGTTCCAAGGCGTCCCCTCCCCGGTCAAAAAGCCCGGCGACGTCGACATGGTCATCTTCCGCGAAAACACCGAAGACATCTACGCCGGCATCGAATACGCCGCCGGCACCGCCGACTCCCAAAAGCTCCTCGACTTCCTCGCCAAAGAGTTCCCCAAGGACTTCGCCAAAATCCGCTTCGGCACCAAGGACGCCTCCGACTCCTGGTTCGCCTCCCTCGGCTCAGACCTCCGCCCCGCCGTCCAGGTCGGCCTCGGCATCAAGCCCGTCTCCCGCGTCGGCTCCGGCCGCCTCGTCTACGCCGCCATCAAGTTCGCCCTCGAGCAAAACCGCAAGTCCGTCGCCCTCGTCCACAAGGGCAACATCATGAAGTTCACCGAAGGTGCCTTCAAGGACTGGGGCTACGCCCTCGCCCAGGAACACTTCCGCGACAAAATCGTCACCGAACGCGAATCCTGGATCCTCGGCAACAAGGACGCCAACCCCGCCCTCTCCTCCGAAGCCAACGCCAAGCTCGTCGACCCCGGCTTCGACATGATGACCCCCGACCAGCAGAAAAAGGTCATCGCCGAAGTCGAATCCGTCCTCAAGCTCGCCCCCACCCACGGCAACGGCCAGTGGAAGTCCAAGCTCATGATCAAGGACTCCATCGCCGACATCACCCTCCAGCAGGTCCTGACCCGCGCCAAAGACTTCGACGTCATCGCCACCCTCAACCTCAACGGCGACTACCTCTCCGACGCCCTCGCGGCTCAGGTCGGCGGCATCGGCATCGCCCCCGGAGCCAACATCAACTACGTCTCCGGCCACGCCATCTTCGAAGCCACCCACGGCACCGCCCCCAAATACGCCAACCTCGACCAGGTCAACCCCGGCTCCGTCATCCTCTCCGGCGAAATGATGCTCCGCTACATGGGCTGGACCGAAGCCGCCGACCTCATCATCAAAGGCATGGACGGCGCCATCGCCGCCAAAACCGTCACCTACGACTTCCACCGAATGATGGAAGGCGCCACCAAGGTCAAATGCTCAGAATTCGGCACGGCGGTCTTGAAGCACATGGGGTGATTACATGAATCCACTCAATCCAGCGGAACCGGTTGTGACCGACATCCCGAGTGAAGTGGACGACGCAGAATCGTCGCCGGCAAGTTATGAAATTGTGACCTATCCGGCCGACTTCACCCTGGAAGGTCTAGTTGGAAAGTTCAAGAAAAGACAGATTGTCATTCCGGACTTCCAACGGGAGTACGTCTGGACCATCAAACAGGCAAGCAGGCTAATTGAATCGTTTCTGCTAGGACTTCCAGTCCCATCTCTTTTTCTATACACCGATCCCGAGGATAACTCTCAACTGGTAATTGATGGACAGCAGCGACTGGTCAGCGCAGTCTACTTTCTGGATGGCATTTACTGCCCCGACGACGAGAATCGTAGGCGAGTGTTCAAGCTCACGGGACTTTCCGACGACAGCCCGTTCGCGGGAATGACCTACGAGGATCTCCGCCGCGACAATCCCCCAGCCTTCAACAAGCTTAACGATGCAGTCCTTAGAGCATTTGTCATCAAGCAACTCAACCCCAACGACTCAACCAGCATCTATCACATCTTCGAACGGCTCAACACTGGCGGAACCATCCTCATCGGCCAAGAGATTCGCAACTGTGTTTATCATGGTCCATTCAACGATCTACTAAATTCTCTAAACCTAGACGCGAACTGGCGACTGATCTACGGAAAGCCGTCTCTAGACAATCGAATGCGCGACGCTGAACTTGTACTGCGAGGGCTAGCGCTTTACTACAATTCTGACAATTACCAAAAGCCCATGAAAGATTTTCTATCCAAGTTCATGAAGGATCACCGTCGCGCTGAAGCCGCATGGCTCGAATCGGCTCGGTCACTTTTTGTCACAACTGCAGCAAAGATAGTTAAGCATCTTGGAGCCAGGCCGTTCCATTCCACCGGCCTTAGTGCACCGATTTATGACGCCGTGTTCGTAGCCTTTGCGGGTCACCGAGAAGCGATTCCTGAAGATATCAAGGCTCGCTACCTAAACTTGCTCAAGAACGAAGTCTTTGTCGCGTCATCTAGCTACCGCACAACCGACGTAGATGAAGTCGAAGAACGACTCGAGACCGCAAGCTCACTTCTATTTGGCGCCGCATGACCTTCCGCGATCTAGACGTACTCCTTGAATCGGCCAGAAGGCAACTCAACAGCCTCTCGCCACACTCGCAAAACCCGGAAGAGCTTGAGTTTTTTATTGTCAGCCACGTACTCTTCGCGGTCTATGCGCGATTCGAGCGCGCAGTTGCGACCGCCACCCGAAGCCGAATCAATAGATGCCAAGACAAGCACTTGCTTAATTTCATGAAGATCAGCACGGAGCGAGGTACCGGCAAGATTAAACTTAGCGACTTGGGCGATATACTTTTTAAGTTTGATCCGTCTTGCAAGGAGCAGTTTGTGGCTCGAGTTGACGACACTGCTCTGAATACGCCATGGGACACGATTGTGATCAATCGCAATTCCTTGGCTCACGGAGGCTCGTCGCAACTAACTCTGATGGATATAGAAACGGCCTATCCGCGTGCCGTGGTGGTGCTCAGTTCATTTTGCGACGCCCTGGGATTAACGCCTGCTGAGAAGGCAAAAGTAACCACCTGATGCCGATCCCTTTTGAATGCCACCAGTGACTTACGGGCAGGTGGCACCGACTCCCCCAGAACCACCGACCGACAAAGAGCGGGTGGCATCACTTCACGGCCCACACGATCAAAGCCCAACCCGGGGTGCCACTACCCGCCGCTTCGGCGCGTAGTGGATGCGTCACCGACTTCCAACCCCTTCCCGATCCCGCCGGCTTTCCGCCCCTTGGTCTTCTCAGCCCTTGAAATGAGGTAGCGGGGCTTCGAACCCCGTCTTGAAGATTATAAGTCAACCGTCCTACCGATTAGACGACTACCCCCACATAATATCATATCGTCTAATTGTCATTTCTTCAGTAATTGAGAGCGGGTGGGCGGGTGCCACCACCTCACGGCCGGGGTGCCACGACCAGTCCCTTCGACTGGTCGTGGATGGTCGGCCAACCTCATCGTCTTCTCCGTCCCAACTCACCACCGATCCCATCCCCTGACCGCAGAATCACGTTCCATCCCGCGGTCTCCGCGTGCCCTCGTCCACGCGTCTCCCGAGTACACTGCCCGCATGGGCCTCCTCTCCGACTTCTTCTTCGCGCCCGCTCAAGCTCCGGACTCGGACATTCTCGAGCACGGGCCCAAGCCGCCGCTCCCGCGTTTCGAGTCCAAGAGCTTGACCGGCCTCGAGCTCGCAACCCTCCACACCATCCTCCTCGGCGAAAGCCTCGCCGACATCGAAGCCGTCGTCTCCCGCTCACCCGATCCGATCGCCCACGCTTCCGAGGAAGGCCCCTGGCTCTTCCCCATCGATGACCAACTGATCGAATTGCTCCGGAAAGTCCCCGCATCCGAACGTCCCGCGCTCGCCGATGCCTGGGGCCGAACCGAGGAAATGAAAGTCCCGCCCGGCGACCCGGACTTCCAAGCCTGGTTCGCAAGCCTCTGCACATTCCTCACCCAACCCCGCCCCGCCTCCGACCGCTGCTGGCTCTGGGTCTGCCTCTGATCCCCCACCAACTACCCCGCACCCCCGAAGCCCATGCCTTCCAAGGCATGGGTCTTTTCTTTCTCCCCCCGTGCAGTTCCACCTCCATGCGCACACCCCGCGTCACTGCGCACCCAATCTCTCCACCATCTCAAAAACCCCTGAAAACAAGCTCATTTCTCGTGATTGCTCTTGCATGGCACACGACACCGCGAAACCGATCCCCTCTTCCCCCACCACTCCCGCGCGTCCTACTCCACCCTCCCCACCCACCCACGAAAAACTCCTCATCGATCTCTTCGAGTTCAACTTGAACATCCAGGAGCTCATCCGCTTCCACGACCTCACCCCCGCCCAGTTCCTCGCCTTCTCCAAAGACACCACCGTCCGCGAGACCCTCGACGCTTTCGAAGCCTTCCAAGCCCGCGAACAACGAATCCTCGCCCGCCAAGCCCAATCCAGCGCCGCCGGCCACCTCAACCAGTCCATCATGGACGCCCCCAACACCATCGAAGCCCGCCGAGCCGCCACCGCCCTCGCCCGCCTCACCACCCTCATGCAACCCCGCCCCGCCCGTTCCCCGCGAGCCGGGGCGTGTCGTCCCGCCATCTCCTCCCCCGCCCGTGAGCGCGACGGGGAAGGTGCCGAGTCTTCGAGGCCCCTCGCCTCCCCCGCCCGTGGGGGCGGCGGGGGAGGTGCCGAGTCTTCGAGGCGGAGGGGGTCTTCGACGCCCCCGAACCAACACACCCCCGCCGAACTCCCCACCCCCAAGCTCACCATCCCTCTCCGGCCCGACCTCCTCGCAACCCACCCCTAAACCCCCGACCCTGAAAGTCCCGATTCCCGCTCCGAGATCTGAAATCTGAAATTCAAAATTTGAGATTTCCCCTTTGAAATTTGAGATTTAAAATTTGAAATTCCCCCTCTGAAATCTCCCCTCCGAATTCTGAAATCTCCCCTTTGAAATTTGAAATTTGAAATCTCCCTCCCCTCCCTCCCCCCTCCCAAATCCCCCAGCCTCCACCCCCCGCTCACTCGCACTGACCCGCGATGAGCCGCAACACCGACCTCCCCTCCCTCCCCCTCTACGCCCAGGCTCTCATCGCCTCCCGCCTCGCGCTCCGCGCTGAGCTCTCCCAGCTCCCCGCCGCGCCCGCGGTCGCCCTGCGCGCCGCCCAAGCTCGCGCCGCCGCCGAATCCGGCTCCCGCGAAGCCACCACCGCCGCCACCCTCGGCACCATCGCCGACCTCACCGCCGACCCCCGCGTCTCGGCCCTCCAGGTCGCCATCCTCCTCACCGCCGACATCGACCAGCTCCACTTCGCCTGCGCCGAAGCCGGCCTCCCCGCCCACGCCCCCCTCACCCCCCACATCCTCGCCCGCCTCGCCCCCTGCCACCCCCTCAACCTCACCGACACACCCCACAACCCCGAGGACGACTTCCGATGACCTGGCTCTTCACCATCCTCGCCGGCCTCCTCGGCGCCCTCGCCGGCGGCGCCGGCATGCTCGGCCTCGGCAGCCTCTTCGTCCGCTGGTTCCGCATCTCAAGCTTCGAAGGCGGCTCGGGCTACTACGTCGTGGCCCTCACCCTGCTGGGCGCCATCGGCGGCCTGATCGTCGCCGCCGTCGCCGCCCGCCTTGGTTACGCCAACTTCGGCCCGGCGTGGTACATCCAGCCCGCGACCGGCCTCGCCGCCGTCGCCCTCGCCCTGGGCCTGGTCCTCGGCCTGGGCTACCTGCGAGCCGACTTCGAGCCCGACACCGACCCGCGCGGGCTCGTCGTCGCGTGGGAGATCCGCCTCCCCGCCGATGACGGGACCGACGCGTTCGCTTCACGCACCCCGCCCGCCGACTGGCCAGAGACCGAGCTCAAGCTCCAACTCGTCAACGTCCGCCGCGGCAAGACCCGCGGCTACGAGAGCGCGGCGTTCGACCGCGCCGCGTTCCGGCAGGAAAGCGGCCAGTGGATCCTGCCCGCGAAGGTCCCGCTCTTCACGGCCAAGGGCGAGTTCTGCGTGAACCTGACGACCGGCGGCCGGGACGACGGCTTCTGGCCCACCGTCCCCGCCATCCCCTCCGAGCCGCACTTCGAATGGTCCCCCTGGTACCGCACCAACAAAGGCATGGCCAAGCCCTCCGACCAGCAAGCCACCATGTACCGCTTCCGCATCGAGAAGCCGTGACGAACGGCGACAATCCGAAGTCGCGGCGGACCTCACCGCTCATCGACCCACACTCGATCGGACGGCGGGTCGCGATCGCTTGACGTGAAAGCCCCCCAGGGACGCGCGGTTTCAGCAAGGGCCTTTCCATCGTTGTCGAGCCCGTCGGCTCCGAAGGAGTAGAGCAGGAATCGGTCGCCGATCCGGCGCAGGCGGATGACCTTGCCGGAGCTGGCGTCGGGCACGATCTCGCCGAAGCCCGAGCGACGCAGCGCTTCGGAGCTCTCGGGAAAGCTTCCGTAGACGTCTTTGTACGCTCGGACGCCGAGAGTCGTGACCAACCCGAGCCACTCGGCGCGCATGGCGCGATAGGTCTGAAACGCACGCCTGTCGATACGGATCTTGTCTTGCTCCGGCCCGGTGAGGGGATCGAGCTGGGCTTGCTGAACGGATTGAATGGACTCCCAGGCTTCGGAGAATGAGTCGAGGTCGTCGGAGCGCTCGAAAGCCTGGATGATGGCTTCGGCTCGCTTGGCCATGTCGGTTCGTACTTGCTCGTCCTTGGCGAGTTCCGGGGTCAACCGTTCGAGATCGCGACGCACGAGACGGGCGATGGAGCGCGACCACGCGGGGTCGCCGCGACGAAGGAGGCACTGCCTGATGAGGAGCTTCTGATCGAGGGGGAGACCGCGCCGGTCGCAGAGCCACCAAAGGGCGAGGGTCGAGCGGCTGACCTCGCGGTTGATCTCCATCAGGACATCCGTCGTGGATACCCGAGGTTCGGAGCCGTCATCGATGGTTGACGTCGCCAAGCACTGCGTCATGAGCAGCTGGGACAGGGCCGCGAAGCGGAGCCCGCTTGTATCGGCATCCTCGCGTGTGAGCACGGCCAGCCCGGCGAAGGTCATGCAGAGTTCTTTGACCCTCGTTTCACCAAGAGGCTTGATGGAACCGGGCTCAGCAGCAGGTTGGGCGTTGAGGGCGCGGACAACCTCGACGTTTGGATCCGCCCAGGCCGCATCAAGCAGGTCGCCGGCGCGGGCTTGGGCGAGCCGTTCGGCGAAGGCTCGGAGGTAGATTTGGGCGGCCGGCGCGAGCTCCGCGCCCAAGCCGTTCTGCGCGGCGGTCCAGAGTGTTCCGCCTGCGGAGAAGGCATCCCATTCAATGTCGCCTTTCGCCTGGGCTTTCTTGGTGGCTTCATCGGCCTCCTGAACGATTCGGATGAAAGCTTCGAGAGGGGAGTTGCGAGTGGCTTCGCGGAAGGGCGAGGGCGTTCGCGATTCGGGGATGATGTCATCGAGGACGGGTCGCGATGTGCTTGCGAGCAACGGCATGGCGAGAGCGGCGAGGAACAACTGGAGAGGAGCGAATCGTGGATGCATGGTGTGTTCCGTACTCGGACTGATCCTTGATGTTCCGAGCGGTTTTGGGGCGGGGAGCACGACTTGTCGCCTCGTGCCGGGTGGGCGGGTCTGTTTCTGCGGCACCTGACGGAGTGTAACCGAAGGTGGGCGAGCGACGACCTGCCGCTTTGGAGGGATGATGGCACCCGGCAGCACTTCACTAAGTCTAACCGAAGGCGGGCTTGCTACGGCCTGCCGCTTTGGAGGCATGGTGGCACGCCTCGGTGCGACCGGTCGGACGGGGGTCGCGAGGTTGGGGGCGAGGGGTCCGGGGGTCGCGTTCGAAGACTCGCTTGACCCCCGGCTATGGGCGAGCAGCCCTTCGGGCTGTGGAGCTCGCGGTGTGGGTCGTGTGCACTTTCGGGTGGGGTGCAGGGTTGGCGTGCCTCCTTTGTTGATGCGCCTTGTTGGCGTGCCTTAGGGACTTGGCGGGTTGGGGCGCGCACCCCCTTGCTGGCGCTGCGGGCTCGTAGGCACACCCCTTGCTGGCGCTGCGGGTTCGTGGGGGCGGGGCTTGGTTTCATGTTTGCTTTAGGCGGGCGGGGCAGGGTTGGGGCATCGAAGGAGCTGATGCATGATGCAGTCATTGACAGGTCGGAAGGTGGCGGTGCTTGCGACGGACGGGGTGGAGCAGGTCGAGTTGACCTCGCCGGTGCAGGCTTTGAGGGAAGCCGGGGCGGAGGTTGCGATCGTGAGCTTGTTTGCTGGGGAGATTCAGGGATTCAACCATCACGAGAAGGCGGATCGGTTCATCGTCGATCTCGTGGTGTCCCAAGCTTCAGCGTCGATCTTCGACGCTCTTCTCATTCCCGGGGGCGTCGCCAATCCCGACGCTCTCCGCGCCGATCCTGACGCGGTGAACTTTGTCCGGCAGTTCTTCGAGCAGCACAAACCGGTCGCGGCGATCTGCCACGGTCCGTGGGTGCTGGCGGAGGCGGGCGTCCTCAAGGGGCGTCGCGTGACGTCGTTCCCGTCGATCAAGACTGACCTGATCAACGCGGGCGCGATCTGGAGCGATGAGGAGTGCGTGGTGGATCAGGGCCTGGTGACGAGCCGGAGCCCCAAGGACCTGGAGGCTTTCAACGCGAAGCTCATCGAAGAGATCGCGGAGGGAGTGCATCAGGGACAGCATGCGTGAACCTCGGTTCGCGCCGGCAGGATCCCACGATTGACAACACGAGATTGAGACCAGGGGTCCGAGATGTGAAATCTCGGCCCCGGTTTCATTTTTGCGATGAAGGAGCGGGGCCTTGGGGACGATGGAGGCTTGATGTCCCCCACTTCCATCGCAGGGTCCGCGTCGGTGTCGTCCGAGGTCTCGATGGCGGTCGCTCGCAAGTCGCTTGATGCGCAGAAGGAGCAGGGCGCGGCGATGGTGGCGCTGCTTGATTCGGCGGGCCGGATCGCGGCGGCGAACGCGGAGGTTGCGAGGGGCGGATCGAGCGCTGTGGGGAAAGTTGATCGATACGGATGAGATCGGCCGTGCGGGTGGGTCGGGGTGACTATGATGAGGGGTCTGAAAGCCGCTCCATTCGGAGTTGGGCGGGCTCAAGGTCACCGACGCTTTTGATGGGCCCGAGTCCAAGCACCGGTATCACGTTTCGCACGGGCTTGGATCGATTCAGCATGAAGATGTACGTAGGTAACTTGTCGTTCAACACTTCCGAAGGCCAGCTCCAGGCGCTCTTTGAGCCGTTTGGTGCGGTTTCTTCGGCGTCCCTTGTGATGGACCGCGAGACCGGCCGCCCCCGCGGCTTTGGTTTCGTCGAGATGGCGAACGATGCGGAAGCGAAGGCTGCGATGGCGGCGCTTTCCGGAAAGAACGTGGATGGCCGTGACCTGACGGTCAACGAGGCCAAGCCGCGTGAAGCGGGCGGCGGCGGTGGTCGCGGCGGCTTCGGCGGCGGCGGGAGCCGTGGCGGCGGCGGTGGTGGTGGCGGCGGCCGCGGCGGCTGGTAAACCAGTCGGACAGATTTGATTCTTGTGAAAGCCCCGACTTCGGTCGGGGTTTTTCTTTGGGGGAGGGGGAGGGAGGGGGTGGAACTGGAAGTTGAAGTTTCAAATCGCAAATCTGAAATCTCAAATCTGGAATTTTAAGTTCCGAACGGTGGATGGCTGAGTTGCGAGGTTGAGGGGGTATCAAGCCCGGGGGACTTGCTTGGGCTTCGTCGCTTGAGGGGGCTTGCGTGGGTTGGTGGGGTTGCGGTAGAATCGCGGGATTGCACGGGCGTTGTGCACGGGCGTGGTCCCAGGGAGATTCGAGCGATGTTGAGCCAACCGGAGAAGCAGCACGAGTGGCTGAAGCAGCTTGCGGGGGAGTGGACGTGCGAGGGGGAGTGCTTCATGGGGCCGGATCAGCCGCCGATGAAGAGCAAGGGGACGGAGCGGGTGGTGATGCTCGGGGATCTGTGGGTGATCCTGGAGGGGAAGGGCGAGATGCCGGACGGCGGCGCGATGGAGTCGCGGATGACGGTCGGGTATGACCCGACGAAGAAGAAGTTCGTGGGGACGTGGATCGGTTCGCCGATGGCGCACCTGTTCGTGTACGAGGGGGAGCTTGACGCGACGGGGAAGGTGCTGCCGCTCAGGACGATGGGGCCGAGCTTCATGGATCCGACGAAGCTGGTGGAGTATCACGACGTGATCGAGATCACGGGGCCGAATGAGCGGCTGCTCTGGTCGCAGACGCAGGGGCCGGACGGGAAGTGGATGCGGTTCATGACGGCGAGGTACACGCGGGTCTGAGTGGGGGCGGCGATCGCTTGAAGGTCGCGGATGGACGCGAAAATGCGGGCGCGGGATGACGGAAACGGGAGTTTCGGGATTCATCGATTCGGAGAGAGGGTGCTTCGGGTCGCGGAATTTCGTGGAGGGATCACGAAGCGATGATGTCGAGAAACCAGGCGGTCCTGATCGGGCAGGCGATCGTCGACGCGATGGCGGGAGGGTCGGGTAGGTGGCGGGTGGTTGAGTCTTCAGTTCGAGAAGTGTCGTTCGGATGGGTGCTTTGGTACAACTCCACGGAGTATCTTGACGGTGATTTATCGAAGGGGTTGTACGGACCGGGTCCCATGTGCTTCAACAAGGTCACGTGGGATATCAAGAACTTTGGATCCTTGACGACGCTGGAGGAAGCGATCGCGGAATGCGAGCGTTGTTGGCGCGCGAATTCCGCTGCATGGAAGGCGAACGCGAGCGGCGTATGAACGGTGTGACCCCTTCGGGGTCAAGCGGCGCTACGGGGGTGTCTACCCGGGGGCGGTGCCCCCGGCTACTGGCGATGACCCCTGCGGGGTCAAAGGCGTGGAGGGCTCGTGCGTGAGGGAGATTTCGCGTTGCTAGACTTCGGGAGTGCCGAAGTTTGAGTACATCGCGCTGGATGCGGCGGGCTCGCGGATCTCGGGCGTGTTGTCCGGGCCGTCGGAGCAGGCGGTGCTGGCGGAGCTTGACACGCGGCGGCTGACGCCGGTGACGGTGAAGGCGCAGGCGGAGAAGCGGTCGCTGACCGGTGGAGTGAGGCCGCGTCCGCTGGGGCAGGCGTACAAGCAGCTTGCGGATCTGCTTCGGGCGGGGGTGCCGCTGATGCGCGGCCTGCGGCTGCTTGGGAATCGCAAGAGTCAGCCGCGGCTTGCGGCGGCGTTCGGCGAGCTTGCGGATCGTGTGGGGTCGGGCGAGGACCTCGCGAAGTCGATGGGCGAGCGGCCGGAGACGTTCCCGCCGGTGCACGTCGCGATGGTGCGTGCGGGGGAGCGGGGCGGGTTTCTCGGCAAGGTGCTCGAGCGGCTGGCGCAGATGGTGACCGCGCAGGCGGACCTTCGGTCGAAGGTGATGGCGAGCCTCACGTACCCGGCGGTGCTGGTGGTGCTGGGGATCGTGATGATCACGGGCGTGTTCGCGTTCTTTGTGCCGCAGTTCCGCGAGATTCTCAAGGACAGCCGGGCGCCGCTGCCGTCGCTGACCAAGCTGCTTTTCGCGGCTTCGGACATCCTGTCGGCGTACTGGCCGGTGCTGGTGGTGCTGGCGGGGGCGGCGGCGGCCGGGGCGATCTACGCGCTGCGGAGCGCATCAGCGCAGCGGAAGCTTGACGTGATCCGGACGAAGCTGCCGGTCCTGGGGCCCTTGGCGAAGTCGCTCGCGGCGGCCCGCTTCTGCCGGATGCTGGGGACGATGATGGAGAGCGGGGTGCCGCTTCTGGCGGGGATGCAGATCGCCAAGGAAGCCGCGGGCAACGTGCTGATGGAGGAAGCGATCACGAAAGCGGTCGAGAGCGTGCGGTCGGGCCAGCCGCTTTCGCCCCCGCTCGCCGAGAGCGGGATGTTCGATGATGATGTGATCGAGATGATCCAGGTGGCGGAATCGGCGAACAACCTGGGCGAGGTCCTGCTCACGATCGCGGACACGACCGAGGCGCGGGTGGACCGGATGATGACCTCGGCGGTGAAGCTGATCGAGCCCTTGATGCTGATCCTGCTGGCGAGCATCGTGGGGCTGATCGCGGCGGCGTTGGTCGTGCCGCTGACGCAGATGGGCAAGAGCGTCTGACGCACGGCCGAAGGATCCACAGGCCAGAAGCCCCAAAGAAGAAGGGCGCTCGTGGCGAGCGCCCTTCCCGCGTGCTTTGGCTCTTGAGCCCGTTGGCCTTACGCCGCGAGGGAGAAGCCCGTGCTGGGTGAGGAGGCGAGCGTGAGGCCCAGGCCCACACCGCCGAAGGTGACGGCGTACGCGTCGCTCGGGATGCCGAACTTGCCGCCGCGGCGGGGCGAAACGATGTACGTCACGCCGGTGGTGCCGCTTGGGATCGTCGCATCGGTGAAGGTGATGGTGCGGCTGCCGCCGGCTTCGCTCTGGCCGCTTCCGGCGGCGGTGCCGATCACGGCGAAGCCGGGGTTGGGGTTGGCGACCGTCGGATTGAACCGGCGGGCGACGACGAAGCTGCCGCCGGTCGAGCTCGCGGCGTTGGTGGACTTCCAGCTCAGCGTGATCGAGCCGTCCGGGTTGAGCGCCACACCGAACCCCGTCGGCTGCCCGGGCGGGAGGCTCGAGCCCGGCACGGGCGGGATGGGCGCTGGGATCTGCGCGAGGACGTACACGTTCGGATCGTTCTTGCTGTCGGCGTAGGCCTTGATGGTCTTGACCATCTCGCGGACCTTGTCGCTCATCGCGCCGGAGCCATCGACGGCGTTGTAGAACGCTTCGGTCGCGGCTTTGGCGGCCTGCCGGGCGGCGAGGGCGGCGTTGTAGGCGGCGCGAGCGGCGGTGGTCTTGGTGGCCAGAAGCGTGACATCGGCGGGCAAAAGCCCGATCGCGGCCCCGGCCGAGGTCCACGGGGCGAGGTGCTGCTCGCAGAACTCGATGCGTTGAAGACGATCCGACGGGATGACTGCCATGCTGGACTCCGTTCCTCATGAAAGGCGGCGACGCGCCGCCGTGGTGTGCGTGCCCGCAAGGCTCGCAAGGCCCGTGCCATTCGGTGACACACCTTTGAGCCAGAGAGGAGGAAGGCGGGTGAAACACAGAGGGCACGGAGGGGCACTGAGGGAGGCAGGGGGGCAAATGGCCAAAGGGACAAATGGCCAAAGGGCCAAAGGGGGAGGGGGTGCGGGTGGGGGTGGGGGTGGGGGTGGGGGTGCGGGTGGCACCGCTCTCCGGAGCGGTGCGCGGTGTCTTGCGGCAAGGGCTGCGCTTCCTGCTAATCTACGGCCATGAGCAAGAAGCCGGCGCGGGAGAGCAAAGCCAAGGAGAAGAAGGAGCGGTCAACCGCGCCGAAGGGGAAGAAGGCTCCCACCGCCTCCCCCGCCCCCACAGCCCCGACCGCCCCCACCGCCCCCACCGCCTCCACCTCCGCCGGGACCACTCCCAAGGCTCCGAAGGCACGCCCCTCTTCGCTCATCGACACCCGCGTGGTCTACTGCGGCGACAACCTTGAGCAGCTTGCCAAACTGCCCGACAGGTGCGTGGACCTTGTGTACATCGACCCGCCCTTCAACAGCAACCGGAACTACGAAGTCTTCTGGGGCGAGAGCAAGGAGAAGCGGTCGTTCGAGGACCGGCACGAGAGCACGCAGGCGTACATCGACTACATGCGACCGCGCTGCGTGCAACTCGCCCGCGTGCTGAAGCCGACGGGCTCGTTCTATTATCACTGCGACTGGCACGCGAGCCACTACGTCAAGGTGATGCTCGACCAGATCTTCGGCGAGAACAACTTCCAGAATGAAGTTATCTGGAAGCGCACGCACGCGCATGGATCGAGCGATCGGTATGCCCCGATACACGACAGTATCTTCTTCTACAGCGGAGGCGGAAAGTTCACTTGGACCCATCCGACCGTCGCACACAGCGGCGAGTACATCGCGAAGAAGTTCAAGACGGTTGACGAGAGCGGCAGACCGTTCCAAGCTATCACGTTAACTGGTTCGGGCATCAGGAATGGGGAGAGCGGCAAGCCGTGGCGCAACGTTGACCCAACCATGATCGGGCGCCATTGGGGAATCCCTCGACATGTGTTGGAGCGGTACAAGCTCTCTGGTGCGACCGTTCAGGATCGGTTGGACGCATTGGACGCCGCTGGCATGATCTATTGGCCGAAAGGCGATGGGCAGCCCCGCCTCAAGTGGTACGCGGATGAACTAGGGGGGCAGGCCCTAGGCACTGTTTGGACCGACATTCCGCCGGTCAACTCTCAGGCCGCGGAGCGACTGGGATACCCGACCCAAAAGCCGCTCGCGCTGCTCGAACGCATCATCAAGGCCAGCAGCAACCCCAACGACATCGTGCTTGACGCCTTCTGCGGGTGCGGGACCGCGCTCGTCGCTGCGCAGAACCTCGGACGGCAGTGGATCGGGATTGACATCTCCCCCACCGCCTGCCGCGTGATGGCCAAGCGTCTCCGCGATGTGTGCAAGATGCGCGAGAGCGAGCCGGGGCACCGCGCCAAGGACCCGAACTCGTTCATCGTCCGCGACCTGCCGTGGACCGAGGCCAAGCTCCGCGCGATCCCGCCGTTTGAATTCGAGAACTGGGCCGTCATCGCGCTCGGCGGCATCCCCAACAAGGTGCAGGTCGGCGACATGGGCATCGATGGACGCATCTTCCCCGTGGGCACCAAGCCCGCCGACGCGAACAACATGTTCGCGGGCGACTGGTTCCCGATCCAGGTCAAGCAGACCGACAAGGTCGGCCGCCCCGACATCGACGCGTTCGAGGCCGTGATGATGCGCGAGGACCGCCAGCGCGGGTTCGTCGTCGCGTTCTCCTACTCCGCCGACGCCGTCTCCGAGTGCAACGCCTTCCACAAACGCACCGGCCGCATCATCAAGCTCCTCACCGTCGCCGAGATCCTCGAAGAGCAGCACCTCCAGAAGATGTAGACGTGTGGCAGGACAGCGGGCTTCAAGGTGGGCCTCCGCAGGCCCAAGCACGGTCGCTGCGGGTCGAAACAAGGTCGTTGCAGGCCCAGGCGCAGCCGTTGCAGGTCGAGGAGCAGCCGTTGCAGGCCTGCGAGCGGGCGTTGCAGTTCGAGGAGCGATCGCTGCAGCCGCAGGAGCAACTCCTGCAGCTCGAAGAACAATCGCTGCTCGCGTGCGAGCGGGGGTTGTTTCTCTGGTTCACACCGCCGCCCCCGCACCCACCCCCACTCCCCCAAGAACCACCCCCACTCCCCCAAGAACCATCCCCCGCATCCCCGCAACCGCTTCCCTCTCCCCCTCCGCAAACCTCCGCACCTCTCTGTTCAGAACCTTCTTCCCCGCGGCGGACATCGCCGCCGCAGCGCTCAAGCCCCGGCCTCCCACCGTGAAGCTCGGTGTGCTCCGTGTTTCACCTCTTCCAAGCTTTGCGTTCGGGGCGGGGACGGGTGCTGGGCCTTCCTTGGGCCTGGGCGCGGGCTAGTATTCACTCACTCGCGGAGGGTTGGCGGTGGGAAGGGCTGGCTTGGGTGGGGGAAGCGGCTGCTTGAGTGGGGGAAGTCTTGGATTCCGTATGGCCTGGGTGCCCTTTGCCGGACGCCCAACGAGGAGAACGACGCGATGTACACCCCCCACTCCCATCAACTGAAGGGCTCCGCCGCCCGCAGTGGCTCTTCCGCCGCTCGCAGTGGCTCTTTCGCCGCCCGCAGGGCCTTTACCATCGTCGAAGTGATGATCGTCCTCGCGATCATCCTGATTCTGGCCACGCTGGTCGCGGTCAACCTTCGCGGCAGCAGCAAGGACGCCAAGCTCGGGGCCGCCAAGATCGGGATGCGGGCCCTTGACAAGGCGCTCGAGCGGTTCAACGACAAGTTCGGCCGCTACCCCACCGACGAAGAGGGTCTTGCCGTCCTCTGGGATAAGAGCAAGCTTCAGGTGGAGAACGAATCCGACGCCGCCAAGTGGGAACGCCTCGTCGATCGGGCCGAGGATGCCGAGAAGGACCCCTGGGGCACCCCGTGGGGCTATCGCCAGAAGGATGAGAGCGGCGATGGGTCCGAGGACATCTTCGACCTCTACTCGTTCGGGCCCGACCGCCAGGACGGCACCGAGGATGACATCCACAACAGGGCCAAGAGCGGCGAGAGCGGCTCGGGCACGCCCAGCGACAGCGGCTCTTCGAGCGGCGGCTGAGCCGGCTCTCGAGATGGGAGCGTCTGACATGCGAAGCCCCAGCCCCGCGCGTGCGGGGCTCGTCATCATGACGGGGACGGGCCGTGGCGTGGCTGTGGTGCGCGCGGGGTTTTCGCTGCTCGAGACGATGCTGGCGCTGGTGGTCGTGATCATGCTCGCGACCTTGGTCGCGCCATCGCTGACGGGGCTGGGGTCGGACGCGCGAGCGGACCGGGCGCGGGCGGAGATCGCCTCCGCGATGAGCGATGCGAGGAGTTTGGCGCGGGCGAGAGGGATGCCGGTCGTCGTCAGCGTGATCGCGGGCACGGGGAGCGAGGAAGAGAGCGAGATCGTCGGGGTCGTCGTCGCGGCGGGCGGGCTTGATCGCGAGCTTGATGCGATGACGGCCGGAGATGCGGAAGAAACGGGCGGAGAAGCGGCGGCGTTGGATGCGGCCGAGCCGACCGCGGGCGAAGGAACGGAGGATGAGGCCGCGGATGCGGCGGGGAACGCCGCGGTCGGGAGCGCGAAACGCCGGCTCGGCGTGCTGCCCGCGGGGTGCGCGGTGCGGTTCGCGGCCCAAGAAGCGGCGGCGGGCGTGGGCGCGGCGATGACGGCCGAGAGCGAGACGGGGCTGGATACGGGCGCGGAAGGGTCGGTCAAGGGAGCGACCGGCGCGGCCGCGGCGGGCGACGCGATGATGATGATCGCGGTGGTGTTTCCGGATGGAACGGCGGCGGTGCCGGGGCGGAAGCTCGAGCTTGTCGTCGCGGGAAGGGGAAGGGGCAGGGGCGCGGCCCGCGTGTTTGCGATCAGGATGAGCCCGTGGTTTGCGGAAGCGACGTTCGCCGAGCGAACCCCGGCGGCGGCCGAGGGCGAAGAGAAGGAAACAGGAGCGAGCGAGACGGTGGATGCGGCGGGGGATGAAGATGTTGCGGCGGAACCGGTGATGGAGAAGCCGTGAGGAGCGTTGCGTGAGGAAGCGGCCCGGAAGCGTGCTGATCGAGGTGCTGGTCGCGGTGGCGATCCTGGTGGGGTCAGGCACGGCGATCATGGCGGCGGCGGATCGCGGGGAGCGTCTGCTGCGGTCGTCGCGCGAGCTGTCGCGGGCGGGGGATCTGGCACGCTCGGTGATCGCGGCGATCGAAGCGGGGTTGGTCACGCCGCAGAGTGCGCCGCAGGCGGTGCGGTCGGCGGCGGAAACAGGGGCGTGGCTGGCGCTGGATGCGGATGCGGGGCTCCCGGAGCTCACGGAGAGCGCGGGTTGGCGGGTGGAAGTGGATGTGGAGCCGACGGTGCACGCGGGGCTCGCGCGGGCGACGGTCAAGGTGTGGCGGATGCGGGGAGAAGGGCTGGGGGCGGAGGGGGAGCCGCTGTTCGTGCTGACGCAGCTGGTGCGGGTGCTGGCGGAGGGGGAGGACAAAGCGGGGGATTCGCTGCTGCCAGAGGAGTCGCCGGCGGGCGGGCGGGGAGGCCGGCGGTGAGAAGACGCGGGTTCACGCTGCTTGAGGCGATGCTGGCGCTGGCGCTCACGGCGCTGGTGACGGTGCTTGCGTTCTCGTTTCTGTCGACGCTGGCGGCTTCGCAGCGTGTGGCGAAACGCGCGGCGGAGGAGCAGCGGTCGGTTGGGCTTTTCTTTGACCGGCTTGAGGATGAGCTTGCGGCGGCGGTGGCGGCGGACCCGGCGGCCGGAGCGGGCGTGGTGGGCGGGCCGACATCGCTTCAGGTGCTTTCGCGGGGCGTGGGGATTCCGACGGATCCGACGCTTGGCGAGGCGGCGGCGCGGGAACAACTCTCGGATCTTCGCGGGATTCGATTCGCGCTTGCGGGGAACGCGATCACGGGGTCGAGATGGGTTGGACCGACGGGCGGGGGCGGAGCGGCGGAACCGATCGTGGGCGGGGCGAGCGGCGAAAGCGGCGAGCCGACGGGCGTGGCCGGGCTTCGGTTTCGGTACTTCGATGGAAAGACGTGGTCGGAGACGTTCAATTCAGCGGAGTCGAACGGGCTTCCGGTGGCGGTGGAGGTGGGCGTGTGGACGGCTTCGGGGGGGCCGATGAAGGTGACGGAGGAAGGGACGGACCTGCGTGCGCCTGATCGGTGGCGGCTGATCACGATTCCGGACGCGGCGATGGTGGGATGGAAGGAGGGGGCGCGTGCGGAGTGAGAAGCAACGCAGGGACGCTGCCCTTGAGAACGGCGTGCGAAGGTCGCGTGACCGGCGTGGATCGGCATTGTTTTTGGTGCTTGGGATCGTGGCGGCGGCGGCGATGATGGGGGCGGTGGTGCTGACGACGGGGGACTCGACGGCGACGGCGACGGACCGGCAGACGGAGCGGATGCGGCTTCGGTCAGCGGCGTGGTCGGGGATTCAGACGGTGATGGCGGAGGTTTCGCGTCAGCGGCCTGAGCTTCTGGCGGGCGGGGTGCCGACGGTTTCGTCGGAGCTGGTGCTCAGTGATGAAGGGGCGTCGGAGCGGGTGGTGGTGCGGGTGGAAGCGTGGGAAGCGAAAGCGGCGCGGGAGGAGCGGCAGGAGGCGCCGCTTGTGATGGCGGAGACGGCGCGGCTGGACCTCAACCTGGCGACGCCGGAGATGCTGACGGCGATCGGGGTGTCGAAAGCGGCGGCGGAAGAGATCGTGGCGCGGCGCGGGGCAAGGCCGTTTGCGAGCGTGGAGGAATTGGCGACGCTGACGAACCCGCTTGCCGAAGCGGCGACGGCGGGGACGGAGGTCGCGGACCCGGCGGGGATGCTGACGACGCTGAGCTTTGATCCGAACATTCAGGCGGGGATTGCGTCGGCGGAGGCGGCGGGGGCGCTGCGGTTTAATGTGGGGAACGGGTGGTCGGAGGCGCTGGGCGGGCTGATCACCAAGCAGATTGGGGCGGAAGCGGCGGCGGCGGTGAAGCGGCTTTTGGAGGAGAACAAGGATCTGAAGACGGACGGAGCGTTTGCGGCGGCGCTCATGAAGAGCGGGATCCCGAAGACGCTGTGGCCGGCGGCTTTCGACTTGTTCACGGCGGGGGATGATCTGTATGTGCCGGGTCGGGTGGATCTGAACTCGGCACCGCTGAAAGTGCTGGCGGCGGTGCCTGGGATCGGGGAGGAGCGTGCGGCGGCGATTGTGGCGGCGCGGGAGCAGCTTTCGGCGGAAGAGCGGAAGTCGCGGGTGTGGCCTCTGACGCGGGACATCATGAAGCCGGAGGAGATGGCGCAGGCGGTGGAGTGGCTGACGACGCGATCGATGCAGTGGCGGGTGCGGGTGCGGGCGAGCATCGAGCGGGCGGGGACGACGAGCGAAGCGGCGGGCTCGACGGAGAGCGGAAGCACGGAGCTTCGGTCGGCGGTGTTTGAAGCCGTGGTGGATGCGTCTTCGGAGCGGCCGCGGCTGGCGTACCTCAGGGAGATCACGCTTCTGCCGATTGCTCGGGCGATGGAAAAACGCGTGGTTCGGCAGGCTCGGGCGATTGCGGAGGCGGCCCCTCCGGCTCCCCCACCGCCCCCACCGCCGGTTGAAGTGACTCCGGAGCCGGTGGATGTGCCGCCGCCGGGGGGTGATTCACCGCCTGCCCCGCCGGCAGACGATAAAGCGGCGGCGGGCGGACCCGCGGGAGAGGCGAGCGGGGACGTGGGGGCGATGGTTGATCGAAGGACGGGGCGGTGGAACGCGGGCGGTTCCCGCGGGAGGTCGCGATGAGGCTGAAGTCGAACACGCTTTGCGTGCTGGAGTTGGACGGAAATCGTCTGTGCGCGATCTCTGCGCAGATTTCGGGGCCGACGGCGGAGGTGAAGCGGTGGCTTTCGGTCGACCGACCGGAGTCGGTGGCGGCGGATGACGCGGAGGCGATGGGCGCGTGGGCGGGTCAGGAGCTTCGCAAAGCGGGGCTGGATGCCGGGGCGACGGTGCTTTCGGTGTCGCGAGGGGACGTGGTGCTGAGGAACCTGTCTTTGCCGAAGCCGAAGGACGGTGGCGAAGAGGATCTTGGGGCGATGGTGCGGCTTCAGATGGCGCGGCAGCTTGCGCTTCCGATTGAGAGCACGTCGATCGACTATGCGCCCGTGCCTGCGGCGGCGGGTGCGACGACGGTTCCGGTGATCGCGGGCGCGATGCCGACGAACCGGGTGCTTTGGTGCCGGGCGTTCGCGAAAGCGGCGGGGCTTAAGCTCAAGCGGATCGAGCTTCGGTGCTTTGGCGTGGCGGCGCTGCTGGGGCCGCTGAGCCAGTCGCGTGACGGGACGATGGTGGGCGTGGCGGTGGGCTGGGGCTCGACGGAGCTTGTGATCGTCGAGGATGGGCAGATGGCGTTCGCGCGGTCGGTGGATCTGCCGCGTCCGGGGTCGGTGACGGAGCAGGATGTCTTCGCGGACAAGGTGGCGGTGGAGGTGAAGCGGGCGTGGATCGGGTATCGGGCGACGCGTCCGGGGCCGGTGCCGGACCTGGTGTGCGTGCTTGGCGAGGGGGAGATGATCCGCCGGGTGGGCGAACGGTGCGCGGGAGAGTTGCAATCGACGTCGCGGGTGGTGGCGCTTCCGACGTCGATCAAGGTTTCGCGGGAGATGTCCGAAGCGGAGCGGGTGGCGGCCGCGCCGCTGATGGGGCTTTTGGCGCAGGCGGTGACGGGACGGCCGACGCTTGATTTCGCGAACCCGAGGCGGCCGGTGGATCGTGCGGCGAAGGCGCGGCAGATGGCACTGGCGGCGGTGTTCGGGGTGCTGCTTCTGGGCGGGGCGGTGTTCACGTTCGCGAAGCAGGGTCTGGAGCGGGTGGAAGCGGAGATCTCGGCGGTTGAGGATGAGCGGAATGAGCTGACGAAGGAGTACAACGCGTTTCTGGCGCAGCATGCTCGGCTTTCGCATCTGCAGACGTGGCAATCCGGGCGGGTGGACTGGCTTGCGCACGTGAATCTGCTGTGCGGGCAGGTGCCTCAGGGTGGCGTGGCGTATGCGGAGGAGATCCGCGGGCAGGCGGATTCGCGGGTGAACTTCGTGCCGAGTTCGAAAGGGACGGCGTATCCGTCGGGCGAGTGGCGACTTGCTCCGCTTGCGATGTTCGACTTCAAGGGGCGGAGTCCGGGTCGCGGGGTTGCGACGGACATGCGGGCGCGGCTTCTGGATGGCGATCTGTACGGGGTTGAGATCGTGGGGCCGGACGTGGCGGATCGGTTCGCGCTACAGCTTCGGACGGGGCGTCTGACGCCGATGCCTCCGGCGGCGCCTGGGAAGGATGGGGCGAAGAAGGATGACGGGAAGGGTGCGCCGGGCGCGAGTCCGCCGGCGACTCCGCCGCCGGGCGGCGGTCCGGAGAAGGGAGGGGAGCCATGAGCCCTCGCGTGCGGATTGTGGCCTTGATTGCGATTCTGCTGCTCGTCGTGCTGGGCGGGTGGAGTTGGCGGACGATGTACCAGACGCCGATGGCGGAGGCGCGGAAGCGGCTTGCGTCGGCGGAGCTTGCGGTGTCGGATCTTCGCGAGAAGCTTCGCGAGGGGAAGACGGTGCGGCGGGAGCTGACGGACGCGGTGCAGCGGACGCTTGGCAAGGTCCCGGACACGGTGAGCCACCGGTACGTGGCGGGCCTGCGGACGATCGCGGAGCGGGTCGGTCTGGCGAAGGTGGTGGTGACGCACCGTGACGCGGAGAAGGTGATGAGCCCTCTGACGCGGACGACCGGCGTGAAGCCGGAGGACATGCGAAAGCGGCTTCGGGCGACGCCGGACTTTCTGCTGCTGCGTGGGGCGGTGAGCGGAGAGGGGACGCTGGAGCAGGTGACGCGTGCGATTGCGGAGGTTGATGCGCAGAAGTGGTGCCAGATCGAGAGCATGTCGCTTCGGCCTGTCGGGAAGGGCGGGATGCGGTTCGCGCTGGACCTTGGGGTGTCGGCTCCGCTGCTTCCGGACCTGCTGGAGAAAGAGGGGCCGGAGCCGGAGCTTGTGAAGGAGCGGCCGGAAGCGTCGTGGGCGATGCAGGCGATCGTGGCTCGCAATCCGTTCCGAGCGGAGCCGAAGGTCGCGGCGGCGCAGCCGACGGAGGTCGTGCAGCCGGCGGCGGAGCAACCGGCGCCCGCGGAGAACCCGCCGCCGCCGCTCTTGCCTCCCCCACCGCCGCCGTATGCGGAGTGGAAGGTGACCGGACTGGTGGTCGGGAGTCGTACAGGCGTGCAGGTGATGATGAGCAACACGCGAACGAACGCGACGGTGACGGTGCTTCGTGGCGCAAAGGTGGAGGATGCGGTGCTTGTGGATGGGGGCGGGGAGACGGCGGTGTTCGAGATCGGCGGGGCGCGGTACCAGGTGCGGGTGAATCAGACGCTCGCGGACCGTGTGCCGTCGACCCCCTGAGATTGGGAGACGCGGCATGAACGGGTGGCGTGCGATTTGGGAGGGATGTGGACGGGTGGGGTGTGTTGGATCGTGAATCGTTAGACTGAGGTGTGATCAGCGGCAGGGGGAGGCCCGGGGAGAAGCCCGGGGCTTGATCAATGAAGAGGTGTGCGATGTCGATGAAGCGTTCAACTCGGGTGCTGGCTGCGGCGATGGTTCTGGCTGCGGCGGGCTCGGCGGCGGATGTGTGGGCACAGGAGCAGGCACCGGCCGCGGGGGCACAACCGGCGACGCCGGCGGCTCCGGCTGCTGCGCCGGAGGCGGCGACACCCGCTCCGGCAGCCCAGCCGACAGCTTCTCCACAAGTTGCGGCGGCGGTGACGCAGCCGGGCGAAGTTCAACTGAACTTTAAAGACACGCCACTGGATCAGGTGCTTGATTTCTTCTCGCGGGAAGCTGGGCTTCCGGTGATCTTCGAGGCGCCGGTGCCGGCCGGAGCGCTGACGTTCCTCTCGCCGCAGAAGTACACGTTCGACGATGCGCTGACGATTCTGAATCTGAATCTGTCCACGCGGGGCCTCCAGCTGCGGCGGCAGGACAAGTTCCTGTATCTGTCGACGCTTGCGGAATCAGCGAAGAAGCCGGGGATGGTGGTAGGCACCCTTCCGGCGAACGCGCGGCCGGAAGAGATTCTGACGCTCGCGGTGCCGCTGAATCACGCGATCGCGGGGACGGTGGTGGAGCAGATCAAGCCGCTTCTGGGGCAGTTTGGCGTGGTGCTGGCGGTTCCGCAGCAGAACATCGTGCTGATCACGGACATGGCGGCGCAGGTAAAGCGGATCCGCGAGATCGTGGTCGCGATCGACCAGGTGAAGCCGGCGGACACGCAGTTCAAGCTTTTCACGCTCAAGCATGCGCAGGCGGACGTGATTTTCGGGACGCTGAAGGGGCTGCTTTCGACGCGGACGATCGAGACGTTCATCACGGCGGACAACAAGCGGACGACCAAGCAGGATGAGACGCTGGGCGGGCTTCAGCTTCAGCCGGATCCGCGGACGAACTCGATCGTGGCGGTGGGGTCGGCGGCGAAGATCCAGCAGGTGGAGGACATGATCGCGCTGCTTGACGTGCCGGAGAGCGGCGAGGGGAGCGGCGGGACGCAGATGGTGACGATCGCGCTGTCGCAAGCGACGGCGGCGGACGCGGCGACGCGGGTGCGCGAGCTTTTCGCGACGGCGGCGGAGCCGAAGAAGCCGACGGTGATCGCGCTGCCGCAGGTGAACAAGATCACGATCATGGGGAGCGCGGAGCAGGTATCGAAAGCGACGACGCTTCTGGCGGCGCTGGACCCGGGCGTGGTGAACGAGGGCGGGACGGTGCGTGCGGAGACGCGCGCGGCCATCGTGCGCCTGAGGTTCGGGAAAGCGGACGAGATCGCGCAGACGGTCAAGCGGCTGATGACGCCTCGACAGGCCGCGATGGTGAAGAGCGCGGCGACGCCGGACGCTCGCGGGCTGATCATCCACGGGCCGGCGGAAGACGTCGCGGTGGTCGAGACGCTGGTGGCTTCGCTGGATGTGCCGGCGAACGCCGAGCGTGACATCGCGATCGTGAAGATCACCAAGGGGACGGTGGCGGACGTTGTGAAGCAGGCGGGGGCTCTTTACGCGCAGGTGGGCGGGACGGAAGCAGAGTCGGTAACGGTGAATGCGGATGAAGCGTCGCGGACGGTGCTCCTGATCGGGAGCAAGCCCGGGCTTGCGTTGTATACGAAGATGCTTGAGACCGCGCAGGGGAACGTGAAGGTCGAGCGGGTCGGGAAGCTTGTGGATGTGACGAAAGCGACGCCGAGCGTGCTGGCGGAGCGGCTTGCCAAGTTCGTCAAGCCCTTGCTGATGACGGATGATGCGCAGCCGTTCGTGGAGCCTGTGTTCGAGCCGGTGGATGAGCTTCGCAAGCTGATGGTTCGGGCGGAAGCGTCGCAGATGGCGATCATCGAGGGCCTGGTCACGAAGCTTGACGTGCAGGACGGCGGGGCGCGGGACCTCAGGGTGTTCCCGGTGGTGAACGCGAAGGCGGGCGAGGTCGCGAAGCGCGCAATGGAGCTTTACACCGCGCAGAACGCGGGGAATCCGCTCGCCAAGCCGGTGGAGATCACGGCGGACGAGGCGAGCAACACGCTCAGTATTCTGGCGGACGTGTCGGTGATGCCGGCGGTGACGAAGATCATCGATGAACTGGCGAAGCAGTCGGGGCCGGCCCGCGAGGTCAAGATGCTGGAGCTTCGTCTGGCGAAAGCGGACGAGGTGGTGTCGTATCTGCAGGACATGGTGAAGGGGTCGGCGACGCTGAACATCAAGGGCGGGGCGAACCCGGTCTTTGAGGCGATCCCGGCGACCAACAGCGTGCTTGTGGGCGCGACGGGCCCGCAGATGATGATCATCGAGTCGCTGGTGAAGAATCTGGACGCGGGCAAGCAGGGTGAGCGGCCGCCGCTTCGGATTCTGAAGGTGACGACGAGCGACGCGGCGAACCTGGGGCAGGTGCTTCAGGCGTCGTACGCGCAGCGCCCTGCGGAAGAGCGCGGCAAGCGGCCGGTGGACATCCAAGTGGACATGGCGACGAACACGCTCCTGGTGTCGGCGCATCCCGAGGTCTATCCGGAGATCGAGAAGATCGTCGGGGAGCTCAATGAGCAGCAGTCGATGGACAAGACGGGTCGGGAGATCAGGATCTTCCCGCTTCGCGTGGCGAGGGCGGAGGAGCTTGCGCTGACGATCGACCAGATGTATCCCGAGCCGCCGATCCCGCGGGATCCGCGGACGAACCAGCCTCGGCCGGACCTCAAGCCGCCGCGTGAAGTCGTGGTTCGAGCGGACAAGGGGACCAACTCGCTGATCGTCGATGCACCCAGCAAGCGGTTGAGCGGGTTTGAGGAGATCGTCAAGCGTCTGGACATGGCTCAGGTGGCCGGCGACGCGGAGGTGCGGACGTACCGGATCGCGCGGGCGGACCTGGCGGCGCTGACGGCGACGCTTCGCGGCTTGGTGAGCGCGAACGCGCTGCCGGGGGTCGCTCCGACCACTCCCGTGACGGTGAGCGCGGAGCCGATGAGCCGGACGATCGTGGTGAGCGCGCCCAAGCAGGCGTTCGAGACGATCGAGCGGGTGGTGAAGGATGCGGACACGGAAGCGGCGGCTTCGCCGGGGATCGTTCGGATGTACGCGCTCAAGAACGCGCGAGTGGGGACGCTTCAGCCGCTGGTTGAACGTCTGCTGATGATCCGGGTGGCGGCGGATGCTCCGCAGGGTGCATCGCAGGCGGACCTGATGAAGCAGTTCGCGGTGGCGGCGGACCCGGCGACGAACACGGTGCTGATCTCGGGGTCGGACTCGGTCCAGAAGTCGGCCGAGTCGCTGATCACGCAGCTTGACCAGGCCGGGGCGGCGGGCGGAACGGCGGAGGTCGGGGTGTACCGGCTTGAGACGGGGGATGCGACGAGCGTGGCGGCGAGCCTGAACACGGCTCTGGCGGCGGGGACGCTCCCCGGCGAGCCCAAGCCGAGCGTGACGGCGGAATCGGCGAGCAACACGGTCGTGATCGCGGCGAGCAAGCGCCAGCTCGACGAAGCGGCGAAGTTCGTCGAAACGATGGACAAGATGGCCAAGCCGGACATGCTGTCCGTGCGGACGATCAACCTCAAGCACGCTCGAGCGGAAACCGTGCGTCCCGTGATCGAGAACGTGCTCACGCAGGAGAGCATGCTCGACATGCTCCCGCCTCAGCAGCGGATGCAGGTCATCTCGCGCGGCGGCATCAGCGCTCAGCCCAAGGTCCGCGTCGCGGCGGAGCCCAAGCTCAACGCGATCGTGGTCAGCGGTCCCAAGACGCTTATCGACCTCGCGGAGACGATGATCAAGGACCTGGACGTCGACCCGGCGACGAAAGCGGGCGAAGGGACGGCCAAGAGCGTGCGCGTGATCACGCTCAAGAACGCGGACGCGGCGGAACTGGCGAAGAGCCTGGAAGCCGTGTTCAAGGACGACTCGTCGTCGCAGCCCCCCACCATCCAGATTGATACGTCGAGCAACGCGCTGATCGTGCGGGCGGATGCGAAGCAGATGGCGACGATCGACGAGGTCGTGTCGAAGATTGACGCAGCGACGCTGGCTTCCAATCGGCAGATGAAGGTGATCAGCGTCGACAAGAGCAAAGCGGACGCCAGCATGATCGCTGACACGCTGCAGCGGATGCTGAACAAGCAGGGCGGGGCAAAGGTCGAGGTCATCAGCGTCGAAGAACTGATCAAGCGTCAGCAGGAAAAGCCTGCGGATGGGAAGCCGGGGGCGCGGGCGGAGGGTCAGGGAGCGGTGGTCGCCTGGTCGGAAGAGGGCTTCACGCTCAAAGCTCAGAACTCGAATGGAACGGGCGGTTTGCGTCTTGGGTTCAGGCCGCTCAACTTCCGGTCCGAGGTGCTCGCGGCAGTCTTTGCGGCGTATCAGCCGGAGGCGGCGAAGCCGGAAACGCCAAAGCCGGCGGATGGCGATGCGGACGTCACGATCGCGGTCGACCCGATCACGAACTCGGTGATGATCGTCGGGTCGCCGCGAACGACGGACCAGCTCGCGAAGCTTGCGCAGCAGCTTCAGGACCAGATGCCGGGGGATCCGGCGACGGTGCGGGTGGTGACGCTTCCGGCGGGGGTGGATCAGCAGGCGCTGACCCAGCTTGTGAACCAGACGGTGACGCAGCTTGGGCGTCGGTCGGCGACGAACACGGGCGGGTTCACCGGTCCGGTATCGATTCTGCCGGACCCGACGGGGCAAGCGGTGATCGTGCTTGCGAACGCGACGGACTTTGAGACTGTGGCTTCGCTGATCGTGAGCGTGTCGCAGGTTTCGGCATCGTCGCAGCTGACGATCAAGGTGTATCCGCTTTCGAGCGTGTCGGCGCGGCAGGCGGAGGAAGCGATCCAGGACCTGCTCAGGCCGACGCCGGGCGGGGCTCAGGCACGGCGGGTGCGGTCGGCGGAGGTGACGGTCGTCGGTCCGGACGGGAAGACGACGGCGGCCAAGCTTGATGCTTCGCTGGTGCGGGTGTCGGCGGGTCCGGCCGGATCTTCGCTGATCGTGTCGGCCCCGGCGGAGGCGATCGCGATCCTGGATCGGTTCGTGTCTCTGATTGACCAGAGCCCGAGCGAAGGGCGGATGGCGATCCGCCGGTACGAGCTCAAGAACGCGAAAGCGGCGGAGCTCTCGCAGACGTTCCAGACCCTGTTTGACGCGCAGCGCGAGGGCGGCGCGGGGCAGGGGCCGCAGGCGCGATTTGTTTCGGATGAGCGTGGGAACGCGATCCTGGTGACGGCGAGCACGCCGCAGCACGACGAGGTGACTCGGCTTTTGGTGACGGCGGACGCGACGCTTGAGGACAAGAACCTGGAGCTTGCGATCATCCCGCTTCAGACGGCTTCGCCGGCGACGGTGCAGCGGATCGTGGAGCAGGTGATCATCGGGCGGGATCCGGCCAAGCGTGAGCGGGTGAGGATGTCGTCGGCGGAGGGGTCGAGCCTCTTTGCGGTGAGAGCGCCGAAGGAGGACATCGAGGAGATCAAGTCGCTGGTGGCGCGGATCGACCAGACGGAGGTCGGCGGCTTGCCGGTCAAGTCGATCAAACTCGAGCGGGCGGACGCGGAGACGGTCGCAAGCTCGATCACACAGTTCTACCAGACGCGGGCGCAAGTCTCGGCCAAGCCGGGACAGCGGACGAGCAACCGTGTCGCGATCATCGGCGAGCGGCGGACGGGGACGCTTGTGGTTGCGGCGAGCGATGAGGAGTTTGCGCAGATCGAGGGGCTGGCGAAGACGTTCGATGCGCCGGCTTCGACGGCGGACATGATCTTCAAGGTGATCCCGCTCAAGCACGCGCGGATCAGCGAGATCCAGACGACGGTGACGAGCCTGATCGACGAGTTCAAGTGGACCGGCTCGGCGACCGGACAGAATCGCGCGGACAGCGTCTTCATCCAGACCAACGACAGGACGAACGCGATCGTTGTGATGGGCAAGGAGGACATGATCGCGACGGTCGAGCGGATCGTCTCGCAGCTTGACGTTCCGGAGGAGGGGCGGACGCAGCTCACGATCAAGTCCGTGGGCGTCGAGAAAGCGGACCTGCGGACGATCAAGACGGTGGTCGAACAGGCGTTGTCGACGCCGGGCTGGCGCTCATGGCGCGGGCCGGACCCTGAGGGCGTGCGTGTTGAGATCGATTCGGGCCGGAGGAGCCTGGTGCTCGTCGGCAAAGCCGAGCGCGTGGCGCAGGCGGTCGCGTACATCGAGGAGCTTGAGAAGGCTTCGGGTCGCGGCGACACGACGATCACCTCGTTGGTGCTGAACAACGCTCGGGCGGACCGGGCGGCGTCGAGCCTGCGGCAGTTCTTCGCAGAGCGGGCGCGGGCGCAGGGCCTGCAGGAAAGCCCCGTCAGCGTGATGGGCTCGCCGGACGGAAACGTGCTGATCGTGTCGGCGGATGCGGCGAACCTGGCGACGATCAAGGAGCTTGTAACGCAGATCGACGCGGACATCCTCGGGAAGGACCGCAAGACCGAGATCTACGTGCTTCAGAACACGACGGCGAGCGAAGCGAGCAACACGCTTCGGAGCATGTTCCCCAAGGCCGGCAACGAGGAAGAGCGGGTGGTGATCACGCCGCAAGCGACGCAGAACTCAATTCTTGTGTCGGCACCGATCGTGCAGTTCGAGCAGATCGCGGCCCTCGTGCGACAGCTTGACGCGGCTCCCAAGCCCGAGCAGGCGAACATCCAGACGGTGACCCTCTCGGCGGCCCGGGCTCAGGAGGTTGCGACGGCGCTCAAGACGGCCCTGCCGCCGCAGATCAAGATCGGGATCACGGCGGTGCCGCGGAGCAACAGCCTGATGCTCACGGGGTCGCCCGAAGCGATCAAGCTCGCGGTCGAACAGATCGGCAAGCTGGACACGGAGAAGCCCAAGGCCCTCACGGTCTTCCGTCGGTTCCCGCTGGAGCACACGAGCAGCGACGATCTGTCGTACACGCTGCGGCAGATGCTCTCGGCGCGGCCGCGGGGCGACGGCGAGCCGACGGCGAGCGTGGACTATGACCGGGCGAGCAACACGCTGATGATCTCGGCTTCGGCGGACGCCATGCCCGAGGTCGAGAAGATGATCGCGTCGCTGGACGTCCCGCCCACGCGGCCGCGGAAGATGGACTTCATCAAGCTCGAGTACGCGAAAGCGGAGCAGACCGCCAAGGCGCTCGAGAACTTCTACGGGCGGTACGCGTTTGACGCGACGCCCGCGGCGAAGAACGTGACGATCATTCCCGACCCGGCGAGCAACTCGCTGGTGATCTCGGCGGAAGAGACGCAGTGGGAAGGGATCCGCGGGCTTCTGAAGAAGCTCGATACGAAAGAATATGACACGGCGCAGCAGAGCACGGTGATCGCGCTGCAGCACGCGGACGCGGTGTCGGTGGCGAGAGCGATCAACGAGGGCCTGCGGGCGCCGCTCCAGGCCGAGTTCGAACGCGAGCGGATCCGCGCCGAGCGGGAAGCACGCGGGCAACGGTCGCGGGATCGCGAGGAATTCGCGTCTCCGAGCGTGCTGATTGACGCGAAGGACATCCCGACGGTCTCGGCGGAAGCCCAGACGAACAGCCTGGTGGTGTTCGCGGGCGCGAAGATGCTCGAACGGATCCAGGCTCTGGTCAAACAGCTTGACGTGCCGGCGCTGGCGAACATCAACGACATCCGGGTGGTGCCACTGAAAGCCGGCAAGCCGAGCGTGATCGCCGGGCAGATCCGGCAGCTGTTCCTGAATGACGGTCAGAATGAGCGAGACAATCGCGTTCGCGGCGTGCTGATCGTCGGGGACGACACGGCGGGAGCGCTGATCGTGCGGGCTCCGGAGGACAAGTTCGCACAGATCAAGGCGCTTGCGGACAGCTTGCAGACCGCGGTTGACGCGGGACGCGTGCTGCCGCACGTCTACAAGCTCGTGAATGTGCCCGCGGCGCGGCTGGCGCCGACGCTTCAGCGGACGTTCGCACCCATCGCGTCGCAGCTTGGCGAGACGATCGGCGTCGAGGTGGACCGAGGGAGCAACGCGCTGGTGATCGCGTGCAGCGAGCGGCTGAAGATTGAGATCGAGAAGACGATCCGCGAGCTTGACGTCAACGCCTTCGGTCAGACGGCGGTGCCCGGCGCGAACAAGCTCGGCCAGAGCGTGCTCGTGGTTGAGGTGAGGAACATCGCGCCCTCGGCGATGGAGAAGATGCTGACGGACATGGGCCTGACGCAGGCGCAAGCCGCGGACAAGCCGGGCGTGGTGACCGAGCCGGTCACGATCGTTCCGATGGTGACGCGATCGGCGCTGGCGATCCTGGCGAGCCCCGGCGACGCGCCGGCGATCATCGAGCTCGTGAAGGCGCTCGATACCGCGCCGGCGGAAGCGGGCGAAGTGGTCCAGATCGTGCGGCTGAAGAAAGCTGGCGCGGGAAACCTCGTCACGACGCTCACGAGCATGCTGAACCAGACCAAGACGGCGAACCCCGCCGGGCCCGCGGGGGCGCTGGCGGAGCAGCTCCGGCGGTTCAAGCTGACCCGGACGGGGCTTGGCCAGAAGGATCTGGATGTGGATCTTTCCAAGCCGATCCGCCTGATCGCGGACAACGAGAGCAACTCGGTGATCATCGGGAGCACACAAGCGAACGTGGAAGCTCTGGCGCCCGTGGTTGAGCTGATGGACAGCCTGCCGCTTGGCGAGAGCGTGATCGTGCGGATCTTCCCGCTCCAGAACGCGCAGGCGGCGCGGATCAAGGTCGTCGTGGATCAGCTTTTCCAGCAGGGCGAGCAGCTCGCTCGCCTGCCGGGGACGACGCGTCGCGGCGAGCCGGTGACCGCGACGGGGCAGGCGTTGATCGGCGACATCGCCGTCGCGCTCGATGAGCGGACGAACACGATCGTGGTCGCGGGACGAGAGGAAGCCGTCGCGCTGGTCGAGGTGCTCGTCAAGGATCTTGATTCGGACCGGATGAGCAACTGGATCGAGCCGACGATCATCGCGATCAAGCACGGTGACGCGGCGGCGATCGCGGACCGACTGAGCGAGGTGCTTGTGCGCGGCTTGGCGACGACGCCGGAAGCGGCGGGCCTGCAGAAGCAGTACGGACGCCTTCGCATGTCGCTCGCCGGCAAGGACCCGACCAAGCCGGAAAACCAGGTGCAAGCGGACCTCTTCGCGCCGCTGAACGGGCTTGTGATCACGTCGGACCCGACGCTGAACGCCCTCATCGTGGTGGGATCGACGGGGAACATCGCGGTGGTCCGCGAGATGGTCGCGCAGCTCGACGTCGAGGTGGCGAGCGCGGCGAACACCTTCCGGGTCTTCCCGCTGGTCAATGCGGCGGCGGATCGGGCGGGGCGCGTGCTTCAGGATCTTTTCTCTCAGCGTGAGAAGGTCTCGGCACTGAGGCCCGAGGACCGGCTTGTGATCTCGACGGACGCCCGGATCAACAGCCTGATTGTGAGCAGTTCGGCCCGGAGCTTGTCCGTCGTCGAGGCACTCCTGAAGACGATCGACGCGAAGGACGCGAGCCCGAGCGTGTCGCTCCACATCGTGCCGGTGGAGGGCGCGGACGTGACGCAGCTTGCGGGGAAGATCCAGCGGCTGATGCGTGAGCGGATCGAAGCGGCGAGCCGGACCTCGTCCGGCGGGGTGGCGAACCCGATGGACGCGTTCAGCATCGAAGCCGAGCCTGGGAGCAACCTGCTCATCGTGGCTTCGAGCGAAGAGAACTTCGCGGTGGTGAAGGAGTTGATCGACGCGCTGATGAAGAACGGGGAGGCGCTCGCGGCGGCTCAGGACACGGGGCTGATCCAGCTCAAGAAGATGCCCGTGGCGGACGCGGTGACTCAGATCCGCGACATCTACGTGAAGAAGGAGACCGAGCGGCGCGGGGCCAACGCGGTGACGGTCGCGGCGAACGAGCGTCTGAACGCCGTGCTCGTGCAGGGCACGGCGAAGGACATCACCGAGATCCGCGCCCTCGTCGAGCGTCTGGAATCGACGGACATCGCGATCGTGCGGCAGCTTGATCGAATTGAACTGCGGTCGGCAAACGCGCTGGAGGTCGTGAACCTCCTTGAAGGCGTGCTCTCCGGCCGCGGGGTGAGCGGTCAGCGGATCGGGGCGCGGCAGGCGACCCGCGTGCAGTACATCCGCGACCAGATCCTGGGCCAGTTGAACCAGGACGGCACGCCGCCGACGGAAGCGGAGATCGACGGAGCCGTGCGGGACCAGGTGACGCTGACCCCCGACCTGCGGACCAACGCCGTGCTGGTGACGGCGCCGCCGCAGATGCTCGCCCTGATCAAGGAAGTCATCGACGACATCGACAGCAACAAAGCGGACCGGCAGATCGAGCAGTTCCGCTTGGTGAACGCCGACGCGACTCGCATGTCGGAGGTCCTGCAGCGGGTCTTCACGCTGCGTCAGCAGGGGACGAGTTTCGTGCTCGTGCCGCCCGAAGACGCTCCGGCGGATGGAGCGGACCAGTCCGGCCCCCGGCCCTCGACGGTGACGGCGGTGCCGGACGAGCGTCAGGCCCTTTCGGTGGCGGTCGACGCACGCACCAACACGCTGATCGTCTCCGGCACGGCGAAGTACCTCGACCAGGTGCGCGAGCTGATCAACAAGCTCGACTCGATCGAAGCCGTCGAGCGTCTGCAGACCGTCTACCACCTCAAGAACGCGAAAGCCAAGGAGATGGCGACGACGCTCCAGGACATCTTCCGGCAGGAGAGCAGCTTGTCCCGGACAACGACGAGCTCGGCGCAGACCGGCTCGCTCGAACGCCAGCTCGAAGCCGAGGTGACGGTCGTCGGCGATGAGAACAGCAACAAGCTGCTGATCGCGACGAGCCCGCGGTACATGGACAAAGTGCTGAAGATGGTCGATGAACTCGACAAGACCCCGCCGCAGGTGATGATCCAGGTCCTGCTGGCGGAAGTCACGATCGATTCCGACGACCGCTGGGGCATGGACATCCGCGTGGGCCCCTTCGGCGGCGACGTGTACAACGCGCAGTCGCTGGGCGGCGGGCCCGGCGGGATCGCCAACACCCTCGGCGGCGGCAACATCTCGGTGTCGTCGGCGGACTTCGCGCTGCTGATCCGGGCTCTTGAAGTGCAGGGCAAACTGCAGGTCCTCTCGCGTCCGGAAGTGATGGTCAACAACAACAAGACGGCGTCGATCAACGTCGGCGACAACATCGCGGTGGCTTCGGGCACGGAACGGACGCCGCAGGGGTCGACAAGGGCGGACGTGACGCGTCAGGACGTGGGCATCACGCTCGACGTCACGCCACGGATCAGCAACGACGGGTTCGTGCAGATGGACATCTCGCCGAAGATCTCGTCGCTCACAAGCCGCCAGACGCAGATCAGCGAGGATTTCTCGGCGCCGGTGATCAACCAGCGCACGGTGAAGACGGTCGTGAACGTCAAGGACGGACAGTCGGTCGTCATCGGCGGCCTGATTCAGAGCACCGAGGAGGACCGCCGATCCAAGGTGCCGTTCATCGGGGATATCCCGGTCGTGGGCGGCATGTTCCGGACGACGCAGAAGACGAGCGTCAAGACCGAGCTTCTCGTCATCCTCACGCCGCGCGTCGTGCCCGGCGCCGGGCCGGACTGGGAGGAACGCGTCCGCCGCATCAACGAGCAGATGCTCAACCAGATGGCCGATCCGACCGTCATCCGCCAGTACCTCGAAGAACACGATCTTCGCACGAAGGAGATGGAAAGCCTCAACAAGCCCCGGGCGGGCGATGCGGGACCGACCACGGACACGCCCGACGCGGGCGGGACGCCGGCCGACGCCGCCACCGCCCCGAACACCGCCCCCCCACCCCCGGCGGAAAGCACGCCGCCGGGCCCCACGGATGGAGGCGCAGCCGGGGCCCAGGCCCGCACCGGCGTGGTGGACCTGCGTTACGCGCCGCCGCCCAGCCAGCCGACGGATCTCTCACGCAAGCCTTCGGAGTCACGGAAGTAGGAGGAGGTTCGCATGCGGCGTTCGACGATGGGAATGATGGGTGCGACCGGTGCCCTGCTTCTGGCGGTCACGGGCGGGTGCATCTCGGCCGAGCCCAAGCCCGCGATCTCGGGCTTTAACGCTCCGAATGAGCCGAACCCGACGCGGATCGTGGTGACGTCGTACATGGCCCGGGACACGGACTCGAACGGGTTCCCGGATCTGATCCCGCTTCGGGTGCACCTTTTCGAAGCCGAGGGCGGCTGGCCCCTCGCGGTCACAGTTCCGGGGACATTCCGATTCGAGCTCGTCAAACCGGGAGACGCGGGAGACGCCAAGCCGCTGGCCACCTGGGAGATCGACCCGGCGCAGTTCCCGGGCATGCTCAAGCAGGACCAGATCGGTCCGTGCTACATGATTGAACTCAGCCTCCTTACACAGGGGCGGACGGACCGTTTGGCGGTTGAATCGATCGACCTACGGACGACGTTTTTGCCGACCAAGGCCTCTCCGAACCCCATCCGGGGTGTGATTTCGATGCACTTTGGGCGGACGCGGTAGCGGACCAAACAAAGTCCGATCAAATAGCAGGCGATGTCCGTTCTTGTCCGAGTCTTAACCAATCTAAACTCGGCTTTCTGGCGGTTCGCGCTAAGGTTTTTGCGCATCCGGGGCGGGGTTCCAGACGGGAACCCGGCGGGTGCTTCCAGGAGCGAACTCGATGAAAGCTGGCCTGAAAAAAGCGTGTCTGAGCATGATCGGTGTGGCGGCGTTGGTGATGGTCGCGGGTTTCGGCCCGGATGACTCCAAGAAGGTGACGGTCGACAAGGCCTTCAAGTCGTACCAGCAGGCCCAGGGCGTTTCGGGCAGCATCAAGAGCATCGGTTCGGACACCCTCAACAACCTGATGACGGGTTGGACCGAGGCGTACCGCAAGTTCTACCCGGGCGTGAACGCCGAAGTCGAGGGCAAGGGTTCCTCGACGGCTCCGCCCGCGCTGACGGATGACCAGGCCCAGTTCGGCCCCATGTCCCGCCCGATGAAGGGCGAGGAGATGGACAAGTTCGAGAAGAAGCACGGCTACAAGCCCACCGAGCTTCGCGTGGCGGTTGACGCCCTCGCGATCTTCGTGCACAAGGACGCTCCGATCGAGGAAATCTCGATGGAGAACGCGATGAAGGTGTTCTCGGTCGCCGGGACGGACATGACCTGGGGCGACCTGGGCGTGACGAACCCCGACTTCAAGAGCAAGCCGATCGCGCTGTACGGCCGCAACTCGGCTTCGGGCACCTACGGGTACTTCAAGGAGCACGTTCTCCAGAAGAAGGACTTCAAGGCGACCGTGAAGGAGCAGCCGGGCTCCTCGGGCGTGGTGCAGGCTGTTGCGACGGACAAGTTCGCGATGGGTTACTCGGGCATCGGTTACGCGACGGCTGACGTCAAGGCCCTGAAGGTCGTCGCCAAGGGCGGCAAGAAGGCGGTCGCGGCGACGGCGGAGAACGCTTACTCGGGCGAGTACCCGATCGGCCGTTTCCTGCTGATCTACGTGAACTACAACGCGAAGACCGGTCTTGACCCCCTTCGTTCGGAATTCATCAAGATGCTCTACAGCAAGGACGGTCAGGAGATCGTGGTGAAGGACGGCTACTTCCCCGTTACTCCGGAGATCGCTCGTGAAGACCTCAAGAAGGTCGGCGTGAAGGCTGACTTCTAAGGCGCCCGGCGGCGACGGACCTCCCTCGCCGCGGGTAGACTAGTCACTCATACGGGTCGGCCGCGTCACCGCGACCGACCCGCTTTGTTGAACAGCGACACGACCAACCCGAGCGACGCACCGGCCGCGGTCCGGCGTGTCGCGCGCCGGACATCGAGCGCGGGCGTGAAGGCGATGGACCGGATCGCCGAGTCTGTGATCACGGTGGGCGGGATCTCGGTGATCATCGCGGTTCTAGGGATCTGCGTGTATCTCGCGGCCCAGGTCGCGCCGCTCTTCACCTCTGGCACGGTTGAGCGGGTGGCCGCGGCGCAGGGTGGAAGCGTGGCCGAAGCTGTACCGCCCGCCGTCTTCCGAATGGACGAGTATCAGGCTGTCGCCCTGTCCATCGGGGCCGACGGGGTGGCGACAGCGAGGCATCTGGCGGGGGGTGAGACCCTTGGGACTCTGAGGCTGGTGCCCGAGGACGAGAAAGTGACGGCTTCGGCGTTCGAGGCGTTGCCGGGGCTTCTGGGCCTTGGTACCGAGTCCGGCAAGGTGTTGCTGGGCAAGCTCTCGTTCGAAGCTGAGCTGCTGTCGCCGGAGGAAGCGGGCGAAGAGGCCAAGGGGCTTGCAATCGGGCGATCCAAGGTGGGCACGAAGACCGAGGAACGAATCCTCGGATCCGTGCTCCAGCGGGTTTCGGAGACCCAGTACCGCCGGGTGACGCCGGTGATCGAGATGGGGCCGCCGACGGAGATTGGCGAAGGAACCGGCGCGATCCACGCGATGGACTACCGCGAGACGGCGGGTCGCGAGTTCATGGTGGCGATCAAGACCGACGGCACGGCGGTGCTGGACGTCGTCACGACCGTCAAGCCGCTGGGGGGCGGGAAACCTCGAACACAGCTGACCGCGTACCCGATCCCGTTTGCCGCACCGACAGGTCGCGGCCTTCCGGAACGGCTCTTCATTACGGGAGACGGTCAGAGCGTGCTCGCACTGTGGAGCGACGGACTGGTTCAGCGGTACCGCAGCGCGAACCCGGAAGATTACCCGGTGGTTTTCGCTGAAGAGTGGCAGTCGTTGCCGGCGGGGCGAAAGGTCACCGCCGTCGCGATGCAGCTTGGCGGCCTGACGCTCATCCTGGGCGATGATGCGGGGTTCGTGTCGCGCGGGTTCGCGGCGGTGGATGTGGCGGCGAAGACGCCGGACGGCCAGCGGCTCGTGAACGCGGGGTCTGAGAAGGTGTCGAGTTCGGCGATCCGCTGGATCGGGACCTCGATCCGCGACCGGTGCATCGCTGTGGCCGATGCGGACGGGCAAGTGGGTGTGGTGCACGCGACGTCGGGCAAGTGGGTGGTGCCGATGGCGGACCGCGGGGACGGGCCGCTCGCGGCGGTGGCGATTGCGCCCAAGGTCGACGGGCTGGCGTTCCTGACGCGGGCGGGCGGCTTGGGGTACGCGACGCTTGACAAGGGGTATCCGGAAGCGAGCGTGAAGTCGCTCTTCGGCAAGGTGCATTACGAGGGAACGACGGCGCCGCAGTTCGTCTATCAGTCTTCGTCGGGCGAGGACTCGGCGGAGGTGAAGTACAGCCTGGTGCCGCTGATTCACGGCACGCTCAAAGCCACCGCGTTCGCCATGGTGATCGCGATCCCCCTCGGAGTCCTCGCGGCGATCTACACAAGCGAGTTCCTGTCCAAGCGGACCCGTCGCGTGGTCAAGCCGACGATCGAGATGATGGCATCGCTGCCCTCCGTGGTCCTCGGGTTTCTGGCGTCGATCGTGATCGCGCCGTTCGTAACCGAGCACCTGAGCGCCGTGCTTCTGGTCTTTCTCACGCTTCCGATCGGGATGCTTGCCGGCGGGTATCTGTGGCAGTTGATTCCGCGTGCGGTGGTTCGGAAAGTGCCGCCGATCGCAAAGCTGCTTTCGATGGCGGGCGTGTTCGGGATGTCGGTGGCGTCGGCGTGGCTTGTGGGTCCGGCGGTTGAGCACACGTTCTTCAAGCCTTCCGTCGAAGATCGCTGGGTTGCGGCGGGATCGGTCACGCCGGCCACGGCGGAAGAGATTCCCTCGTGGGTGGGCTCGCGGGCGACAATGAGCAGTTCGGACCGCCGAGAGCTGCGACGCGAAGGGCTTTACTTCGTCGACAAAGCTGTCGTCAAGCCGAAGGCACCCGCGGCGGAGCTTCCGCCGGTGGAGGGATCGATCCGAGGGTGGCTCGACGGCGGGTTCGGGAACGCGGTGCCGGGGTGGTTCCTTCTGCTCACGGGCCCGGGGATCATCGGAGCGTCGCTTGCGGTGCGTCTGGTCCTCGGACGGACGCTTGACGACATCGTGGATGCCTCGACGCCGCTGGGAGCGGCGTTGATTGAGCTTGGGCGATTCGCCGTGGTTCTGGCGGTCGGGCTTGGGCTTTCATACGGAGCGGCGACGCTTCTGGACTCCCTTGGGATCGACGCGCGGGATTCGCTGATGGGCGAGTACTCGCAGCGGAACACGCTTGTGGTGGGGATGGTGATGGGTTTCGCGATCATTCCGATCATCTACACGATCTCGGAAGACGCGATGGCGGCGGTGCCCTCGTCGCTTCGTTCGGCGTCGCTGGGAGCGGGCGCGACGCCGTGGCAGACGGCGGTGCGCGTGGTGATGCCCGTGGCGGCGTCGGGAATCTTCTCGGCGATCATGATCGGCCTGGGCCGCGCGGTAGGCGAGACGATGATCGTGGTGATGGCGACTGGCAATACGGCGGACCTGTCGTGGAACATGTTCTCGGGATGCCGCACGCTTTCGGCGAACATCGCGACCGAGCTTCCCGAAGCGGGTCGCGGGGATGTGCACTTCCGGGTGCTTTTCCTCTGCGGGCTGGTGCTCTTCGTGATGACGTTCGCTCTGAATACGACGGCTGAACTGATCCGGCAGCGTTTCCGGAAGAGGAGCGCGGCGCTGTGATGCGTGAACCCACGAGCACGGCGCAGCAGGGCCCGGGCGGCAAGGGCGCTCGGCGGACGCCCATGGCGGCCCGCGGCGAGCCGATGATCTGGCTGATGGGGCTGGCGTTGGTGCTCTGCTTTGTCGGCGTGGTGTCGCTGGTGGGCAAGGTGGCGGTCGAAGGTGCGAACACGTTCTGGCCGCGGCCGATCGAGCGGGTGACCCTCCGCGCAGCGGACATCTCGGCGAAAGGTCGCGAGTTCTTCGGAATCCCGATGCGGGAGGAGCCTTTCTCGCCCTCGCCCGAGCTTCAGAAACGGATCGATGAGCTTCGCGCGGCCGGAAAGCTGCCCGAAGGCTCGGTGGACGCGGAAGGCCTGGCGATCCGGCGGCTTTACCGGGCCGGCAATCGCGACGTGACGAACGAACCGTTCATCTGGGTTCCGCTTTGCAACATCATGGAAGCGACGCGTCCGAAGGACGTCGTGCTTCTGGAGCGGACCAAGTGGGGTATCTGGATCGGCACGCCCACCGCCGTCGTCAAGCAGACGCTCGCGGAGGAGGGATCGGCTGCGGCGGGAGGCACCGTTCGGACCGAGCGGGTGAAGCTCGGCGATGACAAGACCTACGACCGGGCGTACCTCGCGGAAGGCGCTGACGCCGTGCTCGCCGGACTCGGAGATTACCTTGCGGAAGCGGCGACGCGACGCGAGGAACTCGATCGCATCGACAAGCACGTCATCGGAAGCATCAACGACAGGATCGCGGTGGAGCGTGAACGGCAGCGGAACGCGGACCGTCGCGTCGCGATCTCGGGCGGGACGAGCAAGTCGCTCTCGGTCGGGTCGTCTTGGCTTCTCTGGGGTGGAATCGCCGCGCTCGCGGCGCTCGCGGCGGGGCTTTCGTGGAAGCTGTCGCGTGTGACGGTGAGCGTGACTCGTCCGCAGCTTTGGCGGGCTTCGCTGATCCGGCTTCTTGCCGTGGCGAGCCTGCTCGGCGTCGTGGGCATGGTGACGCTGCGGCCCTGGCGTGAGCGTCCGATCGACGCGACCGAGCACGCGGCGATCTCCGCGTCGGTAGCGGCGGAGCTTGCTTCGCTGCAGAAGGAGTATCAGGACGCGGACGCGACCAAGCGGAAGCTCGAGCGGGAGGATTCGCAGTGGCGGGTGATCATGAAGGATGCGAGCGGTGCGAACTTCGCCCCCATCGCGATGACCGACCCTGACCAGCCGATGAAGATCTCGCAGATCGTCCGGATGGTGGACGCGAACGCCCTCACGACTTCGGGCAAGCTGGGCGTGTATCTGTCCCGCTGGGGCGAGTTCCTCGGCGATGATCCGCGGGAGCAGAACACCGACGGCGGCGTCTTCCCGGTGATCTTCGGGACGGTGCTGATGACGATGCTGCTTTCGGTCATCGTCGTGCCCTTCGGGGTGATCGCGGCGCTCTACCTGCGTGAGTACGCGAGGCAGGGCGTTGTGACGTCCATCCTTCGGATCGCGATCAACAACCTCGCGGGCGTGCCGTCGATCGTGTTCGGGATGTTCGGCCTGGGTTTCTTCTGCTACACGGTGGGCGCGTACATCGACAAGGGGCCCGAAGCGGACACCCGCTCGACCCCGGGCGTGTGGTGGGTTTGGGCGGCGGGCGTTGGCGTGGTGACGGTGGCGGCGCTGGTCGCCGCGCTGATGGCGCGTCCCATTCCCGGCCAGCCAATCCGATCTTCTCACCGCGTGATGGCGTTTGTCACGGCGGTGCTCTGGTTCGTCGCGGCCGGAGCGGCGGTCGCCCTTGCGGCGCACACGCCGTACTTCGACGGGTTCTTCACCGATCGTCCGGACTCGACGTTCGGGAAACGCGGACTGCTCTGGGCTTCGCTGACACTGGCTCTGCTGACCCTTCCGGTCGTGATCGTGGCGACGGAGGAAGCGGTCGCGGCGGTGCCGCGTTCGATGCGCGAGGGGTCGTACGGGTGCGGAGCGAGCAAGTGGCAGACGATCCGGCGGATCGTGCTTCCCGGCGCAATGCCGGGCATCATGACGGGGATGATCCTGGCGATGGCCCGCGGCGCGGGCGAGGTCGCTCCGCTGATGCTGGTGGGAGCGATGAAACTCGCCCCGGAGCTTCCGTTCTCGTCGCAGTTCCCGTTCCTTCACGCGGACCGCTCGTTCATGCACCTTGGGTTCCACATCTTTGACCTGGGTTTCCAAAGCCCGGACGCGGAAGCGGCGCGGCCGCTCGTCTGGACCACGACGCTCCTCCTGATCGCGATCGTCGTGACGCTCAATCTGTCGGCGATCATGCTCCGCGCCCGGCTGAAAGCCCGCGGGTCGGGCTCGGCGGTGTAAAGGCGCCAACAATGACCACGACCGCATCCCCCACTCCTTCAACCATGCCCACCGCGGACCCATCCCCGACCCAACGGATCGCTTTCGGCGACATGAACGCGCCGGCGCCGGTGTACCGCGTCATCGACGCGATTCGCGGCGGACAGGCCCACACCCCCGAGATCCACGAGACGGCCAAACGCGAGGATGCGCTGCTTGAGATGAAGGACTTCTGCCTGTACTACGGGAAGGCCAAAGCTCTTCACTCGATCAGCATGAAGGTCGCCCGCGGCAAGGTCACGGCCCTGATCGGGCCCTCGGGCTGCGGCAAGTCCACCCTGCTGCGTTCGGTCAACCGGCTCAACGACCTCATCGACGGCGTGCGGATCGAGGGGGACATGCTCCTCAACGGCGAAACCGTCTACGCCCCGGACGTCGACGTGATCGACCTCCGCAAGCGGCTTGGCATGGTCTTTCAGAAGCCCAATCCGTTCCCGATGTCGATCTTCGAGAACGTCGTCTACCCGCTCCGCATCGACGGTGAGCGTCGCAAGAGCGTCCTGCAGGAAGCGTGCGAGAAGTCGCTGAAAGCCGCGGCGCTGTGGGAAGAAGCCAAGGACCGCCTGCACGAGTCTGCTCTTGGCCTCTCCGGCGGGCAGCAGCAGCGTCTGTGCATCGCGAGGGCGATCGTCGCCGAGCCCGAAGTCCTGCTGATGGACGAGCCGTGCTCCGCGCTGGACCCGATCGCGACGCTCCGCATCGAGGAACTCATCGAAGAGGTGAGCCAGCGGTACACCGTGCTCATCGTGACGCACAACATGCAGCAGGCCGCCCGCGTCAGCGACTACACCGCGTTCCTTTACCTCGGCCGGCTCGTTGAGTACGGCCTGACCAAGGACATCTTCCAGAACCCGCACCTCCGCGAGACGGAAGACTACGTGACGGGCCGGTTCGGCTGATCAGGGGTTCGCAGGGGCGATCACTCGGATCGCAAGGCCAGCACCGCAAAGAGCGCCGCCGCGCCGAGCGTGAGCACGACGAGCAGTTTCATTCGCTCGGTGACGCCACTTGCCGCGGAAGCGATGCCTGTGCCCGGATCGATGTGGAACGTGATCGAGGAGTCGAGCGGGAAGTCGTCGATCCCGGCTTGCCTGGCTTCTGCCTTGCTCCGGAACCACTCGAGATGGATTTCCGGGTCGAGATTGGTGACCACTTCACCGACGGAACTCTGGTAGCGTATCTTGAGCAGCGGTCCGTATCGAGGAGCGTTTGAACGCGGCGCTCTGCCCTCCTTGATCTCGTGGCCGACCACAACGCCCGTCACTTCGATGTGGTTCCGCTTGGACCAGTACGGCCAGACGACCAAGCCGATCGCGATGATGAGCAGCGCTCCCGCGTTTAGCCAACAGGTCGCCGCTTGCCGGCTCCATCGCATGCGATCACTCGTCCTTGCCGCCAAGCCACGAATCAAACTGCTTCTTCTGCTCGTCGCTGATCTCATCGAGCTTGCGGATCGACGGCGAGACGTCGGGCTGACCCCCGATGGTGATGACCGCTTCGCGGAGCACGTCGTGCCGGAAGAACGCGAAGCGGACGGTGTCGCCGACGGCTCGCAATCCGATCTCCTTGTCGAGATCCGCCGCTCTCAATCGGCGGCCATCGATCGCGACGAGGATGTCGCCCGGAACCAGACCGGGTCCAAAGTCGGGCCGGAGCGCGGGCGAATCGGTCGCGACGACGGTGACTCGGGCAACGCCGGACTCGTCCGTAGCGGTCACGCCCAGGTACGGAAGGGCCTTTTCGCCCGGCTCGGCGCGATACTCGCGGCCGACGACCGCGAGAGCGGCGTTGAAATCAAGCTGGCCTGTCCCGTGGACGGCGGTCCGGAAGAAGGTCTCGATCCACTCGGCGTCGGGCGGGCATTCCGCAACCTCGGCGATGATCGCCCGCAGGTCGGCTTCGGAGAAACCCTTGTCGGGCGTCGGGAAGCGTTCGAAAAGCCTGCGGGAAACGGTGTCGAGCGACGCCCCGGGCTTGCGCTTGCGGATCTCCATATCGAGCAGGAAGCTCACCAGGGATCCCTTGTCATAGAACGAAACGGTGGAGTTGTTCGCGTCGGCGGTCTTCTTGTTGAACTTGACCCACGCGTCGTAGCTTGAGTGGGCGACGCTCTGGACCCGCGAACCGAGCTTGGTCTGCTCGGTGCGGATGGTCTTGGCCAGGTTGTCGAGGAATCGCGAACGGGTCATCAAGCCCGCCCGCACGAGTACGACGTCCTCGTAATACGTGGTCATGCCTTCGGAGACCCAGAGCAGCGTCGTGTAGTTCTCGCGCTGATAGTCGTACGGAGTGAGGCCCTGCGGCCGGAACCGCTTGACGTTCCACGTGTGGAACATCTCGTGCGAGACGAGTGACAGGAAGGACCGGTAGCGTTCGGCGTCGCGGATGGCTTCCGGCGGCGTCTGCATGATCGTCGAGTTCCAGTGCTCGGTGCCGCCGCGACCGCCCGGGTAGCAGTGCAGCAGGAAGACGTACTTGTCGTACGGGAGCGAGCCGAAGATGTCTCGCTGAGCCTCCACGATCTTGGCGAAATCCCCGCCAAGGTTGTCCCACTTGGTCGCGCGGGCCTTCGTCTGTGAGCCTTCCGTCGACGGCTCGCCCGTCCAGATCGCGATCTCGTGCGGCTTGCCGTCGACGTCGAAGGTGATGACGTGATGGACGCCGGCTTCGATGGGCGAGTCGGCGAGGATGTCGTAGTTGGGGGCGGAAAGCTCCCAGCGGTCATCCGCGATGCGGCCGGAGCCGCCCAGCCCGCTGGAAACGCGCCACGCGGCGCCACCCTCGCGGACGGGAAGCGTGAGCTTGACCTCCGCGGGGAGGTTCCGCCACTCGTGAGCGTACATCAGCACCGTGGCGGGGTTGAAGAACGCGTGCGTGTCGTCGGCGTGGCGGGTCCGGTTGTCGAGGCTCGCGGCCCAGACGTCGTACTCGACCACCACGGATTGAGCGGAGCCGGTCTGAACGCGCCAGGAGGATTTCTCGGTCTTCTCGATCTCGAGCGGGGTGCCCTCGGCGGAAGCGGCTTTCACCTGCCGCACCGTGCCCGCCTGATCGAGAATCAGGTACAAGCCCGGCCGCCAGACGGGAAGGTGCACATCAACCGTCGGCGTCGTGACACCCTGAAGGGTCATCTTGACTCGGATGACCTGCTCACCCGAGCGGGTGAGGTCCACGTCGTACATCACCGGCCCGGTCTGGGCCAAAGCCGAAGCAGTCGAGAGCAGGGTCGCAAAGGTCGCAAGCGATTTCATCGTCCGCTAGTGTATCGGCGGAGGCTGCTCACCGCAGCCGCGCGGACCACCCGGGGGGAGTACGCTTTCCGCCATGCAGAACGTCGAATTCAAAGCGGAGCTCCGGGACCCCGCGCTCGCGCGGACGATCCTGGGTTCCGCCGGTTTCGGCGCGACGTGGATCATCCAGCTCAAGCAGACGGACACGTACTTCAAGGTCCCCGCCGGCCGGCTCAAGAAGCGAGAGTGCCCGGGTGAGCCCACCGAGTACATCTTTTACGACCGCGCGGACAAAGCCCAGGCTCGCCTCAGCCACTTCAAGATCTACAGCGAGGATCAGGCGATCGCGCGGTTCGGCGCCAGCCCCCTCCCGGTCTGGCTGGTCGTGCGAAAGACCCGCGACCTCTACATGCACGGCAACGTGCGGATCCACCTCGACCAGGTCGAAGGACTCGGCTGGTTCATCGAGTTCGAAGCTCTGGTCTCGCCCCAGCACACCATCGAACGATGCCATGAAGCCGTCGCCGACCTGCGGGCCCGGCTTGCGGTCGCCATCGGCGAGCCGATGGCGGGCGGGTACAGCGACATGCTGGCGAACGAACCCTCGTAAAAAGAAAAGCCCCGCGCTCTCGCGCGGGGCTTGCTGAGGATCGATCAGATTCAGGGAAGCGTGTACGTGACCTTCGCACCAAACACGGCGAGCGTGTCGGCGGTCGCAGCGCCGAAGAACGCCCGGATGTAGTAGGCGGAGTTATCGAGGACAACGACGGGCGTTCCCGAAAGCGTGTACGTGGTCACGTTCGCACTGTTCACGGTCGTCGCGGTGGCCGCGACGGTCACCGCCGCCGCGCTCAGCGAGGTCTGGCGGATCAGGTCCATCTGGATGTTCGAACCAGACTGGTCGAAAGCCATGAACTGGACCTGCGTGATCGTCGAGCCGACCGGAATCTCGCAGGCGACCAGCATCTCGCCGCCGTTGGGCACCTGCAAAGCGTTGGCCGTCGCGTAGACCGTCGAGCTGTTGTTCGGCTTGAACGCGCGGTACATGTAGTTGACCGTGCGTGTGTTCCCACCGCCGCCACCCGCGGCCACGAACGAGCCCGTCGAAGTCACGCGAGCGACCACGTTCCCGGCGCTGTCAAGCCACTGGGTCAGGTCGCTGCTCTGGCCGTTCGCACCCTTGATCGAAAGCCCGACCTCGTTGGTCTGCAGGAAGATGCTCTGGTTCCGCGAGAAGAAGTTCTGCGTGCCCGTGCCCGCCGCTCCCAGGTTCGCCCGGGCCGCGTCGGCGAACGACGCTCCCGTGCCGCCGAACTGGATCGGGAGGATGCCCGAGACGATGTCCGACGCCGTGTGGAAGTGCTGGCCGAGCGAGAAGGTCGTGCCCGTGAGGATGATCCCCGTGCCCGCCGTGTACGTCGTGTCGTTGTCCACGCCGTCGGCAAACCCGGAAGGAACGCCGGTCAGGCCGGACCAGAGGGTCGTGCCTGCCGGGCCCTGGGGGCCTTGTGGGCCCTGCGGCCCCTGCGGACCCTCGGGGCCTTCGGGTCCCTGCGGGCCGGGGTTGAGGGCTCGGAGGGCGTAGGGCGTCGCGTTGAGAGGCTGGCGCGAGCCGAGGGTCGTAAACGTGCCGCTCCCGCCGGGGCTGCGGACCGCGATCTCAAGGAACCGCTGGTTGCCGTCGTAGACGGCTCCAAAGTCGAGGCCGACCGTGAAACGCCCGTCGGACACGCCAAGAGCGTTCGAAGCGAGCGTCGGGCCGACCTGGGTCCCGCCCGTAGCCGCTGTAAACAGCCGGAACTGGAAGTCGGCGGTGCCGGTCACCGGTGCGCCGGCGTTGCGGAGCTCGCCCTGGTAGGTGAACGTGTTGGTGAGCGGCTGCGCAATGGCAGGGGCAACCATCGCGAAAGCTGAGGCCGCGATAAGCGTACGAATCGGACTCTTCATGGGTGACTCCCTCATCTCGTTGCTGTGCGACGCCGCACGGGGGCTTGTATCGTGCCCGCTCCAAGCCCTCGACGCAAGTCTCATCGGTCCAAAACCCGACAGAAAGCGTCTAAAATAACCCAAACATCCACAAACCGGGTGCCTGTCCGGGGCCATCGGCAGCGCAGTGACGTCCCATACGGCGGGGCCCGTCGTTCGGTTGCCGCAAAACCGCCGGGCGTACGCTGCCGCATGAACGTCTGCATTCGAGTTGTCATTGCCGCTTTGCTTTCGGTTCCGGCGGTTCTGGGGATGGGATGCGAGACGTCCCGCTGGGAAACCGGTCTTGCGCGCGGCCCGGATGCGGCGTCCCCGCTTCCTCAGGGGTCGTCGGTGCGGGTGCGGGAGGTGCCTTGGGAGCGTGTGGAAGCGACGCTCGCCTCGCTTCGGGCGGATGTCGCGGCGAGCAGCGTGCATCCTGATGAGTGGCCTGCCGAGAAGCGCGAAGAGCACAAGATCCGCCTGCTAAACGGGTTACAGATCTCAGAGTCTCCGACAAGCGTGAAGGTCCTGGGCAAGACCGAGTTCCGGGCGGCCGACAAGGTCGTGATTCCCAGCGAGGAGCTCACCAAGCTCGCTCTCGGGTTGGGTGCGGACACCGTGGTGTGGTCGTCGCGGCCGCTTGGCAAAGCCGACCGGATCGTGCAGGAGCCGGTGACGTGGTACAACGACGGCACCACGCACTGGCGGGACAAGGACGGGGGCGCGTTCGGCGAGATGCGGACAGGGTGGGTCCCGGTCCGCGTCCAGGTCGACGAAACCGGATACGTGGGTTTCTTCTTGCGATCCAAGCCCTAAGCCGGGGACCGGTCCGCTTGCAAGAGCGCATCCGGGGTGGTACGGTGGGGCCCATGGAATCGGCGATGTCGCCGAAGATGTCCCGCCTCGCCGCCGGGTTCTCGCGTGCGATTGTTCGGAGAGGAAAGGAAAGGTCATGAAGTCGTCAGCCGCAAAGGCTCTGGTCGCCGCATTCGTTTCGATGGCGGGCGCCGTCGCGTCCGCGGACGTGAACCCGCGCATCTCGTTTCCCTCGGAGCTTGTCCCCGTCGTCGTGACGGACAACTCCCTGGAGTGGCAGCCGCAGGAAGGCGCGGCGGCGGAGAAGCCGGCGGCACCCGCGGCGGAAGTCTCCTTCTGGAGCGGGTGGAAGCGCAACGCCGATCTGGGCCTCAACGGCTCCTCCGGCAACAGCGAGACCGTCTCCGTTCGCGGCCTCATCGGGGCCGAACGCAAGACCGAGTCGATGGAGACCAAAGCCAACATCGGGTACGTCTTCACCAACAGCGACGGCCAGAAGAGCAAGAGTCGCGGCGAAGCGAACCTGTTCAACAACTGGAACTTCGGCGCCGACAGCCCGTGGGGCTGGTTCGCGCAGGGCAAGGTCGAGTACGACGAATTCCAGTCGTGGAAGTGGCGCTTCAGCGGCGCGACCGGTCCGTCGTACACCTTCATCAAGAACGAGAAGACCACCCTCCGCGGCCGCGTCGGTCTCGGTGCGTACTACGAGACGGGCAAGCTCGGCGACGACGAGCTTCACCCCGAACTGGACGTCGGTCTTGATTTCACGCACCAGTTCTCCGAGACGCAGAAGATGTTCGCGACGGTTGATTACTACCCCAGCCTGGACGAGTTCCCGGCGTATCGCGTGACGGCGCAAGCCGGCTACGAGATCCTTCTCTCGAAGGAGGACAACCTCTCGCTCAAGCTCGGCGTCCAGGACCGTTACGACAGCACCCCGGGCCTGGGGAACAAGCGCAACGATGTCGAGTACTTCGTCGCGCTGTCGTTCAACTTCTGATCGAATCGAACTTTCGCGGCTCTCGTGGGGCCGCGCTCTCTTGGAAGGGCATCTATGGGCTTTATTTCTGAGTTTCGTGACTTCGCGATGAAGGGCAACGTCGTCGACCTGGCGGTCGGCGTGATCATCGGCGGAGCGTTCGGCAAGATCGTCGACTCGATGATCAACGACATCATGATGCCGGTGGTCGGCAAGGTCGTCGGCAACGTCGACTTCAGCAACCTGTACATCCCGCTTTCGGACAAGGTCTCGACGGAGCTTGCGGCCAAGGGATCGCTTGGCCTCGCGGACGCCAAGAAGCTCGGCGCGGTCCTCGCGTACGGCAACTTCATCACCATCCTCATCAACTTCATCATCCTCGCGTTCTGCATCTTCCTCGTGGTCAAAGCCATGAACGAAGCCCGCAAGCGCATCGAGCGTCAGAAGGAAGCGGCCCCCGCGCCGCCCCCGCCGCCGCCGGCTCCGCCCGCTTCCGAGGTCTACCTCAAGGAAATCCGGGACCTCCTGGCCAAACGCTAAACGACGCCGGTCGCCGAGCGTTCTCCGACATCAGACAACGAGCCGGGCGTCCACAGACGCCCGGCTCGCTTTTCATCCAGAAATGTCTCGCCCAGTCGTATCAGCACCCCGACTCGAAAGCCGTCACAAACGCGACATAGTCAAAGAAGTCCACGAAGCCGTCCTCCGAAGTGTCAGCGTCCTTGCCCGGGGGGCAGACGCCCTCGAAACAGCTGACATAGTCGAGATAATCAAAGAAATCGATGAACTCGTCCTCGTTGAAGTCGGCGCCGCAGGGGATCGCCGCGGCGGAAACCGCCGCGCCGTTCCCGCGACGATCAAGCTCGATGATGAAGGGCGACTCGATCTCGCCCGTCTCCCAATCAACGCGCGAGAGGAAGAACGTCCCGGGATTGCCCGCCTGCGTCTGAGCCGCGAGAAAGAGCGTCGGACGCGAGGGCGGTCCGAATGCGTCCAATCCGCGATTGTTGAGCTCGAAAGGGAAGGCGCCGCCGATCTGCGTCGCTGGCTGCCCCAGCGCGTTCATCGGGACCTTCCAGAAGTTGTTGTCGCCGACGAAGAACAGCGCGTCCTCCGCCGCGTTGTACGCGAGGCCGCCGACGCCGCCAGTGACACCCGTGCTCCACTCATTGATCGTCTCACCGTTCGCCGGGTTGTACTCGCGAAGCCGGACATTCCCGTTCCGGCCGTAGCCGCCGAAGAGACGACGGCCGGCGAAGACCGGAGAAGACGTGCCCTCGCGGAGCGTCCCGATCCGAGCGAGCACGGGAGCACCGGTCTGCGCCCCTACCACGCGAAAAACCGTCTGATTGGCCGCGCCGCTCTGCACCGCGATGATGGCACCGCCCTGTCCGCCGAAGATCGAAGCGCCGACCGGAACCCGCGTCATGCCCACGAGCTCGACGCCGAGCGAATACTCCTGCACCGTCGCGTTGCTTCCCTGATACAGAACCCTGTAGAACGAAGTGCCCTGCGAAGCGAGCAGCAGCACATCGGCGTTCGCCGAAATCGCCACCGACAAGGCCGTTCCCGCCGCAATTGTGCGCAGATTCATGCTGAGACGCTCCTCGGCCGGAAGCTGGCGCGAACACCGCGCTCACTCCGCCTTCTTTTCCTTCTCCGCCCGCCGCCGCTTGAGCTCGGCGTCGATGAACGGGTGAAGCTCGCCGCGAAGCACCGCTTCGTAGTCACGGTCCTCGTAGTTGGTCCGGTGATCCTTCACGCGGTTGTCGTAGAACACGTACGAGCGGATCTGCGTGCCCCAGCCCTGCTCCAAGCTGCCGCCGGACGCCGCCGCGATCTCTTTGTCGCGACGCTCATCCTCCATCTGCTGAAGCTTGGCTTGCAGCACGGACAGCGCCTGGCTCTTGTTCTGAAGCTGGTCGCGGTACGTGCTCGCGACGACCTGCAAGCCGGTGGGCTTGTGGATCACGCGGATCGCGGAGGCGACCTTGTTGACGTTCTGACCGCCGGGGCCGCTGGCTCGCACGAACGCGATGATCTCAACGTCCTTGTCCGGGATCTCGATGTCGGCTTCGGCGACCTCGGGGACGACGTCGACCGTCACGAAGCTCGTCTGCCGTTTGCCCTGAGCATTGAAGGGCGAAACGCGGGCGAGGCGGTGCGTGCCGCGTTCGCAGTTGAGGTGGCCGAAGGCGTACGGGCCCTTGACGTGGATCGTGACCGAGTCGATGCCGACCTCAGCGCCGAACCCCTTGTCGACCTCCTCCATGGACCAGCCCATCTTCTCGCAGTAGAAGATGTACATGCGGAGGAGCATCTCGGCCCAGTCGTTGGCTTCGGTGCCGCCCGCGCCGGCGTTGATCGTGAGGAAGCAGGCTCCGGCGTCGTACTTGCCGGTGAAGAGCGACTGCTGCTCGATCCGCGCCATCTTGGCCTGAAGCTGGAAGAGGGCTTCGTCCGCCTCGGCGAGCAGGTCCTTGTCCCCGGCTTCCTTGGCCATCTCGTAGGCGACCTTGGCGTCTTCGAGGGACGTCATGGCGGCGGCGAGCGGGTCGACCTGGGCTTTGAGGGTCTTGACCTCGGCGACGAGCTTTTTGGCCCGGCTTTGGTTATCCCAGAAGCCTTCGCCGGACATCTGCGTCTCGAGGTCCTTCAGTTGCTGGACTTTGGACGGGTAGTTAAAGAGAGTCGCGGATCGTTGAGATCCGCGCCTCAAGCTCGGAGATGACCGGCTGGTGTGCGTCGTAGTGCATGGGCGGAGCGTAGGGAGGGGTCCGGGCGAAGAAAAATCGCCTCGGGAGCGCCAATTCCGGGAGGTGCTGACGTTCCAGGTGTGTTGAACCCTCGTCATTCTAGAACCAAGGAGGCTTTGCATGCGGACTTTCACCTACCTGTTCACGATCTCGGCTTTGGCAGTCGCAAGTTCGGCGATCGCCCAGCCCAGAGAGGTGAAGGTAAAAAACAGCGGGGAAACTCGGTCGAGCCCCGAGAACCTTCAAGGGGGTTCCGACACTGGCAAGGGACAGGAAGTCAACATCGAGTTCAAGGGCGGCACCTTGTCCGAGTTCGTCGCTCTGCTGACGCAGACCACGGACCCAAGAATCAATCTCGCGGTCGCGCCGGAGATTCTGAAAGCCAGAATCCCCGAACTCACGCTCCGAAAGATCACGGTCCCGAACGCTCTGCTCGCGGCCCTCACCGCTGCCGATGACCCCGCCAAGCACTTCTGGATTGTTGAAACAGGCGAGGGACTCAACCCGCTCTACAGGATCTCGTCGCGGAACGGCCCCCAAAGCCCCATGCCTCAGGCTGAGTCGAGCCTGCAGATCTTCCCCCTCAAGGAATGGGCCGGCAGCCCCGAAATCACGCTGTCCGCCGTCGAGAGTGCGGTCTCGCTTCTGAATGACACCGATCCGCCGAGAGTTTCGTTTCACAAGGATTCGGGCCTTCTGATGGTCTCGGGAACCGCCGCGACCATCGACGCGATCAAGAAGGTGCTCGACGGACTTGAGCAGCGCGCGAGCGCGGCGAGAGCGCAACTCGACCGCAACATCGCCATCAACGTCATCAACGCCATCAAGGCACCGAGCGAAAACCAGGCACTCGAACTCCTTATGGCGTGGAAAGACAAGGCTGAAGATTACGACCGAGCCATGGCGGACAATTCGATCAGAAATGCGACCAACCAAGAGAAGCTCGACATCATCCGCCGCGAGGTCGAGGAAGTCCGCAAGCGAGCCGATGAGAGAATCATCGCGCTCGACAGGGAACTGCTCCTCTCCAAGGCGTCCAACTCGAACACGATGATGGAGTTGAACGCTCAGAGAGCCGAAAATCAACGGTTGAAAGCCGAACTCGAAGCCCTTCGTGCGAAAGTGGCCGGACCCACCGTGCAGCCCGCCGAGCCCGCCCAGCCCAAATAGAATCCGCCGTGACTCCGGCCCGACTTTCGATCCTCGTCGGAGACGATCTGGTGCCGCACCTCTCGCGGCGGGACCACTCCCCCGTCCCGTCACACCCCTCCGCCCACGACATAACCGCCGCGCTCGCCCGTGGCGACGCAGCGGTCTTCGATCTCTTCTACCGCGCGTGGTTCCCAAAGCTCCTCGGCCTCGCCCGCCGCGCCACCGGCCGCGACGAAGCCTTCGCCCTCGACGTCGTCCAGGACACGTTCGTCCGCATCATCCGCTCGCCCCGCGTCTGCCCGACCGACGGCGAACTCGCTGCGTGGCTGCGGGCCTGCGTCCTCTCCGCTGCCGTCGACCGCCTCCGTGCCGAGGCCCGTCGCAAGAGCCGTGAACGGACCGAGGCACGAAGCGACCCCGCCGTCGCCCCCGCGGAGACGACCGAAGCCTCCGAACGCCTCGCGTGGCTCTCGGGCCGCCTCGCCGAACTGCCCGCCACCGACCGCGACCTCGTCCGCCTCCGCTTTGGCCTGCAACGCACGCTCGCCGAGATCGCCGCAGAATCCACCGACCGCTCAACCTGGGGCAGCGTCCAAGGCCGCCTCCGCCGCACGCTCGACCGCCTCAGACTCGCCGCCTCGGAGTACTTCGCATGAGCACGCCAGACATGAGCAAGCCCAATTCGTTCGACCTCTCGCTCGACCTCGCCCCCTATGAGCCGCTGACGCCCAGCGCCCGTGATGCCCGCGATGCCATGCTCGAGCCCCTGCGCACGCGGGTGGTCGCGCGCCGCCGACGCCGCCTCGCGATCCGGGGGGGTTCCGCGTGCGTGCTTGCGATCACGACGATCGTCGGCGTGCAGTTGCTCACCACGCCCAACAGCACGCCGTCGCGTGAAATCGTCCAGCAGACGCCCCCCCCCGCCCCAATCGCTCCCGAGGCACCCGCCGCACCCGAAGTCACCGTCGAACGACCGAAAAAGTTCGCCATCACCATCCTCACGACCGACCCGACCGTCCTCGACCGCCTCTCCGCCAAGCCGCCCGCGGCGCCGCTGATCACCTCGCTCACGGACGACGAGTTGCTCGACGCGCTGCAAGCCGCCGGCACCCCAGGCTTCATCAAGATCAACGGCAAAGTCGTACTTTCCCGCGATCTCTTCAAGCCCGCCGAGTCCGACGCCAACCCTCAAAGCCGAGGTGAAACCACCGGCGACACGCACGGCTGAGCCCTCGTAAGCTCCCGGCGTGATCGCAGGACTCTTCCAACATACGCTTGCCAGCACCGCCAGCTCACCCTCCGCGCCCGTCGGCGGCTCGCGCCTTGAGCATCTCTATCTCTTCGGCGGGATCGCCATCGGCTTCCTCCTCGGCCTTCTCATCGCCGCTGCCGCGTGGTCGATCCTCCGCCGCTCGCGCCGCCAAGCCGAAATGGACGAGCGGCAGAAACGCCGCCTCAAACGCCGCATCGTCGGCCAAGGTGCCTGGGCCGAGGCCGCCGACCGGCTCGAAACCCCCACCGCCGAAGAGCTCGATGAACAGCACGGCGACGACGAGCCCGGAGAAAGGCCGCGATGACGAAGCCCTTCGACGGCTCCAAGCCAGTCGCGGTCGTCACCGGCGCGGCCCGCCGCGTCGGCCGCGCGATCGCCCTCGAACTCGCTCGCCGCGGCTGCGACATCGTCGTCCACTTCGGCACAAGCGCCCGCGAAGCCGAATCCTGCGTACGAGAAGTCGAATCGCTCGGCTCAAAAGCGATGACGCTCCAAGCCAACCTCGCCGAGACCTCGGCGGTCGAGCGACTCGCGGCTTCGGCCCTTGCTCTGTCCCGCGTCGACATCCTCGTTCACAACGCTTCTCGCTACGAGCCATCGCCGCTCAGATCGCTGAACGCCGAAGACGCCCTCCTCGACTACCGCATCAACGCCCTCGCTCCCCTGCTGCTCTCGGCACGCCTTGCGAGCACACTCGGAGCGTCACCGCTCGCGGGTGGCGGCGCCATCGTCTGCATGACCGACATGCACGCTCTCGGCCGACCGCGGAGCAACCACGCGGCCTACTCCATGACCAAAGCCGCCCTCACCCACATGGTCGAGTGCCTCGCTCGCGACCTCGCCCCGCACGTCCGCGTCAACGGTGTCGCTCCCGGCGTCGTCGAGTGGCCCGAAGCCGGCCCCGAAACCGACCCCGCGATGCAGGCCCGTTACCTCGCCCGCACGCCCCTCGCCCGCGCCGGCACGCCCGAGGACGCGGCGAAAGCCGTGGCGTGGCTCGCTTTGGAAGCCACCTACACCACCGGCCAGATCGTGCGGGTCGACGGGGGACGCTGGCTGACTTGACAAACTAGTGCATGCTAACTTATAGTTCACCATGCTCGGCCCCTGGCTCTTTCTCGCGTGCTTTCTCATCGCCGGGTTTGCGTTCGCGATGCCCGTGGTTTCGGCGATCCGCCACAGCGACCGCGGTTTCGGCCGAGCGGCTTTGGGAATCCCGGGCGGCGTCCTGATCTGGGCGTGGATGGCGATCTACACCGGCGTGATGGAATCCGTGTGGACGGTCAAAAGCCTGACGCCGTGTCTTCTGGCGATCTTCGGAACCTTCGGCTCGGGCTTCATCACCATCAGCGCACGAGCCGCGCTCAGGGCGCGACCGACACCGGGCGAGTGCCTGCACTGCGGCTACTCGCGAGGGGAACTGGCGCGTTGTCCCGAGTGCGGCCGCTAGCTCCGCGTTTCAGCACCCGATCTCAAACGCCTCCACAAACTCCGCATAGTCGAAGAAGTCGATGAATCCGTCGAAGTTGAAGTCCGCGCGTTCGGTGCCCGCCTCAAAAGCCTCGACGAACTCGCCGTAATCGAAGAAATCAAGGAAGCCGTCGCCGTTGAAATCCGCATCGCACAACGAACTCACCTCAACCACGAAACCGATCCGTGAGTAACGGTCGGTGCGGTCGTTGGCCGTTCCCCCGATCACACGGCCGTCCGCCGACAGGGCCGAGCACAGAAGAAGGTCGTACGAACTCGGAAACGCGATCCCCTTGGCCGCGAGATAATCGCTCAAACGCTCGAGCCCGCGCTCCGCGGTCCAGATCGTCGCGATGAACTGCTGGGCAGGGATCCCGACCTCCGAATACCCCACCACCACCGTTCCCGCGTCGTTCACGTCAGTCGCGCGGAAGATCGACGTCCCCGGCAGCTTGCCGAGATTCACCACGCCAGACGACGTCCACATCGCCCCCGATCGATCCGCAAGCCAACCGACCAGGATCGAAGCGTCCCGGCTCATGCCGAGGCACTCGTTCGAGCCTCCGTTGGTCTGATCCACATAGTCGAAACCGCCCGCGACCGTCCATCGGAACGCGCCGTACTGCCAATGCTCCGCGACCAGCGTCGAGCCATCCGCGCTCACGCCCGCCACGTTGCACCACGCTTCCTGACCGGCCTGCTCCGGCAGAAGCATCCCGGTCGCTTGCGACCAGTAGAACGCCATCGCCACGTTCGCTCGGTCGTAGCTGAGCGCCCCCACAATCACGCTTCCATCGTGGTTGGTCCCCAGACCCAGCCCATAGTCACCGCGAGCAATCGGAATCGTCACGAAGGAGTTGGCGCTCGTCCAGTAGAAAGGCACCTGGTCGGTGTATGGGAATGTCTGGGTGTACCCCACGATCACCCTGCCATCGCCGGAAATGCCGCTCGCGACGGACCCGACGCCCGCGGCCGAGCCGATGTCCTCGCGGCCCCCGCCGCGCGTCCACCGGTAGGCCGAATAGGCCAGGTCCTCATGCACCGTTCCCACCACGACCCGTCCATCCGCGGAGATACCCGCGATGTTCGTCATGCGCGTCACAGGCTCACCGGCCGATCGCACCGTGTGAAACTGCCCCAAAGCGGCCGAAGCAAGAAACGGCGAGAAGGAGATCAGACCGAGCGCATGTGATCGCATGGAGGTTCCCTTTCCCAGAGTCCTCGTCAGCGTACCACACGCACGTTAGAAGTTCAACCCCCCCGTCTCGGCACCTTGCGGCTTCTTAACATCCGTTCTCAAATCCGAAAACAAAGTCGGTGTAATCAAAGAAATCCATGAACCCGTCCCCATTGAAATCCGCGTCAGGATCGCCGGACTCGAACCCTTCGACGAAATCGAGATAGTCGAAGAAGTCGACAAAAGCATCACCGTTGTAATCCGGCGGGCAGTCGCCCGTACGGAGCTGGATCGACGTCGAATACCACGCCAGCGACGTCCCCGGCGCATCCGCGAACCCCGCGTTGTCCGTCCGCTGCTGGCCAAGGAAATAAAGCGTCGCCGTGAACCGGCGATTCAGCCGCATCGTGCCCGCCGGCACCGTGTGGCTCGTGTCCCCCGCCCCCGGGAACCCGAGATACACCCGCGCCGTCGAGGGGAACGAATCGATCACCAAGTAGGTGATGTTTTCGTTGCCGCTGGACGTGAAGGAGTTGATCCTGAACGTGTAGTCGTTCGAGCTGTCGATCGCTTCATACTCCGCAACCTGCGAAGGGTCGAACATCGGCACGGTGTCGGGAAAGTGAATCGGATCGGGCAACTCGACATCGCCGTCCTGATACCCGAGAGATCCACCGTCGACCAGCAGCGAGTACGTCCCGAGCGGAAACTCCGTGAACATTTCCGCCGGGTCGGTAAAGAGCGAGCCGCCCTGAAAGATCCCCGGGACCACCTCGATGCCCTCGTACGCGTTTCCGAGCGCCGACACCACGCTCGCGGTCGTCGCGTCGCCCGGCTGAGAGTTCACACCCCAGAAGAACGAACACGCGTAAAGCTCGACCTGCGAGCCCGTCTGCCTGTGATTGAACTGATACCCCGCCGCGTACGACTCGACGTCAGCGTTCGTGGAAGCGGCAAACCCGGCCGTGAGCGCGAGAAGCCCCGCGCAAGGAAGAAGACGAATCGACATGCGAAAATCCCTCCGATCGCGGACACCGCGATCCCCAAAGGTAGCAGCGACACCCGCTCTATCTGCGCGTCCCGCCGGATTGTCGTAGACTTTCCGCTTATGAAAGCTCTTTCGCGTCGCTGCCTCGCCATTTTCACGCTCTCCGCCGGACTCGCCGCCGCAGGGTGCTCCAAGATCCGCCTGATCGAGCAGTTTGACATGGGCCCCGTGACTCGCAACGGCCTGACCATGCCCGGCAAGTCCGAGGGCTACTTCTGGGTTGACCAGACCGACCAGCCCACCGAAGGCAAGCAGTGGCGGAACGTCGATCCCGACACGCTAACGCCTGAGCAGAAGGACAAACTCCCACCCAAGCCCTGAAAGGGCACTGAGGGGTTCAGAAATGAGACGATCGCGCGAGCGGTCGCCAAATGGTCGAGATTTCTTCAGGCTTTGAACGCCGACGCGACCTTCCGCAGCGCTTCTTCCACAACGCGGAAGTGCTCATCCGTCAGGTCGTGGTGCATCGGCAGCGCGAAGACCTGCGTCGACAAGCGATCCGCCACCGGGCAATCCTTCTTGTCCCACGCCGACAGCGCCGGCTGCTTGGGCAAGCTGCGGGGATAGTGCACGGCCGTCGGCACGCCCTCGGCGCCGAGAGCTTTGCAGAACTCATCGCGGCCGACGCGGAACTTGGCGGTGTCGAGCTTGGCGACGTACAGGTGGAACGCGGACTCGGCACCCGGCGTGGTCTTGGGAGCGATGAGGCCCGGAATGCTGTTGAGAATCGCGTCGAACCGCGCCGCGTTCTTCTGACGCTGCTTGGTCTGCGCGTCCAGGCGATCAAGCTTGGAGCAGCCGATGGCCCCGGTGATGTCGTTCATCCGGTAGTTGTACCCGACGTATTCGTGGAGGTACTTGTCGGTCTCGCCGTGGCTCCGCAGAAGCTTGATCGTGCGAGCGAGCGCATCATCGTTGCAGCTGATCGCGCCGCCCTCGCCGGTGCCGAGGTTCTTGGTGGCGTAGAACGAGTAGGTCACCGCGTCGCCGAACGCGCCGATGCCCTTGCCCTTCCACGTCGCCAGGTGGCTCTGGGCCGCATCGTAAACAACCTTCAGGTTGTGCTTGGCGGCAAGTGCCTGAACCGCGTCGATGTCGACGGGGCAGCCGTAGAGGTGGGTCGCCGCGATGCCGCGGGTCTTGCTCGTCACCTTCCGGGCCGCGTCGGCCATGTCGATCTGGAACGTCTCGGGAATCGCGTCCACGAACACCGGGACGCAACCGCGAGCGACGATCATGCTCACCGTCGCGATGTACGACCAGGCCGGCACGAGAACCTCGTCCCCCCGGTTGAAGAGCGGCTCATACGCGAGCTGAAGCGCGCACGTGCCGTTCGCGCACGTCATCATGTGCTTGGCCCCGGACATCGCGCCAAACCGCTGCTCGAGCTCTTCGCACTTCTTGGCGGCCCGGAGCATCCCGGACTTGAGGACCGCGAGGGCTTGCTCGATATCCGCCGGAGCCAGACCCGTCGACATGAACGGAACATTCGTCTTGCTCACGGGGGTGCCCCCGTGAATCGCGAGCGTGGAGACCGAGGGGGCCGAAGAGATCGTCGTCACGCGGAAATCCTCCTTGGGAGTGAGACGGAGGATAGCGCGCATCGCCCCTTCCCGCCGCCCAAACCCCCCGAATCAGGCCATCCCAAAGACGCATTCGCCAAGGATCTCGGACCCAGTTTCCCCAGCTTCACAGATTCTCCTTGCAACCCGGAAAGCTCTCGGATACACCATGAAGAGTTCCGCCCGCGGGGAGGTTCGGTCGTGCGCTGCTCGCGCCCGGCCGAGATTGGCTCTGACTTCAGCGCGCTTCGGCCATTCGCGTCAAGCGTTCAGGCATGCAGTGGTGTCGGGGCTGATGCTCTACCGGGTGTCGGCCCCGCTTGCCCCACGGGCGCATCCCCGCCTTTGCGGCCCCGTATCCTCGGGCGATGCCGCATCCGTCACCTCACGCCCCCCACTCTCCCCACCGGCTCACGCTGGCCCACTCTCCTGACCCCGACGATGTGTTCATGTGGTGGCCGCTCACCGGCGTGATCGTCCCCGACGGCGGAGGCTTCCGTCGCGTCAAGCCCCCCTGCCTGCCGCAACTCGCCGATTCGCCCTTCGCGTTCGACCCGCTGCCCGCGGACATCGAGGTTCTCAATCGCCGCGCGCTGGACCTCTCGCAGCCGCAGCTTGACATCACGGCCCTCTCTGTTCGAACCTGGGCGGACGTGCGCGACCGCTACGACCTGACGCGATGCGGCGCGAGCTTTGGCGACGGCTTTGGCCCCAAGCTCGTCGTGCCCGCGGGTTCCTCGGTCTCCGATCTCGCATCCCTCAAGCCCGGCCTCACCATCGCGATCCCCGGCAAAAGGACCACCGCGTTCCTCATGCTCGGCATGGCGATGGGCGACAAGCTCGCCCACACCAGCTTCGTCGAGATGCCTTTCGACCAGATCATCCCCGCCGTCGCCCGAGGACAAGCTGACGCGGGCCTGGTCATCCACGAAGGCCAGCTCACCTTCGCCGATGCGGGCCTGCGACTCGTCGTTGACGTCGGCGCCTGGTGGAAAGCCAAGACCTCGCTCAAGCTTCCACTTGGCATCAACGCCATCCGAAACGACCTCGACGCCCGGTTCGGCCAGGGCTCGCTCGCGCACGTCGCCGAGCTTCTCGCCGCTTCCGTCAAGTACGCGATGGACCGCCGGGCGGAATCGACCGAGCTCACCATGCCCTGGGCGAAAGCCAACGCCGAACGGGCGAACATGGAAACCCCCACGCTCGCTCGCGTCGACACCTATTGCCGCATGTACGTCAGCGAGGAAACCCTCGACATGGACGAAGCCGGCCGCTCCGCGATCGCCAGACTGCTGGACGAAGGGCACCGCGCGGGGCTTTGTCCGAAAGTCGCCGAGGTCCGGACGCTCTGACGCCGCCTCAACCTGAGCTCAAGGCCCCACAAACGCGTCGTCGGGATTGGTCGGAAGCTCATCGCCGTGGATCTCGATGCCCGTCGGCTGTTCCTTGAGCGTCAGCACCCGCATCGGAAGCCAGATGTTGTCGCCGCTGGGGAGCACCGGCGTGCGGAACCATCGAGCGGCACCGTCAGAGAACAGAACGTGCTGGCCGGAGCCGTCATGGCTCGCGGAATTCTCATCCGGACGGATCGCCTGGTGGACCACCGCCCTGCGAACGACCGGGGAGCGATCGGCGAGAACGACGCGCAGCGTCGCTCCGTCCCAAACCGGGCGGTGCTCACCGAACATGATCTGGTAGCTGTACGAAACCTCCTTGAGGGAGGACCAGTCCACCGCACCCGGCTCGCACGACGCCGACCGGCACGCATCCGCGTTGCCCGGGCACGCCAGCGACTTCAGCGGCGTGTAGTTCGTGCGGGCGAGCGTAAACAGGTTCGCGGAGTTGGAGACCGGCTTGTCGCGCTGAACGTCCCACCACGGACGTCCGCCCATCGAAGCCGCGGCCATCGGCAGCTTCCCGTCAAAGTCGTTGGTGTACTGCCCCATCGCGCTCGCGATCCCACCCAAGCCGGCCAAGCACGAGGCGCGGCGTGCGTAGTGCGACGTCGCACCGGCAAGGGTCCAGATCACGCTCGTCGCCACCATCAGAACCGCCGCGGCCGAGAGGACATCGCGCCAGCGGGCCAGCCCCGGCATGACCAGCGAGGGCCGTTCGGGGCGGATCTTCATCCGGCTGTCACGCTCCGCGTCGATCGACCCGACCTTCGCCATCACCGCGTCAACGAGCACCGACGACGCCGCGCGGGACCCGCCGACGTTCCGTAGAAGATCGCCGACCTCGCCAAACTTCCTGGCCCGTTCGCCCAGTGGGCCCGACACGCCCGCAGCGTCGAACTCGCCCGCCACCATCGCGTCCATGGCTTCGACGTCCGCGTCGGTGAGCTGGAGGGGTTGCGCCGATCCGGGGCCGGACTCGCGCCGTGTGCGCACGACGCGGGCCATCGTGACATCGACGAGCAGGCTCTTGTCCGAAGAGGCCGCGGGAGCTGATTCAAGGGATCCAAGGAGCTTGAGAATCCGCTGCGACCGGGCTCGCGCGTGGTCCGGAACCGCCGAGGGGTCAAAGCCGGCGGCGAGCAGTGCTTCCAGAGCGGCCGCGTCCTCGGCGGAAAGATCCGCAGATCCGGCCTGGAACGGTTGGTTTGGATCGGCGTCAAACATCATGCCATCCCGTCCTTCACGCTTCGAAAAACCTCGGGTACCGACCGACCTCAGGACTGCTTGGGAGCTTTCGGCTCCGTCAGCTCCTTCCAACGCGCTGCAAACCCCGCCACCGCCGAGTGAAGCCTGGATTTCACCGTTCCCAGCGGAATCCGAAGATCTTCCGCCACCTGGGCGTAACTCAGCCGCTGGAAGTACGCCAGCAGCAGAATCTCCCGAAGCGGCGGTGAGAGCGAGTCCAGCGCTCTCTGCACCGTCCGATCACGTTCTTCGGCCGTCATCCGTTCCGACGGCCCGTCGATGTCAATCTCCATGAGGTCCACATAGGAGGAGTTCCGGCCACCCCCGCCGCTGCCGCCAGCGACCGGTGCGTGGATGTCGACCTCATGACGACGATTCTTCTTACGGAGCCAGTCGCGGCCTTTGTTCGCCGCGATCGTAAAAACCCATGGCCGAAATCGCCGGGTCCGATCAAAAGTGCCCGCCGATTGATGCACCTGGATGAATGCGTCCTGAAACACGTCCTCCGCCCCCTGCCGATCGCCCAAAAGGCGGGTCAGGAACCGCAGCAGGTCGTCGTGGTACCGCTCCACGAGCGTTCGGAAAGCGTTCAGATCGCCTCCGAGGTACTGGTCAAACAGGGCTTCGTCGCTCAGTTCGCTCACGCTCTTGGATTCCTCGTGACTTCTTCGCGGCCCAGAACCAGACCGACGGCCCGCGAGAACGATACCCCGGGCCGGCCGCCGAACCGGGCGGCCCCGTCCGCCCGGAGCGCGGGGGCGTGAACCGCTTCGTACGCCTCAAAGGCCGCGCGGGTCGGGAATGTGTACCGGGATTCCACCCGAATCGGCGCACCACCCGCGGCCAAAGCCGCCGGATCAGGTCCGATCACCTCCGCCGAGCTCGCCCCACCCCGGAGAACCGCTTGGATATGGCCCGCCAGCAGCCACGCCGTGTACTCCGCGAGCGTGCGCTCGTCGGGGAGGGTGGCGACCACCGTGTACGCCAGCGGGAGGCTCGGCATCCCGGAAGGATACCTTGTTCGGACGCCGGGTGGGTTCGGCGAGAAGGTTGGCGGTGAAATGCCGATGCTTGTGGTGCGTTAGACAGGTGGAACGATCGCGGAGCAGTCATTGGCCGAACGACAGACGGTTCATCCCGAGCCCGACCCCGACCTTCCCGGCATTCTTGCGCGGGCGGCGGCGGGCGATGAGTCCGCCTGGAGGAAGCTGATCGATCTCTTCTCCCGCCGGGTCTTTGCCCTTGCCAAAAGCCGGTGCAGGGACACCGGCCTGGCCGAGGAGATCACGCAGTCGGTCTTCGCCACGGTGGCTTCCAAGCTGCCGACGGGCGAGTACGCGGAGCAGGGGAAGTTTGAATCGTGGATTTTCCGGGTCACGATGAACCGGCTTCGGGATGAGATGCGACGGGTTCGGCGGCACGCATCGCCGACGGATCCGGAGGGGTTTGCTTCGATGCCGGCGGCGGACGGCCCCAGCCCGAGGGAGCTTTCCCCCGAACTGGTCCGGCTCCGGGACGCGATGGACGGTCTGGCCCCTGCGGACCGGGAGATCGTGGAACTCCGGCATCACGGAGGGCTCTCATTCAAGCAGCTCTCCGAACTGCTGAACGAACCGCTTGGTACGCTACTGGCGCGACATCACAGGGCGCTGAAGAAACTGCAGAGCATTCTGTCGGCATCGCAGGACGCCGAGACACCACTGGCCTGAGAGAAAGACGAACGACCCACTGACGGGTGAACCATGACCAACCACGGCAACCATCAAGAGAACGACGCGCTCCCGCCCGAACTGGCCGCGCTGGCAAGCGACCTGGACCGGCTCGCGGCCCATGACGCAGGCTCGGCGGACGCTTCGCTCGCCGACCGGATCTTCATGAAGACGCGGTCCGCGGTCCTTCACGAGGGCATGACCCCCGCCGTGCGCAAGGTCAACGACGACATGGCCGCGATGGGCGCCCACGAGCGGCGTTCGGCCGTCGCGGGCCTTGAGCAGCGTGTCTTTGACGCGACGGTCCACCACCTCCGCGAGCCCGAAGCACCGGCCGTCATCGCCACCATCGGCATGCACCGCTGGTTCAGCCGCGTCGCGATTGCCGCTGGCCTGGCCATCGCGGCCGCGGGCGTCTGGATGGTCATGAACAACCAGGCCGGCCCCACGACCGGCGGGAACCAGCCCATCGCCACGGACACGACCTCGGGCACGAACCCCGCGCCGGTCGTCGCCGTCGATTCGGACCCGAAAGACCCCATCAAGTCCAACACCACCGAGCTTGAAGCCGTTCTTGCAAGCTCGGAAGCCGAAGATTCCTTCGTCGCCCTCTTCGCCATCGGCGACGACCTGCGGTCGGACATCAAAGCCGTCGCGACCGAAGCCGAGCGCGTCGAGAAAGCCCTCGGCGGAGAACTGAGCACGGGAGGCTGATATGCGGATCCGGAGTCATCTCATCTCGTGCGGAACCGGCGTGGTCGCCGGCGTCCTCCTCGTCGCCGGCCTCGCGATGCAGCCCGAACGCGGCCCCGCTTCGCCCGATCGCCCCGGCAGCCGCCAGCCCGACCGTCGCCCGGATCAGCGTCCGCAGCGCCCCGGTGATCGCGAACGCCCCGAGCAGGGACCGCCGTGGGGCCCGGAAGTCGGCCCCGCCGGTGAAGGCCCCGACGGCCGTCCGGGCGACGGCCGTCCCCCCTTCGATCGTGACCGCGCCATCAAACGCCTCGAGGAAAGGCTCGCATCCCTCGACCGCCAGAAAGCCCTCGTCAATCGCGTCCTCGAACGCCTTCGCGGCGGGGAAGCCCTCGAGAGCATGGGCGGCGAACTGCTCGAAGCCCTCCGCGGGCAGGGCGGTGGTGGCGCCGGCGGTGGCGAACCTCCGCGCGGCGCCGGCGGAGAGGAACGCGAGTTCCGCCGCCTCGTCAGCGAGTTCGACCCCAAGCTCGTCGAACGCATGGACCAATTCAGGGAGCGGCACCCGCTCGGCGGTCGCGTCCTCGTCATGCTGATGCCGCGCATCCAGGAAGTCGTCAGGGCCAAAGCTCAGGACCCCGTGCTCTTTGACCTCTACAAATCGCAGATCGCCGGCGGCCTCGAGGTCGGCGAATTCGCCATGGCCTACCTCGACCATGTCCGCGCGGGCAAGCTCGAGACCGACGAAGCCAAAGCCGCTCGCGCTTCGCTGAAGGATGCCTATCTCAAGCAGTTTGAGACCAGGCGCAAGCTTCAGGAACGCGACATCACCGCGCTCAACAAGAAGATCGAGGAGTTGCAGGCCCGCGTCAACGAGACCGCCGATCAGCGGGCCGCTTCGGCGGACGCGTTCATCGACCGCCTCGCCCGCCAGGCCACCGAGCTTCGCCGCGAGCGCGAAGGCCGTGGCGAGCCGCGCAATGAGCCGGCTCCTCGCTGAGTCCGCGCCGGCTTCTCGCTTGGTCAAACCTCGCTTGGTCAAGCCTCGCGTGCCTCACCGCGTTCGATGAGCGGCTCAGAGCTTTTCTTTGGCTTTGGCGACCGCGTCCTCGGCTTCCTTGACCGCCTGCCGAAGCTGCTCGGTCTCGGTGCCGTCATCCGCGGCCGTGCTGGATTCGAACTTCTCCGCCAGGTCGCGGGCTTTCTTGATCTTGGCTTCGGCGGCTTGGACAAGCGTGGCGACCGTCTCGGACTGTCCGCGGCCCTTCATGGCTTCGACGGACTCGGTGAGCTGCTCCAAGCGGACCTTGGCGTTGAGGACGGCGGACTCGCGCGAGTCGCCGCCGCGGCTGATGGATTCGCGCGTGTCCTTGGCGGACTTGACGGCCTTTCCGAGGACGCTCTTGGGAGCGTCGATGGTGACCGTGCCGCCCCCGGTGGGCGTGCTGTTGGTGTTGTCGCAGCCAGCGATCAGCAGCGATGCGGTCAGAACGGCGGCGAGGCAAGCGGATTTCATCGCGGTGCTCCCATGCTCAGAACGGCGAAGGCCCGAACGAGACGGATCGTACGGACGGAGACTGAGCAAGGTGGGAAGGAACGTCCCGGATGTCTTCAGCCCTGACCACGATGATCTGCACCTCGCCCTCACCGGGAGGGGGGCCCCAGAAGTGGAGCACGATCTTGCGGTAGGCCCAGAACCCGATGGGTACGAACCCGCCGCCCGCGAGCACGAACACCGTGCTCAGATTCCAGTCGCGGTACTTGTGCATCAGATACGCGACGACGCCGAGCACGCCCCAGAAGCCGACCACCACCGGCGGAACCAGCCAGACGCTCGTCTTGTTCGCGATCTCGTCGGTCTTGTCCTGAAGGAACTTGAGCTTCTGAAGCAGGCCGCGGGCCCACGCGAACTCCGAAGCCAGGATCGCGATGCCGATTGGCGCCAGGATCGTGAACCCCGGGCCGGGAAGCGGCCCCAGCACGATCGCGCCGATGAGGACGAGGGTGCCCGCGACAAGGATCGCGAGCTTGCGCAGGTTGCGGCGCGTCGCGGCGATCGCTTCGGCTGCGTCCTGGATCGGGGCCGGCAGGTCCGCGTTCAGGTTCGGATGCCGCTTCATGTGCGGAATCGAAGCGAGCACGCTCACAGCCAGGACGCCGATGACCGATCCGACGGTGATCGCCGTCGGCAGGAGCGTGTCGCCGAAGAACGCGATCTTGACCGCGAGGCCGACGAGAATGACGACGACGCCGAGCTTGAGGTAGCGGATCCGCGCGATGACGCTCTGGAGTGAGAAGTACATCGAACGCAGAGCCAGAACGGCCATGACGTTCGAGGTCAGGGCGATCAGCGGGTCCCGGGTCACGCTGAACACCGCCGGCACCGAGTCGAGGGCGAACGAGAAGTCCGCCGCGACCGCGACCGCCACCACCGACGCGACGTTGCGATTCTGCCCGAAAGCCCGCCGGGCGGACCGCACCAGAGGCCGATCCTCCAGCGCCGCCGGCCGATCGGGAAGGACGAACGCGCGGAACGCGCCGATCAGAAGCAGCCCCACGAACACCCACCGCGTCCATTCGAACGTCAGGATCGACGCCCCAACCGCCACCATCGCGCCCCGCGCGATCAAGCAGCCCAGAAGCACCCAGAAAAGCACGCGCCCCCGGTGCTCGTGCGGAATCTGAAAGTGCGCGAAGAGCAGCACGAGGACCACGATGTTGTCCAGGCTGAGAGCGACCTCGATCGAGTACGCCGTCAGGTACTGAAGCAGAGCATCCAGAGCGTCGGGCTCCCGGCGCAGCGGGTCCGTGAGCGCGATCCACTCGGCGTCATAGGCCCGAAAGAGGAGCATGCCCACGCCGATGGCCGCGACGATCCATATCTGCGTCGAGAGGGCCGCTTCCGTCGTCGTCACCGGGCGGGGCCGGCGCGTGAGAAGCCCCAGGTCCAGAATGACCAGGAAGAGAACAAGGGTGAGAAATCCGGCGACGATCCAGAAGGTCATGGCGTTTGGAGCTCGCGGACGGCCCCCACACGGGGCGGAGTCCTGACGGCGCGGGAGAGTAGCCGTCGGGCCCTGCTGTTCTTTGGGAAGAGACGAAAGTCTGTTGAAACAACGATCCGCCGATTGTGCTTTGTTCGGTATCGCACCGGCTTTCGATCCGGGGTATGCTCTGCCCGTCCGTCGTGCGACCCCGGGTGGGGTCGGTGTCGGAAGAGATCGCGGCGCGGAACGGCCCGAGTTCAGCCGCGATTGAGAAACACAAGCAAGATCGGGCGGGATCGATGCAGATGAAGAAGTTGTACGTCGGGAATCTGCCCTTCAACACCACCGAAGACGACCTGCGTGAGCTTTTCAGCGCTCACGGCGAAGTGACCTCCGCTTCGATCGTCATGGATCGTGAGACGGGCCGGTCGCGCGGATTCGGGTTCGTCGAGATGGCGAATGACGCGGACGCGACCAACGCGATCAACGCGGTGAACGGCCAGCAGCTCGGCGGGCGGGCGCTGCAGGTGAACGAAGCGCGGCCGAAGACCGAGGGCGGCGGCCGCGGGTTCGGCGGCGGCGGCGGTGGTCGCGGCGGCTTTGGCGGCGGTGGCGGTGGCGGCGGCGGCCGCGGGTTCGGTGGTGGCGGCGGCGGTGGTGGTGGTTTCGGCGGCGGTGGTCGTGGCGGAGACCGCGGCGATCGCGGCAGCCGTGGCGATCGCGGCGGCGGCTGGTAATTCAGCTCCAAACCTGCTCTCAAAATCAAAAACGCGCCGCCGCGAGAGCGACGGGGCGTTTTTCATTGCGTTGCCGGCTGCGAAGCCGGATCGGTTACTTCTGATCCTTGAGCTTGAGGAGCAGGCGGAGCACCTCGACGTAAAGCCACGCGAGGGTCATCAGCAGGCCCAGAGCGCCGAACCACTCCATCCACTTCGGGGCGCCGGCCTGGGCAGTCTCCTCGATGTTCTGGAAGTCCAGCACGAGGTTGGCCGCGGCGAGCACAACCACCAGCGCCGAGAAGCCGATGCCGATCGGGCCCGAGTTGTGGATGAACCCGATGTTCACGCCGAAGAGGCCCAGCACGAACGTCGCGAGGTAGAACAAGCACAAGCCGAGCGTGGCCGCGATGATGCCGCGCTTCCACGCCCCGGAAAGGCGGATGATCCGCGTCGTGTAGGCGAGAAGCAGGGCGATAAAGATGCCAAAGGTCAGGAAGACGGCTTGGAAGACAAGCGCCAGGCCCGCACCCGTGGCGACCTGCCCCTTGGCGGCAAGCTTGGCTTCGAGGACGCCCGCGAGCACGAAGGAAATGCCCGCCAGCGCGGGGCCCTTGACCAAGGCATAGACCCACGCGAGCCACGGGGTGGTGCGCGGAGCGAAGATCATCACGAGGCTGAGGACGAACGCCGCAAGCGAGCCGCCGACAAGCGGGATCGCGGGGGAGATCGTCTTGTTGGTGATGAAATGCCAGGTCGAGACCGCCGCGGCGGCCGTGAGCCCGATGAGGAAGAAGGACTTGTTGACGACGCCCTGAACGGTCATCGTGCCTTCACGCGAGGCTTCCATGCCGGAGGCGAAGGGATCGGAAAGGCCTTGGCCACCGCTCTGGAAAGCCTGGCTGGAAAGAACCGGGTTCGAAGTTCGGAACATGAGCACCTCCACTTGTGTGCGCATCCAATGCGCCGCTGATCATACTCGTCTGGACGCAGTTTGTTCGTGAAGCGGCGTGTCCGATTCCGCCTGATTCGGTGGGATCCCTGCGGAGTCCGACTGTGGCGGAGGTCCGACTTTCGTTGGACCGGAACGGACGCCAAGCATCTGCCACGCCGCCCAGATCAGGGAAAGAGAGGCGATGATCAGCGGCCAGGTGAAACTGCCGGTCACCACGTAGAGGTAGACCCCGACCACTTGGAAGACCGCTCCCCGGATGCCCACGAGCGTCGCATGAATCGCGACGTACTGGGGGACCCGGGCCGGCGTGGGTGCCAGCGACACCGGGCCGAGCATCCAACCCGCGCTCACCCCCGCGTGGGTCACGCCGTAGAAAAGCGAAGCCCACGCGAGATGCTGCTCGGTCTGGGTGAACACCAGCAAGACGGGGTATGCCGCAAGGGCCAGAAACGCGAGAGAGGTCGCTCGCGCCGCGCCGAATCGGTCCAGGAGCAGGCCCGCCGGGATCATGCACAGGCCGATCGTGAGCTGGTAGCTCATGTACCCGGCGGACGCCGTCGCGTGATAGTCGAGCTTGAGTCGTTCGGTCGCGAGGATCGGGAGCAGCGCGTTGCAGATCATCCATCCGACGCCGTAGGTCATGAACGCGGCTTCGTAGCGGGCAAAGCGTCGGTCGGCAGCGAGGGCTTCTCGCATATGGAGCAGCGGTTCGACCGCGGCCCGCAGCGCCGAGGCAAGCCCTGCTTGCGTCCGCGTGCGGCGGTGGCGCAGGGACTCGATGCCCGTGGATGTCGCCAGACGCCAGAGGATCAGCACCCCCACCGCTTGAACCCCGGCGGCCAGCGGGAGGAATGTGCGGAACGACTCTGAATCGCGCTCGAGCCACGTGCCGATCCCGTGGGTGAAGCCGGCCGCGCTCAGCATGCTGACGGTCTGAATCACGCCGTAGATCCGGCCGCGGATCGAGTCGGGATAAAGCCTCTTGAGCAGTTCCCCCGACGCAGGGTGGTACGCCGACAGGCCGACGGACCCAATGACCCAGCACACGGCGAGGCCGGCGAACCCGGTGCTCAGCGCCGCAAGCCCAACGGGCAGGCACGCGACCATCCAATAGACCAGCCAGAAACGGCCGAGCGGCGACCGCTCGAAGATCGCGTTCCAGAAGATCGAGAGCGCGAACAGGACCACCTGCGCCGCGGTGAGGATGACCGACTGCCGCGCATCGGCGGAGAAGTGCTTGATCGCGATGATCGGGATCATCGCCGCGATCGCGAACTGGGTCGCTTGCACCATCACAGCGCCCGCGATGTGGATCGGGAGGACCGAGAGGGTGCGGAACGGCGGCGACGAAACGACGGGATCGGGCACGCCGGAGCGTAGCCGGGTGGGGACTTGATCGGGTCTTTGTTTGGTATATGATTGGTCATGCCCCGCGTCGAACGCGACGAATTTGTCGAGCCGGACCCGCCCTCCGGCGAGGTGGCCGACGGGATCGCGCACGGGGTGGCCAAGGGAAGGGGTGCGGGGCTCAACCCTGGAAACCGGTTCGAGACCATCCGGCTTCACGTGCTGGGCGAAGAGCGCGACCGCGTGCGGACGGAGGAGGAGCCGTCCGCACGCGTCGTGACCCGCGTCGAGCCTGACACCACACGGTCCATCATCAACGAGGTGGATTCGCCGGATCTGTCGTTCTCGTGGACGCTCAACCCCTACCGCGGCTGCGAGCACGGGTGCGTCTACTGCTACGCCCGGCCGGGGCACGAATACCTCGGGATGTCGTGCGGGCTGGATTTCGAGACGCGGATCATGGCCAAGCACGACGCTCCGGCCCTCTTCCGCAAGCATCTGGCGTCGAGGTCTTGGCAGGGCGAACCGATCATGATGTCGGGCGTGACGGACCCGTACCAGCCGGTTGAGCGCGAGCTTGGGATCACGCGGGCGTGCCTCGAGGTTGCGGTCGAGTGCCGCCAGCCGGTCTCGATCATCACGAAGAACCGGCTGGTGACGCGGGATCTGGACCTGCTTCGCAGGCTCCATGAGCACCGGGCGTGCGCGGTGGCGATCAGTCTGACGAGCTTGGACAACGAGCTGGCGTCCAAGATGGAGCCTCGAGCGTCGTCGCCCTCGGCACGCCTCGAAGCGATCCGCGAGATCTCGCAAGCGGGAATCCCGGTCACCGTGATGACGGCGCCCATGATCCCGGGACTGAACGACCATGAGCTGCCGGCTCTGCTCGAAGCGGCTTCCAAAGCCGGGGCGACCAGCGCCGGATACGTCCTGCTTCGGCTGCCGCACCAGATCAAAGCGTTGTTTCTTGAGTGGCTCGCACGCCATGTGCCGGCCCGGGCGGCGAAGGTCGAGAGCCTGCTGAGACAGACGCGAGACGGAGACCTGTACGAATCGTCGTGGGGAACGCGGCTGAAGGGGCGGGGGCCGATCGCGGCGCGGATCCGCACATGCTTTGACGTCTTCGCCAAGCGGCACGGTCTGGACGGGCGGAGGCAGTCGCTGAACTCGTCGGCGTTCCTCAAGCCGCGTGAAGACCGATCGCAGGGTCTGCTCTTCGGGGACTAAACGAGGGACTCAGCGGGGACGGTCGTCCTCGTGCTCATCGGAGCCGGGGGCGACGGTCGAGCCCGACGGGGAGATCAGACCACCGGCGGACGCGGTGCCGTTGGTATCTCCGATGTCGTTGCTGAGCCACGCGGCTTCGGACCTGATGTCCGGGAGGCCGAAGGAGGGTCCGTACCACTCGGTGTAGTAGGGACCGTTGCTGAGACCGACGTAGCGGCAGAAATCAAAGTCGCGGCCGACGGGGGCGACGGCGGTGTCACCCATGCAAAGACGCTTGACGCCGAAGGGGTAACGGAAGGTGAAGGTCGTGCCGCGGACGTACAGACGGCCCATCGTGTCGAACCAGCGGAACATGGTGGCGGTCGAGCCGCGCGTCCGCATTCCGACCTCATCGACCGCCGAGTCGACGAGGTAGAGCGACAACCCGCGCTTGAGCATGAAGACACAACCGACCCAGAACGCGCCATTGGAGTCGTCGACGTTCGCGATCACGCGGGAGTTCTTGAGCAGGACGTGGTTGTTCGCGAAGAAGCCGAAGTTGGTGGAGAACGCCCCGGTGTACTGCTGGTTGCGGCGGGCGCAATCAGAGAGATCGATGGTGGAATTGACGAACGATGCGTGCGCGCCGTCACCGCTGATGAGGACGACTCCGCCGCGTTCGACGCGGAGCTGATCGAACCGGACGCCGTACGTTGAGGGATCCAGCGGATTGGTCGGGGGCGCCGCGTCGGTGATGCGGAACGGCGTGGAACGGTCACCGCACGCCGGGAAATAGCTGTACACCGTGAGCCGGCGGATATCGAGGTTGCGGATGAACTGCCCCTGACTGCTGGTGCCGCAGCGGAAGCCGTGGATGTTACGGCTTGGGTTGAGCGGCTGACCGTCCGGACGCATCAGCGAATAGCAGTGGGCAATGCAGTCCTCGATGAGGCCGGAATTGATCGTGTTCCCGCTTGAGAGGAAGCCGAAAGCATCGGCGGTGTTGTCGACGCGGAGGCCCATCAGGCCCGAAACAACGCAGCCGATGATGCTGTTTCCCTCGCCCGTTTCGCCGGTGAAGCCGATGCCGTGGTGGGAGGTGTCAACCGTGACACATTCCACAATCGAGCCGTTCACCGAGTGCTCCTGCGAGAAGCCGTACGAGCCCTGAAAGTCATTGAGCCAGAGATAGCTATGGAGCCCCTGGATCACGCAACCCACGCCCCGCGAGATCGTGAGGCCGCCGTTTTCGCCGTACGGCACGTACGCAACCTCGCCGTTGCCGGGATTGACGTCCTCGCCGGAAGCCGAGGAGACGTTGATGTGAAGCTGGGTCCCCGTGTAGAACCACGAGTAGGGCGTGGTTTCGACGAGCGCGATCGAGGTCACCGGGACGAGGTGGGCCAGGTGGCGGCCGCGGTTGTCGATGTTGACGTCCCAGTTCCAGACGACGCTCGCGAGGGCGAGACCGGCGGGAACGGTGGCGACGTAGCGGTGGGTCTTGCCGGCACGGGTCCAGCCGCGGACCGGCTTATCGCCGCGGAGCACGGCTTGCGAGAGTTTGAGGTTCGCGACGTTCGGATCATTCTCGGTCCACTGACGGAAGGTCAGGGTGCGAGCCGGAGCCGCGAAGTCCATATTGAGGATGAGCGATTCGCGGAAGGTGCCGGCCATCAGCACCTCGGACCGGTCCTCAACCTCGCCGCGGCCGGTCGCCAGTTCAAACCGGTGCAGCGTGCGGAGCGGAGCGGCGGACGAGAGGCCGGAGTTGGAGTCATCGCCCAGTTCGCCGTGGATGTACCACTTCTGCTGCGCGTGCGCACCGGAGGGGAACAGCGCGAGCATGAACACCACGAGGAAAGACACGCTCTGAAGCACGGACCCGACACGCGACCGCTTTGGCGTTGACGTGAACGACATAACGAACCCTCCCCCCCACCCTGCGATCCGAGCCGGCTCGGGCGCCACCAGAACGGCGATTCGCCCGAGACTCCGGAGTCATCCGAGAAATGCCGGACGACTCCCAGAACAACGCACCATCAGGCCGAGCAATGCTCATCGTACCAGCCGGAAACGACCGATCGCCGCGATCTTCACCTCGGGAGAGCCATTTGACTGGCTCGCGACACCTAGGATCCGCCGATGCGTTCGATTCCACCGCCGAGCCGCGTCCGATATACCGAGTACTTGGGGCGCACCGGGAGCGCGGGCTCGGAGACCAAACCAGCTAAGAAAGACGCGAACGGGAAGTCCGGGCGCGGCTTTTTCACCCTTCTTTGGAAGTTATTCGCCGAATTGGGGCCGGGCAGATTCACATTGGCGGTTTCGTTGGGCACGCTTTCGGTATCCACGGGCCTCGCCTTGCTCCTGCCGAGTGCGACCAAGTTCGCCGTGGACTACGCGGTGACGGACAATCCGGGGCCGGCGGGGCTGCCGCCGTGGGTGCCGATCCGGGACCGGGTGGCTCTGCTCTGGACCATCGGCGCCCTGATGATGCTGATTTCGGTGGTGGCGGTGGTTGTGGGGATGTGGGGCCGGTGGCAGATGACGCGGATGACGCATCTTCTGAAAGCCCGGCTGCGGCGGCGGGCGTTCGGCCACGCGGTGAACCTGCCGCTTCACCGGATCCAGTCGCTGAAGACGGGCGGGGTGGCCGGTTTGCTCCGGGAGGACGCCGGAGCGGCGGGCGACCTGCTTTTCACCCTGATCTACAACCCCTGGCGGGCGATCATTCAGTTGGTCGGCACGCTTGGGATTTTGGCGCTCGTGGACATCAAGATGCTTGTCGGCGGGCTTGCGATCATTCCGGCGACGTGGCTGACGCACCGGCAGTGGATCAACAAGATCAGGCCGCTTTACCGTGACGTGAAGGAGACGAGGTCGACGACGGATGCGCACTCGACGGAGACGTTCGCGGGGGTTCGGGTGGTGCGCGGGTTTGCTCGCGGCGCGACCGAATCGAGGCGGTTCGCGCTCGGGAACCACATGATGGGCCGGCAAGAGGTGCTGATCTGGTGGCGGAGCCGGGTGCTCGAAATCGTGTGGGCGTTCCTGGTGCCGGGAGCGTCGGTGGCGGTGCTTCTGTACGGCGGGTCGCGGGTGATCAAGGGTGACCTGACGATCGGCGACGTCTTCATGTTCTCGGCGTACGTCCTGATGCTTCTGGGGCCGCTTGAGACGCTCACAAGCACGGCGACGAGCGTGCAGACGAACCTTGCGGCGTACGACCGGGTGCTTGACCTGATGGAAGAGCCCAAGGAGTTTCACGGTCAGCCGGCCGGCGTGCCGCTTTCGAGGATCACCACCAAGGGGCGGATCGAGTTCCAGAACGTCTGGTTCGCGTACCCCAAGCGTGAGAAAGCCAAGGCCGTGGCGGACGCAGCGAGCACGCCTGCAGCCGCCGCCGAGCCTGACTGGGTGCTCAAGGATGTGTCCTTCGTGGCCGAGCCGGGGACCACGACGGCGTTGGTGGGAGCGAGCGGGTCTGGAAAGACGACGCTTTCGAATCTGGTCGCACGGTTCGACGATCCGCAGAAGGGGCGGGTGCTGCTGGACGGAGCGGAGTTGACGGCGATTGATGTCGGGTCGTACCGACGGCTGATGGGGATCGTGGAGCAGGACGTGTTCCTGTTTGACGGGACGATCGCGGACAACATCGCGTATGGGCGACGGGACGCGACGGATGAGCAGGTTCGGTCGGCGGCGAAGGCGGCGCACGCTTCGGAGTTCATCGAGCGACTGGAGCAGGGTTACTCGACGATGATCGGGGAACGGGGCGTGCGGCTTTCCGGGGGGCAGCGCCAGCGGCTTGCGATTGCGAGGGCGCTGCTCGCGGACCCGGTCGTGCTGATTCTCGACGAAGCGACGAGCAACCTGGACTCGGAGAGCGAAGCGTTGATCCAGCAGAGCCTGGGGCGGCTGATGCGCGGGCGGACGAGCTTTGTGATCGCGCACCGGCTGAGCACGATTCGAAAGGCGGATCAGATCCTCGTGCTCGACCAGGGGCGGATTGTGGAGCGCGGCACGCACGACGAGCTGCTGGCCCGGGGCGGGCGCTATGCGACGCTTCTGAGCAAGCAGGTTGAGGAAGACCCGGTGGGTCCGTCGGCGACGGTCGCGAACTCGTGAGCCAGAGGGCCGCGTCGAGCGACGCGTCTTGCGGCCGACCCAGTTTCACCGAATCTTAAGTGCCTCCGCCCGTAGGTCGGTCGCCCGCCGAAGGGTGCCGGTGGTACATTCAGCCGTGCCGCTTCGCGTCGGTTCGCGGACGGCCGAGCTGAAAGCAAACACCATGACGAATCGCTACGGACGGATTGTGCGGTCGATCGCGAAGCTTGTTCTTTCGGGGGCCGCTTGCGGATTCTGGCTGAGCGGATCCGGATGCGCGGTGGACGTCTCGAGCGGAGCGAATCGGGTGGAGACGGCCGCCGACGACATCGCCAACGACCCCAGAACGATCAGCCGGATCGCCATCATCGGCTGCCATCAGCAGCCGGACCCCGCTCCCGCGCTGGTGCGGTATGTCGAGGCCAAGCCGCAGCTCACCCTGTGGGTCGGCGACAACGTCTACGCGGACACCAAGGATGACCCGTCGCACATCGAGCGCTGCTACGCCGTGCTTGAATCCAAGCCCGGGTTCAAGGAATTGCGGGATATCTCGACGTTCATGGCTGTCTGGGACGACCATGACTACGGCCTCAACGACGGGGGCAACGACTACTCGCTCCGAGAGAAGAGCCAGGCGATCTTTCGGAAGTTCTGGCGGCACGAGAACAGGATCCCGGCGGATCGTCCGGGCGTGTACCACGCGCAGATCTTCGGAGAAGCCGGACGACGCTTGCAGGTGATCATGCTCGACGGACGGTTCAATCGGGAGATCCCAGGCGAGAATGCGGACACCCTCGGCGAGCCTCAGTGGCGGTGGCTTGAAGAGCAGTTGCGGAAGCCGGCGGAGCTTCGCCTGATCGTGTCCGGATACCAGGTGCTTCTTGATCGCGAGACGAAGTTTGAGACCTGGGCCAAGTTTCCGTCGGCACGCGAGCGGCTCTTCAAGCTGATCCGTGAGAGCAAAGCCGAGGGTGTGGTTTTCGTCGCGGGAGATCAGCACTACGGGGAGGTGAGCAGGATCCGCGGGGCGATCGGGTATGACGCGGTGGAGCTGATGTTCGCCGGGATCAACCAGGACGAGTCGTGGGTGTACAACTCCGCCCGGGTCTCGCCCGTCGCCAACTCCAAGCACTCGTATGCCCACGTGGATGTGCAGTGGCAGGCGACGAGCGGGGACAACTCCGATCCGGCGCACCTGCTTTTCCGGTGCTTTGATGCGGAGACGGGCGCTCTCGAACTGACGTACCGCGTGAATCTGAGCGAACTCAAGATGCAGCGATGATCACGTCGCAACGCCCGATTCTCGACGCCGGGCACCTCGGCCGCGGAAGTCGCACGAGTCCGCAGAGGATCAATCCGGTGGTCGGCCTCAGGCCGAGCGGATGTCGCTCAGCACGTCCCTGCTTCGAAATCACGGACGTACGCGTCGTAGTCGAAGAAGTCGGCGAAGCCATCGCCGTTGTAGTCGGCCGTTCGCTCGGGAAGGGTCTGCGGACAGTCGCCGAGTTCGAAGCAGTCGACGTACGCGACGTAGTCGAAGAAATCCGTGAAGCCGTCGTTGTTGAAATCCGACCGGCAGAAGACGTCGACGCGCACCGCTCCGGTATGCGAGCAAAGGGTGAAGAGCGTGTAGTCGCCTGAATCCTCGGGCCGCGAATTCTGGATCGTGAGAGCCGCGGTCTCGGTGCCGCGGAACCGCCGGGAGTCGTGCAACTCGGTTCCGTTGCGGAACCACTGCCACGTGGAGGAGTCGCCCGTGGTGGCGAGCGTGACTGTCGTCCCGGCGAGGACGGCCCGCGAGGGCGGGGTCGTCACCTGCTGTCCCACGCAGGGGCTGCCGCCGACGTAGACCCACGCTCCGTCGACGCCGAAATCCGCGAGGGTTCGGGTCGCGGGATCGATCGGGTTGAGGTATACGGTGACGAGTTCGTTGCGGATCTGCTCCCACGGGATGCGGATGTGCAGGAGCCCGGCTTCGTTCGGGGTGGTCACCGTGAAGCGGAAGACCTCGGCCGGATTGGAGATGTTTGCGGGCTGCCCGATCTGCGGCGGTCGCTGGCCGGAGATGATGCCCATGGTGGTTGAGTCGGCGGCGTCGCGGGTGTCGTCGATCCGGAACCCGGTGGCGGTCGTGAAGACCGCGAGCGTCTGGGCTCCGAAGTTGAAGGGAGCGATGCGGCGCGGGTTGGTCGCCGTCAGGCCGGTGAAACCGGTCCGATCCCCGCGGATGTTGTAGACGGCGTTTGCGAACGCGGCTCCTTCGTTGAAGCGGGCGACCACGCGGACATCGACGGCCTGAAGGGGACCGGTCGCGAGGAATCGCGAGAACGAACCAGTTCCTTGCGGGGCGACCTCGATGCCGAGGACCGCTCCGAGGGATTGCTGCGCGTGAGCGCTGGCGGCAAGGAGACCGCCCGAGAGAAGAGCCGCAAGAGGCACGCACCGAATCGACGCCATTGGGTTACCTCCGTCTTCAGATGAAAGCTGGGCCGCGAGGGTGTGCTTGTGCGGCCGGGCACCTCCAAGTGTACCAGAAGCGGCGGCGGGGCGCGGCGAAACCTGTCGCGGTCCGGAGCACGTGCGCCTACCGTTGCGATTCGTGCTGGGGAGTAGCCTCCCGTCCGAGTCCCGCCGCGGTTCGGCGGTCGGAGGGTGGAATCGGTCGTCACCACGGAGCGATCCCGGATCGCTCCCGGCCGTTCGTTGCGTCCCTGTGGGACGCAAAGCGCAAGACCAACACGGCTCGGGCGACGCTCGCGACGCGCTCCGACTTGGGTGTGCCGCGCGTAAAGGACCCTTGAACGATGGTTCTCCCCCACCTTTCGAACGCCGTCTGCAGCCTCCCCTTCAGCGTGCTGGCCGAGTCGTCCGTTCCCGGCGGCATCTTTTGGTTCTACGTGGGGTTCGTCGCGCTTGTTCTGGTGTTCCTCGCCCTGGACCTTGGCGTCTTCCATCGGCACGCCCACGTGGTCTCCGCGAAGGAAGCCGCGACCTGGTCGCTTGTCTGGGCTTCGTGCGCTCTGCTCTTCACGATCTTTGTGTACTACGGCTATGAGAATCACTGGCTGGGTTTGGGCCAGAATGTCCCTGTCGTGGGCAAACCGGGCGAGACGATCACGTTGAGCGGGCGGGCGGCGGCGGAGCAGTACCTGACGGGGTACATCATCGAGTGGTCGCTTTCGGTCGACAACCTGTTCGTGATCGCGGTGATCTTTTCGTACTTCGCGGTGCCGGCGATCTACCAGCACCGGGTGCTTTTCTGGGGCATCATGGGGGCTTTGGTGATGAGGGGCGCGATGATCGCGGTCGGCTCGGCCCTGATCCAGAACTTCAGCTGGGTGACGTACCTGTTCGGCGGATTCCTGATCCTGACGGGCATCAAGATGGCGATGTCGGGGGAGGACGGCGTGCACCCCGACAAGAACGTGCTGGTGCGGATGGTCCGCAAGTTCCTGCCGGTGACGTCGCATTATGACGGGCAGCATTTCCTGACGCGGGCACCGGACAAAGCCGGCGTGGTCCGCCTTCACGCGACCCCCCTGCTGCTGGCGCTGGTCGTGGTCGAGTTTACGGATCTGATCTTCGCGGTGGACTCGGTGCCGGCGATCTTCGGGATCACCGGGGACCCGTTCATCGTGCTGACGTCCAACGTCTTCGCGATTCTGGGGCTCCGCTCGCTTTACTTCCTGCTGGCGAAGATGCTGGGGACGTTCCGGTACCTCAAGCCGGCGCTGGTGCTGATCCTGCTTTTCGTGGGGACGAAGATGCTGCTGGTGCACACGCAGTACAAGGTCGACACGACGGTGTCGCTGATCGTGGTGGTCGGGCTGCTCGGGGCGGGCATCGCGGCTTCGCTGCTGATTCCGCACAAGGACTCTCCGGCGGACGATCCGGAGGTCAGCCCCGAGGATCGCGCAAAGCAGGAGTGAGCGTGGTATCGTGTCCCTCGCCGAGTTGGCGCCGCACGGAGGTCCGATGAAGTACGACAGCCCCCTGCCCTATGAGAAATCCCGCATCCACGCCGCGGCGCTGTACTGCTCCGACGGCCGTATGGGTGAGCACTTCGACGACTTCCTTCAGAACGGACTCTCGCTGCCGCGGTATGACCGCGTGTCGCTGCCCGGCGGGCCGGCGTGCTTGGCGGGGCATCCGCAAGCGTCGCTGGAAGAGAAGGGAGTCGTCGATGAGCTTCAGTTCCTGGTCGAGGTGCACCAACTCCGGCGCGTGGTGCTGATCGCGCACCAGTCGTGCGCGTTCTACTCGTCGCGGCTGGAACTCAAAGAGCCGCGGCTTGAGCTCATGCAGCGGGCCGACCTTGTGCGAGCGGCGGCGATCGTGCACCGCGTGACGGGCCTGGACAACATCGATGCGTACTACGCGCGGATGAGCGACCACGGCAGGATCACGTTTGAGCGGGTCGAGGCGTAAGAAAGACCAAAGAGACGATCGCGCGAGCGGTCGCCTCGGCGCTCGGAGAAGATCGACCGCTCGCGCGGTCGTCTCTTTCAAAACCTCACCATCGGTTACCTCGGCTGCTGCTGGCTCGCGCAGTGGATCGCGCCCAGGCCCCAGATCAGATGCCAGCAGTCGATGCCGATGACTTGGTGCTTGGGGAGTGCTTCGCGGAGCAGTTCGAGGGCGAGCGCATCGTTCTTCTTGTCGCGGAAGGTCGGCACCAGCACCGCGCCGTTCACGAACGAGAAGTTCAGGTACGTCGCGGGGAGCCGCTGGCCGTCGCGGATGAGCTTCTTCGGCATCGGGAGGACGCACAGGTCGAACGCTTTCCCGTCCTGATCCCGGAGCAGTTGGCACCGGCGGATGTTGTCCTTGAGGATCTTGTAGTTCTCGTCCTTGTGGTCAAACTCGACCGCGACCGCGAGCGTCGTGGGATTGATGAACCGGGCGAGGTCGTCGATGTGGCCGTCGGTGTCATCGCCATCGATGCCATCGCCAAGCCAGAGGATGTTCGTCTGGCCGTAGTAGTCCCTCAGGTACTTCTCGATCTGCTTCTTCGACAGGTGCGGGTTGCGGTTTTTGTGGAGGAGGCAGCTTTCGGTCGTCAGCAGCGTGCCGCGGCCGTTGACGTCGATCGCGCCGCCCTCCATCACGACGCCCTGAAGCTCTCCGTCACGACGTGCTTTGGGATAGAAGACTGGCAAGCCGAGTTCCTCCGCGATCCGCGTCGGCACCGCATCGTCATCGCCGTAGGGCGGGTACTTCCCGCCCCACGCGTTGAAGCCCCAGTCGACGATCGCCATCTCCTTCTTGCCGCGGTGCTTGCGGACGACAAACGCCGGCCCATGATCTCGGCACCAATTCTCGTTGGTCTTGATGTGGTGGAACCGCACCCGCTTGAGATCGACCTTGTGCTCGCGCAGCGTCGCGGTCACGATCTTCTCGTAGTTCACGTTCGGCACGTTCACATGCACCAACTCCCGAGGCGTGATCTCGCGGAAAATCGCCGCGAAGTTCGCGGGGATCTCCTCGTAATGCTCCGGGAAGGAGATCCCCTCGGGGCGAGGCCACGAGAACCAGGTGCCGGAGTGAGGCACCCATTCGGCGGGGAAGGTGAAGCCGAGTTCGGCGGGGGTTTGCTTGAGAATCTTGAGTTTGGGCATGATTGTTGAGGTCGTAAGAGGGTGGGTCCGCGTCCATCAATCGATAAACCGCTTCGTAATCTCGCCGTACGCGTCGATCCGCCGATCCCGCAGGAACGGCCAGTGCGTGCGGCTGAACTCGACCTTGCCGAGGTCGCACGGCACGATCAGCACCTGTTCCTTGTCGCTCGACGCCCTCGCTGCGACCTGGCCGTTCGGCTGAGCGACGAACGACTGGCCCCAGAACTCGATTCCAGCTTTGCTGAACGGCTTTCCGTCGCTGTCCAGCACGTGCTCGTGCCCGATGCGGTTGGGAGCGCAGACATAGCAGCCGTTGGCAATCGCGTGGGCACGTTGCATCGTCTCCCACGAATCGTGCTGAGCGACGCCAAACTCCTTCTTCTCAGCCGGGTGCCAGCCGATAGCGGTCGGGTAGAACAGGATCTGCGCCCCCTGCAGGGCGGTGAGCCGGGCCCCTTCCGGGAACCACTGGTCCCAGCAGATCAGCACGCCAATCTTGCCATAGGCCGTGTCCCACGTGCGGAACCCGGTGTCGCCGGGCGTGAAGTAGAACTTCTCGTAGTAGTGCGGGTCGTCGGGGATGTGCATCTTGCGGTAGATGCCCAGCAGCGAGCCGTCCGCGTCGATGATGACGGCGGTGTTGTGGTAGAGGCCCGCGGCCCGCCGTTCGAAGAGACTGCCAACGATCACGATCTTGTGCTTCTTCGCCAGTTTCTGCAACGCCTGCGTCGAAGGCCCGGGGATCGGCTCGGCGTAGTTGAAGAACCGATGGTCCTCCCCCTGGCAGAAGTAGAGCGAGGTGAAAAGCTCCTGCGTGCAGACGATCTGGGCTCCGCTCTTAGCGGCGGCTTCGATCAGCTTGAGCTGGTGCTTGAGGTTTTCCTTCGGCGACTCGACGCACGCGAACTGCGTGAGTCCGATGTGGACGATGTTGGGCTTGGGCATGGGCGAAGGATAGGAAGAATGTCGCGAGCCGGAAGGGCGCTTGGCCGCTCCCGCGAGCCGCGATCAACCGTCCTTGGCGCCGATGTCCTTGCGGACCTGCATGCCGGGGAACTTGATCTTTGCGACGGCTTCGTACGCCCGCTGGCGGGCGATCGCGAGGCCGTCGCCCAGGCCGGTGACGCCCAGGACGCGTCCGCCGGCGGTCACGATCTGGCTGTCCAGGTCGCGTTTGGTGCCCGCGTGGTAGACGGTGACGCCGGGGACGTGCATCGCGGCGTCGAGGCCCTCGATGACGACGCCGGAGCGCGGCTTGTCGGGGTATCCCTCGGCGGCGACGACGACGCAGCACGCGGCCCGCTCGTCCCACTCGACGTTGACCTGGTCGAGCTTGCCCTCGCAGGTGGCGATCATGAGTTCCAGCAGGTCGCTCTTGAGTCGCGTCATGAGCGGCTGCGTTTCGGGGTCGCCGAACCGGCAGTTGAACTCAAGCACCTTGGGCCCCGCGGGCGTCAGCATGAGGCCCGCGAAGAGCACGCCCCTGTAGTCGATCCCCTCGCGACGAAGGGCGTCGACCGTCGGAACGAGGATCTCAGACTCGACGACCGACATCACCTCGTCGGAGATCGACTTGCTCGGGCAGAACGCGCCCATGCCGCCGGTGTTGGGGCCCAGGTCGTTGTCCTTGAGGCGTTTGTGGTCCTGGCACGGGGGCAGCACGAGGATGTTGGTGCCGTCGGTGATGCAGAGGACCGAGACCTCGGGGCCTTCGAGGCGTTCTTCGATGAGGATCTGGCGGCCCGCGTCGCCGAAAGCCTTCTTGACGAGGATCGTGTCCACGGCGTCGAAGGCTTCCGCGAGGGAGTCGGGGACGAAGACGCCCTTTCCTTTGGCGAGACCGGTGGCCTTGATGACGGGGAGATCGGCCCGCTTGGCAAGCCACGCTTTGGCGAGGTTGACGGCTTCGGTGAGGATCGCGGCGTTGGTGCCATCGGGCGTGCGGACGAGCCCGGTGTCCTTGATGATGGTGACGTCGGCGTTGGTGATGCCCTGCTTGGCGAGGGAAGCAAAGCCGATGCGGAGGAGTGCGTCGGTCGCGAGGCGTCGCCGGGCGGGGTCGCGGACGACCGTGGCTTTGGCGAGGATCATGCCGACGGCATCGTCATCCTGAACGCGGCTCTCGATGAACTGTTTCGCGGCTTCGGGGTCGGTGAAGGTGCGGCTGTCGCCGGTGGGAACGCTGGCGGCGCGGAGGAGCTGCTTGCACCATGCTTTGTCGGACTCGATCTGGGCACCCTCTTTGGTGGGGCCAAAGACGAGCCGTCCGGGCGCGGCGAGCTTGTCCGCGTACCCCTCGGCGAGAGGGTCTTCCGGTCCGATCACGACCAGACCGATCTTCTTCTTCTCGCAGAACTGCTGCAAGCGGTAGATCTCGCGGATCCCGACGGGGACATCCACGGGGTGCCCGAGGCGCGACAAGCCGGGGTTCTCCGGGTGCGTGACCCAGAGTTCGCCCAGACGCGGGGACTGGTGAAGCTTGACCGCGATCGCGTGTTCACGCCCACCGCCGCCGATCAGAAGTACGTTGACCTTGTCGCTCATGCGGCGCGATGGTAGGAGAAGGAAGAGGCACCCCACCACCGCCGCGTGCGTGCGGGATGCGAAGATGCGTTTGGATTGACCCGACCCATCGGCGAGCCTAACCTTCAACTCAGATTGCGGGGTAGAGCAGCCTGGTAGCTCGTCGGGCTCATAACCCGGAGGTCAGTGGTTCAAATCCACTCCCCGCTATTGCCCGGGTCGTCCAGAAACTGGCCGACCCACCCGTTAGAAGTGAACGCCCCGACCGCAAGGCCGGGGCGTTTGCGTTTCCGGGCCGCGTTTTGCCGAGTCTCTCGACATGCCCCACCGCGGGAAGTCTCACTGACTTGCGCCGTGAGACTCACGGGGCGCGGCATCTGGCCTGCGGGGACGCGTCCAAACCCAAAAAGTCTCAGAGTCTCTGCGTCTCACCCGGCACGCCGTTATAGCCGTGACCCGACAGCTTGTGGGTCGGCAACACGTGGCGAACCCGGCAAGGGCTACGACGCCAAGGCGGCGGAGTGGAAGGCGAAGCTGCCGCCCCCCGAGCGGGCCAAGGCCGAGCCCGTCAGCAAGCCGCCGGACAAGAAGTGACATCGGTGGCTGTTGCGTCGCACCGAATCTGCGTTCGCATCCGGCTGCCGCTCGGAACGCCCTTGTGAACCCCTCCGCCCGTCAACCCGAGACTCCGAGAGTTCGAGAGGATTTCGACGCACCCATGACGAGACACCCGGTGTTCTGACCGGTTGGCACTGAAGAAGTCTTGATCCAATCGACGTCGCGATCGCCGAAGGCGCGGGCGCAATCGAGGCACGTCTGGAACTTGGCATCGCAGGACGAGAAGTCCTTCGCCGTGTCCACCGACTGGCGGGTGTAGATCGCGAGTCGCGATGGCGGTGCGGCGGGCGGCACGACGGGGGATCATCGGACTCAGCAGCGCCCGGGTCTGGTTCTGGGTGCTCGGATTATCGGACGACATGATCGGGCTGGCTTCGGACGGAGCCCGCTTCGTCCTCAACGGTCGAGCATCGGAGCCGCAGCATGAGCCATTTCCAGAGCCGCGAATCCTGCCCATCTTCACACGGCGCAATCTTCACGCGGATCCCGCAGAAAAAAGTGGTTCACAAAGGGGAACTCGGTGTATACTTCTCCAGCGGAGTTTCCCCGTGCCCGGCTGTTGCCGTGCGCGTGCCGCGGTCAACAATCGCCGCCCAACGGCGGCTGAGGAGAGAGAGCATGAAGACTTCGATCGCTATCGGTGCGTTGGCCCTCGCGGCCTGCGCAGGTCAGTCGCACGCAGGGCCGGTGTTCTACGGGACGGCGAATGTCGGCACCACATCTGCGTGGACTGTGTCGACCATGGTCAGCCCGATTGAGGGCTTGGCCTCGAACTTCGGCGTCAACCCGTTCACCCAGGCCGTCAACCTCACCACGCCGGGCCGCTCCGACTGGATCGCTGATGTTCCCAGCGGCAGTCACGGAGGCGTCGGCAACTGGACCTACTTCGTCTTCCGCCAGACCTTCGACCTGACCGGCTATGACCCCAGCACCGCCAACCTCACCATTCGCTGGGCGGCCGATGACGGCGGCCAGGGTGGCCTTGGAGGCTCCTGGATCCCCGCCTTCCGCGTCAACGGCGGCTCGTTTGTCAACTACATCGGCTCCACCCCCGAAAACCGCATTTTGACCTACTCCCTCAGCGCCCCCCAGAGCATCACCAGCGGCTTCGTGCCCGGCCTGAACACCATCGACTTCTACGTGCAGGGCAACGGCCAGACCGACGGCTTCCTTTTGGAAGTGGTGAGTTTCACCGCCGTCCCCACCCCCGGCGCGGCCGCACTGCTCGGCCTCGGCGGCCTGTTCGCCGCGCGTCGTCGCCGCTGAGTTCGCTCAGCCCTGACCGCACAACCTGAGCTCACCCCTCCACGGCCCGGGCACACGCTCGGGCCGTGGTCGTTTGTCAGTGCCCTCGGTGGGTCTTGTTACCGGTCAAACGCGAGCAACCGATCGAATCTGCGTTCGCATCCGGCTGCCGCTTGGAACGCCCTGTGTTAACCCCTCCGCCCGTCAACCCGAGACTCCGAGAGTTTGAGAGGAGCTTCCTTCCGACCCCGCCGTGAGGCGGGGTCGGAAGGAAGCTCGGCGGCAATAACCGATGAGAACCTGATCGCGTTGCGGTGAGGTGGCAATATCGCATCGCCCGGAGCGTTTGCCTCCCTGTACGTTGTCCCCGCGCGCTGGAGTCCCGCATGAAGTCTGCCCGTGAGATCATCTGGTCCGGTCTGGTCTCCATCGTGGCCGTGGTGGCCATGTGTGCCCCGACGGCACTGGGGCAGCAGTGGGTGACGCCCGCGGTCACTGCGCCGCGCGTGCAGCAGGTCATCTTCAACAGTGCCGCCGTCGGGGCGCCTGTGAGTTACCACGTTTACACACCGCCGGTCTACGACTCTGACCCGACCCGACGATTCCCGGTGCTGTATTGGCTCCACGGCAGTAACAGCGTTCTCACCGGCATCGCCCCGATGAGCGCGTGGTTCGACAGCGCGATCGCCAACGGGCGCATCCAGCCCATGATCGTCGTCTTCCCCAACGGTCTTCCACTGGGGATGTGGTGCAACTGGGCCAACGGTGCGGCCCGCGTTGAGGACATGGTCATCCAGGACCTGATCCCGGAGGTCGACGGGCGGTTGCGCACGATCGCCAGTCGCCAAGGCCGAATCATCGAAGGCTTCAGCATGGGGGGCTATGGGGCCGCCCGGATGGGATTCCGGCACAACCAGCTCTTCGGCGGGATCTCCATGCTCGGCGCAGGGCCGCTGCAGTTGGACTTCTTGGTCGATGTTCCCGGCAGTCCGGTCACACCCCAGCAGCGAGCCCAGATCTATCGCGACGTCTACGGCAATGATCAAGCCATCTACCTCGCGCAGAGCCCGTGGATGCTCGCGGAGGTGCATCGGGACGCCCTCGTCGCTTCAGTCATGCCCATTCGCCAGCTCATCGGTGGCTCGGACTTCTCGCTCCCAGCCAACGTCGACTTTCATGAACGGCTGAACGCCCTGAGCATCCCGCACACGTTCTTCAATCCCCCCGGTGTCGGTCACGACGCGCTCGGGCTCTTCAACGCCTATGGGGAGTCGAACTGGGCGTTCTATCACGCCGTCTTTGGCTCCGTGCTGGGCACGTGCCCCACCTGCGTGCCCCTGAACGACCTGGGCCCCGGCCTGTATCTCGGCCAGTATTCGGGCGGGCTCTACCCGGATGGCCAGAGTGTCCCGCCGCTTGCGCATCAGACCGCCTTTGATGCCGCCGCCCGCGCGATCCGTCCGCTCGATGCTGGCGGTCGCCCGACGCCCGACGGGCTCGTCGGGTTTATCACACTGGGCATGTCCAATGCGACGATGGAGTTCGGTGCGACCGAGGTGCTTGTTGATGCCGACCAGGCGAGGAACGCCCGCGTGGTGATGGTGAATACGGCGCTCGGATCGCATCCCATCGAACTGATCAACAACCCGAACGAAGACTACTGGACGCTGCTGGACACCAGGCTTGCTGCTGCGGGGCTCACTCGACAGCAGGTGCAGGTGCTCTGGATCAAGCAAGCTTTCAACGTTGCGCCGACCACGGCGTTCCCCGCTCACGCAAGCGCCCTCCAAGAGCAGTACGTGCTGCTCGTGAATCTCGCCAAGCAGCGGTTCCCAAACCTGCGGCTGGCGTACCTGTCCAGTCGCTTCTACGGCGGATACAGCACGAATCCCCAGCGGAACGAGCCGCTCAGCTACGAGACCGGCTTCGCCGTCAAGTGGCTGGTCGAGGCGCAGATCACCGGTTCAGATCCAAGGCTCAGGCACATCGGCGAGGACGCGCCGGCCCCGGTGCTGGCGTGGGGCCCGTACGTCTGGGCGAACGGGACCACGCCGAGATCCGACGGACTCACCTGGCAGTTGACGGACTTTGAGACCGACCGAATTCACCCCAACGACTCCGGACGATCGAAGGTCGCGCAGCAGTTCATGTCGGTATTCACTGATGCACAACGCGCCCCGTGGTATCGGCGACTTCCCACTTCGCGCGTGGTGATGCGGGAAGTTGTCGCGGACGCCACGCTCGATGCGCAGCAGCCGAACACTCCGTTCGGGATGCAGCCCTCTTTGCAGATCGATCAGGGGCGGAACGTGTCGTTGCTCCGATTCGACCTCGCTGGCATCACCGGACGGGTGCTCCATGCCAAGCTCTACGTTCGCCGTGGTGGGACCACCAGCGGCGCGGTTGGCGTCCGCGGACCGGTTGCCTCGAACTGGGTCGAGAACACGGTGACGTGGAGCACCGCCCCGAACAGTTCTTCCGCCTTGCTGCTCGCATCGCTCCCCGATGAGGATGACTTCGGCGGGACGGCCAGCACGTGGTCGTTCGATGTCTCGTCCGTTGTCCGCTCGTCACTTGGCGGCCTGCTCACCCTCGCGATGACCTCTCAGGACCAACCGGGGGACTTCGCCATCGTGCGAGCGCGAGAGTCAGGCGCACCGGCACGACTGGTCCTCCTCATCGACTTCTCCGATGTCGACGCCGACGGAGTGCTCGCAATCGACGACCTCTATCGCCAGAACCAAACCCCCGCCGACACCAACGGCGACGGACTGATCAATCAATCCGACCTCGACGACCTCACAGCCTGGTACCGCTGGTATGAGATCGAGGACATGACGGCGGGACGGAGATAGGCAGCCGACCGTGGCGTACCGGTACTCGCCCCTGTTAACCCCGGCGCCCGTCAACCCGAGACTGCGAGAGTTCGAGAGGATTTCGACGCACCCATGACGAGACACCCGGTGTCCTGACCGGTTGGCTCTGAATCGGTCTCGAACCGAGAGCGCAGCGGGCCAAGCCCTGCAACCGACAAATCGCCCGCATGCTGCGGGCTTTCTGGCCAACCCGCCTCGCATTTATGAGCGGTTCAAGCGGAACGAACAGTTCCATTGATCACGGCCAAAGCCATGTCTGCCGCCTCCTCTGCGGTGCCCCAGGCGAGGCTGACTCCGCTGCGGCCATGCCCATAGTTGTGGACGATGGTTCGGCCCGCCCCTGCATGCTCAATCTCAAGGCGAATGTCCTCACTGATTCCCGCCTCGCCTCGAATGGGTCGCAATCCCACGCGTCGATCGATAATCTCCGCACCCAGATCCCGCCAGTTCGGGCAACCGTCGATGCAAGCAAGACGACGGCAGCGCTCGATGATCGCCTGCACCTCTTCCTCCTCGATCACCTCATCCCATACGTCCGCCTCGTACGTGCTTCCAAGCACCAAATGGTCGTCATAGATGAACACATACGTCACGATGTTGTCCGGCGCGTCGTCGTGAAGGCTGCGTACAAGTCCAGGAGTTCGTCGCGTATGGACAACAATCCCTCGCATCGCCCGAACCAGCGGATCGCGGGCGAGCGTGCGAGCGCCGACACCCGCGCAGTTGACAACGATCGCGTGACCGCGTTCAAACAGCATGTCAATCGAGGTGAGCTGCTCTTCGACCATGCGCCCGCCCAGCAGAACAAAGCGGCTCTCCAGCCATGCAAGGTGCCGATTCGTGTCGATGTGAGGTCGATCTGAATCAAGCACCGCCGCAAAGCCCTGCGGCATGACCGGTACGGCACGCTGGCTCGAAAGATCCGCAAAGGGACGTGGCCCCGGTTGCCGGTAGCAGTACTCCCGAAACGGTCCAAATCGCACTCCGGCAGTTGGCCCCTCGCGGTGCTCCAGTGCACGCAAAGCTTCGAGGGACGTCTGAGCCCAGCGGCGAGACCTCGCGACGTCCGAACCCGGAAACGGCGTGAACATGGCGGGAGCTACGGCGGAAGCGATTCGTGGCGACCGATGTTCGGCATGGATGGTGACCGCAAGGCCCCGCTCGAGCAGACGCACCGCCGTGCTGAGTCCGACGACACCCGCGCCGATGACCGCGATAGGGGAAGCCTCGTGCTGGCGCATTCGGAAAGAGTACGCACTGCGCGCATGCGAGTTCGGACTCGCGTGCGATTCCGTCTTTGGCGCAAAACAGCCTCATCACCCGGACCGCAGGTATCCGGTCGGGTGGAAAGTCGGGGGTCGCTTCATTCTCTCTATGCAATCGCCGGACGGGCTATGCGCGCCTCCGTCTGGAAAACAGGCAGAACGACGGGCACGCCGCCCTCGGCACACATCGCCGCCCGGGAGAATCGCGCCGCGACGGAGCGGTGTTGTGCATCGGTTCGTGTCGGGACCTCCCGGCTACGCGCTCCATAATCGCCAAAGGGAGCATGCCCGCCCGAGACCCCCTCTGGCACGCTCAAAAGCGGTCTCTGTGGGTCTCGGCGGCCTGCCGACGGCCGTTCATGCCGGTGGATTGAACTCCCGAACATGTCGCGCCCCCCGCTATGTCTATGTTGGTCTCTCTATCGCGTCGGGTTACCGCTACGCGCCCACTATTGCCGGGCCGGTTGCGAAAGCAGCCGGCCCTTTGGCTTTTTAGTGAACGCCGCTGAGAGACCTCGGCGGCGTTTTCGCGCTTTGGCCCGCGTTTGGGCCCACGTTCCGAGGGGTTCGCCATCGCGACGGCGTGCGGGGAGGGTGCGTCCCCACAGCCCGGCGAGATCCGCACCCGCGTGCGTTTGCTCGACCCGCGAGCCCGTCGGGATCCCCGGTTGCCGGCGGGCTGCGTCGTACGCTGAAACATCCTGCGGATTGAGCTCTTGGCTCGCATTGGCGGCGTGCGCCTCGACGCCAAAGCAGTGCTCACAGCGCCGCTCAGGCCCATAGGGCCGCTCAGGCTCACGGGGCCGCTCAGCGAGAGGGGCCCGGCTGAAGCTCGGGCTTTGGCCTGTTGAGAGCGGCTTGACACTGTCTTCAACGCGGCGATGGGCTCACGCCCAATCACCCGGCGGGGTGGCATGCCGGGGCGATGATGGAATGAGTCGCTTTTCGAGTGTCGGTGCGTCGGCGATCGAGCCAGGCCGGGGCTGCTTGCCTGCTTCGTTTCCCGATGGGACGACGTGGCGTACGACCCGCGCGTACTTCAACCCGACCGTCGGCGAGTCGAAGCCGAATCCCGACGGGGAGCATCTCCTTCTGGGCGCACACCTGTTCGCGGAGAGGTGGGTCGAAGAGCGACGATCTCGCCACCAGGGACGGTGGCAGGTCAACAGGCAAGCAGTGGCTCATTCTTGCGCTAGGCCTCCGCGAGTCCCTCGCGGATCGCCAGCCGCATGAGGTCGGCTCGCGTGACGACGCCCAGTTTGCGCATGATGCGTTTCTGGTGTCCGTCGACGGTCTTGACCTCGCGGGAGAGTTGCTCAGCGATCTGGTTCCTCGACAGTCCTTTGCCGATCAGTCGAAGCACTTCCACTTCGCGCACGGAGAGCGTGCTGAGCGGCGTGACAGGTCTGCCATCGAGCCGGCTCGCGGCGCTTTCGCGCTTCGCCAGCGAGGGGCGAACACCCGGGCCCGCCGGAGCGACCGGCTTGCACCGTTCCTTCACCTTTGGACCAAGCACGAAGGTCCCAGTTCGACCTCTCACGACCTCGCGGATGCCCGCGACGATGGCGGCGAGGTCATCGGACTTGGCGAAGTACCCCCATGCCCCGCACTTGAACGCTGCGTCGATGTAGCCGTCGCGGATGTGGGCACTGAGGATGATCACGCGTGTCTGCGGGTTCATGTGTCGCAAGCGGTCGGCGGTCTCGAACGCGTCAGGACCGGGCATTTCGATGTCCAGCAGCACAACGCCGGGCTTCAGCCTCCCCACTTCTTCGAGCAACCGGTCGGCGGATGGGAGGGCGGCGATGCAGCGAATCGACGGATCCAAGGAGAACTGGGCTTTGAGCCCCTCGATCAACACCGGGTGGTCGTCCACGCACATCACACGGATGCCGGAGCCATCGTCAACCGGTGACGAGTCGGCGGCCTTCAGCGGGATGGTGCGAGTCTTCTTGGGCACGGGGGGAACCTACGTTGTCGCTGACGGCATCCGAGATATCGCCAAAGCGATGAGGTCGCGGATGGTCTGAAAGTCGCTGGACGGGGGAATCGTAACACGCTGGCTGCGGGAAAGCCGTGGATCTCCGGCCTTCCGGTTGCGTTTCGCGCGGTTCGGACGGTCGGAATCCGTGACCCATAAGTCAGTGGCGGCGGCCGCGCGGGTGCGAGTTGCGACCTTGAACCCCGCGGCCTCGAGCACGTGCCGGACAAGTGAGGCCATACGCGGATCACCGACGCTCACCACCGCGTGGCGGGCGGTTTGCACAGGAACCACGGGGTCCGCCGCCGGAAGCCACATCGTGACGGTGGTGCCCTTGCCCACCTCGGAGTCGATCTCGACGCGGCCGCCCACCCGAGCGGCGACCTTGTGGACCAGAGGCAGACCAAGCCCAGTCCCGTGTCCGCGCGACTTGGTGGTGAAGAACAGCTCGAATGCCCGTCGCTTCACCTCCGGGGTCATGCCCGTGCCGTTGTCGGTGACGGACAACAACACCCACGTTTGTCCGCCGGGGTCAGTCTCGGCGCGAGCTGCAACTCGCACGCGTCCTTGCCGACGCTTGCGCGACGGATCTGCTTCCAGTGATGGGATCGCTTCGCCGGCGTTGACCACGAGATTCAGCACCGCCTGGGTGAGCCGATGCGGCGCGACACCCACAGGCGGCAGTTCATTCGCAAACGATGCCGAGAGCTTGACGTGCCTGGGAACGGCTTTGCTGACGACGATGCCGGCAAGGGTCCACCAGTCACGAAGGTCCGTCGCTGGTCCATCGGGGTGCGAATTGTCGGGATTCTCAGCGAGATAGTGCAGCCCGTCGGCGAGTTTCTGTAGGTATGCGACGCTGGCGGCGATAGCTTGGACTGCGGGGCGGATGTCTTCAGGGGCCTGGGATGGAGTAGGCGATCCCCTTTTGCTTGGCTTCTCCCACGTCTGGCTGAGTAGGCGGGTGCTCGCCGCGAGGAGCACGTTGACCTGTGCCCGGACGGGGAGCAACACATTGTTCATGTCGTGGCCCAGGCCGGCGGCGAGCGTGCCGACCGAGACCATTCGGTCGGCCAGGCGCAGGCGCATGTGTGCCTGCTCCAAGGCCCTGGTCTGCTCGGTGACCAGATCCTGAAGCCGCTGTCGCTCGTCATCTTCCCGCGTCCCTTCGTGCTCTCTACGGTCCGGTGCGTCAGAAAGGTCGCGGATGATGCCGACGAACAACGGCCCGGCACGAGTCGGGATATCGGCCCGAGAGACGGACAGTTCGATAGGAAAGCTCGTTCCGTTCTTGCGCTGTGCTTCGAACCGGCGCCGAGTGTTCAGCACGCGCGTCGTGCCGGTCGCGGCGTAACGCTCGAGATGACCGTTGTGTGCCGAGCGGTGTGCTTCGGGCATAAGCACATTGACGTTGCGTCCGATGAGTTCGCCCGCTGTCCATCCGAACACGCGCACCACCGAGTCGCTGGCGGATTCAATGGTGCCAAAGGCGTCGATGGTGATGATGGGATCGAGTGCTGCAGCCAAAGCGGCGCGGCTATGGACGTCCAGGGACGAGTCTGAATGACGCCGAGTGCGGGCCATGAAGGATCATCGTATCGCGGCCTTGCTGAACGGCCCGGAACGCCGGAAGGGTCCCGCCAATGGCGGAAGTTTCCGCGTTGAGCAACCTTGCGCTGTGCGGAACCATGGTGCACAGGGGAACGCCATGAGCAAGAACAACATCCATGCCGTCGCTCAGGACATCATGACCGCTGAGCCGGTCTGCGCCGAGCCATCCACGACGATTCGGAGGCTCGCCCACCTGTTTGAGGACAACGAGATCTCGGGCTGCCCCGTGGTGGACTCCCAAGGCAAACTGGTCGGTGTGGTCAGCAAGACCGACCTGATCCGCCGATGCTCGGAGGGAACGGCGGAGATACCGCCGGCGTACCTCTTCGAGGTCGTGTGCGAGCAGGGCGAAGGAAGCCGGGAGGGCGAGGACGAAGTCGGCGGTCCGATCCCCGAGCCATTGATCTGCGTGCAGGACTTCATGACCGAGAGCGCGGTAACGGTGCGCCCGAGCACGCCGGTGCATGAAGTCGCGGCACTGATGGCGGACAGGCACATCCACAGGGTGGTGGTCGTGGATGAGGAGCGGTTTCCGCTCGGCATGATCACGACGCTCGACGTTCTGAAGGTCTTTCCGCGTCTCGAGCGATAGGGACTCGTCGAACATCGCGGTAGCGACACAGCTGAGCATCACTCTGTCAGAAGTTTGGAGGACGGACCGAATGAACTCGAACCGCACCATCGTGAAGGAGACCGTGAGCAAGGACGCTGACCTCCGCCATTCCGCCGAGTGGAACGGGAAGGCTCCGGGTCGGAAAGAGGGCGAGGGGACTCACATCGACATCACGCTCGATCGCATCCGCATGCGGGCGCATGAGATCTTTGTGGCCCGCAACGGCGGGCCGGGAGATGCAACCACTGACTGGTGCCAAGCCGAGCGGGAACTCAATGAGAAGGCCGGTGTCGGGCCCGGCTTTGATGACCTCATCGCCGACCCCGTCGTGCTCGAGACCAGGACACTTTCCGAACCGCGGAGTCACGCGGCGACGGCCGGTCGTGGAGGGCTATAGCACGCGCTCTGAGGAGGGGGGCGTGCTAAACCTGCTTCCGCCACACCCTCGTGGCGCGACCCAACAGGTCGCGTCGCGACTTTGCCTTTCAACGACTCGACGGAGACAAATATGCCTGTGACGACCATGAAGTGCTTCGTGATGCGAGGGATCGGTAAGGTCGCGGTGATGGACAAGCCCATTCCGCGCCCGGGCCCCAACGACGCCATCATCCGCACCACCGCCGCGCTCATCTGCACCAGCGACACGCACACCGTTGCCGGCGCGATCGGCGATCGCCACGACCTCACGCTCGGGCACGAATCCGTGGGCGTGATCCACGAACTCGGCGAGACCGTGAAGGACGCGGGGTTGTTCAGGATCGGGCAGCGGGTCGCCGTGAACGCCATCACGCCCTGCTATGCCTGCGACAACTGCCAGCGCGGCTACTCGTCGCAGTGCGGCGGGATGCTCGGCGGGTGGAAGTTCGCCAACATCAAGGACGGCGCGATGGCCGAGTACTTCCACGTCAACAACGCCATCGCGAACCTCGCCCCGATCCCCGACGGCCTCACCGACGAGCAGGCCGCGTACTGCTGCGACATGCTCTCGACCGGCTTCATCGGGGCCGAGTTTGCGAGTATCCCTATCGGCGGCTCGGTCGCGGTCTTTGCCCAAGGGCCGGTGGGACTGATGGCCACCGTCGGCGCTCGTCTGCGCGGCGCGGGGCTCGTCATCGGCGTCGAGTCCATGCCCAACCGCATCGCCCTGGCGAAGCAGTACGGCTGCGACGTGGTGGTGGACTACTCGAAGGAAGACCCCGTCGAAGCGATCATGAAACTCACCGGGGGCAAGGGCGTGGACAGCGCCATCGAGGCCCTCGGCTCCGCCCGAACCTTCGCGGCGTGCGTGAGCGCGACGCGTCCGGGGGGCACGATTTCCAACATTGGCTACCTCGGCGACGGCGAGACGGTGCCGATCCCGCGGCTGGGCTGGGGCGTGGGCATGAGCGACAAGACCATCCGCACCGCGCTCTGCCCGGGTGGGAGCGAGCGCATGGGCCGCCTGCTGCGCCTGATCGAGTCCGGCCGCGTGGACCCGCTCGCACTGACCACGCACCGCTTCCCGTTCACCGACATCGAGAAAGCGTTCACGATGATGCAGACCAAGCAGGACGGAATGGTCAAGCCGCTCATCACGTTTGGATGACCTAACCCCGGAGTCGATCTCGCTGGAGTCTCCGACATGAATGACACCACGAACCGAGCCCTTGATGTGGCTTCCAGCGGCGGAAGGACCTCTCTCACCAGAGACAGGGCTCCACTCGTGGTCGCTCTCTCGTCAATCTCCATCGACGATATCGCAATCGTCGGCGGCAAGAACGCTTCGCTGGGCGAGATGATCCGAGAGCTGACGCCGCTGGGTGTAAGGGTACCCGACGGGTTCGCCATCACCGCGGAGTCGTTCCGTCTGCACCTGCGTGAGGCGGGAATCGAGGAATGGGTGTACGGACAACTCGACGGGCTGGATGTGGCCGACACGCGGGCGCTGGCGGAGACGGCGGCCCGCATCCGCGAGAAGATCGCCGCCGCACCGCTGCCGGCAGCGGTGCGTGAGCAGCTCGTGGGGGCTTATACCGAGCTCTCGCGTGGGGAGATGGCGGTTGGAGGCGCGGCGGGAACCGGAGTAGGCGGTGTCGATGTTGCCGTGCGTTCGTCCGCGACCGCCGAAGACCTGCCGACAGCCTCTTTCGCGGGTCAGCAGGAGACGTACCTCAACATCCGAGGCGAAGAGGCCTTGGACTCGGCCGTGCGGGCGTGCATGGCGTCGCTCTTCACCGATCGCGCGATCGTCTACCGCGTCCACAACGGGTTCGCGCATCGGGCCGTGGCACTGTCGGTGGGCGTGCAGCGGATGGTTCGAAGTGACCTGGCGTGTGCCGGCACGATGTTCACCCTCGATACCGAGAGCGGGCACCGCGGCGTGGTCGTCATCGACGGCGCGTGGGGCCTGGGCGAGACGGTGGTTCAGGGCCGCGTGAATCCGGACGAATTCTGGGTCCACAAGGCGATGGCGAAGGAAGGCAAGCGGTCCGTGATCCGCAAAGATCTGGGCGACAAGGCCGTGAAGCTCATCTACTCGGGCGCAGGTCTGGCCGCGGCGCGCAGCGTCAAGGAGATGCCGGTGCCCGCGGCGGATCGCCGCCGCTTCGTGATCACCGACGACGAGGCGCTGACGCTGGCCCGCTGGGCGATGATCGTCGAGGACCACTACACCGCCAAGCACGGCACGGACACGCCGATGGACCTGGAGTGGGCCAAGGACGGGCACACGGGGGAACTGTTCATCGTGCAGGCCCGGCCCGAGACGGTGCACTCGCTGCGGGGCGTGGGGGGAACCATGCTTGAGACGTTCCGGCTCAAGGCTGGCGAGGCAGGCAAGGGCCGCGCGATCGTGACCGGCAAGAGCGTCGGCTCTCGTGTGGGCACAGGCATCGCCCGCGTCGTCCGCTCCACCGACGATCTGCACCGCTTCAAGCCCGGTGAGGTGCTCATCGCTGAGATGACCGATCCGGACTGGGAGCCGGTGCTTCGCAAAGCCGCGGCGGTGGTGACCGACCGGGGCGGGCGGACCTGCCACGCGGCGATCGTGTCGCGTGAGATGGGCCTGCCGTGCGTCGTCGGCACGGGCAGCGGCACAGAGGCGATTCAGGACGGGCGGATCGTGACGGTCTCGTGCGCGGAAGGGGACGTCGGAACGGTGTACGACGGGGCGGTTGCCTTCGAGCACGAGTCGCTCGACCCGGCGACGCTTCCCGTTTCACCGGTGCCGCTGATGCTCAACCTCGCCGACCCGGGCAACGCCTTCCGGCTGGGCTGCCTTCCGGCGTCCGGGGGCGGCGCTGTGGCGGGGGTGGGATTGATGCGGATCGAGTTCCTCGTCTCGAACTGGATCGGTGTGCACCCGATGGCGCTGGTTCACCCCGAGCGCGTGGCCGATCCCAAGGTCCGCGCGGAGATCCGCCAGCGGGCCGCAGAGGCGGGTCACGGTGCCGACCTGACGGGGTTCTTCGTGTCGCGTCTGGCCGAGGGCGTCGCTCAGATCGGGGCGGCCTTCTTCCCGCGTCCGGTCATCGTCCGCTTCAGCGACTTTAAGACCAACGAGTACGCGGGGCTGCTGGGCGGAGAGACCTTCGAGCCCAAGGAAGAGAACCCGATGATCGGCTGGCGCGGGGCGTCTCGCTACTACGACGAGCGGTATCGCGAGGGATTCGCGCTGGAATGCGCCGCGATCAGGCGGGTGCGCGAGGAGATGGGCCTGACCAACGTGATCGTGATGATCCCGTTCTGCCGGACGCTCACAGAGGGCCGAGCGGTCTTGGCCGAGATGGCCAGGCACGGTCTGGAACGCGGGCAGAACGGCATGCAGGTCTATGTCATGTGCGAGATCCCCAACAACGTCGTGCTGGCGGCGCAGTTCGCCGAGCTCTTCGACGGGTTCTCGATCGGCTCGAACGACCTGACACAGCTCACGCTGGGCGTGGACCGTGACTCGGAGATGCTGGCCCATCTCTTCGACGAGCGAGATCCGGGTGTCAAGGCCATGATCGAGATGGTCGTGCAGAAGGCTCATGCGCGGCGTCCCACGCCCGCCAAAGTCGGCATCTGCGGCGAGGCCCCCAGCAACTACCCCGACTTCGCGGCGTGGCTTGCCGGAATTGGCATCGACTCGATGTCGCTCAACCCCGATGCCCTCCCCGGCGTGGCGCGGACGCTGGCGAGCAGCAAGGATGGGGCCATTGGCAGCCGGGGGCAGCCGTTCCCCGAGTGAACACGTTCGATAGCGGATTATTCCGCGATTCTGTCGCCAGCCGATGACCGCTACAATTTATTCTAAATAGGAGCCACTGATGCCCGAGAGTCAAGCCGCCCCCGCCGTCGCACACACACGCCCCTACGCATCCGTTGTCGTCGGGACCGACTTCACGCCCTGTTCCGCAGTGGCCGTCGGCCAGGCCCTCCGCATCGCGGCGTGGTCCGGTCTGCCACTTCATGTCGTCCACGTCATCGACACCACCGTCGTGATCGAGATTGAGTCGGTTCTCTCGCCCTTGCAGGAGGGAATCCGCGACGGTCTCACGAAGGACGCCGAAAAGGCGTGGGTGGAATTCGCAGCGAAGATCCCCGGTGCGACGGGTCTGCCTCTGGACGTATCGATCAACAACCGCATCGTCGGTATCCTGAACCATGCGCGCAAGCACAAAGCCGACCTCATGGTCATGGGGGCATTTGGCGACCGCCGCCCAGACGTGGGCTTCGGAACCGTTGCCACCGCTTGCGTCCGCAAGAGCATGACCGATGTCCTCCTCGTGCGCGACACCCAGCCCGGCCCCTTCAAACGCGTGGTCGTGGCGGTGGACTTCTCAGAGACTTCGGCACGGGCGTTGGCGCGTGCCGCGCTTTTCGCCGCTCGGGACGGCGCGGAACTTCACGTTCTTCACGTCTTCGCCGCCCCGTGGCATCAGCTCCATTACCGGGCTCAGACGCCGCTCGGCGAGCCCTTTCAGCAAAAACAATACCGCGACGCGATTGAACGGCGGCTGGGTAACTTTCTGGGCCCCGTCGCCGAGGCCCACAAAGACCTGCGGGTTCGGCCCGTCTGCTACGACTATGACGGGCACCGCTCGGGGATCGTCGAGTATGCCAAGAGCGTGTCCGCCGACCTTGTCGCGCTCGGCACGCGCGGCCGAACGAACCTCCGCGACATCCTTCTTGGCAGCACTGCGGAGAAGACGCTGGAGGAATCGCCGTGCTCCGTGCTCGCCGTCAAGCCCGAGGGGTTCCACCACCCGCTCGCCGCGGGCGAGGAGCCGCGCCTCTATAGCCTGCGGCCGCAGGTCTGATCGGCCACTCTTCTGAGGGAGCCCCGTGGACCGCCTCACGACCATCCTCGCCGCCGTCGACTTCTCCCTGTGTTCCTCGGATGCATTCCGCCAGGCCGCCCGTATGGCGGCGTGGCAGGGGGCGGAGCTCCAGGCGCTTCATGTGGTCAACGTGCCTGCGTATCGGCCCGTGCCGCACCCGTTCATCCCCTTCGACCTGCCAACGCAAGAGCAGTTGGTCCACGAAGCTCACCGGCTCTGGGAGGAGTTTGCTCCAGGCTGCGAGGGGAAGACCGCGACCCGCTTTGACGTCGCAGTCGGCAGCCCGCGAGGCGAAATCCTCAGGGCCGTCGAGTCCACGAAGCCAGACCTGCTCGTCATGGGTACCACCAGCGTGCTCGATCGAAAGCGCGGGATTGGCACGATCGCCGCCGCGTGCGTTCGGCGAGCCGAGACGAGAGTGCTTCTTGTACGCGAAGAACAGAGCGGTCCGTTCACAAATGTGGCGGCGTTTGTGGATTTCTCCGAGACATCACGAGACGCACTCGCGCAAGCTGTCCGCATCGCGGCGCAGGACGGTGCCACGCTCCACATCGTTCACGTCTACGTCGATCCTTGGCAAGGCGTGCCGCGAGCGGGGATCATCACCGCGAACATGCCCGACTTTGACGCGAAGTTGAAGGAATCGGTTGAACAGCGGCTGCGTGATTTCTGCGCCCCGCTGGCCCACGAGATGAACGCACTGAGGGCGCACCACCACGGCTTCCAGCATGAGGAGCACTGGGAGGGGTATGGGGGCGGAATCACCGGCTTCATCGGTCGGCATAGCATCGACCTCGCCGTGCTCGGTGTCCGTTCGACGTGGAACGCACGCGACTTCTTCATGGGCTCCACCGCCGAACGCGTCTGCCGCGACGCGGGATGCTCTATCCTGACCGTCCGTCCCGTCCCCGATTCGCAGTAGGCCGCACACCCGCGATCGAGCGTGTATGCCCTGATGCCGGAGTGTCGCATGAGAATCGTCGTCTACTCAGCCAAACCCTACGAAAGGCCATTCCTCAACACCGCCAACGCGGGCGCTTCGCACGACCTCGTCTTCCTCGACGCGCGGCTCTGTGCGGCGACGACCGACCTGGCGCGAGGCTCGCCCGCGGTCTCGCTCTTCGTCGGCGACGACGCCTCCGCCCCGGTACTCCGCGCGCTTCATGCGGGCGGCACTCGACTCTTGGCCCTGCGGTCAGCGGGCTTCAACCACGTCGACGTCGCCGAGGCCGATCGCCTGGGCTTGACCATTGCGCGCGTTCCGGCCTATTCCCCGTACGCGGTGGCCGAGCACGCCGTCGGGCTCATGCTCACGCTCAACCGCAAGATTCACCGCGCTTATGCCCGCGTCCGCGAGCAGAACTTCGCGCTCGACGGCCTGATGGGCTTTGACATGCACGGCAAGACCGCCGGCGTGATCGGAACCGGCAAGATTGGCGAAGCCGCATGTGCCATCCTGCGAGGCTTCGGCTGCCGCGTGCTGGCGTTCGATCCGGTGAGGAACCCCGTGTGCGAGACGATGGGTGTCCAGTACGTCGCCCTCGCTGACCTCTACGCGGCGTCGGACATCATCACGCTCCACTGCCCCCTCACGCCGCAGACCAAGCACCTCGTCAGCGCCGCAGCGCTCGCGGCGATGAAGCCGGGCGTGATGCTCATCAACACCAGCCGCGGCGCGGTGGTCGACACGCGGGCGCTCATCGCGGCCCTCAAGAAGGGCCGCGTCGGCTCGGTGGGCCTGGATGTCTACGAGGAGGAGGGCGATCTCTTCTTCAAGGACCTCTCCGCCCAGGTGATCCAGGACGATGTCTTCGTGCGGCTCTCGACGTTTCCCAACGTGGTCATCACCGCGCACCAGGGCTTCTTCACGCGCGAGGCGTGCGAGGCGATCGCGCGGACGACGATTGATAACGCGACGGGCTTTGCAATCGGCGCGATCCACCCCGCCAACCTGGTCACGACCCAGCATCTCGCCACGAAGTAGTGTGGCTCCCACGCGGCCCACGCCACCACCATCGTCATCGTGACCACCGACGACGGCCCATCTTCCGGCTCGTGAGTTGACACATCGGGCCATGGAGACGGCGGCTCTGCCGCCCTCGCCCGCCTCGAACTCGGCGCGGAAGCTCGGTTTGGTCGTCATGGTCAGGAACGTGAAGCTACTTGGACCACGGGCGGGGTCGGTCGGCGCGGGCGTGTCCGCAGTTGGGGGGCCACCAGTTTCACCCACACCTCGGCCCCGAGCACGCCCGCGGGCCGGGCGCGGCTCTTCAACGTGGACTCCTCGGGCTCACCTCTCGGCGCTGAAATGGAACGCTGTTGGTGCGTGAGCACTTCTGCCCGCGCGGGCCTTCGTTGCGAGAAGGTACGCGAGGGCGTGAAGCGTGCCCACTACTTCTTGGCTTCAGATTGGACATGATCGAAGATCAAGGTGCGAACCTTGCCTTCGGTGCTCCACGCTCGAACTCGCGCGCCACCGGGCGGCTCAAAGTCGATCCGAGCTTCAATCGTCGAGCCGCCGCTCGATCGGTGTGCCCTCAGGTCGATGCGGAGTGAGCGTCCGTTATCTTCCGGCGTGATATCGCCCTCGTAGACAACCCCCTCGCCGTCGCCGCTGTTCGCAATTGCAAGGCAGCGCAGCACCCCCGCGCCGGTGTGGTGGTAGAGGTACAGGTCCATCGCGTGCGACGGAGCGCCGTCGGGATCGAGCGTCTGCACGCGGCCGTAGATCGCGTCGGCGTCCGGCACATACTCGAAGGTGGTACGCGTACGCAGCGTAGCGGCGGGCGAGCGGCCGACGACCCCGGGCACGGCCTTGCCCTCCCATGCGTGGCCGAGGAGCCGCTCGATGGGCTTGATGAACTCGGAGGGCTTCGCCGCGGCCGCCACAGTGCGCTCCGCGGCGAGTTCGTCCTCGGTGGCAGCCCCGACTCGGAAGCGTCGCCACTCGTTCTGGAGCGAAAAGCCCTCGGGAACCTTGTCCAGCAGTTCATCGTGGTACGCGTCGGGGCCTTCAAAGGTCCAGCGTCGGCCGAACACACGGTGGCCGATGGTCTGGTGCATATCGACGAGGCCGTTGGCTTTCTCGCCGTCAAATGTAAACGTGCCCTCGCTGACGCCGCGAGCGAAGGGGCTCACGCCGAATGTGCGCACCTCTTTGCGGCCTGGGTGCCAGAAGTACACGGAAATGCCGTGCCACGGCTCGCCGCTGGAGGCTGTGCCTGCGGTCATCTTTCGGATCGAGTTCCGCTCCGGTCCCCAGTGCCAGGTGTCATGCATGACCGTGCCCGCCAGCGCGGTCATCCTCCAGCGGCCGCCGATGAGGCCAGAGAACGGCTCCATCCGGACCGAGGTCTTCGCGACTGGCTGCACGTTCGCGGGCACAATCACAGGCTTATTGTCCGGCGGGCTCGAACAGCCAGCAATCAGCACGAAGGGAAACAAGGCGTACCACGAATAGGTGCGATGCATGGCTGCTGTACGTCTGTGCCCCTCGATAGTTCGTCCTTGAACAGGATGCTCCATGGCCGACGCCATCTCGTTCCGCGCCCCGCGCGAGTACGATCCCGCGATGAGAACTGCCTTGGCGATGCTGGCCGTGTGCGTGGTTGGGTGCGGGTGCGTGCCTGCAACTCCGGCTGCCCTGTCCACGCTCCGCGATGCCACGCCGCGTCTGGCGGCGGTTTCCGCGCAGGAACGCGCGATGATCGAAGCCAAGATCCGCGAGCACCTCAAACTTCCTGCGGACGCCGCGCTCGGCCCCGCCGAGTTCGCGCGGGTCACGGAACTCGATCTCAAGCGCACGGCCGTTTCTGATGCCGGGGCCGCATGGCTTGCGAACCCTGCCACGGGCCTGAGCTCGCTGACCACTCTCAACCTTCAACACACGGCCTTGACCGATGCCGGGTTGTCCGCGCTGGCTCGCGCGGACACCGGGCTCAAATCCCTCACCGCACTGTACCTGGCTCACACCAAAGTCACTGACGCGGGCGTGCACACGCTCGCCCGCGTGGGCACGGGCCTGTCGGCGTTGACCCAGCTTGATCTTCGCAGCACCGCCTTGACTGATGCGGGGGTGACCGCGCTCGCGCGGGCCGACACCGGGCCCAAAGGTTTGACCTCGGTTGACCTGAGTTTCACCAAGGTGACCGACGCGGGGATCAAACATCTGGCCGCGAAGGACACGGGCCTCAAGGGTCTCACCGTGCTCGGCCTCGCCAGCACGCAAGTGGCCGACGCGGGGCTCGCGCATCTTGCCCACAAGGACACGGGCCTCACGAGCCTGCGCACGCTGAACCTGGCCTTCTCGCAAGTGACCGACGCGGGAGCCAAAGCCGCGGCCCGCGCCGACTCGGGCCTCGCGCCGCTGCACGCGATCTTCTTTCACGGCACTGCGGTGACCGACGCCGGAGTCGCGGACCTCGCTCGCGCGGACACCGGCCTGAAATCCCTCAAGACGCTCGATCTTGGCACAACCGCCGTGACCGACGCGGGAATTCGCGTGCTCGCGCAGGCCGACTCGGGTCTGACATCACTGACCGCGCTCCACCTCCGCGAGACTAAGGTAACGGACGCGGGCATCGCTGCGGTCTTGGCCCGCTGGCCAGCGATCAAGATCGCCCGCTAAGCAGCCACCGTCGCGTTGGCCGTTTCGCTCCACGGGCCGTGCGCGTTCCTTCGCGTGACCCGGTGCGCAGGATACTGGGCCCGCGTCCCGCCCTGCGCCGACTCGAACGAGAGCACCGTCGATTCACTGCTCACGCACCGCACATAGCGGTACGCGTTCGGATCGACGGGCGCCGGCGTGCCCGTGGGCGTGAGGGCCACGAAGACCTCGGCACGCTCGACCCCGCGCGGGCGAGCGCGCCTCGTGGGTGTCGATTCCTCCACCAGACGCAACTCGTGCGTGTACCGGGCGGCGTAGTCTGTCGACATCCCTGGCTCAGGCTTACACCGCCGTGAAGATCGCCGCCATCACCGCGGCGATGAGGGCGTAGACCAGCATCGGGCCGATCGTCAGACGAAGGATGGAGGCGACCTCGCCGACTCCTTCGCCGGAGCCGCGCTCTGCAGGCCGCGTCTCCGAGAGCCCCAGCACCGCGCCCACAGCCACGATGTTGTGGATGCAGACCATGTTGCCCATCGCCCCTGCCGCCGATTGCAGCGAGAGCAGCGTGATGCGGTCGAGGCCGAGAGTGCGCGCGATCGCGGCTTGGATCGGAGCGAAGGTGAGGTTCGAAACCGTGTTCGAGCCCGAGAAGAACGCGCCGACCGCTCCCAGCAGCGGCGCGAAGTAGGGCCACGATCGGCCGGTCGCATCGGCCGGCGCGAGGCCGATCTGGGTGACCGGGGACTGATCTCCCCCGGCAGTCATGACCTTGGCGAGGACCAGCGCCCCCGCGAGGGCGATCGCCGGGCGCCCGATTCGCCGGAACGTCTCCCCCCACGCCGAACGTGCGGCCGCTCGACGCATCCTGAGCACGGGAATCGCCGCCAGCGCGACGACCATGAACGGAAGGATGAAAGGCACGTAAAGCAGCGGCATCCGCCAGTCGGCATCCGTGCCGAGGATGCCGCGGAGGCCGACGACCACCGCGGGGCTGATCCACGCTTGGCCCACACCCGGGATGGTCGCGCTCGCAGCCTCCGCATCGGAGTTGAGCAGGGCCTTGAGGCCCAGAGCGTCGATCCGAGTCACGGCGAGAAGGAGGACCGTGGCAGCGAGGGGCATGATCGCGCGGGAGAGAGACATGGGTTCCTGAGCGTGTGGCGACGTGGTCGCAGCGCCCGCCGCCGCGGGCATCGCGGATGGCTCGGTCGCCGAGGGCAGTCCGACTCGCCACCTCACGAGCACTGCGGCACCGATCAAGCCTGCGAGCCCGCCCATGATCGACGGCAACTCGATGTTGAATCGTGCGGCGAGCACGTATGGCCCGACGCTCGCCGCGAGCACGAGCAGCACAAAGCCAAGCCGCCGCCGGATCTGCGCCCACGGCGCGACCACGTGCAGCGCGAGGATGGCGATGAACGGGGCGGCCGCGGCATGCACCAGCGCCGTCCGCCAGCCGATCTCACCGAGTTCTGCCGCCGCGATATCTACGCCGCCGAGTCCGAACCACGTCGGCATGCCCACCGCGCCGAACGATACCGGCACGCTATTCATGATGAGACACATCGCCGCGACGCGAAGTGCGGGAAAGCCAAGGCCCACCAGAATCGGCGCGGCCAGCGCCGCGGGCGTTCCAAAGCCGCTCAGCCCTTCGATGAGGAACGAGAACGCCCATCCGACAAGCATGAGCTGGGCGATGGGGTCCGGACTGAGTTGGCGCAGCATTGCCGTCAGCACGCCCATGGCCCCCGATTTTTCCATGGTCTTGAACAACAGCACCGCCCCAAAGACGATGGCAAGGGGCGTGAGCGATGAGAGTGCTCCGTCCGCGAGGGCGGCGTGGATGAGCCGCGGCGAGGTGTCCTTTGGTTGGACACACCTGAGCACATACGCCAGCGCAGCGACTGCAGGTAGCGCGGCGTGCGCCGGCAACGGAAGCCACCGCCGGGGCTAAGGAGAAGTCATGAGCGCCACAAGCATCGCGATGGGCAGAACGGCCAGCAGGAGTGTCATGAGCAGGAATCCCGCCGCGCCGACGTCGGTCCATCACGGCTGCGGTGTGTTTGGGAAGGGACGTCGATGCACGATCTCGACGGTGCAGTGCGCGTTCATCGCCACCGCCGCCGAAACGCTCCCAAGGAGGAATCGCTCCAGCCCCCGCACGCCCCGCGCGCCCACGAAGATGCAATCGGCACCCGCCCTTTCCTGCCCGCCACCCCCGCTGCCCGCACCATTGCCTTCGTTCAGCACACCGGCCGCCTCCCCACTCCAGTTCGCGGCCTCTTCCACCAATGCGTAGCTCGGATCGGCCAGACGCACGACGGATGACACCTTTACGCCAGGGCAGGAACCAGAGATCACGCTCATCGCTCTGGCCGCCGTTCGTGCCGACCACGAGTCCAGCGGTCCCCCCCACCGATCATGTCGCCGAACCAGATGCCGCCAGCTCCGAAGCCGGAGAAAGACGCCGCAGACATGGTGCTTGCTGACGATAACTTCGCCACCATCGAAGCGGCGGTCGAAGAAGGCCGCAACGTCTTCAGCAACCTCACCAAGTTCATCGTCTGGACCCTTCCCACCAACGGCGGCGAGGCGTTTGTCATCCTCGCGGCCATCATGCTCGGCTGGCCCCTTCCGATCCTGCCCGTCCACGCCCTCTACATCAACATGATCGCGGCGATTCTGCTCGGCATGCCGCTGATCTTCGAGGCCAAGGAGCCGGGCGTGATGGCCCGCCCACCGCGCGATCCCAACCGCCCACTTCTGACCTTCGAACTCTTCATGCGCACCGGACTTGTCTCGCTGCTGCTATGCGCGGGTGCCATGAGCCTGTTCCACAGGGAACTGAACCGCGGCATGAGTGAGGCGACGGCCCGCACCGCGGCCGTCTCCGTGATCATCGTGGGCGAGATCTTCTACCTGTTCTCGAGCCGCGCTCTCCTTCGCCCCGCGTGGGCGGTGCCGCTCTTCTCGAACATGTGGCTTTGGGCGGGGATCGTCGCCATGCTCGCCGTGCAGTTCGCGTTCGCCCACACACCGATCGTCAATCGTCTCTTCCACACGGCTCCGCTCGACGCGAGCACGTGGACTCGCGTCCCGCTCGTCGGGGCCGGGGTTCTCGTTGTCGTCGAGTCCGAGAAAGCGATCCGCCGTGCGACCGCAAAGATCATGGTTGCAGACTCGGCATGAAGCGCTGAGGCTGATCCAGATCCCAAGGCTGGCTACGCCTCACCGTGGTGTTTCTGCGCCGAGCGACCCCGTCGATCGCCAGCGAGTATCGTCGCCGTCGCGTGCCGGAGCCGGTTTGTCGCCCGTTAACCAACCGTCTCTTGCGAGCACAGACCCGTGAGGGGTCAAGAGACCGCAATGGGTGCGCCGTGCCGCTGCCTCCCGTCTTGGCGGCGAAGGGCGGGAGCGGCGGACTCCCATTCGATCCCAGCCATCCTCTATCCAGCACCCCCCCGGGTCGAGAGACTCTGCGGCTTTCGTTAACTCCCGATACGATTCTGCCATGTTCGCAGGTGCCGACCACGACCCGGACGCACTCAGTCCTGAGGAGTTCCTGGATCATCTCAGGGCCGCGAGCCGTCGTTTGCTGCGGAGTGGTGCCATGCGCGATCTCCGATCCTCCTGCGACATGTGGACGATCGACCCAAAACCTGTGGATCCAATCGAACCGCTGACGAATCGTGGTCGCCGCACCATCAAGTGGCCGTCGGACACTTGGGGATCGATTTCGGCGGACTTGCTCGCTGCGACGCATCGCGCGGCGCAGAACCAGGCTTTGTCGTTGCCCGTCGCCCTGGCGGAGTACTCCGCCTTTGTGCATCTGGAACTGGCCGCAAGGGAAGAGCCGCACTTGGGAGTGCGAACGGACGCGTTCATACTGCCGTTGAGCGTTGCCGCCAGAGAGCGGGCGAGTTCGATCGAGTTCCGCCGCTATGTGCTGGGATGGCACGCTCGGGCAGGAACCTTGCCGTGGAACGATCCCGGGATGGCGTTCGCCGCGTCGCTTGCGGTGTCGCTGGGCTCGAGTCACGACGCCGTGATCGGGGAGCGTGTGAGGGCTCTCCGGGAGCTTCTGGATCAGGATGCGCGAACGGCCCGCGAGCGTTATCGCGATCTTGTTCGTCCTGATGAGCGTGAGTTCTGGTGCCAAGTCGTCGCCGCCTCAGCACCGGACGCGAAAGCGTGGGCCGAGGGCTTCATGCGATAACGAATGGTTCGAGAGGATCGGTGCCGTTGGGAGGGTGCAGTGCACCTACCGCCGGAGCTTCGGAGGCTGCGGCTCGGGCTCTGCGGCACTGAACAGCACGTCATCACGCCGTGCTCCGTCCTGTATTGAAAGAAACACCCCCGGGTCGCAGGACTCGGGGGTGTCGTTTGGGGGTTGGATCGTGGTCTGAATCGTGATACCGACCGCGCTACCGGCCGACGGGGTGGGCTTGAGGAACCGCGGACCCCGCCGAAAGGCCCTGGCTTGCCGGCTTGCCGAAAGCCTCGGGATGCAGGTACTTGCCCCGCTCGGACCCGACTTTGTCGACCGAGTTGGGGATTCGGTTCTGCTCCGCCCAGGCGTCCTTGCGGATGCCGGTGACCTGCCACGAGACCTCGATTCCTGGCTGGCTAGAAGCGATCTCGAAGGTGTTCCCCGCGATCTTGCGGCTCACACGCACCATCGCGAAGGATTGGTCATCGATGACCGTGAGCTGGTAGCGGAAGTCGCGGTTGCCCTCGTGACCGAGCCCTGCCGAGCCTTGCCACGCACCCGCCGGTCGTGAGCCGTGTGCGTACACACCATCACGGCTCTCATCGGCTCTCGCCGGGTTCACGGCGTTCATCCACGGATCTACCTCTCGGACTCGCCGCCGACGGTCACTCGCCGCGAGGAATCCCGAGACGGCCGGGCGGGTGCACGAGCGGCCTTCGCGGCCTTGATCTCTCGGCCCACCTCGATGATCCCCTCGATAGCCGGCAACAGTCTCTCCCCAAGCGGCGTCAGGGCGTACTCAACGGTGGGTGGCGAAGTCGGCTTGACCTCCCGCGTCACGATGCCGTCCCGTCCGAGGCGGAGAAGGCGTGCCGACAGTGTCTTGGCCGAGAGCTTGGGCATGTCGAAGCGGAGTTCGCCGAAACGCCTCGCCCCTCCTCGCAGGTACCAGATGACCTGGACCGTCCACGATCCGTGAAGCAACCGCATGCATTCCTCCAGCGGACACTCCGCGGGCGGCGGCTTGGAGGTGTTTCGGCGTCTCGGCACCATGTTCAAGCACCCTTCGTTGAGAATGCCACTTGGTTACCAAGTGGCTACTCGATTCTAGCTCACTTTCGGTTATCTAGTATCACCTTGATACCGATGAGCGCTAATCTCCCGAGGCCTGCACGCGGTGCGGGACCGCGCACAAAAGGAGACCCCATCATGCCCACAGCCATCGTCACCGGAGCATCCAGCGGTATCGGCCTCGCGATCGCGACCGCCCTCGCAAATCGCGGGTACGCGCTCATCGTCACGTCCCGCTCGATCTCGACCTCGCACCCCTGCATCGCGACGATCGGTGCCAATCGCATCGAAGTCATCAGGGGTGACGTCGCCGACGCCGCGACCTCGCGGGCGTTGCTCAAAACGGCAGTCGACCGGTTCGGCGGCGTCGACCTCCTCGTCAACAACGCGGGCATCTTCATCCCCAAGCCTTTCGCCCAGTACACGGACGAGGACTACGAGCGCCTCCTCGCGACCAACGTCCGCGGATTCTTCAATCTGACTCGGCCGGTCCTGGCGCACATGCTCGAGCGAAGCTCAGGACACATTGTGAACATCACGACTTCGCTGGCCGAGAACCCGATCAAGCAGGTCCCCTGCGCACTCCCGATGCTCACCAAAGGCGGACTGAACGCGGCCACGCGTGCCCTGGCTCTTGAAGTGTCGGGCACCGGCGTGCGTGTCAACGCAGTCTCGCCCGGCATCATCAGGACGCCTATGCACCCCGAGCACACCCACGAGATGCTCGCAACCCTTCACCCAATGGGGAGGATGGGCGACGCCGAGGAGATCGCCCGCGGCGTGCTTTATCTGGAGGATTCTCCCTTTGTGACCGGGGAGATTTTGCACGTCGACGGCGGTGCCTCGATCGGTCGCTGGTAAACAGGAGGACATTCCGTGCCATACGTCAGCATCAAAATCACAAGCGAACCCAAAGCGACGAGTCAGCAGCGTGCTCAGCTCATCTCCATGGTGACCGACGCCCTCGCCGTCACGCTCGACAAGGACCCGGAGACGACTTTCGTGGTGATCGAGGAGATCAGCTCGGAGTCGTGGGGCCTCGGCGGCGAACCCGTCGCGAGCCGTCGCGCTCGCGCCCCGAGACCTTCCGCGGAGCGCACCGACGCGAAAGCCATCGCCGAAGTGGTCGAGAAGTACTTCGAAGGCATCTACCGGGGCGACGTAGCGCTTCTGCGCGCCGTGTTTCACCCCGAGGCGCGCCTGTGGGGTTTCGCCCCGGCGGATCCGGCGCACGGCGAGCTTCCCGAGCGGGTCGGGATCCGCTCGCTCGACGAGTACCTGAAGGCCGTCGCGAGTCGTGTCTCGCCCCAGGCCCGCGGCGAACCGATGAACTCGCGCATTCTTTCGGTCTCGTGCGAGGGCCCACTGGCTCTCGTCCGGGCGTTCGTGCCGATGCTGGGATACTCGTATCTGGACCACTTAGAGCTGGTCCGAGACTCGGGAACATGGCGGATCTCGCACAAGCAGTTTGCACACGGTGTCGGCCGGTTCGCCGCAGGCTCCGATTGACACCGGCGATCTCTCAACCATACAGCGCGGGACTTTGGGATGCACCGCAGGGGTTCTCGCACCAGAATCGCGCGAGCAAGCGCGCCGCCGCGTCGCCATCCGATCGCTTCCTCGCTCATGGGTCCGAACGGCGACCTACAGCGATCCTTCCGATGCGACGCAGTACCGCCCGGGGGTCGTCCCCAGCGCGTGCTTGAACATGCTCACGAAGGCGCTCGGGCTTTCGTAGCCGCACTCGAACGCGATCGTGCCCACGGCCGCCCCCTCCGCCAGACGCCGCACGGCGAACTGGAGCCGTGCCTGCTGTCGCCAGCGGCCGAACGACATCCCGGTCTCTGCAACAAACAGACGCTCGGCCGTCCGCGTGCTGACACCCGCTCCTCGCGTGAGGGAAGCGAGGGTCGCGGTGTCCTCATGCCCGGGCCGGAGCGACAACAGAACGCGACTCGCAACCGCTCGCGCCCGAGGGTCTTCCGGCATCGTCAGCGCGAGGCCGAGCGGAGATGCTTCGCGCAGCCGCGCGAGCAGGAGCGCCGCGAGCGCTCGATGATCCTCGAGGGAATCGTCCAGAACTCCGATCCGCACGACCTCAAGCATCAATTCGCGCACGAGCGGAGAGACATCCACAACCTCAAGCGACCTTCCGACTACCGCGGCGGCCCTCGGAGCGATGTACACCGTCCGCAGGTGAACTTCGCTCTCGCATCGGATCCGGTGAAGCACGCCCGGCGGCACCCACAGGCAACGCTGCGGCGGCACCACCCACCGCATCGAAGCCGCATGAACGGAAAGAACACCGCTCTGAGCGAAGACAACCTGCGCCCAGACGTGCGCGTGCTCTGCAATCTCTTGGCCGTCCGGAAGCCGCATCGCGAGCGAACGGACGGTCTCCCCGGGCCGCGGTTCGGTCCCTTTCTTTCGCGGTTGGCGAGATCTCGACATTCATTGACGTTATGCAGAGAGGACGCCACGCGTGGATTCGTTACCATCCGACCATGCCGGTGCCCAAGCACCCGCCCGTGTTCAGAAAGGATGATCCGCATGCCCAACGACCTTGCTCATTTCGCCATCCACGCCGACGACTGCGAACGTGCCAAGCGGTTCTACGAGACCGTCTTTGGCTGGAAGTTCCAGCCGTGGGGACCGCCCGGGTTCTGGCTGATCGAAACGTCGAAGGGAGCGGTGGGCGGCTCACTGCAGCAGCGGCAGCACCCGGTGAGCGGCCGCGGCATGATCGGCTTTGAATGCACGATCGGCGTCGCCGACGTTCGGGCGATCGCGGCGGCGATCGAGAAAGCCGGCGGGACCGTGCACATGAAGCCCTTCGTGATCGAGCGCGTGGGCACGCTCATCCAGTTCCAGGACACCGAAGGCAATTCGGTCGCCGCCATGCAGTACGAACGCTCCGCTCGTCCCTGAGGCTCGGCTGGTTCGGCCATGATCCAGCGTCACGCGTGCGGCGGAGCGTCGAGCACGAGCGTCACCGTCTCCCGTGCGACCGTGCGCGGCGTCTCGGGCGTCGCGCGACGGTCGACGACGACGAACCCATGCTTCTCAAGCACGCGGATCGATGGGAGATTCGCCGCCGAAGCCGTCGCGATCAGCGGACGACGGGTGAACTCGCGGAGCATCATGCCGACGGCCCGGGTCGCGACGCCACGCCCCCACCACTCCCGCGCGATCCAGTAGCCGATCGCAGAAAGTCCTTCATGCGGCGAGATGTTGACCGCTCCCACGATCGAGCCATCCGCAACGACGACGCGGGGCGTCACGCCAAGCACGCCGCCATCGGCATCCGCGAGGATCTGCACCCAGCGATCGTGAAACGTGGACCAGTCGCGCGGCTTGGTCCCCGCCAAGGCGTTCGAGGCTTCATCAAGCTCCATCGCATGAAGCCGAGGCAGGTCCGTCGCCTGGGTCCGTCGGAGCAAGATGTCGGGCTGCTTTGAATGCTCCATCGGCCGATCATAGAAGCCCGCGTGCCGGACTAGCCTTTTGCTATGGAGTTTCAGCTCGTCATCGCCATGAACGTCACCGATCCGGCCCGCTACGCCCAGTACCGCGCCGCCATGAGCCCCGTGCTCGCCCGCTTCGGCGGCCGGTTCGAGTACGACCTGGTCGTTTCCGAGGTGCTCAAGTCGCCCACGCCGCACCCGATCACCCGCTTTTTCACGATCGTCTTTCCGAACCGGCAGGCCAGCGAATGCTTCTTCGCGGATCCGAGCTACCTCGCCGCGAAGGCCGCTCACTTCGCGGCAGGCGTGAACGGCTTCACGGTGGTGGCCGAGCATGATCGACCGTCCGGCCGCGCGTCGTAAAGCCCTGTTCACCGAGCCGGTTCGCCCGGTACGATCGCTCACCCCGTACGACATCGCGAGCGAAACGGGTTGCGGAGACCGCGGAAATGCTTCGGCCGAAACTCTTCCTCCTCAAGCCCTCGTTCCCCGACGCCAAAGCCGGCCCCGGCCTGTTCTTCTGCCCGCACAGCGCGGCGGTCGAGGGTGTGCTCGCGTACTACCCCGCGCTGCGGGATCGGCTCGAGGTCCGTCCCGTCGACTTCCCCCGGCCACGGCAGGAGGTGATCGCGGAGATCGGCGAAGCAAACCAGGCCTGCCCGGTTCTGATCCTCCCCGAGGGCTGGCCGAACCCGCCCCTCGCCGGGCGGCAATCCAACGGGCGGATGTTCTTCGTCGGCGCTGAGGAGATCGCCCGCTTCCTCTCGGCGTGGGCGGGGATCGCGCTCCCGCACCCGTGAACTCTGGATCGCGAGGACAAGCCTCGGGCGGCAAGCCTGCCCGAACGACTCGCGACGCGACGTGCAAGGCCTGCCCGAAAGCACCGCACCGGCCTGTGAGCGACAGGTCCGGTCAAGCCCGCGATTCACTCATCGGAAGGGCGACCCAAGCCGAACCCCGATCGTCGCATCGCGGTCGCAAACGAGCTTTCCATCTACCACCCGAAGCTCTGCCGAGAGGATCGAGCTCCGCCGCGCCGGAAACGGCATGACACCGTCGCGACTCGGGAAGTTCTGCCCGTACGGATGCGTGAAGTAGACGATCAGAGCCCTCTCACCCTCCACCACCACATCGGCGTGCTTCCCGATCGAACCGTCATCAAGGCGCTTGCCCGGCCTGTCCAGGATCTTCCCTTGGTACGTCCATTCCCCGAGGTCCTTGGATCGATACACATCCAGTCCGCTGTCGGGATCCTTCAAAAGCCAGTGAAACCCGCCCAATTCGAAGACCTTCGGCGCTTCCCCGTACAGCTTCGAGACGCCAGGGTCCTCGGAAGGCATCCACGTCATCAGATCCTTCGACTCCACCGCGAGCGTGGCGGATCCGCGAGCTTCGTCCTTGTACCACAGCCGCCATCCCCCCTCGGGCAGCCGCACCACCGACGGATCGATGCACCGGTCGGACGTCAGCGGCAACCGGCCTGCTTTCGTCCACGACGAAAGGTCGCGCGACGTGTAATGGTCGATGAATCGCGACCCTGTCCATCCCGTGTGCACGCCCGGCACGACCGTGACAAAGCAGTGGTACACCCCGTCGTCCGTGCGCACGACATCCGGCGCCCACAGCGAGTGCGGCTCATCACCCGTCGGAAGCGCCAGCACCCCGCCATAGGTCCACGTCACGCCGCCGTCGACCGACTCCGCGATGCCGATCCGCGTCTGATGGCACCACTCCACATCCGGCAGGTCCAGCTTCGCCCGCCGCTGGGTGTAGAGCATCCACCACGCTCCCCGCGCCGGATTGAACACCAGCACCGGGTCCGCAGCGCCATCGAAAACCGGGTCCCGGAACAACGGTGCGGGAGGCTCACGCTCGGTGACCGAGGCGATCGGCTGATCAATGTCAACGCCCATCTCATGGAACCGCGCCGCCGCGTGCAGAAAGTGCGTGGTGATCCAGAACACCGTCCACCCCTCGCTGTAGCCGCCCCGCATCCGCTCCACGTCCGACATGTCGCCGTGCTGCGCGAAGTTCGTCTGCTGGATCTGCTCGCCCTGACTCCCCCGATCATCGATCAACTGCCCGCAGGCCCGGTACATCAGCACCGAAAGCCTGCAAAGCTCCGGCCGCCCGAGCAGCCGTCCCATCCGATAGATCTCCGGCGTGTAGTACACCCCGAACACATCCAAATGCTGGTTCTGCGCCGACACGACCGTCCAGCCACGCGACCTGAACCCATGATCACGCAGACGCCCAGGCGGCAGATCGATGTCCCACAGATTCGTCCAGCTCAGCGTCGCGTCCATCGCGTGCTCCGCTCGCCGAAGCCACGAAGCCTCACCCGTGTGGTCAAAGCACGCCAAAAACGCTTGGAACGCCGCCCACGCAGCCTCCTTGTCCTCGCACCTCGCATCAAGCGTGCCGCCCCAGTACGGCTCCGCCGCTCCCATGTGCCTCCGGGCCGCCGTCTCCGCGATCTTGAGCGCCGCCCGCTCGCACTCCGCCAATCCCAGAAGCCGCGAAGCCCGCAGCAGCGGCGACACGAAGAACGCTTCGTTCGTCGACACCGGATTCCAGTCCTCCCGGAGCACGCGCCGGGCGTGAAGCTCGCAGGCCCGCCGCACGAAGTCGGACCAGCGGGCGTGCGCGATCCCGCGCCGACCCGCCGCTTCGATCGCCCGCGTGATCGTCTCGAGCGCCTGTCCCTGCGAGACGAAGTCCTGCTCCGTCCACGCCCCGCTTTCCACCGTGTACCGCTGCAAGAACCCATTGTCGTTGAACGGCGCCGACGACAGAAGGTCAAGCGACCGCGAAGCCGCCTGCTCCCACCCGATCCAGCCCGACTTCTCCCCCATCGCGAGCAGGTAGTAAGGCACCGTCTCCGCCTGTCCGCACCACCCCATCACGTAGTGCGTGCCCTCGACGTAGTCGGGGTACATCTCAAACCCGCTCTTCTCTCCGAGATCGCGCCACCGCGACCTCGCAAACTCAAGCTTGCGTCCGACGATCGCCGCCGCCCCCGGCAGCCCGTCCGTCGAGAACGGCGACCCACGCTCGATGCACGTCCGCACCGGCACGCGGAACCCGCTCCCCACCTCCGAAACCTCGTACACCTGAATCGCAAAGTCCTTCTCAACGACCGCACCCGGCCGCAGTTCCATCCATGTGTTGTCGTAGGGCATGAACTCGCCCTGCCGCGCCTTGACCACCGCGTTGCGCCCGTTCGAAGCACACGGGCCCGAGTACGCGGCGAGTTCGTACCCGAGTTCGACCGGCATCACGCCAAGCGACCACCACTGATCACGCTTCGCCGCGCCGGGAACCATCGACGGCGTCGTGTGCAGCGCCGCCCCTCCGCCCTTCCACTCCACGCTCGCAAGCGGCATCGAGAACCGGTGCTCCTCGTGGAAAGATCGCTCGCCAACCGCCCCGGTGTGAACGACCACCGCGGCACGACCCCTGGACGCCGGATCGCCGGCCGTGACGCCGCTCGTCCTCGCTCCCGACGGATTTCCGTAGAACGAGATGCCCGGAAGAAACACGCTCGCCGACCGCTCGGCCGTCGCTTCGGGCACCGTCCATCTCACGCTCAGCGTGCACTTGGGAAGCGGGCGTGCCCCCCTCCACTCAAAGCGCCGCCGCCCCACGACCAGATCCCCCTCGACCCGATACGCGTCGCGAAGCTCAAGGCGTCCCCCGCCAAGCTCCACATGCCCCGTCACCACCACCCACCCGTTCGCCTCGGTCCGCTCGGACGGATGCACATGCTTCCACGCCGCCGGCCACCCCTCCGACCAATCCGTCGCGACCGACCACAGACCTTCAGCCGGAGATTCAACCACGGTCCTTTGGCCATTCCCAACGCGAACACGGATCGGCGACTCGCCCGACACGTCCAGCGAAGGTTGACCAACCACCAAAGTCGCAACGATCAATGCAGTAGAAAGCGGCATGCACGGCATGCTATCGCATCCGAGCACCGCCCCGCAAACCGGCCGCCCGCCGACAACCTCAGTTCCGCTTCACCAGCGTCACGTCCGTCGTCGCTTCCTTGCCGTTGCGGATGTACGTGATCTTGACCACATCCCCCGGCTTGGCGGCCCGGAGCTGGGCCGTGAAGGTCTGGATGTCCTTCAGCACGACATCGTTCCACTTGATCAGTCGGTCGTCCGTCTTCAGGCCGGCCTTCTCCGCCGGCTTGCCGGGGCTCACGCCGCCGACGAGCACGCCGTCCTTGTCGTCCGCGTAGTCGCCGGGGACCAACCCGAACGTCGCAGAACCCAAGCCGACCGACGGACCGGTCGATTCATCCCCAGCGGGCTCCTCCGGCTTGGGTGCCGGCGCGGGCTTCTCCGCCGGCTTCTCGGCCGTCTTCTCGGCCGTCTTCTCGGCGGGCTTATCGGCCGCCGGCTGATCTTCGGGCTTCTTCTCCGTGCCAAACACAAGCGGCTCGGTCCGGCTCGCCGCGTCCATCGCGATCCGCGTGCCCAGGTCCACGATCTTCGCCGCGCCCTCGATGTTGATCTTGTCCGCCGTGTCGATCGGGCGGTGGTAGTCCTCGTGCAACCCCGTGAAGAAGAACACCGCCGGGATCTTCACCTGACGGAAGCTCGCATGGTCGCTCCGGTCGTCGAACTGGCTCCGCTTGACCAGCGGACGGATCGGGAAGCCCGCCGCTTTCCAATACGGATCCAGCCAATCCGCAAGCCCGGCCGCGACGCCAAGCCCGGAGACTTCAAGGGGCGGGTCCTCGCGCAAGCGACCCACCATGTCCATGTTGATCATGAAGTAGTGCTTCTCGCGCGGGGCGATCATGTTCTGCGTGTAGTACCGCGAGCCCTCGAGCCCCGACTCTTCCGCCGAGAACGCAAGGAAAAGCACCGACCGGCAGCTCGCGTTCTCCGGCAGCTTCGCATACTCCGCCGCCATCTTGCCCGCCATCGTCAGGATCGCGCTCGTGCCCGAAGCGTTGTCGTCCGCTCCGGGGTGGATAATCCCCGTCGAACCGCTCATCGACCCGAAATTGCCGTACCCGACGTGGTCGTAGTGAGCGCCGATCACGACCCACTCATCCGCCAGCGCGCCCTTCCCGCGAAGCACACCGCCCACGTTCGCCGTCTTCTGCTCCTGCTTGACGATCTCCGCTTCGATCGCAAGCGTCGCCTTCGGCAGATCGATCATCTCGCCCGAAGCGTCCGCGTGGTTGCGAAGATCGCGAAGCGATCGCCCGTTCGCGTCCGCCGCCGAGACGAACGCTTCCGCCGCTTGGTTGCCAAGCATCATGACCGGTCCGGCCGCCGGGTTCCGCGGCATGCGGCCGTTCGCGCCCACCTCGGTGAAGTTCATCAGCCGGTTGACACGCTCATCATCGGCTCCCGGAGGGTTCACGACGACCACCGCCGCCGCGCCGCGCGTGAAGCACTCATTGATTTTGGCATTGAGGTCGGCCTTGGGTGACCAGCTCCCCTCCGCCCACCGGCTTTCACCCTTCTCGTTCATGGGCTCAAACCGGAGCACGATCGCGGCTTTCCCCTTCAGGTCCGCGCCGCCGGTAAACCCGGCGTATCCGTCCTTCCCCTCCGCGATGCCGTACCCGACGAAGACCGCTCCACCCTCGAACTTGCCCGTACCCGACAAGGCCAGCGCCCGCATGTCCGTCCCGGCGACGAGCTTCTTCGCTCCGCCGGGCAGGTTCAGCGTCAACTCCTCCTTCGCGGCCGTGATCTTCCCGCCGCGCAGGTCACGCGGCACGAAGTACTGCAGGTACGACGAGAAAGCCTTCTCCCCCTCGGGGAACGCCGGCGACAACCCCGCCTTCTTGAAATGGAACTCGATGTAGTCCGCCGCGTCCGCGTTGCCGCGATCGCCCGGACACCGCCCCTCAAACCACGGGTTGGCGAGCGTAAAGATGTGCTGCCGGTACACCGCCGCATCCGCCGCGTTCGTGTCCGCTCCCGCCGGGGTCGTCCGATCCGTCACCTCCGCCCAAACCCCCGCAGCAGCCAACGCCGGCGACCACCCCGAAAGCGTGCCCGCCAGCGCGGCTCCCGCGAACACAACCAGGGACGCCAAGCGGGAACCACGACGAGAAGGGGTCGGCATGAGGAAATCGCTCCAGTGTGGAAAGCACCTCCCGGCCGCGGGTTTCAAACCCCGCCGGAAGCGTCCGAAAGTGTACCGCCGCCAGCCCGGAATCGCTGCAACCCCCGGACATTTGAGCACCCCTCACCTAGACTTCCCCGCAGATCGGTCCGTCCCCCAACCTTCAGCCCTCGCGGGCTTTCACACAGGGTTCCCATGACCGCGATCCACCCGACCCCCGCCCGTCCCTCCGTTCCCGCCGCCCCCGCTTCCGGCTCCTCCCTGAGCCCGTCGGACACCTTCGTCCACCGCCACCTGGGCCCCCGAGAACACGAGCTCCAATCGATGCTCGGGACCGTCAGCTACAGCACGCTCGATGAGCTGACCAACGCCACCGTCCCCGCTTCCATCCTCCGCCGCGACCTCATGGTCCTGCCGGGCCTCCCCACCGACCGCACGCTCGGCGAGCACGAGGTCCTCCAGCGCCTCCACGCCATCGCCGCCAAGAACACCATCGCCAAGAGCTACATCGGCGCCGGCTATTACGGCACCATCACCCCCGGCGTCATCCTCCGCAACATCATGGAGAACCCCGGCTGGTACACGCAGTACACGCCCTACCAGGCCGAGATCGCCCAGGGCCGCCTCGAAGCCCTCCTCAACTTCCAGACCATGGTCGCCGACCTCACGGGCCTCCCCCTCGCCGGGGCTTCGCTCCTCGACGAAGCCACCGCCGCCGCCGAAGCCATGGCCATGTGCTTCGCGATGGCTGGTGGTTCTGACGGCACGAAGAAGGTCTTCTACATCGCCGACGACTGCCACCCCCAGACCATCGCCGTCTGCAAGACCCGCGCCGAGTCGATGGGCATCGACCTGAAACTCTGTACGAGCCCGCAGCGCGAGCAAGGGTCTTTGGATTTCGCCTCCGCCTGCGGCATCCTCGTCCAGTACCCCAACACCTTCGGCGACATCCACGACTACCGCGCCCTCTGCGAGACCGCCCACAAGTCCGACTGCCTCGTGATCGCCGCGACGGACCTCCTGGCCCTGACGCTCCTCACGCCCCCGGGCGAGTGGGGCGCGGACATCGCCGTCGGCTCGGCCCAGCGTTTCGGCGTCCCGATGGGCTTCGGCGGCCCGCACGCCGGCTTCATCGCCACCTCCGAGGCCTACGTCCGCAAGATGCCCGGCCGCATCATCGGCGTCTCCAAGGATGCCCACGGCAACGTCGCCTACCGCATGGCCATCCAGACCCGCGAGCAGCACATCCGCCGCGAGAAAGCCACCAGCAACATCTGCACCGCGCAGGCTCTCCTGGCAATCATGGCCGGCATGTACGCCGCGTACCACGGGCCGAACGGCCTCCGCCGCATCGCGACGCGCGTTCACACGCTGACCTCGTTCCTCAAGCAGTCGCTCACGGCGGCCGACCTCACCGTCACCGGCGGCGGCTTTGATACCCTCCGCGTGAAGGGCAAGCAGGGCGTCCTCGCCGCCGCCGCAACTGCGAACATCAACCTCCGCGACTTCAAGGACGGCACCGTCGGCGTCTCCATCGACGAGACCACCACCGTCGAGGATATGAACACCCTCGCCAAGCTCTTCGGCGCGGCTCCGATCAACGCTTCAGGATCCGCTCCCGCGCTCGCCGCGCCTTTCGCTCGCGCCAGCGAGTATCTCACCCACCCCGTCTTCAACACCCACCACTCCGAATCGGAGATGCTCCGCTACATCTTCAAGCTCCAGGGCCGCGACCTCTCCCTCGCCCACAGCATGATCCCCCTCGGTTCATGCACCATGAAGCTCAACGCCACCGTCGAGATGACCCCCGTCACCTGGCCCGCCTTCGGCAACCTCCACCCCTTCGCCCCCGCCGACCAGTGGCGCGGCTACGCCGAGATCTTCGCCGACCTTGAGCGCTGGCTCTGCGAGTGCACCGGCTTTGCCGCCATGAGCCTCCAGCCCAACGCCGGAAGCCAGGGCGAATACGCCGGCCTCATCACCATCCAGGCCTACCACAAAGCCCGCGGCCAGGGCCACCGCAACATCTGCCTCATCCCCACCAGCGCCCACGGCACCAACCCCGCTTCCGCCGTCATCGCCGGCATGGAAGTCATCGCCGTCGCCTGCGATGACCGCGGCAACATCGACATCGAAGACCTCCGCGCCCGCGCCGAGGAGCACAAAGCCAATCTCGCCTGCCTCATGGTCACCTACCCCTCGACCCACGGCGTCTTCGAGGAAGGCATCCGCGAGATCTGCCAGATCATCCACGACCGCGGCGGCCAGGTCTACATGGACGGCGCCAACATGAACGCCCAGGTCGGCCTCACCAGCCCCGGAGCCATCGGCGCCGACGTCTGCCACCTCAACCTCCACAAGACCTTCTGCATCCCCCACGGCGGCGGCGGCCCCGGCATGGGCCCCATCGGCGTCGCCAAGCACCTCGCCCCCTACCTCCCCGGCCACCCGGTGACCAGCCCCTTCGCGGGCCGCGAACAGGGCAACCCGACCACCGCCGGCACGCACGCCATCGGCCCCGTCTCCGCCGCTCCCTTCGGCTCCCCCTCCATCATGCTCATCTCCTGGACCTACATCGCCCTCATGGGCGCCGCCGGCCTCCGCAAAGCCACGCAGGTCGCGATCCTCAACGCCAACTACATGGCCAAGCGCCTCGAGCCCCACTACCCCATCCTCTACCGCGGCAAGTCCGGCACCTGCGCCCACGAGTTCATCCTCGACATCCGCCCCTTCGAGAAATCAACCGGCATCAAGACCGAGGACATCGCCAAGCGCCTCATGGACTACGGCTTCCACGCCCCCACCATGTCCTTCCCCGTCCCCGGCACCCTCATGATCGAGCCCACCGAGTCCGAGCCCAAAGCCGAACTCGACCGCTTCTGCGATGCCATGATCGCCATCCGCAAAGAAATCGCCGCGATCGAAGCCGGCACGATGGACCGCACCGACAACCCCCTCAAGAACGCTCCCCACACCGTCGGCGCCGTCACCGCCACCGACTGGAAGCACCCCTACTCCCGCGAAGTCGCGGCTTTCCCGGCTCCGTGGGTCAAGGATTCCAAGTTCTGGCCCTTCGTCGCCCGCATCGACAACGCCTACGGCGACCGCAACCTCATCTGCTCCTGCGTCCCGATGACGGAGTATGCCAGCTGAGGACGAACAGGGCGATCTCGCGGGTGTTCCTGCGTTGATGCGGGCTTCCTGCGTGGTTGATGGGCGATAGCTGATCCTCTCTCGCGAGCAAGGATGTTATGGAATGGGCCATGAAGCAGCTGCTCGAGAGCCTTGAGAGGCTCGCCCAGGGAGCGGCCGCTCAACGCGAGTACCTGACATCTCTCGGCACGGGCCCGGATGAGCTCGCGCTTGAGTTCGATGATGTCGCGGACGCCGCGATGATGGATTGCACGGATTCCGCCACGGTCGCAGCGGTGAAAGACCTCGACGCCTTTCTGGGTCGGATCAGCGGTCGCGAGAACGCCGGCTTGTGGACCACTGAAGCACTCGGTCGCTCGCCTGAATGGGAGACCGTTCGAGCCAAGGCCTCGCGATGCCTCGAACTTCTCAAACGGCCGCCGCGCTCTGCGGATGGCCCGAACGGACCGCCCTCCTTCTGACGCCTTGCCAATCGAAAGGGCGAGGGCGAGTCATCGTGGGGGTGAGGCGGAGGGATTGATACAGCGGAAAGCGCACCCCCTCGCCTAACCTTCATTGTGCATTCGACGAATCACGCCATCACTACATCTTCCGCCCCGGGCGTGACACCCGCCCGGATCGTCTGGGCGCGGCGCCTTCTCGTCATCGTTCCCGTCATGCTCATCACGTACGTCGCGATCCCTTTCGTCTGGGGCCGGACGGTCCCGGAGGAAACGGTGATGCCGCGGATCTGCGGAGTGATGCCCGCATGGACCCTGTTCTTCCGCGCCGGTTGGGAATCCTCGGGCAAGCCCGGCAAGCCGCGATGGCCGTATACGTCCCACGGGCTCACGCCGCCGAACTGAATCCACCCCGACTTTCCGCCCGACGCGGTGCCGCGCCGATAAAACCGCTCGCGGTCCGCTCAGAGTTCACCACAGAGGCGCAGAGACACCGAGAAGCACAGGCCCCAGCGCGATTTCTGCGCATCCAGACGACCCTTCGCGGCCTTGGCGCTTCGAAGAACGGCCCGCGTTGGGCCTTGAACGACGGTCGTGAAGCCTTGAACGATCGCCGTGAAGCCTTGAACGGTCCCTGTGAAGGGCTGAACGATCGCCATTCGCCCGTGAACGACTCCCGTTCAGCCGTGAACGGCTCTCGTTCACCCGTGAACGACTCCCATTCTGCCACGAACGATCACCGTTCACGGGCGGCGACACCGCAAGCCACGACCTTCTGCCGAACACCGCGGGTCCGGAAACAGCCTCCAAGCCCCTCGCAAAGACGCCGGCGATAGGATCCCGTCGATGAGCGACGCAACCACCCGACCGGTCTGGTGCTTTCTCGGCGCGCCTCTCGCCGAACGTCGAAGCACGCACCCTTCCGCCATCTTCTCCTCGGTCGAAGCCGCCGAACGCTGGATCGCGGAGCACGCCCTGTCCGGTCTCCTCACGCTGTACCACCTGGACGTCCCCGCGTTCGAGCGATCTCTCGCACTGGGGACCGTCCCCGTGGCACAGCGAGACGGCTCGCTCCGGCAGGTCTGGGCCGGCGGCGAAGCCCACCACCACTACGAAGACGGTCGCAGAGTCGGCTGAGCATTTGGAGCATCCCCGTGACGGACACGCCAACGCCGCTCTCACCAAGCGAACTGACCATCAGCCACGCCAGACGAAAGCTGGCGCGTGTCCCTGCGTTTCAGTTCGCTCCCACGGCCTCTGGATCAACATCCACCCTCATCGGCACACTCGACACACGCGACGGTCGCGTCGAGATCCACACGGACCGCCTCGCAACCCTTTGGAGTCCTGAGGTCACCATCCTCTACACCGACATCGAATCGATCCACGGTCCAGACTCGAAAGACCCCTCGGCGGACGCCACCCTCACCCTCCAAGCGGCACGATCCGACCCGCTCACACTTGCTTTTCCCTGTCGCGACAGACTCAACGACGCATTCATCGTGCTCACGTTCCTGCGACGCGCGGCTTGGGCGTGGAAGCGCGGACCTGACGAAGAGGCGGACCCCATCGTCGACTGAGCCTTTCCCCAAGCGCCTTCCCCTGGTGCCCAGTGCCTAGTGCCCAGTGCCCAACTCCCTCACAAAAAACTCCGCGATCCGCGAGTACAGCGCCTTCGTCACCACCGGGTCCGGCACCATGTGCGTGAACCCCGGGAGCACCAGGAACTCAAAGTGCTTCCCCGCTCGGAACATCGCGTCCGCCATCTTGAGCGAGTGCATGAAGTACACGTTGTCGTCCGCCGTCCCGTGCACCAACAAGAGAGGAACGGACAAATCCTTCGCGTACGTCAGCACGTTGCTGTTCCGGTACCCCTCGGGGTTCTCTTCCGGCAAGCCAAGGTACCGCTCGGTGTACGTCGTGTCGTAATCCTCCCACGCCGTCACCGGTGCCCCCGCGCACGCGGCTTTGTACACATCCGGCCGCCGCATCGCGAACATCGCGCTCGCGTACCCGCCGAACGACCACCCGTACACGCCCACGCGCTCCATGTCGAGCTCGGGGTACTTCGCGCCAAGAGCCTTCAGCGCCGCCACCTGATCGTTCAAGCCCACATCGATCAGGTCCCCCTTCGGGTTCCCCGACGCAAGCTTCCACGCCCGCTGCCACTCCCGCCCGCGGTCCGGCGTCCCTCGGTTGTCGATCGCCACCATGATGAACCCGTGATCCGCGAACCACTGGTTGAGGAGCGACCCGTACGGGTTCTTCGACACCGTCTTGGCCGTCGGCCCGACATACACCGACGCGATCACCGGATACTTCTTGTTCTTGTCAAAGTTCCGCGGCCGGATCACGCTCGCGTGGAACGTCTTCCCCTCAGCCTCGACCGTGGTCCACTCCGGAGCCGGCATGAACGGCGGCTTCTCCGCGTTCGAAGCGATCGTCCCCACCACCTCGCCATCACGCCACACCGTCCACGCTCGCCCGCCGCTCGCAAGCGTCTGGCTCATCACCGCCACGCCGAACTTCTCGCCCAAGGTGATCCCGTGGATCCCCGGCGCGCTCGAAAGCGGGGCCGGCGCGATCCGCGCCTTCAGCGGCACCTTCCACACGTGGCTCTCGGTCGGGTCCTTCGACGCCGACACATACGCGAACCCCTTCTCATCATCGAACGCGATCAAATCCCGGAACCCGATCGCTTCCCCCGCAACCGTCGCGATCTTCTTCCCGCTCCTGTCGTGCCAGTTCAATTCCGGCCAGCCCGACGCTTCGCTGATCCAAAGGAACCCCGACCCATCCTTCAGCCAGTGCGGCACCGCTTGCCGGATCTCCACCCACGCCGAGTCCGTCTCCTTCAGCACCTCCGTCACCCCGCCGCCCACCTCCCAGGTGTACACCACCATCTCCGTCTGCGCCCGATTGCTCACGACAAGCGTCAGCGGAGCGTTCTCCTCCCACTTCACCGTCACCAGATACGGATACTTCGCCCGATCCCACTTCACCTCGACCGGATAGCAGTTGTCCGTCGCGGACACGAAGAGCTGCACCTCCGCGTTCTTCTTCCCCGGCCGCGGATACGGCCACGTCTGCCCCGGGTTCCCCGGATTCACCGGGTCCGCGATCGTGAAGACCTCAAGCCCCGCCGTGTCCACCCGCGTGTACGCGATCCACTTCGAATCCGGGCTAAACCAGTACCCCTCGCGGCGGTCCATCTCCTCCGCAGCGACAAACTCCGCCACGCCATACTCCACCGTCGGAGACTCCGGCGACAGAAGCACCTTCTCCTTGCCCGTCGCGCTGTCGATCACGCACAGCGATCCGCTCCGCACGCACCCGATCAGCGTCCCGTCCGCCGACATCCGCGGATCGATCGGGAATCCCTTCTCCGTGCCGACCTCGCGCACCTTCGCTGTCGCACGCTCCACCAGATAAAGCTTGCCCGAAAGCGGCACCAGGATCGTCGACCCATCCTTCGAAAGCGAGTACGAAGCGATCCCCCGCGACGACATCCGCATCCGCTCGCGGCGAGCTTTCTCTTCCGGCGACAGATTCTCCTCCGCCCCCTTGAGAATCTGGTCCGCCGTCAAGAGCACCCGCTCTTTCCCCGTCGCGATGTCGAACTCGTACAGGTCCTGCACCACCGACCGCGGCCCCGACCGCAGGAAAAGCACGTGCTTCTCATCCGGCGTGATCTGGAACCCACGCGGCGTCCCCGCTCCAAACCGATACGTCGAAGCAAACTGCTCAAGAAACGCCGGATCCGCGATGCTCCGCGCGTTGGCAACGGAGCTCTTCGGCACGGGCTGTGCGGTCCGCGAGGTCCTCTCGCCGCCGGCGCAGCCGACCAGCCCCGCCGCCACCGCCATCGCCATCGCCGCCAGTTTCATTCCCTTCACAGCGCCGCTCCTTGAACCACCGCGCCGCCTTCGACGCTCCGCAACTGCTGAACCACCCGCTTGTGCGAAAGCACGCTCAGCGGGATCATCGCGATATACGTCCACACCGCCACCGGAATCGTCAGCCACGCGTCACGGAACATCGCGAGCACGAACATCCCGATCAGAACCATCAGAAACGGCACCGCGTGCCGCCGCACACGAACCTTCTTGAAGCTGAACATCGGCACACGCGAGATCATCAGCCCCGCGATCAGAAGCGTGTTCACGATCACAAGCGTCGGCTCGATCGTCTCGAACACCGCCATCGTGCTATCCGAAACCCGCCCCGTCTGGATCGGGAAATACTTCGCCACATCCAGCATCGCCGGCACCAGCATCGCACCGCCCGCCGCCGGCGTCGGAAGCCCGATGAAGAACTTCCCAAGCACAGACTTGCTCTTGGGCTGCCTCGGCATCGCCGTGAACCGCGCAAGCCGCAGCGCCGCGCAAAGCACAAACGCCATCACCGCCGCCATCCCCAGCGACCGATGGTCCTTCAGCATCCACTGATGGATCAAGATCGCCGGCGCCACCCCGAACGACAGAAAGTCCGAAAGCGAGTCAAACACCGCGCCGAATCGCGATGTCGCCTGAAGCAGCCGAGCCGCCCGCCCATCCAAGAGGTCAAACACCGCAGCCACCCCGATCGCCAGCATCGCCGTCTTCCACGTCGACTCGATCAGCGCCGGATCCGCTTTCGCCGAAACGTACTGCGCCGCTTTCAGCGAGTAGTGGATCGACGCCAGCCCCGAGCAGAGCGACACCGTGGTGAACAGGTTCGGAACGATCTTCCGGAACGCGACATGCTGCTTGGAGTCCGCGTCGAGTGTGAACATTTACCCCTCCGCAAGCGGCGCTTCCCCGCCCGCTTCTCCACGCGCCACCTGCGCCATCGAGTCACCCTCGACAACCGTGAGCCCCCGCGGCTCGATCGACCCGCCCGCCACCGGGCTCAGCCGCGCGAACACCGTCTCCCCCGCCACGCTCTTGTCCCCCACCTTCACCAGCGGCTCCACACCCGGCGGCAGATACGTATCCACCCGCGACCCGAAACGGATCAGCCCGAACCGCTCGCCGCGACGAAGCGTCGCCCCCTCCTCGATCCGGCACACGATCCGCCGCGCGATCAGCCCCGCGATCTGCACGAACACAAGCGGCCGCCCGTCCGCCAGCATCATCGCGTACGAACACCGCTCGTTGAACTCGCTCGCTTTGTCAAACGAAGCGTTGAAGAACTTCCCCGGCCGGTACGCGATCCGCACGACCTTGCCCGCTTCGGGCGCCCGGTTCACGTGCACGTTGAACACGTTCATGAACACGCTCACCCGCGTCATCCCGCTCGCCACCGACGAATCGATCCCAAGCTCTTCCGGCGGCGCGACCTTCACCACCCCGCAGATCACCCCGTCCGCCGGGCTGATCACCGCGTTCGGCGCCGCGGGGATCGCCCGCGCCGGATCCCGAAAGAACCAGAACGACCAGCACGCCACCAGGATCAGCGGAACCGCCACGATCGCGCCAAGAACCCCGGCGAAGTAGAACGCCGCCGCCGAAAGCACCGCCGCCACCGCGAAAAACCACGCCACAATCGGCATCCCCTCCCGCGCAATGATCGGGGCCGGGTCGTCAGGAAGCGTCGCTCGGTTCGTGTCCGGATTCACGCCCAGATCATACCCGAATCGAAAAACAAAGGCGGCCCCGCCCGCTCGGACGGCGCCGCCTGATTTTCACACATTCCCGCGCTCCGCTCACCGCTCGTCGGGCGTGTTCGCCGACGAAGCACGGTGCGCATCGCGGATCCGAGTCGCCCGCGAGACATACCCCAAAGCCCGCGCGATCAGCTCGCCACGCGAAGACGCGTTCAGCTTGCGGTGCAGGCTCTTCACATGGTCGTGCACCGTGTGCGGGCTGCGGCCAAGCTCATCCGCGATCTGCCGCACGCTCTTCCCAAGCACCAGGTGATTCAAAACCAGCTGCTCGCGATCCGAAATCGTCGAGTTCGCGTCCACCGACTCGCCAAACGCCGTCCGCGCACGCTGCACCATCACCGGGAAGATCGCCCGAAGCGATGCCACCGCCGAGCCATCCAGCGCCGGAGCGCCCGCCGCCGGAGCCATCACCACCACGATCGCCCGGTTGTTCGAAGCGTTCAGCGACGCCGAACCCACGAACGGCTGGCCGATCCGGCTCCCGCCAAGCGCCTGCACCAGCGGAAGCGAAGCCCACTGCTCCGACTTCGCCACCGTCGAGATCAATCCCGACGCCGGCGTCGCCGTCGCCGCTTCCCATCCAAGCGACGTCAGCCGCTCCAGGGCGTGGTTCGCTTCGCTGATCAGCACCAGCGGCGGCGTCGGCCGGTCCGGATCGATCGGGCTGATCAGCCGAATGCTCTGCGACTCGATCCGCCGAACCGCACCGCTCGGCGAAAGTTCGACCGCAAAGACCGAGATAAGCCCGCGAAAACCGGGCACCGTCGTCCCCACCGCTTCCGCCGCGCGATCACACCAATCCATGGTGGCAATCGCCGGTAATGCGACCAGGTCCGCCGTCCGCGCCGCGACTCGGCTCAAAAGTTCATCAAGAGGTTGGCTCATGTTCGGGTCTCCAAAAGGTCCGACAACCGTCGACGAAAACACACCCGACGGCACCCGGACGACATCCCCTCCAAGGGACTCTGGGCGATCCACGATTTCACATTATCTGGTCCAACAGGAAATTCGTCAAACCCTGTCCATCCGCCATGCTCGGGCCACTCCCGCGAAAGAGTGGCACCGCGCACGTTCCTCCACCCCCAAATTCGAGACAAACCAAGGAGACGACGCAGACTGTCCATCATAGCAGGGATGCTCCTCGGTGTTGGACCAAATCTCCGTCATTCCAAATATAGGGGATCTCCACCTGGTGCGTACCTATATCGGCATGCAAATCCTCCATTCAAGGCCAAGGCTCCTCCCGGAACTCCCAAAACGCGTCCGCCTGTACCGAGAATCCGAGATATGAGGAAAAATCCGTCTTTGGGTGGACAATCGCGCATTTTTGATGCACATTGTCGGCAGTAGAGTGTTCGGCTAAGGGCCGGGCTTTGTCATTTCATTCACGTTCGGACGAGTGGTGTTGTCCGGCATGGGTCAAAGTGCATGGGAGCGCTTTCACGCCATCCAGATTCACCACTCGTTGTTGCTGACTGGCAACCCGATGTGGCCCAGCTTCTGGATGAAAATCACCTTATCGCGTATTCCGAGAGGCCAGGACGGCGTCTCGCTTTCGCGGCCTCGATGTCGCAGTTCCTCGGTGGGCTGCGTGACGCGGAGGTCTGCCCCTTCTACGGGCGGTACATCTCCGACCTCGAGTCTTTCTGCCACCAACTCGAGCGGACCATCGCCGGGCCCACCCTGAAACGTCGTGTGGACGGGATCGACGGCGTCGCCGCGCTCCTCCGGTACCGCACGAGCGTCCTGGGCCGCCGGGCCGCCCGCTTCCGCTACTACGTCTGGCATGACGCGGACATCCTCCTTCGTGCGGACCGCCAGCTCTTCGGTCGCCTTGTCGACGCCATCGCCGGCGTCGCCGCCGAAGCCGAGTACGTCAGCGACGACCTCCTCCTGATCCACCGCGCCATCTACGTCGGCGGCAAGGATCTCGTCGACTACTTCGAGGATGAGGAAGGCCAGTTCAAGTCATGGTGGAACGACGGTTTCGGTGAGCCCTTCTGGCAGGTCGTCACCGGCATCGACGCTCCATCCTGCGTCACGTGCGACATCGATCCGCTTGATCAGTGATCCCCGCGTTCACCGCGCAGGGATCTGTCCCACCGATCAAGCGACAAGCGAGAGAGAAGAGAGGGTTGGCCAGGCTTCAAGTCGGCCGCCCTCCTTCTCGTTTTTGGGGACCCACAAGCCTCACTTGGAAGGGACCGGCGTGAGCAAGATGTTCCGCCAACGCACCTCCATCGGCGTCTCGTTCTTCCCGACATCGTGCACCTGCAGCGCGATGAACCCCTCCGCCGTCCGCCCGTCCTTGAACTCCGTGACCGTCGGCACGTCGTTGATCCAGATCGAGATCGTGTCGCCGATGGCCCGGATCTTCATCGCGTTCCATTCGTTCTGTTTGAACGCTTTCCGCCCCGCCGCGTTCCCCTCAAGCTTCGCAAGCCAGCCCCGCCGCCCCTCGTCATACAGCCCGCCCGTCCACGCCCGCTCGCTCGGGTCAATCTCCGCTTGGTACCCGTGCACGCGCCCGTTCTGATACTCCGCCGTGCTCAAGCTCCGAAACTGCACGCCGCTGTTGACCCGCGGATCGACCTTGAAATCAAGCGTGAGCTCAAAGTCCCCGTACGTCTTCTCCGTACACAAGAATGAATTCGGCGTGTGCGGCACCGTCGTCCCGACGATCGCCCCATCCTCCACGCGGTAGGTCGCTTTCCCGCCGCGCTGAACCCACCCCGCAAGCGAGACCCCATCGAAGAGCTTCACCACGTTGCTCTCGGGCTGAACGGGGGTCGGCAGAGCCGCGTCATCGCGCTGAACACGCTCGCCGCCGCGGCACGCGGCCATCAACGCGACCCCCATCGCCCCGACGAACATCCCCAACCTCACCGCCGACTTCAGCACGTTCTTCTTCATGGCTTCTCCTCAGGCAAAGAGTCAATATCCCCCACCGTCCACGCCCGTCCCCTCCCCGCCGTCTTCATCCGCACCCGAAGCACCTCCGACCCGAGCACCGGCGCCGCCGCGTTCCCCCACGACCGCCGCACATACGTCAGCGTGTCCGCGATCTCCGTATCCACAAGCGTCGCCGCCGCGGGCATCTGCCCGTTGTACACCACACCGTCACGCTCCATGCTCCCATCCATCCCGTGCAGCAGAATCCGGATCGCCCGTCCCGCATCCCCCGTCGCCCGCGGCGAACCCGCAAGCGGAGGCGTCTGCCCCGGCACGCCACGCCCCTCCGTCCCGTGACACTGAGCACAGTTCCTCGCGAACACAGCCTTCCCCCGCTCAAACGACGCTTGCTGCTCCGCCGTCAGCGGCACGGGTTTGGTCCCGCGATCCACCGCCGGCCGCTCGGGCCAGTCAAACCACACCAGAGCCCGCGCCATCCGCTGATTCTTCTCCGCTCCCGCGACCCACGCTTTCGGCTCGCGAGCCAGCCGGATCGGCCGCGGCCGCGCGCTCCCGACCCCGATCACGCTCTCGACCCGCCCCATCACCGCTCGCTTGACATCCTCCGGCCATCCCTCGCTCGCGACCGCTTCAACCAGCTCGGCCCGCTCCTCGCTCCGCACCCCGCGAAGCACCGACGACGCCAGTTCCGCCACGAGCGCTTCACGCTTCTTCGCATCGCCCTTGATCGCCTCGCGGATCGCTTCGACCTCCACACCCGCAAGCGAATTCACCACGCAAGACCGAAGCACCGCATCCTGCGGCTTCTCCGTCGCCCCTTTCACCAGCAAGCCCGGCCTCGCTTCCGGATCACCATCGGATCCCATCGCGAGCGCCGCATGCCAGACGACCCGCTGTTCGGGATCAGCGAGCAAAGCTCCCGCCAGATCCGCCCACTCCCTCCGCCCCGCCATCATCCGCGCCGCATGCTCACGCACCGCCGCATCAGCGTCCTTCGCCGCCGCTTCCAGGTCTTCCCCCGTCACGACGCCCAACCCTTCGAGCGTCCAGAGCGCCTGCACCCGCGTCACCGCCCGCACGCCGCTCCGAGCCTGCTTGCGGATCAGCTCCGCAACGCCCACGGCCCGCCGCTCGACCAAAAGCCGCTGTGCCGTATCGCGGTACCACCCCCGCTCATCCCCCAGCAACTCCACCAATCGTTCATCCGTGGCTTTCGAGAGTTTGACGTTCCCGCCGTACATCGGCGCGACGTACTTCCCATCCATCGTCACCCGCCAGATCCGCCCCATCGCGACCGGCTGCTCAAGCCCGCGCTCCGCGATCTGTGCTTTCAGTTGCGGCGTCAGGTACGTCTTGTGCTGGATCACCCCGCGGTACATGTCCGCGATGTACAAAGCCCCGTCCGGCCCCATCGCCGTCGCCACCGGCCGGAACCGCTCATCCGTCGACGTCAGAAACTCCCGCTTGTCGTACGCGTTCTTCCCGCGCGGCTTGCCACCCGACTCCGTCAGATCCAACAGCCGCACCATGTTCCCCGCCGGCTCGCACACATACGCGAACCCCTTGGTCCCAAGCCCGCCCCCGCGATCGATCGTCGGTGAGCACGCCGCCGTGTGCGACCTCAGCGTCCCATCCTCTCTCAGCACGCCCACCTGGTACCCGCGGTTCACCCCCGGCGTCGCTCGCGCTGGCCACACCGTCTGCTCACCCATCACCCCTTCGTTCACACCCGTCAAGCCACCATTCGCCGACCACCGCGCTGCGAACCACTTCGGCACCGCATCCACCCGCAATGCATCCGAGTTCGGCGTGTAGTAAAGCCGACCCAGGTCATCCATCGTGATCCCCCACTGCCCGTGCGACGGCGCCGCCCGAGTCACCGCCCGCTCACCATCAAACTTGAACGCGATGTTGTGCTGCGAGAACTCGATCCAGTTGTCCATCCCGTACAGCAAGCCGTTGGGCGCGTGCTCCGGATTGTCCAGGCCCGCGATCCCCCCGAGCACCGGCTTTCGCTCATCCGCTCGCCCATCGCCGTCCGTGTCCACCGCGAAATAGACCGACGGCGGCTCGATCACCAGCGCCGAAAGCCGCCCACCCGTCTGAAAGCACGGCATCACCCCGCGCGGCAGCTTCAGCCCATCCAGAAACACCCGCTTGGTCTCAAACGTCCCGTCCCCGTCGAGATCCTCAAGCACCGAGATCCGGTTCACCGGCTCCTGCTCCCCGCTCGCCGCCATGTCCCGCATGTACGACGGCATCTCAACCACCCAAAGCCGTCCATCCTCATCAAACCGGATCGCTACCGGCGCCGTCACGTCCGGCTCCGCCGCCGCCAGTTCAAGCCGATACGCCGGATCCGCGAACGCGAAAAGCCGCTCCGCCGCCTGCGGCGAGTACGCCGGGGCGCTCTCCCCCCGGTGTGCCGCTTCCCGCGGCTTCGAAAGCACCGCCGCCACGCCCGCCATCACGGCCAACATCCCGATCGCACGCATCCGTGATCGCTCGCTCATGCTCCGATGATACACGAACCCGTGAACACATCCTCCTGCAACTGTTACACTGCCGCGATGCTCACGCGCCTGCTCCTGCTCCTGCCGCTCCTCCTCCTCACCGCCTGCTCGACGACGACCCGCACCCCCTCCAGCCCCTCGGGCACGCTCATCTTGATCGGCGGCGGCCTCGAACGCGACAACGAGCCCGTCTACCGCCGCATGCTCGAACTCGCCAAGCACCCGGCCACAGGCACGCCCCGCATCCTCATCGCCACCGCCGCAAGCCTCGAGGAGAAAGCCGCCGCGGAGAACGCCACAGCCGCGTTCCGCCGCTACGACCCCGCCGCCACGATCGCCGCCATCTCGCGCGACACCCCGACCGCCGACGCCGTCGCCGCCATCAACACCGCTCAACTCGTCCTCTTCACCGGCGGCGACCAGAAACGCATCATCGACCTCTACCGCCCCGCCGGCATCGACAAACCCGAAGCCAACGCTCTCCGCTCCCTCCTCGCCCGAAGCGGCACCATCGCCGGCACCTCCGCCGGCCTGGCCATGATGTCCGACCCGATGTTTCTGACCGGCTCGAGCGACGACGCTCTCGAAAACGGCCCCAAGATCGGCCCCGGCATGGGCTTTATCCCGCACATCATCACCGATTCGCACTTCGTCGAGCGGGCACGCTTGGGCCGCCTCTACACGGCTCTGATCGCGTCCAACCGAGCGGTCGGCGTTGGCGTTGCCGAGAACGCGGCTTCCGAGTTCGACATCGGATCGGGCTTGCTCACCGCCCTCACGAAAGCCCCCACCGTGATCGTCGACGCCGCGGGCGCGAAACGCGAGGGTGGCACGATCACCAATCTGCTCGCCAAACCGCTGACCGCCGGAGAGTCCATCCAGTTGCACGACCTCACATCCAAAGCCGCACGCTTGGTGTACGACGGTGTAGGGATCAACGGCACTGCGCCGATGCAGAGCATCGCCTCAACCGGGCCCAACAAGCGTCACACCTTCTCCGGCGTTCCTGTCGCCGATGGATGGACCCAGATCGAGATCCGCATCAACGAAGCCCCCAAAGCCCCCGCGCTCCCACCCCTCAACGACGAAAAGCCCGCACCCGCCCGCTGACTTACTCCGCCCCCGCCGGCTGCGGCCCCACATACACCACGAAGTCCGCCCGTCCCAGATCCTCGTCGCGAAGCTTCTCGCTCCACGCATCCACGAAGCTCACCGTCACGATCCGCGTCCCGGGACGCATCGCCCGCGCCGCAAGCACCGTCCCGCCCTCCTTGTCGATGTGGAACCGACCGATCACGAGAAGCGTCGGCGTCCGCCCGCTCGACAGTGCCCTCACGACCGACTCCGCCATCGTCCAGTCCCACGTCGACTGGCTCCGGAACATCGCTTCCGTCCGCTTGCGGCGCGCTTCCGCATCCGCGGCCGACTCCGGCGCACGCGTCGCGACCGCTCCGTTCATGAACTCATCGAAAGCCTCCTGATACGGCCCCGTCGGCAGCGCATCGGGAACACGCACCAGCCGCGCCTGCTCCGGCGTCAAGCCGCGAAGCCGGTCAAAGCCCTCCGTCCGCGCCAGCCGCACATACCGCCGCGGCGCGTTCGCCGCGATCACCGGCCGGCCGCGTCCCTTCGCATCCTCGACCATCTTCCGATGCCCCGCCGGGTAGTTGCTCGCCGTGCGGTTCGTCGCTTTCCGGAACGCTTCCTCGGTCGTGATCCCCGCGAGGTAATCATCAAGGCCGGTCTGCTCATCGCGCTCGAAGAACTCCATCGCGAGCGCCGAGCTGTCCTCCTGGGCCAAGACCGACCAAAGCTCCGCCGCCGTCTGCAAGCCCAGCGGATGCCCGTGATTCTCGCCGACCAGCACCGCTTCCGCCACGCGCCCGGCGTTCACGACATCCGACAGGTCCGCTTTCGTCCCATCGCCGCGAAAGAACACCGGCGACCGCACCTCGGCCGTCTCCGCCGTCGCGCCGGCTTTCGCCGGGCCCGACGAACACCCGCCAAGCGTCCCGATCGCCGCCAATGCCGCCGCTGCAACCATCATCGTGAAGGTCTTCATGCCGACAGTCTATCGCGCCGGCTCGACCTCAAGCTCGCTCGGGAGCCGGAACCGCTCCACCCGCTTCAATACCTCCGCATCCACCCCGCTCTCGACAAGCCACCGCTCGCTCTCCTCCCGCGCCCGACGAGAAGCGAACCACTCCACGCCCGGCACCAGCAAGGTCCAGCCCGAAAGCGAACGCCCCCACGTGAACCTGAACTGCGTCCCATCCGGCGTCAGCTCGATCTTCCCAGCCGCCTGCAGTTCCCGAACCCATTTGTCATGGATCTCGTTCAACCGCCGGATCGATGGCGGGTCCGCCGGCTTCGCCCCGCCAAACCGCGGCAGCAGCCGCCGCAGCACGTCCGCAAGCACCGCCGGATCACGAATCCGCTCGTAACGCAGCACCTTCGACTCCTGCGTGCTCTGATCCCTGGACCCCTGCATACTCGTGCACGAAACGCTCCCGCCACGAGCCACCTTCGCGGCGATCTCAAACGAATGGCTCAGAACCTCTCGCCCCATCGCGGAGAACCCGAGCACCACGCCGAACGCCGTCATCGTCGGGTCCGTCTTCGAGCGGCACTCCACCAGCGTGTACACCATTCCCTTGACCATCGTGATGCTGCCGTTTCGAGCCCGATGCACCGGCTCGAACCCCGCCGCTTGCAAAGCCTTCACGACTTCATCGAAACGGCGACGCTGCTTCGCGTTCAGTCGCGACAGATCATCCTCCACCCAGTCGCTCTTCGCAGGCTGCCACTTCCGCAACATCCTGACGACGTACGCGAACTTGATCAGCCGGAACGCCAGCAGAACACCGCCGAAAATCGCAAGGGGGATGTACAGTCCGGTCACGCCGCGCTCCGCCTCGCCGCTACCCGCCCAGAAGCTCTCCGATCAGCGCCGTGTGGCTCTTCTTCCCCATCTCAAAGCACTCAAGCTCGAACTTCTCGTTGGGGCTGTGCACCCGATCATCATCCAAGCCAAAGCCCATGAAGATCGTGTCGATCCCGAGTTTGTCCTTCAGCATCCCCGCCACCGGGATCGACCCGCCGCTCTTGATCAGCGCCGGCGACTTCCCTGTCGCTTTCTTGATCGCCGCGCTCGCCGCACGCATCGTCGGGCTGTCGATCGGCGTCGTGACGCCGAACCCGCCGTGATGGTCGTTCAGCTCCCAACGGCATCCCGGCGGCGTGTGGTCCTTGCACCACTTGAAGAACTGCTTGGTGATCTTCTTCGGGTCCTGGTTCGCGACCAAGCGGAACGACACCTTCGCCGAAGCGCTCGCCGCGATCACGGTCTTCGCGCCCTTGCCCGTGTACCCGCCCCAGATCCCGTTGATCTCCGCCGTCGGCCGGCCCCACTCGCGCTCCATCGCGGTAAACCCAGCTTCGCCGATGTCCGCCGCCGGCGGAAGCCCGATCTTCTTGAGCGCCGCTTTGCTGTTGAACTTCAGAGCCTTCCAGTTCGCCCGCTCCTGCTTGGAGATCGGCACCACCGCGTCATAAAACCCGGGGATCGTGATCCGCCGCTTCTTGTCGTGAAGCTGCGCGAGCACCCGCGTCAATTCCGTGATCGGGTTCGGGCACCGCCCGCCCCAGAGCCCGCTGTGCAGATCCTGATTCGCCGCGTGAAGCGTCACTTCCGTGTAGGCCAGCCCGCGCACCCCGTACGTGATCGCCGGCTTCCCGCGCCCCAGCATCCCCGTGTCCGAAATCAGGCACACATCCGTCTTCTCAAGGTCCTTCTTCCGCGACTGCACAAACGCCCCGAGATTGACGCTGCCCGTTTCCTCCTCGCCCTCAAGCACCACCGTGAACTTCACCCCGCCCGCGGGCTTGCCCGTCACCGCCTGCCACGCCCGCAAAGCCTCGATGAACATCATCACCTGGCCCTTGTCATCCACCGCCCCGCGAGCCACGATCCGCTTGCCGCCCTCTTCGCCCTTCCGCGCATCGCGAATCACCGGCTTGAACGGGTCCGACTCCCACAGATCCAGCGGATCGCAAGGCTGCACGTCATAGTGCCCGTAGAAAAGCACGTGCGGCCCCTTGTACGACGGGTCCCCGTCGCAGTGCGCCAGCACGATCGGATGCCCGCCCCCCTTCGACAAGTCCCCCGGATGAGCCGGATCCCCCGTCGGACAAATCTCAACCGAAAGCCCGCACTCCCGAAGCTGCCCCGCCGCCCAGTCCGCGGCTTTCTGGCAATGCGCCCCATACGCCGGATCCGTCGAAATGCTCGGAATCTTCAGCCACTCCACCAGCCGCTCCACCGTCTCGCCCTGATGCTGCTGCTGCCACTCCATCGCCGCTTTCAAACTCATCGCAAATCTCCTGTGGGATCCCAAAAGTAGCCGCGGTTCAGCCCTCAGGCCCGTTCGCCGTGGTACAGGCCTCTGGCCTGTGCCCAAATGCCGGGTGCCATCGGTTGGGTCGCCTCGACCCTACCGATGCTTGTGCGCCGGACGCGGGAAGACACTAAGGGGACGCGAAAAGCATCCATCGCGAGATGAGCACATTTGCCGCGGCGTCAACGAACCGAATCCAACTGGCACCACCCTCCCCGCCAGGTGGCACGCAAGCCACCCGCCTCCCTGCGGCTCGGTATACTCGGCCCGATGACCGGCAACGAGCTTGCAGATCTCGACATTGAAGGACAGAACACCCACCACCACTCGCCCGCCCGCAATCCACCAGTACTTTTTTGAGCGAGGCAGCATGTCAGGACTATTCTGCATTCGATACGGTCAAACATGGGCCCCAAGCCGATACACCTTTCAGCAGTTTTGCAGGCTGTTAAGCGCCGTTTTGCCCGATCAACTTCGCGAGGACGTGGCATTGGCCGCTCTTCATGAGTATCTCTCACTCCGCAATCCGAAACTGCGCCCGCACATGGACAAGATCCTTTCGTCCGCAGAGTGGGTGTGCGTAGATATCCTTCAGAATCGCATCGAAGGCGAGTCGACTCCCTTTGGTCCGAACGATCACTGGCGAGTCGAGATCGAGCGTTTGCGTCAGTTGCTGACAGATAAAGCAGTGCTCGGAGACTTGGGCGAGATGGAGTTCGCCGACCCCGAGTGGACGTAACGGACGTCGAAACCACGAAACGCGAGCCTTCTCCATGCAAGACTCAGAGTTTGTCGGGTACCCGGTCGATATCGAGACTGTCTGGCTCGCCGTCGACCGTGACGAACACTTGGCGGCGTTCTACACGAGCGGCAACGGACCGATCCCTCTGGCGGTGCTCGAAGCGACCAACGTGCCTGCCGTGACGCAGACCTGGTCTCGATTGAAAGCACTCGCCCAACGCCGTAACGTGCGGCTCGACTGCGCGGACCCGTACGGCAAAATCACGGAAGTCGCCCAGCGCGGCCTCTATGTCTACGCCTGGTCCTCGGGCGTCCAAGGATCACCGGGAAAGTTCGAGCGAGAAGGTTCTCCTGTGACTCCCCTCAGGCTCGCCGACTTTCCCGAGGACATTCGCATGATCGCGTCGCTTTCCTTCCGATTCCCAATGTCGTTTGCCCAACTCTCAGTCATCAACGACGTCGGCTGGGCTGGTCGGTCACTTCGTGTCACCTAGATCGACCCGCCGCGCACGTCGATCAAGCATGGACCCACAAAGCCGCCCGCTCTTACGCCCACATCCCCTCCTTATATCGATGCCCATCCATCCATCTCGCAAAACAGTCCCCTGCGCTGCCGCTAAACTCAACCCCATGAAGCCCGTCGTTTACATCGAGACAACCATCGTCAGTTACCTCGCTGCCAAGCCCAGTCGCAACGTGGTGATCGCGGGCCAACAGCGTGTCACCGCTCAGTGGTGGTCTCAACGACGAAGCGCCTTCGACGTCGTGGCTTCGGAGGCTGTCGCGTTCGAGGCGATGCGCGGCGATGCACTCGCGGCAGCGAAGCGAAGTGCATATCTCGCGAATCTTCGATACGTCCCGCTCGACGAGGCTGTCGCCTCGCTTGCAAAGCGATTGCTTTCAGGGGGAGGCCTCCCCGCGAAGGCAGCTCAGGACGCTGTGCACGTGGCCGCTGCCACCATCGCAAAGGCAGACTTCCTCCTCACCTGGAACTGCCGCCATATCGCGAACGCAGCATTGCGTCCACGCATAGAATCGATCTGCAAGGCCACCGGTTTCAAACCCCCGGTGATCTGCACGCCCGTTGAGTTGATGGAGGCACCATGAAGCCCGTAAAAATCACGAAAGACCCGATCGTCGCCGAGGTCCACAAGGTCCGTGACACGTTCGCCAAGCGACACGGGTATGACGTGGACAAAATCATCGCCGCAATCGGCAAAGAGATGGGCTCGCGGGCTCGATCAACCGCCAAGCCGCAAGGTCCCAAGAAAACAACCAAACGCAAACGTCGCGCCGCGTAAGCAACGTTCACCGCCCGCGCACGCCCTCCGCTACCCCCTCCGCCCGATACCTGTAATAAACCTCAAGACTCAACGTACACGCCGCCGTCTGGTACACCCGCCCCCCAAGCCGCGACCACTCATCCGTCGGTGCCCAACTCCCCGCCATCTTCCCCTCCTTCGACTGGTTCGCAAGCAGCTCCCGCACAAGAGCCTCGTTCCACGCTTTCCACGCTTCCCCCTGGTGCTGGAACAACGCAAGCGTCGCGTAATACCACGAATACGTCGGTGCACCCTCGCCCCACTTCGGAAGCGTCCCGCGAACGAATCGCGCCGACTCCTCCATCATCCGCTCCTCGCGCTTCCGCCCGAGGATCTGCTGCACGAACATCGCTTCCGCCGTCATCGCCGCGCTCGCCGCTCCCCCCTTCGCGTACGCGTACCGCCCCGGCTTCCCCTCCACCGTCACATACTCAAGCCATTTCCCCGCCGCGTCAAACGTCGCTTTCGGCACGTCCATCCCCGCCCGCCGCGCACTCTCGATCGTGAACACAAGCCAGCCCAGCACCGACGTGTCCTTCTCGCTCCCCCGCTTCCCGCCGCCCGAAGCCCGCTCAAGCACAAACGCCACCGCCCGCTGCGCCGGCTTCACCAGCGCCGGATCCTGCGTCATCGCCAAAGCCTCGCACAGCGCCACCGTCCCCACCGTCTGCCCGTACATCGTCTCCCCGCCGCGCAGATCCCCATCCGCACCCTGCCGCGCGAGAAGCCACGCCAGCGCCCGCGCGACACGCTCCCGGTACGGCCCCTCATCCATGTGCGTGTGCCCCGCTCCGAGATAACAGAGCAGCACCATCCCCGTCATCGCCGCATCCGCCTTCACCTCCGCCCCACCGCCACACTCCCCGCACCCATCATCAAACCGCTGAGCACTCCACGACCCGTCCGCCGCCTGGTGCTTCGCAAACCACTCGAGCGCAAGCCCGACCGCTTTCTCCGTCTCCGCGCTCCCGCCCATCTTCTCCACAAGCTCGCGCCGCACCTCCGGCGCCCGCTGGTCAAACGTCTCGACCGGCGCCGACACCACCGGAAGCCGCGCATCAAGCTCATTCTCCGCGCCGTCCCCACCCCCAGCCTCCGGCAACAGATCAGCGCCCGGCCCACCGCGCCGCTCACGCGACCGCTCACCCGCAACCTCGCCAAGCCCAAGGCCAAGCTGAAGTCCCGCTCCCGGCGGCGCATCCTTCTTCTCCGAGCCCGCCGCTCCCGGCTCGATCATCACCAAGCCGCTCGCCCCCGCTCCGTTCCCCACCGGCGCCGCCACGCTCGGCGAGTCGCCCGCTCCCTCCAGCACGCCATCAACCACCCCCCGCCCGCCCGACGGCTCCGCTTTCGCGCCCCCGCCGCCATCACCAGCCCGCACGCCCGGCACCGCCGGCATCACACCCGCCGGCTCACCCGGCGCAACCATCTCCGCGCCAGACATCGCCACCCGCTCGCCGCGCCCTGCCCCACCCGCAGCCGTCGGCTCCTGCACGACGCTCGCTCCATCCCAACTCCCCCCGCCCTTCGCCGCAAGCGGAACCTCCACCGATCCACCCGCCGCGCTCTTCCCCGAAACCGACTCCACTCCCGCCACCGGCCCGCTCCCGGCAACTTCGCTCGCCGCAAGCTCACCCACCGCAAGCCCCGCCGCTTCCCGCTCCGCGCCCGTCCCCTGCTTCGCTCCCGCTTGCGGCACGCGAGCCTCCGCCGCGACCGATCCCGCGACCTCCACACCCTGAGCAACCTTCACCTCGCCCCCGCGCCGCGAAGCACCGCCCCCCGCGACCGTCGGCTCCGCCACCGGCACAACTCGCTCACCGCTCGCTCGCGGCGTGATCTCCGCCCGCCCCGCCGACACGCCCGCGCTCGGCACCGCCGCGACTTCCGGAGCCATCGCCCCGACATTCACCTCGCCCCGCCGCTCCTCGCTCGCCGCTTCTCGAGCCGCCGCTTTCGGCACCGACACTCCATCATCGCTCGCCGCTCGCGGAGCTTCCACCGCCCGCACCGCCGCGGCCCGCTCCGGCGCCGAAGCCGTCTCGCCCCGCATCGCTTCGTTCCGCTCCGACACTTCCGCCAAGGGTGCAGCCACGCTCTCAAACTCCAACCCGCTCATCATCAGCGCCGGCGCCTCCGCCGCAAGCTCCGGCACCATCACCGCGCCGCCGCCCGACGAGATCCCCCGGATCTGCCCAGCCGCCGACCCGCCCGGCGTTCCCGAAGCAATCACGATCCGATTCCCGCCGCCGCCCCCGCCTTGCACAAGGTCGATAATCCCCGAGCCCACCTTCCAGATCGAGAAAAGCGAAGCCAAGCACGCGTGAACCACAAGCGACACCAACAAGCACCGCGCCACAAGCCCCAACCGCCCCAGCCGCTTCCGCCACACATCACTCGACATCAGCTTCGCAAGCAAAAGCAGCGGCAGAAGCGTCAGCAGCAAAAGACCAAGCCACGGCAGAAACCCGAGCACATTCAGCTTCGCACCCGGCTCCGCAAACCGATACACCTCGCGCGACACCGTGAACCACAGCGCATACCTCGCAAGCCCACCGCCCGCTTCCTCCTTCGCCCGGTCCGAACTAAAGCAAAGCCGGAACCCATCCGCCGTCAGCGCCGGATCCAGGTCGTTCGCCGCCGAGTTCACCGCCGATCCCAGATTCTCCGCCGCCGACTGATCCTGAACCCGCGCCCGGTACAGGTCAAAACCGCCAAGCCCGCCCGCCCGATCCGACGCGAAGTACAAATAGTCCCCCGCCGGGCTCATCGCCGGCGCTCCCTCATCCGCTTCCGTATTCAGCCACGCCGCCGCTTGCGCCGCTGCGGCCATTCCCTCACGCAGCTCCGCGCGGTACAGGTCATAATCCCGCCGCGTCCGATGCTCACGCACCGTCGCGCTCCACGTTTCATCGCTCGTCGCCGGCTCACCCGCTCTCGGCCGGTTCGACGAGAACCAAAGCACGTTTCCCTCCGGCGACAGCGCCGGCCCGTACTCATTCCACTTCGAGTTCACACCCTCACCAAGATTGACCGGCTCGCCCCAACCTTCTCCCTCCCGCTCCGCGGCCCACAGGTCATACCCGCCCGCGCCCCCCGCTCGATCCGAGTAGAAGTAAAGCCGCTTCCCGTCCGCCGAAAGCTCGGGCCCAAGTTCATCCTGCTTGGTGTTGACCGAAGCAATGGCCTCCGCCTCGCTCCACCCGCCCGGCGTCCTTCGAGCCATCCACAGATCCGCCGTCCCGCCCGGCTTGCCACGAACGAACACAAGCGTCATCCCGTCCGCGCTGTACCGCGGCTCATATTCATCCGCCGACCCGCCCGCCGCGCCCGGCATCGACTCCGCAGGCTTCCACAGGATCTCTCGCACCGGCGCACCCTGCGCCGCCACCCGAATCGCGCCGCCATCCGTCCACCATTCCGCCCCGCGCGTCCGCCACCCGGCCATCGCCACAAGCGTGACGGCCCCGACCGCCCCAATCACCACCACCGTCGCAAGCTTCAGCTTGACGTTCATAGTTGCTCATCCTTCCGCGACCCGCCGCAACGTTTCCGAAAGCCTCACCGCGCCCTCACCGCATCGGGATCGTCTCGAGATACGGCTGCTGGATCCCCGCGCCCTTGCACACATCAAGCACCGAAGCCACGTTCGCGTACGGCGTGCTCCGATCCCCGCGCACGCTCACCTTCTGATCCGGATTACCCGCCACCGCCGACTTCATCACCGCTTGAAGTTCCTCAAGCGTCACCTTCCGCCCCGACACGTCTATCGCCCCGTCCGCCGCGATGTTCACGATCAACTCGCGCATCGCCGCCGAGATCGGCCCCGACGACGACGCGTACGGCAGCGCGATGCTCATCTCCCGCTGCGTCTGCGCCATGCTCGTCGCCAGCAGAAAGAAGATCAAAAGGTTGAAAAGCACATCCACCATCGGCACAAAATCAATGTGCAGGTCTGAAGCATCTCCTCCCGCCCCGCCGCTTCGAATCAGCATCGCACCCTCCTTCACACGCCCGCCGTCGGCACAAGCTCACCGTTCGACGCCGCGTGCGCCGCCGCCGGCAAGGGCGCCGCCACCACCGGCGTCACAACCGGCACCGCCGCCACCACCCCATCCTCCTCACCTGCAAGCCACAGCGCCGCCGCGTTGTCCAATGCCCCCGCCGCCGCATCAATCCGCGCCATCAGCCACTGAAACGCCAGAATCGCCGGGATCGCCACCACAAGCCCAGCCGCCGTCGCCGTCCACGCTTCGTGGATGCCCTGCGCAAGCCGCTCCGTCTTCCCCAGCGAATCCGCCGACGCCGCCACCACCGTGAACGTCCGGATCATCCCGAACACCGTCCCCAGAAGCCCCAGCATCGTCGCCACCTGCGGCAACGATGAAAGCACACGCATCCGCTGACGCAGCTTGCGCATCTCCCGCTCCCCCGCGTCGCTCACCGCTTTCTCCTGCTCGGCCTTCATCCCGTTTCTCGCACGGATCGCCGCTCCGATCACCGCCGCGAGCGGGCTCTGGTCCCCCGCACACCGCTCCAGCGCTCGCTTGGGATCACGCCTCAGCCCCATCAGCGCCTCAAGCAGCGTCGGAGGCACCACCCGCGCCCGCCGCGTCAGCACCAGCCGCTCCACCACGATCGTCATCGCCGCAAGCGAGCAGATCGCAAGCGGAATCATGATGATCCCGCCCTTCATCGTCATGTCCCACACCGTCGACACAAACCCCGCTTCCGCCGCCGGCGCCGCCGCCATCATCACATCCATCATCGCGCACTCCTTCATCCACGTCGTTCCGACCCACACTCACCGCGCCGCCGCCCCCTCACGTCCCGGCACCGGCGCCGTCGCTTTCGCCGCAAGCATCTCCTTCGCCATCCCCGCCCACGTCGTCTCCGGGAACCGCTTCACCACATCCTCGAACTGCCGCGTCGCATCCTCGTTCCGCCCCATCTCCGCCAGACACCGCCCCGCTTCAAAGATCGCCGCCGCACTCCACTCCGGATAGTCAAACAGCACATCCGTCTTCAAAAGCTCCGCCGAAGCCTGCTCATACTTCTTCTGCGCGTACAAGCACTCCCCGATCTGAAACTGCGCCCGAGCCGCCGTCGCCCCCTTGTGCTTCTCCACAACCTCGCGGTAATGCCCGATCGCCGCGTCGTGCTTCCCCTGGTTCTCCAAAGCCCACGCCACCCCGAACCGCGCCTGGAACCAAAGCTCCGACTTCGGCTCCATCTCCAGAAACGACGCATACGCCCGCTCGCTCGCCGCCCACTCCTGACACGCCGCCAGCGCATCGCCAAGCCGAAGCGTCGCCCCCGCTTTGACCGACCCCGCCTTCGTCGGCCCCGCCCGATCCGCTTTCACCGCCGCCGCAAACGCTTCCGATGCCGCTTTCGCCTGCCCCGTCGCAAGCAGCGCCTCCCCATGCAGCAAGCTCGCCGCCGCCAGCGACCCGCTCTTCGGATAGACCTTCGCGAAATCCTTCAGCCCCGCCGCCGCTTCCGACGCTTTCCCCTGCTTCAAAAGCGTCGCCGCCCGCAAGTAAGTCCCCCGCTCGCGGATCCCGCTCGCCGCCTCCCCATCAAGCTTCTCCGCCGCCGCCACACCGCGTTCGATCAGCGCAATCGCCTCCGCGTGCTTCTCCGCTTTGCTCTCAAGCTGAGCAAGATCCAGCGCCGCATACGCCTCCACCCGCGTCGATCCCTCCGCCAACACCGCCCGATACGCCTCCGCCGCCTCTACCGCTTTCTCAAGCGACCGCAGCGCCAGCGCCCGCTCATAAAGCACGCCCGCCCGCTCCACCGCTCCAAGCTTCGTCACGTCCCCGATCGCCTCAAACCGCTTGATCGCCTCCTCGTGCCTCCCCTGCCGGTTCAGCGCGATCACCAGACTCGCCGCCGCCTCCGCCGCCCGCTCACCCTTCGGGTTCACCTCAAGCATCACCGTCAGCGCCTGCTCCGCTTCCGCGTACTTCCCCGCCGCGAGCAGAGCCGAAGCCAGATCAAGCCCCGCCCCGCCATCACCCCCCGGCGCATTCGCCAGTTTCCCCAGAATCTTCGCCGCTTCCTCGTGCTTGCCCTGCCTCGAAGCGATCGTCGCCAAGTGCCGCTCCGCGTGCGCCTTGATCGCCGCGTCCGCCTTCTCCGAAGCCGCGACCTCTCGCAGCACCGCTCCCGCCTCGTCAAGCTTCCCAAGCTCAATCAGCGACTGCCCCGCTTCGAACATCGCCTGTGTCGCCGCCGCCGAAGCCGGCTCCGCTTTCACCACCCGCTCGAACACCGGCACCGCTTCCGCGAACCGCCCCTGACGCTGCATGCAGATCCCCTGCCGCAGCATCGCATCAACCTCTTCCGCCCCGCCCTCCTTCACGATCATCGCGAACCACGCTTCCCCCTTCGCCCACTCCCGCTCCGCAAAGCAAAGCTCGCCAAGCGCCATCAGCGCCGCCGACCGCACCCCCGCATCCTGCTCCACCTTCATCGCCACCGCAGCTTCCAGCGCCGCACGCCCCTCATCCCCGCTCCCCGTCTTGACAAGACAAAGCCCGCGCCGCACCATCGCCCGCCACGCGTGCCTGCTCTCCTTGAACCCCTTCAGGAACGCTTCGTACGCCCCCAGTGCCTCCTTCATCCGCCCCGCCGCGTACTCGTTCTCCGCGACAAGCAAGCCCGCCGACTCCGCGAGCGCCGCCCCCGGCTTCTTCCCCGCGACCGACACGCAAAGGTCCAGGCTCTGCTCATACTTCCCAAGCCGGTGAGCACACCACGCCTCCGCGACCATCGCTTCCGCCGCGAGCGGGCTCGCTCCAAACTTCCCGCGCCACCGCCCCCACTCTTCCAGCGCCTCCGCATCCTTTCCCGCACGCGAAAGCGCCGCCGCCCGGTCAAACAGCATGTCCGGGACCAGCTCGCTCCCCGCAAACTTCGCCGCCGCAAGCCCCAGCCGCTCCGCCGCTTCCGCGTGCCGTCCCATGGCAGTCTCGCACTTCCCGGCCCAGTACGCCGCTTCCGCCGCCAGATTCGCCGCTTTCGACCCCTGGGCCGACGCGAACTCCTTCATCCCCGCTTCGGCTTTGCCCTGCTCCAGCAGCACCTTGCCGCGTTCCAGCACGACCCGATCGCGAAGCTCACCCTTGAGCTCCGCCGACCACGCCTCCTTCAGCGCCCGCTCCGCCGCCGCAAAGTCCTTTGAAGCCCGCGCCGCCGATGCAAGCCCGAGCAAACCCTCCGTCCGCACCACGCCCGTCCCCGTCGCGCCGACCGCCGCATAGAGCTTCATCGCCGCCGCAAGCTCGCCCAGATGATGCCGGCACTGCGCCTCCACCAGCGCCAAGCTCGCCGCATACTCACCCGCTCCGCCCTTGGCTCGCACCCCCGCAGCCCGCGCCGCCGCCGCTTCGTGCTTGCCCAGCGCCGACTCCGCCATCGCCGCAAGCAGCCCCGCCCGCGCCGCCGATGCACTCGCCGGCCACTTCTCAATCGCGCCCGCAAGCACCGTCGCCGCTTCCGCATGCTTGCCCTGCTTGTAAAGCGACTCCCCGAGCATCACGCTCGCCCGATCAAGCTGCCCGAACGTCGGATGCTCATCCACAAGCTTGCGAAGCACCGACGACGCCCCCCCTTCATCGGCCATCGCCGCCGCGCACTGGGCCCGAAGGAGCATCGCGTCCGGCGCGAACTCAAACCCCTTCGCGTCCATCACCTGGTCCAGCTCTTTCGCCGCTTCCGCGTGCTTGTTCATCCGCACCAAGCACACCGCCAGCGAGTACCGCGCGTTCGCCGCTTCCGCCCCCGCCGGCTGCTCCTTCAGGTACGTCCGAAGCTCCGCCGCCGCCAGGTCGTACAGGCCCTTGCCAAGGAGCCCGACTCCCGCCCGGTACGCTTTGTCGTCCCCCGACGCCGCACCCGCGACGCACACCACCGCCACACCCACCGCAAGCCCGATCGTCTTCGTCCGCAACGTTGGCAACATGCCCGCTCCTTCCGTCCGATGCCGCATCGCACACACCGGGTCGCACACCCTCCGCGCGCGGGGCCACCGCCGCGTCCGCGGGACGATGAGCCGCCGCCGTGTTCAGTGCGAGGGACTCCGCGCCGGGCCCGTCAGGGTCCGGTCGCAGGGGTGACCTTGATCCAATCCCATTTCGCTCAGGCCCGGGCGCCAAGCATCACAGCACGCCAACCGGGCACCGCTTCACCACCCCGACTCATCTCCGTTCAGACCGCCGACGTGTTCGGCGCGGGAGCCGAGGCCGGAGCCGCGGGCTCACTTTCAGGAGCCTCAGGAGCTTCGGGTGCTTCGGGTGCCTCCGCAGCCTCGGGCGCTTCAGGAGCTTCGGGCGTTTCCGGAGCCTCCGGGGCCTCAGCCTCATCGATCGTCTCGGGAGCGACGCTCTCACTTTCAAGCTCGTTGAGGCGCTCTTCGAGCGCTTCGGCACGCTCTTCGGCCTGTTCGAGCATCCTCTCGAGCGCCTCGACGCGATTCTCGAGCGCTTCGGCCTGGTTCTCCAGAGCCTCCGAGCGGGTATGAAGCCGCTTGGACGCGACCTCAAGCTCCGCACGTTCCTCGGCACTCAGGCTTGCCGCCCGCGTCTCAAGCTCGATCGCAAGCTCACGAAGCTCTTCGGCCCGATCACGAGCGGTCTCCGCCTCCTCGCGGGCCCGCTCGGTGTCGCGCTCGAACGCGTCGCGGCTGCTCTCGATCTCGCGGAGCATCTCGCGGTAACGCTGGGCCGAGTCCTTCGCGGCTTTGCCCTGCGCCCGCGCGGCTTCAATCTGAGCCAGCCCGAGGTACCGCCCCTCCACCGTGGCCAGGCCGTTCGAAGCCGGGAACGCCGCGCCGGCTTTGGGCGTCCCGCCCACGATCCCGATGAACTTCTCGAACACGGCGTGCTCGGAGTCGTTGGCCCAGATGATGATCCCGCCGCTCGTCCGCTGCACCAGAATCGGCACATCGTCGCGGCTCATGAAGCAGTAGAACGAGTCAAGCTTGTCCTCGGGAAGCGTGTACTCGCGGGCGGTGCGGCCGACGGTGTAGTGCTCCATGCCCGCGGGAACATTCAGTTGCCCCTGGGCCTCACGCGTCAGAGGCACGCCCGGCACCGAAATGGAATCCCGGAGCAACGGCTGGCCCGGAACAACCTTCAAGTCGGCGAGCGGTTCACCCGGCACGGTGAGCGCAAGAGGCGCGGTCGGTGCCTTGGGGGCACGCGGAGCCCGAGCGGGCTGCGTCGCGCGGGGCGCGGTCTGTCCCCGCGTGCCGGTGCTGCTGGGTGGCAGGGCGCGGCCCTCAACGGTCACGCCGTCGCGCATCGCGTCCAGCGCCGGAGCCTCGCCAAAGAACGTGACTCCGGGCTCGGCGGGCTGCGTGCCGCGGGCCTTGCCGGTTCCCTTCTTCGTGGTCTTCACGGGCTCGCCGGGCACGATCACGGCCGTGCGTCCGTCGCTCGTGAGCACGCGGATCTCCTTGGTTGCCGCGACGTCCTTGGCTTCCTTCTCCGGGGGGCAGGCCAGCCCCGGCATCACGAACGTTCCCGCCGTGAGGATCAGGGTCGCGACGCACACGCCGATCACCGACTTTCCAGGAGCCGACCGTTCCGTCATCACCATCGTAATTCTCCTTGCCAATCGCTTGGCTGACTTCGACACGACCCCGAGCCATGGTCCACCTTGACGCTCATTGAGACTGATGTACGACGTGGTCACCAGCAGCGCGGACGCGTACGCCCGGCGGTGCCTCGGAAAGAGGCTTGTGACCCACGCGTCGCACGACGCTTCCGCTTCATCATGCAGACGCTTCCGCGCCCACCACACCACAGGATGCCACCAGTAGATCGCTCCGATCGCCGCTTGCACCCAGCAGACCAGATGATCCCCGCGACGCACGTGAGCCAGTTCGTGGACCAGCACCGCCCGGCGGGCGTCGCTGTCAAGCGTCCGCCAGAGCCTTTCGGGCAGGATCAGCCGCGTCTTCCACCCGCACCAGATCATCGGCGACACCGCCGCATCCACGAAGTACGCTTGCGGCGTCTTGCTCAGCCCCAGCGCATCCCCCACCTGACGCACCGAAGCCTGCACCGAAGCGTCCGCGGGCGTCGCTCGCTTGACCCATCGCCCCGCGAGAAGCGTCCGCACCAGACTGATCGTCACCAGAAGCATCGCGCCGCCCACCCACACCACACCGGGAACACGCGGAAGCTCCGCGATCGCGTCCCGCACATTCAGAAGGCGCACCAGCCACGCCCGCACATCCGCCCAGCTCGAACCCGCCGCCGCCGCGATGGGCGCTGCCGATGGCTCGGTGGCGATCTCCGTCGGGACAGAGGGTGTCATCGCCACACGCGATGCCTCACGCTCAATGGTCGCTCCGGGTGCTTCGACAGGGCCAGGTGCCTCGATAGGGCCAGGTGCCCGCGCACCACGATCCAACGGCACGAAAGCCCCGCCTAAAGAGTGGCTGTCGCTGCGCGGGGCACGCGCCGGCTCCGCCGTGACCGCGAAGGGGTCCACACGCGAGCCGGTCGTCATCGTCGGGACCGCGTGCGCCGCATCATCAACTCCCGAAAGCACACCGGCGTGCACCGATTCCGAAGGACGCTCGGCGATGCTGAGATTCGCGGTGAAATCCAAAGCCAGCGAGGGCGGCGTCGCGATCCCAAGCGGCTCAAGTTTGATCCCGTCGCGACGGACCGGCGGGAAAGCGGGCTCGACTGGTGCCGTAGGTTGGCGAGCCGCGTCCAACCCGCCCGCGGCGAGCGTGCTGACTTCTGGCGAAGCAGGCTTGACCGCCGCGGGATCCGCAGCGGATCCATCCGAAAGGACCGAGTCGGCCACCGCGATCAGACTGTCCGAGCGGAACCACTGCGGCCGCCAGATCATCGCGCCGAGCATCGGCGTGACAAACGACGCGAGCACCGCGAACCAGAGCATGTGCCGCGTCGAGGGACGCAGGCTCTTGCACCGGCAGACGCAGCCCACGAGCAGCGCCAGGGGGGAAGCGGCCAGCCCGCCCATCCAGAGCAGGTCCGCCGTCCGTGAGATGAGCTCATCTGTCGCCATCGTCCTGCTCCGTCAGAGCCGCCGTTCCGCCGTGCTTGTCCCAATCCGTTGAGAAGCCCGGTCCAAAGGTTCAGTCCCGCGAGTCCGGCTCGCGCGAGTCCAGGTCATCGATGAGCTTGCGAAGCTGGGCGATCTCGTTCCCCGAGAGCTTTTCGTTCTCGATAAGTTGGAGGATCATCGGCCCGGCCGCGCCGTCATAAAGCTGGTCCACCAGCATCTTGATGCGCGAAGCGCTCACACTCTCGCGCGAAATCTTCGCCCGGTAGACATACGCGGTGTCCCGCTTGTCGCTGGCGACCACGCTCTTCTGCTCAAGGCGTGTCAGGAAGGTCAGAACGGTGGTGTATGCGACGGGCCGGCCACGCTCGTGCAGCCTGTTCATCACGTCCCGCACCGTGAGCGGGCCCTCATCCCAAAGAACCCGCATCACCGCGAGTTCCGCTTCTCCGAGTTCGACCGGTCGCTTGGCCATCGTGGTTCCGTTTCCCGGACCGGGCGGGGCCGATCCGTGGGGCTCTACTACCGCTGTCGTAGCCCTCCCTCGGAAAGATACTACAGACGTCGTAGGCTGTCAATCGCTTTTTCGGAATTCCCCAAGAAAATTTCGCGAGGGCGTTCTTTGCGCTTCTCAGCGTTCGATCTCGGGGTCATACCCGGGCCCCACCGAAGGACCGCCGCCGTGCGCACCGGGCCCGCGATGGTCGCCCGAGGCCGTGGATGCCCCGCCATGAGGCCGCTTCGGCCAAGGTCCCGAGGCCCTCGGCCATCGCGCCGCGGGCCGGAGGCGGGATCCTGACGCAAGTCGCCCTTTGCGCGCCCGTGCAAGGTGTTCGCACAACTCGCATCGTGCCCCGTGCACGCGACCCGCTTCTTTGACTACGACGCGTTCGTGGTGGCTTTCGAGACGGGCTGCTGAAGCCTGAACATGGTTCTCATCCGCCGCCCGGGCGTGAACGCCCGGGCGGCGGCTTCCAGGATGTTCCGGGACAAGACGGACGGGGGCGTATGGGTGAGGGCATTCGCGAGGATCGGCGAGATTCGGCGGGGTGGCGGCAGATGGTCAGGATGCCGCGAGCGATCAGCGAGAGAGGCGGAATGAACGCGAAAAAGGCGGGGTGCGGGGGATCGAACGGGGCGGATGGCGGAGCGGCTTGCGGCCGCATTCGGGGCAGATGAGCGTCAAGCGGCGAGGCTTGGGGTAGGCGCAGTAGGGGCATTGGCGTCGACGAATCCGACTGAAGTACTTCGCGGCATAGATGTGCTGTCGCGCGCGTACGGCGACGATCGGCACGAGCACCTGTATCGCGAGATACTGCGCCGCGAGGTCGCAGGCCGCTTGCGTGTCGTACGCGATCCAGGGCGAGGGGGCCATGATGAAATCACGGTGGATGCGATCTACCTGGAAAGCCCCCATGTGACTGGAACGCCATTTCTCCACAGTGATCTCTTGGGGAAGGATCGTCCAATTCTTCGTGACCAGCTTCTCGCCGACGCGGGAATTCGTGATCGCATTGATGGAACCACCACGAATGGCGACGGTCCGCCAACGAAGCAGCGCGTCAGGTGCTTGGAGTTTCGTCCACTCCACGAAGCAGATTGTCGGTGGCTCGTGTGAATCTCGCGGGGAAGGCACGATCGGGCCGGACCATGATTCCACAAGATCCTCGCGATGAAGATACGAGGCGGAGGTCGGTGAAGACGGGACCCCTGTGTCGGCGGAGCTTCGCACGACGAGAATGGTGAGGCCTACGAGGAGCATCGCCGCGACAACCTCCGGCCACCACCGCGTGGCGAAGCTTGCGCGGCGGTTGAGCACGATCGATGCTTTGGCTGGAAACACTCGCGTCATGATGATCGGTCGGCAAACCTAGGGTGACCATGCGCGGCGATCGCTTGCGCGATCGTCTCTTTCGGGAGGTTCTCCTTTTTCGGAGGCCGCAAAAACGACATCGCCCGGCGGGGGGCCGGGCGAATCGGGAATGGAGCGAGCCGGACGCTAATTGAACTGTTCGTGGTTCACTCGGGCACATCGATTGAATCCCCTCACCAGTCCGGCTGACGCCTGAAAGTTCACCCCCTAACTGGCACAGTCTCGGGGCAAGCGCAGTGCACGGAGTGCTCTGATACGCTGGGGCGTTGAAACCGGGGGAAGGTCAGTGCTTCTGGACGTTGCATAAAGGGTTGCGCAACGTCCCGTCGCGAGGACGGTTCAAGCTCGCCTCGCGGTCCCAGGATAAGGCGACGAGTTTGAACTACTCCGTAAGTGCTGATGGTCTCGGCACTGACCGAGGCCACCAAACCGTCAAAGTCGGGGTGACAGGACACGGTTTGAACTTTTCGTCGAGGGAATACGTCTTTGGGAGCCAGAAACGCGGTTTTTGCTGGGCGTGGAACCGTAAAGTCTCGAAAGGACAGCCAACCGCCACCGCCTTCCGGACCGCTGGTTCGGGGCGGAACGATCCGCGGCATCCAGCGCACCGGGCAGGCCCGCCCCGAGCGACCAGCGCGAGTACCGCTTAATCGCTAGCGTCAGCCGCAGCGAAACGATGCTGAGCTTCGAGTCGGGCAAGGGCGGGATGCAGGCCCACTACTTCTCACGCTGGGTGAGCACGAGCGGGGCGATCGGGCCTCGGAGCGAGACGGAGTCGGCGACTGTTGCGGCATGATGCCCGCGGGGGACGCTCACGCGCCGGACATCGCCGTTCGCACGGCCGGACTTGCCGTCCTTACGCGCAGGCTTGCGAACGTTGTTTCATGGACTCGATGGCTTTGCTTCCCTCTCTGTGTCCGCCGCCTTCCGCGAGTGCCGCTGGAAGAACTCCCACACCCGCTCGGCCCCGGAGAACGACGCGATCGGCGCGTTGCCGTCGCGCCGGGACTTGGAGCCCGGCCAGCCGTGCCCACCCGCTGAGTCCACCACGAATTCGGTCACAGCTCCACCGGGCCCGGCCTCGTACGTCGTGGTTGTGACGGTTCCGCCAATGTCGACTTTCGGCTCGGGCAGCGACTTGTTCGCGCGGACCCAGAACTGCACAACGTCCTTCAGCGGCTTGTACGGGGCTTCCTGCGCACGCTTCACGATCGGGTTGCGGCTCATGCCACCGTCGAGGGGCACTTCTTCATCCTTCGCGCCGTTGATGATGAGAACGGGCAGCGGCACGGCGGGCACGTTGTCGAAGGTGAACATGCTCGCCACGACCGGCGCGATCGCGGCCAGCCGCTGCGGGCGGGCCACGGCGTAGACGAAGGTCATCATCCCGCCGTTGGAGCCCCCGGTCATGTAGATGCGTTCCGAGTCCGCGCCGTGATCGCGTACGAGCGTGTCGATGAGCGTGTCGAAGTACGCGATGTCGTCTGCGTCTTGTACCTGCTGTCTGAGCAGAAAGCCGGTGTTCCACGCGTGCCGCGGCTCGCCCGCGGGGCCGAAGCGGGTCCCCTCGGCATACACCACCATGAATCCGCTCTTCTTGGCAACGGCGTCGAAGCCGGAGTTGGCCCGCATGACCTCCGCGCTGCCCATCCCGCCGTGCAGCACGATCACCGCGGGACGTTTGGCAGCGCCCTCCGGGGCATTGACGACCACCGCCCGGCGCTTGGCACCCTTGATGTCAAAGGTCACTTCGGCGTCAGGCTTTGCTGCTGTCGGCGGCTTCGCTTCCGACTTGGTGTCTGCCGCATTCCGCGCGTGCTTCTGGAAGAACTCCCACATCAGGTCGTTTGCCGAGATGTCCTTCGTTGAAGGACCGAGCATCTCCAGCGGCGGCTCGCGCCCGGGCCAGGTGTGCCCGCCGCCGGTGATCTCAATGAGCACGACTTCCGTGCCGTCCTTGCCGCCGCCCCAAGTCTTGCGTGTGACGGTCATGCCGTCGGCCGCGGCGTCGGGGAGTTGCACGACCTCTGGCGGCTGAGCGCAGCCGTTGGCTTTGATCCATTGATCCAGCGAGTGCTGCACCGAGAGGAAGACCGGGCGCACATTGGTGAGCGCGTTGCCTTTGCCCTGACCGCCGTTGAACGGGGCCTGCGCATCGGCGGTGCCATGAAAGTGCATCACCGCAACGGGGCGCGTGGGCTTGCAGGTTTCGGTGCCCATCGGCCCGCCGACGGGCGCGATCGCGGCGAAGCGGTCGGCAAGTTCGGACGCAACGCGATACGCCATGATCCCGCCGTTGGACATGCCCGTCGCGTAGACGCGGTTCGCATCGACGTTGGCCACCGTCGCCAGATCGTCGAGCATCGCCCGAGTGAAGCCGACATCGTCGATGCTGTTGTCCATCGCATAGCCGCAGCAGTTACCGCCGTTGAAGGTGAGTAGGCGATTGGGCAGCCGCCCCGTGCCGTACGGGTAGGCGACGATGAAGCCCGCCTCGTCAGCCTTGTCGTTAAGCCCGCTGAAGTTCACCATCGTTTCAGGGTTGCCGCCGCCGCCGTGGAACACGACGACCACGGGCGTGGGCCGGGCCGCGTCGTAGCCGCGCGGGATGTAGACCAGCGAACGGCGGTCGAGCGTGCCGACCTTGACCGAGCGTGTGATGGTCTTGCCGGGGGCGAGCGCGGGCTTCGCGGGTGCGGCGGGCTTGGTCGTTGCGGCGGGCGGCTCGCCAAACGCCGCGCGATAGAACACCCAGTTGTCGTCGCCCATAGCGGCCAGCACGCGCATCGGGTCGTGCTCTATGCCGGGGAGCACCGTCCAGGTGTGCGGGACCTTCAAGCCTTCGAGGTGCTCGTGGAACTCCTTGTTCGCAGCGAACGTCTCGTCCTTGTCGCCGATCACCACGCGGACCAGCGAGCCCCTGGTGATCGCAGCGATGTTCTGCTCGGCCAGCACGCGCGGGCTGACGGCGCGGAAGTACGCCTGATCGCCGCCGTAGACCTTCGCGAGCACTTCCGCGGCCCGCTGGCGCCCGGCCCTCGGGGCTTGGATCAACTCCGCCTGCATCGGCCCCGCGCCGACGATCGACACCGCCCTGAACATCTCAGGGAACTTGAAGCCCAGCCGCGCCGAGCCGTAACCGCCCATGCTGAAGCCATCGAGCAGGCGACCCGCCCGCGTGGCGATGGTGCGGTGCGTCGCGTCGATGTGCGGCACGAGGTCCTTGACGATCACGCTCTCCAGCGGCACGGTGCCGTCCTTCCAATCGACGTACATCCCCTCGACCAGCCCGTTGACGAACACGACCAGGCACGGCGGCGTCTTGCCCGCCTCGATCGCGGCATCAAAGTGGGCCGCAACCTTGGCGATCCCCGCTGCGCCGCCGCCCGAGCCGTGCAGCCAGTAGACGACGGGGAAGCGCCGGTCCTTGTTCGCCTCTCCGTCGTACGCCGCGGGCGTGTAGAGGTGGTAACTGACCTTGGTCTTTGCAGCAGCGCTGTCAAAGCTATGGAACGACACCTTTGGGGCTGTCAGTTCGGGCGTCACCCATTGAGGACCGGGCCCCACGTCATGGCCCGCGCGAATCCTCTCGCCCTGCTTGTTGCCATCCACCGACTTCTGGGCAAGAGCCGGGCTATTCAGCAGCGCGAGCGATGCGACGATCAAGGCGGCTGCGGCAATCAAGAGCGGCACCGCCCGTCGGGTCGTGTGATGGCGAGTGCGGGAAGTGGCACTGTTGTATCGCCCGGCCAGTGCCATAGCCAAGTTCCCGGCAGAGATCTCGCTTCGCATGGTGGTAGGGTAACGACGATCTCGTTGCGTGATTGCGGGAGGGGGCTGCACTTCAGTGACGGCCATTCACCGTGGCGGCGTATCGCCTTCGTCCGGCCGCGCGCAAGTCACGTCGAGCGGCGCCGTGCCGATCGTCGTTTCCTTGATCGCGGCGAGCAGCTCGCACCTCGTTGTTCCCCGCTAATCGCCGGGCATAAGGGGTGGCGAGTTCAAATCCCGTCAACAGTCGGCCCGAAAGAACCCGATTCTGCCGATCGGCAGACATTGATTGAACAAGTTCGAAGGAACACAAATCCCTGCCCCGTAACGAGAAAGCCCTTCGATGGGCACATCGAAGGGCTTGATCTCTCGAAGAATCGGGGTCACAGGATTTGAACCCAAGACCCTCTGACCCCCTGTCAAACGTGCTATCCAGCCGCGCAACACCCCGATCGGCGTGCCCAGTGGCGCACGAGTGACTTTCGCCTCTCGGGGTTCGAAGGGGGGATTCTCACGGGGGGCTGATGGCAACCTGCTGAAATCACTGGATTTACGTCTCAAGCCCTTGTCAAACCATGATTTGCGGCGTCTCGAAGCACTCATGATTCTCCACGGTTTCTTGCCATCCTGAGGTCAGTCTCGGGGGACACGGCGGGGGATTCAGTCAGGTCGCTTGCCAAGCTCTTGGCCCCGAGAGCCTCGATGCTCGGTGGTGTTTGCACCCACGTAGGTCGTACCCCGTTCGGGTCTGATTGGCGGACGGCTTGAGTGCCGCCGCTGCATGAACGGATACCTGACGTTTGATGGTCCGCGGCAACACCGCCTGCCGGCTCGAATCTGGACCGCTCGCGACAACCCCGAGCGGTCCCCCACCACCGACGGGTGTGATCCCGCCTGGACGGTGCTGACAAGAAAGAGGTGACGACCCCACCGCCGGAGCTGAACGTCAAGCGTGCCGTCTGTGGGACTGCACCGCATTTTAAACCGGCTGGTGAGGAAAGGATGAGGCTTTCCTTGGAATCTGTGAGGTGCTGGAACCCCTTTGGGGGCATTCTCGCTTGATCCCGCGCCGAGTCGCGTGGGGTCGCGTAAAGCCTCAAATTGCAAGGGTTTAGAGCCATCCCGGTCCGGGCCTGAGTCGGTCGGTTCGTCGCGCCCCGCCGCGCTCACATTCCCCGTTCCGCGCGGAGACTGCGGGCCTGAGTGCGTTGCAGCTTTGTGAACAACGATCGTCGTGGCTCGCATCTCGTTGGCGACACTCGCTGCTCACGGTGCACCGCGGAAAAAGGCTGTGCCCGCGATCCGGCGATCCCGAGAGAAAACAACCGCCGAGAGCACGCGGCTCTCGGCGGTCGGGAGGCTTCGGACTTGACTCTGCTGCGGGCCGCTCACAGCTCGGCGTTCACGCAAACCTGGAACAGCCAGAGCACTCAGCTCATGGGCGACCGATGGCCACGGGGTGGCCGTGCTCGGCGGGCACGATGGTCCCCGGGCCCGAGAGCACGAAGCTTCCGCCGTACGAGCCCGGCAGCACGCCCATGACGCGCCCGGTTTGCGGAGCGTCATGCAACTCCCATTCCAGGAGCGCCAGCGACAGCGAAAGGCCGCTGACCACCAAGGAGGGCACCGGCGATCGCAGTAGCCCGCTCGACGGGAAGGTTCGATTCTGCGTGGTGTGCGTCCAGACGCCGTCGCCATCCAGGTCGTGGTAATTGATCCAGACCTGGGTGATGCCGGCCCGAACCATGTCTCCAAACAGGTTCTGCATCTCAAACCCGTTGCCGGGCACACGGAAGTTGCTCGAGAAGTTCTCCTCGGGCGGCGCGCTCTGAAAGTTGCCGCGTTCTGAAGAGATCGACCAATTGCCGTTCGGGCTCTGGATCGCGTATCGCATCTCGGTACTGGGATCAGCCCAGCGTATCCGCGCGGTGTCTCCCTGGATGACCGCCATCGCCGCGCGGGGCTGACCGTCCACGGGCGGCGGATACCGGTGGTCCCAGCTCCAGATGGTGGCCCGCATCTGCTCGTCGGCGGGGAACTCGATGGGATTGCCTGGGAGGCCCAGCGATTTGCCGACCGGATCAAAGCGGACGTAATCCATGCCCGCGCGGACCGCTTCTCTGACCACCGCCGGCGATTCACTGCCGTACGTGGCGTATTGCCCGGCGGAGGTGTTGTTGTAGAGCACCGAATAGGCGGAGGTTGACGTGCAGCTGGGCCTGACCTGATTGCCGACCGGGGTTGCTCCCCAGTAGTGCCACGCGGTGTCGCTGGCGAAGTCCCTCGCATGAAAGGTGTACCAATTGTTATACCCGCAGTACGGAACACTCGGAACGTCGGACAGCATGAAGTCCTGCGTCGGGTAGTCCCCCCAGTAGTGGTCGTCGCAGGGCGAAGTCACACCGCCGGTGTTCACGATGAGCACGCGCCCGAAGCCGCGGAGCTCATTCATCGTCATCCTGGTCGCTTGCCTGGCGAGTGCATCCGCGTCGGTCGCCCCGCCGTGCGCAGAAATGTCGCTCGGACGGATCAGCACGTCGGGGCCGTGCCCGGGGTCGCCTCCGCCCAGGATATCGTTGACCCAGACTTGCAACATCGTGTGCCAGTTGGACGGGTACGACATCGGGAAGTGCTGCTCGAAGTTGATCGTGATCACTTCGTCCGGGTTGTTGTTGAGCCACTGGCGGATCTCGTACAGACCGTCCCACACGGTGTTCTGTGCGGAGCTGATGTTGCCGCCGGCGCAGGTGGTGTGCGACAGCCAGAGCTGGTTGGGGTACACGATCGAGGCGTGCACATCCATGTCGATCGCACGAAGGCCCAGGTCGAGCTGTTCCCAGAGGGTGTAGGAGTGCTGCGAGTTGGGGTAGATCGCTTCGCCGTAGGCTCCGGAGTTGAACGAGTTGTGAGAGCCCAGCAGCAGGGACTGATCCTGCCGCATGTCGGCCGCCAGTTCACGCTGAAGTTTCATGGCGCGGTACTCGGTGCCAAGCCTCCACGCGGGGATGTCGACCTGCTGGGCGTGGGCCGCTCCGACCGCTCCGGCGATCATCGCGATCGCGGCGAGACGGACACTCAAAGGCCGGGGGAATCTGTCAATGCTGGGTGAACGAGAGTGCATGGTGCGCTCCTCGATGAATGGTGCGGGGTGTAGGGCTGGCGACGATTACTGCAGGGTGACGAGGACGAGCACGAGGCCTTTGCCGCTTTCCAGCTTGCTCATGGCCTTGCCGAGGGTGGCGCCGCTGCCCTTGGTGTGATCGGAGACTTTCATCGCGTGTCCGGGCGTCGAGGACGTGGTGAGCAGGTCACCGGCAGAGACCGCGCCGCCCGCGTCCGCGTCGACATAGCACCAGACGCGACCAGCGTTCGCGATGGGGTGCTCGCCGTCGGCAACCGTGCCCTTCTGGCCCAGGACGAGCCCGGGAGCGATGCCATCCGCACCGCTGATGATCCCGGCGACCGTGCGGTCGTACGTGCCCGACGCGATCCGAAGCTTGCCGACGCGATCCGGATCGATGCTGACGACCATCCCGGGCATGGGCTTGACGTCGCCAGCCGGCGCGACATCGTACGACTCAGCCAGATCGGCCCCGCCCTCGATGATGATCACCTTCGCCCGGATGTTGCCGTTCACGTGCAGTTTCTCGGTCGGATCGATCGTGCCGATGCCCACGTTGCCAGCCCCGGCGTCCACGTTGAAGAGCAGGTGCTTGCGACCGCCGCGGGAGTTCATGTAGATGTCGCTGTTGCCGATGAGGTCGATGGCCGCTCCCGACACAATGTCGAAGGTGCGAGCCGGGTTGGCCGTGAAATCGCTCGCGTATCGGAGCGTTCCCACCGAGGTCATGCCGGCCGCCAGGAACGTTCCGCCCACGCTCGCGCTTCCGTTCACCTCGAGCTTGCGCGTGGGATTGACAGTGCCGATCCCGACGTTGCCGTTGGTGTCGATGGTCATGCGCGGGACCTGGTCGGAGATCATCAGCTTGCCCGCGCCCTCGCCGTTGCTCGCCCCGGTCGAGATGAGGGCCCAAGCGTCGCCGCCCGCGGTGGAGTTGATCAAGGACAGGTAGGTCCCAAACGGGCTCGACCCGCGAAGGGCCAGCAGGCCGGTCTCGTTATCGCTGATGTCGAGCGTGTTGGTCGGGTTCGTGTTGCCGATCCCGACGTTGCCATTCCTGGTGATCACGTTCGGCATGGACAGCGCGTAGGGCGCGGGCTGCACGAGCTGACGCGGCGTGAGCCTCGTGACCCCGGACCCGGTATCCACACTCACCTCCAGATAGAGCTCGCGACCGTCGTAAATCGGAGCGTTGAGCACGTCCGTCTCGCCGAAGTCGACGAGCACGGTGAATTGACCGTTGGTGACCTGGACGTTGGTGTAGGTGGCCACATCTCGGGTGTTCAGCCCGGTCGCTTGCGTGCAAAGGGCGAAGTTCACCGTCGCCGTGCCGGTGTACGGCGTGCCGCTCCGCTCCAGGTATCCCTGGTAGGTGAACCGCTTGGAAACCACCGCCTGCGCCGCTGCGGTTTGGGTGGTGGCGTGGCCCATCAACATCATGGAAAGTGTCAGCACAAGGGTCGAAATCCGCATGGTGGGTCTCCTTTTCAAATCGGTGTCACGGTTGGTCGCGGTCCAGTTGATTCGGGCCGCCGCGCCGCGATCCCTGCGGTCGCACGGGGGCGCGGTCCCACCTTTCCACACGCCTTCCGCGCGCGGCAGCCTTGATGGAACCACAAAACCGCGAAATTCTCGTGACCCGCGGGCTCATCACCACCCCCCTAGACGGGCGATATAGTCCGTGCCGCATGGAACTTCCAGACGCCAAACCGAGCGGGATCTTGCCCGACCCCCCTCCTCCGGGGGAAGCCGAGGCCGTCGATCGCATGCTGCCGCTGGTCTATGACGAGCTGCGTCGCATCGCGGCGGGGCTGCTCCGGCACCGCTCACCCGTCAGTCTTCAGCCCACCGCGCTGGTTCACGAAGCGTTCCTGCGCGTCGCTGTAGATTGCAAGGGCGAGTGGAATGATGAGGGGCACTTCCGGTCCATCGCGTCCATCGCCATGCGCCGCGTGCTCGCCGACCATGTTCGCAACCGCTCAAGCCTCAAGCGGGGCGGTGGCAGGCGTCCGCTCACGCTCGACGTCAACGCCCTCGGCACCGACGAACGCCACGGAGCGGCCGAACTTGACGCCGCGCTCGAAGAACTGGAACGGTCCAGCCCGCGCGTCGCCCGGCTGGTCATCTACCGATTCTTCGGCGATCTCAGTGTCGCCCAGGCGGCGGAGCGATTGGGCATCTCCCTTTCCACCGCTGAGACCGATTGGCGTTTCGCCCGGGCTTGGTTCAAGCAGCGTCTGGCGGGGTCCGGCGCGTGAGCGAACCGCACGCGGACCGCCTGCATGAACTTTTCTCCGCTGCACTCCCGCTGCGAGAACCGGATCGCACTGCACTGCTCGACCGCGAATGCGCCGGCGATTCGCTGCTGCGAGAACGCGTCGAGCAACTTCTCGCCATCGACGCCGAACCTCTCGACGATGCGCACGACACAGCCCTCGGCGGTGTCCGCGGCGCGGAGTGGCTTGCTTCCGATCTGGCGGGCGACGACGCCCTCGCCGAGCCCATGCCCGATCGCATCGGACGCTTTCAGATCATCCGCGAAATCGGCCGCGGCGGGATGGGCATCGTCTACGAAGCCCGGCAGCTCGATCCGGACCGGCGCGTCGCGTTGAAGGTCATCCATCCCGGCATGATCGGGCGGGGGCTCATCCGTCGCTTTCGGCAGGAAACCCGCGCGATGGCGCAGTTGCTCCACCCCGGCATCGCGCAGATCTACGAAGCCGGCACCAGCGCCGACGGCGAGGGCGGCGCGATCCGACCCTACTTCGCCATGGAATTGGTCGAGGGGCCGACGCTCCTTCGTTACGCAGCCTCTGAGAACATCGACGTTCGCGCAAGGCTCGAACTCGTCGCCCGCGTGTGCGACGCCCTGCACCACGCGCACCAGAAGGGCGTGATCCACCGCGACCTCAAGCCCGACAACATCCTCGTGCACACCGCCCCGCGTGCGGTCGAAGAACGCGCGGGCGTCCTCCTCCCCGCGGTGCAGCCCAAGATCCTCGACTTCGGCGTGGCCCGACTCGCCGAAGAGCAAGAGCCCGGCACGCTGCAAACACAATCCGGGCAGATCGTCGGCACCATCCCGTATCTCAGCCCCGAGCAGGCCGAGGGCGAGTCCGCTCTGGCTGACATCCGGAGCGACGTGTATTCGATGGGCGTGGTCGCGTTTGAGCTGTTGTCGGGCTCGCTGCCGTTCGATACCGCCGGACGAACACTCCGCAGCGCGACCCGCATCATCCTGAACGAGCCCCCCAAACGCCTGGGCCTCGCCGCGACAAAGTTGGCCGGCGACATCGAGACCATCATCCACAAAGCGATGGACCGCGACGCGGACCGTCGCTACCAGTCCGCCGCGGACATGGCCGCCGATATCCGGTGCTACCTGGGGCACGAACCGATCTCTGCCCGCCCCCCCACCACCGCCTACGTGCTCCGCAAGTTCGTCGAGCGGAACCGCGCCCTCGCGTTTGTCGGCACCTCCGCCGCTGTCCTCATCATCGGCGCGCTCGTCATCGTGTCGCTGCTCTGGGCGAACGCACGCCGCGCCGAGGACCAAGCCGTGTGGCAGCGGTACCGCTCAGCGATGTCCGCCGCTTCTTTCGCGCTCTCGAAGGGCGAGATCGGCATCGCCCGTCGTCATCTGGATTCGACCGCGCCCCGTTTCCGAGGCTGGGAGTATCGCCACTTCCTCTCGCGCCTCGACCAGAGCACCAGTCTCGCCACGCCGAAGGTGCCCGCCCCCTTCATGATCGTCCCGACGACCGAGTCGGGCAAGCCATCCCTCGTCTTCGTCGGATCCGCCGGGACCGCGTCGACCGCGCGGGCCGACCACGAGCGCTCGCCCGCGGTTGTGATCGACCCCAAGTTCACGCTCTGGTACACCGCCCGTGCCTCCCGCGCCACGCATTCCATCAACGGCATCGGGCCGGTCTTCTACACACCCGACACCGAAACCGGCCAGCCCATCGAGCACCGCATCGCTGACTGGCCTTTCGACGAACAGACGGTCTTCGACAACCCCGTCCTGTCCGACGACGGACGCCTCCTCGCCCTCCTCCATCGCCCGCAGACCGGGTCGTGCATCGTTCTGGTCGATCTCGTCGCCGATCGCGTCCGCCTTATTCATCTCAGCCAGGGCGTGCTCCCGCTCCGTGTGGCGATCTCCGGAGATGGTCGGCGAGCCGCCATCTCCACAGGATTCAACCAGCCGCGCCCTCCTTTCGCCCAGGTCTTCGACACCCTTACGGGCGAGGTCACGTCGACCGCGACCGATCTGCCGAGCGAGCCGCGATCGCTCCTCCTGGACGCCGACGGCTCTCGGTTGATCGCGGCGTTTCACGGCGGCCCGATCGGCTCGTGGGACATCAAGAGCGATCCGGCCCGCATGCTCGTCCTTCGCCCCTACGAGTTCGACAGCATCGAGAACCTGAATTTCAACGCTGACCAGACGCTCCTCGCCGCTGGGAACATCGAGGGCGTCGTCCGCGTCTTCGACGCCGCCACGCTCGAGAACACCCTTTCTCATATCGGCCACGAGTCCGAGATCCACGACGTGCGCTTTCTCCCCGCACCGGACACCGGCCTCATCAGCGCGGGCCGCGACGGCACCGTCCGCCGCTGGGCACTCGGCCCGACTGTCGAACGCCCCATGATCATGAAGGGACCCACGCACCTCGTGCACGCGCTCGCGGTCGCCTCCGCCGGCCGATTCGTCGTCACGGGCAGCTGGGACAAGTCCATCCGCCTCTTCAGCCTCGACGACGGGCGAGAACTCGCTCGGATGGAGGCGGGCACGTTCGTTCAGGCGCTCGCCCTCTCCCCCGACGAGCGCACCATCGTCACCCGCGAGTTTGATGGCGACACCCGCCTCTTTGATCTCGACTCCAAAGCCCAGATCGCCCTCCTCGATCGCAAGACCTGTACGCTCGACCAACCGCTTTTCTCCACGGACTCCAACCGTGTCCTCTTCGACTTCGACCCCGCCGCCCGGACCGCGACCTTCTGGGACATTCCCACGAAGGCGTGGTCGACCGTTCCGAGCGCCGAGATCGCCTCTGTCCGCGGCTCGACCGTCAATCCCACCGCGGGTGTCATCGCCCGCTCCGAATCACGTGACCGCTGGTTCGGCACTGTCCTGTACGACTACCGCACCGGTCAGGAGCTGCTCGCCATCCCCGCCCGCCGAACCGCCAACGAGTCCATCGCGTTTTCACCCGACGGCCGGTTCGTCGCTGCTCCCGATGATGACCACCGCATCCAGGTCTACGAGCTCCTCTCGGGGAAGCGGACCAGCACCTACACAGGTCACGCTCGCGAAGTGCTCGCCCTGGTCTTCAGCCCCGACGGCTCTCGACTCTTCAGCGCCGACTACACCGGCACCATCTGGGTCTGGGACACCCGCACGTGCGAAGAACTCACCCAGCTCCGAAGCCATACCGAGCATGTGCGCCGCCTGGCCATCTCCAAAGATGGCTCGACGCTCGTCTCCGGCTCGCGCGACGGGACCGCCCGGGTCTGGATCGCGCCCGGTGCCGAGCCACACATGACGCCGCGTTGATTCCGCCTGTGACAACCCGGGCGCGCGACGCAGCACGCACCGGCTATTCGCCGGGCTGAGAAAGTCGTCGCGTTCGTGCCGGTCGGGAGCGCCCGGTGTTCCCCACGTTTGCGAGCCCAGTCCTCATCAATCTCTTTTACGCGATCGGGCCTGTTCCTCCACAGCGGCCCGTCCAGCACCCTTGAGCGCCCGTGTGGCGAGGTAGTGCACCCGGCGAACCGTCGCCCCCTCGGTCTCGACTCGACGCAGCGAGGCCTCGATCACGTCCAATTCCGCCTGGTCGATGGTCGGTCGTGGCGTTCCTTCAGCGAAAGCATTCTCTCTCTGTTCCGCGACCAAGAGAACCTTGCCCGCGTTGCGGATCGCCTCGACCTCTTTGAGCCACGGATCGTCGGGACGGCAGATCGAAGCCCAGCCGGCGGCCGCACTTTCGAGGACGGGCATTGCTTCCGCGTTTCGAGAGACTTGGAGAAGCCAGATCCCCTCGAGAAATCGCCAGTTCAGATAGTTGACGCTGTCGTGGGGCACACCGATCTGATTGCGTTTAGCCTCGTCGATGCGGACCTTCCAAAGCTCATCGCTGACGCCGGAATCCGCGGGCCGCTACGACCAGGCCGCCGACCACGCCCGGACGGCGTTGCAGATCCATCCCGGCCACATCGCAAGCCTCCAACAACTCGCCCGCCAGCAGGCTCAGGTGGATGCGAAGTTGAAGACGCTGCTAGATCTTCGTGTCGAGGGGGAGATCACGCAGGAGGAATACGCCGTCAAGAGGCGAGAATTCCACGAAAGACAGACCGCCATTCGACTCCAATTGGAGGTCTCAGACCGGGATGATCGTGAAATCGCCGAGAAGGCGGTCAAAGCGTTTGAACTGTCACAAACGCTCAAAACACGCTGGGAAACCGCGGATCCAGCCTCGAAACGGACGATCCTCGAAACACTGTGCGAAAGCGTGCGTTTGAACCAGAAAAAGTGCTGTTTTTAGCCCGACAACCGTTTAATCTGCTCTCAAATGCCCACTTTTCACAAACAAGTGGGTAGACCCGGACTTGAACCGGGAACCCCAGCATTTTCAATGCTGTGCTCTACCATTGAGCTATCTACCCGAAGGAGGCGAGGGCCCTGCTTCGATCGTCGATGGCAAGCCATCGGCGGTTCACGGGGGTGCCGTGAGGGGGAAGGGTAACGGGCTGACGGGCGGGGTCAACTCCCGGGGGGGAGGGAGGTTTATCCGGGGTGGGAGGAAGGCGGAGGGCCGAGTCACGGCACTCGTGAGCCGTGCCACCAGCAGCCGCGCCGCGGACTACGCCAAGAGGGGCTTGAAGAGGTTGCCGTGGACGTCGGTCAGGCGGAAGTCGCGGCCCTGGGAGCGGTAGGTGAGCTTGGTGTGTTCGAGGCCCATGAGGTGGAGGAGGGTGGCGTGGAGGTCGTGGACGTGGAGGGGGTCGGAGGCGACGTTGTAGCCGAGTTCATCAGTCTCGCCGATCGTCACGCCTTTCTTGATGCCGGCACCGGCGAACCACATGGTGAAGGCTTTGGCGTGGTGGTCGCGGCCGAGGAACGTTGAGCCGTTGCGGGCTTCGTTCATGGGGGTGCGGCCGAACTCTCCGCCCCAGACGACGATGGTGTCTTCGAGGAGGCCGCGCTGCTTGAGGTCGGTGACGAGGGCGGCGCAGGCCTGGTCGGTTTCGGCGCAGCGCTTCTTGAGCGAGGTCATGATGTCGTCGTCGGGGCTGGTGCCGTGGCTGTCCCATCCGCGGTGGTAGAGCTGGACGCAGCGGACGCCGCGTTCGACGAGGCGGCGGGCGAGGAGGCAGTTGGTGGCGAAGCCGGGCTTGCCGCGCTCGATGCCGTAGAGGTCGAGGGTCTCCTGCTTTTCGGAGGAGATGTCCATGAGGTCGGGGACGGAGGTCTGCATGCGGAAGGCGAGCTCGTAGGCGGCGATGCGTGTGGCGATCTCGGGGTCCCCCACCATGTCGAGCCGTTTGCGGTTGAGGTCGCGGAGCGCGTCGAGACTCTTGCGGCGGGCGGCGGCGGAGATGCCTTCGGGGTCTTTGACAAAGAGGACGGGGTCGTGGGCGGTGCGGAGCTGGACGCCCTGGTGGGTGGTCGGGAGGAAACCGCTTGACCAGCAGGAGCAACCGCCGGAGGGTTGGCCGCCGCCGGAGAGCATGACGATGAAGCCGGGGAGGTCCTGGTTTTCGGTGCCCAGGCCGTAGGTGAGCCATGAGCCCATGCTGGGGCGGCCGACGCGGGCGAGGCCGGAGTTGATGAAGAGCTCGGCGGGGGCGTGGTTGAAGGCGTCGGTGACGCAGGTCTTGACGATGGCGAGGTCGTCGGCGATTTTGGCGGTGTGTGGGAGGAGCTCGCTGATGTGGGCTTTGGACTGCCCGTGGTGGGCGAACTTGTAGGGGGAGCCGAGGAGTTTGGGGGTGCCGCGGATGAACGCGAAGCGTTCCTTGGCGAGGAAGTCGGCGGGGCAGTCCTGGCCGTTGAGTTCGTTGAGTTTGGGCTTGTGGTCGAAGAGGTCGAGCTGCGACGGGGCGCCGTTCATGAAGAGGTAGATGATGCGCTTGGCTTTGGGGGCAAAGTGGGGCTTGGGGCCTGGCGCGTTCGCTGGTTGGGTGGCGAAAGCGGAGGCAGAGCCTGGCATCATGGAAGCGAGCGCGAGGGAGCCGAGGCCGACGCCGCAATCGCGGAAGAGCTGGCGGCGCGTGCGAAGGAGGAGGGGGTTCATCGGTGGTCCTTCGAAGACGGGGTCGAGCGATTGAGAACGGTCATTCCCTCGTGATGGTTTCGTCGAGGTTGAGGATGACGTTGCCGACGACGGTCCATGCGGCGAGGTCGGTGGCGGTGAGGTCCGCGGGGCGATTGGGGATCTGGGCGGCGAGGGCTTCGGCGGCGGCGGGGTCCTTGGCGAAGAGGGCGAGCTGGTCTTCGGCGAGGAGGGCGAGGCGGTCGATTTCGTACTGGTCGGGGGCGCGTCCGATGGCGAGGCGGAGGCCGCGGGCGGCGCGTGCTTTGGTGGTTGAGCCTTCGCGGAGCATGCGGACGCCGAGTGCGCCGGCGGCTTGGACGAACTGGGGGTCGTTCATCGTGGTGAGGGCTTGGAGGGGCGTGTTCGTGCGCGGGCGGCGGGTGCAGGAGACCTCGCGGCTGGGCGCGTCGAAGGTGGTGAAGGTCGGGTAGGGAGCGGTGCGGCGGGCGAAGGTGTAGAGGCCGCGGCGGAAGCGGTCTTCGCCGGTGCTTTCGGTCCACTGGTCGGAGGAGTAGATCATGGTCCAGATGCCGGGGGGCTGGGGCGGGAAGACGCTTTCGCCGAACATCTTGGGGGAGAGGAGGCCGGAAGCGGAGAGGGCGATGTCGCGGAGCATTTCGGCTTCGACGCGGAAGCGGCCGCTTCGGGCGAGGAGCTTGTTGTCGGGGTCGAGTTCAAGGAGTTCGGGTGTGAGGCGTGAGGATTGGCGGTAGGTGGCGGAGAGGACGATCTCGCGGAGCATGGCTTTCTGCGACCACTTGAGGTCGATGAAGCGGCGAGCGAGGTGGTCGAGGAGGGCTTGGTGCGTGGGCATCTCGCCCTGGGTGCCGAAGTCGTCCTCGGTTTCGACCAGGCCGCGGCCGAAGAGCGTGGACCAGAGGCGGTTGACCTGGACGCGTGCGGTGAGGGGGTTCTTGGGATCGACGAGCCACTGGGCGAGGCCGAGACGATCGGGAGAAGGGGCTTGGCCGGCGGAAGCGGAGAGGACCTGAGGCACGGAGGGGGAGACGGGTTCGCCGGGGGAGAGGAAGCTGCCGCGTTCGAAGACGCGGGTCTCGCGGGGCGATGGGTTGCGGCCCATGACGAAGGTTTTGGCGACGGTGAGGTCGGCGATGCGTTTGTCGAGGGCTTGGAGAGCGGCGGGGTCGGCGGATTGGTTGGGGAGGCTTCGGAGGCGGGAGGATTCGGCGAGGAGAGCTTGGAACTCGTCCCATTTCTCGCGGGCGGGGACGGGGACCATGGGGCCTTGGGCTCGCTTCTCTGTGGCGGTGTCGTTGACGACGACGGCGTCGGCTTCGTCCTGGTTGAAGAAGGCGTAGAAGCTGAAGTAGTCCTTGTGGGAGATGGGGTCGTACTTGTGGTCGTGGCACTGGGCGCAGGCGAGGGTGGTGCCCAGCCAGACGGTCGCGACGGTGTTGGTGCGGTCGAGGACGGCTTCGACGCGGAATTCTTCGGGGTCGGTGCCGCCCTCTTCATTGACGGGGGTGTTGCGATTGAAGCCGGTGGCGATCTTCTGAGCGAGCGAGGGGCTGGGGAGCATGTCGCCGGCGAGCTGGTCGATCGTGAACTGATCGAACGGCATGTCGCGGTTGTACGCGTCGATGACCCAGTCGCGGTAGGGCCACATGACGCGGCGGGCGTCCTTCTCGTAGCCGTGGGTGTCGGCGTAGCGGGCGAGGTCGAGCCAGATGCGAGCCCAGCGTTCGCCGTAGCGCGGGCTTGCGAGGAGGCGATCGACGACGCGTTCGTAGGCGTCGACGGAGGTGTCGGCGATGAAAGCGTCGATCTCTTCGGGGGTGGGCGGGAGGCCGATGAGGTCGAGAGAGAGGCGGCGGAGGAGCGTGGCGCGGTCGGCTTCGGGAGAGGGGAGCAGACGGCGGGACTCGAGGAAAGCGAGGACGTAGCGGTCGATGTCGTTCTTGACCCAGGAGGCGCGGGCGACCTTGGGCGGTTTGGTTTGCAGGGGAGCGGCGTAGGCCCAGTGCCAGTGGCTTGCCGAGGAGGCGGCTTTCTCGGGATTTGAGGCGTTGGCGGGGTCGGCTGGGGCGGCGGGTGCGGGCCAGTGGGCACCCTCGTTGATCCAGCGGCGGAGGGTTTCGATCTGGGCGTCGGAGAGTTTGTCGCCGCGCGGGGGCATCACGCGGTCTTCGTCTTCGCCGCGGACGAGCTTGATGAGGAGGCTTTGGTCGGCTTGGCCGGGGATGAGGGCCGGTTCCTTGGAATCGCCACCTTGGAGCATGGCGGCGCGGGAGTCGAGGCGGAGGCCGGAAGCGGGCTGCTCGCCCGTGTGGCAGGAGAAGCACTTGCGAGAGAGGATGGGGAAGACCTCGCGGGCGAAGTCGACCTTGCCGTCTGCGGAGGTGGGCGTGGGGGCGGCGGGATCGGCGGGGAAGAGGGCTTTGGTCGCGGCGTTTACGAGGTAGCCGCGGCCCCAGACGAGCTCGCCGCCGAAGTGTCCCGCGGCGCCGACGGTGAGGGCGCCGCCGACGAGAAAGAGGCGGTACCAGGCGAGGAGCCTGGGACCGGGGCGGCGCTGGGCGAAGAGGGCGAGGATAACGGCGATGATTCCGAGGGCGGCGGAGGCGATGCCGACCCAGCGGTGGATCTCGACGCGGCTCGAGGGTTCGACGGTGGTGGCGAGCCGCCAGCCGGAGAGGCCTGCGAGCAGGGCGGCGGCGGTGCCGAGCGCGGCGCAGGCGACGGCGGGGTGCGAGGGGTGGTAGGGAAGGCGGGCGGCTTGGCTTGGCGTGAGCGGGTTATTGGGGCCGGGCCTGCGGAAGCGGAAGAGTTCGAAGAACGCCGCGGCGATGAGAAGGGCGATGGGAAAGTGGACCAGCATGGGGTGCATGGTGCCGAGGAGGTCCCACAATCTGCCGCTGAAATCAGCCATGAGTGATGAGTATATCGGAACGGGGCTCAGAACCCCAACAGGTCCCGGAAGATGGGTGGGAAATGGTGGGAACCGCTTTGAGCATGGTACGAAACGGACGATGCGGTATGCTGGGCGGGTGTGGGTTTGGGTCTGGGGCTGGGTTTGGGGTTGGGTCGAAGTGGTTCTGGAGGTCGCCGAGAGACGCCGGGGGGTTGACGGGCGGTTGGGGGGCGGCTCGGTGGCGACGTAGCGCGGTTCGTCGGAAGCGAAGGGTTCGAGCATGGGTTGTTGGAATCGGAACGACATGGTCCGGGCGGTCGCGGCTTTGTTGGCGTTTGCCGGCGGAGCGACGGGGCAGCCGCCCGCGATGCATGTTCACGGCGCGGGGTGTGGGAGCGAGGGGTGCGGCCGGGCGGTGATGATGAAGCGTCGGCTGGCGGAGGGCCTGCCGCCGCGGGAGGGGTTTGGCGAGCGGGAGCTTTTCGCGGCGACGGATGTGCTTCACAACGATCTGGACATCGCGGTGAATTACGACGCGCGGAGCATCGCGGGGTCGAACACGATGACGGTTCGGAGCGAGGTGCCGGGGCTGAGCGAGTTCACGTTCATGCTGGATACGCGGCTTGCGGTTTCGGGGGTGGTGTTCAACGGGGCGGAGGTTCTGGCGTTGCCGGTGCGTGTGGGGACGTTCGGTCGTCGGGTGACGTTGCCGCGGGCGCTGTCGGAGGGCGAGGAGTTCACGCTTCGGATCGAGTACGGGGGCGTGCCGGGGAGCGGCGGGTTCGGCGGAATCAGCTTCGTGACGATGAGCGGCGTGCCGACGGTCTTCACGTTGAGCGAGCCGTACTACTCGGGGACGTGGTGGCCGGCGAAGGACGGGGATATCGGGCAGTCGGGGGACAACAGCGATAAAGCGACCTTTGCGATCGCGGTGACGGTGCCGGCGAGCATGACGGTCGCGAGCAACGGCGTGCTTCAAGGGATCGACGATCTGGGAGACGGGCGGCGGAAGCACCGGTGGCGGACGAACTATCCGATGTCGTCGTATCTGGCGTGCTTTTCGGCTTCGACGTATAACCGGTTTGGAGCGACGTATGTGTACCCGCTGCCGGGCGGCGGGGAGGGGGCGATGCCGCTCGAGTTCTTCGTGACGCCGGGAGCGGACACTCCTTATCTGCGTGCGCGGTGGGTGTCGACGCGGACGATGCTGGCGCGGTTTCGGCCGCTTTTCGGCGAGTATCCGTTCATCGCGGAGAAGTACGGGATCTACCAGTTCGGATTCGGCGGCGGGATGGAACATCAGACGATGACGGGGCAGTCGTCGGGGACGGACACGTGGGTGACGGCGCATGAGCTTGCGCACCAATGGTGGGGCGATGATGTGACGTGCCGGACGTGGCATGACATCTGGCTGAACGAGTCGTTCGCGACGTACGCGGAGTGTCTGTTCGCGGAGCACATCACGGGCGTGGCGGACCGGGCGGCGCTGGAATCTTCGGTGTCGAGGCTTGGAGCGAACGTGTCGTGGGGCTCGGTGTATCTGTACAACCCTGCGGACGAGGGGCTGATGTTCGACGTGGGGCTGGTGTACAACAAGGGCGCAAAGGTTCTTCACACGCTTCGGACGCTTGTGGATGGGCGGAGCGGGGAAGGGACGTTCTTCAGGCTGCTGCGGGAATATCGGTCGCGGTATTCGGGGTCGGCGGCGACGACGGATGATTTTGCGGCGGTGGCTTCGGAGGTGGCGGGCCGGGACCTGACGCCGTTCTTTGACGCGTGGATCTACGGGCAGGCTTCGCCGCAGTATGAGTATGGGTTCGAGACGCTGACGACGGAGGGTCGGTCGTATCTGAAGCTGATGGTGCGGCAGGTGCAGTCGGCGCCGAGCGCGGCGTTTTTCCCGTGCCGGCCGGCGATTCGGTCGTCCAACGGGCAGACGACGGAGGATGCTTCGGTTGAGCTCGGGGGGCGCGTGTCGTGGCATCTGATTCCGCGGGGATCGGCGGGCGAGGTGTCGAGCGTGACGTTTGACCCGAGCAACGTGCTTCTCAAGCGGGGAGTGGCGCGGGTGTCGTATGTCGCGGGGCCGCCGAAGGTGCTCTCCGCCGTGCCTGCTCCGGGAGCGAGGCTGGGCGAGGCGCCGGGAACGATCCGGATCGGGTTTTCGGATCCGATCTCGGCGAACGCGGGGCAGTTTGAGGTGCGGCGGGGTGAGACGGTGGTGGCGTGCTCGCTGTCGCTGGATGCGGGAATCGCGACGCTGACGCCTGCCGGGCGGCTTGTGCCTGGCGTGTACACGGTGACGGTGCGTGACACGGTGACGGCCAACGGGGGTCAGCGGCTTGACGGGGAGATTGATCGGGGCGTGCTGCCCTCGGGGGACGGGGTGGCGACGGGGCCGGCGGTGTACACGTTCACGGTGGAAGCGTGCCGGACGGATTTCAATCTGGACGGGTTCGTGGACTTCTTTGACTACGACGATTTCGTCGCGTGCTTTGAAGCTGGGGAGTGCGGCGCGGGGGCGGCGGACTTCAACGGGGACGGGTTTCTGGACTTCTTTGACTACGACGAGTTTGTGGGAGCTTTCGAGACTGGGTGCTGAGCGCCCGGGAATCGGATTGAGAAGGTTGTGAAGGAGCGTTCGATCAGGATCCGCCCGAATGGGCACGAGATGTTTGGCCCCCGCGACCGCGGGGCGACGAGGAAATCAGGATGCGTTCATATCGACTGACGGCTGGCTTGATGATGACCCCCGCTCTGCTTCTGTTCGCGGCTGGCGCGGCGCAGGCGCAGCCGCAATCGGGGCATGTTCACACGGAGAGATGCCAGCAGGACTGCGGGGCGGACGTGTGCGGGAAGGCGCGGACGCTCAAGTCGCTGTACGAGCGCGGGTATCACCCGGACGGGACGGGATTCGGGTTTGGCGGGGGAGAGGGCGATGGCGGGTTCGGTGACCGGGAGGCCTACCTCGACACGGACCTACTTCACAACAACCTGGACATCGAGATCGTGCCGTCGACGAGCAACATCATCGGTTCCAACACGATGACGATCAAGAGCAAGGTGGACGGGCTGACCGAGTTCACGTTCATGCTTCGGAACAATTTCACGGTGTCGCAGGTGCGGTTCAACGACGCGGTGAATCTGGCGTCGCCGGTTTTCACGGGGACGTACGCGCGGCGGGTGACGCTGCCGCGGGCGATGGCCCGGGATGAGGTGTTCACGCTTCGGATCGCGTATAGCGGGCAGGCGGTGTCGCGCGGGTTCGGGAGCATCGAGTTCACGACGCTGGGCGGACAGCCGGCGGTGTTCACGCTGAGCGAGCCGTATTACGCGGCGACGTGGTGGCCGGCGAAGGACGCGGAGGTGCAGACGGCGGGTGATCTGATCGACAAAGCGACGTTCGACATCGCGATCACGGCGCCGACCGCGATGACGGTGGCGAGCAACGGCCTGCTGCAGGGGATCGACACCCTGACGGGGGGGCGTCGCAAGCACCGCTGGCGGACGGACTATCCGATGGCGACGTATCTCGCGGCGTTTGGAGCGGCGACGTACAACACGTTCAGTTCGACGTACGAGTACCCGCTGCCGGGCGGCGGGACGGGGACGATGCCGCTCAACTTCTTCGTGTCGCCGGGGTCGGACTCGACGGCGCTGCGGAACGTGTGGCGGTTGAGCACGCAGATGATGGCGGCGTTCCGCGGGGTGTTCGGCGAGTATCCGTTCGTGAACGAGAAGTACGGGATCTACGAGTTCACGTTCGGCGGCGGGATGGAGCACCAGACGATGACGGGGCAGTCGGCTTCGACATCAGAGAGCCTGACGGCCCACGAGCTTGGCCACCAGTGGTGGGGCGACAACGTGACGTGCCGGACGTGGTCGGACATCTGGCTGAACGAGGGGTTCGCGACGTATTCGGAGTGCGTGTGGGCGGAGCGGAAGCCGGGCGGGTCGCGGGGCGCGCTGTTCTCGGCGATCCAGGCGCGGACGCCGGGGAATCTGGCGACGGGGTCGGTGTATCGGTACGACGTGTCGAGCGCGAGCGCGATCTTTTCCGGAACGTTCGCGTACAACAAGGGGGCGTGGGTTCTTCACGGGCTGAGGCGGACGCTTGACGGGGCGCTGGGCGAGGGGACGTTTTTCGAGCTGCTTCAGGACTATCGAACGATGTTCGAGGGTTCGGCGGCGACGACGGACGATTTCGCGGCGGTGGTGAGCGTGGCGGCGGGGCGCGACATGCAGCCGTACTTTGACGCCTGGGTGTACGGGGAGGGGACGCCGATCTTCGCTTCGGGGTTCCAGAAGGTGACGGTGAACGGCCGGGATTACCTGAAGCTCAGGGTGCGGCAGACGCAGGGCGCGCCGGCGCCGGCGTTCTTCCCGTGCGGCCTTGATGTGCGGATCGCGGCGGCGGGCGGGACGCAGGATTCGTTCGTGATTCCCGGGGCGCAGGCGTCGTGGCACATCATTCCGCTGACGGTGGGCGGGACGCTGAGCGGGGTGACGCTGGACGTTGAGAACTGGATTCTCAACCGCGGGAAGACGACGGAAACGTACGTTCAGGGCCCGCCGAAGGTGCTCACGGTTTCGCCGGCGCCGGGAGCGGAGGTTGAGAACCCCCCCACCGCGGTCGTGGTCGGATTCTCGGATGCGATCACGGCGGGTGCGGCGCAGTTCGCGATTTCGCGGAACGGGTCGCCGGTTGCGTTCACGTACGCTTTCAACAACTCGACGCTGGCGGCGACGCTGACGCCGGCGTCGGCGCTGGTGCCCGGCGAGTACACGGTGACGGTGCGTGACACGGTGACGGCCAACGGCGGGCAGCGGCTGGACGGCGAGGTGCGCGGGGGCGTGCTTCCGTCGGGCGACGGTGCGCCGCTGGGCGAAGCGGTGTTCACGTTCACGGTGGCCGGGCCGGCGTGCGAAGCGGACTTCAACGGGGACGGGTTCCTGGACTTCTTTGATTACGACGAGTTCGTGAACTGCTTCGAGACGGGGGCGTGCGGAGAGTCGACGTCGGACTTCAACGGCGACGGATTCACGGACTTCTTCGACTACGACGCGTTCGTCGCGGCGTTCGAAGCGGGGTGCTGATCACCCCGGCCCGCCGGGGCGCGGGCTCGCATCACGTTTCATCTCGACTCACGTGAAGAAACCTTCATTCCATGGGATGAAGGTTTCTTCATGCACGGAGGCGTTTTCTGCAGGAAAAAAGCGTGTAAACTCAACCTCTCACGCCGCCGCGCCGAAGTGATGGCGCCCGAGAGACGGCGCCGGAGGAGAACAGGGAGGGGAGTTGCATGACATCGGCAGTGGGGAGATCGCCGGGCGGACGCATCCGGGTCCTGAGCGTGAGCGAGGGCGGGGCGTCGGAGGAGGCTTTGGAGCGGCGGATCGCGGGCGAGCCTGAGCTTGAGTGGCTGGGTGTGTGCCGAACGCAAGCGGAGGCGTACACGAGGATCAAAGAGCAAAGGCCCGACATCATCCTGCTGGCGATCGAGATGGGGGGCGTGCGTGCGGCGGATCTGGCGCACGCGCTCTCGCGGGTGTCGCCGGGGAGCCGCGTCGTGATGACCATCGCGTGCGTGACACCGGAGGCTGTGGAACAAGCGGTCGACTGCGGGGCGTGGGGGTTGTGGTGCCGGGAGGATGAGGTCTCACGGATCGTGGAGGGGATCCGGTCGGCGGCGAGAGGAGAGATCTCGCTTGCGAGGGAGGCGAACGAGGCGCAGCGGCTCGCGGATCATCGCCTCATGCACGGAGGGTGAGCGGCTTAAGCGACTGGTGTCGGGTTGACGGCGGAGTAGACCTCCCGGACGGCCTGCACGATGGTGGCTCCGGATCCGTGTTTGTGGATGCAGCCGAGGGCGCCGGCGTTGATGGCTTCGCGGACGGCGACGGGGTCGGCGTGACGGTTGATGACGAGGCAGGCGAGGGACTCGCGGGCGGCGAGGAGATCGGCGAGCTTTTCGATGACGCGTTCGCCGGGGATGGTGAGGTCGAGCAGGAGCACGTCGGCCTGGAGGTCGTGGAGTTTGCTGTGGAGGTCTCGAGTGGAGACGAAGCATCCGACGCACTCGGTGTCGGGGCAGCGGTCGAGGAGCCGCTTGTAGAGGCGGAGCAGGTCCGGATTGTCGTCGACGCAAGCGACCCGAATCTTCATCGTGGGAAGCTACAGCTCGCGGGAGAGACGACTGTGAAGCGTGCGTAAGCGCGTCTTCATGCCGCGAGGAGCTGTCGCAGGGGGAATGCGTTGTCGGAGGGCGTCCATGCTCGGGATTCACCTGAAGAAATCCTCAGTCCGGCCTCACGCGGCGGGTCGGTGCCGCCGTCCTTACGCGTGATTCACGGGGGCTTTCGAAGCGTGCTTCAAGGTCTGGACGTGGGGGCGAGCGTGCGACGGTTCGGTTCAGGGAAAGGGCATCACCATGGAAACGCGGCAGCAGGCGGGGATTGAACGGGAGCTTGGCGGGATAAGTTCGTTCGGTCGGGGGGCGGAGGGTCCGTCGCGAGGGGGCTTGGAGTCTGAGGACCGGCCGAACGATCTGGACGGGGCGAACAGCCGCGAGGTGCGGGGGGGCGATGAGCATCTTTGGGCGTGGTGGCGTTTGACGCACCGCATCCGGTTGGGGAGGTTCTCGACGGGGGCGAACACAGACGAGTCGCTGCGACGGGAGATCTCTTGAGGCGGGCTTTGGATCGGCATGATGCATCGCTTGTGGATCTCATCACGGGGGAAGGCGTTCCGCAGTATCATGCGGGGGTGACAGAGCTTTCTGAGAGAGCGGTGCGGCCATATCTCCTCGCGGCGGGGTGCGTGGTGATCGCTGCGTCGGTTCGGCTTTTGCTGGACCCGGTGCTCGAGAGCCAGTCGCCGTTCGCGACGTTTCTTCTCGCGACGCTTTTCGCCGCGTGGCGTTGGGGCGTGGGCCCGGCGCTGGCTTCGTTGACGCTGGGATGGTGGGTGGGGCAGTTTCTGTTCATGGAGCCGCGGTACACATGGGTGCCGCCGATGCAGTCGAATCATGTGATCGCGTACGCGCTGTACTTCACGGTGGGCGGGGTGGGCGCGACGTTCGGGCATTTCGCGCGGGCGGCGAAGATCCGGAGCGACACGAGGAGCCAGATCGAAGCGGCGCGGCTTGCTGCGATCGTGACGTCATCGGAAGACGCGATCATCAGCAAGGATCTGAACGGGATCATCACGACATGGAACCGCGGTGCGGAGCGGCTTTTCGGGTACACGAGCGACGAGGCGATCGGTCAGCCGGTGACGATGTTGATGACGGCGGAGAATCTGGAGGAAGAGGCGAGGATTCTCACGAAGGTTCGTCGGGGCGAGAGCCTTGAGCACCACGAGACGGTTCGGCGTCGCAAGGACGGGTCGTTGGTGGAGGTCTCGCTGACGGTGTCACCGCTTCGGAGCGCGACGGGGGAGATCATCGGGGCGTCGAAGATCATGCGCGACGTGACGGAGCGGAACCGGATGGAGGAGTCGCGGGCGAAGCTTGCGTCGATCGTGGAGTCCTCGGACGACGCGATCATCAGCAAGAATCTGGAAGGTGAGATCACGAGTTGGAACGCCGGCGCGGAGCGGCTCTTCGGGTACACGGCGCGGGACGCGATCGGCAAGCCGATCGGGATGCTGCTTCCGGACGACCGGTTCAATGAGGATCCGGAGATTCTGGGGCGGATACAGCGTGGGGAGAGCGTGGAGCATTACGAGACGATCCGTCGGCGGAAGGACGGATCGCTGGTGGACATTTCGCTCACGGTTTCGCCGCTTCGCGACGGGAAGGGACGGCTGGTCGGAGCTTCGAAGATCGTGCGCGACGTGACGCTGAGCAAGAAGGCGCAGGAGGATCTTCGTACGAGCGAGGCGCAGGCGCGGAACGCGCTGGCGGCGGCGGAAGCGGCTTCGCGGGCGAAGGACGAGTTTCTGGCGATGCTCTCCCACGAGCTTCGGACGCCGATGGCGGCGATCGTGGGGTGGTCGCAGATGTTGCGGGAGGGCGCGACGCCCGAGGAGACGCAGGAGGGGATCGAGGTCATCGAGCGGAACGCGCGGCTTCAATCACAGATCATCGAAGACCTTTTGGACATGAGCCGGATCATGTCGGGGAAGTTCCGGCTGAATGTGGAGTCGGTGGATGTGGACATGGTGCTTCGCGGAGCGGTGGACGGGGTGCGGCTTGCGGCCGAGTCCAAGCATCTCAAGCTGACGGTGGTTCAGGAGGGTGAGCCGGGCGAAGTGCGCGGGGACCCGCACCGTTTGCAGCAGGTGTTCTTCAATCTACTGACCAACGCGGTGAAGTTCACGCCCGCGCGGGGCGAGGTGCGGGTGGTGTGTCGTCACCGGCAGGGGCATGTGGAGGTCGGGGTGACGGACACGGGGATCGGGATCAAGCCAGAGTTCCTGCCGATGGTTTTCGAGCGGTTCAAGCAACAGGACGGGCGGATCACGCGGCAGTTTCAGGGCCTGGGCCTTGGGCTCGCGATCGCACGGCACCTGGTCGAGCTTCACGGCGGGACGATCCGAGCGGAGAGCGTCGGGGAGGGCCGGGGTGCGACGTTCACGGTGGAACTGCCGCGGGCAATCCCGCGGATCGCGGCGCTGTCGACGGGGCATGAGGAGCGGCGGCTTCGAAGCGGGAGCGGCGCGACGAGCGCGGCGATCGTCGGGGCTCCGCCGGCGAAGGTGCTTGCGGGCGTGACGGTGATGGTGACGGACGATGAGCTTGACGCGCGGGACGTGGTGAAGCGGATGCTGGAGCGGCGTGGGGCGAAGGTGTTGACGTGCGGGTCGGCGGCGGAGACTCTTGAGCGGCTGGCGCGGGAGCGGCCGAACATCCTCGTGTGCGACATCGGGATGCCGGAGGTGGATGGCTACGCGCTGATCGGGAAGGTGCGGACGTCGTCGCCGGAGCAGGGCGGGGCGACGCCGGCGATCGCGCTGACGGCGTTTGCGAGGCCGGAGGACCGGACGCGGGCGCTGCTCGCGGGATTCCAGATGCACATGTCCAAACCGGTCGACCCGGAAGAACTGGTCGCGGGGATCCGGCGGGTGGCGGCGTCGGTGTGAGGGATTGGGGAGAGGCGAGACGGCGTCGAAACGGGCGACGAGAAACGTCGCGGATCGGCCTCGCGAATGGGCGCAACAGGACACGCACACTCGCCAAATCCAAGCGGAAAGCCGCAGTTTCCCGACACCCCCGGCGCAACGCTCTCTGCTGAAGCGAGCGCCGACCACTCTTCGGATGCTGGAAAAAAGGCCCCCAAAGCCCCCACCGCTTCCGGCGCGCCCGAATCGCCCTCCGCTGGGAGTGAACGCCCCGGCTCCACCGATCCGGCTCTCGCCAGCGTGATCGCCGCATGGGATGGACTGCCCCCCGCGATACGGGCGGGGATCCTCGCGATGGTGGCGGCCAGCGAAGGGGGTGTGGCGTGATCCCTCTCGACTTGGCGGAGCGGCTCGGGTTTGGGCCCGACGTGCTCGAACAGCTCCGGCGGAGGAAGTCGATCCGAGTCCTTCGGGCCGAAGCGAAGCAGAAGGACGCGGCGCGGGCGGCGGCGGCATACGCGGCGATGCCGCGGCTCAGGCCGGACGTGCCGCTTTCAGCACGCAGCACACCGGAGGCTGACCGGCTTCCTCGGCTTGGTGTGGTCCCCTTGACCCCTCGCGGCAAACGTGCACCGTCCCGCCGGAACGGAGTAACCCCGCTCCCCTGTGGTGATCGTCACCTGGCCAAAGGCCCCCAGCCCCACCGCTGCGAATCGGAGGGCGGGACGGTCATGCGGCGGATCAGCTACGTGAGTCTATTCATCGAATCGCGACACGTCAGGGCCGACCTCCGGGCAATGGGAACCGCGCTCCGCACCCAGGGCGTCCCCAATTCGGATGAGGTGATCCGCGCCCTTGAACGTGCCTTGGCCCTCATCCCGTTGGCCCCCTCGCCGGAGGGCCATCGACGTCGATTGCGGAGCTTGGCGCGGGTGCTACTGGCGTTGGAGCGGCAGATCGAAGGAAATGCTTGAATTGATCCGCCGGGTCGGTTCCAATACCGTCTGCAAGGGAGGACAGTGAATGAGGCGTCTAGGTGCGTTGCTGCAGATTATTCTCGCCAGTGCGGCTCATGCGCAGTATCAGGCTGGCTACGTTTGGAATCGGGAGGCCGATTGGTCAGGGGGTACACGTCATGGTGGTTCGTGGCGATGGGGCAACCCGGACGCTGACGAAGTCGGGAACGAAGTCTGGAGTTACGAGATTTGTTCCGGTGGGGGTGCACTCGACTCGACCAATCCGTGGTATCGAGAGCCCACTACGCTTGCGACCTGGGACTCGAGCTGGTTCGGTGGGGCGGGCCTCTGGTCACAGGGCGATAACTCAGGCCCTCCGCTCGCGCGTCAAGAGATCGTGCATGATCGGGGCCTCGGCGGTCTCTTTGGACGAACACCACTTGTGCGATGGACAAATCCTACTCGAGAACCCATCTCGGTAAGCGTGAATGGCCAACTTCGAGTCACTTGGGCGGGGAATGCAGCGGGTTGCCCTGTTGTCGTGGACGTTGTCGTGGCGAGGTTAACAGAGGCTGGAGTGTACACAGAACTGTTGGCGGCAACCGTTTCAAAGCCAACTGCCACATGCACGGTGGGCGAGTATGTGGACTTGCCGATGCACTTTTCTAATCTCGGAGTCGGCACGCGTGACCAGATTATCGTTTCCATCAGGGCAAGGGACTCTGCGGCCGGTCAATGGGTTATCCTGCGAGACGCCTTGAGCATCACGCTCATGGACGTCGACGCTTGTCACGCGGACTTCAATGGCGATGGCTTTGTCGATTTTTTCGACTACGACGAGTTCGTACTGGCGTTCGAGACGGGGTGTTGATGAGCTGCGAGCGGGCACTCTGCAGGAATGCAGGATCTTCCAGAGGGGAACACACCCTTTTGCGATCATGACGTGGCGTTTGGCCGAAGGCCTCCAGTCTGCTTTGGCCGCTGGGACATGGAAGCCCGGCTGGTTCAGGGCGAAGTCCAACAAGACGCCCTGCGAGTCGGTCTCGACGGCGGACGCTGCGAACTGGTCGCTGACCATGCTGCGCAACGAACTCGTCAAGATCGGGGCCACGGTGGTTCGAATAGCCCGGTACGCCGTGCTGCTGATGGTGGGGAATGTGGCGCCGCGACACCTGTTCCGTATCGTCTTGGATCGCGTGCGAAGATGCCAACCAACCAAGACGGCATGGGGATGGCACGGGCTCTGCCGATCTTGTCCCAGACGCCGAAACCAGCGGGATGGTCCGCACGCGGTCAGCGCGCGGTCAGCGAAGCCGCCGACCGCGCGGCCAGAAGCGGCCAAACGCTTCACGAACACTTGCCGTGTTCACCGTCCAAGTGCCAGCAACAACGTTCCACGCAGGGAGATTATAGAGTAACCTGTCCGCAGACGCTCCGCGAAGGTCGTGGGCGTACAGCCGAATTGGAACAGTCGGTTTGGGGCGCACTTCGTAGGTGAATCACTATGAGTATCCAGACAAACACGCTTCTACTCTTCTGTCTCACCCTCAACTCAATCGGTCTCGCTCAGCCGATTCGATGGTCGGCACAAGACGGCGGGAACGACCATTGGTACCAGCTGGCACCCACCCGACTTGTGTGGGATGATGCTCGAGACTATGCGAAGTCAGTCGGTGGTCGGCTCGTCACGGTCAATGATCAGACTGAACAAGATTGGCTCGTGGCGACATTCGGCAACCCAAGCAGCCGGTGGACTGGGCTTCGATACGACAACCGTCTGCAAAGATGGCGGTGGAACAGCGGAGAGGCCTTCAACTTTACGACCTGGGCACCAGGGGAGCCGAACGGTTTCGGCCCATTCCCTTGGTCAGAAAACTACGCGGTTATCTGGGACCAGTTTGGAGGAAGCTGGTGCGACTATCCCTCACCTGTGTACAACCCCGGTGGCCCCGGAGAATTCCGAACAGAATTCGACTCGATCATCGAGTGGAAGCCATGTGTAGTTGGCTGGATCTCCTTGCAAGCGATGACGGGCACTGGCTTTGCGGACACTGCGGCGGTGTACGACCCGATTCGCGAAGAAATCGTTGTTGTCGGTGGACAATCCGGCGGACCGGGCACAGACCAAGCACGAGTGTACCGCGACGCAATCTGGGAGATCTTTGCTGCTCCAAGCGATGATGCACTCAACCACACGGCTTGCTCATTTGATCGCACACGCGGTGTGTCCGTTTTCTTCGGCGGACTTTTGAATGGCTCTCCAAGTGACAGAACTCTCGAATGGGATGGGCTTTCGTGGAGTAGTCGGAGCGGCGGGCCATCGCCCCGGTACGACGCTGCGATGGCTTTCGACGAACTCAGAGGGAGGATTGTCCTCTTTGGTGGATCGATCGGTGCTGGTTTCGATGGCGAGACTTGGGAGTGGAATGGAACCGTTTGGCAGCAACTGTCATCAACGGGACCGTCGCCAAGAGCATGGTACCACGCTGAGTGCGAAACCGATCGCCTCGCTCCCGGGGTGAGATACGCCAAGGAACATGACGCCGGTCTTGTCCCGCGGTCCCGAGATTTCCTCGTCCAGGCCATAGCACCCGCATCCGCCCATTCGACGTCAGCACCCCGTCTCGAACGCCTCCACAAACCCGTCGTAGTCGAAGAAATCGACAAAGCCGTCACCGTTGAAATCAGAGGTGCGGGACGGCGGGCATTGGCCGAGTTCGTAGCACGCCACAAAGTCGTCATAGTCGAAGAAGTCAACAAAGTTGTCGTCGTTGAAGTCAACACGGCACAGCAAGTGCGCTCTCCGGCGAAATGGCGAGAACTTCCGGTGTGTAGATGGCTTACGTTTGATCGGGGTTCAGGCATCTGTTAAGACACATGAATCGCTAGCGCGAGGGGATTGGCGGCCAGCGATAAGCACGCCGGGTGATCGGCGTTGGTCCCAATAGCTCGTACTCGGAGGACGCCCAATGAAAGCTACGCCAAGAGAATCACTCGCACTGGCTCGGCTCGTAGAGTCCCTCATGGAGTTTCTGCTCGCTCACGAAGAGGGGCAAACCACCCGAAGCAGACCCCAGGCTGAACCGCCCGAGGTGCGAGCAAGGGGCTCGCATCCGAAATCCCCCGCGTCTCCTTCAGAAACGCCCCAAGGCACCCTCCTGATCACGGCAAAGGAAGCAGCGAAGTACCTGTCGATAGGCGAGCGGACGCTTTGGCAGATGTCAGCACCTCGTGGTCCGATTCCCTGCGTTCGATTTGGCGGGGCAGTGCGGTATCCTGTGGACGATCTAAAGACCGTCGTGAAGCGTATGAGCGCTCGAGGGACGTAGAGTTCGGCGATGCCGTCCACCGAGTAGTGTACGAACCACTTTTCGACAGACGAATAGTGGTCACGTGGTTCAAACTGACTACGCTCATCAAAACTGCGCCTGAACCAATGCTGCACGTAGTGTCCGGCGATACCCGTCTGGATCTGGACCTGACGGAACATGGCGGGTGACGAGTAGACCCGTGCGACTGGATCCTCCTCCAGCTGTTTGAGGCATACGGGATTATCAGCAGACTCAAAAGTGGGTCGCTGGAGGTCTCCGCCATGATCGAGAAGCAGCTCGGCCAATCTCCGTCCCGGACCCCCTGTGCGTGACTCCATTTCCAACTCCGGGAAGAAAAGGTCCTTGGGTCATCCTCGTTCTCCTGATATGCTACTCCCGTCACGGAGGTCCTCCCATGCGAGTATCAATGGTTTTTGCTGCGACTCCTTTCGGATTGCTTGTCACTATCGGGGCCGCGAGGGCGCAGTGCGAGAGCCAATTTGCCAAGGTGCTCGGCGGCGCGGTCGGGGCCCCCGGAAGCGCGGCGTCGGCGACCGGAGCGTCGGTGGCGATCGACGGGGACACGATGGTGGTCGGCTCCCCGTATTCGGATCTGAACGGGCAGGACGCGGGAGCGGTGTTCGTCTATCGCAAGATTGGCGGCGTTTGGACACAGGAGGCGGTCCTCACCTACGGCGGCCCGGGCTGGTGGCTCGGATGGTCCGTGGCAATCAGCGGAGACACGATCATTGCGGGAGCGCCGGGCGTGCCCAGAAACGCCATGTCGTTTGGCGGAGTTTTCGAGTTCCGCCGATCGGGCAACACTTGGAACCTCTACCAGGGATACACCAACGGCAGTGACCAACAGGGGTACTACACCGGTACTTCGGTGGCAATCGCCGGAAACATGATGGTCTACGGATCACAACCCTCTGCGGGAGGAGGAATCGGGTATTCGTTTACCTTCGACAGAGCGAGCCCGGCTTCAGCTTTTGTGATTCGCATGACCAGTCCGCACGGCTGGATCGTGGCAACCGACGGGAATCAGTTCGCGACAACATCAGCCTCGAGCGGTACGCTTCTCGTCGTACAGAGGCCCCTCAGCAACAACTGGAGCGAGGCTTTCTATGAGTTTGCGAGCTTGCCGTCCAACGAATCACTATCGGCGGCCAACTCCCTCGCCATCAAGAACAACACGCTTATCGTGGGATCGCCCGGGTACGACGGTATCGCAGGGCGCGTCAATCAAGGCGCGGTTTACGTCTTCGAGAGAATCGGCCAAAGCCTCGTCTGGAACCCGACGCTCCGGATCATTGATCCTGACAATACTGACCAGGACTTCTTCGGGTGGTCGGTGGGCTTTGATAACACCAACCCTGACCGGTTCGCCGTCGGCTCCGTATGGGCGAACACAGGAGGCCAGATCGACGCCGGGGCGGTCTTCGTCTTCGAGCGTGACGGACTGAGCGAGTGGAGGCAGATCCGCCGCGAATCAGCACTCGACGCCGACGAGGGGGACCAACTCGGCATGTCCGTGGCCATGAGCGGCGGGTTTGTCGCCGCCGGCGCGCCCACCGATGACCAGCAGTCCCTCAACGCGGGTGCCGCCTACGTCTTCGCGATCGACCCGCAGCGTCCGGGCGTGGACGGGGGACCTGACGCCACCACCGTCCGGGTCGGGCAGACCGCTGTCCTCTCCGTCATCGCCAGCGGTCCCGGACCGCTCACGTACCAGTGGCGAAAGGACGGCCGCGCCCTGACCGACGGCGGCCGGATCGCCGGGTCCCGCACCAGCAGCCTCCGCATCCGTCTGTGCCGCTGGAGCGACATGGGCTTGTACGAGTGCGTCGTCTCCAACGGCTGCGGAGGCACGACCTCTGAACCCGCTATGTTGACAGTCACCTGCCCGGCAGACTTCAACGACGACGGATTCCTCGACTTCTTTGACTACGACGAATTCGTGACGGCTTTTGAGACGGGAGATCCGCGAGCGGACTTCAACGCCGACGGCTTTATCGACTTCTTCGACTACGATGATTTTGTCGCTGCCTTTGAGACGGGCTGCTGAGTGGCGACGAGGAGACATGGGCTCGTTCGATGCATGAAGCTCTGACTCTAGAGGAGAAGACCACCGTGCTGCAAGTGCGACAGTGTGCCCCAACATTCAACTTCACAACTTCGCTTGTACTACCACACCGTCCGGCAGTCCGACTTTGAGCGCGCGACCGGCAAGCGGTCCAAGCTCGCGACGGCTGCGAACGGGCAGGGAACGGCGGACGCCGAGGGCGGCGCAAATTGCGGCGCACTTGCGGCGCAAAAGGCGGCGCAGACAGCGTCTACCGGGGAACGCCAGAACACGCCAAAAGCGACGCAAACCCCGGCGGATGGCGGGGTTAGGCACTCTGAGGCAGATTGTGACGTCTCCGGTCAAAACCGGCGAATGGGCGCAACAGGACTCGAACCTGTGACCTCGGCTATGTGACAGCCGCGTTCTAGCCAACTGAACTATGCGCCCGACTTGTCGCCACGCTGTCGCGGCTGGGCGGGATGGTAGCCCGGGGGGCGGCGGGGCTCCACTGGGGATGGCTTGCCGGGGCGGCGTGGGGGTCGGGTTCGCTCCTACATTGGGGTCCTTCCGCGGCGAGCGGGAGCCTTTCTGGAGCCCACGATGATGCTGTTCCTGCTGGCCCTTGCAGCCCCCCCCACGACCGCTTCCAATCCCGCGGCCAGCCCGGCTGTTTCCGCGCCCGCGGGGGCGCCCGGCGCGGGGGCCGGTGCCGCGGCGGCCAAGATGTCGGGCGTAGAGGCGGCGGTGGCCGCGCCGCTCACAACACTTTCGGCGCTCGGGGACGAGGTCTTGCGGTTCGCGCGGGACAAGGGGCCGGCGGTGGTCGGGGCGATGGTCATATTCGTCCTCGCGTGGATGCTCTCCAAGTGGGCGCGGCGCGTGGTCTTCATGGCTTTCACGCAGGCGAAGGTGGACCCGCTGCTTGCCAAGTTCTTCGGGAACATGGCGAGGTGGGCGGTCCTGGCGTTCGCGATCGTGACGTGCCTGGGGACGCTGGGGTTTGAGACGACGAGCTTGGCGGCGGTGATCGGCGCGATGGGGCTTGCGATCGGCTTGGCGCTGCAGGGGAACCTGGGGAACCTGGCGTCGGGCGTGCTTCTTCTGATCTTCCGTCCGTTCAAGATCGGGGACAGCGTGATCGTGGCGGGGCAGGCGGGGATCATCGACGGGATCGATCTCTTCACGACAAATCTCGACACCGCCGACAACCGGCGCATCATCGTGCCCAACGGGGCGATCTTCGGCGGGACGATCGAGAACCAGAGCCACCATCCGCGTCGGAACATCACGGTCCCGGTGGCGACGGCGGGTTCGCTGGACCTTGACCGGAGCCGGGGGATCCTGCTTGACGTCGCCAAGCGGTGCGTCGCCGAGACGCCCGGGGCGCTGGCGGACCCCGCGCCCGCGGTGGCGCTGGCGGAGATCACCCCGAACGTCGTGTGGAACGTCACGGTCGCGGCGGAAACGGTGAGGCACGGGCCGGTGCGGGCGGCGCTGCTTGAGCTGATCAAGCGAACTGTGGATGCGGAGGGCCTTGCGCCCGCGCCGCCGGTGCAACTGGTCCGGCAGGTGCAGTAAGCGGGCGGCGGCGGCGCGGGCGAGGTTTGGGTATGCTCGGGGCGTGAAGAACTTCTCCGTCATCGTGTTGTCGGCCGCGCTCTCGCTGGGCGGGCTTCTGAAGGTCGCAAGTGGTCAGCCCGCTTCTGTGGACGAGCAGGTCCGGGCGCTGCTCAGCCCACCGGGCTCGGCGAAAGCCAGCGTCACGGTCGCGCACTCTTACCAGAGCAGCGGGAACCGGACCATCCAGATCCTGCGGATCAGTGCTGGCGAGACGGGCGAGAGGAAGCCCGCGATCCTGCTGGTGGCGGGTCTTGATGCGCGGCACCGCGTGGGGCCGGAGATGGCGCTTCGGGTGGCGCGAAAGCTCGCGGAAGCTCCGCCGGAGTGGCTGAAGGGCGTGAACGTGTACCTGCTGCCGATGGCGAACCCGGACGCATTCGCGGCGCGCGCGGGCGGGAGCGCGGTGGAGTTCGGGCGGCTGCCGATTCCGTCGGGGGGGACGGCGGTCAACGATGCGGACCGCGACCGGCGGCAGGGTGAGGATCCCGCGGAGGACCTGAACGGGGATGGGATGATCACGCTGATGCGGGTCAAGAACCCGGGGCCGGAAACGGGCCTGACCGCGACGTTGATTGATGAAACGGATGCGGAGGCGAACTCTCCGTGGAAGGGGTTGATGCGCGGGCCGGATGCGGCGAAGGGGGAGCGGGCGGTGTGGGCCGTGCTCGCGGAGGGGATCGATAACGACGGGGATGGGAAGTACAACGAGGATGGCCCGGGGCCGGCGGGGTTTGGCGCGGGGGGCGGGCTTGATCTGGACCGCAACTTCCCGATTGACTGGCCTGAGTTTGAGGATGGAGCGGGGGAAAGGCCGCTTCAGACGCCGGAATCGCGCGAGCTGGTGCAGTGGTGTCTGTCGACGCCGGAACTCGCGACGGTGGTGGTGTTCGGCCTTCACGACACGGTGATCGGGATTCCCGAAGCCGGGAAGTTTGATGCGACGGGGCAGGTGCCGATGGGGATCCTGAACGAGGACAAGGGGCTTTACGAAGCGGTTTCGGCGAAGTACCGCGAGCTGACAGGCATCAACGGGGCCGAGCGGCCGGGACTTTCCGGCTCGTTCACGGCGTGGGCGTACGCGGCGTTGGGGCTTCCGACGTTCGAGACGCCGGTCTGGGCGAGAGTTGACCGGATGGATGAGGATCGCCGCCCCAAGCCCGCACCCGCGGCGGAAGACGCGCCCGGGGAGAAGAAGGAAGACGCCAAGGAAGAGAAGAAAGAAGAGCCGCGGCCCGAGCCGAAGACCGAGGACCAGAAGTGGATGCGAGCGTTGGAGAAGGATGCGCCGTTCATCGCGTGGAAGCCGTTTGACCATCCCACGCTTGGGCCGGTTGAGATCGGAGGGTTCGCGCCGGGGTCCAAGATCAATCCCGCGCCCGGATCCGACAGCGATGCGCGGCTGGAGCGCCTCGCGGAGGATCACACGAAGTTCCTGGGCGAACTGGCGGGGAACTTCGCGAGCGTCGAAGCGGAAGCTACGGCCGAACGGCTGGGGCCGGGGATGTGGAAGATCCGTGCCCGCGTGACCAACACGGCGGCGTGGCCGACGCAGACGGCGATGAGCGTGCGGACGAGGCAGGCTCTGCCGACCTCGGTGACCATCGGGCTCGCGCCGGAGGCGATCGTCTCGGGCAACGTGCGGCAGTCCAGCGACAAGCTCGCACCGCGGGGCGGGCGGATGGATGCGGAGTGGGTGGTGCTTGTCAAGGATGGAGAAATGGTGAAGCTGACCTTGACGAACCCGCAGCGCGGGCCGCGGGAAATCAAGGTTGAGCTGACCGCGGCGAAGTAGGAGCCGGGCCGGGGCCGGTCGGAACAGCCGTTCCGAAGCCGCGGGGAACCGGGGTGGCGGCGAGCCCGGGGGATCCGACCGGGCCGGGGGACGTAGAGTGCTCACCGGCATGAGGCACGTTCAGGGCATGTTGCGCGATGGGAACGGACGAAGGGTCGCCCGCGTGGCGGCACGCGTGCTCGTCGGCTTGGCGGGCGTGGTGTGCCTGGGCGGTGTGGTGGCGTGCGGGGGGACGGAATCCGGGGGGGAAGCGGGCGGGGCAGCGCGGCTTCTGCGAGAGCCCGGGCAGGCGCGGCTGGATGCGGCGTGGGGGAGCGTGGTGGTCGTGCCGGCGCGGAGCTTGCCGCTTCGGCGGGTTGGGATGATCGACGCGGCTTCGGTGCGGGCACGGACCGACGATGGGCAGGCGGTCGAGATCGAATGGCGGAAGCTCCGCGTCTCACCGGGTGAGTCGCCGGCGATGCCGCCGACGGGCCGCCGGGGATGGATGCCACCGGTGGGTTTGTGGTCGACCGCGCGGGTCGGAGGTGGCGAGAGCGAAGCTCCGCTTGGGCCGGAGGAGATGGCGGCGGAGTTTGCGGTGCTGACGCTGCCGCAGGGGACGCTGGGGCAGGGCGTGTGGATGGAGGGGAGCGGGATCGGCGATGGTGCGTCGGGCGTGCGGCTTGAGGTGAACTGGCTTGCGTCGTCGGTGTCGCTTGCGGAGCGGGCGGGTGGAACGGTGCTCGAACCGCCGCTGAAGGCTGAGGAAGCGGCGAGCCCGTTGATACGTGCGGCGCTTGATGATGAAAGCACGAGCCCGTTCCGGCGGTGGCGGGCGCGGCTGGCTCGCGGGATGTTGATGCCGACGGAGAGCGCGGGGCCGGCTCGCGAAGCGGCGGTGGATGCGTTCGCGGATCCGGTGCTTGAAGAGATCGCCGCGCAGATGGAGGAGCGGTGGACGGTGGCGCTGCTGCTTCTGACGCAGGCGGATGCGGCGATGGCTTCGCGGGTGCGGGCAGGGCTGGTGCTGACGGCGAACGTGGGCCAGGGAGTGGTCGCGCCGGCGTGGCCGACGGATCAGGGTGTGCTGGATGAACTGCTCGCGGGGCTGCTCGCGCCTCGCGCGACGCGGAGCCAGCGGCTGATCGCGGCGGAGAACTTCCTGAGGACGATCCCGGAGGCGGTCGCGCGGATCGCGGATGATGCGCACGCGCTGGATGCGGTCACGCTTGCGCCAGTGGTGGTGATCGCGGCGACAAACCTGACGGACCGGCCGCTGGCGGCTTCGGCGCTGTGGCCACGGTCGCTTGCCGCGCCGGATCTGATCCCCATCGCTCCGCGCGGTGTGGCGCGGCTGGTTTTGCCGACGGATGCGGAGACGGTCGCGAGCCGCCCGGCGTGGGCTTCGGTGGTTGTCGGAGACTGGCGGGGGAAGGTTCCGGCATCGCCGGTGGCGGCGGGCGTGGTGCCGCCGGGCCTGTTCCTGGGGCCGATGTCGCCGGATCTTTCGAAGGATGAGTGGCTGGGTTGGCCGGCGGATGCGTCGCAGGCGGCCGTGCCCCCGGTAGCGGTCACGATCATCCGGGCGCCCTCGCCGAACCCGCGCGAGCGGGCGCACTCGGAAGGGTGGGTGCTTTACGGGGAATCCGCGCCGGGCGTCGAGGGCGTGGTGCGGGTGTGGCTTGGCACGACGACGAGCGGGCGCGAGCCGCTGGTGGTGGTGACCGGAACGCCACTCCCCCCGGGGGCGGATGGCGCGGCTTCGCCGGGGACCAAGCGGACGTTCTCGATCCCGATCCCGGCGGAAGCGGTCACGCGGGGCACGCTGCTGATCGGCGTGGATGCGACGGTGAGTTTGGCAGGACGGGAGTCGCACTGGGCGTGGCCGCGGGCGATGTTCCCCTGGCAGAAAGCTCCGTCGCGAGCGGCTTTGAACCTTTCGGCGTGGGGCGGGGTGGCGGCGCCAACCGGGTCGCGATGACGGTCAGGTCACGCGGCTTCGAAGGCCGTAGAGGATCCATTCCAGCACGAGCAGGGTGCCCGCGATGAGCACCAGCAGAGGCCAGATCTCGCGCGGGCCGGCGTCGGACTGGGCGGTCGCGGCGGCACGGCCGGCGACCTCGATGCTATCGCGAGTTGCGATGGTGGATTCACGCTCATCGGCGAGGTTGACGGCGACCACGCCGGGTGTTGCTCCGGTGGTGTAGACGCCGGCGCGGTCGAGCGGGCCGACCACCACGCGGGGGGAAGCGGGCGGGAACGTCACGGGGATGGTGACCGGGCCTTCGAGACGAGCGGTCGTCGAGCCGGCGAGAGCCATGAGTTCGAACCGTGAGCCCGTGGAGAAGCTCACCGCGGCGGATTCGGCGTTGCGGCCGGTGAGGAACTCCACGGCGGAAGAGAGGAAGATCGCAAACCCGGGCTCGAGAGCCCAGTTGGTCTGCCCGACCTCGAACGACAGGGCGAGTCGGCGCACGCCGGAATCCTCGGAGACGCGGATCAGCGGCCCGTTTGCGCCGCGAGCGAGTTCGTCGAGCTTGACGGCGCTGGCGGCGTCCTGCGGGATCTCCGTGAACCGGCGGGAGAGGCCGATGTAGACCGTGTCGAGGGAGACATCGCGAAGGACGGGGTGGGCTCGCTTCCAGGAAAGGGCGTAGCCGGTCGCTTCGGCGGCGGCGGGCCCGAGCGAGAGACCGGCGCTGGGGAGGGATGAAGCGATGGCGAGCGTCGGAACGGCGGGGAGCACGGAAAGGTCGGTGCGGTCCAGAACGAAGAGGTCAAAGCCGAGCGCGCGGCCGTCCGCGAGCATCTGCAGCATCGTCGAGGGCGTCACGGTCTCGAGGCGTTCGAGGGGGAGTTCCTCCAGCACGTCCTTGAGGAGGCCCTGGGCGGTCAGGCCTTCGGCTTGCGGAGTGCCGACGCCGGGGGTGACGAAAAGGACCGAGGGGCGGAGTGCGGCGGCGACGACGACGGAAGCCATGTCGTCCGGTTGGAGGAGGTCGCCGGAGACGCCCTCGACGGAGAGGGTCACGATGCCGGCTTGGGGTTTGAAGGCTTCGAAGGTGACGCCGAGTGAGCCGGCTTCCTGATCGGAAGCGGGCGGGATGGTGACGGCGCGGCGGTCGACGACCTCGCCGCTGAAAGCGAGCGTAAGAGACGCGGAGGCGGGGAGCGAGGAAGCGTTGACGAGGCGGCCGAAGACGCGGAGCGTCGACGGGCTTGCATCATCGCGGCGGGCGGCGAGAGCGGCGACGCCGACGTTGACCGGACGCGGCTGCGTCGCGGGCGGTCCGCAGCGGACGAAGCGAATCTCTGCGCCGCCGGCGGAGAGGGGGCGGTCGGAAGGGAAGCCGCCGTCGCTCAGGATGATCACGACGGTGCCGTCGGCGGCGGTCTCTTCCGCGCCTTCCGGGCTCACGAGTGAAGCGACGACCTTCATGGCGGCGTCGAGGTCGCCGGGCTGGTCGGTGCCGCGGACGGTCGCGACCTCATCGCGGACGAGGCGGAGATCGGGCGTGAGGCCGATCAGCACGGCGGGCTCGGCGGCGAAGGTGATGCAGCCGACGGCGACCCCGCCGACGCCACGGGAGAGGTCGGCGATGATGTCGGCGGCTTCGCGTTTGGCCCGTTCGAGGCGGGTGATGGGGTCTTCGCCGGGTTCTCCGCCGTCGCGGGCTTGCATGGAAGCGGAGCGATCGATGACGAGGACGACGCGGGAGGCGGCGCCGAGAGCGCCGGTGTTCATGGCGGGGCGGCCGAGAGCGGCGATGAAGAGCAGCACGATGAGGGCGTGCAGGAAGAAGAGGACAGTGGGCGTGATCCACTTGAGCGGGGTGTTGACCTCGAGGTCGCGGGCGGCGTCTTCCCAAAGGACGGTCGAGCTCACGCGGACCGGGCGTCGACGCAGGCGGAGCAGGTAGAGCAGGAGGAGCGCGGGGAGCGCGAGCGCCGCCGCGACCGCCGCCGTTCCGGGAGCAAGAAAGGTGGGAAAGGACACGTCCGAGGGTACGACCGCCGGCGGGGGTCAGTAGGACTTGACGACGCGGGCACCGGGATAGAAGAGGCTCAGCATCGCTTCGGCGGTCTCGCCCCGTTCGGCGAACCCCTTGGCGCAGTACTGGCAGAGGCCCACGCCGTGGCCGAAGCCGCGTCCGCGGATGCGGATCTCGCCTGAGGCGGCAGGGGACCCCGGCGAGGTGATGATGAACTCAAGGTCGTTGCTTCGCACGTGCTCGGGACCGCTGCGGATATCCGGCAGGGGGAGCACGGCCGGGGAGCCGGGCACGCCGGGGTCGCCCTCGTTGCAGGCGACGCGCATTTCTTCCGCGCCGAGACGGAAGGTCTGGTTGCGGACATCGGTGATCAGGTAGCCGTTGGGCTTACCGGCGGCGTTGCGTTCGGTTGGGACGATGGACTTGATGCGATCGAGGGTCGCCATGCGCTTGCCGGCTTCGCGGGCCCAGGCGCGGATCCTGCGGGCGAGTTCGTCGTTCCGGCGGACAACTTCCCATGTGTAGACGGGGGCGCGTTCGCAAGCATGATCGCGCGGGGGCCCTTGCAGGGGGGCGGCCCGGTTGAATTCAAAGCCGCTCGTGGTGGGCCAGATCGCCGCCGCCGTCGCCGGACGGCCGCCGCAGCAGCTTGAGTAGTACGCTCGGAGCACACCGGTGGCGTCGTCGACGAGCATCATGCCGCGGGTGGCCTTGGCGGCTTCGATGGCGACCAAGCGGGTGGCGAGACCGCCGTAGGCCTGGTCGAGGGTTGAGCTTTCGACGTCGTAGGGTCGGCTCGAGGCGCGGGCGCGGGCGCGTTCGTGGGCGGCGTAGGAGCGGGCGGCGATGGCCTGGGCCTGATAGGCCTGCTTGGGCCAGCCGTCGTAGAGCTCTTTCTGGAGGACGCCGGCGATGTAGGTTTCCATCGCGAGGGTGGAGATGAGGTCGAAGGCTTTGGCGGTTTCGCGCCAGCGGCCGCGGACGGTGAGTTTGCCCGGGTAGCGGGTGCCGTCGACGGCCATGGTGGCGCGGTCGGGGTCGGGGAGTTCGGCTTGGATCTCAAGGTCGACGGCGAACCCCCAGTCGCGGACGCTCTGAGAGCCGTCCTTGGTGGAGATCCCGCTTGCGCCCATGGTGATGGTGACGGGGGCGCGGAGAACGACGGGAGCGGCGGTCGTTCCCAAGGGGCGGACGGCGACGAGGCCGGGCGCGGTGATCGCGGCGGAAGCGGCGCGGGTGCGGATGCGGACGCGGACGTCCGGTTCGGCGGAAGCGAGGCCGAAATGCGGGCTTGGCACCGGGCGGAGGGGCTGACGGCCGGCTCGCGGCTCCTCGCTGGTCTGGCAGGAGAGCACGGAGACGACGGCGCCCATGGCGACCAGGGCGAGCACGAACAGGCCGGAAGCGCGGCGGCGGATGGTGAGATCGGCGGCGATGGACTCGGCGGCGGACCTGCGGGACCGGGGCTTGCGGGGAGGCTGCCACGCGGCGAGAACACCACGCCCCCACCACGCGAGCTTGCTCCACCCTGAAGGCTTCCGTGCCATGCTGACCGCTCCTGCCCCGTGACGACCGTTCCCGACTAGCATACCCCAGGCCGCGACCAGGAAGCGTCGCGGAGTTCGCTTGGAGCATGCCATGATCTTGCGCCGCGCCCTTTCTATCGTCCCCTGCCTGCTTGCGGCAGTCGCTTTTCTCACGATTCCTGCGTGCGGTTCGCGGCCGGTGCCCGAAGCGTCGGAAGCGGCGTACTCGGGGCCCCCGATCACGCTTGATTCGACCGGAGCGCAGCACATCGTCGTGCTGGAAGCGCCGATGGGCGGCTACTCGCTGATGATCGACCGCGTGCAGGAGCGAGCGGGTTTCCAGGACATCTTCGTGACGGTCCGTGAGCCTGACCCGCGGTTTCTGCACACGCAGGCGGTGACGCGGCTTCGGGCGCTCTCGCCGCTGGCGTCGTCGGCCGCGGTGCGTGTGTGCGCACGGGTGCTCGCGGCGGATGAGGATCCGGACAGCCTTGAATACCCGATCGCGATTGACGCGCGGAGATGAGTGTGCTGCGGGGGTGAACGCGTCGCGGCGGCGGGTTTACTCGAACTTCTCGCCCGTGAACCGGATCCCGAACCCGTAGAGGTCGGCGATCTCGGAGGAGGACTTCTTCTCGAGGTTCGAGATGCGCCCGATGATCGACTTGGGGTCGTCGGACGCGAGCTTGCCGAGGGTCTCGAACTTGTGAGCGAGGATGTCCTTGAGGTTCGCGCGATAGTCGTGCGGGGCGAGGTGGTTGCGGGCGTGGCCGCCGGGGTACATGATGAATCCGGAATCGTGCGCGACGCCCGAGTCGTCCGTGATCACCATCGAGGTCGGGATGCCGTCGGGGTACTTGGCGTCGTAGTCGTCGCCGCCGTGCTCGAAGGACATTTTGTCCATCAGGCGGCGTGTGAGCGGGTCGTGCAGGGCTTTGTCGGTGAAGTCGTGCGGGACGAGCATGAGCTCTTTCCAGCCCAGGGTGCCCTTGGTGGCCTGGCGGAGTTCGAGGGCTTTGCGGAGCATCGTGCAGACGAGGAAGAGCATGGAGTGGTCGGCGGACTGACGCGTCTTGGGGTCGCGCTTGGCCGGGTCGCCGATGATGCCGAAGGCGGGCTCGTAGGCTCGGACCTTCATGGCGGCGATGGCGTCGCCGGTCTGGTCTTCGAGGAGATGGGGCTTGGCGTTGATGAGGTTGATGAGGGCCTGGAGCGCGCCGGCGGACTGGTGCTCGTAGAGGCCGAGTTTGAAGTGCATGCCCATGACGGCGAAGTCGTCGCCGGCGCGACCGAGGACGAGGTCGAAGGGGCTGGCGTAGACCTTGCCCTTGGCTTCACCCTTGGCTTCGGGGATGCCGGTGCCCATGGAGTGGGTCTTGGTGAAGAGCTGTCCGGGGCCTTCGAAGAGGCGGAAGACGGCTTCGGGGTTGCGGAAGATGTCTCGCGGGCCAAGGAAACCGGCCATGGAGCGTTTGACGGCCATGATGGCGGCTTCGGTGGAGATGGCGGCGGAGGCGCCCTTGGAATCGGAGAGCTGCTTGCCGGCGCGGATGGCGCGGAAGGGGATGTAGTGAGCGACGACCATGCCGATGGCGGATTCGATCTGCTCGGCGGTGGCGCCCATCATCGCGCCGAAGGTCGCGGCGGAGCCGATCGCGCCGTGGAGGACGTGGTCGATCTTGTAGCTCTTGAGGGAGAAGACCTCGGCGAGGCGGCCGCGGATCTCATCGAGCAGGATCATGCCCTTGAGCGCGAAATCGCCGCCCTTGCCGCGAAGCTGGGCCGCGGCGGTCGCGACGGAGTAGAAGTCATTGTGGCCGAACTCGCCCGCGGTGTGGCCGAGCTGGGGGTTAAAGCCGAAGTTGGTCCCGTTCGTGTCCCACTCGCGGACCGCGGAGCAGTTGGCGACCATCGCTTTCTCGACCGCGACGTTGACGGAAGAGCCGAAGACCGGCACGCCGGTGCGGACCGCGCCCCTGGCCCACGGAACGCCCGCGAGCGAGCCGATGCCCGAGGCGCCGGTGCGGTACTCGGCGAGTGCTTCATTGCGGAGCAGGTTCGGGGCGTTGGTGCCGACGGCGAGGGCGGAGATGCCCGCGATGACGGCGTCGGTGTGGAAGAGGTTGGTCTTCTCCATGACCGCCGAAGAGGGCTCGCCGCGCTTGCCCGGGGTGGTGGACATGAAGTCGATGGCGTACTGGGCGATCCCGAGCGCCTGGTTGGTGTCGGCGGGGAGGTGGACGTGGGTTTCTTTGTTGATCGAGATGGTCACGTGCGGACTCCGGAAAGGTGGGCGGAACGGTATCCGATTTCCTGAACTTCGTCGAAGGTTTCTCGGGCGGAACGTGCGAAAGCGGGCGGGATCAGCGGCCGAGGAACTGCCTCAGACGGACCACCACGTTGGCGGTCTCCATCGTCTCCTGGCGGCCCGTCGTCAGGTCCTTGACGCTGCAGGTGGTGCCGGATTCGAGGATGATCGCAAAGCGGGCCCCGACGGAAGCCGCTTCCTGGAGCAGCTTGCCGACGTTTTTGGTCGTTTTGCCGGACCGGCGGGCGTGCAGGCCCGGGAACTGGCCGACGGTCCGCCTGAGCGCGGCGAGTACGGCGGGGAGCGCGAGGTCGGACTCGGGGGCACCGTTGCTGATGATGAAAGCGTCGGGCCGCAGGCCGGCTCGCTCGGCGAGCGCCTCGTCCGAGGGCATCAGGCCGTGGTCGCTCAGGACCAGCGAAAGCACGACGTCCCCCATGCCGAACCCGACCGCGGGGGTCGACGGACCGCCGAAGAGCTCGACGAGGTGGTCGTAGCGGCCGCCGCCGGCGATCGCACGCTCGGAGCCGGTGTTCTCGTGCACCTCGAAGACCATGCCGGTGTAGTACGCCAAGCCGCGGACGACGCGCAGGTCCAGAGGCGGCTGGCACCATTCGAGAAGGCCCATCCGCTGGAGGATGGTGAGCATCTCGCGGTGGCGTTCGATGGTGTCGAGCTTGATGCCGAAGGCTTCCGCGGAGAACTCGGAAGGGTCCTTGATCTCGCGGACGCGGATCAGCAGCGCGTTGAAAGCCTCTCGGACGTGCAGGGGAATGCCGCGATGCACGCAGAAGTCGGTGTTCTCCTGTTCGGAGCGTTTGGCTTCTCCGTCGAGGTAGGCGTACCAGCCGTCGAGGCGGTCGGCGGGGAGGCCGCAGTGCAGCGAGAGATCGCGGATGAGGTCGCGGTTGCTGGTGCGGACGCGGACGTGCTCAGGCGTGAGGCCGAGCTGTTCGAGGAGGCCGATGCATGCGGCGATGCACTCGGCGTCGGCTTGGGGCGAGGGGTCGCCGAGAATGTCGCAGTTCCACTGGAGGAACTCGCGAAGGCGGCCGCGCTGGGGGCGTTCGGCGCGAAACATTGGCCCGGCCATGAACCAGCGGGTCGGCTTGGGGAGGCTGCCGGCGCGGGCGGCGTAGAGGCGGGCGAGGGTCGGGGTGAACTCGGGCCTGAGGGCGAAGGTTTTTTCGCCGCCGAAGCGTTGGAAGGAGAAAAGCTCCGAGACGATCCCCTCGCCGGACTTGACGGTGTAGGTCTCGAGGTGTTCGAAGGTCGGGCCATCGATTTCCTCAAAGCCGTGGCGGATGGAGGCTGAGCGCCAGGCTTCCATGATGTACCGCCGCCGGTTTGCGAGGGCGGGGTAGAAGTCGCGGGTGCCGGTGGGAGCTTGGAATGAGCTTGGAGAAGCCATGGACCCACAGGTTAGGTCGGCGCGGCGGCATCAGCAGGCGGTTTCGAACGCGACCACGAAGTCCGCGTAATCGAAGAAGTCGACGAAACCGTCCCCGTTGGCATCCGCAGTCCGGCCGGGGGGGCACGTGGAGGTCTCAAAGCACGTTACGTAGTCGGCATAGTCGAAGAAATCGACGAAACCATCCCCGTTAAAGTCCGCGACGCAGTCTCGAACAAGCGCGCGAGACCAGATCACCGCGCGGGAGCGGCCTGTCGCGACATCCGTCGCGTAGCCCCCGACGTAAAGCGTCGTCGCGTCCGACCAGACGCACGTGGCTTCGGAGTCGTTGGCCAAGCTTGGCGGCAAGTACAGCGAGAGGTTCTCGTACGTATCGGCAGATCCCCGCCACAAGGCCGCGGTCCTCACGATCGGATAGAAGACATACCCGACCTGCACGCCGTTGTACACCGCGGCCACACTCGAGCTGCGAGCTTCACCGGGTGGGTGCAGATTGACCCAGCTCTGAGCGCTGCCGCGCCAAAGCGAAGCCAGCAAATCGCCGATTTGGGCCCACCCGACCTGTTGGTCGCCGTGGATGCCGGTGGCGACCGATTGTCTTGCGTCAGCCGGATTCAGATCGATGCGTGATGCCGCCGACCCAGACCACAGGCTCGCACGCGAAACTCGACCGCCCAGAACGACGTAACCAACCTGGCGACCTTCGTGCACGCCGAAAGCGACCGATTCGGTCGCGGCGACGGGAGCGAGGTTGACGACGGACGCCGCATTTCCGCTCCAAACCACAGCGGAGTACGTCGAGCGGCTTGCATCCAGCCGGATCGTACCCACCTGTTGGGTCGCGCTCATGCCGAAGATCTTGCCCGAGCCTGATCCCGCCGGATTCAAGACTGTCCGCGCACGCGTCGTGGCGTTCCAGAGGCTCGCTTCGTCACGGCCGGAAGTCCGCACGTAGCCTCCCAATCGACCGCTGGCCACGCAGTGAACCTCACCCAGGCCAACCCCCCGCGTCAGATTCACCCAGGAATCCACCGACCCTCGCCACAGGCCTCCGGCGTTGAAGCCGCTATCGGATACGTTCCCGGTTTGCAGACCGGGCTCCCCGCCGGTCAAGGCTGAGGACCTAATGTCGCCGTCGTTCGGGTGGAGAACCGTGACCGTCCATTGAGCGGACGCGGACGAAGCGACAACGAGCGAAACTCCGGCGAAGAACCCTGGTCGCATAAGACCTCCGGGGAGGCATGGTACCGAGTACTGGCGGAATTCGCATTTCGCCGACCGCACCCGTCTTCCTGGAACAGAAACTGGACGCGGCCGGAACGCCCTGTGGCTCCACATTGGGGAGATTGGGGCCTATCCTTGCCTCCCTACGGCGTTTCATGCCCGTTCGGGAACGATTCGGCTCTGAACCATTGAAGAGGACTCCGCGATGTCGACAACAGGCACGGTCACGCAGGTCATCGGCTCCACCTTTGACGCTCAGTTCCCCGAGGATTCTCTCCCGGACATTTACAACGCGGTCGAGGTGAAGGGCCACACGAAGGCCGGCGACCTGTATCTGGTCGGCGAAGTGCAGCAGCACCTGGGCGGCGGCCGCGTCCGCGCGGTCGCTCTGGGCTCGACCGACGGCCTCTCCCGCGGCATGGGCTGCGTCGACACCGGCCAGCCGGTCGCGGTGCCGGTGGGCGAGGGCGTCCTGGGCCGCGTGTTCAACCTGCTCGGCCAGCCGATCGACAAAGCCGGTCCGGTCAACGCCACCAAGCGCAACCCGATCCACCGCGCTCCGCCCGAGTTCTCCCAGCTCAACCCCAAGACCGAAATGCTGGTCACGGGCATCAAGGTCATCGACCTTCTCTGCCCCTTCGTCCGAGGCGGCAAGATCGGTCTGTTCGGCGGTGCAGGCGTCGGCAAGACCGTCGTCATTCAGGAAATGATCGCCCGCGTCGCCAAGAACTTCGGCGGCTACTCGGTGTTCGCCGGCGTCGGCGAGCGCACCCGCGAGGGCAACGACCTCTGGCGTGAAATGAAGGAAGCCGCCTACACCGACGAGAACGGCAAGACCGCTCACGTTCTGGACAAGGTGGCGATGGTGTTCGGCCAGATGAACGAGCCGCCGGGCGCGCGTCTCCGCGTCGCTCTCTCGGCCCTCACGATGGCCGAAGAGTTCCGCGACGCGTCGGGCAAAGAGACGCTGATGTTCGTGGACAACGTCTTCCGATTCACCCAGGCGGGTTCGGAAGTGTCGGCTCTGCTGGGCCGCATGCCGTCGGCCGTGGGTTACCAGCCCACCCTTTCGACCGAGATGGGCGAGCTTCAGGAACGCATCACGTCGACGGACAAGGGCGCCATCACGTCGGTGCAGGCGATTTACGTCCCCGCCGACGACTTGACCGACCCGGCCCCCTCCACCACCTTCGCCCACCTTGACGCGTTCATCTCGCTTTCGCGTGGTATCGCCGAGAAGGGCATCTATCCCGCCGTCGATCCGCTCGGCTCCAACAGCCGAATCCTGGACCCGCAGATCGTCGGCGAGCGTCACTACCGCGTCGCGCAGCGCGTGCAGCGGACGCTCCAGCGGTACAAGGACCTGCAGGACATCATCGCGATTCTGGGCGTCGACGAGCTTTCCGAAGAGGACAAGCTCACCGTCAGCCGTGCTCGTAAGCTCGAGCGATTCCTCAGCCAGCCGTTCCACGTCGCGGAGCAGTTCACGGGCTTCAAGGGTGTGGACAGCCCGCTGGAGTCGACCCTCGACAGCTTCGAGCGCGTCTGCAACGGCGAGGGCGACAACCTCCCCGAGGGTGCGTTCATGTACGTCGGAAGCCTGGATGATGCGAAGGCCAAGGCCGAGAAGATGAAGGGCTAAGGCCCGATTTGAGATTTCAAGTTTGAAATTTCAAAGTGAAGAAGAACCAACGAACCCCTCGCGCACGCGGGGGGTTTTTCGTTGGAACGAGGATCACGATATCATCGGGGCGAACGGAGGATTCATGGATTCCAACCCGAGCACCCCTTCCGCCGACCAGGTCGTCAAGACCGCACCCATCCTCGTTCTCGGCCTTCTCATGGGTCTGATCTCCTTCGCGGGCCTCGGAGCCTTTATGGGGACGCAGAACCAGCCCGCGCCCGGCGGGCCACCCACGAACGCGACGGCGCCGGTCGATGACCAGTACCTCCTGCTCGGAATGGGCGTCATGCTTCTCATCGCCGTGCCGGCCCAGTTCATTCTCGCCAAACTCGCGGTCGGGCGAGCGAAAGCGGCGGCGGAGGAGTTCAAGACCGAGCAGGACAAACGGGGCGCGATCGCCGCCGTCTTCATGGTGACGACCATCACGCGAGCCGCGTTCGCCGAGGGCGCGGGCCTGCTCGGAGCGATGATCGTCTTTCTGACCGGCAATCTGCTCGGATTGGTCGGCGTCGCGATCTCAGCCGTTCTGCTTGTGCTCCTGCTTCCCGCACGCTCGCGGTTTGACCGGTTGTACCACGAAGCCACCGAGACGCGTTTCGGTATGTGACGTATCGTCCGGGATGCTCTCGCTTCACCCCACGCTCCTCGGCAAGCACGTGACGCTTAGGCCTCTGACGATGGACGACGCTCTGGCGTTGCACGCGATCACGCCGCCCGGGACGTTCCGGTTCTTCCTGAATTGGCCGCTGGGACCCTCTGCTGAGGACTTCGCCGAGTGGATGCAGCGGCGGCTCTTCGCGCCGGACCAGTCGCCCTTCGCGGTCATCCGCAACGCCGACGGCGCGGTCGTCGGTTCCAGCAGCTACCTCGACATCCAGCCCGCCCACAAGCACGTCGAGATCGGCTGCACGTGGTACGCGGCCGATGCCCGCGGCACGGCGGTCAACCCGGAGAGCAAGCTCCTGCTGCTCGACCACGCGTTCGGCCAGCTCGGCTGCGAGCGGGTGACACTCAAGTGCGATGGCCGCAACGAGCACAGCCAGCGGGCGATAGCCAAGCTCGGAGCGACGCGCGAGGGCGTCCTCCGCAAGCACCGCATCCAGCCCGACGGATTCGTGCGCGACACGGTCTACTTCAGCATCATCGCGAGCGAGTGGCCGAGCGTTCGGCCGGCGGTTCTCGAAAGAGTGGTCGCCCGCTGACGCCGGTCATCGCCGACTCGGCAAGGCCGCACTCGGGACACGACGCTGCGGCGTCAAGACCGGTCCTCGCGTACGCGCATCGAGTACACAACCCACGTCGGCGTCTCCACGCACGCCGCGCCATTCCCGGCGCGTGCAACAGGCCGCGCCAAGCAACCCCCATCACCGCCGAAGAGGCCAGGAAGGGCAGCCAGATCGGTCGGAGCGGAAACGGCGGAGGGAATGACGCCGCACTCGGGAGAATCGAAAAATCTCTTCGCGGCCCCAGCTTCGCAAGACGCCCGGAAAGATAAAGAGCCCCGCCCGCAAACAACCCCTGGGGCCGACTGACGGGAGCCTCCGACCACATCGTCGGCACGGGCCAGCCCCGCGCGATCATCATGTTCGAGCCGACACGCTCGGTGGTGGCGCGACCGGCGTCATCCCAGAATCTCGCGTACCCGCGCACCCACGACGGCGGCCGGAGATCACCACGGGAGACGAAGCTCGCCGGCAGCCGGTCGCGTTGCAACACGGTCACGGTCCAAAGCTCGGTCCCCGGAAACTCGGCTCGCTCCACGGAGACGACACCGCCTTCGTACTTCGGCCCACCGGCCCCGGCGGGGATCGGGGTCACAAGCCGGGGGGAGTCCGAACCGCTCAGGTACGGAGCCGCCAGCCTCAGCTCTGTCCACGCGAACGCCCACGCGATTCCGACCGTCGTAAGGACGCCGAGCAGCAGAGCCGCGACCCAGACCATGAAAGCACGGTGCATTCGATGACGATACCGCCCGCGGCCGCTGCGGTTTCGAGGAGGATCGGACGAGCCCGTCATCGCCTCGGGTTTCGCGGCGTGCCATTGCGGATGCTTCGCGGGGGCTTGAGGGGAAACGGGCCGGGCTTGGAAGCGGCGCCGCCCGAGGGGGACGCGGGGGTCGTTGGCTCGGGGCTTTCAACCTCCTGGGCCGGCGTCGGCGAAAGCTCGGGAGACGGCTCAGACTGAACGGCCGGCTCGTCCGGCGTGTCCACGACCGGCGGGGTCAGGATGACCGGCGCAGAGGCGGCGAAGATTGGGGCGAGAACGGCTTCCTTGTGCTCATGGGTGACCGGCACGCGATCGGCCGCAGGGGGCGCGGGCTGGAGCGTGGTCGGAGCGGGTTGAGCGAGCGGCTTGGGTGCGGCCGCCGTCGGGCCGCTGGCCGTGTGGGCTTTCGCAAAGATCATGCGTCCGGCGTTGGTCTGAAGCGTCGAAGTGACGACGGCGTCGACATCCTGGCCGATGAAGTCTCCGGCGTGGTCCACCACGACCATCGTGCCGTCGTCGAGGTACCCCACCGCTTGGCCTTCGTGCTCACCGTGACGCATCATGCGAACGCGGAGCGGCTCACCGGCGATCACCTGCGGGCGCATGGCGGCCGCGACATCGTGGAGGTTCAGCGAGGGGATCTTCTGGATGTCCGCGACGCGTGCGAGGCCCGAGTCGGTCGTGACGATGACGCCGGGCATGGAGCGGGCGAGCTCCAGGAGCATCTGATCCACGGGCATCTTGGGCAGGTTCGTATCGTCGATCATCACATCGATCGCGGCCGCCGACTGGAGCTTTTCGATCATCGCCAAGCCGCGCCGACCGCGACCGCGTTTGAGGCGGTCGGAGCTATCCGCCAAGGTCTGAAGCTCCTCCACGACGAACCTCGGCACGACGAGCGGCGAAGCGATGATGCCCGTCTGGGCGAGATCAAGCACACGGCCGTCGATGAGCGCGGAACTGTCGAGGACCATCGGCCGCGGCCCGCGGATCTGCTTGACGAACTCGACGTACGGGATCACCAGCCGGAAATCGTCCTGCGTCTGAAGCACCGTCGCAACGGCCAGATACGCGAGCCCGATGCCGATCAGGACCTTGAGCAGCGAGATCAGCGACTTGTCCTCGATCGCGTACGACGCCCAGAACAGGTCCAGCACCTGCCCCACCGCCAAAGTCCCGATGATCGCCCCTAGAAGCCCCAGGAAGATCGAGAAAAGTGTCGAGACCTTCTTCCGCGGCGTCAGCACGTCCGCGAAGACGACGATGATCGCCAGCGCCGCCGAGATCGCGACCGTCGTCGGCCACGCGAAGACGCGGGCGGTGTCGAGCGGGTTGCGTTTGTTGTAGCTCAGGATGTCCAGCAGCGTCACCGTGACGAAGAGGACCAGGAAGGTGACGCGAACGACCTTGAGCAGCACGCTCCGCGTGCGGTCTTCCTCGGCACGGACGTTGACGATGGGGTCGCGCTCGGTCACGCCGTCATTGTAGGGGCTGAGCGCCCGGGCGCAAACCGAGGACCTCTTCCAGCGCGTCCGCGGCCCGGGCCGAAGCGTTTCCGGACGACATCGGCGCGACGACCTGCCTCAGATCCGCCCGCTGACGCTCCATCGCTTCGGGAGATCGGAGAAGCCGCGCCGCTTCGGCGACCAGCCGGGCCGGGCCGCCGAAATACGGCATCAGCTCGGGGACGATCGTGCGGCGGGCGAGGATGTTGGGCAGGGCGAGCTGCTTGGTCGCGAGCACGGCCCGGACGAGAATGTTGAAGATTCGCCCGCCCTTTCGGTAGAAGACGACCATCGGCTTGTGCTGACGGGCGACCTGGAGGGTGGTGGTGCCGCTTTTGACGATGGCGAGGTCGCACCAGCGGATGACGGCTTCGCTTTCCCCCACCACGATGCGGAGATCGTCGGGCCAGCCGCGCTGATCGCGTTCGGACGCGGCGAGCTCGCGCATGACGCGCTCGGCTTCCGGGTTGGTGGCGGCGACGACACCGGCAGCGCCCGCCCACATGGACTTGAGCTCGCGGAACGCGCCGAGCGTGAGCAGGAAGTGCTTGCGGAGCTCTTCGGGTCGTGAGCCGGGGAAGAGAGCGATCTTGGGTTCGCCGCGCGGGAAATCGGCGGCTTTCGCGTCCAGAGCGACGGGATCGATCGGGTGGTCGAAGAACGGATGGCCGATGAACCGAGCGGGGATGCCGCGGCGGCTGAAGAAGCGGATCTCAAAGTCGAACAGGCAGAGCAGGAGGTCGGTCCGGCGGCGGAGCTTGGCGACGCGCCACCGCCCCCACGCCCAGACCTGCGGCGCGACCAGATGCACCACGCCCAACCCGTGCTTGCGCGAGAGGTCGCAGATCGAATCGTTGGCGCCGGGAGAGTCGACGGGCACGTGGACCATTCGGGGGGCGCCCGGGCCGCGCTGAGCGATGGCTTCGGCCATCCACTGGTCGATCCGTCCGAGGACCTTCAGGTGTTCGCGGATACGGGCGAGGCCCGGAATGCCCATGACACCCTCGTCGATGGTCCGTTCGATGAGTTCGGCTCCCGCCGCGGCCATCTTGGGCCCACCCCACGCGACGATCCGGAGCGTCGCAGGGTCCGGGTGCCGGCGGCGAAGCTCGCGGATCACCCGCGAAGCATGCTCATCCCCGCTGGGCTCAAACGCGGTAAAGAGGAGCAGCCGTGGCGCACCATCGCCCTGAGCGGGCGTCTGACGGTCGTCGGCATTGGGCTGATCCGGCACGGGTTCATTGTTGGCCGGTCACGCGGCGAGAAAAGGGGCTCACTTGACGGCGACGCGAGAAGCCGCCACGACCAGCCCGTCCTCGATCCGCACCGTCCGCTGGGCCCGGGCCGCCGTCGCGTCGTCGTGCGTCACCACCACGATCGACTGCCCCGACTGGTGGAGCCCGGTGAGCAGGTCGAGAATGCTCGCGCCCGTCACCCGGTCCAGATTGCCCGTGGGTTCGTCCGCCAGAAGCAGCTTGGGCTGGTTGATCAAAGCCCGGGCGATCGCCACCCGCTGCCTTTCGCCGCCGGAAAGCTCCGCCGGCCGATGCCCGATGCGGTGGCCCAAGCCGACCCGCTTGAGGAGCTCGCCCGCACGGTCGAGAATCTCCCGCCGCTTGCCCAGAAACGCCACTCGGCCGTGCTGCACCATCGCCGGAAGGATGACGTTCTCCGTGACCGTGAGCTCCGGAAGCAGGTGGTAGAACTGAAACACGAATCCGACATCGCGCGTCCGGTAGGTGTCGAGCACGCCCGCTCGCTGCCCCACGAGCTCATTCCCCATGTAGCGGATGCTCGTGTCCGGGCTCTTGTCCGGCCGGTCGAGCGCCCCGAGCAGGTGCAGCAGCGTGCTCTTGCCCGAGCCGGACGCTCCGAGCACCGCGAGAAACTCCCCCTCGCTCACCGAGAGGTCCACGCCGCGAAGAACCGGCACCTTCGTCTTGCCGAGCGTGTAGGTCTTGCGGAGGTTGGAAGCCTGGATGATCGTCATGGCTTTGTGGTTGGTCCTAGGAGAACGGGGCCGAACGAATCACTCAAACCGCAGGGCGCGAACCGGGTCCATCCACGCGGCACGGATAGCCGGGATGAACGCGCCGATCCCCGACGCGAGCACGCCGCAGACCATCACGACCGTCGCATCCACCCACTTGAACTTCGCCGGGATCTCCGTGAAGTAGTACACGCGCGGGTCCCAGACGTACAGATCAAGGGCTCTCCCGAGCCACTCGTGGATCTCGTTGATGTTCGTCACGATCAGGTACGAAGCGATCCCGCCCCCGATCGCTCCGACCACGCCGATCGCCAAGCCGTACCGCACCCAGACCCACGCGACGCCCATCCGCGACGCTCCCACCGCCCGCAGGATGCCGATGTCCTTGGTCTTCTCCGCGACCATCGACCAGAAGATCGCAAGCACCAGGAAGATCGCGACGATCGAGATGATGCCAAAGAGGAACAGAATGAGGCCGAGTTCCTTCTCAACCGCCGCGATCATCGTCCGGTTCTTGTCGCGGTACGACGAGATGTTGAGCAAGCCGCCGCGGGTCGCATCCGGGAAGTCCTTCTCGAACTGCACCACCACTTCGGCAAGCCGCTTCTTGAACGCTTCGACCTTCTTCGCGTCGCTCACGTCCGTCTTCGCCCTGACGAACACCGTGGTGACGCGGGCGGGCGAGCGGCCGATTACTTTCGGCTCGGCGAACCGCTCCCTGCCATCGGGCCCGATCTCGATCGTCCCCGGCGGCGGCACCGACGTCACCGCCGCGACTTCCTCCATCCGCAAAGCCCGCTGCAACGCGTCAAGCCGGAGCAGCACCGTCTTGCTATCAACCTCATAGACCCCGCTCTGAAATTCATTCGCCACGGCAAAGTCAAACCGCCGCGTCTCGCCGCCAAGCGGGGCTCCGGACGCATCCATCGGCAGCACGTGAAGCGAGATCTTGTTGCCCATCGGAAGCAGGTCGTACTGGTTCTGCCCCAGCCGCGAATAGGCTGCCGAAGATCCGTGCCCGTACCGCGGGAGGTAGATTCCCTCCGGCCGACGCTGGTTGTACCCCGTCACCTCGATGCCGATCACCGCTCCCGCCGTCCGCTCACCAGTGAGCGAATCGGTCACCGTGAGCTCCTCGCCGTTCTTGAGCGTCTCCGCGTAGAAAGCGCTGGCCTGAGCGTCAAGCCGCGGATCCAGCCGCCCGACATCCTTCCGAAGCGGGGCATCCAGCGGACGCCACCAAAGCGTGGAATCAAACGCCGACACCTTCGAGAAACTCTTCCCCTCGATCCCCCGGAGCACGACCAGGTCCCGCCGGCTTCCCGGAAGCACCATCAAAGCCTGCGTCACGATCGCCGGGGCCGTCGCTTCAACCTCCGGCAGCTGCTCAAGCCGCTTCTGAAGCTCCGCGTAGTGCGGGAACCCGGCTCCCGGCACCTCGATCTGCACATCGCCCGAAATCGTCCGCGTCGAACTGATCAGGTGCGTCAGAAACCCGCCCATCACCGACCACACCAAGACCACCATCCCGGTGCACATCAGCACCGCGACGGACGCCAGAAGCGGCATGATCTTGCTGGTCAGGTAGCGGCGGGTCAGAAGGCTGTGGTACACGGGCGTCAGTGTAGCGCGGGGAGGCACTAGGATGCGCCCGTGAGCGACACCGTGCTCCAACAAGTCCAGGCTTTCCTCAGCGCCGGCAAACTCGCCGAAGCGGAAGCCGCGCTCCAGCAGGCCATGCGCCGCGAACGCGCCCCCAACCCCAAGCTCGACCACGCCATGGCCGTCACCCTCGGCCGCATGAGCGGCCCCGGAAGCCGCGAAAGGCTCGTCCGCGCCGCTTTCTTCGCCGAAAGAGCCTGGGAAGCGTCCGGAGCCGGGCTCCAGACCGGCACCGCGACCCTCGGCATGACCTACGGCAAGCTCCTCGCCGCCATCGGCGACCACCCACGGGCGATCCCCGTCTTCCGCCGCATCCTCGACAAACGCCCCGACGCCCCCGGCGCAGGCCACGCACTCGCCGCCTCCCTCTCCGCAACCCACCAGCTCACCGAAGCCGCCGCGATCCTCACCGGCCTCCACGCCAAGACCGGCGGCGACGACCCGATCGTCGCTCCCGCCCTCGCCGCGACGCTCCTCTGGATGGGCGAGGTCGAGCAAGCCTGGAACCTCATCCGCCAAGCCGCCGACCGCCAGCCCGACGACCCGCTCATCGCCACCTCGCTCGCGAACACCGCGTGCTACGTCCCGGGTCTCTCCCGCGAAGAGGAATGGCAAGCCCAGCGCCGGTACGGCGCGATCTTCGACCGCTCGGTCTCCATCACCAGCCCGCCGATCACCCCCCGCGACCCCGGCCGCCGCCCGCTCAAGGTCGGCTTCCTGTCGCCGGACTTCCGGGCCCACTCGGTGGCTTCGTTCCTCCTGCCCCTGCTGACCGCCCTCGACCCGGCGGAGATTCGGCCGTACCTCTACTTCACCGGCACGCCCGACGAGGAAACCGCGCGATTCCAGAAACTCGCCTGCGTCTTCCGCGACGTCGCCCACCTCTCCGACAAGGACATCGCCGAGACCGTGCGAGCCGAGGAGATCGATGTGCTCATCGACCTCTCGGGGCACACGCGTGGGCACCGTCTCCCGGTCTTTCTCTTCCGCGCGGCACCGGTCCAGCTCGCGTACCTCGGCTATCCCTCAATCACCGGCCTCTCGCAGATGGATGGCCGGCTCGTCGACGCGATCACCGACCCGGTCGGTGAAGAGAACACGGTCACCAGCGAAAGACTCATCCGCCTTGAGGCTCCGTTCCTCTGCTACGAACCGCCGCCCATGCCCGAAGCCGTCGCGAAAGCCCGCGCCGGACCATGTCCCGCGGACAAGCCCTTCACCTTCGGCTCCTTCAACGCCGCCAGCAAGCTCAACCCCGGCGTCCTCGCCGCGTGGGCCGAGATCCTCCGCGCCGCCCCCGCTTCCCGCCTCACGCTCAAAGCCACTTCCTTCGCCGACGCTGGCGTCCGCGACTCCACCCTTCGCAAGTTCGAAGCTCTCGGCGTGCCCCGCGAACGCGTCACGATCCTCCCCCCCACGGCTTCCCGCCAGGCCCACCTCGCCGCCTACGCCGACATCGACCTCGCCCTCGACACCTTCCCCTACAACGGCACCACCACCACCTGCGAAGCCGCCGCGATGGGTATCCCCACGCTCACCCTCCAAAGCGACCGCCACGCCGGCCGCGTCGGCGCGACGATCAATCACGCTCTGGGCCTCGGCCACCTGATCGCCAAGACCGTGCCGGAGTACGTCGCCACGGCCATCCGCACCGCCGAGCACCGCACCGCCCCCGCTTCCTCATCCCTCCGCGAAACCCTCCTCAAGAGCCCGCTCTGCGACGCCAGACGACTCGCAGCGTCGTTCGCCAGCGTGGTGAAAGCGCAGGCACTCGGCACTGGGCACTAGGCACTTGGGGTTGAAGCAAAAAGACCCCGCGCGGATCGCGCGGGGTCTTGGTTCCGTCTTCACTGGTGCGTGGTGCCCAGTGCCAAGTGCCTTCTTCTCTCCTCAAGCCGCGAGCCCGACCGGGCCTTCACCGGTGCTTTCGGCGGAGGCGATGGTGAACGACCCGCCCGAGCCGACGCTCCCGAACTGGACCTTGAAGATCGGGCCGGAGACGCCGGGCTCGTTGCCGCGGCGGGCGGTGACGATGTACTCGACCTGATCGACGCCCACGGGGAGGGTCCCGTCGGTGAAGGACTTCTCCCGCCCGCCGGCGGTGCCGACGACGGAGAAGGGCCCTTCGCCGCCGTTGATCCGGCGGGAGACGACGTAGACGACGCTGCCGACGCCGGTCGGCTGCGCCACCTTCCAGCGGAGCGTCAGCGAGCCATCGCCGTTGACGCCGACGGTGAACTGGTCGGGCGCGTTGGGGGCCGGGGGCGTGCCGGGGGCGTCGTTGGGCGAGACACCGGCGAGGACGTAGACGTTGGGGTTGTTGGTGGACTCGGCGAACGCCTTGATGAGGTTGACGTACTGCCCGCCGGTGGTACGGACGGAGCGGACGGCGTTGTCGAGGGCTTCGGTCGCGTTCTTGCTGGCGACGCGCGCCGCCTCGGCGGCGTCCCTCGCGGCGATGAAGGCGGTGACGAGGTTCTTGAAACCCGTGATCTGACCGGGTTGAAGGCCCACGAGGGCACCGTTCAGCTGCCAGAGGGCGCTGCGGGTGTTGGCCCAGTTGGCCAGCTCGGGGATGGTGCGGGGAAGGTTGGTGCCCATGGTCGTTGCTCCTTGGATCCGCTGGGGATCAAGCCGGGAGCAGACAGACGGACCTCCGCACCGGCGCACGCGCGACCGGATGACGCGGAATCGCTCCCGGAACAATCATCGAACCGGGGAGTGTGCCACTTCAATCGATGAAAAGAAAAACAGCACCTCGGCGGTGCTGCTGGGAGGCAATTTGTGATTGCGGGAGAGGGTGTCGTCCAAACCCGGCCGGTCGGGTCAGGGATTGCAGCCGTTCTCGAAGGCGAAGACGAACGCTTCGTAGTCGAAGAAATCCACAAAGGTGTCGAAATTCGCATCGGCATCTCTCAGCGGCGGACAATCCCCGCACTGGAAGCAGACGAGGTAGGCGTCATAGTCGAAGAAATCGATGAAGCTGTCGTAGTTGAAATCAGCGAGGCAGAAGTAATCGATGTTATCGATAGGGGTTACACAGTCGTCGATGAGGCCATCGTCGTTGCCATCCTCGGTGGCCAACTCATCCTCATCGGGGATGTCGTTGCTGTTGCAGTCCCTTCCGATCGCGAACGTTGCGAACTGCTCGGCGCTGACCGGCACGTTTCCGGAAACCCCGTCGCACACGAGAATCGAAGGCCCCGTCGTCTTGGGAACAATGGCGTAGGTTCCGTGGGGCGGGGTCACGGCGCCGGATGCCCGGCGAAGGAAGAGCTTCCGCCCGGACACCACGGCCGTGAACGATGGTGACGCGTCAAAGATGTTCTCCTCGCACCCCTCGATCCCGGCGCCGCGGACCACGGTCACGGGCAGTTCAGTCGCGTTGGACGGGTGAAGGCGGACCGGCCCGTAAAACTCAAGCTCAACGAGGTTGGTGCTCGTCGAGGCGGCGTCATAGGCACTCTGAAGCAGAAGGTTGCTCGTGGTGTGATTGCCGTAAACCACACCGGAGTCCGCCGCGTGGACGGCGAAGGGGACGGCCCCCGACGCGCCGCCGCCGAAAGTGGAAGAGAGCGTCGTGTATTCTTCGGGGAGCGTGGCCCCGTTCACGCTGAGGACGCCGGACCAGACGCCGCTGGAGACGGTGTTGGAAGCATTCAGGATGATCTGCCCGGCGAGCCCGCTCGCGTTCCCGATGCGGATGATGCCGTTACTCTGCAACTGCTCGCCGATCTTTATCGTGCGACCGGAGACGAGCGAGCCGCCGATGTTGATCTCATCGACGCTGTTGGATGAGTTGCGGACGGACTTCGAGATGGTCACGTCGGCGTTCAGGTTCCCGGAGACGGAGACCCGTGCGAACTCGCCGTCGGGAATACCCGCAACACCTGTTCCCCCTACGAAATCCGTGGTGTAACTGCCATTGAAGGAACCCCCGTTCGTGACGTTGAGCAGCCCGAGAGTGCCAGTCCCGGCGGTGGTCGTCGTCTCGATCACGGCGTCGAGATTCCTGGCTTCGATCCAACCAATGAAGTTCTTGGCCGAGATGACGGAAGGCAAGCCGGATGAGCCAATGATCGTCCCGGCGGGTGCCCGGAACGACTGGATGGACCCGTTGTCCGACACGACGGAGCCGCGCCATCCGGTGGTGCCTTCGGCGCGAACACCCCCGATGCTTGCCGGTCGGCCGAACTGACCCGTACCATTCGCCCGAAGCGTGCCCCATGCGTTACCGCTGCCGATGTTTGTAGCCACGATGAAGTTTTGGATTCCGCTGGCGATAATCTCGCCCGGAGTTGTTGAGTCCCCGAACTGGCCGACGCTCCCGATTCCGAAGACCAGCGGCGAGGTACTGTTCGCCTCATCCATGATTGCCTTACGAAAGAGGCTGATGGAATCTTCGGCTGGAACCAAGGGGACAATTGCAACCCTGCAGTAGCTCAGACTGCTCCCGTTGTCCACGCCCCCGTTGCCCGAAAGGTCGCGAAATGCAGTAACGGTGACCTGCTTGAACTTAACATTCAGCTGATTTACGTTGAGCGTGAGGGCAAACGGCTGCTGAAGCCCGGCATCTGCGAGGTGCTTGACCGTGATTCGGTACTCAGCGGACCATTCGCCCGTAGCACTGTCAAAACTGAACGAGTCTCGCACGTAGCTCCCATATGTCGAACTGCTTGTCGTTTCGACCCAAGGTTGAGCAAGTGCGCTCGCCGACATGAACCAGACCACCGCCAAAACCGTCTTCATGTTCGATCCTTTCTTCGAGCAGGAATCAGAATACCGATCACCAAGAGCGTAAGCACGGATGGTGAAGGAACGTTGGAGGCCAATCGCAGGCCAACAAGGCCGAGGACCGGATTGTCGATTCGAGCGGAACGAAGCCGATCCGTCTCATCCTGAAACACATCACCCAGTTCCGAGCCAAGAACCCCCCGGCCACGCCCGCCGAAAGCGGAAAGCTCGTTCCATTCCATCACGCCCCCCGACATGTCGCACAATCCCCAAGGCCCGAAGGCCCCGTACGCCCCGACGGGTAAGCCCCCCACCCAGTCGGGGATGTTGAACCCCGCGCTCGTCTGTCCCCCCTCCCACGGAAGGCCGCTTCGGAGGACGGTTTCGCCGCCTCCGATGTAGGTCCAGTACCCCTCCTGCCCCGGTCCGTACCGGTTCGGGTCGTACCACGCCGCTTTCGTCCACTCATCCGCCGTCGGGATCCAGTATTTCGCCCCGGGCAGGTGCGTCGAAGCATCATTCAGCGATCCATCGGGATTCTGCGTGAACGTCGAGGTGTCGTACGCCCCCGTTTCAAACGCCCACGCCCCGCTCGCCTTGTCGTTGTGCAGCCAGTTGCAGTACCGGGCCATGTTCCGCCACGAAACCGCCACCGCCACGGTGCCCGCGTCCTGCTCGATATAGAACTGGTCATTCCGATCCAGACCGATCCAGAACCCCGTGAGGGCCGTGTCGTCGCGCGGGTTCCCCTGGTAGTACGGCCGGTACGCGTTCAAGAACTCAAGCCACTGCGCGTTGGTCGTTTCCGTTTGGCTCAGCCGGTACTCGTAATCCACCCGGCCCAATCCCGGCCAGAACGGCGCTTCCTGCTCATTCGCCGTGCGGTTCCCGGGGTTCCCGATGGTCGCCCAGCCGTAGCCCCCGCTCGGCTGCCCCCACGCCAAGGGCGCCGCGACCGCCAACCCCAGCGCGGCCGCCGTGAACGCCCGCAACGTCGGGCACGACCCATGTTCCTTCGCCATCGGTGACCTCCTGCAGGCGTGATCCTGCTCCGAGAACATACCACACATTCGGGTGAATCACCAACGAATGGGCCAAGAACCTTTGGAGAAGTTCACGCCAGCCATGCGCGTTCCGGCAGGCCGATCGCACGGACTCAAGTTCGTGCCGCGTGCCCAAGTCTCGCCGCAAGCCCATGTTGCACATGCCCCCACCCACGCCGTACCGGCCCCCACCCCCGCCGCACGCGTTCCCACGCCGGGCGACGACGGCTCAAAACCCCGCGCAGCGCTCTTCCGTCTCCTTGCTTTGCTCTTCTGCGAGCTTGCTTTGGGGTTCTGCGAGCTTGCTTTTCGCCGCAACGAGCTTGCATCGCGATGCTGCAAGGAGGCAGGGCGCGAAAACAAGGAGGCCGCGCGCCCCATTGAGGAGGTTTCAGCCTCCATCCGCGAGGTTGCGATGTTCCGCGCGAAGGTCGGACGACGCCGCGCGCGTGTCGCGTGATGGAAGCACACCGCGTCCCTCCCTCGCTCGCGCGTCGGGCTCTGAAGGATCGGGCTCTTTCGTCTTCTCCGCGAAGCGGCGCGGTTACTGCCCCTGCGCCATGCTGTACCCCTTCACGCCGTCGAACAAGCGGAGGAGTTCGTACGAGCAGACCGTGAAGCTCTCGGCGATCTTGTCCATCAGGGCCACGCAGCGGCTCTGGCCGAACGTGCCGGCAGCGATGCCGTCCTTGAGCTCAAACCGCACGCGGTAGTAATCCACGCACTCGGTGTACACCGAGCCCGTCGGCCACACCTGCGTCCCGCGGTTGCTGATGATCGCGAGCTTGAAGGGTGTGTCCTGGCAGACGCGGTTCATCTCTTCCGCCAGCGCGAGCGGGGACAAGGTCGTGTCCAGATAAATGTCGCAGCCGACCACCTGCGTGGTGAGGTTCTTGAACGTGCGGATCACCTGCTGCCCCGTCGGCGCGGGCGGGCGGATGAAGCAGTGGTCCCCGGCCTGCGCCTCGGGGATCGGCGTCACCGTCTTGGGCGTGTTGCCCAGGTTGTCGATGATCGCCTGCGTGAATTCCTTCGTCCCAACCGGCGGCGTCACCTTCGCGCCGTTGGTCCCGCTGGTGTACCCGAAGTCCCCGGTGTGGATGCCGGACTCCAGCGTCGCGAGCAAAGCGTTCTCGATCGTCGCCGCTTCCTTGAACAAGCACAGGTGCCGGAGCATCATGAGGCCGCTGAGCACGAGGCTGGTCGGGTTGGCGATCCCGCGCCCCGCGATGTCGGGCGCGGTGCCATGCACGGCTTCAAAGATCGAGATGTGGTTCCCGATGTTGGCCGAGGGCGCAAACCCCAAGCCGCCGACGAGGCCCGCCACCAGGTCCGAGACGATGTCCCCCTGCAGGTTCGGCAGCACCACCATCTTGTACTGCTGCGGCTTGAGGACCAAGTTCATGCAGAGCGCGTCGACGATGACGTCCGCCTGCTCGATCTCCTGAAAGTCCTTGCCGACGGCTTTGAACCGATCGAGGAAGAGACCGTCGGACATCTTCATGATGTTGGCTTTGTGCCCGCAGTGGATTTTCTTGAGCCCGAGCTTGCGGGCCGTCTGGTACGCGAAGCGGTGCACCTGATCGGATCCCGGCGCTGAGATCAGCCGCTTGCACTGCACCATGTCGCTCGACAAGCGGTGCTCGACGCCGCCGTAGGTGTCCTCGATGTTCTCGCGGACGATCGCCATGTCGATGTTGATCCCGGCTTTGGAATAGACCGTCTCGACGCCGGGGAGGGTCTTGAAGACCCGGTAGTTCGCGTACGCGTTCCAGAGCTTGCGCGCCGTCACGTTGATCGACTTGCCGCCGCCGCCCTTGGGCGTCTCCATCGGCCCCTTGAACAGGATCCCGCACGACTCGACGGTGCGGATGCAGGCGTCGGACATCCCGCGGCTGTTCCCCTTGGCGAATTCGGCTCCACCCATCTCGACGGTGACAAAGTCCGCCTGGTTGTGCACGCCGGCGGCCTTAAAGAGGTCCATCGTGGCGGCCATGATCTCGGGGCCGATCCCGTCACCGGGGGCAAGGGCGATCGTGAGGCTTCGGGACATTGCGATCTCCAAGGGGTACGGATTCGAGAGGCCAACATTAGGCGGAAAAAGACGAAGATTCACCACAGAGGCGCAGAGACACCGAGGGGAAAGCCCGACAAATTGGTTTCCTTTCAGTTCGCCCGCTCTTCTCCGTGTCTCGGCGCCTCTGCGGTGGACGCCTTCCCGCTCCCCGAGGGGTACCCTCCCGCGATGGACCCCCATTCGGCCCACGCGCGCGGCCAAGACGCCCTCCTCGCCGACCTCACCGCTCCTCAGAAGGAAGCGGTGCTGTGCACGCGCGGCCCCCTCCTCATCCTCGCCGCCGCCGGCTCGGGCAAGACCCGCGTCATCACCCGCCGCATCGCCCACCTCCTCCGCTCGGGCGTCCCCCCCTGGTCCATCCTCGCCCTCACCTTCACCAACAAAGCCGCCGGCGAGATGCGCGAACGCGTCGCCCACCTCATCACCGCCGGCGTCCCGCGCGAAGACGGCTCGGTCTACATCGCTTCCGACCGCGCCGCCAAAGCCCTCACCGTCACGACGTTCCACTCCCTCTGCGCCCGCCTCCTCCGCCGCTACGCCGAAGCCGCCGGCCTCCGCCCCGACTACACCATCTTCGACGATGGCGACCAGATGTCCCTCGCCAAGAAAGTCATCGCCGACCTCCAGCTCTCCACCAGCAACTGGCCCCCGCGCTCCGTCCTCTCCGCCATCAGCAACGCCAAGAACGACCTCCTCGACGCCGCCGCCTACGAGGAACGCGCCACCGACTTCCACGCTCGCACCGTCGCCAAGGTCTACAAGGCCTACGAAGCCGCTCTCAAGAAAGCCAACGCCGTCGACTTCGACGACCTCCTCGGCCACGTCGCCAAGATGCTCAAGACCCGCCCAGATGTCCGCGCCGAGTTGCAGGACCGCTGGCGGTACCTCATGATCGACGAGTACCAGGACACCAACCGGGCCCAGTTCACCATCGCCCACCTGCTCGCGGGCGACGGCTCGGCCTCGGCTCAACCCGGCACGGCCAACACCGGCCCCAACGTCTGCGTCGTCGGCGATCCCGACCAATCCATCTACGGCTGGCGCGGCGCCGACCTCTCCAACATCCTCGACTTCGAGAAGCACTACCCCAAAGCCCGCACCATCAAGCTCGGCGAGAACTTCCGCTCAACCGCCCCCATCCTCCGCGCCGCCGACGGCCTCATCAAGCACAACAAGGAACGCCGCGACAAGCCCCTCTTCACAAGCAAAGCCGGCGGCGAGCCTATCGAGATCGTCCTCACCCGCGATGAACGCCACGAAGCCTCCCTCGTCGCCGACTGGCTCCGCGCCCGCCACATGGCCGAAGACAACGGCGAAGCCTTCGCGTGGAAGGACCTCGCCGTCTTCTACCGCACCAACTCCCTCTCCCGCGTCATGGAAGACGCCCTCCGTCAAGCCGGCATTCCCTACGTCATCGCCCGCGGCACCGCTTTCTACGACCGTGAGGAAGTCAAAGCCGCCCTCGCCTACCTCCGCGTCGTCGCCAACCCCGCCGACGCCATCAGCCTCGAACGCTGCGTCAACACCCCAAGCCGCGGCATCAGCGACCCCACCATCGACAAACTCAACGAATGGGCCGGCCAGAACGACGCAACCCTCTGGGACGCCATGCTCCAAGCGGGCGACACCGGCGGCCCCGCCGCCGCAAGCGGCCTCAGCTCCCGCGCCGTCGGTTCCATCCAGAAGTTCGTCGAGCTCGTCGAGGGCTGGACCGGCGGCGGCACCTTCATGGGTGCTCAGGTCTCAAGCTCGCTCTCCCAGCTCGTCGAACGCATCATCGTCGAAAGCGGCCTCCGCGCGATGTACTCCACCCGCGCCGCCACCAGCAAGTCCGACGCCGACGCCGCACGCCTGGACAACCTCGACGAACTCATCTCTTCCGCCCGTGCTTTCGAGCTCGAATACGACCCCGCGGGCGACCCCGCCGCCGAGCGGCTCAAGGATGAGGATGCCGGGCCGGGGGAAACGGGAGCCGCGGATGCCGCTTTCGATCTTGAGCCGGGGGCGTTCGAGACCCCTCCGCTTCTCGCGATGCTCCGCGGATTCCTGGAATCGATCACCCTCATCGCCGACGCCGACGCCGTCGACCCCGCCCAGGGCGCGGTCACGCTCATGACGCTCCACGCGGCCAAGGGCCTTGAATTCGGTGCCGCCGCCATCATCGCCCTCGAAGAGGGCACGCTCCCGCACAGCCGCGCCCTCACCGACGAATCGCAGATGGAGGAAGAGCGCCGCCTCTGCTTCGTCGGCATCACCCGCGCGATGAAACGCCTCATGCTCACGTGCGCCCGCTACCGCACCCAGCGCGGCCTCTCCGAACGCACGATGCCAAGCCGGTTCATCGACGAGATCCCCTCCGAAGCCCGCGTCCTCTCCGACCAAGCCGACATGTTCGGCGGCCTCGACGCGTCCTGGGGCGGTGCCCGCGACAGCAGCGACCTTCGCGGCGACGACTTCGGCGACCGCCTCCCCCGCCCCGCTCCGCGCACAACCCCCACCTATCCAGTCCATCCAAGCTCCCCCGGGTCCGCGCTCCGTCCCGCTGCGGCGAAACCCGGCTCCCCGCCATCCCCCTCCGCGCCCTCGGTCCGCCGCGTCGTCCCCACCGACGACCCCGCGAGTTCCGGCAACCCCGGGCTTGCCAACCTGCCCGCCGGCGCGGTCGTCCGCCACCCGCAATTCGGCCGGGGCAAGGTGATGTCGGTCTCCAAGGGCCAGAACGCCCGGGCCGTCATCAACTTCGACGGCGTCGGTGTCAAAACCCTCGTCCTCGAGTACGCCCGGCTCACCCGCGTCACCTAAACCCGTTCCGGGCGGGCGGCCTTCACGTCCGCTTTCCGGTTCTTAACGCATCCAAGCCCGACCCGAGCCAGTTCGCGGGCCCGCCGGAGACCCCGGGGACCCGGGATTCACGACTTCGGGGGGTGAGGGCCGATTCAGAGGACTTAGACAGGAGATGGCTGCATGGAGATCGTGATCGTCGGGCTGGGCAAGATGGGCGGAAACATGGCGGAACGCCTCCTCAAAGGGGGCCACTCGGTCATTGGGGTGGATCCCAACCCCGAAGCCGCCTCCCGGATCAAAGCCAGCGGCGGTGCGCACGCTCCGGACATGAAAGCAGCCGTGGCCGCGCTCAAGGGCGGTGCCGGCTCCCGCCACCTCTGGCTGATGATCCCCGCCGGCGCCCCCGTCGACGCCGCGATCGCCCAGATCCTCCCCTCCCTCGCCCCCGGCGACACCATCATCGACGGCGGCAACAGCAACTACAAGGACACCATCCGCCGCGGAAAGGAACTCGCCGTCAAGGGCATCCATTTCGTCGACTGCGGAACTTCCGGCGGCGTCTGGGGCCTCGCCAACGGCTATTCGATGATGATCGGCGGCCCCGAAGCCGCCGTCGAACGCATGCGGCCCATCTTCGAGACCCTCGCCCCGGGTAAGAACACCGGCTGGGGTCGCGTCGGCCCCACCGGATCGGGCCACTTCGTCAAGATGGTCCACAACGGCATCGAGTACGGCATGATGCAAGCCTTCGCCGAAGGCTTCGCCATCATGCACAAGAAGACCGAGTTCGGCCTCGACCTCGCCCAGATCTCCGCCATCTGGCAGGTCGGCTCCGTCGTCCGTTCCTGGCTTCTGGACCTCACCGCCGAAGCCCTCAAAGCCGACCAAACCCTCGCCGACATCAAGCCCTTCGTCTCCGACAGCGGCGAAGGACGCTGGACCGTCGCCGAAGCGATCGACCTCGACGTTTCCGCCCCGGTCATCACGCTCAGCCTCCTCGCCCGCCTCGAATCACGCGACAGCGAGGGTTACGCCCACCGCATGCTCTCGGTGATGCGAAACGCCTTCGGCGGCCACGCGATGCAGAAGAAGTGACGACGGCGGCCCTTCAGCAAGCACAGCAGGAAGATTCAGGGAGATCGGCGGCGAACCCGGAATCGCATCATCCCGGGCCGCGACACCTTCTCCGTCCTTTCGGCCTTGCAGCGTGCCGCTCACCGCGCTCCGTTTCTCACGAGTTCTTCCGATCCGCATCACGACTACCTTGAGAGTGCCATGCCGACCATTCCCGAACGCCACCTCCTGACCGTCTTCGGCGCCACCGGCGACCTCGCCCACCGCAAGGTCCTGCCCAGCCTCTTCAAGCTCGGCACGCAAGGCTCCGCCAAGGGCCGCGCGACCGTCCTCGGATGCGCCCGCGCCGGCATGGACGACGCCGCGTTCCGAGCTTCGGTCGCCAAGTCGCTCCTCGAGCACGGCGAGAAGCCCGACCTCGTGAAGGAATGGACCGAGAAGTTCCTCTTCTTCCAGTCTCTCGGCGACGCCGGGGCCGAGGCTTTCACTCGCCTCAAGCAGCGCATCGAAAAGCTCGAATCCGAGCACAACCTCTACCAGCACCGCATCTTCTACCTCGCCCTCCCCCTCCCCGCCTTCCCCCCCACCATCGAAGCTTTTGGTCAGTCTGGCCTGAACAAGTCCAAGGGCTGGACCCGTCTCGTCGTCGAAAAGCCCTTCGGCCACAACCTCGAGTCCGCGCAGTCGCTCAACGCGCTTGTCCACCGCTTCTTCGACGAAAGCGAGGTCTACCGCCTCGACCACTACCTCGGCAAAGAGACGGTGCAGAACCTCATCGCGTTCCGGTTCGGCAATTCGCTCTTCGAGCCGCTCTGGAACCGCGACCGCGTCAAGCAGGTCGAGATCACCGTCGCCGAAGAGCTCGGCGTCGAGGGACGGGGCGCGTTCTACGAGAAAGCCGGCGCCGTCCGCGACATCATGCAGAACCACATGATGCAGCTCCTCTGCCTCACCGCCATGGAGCCCCCCTCCGTCCTCGACGGCACCGCCGTCGCCAACGAGAAGATCAAGGTCGTTCAGGCGATGGAGCCCCTCACCGCCCGAGACGTCGTCCTCGGCCAGTACGCCCCGGGCGAACTCAGCGGCAAGATCATGAAGGGCTACCGCGAGGAAGCCGGCGTCGCGCCGGACTCCAAGACCGAAACCTTCGCCGCCGCTCGAATCCACATCAACAACTGGCGCTGGCAGGGCGTCCCCTTCTTCCTCCGCACCGGCAAACGCATGCCGCGCAAAGCCACCCGCATCATCGTCACCTTCAAAGCCCCCCCCGCCGCCGTCTTCAACCCCTACATCGTCTGCGGCCTCCAGAGCAACCGCCTCGAAATCACCCTCCAGCCCAACGAAGGCTTCAACCTCTCCTTCCAGACCAAGATCCCCGGCGAAGGCATGAAGCTCGAAACCCAGGAGATGCGCTTCCGCTACGCCGACACCTACGGACAGCTCCCCGAGGCCTACCAGACCCTCATGCTCGACGTCATGCGCGGCGACAGAACCCTGTTTGTGCGCAACGACGAGGTCGAACTCTCCTGGGACAAGTTCGCCGGCGTTGTCGATGGCACCCTCCCCGTCCACGAGTACCCCGCCGGGAGCTGGGGCCCCCAAGCGGCCGAAAAGCTCCTCGCGGGCGATGAATGCTGCTGGACGGACTTCTAGAAAGGCCCGGCGACCAGTCGGTAGGTCCAAGTTAGGGTTCGGCCGACGCCGAAAGCCCACCACCCCTCCCGGACCGTGACCGCAGGGGTTTGATAGGCGGGGGTGGGATGTCTATAGTCGTGGCCCAAGAAATCGCGGCAGGCTCCGCCTGTTCGCTCCAAAGCTTGCGTTCGGAGTTTCAACGTCATGTCGAAAAACAAGACCCACAAGGGCCTTCTCAAGCGCATCCGCATCTCCAAGACCGGCAAGGTCCGCCACCGCACGGCCGGCCACAAGCACTTGCGCTCGGGCAAGGGCGGCAACCGCCTCCGCAAGCTCCGCAAGGACCCCTTCATCTCCAACTCCGACGCCGTTCGCCTCGAGCGGGCTTTGTTCCGCCGCCTGCGCGGCCGCGACATGGCTCGTTCCGCGATGCGTAAGAGCCCCTCGCCCGAGCAGCGGAAAGCCGCCAAGGCCGAGAAGAAAGCCACCGCCGCGAAGGTCTCCCGCGCTTGGGCCAAAGCCACCGACGGCAAGTCCGTCAAGGCCACCGCCAAAGCCGCCGCCGCCAAGAAGTAGATCGTCTCTCATTGAAGCCCGGGTTGTCCGGGCTTTTGATTTTCACCGCGCGACGGGTCCAAGCGAGGCTTTGAGCCTCCCCCGCTCGAGCCGAAGGAGTTTCGTCCATGCCACGCGTTAAAAAGGGCGCCGCCCGTACCCAAGCTCGTAAACGTCGAATGCTCCGCGCCCGCGGCAAGTTCGGCGGCCTGTCCAAGTCCCCGTACCTGGCGGAGATCGCCGAGTATCGTGGTGGCGTCTTCGCCTACCGCTCCCGCCGCATCCGCAAGCGCGACATGCGCGGCCTCTGGATCGTCCGCATCACGGCCGCCTGCCGGATGCGCGGCACCCGCTACAGCCTCTTCATCAACGGCCTCAAGAACGCCGGCATCGTCCTCAACCGCAAGATGCTCTCCGAGCTCGCCATCCGCGACCCCAAGGTCTTCGACAAGATCTGCGCCATCGCGGTCAAGGCCTCGAAAGCCACCCTGGCCAACGCCGCGGCCTAAGCGATAAAGCACAAGCTTCAAGTCACTCACAAAAGCCCCGAGGTTCGCCTCGGGGCTTTTTCTATTCACCAAGGCGACCCACGACCTCATCGATGCGGATCACCGCCCGCGAACGCTCGCGGGAAGCGACAGAAGCTTGCGGCCCGGAGTGCCCACCGGCAGAACGACGAGCCGTCCCCCACCGCTCTGGGCGGCTTGCGATCCGGTCACGTACAGGTCCGTGAGGTCCTCGCCGCCGAACGCCACGTTGCTCGCGTGCTGAAGCCCCGTCGGATACTCGCGGATGATCTTGCCCGAATCGTCGAACACCACGACGGTGCCCGCGCCGTAATCAGCCATGTAGAGCCGGCCCGCACGGTCAAACGTCATCCCGTCGGGAACCGACTTTGGATTCGGAAGCTCGGCCAGCAGCCGTCGATCCGTGAGCACGCCCGGGCTTGAAATCTTGAACTCGTAGACCTTGCGGTTGCAGCTGTCGTTCACCACCAGCGACTTCCCGTCGGCTCGCACGGCGATGCCGTTGGGGTAGCAGAAGTCGCCGGCGACCTGGCGGAGGACTCGGGCGGAGTCGAGGTAGTAAAGCCCGCTCCGCATCGCGGATCTGTCGGCAGCGGATTCCGCCGGCGCTGTGACGTAGATTCCACCATCGCCGTCGAGCGTGAGATCGTTCGGCGTCGCGAGCTCCGGAGCGAGCACCTCGATCAGCTTGCCGTTTGCGTCGAGATGGTGCACGCCGCCCCTCGCCGCGACGACGTGCGTCCCGTCAGGAAGGATCTTGTGGCCGTTGGGCTCCGTCGTCGTGTGCCAGCGCTCGGGCGGGCCATCGCCGCGCATCACGAACACAGTCTCGTTCGCGAGCACCGAGGCGAACGCCGTGCCCGAAGCATCGAACACGATGCCCTCGCTGTATCCGGGGAACTCCGCGACGATCCGGGGCTCGATAAGCTTGGGGTCGACGGGCGTTGACGTGCAACCACCGGCAAAGACCGCCAGGCTGATCGCAACCAACCCAAGCCCACTCGCGACGGACCGGTCGCGGCCAGGACGCTTCGAAAGCAGAGTTCGAACTCGCATGATCACGGGATCTCCTCGCATCCAAGCCGGGAACGACTTGACGCTTCCATCGCGGTCGCGTCCGCTCCGGCCGCGTCCATCTCAGGATAGTGGAAATGCCGCTCTGTCATGGCGTCGTCGGCAAGGATGCCGGCAATCGCGTCGGGTCGCTCGATCGCCATGGTCTTTGCGACTCGAAGACGGCCCGAAGACGGCGCGGGACCTGACCGGAGCGGGTCGGTGCCGGGACCTTCGCCAGCGAGGCCGAGGCCGTTGCTGCAAGCCCAAAAAAGAAGAAACTCGTCCGCCGGTTTCCGCCCGCGAGCGAGTCATAGGAGAGAGAGACAAGACACTGTTCGAAAGCCTCGGCCGGTTTCCCGGACTTGTTCGGCTTTCAGTAAACCCGACTACTGGTTTCCGCCCGCAGTCGAGTCATAGGAGGAGAGAGAGACAAGACACTGTTCGAAGATCGTCCGGTTTCCCGGGGAGCTTCAGTAAACCCGACTACTGGTTTCCGCCCGCAGTCGAGTCATAGGAGGAGAGAGAGACAAGACATCGACAACATGCCACACGATCGATGCCAATGCCACCCAAAGGGCAAATTTTCTTGCAGATTGAACCGTTTCCATTCCGAAACTGCCGTCCATACTGCACTTAGCGAATCCGCAACGTCCGAAAGGACGCCAGCGCAGCGACAGCCGCCCGCGATGGGGGCGAGCATGAAAGGTCTTTGTTTGGATTCCTGAGTGTTAGCCGCCGCTCTGGCGTCCCTCGATGGACGCCACGACGCACCCCAGAGCCAGGACGAAGAGGTCGTCGAACCCCGCCGCTTCGGCTTCGGGCTTCACCGCGATCCCCAGCCGGTAGATGAAGAGGTTGAAGTGCTGGCGGATGGACGCGACGGTGTTGCCGGCTTTGTCCAGGACGCTGAAGGACTGGGGGGAGATGACGGAGACCAGATCGACGTTGTGCCTGAGGAACGCCAGGAACCCGCCGTTCTCGCGGAGGGTCCCGATCTCTTCGCCCGCGGCGTTGAAGACAAGCCATTCATCGCGGAAGAACGTGCTCGACAGGCCCTTGCGGCGGATCGATCCGAGCGACTCGCCCGTCGGCAGGGTGATATCGAGGGTCACGGAGAAGTCGATGATGTTGCGAGCGACGATCGAGAGGAGCGGCGTCGACATCGATTCGTCGGTGTAGATCCGGATGTCCTCGCGGAGTTTGAAGGCTTTCTGATTGCAGTAGCCCGCGAGGTCGCCTTTCTCGTCGTAGATGTGGAACGAAGCTCCGAAGAGCTTGAAGACTTTGCGGCGGATGGTGTACTGCTCGCCGGGAGCGGGGAGGAGGGGCATTGAGGTCTCCGAGAGGGTTGGTTCAGATCGTATCGGCCACGCTCGGCCTTTCCGTGAACCGGAGCGTGACGACGACGAGCGGAAGCAGAACCCCCACAGCCGCGGCGTAGATGGACCAGCCGTTGAACCTCGGCAGGACCAGCAGCCCGGCGACGCTGATCGCAAGGATCGCGATGCTGAGGCCGACCATGGTGCCGTTCGCGACGCGGGACCCGGCGGAAACACGGCGGTTGGCGGCGGCGAGCATGACCGCGCCGAGGTACGCGGTCTGCGCCGGGGCCGCCAGCAACGGGATGACGGTGATGAAGGGCGAAAGCGTCCCCGGCGGCTGCGGCTTGCTCGCGTGAGCGAAGAGGGCCAGCAGGAAGATCACGCCGATGAACGGAAGCACCAGCCCGGCGAGCACGATGAGCGCCGCTCCGATCAAAGCGATCGGGCCTGCGGCGAAGAGAGACCTGGTGCGGGGATTCATGGAGGCAGGATACTCGGAGAGGAACGAGAACGCCCCGGCGAGGCCGGGGCGGTGGAAACGGGTTCCGGGTTTCACGCTGGAGCATTCCGTTCTCGACGAGGCGGTAAACTGCTCTCATGAGCAGACTGGAAGAACTTCGCCAGTTCGCCGGGTGGAAGTCGCCTTCGCAACGGCACTCGGTCGGGGCGATCGAGTCGGCGCTCGGGCTTCGGCTCCCGGCTGATTTCGCGTCGTTTCTGCGAACCAGTGGCGGGTTTGAGGGTTTCTTCGGCCAGAGTTACCTCGTCCTCCTTGATCCCGCGGATATCCCGCGGGCGAATGTCGAAGCCTGCATTTCTGAGGTTCTCCCCGGGCTTGTGATGTTCGGCGGCAACGGCGGGGGCGAGTGGTTCTGCATCGACACGCGCACCGGCCGATACGTGATGGCACCTTCGATCGGCGGCCCGGAGCATGTCCTCGATGAGGGAGCGACCTTCGAAGAGTTCCTTGATCGCGTGCACTCTGACCAGCTCTTTGACCGCAAGCCCGAATGACAACGCGACTGTGGCGATCCACCGGCTCGCGAACTCATGTCGGATCGATCAGCGAAGGAAGTGTTTCGTCGCTTGGCCGCACGTACCGCTTCCAGCACGCGTCCGCGAGCAGGAGCGTCGCCATGTTGACTTCCTCGGCACGCCGTTCGCCGGCGTACTCGGAGCCAGACGGCGGGTTCAGCGTGGCGGCGAACGTCTCGACGAACGCGCGGCAGTTCGGCATGACTGAAGCGACGAAATCTGCGCGCGTGAACCCAGGGCCAGGCGAAGTCACTCGAAGCCCCTTCACCTCCTCGTAGAAGCGCTCGTAGGTCGCATCGGAGTCTTCCGAGCTCGCGGCCAGCGCGGAGACCACGTAGCAAAGCGGCGTCCACCGGTTGTCTATGAGTGCGTGCGAGTCCGCGCCCGCGTCGAGGATCGCTTCGAGCTTGACGTCAGACTGCACGCCGTGCCCCTCGACGACGTGGAAGATGAGCGGAAGCTCGCGAGAGGTGCATTCATCGCCGCCACACGTTCGGAGCTTGCAGACCGCGTTCGGATCGGCACCCATCTCGCAGAGGACCCTCACTTCCAGGCCGGTGCCCTCGGAGATCGCCCGGGCGAGGGGCGTCTGCCCGCCTTTGTTCCGCTGCTCGATGTCGACGCCGAGTTCCTTGAGGTACCCGAAGGTGGCCCTCACGCTCTCCTCGGCGTTGGCTTCAAAGTTCACGTCGATCGCGGCGTGCCACGCGTTGTACCCGTACTCCGAAACCGCGTGCGGGTTGGCACCGGACGCGATGAGCAGGCGGAGCATTTCGGGGTGACGGCTCGACCCGACCGCCGACATGAAGAGCGTGTAGCCGTGGTCGTGCGTGGCGTTCACATTCGCGCCGGCGGCGATCACCGCTCTCGCGACCTCCAAGCCTTCGCAACCACTGGAGATGGCGTCGTCGAGCGGGGACGTGCAACGAGAGGACGAAGCGACTTCCGCTTCGGTCAACTCCAGCGGCGTTCCGGCTCGCACGAGCGTCTTGGAGATCTCGGGCGTGCGGGCGCGGCTGAGAGCGTTGACGCCGAGGTTGTCGCGTACCGCGGGGTTCGCTCCGGCCGCGAGGAGCGCGCTGATGCAGTCCAAGCAGCCGGCTTCAACCGCCGCGAAGAGCGGGATTTCCCTCGAGGACGGAGCTCCGGAGAGCTGCTGGAACGTTTCGCGTTCGTACTCGGCCATGCGTTCATTGACCTTCGCTTGGATGTCGGCCGGAACGTCGGCGATCGGATTGGGAGGCGGGACAAGCCTGCGTATCGGCGCGTATCGCTCCGCGGCGCGGGCGGCGTCGAAGTGCCCGCTCGCGTTGCACCCCAGGGCCAGAAGCCGCCTGACCTCCTCGACGTTGCCCGCCGCCGCTTGGCAAAGCAGCACGTTGCGATCGTGCGGATCGGTTGGAAAGGAGCTTTGTGATGATGAAGTGGTCATGGACAAACTCTGTAAAGAAAAACCCCCGCCGGAAGCCGGCGGGGGTCTGGTGAACGGTGGAAAGAACCGTCTTATTCGCCGACCTGCCAGCGACGGAAGGCGACGAGCTTGTCGGCGCCGCCGACGATGTCCTTGATCTTCTTGGCGGGGTCCTTGACGAAGGGCTGCTCGAGGAGAGCGATCTCTTCGAAGAACTTCCGCATGCCGCCCTCGACCATCTTCTCGGCGATTTCCTTGGGCTTGCCGGACTCGATGGCCTGCTCGATGCGGAACTTGCGTTCCTTCTCGACGACGGCCGCGGGGATCTCGCTGGCGGAGAGGCCGGCGGGGCGCGGGACGGCGGCGACGACGTGCATGCAGACGTCCTTGAGCAGGACCTCTTCGACGCCGCCGACGCTCTGGACGAGCGAGCAGGTCTTGCCGTCGTGGTGGACGTAGAACGCAAAGGAACCGGCCACGCCGGCGAGCTTCTCACCGCGGGCGTAGGAGCAGTTCTCGCTGGTGGAGATGCGGACCTCGTCGAGCGCGGCGGCGATGACGGGGTTGCTGGCGACGACGCCGGCCGGGGCTTTGAGGACCTCGGCGAGGGCCTTGGTCATGGCTTCGGTGAGCTTCTCGCTCTTGGCGGTGAAGTCGGTCTCGGCGCGGATCTCGACGATCGCGGCCTGCGAGCGGTCGGCGTTGAGGAGGATGCCGACGCGGCCTTCGCCGGCGGCGCGGTCGGTGCGGGCGTCCATCTTGCCCTTGAGCTGCTTACGGAGGAGTTCCTCGGCCTTCTCGACGTCGCCGCCGGCCTCGGTGAGGGCGGCTTTGCAGGCCATCATCGAGAGGCCGGTTTTATTGCGGAGGTTCATCACGTCTTTGGCATTGATCTCGGCCATGGTCGGCTCCAAATGCTGGGCCCGATGGGAAACGGGCTCGGGAAAGTGCGGGCGAAGGATCCAATAAATACCCGGGGAAAGAGCCCGGGTTGGGTGTGGTTCGTCAAAACTCAGCGAAGACTGGCTCAGGCCTGCGCGGGCTGTTCGGCGTCGTCACGCTTGAACTGCGAGCGGGTCGAGCGGCGGGGACGCTCGCCGGCGGGCTCGCCACCGGAGGCATCAGAGCCTCCGGCAGAGTTCAGAGCCTTAGCCTGCTCGCGTTCGCTGCGACCTTCGGCGACGGCGAGGCAGAGCTCGCGGACGATCACGTCGATCGACCGCATGCTGTCGTCGTTGCCGGGGATGGCGATGTCGGCCATCTCGGGGTTGCCGTCGGTGTCGATCAGGCAGATCGTCGGGATGCCGAGCTTGCGGGCTTCGAGGAGGCCGGTGGTCTCGGCCTTGGTGTCGATGATGACCATCACGCCCGGGAGCTTGTCCATGTGGCGGATGCCCTCGAGGTTGCGCTTGATCTTGTCCATTTCGCGGCGCAGCTGGGATTCCATCTTCTTGGAGTAGCTGGCGAAGTTGTCGTTCTGCTGGATCGCTTCGAGCTCTTCGAGGCGCTTGAGACGGGCGCGGATCGTGCGGAAGTTGGTGAGCGTGCCGCCCAGCCAACGCTCGGTCACGTAGTGCTGCTTGACGTCGGGAACTCGGGACTCAAGCACGGTCTTGGCCTGACGCTTGGTGCCGACGAAGCAGACATCCTTGCCGGACGCGACGGTCTTGGTGATGAACTTCTTCGCGAGGAGGAGACCCTTGAGGGTTTCCTTGATGTCGATGATGTGGATGCCGTTGCGCTTGCCGTAGATGTACGGGCCCATGCGCGGGTTCCAATTCGAGGCCCGCTGGCCGAAGTGGATGCCCGACTCGATCAGATCCTGCACCAGTTGATTCGCCATGACCAAATCCTTCACAAACAGCGACACCGACGGGAGGGGTTGCCGGCTCCCCCCAACCGCCTGAGGCGAGAGGGAGAAACACCAAGCCCCGTCAAAGGGCGCTTCCAGTGGGGGTTCCGAATCATTCGGAATGGCCCCGAGCAAGAAAGAACACACCGCACGCCGCTTCACCCAACCCTCCGCGCGGCACGCGGGACCGACCTGACAACCCAAGATCGATCGCCGGACTGTAGGCTTCAAACCAGGGTGTTTCCGCCCGCGGGGGTACTCCGGGGTCCCCCCCGTGCAAAGCACCCGTCAGGGGCGCGACCACCCCTCCCACCACCCCAACCGGGAAGGTCCGCCCCAGCCGTGATTTCGGCAATGGCCACAACCTTTCGCGAGCTTTATGCCCATATCAGGTGGTTTTTTCTGTGGGTCGTGCCGTTTGGGCGGCCTGCGCCGCCTGTGAGTGGCCCAACTCACCCATTCGGGGTCAACCGAGGGGTGGCGCGACACGATATCAAAGCCGACTCGGGCACCGAGCGATAACGGAGATTCCACCGATGGACAAAGCAAGTGCGATGGGGTCGGCGCTCATGGCGGGTGCGGTGCTTCTGGTCTGCTACCAGGCGACGGCGGGCGACCTGAAGTCCCTGTGGTCCGAGAAGGGCTTCATCATGGTGATCATCGGGTCGGTCGCCGCGGTGCTGATGGCGATGTCGCTCGAGCGGATCAAGATGGTGCCGGGGTACATCCGTCGGTTCCTGTTCTGCAAGAGCAAGCCGGTTCTTGAGACGATCAAGGTCATGACGCAGCTGGCGGACAAGTCACGCCGGGACGGGATCCTGTCGCTTGAGAGCGAAGTGGCGAAGATCGACGATCCGTTCCTGGCGAACGGGCTGAAGATGGCGGTGGACGGTGTGGATCCGGAGATGATCGAAACGACGCTTCGCCTTGAGATCATGGCGATGCAGGAACGTCACAAGAGCGGCAAGAAGTTTTTCGACCTGCTCAAGGTGTACGGGCCGGGGCTGGGGCTGGTCGCGACGCTGATGGGTCAGATCGGCATGTTCAAGAACCTGGGCGGCGACATCGCGACGATGGGCTACATGCTGGCCGTGGCCGTCGTGGCGACGATGTACGGGACGGTGCTCGCGAACTGCATCGCCGGGCCGATGGGGGACAAGCTCGCGTTCCGGTCGGGCGAGGAGATTCTCGGCCGCGAGATGATTCTGCAGGGGATCCTCTCGATTCAGGCGGGGGAGAACCCGCGGGCGACGCTGGACAAGATGGCCGCGTTCGTGCCGGCGATCACCCGTGACAAACTCAAGGCCGCCTAAGCGAGGGAGGACCAGACCATGGCAGAACATGCGTCGGGGGGGCACGGCAAGGGCGGGGAGCATGGCGAAGGAACGGAGCACAAGAAGCACAAGAAGCACGTTCCTCACATGCACGAGGAGCATGAGCACGAGGAAGGCTGGATCGTTTCGTTCGCCGACAACGTGCTTCTGATGATGGGCTTCTTCGTGATCCTGCTGGCGATGAACATGGGGCCCAAGGGCTCATCGGCGTCGGGGGATTCCGAAGGTACCGGCCAGCCCAATGCGGGGGTGCTGGACTTTGCGATCGCGGTCCGCGAGGCATTCCACAACCCGGTCAACCTCAACTCGACGGCCACGGCCGATCAGCCGCTGATCCGCCGCCTGAAGGAGAGACAGTCGCGCGGGACCGAGCGTACCCGCGGGCCCGAGGGAGAAGACCAGAAAGCCCAGACGGTCCGCCACGCGGACTGGGTGGGCGAGGACGGCTACGTCACCTTTGCGGACAACGAGTTTCAGCTCTCCGACACCGCGAAAGCGGCGATCCGGCAGTTCAGCGAGAACGTGGCGGGCACGCGCTGGATGGTCGAGATCCGCGGGCACGCGAGCCGCTGGGAAAGCTGGGGCGACGAGCGGAAAGCCAGGTTCCTCTCGTACGAGCGGGCGTGGGTCGTCGGCAACGAGCTCATCCGGCACGGCGTGTCGTGGGATCAGATCCGGCTGGTGGCCGGCGGTGACGGCGAGCCGTTCCGCACGATCAGCCGCGACAAGCAGGATCGGGCGCCGAACCAGCGCGCGGAGCTCTACGTGCTCAACGAACAGGCGCCGGCGGACATCTTCACGACGCGGCCGAAGCGCTGAGCGATCAGTACGCCAGGCACTGGCCGATGGCTTCCGCGATGCGACCGGCGTCGGGGATGTACTCGAGCTCGAGCTTGTAGTACGGCATGACGGTGTCAAAGCCGGTCACGCGCTGGACGGGTGCCTTGAGGTGCAGGAAGCAGTGTTCCTGGATGAGCGTGGCGATCTCGCTGGCCATGCTTGCGGTTTTCGGAGCTTCGCAGACGATGACGCATCGGCCGGTCTTCTGCACGCTCTGAATAATGGTGTCGGTGTCGAGGGGGTAGATGGTGCGGAGGTCGATGAGTTCGACGGAGACATCTTCGGGGAGGCCGTCCATGGCTTTGAGGCAGTCAAAGACGGGGGCGCCCCAGGAGATGAGCGTGAGGTCGGTTCCTTCGCTGACGACCTTGGCTTCGCCGATGTTGATGGTGTAGTCCTCTTCGGGGATGTGCTCGCGGAAGGAGCGGTAGACGCGCTTAGGCTCGAAGAAGACGACAGGATCGGGGTCGCGGATGGCGGCGAGGAGGAGTCCCTTGGCGTCGTAGGGGGTGCAGGGCATGACGACCTTGAGACCCGGGGTGTGAGCGTAAATGGCTTCGGGGGAGTCGCTATGAAGCTCGGGAGCGTGGATGCCGCCGCCGACTGGGACGCGGACGACCATCGGGATCGTGACGGCGCCGCGGGTGCGCGAGCGGTAGCGGGCGGCGTGGTTGGTGAGCTGGTCGTACGCCGGTCCGAGGAACCCGTCGAACTGGATCTCCGGGATCGGACGCATCCCGGCCATCGCCAGGCCGATCGCGGTGCCCATGATGCCGGACTCGGAGAGGGGCGTGTCGATGGAGCGCTGGTCGCCGAACCGCTTCTGAAGCCCGTCGGTCACGCGGAAGACGCCGCCGTTGAGGCCCACGTCCTCGCCAAGGCAGACGACGCGTTCATCGCGCTCCATCTCCTGATAGAGCGCCTCGTTGATGGCGTCGACGAGGGTCAGGCCCTTTTCATTCATCATGTCGGTACGGGGCATCGGGGGCTCCGGAAGCGGTGGTGGTCGGACGGATCGACCGGCAGTTTATGTCCGTCGGAATGGGGCGGCTACCATGCGGCCCATGGGTTCCAAGACGAAAAAAGCCCCGAAGATCGCGGTGGTCGTCAGCCGGTACAACGAGGGGGTCACCGACGCGCTTCTGAACGGGGCGGTCGAGGCCTATACAGCGTTCGGCGGCAGAGCGTCGAATCTCCACGTTTTCGAGGCTCCGGGCGCGTTTGAGCTTTCCGTGCTTTGTTCGGAAGCGGCTCTGACGGGGCGGTACGCCGGGGTGGTGGCTTTGGGGTGCGTGATCAAGGGAGACACGCGGCACGACGAGTACATCAATCACGCGGTGGCGCAGGGCATCACGCAGGCTTCCATCGAGACGGGCGTGCCGATCGCGTTCGGCCTTGTGACGACGGAGAACGCGGCGCAGGCGACGGCGCGGGCGGGGGGCAAGAGCGGGAACAAGGGTGAAGAGGCGATGCTGGCGTTGATCGATACGCTCGCGGCAATGCGGGCGATCCGGGACGGCAAGCCGGAGAAGATCGCCCGGGCGGTGAAGGACAAAACCTCAAAGGTGAAACGTTGACGACCACGAGCTTTCAGATTCGTTCGCTGGCATTCCAGTTGATCTTCCAGCTTGACGCTTCGCCGGAAGGGAACGTCGCGGAGCTGGCGGCGGCGATGGAGCACGGGCTTGACGAACCGAAAGACGTTCGGAAAGCGACGGAGCTTGCGCAAGCGGCGTTCGACGCGCGGGCGGCTTCGGACGCGGCGACGCTTGAGCTTGCGCCGGGCTGGCCGGCCCACCGTCAGCCCGCGATTGACCGTGCGATCCTTCGGCTTGGGCACTATGAGCTGATCAAGGGGACGGCTCCCGGGCCGGCGGTGATCGATGACGCGGTGAAGCTGGCGAAGGAGTTCGGGACGGAGAAGTCGCCCCCCTTCGTGAATGCGCTGCTCGACAAGATCTATAAAGCCAAACAGGCCGGTGGACAGGCGGGCGGGGCGGTCGGCGGCGCGGTGTAATCGATGGGGTTCTTCAAATCCATCCTCGGCAAGGTCAAAGCGGGTCTGGAAAAGACCCGCGAGGTTCTCGTCGTCGGGCTCAAATCGATCCTGCTCGGCCGGCGACTTGATGAGGAACTGATCAACGAGATCGAGCAACGTCTGCTGCTGGCGGATGTCGGGACGGCGGCGACGGCGCGGCTGATCGACCGCATCCGCGCGGATTTCAGGTCCGGCAAGATGAGCAAGGGCGATGAAGCCCTCGACTACATGAAAGCCGAGTTGAAAGCGATGTGGCCGCCGGCGGACCGCGAGCTTCATTTCGCAGAGACCGGCCCGACGGTCATCCTCGTCACGGGCGTCAACGGCGTGGGCAAGACCACGAGCATCGCGAAGATGTGCTCGCTGCTTCGGGGCCGAGGGAAGTCCGTCATGCTCGCGGCGTGCGACACGTTCCGAGCCGGGGCGGTGCGACAGCTTGAAATCTGGGGGGAGCGTCTGGGTGTCTCGGTCGTCAAGGGACAGGCCGGCGGCGATCCTGCCGCGGTCGCGTTCGATGCGTGCGCGGCGGCGAAAGCCCGCAACATCGACGTGCTCATCATCGACACCGCGGGGCGGCTTCAGACGCAGGATCCGCTGATGCGGCAGCTCGCGAAGATCCGGAGCGTGATCGGCAAGCAGATCGCCGGCGCGCCGCACGAGACCCTGCTGGTGCTCGACGCGACGCAGGGGCAGAACGCTTTGGTCCAGGCGAAGGAGTTCGGGAAGACGCTCGGAGAGAGCGACCAGCGAACCGCGACCGGCGAGCAGGGCAAAGGCAAGACCGAAACCCCCGTGGCGAACGTGTCGGGCCTGACCGGGATCTTCCTCACCAAGCTCGACGGCACCGCCAAGGGCGGCATCGTGGTCGCGATCAAGGACGCGACGAGCGTGCCGGTGAAGTTCATCGGCGTCGGCGAGACGCCGGAAGATGTCCAGCCGTTTGACCCCGAGGGGTTCGTCGAAGCTCTCTTCCAGGAGTAGGCCGGCGGCCTTCGGTATACTCCGGCCGATGATCGAGCAACCACAGGGCGAAGCGTTCGCGACGTTTGAGTTCTCGCTCACGCGTCAGGACTACGTGAAGCTCCACCACGAGGTGGTCGCAACGAGCCCGGAGTGGCGGTCGTACATCAAATCCACGCGCCGTCGGGCGCTTGGGTCCACCCTCGGCGGCGCGATCGGTATCGCTTTGGGATTCGTGCCACTGATCGCCTTTGCCATGGAGGAGCGGGTCAGCGAGTTCTTGATCGGGATGGGGCTCTGCCTTTCGGCGGCGTCCTCCGCTGCGCTGTACAACGCCTCGACGTTGCGCAAGCAACTGCGAGAGCAGGTCGAAGGCACGGCGCTTGCGGCGAAGTCCTCGACGGATGCCTACGACTGGGGCGTCTGGCGGATGGCGTTCTTCGCCGAGGGCGTGCGATTCACAACGGCCTATCGCGACGGCCTTTCATCGTGGGCGGTGATCCTCCAGGTCAAGGAGTTTCCGTCGTTCATCGTCGTCGAAGAGATCAGCCACGGCGCGTACACGATCCCGCGAAGCCAGTTCGCGAACGAGCACGCCGAGCGGGCGTTCATCGAGCGGTGCCGGGCCGTGCTCGCCGAGCGCGGCGCGGGTGTTGCGAACCGCATCGCGAAGTTCCTTGCCGACCACGATGTCGCGTGCCCCTCGTGCGGGTACGCTCTCCGCGGATGCGGCGGCGTGGCCTGTCCGGAGTGCGGCCTGCCGCTGACGCTCGCCAACGTTCCGCAAGCGATCGAAAGGCCCCCCACCCCATGAGCAAGCGTGATGAACCGCACATCTCGGTCATGCCGCGCGAGGTCATGCGGGTGCTCTCGCCCAAGCCGGGACAGACGATCGTCGACTGCACGCTGGGCTTGGGGGGGCATTCGGGGCTGCTTCTGCCGCGGGTGCATCCGGGCGGGCGGGTGATCGGCATCGACCTGGACCCTGCGAATCTGGCGGCGGCTCGCGAGTATCTGACGTGGGTCGGCGGCCGGTTTGACCTCTTCCACAACAACTTCGCGGGGTTGCCCGCGGTGCTCGGTCAAGCGGGGATCGAGGATGGGCGCGTCGACGGCATTCTGGCGGACGTGGGCGTGGCGAGCACGCAGATCGACGATCCGGCCCGCGGCTTTTCGTACCGAAGGCCGGGGCCGCTTGACATGCGGATGGACCCGACGCGGGGGCAGCCGGCGTCGGCTCTTCTGCAGCGGATGACGCGCGAAGAGATCGAGAAGGCGCTGCTCGAACTGGGCGATGAGACCGACGCGCCGTACATCGCCAAGCTGCTCGTCGAACGGCGGGCGGTCAAGCCGATCACGACGACCGACGAGCTGACGGCGATCGTCTGCGAAGCCCGTGATTTCACGCTGGAGCGGGCTCTTGGTGCCAAACTCCACCCCGCCGCGCGGACCTTTCAGACGCTGCGGCTTCTGGTCAACCGTGAGCTTGCGAATCTGGAACGCCTGCTCGCGGTGATCCCGCAGTCGCTCAAGCCCGGCGGCGTTGCGGCGATCATCAGCTTTCATAGCGGCGAGGACCGTCTGGTCAAGCGGAGTTTCCGCGACGGCCGGGCGGCGGGGGTGTACTCCGCCATCAGCGAGGAGCCGCTCACCGCGGCCGAGGATGAGGTCAAGGACAACCCGCGGTCGAGGTCGGCGAAGCTGCGGTGGGCGCGGCTTGCGAATCCGTGACCGGCCCCACCCCCCCCCAATAAAAACGACATCACGCGAGCTATCATCCTGTGCGTGATCCATCGACTTTCTCCGTGCAGGTAGTTTCCCGGCTCTGAGCGTGTGCTTTCGAGCACCGCCGACCGGGCCCCACCCACAACATCGCGGGTTTGCAGACGAGCCGCCGTCCATGTGACGGTCCGGTGGCGTCGTTCCGCGATCACGGAGATCGCATGTTCATTCGATTTGAGGTGGCCGGCCAGGGCATCTGGACGGCTCCATGGGACGTCGCTGCGCCGGCGGATCGGGCGTGGCGCTGGTCGCACAAGCTGGGGAAGGGCGCAAGACGCATCCGCCGCATGAAGCCCGAGACGCAGCACGAGTACCACTTCCTGCTCGCCGCGCTCACACGCGACCTGGATTCGCCCCCCGCGCACGTGTACGCCGCCAAGCCGGGCTTCCGCTGCATCACGTTCTTCCGCATGGCCGGCCCGACGCACGACCAGAACTGCGCCGGCTGGCAAGCCATCACGCTGCTCCGCGAGCACGGCTGGCCCGCGTACGAGGTCTTCAGGCACAAACCCCCGGGCCGCGTGACGTTTCAGGACGAACGCCAGATCGTCGTCGCGATTCGAGCCCCCAAACCAAGGCACGAGCGGGGCGGATGGAACGGCGATCGAGCGACGATCAGGAGGTGGAAGGAAAGCGAACCAAGCGGAACGGATTGAGACCCCGCAGGGGTCGGATCCAGTAGCCGGGGGCAACGCCCCCGGTTTCACGCCGCGCACCGCGACGACCCCGCAGGGGTCGGATCACGCGCGCTGCGCGGACCGATCGGACCCTTGCAGGGTCCGCAACCTCGATCATCCACACCGGGGGCGTTGCCCCCGGCTACTCCATACCAGCCCTGCGGGCTGAAGATGTGCCATCGAAGTCGCTTCGACTTCGATGGATGGACGCGAACCATCGAAGTCGCAAAGCCGACTTCGATGCCACGGGACATCGATGCTACCCGGCGACTTGGTGCGGCGTCAACTGGCGGTGCCCGGCTCTGTCGGTGCCACCTGCTTAGCCCTCGCATCGTCCCCGCAACTGGATCTGCGATCGACTTCAGCCTGAAGTTGCGTAATGACGGTGTCGTGTTCCCTGAAATCGAAGCGAATGTTCACACCAATCCATGCTTGCGACCGTGACAAACGGACGTCTTCTGACCACAACTCCGTCACACCGTTGCACATCATCCAGCCAAACCACTTCGCGAAGTCTAGGAGTCGCTTAGCACTGTCCACAGAACCATCGTCGCACGGATCCTCTACACTGTGCGGATACACCTCCAAGGCCTCCTTCGCAAAGTTCAGGCCGATCTGAATGCGAAAAGCGGTATCTCGGCGTAGTGTCGCGATCAGCAGACCTCCCCCGACTGAGTGGTACTCAGTCGCCATAGATTCAAACAGGCCAAGTCTCGGTCTATCGCGAAGGCGAAGCGAAACAATTCGAGGAAGGTCACTGAAGTGCTCCTTGCTAATGCAATTTCCCGCCTTCAAGGAGGTGAGTGTGCTAGGGTCGAGGCGAGATCTGAACCCCTCCAACTCATAGAGATGAAGCTTGTGAAATTCTCTTTCCGTCAGAACTCCGTGTTCGGCAACAATATAGTGCCTAGCTAGTGCACGGACTAGCGGCATATCCAGGGCCATTCGGAGTTCGTCCGCTGGATCATCCGGGTTGACAACTACACGGTTTTCGGCACTGACAGACGCGTGAGCAACAGCACATCGAGCTTCCGTATAAAGATACTCTCCGACATCTGAATGCACCGCTGCAAGCTCCCTAAGCCGCTCAGTGGCCTCGCGATCAGCAAGCTTGGAGAGGTTCGCATTGATCCAGGCTTTCTGCTGTCTTCCGGTAGAACCGACCATGTTCAAAATGCGAAAGTAGCTAAGCACCTTGAATGGCACGTATTCTACTGAGGTAGCTTCTCGATAGAGGGCTAGGGCTAGCCTCGCGTCGTCCGAAACCGGATCAGCGAGATAGTCGAACCATCCAAGACCCGTGTAACGGGTGTTCGATTTGCCAATGTTGAGCGGCAGAGGACGTGACCAAGTTGACCACAGCACGAAGGCGGCTTGACCCGTCGCCCAGCACAAGGCTGACAAGAACGCCCTCACGGTTCCGTGTGCAGTGATTCTGTCTAGCGACGCACTTAGCTCAACTTGCACCAACGGGTAAACTGTGTCCGTCTCAGGTTTCAGCACCAACGTCACTCCACGGAACTGAATCTCGCGCTGCACGTCCGGCCACGGTGCAGTCGTTTTGATTGCACAGGAGATCCATCCGCTCGTTTCGGAGTTTGGCATAGCGATCACCAGATTCGACGGCTTACGGCTTCACCCCAAGCTCCGCGCTCCGATTCGCGATCTCGGCCTTCACACCGGACACAAACGCCTCCATCGGCATCGCGCCAAGGTCCTTCTCGATCCCGCGGGCGCGGACGCTCACCGTGCCGGATTCCGCATCGCGCGGGCCCACGATCAGCATGTACGGCACCTTCTCATCCGCCGCGACCTTCACCTTCGCCTGGATGCGGTCGTTGCCGGTGTCCACGCTCACGCGGACATCCGCCGCCCGCAGGGCCGCCGCCACTTTCTCCGCGTACTCCGCGCTCTTCTCGCTGATGGGAAGCACGCGGACCTGCTCGGGGCTGAGCCACGTCGGGAACGCGCCCGCGAAGTGCTCGATGAGCACGCCGCAGAACCGCTCCATGCTGCCGAAGGGGGCGCGGTGGATGACGACCGGGCGGTGCGGGGTGTTGTCCGGCCCGATGTACGAGAGGTCAAAGCGGTTGCCCATCTGATAATCGACCTGCACCGTGCCGAGCTGCCACTCGCGGCCGATGACGTCCTTGACGACAAAGTCGATCTTGGGGCCGTAGAACGCGGCTTCGCCCGGCTCTTCGCTGAACGCGACGCCGAGCGAGCGGGCCGCATCGCGGCAGGCGGCTTCGGCTTTGTCCCAGCTCTCGGTGCTGCCGGTGTACTTGTTGCTGTCGGGGTCGCGGAGGCCGACGCGGACGCGGTAATCCTTCATGCCCAGGATGTTGAAGATCGTCTTGACCAGCGAGAGGCACCCCTGGATCTCCGCCGGGATCTGCTCCTCGGTGCAGAAGAGGTGGGCGTCGTCCTGCGTGAAGCCGCGGACGCGGGTCATGCCGTTGAGCTCGCCCGACTGCTCCCAGCGGTAGACCGTGCCGAACTCGGCGAGGCGGACGGGCATGTCGCGGTAGCTGTGCGGAGCAGAGCCGAAGATCTTCGCGTGGTGCGGACAGTTCATCGGCTTGAGCATGAAGCCCTCGATGAGCTGGTCGTCGGGGAGAATGCGGTCCTTGGTGATCGTCTCGCGGCCGGTCCGCTCGTTGAGGCCCGAAGCCAGGCGTGCGGAGACACCCTCGACGCGGCGCATCATGTCCGCGCACGAGCAGCCGGAGGTGCAGAGGGCTTCGAGGGCGTTGCGCTCGACGATCGGGGCGAACTGCGAGTCCTTGTAGTACGGGAAGTGGCCCGAGGTCTTGTAAAGCTCGAGCGAACCGATGTGGGGCGTGAAGACCTCGGTGTACCCCTGCTTCTTGAGCTCAGCGCCGATGAAGGTCTGAAGCTCCTTGCGGATGATCGAGCCCTTGGGGGTCCAGAGGATGAGGCCTTGGCCGACGGTCTCATCGATGTGGAACAAGCGGAGGGCTTTGCCGATGACGCGGTGGTCGCGTTTGGCGGCTTCCTCTTTTTGCTTGAGGTACTGATCGAGCTCGGCTTGCGTGGCAAAGGCGGTGCCGTAGACGCGGATGAGGCGGTCGGAGTTCTCATCGCCGTGCCAGTAGGCGGAGGCGAGGGAGGTCACGATCGCGGCACCGATGCGGCTTGTGGAGGGGACGTGGGGGCCGCGGCAGAGGTCTTCCCAGTTCTTGCCGGGTTCGCCGGTGGCGTAGAAGGAAAGCACGGGTGTCGAACCGGAGGCCGCCATGGCCCGCTCGGCGTTGTCGACCTTGTACTTGTTGCCCTCGGACTTGAGGCGTGAGAGCGCGGCGGTCCCCGGCTGCTCGTACCGGCAGAACTTCCGATCCTCCTTGATGATCTCCGCCATGCGGGCGTTGATCTTGTCGAACATGTCGGAGGAGAGCTTCTTCCCCTCGGGGACGAACATGTCGTAGAAGAACCCGGTCTCGGTCGGGGGGCCGTAGGCGAGGAGGATGTCCTTGCCGGCGACGTCCTGGATCGCTTCGGCCATGACGTGGGCCGCGGAGTGGCGCATGAGCGTCAGGGCTTCGGGGCTGGTGGGCTGGCCGGGTTTGGCGGCGGTGATGATCGAGAGGTTCGCGTCCTTCTCGATCACGTACGAGAGGTCCTTCGTCTCGCCGTCGACCTTGATGGCGAGAGCGGCTTTGGCGAGGCCGGCGCCGATGGAAGCGGCAACCTCAAGGCCGGAGACGGGCTTGTCGAAGGATTTGGTCTTGCCGTCGGGAAGGGTGATGGTGGGCATGGGGAAAGTTCCAAAGGGTCAAAGGGCCAGGGGGCCAGATTCAAAGGGCCGAGGGGTCAGAGATGGGGGAGTGGAATCAGGGTTGGATTGGGGCGGGGGGAGCGAAGCACTCGAGGCGGAAGCACTTGGGGCAGCGGTAAGAGAGGGTTTGGAGCGCATCACCGGCTTGACGCATGCTGACCTCGGGGCTGAGCCAGCTGCCGGTGGGCTTGCCGGCGGACCAACGCTGGACGCGAGCACCGCTGTTGAGGTCGACCATGAAGCCGAGTTCGAGGCCGAGACCGCAGTCGCGGCAGAGGGGCACGGGTTGGAGTGGCGAGGGATAGTTTGGCATGGCGATGGGGAACTCCAACGGAAGGATGGGCGAACCGGGTGGGCCAACGAAGAAGCCCAGCCGTTTGAACGGCTGGGCTTGGGAATGGTCGGTCAACGCGGGGCCAGCCTTGGCCCGCGAGGTCAGTGGTCGTTGGTCGTGGTCGTTCGAGCGGTCTTCATCGCGAGGAGGGTACCCCCGCCGCCGCCGGGAAGCCACTTTGGGGGCCCGCTGCAGGCCGCCGGGCCCGCTTGAGAAAAAAATCTCGCCTGCCGCAACCATTGCGGTTGACAGACGTATCGGCTTTCGATATATTGGCACTGGAAAGGTCCGCACCATGCCCAAAGTCCCCGGCAACGACCACGCCCAGCTCGTCATCCTCTCTCTGCTTGAGAACGGGCCCATGTACGGGTACGCCATCAGCAAGGAGGTCAGCCGCAGGTCCGACGAGCAGCTCAGGCTCACGCCCGGCGTGCTTTATCCGATCCTCAAAGCCATGGAGGCCGACGGGCTCATCGCCGCCGAGTGGGAGGAGATCAAGTCCGACCGCCGAGACGACGAAGCCGGCGAGGGCCGCCGCCGCAAGTGGTACAAGCTCTCCGCCAAAGGTCGCAAACGCCTCACCAAGCAGGTCGAAGCCCACCGCGCGTGGCGATCGATCATCGATCTCTTCATCGCGCCCGCCCGCGAGCGTGAGCCGGGAGCCGAACGATGAACCCACTCAGACTCGTCCAAGCCGATCCCGCCCCGACGGCCGTTCCGACCCGCGACGCGGACCCCGTGGAGTCCTGGCTTTCGCTGCTCATGCCGATGCTCGACGGGCCGGCCCGCGAGCGCGAGGGCGTCGTCGATGAGCTTCGTGACCACCTGACGCAGCGGGTCCGAGACCTGATGCTCGCCGGCGTCCGCGAAGCCGAAGCCGTCAATACCGCGATTTCCGAACTGGGCGACGCGTCCGCGTTCGCCCGTCAATGGTCGTCCGCACGTTCCGCACCGAAAAGGAGACTCATCATGGGTATCGCCGCAGGTTTCGCTGTCGCCGCTTCGCTTGGTATCACCGCCGCCGTCATGGTCCCGCCGCAAGGCGGAGAGCCGAACGAGAAGAAGCCCGTCCTCTCGTCCGCGTTCCAGCCCGCGAGCGGCGAGCCCGTCAAAGCCCTCGACGGGCTGCGTTTCAGCGCCCGAGCCGGCGACACCTGGGAGCAGTTCACCCGCGAGGTCGGTGAGCGGGCGAAGCTGCCCGTCGCGATCTCGTGGACCCAGCTTCAGGCTTTGCCCTCGCAAAGCTCGATGGGCACCGTGGAGCCGACGACGCAGCTTGGCGTTGACTTCGCCGAGATGAAGCTCTCCTCGGCTCTCAGGCTCCTGAACGAAGCTCGAGGGCTTCCGGCTGGAAGCGGCGTGGACACGCGCGTGATCGACGGGTGCCTGGTCTTCTCGACCGCTTCCGCGTTCGACAAAGCCGAGTCCGTGCTCGTCACCTACGACCTCACCTCCGTCCCCGACATCGACATCGGCGGGGAAGCCAGCACCGTCGAACAGATCAAGAAGACCATCCAGACGCTCGTCGAGCCGAGCAACTGGGCCGAAGGCGGCAACGACATCGCGACGCTTTCGGAGGTCAACCGCAAGCTCTTCATCCGGGCTCCGCGGCGCATGCACGAGCAGATCGAATGGGTGCTCCGCGAGGTCAAGAACACGGGCAACCCCGCCGACGGCGAGTCTCAAGTGGGAGCCCTGCACGCGGTTCCCGACCGACCCGTCGCGGATGTGAGCCTTGCCGGATTCTCCGCGATCGGCCCCGCCTTTCGCGCCGTTTCGGCGGAGGGCGTGAAGTTCCGCGCCGTCCCGGTGCTCAGCGCGGTCCCGGTGATGAACCGGCTCTTCACCGCCGAGGAAGCCGCACCGCTCGTCATCCGCGCGACGGGCGGCGTGATCCGGATCACCGCTCCCGACGGCACCAGCGTCGAAGCGGAAGAGCTCCGCGTGTCACCTGCGGAGAAGTGACTCCGCATGCAGGGCCTCCCGCTTGAGCGGTCTTGGTGTATCATCGATGCGAGAGAATCGCGTCATCGCACCGGGAGATTGACCGCATGGGCTTTGATTCTGATCTTCGGTCGCTGATCCAGAACTTGCCGCGAACGGGCGGGGGAAGCGCGGGGGTCGGTCCCGCGGGGGTCCCGGTGGCAGGAGGATCCAGCCCGCTGGCAGACTCCGCGGAGGAGATGACCTTTGCCGCCGCCGAGAAGGCGGATCAGCGGTTGCAGCGGCGCAAGCTGCAACTGCAGACGCGAGGCCTTTCCGGCGCCGGTGCCTCCCAGGTCATCGCGGGCGAACCCGTCAGCAATCCGGTGGATGAGCTCATGGTCAGTCGGGCCCTGGGCAGGGCGCCGTCCCCGGGCGTCTGAAACCCGGGCGTGCGGCCGAGGATCCGCCGCGCCCGTCGCTTTGCGATATGATGCCCGCGTGATCTGCCCTTACTGCGATGCCGACAACGACAAGGTGATCGATAGCCGCGCCTCCGACGGCGGGAAGACGATCCGCCGCCGCCGCGAGTGCGTCGCGTGCGAGCGCCGCTTCACCACCTACGAACGCGTCGAGCAGACGCACCGCCTGATGGTCATCAAGCGGGACGGCACGCGCGAGCCCTTCGAGATCGAGAACGTCCTCCGCGGCATCGTCGCGGCGTGCGGCAAGCGGCCCATCCCCCAGGAAGCCCGCGAACGCGTCGCTTCCGAAGTCGACGAGGAACTCCACCGCGAGTTCGAGCGCGAGGTCGAAAGCCGCAAGATCGGCGAACGCGTCGCGACCAAACTGAAGGACCTGGACGAGGTCGCGTACATCCGCTTCGCCAGCGAGTACTACCAGTTCAAGAACACGGATGAACTGCGGGCCGAGCTGGCCCTCCTCGACCAGCGGGTCAAGGACGTCAAGGAACAGCAGAAGCTGTTCTAGACCGGCTTCGCCGAAGCTTGAGTACACTGCGACCATGGCGCGCGGCCGCAAGCGAATCTGGGTCGGAGGCGCCCTCCTCACCGTGGCGAGCGTGCTGGCAGGAGCGGTCATCGCATCGCGGTGGTATGGGTTGGGATGGTGGCGAGGTCGAGCGGACGTCAGCGGGGTTATTCGGTACGACTGGATCTCGTTGCGGTCAGGCCGCATCGTGGCTTGCTCACGCAGCGACATCATGAATTGGTTCATGCTGAACGGTCCAGAAGCGCAAAGTTGGCACTGGAAGAATCAATGGCCGGATGGATGGGTGGGGCAACAAATCACAAACGGACCTTCGGCCGCTATGGAAATGGAAAGACGCGGCTATTCGGTCCGTGGCCTGCGGCGCTTCGCGTGGGTCTTCAGTGATCGTTCCGTGACCGCCGGTCTCTGGATAGTGGCTTGGCCCATTCCCTTCTGCATCGCGGCGGTCGGCGGTTTCACGCTTCATCGCGGGCTCCGCATCCGTCGACGGCACAGCGCCGGGAAGTGCCGAAACTGCGGCTACGACCTCAACGCGACTCCGCAGGGCAAGCCCTGCCCGGAATGCGGCATGCGAGACTCGAAACTCGCCACGGAGAGGCAAGCCAACTGAGCAGCACCCTCAGAAATTCCGCGCCGTGCTGCTCTCGCGCACCACGAGCCGCGTCGCCAGCCGCGTGCAGATCGTCTCGCCCGTCCGGTCCTCGATCCGCCGCACCAGCAGCCTGACCGCCATCGCGCCCATGTCCTTCATCGGGAGCGACACCGTCGACATGTTCGGCCGCACGATCCGCGAAAGCTGCGAATCGTTGAACCCGACGATCCGGAGCTGATCGGGGATCTTGATCCCCGCATCTTCCGCCGCCTGCATGATCCCCACGGCGATCTTGTCGTTGGCCGCGAGCACGCCCACGCACCCATTGGAGCCGCCCAGCTTCTTCTTCCCGATCATCCGGATCCCCCACTCCTTGCCCCACGCGATCGAGTAGTCGCCGAGCGTCACCTGGTCGCCGACGGGAGCCCCGCCGGAAGCCCCGAGCAACGCCGCGGAGAACGCCCGGGCCCGCTCGATGGTGTCGAAGTTCCCCTTGGGCCCGCCGACGAAGTACAGGTTGGTCGGCTCAACCCAGCGGAGGAGGTGCTCGACGGCTTCGCGGGTGCCGCGGTCGTTGTCGAGGATGACGCTGTCGAGGCCCTTGCCGGAAAGATCGGTATCGATCACGACCGTCGGCAAGCCCGTCGACAGGACATCCTGCGCGAGGTGGTCCTCGGTCTCGGTGATGACCACGAGCAGGGCATCGATCAGGTTGGACCCCACGATGTGCCGACGGGCGTGCCCATCATCGCTGGTCGCGATGGTCGTCATCATGAGGTGGTACCCGAGCCGGGCCGCTTCCTCATCCGCCCCGTGCAGGAGCCACGTCATGAACTCCCCGTGGAAGCGCGGCAGAGCGAGCCCGATCACGTGGCTCTCGCGCGAGCTGAGCACCTGCGCGAGCGGGTTGGGCACGTACCCCATCTGGGCGATGACCTTCCGCACCTTGGCGAGCGTCCCCGGCGCGACGGTCGTCGGCTTGTTCACGACGCGGCTGACGGTCGCGATCGACACATTCGCCGCGGCCGCGACATCGCGGATGGAAACACTGCCGCCCCCACCACCCCCACCACCCCCACCATTGCCCTGCACCGGGAGCGCAGCGTTCTCGCCCGCGAGCGGCTGCTCGCCCGGAGCGGCGTTCGTTACGGATGCAGCGGATGTGAGGGGTGTCGTGGCGGGCGTGATTGCGTGGGGGTGCTTCTTCACGGACGAAACGGTAGCGACCCGTCAAGTCCAGGAGCCCGAGTCTTCCGATGTTTTCGCGAAGTCGCCGCATCGTGCGTGTAAACGGTTTTGCGGTGCGGTCACAGTATCTTCTTCTACTTGCTTAGCACCCCGCTTCGAACGCCGCGACGAACGCGTCAAAGTCGAAGAAGTCCACGAAGTCGTCGCCGTTGAAGTCCGCGCTCCCCCCGCCGCACTCGCCCGTCTCAAAGCACGTGACGTAATCGAGGAAGTCAAAGAAGTCCAGGAACCCGTCCCCGTTGAAATCCGCAGCGCAACCCGAGCCCCGCTCCAGCACGACCGCGTCGAAGTTCACCTGCGCGCCCGCGCACGAAAGCGTGATCACCAGCGGCAGACCGCTCGGCGTTCCCGAAGGCACCGTCCCCGTCACCCGGTAGACGCCCCACTGACCCCCGGCCGGGGCATCGGCGAGCAGAATCACCCGCCGAGCGATCGTCACCCGGGCATCGCCCGTCCCGGCTTCGAGCAGGAGCGTCGTGTCGCGATACGGGCAGCACGGGTTGGTCCGACGGCCGACGGCGACCGTCAGCGTGTACGCCGCGCCCGGGATCGCCGCGGTCGTCAGTTCCTGCCGAACCAGCCCGCCGTTGCTGTACGCGATGGTCGAGCCTTCGTAAGGGGTGATGTCCCAGCAGCTCCCCGGCCTCCACGGGCCGGCCCCGCTCGGGATCACTGTCCACGCCGAATTGACAAACCCGTCGCGAAACGCGCAGGGCTGGGGGGGCGTGGCTTCAAACCCGGGATCGTCGATGGCGATCGGCTGGGCGGACGCCGATGCGGCGAGACAGACGGCGGGAAGAACGAACGAGGCGAACGGATGCTTCATGGCTTGGTTCCTTGAGAACGCACCATGACAGCGCGGCCGACCGGCGGCGCGTCCGACGATTCTCCGCGCCGGTGGCCCCGAACGGAGATCGCCGGCAGCTCCCAAGCTGTCCGCCAACCTCAGCAGCCGGCTTCGAACGCCGCCACGAACGCGTCGTAGTCGAAGAAGTCCAGGAAGTTGTCGCCGTTGAAGTCCGGCTGGTTCCCGTTGCAGTCGCCGGTCTCAAAGCAGAGGACGTACTCGTCGTAGTCGAAGAAATCCAGGAACCCATCCCCGTTGAAGTCCGCTTGGCACTCGCCCCCGCCCGCTCCCGGCATCGACAGGATGAAGTCATACCCGGCCTGGTTGGACGCGGACCCGAAAGCCCGCCCGCCGACGGTCCCGATGATGCGGTACTCGCCCGGGGGGAGCGTGCCCGTCACGTCAAAGGTCGTTTGCTCGGCGGGGAGAAACTCGGAATAGAAGAGGATCGCCCAGTTGAACCCGTTGAACACCTGCAAGATCACCGTCGACCCAAGATCCGGACCCGTCCGGAACCGTGAGCCCGTCAGCTGGTAGTCGATCTCGTGCTGCACCGTGAAGTTGAACTGAACGGAGTTGCCCGGGTTGGACGAGAACATCACCGCCGTCCCCGCTCCGGTCACCGAAGCGTCAAGATCGGAGACCGCGCTCGCGCTGATCGAATCGATCTCGTACGCCGGGCCCTGCACCGCGTAGGTGTACCGGATGTCCGCTCCGGTCGCCGCGCTGTACGGACGGGGCGGCTGGCCCGGCAGGGTGCCCGAGGTGCCCCCGGTAAACGTGAGGACTTCCGAATCGGACAGGAGAAGCGTGCTTCGGGCCCGCTGGTCGCTGCCTGAGTGCGTGTCCGCGCCGGCTCCGTACACATAGTTGTAATTGAGCGACGACGCCCGCCCGGTCAGGATCTGGGCCGAAACGTCGCCCGCTCCCAGTGTCGCCAAGACGCCGGTCGCCGCCACGGTCCACGAATTCAGTCGCATGGGTTCCTCCGCTTCGAGTCTCGCAGTCTACCGAAACCCGGGGGCGACGCCAGGGAGAAAGTGCAAAGCAGGCGGACCTGCGCTTCTCGGACGCTGTCGCTCGGGCCGGAAGCCGCCTCGGACCGGGAATCCCCGCCCGTTCTATCCTTGCCGATGCACGCCGACCTGGAACGCACCCTGGTGACCCGTGAACAGATCGCTTTCCGCGTGTCGGAGATCGGCCGCCAGTTGGCGGCCGACCTCGCGGTGGACATGGCCGGCGACCGAGACGGCGCGGGCGGTGAGAACGTGGTGATCATCCCGGTCATGACGGGGGCGATGGTCTTTACCGCCGACCTCATCCGCCAACTCCCCATCAAGCTCAGCCTGGGGCTGGTCGCCGTGAGCAGCTACCCCGGAAAATCCATGGAATCCAAGGGGGTCAAGATCGCAAGCGAGCTCCCCCACGACCTGGCGGGCAAGCACGTCGTGATCGTCGATGACATTCTCGACAGCGGCCAGACCCTGGGCGTCGTCCGCGAACTGATCGAACGCCAGAAGCCCGCGAGCGTGCGGTGCTGCGTGCTGCTCAAGAAGCCCGAATCCGCCCGCAAGCGGCACGTCGACGTCGAGTACGTCGGATTCGAGATCCCCGACGCTTTCGTCGTCGGCTACGGCCTGGACTACGACGGGTACTACCGCAACCACCCCGAGATCGCGACGCTCAAGCTCGACGTGCTGAAGTAACCTCAAGCAAAGACAGAGCCCGCGCCGTGGGGCGCGGGCTCTGCATGATCCGAAAGTCATGTGGCCGTCTTCACTCAGCGGCGACGGCGGCCCGCCGCCAGCGCGCCCAGCCCGAGGAGAGCGAACGTGCCGGGGGTGGGGACGTTCCCGCCGTAGAACGGCAGGTGCACTTCGCCCGACTGATTGAACGAGCTCACAAAGACCGAGCCGTCGATCGCCGTCGAGTTGGTGAGGTGAGCGAGCGGAGCGAGGATCGCGCCGTTGAAGTTGCGGTCCAGGCTGATCGTGGTCGCTTCGAAGAAGTTCCAGATCACGTTCGTGCGGGCGAAGGTGGAAGTCCAGCTTCCGACCATGTTGCCGTTGTTGAAGTTCACGGTCGTGCCCGCGACGTTGATGACGATCTGGGACGCGCCGTTGATGTCGAGCTCGATCTGCTGGATCAGGCTGTTGTTGAAGACGTTCCCGGCGTTCACCGAGAAGACCGCGATGCCGTCAAGCCCGGCGTTGGCGGTGTACCGCACCGCGCCCGGCTGGCCGCCGGGGAAGGTCGCGACGCTGTCGGCCGCGAGGGACCGCAGGCTGCTCGAAAGCGTCACCATCTCGCTGGCCATCGTCGTGCGGAGGGCGCCGAGCGTGTTGTCCTGACGGATCACACCCCCGCCGTTGCGGTTGACGTTGCCGCTGACCGCGCCGCCGTGGGCGAAGTTGCCGGCTTGCAGGTTGATATTCGACACCGTGGTCGTGCCGACGACCGCGAGGGAGTCGCGGTTCAGCCACGCGCCGGCGCTGAGGTTCTTCGCGATGGTCGGCGAGCCGCCCGTGAAGTTGCCCCCGCAGAAGGCGTTGCCCTCCACGTCCTGGCTGTTGTTGTTCCAGTTGTTCAGAACGATCAGGTTCCAGGAGTTGATCACCCCGGCCTGCGCGGCGGAAACCGCGATACCACCGACGGCCATGGCCGCCGCCAACGAACGGATATTCGACATGTCTGACGCTCTCCTATATGCCCCGGCTTTCGCCGCAGGCGTCTCTCTGCGAGCAACGATATTCGCGTCGATCGCCCTGTGTGTTCCCTTCGCGCAAATTCCGTCGGAGATTCTCCACCGACGCGAGGTATGATCCCGCACGGATGACGCAGGAACGTTCCAAAACTTCCGAGAACTTCTCGACCGAACGCACCCTCCTGACCGTGCGCCCCGCTCCGGTCAGCATCGCGGTCGGCCCCCTCATGTTCTGGACCGTCCTCGCGACCGCTTGCTTCTTCGGAGCCCTCACGCACGGCCGTTGGGATCCCACCGGAGCCGCGTGGCCGCTGCTGGCCGCGGGCCTGATCACCTTTGGAGCCGTCCGGCTCATCTGGGAAGTCGCCGTCTGGTCCACCACGACCTACACCCTCACCGATCGGCGCGTCAAAGCGAGGTTCGGCGTGCTCTCCCGCATCGAGGTCGAGATCCCGCACGAGAAGATCCAGAATGTCACCCTGCTCAAGCGGCTCCGCGACCGCGTCGTCGGGGTCGGCAGCATCGGCATCGACTCCGCGGGTTCCGGCGGCGTTGAGATCTGGTGGCTCATGATCGCCGATGCGGACGCCGTCGCTTCCCAGGTGCGGGCCGCCCGCAACAACCTGCACGCCGCGATCAAGCCGCGCCGCCCGATCATCGTCGGCCTCACGGGCTCCATCGGGGGTGGAAAGTCCACCGCCGCCCAGATCTTCCGCGAGCTTGGATGTCTCGTCATCGATTCCGACGCCGAAGCCAAAGCCGCACTTGACCTCCCCGAGGTCCGCTCGTCCCTTCAGGCCTGGTGGGGCGACCGCGTCATCGATCCCGCCGGACGCGTCGACCGCAAAGCCGTCGCGGAGATCGTCTTCCAGAACCCCGAGGAACGCGCCCGCCTCGAACGCCTCGTCCACCCCATCGTCCGCAAAAGCCGCGGCGAGATGATCGAGCGTGCCACCCACGAGGGTGCCTCGATGGTCGTCGTCGATGTCCCGCTCCTGTATGAAGCCAGCGTCGATTCCGAATGCGATGTCGTTGTTTTCATCGACGCTCCGCGCGAAGCCAGGCTAACCCGCATCGCCGCTCGCGGATGGAATCAGGGGGAACTCGAACGCCGCGAAGCCGCGCAGTTGCCCGTCGCCGACAAGAAAGCCCGCGCCGACGAACGCATCGAGAACGCGGGCTCCATCGACGACCTCCGCCGCGCCGTGACCGAGACCGCTGAACGGATCCGCTCCCGGCCGGCCAGAAAAGACGCCCCCGCCGCTTGACGCCGAACCGGGGTATACTCGTACGCGAGACGGCCCTGCGAGACATCAGTCGTGGAGCCGCCGCACCTTCCCCAGTACCCCCCGCCATGATCCCACGATGCCGATGTTGGTCGGCGTGATCGGGCGAGCGATCTTCCAAAGCATGACGCGGCCCCACACTCTCTGAGCGCTCCGTTCCCGGGCTTTCGCAAGCACCGGACCAGCCGCAACACACCCATCCACAACCCGCGCTCCCCGCCGGTCCAATCTCACAGCGCAGTTTCCACGGACGATTTATGCCCAAAGAACCTCAGGCCGCCAAGCCCCGCCGCAGCAACACCGACAAAAACGCCGTCATCGCCAAAATGAAGGCCGGTGCCAAGGGCGATGCCGAAGCCGCCAAGGCGACCAAAGCCGCGGCCCCCGCGCCCGCTCCAACGCCCCCGCCCGCGCCGGCGCCCGCTCCCAAGCCGGTCGCGCCCGCCGCTCCGGCGGCCCCTCGCCCCACGCCCCCGACAGCGCCCACGCCCTCGCCCCTTGCTTCGACCCGTTCCGAAGCCGCCTCGGACTCGCGGAACTCGGGCCACAGCCCATCCGCTTCGGCCTCGGGCAACTCCGGCCACGCCCCGCAGGCCCACGCTCCGCAGAACCACCCCGCTCAGTCCGGCCCGAGCCAGCCTCATCAAAGCGGCCAGAGCGGCGGCGGCCCGCGCCAAGACCTCCCGCAACGGAACCCGCAGGAGGGCGGCCAGCAACGCCACCACAACCAAGGCCAGCAGAACCAGCACCAGAACGGCGGTCAGGGGCACGGTGGCCAAAGCCATGGCGGCCAGAACCACGGCGGGCAGAACCATGGTGGCCAGAATCAGGGCGCACAAAGCCAAGGCGGCCAGGGTCAGAACGGCCAGGGCGGCTTTGACGACCGTCGATTCGGCAAGCGGCGCAAGAAGCGCCGCGGCGGTGGCATGGGCATGGGAGGCGGCGGAGGAGGAGGCCCCGGCGGCGGTGGCGGCGGCCCGGCTTTCTACCCGCAGCGTCCGCATCCCGCCGATCTTCCCAGCGATGAGGAACTCGAACGCGAAGCGACCGAACTCGAGCGTCTCGTCAAGAACGCCGACCCCGCCACGCTGAAAGACACCATCTCGATCGCGGACCTCCAGAAGATGGAGATGGATGCGCTCTTCAAGGTCGCCGATCGCGAAGGCCTCACCGACTTCCACGCTCTCCCCAAGCAGGAGCTGATCTTCAAGGTGCTCAAGGCCCGGGCGCTCCGCCAGGGGCTCATGTTCGGCGAGGGCACCCTCGAAATCATGCCCGACGGGTTCGGGTTCCTCCGCTCCGCCGAGCAAAGCTACCTCCACGGCCCCGACGACATCTACATCAGCCCGCTCCAGGTCCGAAGGTTCGGCCTTCGCCGCGGCATGACGGTCAAGGGCGTCGTCCGTCCACCCAAGGAGAGCGAGCGCTACTTCGCGATGCTCCGCGTCGATTCGATCAACGACCGTCCGCCCGCGAAAGTCCACGATCTCACCAACTTCGAAGACCTCACGCCGCTCCACCCCGAAAAGCGATACATCCTCGAGACCTCGCCCGACGAGATCGAGTGCCGCATCGTCGACCTCACAAGCCCGATCGGCAAGGGCCAGCGCATGCTCATCGTCGCTCCGCCCCGCACCGGCAAGACGGTGCTCATGCAGAAGATCACCAGGGCGATCGCCAAGAATTACCCCGAGACGAAGATCATCGTCCTGCTCGTCGATGAGCGTCCCGAGGAAGTGACTGATTTCCGCCGCCACACCACCAAGGACGCCAAGCACGTCGAGGTCGTCGCCAGCACATTCGACGAACCCTCTCACCGCCACGTCCAGGTCTGCGAGATGGTCATCGAGAAAGCCAAGCGCCTGGTCGAGTTCGGAGAGGACGTTGTCATCCTCCTCGACTCCATCACCCGCATGGCCCGCGCGTACAACGCCGAGATGCCCCACTCCGGCAAGATCATGTCCGGCGGCCTTGACTCCAACGCCCTCCAGCGCCCCAAGAAATTCTTCGGCGCCGCTCGCGCCATCGAGAAAGGCGGGTCCCTCACCATCATCGGCACCGCCCTCGTCGACACCGGCTCCAAGATGGACGAGGTCATCTTCGAAGAGTTCAAGGGCACCGGCAACAGCGAGCTTCACCTTGACCGCAAGCTCATGGACAAGCGCATCTACCCCTGTATCGACATTCCCTCCTCCGGCACGCGCCGCGAGGAACTCCTCATGGATCCCAAGGAACTCGAGCTCGTCCACCGCCTGCGAAAGGTCCTCTCCGACATGAACGTCGTTGAGGCCATGGAGCTCCTCAAGGGCAAGCTCAAGAAGCTCAAGACCAACGCCGAGTTCCTCATCTCCATGGCGATGGGCTGAACCCCGAGGGAAGGATCGCCGTAGCCAACTCCAAGCCCTCACGCTCGGGGCGTTCCCGAGAATCGCACCCGGAAAGGCCGCAAGCCCCAAGGACGGAGCCGGACGATGAATCTCAGACGACTTTCGACCGTGAGCTTCCGGGCGGGTGTCTTTTCCGCCTGGTCTCTCGCGCTCTCGGTCGTCGGGCTTTGGCTTCTGCTCTGCCCGCCGCAGGAGGTGCCCGGCCTGGGCCCCTTCTGCACCTCCGCCGGCCTCGCCGCCCTCGCCGGCGGGCAGGTCCTGTTCATGACCATGGTCGCGGACCGATACTTCCCCAAAGCCCACCCGCGGCTGGTCGCCGCTCTGGAGATCATCGCGGCGGGCCTCTTCCTCGCCGGAGTCTCGGCGTTCATATGGCTCTCTCTCTCCGGAGGCGTGGAATGACCCGTTCTGACCGTTCGCTCGCCACTGGCCGTGTCACCGCTCTGATCCTCACCCTCTTCGCGGGCGCCGCCGCTGCGGCCGCGTCCCAGCCCGCCACCACCCCGAAACCCGCCGCGACTCGGATCGCCGCCGCGTCTGAGGCAAACCTTCAAGCTCGGACCGCCCGCGCCGTCGCTCGCGTCGCCATGCTCGACCTTCGCCTGATCGACAACGCCTCCGAGCCCGACTACCAGATCGCCGACATCCTGCTCACCCTGGCTCAGGACTACGCACCCGACGACACCGACCTCATTCGCCGGAGGATCGAAGCCAACTGGAACGCCGGTCGCTCCGAAGTGTCGCACGACCTGACCAAACGCCTCATCGCGCTGGACCCCTCCGACACCGTCGCCCAGCTCCGCTTCATCAGCGCCACCATCGCCAAGCGCCAGACCGCCTCCGAGCGCCTCGCCCTCTACGACAAGTTCTGTGCATCGACCAAGCTCGACCCCTCCGTGCGGAGCAGGCTCGCGATGGACGCCGCGCTGCTCGCCCGCGAGGGCGGCGAACTCGCGAAGTTCCGCGAATGGCTCAGGCTCGCCACCACACTCGACTCCACCAACAAGGAAGCCGCGATGCTCGCGGTCTCCGTGTTCCAGGAGGAACACCCGGGCGACGCCCCCGGACTCATCGAGCTCCTGTCCAATCTGCTCATGGCTGATCCGCTCGACCCGCACGTCCACATGACCCTCTCCCGCGAACTCGCCAACCACGGAGCTTTCGAACAGGCAAGCCGCCTCCACGCCAACGCCCGCACCCTACTCCGAAAGACCGGCGGCGAGATCACGTCCACCCACGAGGTCGAAGCTCTCATCCTCGAATGGCAGGTCGACGGCCCGGCCAAGGTCTGCTTCCGCATCGCGAGCAACCTCGCCGCTCAGCGACGCTCGATCCGCGAGTACAACGAGAACGTACGAAGCTCGGGCATCGGCATCGGCAAGGACCTCGGCGAACCCGAAGACCTTCGCCTCGGCGCCGACACCGAGAAAGTCCGCCTCGCCACCGCCCTCGCCGCCGAAGGCGAGCAGTACGCCCAGATGGCCAAGGACTCCATCACGGACATGGCCCGCTCCGTCGAGTTCCGCGAGAAGATGGCCACCGACGACACCAAGCGACCCCTCGGCGTCACCCGCGAAGACGCGATGTCCGCCGCCAAAGCCGCCCTGATGGATCTTCAGTTCTGGCGCGTCATCGCCAACCTCGAAATCGAAAAGGTTGAGCCCGATCTCGTGAAGTTCGCCGACGGAGTCGTCGACGCCGATCTCCCCGGTCCCGAAATCGTCCGCGCTCTACTCAAGCTCCGACAGGGCGATGCTCCCGCCGCCGTCACTGTCTTCGACGCCATGATGGACACCCTCCAGAAGGGATCCAACATCTACTACACCGCCGCTTACTGCCGCGGAATGGCTCTCGAAGGCGTCGGACGCAAGGATGACGCGATCGAGGTCTATCGCGTCGTGCAAGCCGGCCTCCCCCTGCGACCCGTCGGCGCCATGGCCCGCTTCCGCATCGAGAAGCTCACCGGCGTCCGCGACCCCTTCAGCCCCTTCCGGCCCGCCGTCACCGCCATCGCCGACGGAATCCCCGCCTGGGTTGACGCGATGGTCGAACAGCCCAAGTCTTTCATGTCCGTGCTCGGCGAAAGCCAAAGCTCCGCCGCCTTCGGCGATGATTCCCCCGTCATCATCTCCATCCGCAACATCGCCCAGATCCCCATCGCCGTCGGAAGCGACAAACCCATCAACAGCCGCTTCATGCTCGCGCCCACCCTCGTCGGCCGCGCCTCCCGCCTCGCGGCGCTCGTGCGTCCCGAGGTCGTCGAAGCCGACCGCGTCCTCCGCCTCATGCCCCGCGAAACCCTCCGTGTCCCGGTCCACCCCGATCTCGGATACGCCGGACTCGTCCTCGACCTCACCTGCGACGCCCAAGCACGCGTCAAGTGGCGGCTGATCCAGGGATTCACCCCCTCCGCCACCGGCAACTTCGTCGCCGGCCCCCTCTCGCTCGCTTCCGAATCTCCGCCCGTCACCCGCAACCCCCTTCCCGAAGCTCATCTCCCCGTCGAACAGCTCATCGCCAACCTCGGCGTGCAGTCCGGCGATGAACTCTTCCGTTCGCTCATCGCCGCCCGCCAGAAGCTTTGGGCGTACGTAGTGTCCCAGGACATCCTCACGGCCGGTTCCGTCTCGACCGACAAGGACAAGAAGGACAAGCCCACCACCCCCACCACTCCCAGCCCCTCCGGCACTCCGAGCACCCCGGCATCTCCGAAGTCCTCGCCCGCCGAATCGGCTCCCACGCCCCCCGCCGCGACCGACCCCCAAGCGGGTGATCGCGTGCGGATCGTCGCGGCTCTCGCGGCCCGCTTGCCATCGCTTCCTGCGATGCAGCGTGTCCTGATCGCATCGATGATGCCCCACGCCGGCCAGATCGCGGAAATGGCGCCGCTCGACGCCGCTCTCCTCGCCGACACCGATCCAAGCGTGCAGATCATGGCTCTGCTCACCAGAGTGAAGAAAGCCGACGACCCCGCGCTCGTCGCGGCGACCAAGTCGACCGACCCTCGCCTCTCCGAGCTCGCTTCGCTGCTCTCCACCCGCCTCGCGACCGAGACGATGTGCTACGCCAAGCTCGCCCCCGGACTCGCCGCCATCCGCGGCGATATCGAGGTCGCTCCCAGTGAGCCCTGAGACCCAAGCCGCGATCACGCCGCAGCAGCCCGTTCAACCCGCCGCCCCGCGGCGCAGAGCCTGGATCGGATTCGCCGTCGGCGTCCTCCTCCTCGGCGGTGCGATCGTCGCCCTCGTCACCCAGCGTGAAGCCGTCGACCGCGCCTGGACCAGCTTGAAAGGCGCCCATCCGCTCGCCTTCATCCTGCTGGTCACGCTCCCGCTCGTCAACTGGATCCTCTCCGCAGAATCCTTTCTCGCCCTAACCCGCCGGTTCGCCCCCATCCCGCGAGCCGACATGACCGCCCTCATCGGCTCGGCCTGGCTCTTGAACTACCTCCCACTCCGGCCCGGCCTTTTCGGTCGCGTCGCGTTCCACAAAGCCGTGCACGGCGTTCGCGTCCGCGACTCCGCCCGCGTCATCCTCGATTCGATCATCGCAACCGCGATCGCGCTCCTCGCGCTCGGCGGTGCGGCTCTGCTCGCCCGGTCGATCGGCCCGGCTCCGCTCTTCGCGATGCTCGTCTTCGCGCCCGGCCTGGTGCTTTCGACCAGATTCGCCGGCGAAGAGCGCGGCGCCCCCGCCGTCCGCGCGTTCATCGGCGTCGTCGGCCTCAAGATCCTCGACGGCTTCGCATGGACCGCACGCTACATGCTCGCGTTCCAGCTCGCGGGCAGCCCCATCGGCATGAGCGAAGCCGTCGCCGTCGCCGTCGTCGCGCAAGCCGCGATGCTCATCCCTCTCGCCGGCAACGGCCTTGGCGTGCGCGAATGGGCCGTCGGCCTCCTCGCGGCTTCGCTCCCCGCGTGGTACGCCTCCGAGACCACGCCCGGCACCATGGGCCTGGGCCTCGCCGCCGATCTCGCCTGCCGCGCGGGCGAGATCCTCGCCGCAATCCCCGCCGGCCTGCTCTGCACGTGGTACGTCTCGCGCAGACTGACCCGATTCACAAGGCCGCAACCCTGAGATCTTTCCACACGCAACCACCGCCGACACAGGCCGTTACAGCCGGTCTCCGCCGCGAAAATCCTGCAAGGTGAGGGGAAATTGGGGTACTAGGATTTGAACCTAGACTAAGTGAGTCAGAGTCACTCGTGCTACCGTTACACCATACCCCAGTATGGTCGAGGGCAAGTGTATCGGCCCCGAGCGGGCCGGTCTAGACTCAAGCACGGCGATTTCACGCCCGCTTCAGCCATCCCCCACACCCTCAAAAACCACCACCCAAGGAGCTCCCGCGATGCTCTCGCCCCTTTCCCGGAACCCCCGCACGCGTACGACCGCACGCCTCGCCACGATGGCCTCCCTTGGGCTCGCTTCCGCAGCGTTCCTCGCCGCCGGCCCCCTCTCCTGCTCCACCAACCCCGCCACCGGCTCCCTCGAGCTCAACATGCTCAGCCGCGACCAGGAGATCGCTCTCGGCGTGGAAGCCGCGCCCCAGTTCGCCCAGGAGTTCGGCGGCGGCGTCACCGATCCGGCCCTCCAGGCCTACGTCCGCCGCATCGGCGCGGACCTCGCCGCCAAGACCGAGGGCGACAACCCCTCCCTCCCGTGGGAATTCACCCTCCTCAACTCCAAGGAGATCAACGCTTTCGCCCTCCCGGGCGGCAAGATCTTCTTCACCCGCGGCCTCGCCGAACGCCTCACCTCCGAAGCCGAGATGGCCGGCGTCCTCGGCCACGAGGTCGGCCACGTCACCGCCCGCCACGCCAACGCCGGCATGGCCCGCCAAGGCCTCACCTCCCTCGTCATCAGCGGTGCTGCGTCCGTACTGACCGACAGCGCCCAAGCCGCTCAGCAATGGCAGCAGATCGGCGAGCAGGTCGGCGGCGTCATCCTCCTGAAGTACTCCCGCGACCAGGAATCCCAAGCCGACTCCCTCGGCATGCGATACATGGCCCGCTGCAACTACAACCCCCGCGCCCAGCGCGCCGTCATGGAGGTCCTCCAGCAAGCCATGTCCGGCGGCCGCCCGGCCGAGATCCTCTCGACCCACCCCTATCCCGAGACCCGCATCGCCCGCATCGACGAGGCTTTGCGCACCGACTACGCCTCCTTCATCGCCGCTCCCGGCCGGGCCGAGACGGACAAGCAGCACGCCGCCCGCTACGCCTCCGAGTTCCTCCCGCGGCTTCGAAGCCTGCCCGCGCCAGCCGAGCCCGCTCCCCGGGGCAACCAGGGCCAGAGCGTCGCGCCCCGCCGTCGCGCCACCCTCGACACCGAGACCGGCGCCCTCCGATTCGAACGCATCGACCTCTCCAACCCCGTCCAGTGGTGCGCCCACTGCGCGGCCGAAGCCGAAGCCGTCGCCGCACGCTGACCGATCGCAGGACGTCCCCGGACCCGCACGCGAATCTGCCCCTGAAATCGGACGTTCGCTCCGGCGTTATACTGCGCCGAACCTCTAGGTTCGAGGGTCGATTTTCAAGGAGTTTCCATGTCGAAGGTCACCGGTCTTTCTCGCCTCAGCGCCGTCCTCGGGCTCGCCGCCCTTTCCACGGGCTCGCTCTTCATGATGGCCGCTCAGCCGGCGGACAAGCCCGCCGACCGTCCCGCGCCCCGCGAAGGTCAGCCCGCCGGCCAGCCGGGCGGCGGTCAGCCCGGTGAGCGCGGCCCCGGCCGCGGCGGCCCGCGTGGCGGCGGCGGTGGCGCCGAGTTCGCCAACGTCGAACAGGCGATGAAAGCCATCAACGGCGGCTACCGCGAACTCAAGCGGAACGTCGCCGACACCACCAAGAAGACCTCCAACCTCGCCGCCGTCGCCCAGATGCAGCGGGGCTGCCTCTTCAGCAAGAACAACACCCCCAACCACCTCAAGGGCGGAGAGAAGTCCCTCGAAGACTACCGCCGCGCCCAGATCTCCCTGATGCGCATGCTCCTCGACCTTGAGACCCAGATCCTCGACGGCAAGACCGACGACGCCACCAAGTCCCTCGAAGCCATCCACGAGTTCGAGGAATCTCAGCACGCCAAGTTCATCGAAGAAAACAAGCCGGCCGACAAGCCCGCCGGCGACAAGCCCGCTCCCGAAACCAAGCGGTAATCGGCCAACCAGCCAAGCCAATCAGCCGCTCCAAACGACGCGGCCCGCGATCACTCGCGGGCCGCGTTCATTTTTGAATCATCCACCAAGAACCGAGCCTTGGAGAATCGGGCATTGGACTCCGACCTTTACCGCACCCGCACAAACTCATACCCGGTCTTTTCCGGGCCCCACACCTGCTTGCCCGCGCTGTCGTAGCCGCGGTCCCAGACGCGCAAGCCCTCCGGCGTGATCGTCGATTCGCTCACCGCGTACGACGCGCCGCGGAGCGTCGTCTGGCAGTTCGTCCCCACCGTCCCACCGCGCCACTCGATGTCCGAGGCCTTCTGCAGCGCGAGCTGGCACCCGTCCTTGAGAATCAGCGACTTGGGCGACACATCCTTCAGAAGTTCAGGCCGACGCCACGCCCCCGCGAACCGGAGCGGCTCACCGGGCAGTTCGTACACCTCCACGACCACGATCCCGTTGGGCTGCACGAAAAGCCGGTAGATCCGCTGGCGGTACGGCTTGGTCAGCGTGCTGGCGGCCGCTTGCTCAAAGTAGATCCAGATGCCGTCCTGCCGATCCTCCCACACCCGGACGGACTCGATCCGAACGTCGATGTGGTCCCTGCTCTCGGCGGCCTGGGCTTCGGACGTGAACGAGCCGATCAGCATCGAAGCGACGCTTTCAACGTCCGCCCGCCGGGCCGCGGCGGCCTGGGCTTCGATCTTCTCCTCCTCGGTCAGGGTCTTGGGGATCACGATCGGTCCGCAGGACACGAGCGTCATCAGGCATCCGGCCGCCACGATCGCACTCATTCGACGATTCACACCCATCGCGATGCTCCATCTGGTTTCGCCCGATGGTAGCCGCGCGTGGTCCGGCGGGGTCACCAGGTGCTCTCGTAAAGCCTAATGAACCAGTCGTAGTCGAAGAAGTCGATGAATCCGTCGTTGTTGATGTCCGCCTGCCGAACGCCACGCTCGAACGCGTCCACGAAACCGCCGAAGTCAAAGAAATCGATGAACCCGTCACGGTTGAAGTCGAGCCTTGATCCAAGCCTCACGGATTCCGAGACGTCGAGGAGCCCCGCTCCGAGGCCGGAGGACGAATCAAGCGGCGAACAGGCAAGCCGAAGCGCGGCTTCCGCCTGCGCGGGCGACAGTTCCGGCGCGACGCTGAGCATGAGCGCCAGCGTGGCGGCGACCTGCGGCGCGGAGTAGCTGTTGCCGTTCCCGGCGCCGTACAGACCGCCCCGCCGCGTCGTGAAGATGCTTACGGCGGGCGCGGCGAGGTCCACCGCACGACCATAGCACGAAAAGGAGGCGCGGCGATCCTGTTGGTCGGTCCCGCCCACGATGATCACGTTCGGCCAGTCGAACCCGTCTTACGAATCCCCGACGTTTTCGGCTGGCCAGACGAGGAGCGCTCCCATCTGACGCACCCATCGGCCCACGTACTCGGAGCCTTCGCTCCGCACGCCTTCATAACCCACCGACACGACCCGGGCGCCACGCGACACAGCCCAGCCGATCCCCTCGATGATGTCGCTCATGAACGCGGCGCCGCCCGGCGAGTTGCTCGCGCGGATCGGCATCACGCGGACATCCCATGTCACGCCGCAGATGCCCGCTGAGTTGTCCCCCACCGCCGCCGCGATCCCGGCCGTCTCGGTCCCGTGACCGTTCACGTCGTCCGTCAGGCCCCCGCTCGCTTCCGCGATCTGATCGACCGCGTTGAACCCCGGCACCAGCGTGCCGCGCAGGTCCGGGTGCGACTTGTCGATGCCCGTATCGACCAGGGCAAGCGTCACCTGCCGCTGCCCCACCGTCAGCCCCCACGCCGTCGGCGCCGAGGTCCTCGTCAGGTGCCACTGGCGACCGAAGTACGGGTCGTTGGGGGTTCCCGCGGGCTGGAGCAGTGCGTCGGGAATCACGAACTCGTAGTCGCCGGTCGCGAGCAGTTCCTCCCGCGTGCGGCTCGCATGCATGGGGTTGGCACAGCCGAGCACCGCGAACCCAGTCGTGGCCATCGAGCGCACCCGCATGGGATCGATCCGTCGGTGCGCATCCACGCACCGACGCCGCGCCTCGGCGGGGCTCAGCCCGGCACGCTCGAAGTCCTCGGGCGTGCGCACCTTCGAGATCAGACGCGAGCCCGCCAGAACGCGGGCCTGCGCCGACGTCGCGTCAGGAGGCACATCCAGCGCGGGCGCGGCGTCCGCGGACCAACCGCAGACGAGCAGAAAAAACACACCGACCATGAGTCGATTTCGCAAGGGAACTCCTCGGGTTGCGCGGGGGGCCGCGGCTGGAACCGTGACGCAGTTGCTACGTCGGCTCAACCCATTCGGTTTGTGGATGTTGACGAGAGGGGGATCTCACCCCACCCCGAGCCCAACCCCGATAACGATCACATGACTCCTGCACTTGACGCCGGTATACTTCCGCCCCCACTCCCCGGCCGGTTGCGGCCAAGTGGACGGTTGGGCTTGTAGCTCAGTTGGCTAGAGCGCACCCCTGATAAGGGTGAGGTCGGCAGTTCGAGTCTGCCCAGGCCCATTAGACGACCCGCACGCGAAAGTGCCGTGCCCGGTCCGCTGAATGTCGATTCCGGGGCGTCCATGACGCCCCGGTCTCGTTTGGGGACGGCTCGGGTTCCCTTGGGGAGGGGCCCGGTCGGGATCGACGGGGGACATCAGGATGAGGAGCGGCCGTCGGCGGCCGCCGACGTGGAAAGGACCGACCGATGCGAATCGACGTGGTGGGAACCAATCTCGATGTCACAGAAGCCATCAAGGCCCACGCCACCGACCGGGCTTCGAAAGTCGAGAAGTTCTTCGACCGCATCCAGGCGATCACGGTCACCGTCAGCAAGAAGGACCGGCACACCCACGGCGACTTCGGAGCGGAAATGCGGGTCGACGTCGAGGGCCATGAGGACTTTGTCGGCCACGCCAGCAACGCCGACCTCTATGCGGCGATCGACGACGCTTCCCACAAGGTCTCCCGCCAGATCCGCGAGCACAAAGAGAAGACCAAACCCGGTCATCACCACTGAGGCTCACGAGACGGCGAAGGAGGATCCGCGGTGATGAAGTTGACGGAGATTGTCCCCAAGGGAGCGGTGGTCGCCCCGCTTGAGTCGCAGGACCGCGACGGCGCGATCAACGAGCTCATCAGCGCCCTGATCGCGTCGGGGGCGTGCGATGAATCGATGCGCGAGCCGATCCGCGGGCGCGTGCTCGAGCGGGAACGCAAGCTCTCCACCGGCTTTGGCCGCGGCGTCGCTGTCCCGCACGCCAAGCACCCCGCGACCCAGCAGGTCTCGGCCGCGATCGGGGTCAGCCAGCGGGGCATCGACTTTGCTTCCCCGGACAAGCAGCCCGTGTACATCGTGGTCCTGCTGCTTTCCCCCGAGGAACGCCCCGAAGACCATCTGCGAGCGATGGAAGCGGTGTTCAAACACCTGTCCAAGGACAGCTTCCGCCGCCTGCTCCGCCAAGCCCAATCGCCGGCGGAGGTCTGGGAAGTTCTTGTCTCCGCCGACGGTCAATCGCTGGTCTGACCGATCCCCGTCCGCCGAATCGCCGATGTCTTTCCGCTCATCCACCTTCCGCTGATCCCCGCCCGGTTGTCGTTTCGTTCAGAAGGAAAAACGTTCGTGTCCAACGTCTGTGAGGTCAAAGCCATCGTCGTGAACAAGCTCGGGCTCCACGCCCGGCCCGCGATGGTCTTCGTCGATCTCGCCGGAACGTTCAAAAGCGAGATCAAGGTCCGCAAGGACGACAACGAGGTTGACGGCAAGTCGATCATGATGATGATGATGCTCGCCGCCGCCAAGGGGTCCGAGCTGATCGTGATCGCCGAAGGTCCGGACGCGGAAGCGGCCGCCGCAGCTCTCAAGAAGCTCATCGACTCGGGCTTTGACGAGGACTGACGCAAAACCGCCAAGCCGCGCCCAAATGAGAACGAGGGCGATCCACCACGGACCGCCCCCGGGACATGACTCTTTCGCCGTCGCGCGTGCGAACACCTTCCGCCGCGAACCTGGGATTGTTCCACGGATCCAACGAGAAACACGCCGAATTGATGCCCGAAGAGCGAGATAACGGCGAGTTCGGACGTTGAATTCGGCGGCCAGATGTTCCTGCGGTCCGAGAAGTGACACCTAACCCGTGACCCGGCTGGCCAGGGCAAGGCGATCTTCCGGTGACAAGACGCGCTCGGTGACGAGTCGATCGAGGAGGTCGTTCACCGCAGAGAGCACCTCAGATCGCATTCCCTTCAGTTCGGCGTCGGTCACCGAAGGTCTCATCGGCCTTTCGGAGGTCGGCGAGGTCTCCCAACCCGCGGGGTTGTTGACGGCGTGCCCGCCGTGCTCGCGATCATGTTCGATTTGAGCGGTGCGCATGCGGTAGAAGCGGTGGTTGTACCCGTCGATCACCTCCAAAGCGTGACACGCTTCGCCGATCCAGAAGTCGATGTTCGCCGCATGTCCCGCGAGTTGATGACGTGGAAGACCGCGTGTGTGCTTGAGCACGTGCACCAGCGATGACACGATGTCGGAGATGTAGGACACGCAGACTCCTTCCTCATGGAAATCGTCACCTCAATGGTGCGCGACCTCGCACTCCGCTTGACCGCGCGAGGTCGGACACGGAGACGATAGAAAGCAAAAGCCCCGCTTGCGCGGGGCCTTTGTGTGAGATTGAGTTCCCAACCAGAGCTTTAGCGGCGTTCGCGGCGGGGGCGGGCCTGGGGGATGAGGTTCTTGGCGGAGTCGTCGATGGGCTTGCCCCAGACGCTCTTCTTGCCGTCGGGGGTCGTCTCGGCGGCGCCTTCCTTCTTCTCGGGCTTGGCGGAGCCTTCGGGGCGCTCCTTCTTGACCTTGGGCTTCTTCTCGGCGGGCTTGGCTTCGGCCGTGGCTTCGGCGCCTTCGGCGGGGGCGGCGCCCTCGGCGGCTTCCGGAGCCTTCTCGACGTCCTTCTTCTCGGCGTCCTGGCGCTCGAGGTCGAGCTTGCGGTCGGCCTGGACGGTGAGCTTGACGGTCGAGATGAGGTCGGAGTCGAGCTTGACCTGGACCTCGTACTTGTCGACGCGCTTCATGACCTGGGAGATACGGACGTCACGCGGCTTGACGGCGTGGCCCAGAGCGTTGAGGGCGGTCGCGATGTCCTGCTGGGTGATGGAGCCGTAGAGGACGCCCTGGTCGTTGGTGGAACGGATGAGGGTGATCTCGACGCCCTGGAGCTTACCGGAGAGCTCCTCGCGCTGGCGGCGGAGTTCGGCGAGTTCCTTCTCGGCGACGGCGCGCTTCGCGGCGAGGGCTTTGATCTTCTCTTCGCTGGGCTTGGTGGCGAGATCGCGGGGGAGGAGGAAGTTTCGGGCGTACCCGGTGCGGACGGTGACGACGTCACCGACGATACCGAGGGCTTCGACGTTTTCGGTGAGCAGGAGCTTGAGCGATTTCGACATGGTGCTGTCCTTCAGGCTTATGCCGCGAAAGCCCGCGGCGTGCTGGAAGTTAGGGGCCGGGACACACGCCCGAACCTCAACGACCTCAGAGAGGGAACAAACGACACGGGCGGTATGCCCGTGCGTGAATCAGAACGGGATGTCCTCTTCGCCCATCGGAGCGTGGCTTTGGCCACCGCCGCCGGACTGAGGAGCTTGACGCTGCGGCGCGGGCCGGCTGCCGCCGCCCCCACCACCGCCGCCGTACGACTGGCGGGGAGCGGACTGGTAGTCATCGCCACCGCTTCCGCCGCCGCCACCGGGCTTGCTATCGATGAACTGGAACTCTTCAACGACGACCCGCATCTTGGAACGCTTGCCGCCATCCTTGTCTTCCCACTGGTCGAGTTTGAGGCGACCTTCGATGTAGACAGGGCGGCCCTTGGAGAGGTACTTGGCCATGGTCTCGGCGGTCTTGCCCCACGCTTCGCAGTCGACGAACGTGGTCTCTTCGCGCTGCTCACCGTCGGGGGTTCGCCAGCGGCGGTTGATGGCCAGGCCGATGTTTCCAACGGTCTGGTTGCTCGGCGTGGTTTTGATCTCCACGTCGCGGGTGAGATTTCCCATCAGCATCACTTTGTTGAGATTCGGCATGGCGGCTCCTTGGTGGGGAAGCGTTCGAGGAACGAGCGTCTGGTTCAAACGACTGATGCGAACGAAAGGTCGGAATCACTGAGCGGCGTCGGCGGCCGGCGCGGCGGGCTGGCCCTCGGGGGCCGCGGTGGCGCGCTCGGCGCGGAGCTTGGCTTCAACCTCGAGCTCCTTGCGGCCGTCGGAAGCCTGCATCTCCTCCATGGTGAGGTGGTCGGCGCGGAGGATGAGCGAGCGGAGGATCTTTTCCGAGAGGCGAAGGTCGCGCTCGATGTGGCCGAGGCTCTCGTTGGGGGCTTTGAAGTAGGCGAGGATGTAGACGCCGCGCTTGTTGCCCTTGATCTCGTAGGCGAGGCGGCGTTCATCCCACTTCTTCATGGCGATGAGCTCGGCGTGGCCGCGGTGGAGGATTTCGTTGAGGTGGGCGATGGCACCGGCGAAGTCGGCGGCCTGGGCCGTGCTCAGGAGGAACATGGCTTCGTAATTGCTGAAACGCTTCTCGACGGACAAAATGCTCATGGTGCTTTTCCTTCTGCTTCCCCTTGCCGGGGAGAACTGACACTTTGGTTGACTTTGGGGGAACCGCTTGCCGCGGGCGACGAGCCCTCGGGGCGGGGTTTCTTCTCTTTGGGCTTGTCCGCGGCGTTGAACCTGTTCATCGCCGCGTCCAGGCCCCGTGACGCGAACTCGGCCGCGGCTCCGGAGGCGGCATCGGCGGCGGCGCCGATAACGGCCCATTCATCCTCGCGGAAGCGGCTGAGCACCCAGTCGGCCTGGTCCATGACGGGGGGCTTGGCACCCACACCGATACGGAGCCTGGGGTACGACTCGGTGCCGAGCTTGGCCTGCACGTCCGTGAGGCCGTTGTGGCCTCCGGCCCCGCCGCCGGGCTTGAGGCGGATGACGCCGACATCGAGGTAGATGTCGTCGACAACGACGAGGAGGTCCGTCGCGGGGTTGAGCTTGTAGAACCGCACGGCTTCGCTGACGGCGGAGCCGGAACGGTTCATGAACGTCGTGGGCTTCATCAGCAGGCATTTCTCCTGGCCGATGGTGGCGTCGACGCACTCGCTGTGGAAGTTCGCCTTCCGAATGGCGGAAGGGGCGTGGGCTTTGGCAAGACGATCGACCACCATGAAGCCCGCGTTGTGGCGCGTCTTCTCGTACTGGGAGCCGGGGTTGCCGAGGCCGACGATCAGCTTCATGGCGAAAAGCTCGAACACTGCGGACGGGAAACGGTCCGGGCGGCGAGGTTGCCGCCCGGACCCGGGAACCGAGGGGGGAATTACTTCTTGGGAGCGGCGGGCTTGGCGGCCGCACCAGCCGCAGGCTTGGCACCAGCGGCGGGCTTGGCACCGGCCGCGCCGGCGGCAGGCTTGGCGCCGGCCGCGGGCTTGGCACCGGCGGCTTCGCCATCGGCGGGCTTCTTGGCGGTGAGGACTTCGGGCTCGGCAGCGCCGGCGGCGGCAGCCGTGGCTTCGCCGACCTTCTCCTCGGCCTGGATGACGATCTGAGCGACGATGGCGTGCTTGTCGGTGATCATCTTCATGTCGGCGAGGGGGAGCTTGACCTCGGCGGCGGTGATGGCGTGACCGACGTCGAGCTGGGCGATGCCGACCTCGACGAACTCGGGGATGTCCTTCACGGCGCACTCGATCTCGACTTCGTTGGTCGGGTGCATGAGGATGGCGCCGGCCTGCTTGAGACCGACGGCTTCGCCGGTGAGGTGGATGGTGACGAGCGTGCGGACGCGCTCGTTGAGATCGACTCGGGCGAAGTCGACGTGGACGATGTTGGTGCCGAGGTAGTCGTACTGGAGGTCCTTGAGGAGGACCATCTGGAGCTCACCCTTCTGGCCGCTGCCGGGGAAGTCCAGGCGGAAGACCTTCTCGCCCTTCTTGAAGTGGGTGACCGCTTCCTTGTTGTCAAGGGTGATGGGGCTGGGAGCGATCTTGTGGCCGTAGACGATCGCGGGGAGCTTGCCCTGCTTGCGGATGCGCTGGGAGCGGCGGCTGCCCATGTCTTGGCGGATGGTGGCGGTCAGAACGGGGGCTTTCTCGTGCATCATTCACCTCTCGTGCCGCTTGCTTTCGTTCGCGGCGGTTGTTGACGTTGCTTCCTGTGACTCTGATCTCTGACGACTAACGCTTGGTTCCCGCGGTCTTGTGGAAGAGCGCGGAGATGGACTCGTTCAAGTGGATGCGGCGGATCGCTTCGCCCAGCAGCGGGCCGACGCAGAGCTCGACGATCTTGTCCTTGATGGGACCGACGCGATCGTTGAGCGGGATGGTGTTGGTGACGACAAGCCGCGTGATGGGGCTCGCGGAGATGCGTTCCATCGCGGGGGGGACGAGGACGGCGTGCGTCGCGGCGGCGATGACGTTCTTGGCGCCGCGGGCTTTGACGAGCTTGGCGGCTTCGCAGACGGTGCCGGCGGTTGAGATCATGTCGTCGAACATGAGGACGGTCTTGCCCTCGACGGTGCCGATGAGGTTGCCGGTGGTGACGTCGGACCCGCTGGTGCGGCGCTTGTTGATGATGGCGAGGTCAGCGCCAAGGAGGTTGGCGAAGCCCTCGGCGACCTTGACGTTGCCGACATCCGGGGAGACCAGGCAGAGGTCGCCGAGCTCCTTGCGGATGCTCATGAAGTAGTCGAAGAAGACGGGCGTCGCCGAGAGGTGATCGACGGGAAGGTCGAAGAACCCCTGGATCTGAGCGGCGTGCAGGTCGACGGCCATGACGCGGTTGGCGCCGGCGGCGGTGACGAGGTTCGCGACGAGCTTGGCGGTGATCGGCACGCGGCCCTCGTCCTTGCGGTCCTGGCGGCCGTAGCCGAAGTACGGGATCACGACCGTGACGCGGTCGGCCGAGGCGCGACGCAGGCAGTCGATGAAGACGAGCAGTTCGACGAGGTTGTCGTTGACCGGGGCGCAGGTGGAGAGGACGACGAAGCAGTCGCGGCCGCGAACGTCCTCGTCGAGCTTGACGAGCACCTCGCCATCGGGGAAGACGTTGGTCTTGGCGACGCCCATGGGCATCATGAGGTGCGTGCAGATGCGGTCGGTGAGTTCGCGGCTGTTGCGGCCCGCGAAGATCTTCATGTCGTGCGTGTCGTATCCGCTTCCCGTCCAGTTCTCGGAGCGGCCGCGGTAGATGCGGTCGACCTTGGCGAGTTCCTCGGGGGTGTTGATGCTGAGGACATCCTCGGCGGGCACGGCTTCCACGACCTCGACGCGTTTGCCGTCGCGGAGGAGCAGGTCGGGCACGTCGGTGATGTAGTACTCGCCGCTGCCGGGGTTGCGTTCGACGCGCTTGAGCGTCTGGAACAGCGTCGGCGCGTCGAAGAGGTAGTAGCTCGGGTTGACCTCGCGGATCTTGCGCTGTTCGTCGGTCGCGTTCTTATGCTCGACGATGCAGCGGAAGCGGCCCGCGTCGTCGCGGACGATGCGGCCGTACCCCGTGGGGTCCTCGATGACGCTGGTGGCGAGCGAAGCCGACGCTTTCGCGTTGCGGTGGCGGCCGAGAAGCTCGCGGAGGGTCTTGGGCCGGATGAGCGGGCCATCGCCAGCCAAGACGAAGACCTCACCCGTGACGCCCTTCATGACGTGCTCGGCGGACATGACCGCGTGGCCGGTGCCGAGCTGTTCTTCCTGGACCGCGAACTCAACGCCGTAGCCGGCGAGGGCTTCGCGGACCTTTTCCTGCTGATAACCAACGACGACGACGATCTTCCCGCAGCCAGCGGCGCGGCAGGCGTCGACGACCGAGCACACCATCGGCCGGCCGCCGATGGGGTGGACCACCTTCGGCAGGTCGGACTTCATCCGAGTCCCCTTGCCGGCGGCGAGGATGATCGCGGATGGACGTTGTGGAGTGCTGTGGCTCATCGGTGGCAGACTTCACAAGGCGAGGAGGGGACAGGAGAACTGAGGACGACGGAACAACTGGGCGACATGGATTCGAACCATGACAAGCAGTACCAAAAACTGCTGTGCTACCGTTACACCATCGCCCAAACGACAGCGGCCCAAACGACAGGCCTTCAGCGGGTTGTACGAGAGATCCAAAGCGGAAGTGCTCTCGCTCAGCGTGCGGGCAGCTCTCGCCGACCGACGCGACACAGACCAGCGGCCCGTGTCAGCCTGAAGCAGTCTCAGGCGAGCGGTTCCGCGGCAGAGACCGGCTCGACCTCCCTGTCGGGAGTCGCCCGGTCCAGAACTGGACACGCCTGCAGCCGCGCTGAGCGTGCCCCAAACCGCGCCTCGGCGTCGTCCCTCGCGGGATTCAGCTTCCGTCACGGTCGGTTCCGAAGGACCGAAGCATAGACCGGATTCGGGGCGATCTCAAACCTCTCGGAGAGCATCCCCGAACAGAGCCCGACGCCGCTGGTCGCTCCGATCCGCGACCGTCGTGAGTTCGCGCGGAGTGCCCGACGTCCACGCTCCAAGCACCGAAGCGGCACGACTTTCGCGGGGATCCCACCTACCATCGCATCTTCGCCCGACCAAGGGGCGAACACTGTCCTGCATAGACGACATCGAGGGTGTAGCTCAGTCGGTAGAGCAACGGACTTTTAATCCGTTGGTCGTGGGTTCGAGTCCCACCGCCCTCATTCTCAGGCCCGGCGCGCCCGCCCGTCCACGCGGGGACGCCGGTGTGTTCGGTGGGGCGGGCTCGAAACGTCGGGGGTGTGTGTCGGCGGGGGTTCGGGCGGGGGTTCGAGCAAGTGATCGGTGGGGATTCGGTCGGTACTGGGGTGGACTAGCGGGTCCCGAAGGGACGCGGGAGGACGAATCTGTCGGATCAATCCCCGGCTCAATCATGGGTGATTCACGCGGTCTGGACCGAGGGCACTCTTTGCCTCTGGGCGGAGGATGCGCGGACCACATCACGAACCGCTCCGGCCGCGCCCGCGTCCGGGCGCATGCCGTCGCACCCCTTCGCGGTCCCTTCTGACCAACTCGTTTCGCTCCTGCCGGCCGGCGTCGAGGGCGAGCCGGTGGTGGTGACGCTCGCGATCCCCGCGGTCGACGGGATCCCCGAACTCAGCCCCAACGCGCAGACGCTCACTGGAAACGCCGCTCCGGCCGCTGCTCCTGCATCCAAGTCCGGTCGTTCGCCCGTCGATGGCGATCCTCTCGATGACCTCGAGGTGCCGGTCGAGTCTTCCGACGAGCCGGTCGAAGAAGCCCTCCCGGAATTCGTCCCGCCCAAGATCGGACGCTTCGACGTTCCCGCGCTTCGCCTCGCGCCGGTGCAGGTCCCCACCGTTCTTGAGCATCTCGCGGATCTGGCCGACCGCGCCTCCGAAGGCAAAGCCGTCGCCCGGGTCGGCTCAAGCGTCGATTTCTACTCCGCCGTCACGAGAACGTCGCTCGCCCTGATCGCAGAGCAGCGCTTCGTGCCCGTCCTCCGACAGTCGATCGAGGGCGCCACCACCGCCGGATGGCAGCCCTGGCTTTCCGACGGGAAAGCCATCGAGCGCGTCTCCGCTCTCGTCGCCGCGATGCCGGGCGAAGCCCGCGCCGCCGTCGATCGCAACGGCCACCGGCCGTGGGCCATCGTCGAAGACTGCATGTGCCGCCTGACCGACGCGTGGGCGCGTCGTGCGCTCATCTCCGAGTCGTTCTACGACGCCGTCGCCGAGAAGGACCCCGCGAAGGACCAGCCGGTCGCGATGCTCCGCGCGCTCCTCGCCGAACAGCAGGATGTTCCCGGCACGCCCGCTGTGCGTCAGGAGATGCTCCGCCGCGTCCGCCAATGGTTGAGCGTGCTTGAAGAACGCGGCGCGAGCAGCCTTTGGCGTCTGCTTTTCCGCGTCTCCGAGCCGATCTTCAAAAGCAGCACGGATGAGGATTCCGCTCCTTGGAGCTTGAGCTTCCACCTCCAGTCGCAGGACGTCTCGACGCTGATCGTCGACGCCGCGGACGTGTGGGGCTTGCCCGGAGACTCGCTGACCGTCATGGGTCGCCGGATCGATCAGCCGCAGGACCTCATCCTCGGCGAGCTCGGCCGCGCCAGCCGCATCTACAAGCGTCTTGAGAAAGCCCTCGACGAGTCCGAACCCGTCGACCTCAACCTCAACACCAAGCAGGCCTACGAGTTCCTCCGCGAAGTCGCTCCGCTCCTCAAGGAGCAGGGCTTCGGCATCCAAAGCCCGGACTGGTGGGATTCACCTCTCACGCGCCTTGGAGCACGTCTGCGCGTCGAGAGCGACGAAGCTCCGCCCGCTTTCGGCGGCCCCGCGGGCGGCTCGGGCGCTCGCCCGGCCCAGATCGGCCTTGGTGCGCTCGTCAAGTACCGGTGGGAGATCGCGCTGGGCGAAACCACGCTCACGCTGGAAGAGTTCGAGCACCTCGCGAAGAAGAACAGCCCGCTTGTCCGCGTCAACGGCCGCTGGGTCGAGATCCGGCCCGAGGACGTGCAAGCCGCGATCAAGTTCATGCGCGAGAACCAGTCGGGCGAGATGTCCGTCGGCGATGCACTCCGCGTCGCATACGGCACCGACCTCCGCGACACCGGCATCCCCATCGTCGGCTTGGAAGCGACCGGCTGGGTCTCGTCGCTGATGAACGCGGAAGCGGCGCACAAGCACCTGACGAACGTCGAGCCGCCCAAGAGCTTCCACGGAACGCTTCGCCCCTACCAGCTCAAGGGCCTTTCCTGGCTTGTCTTCCTTGAGCGCATGGGTCTTTCGATGTGTCTGGCCGACGACATGGGCCTGGGCAAAACGATCCAGCTGCTCGCACTTCTCGCGATGGAGCGAGAAGCCCCGCCGGACGCGCCGCCCGAGGTTGTCGCCGCCGCCGCTTCGGTCAAGCCGACGCTCCTGATCGTCCCGATGTCGGTCGTCGGCAACTGGATGCACGAGACCAAGCGGTTCTGCCCACACCTCCGCGTGCTGGTTCACCACGGGCCGGAGCGCAAGCTCGGCGATGTCTTCCGGCAGGCCGTGGCCGAATCCGACCTCATCATCACCACCTACACGCTGGCCCACCGCGACCGCGAGATGTTCCAGTCGATCGAGTGGGGCCGCATCGTCCTGGACGAAGCCCAGTACATCAAGAACGCCGTCGCCAAGCAGTCGCAAGCCGTCCGCGGCATCCCCGCCCAGCGGCGCGTCGCGCTCACCGGCACGCCCGTCGAGAACCGGCTCAGCGAGCTCTGGTCGATCCTGGACTTCCTCAACCCCGGATACCTCGGCACCGCGCACGGATTCCGCACGCGGTTCTCGATCCCCATCGAACGCTACCGCGACAAATCCAAAGCCGATCAGCTCCGCGGCTTGATCCGTCCGTTCATCCTGCGCCGCCTCAAGAGCGATCCCACGGTCGTCGCGGACCTGCCGGCGAAGGTCGAGACGCGCGAGTTCGCGCCGCTCACGTCCGAACAGGCCGAACTTTACGAGACGTGCGTCCGCCGCATGCTCGCCGAGGTCGAGAACGCCGAGGGCATCCAGCGCCGCGGCATGGTCCTCTCGGGCCTCATCCGTCTCAAGCAGATCTGCAACCACCCCAGCCAGCTCCTCAAGGACTGGACACCGGACACGGGCCGTCCGCCGGCTCCGGGCCGGAGCGGCAAGTGCATCCGCCTGCTCGAGATGATGGAAGAGATCGTGGGCGAGGGGGACTGCTCGCTGATCTTCACGCAGTTCCGGCAGATGGGCACGATCCTTCAATCGATGCTCTCGCACCACCTCGGCCGCAACGTGCTTTTCCTTCACGGCGGCACGCCGCAGCTTCAGCGCGTCAAGATGGTCGAGAGCTTCCAGCGTGCCGATGGGAAGAACCCGGTCATGCTCGTCTCGCTCAAAGCCGGCGGCGTCGGCCTCAACCTCACCGCCGCGACGCACGTCTTCCACTTTGACCGCTGGTGGAACCCCGCCGTCGAGAACCAGGCGACCGACCGCGCCTATCGCATCGGGCAGACGCGCACAGTGCAGGTCCACAAGTTCGTCGTCAAGGGAACGCTCGAGGAACGCATCGACCAGATGATCGAGCAGAAGACCGAGCTTGCCGACAAGATCATCGGCGCGGGCGAGAACTGGCTGACCGAACTCGACACCGACCAGCTCCGCGACCTGCTCACCCTCCGCAACGACATGATTCTCGACGAAGCGTAAAAGCAAGAAAGACCCGACCAACACACGTGGCAACCTACAACCCCAACTTCCAGCGCCGGCCAGACCCCGCACCGAGACTGCACCCCAAGAAGGTGCGGAGCGGCATCAAACTGACCGAGGGCGTCGGCGGGGTGCTCCCCTGGTCGAGCAGTTGGGCCGCGCAGCGATGGATCCGCATCGTCGAGTCTGTCGACGACGGGCAGAACCTCGTCGAAGGCCTCAACTACGCCAAGATCGGCCAGACCAAGACCCTCACCGCCGATGGGGGCGGCATCTCCGCCTCGATCCAAGGCCGATCCGACCGCCCATACACCGTCTCGATCGGGTTTGAGACCTTCGGCGATGAACAGTGGCACAAGATCATCAAAGCCATGTCCGAGGGCGCCGTGTACTCGGCCAAGCTGCTCTCGGGCGAGCTTCCCACCAACATCGACGACCTCTTCATCCCGCTTGGCCTCAAGCTCTTCCCCACGGAGGTGAGCGAGCTCAAGGTCAGCTGCACCTGCCGCAAGATCTGGGCCGCCGCGACGGCGCACCTTCAGAACCAAGGCCAGCCGCCCGCCGCGAGCGGGCCCGAGGACGCCGCGCCGGGCGAAGAGGCCGCCGCTCCCCCTTCTGCCCCACTTTCTGCTCCACCTTCTGCTCCCCCTCCACCACCGCCCGCCCCTCCGCTCCCTGCCGCCGCGGTCGCGGCGGCGGCCGCGGCGGAGTCCGACACGGGTGACCGCTGGTGCAAGCACGCGTGCTGCGCGGCGTATCTCTTTGCCGAGCGCCTCACGACCGATCCTTTCCTGATGTTCCGCTTGCGGGGCATGCCGGGTGTGGAGCTTCTCGACCGGCTGCGTCACATGCGCTCGGTGGGCCAGCAGGGCGCGGGCTTGTACGTCGGCCGCGTGCCGGGCGTGTCGGATGTCGAATCGCCCGAGCTTGACGCGGTGGTGGAATCGTTCTGGGAGATGGGCCCGCAGCTTGCCGAGCTCGACATGACGATCGCCGCTCCGCCGATCACCCACCCGCTGCTCCGTCGACTCGGGCCAAGCCCCTTCGGCACGTCGACCTTCCCCCTCGTGGGCCTGCTCGCGTCGTGCTACGACTCAATCAGCGCCGACACGCTCAAACGGGCGGAGGAGTTCGCCTCGGGCGATGAGACGCTGAGCGGCGATGGCGAGGACTCAAGCGAATCCGCCGGCGACGACGACCATCCCGAGGGGTGATTCGGCTGCGACCAAGCCAGCCCGACACACGCGCCAGCAAGAGACATGCTCGTGAACGACCCAGCCCTGAGAATCACGGATCGGCACGTCTTCTTCTGGGGCGGCTGGCCGTCCCAGTGGCACAAGTCCAAGTTCGTCATCGACCGCGTCCGCTACAACTGCTGCGAGTAGTACATGATGGCGGAGAAGGCGAGACTCTTCGGCGACCGCGATGCAGAGCGAGACATTCTCCGCGAGCACGATCCCCGCAAGCAGAAGGCTCTCGGTCGCGAGGTGCGGCGATTCGACGAGGAATCATGGCGGAGCGTGTGCCGAGCGATCGTCTACTCCGCAAACCTTGCGAAGTTCGAACAGAACGCCGATCTGCGAGAGCTCCTGATCAAGACCTCGCCCCGCACCCTTGTGGAAGCGAGCCCATCGGACTCCATCTGGGGCATCGGTCTCGCAAAGGACGATCCGCGGGCGGACCAGCCCGAGCAATGGCCCGGCACGAACTGGCTTGGGATCGCGCTCGTGCAGGTCCGTGAGACATTGGAAGCAAGGGACGCGGGGCGAACCTACGAACTCGACCAATCGCTCGCCGCTCAGAAGCAAGCTCTGAATCGCATGCGGCGCTAGGAGCACATCGACGCAAGCAGCTCCGCGTTCCTCGCGCTCGCGCCCTGATTGGCTTTCACGCACGCGACGGCTCGTTCACCGAGTCCCGCTCTCCCGGCGGGATCGCGGAGAAGCGTCTCAAGGTCGGCTTGGACCCGTTCACGCGTGGTTCGCACGATCGCGCCCGCATGATCCATCGTGCGGACGATCGTCTCGAAATCCTTGACCGCGGGGCCGATCACGACCGGTTTGCCAAGCGCCGCGGGCTCGATGGGGTCGGACCCGTACAGCGAGCCGAAGCTCCGGCCCATGACGACGACATCGGCGAGGGCATACGCCTTTCGAAGCTCCCCGATCGTGTCGAGCAGGAATCGCGTGGTCCCCGATGCCGCGGCAATCTTTTTCGACCGCCGCACGCACCCGGGAAGACTCGAAGCCGCCTGATCGAAGTGCTCCGGCTTGCGAGGTGCGCACAGAAGCTGCACCTCCGGCCCGATCGCCAGGCACGCGGCGTGCAGGATCGCTTCCTCATCCTCCGCCGTGCTCCCGGCGACGACGAGCGGCTTGGTCCGGTCGATCCCGAGTTCGCGAGCAAGGTCGTCCGCTCCCGGCACGCTCGTCGCGATCGTGGCCGAGTCCCACTTCATCGACCCGGTGATGCAGCAGCGCTCGCGGGGCACGCCCATCGCGACAAACCGCTCGAAGTACGCGTCGTCCTGGACAGCGGCGACGGTGAGGCGGGCGAAGGTGGGCCCGAGGATCCGCTTGAAACGCGAGTACCCGCGGAACGACCGCTCGCTCAGCCTGCCGTTGATCACCGCGACAGGGATGCCCCGCTTCTCGCACGCCCGGACAAAGTTCGGCCAAAGCTCAAGCTCGACGAGCGCGACGATGTCGGGCTTCACCGCTTCGAGAAACCGAGCGACACAGGACGAGAAATCGATGGGGTAGCGAACGATCGTCGCTTGGCTCGCGCCCGGCTTGCCGTAAAGCTCGCGGGCCCGTGCAATCCCGGTATCCGTGCCGACAGAGATCACCAGATCCCAATCGGGCGTGAGGAGCGGGACCAGATGCCGCAGAGCCGCGACCTCCCCCACCGACACCGCGTGGAGCATGAGCCTCGGCCTGCCGCTTTTGGGAAGAGGATCCGCGAATCCGCGCCTCGCCCGCCAGTCCCCCCTCGTCTTCCGCATCCAGACCGGGGCCAGGACCGTCGCGCCGATCGTGTAGAGGAGGTCGAATGCGTTCATGGAAAGAAAGAAATCCGCGAACTGGCGCCGCCACGCGCGGCAGGAAATGGGCAGACGGGGATTCGAACCCCGAACCCCTTGCGTGTAAAGCAAGTGCTCTAGCCGTTGAGCTATCCGCCCGGCGATCGATCATACGGCGACCGCCCTCGCCTAACGCACCCTCCGGAACGTTCCGGCCAACGAGTCGGGTGGGTAGAATGCGGACCTATGGCCCACCACAAGTCCGCCGACCCCTCCATCTTCATCCTCCCCGACCTGGGCGAAGGCGTCCACGAAGCCGAACTCATCAAGTGGCGGGTCACGCCCGGCCAGACGGTCAAGGAGCACGACATCCTCGCCGAGATGGAGACCGACAAAGCCCTCGTCGAAGTGCCCAGCCCGCGGGCCGGAACCATCAAGCAGCTCCACGGCAGCGAGGGAGAGATTCTCCACGTCGGCAACGTTCTCGTGACCTACGAGGGCGGCACAGCGTCCGCCGCCAGCCCAGCCCCGAAGGAAGCTCCCGCGTCAAAGCCCGCTCCGGCGGCTTCCTCGAACGGATCCGCCGGATCGTCCTCGGCTGGTGAAGAACGCGAAGACGCCGGCACCGTCGTCGGCATGATGAAGAAGGAAGAGGGCCCCGAGCCTGGCAAAGCCCTCGCCACGCCCGCCGTCCGCCGGCTGGCTCGCGACATGGGCGTCGACATCGACTCCGTCACCGGCACCGGCATCGGCGGCCGCGTCACCGAGAAGGACGTCCGTGGCCACCAAGCCCCGCAGCGCAAGCAGTCGGCGGCATCCCCGGCGCCCGCCGCTCCCAAAGCCGCTCCGGCTCCCGCGCCGCGAGCCGCGTCCGCACCGGCTCCTCGTCCCGCCCCGGCCGAGACCAACTTCGCGGCGTCGCTCGCAGTCGGCTCCGCCGCGCCCGACGAGACCACCCGTGTCCCCTTCCGCGGCGTCCGCCGCACCATCGCCAATCGCCTTCGCGAGAGCATCGAGCAGGCCGTCCACTTCACCGTCATGGATGAAGCCGACGTCTCCGCACTGGACTCTCTCCGCAAGAAGCTCGGCGCCGCCAGCGGCGAAAAAGTCAGCTTCCTCCCCTTCGTCGCCGCCGCCGTCTGCCGCGTCCTGGGTCAGCCCCAGTTCCGCGCGATGAACGCCACCGTCGACGAAAAGCCCGGCGACGCGAGCGCCGAAGCCGCCATCATCCAGCACCGCAGCGTCCACCTCGGCATCGCCGCCGACACCGACAACGGCCTCATGGTCCCCGTCATCCGCGACTGCGACCGCCTCGGCGTCCTCCAGATCGGCCGCTCCATCGCCGCCATCGCCGACCAGGCCCGCACACGCTCCATCGCCCGCGAGAACCTCATCGGCGGCACCTTCACCATCAGCAACGTCGGCAGCCACGCCGGCCGGTTCGCCACCCCGATCATCAACTACCCCGAGGTCGCCATCCTCGCCGTCGGCCGCGCCCGCCACGCCCCGGTCGTCCGCGGCGGCGGCATCTTCGTCGGCAACCTGCTCCCGCTTTCGCTCGCCTGCGACCATCGCGTCGTCGACGGAGCAACCGCGGCCCTCGCTTTGGCAGAGATCATCAAGTTGCTCCAGGACCACCCCGACACCCTTCTGGGACCCGCCCGGGGCTGAGCAACTGCGGACTGATCGATCACTGGCTCACATATGTGCCTCAGGCACACTCACGGTGCTTTCGCAGTCGCCGAACCGAAATGGCGGTATGACGCCATTACGCAACCCGGTGCTTTCCCTAAGTTGAATGCCATGAACCTTGCGGAGCCGGATCGGCATGTATGCTGTCGGACAGCATCTGTGTCATTCCCATGGCGGATCTTCCACTCACAACGACGAAACTTCTCGACCGCTTGCGGGCCTGTGCCGCGGGCGGCGTGAGCGTCGACACCGACACCGCGTGGGGCGAGATCGACGCCCGGTATCGCCCGGTCCTGCTCGGCTTCACGCGTTCACTCGGGCTTTCGCAGTCCGACGCGGAGGATGCGGCCCAGTGGGCGCTCGCCGAACTTTCCCGCGCGTTGAGCCAGGGCCAGTACGAGCGGGGCAAAGGGAGGCTTCGGTCGTGGGTGATGGGGATCGCCCGGCACCGCGTTCAGATGACCAAGCGAGCCGCCGCACGCCGGCGCGAGTCACCCCTGTCCGATCCGACACCGCTCGTCGAGACGCCGGACGATGCCACACTCTCCGGAATCTGGGACCGAGAGATGGAACGGACCATCTTCGCCGAAGCATGGCGTCTGGTCCAGCCCCGCTTCGCGCCGGCGACGCTTCGGGCGTTCGAGCTCGTCGCCATGCGAGAATCCCCTGCGGAAGCCGCCGCCGACGAATGCGGCATGTCCGTTGAAAGCGTCTATGTCGCCAAATCGCGCGTGACCAAGGCGCTCAAGGAACTCGCGACCGAACTCGCGTCGCGATACGCCGAAGACCAATAGCGCCACCCGATGCCCGAGGACCCTTTACGCCCATTCCCTCGTCACCAATCCCCGGTCCGACGACCCCCTGCCCGTCCGATGAGACGCTACTCGCCGTCGCCGGGGGGATGCCCCTGGCACCCGCCCTCGCCGAGCACCTGGCCTCGTGCGTCCGCTGCCGCGGCATCCTCGAAACGCTCGACAGCGACGACCGCTTCACCCGTCGGTTCGCCATGATGATGCGGCCCGAATCCGCGGCACGCCAGGCCGACGACCAAGCCCCGCCCGAGGTCCCGGGATACACGATCGAAAGCGAACTGGCTCGCGGCGGGCAGGGCGTCGTCTATCGCGCCGTCCAGCACGAAACCCACCGCCCGGTCGCCCTCAAAGCCATCCTCCGCGGCGTGCTCGCCTCGCAACGCGAAATCGCCCGATTCGAGCGCGAGGTGGAGATCGCCGCCTCCCTCCGCCACCCCAACATCGTCACCGTGTTCGAGGCCCGCCTCCTCCCCGACGGCCGGCACGTTCTCGCGATGGATCTGGTCGAAGGGGTCCCCCTCTCCACCTGGGCCGCCGGCGTTCCCAAGGACCTTGCGGGCCTGCGAACTCGCCTCACGCTGATCCGCGACACCGCCCGAGCCGTGCAGTACGCCCACAGCAAGGGCGTCATCCACCGGGACCTCAAGCCCGGCAACATCCTCGTCGAACACGCCACGCACTCGCCCAAGATCCTTGATTTCGGCCTCGCACGCAGCTCCTTTGAGACCGACCCTGCCGCTCTCTCACCAAAGCCCGCCACGAAAGACCCGACGATGCTGGGCGGGCTCACGATGATCGGGGTCTTCCAGGGCACCCCCGCCTACGCCGCCCCGGAACAGTTCGACGGCGAGCCCGGCCGCATCGACGTCCGAACCGACGTCTACGCCCTGGGCGTCATGCTCCACGAACTTCTCACCGGCCAGTGCCCCTTCGCCGATTCCAAAGATCAATTCACCCTCATCGCCTCGACCAAACGGATGAAGATGCTGCCCGAGCCCTCGGCCGTCGCGAAGGCCGACGGCCCTGCCGGGATATCGGGGATCGGCCACGACATCGACGCCGTCGTCGCCCGCGCCACCGCCCCCGCTCGCGACCAGCGATATCCCACCGCCGCCGCGTTCGCGGACGATCTGGACGCGCTGCTCGTCGGGGAGGCGGTGTCGGCGCGGAAGGGGCGGGGCTATCGAGCTTCCAAGTTCGCCCGCCGACATCGTCTGATCCTCATCGCGCTGTCGATCGTGATTTTCGCGAGCGCCGGCGGCATCCTCGCTTTGGTCTCGACCAAGGTCGCTCGTGAACGCGAGCAGTTTGAGCGTGCACGCTCTCGCACCGAGGGTGCCAAGGCCCAGGCCATCGCCCAGATCCTCCATGAACTGATCCCGCTCCACGAGACAAACCACACCGACCGACAGTCAGAGCAGCGGATCATTCTCGACCGCCTCAACAACACGCTCGGCAGCGGCGCGTTCGCGGCGCAGGACGAGGTACTCGTCGCGCTCCACACGATGCTCTCCCAAATCTACGCCGACAGGAGAGAGTTCGGCTTTTCCCACGTCAATCTCTCGCGGGCATTGCTCCTCACCAAGAAGGCCTTCGGCGATGAGCACCCCGAGACGGCGACCGTGCTCGCACTCTACGCGGATGTACTGATCCAACGCGGCAGCTTCCCCGAAGCGCTCGGCCACGCGAACGAATCCCTCCGCATCCGCGCGATGTATTTCGCGAACGACGAGGAGCCGGTCATTGCTTCTCGGTGTTTGCTCGCGCGTGTCCACCTCGCCAGCGGGCGCATCGCGGAAGCCGCCGTGGAGGCAGAGGCCGCGGCGAGGCTGATCGACACAAAGGGGTCGACCCTCGGGACCGTGCTTCACGCCCAGATTCTCCGCACGCTCTCCGAGGTTCGAGCCAAGCAGGACGATCCACTCCAAGCACGCAAACTCTCGATGCAATCGATAGAAGTACTCCTCAAACTGCTCCCCGACGAAGACCCGGAAATCACACGCGGGCTCCGTTCTCTCGCGACTGTCGATCCGTCCCGGCCCGACCTCGAAGCCCTCGCCGATGCCATCTCAACCTCACGCCCGACTTCGAGGCCGACCGATGTTTGGACGCGGTGGATCGCATTCAAGACGGAACTCCTCGGCAAGGACAGCGAGCGTGTCGCGCAGTCCTACCGCACCATGGGAAATGTGCTCCGCGATCGGTTGGAACTCCGGCCTGCCCTCGCGGCGTTCGACAACGCCATCGACATTTACACGCGAACGCGCGGGGATACCAGCCTGGCAGTCCTCGAGTGCCTGACCGATAAGTACCTGGTCTCCATTTACGCAACCACCGGTCCACGCGAGGAACCTCTGCAGGTCGCCAAACGCCGCCTCCACATCGCTCGAAATCTGAAAGAGCCTATCGAAGACGTTTCGATCGCCAGCATTTGGCGTGAATATGCCCACGAACCCATATTCAATGGTCGACTCGATGAGGCCGAGGTTGAACTCAGAGCCGCCGCAGCGTTCGCAAGAGACCGTCTGATCTCGGGCATCGAGTGCTCGCGATGCCCCCTCATCCTTGCCCAACAGCGATACTACAAAGGAGACATCGCCGAAGCCCTCCTCGCGCAGCAGTCCTACGACGAAGCCTTCGCCGCCGACCCCAAGCACTACGAGATGCCCTGGAAGCGGATCGTCCTCGGTTGCTGCCTCGCCGCCAACGGAGACCTTGATCGTGCGGAGCAGTTCATCTCCGCCGAGCACGCATGGATCTTTCTGCTCTCCTGGGGGCGCATCGGCGAAGCCGTGCCGCACATGATCCGCGACACCGCCGCCCGCTTCCGTGCCGCCGGACGAGAGGCTCCCGCCCTGATTCTCGAAGAGGCTCTCGCAGCGATCGACCCGCGCCCGCGGACGCTCGACGCCCCGCTCCCGCTTCAGGATTTCGCTCGACCAATGCCCCCCGGCACCCCGAAGGGTGCCGGAGGACGAGGAGTGCCCCAACCCTGATCCCGCACCACCGACCCGAGACGCCGGGCTCTGGCGCGGAATCTCGTGCCCGAATCAGCAACCCGTCTCAAACGCACCGACAAAGGCGTCGTAGTCAAAGAAGTCGATGAACCCGTCCGCGTTGAAGTCCGCATCCGGCGTCCCCGATTCAAACGCTCCGACAAACCCGTCGTAGTCAAAGAAATCCACGAATCCGTCCTGATTGAAGTCCGCCGCGCACGGCACCGCGAACGAGACACCTGTGATCGTGAACGAGTCCGTCAACTCACCCGCCTCGATCGTGATTTCGCTGATGCTCGCCGGAGAGGCGGCGCCACCGTCCCAGACCAGGCTCGTGATATCGATGAGGCCCAAACCGGGAGCGTGAAGCTTCGTCCCCGTCGGGAACCCGTTGAACAACCCATGGCCGCCCGAGGATGTAGGCATCCACCCCGCTCGCCCCGGCAACCTGTTGACTCGAACCGACGCAGCCTGTGCCGGTGTGAACGTCGCGACCACGGTCGGGCCGTTGTATGCCACGCACGCGATTCCCGGCGGCACGGTGAACTCCTGAGCGATCCACGTTCCCTGCCCGTCCGGGGGAACTCCCGTGTCGCTCCGATACGTGACGCTCGGGCTCGTGCCCGGCGGGAGATCCCCACCCGAGGCTGTGAACGAAGCGAGCATGATGCCCCAATCCGATCCCAGAAGGTCCAGATCGCCGTTCTCGTCAAAGGGGATGAACTCCAGTTCGACGAACTCGGCATCGGCAAACCTCACGTTTTGAATGGTGTTCTTCACGGTGTCGTGCTTCGTGACGAGCACGCTCGAGGCCTCTGCATGAATCCTGCTCCCCTCGCCGCCTTGGAACTGGGCACCCATCGACCACACCAGCAGTTCATCGAACTCGACCAAGTCGACGCCAGACGCCGCAAACCGGACGCTCTGCACTCCGGTCACCGGGTTCACAGGCCCCTCCGGCGTGAAACGAACCTCGGTCACGGACGGGAAGAGAGTCCCCTGAAGCAGCGCCTGCTCGGGATCGTTCCAGGTCACGCTCGACCACACGAAGAAGAGGTTGGCCGGATCGTTGCAGTGCCAATCCGTGTGCCAGTTGTTCCCGATCATGAAGCAGGGCTGCCCGGTCGGCACACCCGACACCGACGCGACCATCGTCGAACCGTTGAACAGCTCGACTCGGTTGGTCGGCCTCCCCGCGTCGCAGGTGAACGCCACCTGATTGCTCGACGTCTTTGTCGCCACAATCCGCGAGATCATCGATTCGGGAACATCCGACACGACGCCCGATGCGACAATCTCGACCGTCGAACCCACCGGCGAGGAAGCAAAGGGCGATGTCGCCCAGTGCAGGTCCGCTCCGCTTCCGGAGCCTACATCAAACTCCACCCCGCCACCGCCGCCGCTTTGGCCAGTACCGGTCATTTCGAGCCGGTTCATCGCATTCACGTTCGCCGAAGCCGCGCCGAACTCGCTGAAGCCGAAACCCGCCCACACCGGCCGTCGCGGGCACGTCCACAGGTACAGACGAGCATAATCGACCGCCGTGTCGTCCTGGACGAAGAGGTCAGGCCAAGATCCGGCTGTATTCAGATCCGCGATCATGTTGTACGTGCCGGACTGCAAGCCCCCCGCCGTGTAGATCGGCAACGCGCTCAGGTCCAGGAGGAACGTCGTCGCGGCATGCCCCGCGTTCCAACTCCCGCCCGATGCGGGAAGATTCGCGAACGAGACACTCCAGAGCCCGCCGCCGGTCCGTGTGAAGTCCGAGATGCCAAACGTGTCATTGGATGCACCACCGGACAACGGCATAGCCCTGAACTCAAGCACCGCCTTGGTGATCTTCGTGCGAGCCCCCCCGGGAATGCTGAATGAAGTGCCGAACACCTTGTTGCTGACGGTCTGGTCAAAGACCGCCGTCGCCAACAGCGGCCGTAAGCGGAGGAACTCGGGCGCCAGCGCCGGTGCCGGCTCAACGTAGACAGAACCGAACGAATCCCCGTACCCGCCGCCTATCTGGTACGAGGCGTAGAAGCTGTCAAAGTGATGCGTCTCTCTCAGGCAACCTGTGGCACCCACGCCACCGTTAAGCACAACTCGCTGCTCCTTGCGGTCCCAACTCATCGAGTGTGCCCATCGCTGGGAGGGCATCACCGGCGGCGTGGCGTTATTGAACGTGAGTCCGTCATACGACCACATCGTGTTCGTGAGCACCCCGGCAGTTCCGCAGAACACTCGCTTACCACCTACGATGAGAATCCGCCCGCATGCGCTGTCGTACACCATCGCATGTTCATAGAGATCCGCGCCCGAAGGAGCGAGCACGCTTGTCACATGAGTCCACACGCCGTTGCTGTACTCCGCAATGTCTTCAGTCGAGTAACCGCAAGGGCCGGGCCCACAGAATGTCGAACCCACCCCACCGTACATAACGATCGTATTCCGTGACTCGTCCAGTGCCATGGCGTGCGAATGCCGAGAAAACGGCATCGACGCCTCCGCGGCAAGCGACGAACCGTTCCAGCTGAAGCAGGCGTTCGTTGACTGGCACCCGCCAGCCAGATTCTGCTGCCCGCCCGCGATGATCACCTTCTTGCTGATCGAGTCGTACGCCATCGCGTGCTGCCAGAGAGGCCCCGCCGCGCAGCCCGTACACCTCAGATTCCAAACCCAATCCGATCCATTGAATCGCAACTCCCAGAGATCGTCGTAGAGCGTCCCGAACTGGTCCGCCCCGCCGTACATCACGATCACACCTCTCACAGGGTCGTACGCCATCGCGTGACCGAACCTGGCTGCGGGCTGTGGAGTAACGGGCGTCGCCCGAACCCAGGTGTAGTTCTTTCGCAGCCATAGCTCGTTCAGTTCCGCACCGTTGCAGTCCGCGCCGCCCCACAGAACAGTCACCTGATTCGCGAGGTCGTACACCATCGCGCTGTCCGACGACGCTGTCGGCTGAATCGCGGCTGCCGACTCTTGCTTCCATGTGTCGCAGCACCCGCTCGGCAAGCTACCGCACGTCGGCCCGTTGAGCACATGGCTCTGAAACCCAAAGCCACTCCCGCCCAACGCGTCGAATAGCGCCGTCGTCACACCCGATGTCACGCTGCTGAAGCACACCGACACTGTAAAGTTGAACAGGCACTGGGTCGCCGAGTTCATCCGCGTCCCAGAGGGCAGTTCCCACTGAACCGTCGTGCCACCCGGGGTGTACGTCACCGTGCTTCCCGCAGGCATGGTACCGATCGTCGCAGAACTAACGGTCGTGCCAGGCGGCAACGTCATCACGACGCCCGGAAAGCCGCCCCCACTCTTCTGGCCGAGATCGAACTCATAGCAACACCCACCAACACTCCGAGGCGTAACGCACAGCGACGGATTCTCCTCCATCATCACCGCATTCGACCAGTCCCGCGCCACCGTCACCTCGTCGATCTCCGCCGTGATCGTCGAACCCACCGCCCCCATCTCCATCAGCACCTTCGGGATATTGTCGAAGTTGTTGTACCCGATCGCCCGAATGTCCGCCGTCTCCGTCGATGGTGCTTCGGCCGTCAGCGGCGGATTCACCCACAGGTACACATCATCCGCCCCCGCGCGAAAGTCCACCCGCATCACAAGCAGCGACTGTTCGGTCGCGGGCACCGTCGACTGCCGCTTCGTCGTCCCTGGCCCACCGTCAATACCCCAGTTCGGCAGGCCGTACGGCTTGCCCATGTACAGAAACGTCGTCGGCCCCGTCGGAAGCCGCAACCCGGCAAACGTGTTCGCCGACGCCCCAGCCGTCTGCTTCGCCAACATCGAAACCCACACGCTCGTCCCCGGTTCGCCCAGCGGCGCGACATTCATCGTCCGCTGCGAGATCGCGGAGTTCGAAACGACCTTGTTCCCCCGAGCGGCGACCTCGAGCCCGTTCGAGGAGTACCGCAAGCTCCCCGCACCCACCTGCCAGTTGCCGTCCCACGGAGACGCCCATCCCGACCCGCCGGGGACGTACTGCGGAAGCAACAGCCCGGGCGGCGAGTACTCAAAGCTCTCCGAGGCGATCGGCTGCCCCATCGCCGCGCCCGCCGCAGCCATCACGACTCCCGCTGTCACACCCGAACCCCAATTCCATCGCTTCGAACCATGATCGATACGCTTCATAGAGCACTCCTCGCGACGATTGGGACTTCCCCTCCATGGAGAGATCCACTGCCGCTGCGATGGCTGTGCCGCCGCCCACCAAACCTTGCAAAAAACCGCCTTCCGCCTCCAAGAAACGTTCCAGCACCCCCACCGCCTCGCCCTTCCCAACCTCCGCATCACCGCACCACCTCCGCCAACTTTCGTCCTATCATCCCCGTCGATTTCTCCAGCCGATCACGCACCGAACGCTTCCCCCTCACCCGGGACGTTCCACCGCCAAGGACCCGCATGGCCAGCGCATCCTCCGTTCTTTCGCCCCACGCCGACGCCATCCTCCCGCGCCTGAAGCTCCCGCTTCCGGACTTCACCGTTCCTCTTCCCCCCTTCGACCCCGCGCCGGGCACCGAACGCATCATCCAGTACCGCGAAGCCCTCCGCGAAGCCATGTCCGAAGAAATGCGCCGCGACAAGCGCATCTTCCTCCTCGGCGAGGAAGTCGCTCAGTACAACGGCGCGTACAAAATCTCCCAGGGCATGCTCGACGAGTTCGGCCCCAAGCGCATCATCGACGCTCCCATCTCCGAGAACGGCTTCGCCGGCCTCGCCGTCGGCGCCGCGATGTACGGCCTCAAGCCCGTGATCGAGTTCATGTCCTGGTCCTTCTCGCTCGTCGCGGCGGACCAGATCTTGAACAACGTCCCCAAGATGCTCTACATGTCCGGCGGCCAGTGGGGCTGCCCCGTGGTCTTCCGCGGCAACGACGGCGCGGGCGGCCAGCTCGGCTCCACGCACTCCTGGTGCGTCGAAGGGCTCTACTCCAACGTCCCCGGCGTCAAGATCGCCATCCCCAGCAACCCCTACGACGCCAAGGGCCTCCTCAAGACCGCCCTCCGCGACTACGACCCCGTCTTCTTCCTCGAGTCCGAGCGCATGCTCGGCGACAAAGCCCACGTCCCCGCCGAGGAGTACTACATCCCCTTCGGCCAGGCCCACCTCCGCCGCGAGGGCGACGCCTGCACCCTCGTCTCCTTCGGCCGCCCCGTCAACTTCTGCCTCGAAGCCGCCGCTGAACTCGCCGCCGAGGGCATCCACTGCGACGTCCTCGACATGCGGACCATCCGCCCCCTCGACATCGACGCCATCATCAAGAGCGTCCAGAAGACCGGCCGCATCGTCGTCGTCGATCAGTGCTGGCCCTTCGCGTCCGTCGCCAGCGAGATCGTGACCCAGGTCATCGAGCGTGCTTTCGACTACCTCGACCACCAGCCCCTCCGCGTGAACACCGAGGACGTCCCGACCCCCTACGCCAAGGGCCTCGAGATGGAGTACCTGCCGAACAAGGGCAAGATCATCAAGGCGGTGAAGAAGTCGCTCGGAATGTGATGGCCCCGTCGCGTCGCGCATCATGATCGATCGCTCCGCTCGAAACCGCTACGCGACGATCCTCCGCCACCTGGCGACGGGACAACTGTCAACCGATACATTCTCGTTCCAAGCGGAATCCATCTGCCGGAACTCGAAAGACCCGGTGCTTTCGGAGATTCACGAGCACGCCGACGGACTCTACAGCGACCTGTGGGCCTATCGCTTGCGAGGGCGACACGCACTTGATGCTTCGTCACGTCGAGCGGTGGCTCGCATGATCCTTCTGCTTCGGTCGGACGAGACGGAGATAGACCGCGAGCCTGTATTCATGCCTCCGGGCCCGCTCGGCTGGCTTGATCTCGTGCGAGTCTTCTCCGCAATCATCGCGACGATCCATTGGGGCGTGCTGACCGGCGCCATAGGCCTCATCGTCGGAGCGGGAACCGTCGCGAAGCTCCTGCATTCTCTTCACCTCAGGGAACGGACCTGGACGGAGACCTGCCGGAAGATCGCCGCCGGCGACACCGTTTGGCCGTTCGCCAGCGTAGAGCAACTCGCTGCCGCCAAGCAAGCCCGGATCTTTCTGCACGGCTGAGCACCCTCCATGATCACGCCACTCGCGAAGAGCCCGATCATCACCTTCGCGTTCCTGCTCCTCACGCGCGTAGCCCCGCTCGTCGTCGCAGGAAGCCTCATCCTCGCGTCGCTCGCATCCTGGATCGCCTACCGCGAACTCGCCTCGGCCGAAAGCGGGGCGAGATGGTCCGGCACCGTCCTGACTTGGCTGGCCGTCGAAGCGACGAGCGTTCCAATGTGGCTCCTGCTCGCCCTCGTGCTCGCCGGCACCATCAGCGTCCGTCGCACCGGCTTCGCCAGACACCTTCTCGACTTCGCCTTACGGATCGTCGCTCGACGCATCCCCTCGGCTGAAACGTTACGGGTCACGAGCACCCTGCCTCCTGAAATCATGGCGGAGTTGCGTCAGGCGCTCGAACTGAGGGTCGAAAGCGGAGTCGCGCTCGCTCCGCCTCGACTCGGACCCGCCGCCAGGTGGGTCCTGCGACGGCTCGCCCGCGCATTTGAATCCGCTCTGCTCAACGTCCTCAAAGCCAAGATCGGCCCGGACGGTACCGTGGAACTGATGAACTTGCCCGACTTGATCGGGGAGGAAATCGACCGATTTCTGCTCCGAAAGGTGTGGCTGACTACCATTCTCGTCGCACTGGCGACACTCGCGATCAATGCCGGTTTGATCACCGGAATCGTCTCGCTTTTCGGACAGTTCCAACCGACCGTCCCGCCGTTAGTCCCGCCCTTCGACCCGGACCTTGAGCCCATCCGGGTTGAGTAGAATCGACCTTGTTCTGTCCTCGTCCTCAAGCCCGGCCCGGGCTTTCTTCGGAGTTCCCATGCCCATCGAAGTCACCATGCCCCGCCTCTCCGACACCATGCAAGCCGGCACCATCGTCCGTTGGGCCGTCAAGGAAGGCGCCAAGGTCAAGTCCGGCGAGGTCGTCGCTGACATCGAGACCGACAAAGCCACGATGGAACTCCCCATCTACGACGCCGGAACCCTCGCCTACCTCGCCGCTCCCGAAGGCAAACAGGTCCCCGTCGGCACCCTCATCGCCGTCGTCGCCACCGCCGGCGAAGACCCCGCGGCCATCAAAGCCAAGTACGTCTCCGGTGGCGCCGCTCTCCAGAGCGGTGCGGCCCCCAAAGCCGCCGCCATCTCCAGTTCCGCCGCCGCTCAAACGCCCGCCAGCCGCGGCACCACCGCCGTTCTCGACGCGCCGGCCGCCGGCTCGCACGGAGCCAACGGGACCAACGGCCATGGCGGACGCATCTTCGCGTCCCCCCTCGCCAAGAAAATCGCCGCCGAGTCCGGCATGGATCTGACCCGCCTCGCGGGCACCGGCCCCTCCGGCCGCATCATCCGCAAGGACGTCGAAGCCGCGCTCGCTTCCGGCGTTCAGACCCGCCCGGTGGCCGCCGTTCGCACGCCCATCTCCGCCCCCCCCGCCGCTTCCACCCTCACCGGCCAGATCGTCCCCCTCAACCAGATGCGCCGCACGATCGCCCGCCGCCTGGTCGAGTCCAAGACCACCATCCCGCACTACCAGGTCACCATGGAGGTCGCCATGGACGCCCTCATGGACCTCCGCAAGCAGCTCAACGACCAACTCGCCGACCAGGGCGTCAAGCTCTCCGTCAACGACTTCCTCGTCCGCGCCTGCGCCCTGGCGATGCACAAGCACCCCTTCGTGAACTCCCGCTGGACCGGCGCCGCCGGCAGCGAGAACATCGAGCAGCTCGCCGACGTGAACATCGGCGTCGCCATCGCTCTCGATGAGACCAAGGGCGGCGGCCTCGTCGTCGCGAGCCTCCGGAACGCCGACCAGATCGGCCTCCGGCAGATCTCCAGCCAGACCAAAGCCCTCTCCGACAAAGCCCGCTCCAAGGGCCTCACGCTCGACGAGATGGCCGACTCCACCTTCACCATCTCCAACCTGGGCATGTTCGGCGTTGACCACTTCACCGCCATCATCAACCCGCCCAACGCCGCCATCCTCGCCGTCGGCGCCGCCATCCAGAAGCCCGTCGTCAAGAACAACCAGGTCGTCCCCGGCTGGGTCATGTCCATGACCATGTCCAGCGACCACCGCATCGTCGACGGCGCGATGGCCGCCGCCTACCTCAACACCGTGAAGAGCTACCTCGAACGCCCCGCGACGCTGCTGGTCTGATTTCACGGCTGACGAGTCTCGCTCACTTCGGAGCCATGAATCGCGCGAACGGCCACACCAATGGGGATAGCACCCAAGTCGCCGCGTCGCTCAGCGCGTCCGAGACCTGTTCACCCGGGCCTGGCTTGAGCCTTTCGCTCAGGGCATCCGCTCCCGCTGCCTTCGCCATGTCGCGAACTTCGCCCAAGACCTTCGCGTTCGCCCGCAGGTTCCGCTCGCCGATCTCCGTCATCGCCATCCGTTCGATCTCAACGAGCCGCGTTCGGAGGTCCGCGAAGTAACCATTAAAGATCCACCAGATCTGAATCGGCTGTGCCGCCATCTCGCGATGCACCATCTCGCCCGCAAGCCGATCTCGACGCTCGCGCATCCTCGACAGTAACTCAATGCTCGCCGAAGGCGGCCACTCCTTGAAAAGTCGCTGCGTCACGTGTTCGAGATTGACCGAGATGAACCCACGACCCCAAGGCTCGTGCTCCGCGATGCTCCACAGCTCCATCATGGTCTGCGCCGCAGTCTCGTCCTCACCGCTCCTCGCAAGCTCATTCGCCGTTTCCACCGCCCGCCATCCGGCGTCCCATCGTGCCTGCTCATCTCGAGAAAACTCCCCCGCGCCGCACCCGGCCAACATCCACGTCATCGCAGCCGCCAGAAATGCCGTCATGACGAGTCTGTTCATGCCGAGACCTCCAAACCTCGCGGCAAGCCGCGCACCGCCGACTTCAATCGCGACTGCTTCATCGATTTCTTCGGCGACGCCTTCGTCGGCGAATTCGAGACCGTCTGCTGAACTCGCCCGAGGTCGCGAATCACCCGGATTTTCGAGCGGGGAGCCCCCGTGGTGCGGGCTCCCCGCTCGATTCTGCACACTCTTGTTCACCAGTCCTCGCGCCGAACGGGGTCGACCCAGTCCGGATTGCCGTACTCAAAGTCGATCGGGCCGCTCGTCGCAATGATCGCCATCGGCACCGTCACCGGCGCGGTCGCCACCACAAGCCCCGCCGTCGCGATCCCGTCGCCCACGCTCTCCGCCGCCCGACGCGCGGCCGAAGGCTCCACCTTCGCCGCCAGGTCCTGCCGCCCCGAAGCGATCAGGATGCCGATCACCGGCCGCACCGTGGACATCCCCAAGCCCGCCCGCTCGCGTGCTTCAACCGTCCTCGCGACAATCCCGGGCTCACCCATGATCGCCGCCAGCCGAGCCAGCCCCGCCGACGCCCGCGTCGTCGCGTCCAGCCCCGAAGCCTGCACCGCAAGCTCCTCCAGCAGCCTCATCGCGTGCGGACGACCTTCCGGGCTGCGAAACGCTTCACGAAGCTCCTCATGCTGAGCCATCACGTACGTCCCGTGCCCCTCGCTCGCCGGACCCTCCGGCCCGCACGCTTCCCGCCACACCACCGCGAACCCCCGTGCGGCGTGCTCAAGCCGCCCCTCGCGGGAAGCGACGATCGCCCCGCGCGAAACCTCGAGCGCCTGCTCGGCTCGCGCCCTCTGCGCCTCGCTCGCTCCACACCCGCCGAGCAACATCCCCGCAACACCGATGACAAGCACCTTCCTCAGCATTCTTTCCGTGTTCATAACTCACCCTTCGCTTTCCAAAGCCCGCTCCGCCGGGCACTCACCCCACCCCAACCCGGACCCCATCCCCTGAATCCCTCAATACGTCGCCAGAAGCCCCGGCGTCAGCTTCGACCCGAACCACAAGACATCCCGCGCCCCCTTCGCGAACGCCTCACCACCCGTCAGCTCCAGCACCTTCGCCGTCTCCGGCGCGGTCGACGTCGCCACCAACTCCGCCAGAACCTCACGCTGAAGCGGCGGATCCAGGAGCGGCTTGATGATCGCGCGATCCTCCCGCCCCGACGCCACCACACGCTGCATCGACTCGCGATCATCCAGCGTAACCGCGAGATCGAACCACACCTCCGTCCGCTGCCCGTCCGCTCGCTTGGCTTTGACGTCATCTTCAAGCGTCGCGAGCAGCGCCGCAAGCCGCGGCCGCGCCAGCGACTTCACCGCTTCATCCTCGAGCGCCCGCATCGTCGTCCGGACCAAAGCCCGCTCCGGAATGCCACCCTCCGGCTGCGGCGTCACCGCTTTCTGCTCCCAAAGCCCGACCAGAAGCTCCGCCGACTCCGCGGCTTTCCCTTCCTCGCGAGCCGCTACCGACCGCACCACACGAACCTGCCAGTCGTCCTGGCTCGCCTGCGCCTCCCGAGACAGCCCGCACCCGCCCAGACTCGCCCCGGCGACCAGCAAAAGCACCCCCGCCACCACCAGCACCAAACCGTCCCATCGAACCCGGAAAGCTCGCATGACTCGACACTCCAAACCCACGACCCACAAACCCAGACCAGACCTTAGTTAGTACTTACTACTCTTTCAAGCCACCACCTGTTGCACCGCCCCCACAAAAATCACGCAAGTCTCGTATTTTGAACAACTTGCGCACCTCGAAAAAGCAAGCGGAGCCGACCCAAAGGGCCAGCTCCGCTCGGGGAACAGACGGTTTCGCGACAGGGACTACTTCTTCTCGTTCTCGGTCTTCCACGAGTTCAGCAGGTTCCGCTCCTGGTCGTCCTTGATGCCCGAGCGCAGGTTGTCCTGCTTGGCGGGCGGGGTCGGAGCCGGCTTGCCCTGCTTGGCCGCCGCTTCCTCGGCCTGCTGGGTTGCCACCTTCGTGCGGAGCTCAACAGCTTTCGGCCACCACGCGAGGATCGCGGAAGCCGTCTCTTCGACGGACCGGAACTTCAAGCCCGCCGCGACCGCTTTGTCGTTCTTGCGGGTGTGGAAACCGGCCGTCTCGCCGTCCGGCGGCAGCAGGATCGGGAGCAGGCCCGCCGGCACCCCGTTCTTGCCAAGCCACTCGTACGAAACGTACGTGAACGTCGCGTCGTCCTTGCCGCCGTTCTTCTTGGAAGCCGCGAGGCAGCCCGCCATCACCGCCGCGTTGGTCAGCTTGTCCTTGGGCCCGCAGACGTTCATCACGCCGACGGCTTTGTTCTCAAGGCACGTCACGACGAACTCCGCCAGATCGCGGACGTCGATGATCTGCACCGCGTCGTCGGCCGTGCCGGGCACGAGCACCTCGCCACCCTTGCTCACGCGGACCGGCCAGTACGTGAACCGGTCCGTCGTGTCCCCGGGGCCGACGATGTACCCCGGGCGGAGGTTGGTCACGCGTCCCGGCATCGCGGCTTCCGCCGCACGCTCGCACGCGGCTTTACCGGGGCCGTAATTCTCCATCTGGGCCCCGAACTGCTCGGTCGCGGGGTCGGAAAGGTCGCCCGTCGCGTCGCTCTCGTCCATGTTCGGCTTGTCGTTGGTCTTGTAGACGCTGAGCGTCGAGATGAAGACATACTGCCCGACGTTGGGGCCCAGCAGCTCCGCCGAGGCTTTCACCATGCGGGGGAAGTACCCGGACGTGTCCACCACGCCGTCCCACTTCTTGCCCTTGAGCTCATCCAGGCCCTTGGGCCCCTCGTTCTTCTCTTCGTCCGAGTGCTTCTCCGGATCGCGATTGCCGTAGAGCTTCTCGACGTTGTCCCGCGTGCCGACGTATTTCTCGCGGCGACCGCGGTTGAAGATCGTGACCTTGTGCCCGCGGGCCTGAGCCGCGTCGATGACCGCCGGCCCGAGGAAACCCGTGCCCCCGAGGATCAGGATCGAGAGCGGTTTGGCCGCTTTCTTCATCTCCTCGCGAGAAGGCGCGATCCACCGATTGGTCGCATCCGCCCGGGCCGCGACCCCAAGCCCCGCCACCGCCACCAAGCCACCCGCCGCACAAGCCGCCGAACGGGTCAGAAATTCACGACGTGTCGTCATTCCAATGCTCCGGAAAAATGAGCAGAAACCGGCCCACGCGCCAGCCCGCTCGCGGGGGACTCTACCGCCCCCCCTTTCTTCCGGTTGCAGCGACCCGTCAGTGCCCGCCGCCCGCCTCGGTCCCCTCGACAAACCCCGCGATCGCCCTCCCCAAAACCCGGATCGCCCGGTGGTACTCCGTGATCGAGAGGTGCTCGATCGGCGTGTGGTCCAGAGCGCTGTCGCCCGGCCCGTACGCCACGATGTCGCACGAAGCTCCCCACCTGGGCCCCACGACGTTCATGTCGCTGGTCCCCGTCTTGGTCAACAGACGCGGCTTGGCCCCCTCCGCCCGCTGAGCGACCGACAGCGCCCGCACCAAGCCCGTGTGCCGCTCGGAGACATGGGCGATCTCATGCCCGCTGCACTCCAGCCGAGCCCCGACCGGTGCGCACTCCTCGCAGATCCGCTCCAGCACCGCCGGCATCACCCCCGGCGGCAAGCGAAACCCCGCGACCGCTTCGACGCGATCAAAGAGGCCGTCCCCCTCGCTCCTCACGCTCCGAAGCGTCGCTTGCACCGTGCCGAACGCCCCCGTCTTCCCGGCGTTCATCGCTTCAACGCGTCTGAGCACCTCACCCCACCACGCGTGCATGTCATCCACGACGCCCGGACCCGGACCCGCCGTGTGCACCACCGATCGCGTCAGCGTGAACTTCGCGAGAAGCCGTCCCTTGTACCCCAGCGTCGTCGCATCCCAACCGCTCGGCTCGCCGATGACGCACGCCCGTGGCGTGTACCGCCCCGCCGCCGCGCGGGCCCCCCTGCTCGTCGAGATCTCCTCTTCGACCGCTCCCACCACCACGACGCGCCACCCGGGCGGCAGCGACCCGCGCACGTTCGCCGCGGCGCACACAAACGCCGCCAGCGGCCCCTTCGCATCCACCGACCCGCGGCCGTAGAACAGATCCCCCTCCACTCGCACCGGCACATGCCCCGGCACCGTGTCGATATGCCCGAGAAGCACGATGTCCCGCACCCCGCGCTCGCTCCGAAGCGGGTCCCCGCTCGTCGAAGCGACAAAGCTCCCCGTCTCGTCGATCGCCGTGCGAAGGCCAAGCCCCGCCGCCCGCTCACGGAGGTACTCCACCGCAGGACGCTCGAACCGAGAGACGCTCGGCACTTCGATCAGCCCGCGAAGCAGCGAGAACGCCGCTTCGTCCGGCACCACGCCCGGAGCCGCCGTCTCAACTTCGACTTCCACGGGAACGCTCATTGGAAAACCGTCCCTTCACCACTCAAAGCGGCCGAAATCGGCACCCCGCTCCTCGCATCGCCGATGACGACGCGCCCCACGCCCCCCGCGAGAGCTTCGCCTGCGCCCATCACCTTCTTCTTCATCCGACCTTCCGCGAACTCCGCGAACTCGTCCACCGCATGCCGCGCTACCGACCGGATCAGCGTCGATTCATCCGGGAACTTGCGATAAAGCCCCTTGACGTTCGAAAGCAGCAGCAGCGTCTCGGCCCCCAGCGCTACCGCCGTCGCCGCCGCAGCCCGGTCCGCATCCACGTTGATCGGCTCGCCCGCCGTCGAGATCCCGGGTGGGCTGAGCACCGGCGTGTAGCCATGCTCGACCAGGACCCTGATCAGGCCCGAATTAACCTTCTCGACCGTGCCCGTGTAGTCGTCTCGGATGATGACCGTCCGGCCCGATTCGACCGCGCGGACCGCGGCTTTGCGTTCGCCCTGCCAAAGCCGTCCGTCCATCCCGGACAAGCCCACCGCGTTCACGCCGCGCCGCTGAAGCAACTCGACCATCCGCTGGTTCATCACACCCCGGCACGCCATCTGAAAAATCTCAAGCGTCCGGCGATCCGTCCGGCGGCTGGTGTGCCCGCTCGGGCTGGTGATGAACTTCGCCGGGTGCCCGAGAGCTTCGGCAAGCGTGTTGGTCGCGTGCGATCCCCCGTGCACAATCACGATCTGCTTGCCGGCTTTCACCAGCGCCGCCGCGTCCTCGCAGACGGCTTCCAGATCCACACCTTCGCCCCCGCCGATCTTGACCACAATCATGCCGCTCTCCTCGCGCCATCGCTTCCATCCGACTCAGACCGGGTGAAGACCGGCGAACCCGAGCCCCGCTGTCTCTTCAAGGCCGCACATCAGGTTCATGCACTGCACCGCCGACCCCGCCGCGCCCTTCATCAGGTTGTCAATCGCCGAGATCACCACGATCCGGCCCCCGCCCTCCTCCACCTCGAACCCCACATCCACGAAGTTCGTCCCCGCGACGATCTTGGGCTCGGGCAGTCGGTAAAGCCCCGTCTTGTCCTTGACGATCCGAACGAACGGCTCGGCCGAGTACGCTTCCCGAAACGCTTTCCAAAGCTCCTTCTCGTCCACGGGCCGCGTGGGAAACACGTGGGCCGTGCAAAGGACTCCCCGCACCATCTCGATCGACGTCACCGTCACGTGAAGGTCAAACCGCCCGTGCGGACCCATCACCTCCTGCTCAACCTCCGCCGCGTGCCGGTGGCTTGTCGGGGCGTACGTCCGCACCGCGCCCGATCGCTCGGGGTGATGGCTCCCCGCGTTGACGGCATTACCGCCCTCGCTGCTCCCGACCTTGAGGTCGCAGATCGCGGTCTTGATCAGGCCCTTGCGAGCCAGCGGGTAAAGCGCCATGTTCATCGCCGTCGCGTTGCACCCCACGCCGCTCGCAAGCTTGGCCCCCTTGAGCCGCTCGCGCTGAAACTCCGGCAACCCGTAGACGAACCGATCCAGCCACGCCCGCGCGCCGTGCGCCTCGCCGTACCACTTCTCATACGCCGCTCCGTCGCGGATCCGGAAGTCGGCGGAGAGATCGACGATCCGCGTCGCCAGGCTCGCGTACCGCTCGATCTGCTTGACCGCTTCCCCGTGCGGCAGGCAGAGGAAAATCACATCGCACGGTTCAAGCTCTTCCGGCCGCACGAACTGAAGCTTGGTCCGCCCGCGCAGGTTCGGATGCGTGCTGAACACGAACGAACCCGCCTGCGACCGGCTGGTCACTTGCGCAACCTCCACGCCCGGATGGTCCAGCAAAAGCCGGAGCACCTCACCGCCCCCGTACCCCGACCCGCCGACGATCGAAACCCGCAAACGACCCATGGCTCTCCTCTTCTCCGATGACTCACCCACCCGCTTGCTCAACCCACCCGCGTCGGCGCGGACGCCTTCACCTCGACCACCGGCCGCGTGCCGCGGTTCCTCCGACCGACCTCAAGCACATGCCCGATCATCAATCCAGGGATGTCCACGCCCGTCGGCTCGATCGAGTTGCGGAACTCCATCGTGTGATTGACCTCGCTGACGAGGTAACCGCGAGTGGGGTCCTCGAGCAAATCGATCGCCAGAATGCCCCCGTTCGCGTCCGCGCCGCAGATCGCCCGAGCGGTGCGACGGCAGATGTCCGCGAGCGGAGCATCAATCTGGAATCGACCGGCTTTGCCGCCCCGCGCGGTGTTGGTGATCCAGTGCTCGCTGTTCCGCACGATCGCCCCGATCGGCTCACCGCCGACCATGAAGACGCGGAGGTCGCGTCCGGGCTTGTTGACGTATTCCTGCACGTAGAAGACGCCGTGCTGAGGGCCGCCGAGGGTCTCCTTGTGCTCGACGACGGCTTCGGCGGCTTCGCGATCGTTGACGCGGGCAAGCAGTCGTCCCCAGGAACCGACGGTCGGCTTGAGCACCGAGGGGTATCCCATCTGCTCAACCGCACGCAGCGCCGCCGTCCCCTCGACGGCGACCTTGACGCGCGGCTGGGGGATCCCGGCGGCGGCCAGAGCGAGCGTGGTGCTCAGCTTGTCACCGCAGAGGTCGATGACGCGGGAGGGGTTGACGCACGGGACGCCGAAGCGCTCGAAAATGCGGACGGCCGCGAGAGCCTGCGTCTGGCTGATGCACCGCTCCATGACGACATCGAACCCGGCGCACGGCCCCGGCTCATCGACATCCCAGACGCACTCGCGCACGTCGATCAGCTCGTGCTCGACGCACCGCCGCTGAAGCTCCTCCACCAGAAGCCGCTCCTCCACCCGAATCCGCGAATAAAGAACCGCAACGCGCATGTGCCTGTGCCTTTCGAAGTGCCGACCGCCTCAACCAAACGCTGAATCTCTGGTGCCGCTCTTATTCGCCCCAGTCTTCCTGCACCTGCGGAGCAAGCTCGACGCGAAGGGGCTCGACGCTCGTCACTTCAAGCTCGGCGGAGCACTCGCCGCAGCGGACCACCTCGCCCGCGAGGGGCCGACGCGTCAGCGTCACCGCACCCGCACACTCCGGACACTCGCAACCGATCGAAACCGTCGTCGACATCTGAAACTCCTTTGCAGCTGAAAGTCAGGGTGAAAAAACAGACAGGGCCCGCTCGGAACGCCCGGCGAGCCCGTGAAAACCGACACGATGTCAGGTCACGAAAGCATCAGCCCGGGCGTTTGGCGCCTTTGGCTTTTTTCGCTTTCATGAGTTTGGAGGCGGACGCGACAAGGCCCGGCGTGGTCGCCGCGGCTTCGTCGAGATGAGAATTCATCGCCATTCCGGGAAACTCTAGCCCTGCACCCCTCCGCAAGTCAAACAAACCGGGCTTTGCCCGCCTTTCGGCCGTCTCAGGGCACCACCACGGACGAGTTCAAGCGGCTCCCCCCGTCGGGCTCGGTGACGCTGACGAGGACACGCTGGCCACGCAGGGAAGCCGCGGCTCCCGGGAAGACGAACCGCCGAAGAGCTTGCTGGCCCGGAGGGAGCGACCCGACGGTGGAGCTCGCCCGCGGCCGCTTGGGCGCAAACGCGGTGAGCTCAAGGTCAAGGGGGGTCTCTCCGACGTTGGTCACCTGCACCTCGACCACGACATCGGGCCCGTTGGTGGTCGGGTAGAGCGCCGAGCTCAGGTCGACCTTGAGGTGCTTGAGGCCGATCATCGCGGGCGTGCGGATCTTGATCCCTTTGGCAAGCTGCTCACCCGCCAGGTCCATCGAGAAGACAAAGTCGCGGCGACCGGCTTCCTCAAGTCCGCCGAACGCCACGCTCACCGGCAATGAAGCCTGCTCGCCGGGCCTGACGGAGAAACGCATGACGCGCGGCACGATCTTCCAGCTTCGATCAAGGCCGTCGGCCGAGATCCCGCCGCCGATGGGCTCGACGATCGTGATCTCGCCGGAGATCGCCGTCGTCCACGGATTGAAGAACTCGATGGTCAGGTCTTTGCGCTGCGTCGTCGCGGGAAGAAAGTCGGGCGTGATGCGCACCGAAGCGATCATCCGCACCAGCTCGACGTCGATGCCCTCGACGAACACGGGCGTGCTCGTCGCGGGCACCCGGATCGTCGAAACATCGGTCTGATGGCCTGGTTTGGACGCACCCTCGGCGCCGCCGACGACGGTCTCGCCCGCGGTGACCTCGACGCCCAAAGCCTGCTGGAGCAGCTTGCGGTTTCCGAAGTGGTCGACGAGCGTGAGTTCGCCGGCACCGAGGTAGGCGTCGAGCACGGCGTCGCGTGATTCGGCGGACTCGTTCCAAAGCACGAGCGCACCGCCGCGCTTGGCCGGGGCCGTCGCCGAGGGCGCGAGAATGACGCACCTCACCCCGGGGGCCGCCGGAAAGTCGCCGATGGCGACGCGGTCGGAAAGCTGGTCCACGAGCGTGCGCCACGCGGCGAACTCCGGCGTGGGCATCGGACGGTCGCCCTTGGCGCCCGACCATGTCCACGGCTGCTCGAGTGCCGTGCGCACGGACGGGTTACTCCGCCGTTCGGAGGCGGATGAAGCCGCGATCCACGCTTCGATCACCTTTCGGGAAAGCTCGGCGACACCCTCGACCTGCGTGTACGTTCCTTCCGGGGCCCGCTCCATGACGAGCGTGAGGTCGCCCTCGTTCTTGGCGGACTCGTCGGCCCAGACCTTCGCGGCTTGGCCCGCGGCCCAAGCGGGAAGGTCCGCCGAGACCAGCGCGGACACGGCACCCGGCCGGTCCAGCGCGGTGACGGCCTGTGCTCGAAGATCGAACTCGACACGGGATCCAAGGCCGATGGTCGGTCCCGAGATCAACTGCCCCACTTCTGTCGCGAACTTCGCGAGGTCCTTGGAGATGTCCTTGCGCCAGGCGACCGTCTCGCTACCCGTGCCGCCGATCTGCCAGCGCCGGACGCGTTGCCCGAACCGGTCCAGAAACTGGTCCAGATACGGCCAGTACGCCGAGCGGTCCTGCTCGAGGATCGACCAGACGTCCGAGCGGCCGGCGCCTTCAACGACCGATCCGCGCGGCGCGTGCGCCAGCATGAAGGTCAGTTCGCGGTACTCATCCCCGAGCGCCTCCACCAACGGCGACAGCGCGAGCGCACGATCCCCGACGTTTTCGCGCGTCAGATCCGCGTTCCAGATCGGAATCGACACCGCGCCGGCACCAAGCTGCTGCGTCAGGTACGCCACCAGTCCAGGGGACGCCGACTCCGGCACATCCTCAAGCACGACGCCCAAGCGGACCCGGTCGGGAGCATTCGAAATCGCCGTCTTCGGCCTCGGCGGCAGAACGACAAAGTCCGTGCGCGCAGAGCCGACCGTCTGACCGGCGCTGACCACCTCGAATGTCGCCCGATACCACCCGTACCCGGGCAGTTTGGGCGTCAGCGTCAGTTCCGCCCGCCCCGCACCCAGAATCTTCTCGATCGAGTCGACGCGGGCACCCGAGAGATCACGCACAACCACGCGGCCGGTGAGTTGCTCACCCGTCAGATCGCGGATGGTCGCCCGCAGCACCGGCGGAGCGGGAGCGACGATCACATTGCTCGGTTCGGCGCAGACCAGGTCGATCTTGGCGAGTTGGATGACCGCGACATCGTCGAACCACGCCGCGCCCGAAAAATCCTGCGACATCGCCGTGTGCCTACCCGCGGTCTTTCCGTACAACTGGTGCGGCTGAAGGACCTGAAGCTCAATCTGCAGGTACGCGGCGTTCATGAAGTCGCCCGGGAGCAGCACGTGCGCATCGGCCCACTCGCTCTCGGAGAGGACCGGCGCGGATCGGCGTTCGGACCCGGCGATGGGCGCTGTCGAAGAGTCGAGAAACCGCGCCACGACGACCGCCCGCGCGTGCTTGAGATCCTTGGTCCGAACGCGGGCCGAGATGCGGTAGTCCGCTCCGCTGAAGACCGGCACCACACCCGGCGAGAGAAGCAGCGACGTGCTGCCGCCGCGCGTGGGAAGACGCACGGAGATGTTCCCGGTCGACGCGATGGAATCATCAAGTTCAGCCGCGTTGACCGGAGGAAATCCCGCTCTCACGCCCGTCGCGACATCGTCCGGCCCCTGCTGGGCGCGAGCCCAGTAGTTCGGCACCGGATTCGGCGTGGCTTCCTCGAACCCGAAGAACCGCGTCAGACGCCCGGCCGACTCCGGCCGCACGCCCACCACCGACCACCCGGCTTCGAGTTCCTTCTCGTCAACGGTCGCGACCTGTCCAACCGCGCGGCAGGCGAAAAGGAGCATCAGTGCGGCCAAGGCATGTTCGAGAAGTCTCACACCGTTGTATCGACCGCCCGACAGCGACCGGCGGAGCATTCGCCCTCGCCGCACGGACTCGAACAGGTCGCGTCGTCTGGTTCCGAGAACTGGAACCGTTATCGCGACCAAACCGCACGGAATCGGTGGTTATCTGGACGGGTCACAAGCCGCGAAGCACCCGCGAGACCTCGAACGCCCGCAGGGGCCGCTCAACTCCGCCCAAGGGTGCGGCGCTCGCCGCGGGCGCGGGACCGATCTCGCTCAGAGCCCGCGATGCCAAGCCGTCCCGCCGAAGCACGGCGAGGCTCGCATCCGCCGACCGCTCGGGCGCCGCGTCGACCACAGCGATCGGCTCCGGACCGGGCGTCGGGGGTGCGAGCGGCGTGCTCCGGGAGAAGAGCGAAGCCGTCCACGCGCCGGCGATCACGACAGCCGCCGCGGAGATCGCGGGCAGGCGCCGCTTCCAACGACGCCGGGTCACCGTGCGGAGGAAGGCGGGCGGGGCTTCCCCGGCGGCGGTCCGCGAAGCGCGTGTGAGCCTGGCTTGGAGTTCATCGTGATGCATGGGCCACCTTCTTTTCGTCGACCATCCCGCGAACCTCGAACGCCCGCTTCAACCGATCGATGCCGCGAGCGTATCGCCACGCGACCGTGTGCCGATTGACGTTCAGGGCTTCGGCGATCTGCTCGAACGTCATGCCCGAAGCGTGCCGCAGGGTCACGACCTCGCGCAGGACGCGAGGAAGAGCCGCGAGCGCCGCCGCCGCTTCATCCGCTTGCTCACCGCGCAGATCGCCGGACGGGGCCGGCTTTTTCTGCGTGCGGGCACGTTCTCTTCGTTCGGAGCGCTTGAGCGAGATCGCTTCGTGCCGCGTGAGCGTGATGAGCCACGCTCGCACATCCACCACCGCCGCAATCTCGGGCGGCTTGCGTTCCATCATGCGGCAGAGAGCCCGCTGCACGATGTCATCCGCCGCGTGCGGAGCGACGGACTTCGCGTACGCACGAAGAAGACCGCCAAGCCGAGACCACAGCTCCCGCGCGGCGCGATCGTCGCCTCGGTGCGTCAGTCTCAGCAATTGGCGGTCTTCTTCCTGCATCGGACATGATCACTTTCCGACAGCGGCAAGCTTCTCGTCAAGTTCCGCGAGCTGCTTCACCTGCTTCTCGATGTTGATGTACGCCTTCTCGAAGGACGGCATCGCGACGCGGGCGATGACGCCAAATTCCCCCTTGAGCACGCGGGAGTTGATCACCTGGAACTTCGCGGAAGCGTCCGGCGTGCCCCACGCGGCGAGGATCTCGTCGTACCCCTCCTGCGCCCGGGCGATCTCACGATCGAGTGCTTCGCCTTTCAACTCGCGGAGCTCCTGAACAAGGCCTGAGTTGTCCCCGGCCCCAAGGAGTCCCACGACGGCTTCGGCGGACTGTCCCCCGCGATTCATCGCCAGACGGAGCCAGTTCAGGAACAGATCGCGCTCGGTCGTCATCGCCTCCTTGCCGCGGAACGGATCAGACGTCAGCACACGCCCGATCGCGGCCCGAAGAACCTCGGCGTCCTTGGCTTGCAGGGTTCCCGAAGCCGCGAGCACCCGGGCTTCCTCCGTCGCCAGGGCGGCGATCGCATTGGACACCAGCGAGCTGATCAGGATGCGGTCGTTGCTGACGTGCGCCGCCATGCGGTACATCGCGGCCACGCGCTCCGCCGCTTGGGCGGGACGACCGGCGAGAAGCTCCTGCCGTGCATCGAATCGGAGCGTGCGGGCGAGCTGCCGCATCCGGCCCAGGTGCGGCATCAGCATCGAGACGCCACCCTCGTACTCAAGCTCAAAGTCGCACCGCTCCCGCGTGGACGCGATGAGCAGCGTGCGCACCGACTGTTCGCACCCTCCCGAGAAGACTTTCGAAGCCTTCGCGAACGGCTCGGGGATCTCTCCCCCCGGCGCGGTCGGGACCTTGTCCCAGTCGATCTCGGCGATCGCTTCCCCGAGCGTGCGGGGCAGGTTGTTGTCGGCGGAGAGATATCCCAAAGCCGCGTTGCGGTCCTTGGCTTTGGTCGCCCAGGAGGGGACCAGCGTGTCGCTCTTGAACTCAAGGGGATCCTCGACCGACACGACGGCGGGTGCCGGACCGCCGGTTGTGGGCGGCTTGCTGGCGGGCTGAATCACCGAACCGGCGGCGAGCACGAGAGACATGATCATCAACTGCATGGGAAGCTCCTTCAGAGACAGAGGTGTACCCCAAGGACGCCACGGAGGAGCGGATTTGTGGCGCTCCGTTTGATTTTTCGAAGGCCCGCTCAGCCCCCGGCGATCTGCCGGAGCAGGGGGACAGCTTGTCCGCTGGCCAGACGCGTCCAGAGCATCGCCAGAACGGACCGGGCGGCCCATTCCCGGACGCTTCGGCGGTCGCCGGCCATGTTGAACCGGCGGACGTCGGTCGCGGAGAGGTGCGTGCTGGCGTGGGCGATCCAGACGGTGCCGACGGGCTTGGCTTCGCTGCCCCCGCCGGGACCGGCGACGCCGGTGATCGAGACGCAGTCGGTGACGCCGAGGGCTTTCAGGCCGCCTTCGGCCATGGCTTGGGCACAGGGTCCGGAGACGGCGCCGTGGGCCGCGATGACGGATTCGGGCACGTGGGCGAGGGAGGTCTTGAGGTCGTTGGAGTAGGTGATGAAGCCGCCGAGGAGGACATCGGATGCGCCCGGGATGTCGCCCAGCATGCTTCCAAGCAAGCCAGCGGTGCAGGACTCGACGACGCCGAGCGTGCGGCTTTGCTGGCGGAGCGCGGCGAGGACGGCGGCCGGGAGAGCTTCGTGCGGGTGGCCGCCAGCGCCGGGGCCGTCCGCGAACGCATGCACCCCGAGCAGCGCTCGCACCTCGGCGACGGTCTCGGCCACGATCGGAGCGGGGTCGGGCCCCACGCTACGGATCCGCACCGAGACCACGCCGCCGGAGGCCGTCGTGCCCACCAGAAGCGGACGCCCGCGGGCCATCAGGTTGCCCATCCGCGAGCCGGCGAGCGCCGTCGCGACGTCCGACTCGCCCAGGCCCATCGTGTGCACGGTCCAGGTCTGGACCTTCACCTCGGGAGGGGGCGCGAGGGTCGGGCCGACCTGATTCAGGAACATCGGAAAGAGCTCGCGGGGCGGGCCGGGGATGCAGAAGACGTCGGCTTTCCCGACGCGGGCGGCGATGCCGGGAGCGGTGCCGTGGTGGTTCTGGATGCTCCGGGCGGTCGCGGGACGGAGGGCTTGAACGCGGTTGAGGTCCGGCATCGGGCGGCCGCGGCCCTTGAACCACGCGAGGATCTGCTCGAGAGCTTGAGCGTCCTCGACGAGCGGGTCCCCCATCGCTTCCGCGAGCGCGGCACGCGTCAGGTCGTCGTCGGTCGGGCCCAGGCCGCCGGTGCAGAGGATGAGATCGACGGAGCCGCCGAGCCGCTTGAACGCCGCGACGAGGGCGGCTTGATCGTCCGGGAGCGAGACGTGCTCAACGGGCTCGATCCCGCGTTCCATCAGCCGTTCGGCGATCCACTTGGAGTTGGTGTCGAGCGTCTGGCCCAGGACGATCTCATCCCCCTGCGAGATGATGGCGGCGGTGCGGTGAGGCATGGTGCAGGGTATGGGCCGGACATCAATCCGCGCCAAGTGCTCCACTCCCCCGATTGGTAACATGATCGCCATGGCGGACGACCTCGCGAAGCCGTTTCCATCCCTCAAGCCGCCGCCGCTGCCGTTTGTCATCGGCAACACGAGCCATGTCTGGATCCTGGAGTGTGTGGCCACCGGTGATCGCGGCATGGATCTGAGGTTCACCGGTCGCACGCCGCGAGGATGGATGACGGGGCTCGTCTTCGGCGTTCCGCTCGCGGTCTTTGGCAGCATTTTCGTCTGGGCATCGGTCATGTCCCCGAACTCGGACGGGTCGAGATCAGAATTGGCGGTGCTTGGTGCTTTGGCGCTTCTGCTCTCGCCCCTCTTCGCGCTCGGTTCGTGGTACCACCTTCGAGAATCGGTCGCGGCTCAGCGTCGATCACTTCCAGAGGGTGGCGTCGTGGCGAGATGGGATACCGACAGGATCTGGGTCGCGATCGGAGGGACGCTTCGCGCCGTCGATTCGGCACAGATCGCTCGGGGACAAGCTCCGATCAACGGACCCGTCGGCAAGGTTCTGAGCTCCCTTCCATTCACGCTCACGGTAATCGCCGGACGCGATGCGGAAACCGGGGAGCCAATCGCGGTGACGATCGATGTCGCGGGTCCGGTCCTGATGGGATGTGGTTCGGAACTCGCGATCCAGAAGTGGGCTCGCGCGGCCGGGATGCGGCTCCAAACAACGACATTCATGCCGCACGACCTCGATTGACGCACCCGCCCGGCATCGGCGGTACGATCGCCGCATGCCCGAGACCAACCCCGAGAAGCCGATCACCAGCACCAAGATCCCCGGCACCAACGTCCCCGACGTCACCAAGGTCGATGGGATCGAAGCCGAGACCAAACGCTTCATGTCCTGGGTCGCGGTCACCACCGCGATCCTCGCAACCATGGCTTCCATCGCTTCGATGTTCTCGACGAGCCACCTCAACCAGGCGATGCTCGATCAGATCAAATCCGCGAATCAGTGGGCCTACTTCCAAGCCAAGGGAGTCAAGCTCGCCGTGCTTGAGAGCAAGATGGAACTCGTCGGCGAACTCGGCAAGACCGCCAAGCCCGAAGACGCCGAGCGGGCCGAACGATACAAGCGGGAACAGGATGAGATCCGCGCCGAAGCCGCCGCTCGCGAAATCTCGGCGGGAGACCACCGCACCCGGCACATCACCCTCGGCCGGGCTTCGACCGCGTATCAGGTCGCCATCGCGCTCGCGGCGATCGCGCTGCTGGTGCGGAGGAGGATCCTGTGGCACCTGTCGATGGCGCTAGGGCTGGTGGGGACGGTTTTCTTTGTGCTGGGGATGGCATAACGGGAGAGTGAATCAAATGGCAAAGTTGAAGATTAAAGAAATCCAACAGTTGGCCAAGCAAATCGTCTGCAAGTCGGTTGGCGGAATCCGATACGGCAAACTAGTGAAGCAGATTGGCGATGCAAATCCAGAAACGCCAAGAAATTCTGTACACGGAGCGGTCTGGGACCTCGACAAGACCTATGCCGGGGAGATCTCCAAGCCCAGTCGCGGTTTGTTCATTGCCATAAAGGCGATGGACATCAACGAAGCGACCCAGGCAAAGAAGAAATCGATTGAACCGAGCATCAAGGAAAGTGAGTTCTACGATTCGTTTGCCGAATGGCTCAAGAACGACCTTGATGAAGCGACCGTCGCAGTTGCACTCGGCGGCGCAGGAATCAAGGGAAAGTGGGGAACGCCAGACGTCATCGGCACATTCAAGCCTGTCCCGTCCAACCGAGTACGCTTTGAGACTGAGATCATCTCAGCGGAAATCAAGGTGAATCCAAGCGAGTCAATCACTGCGTTCGGGCAGGCGGCGGCGTACCGATTGTTCTCACACAAAGTCTATGTCGTGATGCCCGCAACTTTGCCAGAAGAGGATCAGAGCAGGCTTGAGGCACTGGCGATGTTGTTCGGCGTAGGCTTCGTCATCTTTGACGTGAGCGTGAATGACCCCAACTATCGCGTCCGTGTGCGTGCGCAACGCTTCTCACCAGACATGTTCTATGTAAACGACTTTGCCGATAGACTGCACGATCACAACAAGAGTCTTTTCAATAAGCTCTTTCAGTAGAGCCTTTCCGCAAACGCGGGTTCAGCCATCATTTCCCAAGCATTTCACGTGGTTTACGGATAGCCTCTACTTGATGCAGACCGCCGCCCCGTCTGGCCTTGCTGCGATCGGCCGCCCCCCCCGAGGAGCGGGGGAGGCGCAAATCACCGGAAGGACATCGCCTGGAAGCCGATGCCACTACCACTCCGGGCCGCCCGTGTACCGCCCGTAGATGTCCGCCATCGCCTGCACCATCTCGCCGAGGGTGCAGTTCGCGAGGGCGCCGTCGATCAGGGCCGGCATGACGTTGGTCGCGTGGAGGATGTGCTTCTCGGCCAGAGCGGCGATCTCGGGAGCCTGGTACGCGACCGGCTTGCCCTGGCAGACGGCTCGGATCGTGTCGAGAGCCTTCGCGACCTTCGCCGGGTCGCGCCGCTTCTTGAAATCGGCCAAGCGGGCGTTCTGCGTCTCTTCGACCTCGGCACCGATCTGCAGGATGTCGATGGGCCGCTTCTCGTCGTTGTCGATGTACGCGTTGACGCCGACCGTGATGCGGTCGCCGGCTTCACACTCTTCCGAGAACCGGTACGAAGCCTCCGCGATCGCCCGGCGGAAATACCCGCGGTTGATGCCGTTGACGACGGACTTTCCGAAGGTGAGACGCTTCTGGTACGCGGGGTGCTGCGTGAGGTCGGCAGGTTTCTCGATTTCCCCCTCGCTCGCGCTTCGGGCTTTGAAGGACCAGTCCCCGTACTCGCCCATCATGTCGATCTCGTGCAGGATGTTCAGAGCTTCACGCTCCATCGTGTCGGTCATCTGCTCGATGAACCATGACCCGCCGAGCGGGTCCGTCACGCGCGTCACGCCCGTCTCGTGCGCCAGGATCTGCTGCGTCCGCAGCGCGACCGTCACCGCCTGCTCCGTCGGCAAGCCAAGCGTCTCGTCCATGCTGTCGGTGTGGAGCGACTGGCACCCGCCGAGCACCGCCGCCATGGCTTGGTACGCGACGCGGACGATGTTGTTGAGGGGCTGCTGCTCCGTCAGCGAGCATCCCGCGGTCTGCACGTGGGTCTTCATGTACCACGAGCGCTCGTTGCTCGCGGCGTACCGGTACCGCATCACGCGGGCCCAGATCCGTCGGGCGGCACGAAGCTTGCAGATCTCCTCGAAGAACTCGTTGTGGCTGTTGAAGAAGAACGAAAGCCGCGGGGCAAAGCTGTTGATGTCCATCCCGCGATCAAGACACGCTTCGACGTACTCCATCCCGTCTCGAAGCGTGAACGCGAGTTCCTGCGGCGCGGTCGAGCCGGCTTCGCGGATGTGGTAGCCGGAGATCGAGACCGAGTTCCACTTGGGCACGAACTTGGACTGGAACTCGATCGTGTCGACGACCAGCTTCACCGACGGCTCAGGCGGATAGATGAATTCGTTCTGGCTATGGAACTCCTTGAGGATGTCGTTCTGAAGCGTGCCGCCGAGCGTGTCCCACGAGATCCCTCGCTGCAACGCGTGGGCCAGGTACATCGCCCAGATCACCGCCGCCGGCCCGTTGATCGTCTGCGACACCGTCACCGATCCGATCGGGATGTCCGCGTAGAGGCGGTGCATGTCCTCGATCGTCGAGATCGCGACGCCGCACTTGCCCACCTCGCCGATGCACAGATCATCGTCCGAGTCGCGGCCCATCAGCGTCGGCAGGTCGAACGCCGTCGAAAGCCCCGTGTTCGCCGCGGTCGAGCTCTTGGCTTGCGACAGGAGGTACTTGAACCGCTGGTTCGTGTCGTCCGCCGAGCCGAACCCCGCGAACTGCCGCATCGTCCAAAGACGCGTGCGGTACCCCTGAGGAAACAACCCGCGGGTGAACGGGAACTGCCCCGGCTGCCCGCCCTTGCCCAGGTCGCGATCGATCGTCTCGACGGACTTCAAGCTCTCCACCACGGGGGCGTTGGGCGAGTACGTCGTGTCCAGAACCAGCCCGGAGATCGTCACCGCGTGCGGGTCGACCTTGGCGGGAGCGGTCGGCGTGAGCGGGCGGCTTGACGAGTGCGGTGCGGTGGTCATGGTGCGTCCTTGGAACGGGGAACAGACTCCCTCGTCCCATTTTATCGTCTCCGACGACCTCGCGGATGCCCCCGGCCGAAACCCGTCCCGGACCGACTCCACACCCAGCAAGAGACAGCAAAGCTACTTCGGTGCCGGCTCGAGCGGGACCGTGGTCGATTCTCCCGCTTCGGGAGCGGGCTCGGGCGGGGCTGGGGGTGCCGGCTTCTCTGCCGGCTCGTTGAAGACCAGGTCAAACCCCGCGAACTTGGTCCGCCAAGCGGCGATCGAGCCCTCCTTCGGATGTGCCAGCCCGTCGTTGTCCACCCCATCCACACCGATCCAGTAAAGCAGGTACCCGCGGCCGTCCGGATCGGACCCCTCGGGCAACAACTTGTACCGAAGCTCCTTGATCCACCGCTCCTCGACGCCCAGCGAAGCCAACCCGGGCTCGAGTTCGGCGAGACTCTTCGGATATGACCCCTTGGCTCCCTTATGGATCTCAAGAGCAAGCAGGATCTTCGTCCCCTGCGCGGTCAGGTGAGCCTGCTCGGACATGCTGATGTACCGGCCGAGCGCGGGCATCAGGATCCGCGGGAGGATGTGCCGCTTGGAGATCTTGTCCACCTCGTCATCCGGCGCTGCGGACGCCAGCCGCTCGCGGAGCGTGAGCTTCGCGTACGCGCTCGCTTTGCCGAAGAGATCCTCGAAGATCGCGAGCGTCTCCTTCTTGGTGGGCAGGATGACCGAAGCGAAGTTCGTGAGCGCCGGCGGGAGATTCGGGCCAGCGCCCCCCGGGCCGGCCATCTGCTGGATCGCGCCCGCTCCGATGAACCTCCCGTTGCCATTCCCATCGTCCGAGTGCGTCCACTCCACCGTGTCCTTCGCGCTCAGGTGCTCCACGTGCAGGCCGCGCACGGGGTCAAACGTTGTCGCCCGCTTGTTGAGCTCCGCGAGCAGGGCCGCGCACGTCTCGGGCGAAAGCTGCTTCTTCACGATCGCTTCGCGGATGCAGTTGGCCACCAGCGCGTCGATCGCAACGCCCACGAGGTGATCGATGAGGGTCGCTTGCTTCTTGGCGATCTCGCCCAAAGCCCACGCGTGCCGCGCGGACCGGATGAACTCCTTCGAATCCCCGGCTTCGGCCGCGAGGAACATCCGGGCTTTGCAAAGACGGGCGATCCCCCGCATCCCGCCAAGCTCGGGGAGCAGAACCTCGAGGACCCTCTGATCGCCCGGGATCACGCGGATGAACCGTTCGCCCTCCACGATCTTGTCGAGCTTGTCAAGGATCCCTGAATCCTCGTGCTCCTTGATGATGGCGAGGATCTCCGCGTGGACCTCCGGCGTCGCCTGCTTGGTGATGTTCGGATTGGCGATCTGCTCCGGCGAAAGCGGCCATCCAATGTTGGGGACTTCGTAGTCGGCGGGCAGCCCCGCGGGTCTGGGCCGATCCACGAGCTTGCGGCTGAGATCAGAGGTCATCTGCGCCGCTTGGCTGACCTCATCCCAGAGATTGGGCTTGCCCGCGGTCGTGGCCTGAGCGTCGGCGACGAACGTGTTGATCTCATCGGTGAACCTGCCCGGCTTGCCGGGGGTCAGCGTCGCGATGGTGTAAGCCCACACGCCCACTCCCGCGATCAACGCGAAGAGGATCGCGAGGATGACATTGCGGGGCCGCAGGAGCGGCTTGCCCGTCGAAGGCGGGAACGGGTCCTGCGTGATGATCGGTTTGCTGGCCATGCCCGGATCGTACTGCGGGTCGGCCGGGCGGTTGCGTCGCGGCTTTCGGGCCCTTGGCCGGGGGGCGGGGCCTGTCCGGGTCCTACGCTCGGGCATGCCGACCGACTTCATCCACGAAATGACATGGCGCGGCCTCGTCCACCAGACGACCGGCCTTGATGAGCTCCGCGCCCACCTCAGCTCCGCACCCCGAAAGGCCTACGTCGGATTCGATCCGACAGCACCAAGCCTCACGATCGGCAATCTGGTCGGGATCGTCACGCTGGTCCGCTTCGCCCTCGCGGGGCACGCTCCGGTGATCGTGGTGGGCGGAGCGACCGGCCTGATCGGCGACCCCTCCGGCAAGTCCGCCGAACGCACGCTCAACACCCCCGACACCGTCGCGGCCAACGTGCAGGGTCAGACCCGCATCTACCACAACGTCTGGAAGCACGCGGCGATGCTGACGGGCAAGCCCCTCGGCGAGCCCCCGATCCGCAACAACTATGACTGGTTCAAGTCCATCTCCTTCCTCGACGCCCTCCGCGACATCGGCAAGCATTTCTCCGTCAACATGATGATCCAGAAGGAGTCCGTCAAGGAACGCCTCACCAACCGCGACCAGGGCATCAGCTACACCGAATTCAGCTACATGCTCCTCCAGGCGTACGACTTCAAGCACCTCTGGGAGCACGAGGGCGTCACGTTCCAGATGGGCGGCTCGGACCAGTTCGGCAACATCGTCTGCGGCGTGGATCTCATCCGTCGCCGCTCCAACGACGTCGTCCAGTCCGTCGACGCGTACAAAGCCGTCACAGAGTCTCCCACCGCGACATCGATCGAACGCGAGGAAGCAAGCCGGCTCCTCGCCGAACTCGTCGAGTGGTCGGACAACCACCCGCAGATCGGTACCAGCTTCGGCCTCACCTGGCCCCTGGTCACCAAAGCCGACGGCGGCAAGTTCGGCAAGACCGAGACGGGAGCCATCTGGCTCACCGCCGACCGCACCAGCCCGTACGCCTTCTACCAGTTCTGGCTGAACGCCGCCGACGCCGACATCGTCAAGTTTCTCAAAACCTTCACGCTCCTCGACAAGGATGAGGTCGACCGCCTCGAAGCCGCCCACAACGCCAACCCCGGCGCCCGCGAAGCCCACCGCGCCCTCGCCCGCCACATGACCACCCTCCTCCACGGCGCCGAGCAGACCGAACTCGCCGAGAAAGCCGCCAAAGCACTCTTCTCCGGCGAGATCGCCGATCTCCCCCTCGCCACCCTCGAGGAAGCCCTCGCCAGCGCCCCAAGCAGCACCCAGCCCGCCGACACCCTCGCCGCGGGAATCCCCCTCGTTGACTTCCTCGTCACCGTCGGCTTGGCTGCTTCCAAACGAGAATCTCGCGAGTTCCTCGCGAACGGCTCCGTCAGCGTCAATGGCACCAAAGCCGCTCCCGACGACCGGATCACCGAGCAATCCCTTCTCCACGGCTCGCTGACGGCCATCCGGCGCGGCAAGAAGAACTGGCACGTGGCGCGGTGGCGATAACTCAAAGTCGCCGATTCTTCTTGAACTCCCCACCTCTGGCGGATATTTTGCCCGCATGGGGTTTCGTTCCCGGCCCGGCCATGCCGCTCGCCTACTCATTCCGCTGACCACCGCACTCTGCGGTTTGGGCGGGGGGTCTCTCGCCGACATCCCGCGGTTTGACCAGGTGCCCGAGGTCTTCACGCAGTCCCCCTCCGTCTTCCGCAAGCTCTTCCGCGACGCGACCACGACCGGCACGCACGCGGTCATGATCGGCGACTCGCAGGAGACCTGCCCCGGCGGCTTCGGCCAGGAGTACGTCCCGCGGTTCAACTGGGAGCTTTGGAACCGCTACGGCAACGCACCGTCGACCCCGTGGGCGTCGATGCGGACAAGCTACGGCGACCAGCGCCAATGGGGCCAGTGGCTCCTGCGGGCAGGTTCGGCGCCGCCCAACATGACTGAGTCGCGTGTGAACCCGGAACGCCTCCCTCCGAGCTTCCAGGGCGGAAAGACCTCCACCCGCGGCGGGGTGAACATCAACAACAACCAGCAGTTCGGACAGCTGCTGATGCTCCAGCACAACTGCGCGAGCGTCTCCCCCGGCACCGGCATCGACCGCAACCTGACCTACTTCCCCGCGGGCTCGACGTGCGACCTCGAGGTGATCGGCGCGACCCATCCGTCCAGCGGCGAGGTCTTCGTCCGCATCACCTCCACCGCGACCCAAATCCCCAACTACTACGAGCCCATCCAGCGATTCCTCACGAGCTCCATGGGGCTCGAAAGCCCGGAGGAGGACTTCAAGTCGCAGCGTCTCGGCCCCTTCGTGGCTCCCGCCGGACGCTTCGTGCAAGCGGAGATCGCCGGTACCGATCCGACGAAGTTCACCGACGTGATCGCCGCGCGGTTCATCAACCGCGATTACACCTGGGGCTGGACCGTCACCTCGGTCTCCGAAGGCGGCTATACCTCCGCGACCCTCCTCAACCAGCACCAGGACTCCTTCCGCCTCATCAGCGAGATGCAGCCCGACGTCGTGTTCATCTGCTACGGTGCCAACGACGTCACCGCCGGGTTCTCCCCCGACGACTACCGCTCCAACGTCAAGCGGCTGATCGCGCGGATCCGAGCGGCCTGCTCCAAGCCCATCCCTGTCATCCTGATGTCGGACCCGGCACGCGGCGGACGCCTGACCGATGCCGAGCGCGAGGTGATGGACCGCTACGCCGGCGCGAACTACGTCATCGCTCTCGAAGACCCCCTCGTCTGCGCTCTCAACTCCCGCCTGCTCACGCAGAACGAAGGCTGGAAGTACGAGAACCTTCACCTCTTCACGGATTACAGCATGGTCCACTATTCGCCCAACGGCGCTCGGACCAAAGCGCGCGTCGAGGTCGCCGCTCTGCTCCGGGAATTCACGGGCTGCTTCGCCGATTTCAACGCCGACGACATGATCGACCTTTTCGACTACATCGACTTCTACGCCTGCTTCGAACGACGCGACTGCCCGCCGGACACCACCGCCGACGTCAACTTCGACGGGTTCGTCGACGTCTTCGACCTCATCGCGTTCCTCGAAGCCTTCGAGAGCAACTGCCGGTAACGAGCCCGGCGTACCGTCGGTCATGCCGCCGCGCATCCTCATCCTCACCGCCGCCGTCGGAGCCGGACACGTCCGCGCCGCCGAAGCCGTCGAGCTCGCGCTCCGCGCCCGCGATCCATCCGCACACATCGAACGCCACGACGTCATGGCGCTCACCAACGCCGTCTTCCGACGCGTCTACGGCAAAGCCTACCTCGACCTCGTCAGCCGCGCACCCCACCTCGTCGGCATGATGTACGACCTCTCCGACTCGCCGCAAGCCACGCGCGGCGTCCAGCACAAACTCCGCCACCTCGTCCAGCAGCGAAACCTCGCCCGCGTCGTCGCCAAAATCGACGAAGGCTGGGACATCGTCGTCCACACCCACTTCCTCGCCCCAGACCTCATGGCCTCCATGGCTCGCAAACGCCGCAAGCCCGCCGGACCGCCGATGGTCACCGTCGTCACCGACTTCGAAGCTCACGGCTTCTGGGTCAACCCGCCGTGCGCACGGTACTTCGTCGCCACCGCCGAAGCCGCTCTCGCCCTCTCGGCCTGGGGCGTCCCCGCCGACACCATCCAGGAAACCGGCATCCCCATCCACCCCGTCTTCTCCTCGCCCCTCTCCGCACAGGACGCACGGACCGCGCAGAAGCTCGACCCGGGCACCCCCGTCATCCTCCTCCTCAGCGGAGGCTTCGGCCTGGGCCCCGTCGAGAAAATCTACGCCGCCCTCGCCGCGATCGAACGCCCCATCCAGCTCATCGCCGTCTGCGGAAAGAACGACAAGCTCAAAGCCAAGCTCGAAGCCATCAAGCCCCCGCCCCGACACCGCACCACCATCCTCGGCTTCACCACCGAGATGGACCGCTGGCTCGCCGCCGCCGACCTCGTCGTCACCAAGCCCGGCGGCCTCACCACCAGCGAGTGTCTCGCACGCGGTGCCGCCATGGTCATCATGAACCCCATCCCGGGGCAGGAAAGCCGCAACAGCGATTGGCTCCTCGAACGCGGTGCCGCCGTCAAGGTCAATTCCCTCGCCACGCTCGGATGGAAAGTCAGCCGCCTTCTCGACGACCCCGCGCGACTCGCGGGTCTCAAGCAGACCGCCCGCTCCCTCGGCCGGCCGAACGCCGCCTTCGACATCGCCGACCGCGTGCTCGCGATGATCGCCCGCTGAATCCGGTGCGATAACCGCCCGAGCCCCGTCCACCCGTCAATCTGGGCATGCTGTGCGGCCTCCCTCGCGGACCGCGCCGACTCTCGGCTGGCATTTTCGCCCCCTTATGGCACCTTGAAAGCGTCGTCACCGGCTCAGCGAAGCCTGCGCCCTTCGCTCCCCTCCCGCGCCTCGGCGGCGAGTCATGCCGGAGAGAGAGACCCCCGCCCGAGGTGTGGCGGGGTGGTCACCGGCCCCGGGCGGGTTTCCGCACGCCCGGGGCTTTCTCTTGCGCAAACCTCCACGCGGGGTGGGCCCCGGATCGCCCGGATACACTGCGGTCCCACCCCACAGGAGGTCCGCTTTGCTCCGCACCCCACTGCATTCGTTCCACCTCGATCGCAAAGGCCACATGGTCGAGTTCGCCGGCTGGGACATGCCCCTTTACTACTCCGGCATCACCGAAGAACACAAGCACTGCCGCACCTCCGGCGCCCTCTTCGACGTCTCCCACATGGGACGCGTCACCTTCAAGGGCCGCCACGCCAAAAAGCTCCTCGAAACCGTCTGCACCCGCCGCATCGGCGACATGACCCCCGGTCAGTGCCGTTACAGCCTCGTCTGCAACGAGCAGGGCGGCGTCCACGACGACGTCATCGTCTACAAAAACGATGAAGACGACTTCCTCGTCGTCGTCAACGCCAGCAACCGCGCCAAGCTCCTCCCCCACTTCGAAGCCGTCCGCACCAAGCACGACTTCTCCGTCAAGATCGACGACCAGACCGAAGCCACCGCCATGATCGCCCTCCAGGGCCCCAAGATCATGCCCCTGGTCGCCACCATCGCTTCCGAGATCGCCTCCCTCAAACGCTACCGCTTCGCCGTCAAGGACTTCGTCATCGCTTCCGCCACCGTCAGCCGCACCGGCTACACCGGCGAGGACGGCGTCGAGATCATCCTCCCCGCCGGCATGGTCAGCATGGCTCTCTCCGCCCTCGGCAAGTACATGGACGCCTCCAACCCCGAAGCCGTCATCAAGCCCGCCGGACTCGGCTGCCGCGACACCCTCCGCATCGAAGCCGGCATGCCCCTCTACGGCCATGAGCTCGGCGAGGACATCAACGCCCTCTCCTGCGGCGTCGACTTCGCCATCGCCCTCGACAAGGACCAGACCGAAGGCGTCGAGTGCATCGGCCTCCCCGCCCTCAAGAAAACCGCCGCTTCCGGCCCCGACCGCAAGCTCGTCGGCCTCGAGATCGACGGCCGTCGCGCCGCCCGCCAGGGCATGGCCGTCATGTCCAACGGCAGGAACGTCGGCACCGTCACCTCCGGCTGCCTGTCGCCGACCCTGAACAAGTCGATCGCGATGGCGTTCGTTGAGCGCGGCCTCGCAACCCCCGCCATGCCCCTCTCCGTCGACACCGGCAAGGGCGCGACGCTCGAAGGCAAGGTCGTCCCCCTCCCGTTCTACAAGATGCCCAAGTGATCAGGACACGCGCCGCACGACCGGAGTGAAGCCATGAGCAAGGGTCCCGCGCGAATCCACGAGCTGCGCGAGCTTCTCACACGCGCCAACCGCGCGTACTACGTCGACGCTTCCCCCATCATGCCCGACCTCGAGTTCGACAAGCTCCTCGCCGAGCTCGCCGACCTCGAAGCCAAGCACCCCGACCTCGCCGACCCCGACTCCCCCACCCGCCGCGTCGGCGGCGAACCCATCGATGGCTTCAAGCAGGTCAAGCACGCCGTCCCGATGCTCTCGATCGACAATTCGTACGACGAGAACGCGGTCCGCGAATGGACCGCCCGCGTCTCACGCGGTCTCAATGACGCGGGCCTCTTCGGAAGCTCCGACATCGGCTACATCGCCGAACCCAAAATCGACGGCGTCGCCCTCGCACTCCGCTACGAGAACGGCAAGCTCATCCACGCCGTCACGCGCGGCGACGGCGTCACCGGCGATGATGTCATGCACGCCGCACGCGTCATCCCCGCCATCCCGCTGACTTTACAGAGCCCGCAGCGCAAGCAAGGGTCTTCGGCTTCCATGCCCGAGGTCCTCGAGGTCCGCGGCGAGGTCTTCATGACCACCAAACGCTTCGCCGCCATCAACCAGGAACTCGAGGACGCCGGCGAGGACCTCCTCGCCAACCCACGCAACGCCACCGTCGGCACCATCAAGAACCTCGACCCCAAGCTCATCGCCCGCCGCAAGCTCTCCTTCATCGCCCACGGCCGCGGCGAGGTCTCCCCCGGCTTCGCATCCTCCCACTCCGAGTTCCTCGCGTGCATCAAGGACCTCGGCGTCCCCGTCAGCCCCCACCTCGTCCCCTGCAAGTCCGTCGACGACATCCTCCGCGCGATCGAAGCCTTCGCCGAAGCCCGCCGCCACCTCGACTACGCCACCGACGGCATGGTCGTCCGCGTCGACCGCTTCGACCAGCAGGAACAACTCGGCCTGACCTCCAAAAGCCCGCGCTGGGCCATCGCGTACAAGTACCCGCCCGACCGCAAGCCGACGATCCTCCTCGACGTCCTCCACCAGGTCGGCAAAACCGGCAAGATCACGCCCCGCGCCGTCATGGAGCCCGTCCACCTCGCCGGCACCACCGTCAAACACGCCACCCTCCACAACTACGGCCAGATCCGCCAGAAAGACATCCGCCTCGGCGACACCATCGAGGTCGAAAAAGCCGGCGAGATCATCCCCTACGTCGTCGGCGTCGTCCTCGCGAAGCGCCCCGCGGACGCGAAGCCAATCGTCGCCCCCGAGGTCTGCCCCCAGTGCGGCGGCCCCGTCGAGCCCGAGTATCCCGACGCCGACAACCCCACGCCCGAATCCGAATCCGCCCGCCGCTGCATCAACCCCGAGTGCCCAGCTCAGGTCCGCGAGAAGCTCGTCTGGTTCTGCGGCCGCAAGCAGATGGACATTGAAGGCCTGGGCGAGAAAACCATCGACCAGATCCGTGCCGAAGCACCCGACGTCCCGCTCAACGCGTTCGCCGACATCTTCCGCTTGCCCGACCACCGCGCACGCCTGCTCACCCTCGACCGCATGGGCGAGAAGAAGGTCGACAACCTCCTCGCGGGCATCGAGGATGCGAAATCCCGCGGTCTCGCCCGCCTTCTCGCGGGCATGGGTATCCGCCATGTCGGCGATTCCACCGCGAAAGCCCTCGCGAAGAACTTCGCTTCACTCGACGACCTCCTCGCCGCTTCCGTCCCCATGCTCATGCCCGTCGCCGTGAATCGCATGAGCCCCAAGAAGCGTCTCGAACGCTTCGGCTTGTCCGCCCCGCTCGACCGCGAGTACGAAACCGGCCTGGGCGAAGACACCGCTCCCGCCGTGCACGCGTACCTCCACAGTCCGGCGGCTTCCAAGACCTTCGCCGCGCTCCGAATCCTCGGCGTCGATCTTTCCTCGAAAAACTACACGCCCACCGCCGCCGCCGTCACCTCCGGCCCCTTCGCCGGCAAAACCATCGTCATCACCGGCACCCTCGAAAAATTCGGCCGCGATGAGCTCACCGAAAAGCTCGAAGCCCTCGGCGCGAAGGTCTCCGGAAGCGTCTCCAAGAAAACGAGCTTCGTCATCGCCGGCACCGAAGCCGGCAGCAAGCTCGACAAAGCCCGCGAACTTGGCGTCGAAGTCTGGGACGAGGAAAAACTCCTCAAGTCCTTACCCTAGTGCCGAGTGCCTTCCTACTCCCACCTCAGCCTCTTCACCCCAATCACAAACGCCACCGCTCCGACGCCAAGCAAGATCCCGCACGGCAGCAGCATGTCCGCCGCAGTGAACCCGCGCCACATCCCGCCCTCCACCGCCACGATCGCCCACTTGAACGGGCTCACGCTTGAAAGCGTCTCCAGGAACGGCGGCATGAACGCGAGCGGGATCGTCCCGCCGCCGATCATCGCCAGAATCATCGGCACCGCCCGAGCGATCCCCGCCGCTCCCTCCTCCGAATCCGCGAACGGCGCAAGCCCCATCGCGATCCCCACAAACCCCAGCGACGAGCAGACCACCGCGATGCTCAGCATCGGCCACGACCCGATCTGCGACCCCATCCCGATCGCAATCCCAATCAAAAGCACCTGCACCAGCATGCACGTCACGAAGCACGCCATCGCTTTCCCCGCCAAGATCTGCGACCGCGTCAGCGGGCTCGTCGCCAGCCGGATCAGCGTCCCCCGCCGCCGCTCCGCCGCGATCGACGCCGCGAACCCCACCACCGACCCCATGAGCCCCCACGCAATCCCCTGCGGGAACGAATAGTCCGACGAGGTCCGCCCCTTCCCCGTCCGATCAATCTCAAGATCCCTCACCTTCACATCCACCGGGTTGAACCCAGCACCGCCGCCGCCGCTTACGCCGCCCGCCGCCGCGTCCCCCGCTCCCGCGTTGATCTTCTCAAGCTCGCCCGAAAGCGCATCCGCCCCGTCGAAGAACTTCAGGAACGCTTCCCGCCGCTCACCCGCTTCCGGAGCGATCGTCCCAAGCTGTTCCCGCGACCGCGTCAGCATCGCCGCCATCTTCGACCGATCCGTGAACGCCGACGACATCTGCCGGAACGCAAGCTCATTCAGCTTCCCCGTCAAGAGCCCTGCTTCCGCGCTCCGCGACGGATCCACGTACGCCTCAAGCGGGATCTTGCCGCCGGTGAAAAGCCCGTTCGTCCCCGCTTCAAAACCCTCGGGCACCACGATCAGCGCCGTCACGCTCCCCTTCTGCACCAGCATCCGCCCCTCGTCAAGCGTCGCCGCCCGCCGCGCCTCAAGCGACGAATCCGCTTCCAGATCCCGCACGAGCTGCGCCGATGGCGCCGTCCCGTCCAGATCCAGCACCGCGACCTTCATCTTCCCCCCGCCCTTGGCCCCGCCAAAGACGAACGTGAAGAAGATCGCAAACAGCACCGGGAACACAAACGTGAAGAACGCCGCCGCTTTGTCGCGGAACAAAAGCCTCAGATCATTCATCGCAATCGCGAGCATCTTCCAATCCCTTCGCGAATCCGCCAACTAGTCCCTCAGCGTCCGCCCCGTCAGCGACAGGAACACCGTCTCCAGGTCCGGCCGCTCGATCGCGACCCCGACCACTCCCTCCCTGCCAAGCACGCTCCGAAGCTCCCCCACCGGGTCCGCCGTCCGCCGCACCTCATCCGCTCCGCTCCCGCGTTTGATGGTCACGATGGACTCGCCCCCGAACCGCCCGACCAGCTCATCCACCGTCCCCATCGCGAGGATCTTCCCCTTGTCGATGATCGCGACCCGCGAGCAGAGCTTCTGGGCTTCTTCCATGTAGTGCGTCGTGTACACCACCGTCTTCCCGCCCGCCGCGAGCTTCTGCACCATCTCGAGGATGTTGTTGCGGCTCTGCGGATCGACCCCCGCCGTCGGCTCATCGAGCAGGATCACCTCCGGATCATGCACGATCGCCGCCGCGAGATTCAGCCGCCGCTTCATCCCGCCCGAGTACGTCCGCGCCCGATCCTGTTGCCGATCGCTCAGCCCCACCGCTTCCAAGCACGCATCGACGCGAGCTTTCAGCCCCGCGCCACCCAAGCCGAACAGCTTGCCGAAAAGCTCAAGGTTCTCCCGCCCCGTCAGATCGTCATAGATCGCCAGGCTCTGCGTCGCCACCCCAAGCCGCCGCCGCACCTGGGCTTCGGTCGGCTTCCCACGCTTCCCATCCGCCGTCTCGATCACCACCTCGCCGGAATCCGGCGTCAGCACCCCCATCACCATCGCGATCGTCGTGCTCTTCCCCGCCCCGTTGGGCCCCAAAAGCCCGAAGACCTCCCCCTTCCGAACCTGAAGCGATACCCCATCGACCGCGCGATTGGCCCCAAACGACTTCACAAGATTGGTGATCGTCAGCACAGCGTCAGCATACTTGGGAAACGGCTCCACCGCCTTCCTGCCTCTCCCCGCATCGCTTCGGCTCGGGGAGAGGTGCCCGAACGGCGGGGAGGGGTTCTTCCTTGGTCGCACGGCTTCAAGGACCCGCACCATCGCCCCGAGGCCCACGCACACCCGGCCATCCCTCTCCCTTCTCCCCCTCCAGCTCGCCACCGCCCCCGCCGCGACGCGGAACATCATTTCCCCCCTCGCCGGAAACGATTGCCGCGAGGCCGCCAACTCTTTTCCCGTCACCGGAAACTCTTTTCCGCTCACCGAAAACGATTGCCGTGACGCGGAACATCGTTTCCCCCTCGCCGGAAACGATTGCCGTGAGGCCGCCAGCTCCTTTCCCGTCACCGGAAACGATTGCCGCGAAGGGGGAAAGAGCTGGCGGCGTCCAAATAACCGCCCCCGCACTCCCTCCTCCTACCCTCCTCCCATGCCTGAAACGCACGCACGACTCTGCACCGCCGGTTCCGTTTCCATTGGGGAGGGCAAGCCCCTCGCCATCATCGCCGGCCCCTGCGTTCTCGAGTCCCTCGACCACGCCCTCTCCATCGGCAAGACCGTCAAAGCCCTCTGCGACAAGCTCGCCCTCCCCTACATCTTCAAAGCCAGCTTCGACAAAGCCAACCGCTCCTCCATCAAGTCCCCCCGCGGCCCCGGCCTCGAACAAGGCCTCGCCTGGCTCGCCGCCATCAAGAAGGAACTCGGCGTCCCCGCCACCACCGACATCCACGACCCCTCCCAAGCCGAGCCCGCCGCCCGCGTCGTCGACATCCTCCAGATCCCCGCGTTCCTCTGCCGCCAGACCGACCTCCTCATGGCCGCCGGTGAAGCCGCCGCCAAACACAACCGCGCCGTCAACGTCAAGAAGGGCCAGTTCATGGCCCCCGCCGAGATGAAGGGCGCCGTCAAAAAGCTCGCCGAAGCCGGCTGCTCCAACACCATGCTCACTGACCGCGGCACCTTCTTCGGCTACCACCGGCTCGTCAACGACTTCGCGGGCCTGGGCGACCTGATGGAACTCTCGACCGACGGCGGCCCCCCATCCCCGCCCCCCGTCTGCTTCGACGTCACCCACTCAACACAGTTCCCCGGGGCCGAGGGTGAACGCACCGGCGGCCAGCCGCACCGCGCCCCGCTCCTCGCCCGCGCCGCCACCGCCGCCGGCGTCCACTGCCTCTTCATCGAGTGCCACCCCGAGCCCGCGAAAGCCTTCTCCGACGCCGCCACCGTCCAGCCGCTCGCCGCGATGCCCGACCTCCTCGCAAGCGTCGCCGCCATCCGCGCCGCACTCTCCCGGGGTGCCCACGCGTGATCACGCCGCTCCTCCCAGAAGCCTGGCTCTCCGCCGCCCACCTGCTCGCCCAGACGACGCGCAACAACAGCGGCTCACCACCTCCCTACATCTTCTTCATCATCGGCGGCTTCGTCCTCCTCGTGATCCTCGGAAGCGTCTTCAGCAAGCGGGCCGACCTCAAACGCCGCGCTGCCGCCCGCGCCGCCCTCGAAAATCGCGGACTCACCTTCCACGAACTCGGAGCACCGGCCCAAACGCCGCATGAGCTCGCCCTCGCCCCCATCGCCGCCCTCGCCACCCGCCCGGAAAAGACCCGCTGGTCCGCGAGCGGCGAGATCTCCGGCGTCGAGGTCATGGCGATCGAACACCAGTACAGCACCGGCTCGGGCAAAAACCGCCAGGTCCACAACCACTCCGTCGTCTCGATCCCCGTCCCGGAAACCTGGCCCAAGCTCGACATCTACGCGGAGAATCTCTTCCACCGCATCGGCGAACTCTTCGGCTCCAAAGACTTCAAGGTCGAAGACGAAGCCTTCAACAAGCGATTCCGCGTCAAAGGCGTCAGCGAAGACTTCGCCCTCCTGTTCCTGACGCCCGAAATCCAGCGACTCATGCTCTCCTGGACCAAAGGCACCACCCTCGCCATCGCGAGCGGCCGCCTGTGCATCAGCCGAAACAGCCACCTCTCTGGCGACCAGTGGCCCACGCTCCTCGACGAAGCCGTCGCCCTCCGAAGCGCCCTGCCAAGCGAACTCGACGCCTACGTCTGATCAGCACCCGCCCTCGAACGCCTCGACAAAGTCGAGATAGTCGAACAGGTCGACGAACGCATCCCCGTTCACATCCGCCGCCATGCTCCCCTCTTCGAACGCCGTCACGAAATCCAGGTAGTCGAAGAAGTCGATGAACCCGCTGCCGTCAAAGTCCCCGACGCACCGCGCCGCCCACCGCGCGATCCGCGCCGAAGGGATCCCGTCCGCCTGCGTAAAGCTCCCGCCCGCCATCAGCGACCCGTTGTACACCGCAAGCGTGGGAACACTCCCGTTCAGCCCGCCCGCAAGCGGTGCCCACGCTTGTCCATCCCACGACGCGATGCTCGCTGCCGGCAGCCCCCCCGCCTCCTGAAACAGGCCGCTCACGTAAAGCTTGCCGCCATAACTCGCAAACCCGCTCGCCGAAACGCCAAAAAGCCCGGACCCAAGCGGGTGCCACGCGCCGTCGTACCGCGCCACATCCGCCGCCGCGATCCCCGCGATCTCGTCAAAGTCCCCACCCGCGTAAAGCTGCCCATCGATCGACGCAAGGCCGTCGATCGTGTCCAGGAACCCAAGCCCCGCTCCCGCGATCCCCACCCAGCCGTTCTGATATGCGGCCAACCCCCTCGCCGCAAGCGGCCCCGCCTGATCAAACTCGCCCCCCACCACAAGCATCCCGCCGTGCGACACCAGCGCGTTCACGAAATCGTCCGTCCCCCCGCCCGCAAGCCCCGCCCACTGAACACCGTCCCAGCTCGCGATGTTCGCCGCCGGCACACACCCCGCCGTGTCAAAACTCCCCGCGACATAGAGCTTGTCCTCGTGCACCGCCATCGCCCGCACCTGCGAGAACCCTCCCGCAATACCGAAGCACTGCCCCGTCCCCACCGGGTTCCACTGCACCCCGTCCCACCGCGCCACACCATTGACCCGCGTCCCGCCCGCTTGCCCCACGTTCCGAAAGAACCCGCCCGCATAAAGCTCACCCCGATACACCGCCGCGCAGAACGCCGCATTCGCGAACCCGCCGCCGCCGAACGCCCGCCCGTCCCAAGCCGCCGCCACGACGACCCGTTCCACGCCGCGACAAAGTTCGCCCGAACCCCGCCGGCCTCGAAAAAGTTCCCCACCGCGACCAACTCATCCCCAAACGCCACAAGCTGCAGCACCGGCCCATTCATCCCGCTCTGGCCTTCCCCAAACCCCGCTTTCCATTCCAAAGGTTGCGCAAAGACCGCGCCGCAGATCCAAAACGCACCCCAAGCCGCCGCATGCCCGTTTCGCCCCTTCATAGCCGTCCCTCCTGTACTCGGACCCTCCGAGCATACCTCGCCCGGTTCCAAACCCCAACCCCATCTTTCACTGGCCCCTCCCACCCCGGACCGATACCCTCACACCTATGACCATCCGACGCATTCTCGTGACCGGCGGCGCCGGTTTCCTCGGTTCCCACCTCTGCGAACGCCTCGTCGCCCAAGGCCACGACGTCATCTGTCTCGATAACTTGTTTACCAGCCAGAAGTCGAACATCACCCACCTCCTGGGCAAGTCCAACTTCGAATTCATCCGCCACGACGTCACCCACCCCATCTTCCTCGAGGTCGACGAGATCTACAACCTCGCCTGCCCCGCCGCTCCCGGCCACTACCAGTACAACCCCATCAAGACCATGAAGACAAGCGTCCTGGGCGCGATCAACATGCTCGGCCTCGCCAAACGCTGCAAAGCCAAAATCCTCCAAGCTTCCACCTCCGAGGTCTACGGCGACCCCACCGAACACCCGCAGAAGGAAACCTACCGCGGCAACGTCAACCCCATCGGCCCCCGCGCCTGCTACGACGAAGGCAAGCGCGCCGCCGAAACCCTCTTCTTCGACTACAACCGCTCCAACAACGTCAACATCCGCGTCGTCCGCATCTTCAACACCTACGGCCCCCGCATGCACCCCTTCGACGGCCGCGTCGTCTCCAACTTCATCCGCCAAGCCATCCGCGGCGAGGACATCTCCATGTTCGGCGATGGCACCCAGACCCGCTCCTTCTGCTACGTCGATGACCTCGTCGAAGTCATCATGCGCATGATGAACGGCCCCGACACCTTCGTCGGCCCCGTCAACATCGGCAACCCGCACGAATTCACCATCCTCGAACTCGCCAAGATGGTCCAGGAAATCGTCGGCAACTCCGGCCCCACCGGCAAGATCCACTTCAAGCCCTTCCCCCAGGACGACCCCAAGCAGCGCAAGCCCGACATCTCCCTCGCCAAGCAGCACCTCGGCTGGGAACCCAAGATCCAGCTCCGCGAAGGCCTCGCCAAAACCATCGCCTACTTCAAGAGCATCAAGTGGGAAGACTTCCGCGCCCCCACGCCGAACTACTAGCTAGCACGGGCATCCTGCCCGTGATCTCATTCCGCTTCTCCGTGGCACCGCTCTCCAGAGCGGTGCCTTTTCTTTGATCCCCCCAATCCTCACAACCCTACCCCATCCTCCAGGATTCCCCGCAATCTCCGGGCACGCCAAGCGTTCTTCCCGCACACTTCGTGGGAGACCGCTATGAAACTCGCCGCCCTGCTCGCTTGCTGTTCCGCCCCCCTCGCCCTCGCTCAGGAAGCACTCTTTGATTTCTCGGGCGTGACCGCCCTCGCCCGCGGAGCGGTCTTTGGCACCAACGTCGAGGACCCCGTCCCCGGCTTCGAGATGCTCCTCATGAAGGACGGCCGCGTCGTCTACCACCGCGCCTTCGGCGTCTGGTCCATCGGCCGCCCCGCCAACGCCGACTCCTCCACCAAGACCATCTCCGGCGCCGTCCTCATCGCCCTCATGGATGAACGCCCCCAAGCCTTCAACCTCGACACCCGCCTCAGCGACTACATCCCGCAGTTCACCGGCCCCAAATCCACCATCACCATCCGTCAAGCCTTCTCGCACACCGCGGGCTTCGGCTTCTCCGGCGCCGAGGGCGACGCGACCCTCACGCTCCAGCAAGCCGCCCTCGACATCGCGAACGACCCCCTCCGATACCTCCCCGGCACCGTCTTCGACTACGGCGGCACCTCCATGCACGCCGCCGGAGCCGTCGCCGAACTCGCGGCCGGCGAATCCTGGAACTCCCTCTTCCAGCGCAAGCTCGCCGGCCCCCTCGGCTGGACCACCACGCGCTACGTCCTCACCTCGCCCACCAACCCGCGCATCGCCGGCGGCTGCGAAAGCACCGCGGCCGAGTTCGCCCGCATGATGGAAATGCTCCGCACCGGCGGTCTCCACAACGGCCGCCGCGTCCTCAGCGAAGAGGGCGTCCGCACCCTTCTCACGCGTCAGTCCCCGGTCGGCATCCCGATCGAAGGCTCACCGCTTCCCGGCGTCTCCGATTACGGCGTGGGCATCTGGCTCGACCAGCGCGACGCCGAAGGCAACCTCATCGGCGCGATCGCCGGCGGAGCCCGCGGCTTCCACGGCTGGATCGACCTCGACGATGGCGTCACCGGCGTCGTCGCGACCGACCTCACCCGCTTCAACAACATCGAACAGTGGCAGTACCTCGTGCGAGCCGAAGTCGAGCGAGCCGTCCGCAACCCCCTCCCCTGCCCCGCCGACTTCAACCGCGATGGCTTCGCCGACTTCTTCGACTACGACGACTACGTCCTCGCGTTCGAAACCGGCGATCCCTCCGCCGACGTCAACCTCGACGAGTTCATCGACTTCTTCGACTACGACCTCTTCGTCGAAGCCTTCGAGTTCGGCTGCTGAGCTTTGGTGGCACCGCTCTCCAGAGCGGTGTTTGCCTTCAGCCCGCAGGGCTGGTCGTGAGTAGCCGGGGGCAACGCCCCCCGTCACGCCACACCATTACCTTCGGACCCCGAAGGGGTCCAACCCGGTAAGCACGCGGCCTGATAAACTCCACCGATGCGGCACGCGACAACGAACCCCGCCGTCTTGATCCGTCGCGCGAAGCTCAGCTTTCTTCCCTTCCTGACGCTTATCCCCGCGATCGCGTTGTGCATCGGGGTCTTTGTGCCTGCCGTTGACGCGTTCATGCAACGCTCTGGTCCCTTTGCCGCGTGGGCATTGGGGATTCTCCCCGTCTTGATCGCCGTTCTCCTCCACGCGCCCATCGCGAGGCGCTACTACCGCCAAGCCGCCTCGATCATCCACGAGAAGAACTTCAACATCTGCCCGAACTGCAACTACGACATCTCGGCGATCAACAACCCAGACCGCTGCCCCGAGTGCGCCGCCCAAACATCACACCAGCAACGAATCGAGTTCTGGAGTCGCAGACTTCCCAAAGACATGCGCCAGCCACCGCGCGAGACAACTTCATCCTCGACGCTGTAGAGCACCCCGCTCACTTCACCTTGCAAGCCCCCGTCCCACAGTCCTTCCGCCCCGTCAGCCACAACCGGTTCCGCGCGAACCACCGGTACGCGATGTCGGAAAGCCACCGAAGCCCAGGCCACGCCGTCGGCGCAAGCACCCAGCCCCAGCCGATCGCCGCGTACGCCCGCCGAAACACCTCAACGCCCGTCACCAACCGATTCCCCGCCCCAACGTCGGGCACCACGCCGTGGATCTCGCCCATCACCGCTTCGTACGTTGTGCCGTACCGACCCGCGTCAAACCCGGGAGCCGCGATGTCGACGATCGCAAGCCGGCCCCGCCCGCCATCAAGCCACCGCATCAGCGATGCTTCCTTCGCGCAAAGCGGGCACTCGCCGTCGATCAGGATCGTAAATCGCGGTTCGGACTGAGTTTTTGTCGGAAGTTCGGTCATCGCTACCCTCCATTTCGACCACCGAACACAAACGGATGCCGCATCCACACCACGATTCTCCGCGAAACCCCTCGGTGAGCCCCATGACACCAACCCCCACCCCTACCCAAACTCCCTCCACCCCGCTCCAGACCGCTCCCCGCTGGATCCGCGTCTCCCTCCTGCTCGCCGGCTTCTACAACCTCGTCTGGGGCGGCATCGCGGTCCTCCTGCCCAACCTCATGTGGGATGTTCTCGGAGCCGCCCGCCCCAACTACCCCGAACTCTGGCAGTGCATCGGCATGATCGTCGGCGTCTACGGCATCGGCTACCTCATCGCCGCCCGCGACCCCTTCCGCCACTGGCCCATCATCCTGGTCGGCTTCCTCGGCAAAATCTTCGGCCCCATCGGGTTCGTGCAAGCCGTCATCAAAGGCACCTTCCCCCTCTCCTTCGGCTGGATCAACGTCACCAACGACGTCATCTGGTGGATCCCCTTCGGAGCCTGCCTCTGGCTCGCGTACAAGCACCACCGACCACAGCCCAAGACCTCTTGACTTCGTGAGTTCCCCTCCGCGTCTCTTCGCCTCTGTGGTGATCTCCCCGCCCCTCGCACTACGATCGCCGATGCCCACCCTCGTCTGCGTCCCGATCACGGTGCACGACCCCGACCGCGCTCTCGCCCTCGCCGCCGAAGCACGCGCCGCCGGTGCCGACATCGTCGAGTTCCGCATCGATGAGCTCTTCTCCGGCGACCTCGAAGCACCCGCCGGCGGCCCGCACCCCGCCGTCCTCGCCATCGACCGACTCGCCGCCGAAAGCCCGCTCCCCTGCATCGTCACCTGCCGCTCCGCCAGCGAGGGCGGCGCCTACGACGGCGACGACACCGACCGCGTCTCCCTCTACGAACGCCTCGGCACCCGCGACCCCGGCCGCGCCCCGACCTACCTCGACATCGAGCTCGCCGCCTACACCCGCTCCGCCAACCTCAAGCAGAAGATCAACCTCGCCGTCCGCCACGAAGCCCAGCTCCGCGAGGTCGGCCCCGCTCTCATCCTCTCCGCCCACGACTTCCAGACCCGACCCGCAGACCTCACGCGCCGCGTGCTCGCCATGCAAGCCGAGCCCGCGTGCGCCATCGCCAAGATCGCGTTCAAAGCACGCTCCCTCCGCGACAACCTCGAGCTCTTCGAACTCCTCGAACACCGCACCAAACCCATGATCGCCCTCGCGATGGGCGAGTTCGGCCTCCTCTCGCGCCTCCTCGCGCCCAAGTTCGGCGGCTTCCTCACCTTCGCCGCCCTCCGCCCCGCCGAGGTCACCGCGCCCGGCCAGCCGACCGTGAGCGACCTCTTGAGCCTCTACCGCTTCCGCGCGATCAACGCCGCGACCAAGGTCTACGGCATCATCGGCTGGCCCGTCTCACACTCCAAGAGCCCGCACGTCCACAACGCTGCGTTCTCCGCGACAAACCACAACGGCGTCTACGTCCCGCTCCCCATCCCCACGCCCGACGGCGCCCACTCTCCCGACGATGCCTATCTCGTCTTCAAAGCCACACTCCTGGACCTCATCCACGACCCGCGCCTCTCCTTCTCCGGCGCAAGCGTCACTATCCCGCACAAAGAGCACCTCCTCCGCCTCGCCCGCGAACAAAGCTGGGCCATCGACCCCGTCGCGAGCGCCGTCGGCGCCGCCAACACGCTCACCATCACGCGCACCGCATCCAACGCGTTCGCCTCCGCTTCCATCAGCAACACCGACGTTCCCGGCCTCGTGGACCCGCTCCGCGAAGCCTTCCCGTCGCTCAAAGGCTTGCGAGCCGCCATCCTCGGAGCCGGCGGTGCCGCCCGCGCCGCCGCGTACGGCCTTCTCCGCGATGGTGCCCACGTCACCATCCACAACCGCGACCTCGCCAAAGCCCGCGCCGTCGCCGACGACCTCGCCCCTCACATCGCAAACGGCATGCCAACGCCCACCGTGGCCTCGCTGGAAGCCATCGACCCCGCCGCTTTCGACCTCTGCATCAACTGCACCCCCGTCGGTATGAAGTCCGGCCCCGCGCCCGACCAGTCACCCATTCCGGTCAGCCGGTTCATCCCCCAAACTGCCACTCAGACCACAAGCCAGAACCGACAAGCCCAACCGCTCGTACTGGATACGGTGTACACGCCCGCTCAAACACCGCTCCTCCAAGCCGCTCAGCACGCCGGCTGGCGAACCATCGACGGCGTCCACATGTTCGTCCGGCAAGCCACGCTTCAGTTCCACACCTGGACGGGCCAGCTTCCTCCGCCCGGACTCTTCGATCGTCTGGTCCGGGGTTCGCACGAAGAACGGGTTCCGTAGGAGCACATCATGCTCGACAAACCAGTCCTCTACCCCCACTACTACCGCTGGGTGATCCTCTTCGCGTCCCTCGACGTCATCCTCACGTGGATCATCCTGACCCGCGGCGGCGCTGAGCTCAACATCATCGCCAAGCAGGTCATCGACTCCGCCGGCCTCCCCGGCATGCTCGCCTACAAGTTCTTCCTCATCATTCTCGTGCTCGTCATCTGTGAGCACATCGGCCGCATCCGCTTCCACACCGGCCGCGGCGTCGCCCTCACCGCCATCGCCCTCAACATCTTCCCCGTCCTCGTCGGCGGCACCCAACTCGCCCGCCACGCGATGCACTAACCCCCTTCTCCCCGTGCTTCACGGGGAGAAGGTGCCGCGCCAGCGGCGGATGAGGGGTCTTCGAGGACCACGATGCCCAAGAAAAAGTTGTCCGATGCCTTCCGCCGGCCCAAGTGCCTAGTGCCAAGTGCCAAGTGCCTTCCCTCAGCACCCCACCTCAAACGCTTCCACAAACCCCATGTAGTCAAAGAAGTCCGTGAACCCGTCTTGGTTGAAATCCCCGACATTAAACCGCCCGCACGCTTCCCCGCTCTCAAAGCACGCCAGAAACGCGTCGTAGTCGAAGAAATCCACAAACCCGTCCTCGTTGATGTCCGGCGGACACACATCAAGCCGCGCCGACACCACGAACACGCGCCGCACGCCGCCCGCGGCGCGCATCCGCACCCAGAACGCAATCGAGCCATCCCTCGCCATCCGTGTGGTCCCGCTCGAAGCATCTGTCCCGATCGACACTTCGTCCGTGCCGCGGACATCGCTGACTCCCACATCCTCGACGACCCCAAACGACCCAAGCACGCCGGGCAGCGGAGTCGGATCGCCGGCCGAAGCAACCAGCGCCACAGCCCCGCTTCTCTCGACCAAGCCGATCCCCTGCCCGTTCGTCCATGCGCCCCGTCCGCCCGAGGTGAACCAGACATTCGCCGCGAGCCCGTTCGGAACGCCGACGTTTCGCGAGCTCCCGAGCCGCGGATCACCGGAGATCGCGATCGGACGAAGCTCCCCGTTCTCATACTCGAAAAGACCGGGAAAGAACGCCTGCGGAGACTCGTTCGTGGCGCCCCGCACCGACAGGTAAATCCGGCCGTCCGCCGTCGCGAAGGGAATCGGCTGGACCGCGAACCCATCGGGGCCGTACCCCGGCAGAGGGATCAGCGGGGAAGCGATCTCGCGCCCGCGGCCGTCCGGAAAGACCATCCAAGCCGCTCCCGGCTGCCACATGAGGGCGGTTTCGTCCTCCAGAACACCGCAGATCCGCGATCCGGAACTGATCGGTGTCGGCACCCCGGGAATCGACTCACCCTGAAAGCTCGTCGCGCGGAGTTGGCCGTTGATGTAGAGCCCCCTGATCCATCGAAAGGGTGGAGCAGTGACGCCCTTGATCATGATGGCGCTTTCCCCGCCGAAGCTCGCATCCTCAAGGATGGAAAACAACGATCCCTGCGGTGCAAGCCCGCCAATCTCCATCCTGTTCAGATCGAGCGGCAAGAACTCACCACCCAGCATCCCGACCTGAAGCACGCCCCCACCGCTCCAGAGCAGGCACGCTCCGTCTCCACGAATCTTCGAGACGATGCGGTTCTCCGCGAACTCCGGCTGACGCGGGCGGCCCACGATCCAAGCTTCACCGCCCGCTTGCCCCGGCGCTAGCGGAGAATACCTCACTCGAAAAGCGGATCGCCTGTCGCGAAGCTCCACCACCCGTGATCCATATCCCAACCCGTCAGGCTGCAACGCAAACCGAAAGTCGGCATCAGGCAGCCCGGAAACTCTCGTCCCCGCCGCCAGGATCTCCGCCGCCCCGTCATCGTCGATCGAATAAAGCGCCCCCCCGTCCCAAACGACCTCCCCGGACGCGAACTGAAGCATCATCCGCGGGTTGCCTTGGGTCCAGCCAGGATCAATCGCCGGCCAAGGCCCGCTCGATGTGCCCACCTCGGCAAGCACCCGATAGTCGACCCGAGGCGAAGTCTGCCCGATCGCCGTCGAGATGAACCCTGAGACCACCGCCGCCACAAGAAGACGCGAGCTTTCCAAGATCACACCTCCAACGCCCGACTCCCCGACTCCCCAAACACCGCCGAAGGCTATGAACTGGTGCTTTCCCGGGCCGCATGCCAACGGCCGATTGCCCGGAGCCCTTCACTCAGCACCCCACCTCAAACGCCTCCACGAACCCCATGTAATCAAAGAAGTCCGTGAACCCGTCCAAGGGTTCCGCGTTCCGCACACCAGATCGCTTCGGAATCGAAGCTTCAGAGTGACCTGTGCCGGCCCCAGAGTTTCGCTCGAAACCGCTCCTCGGTTCCGCCTCGTTGGCCACCCCGCTCCCGACCGTTCGAGCGGGGGCCCTTCCCACGAGCGGGCCCGCGCGGCCTACTCCACTGCCCCACTACTCGCCAACCCCGCTCGTCCGCAGAAGCGTCTTGAAGCTCTCGCTGAACACGAAGTTCCATTCCGGGAAAGCCTGCCCCGCCATGTTGTTGTCCAGATGGCTGAACATCAGGTCGATCGTCCCGATCTTCTCCACCTTGCCCGCTCCGCCCGTCGCCGCAGGCTCGATCAATTCCACCACGCCCTGCGTGCTCGCGCCCACCGCATCCAGATGCGTGATCGTCGCCGTATACCGAAGCGTGTGCCCCGGCCGCGCCTCGCGCGTCAGTTCCGCTTTCCCCACCTTCGCCAGAATCACCTTCTCGCGAAACTGCTCCGCGTGCCCGACCAGAATCCCCGCCGTCTGCGCCATCCCCTCCACGATCAAGCTCATCGGCATCACCGGCTGCGCCCGACGCTCGCCCCACGCCCCGCTCTTCGCCGCAAAGTGATCGTGCAGATGCTCTTCCGCCATCGAGACATGCTTGATCGCGACAAGCCGCTCCCGCGGCACAAGCTCCACCACACGATCAATCCACATCCATCGCATGAGCGTGCCTCAGCCCCTCAACCCAAACCCCACCGCCAGCTCTTTACTTCTGAAGCTTCCGCTCCACGTAATTCACAAGCGTCTCCACCGTGAACACCGAAGCCACCTTCTTCAACACCGGGTCCTTCTCCCATTCGGAGAAGTCCACGTGCGGCAGCTTGCCCTTCAGACCCGCGATCCCCGCCGGCGTCACGCGCCCATCCTTCACGAATTCCGCGTTCTGCGCCACACCCTCGGGGAAAAGCTCACCCTGCGGGATCGTGATCCCAAACGCCTGCTGAAGCTTGAACACGATGTCGAGAAAATCGATCGACTCCGCGCCAAGGTCCGTCGTCAGACGAGCCGAAAGCGTCACCTCATCCTCATCCACCGCCAAGGCGTCCACAAGCAACTCTCTGACCTTCTCGAAAATCTCTTCGCGTGTCATCTCGGATTCCATGAAGCGCGGCAAGCCGTCCGCAAAGGTCGGACGCCGCACGCGTTCTGTGTTCGAACGGGTATGTTAGCCTACGCCCTACCCATTGTCCTCGACCAGAACGCAACGCCCTGCCAATCCAAGACTTACAGCCGCGCCGGCCGCAGGGTGATCCGCCCGCTCGCCGCCACAGGGTGCTCAGCCCCCGCCGCGGCGGTCGGTTCCACCAGCAGCGCCTCCGCTTTGAACTCTTCCCCGCCCTCGGTCACCTTGAACCTCGTCACCTCAACCCGAAGCGTCGCTCCCGGCGGCACAAACCGCCCGTACTTGAGCCCCCGCACCGCGCCAAGCACCAGCGGCGGGTCCGCCCGATCATCCGGATCCGCAAGCAGCCGCGCCGCCTGCACCATCGCTTCAAGCATCATCACGCCCGGAAGCACCGGATACCCCGGAAAGTGATCCTGCAAATACTCCTCCGCGGAAGAGACATGCTTGATCGTCACGATCCGATCGTCCGACCGCTCCAGCACCGAATCCACAAGTGAAAAATGCACGCAAGAGCATAGGCCTTTCTCGTCTTCATTTGGCCATTTGAAAATTTGACCATTTGGCGATTTCGCAGCGTCCCTACGCTGCCCCGTGCCCGCCGCCGCCGACGACGCCATCTGCATCCGTCACTGGGACTGGTCCGAGACCAGCCAGACGGTGTCGCTGCTCACACGCGATCACGGCGTCCTCCGCGGCCTCGCCAAAGGCTCCAAACGCGAAAACGCCCGCTTCTCCGGCGGCATCGAGCTCCTCACCCGCGGCCAGATCCTCTTCATCGCCAAGCCCACCTCCGAGCTCGCCACCCTCACCGAGTGGGACCTCGCCGAGATCTTCCCCGGCCTCCGCCAGGTCCTCCGCCGCTTCTACGCCGCCATGTTCGTCGCCGACCTCCTCCAGCACTCCATCCGCGACCACGACCCGCATCCCAAAGCCTTCGACGCCACGCTTCTCTGCCTCCGCACCCTCGGCGCCGCCGACTCCGCCGCCACCACCCCCAACACCAACGCGGATACCAACGCGGACATCAACGCGGACATCGACGAAGCCCTCGCCCGCTTCCAGTGGGCCCTCCTCACCGACACCGGCTACCGCCCCGAACTGAACAACGACGCCCGCTCGGGCATCCCCCTCGAGCCCCGCGACCGCTACCTCTTCGCCCCCCACCTCGGCGGCCTCCTCGCCGCCACGCCCGACGCCTCCGTCCCCACCTGGCCCGTCCGAAGCGAGACCATCCGCTGCCTCCGTGAGCTCTCCGCCGACACGCCAGCCACCGCCCCGCAAAGTCCCGAAACCTGGGAGCGGGCCGCCCGCCTCCTCGCCGCCTACTTCCGCGAGGTCCTCGGCCAGCCACTCGCTTCCATCCATCAGGTCTTCGCCGCCAGTTCCCTCCCCCGCGCCGCCCGATCCGGCTGAAGTAGCGCCCCCAACCGTCCGATGCTTTCCGAGAGCCGCGGACAGTTGGACCGCTGCGGCTCGCGGCGTACGCCGCGCTCGACAGGTCCGGAAAGACTCGGACGATGAACAGCGAGATGCTGGAAGAGATCTTGGCGTGCCCGTCGCTCCCGACGCTGCCCGCGGTGGCCCTCAAGGTCATCGAGCTCTGCTCCGACCAGAACGTCCGCTTCTCCGAACTCGCCAAGACCATCCAGAACGACCAGGGCCTCACCGTCAAGGTCCTCCGCACCGTCAACTCGTCCTTCTACAGCCTCCGCCAGCGCTGCGGCTCCATCGACAAAGCCCTCGTCATGCTCGGCCTCTCCCCCGTCAAAGCCCTCGTCCTGGGCTTCTCCCTCGTCTCCTCCATCGACTCCCGCAAGGACGACGGCTTCAACTACCAGGACTACTGGCGCCGCGGCCTCTTCACCGCCGTCGGCGGCAAATGCCTCGTCGAAGCCGCCGGCGCCAAGTACGGCGATGAGGTCTTCATCGCCGGCCTCCTCCAGGACATCGGCGTCATGGCTCTCTTCCGCGCCATGGGACGCGACTACGCCGCCGTCCTCGCGCAGACCCAGGGCGACCACCGCAAGCTCGTCAAAGCCGAGCTCACCGCCTTCGAGATCCAGCACCCCGACATCGGCGCCATGCTCGCCCAACGCTGGAAGCTCCCCGACTCCCTCGTCATCCCCGTCAAATACCACGAGCGGCCCACCGCCGCTCCCGCACAGCACAACGAGATCGTCCACGGCGTCGGCTTGGGAAACCTCGTCCACGACGCCATCATGGACCCCGACTCCGACGCCCTCCGCAAGCTCTACGACAAAGCCGGACAGTGGCTCAACCTCACCACAGACAGAATCGACGCCGGACTCAAACGCGCGAAGGAAGCCACCCGCGAAATGGCCGACATGTTCAAGCTCGACATCGGTCTTGACGCCCTCGACGTCGCCCCCGACACCGAAGCCCGCGCCGAAAAAGCCCTCGCCTCCGCCACCACCGCACCCGGCGACGGCCCCACGCCCTCCGTCGGCGTTGAGCTCATGCTCATCGACCCCACCGACCTCGACCCCGCCACCGGCATCATGGGCCGCAAGGGCTTCGAATGGGCCCTCCGCCGCGCCTTCATGGTCTCCGCCGAACAGTCCGAGCCCGCATCCCTCGTCCAGGTCATGATCGAGCCCGGCACCGCATTCGACGCCGTCCCCGAATTCGGCGCACGCCTCTGCACCCTCCTGAAGAAGCACTTCACCCCCACCGGCGCCGCCATCTGCAAGCTCAGCGATCGCGTCTACTCCATCGTCGCCGTCATGGCTTCCGACCGCGAGATGGTCGCCCTCGCCGAAACTGTCCGTGCCTCCTTCGAAAAAGGCGACGCCAGGTGCTTCATGGGCGTCGTCCACTTCGGCGAAGGCGCTCCGCAGAAATTCACCGACCCCTCCGAGGTCGTCCGTGCCGCCATTGCCGCCGTCAACGCAGGACGCGCACCCGGCGGCAAAGGCCTCGCCATCGCCGGCACCAAAGCCGCCTGAACGCCGCCGCTCCGGCTACGCCGGAATGATCTCTCGCTTGCGAAGCTGCGCGATCACCTCGCGCTGCATCACATCCGCCGTGGCAAGCTCCTCCACCACCACGTGGTCCGCCCCAAGCTGCGTCGCCTGGAACATCCCCGACAAGAACGCCGTCCGCACCGCGATGAACGCCGTCGGATTCAGCTGCCGCACCTGACGGCACGCCCGAAGCGAAGTCTCCTCGTCCGGCACCGTCAGGATCACCGCCGCCGCGTGCGACACCCCCGCAGACTCAAGCACCTCCGCGTTCGTCACGTCCCCGAACACCATCCGACGCTTGCCGATCCGCGACTGACGCTCGATCGTGTGCGCGTTGAGCTCGATGATCGCAATCGACACCCCCGCCACCTCCAGCCGGTCCGCCACCGCACGCCCCACCGGACCAAACCCCGCGATCACCACCTTGGCGTCCCCGCCCTCACCCTCCGCTCCCGCCTCGGGCTCGCGTAGCGCGCTCGTCCGGATCCACCACGCGAACGGAAGCTTCGCCAGCCGATGCGCCAACTTGTTCGCCGGTCCCACCAGCATCGGCGAGACAATCAGCGAAGCCACCACCACCGCGATCGTCAGCCCCGACTGATCATTCGTCAGAATCCCCAGCGCCACCGCCGTCTTGATCACCACCAGCGCAAACTCCCCCGCATTCCCCAGATAAATCGACGTCAGCAACGCCGACCGCGGCGAAAGCCCAAGCGCCCACCCCGTCAATCCGATGCTGAACACCTTCGCCGCCAGAAGCCCGACACACCCCAGCGCCACCACCGGCCACGCCCGCGCCAACACCTCCGGATCAACATTCAAGCCCACCGCCGTGAAAAACACCGCCATCAGGATGTCACGCACCGGCGCGAACTGCCCGACCAACTGATGCCGAAACGGCGTCGCCGCAAGCAGAAACCCCGCCAGAAACGACCCCATCTCCGCAGAAAAGCCCAGGAAGCTCGTCCCGATCGCCGCCGCCAACGCCACCGCCCCCGAAAACACAAGCATCAGCTCCGTCGATCCCGTCCTCGAGATCCACTTCAGCATCACCGGCAAAAGCAGCCGCGCCACCAGCATCAACGCCAGAATCCCCCCAACGCCCACACCGGCTCGCGCAATCACCTCCGCCCACGCCGGAAGCGACTGAAGCCACTCCGCCTCAAGCACCGACGACCGCTCACCCTCGCCCGTCACCCGCCCCGGTGCCAGAAACGGAAGCACCGCCAGCATCACCACCGACGCCAGATCCTGAACGATCGACACGCCAAGCCCCACCCGAAAGTGCACCGACCGCGTCTCCCGACGCGCTCCCGCCACCCGAACCAACACCGCCGTCGACGAAAGCGACACCGCCATCGCGATCGCAAGCGAAGCCCCCGGACTCAGACCCCCCGCGATCAAAATCGGAAACGCGATCGCCGTCATCGCCGCCGTCGACGCCACGCCGATCCCCAGAATGTTCGCCATCCCCTTCCCAAGCGACCGCGTGTCAAGCTGAAGCCCAATCGAGAACAAAAGCAGCACCACCGCCAGGTTCGAGATCTGCTCCACGCTCTCCGACGTCCCCACCCACCCAAACGCATGCGGACCCACCAGCGCACCCGCCACCAGGTACCCCGGAATCGCTTCAAGCTTCAGCCGCGCAAAAATCGTCGCCACCACCGACGCCACCAACAGAATCAGCATCAAGTCGATCGCGACCCCACTCTGTCCCGAAGCCATAACAAGCATCGCCCATGATAGCTTGCCGCTTCAGTGGGACAGACCTCCGGTGAGCATCCTCACCCCTTCCGACCCCGCTCCACCAGCACCGACAAAAGCGTCAGGTCCGCCGGCGTCATTCCCTCAAGCCTCGAAGCCTGCCCGAACGTCCGCGGCTTGAACCGCGCCAAAGCCTGCCGCGCCTCCGTCCGCATCGTCACAAACCCCCCGAAATCCACCCCCGCCGGAATCGCCCGGTGCTCAAGCTCCGCCGCCCGCTTGATCTCCGCCCGCGCCTTCTCCACATACGGCTCATACTTCCAGTCCGCGTACACCGTCTCAAAAACACCACGCCCCGCAGCCGCAAGCTCCGGATGATTCGCCGCGACCCACGCCCGCAGGTCCGTCATCTCATACTGCGACAACCTCAGCATCCGCGCCATCGGCATCCCGCCGTCCCGCCCGCGCCGGATCGCTTCATTGATCGCCTGCGAGTACGCCCGCCGCCGCTCAAAAGCCCGCTTCCGCACCCCGCCGACCTCCCCGCGAAGAAGCCCAAGCTCTTCCGCTTTCCCCGTCAGCCGGTCCGGCGCATTGTCCCCCCGCAGCAGCAGCCGATACTCCGCCCGGCTCGTGAACATCCGATACGGCTCTACCGGCGTCTTCGTGATGAGGTCATCCATCATCACCCCCAGGTACCCCTCCTCCCGCCCGAACACCACCTCGCCCTCCCCGCGCACATACCTCGCCGCATTCAAGCCCGCGATCAGCCCCTGCGCCGCCGCTTCCTCGTACCCGCTCGTCCCGTTGATCTGCCCCGCCAGAAACAGCCCCTCCACCGCTTTCGTCATCCCCGTCGCCAGGATCTGGTGCGGCCGCACCATGTCATACTCCACCGCGTACCCGTACCGATAGATCTCCGCCCGCTCACACCCCGGCATCGACCGCACGATCGCGTCCTGCACATCCGCCGGCAAGCTCGTCGAGATCCCGTTGCAGTAGATCCAGTCATCACGCAAGCTCTCCGGCTCGAGAAACACCCCGTGCGTCTCCCGCTCCGCGAACCGCACCACCTTGTCCTCGATCGACGGGCAATACCGCGGCCCCACGCTCTCGATCTGCCCCGAATACATCGGCGCCCGGTGCAGATTCGCCCGGATCACCGCCGCCGCTTCCGGCGTGGTCTGCGTCTGCCGGCAATCCACCTGCGTGAGACACGGAAACCGCTCCGCGCTCGCCAATCCTCGCGTTTCCGAAAGAGACGATCGCGCGAGCGATCGCTCGCTCCCCTCTCGCGACGACTCCCCCACCTCGCAGCTCAATTCCGAAAACGGCACCGGCAGCGCATCCCCCGGCGCCGGCTTAAGCTCATCCCACCGGATCGACCCCTTCTTCAGCCGCGGCGGCGTCCCGGTCTTCAGCCTTCCAAGCTCAAACCCAAGCTCCTTCAGCGCCCCCGAAATCCCCACCGCCGCCGCTTCCCCGTGCCGCCCGCCCTCCGTCTTGCTCTCCCCCGTGTGCATCAACCCGCGCATGAACGTGCCCGTCGTCAGCACCACCGCCCTCGCGACAAGCGTGAACACCTCGCCCGCGCACGCCACCACCACGCCCCGCACCTTTCCCCCCTCGACGATCAGCTTCTCCACCGTCCCCGCCACGACCTCGATCTCCGGCCGCATCGCGATCAGCCTCTGCACCTCTTCCGCGTACGCGTGCTTGTCGCACTGCGCCCGTGGCCCGAACACCGCCGGCCCCTTGCTCGAATTCAGCCGCTTGAACTGAATCCCCGTCGCATCAGTCGCAAGCCCCATCAGCCCGTTCAGTGCATCCACCTCCCGAACCAGCTGCCCCTTCGCAAGCCCCCCGATCGCCGGATTGCACGACATCACCCCGATCTTCGTCGGATCAATCGTCACCAGCGCGACAGCCCCCGCACCGCCGCCGTCCGCCCGACTCTCAGTAGCCCCACGCTGCGAACCGGCTTGCTCCGCGAACACATTCGCGCAAGCCCACGCCGCTTCCACCCCGGCATGACCGCCGCCAATCACCACAACCTCGAATCGCCGTTCTTTCACGCTCAATCCTACGAACCCTCCCGCGCCCGCTCCTGCGCTACCGCCAACTCAATCCGCGTCGCCTCCGCCACCCGCGCCATCTCGCTCTCCAGCGCGATCAACGCCAGCATCAGCAAAAGCGTGTACAGCACCCCGCCCGCAAGCCCGTCCCGCAACGTCAGCCAAAGCACCAGTACGCCCAGCCCGCCGAAAATGATGAACACATTCCGCCGAAACCGCCTGTAACCCGCCTTCGACTCCCAACCCCATCCCGCCGCGCGACGCTCCAACCCCTCAAGCACCCGTGACATCGCCACCAAATACGTCACGCCCACCCCGGCCGCGCTCCAGAACACGATCAATTCCACAATCTCGCTCGCTCTCGAGCGATCCACAAACCACGCGACCACCCAATACCCCGGGATCAACATCAACCCGGGACCGCACCACCGCACCCAGCCCCGCGCCCCCGCCGTCGGCGCATGCCCGCTCACCGGCACACGTCCAAGCATCCACGCGCCCGCGCCCTGGACCGCGAAACTCGCGATCAACACCACCCCCAGCACCGCCATGATGATCCCCGCAGGCCGATCCGCGAAACCGAACACCATCGGCGCAAGCAGCATCCCCGCCGACGTCGCCGCCATCCCCCGCGCACTCCACTTCAGCATCCATACCGCGCGAACATTCCGCGCAAGCCACTCCCGATCCGCGAACCGAAGCGAGCAGATCGGATTCACGCTCGACTGAATCGATGCCGCACACTCCGGACACACCCCGCTCGCCGCAAGCCCGCGAAGCTCATACCCGCACACATCGCACCGCACCCCCGCTCCAACGACTTCGCTCATTCATCACCCCCTCCCCCACCACCCTCACGGCCACCCCGCCCCGCTCCGCAAGCCCTTCGGCCCGCTCCCCGCCAAGCGAATCGCCTCCATCCCCGCCGGCGACAGATCCTCCGGCTTCGGCGTCACGATCTGCGGCACCACATACAAGTCCCCCGCCGTCCCCGCCGCCGGCTTGATCCCAAGCCCCCTCAGCCGCATCTTCTTCCCGCTCGCCGTCCCCGCCGGGATCTTCATCTCCACGCTCCCCTCAAGCGTCGGCACGTTCACCGCCGCTCCAAGCGTCGCTTCCGCCACCGTCAGCGGCACGTCAATCGCAAGATCAAGCGACGACTCCCCACCCTCCCGCCGAAACAGCGGATGCGCATCCACAAGCACCCGAATATGCAGATCCGTCGGGTCCCCATCCTCATCCATCGGCCCAAGCCCGCGAAGCCGCATCGTCGTCCCGCTCGGAATCCCCGCCGGGATCTTCACATCCACCGCCCGCGATGACCCGTGCGATGAGATCTTCAGCGACTCCGTCCCGCCCCGCGCCGCTTTCATGAAGTCCACTCGGATGTCGTGCACCGCCGGCGTCTCCGGCTCCTCCCGACGCGTCCGCTTCGAGCTCGCCCGCCGCCCCGACGTCCGCCCGCTCCCGCCCATGCCCCCGCCCCCGCCGAAAAACGTGTCGAACATCGACCCAAGGTCATCCGGGTCAAAGTGCTGCCCGCCCACGTTCACCCGGCCGCTCTGCCCGGGCCACCCATACGGCGTCCCGCCGCCCCGTCCCGCCGATGCCGCCTGCTCCGCGCCCGCCCCGCTCAGCCCCGCTTCGCCGAACTGGTCGTACACCTTCCGCTTCTTCTCATCCGAAAGCACGTCGTACGCGTTCTGCACCTCCGTGAACTTCTTCTGCGCATCCGCAGCTTTGTTCACGTCCGGATGAAGCTTCCGCGCAAGGCCCCGATACGCCTTCTTGATCTCATCCGCCGAGGCGCCCTTCGACACCCCAAGCACTTCGTAGTAGTCGCGTCCCATCGTGCGCAAGCGTACGCCCCCACACCCGCCCTTCCCGCCACCAAAACGACAACGCCCGCGGGAGATCTCCCGCGGGCGCTGCGTTGTTCATCTCACGCCGGTTCTCCACCGGCGATCGGCTTACTTCGGATCAGCCTTCTTCTCGGCCTCGGCCGGCTTGGCTTCCGGCTGCTTGGTATCGGGACCCGCGGGGGCCGCCGGCTGCGCGACCGGAGCGGCTTCCACGTTCACGACCTCCACCTCGAAGATCACGTCCGCGTTCGGCGGCACCATCGGCGAACGCCCACGCTCGCCCCACGCCATCGCCGGCGGGATGAAGAGCCGCAGATTCGCGCCCTTCGCGTAACCCTTCAAAGCGTTCGTCCACCCGCGGATCATCTGCCCCTGGTTGAACACCAGCGGCTGCTTGTTCCGCGAGGAATCCACGAACTTCATGTTCTTGCCGACCCAGCCCGTGTAGTTCGCCGCGATCCGCTCGGTCGAGTCGATCTTCAGACCGTCGCCCTTCGAATACTCGATCACGATCAGGCCTTCCTCAAGCGTCCGGACCGTCGCCGCCGGGGTCGCCGAACGAGCCCACGTCGCCGCGCCTTCCTTGTCGCCCCAGACGACCTTCCCGTTCGCGTCAAACCCGCGATCCTGAGTCGTCGCCGAGTCCTTCGTGATCGTCAGCTCGCTCGTCATCTCGACCGCCCCGCCCACCGCCGTCGGGTACGGATACGGCGTCTTGCCCTTGATCCCGTTGGAATCAACCGTCAGTTCAAGGTCAAGCGTCCCCACCAGCCAGTCGCGGTTCAGGTCCGACGGGAACCACTGAGGAATGAACGACATCCCCGCCAGCGCCTTCACCGCCGTGTCCGTCCCGTCCTGCCCGCGGTGAAGCTCGTACGTCCGCAGACGGATCTTCCCCTGGTGCTTGTAAAGCTGATAGATCGCCGTCCGGAACGGAGCGTGCACGCTGTCCGCCCGCGCGATCTCCGAGAACATCGCGTTCTCAACGCCGTTGATCGCCACCGGCGCGATGCTCATCACCAGAGCCGTCGAGCCCGACCCGTCGCCCAGCGGCACGTCCTTGGTCGTCTTCCACGTCCCCGCGATCATCTGACCGGCCTTCTCGAGGTCCGCATCGGTCCACTTGGCAACCGAAGCCGTCCGCGCCGGAGGGGGCGGCGGAGGAGGCGTCGCGGGCTGACCGCCCGTCACCGACTTGATCGGCGGAACGCCGCCCGGGTTCGTACCCGGAGGCGTCGCCGAACCGGGCTGGCCCGCTCCAGGCTGACCCGCGCCAGGCTGACCACCACCGGGCTGACCAGCAGCCGGCTTGGCCGCGCCCGGGGCGCCAGGAGTGGAACCCGACCCCGGCTGCGCCCAAGCGGGCACGATCGCCGCCATCAGGGCAAGCCCGCAGGCCGCGCACATTGCTTTCATCGAAGTGTTTTTCATCGCTTTCATAGTTTGAATCGTCCTTCTGAGATCAGACTCGTTGCGACCCGGGATGGCGGCTTTCCCCGCCCGAGACTCCCGACGTCCAGACCTCCGACACGTCCTTACGCCAGCTCCGGGAACATCTTGCGGACCACGCCCACAAGATCCTTCACGTGGCTGATCGACTCGTTCATGAACTTCTGCTCTTCCGCGTCCAGCTTGAACGTCAGCACCCGCTCCACGCCGTTGGCGCCAAGCACCGCCGGCACGCCGACGAAGTAGCCCTGCCCCTTCTGGCCCGGCGCGACGCCGAACTCATCCTCGCAGTACGCCGCCGACGCGATCACCCGCTTCTTGTCGCGAACGATCGACTCCACCATCTCGATCGTCCCCGCCGCCGGCGCGTAGTACGCGCTCGTGCCCATCAGGTTCACGATCTCGCCGCCGCCCACCTTCGCACGCTGCACGCACGCCGCGATCTTCTCCGCCGGGAGCAGATCGCTCACCGGAATCCCGTTCACGCTCGTCCGCTTCGGCAGCGGAACCATGTCGTCCCCGTGCCCGCCGAGCAGCAGGCCCTGGATGTCCTCGACCGACACGCCAAGCTCCATCGCCAGGAACGTCTTGTACCGCGCCACGTCCAGCGCACCCGCCTGACCCATCACGCGGTGCGCCGGGAAACCCGTCACCTTCCACGCCACATACACCATCGCGTCAAGCGGATTGCTCACCACGATCACGACCGCGTTGGGCGCATACTCGCGAACCTTCTCCGCGCAGCTCTTCACGATCCCCGTGTTCACCTGGATCAGATCGTCCCGGCTCATCCCCGGACGACGCGGCAGACCCGCCGTGATCACCACCACGTCGCTGTTGGCGATGTCCGCATAATCGAACGTCCCCGTGATCTTCGCGTCAAAGTTCTCGATCGGTCCGCAGCACGCAAGGTCCAGCGCCTTGCCCTTGGGCATGTGAAGCTCGGGCTTGTCCTTGTTCTGGATGTCCAGCAGAACGATGTCCCCAAGCTCCTTCGCCGCCGCCCAGTGCGCGCACGTCCCGCCGATGTTCCCTGCTCCGATAATGCTGATCTTCGCCCGCCGCGTCGGCATGTTGTGACTCTCCAGTTTTGACCCTGAGGCCCGTCACCATCTCGGTGGACGCCGTGCCTCGAGGGGGCGCAAGCATAGGCCCCGGCACCCCCTGTACGACCGACTCACCCCGTTCTGGCCGCTCTCCCGGACGAAAAAAAGCCCGCGGCTTACGCCACGGGCTTCATCGGTCATTCTCTTCATCCAGGCTTTACTTCTTGCCGGCAATCAGCGGAAGAAGCTGGCTGTTCGACAGGTTCAGCGAACCCAGCACCGAAGCCGCCGCCGTCGCCTCCGCCGCGTCGGCGCTCATCGCCGCTTCACGCAGGCGGGACACATGACGGTTATCCATCTTGTTCCCGTACCGGCGGGCCGAAGCCCCAAGCTTGCCAAGAAGCCCAACCCGCTCCTCGCCCGTCGCCTTGAACGCCGCGTCCGCCAGCGCCCGCTGGGCCTGCTGCTGATCGATCCGCGAAACCACCTCCGCCACGTCCATCCGCACTTCCGCGCGATTGTCCCCAAGCGAAGCCACCAGCGACTGCGCCGCATCCTCAACCTTCAGCACCGCGTTCCCGCCCACCGCAAGGTCGCGAAGAACCGCCAAGGACTGAAGCGAGTACGCCGCCGACTCATCCGCAGAGATCGGGCCGCCCGTCGTCGAATCCGAAAGCTCCTTGATCGTCGCCAGCACCGCCGCCTCGCCGGCCGCCGACGGACGAACCGCCACCGACCCGTCCGACGTGTACCGCTTGCGAAGATCAGGGATGTTGTCCTGCGTCGCCAGAATCACGATCGGAGACGCCGCCAACTTCGCGTCCGTCCGAACTTCCGCCACCGTGTTCGAAGCCTGCTCGACGTTCAGATTCGCCGTCACCACAAGGTCCACCGCCGCCGCCGAAGCAACCGGCTGCGCGATGTCCGCAAGCGTCTTGCCGTACGGAAGCACCTTGTACCCGGCCTTCTCCACCATCCCCCGAACCGCCTGGTACACCTCGACGCTGCTCGCGAACACCACCGCGTTCCGCTCCGAAGCCTCGCGGATCGCGCCCGCAAGCGTCGGCACCACGCGCTCGGAGCCCGTGAACGTCTCACGCGGCTGCGCCGCGCCCAGAACGATCGCCGCTTCATACTGCACGCGACGGTTCGGATAGTTGATCGCCTCAAGCAGCGGCTGACGCGTCAGTCCGCTCGACCACAGCGAGGATCCGCCCGCCGTCTTGCTCAGCGCCGCGATCGCCTTGCGGGCAAGCGGCGTGTTCCGAGCATCGATCGCACGCGCCAGCACCCGCTGGCACGCCTGCGCGCCCGAAGCCACCGCGTAGTACATCGCGTTCTTCCGCTCCGCCGGATACAGCGGATTCTGGTAACCCTCGGGCGTCTCGATCTCACGCTTGAAGTTCGAAGCCACCCACAGCGCCACCGCCTCGGGGTTCTCCGTCTGCAGGTTCAGCGCCCGCTCCACGCTCCGCATCGCCATCGCCTCGTGGTACACGGGCGTGCGAATCGCCGTCATCGACAGGCCCACCGAAGGCTCGAAATCCCAGATCAGCTGGAACTCATCCGACGGGAAGCTCGTCACGTCCGCGCTCTGCATCGCGTAACGCTCCGCCAGCGCCAGATAAAGCTCGCTCGGCGGAACCTGGCTCACATCGCTGAACCGCGACAGCGCCCGCTCGCACGCCGAACGCACCGCCGCGTTCTTGGTCGACTGCTGAAGCTCCGCCAGGTACGGCAGAGACGCCGGATACCCGATGTCACCCAGCACCATCGCCACCCGCTCCTGACCCACGCCGTCAAGGCCCATCAGCGCCGCGCACAGCGGCTGCACCGACCGCGAACCCATCGCCGTCAGCACCGACTGCGCCTCCGCCGCAAGCACCGCGTCCCCGCGGCTGTCCAGCATCGCACGCAGAAGCTGCGGCACCGCGTACTCGCTCGCCGCCTTCAGACGCTCGCCGCCAAGCACCCGCCCGCGGGCGTTGCCAGTCAGCATCTTGATCGACCTGGCGATCTCGTCAGGGTCCCGAGCAAGCTCAAGCTTGCCCTTCTCGTACAGCGCCATCAGCTCAGACGCGATCGAAGCCACGTCCGACACGCGCTGCGCCTTCGCCGACGCCGCGTCGAACCGCTCCACCTGATCCGAACCCTCGACAACCTTGGTCACAAAGTCGCGGGCCGCCACCTTCCGAGAAAGCAGCTCGTTCCCGAAAGCCTGCGCCAGCTTGTAGTTGTCGATGTTCACATAGTGGATGAAATCGCTCAGGAGCTGCACTTCCGTCTTGGTCGTCACCGACTCGTCCGCCGCCTGGGCGAACGCCGTCGACGTCGTGCCGACGGACGCGACAAGCGCCGCGATCACCAGCGCGCCGGCGCGGAACGTGGGAGCGAAGAAGGCATTACGATGGTCGCCGCGGGTGTGGGGCACAAGAAACTCCTGAGATCAAGGCCGTTCAATTTGCGATCGGCTGTCTGAATGGGCGGGGCTGTCTGTCAATGCATGGACGGGGCGTTGGCGGGGCGTCTCAAGCGGTCGCGTCGATGTCCAAGCGTCGATGCCAAGAGTCCGGATGCTCGTCCGGCACTCCTGTGCACGTCCGCGAGGGTTATCTTCCGTTCGCTCGGGGCCAGCAAACCGGGTGGGGATCTGTACGCAGCAAGCCCAAGGCCGGTTGCCGCCCTCCCGAAGCCACATTTCGGGACCTCGGACGCGCACCGCCTGCCTTGTCCCCCCCGCCAGGCTCGCGCCAGACGGGAATGGGACCCACACTGTACCAAGTTCAGGCCCCGGGTGTCAATCAAGCCCCCAAACCCTTCCCAGCCGCCGACCCCCTCCCTTCCCATCGCACCGCCCCACTCCCAGGACCGGAAACCCCGCCAAGACCTCCCGACGACCGCCCGGTTTGCTCCGGAATTGTCGATTGGCGCGTCCCAGCGTGAAGTCGCCCCCCCCGGGTTGCCGATCGTTGGGGTGTCGAACGGCCCAGCGCACGGAAGCCCGGGCCCCGAACCACTGCGTTCAAGAGGTGAGATGATGGCGTTTGAAAAAGAAGTCCTGACCACCGGCGAAGTTGCCAAGATCTGCAATGTCGCCCCTCGCACGGTCAGCAAGTGGTTCGACACCGGCGCGCTCAAGGGCTACCGAATCCCCGGTTCCCGCGACCGACGAATCCCAACCTCCGAACTCCTCCGCTTCATGAAAGCCCACTCGATGCCCATCGACGGGCTCCTCTCAGGTCGCACCCGCGTCCTCCTCGTCGACGGCGAACGCGAAGTCTGCGACACCCTCGCCAAAATCCTCACCGAACAGACCAACTACGAGGTCCGCACCGCCAACACCGGCTTCGCCGCCGGCATGGAAGCCGAACGCTTCAAGCCGCATGTCCTCCTCATGGACATCCACATCGGCGACGGCTCCGGCACCGGAAGCGGTGAAGCCAAGCAGGTCGCCGAAATGATCCGCAAGAGCGAAAACCTCCAGTTCACCCGCATCATCGCCATGAGCTCCAAGCTCACCGACGGGCAGGTCCACGGCCTCCGCGCCCAGGGCTTTGACTCCTTCCTCAAGAAGCCCTTCCAGGTCCGCCAGGTCGTCGAATCCATCGAAGCCGCGACGAACATCGCCGCTTGACACCAAAGACGGCGCACGGACCCCTCACAGCCGCCTTTCCATTGCAGACTGTCCAGAGCACCGGGCCCCGTGGTGAGGCCCGGTGTTTGTTTTTCGTTCGTACGGCGTCAGTTCATTCCGATCACCGGAACGAACAAAATTCCCTGTTTGAACATAGAAAGAGGAACCCTGCCTCCCCCGCTCCTGCGATCGGGACCGAGACAGAACTCGGAGGTTCCCATGCTTCGCACCACCGGCATCCACCACATCACCGCCATCGCAAGCGACCCGCAGCGCAACCTGGACTTCTACACCGGCGTCCTCGGCCTGCGCCTCGTCAAGCAGACCGTCAACTTCGACGACCCCGGCACCTACCACTTCTACTTCGGTGACGAAGCCGGCTCCCCCGGCACCATCCTCACCTTCTTCCCCTGGCCGCACATCAAGCGCGGCGTCCACGGTGCCGGCGCGGTCGCCACCACCACCTACGCCATCCCCTCGGGCTCGCTGGGCGCGTGGGCCGACCGCTTGGCTTCCCACGATGTGCCCGCAACCAAGGTCGACCGTTTCGGGCAGACCGCCCTCGCGTTCGAGGACCCCGACGGGCTCAAGCTCGAGCTCATCGAGGACCCGGCCGTCGATGCCGTCCCCGCGTGGACCGGCGGCGGCGTCGGAAACGACCTGGCCATCCGCGGCTTCCACTCGGCGACGCTCCTCGTCCGCGACCTTTCGCGGATGGAGAAGGTCCTCGCCGGGGCCTTCGGCATGGAGAAGGTCGCGACCGAAGGGAACCGCACCCGCTTCCGCGCCATCGGTGAGGGCGCGAGCCCGATCGGCCGCTTCGTCGACGTGATCGCCGACCCGACCGCGTCGATCCACAAGCTCGGCGGCGGCATCGTCCACCACATCGCGATGCGGGCTTCCTCCGAATCACAGCAAGCCGAGTGGGCGAAGACGATGATCCAGACGGGCCTGCGGCCCACGCCCGTCGCCGACCGGTTCTACTTCCGCTCCATCTACTTCCGCGAGCCGCAGGGCGTCCTGTTTGAAATCGCGACCGACGGACCCGGCTTCGCCACCGATGAGCCCCTCGACCGCCTCGGCGAAACGCTCAAGCTTCCCGCTCAGGAACACCTCCGCGACCGGATCGAGAGCGTGCTGCCCCGGGTCGTCGTCCGAACCTGATCTCCCCTCCGGCGTCCCGGGCTCGCAGGAGCCCGGACGCCTTTCGAGTGAGAACCCGCCATGTCAGACCTGTCCATCCACGCCCACGTCTTTGAGCCCAGCGAGCAACCCTCGACGTCCGCCCTGCTTCTGCTTCACGGCACCGGCGGCGACGAAAGTGACCTACTCCCGTTGGGCCGCCGCGTCGCTCCGGGCCGCTCCTTGCTCAGCCCACGCGGCAACGTCGATGAGCACGGCGCCCTGCGGTTCTTCCGCCGCTTGGCCGAAGGCGTCTTCGACCTCAAGGACCTCGCCGCCCGCGTCGCCGACCTGTCGAAGTGGCTCGCGACCGCCAAGAAGCGGTACGAGATCCAGACCTTGGACGCCCTGGGCTTCAGCAACGGCGCCAACACGATCGCGGCTCTGCTCCTGACGGTCGCGTCGCCAACACCGCTCGTCCGCAAAGCTGTCCTGCTCAGGGCGATGGTGACCGCCCCACCCGTAGTCGGCATCGATCTCTCCGGCACCTCGGTGCTGATCATCTCCGGCACCCGCGATCCGATCATCCCTCTCGAGAACGCCAAACTCCTCGCCGCACAGCCTCAGGAAGCGGGGGCCGCCGTCCGCCACGAGATCCTTCCAGCCGGCCACGAGCTCACACAAGACGACATCCGCCTCGCGAAGGCGTTCTTGACCTGATGTGACGCACATCCGCGACCACAGTGTGCGAGGGTCCGGCCTGCAGCAATCACCCCCGACCTCACGAACTCGCGTTCGTCGTCGCGGCCACGGATCCCGTGTTCATCAGCGGCTGCCGACATTCCGGGCACAGGCCCCGCTTCTGCGCGAGCCTCCCTCGCCATCGCCAGAACGGCCCGAACAGCCAGAGATCGACGGACGCGATCGCAATCAGCCCGAGCAGCAAAAGCCCCAGGCCGCTCTTGTGAACCGAGAGCTTCTGCACCGTGTCGTCCGGCCTGATCCACGCGTAGGACATCGACGACCCGAACCCGCTCCATCGCCGTTCCCACGCTGGCCGAACCGGGATCACCGGCCCCTCTTCAGGCCTTTGGAAGAACCCAAAGGACTCAAAGTAGACCGTCGGCATCCACCCCGGATACTGACGCGAGACGCCCGTCTGGATCAAAGCCGTTGATGCGATCCAGACCCGCAGCGACTCGGAATCGTCGCCGGGGCCCGTCGCGTCCAGAATCTCTCGAGCCAGAGCGCGATCCCCTCCCGGCATCGACGCAAGATTCTCGATCTCATCACCACCGCTCGCGATCCTGCGGAACTCCGGGAACTCAAGCGCCGGAACGGCCAGCGCGATCTGCCGAGGTGGAGAGTTCGCGAGAACGACCTCGTGGGTTCCTCCACTCCGTGCCAGAATCAAGCCGAAGACCGCCAGGGGCGCGAGCCAAGCGACCGACGCCCGCACGCGACGCGAAAGGCTCCGACCTGTCCAACCCGACACCACGCCGATCGCCTTCCACAACGACCACACCGACAGCAGAACCACGCCCAACATCGCAAGCGGCGACGTCAAGTGATAGATGCAACTCACGTCATCTCCGCCGGCTTTCTCCGGCGGCGGCCGATGAACGACCATCGATTGCACCCAGCTCCACTCATCACGCGGCGACAACTCTGGGACCGACGAGCTTCCGAACGGATTCTCCTTCCGCCGATTCGGGTTGATCGTCGCTTGCCTGCGTCCCGTCCGCAGCACCGCGTCCTCGTAGTACGACGTCCGCGACTCGCTCACCCACCACGTCGGCCACCCGAACCACCACGCGACCGACCTCGAACCCTCACCCTCGGCGAACGACACAGAGACCCGCACCGGCCCGCCGAAACCGCCATCCCAACCTTCCTGCGCGATCTGCTTGTGCATGCTCGCCGCGAAACCAGCGCCGTCCGCCTCTCCGTTCGCGATGCGCTGCACCTGTGCCCGCGAAAATCCCGGCATGACGTACCTTGGAGACCACTCGCCCGACGAGAAGCTGTTCGTGCTCGGAGTCACGGCGAACCACGCGAGAATCGCCACCCCGAGAACCAAGGGCGCGTACCGCCGGTAATGCCACCATGGAAGACAGATCGCACGAAACGAGGGCGTGTTCCATCCGCACTCGGTGCACATCCGATGGTCGCCCGACTTTGGCTTTCCCATGCTCGTACCATACCACGTCGCGCATCGCGATGTGCCCTGATTCACTCACTTCAACGCGTCGCTCTCGAACGATCCTCGCGAAGATCCGCCCCGCAGCTGCCACATTTCTGAGCCAGTCTCGGCGCGTGATACACCTCGGCGAGGCAAGCCCTTCATCCAACTCCAAGCAACCCGGGCGATCGAGCTTGCCGGTGTAACCACCGCCCGCGTTCGCACCGAAATCGACTTGCGCCACGATCGCGTCCGCCGCGTCCAAACGCTCCGCCTGCGGCCTCTGGTGTCTGCCGAGATCGACCCCGCGGAGCAGCCTCCACGGGCCCGCGTTGCCAAATCTGCATCCGTGCGCACATCTCAGTAGGATGTGAATCAGTCACCATGAGCATCTCCGTCGCCATGCTGAAAGCGTGTCTGTGCTTCGCGGCGATCGTTGGCACAAGCCTCATCGGCGTGCTCGTGCAGAGCGACGCCGTGCGGCACCTGCTCTCCTTGGTCTCCACGATTTTCGCGGTGGGCATGTTCATGTCGCTTCAGGAGTGGTACAGGACCATCCGGGTTCCCGCACGCCGGCTGCGACGGGGGGAGTGCTTCGCGTGCGGGTACTCCCTTCACGGCGTCGAAGCCGGCACGTGCCCGGAGTGCGGCACGAAGCGACCGTGACCCGGGAACGTCGCCCGATCAGGTCCCAACCACTTGACCGGGGCCGTGGCCTACACTGGCCCCATGCCAAGTTGGATGCCCGGGTTCATCACGCCCCAGTTCATCGTCTCCGTCATCACGCTTTTCGTCGTGGTGCACGTCATTCTGATCTCGGTCGCCTATCTGGTGATGGCGGAGCGAAAGGTCTCCGCGTACATCCAGGACCGGATCGGCCCCAACCGGACGGGGTTTGACTTCGGGTTGCCGTTCCTTTCCTTCCTCAAGGGGTGCCTGGGTCTGGGCCAGCCGCTTGCGGACGGGATCAAGTTCCTCGTGAAGGAGGACTTCACCCCGAGCCGGGTGGACAAGATCCTGTTCACGCTCGCGCCGGCGATCGTGGTGATCCCGGCGCTGATCGGGTTTGCGGTGATCCCGTGGGGCGGGTTCTGGAACGGCGATGTCTTCGGGCTGTTCGATCTGTTCGACGGCGAGGTGGTGGTCGCGGGGGCGAACGTCAACATCGGCATCGTGTATCTGCTCGCGGTCGCGTCGCTGGGCGTGTACGGCATCACGATCGGCGGCTGGGCGAGCAACAACAAGTTCTCGTTCCTTGGCGGGATGCGAGCGACGGCCCAGATGCTGTCGTACGAGATCCCGATGGGGCTGATCATCCTGGTGGTGCTGCTGACCGTCGGCTCGCTTCGGACGACGGACATTCTCGAGTATCAGAACGCCCACGGCTGGCTTGTCTTCGCCCATCCGCTTGCGGCGCTCATCTTCTACATCTGCATCCTGGCGGAGTCCAACCGGGCGCCGTTCGACAACGCGGAAGCCGAGCAGGAGCTTGTCGGCGGGTACCACACCGAGTATTCCTCGATGCGGTTCGCGCTGTACTTCCTGGCGGAGTACTCGCACATCGTGACGGGCACGGCGTTCTTCGTGCTCCTCTTCTTCGGCGGGTTTGAGCCGCTCCCGTTCATGCAGGTCTGGGGGATGGAAGCGACCGGGTTCGCCGCGGTGCTGCTGAAGTTCGGAATCTTCCTCGGGAAGACGATCGCGATCATCATGCTGACGATGGTGATCCGCTGGACGATCCCGCGTCTGCGGTACGACCAGATCATGGTGATGGGCTGGTCGGGGCTGATCCCCATCAGCCTCGTCCTGGTCATCGCGACCAGCGTCGGGATCTACATGGGCTGGCACACGCGTCCGGGCGTGGAAGCGACCCTTCTGATGCTCGGCATCAACGTCGCGGCGCTGGTCATCTCGTTCCTGGGTCAGCCGCTCTTCCCGCGTGCCCTCTCCAACCGCCGCCTGCCGCTTTACGGGTCCAGGTTCTCGCCGGTCGAGGGTGAGCGTGTGGACACGCGGCCGACGAACGCACTGGCTCTCGAAGACCGCCCGATCCAGGGCACGGCCCCGACGACCTGAGCCAAGTTTCCAACGAACTCCACGAGACGACCGCGCGAGCGGTCGTTTTCATTGGCGGACTGACCTGTCCTCAGGCCTTCGGATGCGACCGAGGCGCGCTCGCGGTCGATCCGCCGCGTTCGGGAGCCAGGCTCCGGTAGTAGTAGGTGGTGCCGCAGAACGAGCCGTCGGGAAAGAGCGCGTAGCCGGGGATGTCGCCGACGCGGATCCAGCCGAGCTTGTGGTAGAGGCGGGATGCGTCGCTTTCCGTCACGGTGTCGAGGACGAGGAGGGTGCGACCTGCGAGGCGAGCGGCTTCTTCGGCGGCCCGCATCAGGGCTTCGCCCAGGCCGCGGCGTCGGGCGCGGCGGTGGACGAGCATCTTCGCGAGGTCGGCGCGGTGCGGCTGGTTGTCGGGCTGATCGAGGATCAGTTGGACGGTGCCGCAGATGCCGTGCTCATCTTCGGCGACGAGCAGGATGCGAGTTCCGCAAGCGGCGACTTCCGCGACCCTTCGCCAGAACGCGATCGCGTGCTCCTTGCTCAGCGGGGACATGAAGCCGACCGATGCGCCTCCCGCGACGCAGTCGAGCAGAACCTCCGCGAGCGCGGCGATCTCCGGCTCGGTCGGGCTTTTGAGGCGGCGGATGGCGAGGGCTGGATGCATGCGGACTCCGTGTGGGCCTAGTCTATGAAGAGCTCCCATGGCCAAGAAACCCCGCAGCACGACCGCTTCCAAAGCCGCGACAGGCAAAAGCATACTGCCGCGAACGGCCGCTCCGAAATTGCTCGCGGGAGGGAACCCGCAGATCGCCAAGGGTCTTGGCGAAGAGCCCGTCCAGGCATATCTGGCCGCGATGCCTGGCTGGAAGCAGGCGGTGGGTCGTCTCGTTGATCGGCTTGTGGGCAAAGCCGTGCCGGGAGTTCGCAAGGCCGTGAAGTGGAACTCGCCGCTGTATGGCTCGCCGGACGAGGAGGGGACGTGGTTCATGAGCATGCACTGCTTTGACAAGTACGTCAAGATCGCGTTCTTCCGGGGGGCGATGCTGACGCCGATTCCGCCGGGAGCTTCGAAGCAGCGGGACGTTCGGTACCTTGATGTGCATGAAGAATATCTTAGGTCGCTGGATGAAGAACTCTTCATATCGTGGGTGCAACAAGCATCGCGACTTCCGGGCGAATGTATGTGACTCGCGTCGCTTCTTCGTGTAGGATGTTCTCCATGGAGAAAGCAACAACGCGAGTGAAGAGAACGGTCGCGGGCATGAAGCGACCCGGCCCTCGGGCCTCTGATTCGCGCAAGGCCGCGGCGGGGTCGGAGATCGACGAGCGGATCATTCAGCTTGCGGACTGGCGGGGTGAGCTTCTCGCCAAGCTTCGCATCCTCATCAGGGAGGTCGATCCCTCGATCCGCGAGGATGTGAAGTGGCGCAAGCCTTCGAACGGCATGACGGGGGTTCCGGTCTGGTCCCTCGACGGGATCGTGTGCACCGGCGAGACGTATCGGAACTTCGTGAAGGTCACGTTTCCGAAGGGAGCGTCGATCAAGGATCCGGCAGGGCTTTTCAACGCGAGCACGGAGGGCGGAACGCGGCGTGCGATCGATCTTCACGAGGGCGACTTCATCAATGAAGCGGCCTTCCGGGATCTGATCAAGGCGGCGCTCACGCTCAATCAACGCCGATCGGGCGGGACGCGGCGTGGCTCGAGGGTGAAGCGTGCGGCCGCGGGTCGCCGGCGGAAGTGACCGGGAGAATCAGACTCGGCCGCCGATGGCGGGGTCGCTTTGGCTCCACGCTCCGGTCTCGAGGCGTCCGGCGAATCGACGCGAGAAGGGGCCGTCGGTCGAGATGGAGAGGTCGTACCAGCGGTGGCTTGTGGAGGTTGACATCCGCGTCTGGACCGAGCCCGTGGCGGGGACCGTGGCGTTGGACGGCGGATTGCCATAGGAAAGATCGCGGAGCGAGAGGCTTTGCTCGCGGTCTTCTCGTGAGCGGATGACGACTTCCGCGTCGGCGGTCTGGGCTCCGCGGGGCGGAGCGGCGAGCTGAACATCAAGTCGCGGATCGTTGGCGTCGCCGGTGAATTCCCACAGGAAGCCGTTGGGACCGTGGACGCGGATCCGGTACTGGCCATCGGCGAAGTCGGCGAGCTTCCAGCGGTCTTCGACGGAGTGGCCGGGCTCGACGGCGTAGTTGCGGCACGCGAAGGCGCCCGGTCCGGCGTTGGCGTAGGCGGTGAAGGGCGAGCCGGCGGCACGCTCGCCGAAGAGGGCGTTGCGGGCTTCGAGCTTAAGGATGAGTTCGTCGCGGGCGTCGCTCAGCGTGAGGCTAGCGAAGAGCTCGTACGGGAGCGGGCAGGAGGGGCGGGTGCCGGGCTCCTGCGAGGGAAGGAGCGGTGAGCGTGCGGCGTCGCGGCGGATAGACTCGACCTCGGACTCGCCGAGCTCGCGAAAGCCTGAGGGTATCTCGGCGAACTGGGCTCGATGGATCTGGGCGAGGAATTGCTCGCGTTCGAGCGGCTGGAGCTTGGGAGCCGAGTTGTCGGCGGCGCGGAACGCGGAAGTGAGGTCGCCGCAGACGGTGCGACGCCAGCGGTTGATGTTGGGCTCGTGGACGCGAGACCCGGTCTTGCGCGAGAGGAACGTCTCGAGGAAGCGGAGCACCGAGGTGTGGTCGAAGACTTCGGAGCAGACGGCGCCGCCGCGGCTCCACGGTGAAGCGATGACCATGGGGACGCGATAGCCAAGGCCGATCGAGCTGTTCCGCGGCTGGCTTGGGTGCCACCGCCGGTCGCTTTCGAGGGGGATGAACTCCAAGCCCGCATCGATGCCGCCGGAGACACGGCCGGATGAGGGATCGGCCGGGTCGGGAGCGACGAACGGGGGGACGTGGTCGAAGTAGCCGTCGTTCTCGTCGTAGGTCAGGATGAAGATCGTCTTTTTCCAGGCCTCGGGGTTCTTGGTGAGGATGTCGAGCACTTCGGAGAGGTACCACGCGCCGTACCACGCCGAATCGGGATGGTCGGAGAACTGCTGGGAAGGCACGAGCCACGAAACAGCGGGAAGCTTGCCTTCGGCGACGTCCTTTCGGAACTGGTGGAGCATGTCGCCCTTGGGGACCTTCATCCGGCGCTCGCGGTCGCCATCGCGGTAGGTGAGTTCCTCGAGCTCGCGGAAATCGGGGTCGGCGGAGTTGATGGTGAACGCTCGTTCGTGGAGGCGGCGGGTGCGTTCGGGGAGAGCTTCGAAGCGTTCTCTTGAGAACTCGGAGCGCTCGGCTTGATAGCGGGCGTGGGTGCGTTCGAGCGAAGCGATGCGTTTCTTGATGGCGGGGAGTTTGTCCTCAGGGGCTTTCTCGGCTTGGGCGTTGAGGTCGGCGAGTTCGCCGGGGATCTCGCTGAGTCGCTTGAGGACGAATGCGTGGTGCGCGGGGGCGAAGCGGACGCCGAACTGGGCGAAGTACTCGATGGGGTTGTCGCCGAAGTTGGCGAGCCACGATTCGTGATCGGGTTCGAGGCCGGATTCGATGGTGAGTTCGTTCTGGTAGATGCGCCAGGGGACGCCGAGATCTTCGAGGCGTTCGGGGAAGGTCGTCCAGTTCACCCAGTTGCCGTAGTCGGCGTCCTGATTCAGCAAGCAGGGGAAAGCGTCCGCCGAGGGCGTGGCGCGGATGGTGCCGGACCAGAGGTGGAGGCGGTTGGGCGTCGTGCCGGTCAGGCAGGAGCAGAAGTTCTGGTCGCAGACGGTGAACGCGTCGGCGAGGGCGTAGTAGAACGGGATGTCCTCGCGCGTGTAGTAGCCGAGGGTGAGGGGCATGCCCGCGAAGGCTTTCTCGCCGGAACCCTTCACGTGAAGCCAGCGGTCATAGCGGCCGTTGTTCCGGGCGTCGACCTGGTCGCCCCATGAGTGCGGAAGGCAGCCCATCCACGTCGAACGCGTGTCCTTGATGTTGAGGCGGAAGGGCAGAAATCGTTTGCCGGCGCGGTCCTGCTGCGCCCAGACGGGGCAGCCGTCGGGAAGCGGGATGGCTCGCGGATCTCCGAAACCGCGGACTCCGCGGAGGGTTCCGAAGGTGTGGTCGAACGAGCGGTTCTCCTGCATGAGGATCACGACGTGCTCGGCGTCGAGGAAACTCGAGCCGGGCTCGGGTTCGATCGCCATGGCGCGTTTGACGGAATCCGGGAAAGCTCCCATGACTCCGGCTCCGGAGAGCAGGGCGGCGTACTTCATGAACTCGCGGCGAGGGATGGGCATGGGCGTAATCCTCGGACGTGTGGAGGCGCAGCATACCGCGTGCGAGGGGCGCGAGGAGCGGGTTTGGAGCGGCTTAGCGCGGCCAAAGCGCGAGAACGGCGACGGCGACGGCGAGTTTGACGCCGAAGAAGAAAGCGACGCGTTTGCCGAGGGCGGCGGAGCCGAGGGTGGCGATGATGATGCCCTTGAAGACGGCGTTGGACATGGAAGCGACCACGATCGCGCGCCACGCGGTGGACATCTCGGCGGCGGGGGCGGTGGAGGAATCAGGTGGGTTCACCATGCGGGACACGGAGAGGGTGATGGCGTCCATGTCGGTGAGGCCGGAGATGGCGGCGACGGCGTAGAGCCCGCTTTGGCCGAACCTGTCCTTGGCGGCGGCGACAGCGACGAGGACGAGGGCGTAGAGGCCGGCGAAGAAGAGGGCGGAACCCAGTTCGGTGGGGTTGGTGAGTTTGGGGAGGTCATCGCCGCTTTTCTGTGCGTTGCGCCAGCAGAAGAACGCGAGGATCGCGGAGACGGTGCCGAGAACGCCGATGGGGCCGGCGGCGACGGGCAGGAAGCGGGGCGCGACCAGGCCGATCTCGACCAGGACGCGGCCGTACACGACGGTTGACGCGATGAGGATGACGGCGGTGGAGGCGCCGACGTACTCGGGGGAGTTTGCGGCGCGGCGGGCGTAGGAGACGCTTGTCGCGGTGCTTGAGACCAGACCGCCGAGGAGACCGCCGAGCAGAATACCGGCGCCGCCGCCGACGAACTTGTAGACGATGTAGCCGCCGAGGCTGATGCCGACGACGAGCACGACCATGAGCCAGATGTGGGCGGGGTTGAGGACGTCGTAGGGGCCGAAGGTGCGATCGGGGACGACGGGCAGGATGATGAGGCTGATGAGCGCGAACTGCATGATCGCGCGGACGTCGGTGTCGCCGAGGCGTGCCACGAATCCGTGCAGGATGGGCTTGGCGTGGAGGAGTATCGCGATGGCGGCGCCGACGGCAACGGCGGCTTCGCGGGGTCCGAGGATGACGTAGGCCCCGACGGCGAACATGGCGAGCATCGCGACTTCGGTGGTGACGCCGTGGCTTGGCTCTTCGTCGGGAGCGGCGTTTCGGGAAGCGGCGGCGATGATGGCGGCGAGGGCGAGGAAGCCGGCGGCGACGGCCCAGCCGCCGATGCCCAGTGGCGGGAGCGTCAGGAGGGCGCAGAGCGAGCCCGAGAGGGTCACCAGACCGAAGGTGCGGATGCCGCCGAGTTTGCGCTGCGTGCGCTCACGCTGAAGCCCGACCAGGAGGCCCAGACCGAGGGAAATCAGGAGGTTGGCGAAGATCGTCGAGACTTCCACGTTGTGTGAGCGTACCCGATGCGCTCGCGGAATGGAACCCTGAGCTTGGCCCGGCGTTCGGCCGAACTTGCGCGGCGACGGAAGTCGCAGCACCCGGGCGGCGGTCGCGCGAGCGAAGGTGATGCAAATCTGGGAGAATCGTGGAGGAATGAGGGGCGGAGGCGCGCATTTACGGTGGCGACGCTTCTCTCCTCGCGTGTTGCTTGGACGGCGGAACATCGATCAGGGGAGACGAATGAGAACGATCACGGTCGGGCAGGGTGTGGGCGGGTGGCGGAAGCGGGCGGGTTTGCTTGTCGCTGCGGCGGCGAGCGTGCTCATGGTCATGGGTGGCTGCGCGGGGATCCCGCAGCAGGAGCTGAACGCGTACGTCGCGAGCGTGGGCGAAGCCAAGAAGACGGGGCAGACGATGCTCGCGGATTGGCGCTCGGCGCGGGCTGAGTTCGAGCGGCGGGAAGCCAAGCCGTCGGAGGAGCCCAAGGCGCCGATCGCTTTGGAGCTGCCTCCGCCTGCGGACGGGGCACTTTCGGCGGAGGATGCTCGCGAGTACGCGTGGGAGGCGATCGCGCTGTACACCGAGACGCTCGCCCGGCTGAACGCGGGGGAGAGCGTGGAGGATGTGCGGAAAGTGACGGGCCGGTTGGTCACGATCGCGACGCGGATCGCGGGGAGCGCGGTGCCGGGAATTTCGGAGCTTGGCTCGCTGCTTCAGGATGTCGTGGCGGAGCTTGAGCGGGCCCGGCTGGCGGCGGAATTCAAGAAGGGCGTGCAAAAGGGAGCTCCGATCATCCAGCGGATGATCCGCGAGGTTTTCATCCCGGATGCGAACAGTCATTACACGCTTCGGGCGGCGCTGGCGAGCGAGGATCACGGGGCGCTGGAAGTCGCGGACGGGATCGATGATGAGGAGAAGCGGCTTCGCCAGACGCGGATCGTGGATGAGACCAAGTCGCTCGCGGCTTCCATCGTGGCGTACCGGCAGCTTCTGATGCAGACGGATCGGGCGCTCGAAGAGCTTCGCGTCGCGGTGGAGAAGCCGGTGGATCTGGTCGCACAGACGGACAGGCTGCTTGATCTGGCGCTGCGGGCCAAGCGGCACTGGCAAGCGTACGAGAACGCGAAGCGCGAAGGGCGCGATTGAGCGGCGGGCCGAGCGTCCGCACACGTGAATCCAAGGACAAGAGTTTCAAAGCAAGAGCCACAGGGAGAAACGACCATGCCCGATATCACCGACCGTTCCACGCAGATCACCGAGCTTGCGACGCAGGCTGCCGCCGAGCTGAGCGTGATGATGAAAGCCGCGGACAAAAAGGACAAGAAAGCGGCGTTCGAAGCGTACCGCGATGTGCTTCGCCTGATCGGCCGCACGAGCATCAACGAGTTCGAGGGGCGGACGTCGCTTCTGACAGGACTGGTCGCGGAACTGTCCGAAGTGACGCGGTCGATCAAGGTGAAGAACCCGGTCGCGGGGCATCTGAACACGCTTGCGGGGTTCACGGAGAAAGCTCTGGACCTGATCAAAGCCGAGAAAGATGCGGCCGATCCGGCCTGAGGGCTATTGGAGTCCTGAGGGATCAGGATGGGCGCATCGCGGAGCGGCAGGTCTGGATGCGTTCCTCGAACATCGCTCGTTCGCGAGCGTTGGAGCAGAGGTCGGCGGCACGCTCGAACGCTGCGAGGGCGTGGGCGTGGCGGCCGAGCTTGAGAAGCAGGTCGCCGCGGACGCCGAAGTACGGGTGGTAGCGTGCGAGAGCGGGTTCGTTGGCGATGGGTTCCAGCAGGTCGAGGCCGGCTTGGGGACCGCGGAGCATCGAGACCGCGACGGCACGGTTGAGTTCGACGATGGGCGAGCCGGTGAGCTCGGCGAGATCGTCGTAGAGCGCGACGATCGAGGGCCAGTCGGTGCTTGCGGGCGTGAGGGCGGTCGCGTGGCGGGCGGCGATCCTGGCTTGAAGCGTGTAGAAGCCGGGCGGCTGGCCGAGGCGGTCAGCGCGTTCGATGGCGGCGAGGCCACGGCGGATGTGGACGCGGTCCCAGCGTGAGCGGTCCTGGTCCATGAGAAGGATCGGCTTGCCGGACGCATCGACGCGAGCGGCTTGCCGCGAAGCTTGGATCTCCATGAGGGCGACGAGGCCATGTGCTTCGGGCTCTCTGGGCATGAGTTCGGCGAGGATGCGCCCGAGTCGAAGAGCTTCTTCGCAGAGCGCGGGGCGCATCCAGTCGTCCCCCACCGTCGCGGCGTAGCCCTCGCTGAAGAGGAGGTAGACGACCTCGAGAACGGACTGCACGCGTTCCGGGAGGTCTTCCGCGGCGGGCATCTCGAAGGAGTCCTTGAGCTCGGCGAGGGTGTGCTTGGCTCGGACGATGCGCTGGGCGATCGTGGGTTCGGGAGCGAGGAAGGCGCGGGCGATCTCGCGGGTGCTGAGGCTACAGAGGAGCTTGAGCGTGAGCGCGGCGCGGGCTTCGGTCGCGAGCGCGGGATGGCAGGTGGCGAAGATGAGCCTGAGGAGGTCGTCTGGCACGGGGTCGTCGAGCGTGGGATGGGGTGTCGCGGGTCCTGTTTCGGCGGGCGGAGCGTTCGCGAGTTCGGCGCGGATGGAGCTCAGGCGGCGTTCGCGTCGGGCGCGGTCGATGGCTTTGTGCTTGGCGGTCGCCATGAGCCAAGCTGCGGGGCTTTGGGGGGAGCCGTCTCGGGGCCATTGTTCGAGAGCGGCGAGAAAGGCTTCCTGAGCGAGTTCCTCGGCGGCTCCGAGGTCTTGGGTCGATCGGGCGAGGGCGGCGATGAGCCGGGGCGCTTCGATCTTCCAGATCGCTTCGATCGCTTTCGATATCGGTTGTGGGTTGTTCATCGGTCGGGCGTCGCGGCGGGTCGCTTCAGGTGGTGAAGTCCGCTTCTTCGAAGAGCGGGCGGATCTCGACCTCGCACTCGTGGCCCGGGTGCGGGTTGGGGCAGCGTTTTAGCCACTCGGTGGCTTCCTCGAGGGATCGCACCTGCCACAGCCAGTATCCGGCGATGAGTTCCTTGGACTCGGTGAAGGGTCCGTCGATGACGGTGCGCTTGTTTTGGGCGAAGCGGACGCGGGCGCCGTGGGAGGAGGCTTTGAGCCCGGCTCCGTCGAGCATGACGCCGGCTTTGACGAGTTCCTCGTTGAACTTGCCCATTTCGGCGAGAAGTTCGGGGCCGGGCATGACGCCGGCTTCACTGTCTTTGGTGGCTTTGATGATGACCATGACGCGCATGCTGGAACTCCTTGCGGGGGCTGGACCGGTTCTCGATGAGCCGGCTCTGCACGATTGTCGAACGGCGGGGCCGAAGATCGACACGGGACCCAAAGATTTTTCGGTTTGTGGGGCGGAGCGGTGCCGATTCGGAGCGGGACACCTGGATCGGGTGAGTTTTCCGAGATTCGGCGGGAAAGGCTGGTGCGTGTAGGATACCTGAAGCATGACCGAGTTGCCCACCACGCCTGCTGACGAACGCACGGCGCCGCTCAGGGTGCTGCTGGTGGATGACTCGGCGGATCTGGCGAACATGCTCGCGCGGTGGATGCGATCGCAGCCGGGGCTTGAGGTGGTCGGGGTTCTGGGGAGTGCGGCGGGGCTGGCGGCGGAAGTGGTCTCCCGGGAAGCCGAAGTCGTGATGCTGGATCTGGTGATGCCGGGGCCGCCGCCGCTGGAAGCGATTCGGGGGATACTCGCGAGGGCTCCGGGGTGCCGCGTGCTCGTGTTCAGCGGGTATGACGACGCGGAGACGCGCGGGCAAGCTTTTGCCGCGGGGGCGCACGACCTGGTCAGCAAGAACCTCTCACCGCGGGAGATCGTGGAAGCGATCCGGCGGGCGGGGGTCGCTTCTGGTGGCGGAGCGTGAATCACGGATCGCCGAGTTGGCCGATGAGAATGACGTATCCGTCGGGATCGGAGATGCGGAACTCGCCTTCAGGCATGTAGTCGGGGCGGGTGACGGCGAAAGCGACGCGGCGGCCGCCTTCGGGCCCGGGCTGGCCGCAGAAGACGTGGCCGTCGTGGAGGCCGCTGGCGAGAAGGTGGGCTCGCAAGTTGGAGACATCCGGGCTGTACATGTAGAAGAGGACGGCTTGCTGGTCGGGGATGATCGGTCCGCTGGCGCGGGCGAACATGATCTCGGCGTGGTCGCTTTGGAGGAGAGCCCAGAACGGCTGGCCGTGCGCATCGCGGAGCATGCTTTGGACTTCAAAGCCGAGGAGGGCGTAGAACGCGACGGAAGCGTCGACACTCGCGACGTGGGCAAAGGTCACGAGACGGTGGACGGCGAAAGGATGTCTCGGGCTGGATCCCGCGGGTGTCATGCGGAGAGGGTAGCGGGAAGGGAGCGAATCACGGGATGCCGGCGCGGTCGAAGATCTCGCGCATGAGCGTGCTTTTGGCGTCCGCGTAGGCGGTGCGGTTGTCGCCGAACCGGGCGGCGAGGTCGGACTTGAGCGCGGCGTAGCGGGCGGCGAGATCGGGATGGGCACGCAAGGTGTCGCGGACGGCGGCGTGGCGGATGGCTTCCTTCGAACCTTCGACGAGCATGTGCGCGTGGTGCGTGCGCGGCGAGCCTTTGACGAAGAGGTGGCGGCCGGGGATGCCGTAGTCACCGGCGTACCAGTAGCCGAGTGCCCGCATGGGCGCGACGCAGGCGAAGCCGTCCTCGTAAGCGCGGAGCACGGGCATGAGGTCGAGGATGGGCTTGGCGATCAGGCCGGGGACGGAGGTGCTTCCGATGTGTTCGACGCGGAGGAGGGTCGGGCCGCACGCGGACGCGATGCGGGCGCACTCTTCGGCGGCGGCGGAAAGCCAGCGCGGATCGTGGTCGACGAGGACGATCTTCTCGGGAGCGGCCCAGAGGTGTTCGGGATCGATGGCGGGTCGCGGGTTCATGGCCGGAGCGTAGAAACCGGACGCCGTTCGCGTCAGACGCAGGCGAGAAGAGCGTGGGCGTGCGAGGAGGCGCAGAGGGTCGCGGAGTCGGCGAGAGCGGCGGGGACAAGAGCCGTCTGGCCGGCGCAGATGAGGCTTGAGCCGCCGCCGGCGCGGAGGTCGGCGTGGCCCTCGAGCATCATGACGACCGTGGCTCGCGAGCCCATCGCGAGCGGGGCGCAGCCCAGCTTGGTGATCGTGAGCGAGTCGACCTCGAAGAACTCGGTGGTAACGAGGCGGCCGCGGGCCATTCCGGAGGGGACGCGAGCGGCGGGCGGGGGCGGGCCGAAGTCGATGCAGGCCATCGCTTGTTCGATGTGAAGTTCACGGCCGGTGCGGCCCCAGTCGTAGACGCGGTAGGTGGTGTCGCTTGGCGTCTGGATCTCGGCGGCGAGGACGCCTCCGCCGAGTGCGTGGCAGGTGCCGCTGGGAAGGTTGTGGCATTCTCCGACGACCGCGGGGACGGCGATCATGTCGTTTGCGACTTCGTTGGACTCGATGTGTCGGGCGAACATCTCGCGGGTGACGCCGGGCTTGATGCCTTTGTAGATGACGGCACCGGGCTCGGCGGCGAGGATCATCCAGCATTCGGTCTTGAGGTTGCAGCCGAAGTTGAGCGCGGCGTAGGAGGGGCTGGGGTGCACCTGAACGGAGAGGTTCTCGCGGGCGTCGAGGAACTTGACCAGCAGCGGGAAGCCGCCGTCGACGGTGGGCTTGGTGGGGCCCAGGAGCGCCGCGCCCCACTGGTTGAGTGCGTCGCGGATGGTCTTGCCGGCGAGCGGGCCGTTGACGATGACGGAGTGGGCCGAACCGCCGCCGCCGCCGGACGCGGAGGTCGAAGCGAGGTCGGCGAGCTCCCAGCTTTCGCCGATGAGCATGCCGGTGGGCAGTGGCTTGCCGAAGGCTTCGAGTCGGCGTCCGCCCCAGACCTTGTCCTTGAGGATGGGAGCGAAGATGAGGGGGTACGGGGCCGTCATGGGGGTGGATTAGGACAGCGACATGCCGAGGATCTTGGCTTGGAACGTCACCTTGTCGCGGACGACGCCCATGACATCGCAGAGGAAGCGTTTGCGGCTGACGCGGATGTCGCGGCAGAGGAGAAGGAGGTCGTCGCCGGGAGCGACCATCGCGCGGAACGTGGCTTCCTCGATCTTGCAGAAGACAGAGAGGCCGACATCGGGGAAGCGGCGGTAGTAGAGGTAGGCGGCGAGCTGCGCGGCGGACTCGATCTGGAGCACGCCGGGGTAGAGGGCTTTGTCGGGGAAGTGCCCGGCGCACCAGAACTCATTGTCGCGGATGTTTTTGACGCCGATGCCGCGGACGAAATCCGGAGAGTGCCAGAGGATGCCGTCGATGAGCATCATGTTCCCGCGGTGCGGGATGACCTTGCCGATGTCCTCGCGCCCGTGGATGGGGCGAGAAGCATCGAGCTCCGGAATATCGAAGAGGAACTTGGACTCGGCGGCGGGCGCGGCGGGCGGCTGTGGGGTGTCCATGGCCTGCTTCCGGTCAGGGCTTCTGAGCCGGCTGATCGGCTTCGCGCGTGTCGAGCACGGCGATGCGGACGGCCTGGGCGGCTTCCTTGATGTCCTGCATGGCTTTGCGGACGCGGACGCCGGCGGCTTTGTTGCCACCCTTCCACTTGAGAATGTCGCCCTCGGCCTCGGAGATCAACCGCTTGAGCGTTTCGAAAGCTTCCATCATGTGTCCTTTCCGGGGCCCGAACAAGAACCAAGTGACTGCGGACGGGCCTGCTTCCAATATTCAGCCGGTCGGAACCCGGAGACAAGGGGTGCGGGGCGGCAAGGACGATTTTCGTACTTTATTCGGTGCTAATGAAGCTGGGGGAGGTACTTCTCGATGACTTCGAGGGCACCCTTGACGTACCTGACGTTGTGCTCGCGGCCGAGGAAGAGGGGGACGACGGACGCCATGAGGAGTCGGCGGGCGATGGCGACGTCGGTGGCGTGGGTGTCGACGGGGAGTCCGGCTTCGCGGCGGAGGCGGGAGAATTCGGCGAGGGGCTTGATGCCGTGAAGGAGTTCGGCGTGTCCCCAGTACTGACGCTCGAGGTAGACGGCGTCTTCGGCCCAGTGACCGGCGTGAACGAGGGCGAGGTCGATGAGGACGCAGCGCGAGGCATCGCCGGGGCAGATACGTCGGAGGGCGTTGCCGGGGTGGAGGTCGCCGTGGCACCAGGCGTTGACGGGCCGGTTGTTCCAGCGGGCGAGGATGAGGGGGAGGGCTTTCTGAACGTGCTTGATGGCGTCGATCCAGCGGAGGTGGTCGGCGATGTGGCTTTGGCGGACAGCTTCCTTGGCTCGCGCGATGTTCTCATGCCAGTTGAGGGCTTTGGCTTCCTCGGGAGCGGGCGGTCGGACGGCGCTCGCGGCTTGCTGGAACTCGACGGCGGCGTGGAGGAGCTCGTGGATGGCGGGTTGGTCGAAGGCTTTGGCGAGCGGGGCGCCTTCGAGGCGCTCGCACACGAGCCATCCGAGGTCGAGCCCGCCGAGGGACATGCCGCTTGCGAGGACGCGGGGGACGACGGGGCCGAGGGGGTGTTTGCGTGGGGCGTGATTGTGGGCGTTGCAGAGCTCGCAGGACCAGCGGAGTTCGTTTGGCCCCACGGGGAGCTTGACGAGGACGCCTCTGGGCCCGGCGGGATCGTTCCATGGAGCAAAGCCGGTTGCGGCTCCGCCGTGCTGCCACGCGGCGTTGAACCACTCGACGGGTCCGAGCTTGCCGTCGCAGGCTTCCCGGAGGACGGGCTCGAGGTGGATCGCGAGAGAGTGGGAGTCGCCGGGAGACGCGGGAAGCGTCTGGCCGTAGGGCTTGACGGGTGTGTGGGAATCGCGAGCGGCTTGGAGGGCGTGCGACCCTCCGAGCGTGCTCGGTGAAGCATCGAAGGAGGATCCGACGGGCTGCGTCACGATCGGGAGGGCTCCGTTGATGGATCTTACCGCGCGGGACCGAGGTCGTGCAAGTCCAAATGGGGCGAAGCGGCGTTCATCATGGCGATGAACTGCGCGGTGGTGAGGTTCTCGGCCCGGTCGGTGGGCGTGATGCCGTCGGGCCAAGTGATTTTCTCGGAGACCGCACGACCCAGAACCGAGCCGATCTGCTTGCGTCTTTTGGAAAGGAGGAACTGCGCGAAGTCGGCGAGCGAACGCAGGTCGCACGGGGGCGGGGTGTCGCGGCGGACGAGCGCGATCATGGCGCTGTCGACGTCGGGGCGGGGCCAGAAGCACTCGGGCGGGAGCTTGGCGATGCGGTGGCGGATGCACGCGGCGTCGGCGACGACGGAGACGGTGCCGTAGGGGTCGGTGCCAGGGGTGGCGAGCAGACGATCGGCGACCTCGCGCTGGATCGTGACCCACATGCCCAGGCACTCGGGGTGCGCGGTCATGAGTGTGAGCATGACGGGCGTCGCGGCGGCGTAGGGGAGATTGGCGACGAGCTTGAAGGGTTCACCGCCGAGAGCGGCGACGAGGGCGGGGGCGAGGTGGCGTTTGTCCGCGAGGCAGTCACCGTGAACGAGGGCGAAAGCGGGCTTGTCCGCGTGGCGTTCGCGGAGAAGCTCGGCGAGTTGGTCGTCGAGTTCGGCGGCGATGACACGACAGCCGCGGGCGAGGAGTTCCTCGGTGAGCGTGCCGGTGCCGGGGCCGACCTCGAGGACGAGGTCGCCCGGAGCGACCTTGGCGTCGTCGACGAGTTTTTTGACGAGGTTCTGGTCGATGAGGAAGTTCTGGCCGAGGGCTTTCTTGGGCGAGAGGCCGCGGGCGAGGAGGAGCTCCCTGATCTCGGCGAGGGTCTGCATGGGGAGTTGTAGGGCGGGCGAGGAACTGAAATTTCAAGTTTGGAATCTCAAATCTGAAGAGGAGGATTCCCTTACCACGCTCCTTCGGCGAGTGGACGAACAACCGCCGAGGCCACCGAGTAGGATTGTGCATGGCTGCCGACCGCACACGTCGCAGAGTCGGGATCGCGCTGCTTGCGATGGGCGTTGCGTTGTCGGCGGGTGCCGTGGTGCATTCAGGCTACCACACGCATTGTTCTCTCGAGCGCGGATTGCACGGCCTCAACATCGGGGTGTGCCCGGGGGAAGTGTCGGTGGCGCTCTTCTCTGATCCTGGCCGCCTTAAGGACGCCCGCAACTCCAAACTGAGCTTTCGCCGCGACACCTTCAAGGCGTCAAGCCGCGAGTGGATGGTTTGGAGGGATGAGTACACCAGACGGAGTTCTGCCAGCAGCGACATTGGCTACCTTGGATTTGCGACGCCGATCCTTGCGGTCGAGACCTACCTCGATTTCATCGAAACGAGTTGCGGCCTTCGCTTCAATGACCCCGGATTGAACTCGATGGCGACTCGCGCGCATCAGATCAAGGTGTACCGGGTTGCGGTGGCCAGTTGGCTTGTCCCGGTTCCTGCGTTACTCCTGGGTGGGTTTCTCTTCTGGTCGGGGCGTCGGGTTGGCGTGCGTTCTAGGAGCCACGGTTGCACGGCGTGCGGCTATAGCTTGCGGGGGTTGCCCGTCGGGACGGAGTGTCCGGAGTGCGGCATGGATGGAGCGGGTCGGTCACGCCACGACGATCACGACGGCGACGATCGCGAGAAGGATGTTGAACGCGATTGAGGTCATTGTCGCGGCGAAGTAGGTGCTTTTGGTCGAGCGATCGGCGAGGAGAAGAACTTCTCCGCCCGAGATCGAGATGACGAGGGAGACAATGAGCAGGATCGGAAGCTCGACGGTCAGGTGGTAGATCTCGCTCGAACCGGAGGCTTGGAGGAGCTGCGCGAGGCCGACGAGGGGTGGAACTTGTGCGGACGCGATGAGGAGCCAAGGGGCGATGCCGACGTGTTGGCGCTTTGGGCCCGCCGTGGTGACCTTGAGGCCGCATTCGGGGCAGGCGACATCGCCGTTGCCGTCGAGGGGGAGCGACGTCAGGTCGTAGGCGCATTGGGGGCAAAAGCGGGTGGGCATGGGGAGGGGGAGGGGGAAATTTGAGATCTGAAATTTTAGATTTCAAAGGCGAAGGCGAAGACAAGAGCAAAGGCGGCGTTCACCATTCTCCGGTCAGGATCCGATCGATCGCCATCGCGACGCCGTCTTCGTGGTTCGCAGCGGTGTGGTGTTTGGCGGCGGCTTTCACTTTGGGGATGGCGTTGCCCATGGCGATGCCGAGGCCGGCGCCTTCGATCATGGTGATGTCGTTGATCTCATCGCCGATGGCGGCGATGCGGTGGGCTGGGATCCCCCACTGCTTGGAGAGGTGGGAGATGGCGGACCATTTGGTAGCGCCCTTGTCGAAAGCTTCGAGGATGTGGAGGGTTTCGCCGTCGCGGCTGGTTTTGACGTGGTGGGGAGCGACGACGGCTCCGAACTGGTGGACGACGACGGTGTCGAGGAAGCGGGCACGCATCATCGTTTCGGCGGCGGCCATGCGTGAGGAGATGCCGCAGGCGCCGACGCGAACGGTGTGCTCGGGGTGTTCATCTTCATCGAGGGAAGCGACCTCGCGGACGCGGACGGACATGGAGGTGAACCACCACTGGGTGACGGGGTCAAGCGGGACGTTGCGCGGACCGCGGACGACGAGGTAGTCGTAGCCGGCGGCGACGGGGTCCTTGAGGACGAGCGCGGCGTGGTCCATCTCGAGCATGATCGCGACGGCGTGGTGGACGATGTCGCGCGACATGGAGAAGCGGTGGAGCGTCGCGGAGGTCTCAGGGCAGGCGATAATCGCGCCGCCGGCGACGACGACGGGGTCCTTCTGGTCGACCATCGCGGTGACGTGCTTGCATTCGGCGAGGCCGCGGCCGGTGCAGATGACGGTGCGCATCCCCGCGGCGCGGGCGCGGCGGAGAGCGTCCCTGTTCCGCTCGGAGACGCCGCCGACACCGCCGCCATGACCCAGCAGGGTGCCGTCGAGGTCGATCGCGAGGAGGTCGTAGCGGGGCATGGGCGAAATGTAGGGAATGCGGGGGTGGTTTGAAGGGTTGGTTGTCGGTGACTTGAGATGTGTCGCCCCGTTGGGGCTTGGTGAAACGTGACGGCAGCGACCCAGGCCTGACGGCCTGGGCTTTCTTCTGACGCCCCTTTGGGGCGAGAATGCAGCGGGACATGCTGCGCTCATGCCGTCGTGAACGACGATCGAAGACCCCTCACGGCCCTCCGCAAAGCCTTCGGGCACCTCTCCCCGTTCTCAGAGCAGAACGGGGAGAGGGAGGGCTGTTTACTTCGACGCGTTGGCCTGTCGGACGCCGCCGCCGTAGCTCTGGGCTTCGAGGAGGACGAGGGCGGCTTCGAGCTGGAGGTCGAGGTTCTTGGCGAGCAGGTCGTTGGGGTCGACGGGCTTGGAGCCGGGCTCGGGGAGGACGTCGGCGTTCTTGCGGAGGGTGATGGAGTCGCCGATCTGCTTGGGGAGCATCTCGACCTCGAGGTTGGGATCAACACCCCAGATGTCCGCGCCGGGGCGGCGGTGGATGATGCGCATGTCGGGGAGGAGGTAGTACTGGGAGGTGAGCTTGAGGCGGGACTTTCGGCCGGGGAGGTCGTAGACCTGCTGGACGCTTCCCTTGCCGTAGCTTCGCTGTCCGAGGACGACGACGGGGACATCGCCCTTGTTGCCGTAGAACTGGAGGGCGCCGGCGACGATCTCGCTCGCGGAAGCGGAGCCTCGGTTGACGAGGACGACGGTGGGCATGTCGTCGAGGACGGCGATGTTGGCGCCCTTGCCGGCGATCTCGGCGGGTTCGCCGGGGCCCTGGGTCAGGACGATCTGTCCGCTATTGACCCAGGCTTGGGCGACGCGGATGCCCTGGTCGAGGAGGCCGCCGGGGTTGAAGCGGAGGTCGAGGACGAGGCCCTTGGCGCCCTGCTTCTTGGCTTCGGTCGCGGCTTGCGCGACTTCCTTGCCGGTGAAGTCGGTGAAGCCGGAGACGCGGATGTAGGCGATTTTGGCGGCGGAATCGACGAAGAAGTCCCAGTCGGTTTCCTTCTCGCCGGTCCGCTTCCAGCCCTTGACGGAGGGGACTTCGATGCGGGCACGCTTGAGGGCGAATTCTTTCTCGACCTTGAGGGGATCGCCGCCGCCCTCGGGGGCGATCTTGCGCTCGACGGTCACGTTGACGGGGGTGCCGGCTTTGCCGGTGATGAGATCGACGACGCCGTCGATGGGGAGGCCGTAGACGGACTTGCCGTCGACCTTGCTGATGACGTCGTCGGCTTTGATGCCGGCTTTGTGGGCGGGGGTGCCTTCGAGGGGGCTTACGACGCGGACGTTGGAGGCTTCGTCGAACTCGATGTGGACGCCGACGCCGGCGAAGCTGCCGGCGATCATCTTGTTGAAGCGGGAGACTTCGTGGGGCCAGACGATGGCGCTGAACTCGTCGAGGGAGCCCATGCCGCCGTTGCCGAACTCGTAGAGCATCGCGGCGGTCGGGATCTTGACGCTGGACTGGTTGGCGTTGCCGAGACGGCGGATGACACGGTCGAGGTCGGCGGCGCCGACATCCTTGTCGGCTTCGATCTTGGCTTGTTCTTCGTCAAGCACGGTGAGCATGGCTTGGCGGTCGATCTCGGCGCCAAGGCCGGGGAAGATCTCGCGAAGGTCGCTGGTGGTGAGGAGCGTGCGGACGCCGTCGATGCCTCCGAGAATGACGCGCTTCCAGTCGGCGAGGTCGACGTGGGCTTCGGCCGAGCGTGTGAGCGCGGCGCGGACGACTTCCTCGGTCACACCGACGAGCTTCTCCTTGAAGTCATCGCCGAGGGCGTTGTAGGGCGGGAGCGGCTTGCCGTCGGACGCCAGACGGCGCTCGTTCTGAAGCTCCCAGAGGCGCTTGGGGGAGTACATGCGGAGCATGTTGAGGCGGTGGCCGACGCGTTCGGCGGCGTCCTTGTAGAACTGGCCCTTGGGGGTTTCCTCGAGCATGAGGTGCAAGCGGAGCATGAGCTCGCTGGCGGTCAGCCACTTGCCTTCGCGTTCGGCGTCCTGAGCGGCGGCGTCGGCTTTGGTGATGAGGTCGGCGACGAGGGGCTCTTTGAGGACGGCGGCTTTGTCGGAGACGAGGTCGGTGAGCTCCATCGCGGAGATGAGGGCTTTGGAGAGGGAAGCGACGCCCTTGTCCTCGGCGAGTGCTTTGGTCATCTCCTGACGGACTTCGTCGGCGCGGCGGGCGCGTTCGGATTCGCGCCAGGCGTAGTGCTCGCGAAGGCGAGCGACGGAGTCGGCGAGGGGGGCGTTGGCGGTGGCGACATCGGCGGGGAGGGAAGCGAGGAGCTTCTCGAAGGCGAGCTTGTCGCCGGCTTTGGCGGCGGCCCAGAGACTCGCGGCCCAGTCGTTCATCGACTTGGTGGGTGCGGCGACGGCGACCTGAGACGCGGGCTGTCCGGCGGCTTGGGCGAGCGCGGCAGGGGAAACCAGGACGGACGAAGCGAGAGCGAGAAGAGATCCGACCCAGAACGAAGATTTGGATGAACGCACGCCGAGATCCTCCGAAAGTTCCGACAGAAGTCCGCGGAAACTCCGCATCGCGGAACGGCACGATCCAGGGCCGCTCCGCGCACCACAACTCCGGACGCCGCGAGATCGATCGGTCCCGCGTGCGGCGCGGACCAGCCGCTTCCGGCAATTTCCGCGCGAACGCATGCTATCGGGCCCGCCCGATCGACGCACGTCCGAACAGTTGTACCGAGAATCGCCCCGACGGGTTCGCGGCCTGGGTGGAAGCCCGAACCGGGGGCTGTGGTTCGGCGGCGGGCGGCTTTACGGCTGCTTGGCGAGGTGGCGGACCTTCTGGATGACGAACAGGGTCCAGATGAGGGCGAGGGCACCGACCATGCCGAAGAGGATGGGGCCGATCTGGGGCTCTTCGGTCGCTGGGGCACCGGCGGCGAGGGCGGGGGTGAACAGCGTGGCGAGCATGCCGCAACCGGGGCCGATGGTGTAGCCGATGCCGACGAGGGTCTCGTGGGTCCCGCCGGCGTCGACATCGCTCTTGTGGACTTCCATCGCGTAGTAGATCGCGCCGGAATAGATGGTGGCAGCGCCGATGCCGAAGATGGCCAGGCCGAGGATCATGATGGGGAGGACGGGGGCGGAGGCGCCCCAGAGCGGGCTTGTCACGGCGATGCCGAAGCCGGCGACGACCATGAGGCCCCCCACCACGATCGCGGACCACTTGCCGTGCCAGCCGGCCCAGTAGCCAAGGATGCCGAAAGCCAGGACGCGCGGGAGGACCCAGGCGAGGCCGTAGATCGGCTGCATCTCGGGCTCGATGCCCTGCGAGCGGAACATCGTCGCGAGCATCGGCGTGAGGCTGGTGAGGACGGTGTAGACCATCGGCATGAGCAAGCGGAAAGCGATGAGGAGGCGTTCGTAGACGGGCGGGTGCGGCTCGTGGTCGTCGATATGCGGGACGGGCTCGCGGGTATGCCAGCGGAGGAGGGCGAGGCAGGAGAGATGGATGATGCCCATGAGGGCGATGGCTTCGGTCGGGTGCTTGCCGACCATGGGAGCCGAGATGAGCGCGGCGGGAATGGCGGCGGAAGACCAGGCGACGTTCCAGAAGCCCATGGTGCGTCGGAGTTCGCCGCCGCGGCGGCCGCCGGCGATGTAGCTTTCGACGACGGGCCAGAGGAGGCCGGTGAGGGAGCTGTAGGTGAGGACGGTGGCCCAGATGCCCAGGAGCTCGACGCCCTTGCGGGAGGAGGCTTCGATGGGGAGGCGAGAGATGACAAGGGGGATGATGCAGAGGGCGGCGAGCAGGAACATGAGGGTGGCGAGGACGCCGCGGGAAGAGAGCTTGCAGCGGTGGCGGAGCCAGTTCAGGACCGGCTGGGTCATGTACGCCATCGCGACGTAGGTGATGCCCATCCAGAGGGCGAGGTGGAAGTTCTGCGTGCGGGTAAAGCCGAACCCGGGTCCGGAGGTGATGTAGAAGATGCCGTTGGTGACCAGAGCGGTCCCGACGGAGTTGAGGAAGGTGAAGAGGTGGACCGTCCACGCCGGCGTCGGGAGGGAGCTTGGGAGGGCGGCGGCGATCGGGTGAGGAGTTGCCATAGGGGCGGGCCGATCGTAGCATGGGGGGCTGGAACAACCGGGTGCCCGTAGCTCAATTGGATAGAGCGCTGCCCTCCGAAGGCAGAGGTTGCAGGTTCGACTCCTGCCGGGCACGTTTGAGGGGTGGTGTGCGGACGCCGAGGTCCTCGAAGCCTCGGATGACTTCTTTGTGCTTGGGCGCGGTGCCACGACCTGCCGCTTCGGCTGGTCGTGGATGGGTCAACTGCTTCGCAGTCTCGTCCCTCGCGCCTCGGGTTCACGCTTGCGGTGCGCTGCACGGCCGTTTGGGTGGTGGGCGCGGGGCCATCGCTCGAGAATACCGCGGCGACGGACGACGAGTCGATCAGGTTCGAAGTCCATCCACGACCAGCCGAAGCGGCAGGTCGTGGCACCCCTGCCTTCGGTTATACTGGGTTGAATGCTGCCGAAGGGGACCCACCCAATCCGAGAGGAGAGGCACAGTCGTGCCACCCGCCGCAGGTCACTGAAGCATATTGGAATCAAAGTAAAGGAATTCGCTTGCCATGATTGCGATAACGCACGGTCGTGAACCATGCTCAAGTGATCACCTTCCTCCCGGTGACCTGATCGTGGACCGATTTTCTTCCCGCACTATGCTGATAAACTTGATGCTGTCAAGCATTGGCCCAAGCGCACTCGACGAGTTCACGCTTTACGCCGATGGTCGCAGGCGGGGAATGAGCGACTCAGGCACCTCTGGCGGCAGCTTCTTGAATGTTTACCAATCGTCGGAGGGCGTGCTGTTTTATGGCGGCGTGAAGCGGAAGCTTAACGGTGCCAAGTCTGTAGAGGCAGAGAAAGCGATGCATGCGGCACTCCGTGAACTACCTCCCTCCTTGAATAGCATTGTTCGCAAACGCAATCCAAAGTCGCTCGGCGTCACGTTTGGAGCCTACTGGTGTGCTTCCACACGAAACTGGCGGGACCTCACGGGCTACGATCCGGAACTAGTCCACGCCAAGTCCATTCCGGAAGCAAGCCGATTGTACGCCGAGATCGACTCTTCATGGGCCCGAAAGGTCAGTCGGCAGTTGGAGATTCCTGATGCTGCCGATACAGTTCTTAACATATTTAGCCGACGACCATTGACTGCGGAAATGTGCCGACAAGTCATGAAACCCTTTGTGTGGCCAAAGGCAGTTGACATCGCCTCGCTATGTGGCTATCCCATAGCTTCGTTGTAATGTGATTCCCCGAAATGCTCTAGCGTTTAATTGCGGCCATGGCATCGATAAGGCAAAGATCTGCGACGTCGTAGCGTCTTGTCCACATATTCCGACCGCGAGTTGGCGGCTGATTTCCTGCTCGATTGCCGCGTAGGCGAGCCTTTGCTTCGTCCGCTTTCCGCCAGGTTTGGCCACATGAATCGGCGGGTGGCACGACCGCCGTCCGGTCTTCCGGGGCCTCGGCGTGACTCCGTTGATTGGCGTGGGCGTGATGGAACAGAGGGCGGGGGTGCCACGATCCGCCGCTTCGGCGAATCGTGGATGAGCGTCGGTGCAGCATGAAACGTCGAATCCCTCAGCGTGGTATCGTGCAGGCGGGTGGCATGAATTGGGTTGCCCCAGTGGACGCCGCAAAGAGCGGCCCGGGTGACGCAAATGGCCTAACTGGCGTCTCCTGGTGCTACGGGCGTCCATCCATCACTAGGGTCGAAGCGACCCAACTGATGGCACCCGGCTGGATCCTTGCTGGATTGGCCTGATTTCATCGGATTCGACCCGGCGGCCGCGCATGGCTAGTATTCACTAACACTGCGTGCTGCTCAGGCCGAGGGCGTGGCGTTGTGTGAAGGAGTGCGACCGATGAATTCGGTGACTGTGAAGCCTCACTCGCCTGTGGTGCTCGTTGGGTTGCGGTGGGTTGCGCGGGCGGCGAGTGTGGTGAGCATCGGGCTGCTCGCGGCGTTTGCGTTTGGGGGCGGGGAGCCGGGGTTGCCGACGGCGAAGGAGTGGGTCGCGCTGGCGTTCTTTCCGGTCGGGGTGGTGGCGGGGATGGTGCTAGCGTGGTGGAAGGAAGTGCCCGGCGGGCTGGTGACGGCGGCGAGCTTGGCGGCGTTTTACGGGGTGATGTATGCTGAGCGGGGCGCGGTGCCGGGCGGGCCGTTCTTTGTGCTGTTCTCGCTGCCGGGGCTGGTGCTGCTGGTGTGCGGGTTGCTTGATCGGCGTGCTCGGACCGCGTGAGAATCGGACATCGGTGCGCGGAAATCGGTGGACGGGCCCTCGCGTGGCGTCACAATGCGTGCATGCGGAGCGATGCTCGGACAACTGGCACGGAAGGCCTGCCGTGGTCGGCGGCTCGGATGTACCGGGCGCTGGTCGAGCGGGATGACGCGTTTGACGGGAAGCTTTTCTTCGGCGTGAAGTCGACGGGGATCTTCTGCCGGCCGACGTGCGCGGCTCGCAAGCCGCTGGTCGAGAACGTCGAGTTTTTCGCTACGGCTCACCAGGCGATGTTCGCGGGGTATCGGTCGTGCAAGCGGTGTCGGCCGATGGAGGACGTCGCGGCGGCGCGGTCGGCACCGGCTTGGGCCATTGCGCTCAAGCGGGAAGCGGACGACAACCCTGGCGTGAAGCTTCGCGATGCGGATCTGCGGGCGCGGGGCTTGGATCCGTCGACGGTGCGGCGGGTGTTTCAGTCGCACTACGGCAGCACGTTTCAGCAGTATGCGCGGGCGCGGCGGATGGGGCTTGCGCTCGCGGCGGTGCGGGCGGGCAAGCCGCTTGGAGTGGTGAAGATGACATCGGGACATGAGTCGGATTCTGGGATTCGTGAAGCGTTCGCGAGGCTTTTCGGCGAGACGCCGGCGAAGGGTGTGGATGCCCGGGTGCTGATGTCGCGGTGGATCGAGACGCCGCTTGGAGCGATGCTGGCGGTGGCGGATGATGCGGGGCTCCGCGTGCTTGATTTTGTCGACCGTCGCGGCTTGGAGCGGCAGATCAAGCGGATGCGGGCGAAGCTTGGGTGCGTGATCGTGCCGGGGGCGCACCGGTATCTTGACGCGATCGAGCGCGAGCTTGCGAAGTACTTCGCCGGCGAGTCGTGGCTCGGCCAGCGCGGCTCATCGCTGAGCGTGCCGCTTGCGGCCGAAGGCACGCCGTTCCAGCGCGAGGTGTGGGCGGAGCTTCAGCGGATCCCGCTCGGCGAGACGCGGTCGTACGGCAAGCAAGCGGCTTCGATCGGCAAGCCCGAGGCGGTGCGGGCGGTGGCCCGGGCGAACGGGGAGAACTTTCTGAGTCTGGTGATCCCCTGCCATCGCGTGATCGGCGCGAGCGGGGACATGACGGGGTACGGCGGGGGGATCTGGCGGAAGCGGTGGCTTTTGGATCATGAGATGAAGATGGCGGGGAAGGTGCTGGCGGGGGTGTGAAGTTCGGAGCGATCGAGGCGTTCTCGCGGAAAGAAGCTGAGCGACCGACGGCCCCGACATCCACCACGCCGCGAGCGATGTGTGACGTCGCACGCGGCCTCCGGCGTGATGAGCGTCTGTCGTTTCGCTCGAAGGCTGTTGGATGCCGGACCAGGCGTTCCAATCATGCTTTCAGGGAGATTCACGATGGCCGAGTCGAACGCAGCGCCGAAATCCAAAGCGATGTTCTGGGCGGGTTGGGTGCTTTCGATCCTGCCGTGCGGGTTGCTGCTTTTCAGCGCTGCGGGCAAGTTCGCGGGCGGGAAGGACCTTGAAGACGGGTTCGCGCATCTGGGCTGGCCGATCGGTCTCGCGATGACTCTGGGGATCATCGAGCTTGTCGCGACGATCGTGTATCTGGTGCCGCAGACGGCGGTGCTTGGAGCGATTCTGCTGACAGGTTACATGGGCGGGGCGATGGCGACGCACCTTCGGATTGAGGAACCGGTGTTCGTCCAGTTCGGTGTGGGCGTGGTGCTTTGGCTTGGGCTGTATCTGCGTGAGCCGCGGCTTCGGGCGCTGATCCCGTTCCGTACAGTGCGCTGATGCCGCGAGCGATTGAGCCTGATGTTCGGATGACGTGGAACCATCTGCTTTTCCTTCACTGGAGGGTTGAGCCGGCGGAGATGCGGCGTCTGATCCCCGCGGAACTGGAAGTGGATGAGTTCGACGGTTCCGCGTGGGTGGGCTTGGTGCCGTTTCGGATGGAGGAGTCGAGGTTTCGCGGTGTGCCGCGGCTTCCGGGCCTGCGTGACTTTTACGAGTGCAACGTGCGGACGTATGTGCGTGGCGGGGGTCGGTCGGGCGTGTGGTTTTTCAGTCTGGATGCGGCGACGCTGCTTCCGGTGCTGGGCGGCCGCTGGCTTTGGAGCCTCAACTACGTGCACAGCCGGTTCGCGGTGACGCAGGACGCGGGCGTGACGGACTATCGCCTTGAGCGTGCTCTGGGGCCATGGCCGAGCGGTCGGACGCGGATCCGTTGGCGGGTGGGCGAAGCGGTGCCTGCGAGCGTGCCGGGGTCGCTGGATCACTTCCTGACGGAGCGGTACTGGCTTTTCACCAAGCGGTTCGGGCGCGTGCTTGCGGGAGAGGTGAAGCACGCGCCGTGGTCGCTTCGTCGCGCGGAGGTGCTTGATCTCGATGACTCGCTGGTGCGTGCGGCGGGGCTGCGGGTGTCCGGCGAGCCGCTTGCTCTCGCTGGCGACCGGCTTGAGGTCGAGGGGTTCAAGCTTCGGGCGATTTAGGTTTGGACGCGGCGGCGGACGGGGCTTTTGAGTCTCGGCATTCGCAAGCGGTGCCGAACTCGCGGCAGATTTCGTGGCTTTCGCAGCGAGCGCCGCGTGCTTTGCACTGGTAGCGGCCGTGCCAGATGAGCATGTGGGAGACATCCCCCCACCGCTCGCGTGGGAAGATCGCCATGAGGGTGCGTTCGATCATCGCGACGGTCGTGCCGGCGGGGACGAGGGCGAAGCGTGTGCTCAAGCGTTCGACGTGGGTGTCGACGGGGATGCCCATGTGGATGCCGAAAGCGTTGCCGAGGACGACGTTGGCGGTCTTTCGGGCGACGCCGCGGAGGGAGAGAAGCTCATCCATGGTGCGCGGGACCTGGCCGCCGAATCGCTCGACGATGGCAGACATGGCGGCGTGGATGGCTTTGGCTTTGTTTCGGAAGAGGCCGATGGACTTGATGTGGGGCTCGATGTCGGCGGGTGTGGCGGCGGCGTAGTCGGGGGGCGTGGGAAAGGCTTTGAAGAGGCCTGGCGTGGCGCGGTTGACGCCGGCGTCGGTGGACTGTGCGGAGAGGATGGTGGCGATGAGGAGTTCGTGCGGCGTCTTGAAGTCGAGCTCGCAGCGGGCGTGCGACCAGTGCTTGTCGAGCGCGGCGAGAAGCTTGTCCGCACGCTTCTTTTTGGCGGGCGAGACGCGTGGGAGGTCGAAGGGAATGCCGGGGAGCTTGGGCACGCGTGAGCGTAGAACACGAAGCCGATCGCCGGCCAGGGTTAGCGCGGCACGACGAGGTAGACGACGGTCGAGATGAGCAGGATGGCGATGACGTTGAGGATAATGCCGGCTTTGGCCATGTGGGCGATACGGACGCGGCCGGTGGCGATCGCCATGGCGTTGGGGGGCGTGCCCATCGGCATCATGTAGGCGTAGCTTGCGGCGAGCGTGACGGGGAGCATGAGGGCGTAGGGGTGCATGCCGAGGGCGACGGCGGCGGAGTAGGCGACGGGAAGAAAGGTGGTCGCGATGGCGGTGTTGCTCGCGACCTCGGTGGCAAAGGTCACGACGGCGGTGACGGCGAGGATGATGACGAAGGGGTGGACACCCTTGAGGCCTTCGAAGACGGAGCCGAGGTAGGTGTTGACTCCGGTCTGAGTCATGGCTTCGGCGAGGGAGAGGCCGCCGCCGAAGAGGACGAGGACGCCCCACTGGATGGAGTTGGCGGTGGGCCAGTCGAGCATGCGGGTGCGCTGTCCGGACGCGGTGCGTGCGGGCAGGAGGAAGAGCAGGATCGCCGCGGCGACGGCAACGCCTGCTTCGCTGAGCACGCGGTCGATGTCGGTTGCCTGCTTGAGAGCCGCGTTGATGGGGTCCATCGCGATCCACGCGGTGACGGCGAGGGCGAGCACGGCGAGCAGGACCTTCTGCGGCCCGGTCATGGGGCCCAGCTCCGCAAGTTCGCGTTCGATGGGCTCGCGGGCTCCGGCGGAAGCGGGGATCGTGGGCGGGAAGAACTTGATGAGGACCAGCCAGGCGGCGGGCAGGTAGAGGGTCATGATCGGGACGCCGATCTTGAGGTATTCGAGGAAGGTGAGGCGTTCGGTGAGTTTGTCCGCGTCGAACAGGCTCTGGATGTTGGATTGGAGGATGATGTTGGGAGCGGTGCCGAAGAGGGTGCCGACGCCGCCGATGGTCGCGGCGTAGGCGATGCCGAGGATCATGGCGGTGGCGAAATTGTCGACGCCGCGGCGGATGGCCGGATCGGTGTCGGCGTGGCTCTCGCGCTCGATGATTCGGATGATGCCCATGCCGATGGGGAGCATCATGACGCAGGTCGAAGTGTTGTTGACCCACATGGAGATGATGGCGGTCGCGACCATCGCGCCCAGGATGAGGAGGGGCGGCTTGACGCCGACGCGGAGGAGGACGTGGAGGGCGAAGCGGCGCGGGAGGCCCCAGCGCTCCATCGCGGCGCCGAGCATCATTCCGCCCATGAAGAAGAAGATGGTGGGGTCGGCGTAGGGGGCCGCCGCGGCTTTCATGGACATGAGGCCGGCGGCGGGGAACGCGACGAGGGGGAGCAGCGCGGTCGCTTCGAGCTCGACGGCTTCGGAAAGCCACCAGATCGCCATCCACGCGGCAAAGCCGAGGGTGAGCCTGCCTGCGGCGGAGAGGTCGCCGGGGTCGGTGCCCGTGTGCACGAGCGTCCAGACCGCGACGGCGGCGGCGGGGCCGGCGAAGAGCGCGACGAGGCGCACCCACGACATCCCGCGGCTGAAAGTCCCGTCCTGCTGCACGTTTGGAGCCATATGCGGGGCAGACTATCCGCAGGCGGGGGCGATCGCAACCGTGGCAACGACAAAGCCGGGGCCACCACGGGCCCCGGCTCTGCGATGCGTCTGGGTGTTCGATCAGCAGCCGATCTCGAACGCGAGAACGAAAGCGTCATAGTCGAAGAAGTCGGTGAAGTCGTCGCCGTTGAAGTCCGCCGTCTTGCCGGGGGGGCAGCCGTTGCCCTCAAAGCAGGTCACGTACGCGTCGTAGTCGAAGAAATCGAGGAAGCCGTCTTCGTTGAAGTCCACCGGGCAGGGAGGCGCCGGCGGGGTCTGGTTCTCGAACGCGCCCATGTCGATGATCGGAGCCGGCCCGACGCCGGTGTCCGTCACCGCGCCGTCGAAGTTGCGGGTTTGCAGAACCATGTCGAGCGGCGTGAGCTCGTTGAAGACGCCGTCGGCGTCGAGGTCCGCCCAGTCAAAGCCGACGAGGTTGTTGTTCGCCGCGTCGATCGCGGGCGAGGTGTCGGCGAGGCGGAGGTCATCGTCGAAGTCGCCGGCGATGTTGTTGGGGCCGTTGGCGTCGACGAAGAGCGGGTTGTCGCTTCGGTTGCCCGTGCCGAGCATCTCGGCGGGCTGATAGCCCTGGATGACGTTGTAGTCGATGTCGAAAGCGGAAGCCGTGAAGGAGAGGTTCTGGTGGCGGATGGAACCGACGGTGCCGGTGTTGCCCCAGAGGATGCTGTTGTAGAGGTTGGGCTTGACGCCGTTGGTGTCCAAGCCGCCGACGCCGAGAGCTTGGTTCTGGGCGAAGGTGCAGTTGCGGATCCTGGCAATGGTCTCGTTGGGGCTCATCCAGCCGGCGAAGAGTCCGCCGCCCGAGCCGTCAGCGGCGTTGTTGCCGTTGAAGACGCAGCCCTGGATGGTCGAGTAGGTGTTGCCGATGTACGCGCCGCCGCCGAAGTTGTGGCAGACGTTGCGGGTGAACTCGCAGTTGATGAGGTAGAGCTCGGGGTTCTGGGCTCCTGTGGCACCCGCGTAGAAGAGGCCGCCGCCCGAACCGTCGACGGACTCGTTCTGATAGAACGTGCAGCGGTCGAAGATGGGTCCGACGCCGGCCGCGGCGTTGGGGGAGTTGATCGCGACGCCGCCGCCGTTCTCGAGCGAGTCGTTGTACGAGATGGTGAGGTTGCGGAAGGTCGCGGAGCAGACGACGCCGAGGATGCCGCCGCCGGCGTCGTGGGTGATGACCTGGTTGGCGTTGCCGCTATGAATGCTGAACCCGTCGAGGACGGCGGTGCGGTTGGTGGTCGGCGCGGTGACGACGTGGAAGCTGTTGTCGGTCGCGACGCGGGGTGCGCCGATGTCGCCGGAGAGGACCGAGGGGTGCTCGCCGAGGACACGCTGAGAGATTGAGAGTTCATCGCCGGCGAAGCCGCCGTAGACGGCGACGTTGTTCTTGAGGATGAAAGACCGGGTGCGGTCGCTCGTGGTGGTGGGCTTGTACTGGCCTTCGGCGACCCAGACCTGTCGGTAGACGCCGCCGGAAGCGGCGGCGGTGTCGATGGCTGTCTGGATGCTGCTCATGGCGTTGGCCCAGTTAAGGCCGGTCTGGGCCCCGGCTCCTCCCGGCACGACATGGAGCGTGTCGGAGAGGCGGACGACCTGCACACCGGCGAGAGCGGCTTTCGCGTGCGCAAGGCCGGCATCGCCGCGGACGGTGAGGGTGATCGTGTGGCTTCCCTGGGGCACCACGACGTTGAACGTGTTGTAGTTGGTGCCCAGCGCGAAGAGGCTGGCGTTCGCGCCCTGGTTGAACTGCGACCCGATGAGCGCGCCGTCGAACTCGACATCCATGTTGACGCGGTAGAGCACCGCGTTTCCGTCACGATCGGTGTAGGTTGTCTGACCCGGGGCGAGCCCCGCGTAGACCCACAAGCGGTACGCGCCGGGATCAAGATCCTTGATCTCGACGGTGATCTCGCCTGCTCCTTCCGCCCACGCGACGTCGTCCATGACACGGGCGAAGTCACCGGCGCCGTACGTCCAGGTCCGCATCCCGCCCGAAGCCGAGTGGGTGATGGTGGCTTTGGATGTGACGCCGTTGAGCAGGCTGAGAGCTTGTGTCTGCGGAGCGGCGGCGGACTGGAAGGCGTTCCAGGTTCCGGCGACGCCGGCGGCCGCGCCGTAGGAGGCGAGGGGCGCGGCACGCCCGGCCGCGTTGAAGTCGATGTTGTAGCTTTGACCGAAAGCCGTCCCCGCCGTCGCCGCCAGTACGCCGCACGCCAGCACACGCTTCATCTTCATGCGAAACCTCTCAGTGCATGCGATCACCGAGCCCGCATCGCGGGCGATGGCGATCAGCCGTTGAATTGAGCACCCGCGGCACCGCGGAGTCGCCCTCCGCGGTTCAGTGCGGGACCGGGCTCGCAAAGAGCTAACGGGACTGCGGCGCGACTTCGGAAGAGCCGGGCCCGTCCTGCTTTGCGCGGGGGGCCTGCCGCCCGGAGAAGGAGACGGCGACGGCGGCGAGGACGAGAAGCATCGCGGCCCCGTCGCGCCACGAGGGGTTCTGCTTGGCGACGATGATCGCAAACGCGGTGAAGACCGCGAGGGTGATCGCTTCCTGGAGGATCTTGAGCTGCGGCAGGGTGAAGACCGCCGATCCGACGCGGTTGGCGGGGACCTGCAGGATGTACTCGGGCAGGGCGATAAGCCAGGAGACCGCGATGGCGGTGATCAGCCCCCAGGCTTGCTTCTTCTGGAGGTGGAAGTACCAGGCGAAGGTCATGAAGACGTTGGACGCGATCAGAAGCAGAACGGTCGTAAGCCAGGGTGGAAGATGGGGCATGTCTCCAGAATATCGGGCAGGTCCGAGATCCGGCCTGATGGGGCTTCCAAGCCGCCCAGCCCCTTCGACCCGACCGGGCGGAACGTTTCGGCGAAGGGCGAGGGGCCGCCGGCTCCGGATTTCTTGGCACGCGCACGCACGGCGGTTACACTGCTTTCCGGAGAGACCATGAAGCACGACACAAGGAAATCGGGGCCCGCCGGCGGCTTTTCACGGGTTGCAAGCCGGATCGCGCTCGCTTCGGCGGCCTTCCCCGGCGCGGCGGCTCTCGCCCAGATCGGGCCGGACCTGCAGGTCGGCGAGATTCACGAGATCTTGAGGTGGGGCTCGCGCGACGGGTATCAGGCGTACTCGGTGGGGACGATCGTCTGCAATCTGGGGGACATGATCGCCGACTGGAACCGGTCGACGCCGGCGCACCCGGTGATCGCTCAGAATCTGTACCGGGTCAAGGACGGGCGTCTCGAGCAGATCGGCGTCTCGTGGATCAAGCACACGTTCAGTGCGGACATCGCGCCGGTGTGCACGACCTGCACAATCCCGCCGGGGTTCAACGGACAGCAACTCGGCGTCGGATGCGCGGATGCGTACTCGGCGGGGATCAACGGCGAGCTTTGGACGCTTGGCCCGCGCGGTCCGATCCGTGCTTCGGACGGTGTTTTCCCGTATCCGGTCGATTTCACGGGGATTCCTTCGGCGACGCCGACGATCGGCCGGCGCGTGCAGGTCGCGACGGGGGATGTGGATGCTTCGCTGAACGTCGGAGCCCGCTACTTCGCCGAGACGCAGTTCATTGCGGCGGACGAAGCGGCGTACGGCAACGGCGGTAACAGCGCCTCGTACCGCGAGTTCGCGGTTAACGCTTCCAACCTGAACATGACGCCCGCGGGGCCGACGCGTCGCACGCTTCCGGCGATCCATGCGTGGAAGGAAGTTGATCCGGAAGTCACGGTCTCTTCGGTGGAGGTTCCGGGCGATGGCGTGCTGCTTGTCGGTTCGCGAGCGACCCCGCTTGGCGACGGCCGGTGGCGGTATGTGTACAGCGTTCAGAATCTGACAAGCGACCGCGCTGTGGGCTCGTTCCGAGTGCCCCTTTCGCCGTGCGCAACCGCCACCGTCGGAGCCACAAGCTTGCCCCGGTACCACTCCGGTGAGCGTTGGGCGAACACGCCGTGGACCCACGCTTTGGAAGCCCGAGCAGTGACCTGGTCCGCTCCGGGGGCTTGGGAGACCTCTCCGGACACCTCGGCGCTGCGCTGGGGGACGGTCGCGACGGTGGAGTTCACGATCAACCGCCCGCCGACAACGGGCTTGGCCACGCTACGCCTGTTCGTTCCAGGATCACCTGAAGAGGTGGCGGTTTCGGCGATGGTGCCGGGCGGCTCGTCGGACTTCAACGGCGACGGCTTCGCAGACTTCTTCGACTACGACGGGTTCGTGGCCGCGTTTGAGCTTGGGGAAGCCGGGGCCGACTTCAACGGAGACGGATTCCTGGACTTCTTTGACTACGACGAGTTCGTGGCGGCGTTCGAGCTGGGGTGCTGAGACACCTGTTCAGGGACCCAGATTTGTGTCGCATCCCCGCCATTTACGCGGAATGAACCAAAAAGTACTTGAAAAGCCCTTTCATTGGTGACAAACTACGTAGGTGAAGGAATTTTCCTCACCAGTGCGCAGGAGCTGAGAGACAAGACATTTCTCAGAGACCGACGCAATGCCGGTGTCCGAACGAGTCGCCGGATGAAGAACGCTGACGGGTTCCCGAGAGAGGAGTCGGTTGGCTTGGCGTCTTTCGCATTGTGCGAGAACGCCGTTTCGAGTCTCAGATAGGGGAGATTTTTATGATCCGTATCGCTTCCTCACTCCTTGTCGCCGCGATCGCTGGAACGGCTTTGGCCGGTCCCGGCGACGCCAACGACGCGTACATCTTCGGAGACGCCACCAACCAGGTCTACCAGATCACGTTGGCGGGCTCTGAGGTGATCAATCCTCGCACCGGCGGCCGTTTCTCGTCTCCGAGCGACGTTGGTCCGATCAACCCCTATCGCGCGACCTGGGGCGGCATCAACAACAACTTCTTCATCGGCGGCTTCGGCGGCCTGACGGAAGTCGACGGCAACACCGGCGCGTTCGTCAAGACGATCGGCACGGGCGCTTCGCTGGACGTGCAGGTGTCCTACACCGGCACCACGCTGTTCCGCGGCAGCGGCAACGGCATCGATGAGCACGACATTTCGACGGGCGCGTTCATCCGCACGCTGACGACCGGCGTGGGCGCCGGCGGCAACCACCTGATGAAGTCCCGCGGCAGCCTGCTCTACGTCTCTTCTTGGAACGGCACGGGGATCAACGTGTACGACCAGGTCACGGGCAACCTCGTGAACTCGATCACGGCCGCGCCCTTCGGCGTGCAGGCTCTTGAGTTTGACTCCAGCGGCAACTTCTACGCTTCCGCTCTGTACGAGGGCGCGGGCGTGGCCGGCGTCTGGAAGTATGACTTCGGCGCGGGCACCTGGGCGATGTTCGCCAACGCCGCGGCGAGCGGTGACGGCGGCGGCTACCCCGGTGGCCCCCACGGCTTTACCTTCGGCCGTGACGGCGACCTCTACATGGCCTACGCCAACGGCGACGTCGAAGTGTTCGACGGCCAGACCGGCGCTTGGCTCCGCCAGCTCGTTCGCGTGAACGACAAGCTGACGGACATCCAGTTCAAGCCGGTCCCGACCCCGGGCGCTCTCGCCCTCGCCGGCCTCGCGGCTCTGGCTGCGGGTCGTCGTCGCCGCTAAGGCGATCTGTTTGAATCGTTCTTCCGCGGAGGCCCGCACATCGTGCGGGCCTTCGTTTTTTTCCGCCCGTCAACGCTGCGGCGACGGTCACCTCTCGATGAGGCCGAGCGGGTCGAACCGTCGGACACCGCTCGCGTCGACCACGATCACCGCGACGCCGAACCGGCGCGCGAACGCCTCCGGTGACTCCTCCGTCAGGAACAGAGCCGTTGAAAGTGCATCGGCTCGCATCCCGCCCGTCAGCCCGCCCAGATCGCGAGCGATCACCGTCGCGGCCCGGATTCGCGCGGATCCAAGGCCGGTTTTGGGATCCAGAATGTGGGCGAATCGCCGACCCTCGATCTCGACCCACTGCGAAGCGTCTCCCGAGGTCGAGACGGCCGCGTTGCGAAGTCGGATCTCCTCCGGCAACGATCGCTCGCCCCCGCCCGAACCCTCCCGGCCGGTCAGCACCGCCACGATCCAGCCGGCTTCGCCGGGGGGCGGGTCCCCCACTGCGACGTCACCCGCGAGCGCGACCATGCACCTGGTAAATCCAGCCCGCGTGAGCACCTCCACCGCACGCTGAGCCGCGTGTCCCTTGGCGATTGCTCCAAAGTCGATGCGGGTGCCGCGTTTGTTCAGGCGGACCTTGCCGTCCTCGCCGACCTGAACGGATTCCCACCCGACGGTCGCCGTCGCGGCTTTGAGGACGGATGCTTCGGGGAGCTTGCCCGCGCGACGGGTTTCTCGCCAGAGCTTGGTCGCGGCCCCGACGGTGACGTCAAAGTCGCCGCCGGTTGCACGCGAGATCTCAGTCGAAGCCCGGAGGATCCGGGCGAGGTCCTCGCTGACCGGGACCGCCTCGGTCATCGGCCCTTCTCGGGCGAGGTCGCAGAGTCTGGAAACCTCGCTCCTGGGCCGGTAGTCGCTGAAGATCTCCTCGAGACGGTTGATCTCGTCGAAAGCGAGGGCGGCGGCGTCCCGGGCGGCGGCCTGGGTGGGGGCGTAGAGGGTGACTTCGCTTCGGACGCCCATCTGCATCCGCTGGAATGAATACCGTTCCTGCACGGGCTGCGTCGGGGTGACGGCTTGGCACCCGCCAAGGACCGCCGACAGGCCCGCGGTCCAGGTTCCCGCTCCCAAGAGAATCACGATGATCCACGCTTTCATGTCGCTCCTGTTGCCCCTTGGAATGACCCTCGCCCAGCCGGCGGGTACGCCCGCCGCCGAACCTCCCAAATCGGAGACCAAACCCGAAACCAAAGCCGACGCGGCGCCGGTCGCGGAGGTCCTGGTCGGCGGCAAGAAGGTCGAGCCCTTCACGCAGGAGATCCCCGGAGCGGCGTTCTCGATCGAGATGGTACCGATCCCGGGCGATGAGAAGAAGCAGATCACGCCCTTCTACATGGCCCGGCTTGAGATTGTCTGGGACGCGTACGACACATTCGTCTTCGCCAAGGATGAGGACGCGGGCATGCCGCCGCTTGGCGCGGACGTGATGACGCGTCCGAGCCGTCCGTACATCCCGCCGGACAGCGGGTTCGGGCACGCCGGGTACGCGGTGATCTGCCCGACGTTCCGGTCGGTGACGGAGTACTGCAAGTGGCTTTCCGCGCGGACGGGGCGCGTGTTCCGCCTGGCGACCGAAGCCGAATGGGAGCACGCGGCGGCGGCCGGGAGCGACAAGACGTACCACTTCGGCGACGACGCCGCGCAGCTCAAGGAGTACGCCTGGTTCAAGGACAACAGCGACGAAACGCCGCACCCGCCGGGGACGAAGAAGCCCAACGCTTGGGGCTTGTTTGACATGCACGGCAACGTCTCGGAGTGGGTGATCGCGCAGGACACCAAGAAGATCGGCGGCGTCGCCAAGGGCGGATCCTGGGAAAGCGAAGCGTCCGACGTCTCGACCAAGGCGCGCGCCGAATACGACATCAAGTGGCAGAAGATCGACCCGCAGATCCCCAAGAGCCGCTGGTGGATGTCCGACGGGCAGCACGTCGGCTTCCGCATCGTGGCCGAGATGGACCAGAAGACGGGCTTGCCCGTCGAGGTCAAGAAGGCCGCGGAAGCGGCCAAACCGGCGGAAGCTCCCAAGCCCGCCGAGCCCGCGAGCAAGTAATCCCAACCTCCAGGGCGTGTGAAACTTCAGTTTCACGCGAAACATCGAGCGTTACAGAGGCTGTGTCGCGGCATGACGGCGCCGAAGCGGGTGCCGCGGGTCGTACCATCGCCCGCGTTGAACCGAACTCCGTCCCAGCTTCGGCAAGATCTTCGAGCCTGCACGCTTGATGGCATGCTCTACATGCTGATGGTCGGGCTGGGGCAGGAGTACTTCGCGAAGTTCGCTCGCGACCTTGGGATGGGCGACGCGGCGGTGGGCTGGATCGAGCCGATCGCGATGCTTCTGGCGACGCTGGTGCAGCAGTTTTCGGTGTATCTGGTGTTGATCGCTGGTTCGTACCGCCGGGTGGTGTGGATCGCGGCGGCGCTGCAGGGGCTCTCGCTTCTGCCGCTTGCGGCGCTGGCGTGGTGGTCGGCGGACGCGCCGGACCTTGGGACTTCGGCGAGCCCTGAGCTCACGGTGGGTTTGTACGCGCTGGTGTCGCTGTTTTTCATCTCTGCGTTTGCGGGGGGGCCGCCGTGGATGGCGATGCTGGGGCTGACGTTTCCTCATCGGGTGCTCCGGCGATATCTGGGCCGGCGGACGGTGCTGCTTCACGCCGCGCTGCTGCTGGGGCTTCTGGGGGGCGGGCTTGCTCTTCATCAAGCGACGCTTCAGGGCCAGAGCGCGGTGATGCGGGTGCTCGCGGTGATGTTCGTCCTGGCCGCGATCGCCCGGCTGGGGTCGGCGTACTACCTGAGCCGGTACAGCCAGGACGGTTTTGAGCCGCCGGTGATCGTCCCCCCGACAGAGGTGCTCCGCCGGGCGCGGACGGGCAATGACGGCAAAGCCCTGACGTACCTGATCGCGTCGCAAGCGGCGATGTGGATCGCGTTCCCGTTCTTTCGCCCGTACATGCTGAGCCAGCTCGGCACGCCGGCCGCGGATCAGGCGGGCGATCAGGCGTTCCTGTACTCGTCGCTTCTGGCGGCGTTCTTCGTAGGAAAGCTGGTTGCGCCGGAGGTGGCCGGGCGGGCGATTCAGCGATTTGGGCTTTACCGGGTGGCGTGGGTGACGGCGATCGCGCTGGTGCCGGTGCCTTTGCTGTGGCTGCTTTCGAGCAACCCGTGGTGGCTTCTGGTGTTTCAGTTCATCGGCGGGGCGGCACTGGCGTCCTTCGAGCTTTGCTCGGTGCTTTTCCAGATGGAGCATGTTCCGGTGCGGGAGCGTGCGAGCGTGCTTTCGACGTTCGGGCTGGGGGTGTACGCGGCGGGGTTCGCAGGCTCGACGGTCGGGGTGCTGATTCTGGGAGAGAGTGCGACGGCGGACCGGTATGCGTGGCTTTTCGCAGCATCGGCGGCCGCCCGGATGCTGACACTCCCCTTACTTCGCCGGTTGCGGCACGGAGATGTGCCGGTGGGGTGAACGCCCTATTTCCTCTCGCGGCCATGTGAGTTGGTTGCCGAGGTACTAGAGTCGGCTGGTTCTTTGTCTTTGCACAAGTGATCAGACGGGCCGATCTGGAGGGGATATCCACGAGGCTCGTGTACATCGTGCGATTCGGAGCTTCGACATGACGCTTGTCCGGCCTGTTTCGGTCGTTCTGGCTGATGACCATGCGCTGGTGCGTAGCACGCTCGCGTCTTGGCTCAATGCCACGGGGGAGATCAACGTGGTCGCGGATGTCGGCGACGCCGACGCGGCGGTGGATGCGGCGCTGGCCCATCGACCGGATGTGATCATCCTCGACATCGACATGCCGGGGCTGCTTTGCTTTGACGCGGCCCGCGCGATCAAGGCGCGGTGTCCAACAACGCACATCATCTTCCTGTCGGCGTTCTTCCACGATCGGTACATCGAGGACGCGCTCGCGGTGGAAGCTTCCGGGTACGTCACCAAGGGCGAAAGCCCCAAGTCGATCGTGGAAGCGATCCGCATCGCCGTTTCCGGCGGGGCCTACTTCTCGCCGGAGGTCAAGACGCGCCTGGTCATCGACCGGGGCGGGGTGAGCCTGGCGACCAAGAAAGCCACCCGATCAGGGCTCCTCACAGCACGCGAGATCGAAGTGCTCCGGTACATCGCCCGCGGCATGGCCAAGAAGGAGATCGCCGCCACGATGCACCTGTCGGTCAAGACGATCGACAACCACTGCACCAGCATCATGAACAAGCTCGATATCCACGACCGTGTGGATCTGGCGCGGTTCGCGATCCGCGAGGGCCTCGCGGAAGCGTAAAGCGATCCGCGCGTCGCCGCGTCGGAACCAGCGGAGCCCTCAGGACCGAGCGGCGGGTTTGGCGTTGCAGACGTCGCACAGGCCCATGAGCGTGATCTCGTGGCGGTCCAAGCGGAACCCCGGCGGGGTCAGGTGGGACAGGTTGCCCGGGCACCCCTCGACTTCGAAGAGGCGGGCGCATCGCGTGCACAGGAAATGGTGATGGTGGGCACGACCGGCGGGCTCATACCGGGGTGATTCGCCCGGGACGTGAACCTCGACAAGCTCGCCCGCTTCGCAGAGCGATCGCACGTGGCGATAAACGGTCGCAAGGCCGAGCCCCTCGGAGCGTTCGGAGGCGCCGCGCAGAATCTCCTGGGCGTTGAGCGGCCCCTTGGCCCCGGTGAGCGTCTCAAGCACCGCGGCTCGCTGCTTGGTCCGCCTGGGTGCCGGCATGGGTGGTTTCTTGGGCATTGCTGAACTTTCGCCGCGTCGGGCGGGCGAATCAAGCTCGCGGCACCACGTGCGGAGCAACTGCCGAGCCCGGCCGTCGACGCTTCAGGCTTTGGGCTTCTCGTAGATCATCTCGAGCCGATTGCCCTTGGCGTTGTGAGCGACATGGGTGATGTAGGCTTTGATCAGCATCAGCCCGCGGCCGGAGGCTTTCTCGATGTTCTCGTCGAGGGTGGGGTCGGGGATGTCTTCGGGTTTGAAGCCGGGTCCCTGGTCTTCGACGACGACGAGGACGCGGTCGTCGGCGACCTCGAAGGAGAATCCGATGGAGGTGGACGGGGGGAGGCCCTTGTGGCCGTGCTTAAAGGCGTTGGCGATGGCTTCGGCGAGGGCGAGGCGGACGGCGAAGCGTGAGGCTTTGCTGTACCCGTGTCTGTCCATGCTCTCGACGACGGCGTTCTGAGCGGCTTCGGAGGACTGATGGTCGTCGGCAAAGCGTGTGTGCCCCGAGTCAGCGCCGGGCGGTATGGGCGCGGACGATGCCGCGTTGCTCCGGCCCTGGTTTGGCATGGGGTTGGCCGACATCGTTGGGGGTGACCGCGCGGGGGGAGAGGGGTGCCGGGGGGCGTCGGTCGGCGGAGGGTGAAGCTCGCCGGAGCCGATCTCACGTTACTTGGTGAAGCTCTTCATGGCCGAGTCGATCGTGTCGTGGATCGAGAACAGCTTGTTAAGGCGGGTGATCACGAACACCTCGTGGATCTGCGGGTCGATGTTGCAGAGGCGGAGCTGCCCCTGCTTGGCCCGGACCTTGTTGATGATGGTGATCAGCGTGCCCAGAGCGGCCGACGACAGGTGGTCGACGTTGGAAAAGCTGATGAGGAGCTTGGGCGCGGGTTCGGCTTCGACCAGCGTGGAGATTTCCTCGCCGATCATCTGGATGTTGGCTTCATCCAGGATGTTGCGGTCGATGAATTCGACCTGGGTTACGTTGTCGACCCGTTTCACCCGCAGTCGGGAGTTGCTCGCGGCCATTGCATTCTCCGTCCCGGTCTACCCCGGGGCCATGTCTCGGTTGCGCGACCTCGCGCCTGACCGGCCAAGCATAGCCCGCAGAGACGCCCGGGACGGGCGGAAAGTGCGCCGCCAGCGGCCCCGCCCGATCAGCGGTCGGGGGCGGACGCGAGTTCGCTCTTGAGCGAGGACGCATCCTTGTGGCCCAGGACGGCGGCCTGATCGGCCAGGCGCTTCGCGTCCTCGATCCGGCCCGCCTTTCTCGCGGCGAGCGCGGCTTCGTACGAGATGGTCGGATCGGTGGGAGCGGCGTCGGCGGCCCGGATCCACCAGTTTGCGGCTTCATCGGGCTTGCCCATGAGGCCAAAGCTCTCGGAAGCCAGGCGAACGACGGGGAGTGAGACAAGCTGGGAGGGGTCGAGGCCGCCCAAGACGTTCACGGCGTCCTGGGCCCGGCCGAGACGGTTGAGGGCCCGGGCTTCGATCAGCCGCCACGCCGCCCGCTTGGGGTCAAGATCGCGGGCTTTGGCGATGTACTGCAAGCCGAGCTGCGGGCGGTTCTGGCGCATCTGGTTGTCGGCCATCGCGGCCCAGGTGCCAGCGTTGTTGGGGTCGAGGTTGGAAGCTTTGGTCAGCTCCATAAAGGAGTCTTCGGGCTGATTCTTGCGGCTGTAGATCTCGGCGAGGCCGATGTGGAACTCGGAGGTGCGAGGGTCGGCGCCGATGGCGGCGACGAAGTGCTCCTCGGCCCGGTCGAGGTCGTTGAGAAGCAGAGCGGCCGAGCCGGCGGCGTACTGCACCGGGCCGGTCTTGGGCCCGACCTCGACGGCCATGGCGAAGGCTTTGTACGCACCTTCGGCATCGCGGCCGGAGCGGAGCTGGCCGAGGGCGAGGTAGAGGTCCTGCGTTTTGGGATGATCGCGGAGGGCGTTCTCGATGATCGTCTCGGCCTGGGCGAACTGGCCCTCTTGAGCTTTGGTAACCGCGGCGGTCATGATCGCTTCGATCTCGGCCGGGGTCAGGGGCTTGGGCTGGCTCGAGATGGGCTCGGGCGTGGCGTCGGCGGTCTTGACCGGCTCGGGCCGGGGCCAGAACGCCCAGGTGAGGGCGCCGACGCTCACGGCGGCCAAACCGAGCATGACGATCGTCGAGACCCGCACCGCGCCGCGATTCCTCTGCCACTTTCGCATGCATGCCTTTCGCACCGCTCCGGAGAGCCGTGCCACCGAAGACCTGCCGAGATCCGGCCCCCGCCCTGCCCGAATCCATACCATCCGGCCTATGTCCAACAACGCCGAACTTCCCAAAGCCTATCGACCCGCCGAGCACGAAGACCGTATTCGTGGCCGGTGGATGGACGCCCGCGCCTTCTCGGCCGATCCCCAGCGCGTGTTATCAGGCCAAGCCAAGCCCTTTTCGATCCTGATCCCGCCCCCGAACGTCACCGCTCGGCTTCACCTCGGGCACGCCCTCAATAACACGCTTCAGGACGTTCTGACCCGTGCCCACCGGATGATGGGGTTCGAAGCGATGTGGATGCCGGGGACGGACCACGCGGGGATCGCGACGCAGGCCGTCGTGGAACGCCGGTTGCGCGAGGAGGGGACGCTCAAGGGACCGCTCAAGGATGCGTTCTCACGCGAGGATTTTGTCGCGAAGGTGCAAGCGTGGAAGGACGACTACGAGAAGCAGATCACGGATCAGCTCAAGCTCATGGGCTGCTCGTGCGACTTTGACCGCCAGCGGTTCACGATGGACGACATCTGCGCCAAAGCGGTGCGGGAAGCGTTCTTCCGGTTGTTCAAGGATGGGCTGATCTATCGCGGCAAGCGGCTTGTGAACTGGGACCCGCAGCTTCAGACGGCGGTGGCGGATGACGAGTGCTTTGAGGACGAGATTGACACGAGCTTCTGGTACCTGCGGTATCCGCTCGTCAAGGTGCCGAGCGGACAGGATGCGATGCCGGTGACGTGGGACGAACTCGCGACGCGCGGCTATCCCGGAGCCAATGAGCACCCCGGCGATCAGCAAGCGTGGGTGACGGTCGCGACGACGCGGCCGGAGACGTATCTCGCCGATACGGCGGTGGCGGTGAACCCGCACGATCCGCGGGCGAACGCGCTGCGCGGCTTGTCGGTGGAGTTGCCGCTGATGGGCCGCGTGATCCCGATCGTGGAAGACGCGTACGTGGTGCTTCCGGAAGCCCTCGCCCGCAACGAGGAAGAGAAGAACGACCCGAAAGCCAAGTACGCGACGGGGTTCCTGAAGGTGACGCCCGGGCACGACAAGAACGACTATGAGCTTGGCCTCAGGCACAACCTCGCGATCATCAACATGATGTCGCCGGATGGCCGCGTGTCGGACAAGCACGGGTGGACGGATGTGGGCTCGGCCCACCTGTTCGTCGGCCTCACCATGGCCGAAGCCCGCAAGAAGGTCGTGGCGGAGTTCAAGTCCCACGGGCTCATGGAAGCGATCAAGCCGTACCGGCAGGCGATCACCGTCAGCGACCGGAGCAAAGCTCAGGTCGAGCCGTACCTCTCGGACCAGTGGTATGTCCGCGTGACGGACCCGCGGATGGCGGCGACCGCGAACGCGGCACTGGTCGAAGATCAGCGGTCTCATCAGAGCCCGCAGCGCAAGCAAGGGGGAACTGGAGAGGGCGCCCCCACCGCGGCGTCGACCCCTGCGCCCGCGTCGAACGCACCCCGCGTTTCGAACGCCCACGGTGACGCCACCCTCGCTGGCGCGTCGGGCTCTGAAGGAAGCGGCGACGGGAGCATGCGGTTCTTCCCGGCGCGGTACGCCAAGACCTTCGAGCACTGGCACGACAACATCCGCGACTGGTGCATCTCACGCCAACTCTGGTGGGGGCATCGGATTCCAGTGTGGACGCTGAAGCCGGGACCCAGGCTCGATTTCTTCAAGGACAAGGGCTCGCTTCACCCCGATCGCGCGAAGTTGACTGAAGCCGTGGGGGAAGCGATTCGACTCGGCCGTGCTGCTTACAGGCCGACAGCGTCAATCTCTGCGGAAGGCACCGGCAATGAAACAACCAAGCTCGAATACGATCTGACTTCGTTCAGTCAGCCGCATCACATGGCCATCCGCGATCCAGAAGGCCAGGACAGGTCTCTCGTATCCACTCTTGTCGAGTTCGGTTACGAGCGCGACCCCGACGTCCTCGACACCTGGTTCTCCTCGGCCCTCTGGCCGCTTTCGACCATGGGCTGGCCCGAGCCGGAGCAGGCGGCGACCGCCGGCCTGCTGAAAGCGTACAACCCGACGTCGGTGCTTTGCACCGCTCGCGAGATCATCACGCTTTGGGTGTCGCGGATGACGATGTTCAATCGGTACTTCACCGCCTCCCCCGGCCCCGCCGGGGGAGGAGTGATCCCCTTCAAGCACGTCTACATCCACGCGGTCGTGCAGGATGGCGAGGGGCAGAAGATGTCCAAGTCGCTGGGGAACGGTGTGGATCCGCTCGACATCATCGAGACGCACGGGTCGGACGCGATGCGGTTCGCGCTGGCTCAGCTCGCGACGCAGACGCAGGATGTCCGCTTGCCGGTGGACATTCTCGACCCGCACACGGGCGAAGCGTTCACGGCGAAGATGGTCCAGCACGGGACGGCACGCGTGGCGGCGCCGATCCAGGAGTACAAGGGCAAGAAAATGGTGTCGAGCTTCGGGCTGGCTTCGGGCCAAGCCAAGCCGACGCCGGAGATGCCGCTCGCAAGGAACACCTCGTCGCGGTTTGATTTCGGCCGCAACTTCGCGAACAAGATGTGGAACGCGAGCCGGTTCACGCTCGCGATCCTGGACAAAGCCAAGGAAGAGCAAGCGACCAAGCCCGCCGGCGCGGGGACGATGACGCTTCCCGACCGCTGGATCCTCTCGCGGCTGGCGACGGCGACGCGCGAGATTTCGGATGCCATCGCGAACTACGAGTTCGCGAGTTACGCCCAGACGCTGTACCGGTTCATCTGGGATGACTTCTGCGACTGGTACCTCGAGTCCATCAAGCAGACGGTGGGCGAGAACCCCAAGCAGCAAGCGACGCTCGCGACGGCTCTCCGCGGAGCGATCACCCTCGCCCATCCGATCATGCCGTTCATCACGGAGGTGATCTGGGAGCAGCTCGCGAGCCGGCTCGCATCGCTTCCGGCCGTGGAGGGCGTGAAGTTCCACGCCTCGCGGAAGGGGGACCTCCTCTGCACCGCCGGGTGGCCGGAGGTCGCGCCGGGGACGGAGGATGCGTCGATCAACCAAGCGTTCGAGCGGCTGAAGGGGCTGATCACGGCGATCCGCGAGGTGCGGGCGCAGCATCAGGTGGTGCCCAAGCGGCGGATCACGCTTCATGTGCCGGCATCGCACGCATCCGGGTGGGCGGACCACGCGATGCTCATCCAGACGCTCGGGGGCGTCGAAAAGATCGAGACGGCGGCGGCGGGAGCTCCGGCCGATCACGGTAGGGTGAAGTTCGCATTCGAGGGGGCCGAATACGCCGTCTCGAACCTCGCCGACGCCGTGGACGTAGGGACGGAGCGGGCCCGTTTGACGAAACTGATCGCCGACAAGGAGAAGTCGATCGCGACGATGCAAGCCCGCTTGGCCAACCCCGGCTACGCCGCGAAGGCCCCCCCGCATATGGTCAAGCAGACGCAGGACCAGATCGCCAAGGATCAAGCCGACGTCGACGCCGCGAAAGCGACGCTCGCTTCCCTCCCCGCCTGAAGCATGTGATGCACGGACACGGACCAACCCCCCACAGCCTCCCGCGTGCGCTTGCCGCGGCCGGGGCCGTCGCTCTGTGGTGCGTGGTCGCATCGTGCGGCACGTCGTCGGCACCTTCGCCGCAAGGGGGAGGAGCGGATGCCGGTGAGAGCGGACCCGTTTCGGGCACGTCGCCCGGTGCGGTCGCTTCGACGATCGATTTCAAAGCGACCGAAGCCCCGTGGATGTTCGAGACGACGCCGGGTCGGCTGATCAAGACGCCGTCGTACGAGCTTTACACGACGCTTCCGAAGGGACCTCTTGCGGACCGGATGCCGGGGTTCCTTGAGCGAGCGCTGTTCCATTACACGTCGGAGATCGCGGACCTGCCCAAGCCGAAGGTGCCGCTTGAGACGTACCTGTTCGCGACGCGGCCGCAGTGGAACCGGCTGACGCAGCGGCTTTTGGGCGAGGATGCGGGGCCGTTTCTTCGGATCGATCGGGGCGGGTTCAGCCACCGTGGCCGCGGGGTGTTTTACGATCTGGGTCCGATCAACGACACGCTGACGATCGCTGCGCACGAGGGGTGGCATCAGTACATCCAGACGACGTTCCGCGACCCCCTGCCGATCTGGCTTGACGAGGGCGTGGCGACGTACATGGAGGGGTTCAGGCCGAGCCCGGAGGATCCGAACCTGCCGGTGTTCATGCCTTGGGCGAATCTTGAGCGTTACGAGACGCTTCGGTTTTCGGTGGGTCGCCGCCGAGCCATGCCGCTTGAGGAACTGCTCCGGACGTCGCCGCAGGCGCTGCTTGAGAAGGACGACTGGGCGCCGCTTCGGTATTACGCGCAGGTGTGGGCTCTGATCCACTTCCTGCGTGAGGGAGAGGGCGGGATCTACGAGAAAGCTCTGTCGTCGATGCTGACGGATGCGGCGATGGGCCGTGCGGTGCGTGTGGTCGAGGAGCGGCTGGGCCGCTCGGCGGCGGATGCGTACCGGTTGCGGCGCGACGGCCTCATTCTTTTCACGGCGTATGTGAATCCGGACATCGCGCTCGCGGATGCGCAGTTCAAGAAGTTCACCGAGCTTCTGCTTCAGCGCGGCGTGCGGACGAAAGTCAGCCAGGGTCAGTCTCCGATCCTGACGCCGTAGTACCACCGAAAGCCACCATGACGCCTGACAAGCCCACGCTCTCGCCCGCCGATGTTCTGCTCAAGGGAGCCTGGGTCGAGGATGAGAGCGGCGTGCGGAGCGATGCGGTCTGCGAGCGGATCAAAGCGATTCTGCCGTCGCTGCGGCGGCGGGCCGTCTCGCCCGACGGAGACTGCACGCTTCTGCAGGATCTGGCCGACGGACGCTACTGGGAGCACAGCTACCCGCAAAGCGAGGGTCACGGGGGCGGAGCGCCGCAGTTGGAGCACGTGTCGGGCTACTACGCGCGATCCAAGTACGAGCTGGAATCCCGGGACGATCGGCACGCCGCTGCGTTCAACGCGCTTTGCGCATCGGTCGAACGCACGTGCGTCGAGCTCATCAGCGCGGGGGACGCAGCCTTGGCGAAAGCTCTTGAGCGGCCGCTTCGCCATGTCGAATGGGCATCGCTGGATGAACTGATCAAGGAACTCAACCGGCAGGTCGAGGGTGCGCTGCTCCGCGAGAACAGCGCTCATTTGCGGTGGGTGCTGACGAATCTGAGCCTCGGCCTCGCGCGTTTCACTTCGCCCGCTTCTCCAGGGCTTCCAGGGTCTCGCGAACCGTGATGAGCGCGAGGGCGGAGGCTTCCCCGGGCATTTTGGGGTCCCAGGGCGAGATCCTGACGCCCCATCGGGCTTTCGCGGGTTCGCGGCACATCGTGAGCGTCCAATCGTCGGCGCAGAGCTGTCGCGCGAACCTCAAGCAGGGCATGAGTCGGACCAGCTCGCGCTCGAAATCCGCTTTGGGCGTGATCCCTTCATCGCCGAGCATCATCGCCAGGCCCGCGATGATGCGGAGGGACTGAGCCGTGGGAAGCGGCGGCCGCGACCCCGGGAAGACGACGCCGCCGATGAGATCCGTGCCGTCCTCGCCCGCATCAACCGCGGTCACGACGAAGCCGTAGGCCTTCTCGCGCAGGGCGCGGAGGGGCATGATCGCTTCGGGACGCACTTTGCCCCCGCCGAGCACACGTTCGGCCGCGATCAGCCAGGGCGAATGCGAGGCAAGGTCCATCATCACGCCCCGCTCGTCGGGCGTGTACATCGAATCGGCGATCTTCTTCGCCAGGTCGCGGTTGGGAACGGTGGTCGAGAGAGCCCACACCAGCATCCCCGCTTCATCGAGCGCGGCGTCGGACTTGACCGCGGCGAGACAGGAATCCACGGCACGCGGCGCTCCGCCTTCCTTGGCTTTCGCCCAGTCGATCCCCGCCTCGGCGGCGAGGCTTGTCGCGATCACGGCGAGCATCGCGGACCGCGGGTCCTTCGTCGGATCGGGCTTGGCGTCCTTGGAGAACATGCCGGCAAGGATCCGCTCCGCGGCGTCGCGTGAAGCCTGGTCGCGTTTGTCGAAGGCGCCCCACGACGAGAGCGCTGCCGCGACGAGAGCCTGTTCGGAAGCGGGCGCGACGTCCGGCTCATGGCGGCCCCGCACGGGGCTGTAAAGGCCGCGAAGGCCGAGAAACGGCGACTCCTGCTCGACGCGGAGGCGAGAAGCAAGGTGCAGCGCGATGCCCCGGCCCATCTCGCGGAGATTGGCTTGCGAAACCTCGAGAAGGGGGAAGGCCCGTCCTCCGCGGACAAGGAAGCTGCCCGGGTCGGAGGGTGACATCTGCCCGATCTGCACCACCGCGAACTTGAAGAACGAAACACCGTCGCGGGCGGAGACCTTCTCCGGCTGGGCTTCGGGGTCGACACGCAGACCCTTGGCCGGGTCGCCGAGGATCTCGCCGGTCAACGTCGCCAGAGCCTGCCCGGGGAGCGTGCCCGTCGCGAGCATCGAGAGCGGGAAGGTGTGCCGCGTCGTCTTCGCGTTGCGAGCGGCGAGGCCGAAGACGCCGGGCGAGACCGCTTCGTCAACCTCGTCGAAGGTCCGCTCGCGGAGGGGCACCAGCGTGCCCGCGAGTTCGAGCGTGATGGTCATCTGCGTCGCCAGTTCGCGTCGGCGGGCGTCGGCGAGCGCATCATCGGCGACGGGAAGGCTCCGGGCCGCGTCCGCGATGGCTTCGCGAGCCGCTCGCCAGACGGTGCCCGCATCGCCGCCGGAATCAACGCCCGTGCCGATCGCTTCGCCAAGAAGCCGCAGGGTGACGCTCGCGGCCGGGACCGCGATGAGCCCCTCGGGCGCGGTTTCCGGAGCTTTCATCGCGAGCACCCATTCGCGGACGTTGGTAAACGCCGCGATGGACGCGGAAGCGTCGGGGACCGTCGCCGCCGGCGTGACCGCGGGCGCAACCGCAGGCTGCCCGTTCGCGGGTGAACTGAACCCGATCCCCAACGCGACGGCGATCCCCAGAATCACCGCTGTGGTGTGGGCGCGACACGGGGTGATGCACGCACGCAACAGATCGCTTCCGGCGGCACGAGAGCCGATGACCGGCCGGGGCGTAGGTCCGACAAAAACGCCATCGGCGAGGGCACGACCGCGGAGAAGCAGGGTTGCCATCGATTGGCACGCCCGTTGAATCATCTTCCAGCACAACCCAAGACCTGGAGAGCCCGCCATGCTGAGCCTGATCGAAATGACCGAAAGCCGCCGCCGAATCGCCATCCTCTGCCTCCTCAGCTTCGTCGCTCTCTGCTAGTCATTCGCGGCACCCCCAGACCGCCTCCAAGCCCGTCAGCCGCCCGACCTTACGCCAGCCGATCCGGTACGCGGCACGAATTCGTGCTGTTCCATAGCCGGACCTCACTCCGAAAATCGACCGCCATCTTGCGTCAGCCGGTTCGAACGTGGCACACGTTCGTGTCGCACGTTTTCGGGAGGATCTTAGTGGGTTCCTTTGGGTGAATCGATTGCGTCGCTCGCCGGGTCATGGTAACGTGCGGCCCCATCGGACCGCGTCGGTCCGACCAGGAGCAAACGCATGAAACGACTCGCATCAATCGGATTGATCGGATTCGTGACGATCGCCGCGCCCGCGCAGGCGCAGGTGGAGGTCGGAACCGTTGCACCAACACCTCCACCTCCGATCGATCATCTCAGGAGCGGTCGCGACATCGCGGCCGCGCCCGACGGGGGGGTGTGCGTGACCGGCGGAGGTGTTCGCGCGGTTCGGTTCAACGCTTCGCGCGGCCTGCTGTGGGAAACGATGTACGAGTGGGACCCCGCGATCGGGCTTTGGCTTGAAGCCGAGAGCATCCAGAACACCCGCGCTGAGAAGGGCTGGATCATGGCCGCCGCGGGAGGTGCGACTCTAGCCGAGACCGGCTGCTTCCCGCAGCACGATGCGTTGATCCGCATCAAGGACAGCGGGCTGTTCGCCTGGGCGGTTCGTTTCCCGGGAGATCACGCTCTCGACTACGCCGGATACAAGTACCCCCCCAACATCCAGGTGCGGGAACTGCCCGACGGCTCGTTCTTCGCGGTCGCGACTCGGATGACGCGGAACGAAGAGCTCAACTGCTCACGCCTCTGCGCCAACAGTTCCACGGGCGTGGCCCTCCGGGTCTCGGGCAGCGGCACGCCCCTCTTCGCCCGGGAGTACGGGTACAACGGGCAGGCGGCCAAGTCCGAGATGGTGTTCGCCGACCTCACCGTGATCGGGCAGCACGTCTATGTGCTCGGGACGGTCGATACCGGCGGCGGCTGCAACAACGGCCACGCCAACTTCAACACCATCCTGGTCAAGATGGACTTCAACGGGAACGTCATCCAGACCTGGGAGTACGACAGGCCGGCCGCCGAAGGCGCGCACGACTGGGCGAGCTCGATCTGCTCCATCGGGAACATCGCGTATTTCAGCTTCGTCGATCACATGCCGCATTACGAAGCCGGCGACTCGACGGTCGTCGCGCTCAACACCGCCACTTCGGCGATGCTCTGGGCCAACGTCTATCCCGACTATCACATCAACTACGGCAGTCTTGAGCCGGGCCGCCCCGGGGCGCTGATCTCCGGCGGTCACCAGGGGCCCAACAACACGCGAGCGGCGGGGATCTCCACGGCGACGGGATTCCCGATCTGGTTCCGGTCGTACAAGGACCCGATCCACACGCCGCCCGCGTTCGACCAGATCACCGGAGTCTGCACCGGCGGACCGGCGAGCGGATACTGGCTGATGACCACCGCCCAGAGCAACGTGCTCTACCTGATGGGAACCACCTCGACGGGGGCGACGGTCTGCTCATCCGAAGCGGTGTCGATCCCCGTTTCCCGCGCGGCACTGACCACGCGACAGGCCACCGTCGCGCACTTCCGAACGCTCCAGGTGAGCCCGCTCGACATGACCACAACGTACCTTCCGACCGAGACGATCAACCCTTGCCGGCGCTGACCACGCCGACCCGGCCGAAAAAACAACGCGGGCCCGGGAGTCGTTCCCGGGCCCGCGTCATTCGTTGAACACGCCCGCGTCAAGCGACAAGGGCGTGAGGCTTACTCGTCGCTGCCGCCGAAGCGGATCTTGTCGGTGCCCATAGCGCCGTGGCCGCCGTCCATGCCGCCCTTGGTGGGGCTGGGCATGCGGTTCTTCTTGCCCGAAGCCGGAGCTTCCTCGGCCGCGGGGGTGATCCCGCTCGTGTCGCCCCACTGGGCGCGCTTGAGCGAGAGGCCGATCTTGCGGTCGGCCTTGTCGACGCGGAGGATCTTGACGTCCACCTCGTCCCCGGCCTTGACCACGTCGTGCGGGTTCTCGACCTTGTGGTCAGCCAGCTCGGAGATGTGGAGCAGGCCTTCGAGCTCCTGCTCGAGCTCGACGAAGACGCCGAAGTTGGTGATCTTCGTGACCGTGCCGCGGATGACCATGCCAGGCTTGTAGTGCTCGGGGATGGCGTTGAGCCACGGATCCTCGGTGAGCTGCTTGGTGCCCAAGCTGATGCGCTGGCGCTCGCGGTCGACATCGAGAACGACGCACTTGACGGTGTCGTTCTTCTTGAGGACCTCGTTGGGGTGCGTGACCTTCTTCGTCCAGCTGATGTCGCCGACGTGGAGCAGGCCGTCGATGCCGGGCTCGATCTCGATGAACGCGCCATAGTTGGCGAGGTTGCGGACCTTGCCCTCGATGACGGTGCCCGGGGGGTACTTCTCGGAGACGAGCTCCCAGGGGTTGACCTCGATCTGCTTCATGCCGAGGCTGATTTCCTGCTTGTCCTTGTTGATCTCAAGGACAACGACCTCGACCTCCTGGTCGGGCTGGACGATCTCGGAGGGGTGGTTGATGCGGCGGGTCCAGGACATCTCGGAGATGTGGACCAGGCCCTCGATGCCGTCCTCGAGGCGGATGAACGCGCCGTAGGACATGAGGTTGACCACCGTGCCCTTGACGCGGCTGTTGACCGGGTACTTCTTCTCGATCTCGGCCCACGGGGAAGCTTCGCGCTGCTTGAGGCCCAGCGCGATCTTCTCCTTCTCGCGGTCGATGTTGAGGACCTTGACCTCGATCTTCTGCCCGATCTTGAGCAGCTCGGAGGGGTGGTTGATCCGGTTCCAGGACATGTCGGTGATGTGGAGCAGGCCGTCGATGCCGCCCAGGTCGACGAATGCGCCGAAGTCGGCGATGTTCTTGACCTCGCCGGTGACGATGTCGCCTTCCTTGATGTTCTCCATCAGGCGGCGCTTCGCACCGTCGCGCTCCTCTTCGATGAGCTTGCGGCGGGAGACGACGATGTTGTGCCGCTCAAGGTCGATCTTGATGATGCTGGCGCGGACGCGCTTGCCGATGAACTCGCCGATCTCGCCGGGGCGACGGACGTCGACCTGGGAAGCCGGGAGGAACACGGGGACGCCGATGTCGATGAGGAGGCCGCCCTTGATCTTCTTGGTGACCAGGCCCTCGACGACGTCGCCTTCCTTCGTGGTGTCGACGATCCGCTGCCAGTTGAGCTGGCGGTCGGCGCGGCGCTTGGAAAGCTGGATCAGACCGCTCTCACCCTCGATGTCCTCGAGGAGCACGTCGATCATCTCGCCGATCTTGACGGTGGTCCCCTCGAACTCCTCCTTGGGGATGAGGCCCTCGGACTTGAGGCCCACTTCGATCACCACGTCATCTCCGGCGAACCCGACGACCTTGCCCTTGATGAGCTTGCCGGGGGTCAGATCAGCCACATTGCCGACCAGATAGTCGTCCATGTGGCCGGCGGCCTTGCCGGCGCCGGGCGAGCCCTTGAGCATCGCTTCGATGTCGGCATCGTTCACGGAGAGAGAGGCAATCAACAGTTCATCGATCATGCACAACCTTTGCGGGCTCCGGGACGAACGCCGGGAAGGTGGCGATCGGCGACGGGACCCTGACCCTTCGTCCTGCGGCACACGCCGAGGACGACGGGCTTGCCCCAACGGGGCGGTTCGGGTAACCAAGAATGTCCGCCTCGCATCATGCGAGAACCACGGAACCGGCCTTCCCCGCCGGTAACTGGATTCTAGGCCTGTTTCCAGCGGTCAAGCCCGCCCGCCCCCCCCTCCAGGCCCCCCCACCCCGCTCCCACCTCGCACCCGCCCGCCAACACCGGTCGGGGGCCGATTTCGGATAGACCGCCGGGGGGCGAGACGTGTTGCTTCGCGCGGGCCGGCGCGGCCTCGCCCAGAGTGGCCGAGCACTGTGCAAAACCCCTGCCAACGTCCGATACTGTCTGCCATGCTCCGCTCGTTCCAGGTTGTGGCGTTGTGCGTCCTCGCGCTCCTTTGCGTCGGGGTCGTGATGGTCAATTCGGCGTCAATGGAGATCGCGCCCCCGGCCCGGGCGGCGGCCGCGGCTTCGGCGGAGGGAGCCGCCGGCCCAGCCGTTCCCGAGCCGGCCGAACTCGATCCGTCGAGTGGGGTCGTGGCGTCGCAGACGCCAGCGGCACGCGAACTTTCGGTGGTTCAGATCGTGCGCTCGCCGCACGCGATTTTCATGGTGATCGCCCTCTTCGCGATGACGGTCGCCGCTTTCCTGCCGGTACGGCAATTGGCCGAGCGGTGGGCCCCTTCGGACTCTCTGCTTCAGCGTGAGAACATGGAGCGGGACCACCGCTCCGGGCTCATGGTGCTGGCGCTGGGGTGCGGCGTGCTTCTGGCGATTCTGGGGCTGGTGTATCTGGCGGGGATCGGCAAATCGGCCAAGGGTGCGGAGCGCTGGCTTCGGATCCCGATGCCGGTGATCGGCCAGCTCTCGGTGCAGCCGAGCGAGATTGCGAAGTGGACGCTTCTGGGCGTGGTCGCGTGGTACGCGACCAAGCGGGCAGCGATCCTTCCGCTTTTCTGGGCCGGGCTGGTGCCGGCGCTGATCGGGGTGGGTGCGGTGGCCGGCCTGATCGTCAAGGAAGACCTCGGTACCGGGGCGCTGGTCGGAGCGGCAGCGGCCTTGGTGCTGATCGCGGGCGGAGCAAAGCTCTGGCACCTTCTGCTCCTGTCGCCGCTTGCTCTTGGAGCGGTGGTCGCGGCGATCGCGACCAGCAGCTACCGGGTCAAGCGGATCACGGCGTTCCTCGACCCCTACGCCGACCCGCAGGAGACCGGATACCACATGATCCAGTCGATGGGCGCGGTGAGCAGCGGCGGCCTTTTCGGCCGCGGCCTGGGGAACGGGATCCAGAAGTTCGGGTACCTGCCCGAGGACACCAACGACTTCATCTTCGCGATCATCTGCGAGGAGCTCGGGGCCCCGGGCGCGCTGATGGTGATCACGCTCTTCATCTGCCTGCTCTGGGCTTCGTACATCATCGTCGCCCGCGAGCACAACCGGCTGCTCAAGCTCTTCGCGCTGGGGATCGTGGCGACCGTCGGCCTCCAAGCGTTGATCAACCTCGCGGTCGTGACCGCGATGGGACCGACCAAGGGCATCGCTCTCCCGCTGGTTTCTTCGGGCGGCACGGGCTGGACGCTCACCGCGTTCTCGCTCGGGCTTCTGATCGCCATCGGTCGGACGCAGAGCGTCGCGGTGCAGACGTATGACGAGCCCGGTCTCGCCGTGCGCCCCGCGCCGAACACGCCCGCACGGACGGACATTCCTCCCTCTTCGCGGCTCACTCCCGCATGAGCACCTCGCCACTCAGTGTTCTGTTCGCGGGCGGCGGCACGGGCGGGCACATCTTCCCCAACCTGGCGACGCTCGAAGCACTGCAAGCCGACGGCGGCGTCCCCCCCACCGCTCACTTTCTGCTTTCCGACCGCACGATCGACGCTTCGATCGCGGCCGAGCACGGGCTTGCGTTCACGGCGCTCCCGGCGCGGCCGTTCGGACTCTCGCCCAGGACGCTTTACCGGTTTGTGACGCACTGGGGCGGCTCGGTGCGTGAAGCTCGCAGGGTCATCCGCGACCACAAAGCTCGCGGACGCGTCGTGATCGTCGCCACCGGCGGGTTCGTGTCAGCTCCGTGCGTGCAAGCGGCCCGGGCCGAACGTGTGCCGGTGGTCATGGTCAATCTCGACGCGGTGCCGGGGCGGGCCAACCGCTGGGCGGCCGGCCACGCGGCCAAGGTCCTCACCGCGGCGACGGTGGCGAAAGGCCCGGGGCGGAACTGGACGACGATCCCGCCGATCGTGCGAGCGGCGGCACGAGCCCCTGGCGACCCTGCTCACTGCCGCACGCTCCTGGGGCTTGATGCCGACCTGTCGGTGCTGCTTGTGACCGGAGCGAGTCTGGGCGCACGATCGATCAACCAGTTCATGGGCAAGCTCGCGTTCGATGAGCGGCCGGCGTTCTCGGGGTGGCAGATCCTGCACCAGACGGGCGGGACCGATGCGGACGCCCAAGCGTGCGCGGAGACCTACAAGCAAGCGGGGATCCGTGCGGTGGTCCAGCCGTTCGTCAAGAACATGGGCCTCTGGTGGGGCGCGGCGGAACTGGCTTTGGGCCGCTGCGGAGCCGGGATCGTCGCTGAAGCGTGGGCCAACACCGTCCCCGCGGTGTTCATGCCGTACCCGTACCACAAAGATGAGCACCAACGAGCCAACGCCCAGCCGCTCGCGTCGGTCGGAGCCGCGGAGATCGTCACCGACCTGATCGACCCGGCGGCGAACGCCAAAGGCGTGGGGGCGACGCTGGTCGCGCTGCTCACCAACCCGGGCCGGCGCGACGAAATGCGCAAAGCCTGCGCGTCGCTCGGCCCCGCGAACGGTGCGGAGCGGGTCGCGGCGGCGGTGCGCGAGGTGGCGGCGGGGTTGGTTTCGCCGTGAGAATCGCAGTTATTCGGCCTTGGTGCGCGATCGCGGAGCAGGTATGATGCAACCGATGTCGCTCGCCAAGAGCCAACTCAACGGGATCGCCGCACGCTGCGTGCTGCTTTGTCCGCCTCGGATGACGCCCGAGACCGAGTTGCTCGATGCGCTCAATCGCCCCGATCTTGCGCTGATTCGCACGGACAACGTGTACGTCGCGATGGCGGAGCTTTGCGCGGCGGCGCGACGTGAAGTCAAAGCGATGAAAGCGGGCGAGCGGACCGAGGGTCTGATTCTGCTTCTCGCGTATCCGACCAAGCTGACGGATCCGGCCGCGCTGGTGCGCACGGCGGAGCGATATGCGCCGCACGCATCGATCTGGCTGTTCGATCCGGCGGGGACGCCGCGGCTTCGCGCGGTCCGGGTGGCGGATGTGGAGAGTTGGGCAAATTTGAGCGAACCGCGTCCGGCGGCGAACAGACCGGCGCCGGCACCGGTAGTTCCACGGGGTCAGAGCGCGACTCCAAGCAGAAATCGCGCGACAGAGCAGTTATCGGCCGAAACTTCCGAGCGGAAAGTGGCCATCGGGTCACAAGATGGGAAAGATCGGCAAGCTGGGGGGCTTCTGAGTTCTGAAGAACTCTCAATGTTGTTGGCGATTGACCCGCTGGGCGGAGACAATGACGACGATCGGTCTTCCTGAACGAGATCCCCGTCCGCCGGCACCTGCGAAGGTGCCCGGAGCGTCGGTCGCCCAGGCCTTGGGAGAGAGACAGAAGCCGAGCGTGGAGCGTCTGTTGTCCGAGCCTCTACATGGGGTGCCGGTTCGCGTGATCCTTGTCGGAAAGACGGGGTTGGACGCCAAATTGCGTCTGGACGCTTCCGCCGAAGTGATCCGCGTTCGTTCTCCCATGGAAGCCATCGGCGAGCTTGGCTCGCCGACCGAAGCGGCCGTTCATTCGGTCGTGATCGTGGGTGATGAAGCGGGGTCGGTGTCGACAAATCCGGAAGTGGCTTCGGACTTTGCTCGCGGCGTGCGGGTGATCGACGAGGACATCACGGTGCTTCGGGTGGGAGCGGTGAACGAAGGGGGCGCGTTTGACGGCTTGGTGCCATCGGATGTGTCCACGACGGTGCTTCGCGAACTGCTTCGCAAGCCGCGGGGCCGCATCGCGGAGACGGCGGCGCCATCGCGCCCGATGACACCCCCGAGGCCGAAGACCGCGGAAGACGTGCGTCCGTCCAACGACCCCCTCATGGTGGAGATCCCCAGCGGGCACACGCCGGAGATGGGCGATGAGGATGTGATCAAGGCGCTGGTGCGCGGGCAGGACATCCTGCCGGCGGCGCTCGCGGTACTTCGCCGCAGGCTTGGCGATCCGACGCTCTCGTTCGACGCGAGCCCGGAAGCCGGCGGGAAAGCGGTCGCGACGGTGGCGTGGGATGCGACGGTGTACGGCGTGCTGACGGGCAAGCCTTCGCACGGGCCCAAGCTTGCGCGGGCGGCGGAGTGGCTTGCGTCGTGGATGCGGCTTGCGGAGCAGCAGAACGCGCTGCGGAACGCGGCGTTCACGGATCCGCTGACGGGCGCGTTCAACCGCCGGTACTTCGACAAGTTCCTGGCGTCGGCGATCGAATCGGCCCGCGAGGAGCGTCGGTCGGTGACGGTGCTGGCGTTCGACATCGACGACTTCAAGACGTACAACGATCGGTTCGGCCACGCGACGGGGGATGAGATCCTTCGCGAGGTGGTAAAGCTGCTTCAGAGCGTGGTGCGTCCGACGGACCGCGTCTGCCGCATCGGCGGGGATGAGTTCGCGGTGATCTTCTACGAGCCCAAGGGCCCGCGCGAGAGCGGCAGCCGCCATCCGCAGACGATCCACGCGATCGCGGACCGATTCCAGAGCCAGATCCGCGGGCACAAGTTCCCCCGGCTTCAGGAGGCTCCCGGCCCGCTGACGGTGTCCGGCGGCTTGGCGACGTACCCGTGGGACGGCGCGACGGCGGCGGATCTCTTGGCGAAAGCGGACCAACTGGCGCTTGAGAGCAAGCGACAGGGGAAGAACGTCATCACCATCGGCGGGTGAACGCGCTAGTCACGATCGCGTCGGGTTGTGACCACGCGGTGAACGCGACCTCCAAGCGACCTGCTTTCAGCAGCCCGTCTCGAAGTTCTCGACGAAGTCGGCGTAGTCGAAGAAATCAACGAAGTCGTCTTCGTTGAAGTCGGCGGGGCACGAGGGGGTCCCGACGGTGATCTCGGCGGTGAAGTAGGCGATGCCGCTCGCGTACTCGGGCGACCAGATGAAGGAGGCTTCGGATCCCATCAGGGCGAAGTTGCCCCAGGGGCCCGAGCCGTTGGGCGCGATGACCCGCACCGGGGTGGTGTCCACGCCGAAGCCGACGGTGCTGACGACCCAGCCGGAGGCACCCGTCGTCAGCGTCGCGCCGCCGTTGGTGCCGCCGACGAACACGCCGTCGGTGCTATCGAGCAGGAAGCGGCCGATGAACATCTCGGGACGACCGGTGTCCTGCGCCCGAACATGGAGGTAGTACGTGCCCGAGCGGGTCAGCGTGATCGAACCGGTGAAGGTGCTCGGCCAGCTATCGCCCTGAAGGAAGAGGCGGCCGGGGTTGTTCGGCGTGCGGCTGACGGACGCGGAGATGATGTTGTCGGCGGTCGCAAAGCCGCTGAGGACGACATCGGCCGAAGCGGATGAACCGGCGAGCAACGCGGCCGCGGCAAGGCCGGTGTGAAGGCGAGCGAAGGCCTCACGAGCACGCATGTTGACGAAGAGATTCATCTCGATCTCTCCCTTTGGATGAGGTCAAGTCCAGGCCCGGGCGTGCTTTGCGACGGAGTTTGCGGCGGATTCGGCGCGGGGAATGACCGCGGAAAGGTCTCTGGAACGCCCTATAATCGCGGGCGTCGGTTCTTCCATATGAAGGAGTTGAGCATGCTGATCAAGCGGGCTTTCGTGACGGGAGTGTTGGTTGCGGCTTGCGTGGGTGTGTCGGTGATGTCGGGCGGGTGCTCGACGGCGCCGTCGTCGGACTCGGAGAAGCTGGTGCTTCGCGACGATGCGGATCGCACGCTTCGGATGGCGCGGAAGAGCGACTCCTCGCTGGGCTCGTTCCTTGATGCGGCGAAGGCGTACGCGGTCTTCCCGACGGTGGGCAAGGGTGCGATCGGCGTTGGCGGGGCGTACGGGCGCGGCGTGCTTTATCAGGGCGGAGCGATCGTTGGGTACTGCGACCTGACGCAGGCTTCGATCGGGTTCCAGCTTGGCGGGCAGGCGTACTCGGAGATCATCGCGTTCGAAACGGACGCGGCGGTTGCGCGGTTCAAGTCGGGCAACTTCGCGTTCGCGGCGCAGGCAACGGCGGTGGCACTCAACTCGGGCGCCGGGGCCAACGCCAAGTATGCGGACGGGGTCGCGGTCTTCACGATGGGCGAATCCGGGCTGATGTACGAAGCGTCGGTTGGCGGGCAGAAGTTCTCGTACGAAGCGAAGTGAACCCGCGGAGCATCCGCTCCACCACGTATGGCTTGACGGTAAAAAGACGCGAGCCCGCCTTGGCGGCGGGCTCGCGAACAGAGCAATCAAAACTCCGCTCACGGGCGGAGTTTTTCGATGGCGTCAATCGAGCGGGACGAGCTTGATGTCGCGGAAGTGGATCTCTGAGCCTTCGGACTGGAGGCAGATGAACCCGGCGACCTCTTCGACGTCGATGGCGCGGTTGGTTTCGACGCCGTTGATCTTGAGGACGACGAGGCCCTTGTCGACGGTGATCTCGTACTCGTTCCACTCGCCGAGGGGCCGCTCGGGGTTGGCGGCTTTGGGGTCGCGCTTGGTGTTGCGGCCGTTGGTGCGGGACTTTTCGGCGGTCATCTTGAATTCGTCGATGTTCCAGAAGTCGCCGGCCTGGCCGGACTGGAGCTGGGCTTCGACGCTCTTGGGCCAGACCTTGTCGTCGCCGACCATGCGGAGGAGGACGCCGGAGTTGCCCGCGCCCTTGGTGGGGTCGAAGCGCCACTGGAGGCGGAGGATGTAGTTCGTGTACTTCTTCTCGGTGCGGATGTAACCGACGGGGTTGCCTTTGCAGATGATGGCGCCGTCCTTCACGGACCAGACGTCTTCCATCTTGCCGCCTTCGGGGAGGATGGCCTTCCAGCCGGTCATGTCCTTGCCGTTGAAAAGCTCGACCTGGTTGGCGAGGGGAGCGGCGAGGTCGCGAGCGTGGACGTTGCGGAGGGCGAGCTCGGTGTCGCCGTGGTCCTGGACGGCGATGAAGCCGGCGGGGAGAACGCCGAAGCCCTTCCAGTCCTTGAACTTGCTGGCGGCGATCTTGTCGGCCCATTCCTTGGTGGGCTTGCCGTCGGGCCCGAAGATGGTGGCCTCGACGACCTTGGAGCCGTTGAGCCAGTGCTGGAGGAGGCCGTTTCGGAGGTAGATGCGGCCGTGGTTCCACTGGCCGGCGGGCTTCATGGTCTTTCCTGCGGAGGGCGAGTAGATGTCGTAGAGGGCCGCACAGGAGTGCGGGTCGGTGGGCTTGGCGCCGTAGGTGGCGTCCTCGAGGAGCTGGTATTCGGCGCCGGTCATGTAGGTGGCGTCGCCGGATTCATCGACGCGCCACATGATGCCGGAGTTGGCTTTTTCGCCGAGTTTGAACTCGAAGGAAAGCTCGACGTCGGTGTACTTGTCGACGGTGATGATGTCCCCCCCACCGCCGCCTTTGGAGATGGAGAGGACGCCGTTTTCGAGGGTCCAGCCCTTGGAGGGGAAGGCGTTGGCGCGATAGCCGCGCCACTTGGAGGTGGCGTCGGGGCCGGTGAGGTTGCGCCAGCCGGCGGCGGTGTCGGCTTTGGTCAGGGGCTCGGTTTGGGGGAGGGAAGCCAGACAGGCGGTTCCGGCGAGGGAGAGGGCGAGCAGCGTGACCATGGAGTTTCTCCGAGGGGGGTGAGGGGGGATGCGATCAGGAGTGTACCAGATCAGGGAAAGTGCGGGGGTGCGGGGAATGGGGCGGAAAAGGGCGGATTCTGGTAGACTGGGGCGAGCGAACCGCCTGCGGTCCTTGGTTGGATCCACGCCTTCGCGATCGGAGGCTCTGTGATGCTGCTGAACAAACGTCGGATCGGAATGTCACTCCTTGGTCTGCTGGCGATGGCGGGGACGGCGCTTGCGGAGCCGCCGACGGATGCGCAGATCGAGTCGGTCATCACGAAGATCGCCGAAGCCGGGAAGGACGAGAAGGACCGGGCGGCGCAGACGAAGCTGAAGCAGGAAGCGGCGAAAGCGGCGGTGGCGGAGATGAAGCTGGGCGAGGCCTCGCTCGCGCAGATCGAGAAGCTTGTGGATGCGCGTATTCTGGGGATGTACACGGACCTGCGGGATGCGGCGGCGCCGCGGCTTGCCGAACTGGCGAAGGGTTCGGGGAAGGATGGGGCGCGAGCGGCGGAGCTTTACGCGGCGTACCTGCCGATTGATCGGCGGACGCAGGATCCGGACAAGATCGCGAAGAACAACGAGATGGCGGCGGACGCGATCCTCGGCGCGGTGAAGCACGCGGGCTATGGCGAGCTTGTGAAGTCGGGGAAGGGTGATGGCGTGTTCCGCCCGCTTTCGTCGCTTCCGGCGAAGGTGATCGCGGACAAGAAGCTTCTTGAAGCGGTGGAGCCGTTCATCACGACGGAGCTTTCGCCGCAGACGGTGAATTCGCTTCGGTCGCTGATTTCGACGATGAATGACGATGAGGCGAAGGATGTGCTTTCGTCGGAGCTTCGCGAGAAGATCCGCTTGCGGATCGTGGCGGCGGCGGATGCGGCGATCGAGAAGAACAAGAACGCCGAGGGGCCGGCTGCGCAGCAGGTGAAGTTCCTGAAGGACACGAAGGCGCTGGCGGATGGCGCGTGGGCGAAGGGGACGCTGATCGGGAACCCCGCGCCGGCGATCGAGTTGACGTGGGTGTCGGATGATGGCAAGCAGAAGAGCTTCGCGGACTTCAAAGGCAAGGTCGTGATGATCGACTTCTGGGCGACGTGGTGCGGGCCGTGCCGCGCGGCGTTCCCGAAGATGGCGCAGCTCGCCGAGCGGTACAAGGGGCACGATGTCGTGATCCTCGGGCTGACGAGCGTGCAGGGGTTCCACATCGGGACGGACGAGGAGAAGCGGGCGCGGATCGACTGCAAGGATGATCCGAAGAAGGAGATGGAGCTGATGCCCGGGTTCATGAAGGGCATGGGCGTGAACTGGACCATCGCGTTCGGGGACAAGAGCTGCTTTAACCCGGACTTCGGCGTGCAGGGGATCCCGCACGTGGCGATCATCGACTCCAAGGGAATTGTGCGGTACAACGGCCTGTACCCGAACCCGGTCGAAGAATCTGAGAAGATTGATGCGCTGCTGAAGGAAGCGGGCCTCAAGGCTCCGGAGAAGCCGTTCGAAGTGGCGGCACCGGCGAAGAAGTGAGTTGACTGTGATCCCATCTTGGTGAGACCGTCGGGAGGGCGAAGGCTCTTCCGGCGATTTATGGCGAAGAAGAAGAAAAAAGCGAAATCAAGCACGCCGCTTCCGGGCAGCGTGACGTGGATGGACCTCACGGTGGCGGACGCCGACCCGGTGCGCGATTTCTATGCGGAGGTTGCCGGCTGGCGGCCTTCGCCGATTGAGATGGGCGGGTACTCCGACTATGTCATGACGGCGGGCGAGGGCGCGGGGCTGACGGCGTTCGGCGTCTGCCACGCTCGCGGGGCGAACGCCGAGCAGCCGCAAGCGTGGATGATCTACATCAACGTCGCGGACCTGGACGACGCGGTGGCCAAGGTGACGACGCACGGCGGACGGGTTGTGCGACCCTCGGTCGCGTGCGGCGGCATGGGGCGGTTCGCGATCGTGACGGACCCGTCGGGGACGGCGGTCGGGCTGTTTGAGACGGCCGCGCCGTCGGAACCCGCGAAGAAGGCGCCCAAGGCGAAGAAAGCTCCAGCCAAGAAGGCCGCAAAGAAGCCGGCGAAGAAGCTCGCGAAGCGAGCGACGAAGTGATCCGGAGCTGATCGATAGCCCAAACCCACGGCCGAACCTACGGATTGTTCTGCTGCGGCTTCTCGCCCGTCGTCGCGGACGGATCGCCCGTGTGCTCGAGCCCTTCGGGGCCGCCGAGGGGGAGGGTGATTCGGAAGGTTGCACCGCGGCCTTCTTCGGAATCGACCTCGATCGTGCCCTGGTGTTCTTCCACGATGCGTTTGGCGACGGCGAGGCCAAGGCCGGTGCCGCGGACGCCCTTGGTGGTGTTGAAGGGGAGGAAAATCCAGGCTTGCTTGAACTTGGGGATGCCGGGGCCGTTGTCCTGCACGGCGATCTCGGCTTTGAGGCCGACGCCGGAGGTCGCGGCGGGCGGTTGGCCGCCGGACCAGCCGGCGCGGATGGTGACGACGCCTTTGTTGGCTTCGACGGCTTCGACGGCGTTCAGGATGAGGTTCATGAGCGACTGGTGCATCAGGTGCGGGTCGAGCATGACCGGGGGGAGGTCCTTGTCGACGTCGGAGATGACGACGACCTGCTTGCTTCGGGCTTGGCTTTCGACGAGCTGGAGGCATTCGTCGATGAGGGGGCCGAGTTTGGTGAGTTCGGGCTCGACCTTGCGCTGGCGGCTGAAGGTGAGCATGTTGAGGGTGAGGTTGACGATGCGGTCGAGGTTCCGCTTGAGGATCGCCCAGCCGCCCTTGGCGACCTTGAGGTCGTCCTTTTTGAGGCCGAGCTCGACGACATCCGCGCCGCCGCGGAGTCCCTGAAGGATGTTCTTGATCGAGTGCGAAAGGCTCGCGACGGTCTCGCCGATGGCAGCCAGGCGTTCGGTCTGCAGCTTCTGCTGGTACATCTCGGCGGTGGCGAGAGCCAGGCCGGTGTGCTGGCCGATGGCGTTCATAAGGGCGAGCTGCTCGGGCGTGAAGGTGTAGTTGGCGATCGAGCTGTCGACGTACATCGCGCCGTAGATACGGTCGCGGTACTTGATGGGTGAGCAGATGGCCGAGCGGATGTGGCCGCGTTGCACGCTGTCGCCTTTGGCGAAGCGCGGGTCGGTCATGGCGTTGCTGCTGAGCACGCCTTCGCCCTTTTTGGCGACGTGCTGGAGGATGGTGCGGCTGACGTGGATCTTGGCATCGTCGAGGTCGCGGGGCGCGACGGCGTACTTCACGACGGCGGGCTTGGGGGCTTCGTCGGGGTTGTCGCCCATCTGGAGGATGAAGCCGCGTTCGGGCTTGAACTCGGCGAAGATGACCTCCATGACCTGGCGGAGGAGATCCTGCCGCTCGGTGACCTGGGTGAGGATGGTGGTGAGGCGGTAGATGACGCGGAGGTGGTCGACGGCGGCGGCGCGGGGCTCGGGCTCGGACATGAGGACCGAGTCGGCGTTGCTGCTGAGCGTTCGCTCGATCGAGGTGTCGATCTGGTCGGTGCGGAGGACGCGGATGACCTCGGGGTCCTTGAGCTCGGTCTGTCCGAAGACGAAGAGGGTCGAACCGGTGCGGATCTGGTCGCCGGGGCGGAGGCGGAGGCGTTCGGCGATCTTGACGCCGTTGACGTAGGTGCCGTTCTGGCTTTCGAGGTCGCGGAGGTACCACGCGCCGTCGTCGGGGGTGAGCTCGGCGTGTCGCCGGGACACGGTGGTGTCCATGAGCGGGAGAGCTTCGCTCGAGCGGCCGATGAGCTGCGGCTCATGGTCGGGGAGTTCGTAGGTGCGGCCCTTGTCGGGCCCTTGGATGACGGTGAGTACCAGCAAGCCCGACGGTAGGACCCCCGCCGGCGACCGGGCACGGTTATCCTCCGGGCATGAACAGAGCACTCATCGATCTTTATGAAGCGGGCGCGACCGTTCCGGCGGCGGCAGTCGTCGGGTTGTCCGCGAGCGAGCTTGACGCTTTGCCGATCCCGGGCACGTGGAGCATCCGTCAGATCATCGTTCACCTGTGGGAGAGCGATCTGGCGGCGACGCACCGGATGCGGCGGATTGTGGCGGAGGATGTGCCGCTTTTGATCGCGTACGACGAGACGGCGTGCGCGAAGCACCTTTCGTACGAGCGGGAAGACCTGACGCGGGTGTGCAGGCTTTTTGACGACAACCGGCGGATGACGGCGGACCTGCTCAAGCGGCTTCCGGACGCGGCTTTCGATCGCGTGGGGATCCACAACCAGCGTGGCAAGGTCTCGCTGGCGGACTTCGTGCAGGTGTACGTGGACCACATCCGCGGGCATATGGTGCACCTGCTTCGCAAGCGGGAGATGCTGGGCAAGCCGCTGGCGGTCAAGGTGCCTTGAGGCTGAGAGGGGACACGGGGAAGAAAACGAAACAGCCCCGCGCGGATGCGCGGGGCTGTTGTTTTTGCTTCGTGACTGCGTGACTTGGCGACTTCCTGACTTCCGGGGTCACTTCACCATGATGACGCTCGGGGTCATGAGGAGCACGGGCTCCTTGCGGAGCTGGAGGGTCGCTTGCATGCCCTGGCGGACCTGAATCCAGGCATCGCCGAAGAGTTCCTGGCCGGCGGCGTTGATGCCCGCGAGGGGGGAGGCACCGGGGAGCTTGACGCTCGGGCCCTGCACCATGCCGCCGAAGGTGTCCTCGATCATCTCGGGGATGCTCTTCGGGCCGGGGAAGTGCATGACGTCGGGGTCGGTGACGCCGACTTCGGTGGCGAGGTCGCGGACGGCTTCATCGAGGCCGCCGATCTTGTCGGCCATCTTGAGCGCGACGGCCTTTTCGCCGGTGAAGAGGCGGCCTTCGGCGGTCTTGCCGAGGTCGATGCCGGGGCGGCCGGCGGTGACGCGGCTTGTGAACTGGTCGTAGGTCTCGGTCATCTTGCGACGGACGGTCGCGATTTCCTCAGGGGTCCACGGCGAGGTGGAGCGGAACATCTCCGAACGCGGGCCGCGGGAGCGGTCGACGACGTTCACCTTGAGCATCTTGTAGAGGCCGTCCATCGAGACGCGGCCGCCGACGACGCCGATGGAGCCGACGATGCTCGAGGGGTTGACGTAGATCTTCTGACCGCCGACAGCGGCGTAGTAACCGCCGGAAGCCGCCATGCTTCCGACGGAGACCCAGACGGGCTTCTTCGCGGAAAGCTTCTTGAGGCCCTGATAGATGACCTCAGACGCGGTGGCGGAGCCGCCGGGGGAGTTGATGCGGAGAACGACGCCCTTGATGAGGTCCTCTTCGATGAGCTCCTCGATCATGCGGCGGATGGTGCGGCTTCCGACCGAGCCTTCGCCGCCCATGAGGCCGCCGGAGGTGGAGTCACCATCGACGATCGCGCCGTCGATGTGGAGGACGGCGATGGTCGGGCCCTTGGGCGTGGTGTCGGGCTTCTGCGAGAGTTTGGTGAGGAGAGCGAAGGGGTTGCCAACGTCCATCTCGTCGGACTTGCTGGCGAGGAGGCTGTCGTCGAGGTTCATCTCGCGGCCGTACTTCTTGTCGAGGTGGGTGACGAGCTCGGGGTAGTCGAGCGGCCCGTCGGCGAGGCCGGATTTCTGGGCGTCTTCGGAATCAGCAAGCCAGAGGTCGCTGAACGCCTGGTCAAGCTTGGCATCGTCGAGGTTGCGGTTGGCTTTGAAGGTGGAACGCATGTTGCCGTACATGCTGTCCATGAGCTGGTTGATGTTCTGGTCCCAAGCCGGGCTGGGCTTGCTGTTGACCATCATCTCGTTGGCGCCTTTGTAGTCGCCGACCTGGACGAATTCGGCTTTGAGGCCGGCCCAGGCGAGGGTGTCGGCGAGGAACATCTCTTCGGCGTGCATGCCGGTGAGCATGACGGGCGCGCCGGGCATGGCGAGGACCTCATCGGCGTAGGAGGCGAGGAGGAGTTCGGCCGTGCCGTAGGCTTCGGAGAAGACGTGGACCTTCTTGCCGGCGGCACGAACGGCTTTGATCGCGGCACCCAGTTCCTCGGTGTGGGTGCGGGAGATTTCGGCGTCCTTGAGGCGGATCACCAAACCGGCGTACTTGTCGGTTGTGGCGACGCGATGGATGGCGGTGACGGCGTCGGAGAGGGTGACGTGCCCCTCGTTGCCCATGAGCCAAGCGAGGGGGCTTGGCTGCTCGTGCAGGGCTCCCTCGATCTCGATGAGGGCGACGGTGTCGGCGAGAGCCGCGGGCGCGGCGAGAACCGCGGGGGCCGGGGCGGACGGACGCAGAGCGATGGCCGTCCCGGAGAGGGACACCAAAGCCAGGGTGCTGACGATCAGACGGGACGCGAGCGAAACACGCATGCGGATCTCCTTCGGCAGGTTCTACCGAAGATCCTAGGTGCGGTTTCAATCCGCAATCGGAGCCCGATGGCGGCCCTGTGGCGGCCGCATGGCGACCGGATCGGGGCGGGAAGGGCGCAGGAAAGCTGCCCGGACTCAGTCGTAGCCGAGCTCGCGAAGGTCCTCCTCCGACAGGCCGAATTGGTGGCCCATCTCATGGAGCAGGGTGACCATGACCTCCTCGTAGACGGCGTCTTCGCCGCCCGGGCCGGTGTCGTCATCTTCGGAAAAGTCCGGACGCGGCTCCCACCCGCCGGCGAGGGAAATGATCCCCTCACGGAAGAGGTGGATGCTGCTCGTCAGAGCGGGATGCTCGACCGAGGCTTCGGTGTCCGGCGTGCCCGAGTGCAGGCCGCAGATTTCAAGAGCGGCTTGCGTGTCCGCGGGGTCGATGTCGAGATCCCGGAGCATCTCCGCGGTCGGCCGGTCGAGCACCACGACCGGGACCTCGTCCAGAAGCTGGTGCAAGCGATCGGGCAAGCTCCCGATCGCTTCTTCGACCAAAGCGTCGAATCGCTCGCGTTCGATCTTGGTCACGGCTGGGCCCCCTTGGCGGGCGGAGACGGGGCCGGGGAGGGGATCGGAGGAGGAGCGGCGGGCGGTGCTTGTCTTGCCGGTTCGATCGGCGCGATCGTGTCGAGATGAAGGGGTGGCGCGATGATCGAGTGTCGAAGCCGGAGGATGTCGATGACCACGCCGAAGATCCCGAGCAGGATCAGGAAGGACCCCACCGCGATGATCGCCGCTCCGAGACCGGCGAGAATGTCCGACTGGTCGGTCTGCACGCCCGGCGCTCCCAGGCGGAGCACATCCCCCATCGCCGCCAGGCCCACGGCGGCCAGGATCACGAGAAGCGTCTGTCGGTCGACGCGCCCCGTCCGCATCAGCAGCGAGCGAGAGACCAGGAGCCGGCCGTTGGGACGGATGCCCAGGATGAGCACCGCCATGCACGCCGCGCAACCGAGTCGGAACATCGAACGGACCGGCCCCAACCGCGGATCCAGACTGGTAAACGGCGGCCCGCCCTGCGTATCGATGACCGCGTGCAGCTGCCACGTGAGATACGCGAGCGGAAAGTGCGCGAGACAGGCCAGCGCGGCGGCCAGACTGTGAAGGACGGTGATCTTCGCGTGCGGGCGCACAAAGGCGACCGCAAAGACGCCCGCCAGAGCCAACAGCAACGCCGGCACCGAGCGCCACTCCGGCGCCAGCGCGAGGTCGGGCCCGCCCAAGGCGCGAATGAGCTCCTCTGACCGAAGCAGCACGACAGCGAGCGCGGCGCCCAGGCACGACAGGCTCCAGAGGATGAGGGAAACGGCCGTCGGGATGGGCCAGTAGATGGGCGAGAGTTCTCGGGCGTGCGGGTCGACGGTGGCGAGAATCGTGCCGCGGACCGGCGTTCCGCATTCGGGGCAGACGGCGAGGATCGACAGGCCGCGGAGGTTGTACCGGCACTTGGCGCACGGCAGGTCGCCCGTGAGCACACGGATCCACGCTTCGGCGGGGATTTTCGAGGTGTCAAAGGTGACCCGTTCGGGCGGGTTGTCGGACGGACGGTCGATCACTTCGCAAGGGCTCCCACGCGGAACGCCTGCCGTCCGCAACGCGCAGTCTACCCGAAACCATGGATCGCCACAAGCGGAAGCGGTTCATACCCTCGACGCTATGGCACGTCTCGTCAAGTTGGATCAGGCCGGACCCGTCAAGATCGAACCCGGGCACGAAAGGCCCGTATGGGTGTGCGCGTGCGGGCTCTCCAAGACCTTTCCGATCTGCGATGGAAGCCACAAGACCACCGCAAAGGTGGAAGAGCCGGGCAAGCTCTATCAGTACGACCCGGTCACCCTCGCCGTTCTCAAGGTCGAGGACCTTCCGCCCGCGAAGCCGCAGGGTTGAGCGGGTGCGGGTTATTCGGGCTTGCCTGGAACGCCCGTAATCCGTTCGGCGATCAGTTCGATGGGGTGCACGGCTTTGCGGCCGGCGCCGTCGTGGATCTGGTGGCGACAACTCGTTCCTGGCGCACAGACCTGGGCATGGGGAGCGTCTCGGAGCGCGGGGAAGAGCGTGAGTTCGCCGATCCGCATGGAGAGGTCGTAGCGGTCGGTCGTGAACCCGAACGACCCGGCCATGCCACAACAGCCGGTGTCGAGCACCTTGAGGTCGTCCCCGAGAATCTCGCGGAGGATCTTCGCGGAGGATTCGGCGCCCCAGAGCGCCTTCTGATGGCAGTGGCCGTGGAGGACGACGGGGCGGAGAAGTCGGCCACCGTCGGCGTCGTCGCACATGGCTTTGAGCTGGGCCGCGTGGTCGGCGCGGGCGAGGAACTCCTCAGGGAGGAAGCACTTGGCCGCGAGCTTCTTGCGAAGGGCGATGGGGGCTTGAAGGTTGATCTGAAGCCAGTCGTCCTTGATCGCCGAGAGGCATGAGGGTTCGGCGACAAGGATGGCTTCCACTCGTTCGTCGTCGATGAGCGGGCGGAGGCGTTCGATCGTGGCGTCAACCTGGTCGATGGCTTCGGGGAGAAGGCCGGTTGAGATGAAGGAGCGTCCGCAGCAGCCGGCGTCGGCGAGGGCGATGTGGTAGCCGAGGGCTTCGTAGACGATCTTGGTGGCGCGTCCGATGCCGGGCTCGTTGAACATCGTGAAGCAGTCGCCGAAGAGGGCGACGCGAGGCTTGGCGTGCGCGGGTTCGGCGCGGAAGTCCGAAGCGAGCGAGCGTGCGAACGCGGGCACGTCGCGGCGGGGGTCGATCTTGGCGAACTTCTTGAGCAGCCATTTCACGAGCGGGGTGCGGTTCATCCAGTTCGCAAGCCCGGGGGTGAGCGAGCCGAGGCGGTTGAGGGTGCGGACGTAGCCGAACATCATCGCGGAGAGGGGCGGGCCTCCGGCGGCTTTATATCGCTGCGAGGTGTACTCGGCTTTGAGGCGCGAGATGTCGACGTTGCTGGGGCACTCGGTCTTGCAGGCTTTGCAGGAGAGACAGAGGTTGAGGGTTTCGATGGTTCCGGGGTCGTTCCAGACGCCGCCGGGGGTCTCGGGGGCTCCTAGCTGTCCGGAGATGGCAAGGCGGAGAGCGTTGCCGCGGCCGCGGGTGCTGTGGCGTTCGTCGAGGGTGGCTTGATAGCTGGGGCACATGGTGCCGCCGGTCTTTTTGCGGCAGACGCCCGCGCCGTTGCACATCTCGACCGCACCCTCGAACCCGTGCTGATCGTCGTAGTTGAAGGAGGTGTGGACCGAGGGGAAGGTTGTGGGCCGATCGATGGCGGGCTCAACGCGAAGTTTCTGGCTGATGGACTCGATGGGCCGCGGCTCGACGATGTTGCCGGGGTTGAGGAGGTTCCGCGGATCGAAGATGGTCTTGACGTCACGGAACGCGGCCATGATCTCGGGGCCGAAGAAGCGTTCGAGAAGCGGACCACGGACGCGGCCGTCGCCGTGCTCGCCGGACATGACGCCGCCGAGTTCGCGGGCGAGATCGGCGGTCTCGACGGCGATAGCTTGCATGATCTTCCGGTCGGCGGTGTCGTGGATGTCGATGAGGGGTCGGACGTGGAGGACGCCGACGGAGGCGTGGGCCCAGTAGGCGGCGATGGTGCCGTGCTTGGTGACGATGGCTCGGAGGCGCTTCACGAATTCGCCGAGGCGTTCGACGGGGATGGCGTTGTCTTCGATGAAGGTGATGGGCTTGCGGTCGCCCGGGACACCGTGGAGGAGGGGCTCGCCGGCTTTGCGGAGCTTCCATGCGTTGAGCATGGCTTTCGCGTCGGTGTGGTCCTGGCGGGCGATTCCGGGCATGATCTTGGCGAGTTGGTCGAACTTGGCCTGAATCTCCTCGGGTCCGTAGGTGGAGAAGTACTCGACGTAGAGGACGGCTTTGAGGGGTTTGCCGTCGGCGGGGAGGGGCATGAGCTCGACGTAGCGGCGGTACTCGGCGTTGGCGGAAGCCAGTCCAACGACCATGTCGTCGAGGAGTTCGACGGCGCTGGGGCCGGTAGCGAGGATGGGGATGACGGCGGCGATCGCTTCGTCGAGGTCGGAGAACCCGAGCACGCTGAGGCCCTTGGATTTGGGCTTGGGATGAAGGGCCAAGCGTGCGCCGAGGGTCACGGCGAGGGTGCCTTCGCTGCCGCAGACGAGGTGGGCGAGGTTGACCTCGGAGAGATTCGCGGGGTCCTTCTCGATCGCGGCGAGGACCATGTCGAGGGCGTATCCGGCGTTGCGGCGGACGGTCTTGGGGAAGCGTCCCTTGATGATGGGAGCGATCGGGAGGATCACATCGGCGACGCGACGCGTCAGCTCGCGGACGCGGGGATCGCGGAGGGCCGCTCCCTTGTCGAAGGTAAGGCGGGTGCCGTCGGCGAGCATGACGTCCACGCCGAGCAGGCTTTCGCTGGTGCGACCGTAGCGGATGGATCGCGAGCCGGCGGCGTTGTTGCCGATGGCGCCGCCGATGTTGCAGTGTTTGCTGGTCGCGGGGTCTGGCGCGAAAAAGAGGTTGGTGCGGCGGCCCAGAGCGTCGTTGAGGTCGTCGACGGAGATGCCGGGCTCGACGAAGCACTCGCGCCCTTCGGCGTCGATCGAGAGAACCTTGCCGCAGAACGCGGAGAAGTCGATGACGACGGCCCGGTTGGTGCACTGGCCTGCGAGGGAGGTGCCGCCGCCACGGGGGAGGATGGGCAAGCTTCGCTTGGAGCAGAACTCGACGGCCGCGACGGCGTCCTCGATGTCGGCGGGGATGACGACGCCGAGGGGCTCGACCTGGTAGAGCGATGCGTCGGTCGCGTAGAGCATCCGATTGTGGCGATCGAATCGCACCTCGCCCCGAACGGCGTTGGCCAGATCGCGGGCGACCGCGTCGCGTTCGCTCTCGGACATGGGGTACGTCGGGAGCGAGCCGGGATTGGACTTCAGCACGGGGAGCGCGGTCATCGGCGGGAGTTTAGACGTTCGCGGGACGAGGAAAGGCGGAAGCCCGCGTGGAGCGTCAATCGACGCGGATGACGCGGACCTCGCGGGGGGTCAGTTCGCTGGCGGGCTTGTAGAGCGGGGCACCGAACTTGGCGACGGCGCGGCCGGCGATTTCGTCGAAGGCTTTGTTCGTCGCGTCGGCGAACCCGGCGGGGAGCTTGAGGCCGTAGGTTCGTTCGTGCTTGTCCCCGAGGTTGGCGACGATGAGGAACTTCTTCCCCTCGTGCTCGCGGGTGAAGGCGTAGACGCGCGGGGAACCGGCGTCGACGATCGCCATGGTGCCGATGCTGAGGGCGGGGTTCTCGCGGCGGAGGCGGATGAGCTTCTTGTAGAGGTTGAGGAGGCTCTTGGGGTCCTTCTGCTGGGCGTCGACGTTCTTGCCGGGAGCGTCCTTGTTGACGGCTCGCCAGGGGTCGGTGGCGGTGGTGAATCCGGCGTTCTTCCCGCTTGTCCACTGCATGGGCGTGCGGAGGTCCTCGTCGGGCTTCTTGCCGGTCATGCCGATCTCCTCGCCGAAGTAGACGAAGGGGATGCCGGGGCTGGTGAGGAGGAGGGTCGCGGCGAGTTTGGCTTTGGCCCAGGCGGCGTCGGGCGTGGCGCGGGAGGCTGCGTCGCCGCCGCCGAAGCGGGACATGACGCGTTCCTGATCGTGGTTGCTCAGGAAGGTCGAGTACTGACCCCGGGGGTACTGCGAGAGGTTGACCTCCCACTGCTTGTCGAGCTTGTCGCGGAGGCCGTCGTTGATGGCGTCGATGGTCGCGTAAGCGGTGTGGAACTCAAAGCAGGAGTCGAGCTCATTCCCGATGTACGGGATGACCTGGGCGGTCTCGGCCCAGACCTCGCCGACGGTGAACGCGTTGGCGTTGACGCCCTTGTAGAAGGAGTGGAACCCCTTGAGCCACGCGTGCGTGGACTGGGTGCTTTCCTGAAGCTGCTCTTCTTCGATCAGGTGGCGGATCGCGTCGATGCGATAGCCGTCGACGCCGCCGTTCTCCGGGAGCATCCAGAAGCGGACGACGTCGTTCATCGCGGCGGTGACGGCGGGGTTGCGGAAGTTGAGGTCGGGCATTCCCTTGTAGAAGATGCCGTAGTAGTACGAGCCGGGCTCACCCTCACCTTGCTTGGGCCACGGATGCCAGACCTCCTGATTCCAGGGACCCTTCCACACGGGCTTGACGGTCTGCCAGACGAACCAGTCGCGGGTGGGGCTGTTGGGCTTGACGGCGTCCTTGAACCATGGGTGGTCCCAGGAGCAGTGGTTGGGGACCAGGTCGAGGATGACGCGGATGTTGCGGCGCTTGGCTTCGGCCATGAAGCGTTTGAAGCTGGCGTTGTCGCCGAACTCTCGGTCGATGGCTTTGTAGTCGGCGATGTCGTAGCCGTGGTAGCTGGGCGACTCCATGATGGGCATGAGCCAGATGGCGTTGACGCCCAGGTCTGTCGTGGAGTTGGGATCGCCGTCGTTGAGGTAGTCGAGGCGTTCGATGAGCCCGTCGAAATCGCCGATGCCGTCGCCCGCGAGCGGCCCCTTAGTCGAGTCGGCGAAGGAGCGGACGAAGATCTGGTAGAAGACGGCTTGGTTCCACCACTTGCTGAGGTCGGGCTCGAACTTCGGGCCCACGGGACCGACGGGCTGTTGGGGCGTCGGCGCGGTGGCGGAGGGGTTGGTGGTCGCCTGGCCCTGAGCGAGGGAAGCGAACGCGAAGGAAGCGACGGCGGCGGAAGTGTGGTGTTTGCGGCGCATGCGGACTCCTGCGGGGGCCGAAGAGAATCGGGCGGTCTGGAAATCCGAGAAGACGGTAGGGCGGACGCCCCGGAACGGGCACCGAGCGACATTCGCGCGTGGAGTTTGCAGGCCGGAGTGCATATCAATACCCATCGATGCGTGACGCAGACTTTGTCAAGGTGGCGAAGGCCCTCGCGGACCCGACGCGGTTCCGTATGCTGCAGGAAATCCGCAGCAAGGGATCGCTCAACTGCTCGCAGGTCTGCAACTGTTTCCCCCTCAGCCAGCCGACGATCTCGCACCACATCAAGACGCTTGAAGCAGCGGGTCTGATCACCGTCCGCAAGGAAGGGCAGTACCACGTGCTCACGGCGTGCGAAGCGAGGCTGAACGCGTTCACGCGGGCGGTCGAGGGCGAGGAACCGGTCACCGCGAACGCATCCCAAACCGCGAGCGAGGAAACGCCGGCCAAGGCACGAAAGCCAAAGGCCACGGCGACGCGGAAGGCCCGGAAAGCCTCGACCTGAACGGGTTTGCGCTTCCCCTCACGCTTTATCGAAGATTTTTCCGCGCCGGGCTTGAACCAATCGCATCGATGGGCATCAATATACTCGTATTGATGAGCGTCGATACATTTAAGACGCGGGGCGGGGTCCAGGGAGTCTGAACGTGGGCAAGCTTGAAGGCAGAACGATCCTGATCACCGGGGGCACCAGCGGCATCGGGCGGGCGACGGCTCTGGATCTCGCGAGCCGCGGCGCGAACGTGGTCATCACGGGGCGGCGGGCCTCCGAGGGTGAGAGCACGGTCGCGGACCTTCGCCGGGTCGGCGCGAAAGCCGAGTTTGTGCGCGGGGATGTGACCGACGAAGAGCACCTGCGGCAAGCCGTGAAGGTAGATGGCGGGTTTACGAGTCAGTGAGCGGGTGGCCGGATCGGGAGCTGAACATGTCGGTCATTTATCGAGCATTCAAGGGTCTGGCGGCGGGTGCGGCGGCGCTGTCCGCGGCAAACGCGGCGGCGATCGACCTTGCGGCGTTCGCCGGAGCCGGCGGCGACCTCACGCCCGAGCCGGCGTGCCGGTGCGTGACAGATGAAGAAAAGCGGGCGTGCATCCGGGGGGCGGGTTGGACGGAAGCGGACGGGTCAGATGAAGATTCGGCGGAGATCGCCGAAGGGGCGGCTTTGGAGGAGATCCATTGGCCTGTCCTTGCCTTACGCTCAGAGTGATGAGGCGGCGGGAACTTGAACACCGGAACCAGGAGAAGACACATGGCGACGATCGCGCTGATCACGGGCGGGAACAAGGGCATCGGATTTGAGACGGCACGGCAGCTTGGGAAGAAGGGGATCACGGTGCTGATCGGGGCCCGCGATGAACAGCGCGGACTGGCGGCGGTCGAGACGCTCCGCAAGGAGGGGATCGCGGCCAAGTGGGTCGCCCTTGAGGTCACGGATGCGGCGTCGATCAAGAAAGCCGTCGAACAGGTCTCGAGCGAATTCGGCGTGCTGGACATCCTCGTGAACAACGCGGGCTGGCTCGACTACGCGAGCGAGGGGATCGCCTCGACGGTCTCCATCGAAACGCTTCGCAAGACGTTCGACATCAACTACTTCGGTCTGGTCGCGGTGACGCAGGCGTTCCTGCCGCTGATCCGAAAGAGCAAAGCCGGGCGGATCGTGAACCTCACGAGCATCCTGGGCAGCATCGCCGAGCACGCCGACCCCAACAGCCCGATCTACGGCGCGAAGTTCCTCGCGTACGACAGCAGCAAAGCGGCCGTGAACATGTTCACGAACCACCTCGCGCACGAGCTCAAGGGCGCGCCGATCAAGGTCAACGCGGCCCACCCGGGCTGGGTCAAGACCGACCTGGGCGGCGAGCAGGCGCCGATGGAGGTCGTGGATGGTGCGAAGACGAGCGTCGAACTCGCGACGCTTCCGGAGAACGGGCCCAGCGGTGGTTTCTTCCACATGGGCGTGCACATGCGTTGGTGATCGGAGGACTTTCGACGATGCCCACGCTTCAGACTCCCATCAAGATCGGCCCGCTGACGGCGCGGAACCGCGTGTTCATGGCGCCGCTCACGCGTTCGCGGGGCGACGATCACGAGGTGCCGACGGATCTGGTCGTCGAGCACTACCGGCAGCGCGCTTCGGCGGGCCTGATCATCTCGGAGGCGTCGCCGATCTCGCCGCAGGGGCGGGGATATCCGTGGACGCCGGGGCTTTTCTCTCCCGAGCAGGTCCGCGGGTGGAAAGCGGTGACGGACGCGGTTCATGCCGAGGGCGGGATGATGTTCGCTCAGCTCTGGCACGTGGGTCGGATCTCGCATCCGGACTTTCAGCCCGACGGCGGGCTCCCGGTCGCGCCCTCGGCGATTGATCCGAGCGGGGAAGCACGCACGCCGACGGGCCTCAAGCCGCGTGTCGCACCGCGGGCCCTCGACATCGGCGAGATTCCGGGGATCATGGAGGACTACCGCCGCGCGGCGGCCAACGCGAAAGGCGCGGGATTCGACGGCGTTGAGCTTCATGGAGCCAACGGGTACCTGCCCGACCAGTTCCTGCGGGATTCGACCAACCATCGCACCGATCGATACGGCGGTTCGATCTCCAACCGGGCCCGGTTCATGCTCGAAGCGGCTCAGGTGTGCATCGATGTCTGGGGCGCGTCGCGGGTCGGAGTCAGACTGAATCCGTCGATCATCACGCCGGGGATGACGGATTCGACGCCGCGCGAGACCTTCGGGCACGTGGTGCGCGAGCTTGGCAAGCTTGGCGTCGCATACCTGCACATCATGGAGCGTGTCTCGTACGACCTCACGCCGCCGAGCGACGAGGGGAACATCAACGTCGGGTACTTCCGGCCGATGTACGACGGGGTGCTGATCGCGAATTCCGGGTTCGATCTTCAGAAGTCGCAGCGATATCTGGACAACGGCTGGGCGGACGCGATCGCGTTTGGCCGGCCTTTCATCGCGAACCCGGATCTGCCCGAGCGGCTCCGCAGGCAGGCATCGGGGGAGCCGGTGACCTTTAACGAGCCGGACCGGTCGACGTTCTACACTCGGGGTGCCAAGGGGTACACGGACTACCCCCCACTCTCGCCCCGGGGCTGAAACCCTCGATTGACCAAAGGAGCTTGCGATGCACGATGCGACCCTTTCGCGCCGGACCATGTTCAAAGCGGCGGGCCTCGGAGCCGCTGCCGCCTTCGCCGGCAACACGTACGCCACGACGCTTTCGGGCAAACCGATGCCGCTGATCGACGATGCCCCCAAGAGCAACGCTGGCAAGCAGGGAGCCGGGTTCTACCGGTTCAGCGTCGGCACCATCGAGGGCACGGTGCTGACGGCCGGTTCGTTCACCATTCCCAACCCGCACCCGACGATCGCTCCCGAAGCGTCGAAAGAGGACTTCGTCAAGGCGATGGAGGGAGCTCTCCACCCTGCGGACAAGGCTTCGCTTGAGATCAACCCCACGGTCTTCAAGATCGGATCCGAGCTGGTCCTCGTCGATTCGGGCGGTGACAACCTGCGAGCGGTCGACAACCTCCGCGCGGCGGGCATGAAGCCCGAGCAGATCACCGCGGTCATCATCACCCACGCGCACGGCGACCACATCGGCGGCACCCTCACCAAGGACGGCTCGCCGGTCTATCCCAACGCCAAGGTCTTCCTGGGCAAAGCCGAGCACGACTTCTGGAGCGGCCCGGCCGACATGCCCAACTCGCGCATGCCCGTCGACAACCGCAAGGGCATGGCCGATGGCGCGAGAAAGTGGATCGCCTCGATGAAGGGCCGCTTGGAGCTCGTCAAGCCCGGGGACAAGATCCTCAGCGGTCTCGAGATCGTCGACGGCTCGGGCCACACGCCCGGCCACCTCTGCATCTCCGTGACCAGCGGCAGCGAGAAGGTCTTCCTCCTCGCCGATCTGGTCCATCACCCTGTCGCGATGTTCCACAACCCCGACTGGACGATCGGTTTCGACGCCGACCCCAAAGCCGCGGCCGCCGCTCGCAAGCGGATCTTCCCGATGCTCGCGTCCGACAAAGCCCGAGTCCTCGCGTACCACCTGCCGTGGCCGGGCTTTGGACGCGTCGGCAAGCATGGCGACGCCTACTGGTGGGCGCCCGAAGCGTGGAACTGGGGCGAGTAAACCCGTCCGCGACTGCGAAAGTGAAGAACGCACGCTCAAGACCATCCTCACGGATGGTCTTTTTCGCTGGGCGGTCCGGTCAGCGCTCGAGGATCGCTTCGGCGCTGAGCACTGGGCCGTTGTCCGGCTGGGTGAGGGTGGCTTGGATCAACGTACGGCCGCGAACGACGTCCGCTCCCTCGCTCCCGCCGACCCACGCCGGCACGCCGGTGAGCTGCATGCGATACGTCCGCGTCGCGAGATCGAACATCGAAGCGTTCGTCCGCAGATCGGAAAGATCGATGTCCCATCGCGTCGAACCATCGGCCGCCGGAGCTGGCATCGAGTCTGTTCCGACGCTCGACGGACGCTGGCGAACGATCCGGAGCATCAAGGAGCCGAGCCCCTTCGTCGAATCGCCCCAGGCGTCGCGCATCTCAAGATGGATCACGACCTCGAGCGGCGAGTCCTTCCCCCCCACCGTCCGCGTGAGGGGATGGATCCGGATGGATGCGGGGGCAAAGGGGTTGGTCGCCGCTTGCGCCGCCCCACCCCCACCGCCACTCCCGCTCCCGCGGATCGGGCCGGGCTTGGCGGGGTCGGAAGAGGACATCCACGAGCATCCTCCGAGGAGGGACGCCGCGGCCATGCTGAGCAGGATCGACGAGATTCGCGCCATCTGGCCCTGAGTCTACCGGCCCGAGGCGAACCCGGCCGCTCGAACGGGCGTATGCTTACTGAGAGTGCATTCTCATTGGAGGGTTCCGCATGGTTCGCCGTGGGCTTTGGGTACTCGTCGGCCTTTCCTTGATCCTGTCTCTTGGCTTGGTGCCGGCGTGCACCGGGAAGAAAGGCCGCGCCCCTGGCCCGGTCCGCGCGGTGGTCACGATCGCGCCCCTCGCGGGGCTGGTCAAGCCGCTGCTCCCCCCGTCGGCCGATATCAAGATCCTCATGGCTCCCGGCCGAAGCGAGCACGGCGAGGAGTTCACCGCCGACGACCTCGCCCACTTCGCGAAAGCGGATCTGGTGGTGCTCGTGGGCATGTCCCTCGAGCCCAAGGTCGAGGCTTTCCTCAAGGAACACCCCGACGCGAATCGGCAGGTCGTGAACTTCGCCGAAGCCGTCGGCATCTCCGCTGAGCACGACCACGCTCACGATCATGATCACGACCATGAGCACTGCGATCACTCCGGCGGCGACCCGCACCTCTGGCTCGACCCCGTCCTCGTTGCCCAGGTCGTTCCGTCCATCAGCAAAGCCGCCGCCGCGGCGGTCCAGCTCGCCGGTCCCACCTCCAGCACCGATGGAAAGATCGACGCCGCCGCTTCGCAAACCTGGACCAAGGTGCAGCTCCCCGCCGCCGAAACCGAGCTCCTCGCTCAGGTGCTCAAGATCGACGACGAGTACCGCGAAGCTCTCAAGCCGCACGCCGGCAAGGGCATCGTGACCCACCACGCCGCGTGGGGACGCCTCGCCGAACGCTACGGCCTTAAGGTCGCCGAGGTCCTCCGCCCGGTCGAAAGCGTCGAGCCCGACGCGGCCCACACCGCCACCGTCATCGAAGCAGTGAAGGCTTCGGGCACCGGCGTCATCTTCATCGAGCCCGCGTACGACCGCCGCTCCGCCGATCGCATCGCGCAAGCTTCCGGATCCCGCCTCGTCACGATCGACCCGCTCGGCACCGGCGACTGGGCCGGCATGATGCGGGCGAACCTCGCGGGGTTCCTCGACGCCTTCGGCGGCGCGAGTGCCGCTTCCCCCGCCCCCACTCCGACTCCCGCCCCCACTCCCGCTCCGGTCGGGGGCAACTAGACTGGGATGATGAAGGAGCCCAAGCAGGACGTCGCGGTGGTGTACGAAAGCGTGTCGTACGCCTATCCGCACGCGCCCGCCGACCAGGGCCGCGCCTCGCGCCAGGGCGTCGCGGTCGAGAGCCTGACCTTCACCGTGCGGGCGGGCGAACGCCTCGGCATCCTCGGGCCCAACGGCGGCGGCAAGAGCACACTCCTGCGCCTCACGCTGGGAATGATGGAGCCCACCTCCGGCAAGATCTCCGTCTTCGGCGTTTCTCCCCGCGAAGCACGCCGGGCCCGCCTCGTCGGCTACGTCCCCCAGCGGAGCGAAGCCGAGACCGCGTTCCCCCTCTGCGTCCGCGAGGTGGTCACCATGGCCGCGACCGTCGGCCTCTCGCCCTGGCGGAGCGTCTCGACCGAAGCCAAAGCCCACGTCGGCCGCTGCCTCGCGCTCGTCGGTGCCGAAGACCTCGCCGAGCGGCACATCGGCGGCTTGTCCGGCGGGCAGATGCAGCGGGTCCTGATGGCCCGGGCCCTCGCGGCTTCGCCCAAGCTCCTCCTGCTCGACGAACCCACCGTCGGGATCGACGCGTCCGGCCAGAAGCAGTTCGCCGAGATGCTCCAGCGCGTGCAGAGCGAGCTCGGCGTCACCGTCATCATCGTGAGCCACGACCTCCGCACCGTCGCCGCCGGCTGCGACCGCGTCGCATGCCTGAGCAGGACGCTCCACTTCCACGCGGCCCCGGCCGGGCTCACACCCGCCGTGCTCGCCGAGGTCTTCCGGCACGATGTCTCGGCGATCTTCGGCGACATCCACATCGACGCCCACCAGGCCGCCGGCTGCTCAGGGCATCACCATGCTCCATCCGAACCCATCACCCTGAGCGTGAGCGACGTTTCGCGCCGCGCCGCGAAGGGCGGTGACCGCCCGTGAGAACCCCCACGTGAGAACCCTCGAGTTCCTCCGCGACTATCCCTCGGTCTTCTGGCCGCCGGTGCTCGGGGCGGTCTGCCTCGCGCTCCTCTGCGCCTGGCTGAGCGTCCTCGTCGTGCTCAAGCGCCTCGCGTTCATCGGCCAGGGGATCAGCCACGCCGGCTTCGGCGGGATCGGCCTTGCGGCGGTGCTCGGGCTTGCCTCCACGGCGGCGGCGTCGACGCCGATGGGAGCCGTCGCGCAGTTCGGCGTGGTGCTGGCGTTCTGCGTCGCGGCTTCGCTCCTCGTCGGGTTTCTCTCAACGCCCGAGGGTTCCTCGCGGCGGGGCGGGGCGGCGGGCGGCGGGGGCGGCACCCACGAGGACACGGCGATCGGGATCGTGCTCGTGGCGTCGATGGCTTTGGGCTCGATCCTCGTCCGGCGGTTCGCTCCGACCTTCCGCTGGGAGGATTTCCTCTTCGGCTACCTCATGAACACCGGCTGGGCGGACGCGATGGTCGCGGCGGGGGTCACGGCCTTGACGCTCGCGTCGCTCTGGTGGGCCCGGCGGCCGATCACGTTCTGGGCGTTTGATGAGCCCGCGGCCGAAGCGTTCGGCGTGCGGAGCCGCTGGGTGCGGATCATCATCATGACGATGCTCGCCCTCGCGACCGTCACCGCGATGCGGCTCGCGGGCGTTGTGCTCGCCTCGGCCCTCCTCATCCTGCCGGGCGCAATCGCCCTCAAGCTGAGCGTGCGGTCCGGGGCGGTCCTCATCATCAGCCTCATCGCGGCCCTCGCCGGCGTGCTGGGCGGGATCGTGCTGGGGTTTGAACTGAGCTGGCCCCCGGGCCCGAGCATCGTGGCGGTGCTGACCGCGCTCTTCGCGGCGGCGTCGCTGGGACGGGGGTTGCTGGCGCGGGGTTGATGGGACGGGCTTGATGAGGGGTGGTGATGGGGGGCGTTGCTGGGAGGGGGTGATGGGGAGGGATAATCTCCTCCATGAAACCCGAAACCCTGCTCGCGGAACTCAACCGCCTCCGCAAAGACCTGCCCGAGGACAAGTCCGACCTCGAATGGCTGACGCTCCACCACGCCTTCGCGTTCATCAGCTACAAGATGACGGACTTCCGCAAGTACGTGGAGGAGCAGGACAAAGCCGGCGCGTTCGACGAAGCGGAAGAGGGGTGAGGGGGTGTGGGGGTGTGGGGGTGAGAGGGTGCGGGGGTGCCGTGGCACTGCTCATCGGTTCCTCCGATGAGCAGTGGCTGGGCGTGGGGACGCAAACGCGGCGGATAGACGGAATATCCGTCATAAACCATCAAAAACCGGCCGAGCAAGGAGCATGAGTGGTCACGCACGGAGCTTGCGTGACCAGAAATGTCCCATGACTGGTCAAGCAAGGAGCGTGCGTGACCAGATTTGTCCCGTGAGTGGTCAAGCACAGAGCGTGCGTGACCAGATTTGTCCCGTGAGTGGTCAAGCACGGGCCTTGCTTGACCAGAAATGTCCCGTGCTCGGCCGGTCAAGGACCGTGCTCGGACGCCCATCCACGACCATCCCGAAGCGGGAAGGTCGTGGCACCCCACAGTGTCCGAGACCCCGCAGGGGTCATCGAAAGTAGCCGGGGGCAACGCCCCCGGTCACCGGCCACAATGACACACGACCCTGCAAGGGTCGGATGGAGATGAACGGCACGAGGTGGTTGCACCCCTGCGGGGTGCGGGGCGATGGTCGCGTTCACCGGGGGCGTTGCCCCCGGCTACTTCCTTCCAGCCCTGCGGGCTGGAACGCGGCCCGGTCATGCTCCTGCCAAGCCAGAAGCATGCCACCCGTCGCAAAAGCAGCCGTGGCAGCTAAAATCAGAAGTGCTCTCGACGGGGACCTATTCAATCTGACTCAGAAAGACGTACGACATGAAGCAGGTCCGGTTCTTTGCCACGAAGCACGACATCGGCCCTGTGCTCGACGCGGTGGACCTTGGAAAGGACCTCCGGTATGTGCGCATGGGAGCGAATCCAGAGAGATCCCTTCATCGCTTCACGCGAGGTCGAGACTTGCCGATGCTCGGGACTGCGGATTCCGAATCGGCAAGCACTTGTGCTTCGTATCTCGTGACGCGGGACTCCGTTCGGCTCCACCTTGAAGGGATTGATCGGTACGATGGCGTTCGGGTGTATGTTCTTGACCAGCTTCACAATCCGGACACCGTCGTGCTCACCCCCGCTGGCATGTGGAAAGACGATGTTCTCTTGCACGGTCTGGTCAGCACGGTTTCCGACTCTCCAATCGCGAAAGAGATCATGAAGCTCTTCGCCGCCGCGATCAAGAAGCAGTTCGTCAAGGTGCGATCCTTTTGGGTCGGACCTGACGCGCTCGCGCTGCTCAAACGCGGGAAGCGGTTGACCATCGCAGCCCAGTCGCCCGCCGAATTCGATTTGAAGATTCCGTAGGGCTGGTTGGCTCTGCGGATGCCGCGTCCGAGACCCCGCGGGGGTCATCGAAAGGAGCCGGGGGCAACGCCCCCGGTCACAGGCCACAATGAGACACGACCCTGCAAGGGTCGGATGAATATCCGCGATACGACATGGTTGCACCCCTGCGGGGTGCGGTGTGATGCTCGCGTTCACCGGGGGCGTTGCCCCCGGCTACTTCCTTCCAGCCCTGCGGGCTGAAAGGCGGCCTGAGCATGCTTCTGCAAAGCCAGAAGCATGCCACCCCCACACCCCCGCACCCCCCACACCTACACGCCCCTCCACCTTTTCACCCTGTCATGTCCTCACGCCCTTCCACTGCTCATCGGAGGAACCGATGAGCAGTGCCACGACCCCCCCCCCACCCCACCCCACACACCCCTCACACCGTCATGATCTCTTTGGTCTTGTGCTCGACCATGGTGTCCACCTTCGCCTCGAACTTCTTGAGCAGTTCCTGGATCTCTTCCTTGAGGTTTTCGAGGTCGTCCTCGGCGTAGGCCTTGGCTTTGTCGTTCTTGAGCTGGTCGGCGTGCTTGTTGGCGTCGCGGCGGACGTTGCGGATCGCGACCTTCTGCTCTTCGCCGACCTTCTTGACGTGGGCGGCGAACTGCTTGCGGCGCTCCTGCGACAACGCCGGGACCATCACGCGGAGCTGCTTGCCCTCGGAGATGGGGTTGAGCCCAAGGCCCGCCTGCTCGATCGCGGTCTTGATCGCCCCCAACGACTGGACGTCAAAGGGCTTGACCAGAAGCTGCGTCGGCTCGGGCGAAGAGATCGCGGCCATGGATTTGAGCTCGGTCTGGGCGCCGTAGAACTCGACGCGCACGGAGTCGATCAGGGCGGGCGTCGCGCGGCCGGTGCGCACGGCTTTGAACTCGTGCTCGAGGTGCTTGATGGATTTCTCCATGTGCTCTTCGGCGTCGAGAAGGATGGTGTCTGGGTCCATGGATGGGTCCTTTGGGAAGGGAGACTCGCTGCGGAAGGATGAGGGAAGTTTACGCGGAAACCGGCCGAAGCGTGGACAGGCCTACGCGTGCACCACGCCTAAGCGTGGACCAGCGTGCCGATCGAATCACCCTGCACGACGCGGCGGATGTTCCCGGGGGCGTCAAAGTTGAAGATGATCACCGGGATCTTCTGCTCCTGGCAGAGGGCGAAAGCCGCCGTGTCCATCACCTTGAGGTTCTTGGAGATCGCCTCGGCGAAGGACAAGCTCTCGTAGCGGGTGGCTTTGGGGTCCTTCTTGGGGTCGGCGGTGTAGACGCCATCGACCTTCGTGGCTTTGAGGATCACCTCGCACCGAAGCTCGGCGGCGCGGAGGGCGGCGCAGGTGTCGGTCGTGAAGAAGGGGTTGCCGGTGCCGGCGGCGAGGATCACGACGCGGCCCTTCTCAAGGTGGCGGATCGCCCGGCCGCGGATGAACGGCTCGGCGACGGACTTCATCTCGACCGCCGACTGGACGCGGGTGTCCAGGCCCTGAGCGATCAGAGCTTCCTTGAGGGCGATGCCGTTGATGACGGTGCCGAGCATCCCCATCTGGTCGGCGGTCGCTTGCGCGATGTGGCCGGCGGCGGCGAGCGTGGCTCCGCGGATGATGTTGCCACCCCCTACCACGACCGCGACCTGCGTCCCGACCGTCGCCGCTTCCTTCACCTCGCGGGCGATCGCGCTCAGGCACTCAGGGTCGATGCCAAAGCCGCCGGGCCGGGCGAAAGACTCGCCGGAGAGTTTCAGAAGGACGCGTTTGTACCTGGGGGCGAGGGGGGAGGAGCTCATGGTGGTTCGCTTGGCTTTCGTTGGAGGTGGTTGCGGGGGGCAGAACTGTTGTAGCGTGCGCCGGACCGTGGTTCAATCGGGGGGATCGGGAATGTTCGCCGAACCGAACCCCGCCCCGGGCCGAATCGAATGGCGAGCGCCACGCGACCCTGAACCCCGCGCCCCGGCGGCCCGGTATAGGCTGAGCGCTCCGCCCCAGCCGCCCACCCCCCTCGGTTTCCGGCCAAAGCCGCCGACGGACCGATGAGAACCTCCGCATGAACGCCCCGACCCCGGCTCATCCCGAGTCGCTCGCAGACCAGCCGATCCCCGGGCCCAACGCCGGGCTCTCCCCCCGCCTGCGGCTTTGGATGCGGAACGCGCTCATCGCGGGGATCGTCGTCTCCGCAGGCTTCCACCTGTTGGGGGGGTTCCTCGCGACCCTGATCTACTTCGCCGGCCCCGCCGGGAACGGCCAGCCCGGTGATGCCGGAAGCGGGAGCGGCGGCGTCGAGATGGCCCTGATGACCGAAGGCGAATTTTCTGCGCTCGCCGCGGGCGGGCCGGAAGACTCCATGAGCACCCTGGGCGCGGCCCCGACCGACGCCCTTCCTACTGAAGAGCCCCTCGCCGGCCCACCGGGCGACAACGCGGCCACGGGCGATGCGGGCGGCGCGGAAGCCGGCGGCGGCCTGGGCGGGGGCGGCGACATCACCGGGGGCACGGGGATCGGCGGGGGTCCCGGCGGCGCGGGCGGGGGTGGCACAAGCTTCTTTGGCGTCGAAGCCAAGGGCGACCGCATCGCGTTCGTCGTCGATACCTCCGGCTCCATGATCGGCGACCGCCTCGCTGAGCTCAAAAGCCAGCTCACCTCCGCGATCAACGAGATGACCGAGACTTCCTCGTTCCTGGTCGTGACCTTCTCGACCGAAGCTCTGCCGCTGGGAGGCAAGCTCGAATGGCGCGAAGCCACCGCGAAGAACAAGCTCACCGCCGCCCGGCAGGTCGAAGCCCTCGTCGCCGACGGCGGCACCGAAGCCATGCGCGGGTTCGAAGAGCTCCTCCGGGCCAAGCCCAGGCCCGATGTCATCTTCTTCATGACCGACGGCCAGTTCAGGGAGGACGTCCCCCTCACGCTCCAGCGGATGAACCGAAGCCCGCGCGTCAAGATCCACTGCATCTGCTTCGAAGAGAATCAGAGCGAGCCGCAGATGAAGCAGATCGCCAAAGACTCCGGCGGCACCTACACGTTCGTCGCGAGGAAGCCGCGATGAGGAAACCCGCCGCTCACCTCATTATCGCGGCGGCGGGCGTGGCGGCCGCTCACGGTCTGACCACGCTCCACCAGCCGCAGCCCGCGGGGACCGTCCTGCCGCGCGGCGTCAGCGAAACCTCGCTGGGCGAACCGACCGCCGTCGCGGCCGAAGGCGTCTCCGTCGTCCGCGACCGGAACCCCGACGGCAAGCCGGTCGCCACCATCGTGATCGGATGGGACCGCGTGCGTGAAGTCACCGGGCCGCTGGCGACGGAAGCCTCGAAGTTCACATCGACCGCAGAGAAAGCATGGCGGGCGCGGGCAAGGCTCGAGCGCGGCGACTGGGTCGCGGCCGAGCCGCTGTTTGAAGAGCTTTTCTCCGAGTACCGGACGCGAACGGGACCGACGGCGCTCACGGTCGCGGGCGGTTTGGTGCGGTGCAGGTTGATGCGAGGGGCGCAGACCGCGGCGGTCGAGCCGTGGATCGCCTGGCTTCGCGCCCAGCCGACGGCGGGCGCAGGGGTCGACTCTCCGCCGGAAAGCGTGGGCCAGCAGGTCTCGAAGATGATCGATCCCGGCACCGGCCTGATCCCGGGCCTGCCGCCGATGTGGGTGACGACCGCCGCGGTGCAGGCTCTGGCCCGATCGGAGGTCCCGGCCGCGGACCAAGCCAGCAAGCCGAGCACGCAAGAGGTTCGCGCGGCTTCGCTCTTCGCGTTGTACGTCCTCGCCGCGAAAGCGGACACGGGTGGGACGGGCGGCTTGCCCGAACGGGGCGGCGCGACGGCGGACCCGGGCGTGCGGCTGGTCTACGACATCGTGAAGTCGAGGCTTGGGGATGAGAGCCAGCGTCGCGACGCTCGCCGATCGCTTCAGGAACGCATCACGGGCGGCTCGCCCGGATGGGTCGAGGTCTGGTGCCGCGTCGCGGTGGGCCGATCGCTCCTGATGGAAAAGACCGAAGAGGACCGGCGCCTGGGGCTCGTCTCGCTGGCGTATGTCGCCTCGCGTTCGGCTCCCGAGGATGCATACCTCACGGGTCTTGCGCTGGCGGAAATGGCTTTGGCGCTGAGCGCGGACGGGAATGAAGCCGCGGCGTCGCTTTTCGCGAACGAAGCCGCCGACCGGTTCCCGGATCACCCGGCGCTGGAATCGCCGCAGATGGCCAGGTGGATGGTCGCGCGGTCGGCGCGACCGAGCAAGCCGGCGACGACACCAACAGCACCAGCCGCACCCACCACGGCCGAACCAGCCGCAGCCCCGGAACCTCCGAAGTAAGCTGAAACGGACCACCCAGACGACAACCAAGCCCGTACACCAACCCACACAGGGAGTTCAAAACCGTGACGATGACGATCATGACGATGCTGGCGCAGGACCCGGGCGGGATCAGGCTCGCCGACTACGTGACCAAGGGCGGGACGGTCGGGTATGTGCTCGTGGGCCTTTCGTTCATCGCTTTCGCGCTGATCATCGCGAACATCATCCAGCTCCGGATGAGCCGCCTCGCTCCGCCGGACGTGGTGAACGGTCTTGAGGAGCGTCTGCGGGAGCACGACATCGACGGAGCGGTCGCGTTCTGCAAGGTGCAGGAGAACGACTGTTTCTTCACACGGATGTTCGAATCGGCGCTGGTGCGCTGCGCCCGCTCGCCGTTCGGATTCCTCGAACTCAAGTCCGCGCTGGAAGAGTCCGGCCAGCGGCAGGTCGACCGTCTGACGAAGATGACCGACGGTGTCGGTCTGGTCGCCGCGCTGGGCCCGATGCTCGGCCTGTTGGGCACGGTCTTCGGGATGGTGGGCGCGTTCCGGACCATCGGCGAGCTTGAGGGCGCCTCGCGGTCCAGCGAACTCGCCAAGTACATGTCGCACGCTCTGGTCACGACGGCGCTGGGGCTGGTCGTCGCGATCCCGTGCACCGCGGCGTTCACGGTGTTCAAGCGGCGGATCGACCGCCTCGCCGGTGAGCTCGGCCAGAAAGCCGAGGAACTGGCCAGCTACGTCCAGGGCAAGGGTGCGACCGCGCGTCCGCCCGCTCCCGCTCCCGCCCCGCGCGGCCCGGGCATGCGTGCTCCGGCGATGCAGCCCACAGGCGTCGGCCCCGGCGTGGGCTCCGGAGGCGCCGCGAATTGAAACTCGGACGAGTCAAAGCCATTCCGGAAGCGGGATTCGACCTCACGCCGATGATCGACGTGGTCCTGCTGCTCATCATCTTCTTCGTCCTCTCGGCGCAGTTCGCCCAGGCCGTCCGCAAGCCGCTGGACCTGCCGGCCGAACCCGGGGTGCGTGAGGGTGACGTGGGCCCGACGACGCTCCTGCTCGACATCGATCGCGCCGGCGACATGTTCACCGGCGGCACGCGGATCGACCTCGATGGCCTCCGCGTCACGATGAAGTCGCACATCAAGCACGTCGGCTCGGCCGACAATGTCGAGACGATCATCCGCGCCGATCGCGCAACGCCCGCCGTGCACCTCAACAAGGTCGCCCGCGTGCTCTCCGAACTCGGCATCCGCAACTGGAAGCTCGCGACCGCGGGAGACGGGAGCCCGCCATGAACCTCAAACGGGTCCGCCGCACCGAGTTCGAGATCCCCAAGCTGCCGCTCGTCGCGCTCATCGACGTTGTCTTCTTTCTCCTCCTCTATTTCATCATGGCCGGCAACCTCGCGGCCGTCGAAGCCAACCTCGAGTCCTCGCTCAAGACCGACAAGCGGTCCAGCGGAGCGTCGTCCAATCTCGTGCCGCAGATCGTCAATGTCGAGGGCGGCCCAACCGGGCAAGGCCTCTTCAGGCTTGGCGAGCGCACGATGGGCGACAAGAAGGCGCTGTCGGACGTCCTGCGCTCGCTCACCAAAGAGGGCGGCGTCGTCGTCCGCGTCAGCGGCACGGCCCCGACCCACGCGGTCGCGACGGCTCTGCAAGCGTGCAAGGACGCAGGGTTCACCAAGATCAGCTACGTGCCGCGAAGCGGCGAGGTCGAAGCCGGGGGGAGCGCCCCGTGACGTTCGCGAGGTTCATCCTGATCGCCGCGCTCTCGGGGTCCGCGTGCGGCTTCGAACCAGAGCCGCTCTCCGGCCCGGCCGCGGATGACCGCACGATCGCGTTCCTCGCGGACCACGGCTTGGATGATGTGCTCGCCGCGATGCACCGCCGCAAGCTCGCCGAAGGAACCGTCGAGGAGAAGCGTGACGCCGCGGAAGCGCTGGGCAAGATCTACGCCAAGCAGCTCGCCGGCGAGAACGACCCGGAGAAACGCAAAGCACTCGAGACACGCTGCAAAGAACTCCTCCACCTCATGCCCGATGTCGACGGGTTTGAGCTCCGCGTTTCGCTCGCGAAAACCACCTACCTCAAAGCTGAAGAGATCGCCGAGCGCGACCGCCTCCGACTCGCCACCGACGAAGAGAAAGCCGAAGCCCTGCGGATCTTCGAGCAGGTCGGCCCCGCGTTCAAGGACGTCGCCAGCCGAGTCCACCGCAAACACGAAGCCGTCGACCGTCAGGCCGATCAGGCTCCCGAGGACAAAGCCGAAGCTCTGCGCGAACAGCTCGCCGACCTCCGGCGTCTCCGATCCCTCTCCCGGTACTACGCGGGCTGGACCGATCTGTACATCGCGTCGATGACCGGACGCTCCCAGTCCGCGCAGTCGGCCCTCGAGAATTTCGGCTGGCTCCTCAACGCCCAGGAGAACAGAGCGCCGAACCTGGAGCGGCTCCCGACGTCCATGCTCCGGTACGAACACGTCGCGCGAGCGGCGATGGGCGCGGCGATGGCTCTGGCGGCCAAGGGCTCGCCGGAAGAGGCCGTCCGCTGGCTCGACGCGATTCAGTACGCCGATGGCGTGCCGCCCGCCGTCCTCGAACAGGTCGGTATCCGCAAGCTCGGCATCATGGCCGCCAGCGGGCAGTGGGTGCAGGTCGAAGCTCTGCTTCGCGCGATGCAAGCCAAGAGCGCCGACCAGCGCAACTTCCTCGCTCCCGCTTCGGCCCGGCTGATCGTCGTGCAGGCGATGGAGTATCTGGCGACGCATCAAGGCACGGACTTCGCGACACGGTCGGCGCGCGCCGCGGCTTCGATCGGCATGGCCGAGCTGGTCGCACGCGGCGACCTCGCGCAGGTCCTGGACCTCGCCAAGCGATTCGGCGTCTCGATCCTCGGCGACTCGGGGTTCATCCCCGCGTATGTCAGGGCCGTCCAGGGCTATGAGCAGGTCCGCGATCAGCACAAAGCCGCCGGAGGCTCCGACGAACCGGCTCAGGACGCTGCCGTCCTTCGCGGCTACCTCCAAAGCGCCGAAGCGTTCGCCAAGGCTTCCGCCGAGTCGGACGCGACCACCTTTGGCCCCGCCCGGGCCCGCGCTGTGCTTCTCGAAGGGCTTTGCCGGTTCTACGCGTCGGAATTCAGCGTCGCGGCGGACAGATTCGAAGCGGTCTCCAAAGCGGATGCTCCCGACGACCTGCGGCGCGATGCGCTCTGGTACGCCGTGCTCTCGCTCGAACGCGCGGTCGACAAGGGCAAGAAGGACCTGACCGAGCGTCGCGACAACGCTTCGATCCTCTACATCACGACCTACCCGTCGTCGGAGAACGCTTCCCGCTTGCTCATCCGGCGTTCGGGCACGGGCCTGATCACCGAAGAGCGTGCCGTCGACATCTTGCTCTCGGTGCCGGAGAAGTCGCCGACGCACGGCCTGGCCAAACGCCAAGCGGCCAAGCTTCTGTACCAGGTCTATCGACGTGCCACAGGCCGGGCCCGCGACGCGGCCGCATTGCGATTCGCAAGCGTCGCCGAGCAGGTGCTCGCGGCCGAAGCCGCTCGCTCCCTCGAAGACGTCAGCACGCCCGCCGCTAAGGACGCCGCCGCCACCGCCGTCCTCTACGCCCGCCAGATCGCCGACGCGATGCTCTCGATGACCGCGCCCGACGCGACGCGCGCGGAGAACGCCCTGGCCACGCTCGAGAAGGTCGCTCTGCTTCACACGATCGACCTCAAGCCGTTCGAAGGGGAGCTCGGGTACCGCAAGCTTCAGACCGCGCTCGCACGCGGAGACGACGCCGGAGCGGCACAGTGGATCGAGAAGCTCGGCGGCGAGTCCGGCGAGTATCCCAAAGCCGCCCGCCGCCTGATGTATCGCCGAAGCCTCGAAAGCTGGCGCGCGTCCGGCCGCTCCGCCACCGCCCGACAGGTCGTCGAGCACGGACAGCGCGTCATCGAGCTGATGGAACGTGACGGCACCAAGCTGCCCGACGCCACGCTCGCCGGGGTCTACGACGTGGTCGCCGAAGCCGCTGCTTCCGTCTCCGAATCGGAGAAGGACACGGCGATGCGGAGCCTGGCCCTCACGATGGACAAGACGCTCTTTGCCGCCAAAGTGCGCACGGAACCGTCGCTCCGCCGCTACGCACGCACCAGCGAAGCCGCCGGCGACACGCTCACCGCCCTCGCGACGTGGCGAGAGCTCTCGTCCGCACTGGACCCCGGGTCCGTCTCGTGGTGCGAAGCCCGATACGAAGCCCTCCGTCTGACGTCCGCAACCGACGAAGCGGGCGCCCGCGAAGCCCTCAAGCAGCACCAGGCCCTCTACCCGTCGTGGGGCCCCGAGCCTTGGGGCAGCAAACTGGCCGAACTTGCGAGCACGCTCGGCGTCGATGCCAAGCCCGAGGCTCCCGCCGCCCCGGCCGGAGGTGCGCGATGACCGTCCGCGAGGAGTCTCGCTCGGTTCAGCGGTTCCTGGGCGCGGACCGCGCATCGGGAAGCCCGTTTGACCTGCTGGGCGTGCCTCCGGATGACGTCACGCCGCAGGGGGTGATCGCGGCTTTGGAATCGCGGCTTGCCGAGGTCGATGGACACCCGGAATGTCGCACGCCGGCGGCGGATGAGGTGCGGCTTGCGCTTCACGCGACGGCGGCGCAGCTGCTGGACCCGGTCGTGCGCGCGACACTGGCCGAGACGTGGGCGCACGCATCGGTCGGTGCGTGGAAGTCGCAGCCGGCGCTGCCCCCTTCGATGCGAGCTGCGACGCCGGGGCGGATCGCTCTCGAAGGCGACGCGGTGCTTGCGATAGCGATGGAGGGCGGCTGGAACGCCCGGAGCCTGCAGCGGCTGATGATGTTCGCGCACGCCCGAGGGATGGACGCGGCGGATGTGGCGGCGGCGGTGCGCCACTTGTCGCGGCCATCGTCTGTTTCCATATCGCACGCGCCGGCGGCGGCTCGCCCGGCGGCCCAGACCCCGCGCGGCCCCGGATTCGCGCGGACCGCGGGGCCCGTCGCAGGTGACCCACCCCCACCACTCTCGCGGCCGAGAGCCTTCGAGCTCACGCCGGAAGAGATCCGGCAGCAGTCGGCGGCCCGGCTCAAGATCGCGGCCGGGGTGATCGGATGTGGCACGTTCCTCGTCTTCGCGGCGGCGCTCGGCGTGCTCGCCGCCCTCAAGACGCAGCCGGACGAGCCCGGAAGCACGCAGCCCCCGATCGCCGACGCACAGCCGTCGCCGAACGAGAACCCGGGTGCCGCCAAGCCCGCTGAGCCCAAGCGTCCGAGCGACGTCTCAAAAGATTTGACGGCGGCGGACGCGGTCGCGAGGCAGCTTGCGGCGGCCGCGGACCGTCTGCGCGAGGACATCAACGACGCCGGGACGCAGTTCGAATCAGCGGTGCGGCACGCTTCGACCAGTTGGCCGAGATGGAAGACGGACGAACTCGCGCTGGTGCAGGACGCGGTGATCGAGTACCTCTACCGCGCGCAGCAGGAGACGGTGGCGCTCCGTCAAGCGGCTCGCGTGCTGACGGCGCCCGTCGGTGCCGTGACGGCGGGAGCGGTTGCGCCCGAGGCGGTCGTGCCGTCGCTCTGGTCTGCGGGAATGCTCTCGCGGGTGCTTCGTGAACGGGACCTTCCCGCGGCCGTGGGCGGGCCGGCTCGCCTGTCGCTTGCTTCCATTCTCGGTTCCGGTGCGGATCTGGGCGATGGGACCTTCGGAGCGGGCGTGTCGCGTGCGGTTTCGGCGCTGGCGCCCAAGCTCGCCGCGGATCCGAATCCGGAGACGTGGCGGCAGTGGCTTCTGGGCGTGGATCTCTCTTCGACGGACGCCGCGTCGCGCGGACGTCTCATCGCCGCATCGATCGACGCGATACTCCTCATCCATCCGGACCCGCTCAAGTCGGCGAAGGTGATGGACTCGATCTCGACCCTGACGACGGCGCTCACCTGGCGTGCGGACGAACAGACGCGGCCGTGGGTCTTCCGGTGGTTCGATGCTTCGGACGTCTCGACTCCGGCTCTGCATGCGTTCACCGCGTCGCTCGCGGCCAAGAGCGGCGCCGAGGGGATCGACCCCAGCATGGTGCTTTCCGCCGTCGCGAGCGCAGGCGAACGTTCCGACCTTCGCGGCCGGTACGCCGCGGCGTGGAGCGACTCGCCGGGCGGCGCGAGATCCGAAGCCGTGACCGCGTGGCTCAAAGCGGTCGGCGAGGTCACTTCGGAAGTCAAAACGCCGTCCGATGCCACGGGGGACCTGCGTCCGCACGTCGCGGCGCTCGTCCGTGCCGTCACGATGTCGCGGCTTTCAGAAGCCGCGGCGTGGCTTGCCGTGGGCGACACATCCAAAGCCGGCGCGGTCATCGCGGACCCGTCCGGCCCCGCGCGTGCCGGAGCTTCGGCGGCGCGGGTCACAACCGATCCGCTCGGGGGCGACAACGACGGAGCCTGGGCCGTTCGGTACCTCTCGCTGGGCTCCGACGGGCCCAAGCGCCTGGAGATGCTCAAGCAGGCCCTCTCGGCGGACGCATTGACGGCGCTGGAGTGCGAGGTGGTCGCGGCCGAGGGCGTGCGCGGCTTGCCCGCCACGGTCCGGCGCGAAGCAAGGACGGTCGTCCTGCGGCACAAGGCGCTCCCGGCGATGGTGAACGCGCTGCTCGGGCTCGCCCCGCTGCTCCCGCCCACTCCGGAGAGCTCATCGCTGATCGAGGAAGTGACCGGAGCGAAGCTGCCGCCGCTCCGTGATGCACGCTGGCGCGAAGCGGTCCGCCGCTCGCTCGTCGAGCGGCTGCTTGAACTCGCGGCCGGAAGGGGCGAGTACGGCGTGGTGGACACGCTCGCGATGCTGCTCGGCACCTCGTACCGCGAGCGGCTCGGGGCTTTCGGCGGCGCGGAGGGGCTCCCCTCGGAGTTCGACGGCACCACGCTGCTCCGCCTCGCGCAGACATACCACGAACGCTGGGACAAGGAAGCCGAGCGCACGCCGCCGACGGGCAAGGAACCCGCAACGCTTGGGCAGATCCGCCAGCGGGCCGCGGGCCGGATGGGCGTGGCTTCCAACGTCGTGCAGCGCTTTGTCGCGGAACAGTCGGCGACGGTGGAACTGATGGCGTACGTCGTCGCCGCGCAGGACGCTTCGCGAGCCGAAGCCGTCTCGGCGATCATCACGCGATGGGAAGCTTCCCGTCGCACGGCCAAGCACATCTTCGAACAGATCCTTGCGGCAGAGGAAGCGATGGTCGGACTCTGGAAGCTGCGCACGCAAGGGGGTGAAGCATGATGACGCAGACCGTTCTGGCGATCTCCGCGGGCTTGGCCTTGCTCGCGTGGCAGCCGCAGACGCCGCCACCTGCACAGCCCGCAGGTTCTCAGCCGGCGGCCCCGGTCGCGACTCCTCCCGCCGCCCCGGCTGCAGTTCCGACGCCCGCGGCGCAGCCCGAGCCGGTGGTTGCGCCGCCGCAAGCTCATCCGCTCGATCGGTTCCGCTCCAAGCTTGAGCGTCTGACCCCGGCGGACCCCGAGTCGTACTACAACCTTGCCGAAGAGGTCGCGGACGCGGCCGATTCGCCCGAGCGCGTACGGCTTGCACAGGAGCTTTTCACCCTCGCGTTCGTGCTTGATGACGCCCGGTCGGGAGGAAAGCGCGGTGACTTCGCCGCTTCGTGCTGCGTGGCGCTCTCGTCGATCGCCCGGTCCGAAGCGGACCGTCGCTGGCTCGCGGCGCTGGCTGTGGCGATCGACCCGCGTCGGCAGCCGCCGGGGTGGCTCGCGGTCCAGCGAGAAGCGGCGTCGGCCCAGACCGCGTTCCAAGCGGCCTCGGCGTTGGGCTTTGCCCGAACCGGCGACGGCCGTCAGACGCTTCTCGCGCTCGACGTTCCGGCGGTGCGGGCGCTGCTTGGCGCGTACGACCGGCTGATCATGGACAGCCCGTACCGCGGAACCCTCGCGGCCATCGAGGGCGAAGCCAGCCGCTGGCCGTGCAAGGAGTGCGGAAACCAGCGGATCGTGCGAAAGTCGAGCCGGGCGAACGACTACAAGCTTTGCAGCACCTGTAACGGCAGGCCCGGGATGAAGCTCACACCCGAACAGTGGCTGGCGCAGATTCGCCTTGAGTCGCTGCTCCTCTCGGGGATCCACCGGTCGTGGGGCGCGCAGGTCGCTTCGGACCTCGGCGAACCCCTGCGGGATCCCGACGCTCGCGAGCTCCCGGGCGTGCTCGGGGTGGATGCCGCACGGACGGTCTGGCGGAACGGGGCCTGGGCCCGACCCTGACGCCTGTCCGGGTTCTACCATTGGGCCCTATGAGCCAGACCCCCAACCCGCCCGCTTCGACCCCCCCCTCCCCCGCCGCGCCGGCTCCCGCTCCCGCGGCCGCCCCGGGCGGGTTCAAGCCGACCATCACGATCGAGGACTTCATGAAGCTGGACCTTCGCGTGGCGAAGGTGCTTCAGGCCGAACCCCACCCCTCCGCCGACAAGCTGCTGAAGCTTCAGCTTGACGATGGGAGCGGGACGCCGCGGCAGATCTGCGCGGGGATCAAGGAATACGTGAAGCCGGAGGACCTGGTGGGCCGGTCGATCGTGATCGTGGCCAACCTGGCGCCGCGGGTGCTCCGCGGGGAGGAATCCCGCGGGATGCTCCTGGCGGGCAGTTCCGGGCCCAAGGACGGTCCGGCGGGGTCGCGTTTGCTGGCGATCCTGACTCCGGCGGGGGACCTTCCCCCCGGTTCGATCGTCTCGTAACACACGGACGGATCGTGACCTGCGAATCCAGACGCTCCGGGGCCGCGAAAGGCAGGGAGTGGTGTAATGGTCATTCGCAGGAGCGTTCTGGATGTTTCGGTTGGCGAGTAGTACTCCATCTGCCCTGACGGGGTGCACATTCGGGACGCGTGAATGTCGCGAACGCCCGATTGCTCGCTATGATCGAGGGCACGGTTTGCGACGCGAGGAAGCGGCGGCCGGGGGCAGTCGAGTTCGGAGAGGTTCATTGGATCGTCCGACGTTACTTGCCCGAATCGCTTCGGGCGATCAGTCTGCGACGCGAGAGTGCATGGACCGCTACGGCGGCCTTGTCTGGTCTCTCGCGCGGCGCCTGCTCGGCACGCACAGCGAAGCCGAAGACGCCCTGCACGAGGTGTTCATCGAGGTGTGGAAGAACGCTTGGAAGTACGATGCATCGGTGGCGTCCGAAACGGCGTTCATCACGATGCTTGCCCGTCGGCGGATCATCGACCGTCGACGCCGGCTGGACCGGCGGCACGACCGGGAGCAGTTGCCGGAGACCGCGCCCGCCAGCGGTTCCGAGCCCTCCCGCAATCTCGGGACGTCTGAAGACGCCAAAGCCGCTGCCGTGGCGCTCGAGGAACTCAGCGACGAACAGAAGCGGTGCTTGCGGCTTTCGGTTTATGAAGGCCTGACACACGATCGCATCGCGGCGAGCACGGGGCTCCCGCTTGGAACGGTCAAGACGCACGTCCGACGCGGCCTGATGAAGATCAGGGCACTGCTCGGCGGCGAGGAAGGCCGCGAGACCGCGGCTGGCGCGGTCGCGCGGGAGGTGCGGCGATGAGCAGCATTTCACGCCAACCCCGTCCCCTGTCGCCCCGCGAGGAAGAACTCCTTGCCGATCTTTCCGTCCAGGGCTTGGACGCGGCAGAGACGACGGAACTGAACAATCTGGGCGCGACGGAAAGCGACATCGAGTCGTTCGAACTCGCGGCTGCTGCGGCGATGCTCGCTTTCGAAGCTCGCGGTGCGGCGGCTTACGAGCCGATGCCCGCGGCCCTGCGTGTCCGGATCGAGAACGACCTCAACGCCCGGTTCGGCGGGGGCTCGCTCAAGATGCCGGTCGTCACCCGGAGCGGGGGCGCTTCGTGGCTCGGCTGGGCCGTCGCGGCCATGGCGACCATCACCGCGGTCGTCGCGTGGTGGCCCACGCCCAAAGCGGCACCGGTGCCCGTCGCGATCCAGCGGCAGGCGATCGTTGAGAGCGGCGCGAAGGTCATTCCCTGGTCCGACTTCAAGCACCCCGCGACGCAGGCCGATCCTGAAATCAAGGGCGTTTCCGGCGACGTCGCGTGGAGCGAGTCCGAGCAGCGCGGGTTCATGCGGATCGTCGGCCTCAAGGCCAACGACCCCACCGTGGAACGCTACCAGCTTTGGATCATCGACGAACGCGGGATCGAGCAGCGCGTCAGCGGCGGACTGTTTGACGTCGCGAGCACCGGCGAGGTGGTCGTGCCGTTCAAGCCCGAGCTCAAGATCAAGGGCGCGGCGATCTTCGCGGTTACGATCGAGAAGCCCGATGGCGTGGTCGTCTCCGACATGTCCAGGCGTGCTTGCTGGGCGGTTGCTCCGGCTCCGAAGAGCTGAGCTTCAAGGCTCGGTCGCGGCTCAACTCGCGAGGAACGCATCGGCTTGTTTCTCGAACTCCGCGTGCAAGCGTGCGTTGGCGATGCCGCCGTCGAAGTGGCCGTACCGCACGATGAACCGTGTTCGCTCGTCGGTTGCCGAGCCCAGAGCGTTTCGGATCGCGGCTTGCGAGGGCGCGGGGACGAGGTCGTCGCGGAGGGCGAGCTTGACCATCGCGGGGCAGCGGACCGTCGGCGCGTGGAGCGTGGCATCGCAGTAGCGGAGCACGTCGACCGTCGCGGCGGCTCTCTCGCCGAGGCGGATGAGCAACTCGCGGATTTCGCGGCCCATTCCGGCACGGGGAAGGTCGGCTTCGGGGATCGCGACGCGCCACGCCCAATCGCCGAGGGTCGGCACGCCGAGGACGAGCTTGGCGATCGGAAGCTTTGAGGCGAGCTGGGCGGCGGCGATGACGGCGAGGCCGCCGCCGAAGCTCTCGCCGCGGAGGGCGATGGGTACGGATGCGCCGGGGGCGGGAGAGAGGTGCGCGGCGAGCACGCGGCAGGCGTTGGCGACGTCCGCGACCGCGCCGGGAAGCACCCAGTGCAGCGCATCCTCGGGCGCGTGCATCAGCCGCTCAAGACCATGAGTGATGTAGCCCGTCGGGTGACGCTCGAGCGGGCCCACGCCGAGTTGTGACCCCGCGTAGCCACGCACGCGGACGAGTAGCACCGCGACGCCGCGACGCGACAGAGCGGAGTATCGCTCTTCATCCTTTGCGAGCGGATCCACACCGCTGTAGCCGTGCGTGACGACGACCCCGAGCCGCGCGGGGGCCGGGTTGCCCGCGGGGTCGCGAGCGGGGATCAAGCGGCAGCCGATGCGCTCGGTGCGGCCGAGGAGCGTGCTTCGGAAGCGGTGCGTGACGCCCGGATCGGACGCGTCGGCGACCGGATGGCTTTCGAGCGTGGGCGTCTCGGCCCAGAAGTCGCGTTGCCACGCTTGCCAGAACGCTTGGAAACCCGGCGGAAGCGTCGGGTCCGCGACGTGGGCGAGCGTCGCGGCGGGGGAGAAGCCGAAATCGTGAGGGAGATTCATCGGCGGGGCCCGCTTGGCGTGAGACCGGGTTGCTCAGTCCTTGAAGGGCGTGCCGTTCCAGTCGGCGATCCAGACCTGGCTGCTGGAGCGGGGCTCGCCTTCGATCTTGGGCCCGCGCTGGCTGCACCAGAGCATTTTCTTACCGTCGGGGCTGAAGACGGGGAGGACGTCGGCGCCGTCGGCGTGGGTGATGCGGATGTGCGGCATGTTGGCTATGACGCGGGTCTTCTCATCGCCGCCGGTCTTCATCGCGGCTTGGAACTTCGCGGCGTTCAGTTCGATCGCGAAGACCTCGTAGTTCTGGTGGCCGACTTCGCTGGTCGCATACACCAGATAGTCGCCCGACGGGTGGAAGAACGGACACCAGTTGACGTGGGCGTTGTCGGTGATCTGGAATTCCTGCTCGATGCCGGTGGGGATCATCGTGCCATCCGAGTCCTTCGTAAACGCGAGCTTGGCGACGAAGAGCTGAAGCTCATCGTTCCCGCGACGGTCCGAGCGGTAGCAGATCCACTCGCCGCTGGGAGAGAAGAACGGTCCGCCGTCGTAGCCCGGAGCGACGACGATCGGGTAATCCTTCTTGGTCTTCGTGTCGTAGATGTAGAGGTTGGCGTCGGGCTTGGGGGGAGGGGCATCCTTCGGTGCATCCGCGGCGGGCTTGGGGGCGTCTTCGATGTGGGCGTAGAGGATGAAGCGACCGGTCTTGTCGAAGGAGCATTCGGCGTCGTAGTTGGGTCGCTCGAAAACGGGTTCAATCTCGAAAAGGTGGTCAAATTGAGTCTTGGCCGAGGGGGGGGGGACGAGAACCGAAACGATGTCCATCTCGGAAGGAAACGCCCAGCGGTAGCGACTTGTTCCACGCTGATAGCCCGAAGAAACGTCTTCCTTCGGAACGATGATCGTGCTGCCGAAGATGACACGAGGCTCGGTCGGATGAAACCACCCGCAGGTGTTCGCGGAGCCGGGAGGACTCACCTTCTCGAGATCCGTCAGCTTATCGCCGTCAAGCTTTGCCACGTACATCGCGTAGTACGGCTCAGGGTCCTTGCCCTGCCCGGGCACTTCGATCGCCTGAAAGACGATCATCTTTCCGTCCGGCGAGAAGTAGTTCTCGCCAGCCTTGACGAACTTGTCGCGGAAGGTGAGCTGCTTGTGGTTGGTCAGGAGCGGGGCTTCAAGCTTGGACCAGTCGAGCGGGGCCGGTTTTGTCTCGCCCGGTTGTCCGGTCGGCTGTGCGGGGGGCTTTCCGGCGGGTTGCTCGGAGGTGAGGCCACCGGCGGTCATGGCGAGAAGGGAAACGAGCGTCGAGGTCAGAAGCATGGCCGAATCCTAGCGAGCGTCCGCCCCGATTCGACCTTGTCGCCGGGCGAAATCACGCCAAAGCAGGCTTTTTCCTCCCGGCTTCCGTGCCCGATTCCTCGCCGACCTACTTGCCCGCCCGGGCAAGGTGCTCGGGCAGGATCGCTTTGCGGAGGGAGCCCGGCGAGGAGATGACCAAGCCGAGCCCGGCCCCGCCGGTGGCTTCGAACATCTCGACGGTGATCGGGTGCCAGCCGCCGGCGAGGACGACCGTCGCCGACTTCTCGGCCAGGCTGTGAAGCCCGTCGTTGTCGACGGTCACGCCGGAGCCGATCAGGAGTCGGCTCCCGTCATCGCTCGCGAGGTGGAACGTGTAGACGTCGGTCTTGGGGACGTAGACGTATCCGGTAAAGCGGAGGGCGTAGTTGTCGTCCGCGCAGGCTTCCTTGATCGAGATCTCCTTGGCGATCCCTTCCTTCGCGGGCTTGAGGGTCGCAAAGTCCGGCAGCTTCTTGAACTCCCCGGTGTAGCAGGCGACGCTGAGGCCGGGCTCGGTCTTGTCGAGCACGACGCTGGCCCGGGGCGGAGCGTTGACGAACGCGCGAGCGACGACGGGCGTGACGGCTTTGCCGCCGCGGAACGCGCGGGCCTTGATCACCATGGCTTTCGTGATCGCGAAGGACCCCTCGTACTTCCGCGACTCGGCGGTCGGCTCGGTTCCATCGCCGGTGTACCGGATCTCGACACCCTTCATCGGGCAGTCGATCGTGACATCGGTCGAGGTGACGAACTGGTCGGCGAACGCGTTGATCGTCGGGGCGATGGAAGCATCGGGAGCGCCGCCGACCTCAATCGCAAAGACCGTGACCGGAGCCGGAGCGGATTTCACCGCGTCCATCGCGGCCGAAACATCCACCTCGATCGACCCGCCAAGCTGCTTGGCCACGAGCTTGGCATCCCGAGCGGGCGCGTGCAAAGCCCACGCTTTGACCGGCTCATTCAGCAGCCCGGGCAGGACGAGCTTGCCGTCGGCGGGCATCTCGAAGACGTGCAGGTACAAGCGGGTGATCAGGTTGCCGTTGTCGCCCTTGACGGACTTGAGCGTGACGCGGCCCCATTTGGGCATCTCGCTCAGCGGGCTCCGCTGCGTGCCATAAATGGCTTCGCCGTTGACCCGCATCCACGCACCGATCTCCTTCAGCATCTTGACGCTTTCGGGCGGGATTTCGCCCTCGGCGGTCGGGCCGACGTTGAGGAGAAAGTTGCCGCCCTTGCTCGCGATGTCGCAGAGCTTCTGAACGAGGTCCGTCGTGTTCTTGAAGTTCTTGTCGGCGGCGTTGTACCCCCAGTTGCCGTTCATCGTCATGCAGGTTTCCCAGTCGCCGGGGAGGCCGGTCTCGGGAATGGTCTGCTCGGGGGTCGCGTAGTCGCCGAGGAAGCCGGCTTCGGTCGAACCTTCCATGCCGGCGCGGCCCTTGTCGATGCGGTTGTTGACGACGACGTTCGGGGCGATCTTGCGCATGTAAGCGTGCAGATCCTTGCCGCGCTCGTGCGTCCAGGTCCCCTCCCACTCACCGTCGAACCAGATCAGGCCGGGGTCATACTTGGGCGAACAGATCTCGGCGAGCTGGGCTTTCAGGTACGTGACGAACCGGTCGAAGTCGGCGCCGTCGGTGCCGCGAGCGGCTTTTTCCCACGGGCGGCGCGGGAGGTAGTCCGGGTGGTGCCAGTCCATGATGGAGTGGTACATGCAGAAGCGGACGGGGTACGTCGGCTCGCCGCTCGCCGTGCCCGCTTTGGTCTTCTTGCAAGCGTCGGAAAGCTCCTTCATGATGTCGCGTTTGAAGGGCGTGAACATCACGTCCCAGTCGGTCTGGGCGGAGTCGAAGAGTGCAAAGCCGTCGTGGTGCTTGCTGGTGATGACCAGATACCGCATCCCGGCTTCCTGAGCGAGCGCGACCCACGCGTCGGCGTCGAACTTGGTCGGGTTGAACTTGGCTTTCAGCTTGTCGTATTCCTCGAGCGGGATCTGTGCCGTGTCGCGGATCCACTCGCCGTGCCTGTTGCCCTTGCCGGGCCATTCGCCCGCGGGGATCGCGTACAAGCCCCAGTGGATGAACATGCCGAACCGGGCATCGCGCCACCACCCCATGCGGGCTTCGTGGTCGGCGTCGGAAGCAGCATCGGCCGCCGGCGACGGTGCGGGGGCGAGCGGCTCAAGATGGGTCGTTGCGGACACGGGCAGCCCGGCGAAAGCGGACACGATCCCGACCAGACCGGCGAGAAGGGGCTTGTTCATGGCCCGAGTGTACCAAAATCCGCCGCGTCCGCGTCCGGATTCCGGGTGGGTGCGTTTCGCCCGAACCCACACCGGAGGGGGCTTACCACTTGATCACGATCTTGCCGAACTGCTCACCCTGCTCGAGGCGGGCGTAGGCCTGCTGAGCGTCGGTGGGGTCAAAGACGCGGTCGACGACGGCGGTGATCGCCCCCGCGCGGAACAAGCTCACGACCTCGCGGAACTCGGCGTTGGTGCCCATCGTCGACCCGAACAGCCGGAGCTGGTTCCAGAAGATGCGAGCGAGATCCGTCGTCGCGTCGGGGCCGCTGGTGCAGCCGGGCGTGACGTACGCGCCGCCGCGAGCGAGGGATTTGATGCAGTTGAGGTGCGTGGCTTTCCCGGAGGAATCAACCGCGAGGTCGACGCCCCGCTTGTTTGTCCAGGCGCGGACCTCCTTGGACCAGTCCTGCCCCTTGTCGAGGATGGCGAGGTCGGCTCCCAAGCTCTTGGCTTGGTCGACCTTCCACTGGTGACGGCTGGTGACGGCGACGGGGCAGCCGCGCTGCTTGGCGATCTGGAGGGCGCTGGTCGCGACGCCGCCGCCGATGCCGGTGATGAGGACCGTCTGGCCGCAGGCGAGCTTGGCTTTGGTGATCATCATCGACCACGCAGTGAGGGCGCACAGGCCGAACGCGGCGGCTTGCACGGGGTCCGCTTCCCCCACCGTCGCGAGGTTGGCGGCGGGAGCGAGAAACTTCTCGCAGAGCATGCCGTTGTGGTGCTCACCGATGAGCTCGTAGATCGGAGCGAGCGTCGTCGCGGGCGGGTCGGCGGGATGCTCGCGCTCGGGCACGACGGTCGCGGCGTTGACGATGACTCGCTTGCCGACCCACGCGGCATCCACGCCGGGGCCGACGGCTTCGACCACGGCGCATGCGTCGCAACCGGAAACCCGGGGGTAGTTGAGCGTGAGGCCGGGGACGCCGCGGCCGACCCAGAGGTCCATGTGGTTGAAGGCGGTGGCGAGCGTGCGGAGCAGAGCCTGCCCGGGGCCGGGAGCGGCCGGCTCGGGCCAGTCGGTGCGGAAGGCGATGTTGGGAGTGACGGGGTTGCCCTGACGCTCGACGACGATGGCTCGCATCACCAAGCGAAGGACGGGGAATGGTCGGTGTCAAGCGGCCGAGAAGTCGGGAAGGTCGAGAAATCGTGAAGGGGTGAAGGTGCGGATCGCGGCTGAAGAGGTGCGGCCCTCCCTGGGGCCTCAAACAAGGAGACGCACATGGTTCGCCTGACTTCCACGCTCAGCCTCGCCTTTCTGACCGCCGCCGCATCGGGACAGACCATCGGCGTCCTTCCCACGCTTTACCGGCTTGGGGATGGCAACGCGCCCGTGCCCACGCTTCGCTTTGACAACAACCTCGCCCGCATGAACATGCACGCGTGGTACCGGGATGGGCGGGACAAGCCGGCGGTGCTTGCGGTCGTGGGCTGGGTGGAGCAGGACGGCGTCGCGGGGAGCATGGCGACGTGGGATGGCGTGCGGTGGACGGTTTACCCGGAGGTTCCAAACGCGAACCACATCGGTCGCTCGACGATCCATGATCCCGACGGACCCGGCCCCGAGCCGGAGCGGATCTACGCCATTCGGATGGGCCAGTCGCCGAGCCGGGTGGTGATGTGGAACGGGACGGCGTGGGCACCGGTGGGCGCGATGACGGAGTCGATCACCAGCTCGTGGGGAGCGCTCGCGAGCTTCGACCCCGACGGCGATGGGCCGCAGGTCCCGTGGCTTGTGCACGCGAATCAGCGTGTCTCGGCGTGGATGAGCGGCTCGTGGGTGGACCTTGGCTTGGTGCAAAGCCCCGCACCGCACCGCGTCGCCGGGTTGCAGACGTTTGACCCGGACGGGCCCGGACCGCGTCCTCCGCTCCTCGCGATCTCGGGGTTTTTCACGGCCGTGGGCGGCGTTCCCGCGACGAACGTGGCGGTGATGAACGGCATCGACTGGGAAGCGATCCCGGGCCTCGCGGCGACGCAGGTCCCAGGTCAGATGTGCCTGCACGATTTCGACGGTGAGGGCGGCGTTCCGGCCGAGCTTGTGATTCCGGTGCGAGCGACGGTCGGCGGCGTGGCGACCGAGCTTGTCGCGTGGGACGGCGATGCGGTCCGCCGCGTGGTAAGCGGGACCTACGACACCGTCTCGAACATCCCCTACCCGAAGAACGCCGCTTCGATCTCCGTTCCGGGCGTGATGGAGGGCTTGCTTGGGTTCGGTCAGTTCGCTTCGTTCGGCGGTTCGCCGGTGGCGAGTGTGGGTCGCGTCGATGCAGCTTCGAGCGCGATTCTTCCGCTTTCGTCGGCGGCGGGCGCCGGGTTCACGAGCTACGTCGATTCGGTGGTGGCGGTCGACCTGGATGGCACGGGCCCGTTGCCGGCCGAGGTCTTCGCGATCGGTCCGATGCAGCAGTCCAACGGGATCACCATGCCGGGTGTCACGCGCTGGAACGGGCGGCAGTGGCAGCCGATGACGGGAGGTTTCACGTTTCAGGGTAACCCGTACGCGGACATCGACGGAATCTCGGTGATCGATCTGGACGGAGACGGGCCTGCCGGCGAAACAACGTTCCTCAGGGGCGATTTCACGGAGTACGCCGGCGTGTACGGCTACGGCGGGATCGCCGCCGTCGTGAACGGGGTCGTGTCGCCTGTGGGCGTGGGAATCCGAGATGCGCTTTGCGAGCCCGGCGAGGTGCTCAACTTCGACCCTGACGCGGACGGACCGGCGCCGGCGCAACTTCTCGCGACGGGCATTCAGCTCGCGCGATTCGATGGTTCGCTGTGGAGCACCATCTGGAACGGCACGGGGCTGAGGGACATGATCACGCACGACTTTGACGGTCAGGGACCGCTGCCGCCGCGAGCGATCATCGGCGGGTTCATCAGTCAAGGCGGCGTCAACCAGTACGACGGCTCCACGGTCAGCCCCGTGGGCATCACCTCCGAGCTCAGTGAGCAGGGAGGCCGCGTTTCCGCGTTGCTCAGTTCCGATCCCGACGGACCGGATGGGCCCGGACTACCGCTCCTGTACGCGGCCGGCTCGGGTATCCGCGGGAGGATCCTCGTGTACAACGGAGTGTCATGGAATCAGGTCGGAAGCGGCTGGCGCACCGATCCCCGCGACCTCGTCGAGCTCGACATGGATGGGGATGGCACGCTTGAGGTGGTCGGGTGCAGCCAGCCCTTCGAAGCGGATCCCGGCGTCGGCGCGGGCCTGAGCGGGTGGAACGGCACCACCTGGACGCGTTACGACACGCTCGACGAGACCTTCTACCCGACCTGCATGGCCGTGCTCGACACCGATGGCGACGGACCGACTCCGCCCGCCCTCTACGTCGGCGGCCGATCGATCCCGGATACGGGTTTCCTCGGAGGTTGGATCAAGCGATGGAACGTCGCGACCCAAACGCTTGATCCGGTCACTTCCGACTTCGGCGTTCTCGGCGTCGTGAGCATGGATGTCGAACGCCCCTACGGAGCGGGCGGGCCGCAGCGTCTGGTCATCGGAACCGATGGCGGGAGTGTCGAGCTTGCGCTTGTTTTCCGCTACAGCCACTTCGGCCGGGCTTGGCTGACCGAGGAACCCGCCGACGTTTCCGGCGAGGAAGGCTCGGCCGTGACGCTCACCGCGAGTGTCCACCCGGCGTACGTCGGAGCGACCTACGAGTGGCACCGCAATGGCGTGGCGACGGGCTTTGCCGGTTCGTTCACCAGCGAAACGCTGACAGCCACGTTCTCCATCCCGAGCTTGAACGCGTCGAACGTCGGCGACTATCAGCTCATGATGACCAACGCCGCCGGCGTTTCGATGAGCCGCCCCGCTTCGGTCTCGATCGACGCGGGCTGCGCCGCGGACTTCAACGGGGATGACTTCCTGGACTTCTTCGACTACGACGACTTCGTCGGCTGCTTCGAGAGCGGAGCGTGCCCGGAAGGCAAGACCGCCGATTTCAACGGTGACGACTTCGTGGACTTCTTCGACTACGACGACTTCGTCGCCGCGTTCGAAACCGGCTGCTGATCACGGCGACATCTGAAGACAGAACGACGAGGCCCGCGGCGACGCGGGCCTCGGTTCTTTTTCATGCAAGGTGATCGCGAAAACGCAAACCGCCCCGACGGACGTCGGGGCGGTTTGATCAGGATCGGATTGAAGCAGCTCAGGCCTTCGGGGCCGGAGGAGCGCCAACGGCGCCGGAACCGGCGACGTGCTTGAGCTTCTTGCGGCGGTCGCGGAGGCGCTGGCTCTTGCCCTCGCGGTCGCGGAGGTAGTAGAGCTTGGCGCGGCGGGCGTCGCCGTGGCGGAGGATCGTGTACTTGGAGACCAGCGGCGTGTGGATCGGGATGATGCGCTCGACGCCGATGCCGTCGACGATCTTGCGGATCACGATCGTCTCGTTGATGCCGCTACCCGAGCGGGAGATGAGCACACCCTGGAAGTCCTGCGTGCGCTCCTTCTCGCCTTCGACGATGCGGAAGGTCGCGACCATCGTGTCACCGATGCTCATGACCGGGAGGTCTTTCTTGAGGTGCTCGTTGCCGATGGAATCGAGAAGTTGCTGAGACATGAGTAAGGTCCGTTCGTTTGGTATTCGACCGGGATCGGTCGGGAGGGAATGGTAGACGGACGCCCGGGCCGGTTCCACTGCCGCCAAGCCCAGTCCACCCGCCGCCACCGCCACCCCACCGCCACCCTCGCCTCCGCGGCCACGCGACACGTCCGCAAACACCGGCAAACTGGCTGCCCTGCCCCGGACTGCATCGGAATCACTGGCCGCCGCAGCGTAAGTGTTTATCATAGCTGACCATGCGCACACTTTCCGCCGCCCTTGCCCTCCTCGTCGCCTCGGCCGCGCAGGCCCAAGCCCAATACTGGGTCACCTACGACCCCGCCGCCGGGACCCTTCCGCAAGCCCAGTGCTGGGACCTGAACCGTTCCTCCGGCCAGCCCGACCCGACCCTCGCCAACGGTGAGCTCACGATCGGGCCGTCGACCTACGGCGGCACCCTTTTCTACGACCGCGACGCTTCGATCGACTTCTCGCGCGGCGCGGTGATGGAAGCGGACATCTTCATCGTGAACTCCGCCTACGCGACCAACCCCTGCGGCGCGGGACAGCGAGCCGGCACCATCATCGGCATGAACGACATCGCCAACCGTCGCCTCAACGTCGGCATCGGCAATGGCTGGGTCTTCCTGAGCACCATCGACAACGCGGTCGTCGGAAGCCCCTTCGCCCCCAGAGCCCAGGTCCAGTGCCAAGGTGTCTGGAAGCGATTCCGCCTCGAGGTGGCAAGCGGTACCGCCACGCTTCTGATCGACGGCGTGCCGACGCTTTCGGTCGCGGTTGGCAACACGGGTTCCGCGTCACGACGCGTCTACTTCGGGGATGGATCGGTCTGCGCCGCGGGCCACGCGAAGTTCGGCTTGGTGAGGTTCCTCGCGCAGGACGACTGCCCGGTGGACTTCACCCGCGATGGGTTCGTCGATTTCTTCGATTACGACGCGTATGTGTCGTGCTTTGAGGGCGGCCCCTGCCCCTGCGACCAGACGCCGGACTTCAACGGCGACGGGTTCGCGGACTTCTTTGATTACGATGAATTCGTGGCCGCCTTCGAGAACGGCTGCTGAGGAGCTTGAATCCATGCGTTTGCACTCGTTCCTGGCGGCTCTCACAACCATCGCGGCTTCGCACGCTTCGGCGCAGGAGGTCTGGCTGACGTACGAAGCCTCTGACGGCACGCTTCCCTCAGAGCAGTGCTGGGACCTCATTCGCAGCGGCGGGCCCGTGCCAACGCTCGAGAACGGCGCCGTCAACATCGGACCGTCATCGACGGGCGGCTACATCTATTTCGAGCGCGAGATGTCCATCGACTTCTCGCAGGGCGCGGCGATCGAAGCCGAGGTCTTCATCGAATACTCCGACTACGGCGCCAATCCCTGCGGCGCCGGCCCGCGAGCCGGCTTCTACCTCACGATGTTCGACGTCTCGGGACGGCTGATGTACCTGGGAGTCGGGAGCAACGTCGTGTACCTCACCTCCGACGCTTCACGCTCGCACGGCGCCGGCTCGCCGATCGCGACCGTGCCGATGGCCGGACGGTGGCGGACGATCCGCGTCGAGATCGAAAGCGGCGTGATGACGGCCTTCATCGACGGCGTGGAGACGCTCACCACGCCCGTGAACGGTCCGATTTTCGGCACGACGCGACGCGCATCCTTCGGGGATGAATCTGTGTGCGCCGGCTCGCAGTCACGCGTGCGATCCGTCCGCGTGCTCGCCCGCGAGGAATGCCGCGTGGATTTCAACCGCGATCGGTTCGTCGATTTCTTTGATTATGACGCGTACGTCTCGTGCTTCGAGGGCGGCGACTGCCCCTGCGACCAGACGCCGGACTTCAACGGCGACGGATTCGCGGACTTCTTCGATTACGATGAGTTCGTGGCTTCGTTCGAGAGTGGGTGCTGAGAGTCGGTAGCACCGATCGACGTGGGCGTTCGTCGTCGCGAGTTTCATCTCCAGTCTTTTGGCTTGTCCCAACCCGCACGTTGGGTGGTCACGCTCGCTCGGCGGCCGCGGGCCGCTCGCGCCAGCCTGGCGGGCGCACCATCGAGCGCTGGACCGTGTCCGGTCCGCCGGAAGTTCACGCGAGGTCGATATGTGTTGAATGAGGCCCGCACGCGGGCGGTCGGACCAGAGTGAGGCGGGGTTAGCAGCCGGTTTCGAACGCTTGCACGAAGTCGCTGTAGTCGAAGAAGTCGGTAAAGCCGTCACCGTTGAAATCCGAGCCTTGGCCGCCGGATTCGAACGCTTCGACGTAGTCGCTGTAGTCGAAGAAATCGACGAAATCGTCGCCGTTGAAGTCCGCCGGGCATCCGGCGGGAGCCGGGCCGATCGTGCCGCCGAAGTTCACGTTCTGCGCGAGCAGGTCCGCATCGCCCGCGGGGCCGTCGGCCCAGGCTCCGATCAGTTGGTCGCGGCCGACGGACTTGACCACGCTCAAGCGGCCCTTGGCGGTGAACCGCGTGGAGACTGGGAGGATCGCGGGCGACCACGCCGCAGCGCCCGACGCGTCCAGCGAGGTTGCTTGGATCTCCTGCGTGACCGGGCCGGTGTACTGCTGCCACATGAGGTACGAGTCGCCGGAGGGTTCGGCGTGAACGGTGATGAAGTTTGACTGGAACCCGCCGAGCGGGACGACCTCGGCGCCCGTGCCCCAGAGCAGGCCGGTCTCGGGGCTGATGCGCTGGACGGACAAGCCGAACTGGCTCTGGTTCGGGTTGCTCCGCTGGTACGCGAGGTTGTATTCATCGTTCAGTGCGTCGAACGCGACCGAAGCGGAGAGGCGAAGCTCGGTTGAACTCGGCGCGTTGGAAGCGGCGATGCCGCCGGCTTGGAACCGGAGCGTGCCCGCGGCGGTGACGTGTTGAAGCCAGGCGTTGCGTGTGGCTCCGTTGTCGTAGAACGCGACAATCGCGCCGCCGGAGCCGTCGGGGATGATCGTCGGGAAGTAGCCGTTCTGGATGCTTCGGAGCGGGGTCTGCGATGAGGTATAGATGTCGATCGGGCTTCCCTGGCCGCCCGAGCCGGACCAGAGCGGGGCGTTGGCGGCGTTCCACTTCTGGATCTTGAGGCCCTTGCGCGAGGCTTGGAAGGAGGTCGTCTCGCCCCGGACCCACAGGGCGATCACCTCGCCGGCGTTGCCGGCTTGGAGGTCGCTGATCGCTTGAAAGCGACCGGTCTCGGTGACGGACCAGGAGCCGCCGGCGGGGATCTGGCCGTCGGCGGCGATGCGCTGGAAGTTCAGGACGTTGCTCGAAGCCCATGCGACGACGTACGAACCGTCCGAGAGCGCGGCGACGCGCGGAGCGAGCACGTTGGCGGTGTTGGGCACCTGCACGCCGGCTGCGCCCCAGACGAGCGTGCCGTCGGGCGCGACCTTCTGCACCGTGACGACCGTGGTGCCCGAGCTGTCATCGTCAAACGCGACGATCGCGTTGCCGAGAGGGTCAACCTTCATGTCGTAGACGAAGGTCGCGGTGTTGGTGCGGTTGGCGAGGATGGGGCCGTTGCCGGGGAGGAGCCGCTCGCCCGTCGCTGAGAGTCGCTGGATGGCGGGCTTGTACCCGCTGCCGGAGCTGGTGTCGAAGTAGGAGACCCACGCTCCGCCGTCGGCGGTCGGACGGACGAGCGGGACGCCCTGGTCGCCCGCGCCGGTCGCGACAGGCGTGTTCACGGTCGTATCGGTCGCCCACTGGGCGAGGGCGGGGGTCGCGAGCGTGCCCGCGGAGATGAAGACAAGGCTCGCTACGACCATCGACGCTGAACGCATGACCGATCCTCTCTCAAGTGTCGCCGTGCCCGGTCCGCACGCGCGGATGATCGCAAAACGGCGGGCAGACACCGTGTTGCTTTGTACGGAGCGGAGCCTGTTCGGTTCCGACACCGGGTGAATGTACCGGAAGTCCGCGCCAAGACCAAGCGAGATTCGTCGGTTCGGGCGAAACAGGAAGATCAGAGCAGATCCGGCCGCCGCTCACGCGTGCGGGTTTGCATCTGTTCGAGGCGCCACTTGGCGATCTTGCCGTGGTCGCCGGAGAGGAGCACGTCGGGGACCGTGCGGCCCTCCCACTCGCGCGGCTTGGTGTAGTGAGGACAGTCGAGCAGGCGCTCACCGGCGGGGCCGAGCTTGCCGAAGCTGTCGGTCGCTGCGGAGCCCTCATCGCCGAGGGCGCCGGGCAGGAGACGCGTCACGGCGTCGATGAGCACGATCGCGCCGAGCTCTCCGCCGGAGATGACGTAATCGCCGAGGGAGATCTCCAGGGGCGCAAGAGCTTCGATGACGCGTTCGTCGATCCCCTCGTAGTGCCCGGCGATGATGAGGAGGCGCGGCTTGGTCGCGAGGTCCTCGACGACGGCCTGCGTGAGCGGGCGGCCCTGCGGGGTCATGAGGATGCGCGTCGCGGGGCGAGGATCGGCGGCTTCCACGGCGGTGACGGCGTCCCAAAGCGGCTGACACATCATGACCATGCCCGGCCCGCCGCCGAAGGGGCGATCGTCGGTCTTGCGGTGCTTGTTGGTCGTGTACTGGCGGATGTCGGTCGCGTGCCACTCGACCAAGCCGGCGGCGCGGGCGCGAGCGGGGATGCTCACGCCCAAGGCGGCGGGCGATTCGGCGGTAAACATCTCGGGGAAGGTCGTGAGGATGTCGACGCGGAGGGGCATGGTCGGTCGGCGTTCCAGGAAGGGGTCCCAAGAAAGAAGCCCGAGGACATGCCCCGGGCTTCTTGGTAATTCATCGGGCATGTCGAGAAGGGATTACTTCTTCTCTTCCTTCGCGGGCGCGGCGGCGATGCGGGCTTCGACGTCCTTGCGGCGCTGGGACCGGCGGGCTTCCCAAGCTTTGAGGCCGCAGAGGTTCCGCTTGGCGAGGAAGTCCTCGACGGTCTCGGAGGGCTTGGCGCCGACGGAGAGCCAGTACTTCACGCGCTCTTCGTTGATGTTGAGGCCCTTGGCCGAATCCTGCTCGCGCGGGTCGTACCAGCCGAGGTTCTCGAGGCACGGGCCGTCACGACGAACGCGGCCATCGATCGCCGCGAGGCGGTAGAAGGGACGGTTGTGACGGCCGGTACGCTGGAAGCGAAGTCGAACCACTTGAGGCTCCGATAGAGTCAGGGGACGTGTGCAAACTTGGACGACCGGGACCCAAACCCGGGCCTCGACTATATTCCGCGCTGCCGGACGATTCCAGTCGCCGGATTCACGCCGATTCGACCCCATGACCGATCAAAGACCGACCATTCCGACGCCGGGACACCCCACCGCGACCCCGCTCCTGTCCGTCAAGGGGCTTGTCGTTCGATTTCCGCAGCGAAGCGGCATCCTGCAGCGGGTCGTCGGCTGGTCTCGAGCGGTCGACGGCGTTTCTTTCGACCTCGCCCGGGGGGAATCCCTCGGCCTCGTCGGGGAGTCCGGGAGCGGGAAATCGACCGTCGCCCGGGCGGTGGTCCGTCTGGTTGAAGCGGCCGAGGGGACCATCTCGCTCTGGGGCGAGGATCTGCGGCAGGCCCGGGGGGTCGGGCTCAAACGCCTCCGCCGCCGAGTCCAGATGATCTTTCAGGACCCCGCCGGAAGCCTCAACCCACGCATGCGTATCGGTGACATCGTCGCCGAGCCGCTCATCGTCCACGGCGAAGCCGGCACCAAGCACGAACTCACGCAGCGCGTCGGAGGGCTGCTGGAACGGTGCGGGATGCCGGCGGCTTGCATGGACCGTTTCCCGCACCAGTTCAGCGGCGGGCAGAGGCAGCGGATCGCGATCGCGCGGGCTTTGGCGCTCACGCCCGAGCTCATCGTCTGCGACGAACCGACGAGCGCCCTGGATGTGTCGATCCAGGCGCAGATCTTGAATCTGCTGAAGGATCTCCAGCGCGAGCGCGGCCTCAGCTACCTCTTCATCAGCCATGACATGGGCGTGATTCAGCACATGTGCGACCGGATCGCGGTCATGCGAGCCGGAAAGATCGTCGAAATGGGCCCGCGGGACGAGGTGCTCGAAACCCCGCGTGAGGACTACACCCGGTCGCTCCTCGCCGCCGTGCCGAACGCGGGATGAAAGTTCCTTCATGCTCCGCGTGCGCAAAGCTCGCGCAAATGCAGCAGCGGTGAGGAACCGCGTCACCGCATGAGGAGAAAGGACTGCGTGCCGTTTCGGCGTTCAACTCTCCATGGAGGATTCAGCATGCGTTCGACGATCGTTCTTGCGTGGACTGCGGGCCTGGCTTTGGCTTCGGCGACCGCGACCGCTCAGCCCACCTTCACGCTGATCCAGCCGGACGGCGATTTCGACTATTCGGTCATCCAAGACGTCGCGAAGGACTCGCCGCTGGTCCTCGTCTCGCTCCAGAACTCGACGCAGAGGCCGTTTCCGCTTCGGGGATACATCCTGAACGTGCGCACGGGCGAGCGGATCGAGCTCATCGATCCGAACGGCAGCGACCTGAACCCGATCGCAATCAGCGCGGGCGGCGAGACCGTCGCGGGGTCGCTTGGCGGTGGTCCGCTTCTGGATCAGCACGCGTTCGTGTGGAGCGAAGCGACCGGCGTTGAAGACATCGTCGGACTCCCCGCCGGGAACGTGAGCTATGGCACGGGCGTGTCGGGCGATGGAACGATCGTCGTCGGGACCACCGGCGCCAACTTCGGCGATCCTTACCAGCAAGCGTGGCGCTGGACGCGCGACGGCGGGCTTGAACCGTTGGACGACATTGGCGATGACATCCTCGTGTTCGGCTCCGCGGAAGATATCTCCGGAGACGGCTCGACCGTGGTCGGAACCGGATCGATCGGCGACTTCGATCCCGACACGGACGACCTGATGTCGGGCGTCATCTGGCAGGGCGGCGGCACGACCCCGACGGATCTCGGCAATCTGCCAAGCCCGATCTCGACCGGTGGTTTGCTCCCGATGGCGGCGTCGTTCGACGGCTCGGTGGTGGTCGGTTTCGGCCCGGGCTTCTCGCAGAGCGGCGGCTTCGCGAACCGGAGCTTCCGCTGGACCGCGGTGGGCGGGCTGGTCGATGTCGGTGCCGTGCCCGGGCGCCCCGAAGGCTCGGTGCACGTGACCGACTGCTCGAGCGATGGCAACACGCTCGTCGGATACTCGATCACCGGCGGCGTGGACACGTGGGAAGCCGTCGTCTGGACACAGGAGACGGGGTTCCGGACGCTTCGCTCGATTCTCGCGGCGGAAGGCGTCACGATCCCCGCGACGATCTCGCTCCGCGAGACGTACTGCAACGGCGACGGGACGATCATCGCGGGCTGGGCGTACGACCGCACCAACAACAAGTACCGCGGGTACATCGTGACCCTCGGCGGCGACGTCTGCGAAGCCGACCACAACCGCGACGGGTTCGTGGATTTCTTCGACTACCTGAGCTTCGTGAGCTGCTTCGAGGGCGAGTGCAGCGATGGAACGACCGCGGACTTCAACGGCGACGAGTTCGTGGACTTCTTCGACTACCTGGAGTTCGTGGCGGCGTTCGAAGCGGGGTGCTGACGCCGGAGACTTGGAGGCATTCATGAGCACCGGCCGGCGGCGGTCGGTGTTCTTTCATTCACCAGCGGGTGAGAGTTCGCGAAGGGTCCTGGTACCTCCCTATCCACACCCGTCGCGATCGCGCTCGCGCGCCTTTCCGAGCGTGGAGGCCCGGAAATGACCGGTTAACATGACTTTGGCCGCGCGAAACCCACCGGAACCCTCGTCCGGGGCGGGAGTCGGGTCGGCTCGCACGTCGACTCCGGACGCCCACTCACCGATCGCCGGAGGAACCGGCGATCGGTGGCACGCGTCGCGCTCCGCGATCGATGCCACCTGCCGCCGTCCGCTCACCACATGCCGCATGCGCGGAACCGCCGCTGGAGCCACGTCGCGTTGTGGATCGAACCGCCGGGGGGTGATTCGGGCGGAGAATCCCAGAGTTCGATGTTCGGATAGAGGCACAGAAAGACCCCTCCGTCCTTGAACCGTGTCACGAGGCCTTCTTTATTCTTTAGCATCGCGACCTCGACATAGTCGTCGCCGATGTCTCTCGGTTTGCCCGCTTTCTTCGCGAGTTGCGGGCCGAGGTAGTTTCCCCAGTAGATGCCATAGACTCGCTCACGCCGTATCTCCGGTGGGTCCATCCCATAGCACCATGCGTTCATGCTGAGCGTCAATTCCGGGATCGGTTCCGTCGTAGGATAGACCCAGAAGCCGTTCATTGGTGCGCGATGGTAGTCGTCAACATGAACAAAGCCATACTCTGCACCGCAGAGCGACGAAGCCTCCTCGATGACTTTGGTGAAGACTTGCAGCACAGTCAATGCATCCAACTTCAAGGCTTGCGGAATTAACTGCACTCGAAGGGTGGACCCAAGCTGAAAGCGATCTCTGATCTCGCAAACAGACCTCGCATCTCGTTCGATATCAATCACGAATGCGTAGGGGCTGTTCCGGCCACCGATCGGTCTTGACGTCGCCATGCAAAGATCATCTCCAGCATCAAGCGATCTTGTCCAAAAGCGTGCCTTCGCCAATTCTGTGATGGGAGTCGATCGCTCTCCCGGCCAGCCAATCGAGATCTCGTCAAGGTCATTCCACACGTTCGTGACGAGTTTCAACTTCGGGAGAATCTCTGCAACAGTCGCGGCAACGCGTTGAGCAAGCAGAACGGTTTGCCCAACCTCAAGCGGCTTTAACTGGAGGAACAGGTTGAATGTTAGGTCGATGTCTCTCATTCGTATTTGCCCACCTTCTATCTCCCGATCTCTTTCTGGCGGGTGGCACTACCCATCGTCGTTCCTCCGTCCGACCTCCGAACATCGCGTCTTCCTCCCAGTATACCGGGAACCTCGGGTGCCACCACCCTCCGCTTCGGAGGGTGGTGGATAGTCGCTCGAGCACGATGTCACGTCGGCGCGCAGGGGGTGCATGCGTCCGGCATCTGCCCGTCGCGGCGGGCGGCATCGATCGTCTGAGAGTCCCAGGCGTGCCACCGATCGCCGGTTCATCCGGCCATCGGTGCCGATGAACGCTGTGCCTTCGCGCCCGCGAGCGCGATCGCTCTTGGATCTCCCATGGTCGACTCGGGGACGGCAAGGTTCTGGATCACACGTTGAAGTACTTGGCTTCCGGGTGGTGCACGATGATCGCCGAGGTACTTTGCTCGGGGTCGATCTGGTGATTCTCGGTGAGGACGCAGCCGATGCGGCCGGGCTCGAGCAGGGCGAAGAGCTTGTCCTGGTCCGACATGTCCGGGCAAGCCGGGTAGCCGAAGGAATACCGGCTGCCGCGGTAGTGCTGCGTGAAGAGGTCGCGGATCTTGGGCGAATCCTCGGAGCCGATGCCCAGCTCCTGCCGCATCCGCTTGTGCCAGAACTCAGCCAGGGCCTCGGCGGTCTCGACCCCCATGCCGTGCAGGTAGAGGTATTCCTGGTACTCGTTCTTGGCGTAAAGGGCTTTCGCGGCTTCGCTGGCTTTGTGACCCATCGTGACGCAGTGCATGCCGATGACATCCGCGTGGCCGGCGTGGACGGGCCGGAAGAAGTCGGAGATACAGAGGCGTTTCTTGTCCGGCTGGCGCGGGAAGGTGAACTTGAGGCGTTCGGTCTTTCGCTCTGGCGAATCCCAGATGATGAGGTCTTCGCCGTCGCTGTTGCACGGGAAGTAGCCGTAGACGGCTTTGGGCTGGAGGATGCCCTCGGCTTTGCAGCGGGCCTTGAGGCGTTCGAAGATCGGCACGACCTTGTCCTCGAGCATCGCGTCGTACTCGGCGTCGGACATCGCGCCCTTCTTGAATCCCCACTGGCCGCGGAAGAGGGCGACGGGGTTCACGAAGGGGTAGATGTCGTCGAGGTTCAGATTCTCGACGACGCGCGAGCCCCAGAAGGGCGGGGTGGGAACCGTGTTGGACGTCGAGACGTCCGACCGCACGGTCGGCTCGGAGGCGCGCTGCGCGTCCGCGAGCTTTGCCGCGCGGGTCGCGACGATCATCTCCTCGGCTTTGGATCGTTTGCCTTGGCGGTCGGTGATCTCCGCTGAAAGCTGGTCGGTCTTGCCGGCGGTGATGAGATCCATGATGCGAAGGCCGTCGAAAGCGTCCTTGCCGTAATAGCACTCGCCCTTGTACTTGGGCCGGAGGTGCCCCTCGCAGTAGTGCCGCGTCAGCGCCGCTCCGCCGAGGATCAGCCTCGGGCGGTCCGGCCCCGCGTTGAGCTCGTCGATGTTCTCCTCCATCACGTTGACGGACTTGACGAGCAGCCCGGAAAGCCCGACCGCGTCCGGCTTGTGCTGGTGGAACGCGGCCATGATCTGCGACAGCGGCTGCTTGATGCCGATGTTGTGCACCGTGTAGCCGTTGTTGGTGAGGATGATGTCGACGAGGTTCTTGCCGATGTCGTGGACGTCGCCCTTGACCGTCGCGAGCACGATCGTGCCCTTGGTCTGGCCCGCGGCGCGTTCCATGAGCGGCTCGAGCTGCGCCACCGCCATCTTCATGACCTCGGCGGACTGAAGCACGAAGGGGAGCTGCATCTTTCCCGACCCGAAGAGCTCGCCGACCGTCTTCATCCCGTCCAGCAAATGGTCGTTGATGATGTCGAGCGGCTTGTACTTCTCCAGAGCCGTCTTGATCGTCTCGGGAAGGTCCTGCTTCTCGCCATCGATGATGTGAGCGCGGAGCTTCTCTTCGATCGTGAGGTTTTTGACCTCCTTCTTCGCGGTCGAAGCCGTCGCGTCCTTGAAGAGCTCGATGAACTTCGAGAGCGGATCGCCGGCTTCCCGCCGGTCGTAAATCAGCTCGATGGCCGCCGCCCACTGGTCATCGGGGATCTTGTTCCGCGGCAGGATCTTGCCCGCGTGCACGATGGCGCCGGTCAGCCCCGCTTCGCGAAGCTCATGCAGGAACGCGGAGTTGAGCACCAGCCGGGCCGCCGGATTGAGACCGAAGGAGACGTTCGAGAGCCCCACCACCGTCTGACACTCGGGCATCTCGCGGCTGATGCGGCGGATGCCGTCGACGAGTTCGAGCGCCGAGCGGCGGTCGCTTTCCATGCCCGTCGAGATCGGGAGCACCAGCGGGTCAAAGAGGATGTCCGCGGGGTCCATCCCGAACTTCTCGACGGCGCGACGCAGGCCGCGCTGCGCGATGGAGAACTTGCGGTCCGCGGTGCGGGCCATCGAAGCCTGCTTGTCCTCGTCGATCGACCCGATCACGACCGCGGCCCCGAACGTCTTCGCGAGCGAGAGAATCTCGTCGAACTTGTGCTCGCCGTCCTCGAAGTTGGCCGAGTTGATGATGCACTTGCCGCCCGCGTGACGCAGGCCGGCTTCGATCGTCTTGATCTGCGTCGAGTCGAGCATCAGCGGGGCGTCGGCTTGGCGGACGACGCGCTTGACGATCTCGGCCATGTCCTTGGCGTTGTCGCGGCCCGCGTAGTCGACGTTGAGGTCCAGGACGTGCGCACCCTCGCGGAGCTGCTCCTTCGCGAGCGACACGATCGCATCCCAGTCCTCGACTTCGAGGAGCTTTTTGAACGCCCGCGAACCCGAAGCGTTCATCCGCTCGCCGACGATGAGGAACGAGTTGTCCTGGCGGTACTCCGCGACCGAGTAGAGCGAGGTAGCGGCTTTCGGCAGGTCATCGCGCCCGGCCGGCGTCGAAACGGCGACCGTCGTCACGCCGGACCGCCCGTGCTTCTCGACGCACTGGGAGAGAAGCTTGATGTGCTCGGGCGTGGTGCCGCAGCAGCCGCCGACGATGTTCACGCCGTCGTGCTCGATGAACCGCTCCATCGCTTCGACGAACGGCTGAGGCTGGAGCGGGTACTCCGTGCGGCCCTCATGCAGGATCGGCAGACCCGCGTTGGGCATCACGGAAAGATTGCGGCGACGCTCCGGCGGTTGATAGCCCGAATCACTGCGCCAGTGCTTGCCAAGCCACTGCACGTGCTCGGTCATCTCCGTCGGCCCCGTCGCGCAGTTGAGGCCGAGCGAAAGCAGCGGGTACTGAGCGAGCGCCGTCGCCGCCGCTTCGATCGAAGACCCGAGCAGCATCGTGCCGGTGCTCTCGATCGTGACGCTCGCCATGATCGGGATGTCGAGGGGGGTCTTGCCCTTTTCCGCCAGTGCCGCGAGGGTCGCGTTGATCGCGCACTTCACTTGGAGCAGGTCCTGGCACGTCTCGATGATGAAGACGTCAACGCCGCCGTCGATCAGGCCGCGAGCGCATTCGCGGTACGAATCGAGCATCGTGTCCCAGGTCGTATTGCCGAGCGTGATGAGCTTGGTCCCCGGCCCCATCGACCCCGCGACGAACCGCGGCTTGTCCTTCGTCGAGTGCTTGTCGGCGGCCGCCCGCCCCACTTCCGCCGCGGCCCGGGCGAGCTCGTAGGTCCGGTGCGCGATGTCGAACTCGGCGAGCACCAGCTTGCTGGCGCCAAAGGAGTCGGTCTCGACGACGTCCGCTCCGGCTTCCAGGTAGCGCTCATGGATCGCCTGGATCACGTCGGGCCGGGTCTTGGCGAGGATGTCGGTGCAGTTCTCGCAGCCGCAGTAGTCCTTGTCGATCGAGAGGTCGACCTTGTGGATCTGCGTGCCCATGCCGCCGTCAAAGACGACGATGCCGCGAGAAAGCCGCTGAAGAAAGGCTGAAGCCATGGCGGAGTGTATCCCTATATCCGTTCATGCGGATGAATGGCTGATAAGCGTCGGTCGAGGCTCACGGTCCGGGAACCGCGCCCAGAGGAGTCATCGGCTCGCCGCCGGTGCGTGCCCCGGGGCGGGCGAGCGGCGGAGAGGGAAAAACAAACACACGCCGACCTCGGGCCGGCGTGCGTCGATTGATTGGGGGGTGCGGCAAAGCGGTTAGGCCTTGGGCTCTTCCTTCTTGGCTTTCGGGTCGTCCTTTTTGAAGTAGTTGCCCGAGTACTTGCGGGTGAACTTCTCGACGCGGCCGGCGGAGTCGACGAAGGTCTGCTTCCCCGTGAAGAAGGGGTGCGAACCGGACCAGACTTCGACGTGCATATCGGGGACGGTGGCGCCGACTTCCATCACGACCTGGCCGTTGTGGTAGACCTTGCAGCTGTGGAAGTACTTGGGGTGGATTTCGTCTTTCATGGGGATCCTCAGTCCGGGCCGTTGTGGGACGGGCGGGGGTCCAGGGCCAGGCGGGAACCCCCGCCGATGAGCCTGTGCCGCCAGTCCGAGACCGGTCTCAACTCTAGGCGGCGACGAGGCTCAGGCCAAGGTCCGATTGAGCCGATCTTGACCCCCGGGGGAGCCCGCCTAGGCTTACGCCCACATTCCGGTCCCCGATAGCTCAATGGTAGAGCGAGCGGCTGTTAACCGCTAGGTTCTAGGTTCGAGTCCTAGTCGGGGAGTTCAAGGCCCTCGTCAAAGGTGACGGGGGCCTTATCGTTTACAGACCGGGCGGCGGAATCGCCCCCGGTACCGTGCCGTGGCGGGGGTTCGGCGCTCTCGGCTTCGATCCGGAGATCGGGGTACCGCTCCGAACGACTCGGATTCGGCACCTGCGCCCCCTGAACTCTCTCGCTCTCTGGTGCTCGATGTGCGTCCAGTTAACAGGGGCGTTCCGAGCGGGGGGCTGATGCGAACGCAGCTTCGATCCGGAGAGTCTCTTCCTCACCGCCTCTCAAGGAGCGTTTGCAAGCGAGGCATCCGCCGCGTGGGCATTCGTGCCGCACCCACACTTTCCGCAGGAGGGACAAACGAACGAACCCTTGCCACCCGCTAACGGACAAACACACGCCAATGCGTCGGAGCCAAAGACGCGATCAAACCACCCGGACGAGCGGTCGTTTGCCATGGACGCAACAAGATCGGCGGAGTCCTTGAGTCGAATCACGGGGAAGCGTGCACCACACAGGCACCGATAGACTCCCCACATGCTGTCACAACTCTCGCAGTGGCATTCGTAGCAGTCATACTGCCCGATCTGACGGAAGTGCGCTCCCGCCGTCCGACATGTGGGGCAGGTCCGGAGGCGACCGCATTGCGCCAATGCCGTCTCCATCGATGCTCGGACGGCCTCGACCTGTCGCTCCACCAGTTCTGTACCCTGACGCACACCCTTGGGGTTCTGGCGCTGAAGCCTTGTGATTCCTTCGCTCCTGCATTCTCTTAGAAGATCTCCAAGCGATCGCTCACGCCCTTCCGGTGGTCTGAGAACCCGCAGGACGTCTGGCCGAGCGGTGGCCTCTACCCACGCGGGAAGAGAGCGAGGCCGATCGGTACCGAACTGAACGGTCGGAGGATACTGCAACAGCATCGGCGACCAGAGATGCCACCGAAGTGCCCGCGCAACTCGCTCCACGCTGCCGATGTCCCATGGCGACACGGGGAGCACACCGAGCCGAGAGGACCGATTGATACCAGGCTCCCATGGACCTGCGCGATGCCCTGCGTCCGCCCGCCATTCGTGGTTCCCTTCAGCAGCCGGTCCGTGCGAGGAGACGAGTAGTACGAGAACCTCGTCCTCTGCCGCACTCCTGCTCATACGCTCCATGTCATCGATGACATCCACAGTCAAGGTCGGATCAAGCCCTTCGAGCTTGGTGGGCAGGCACACCACCCGGACTCTTCGGTCGTTAACCCGTATGACGACAGCACCGTCACGAGGGGGAAGAACAGAGACGGCCCCGGCGGCCCCACGTAACGAGAGTTCGTCGCAATCGACCGCCGAATGCTCCGAACTCGAATCGCACGAAACTCCAAGCTGGTCGAGAGCCCGAACCACGAGCAACCATCCAAACCACGCAGAGCCGTCGCACACAGCTTGGCGACTTTCGTAGTACTGCTCTTCCGTCGGCGGGCGAGATACGCCCAACCGCGACCACTCTCGCCACAGCTTCGCCACCTCGCGGTAGAGAGAATCGCTCTCAAATACGTTGGTGTAGCGAAGTTGCACTGGGCCCGACCGCACGGGGACCCCTCGGTAAAGCGGGGAATCGAATAGCTTGCGGACCCTGCCATAGAGCGATTCAACAAGATCTGCAGTGCGTTTGGCGCTCTGTTCCGCCCGAGTGTCACCGACTGCGCCCGCCCAGAGGTCGCACAATCTGCGTTGCCGCCAGAAGTGCCCACCCGCCGCGCTCGCCGCGTGCTCGCTCGACTGCTCGATCATGCTGCGTATACGAGCGAGTTGCTCAAGACGAAGTCGCAGATACATAGCCAAGTGATCGATGAGACGGGCGGCGACGCGATTCTCGTAGATGTCCACGTCATCTTCCGCAACCAGGGCGAGGACTCGGCGGGGTCGCACGCCCAAGACTGTCGGACGGTCCCAGTCCTCCTTGTGCGACACGAGCCTGACGATCGCCGTACGGGCCACCTTGCGTACGCGTGGTACCGACGTCATTTCCTCGTCGACCCGCAGGTGCGAACGCGGGCGCTGGCACACCGACTCAAGGAACACAAGCCGATCCTGAATCGCCTGATCGAATGGTCGCACTCGTAGGAACTCGGCGACGCGCGGTGCCAACGGCGACAAAGTAGCCCATTGGCTCCAGCAAGCACGCGAGTCGCGCAGTTCGCTGAAAGTCCGCCCCATCTCCGCGATAGCTTCGGCGTCGAGTGTCGCAGTCAACAGGGCACTCGGGAACTCTCCCCCTACCGCCGTCTTACCCGGAATTGTGAGCGCCCAGGTTCCGTCACGGCGAGCAACCACTCGGTCGGCGAAACACGCTGGTAGTCCATTCACCAGCACGCCCTTCCCGTTGTCGGCGAGCATCACACGACCGGGAATGAGCGGGGCTGACCCCGGCTCCCACTCGACTCCAGACACGAGATCGACCAGGGGACCTGGCATTAGGCGCCCTCGCTCTCTTCGAAGCGACGAGACTGGATCAATTCGGCCAGAAGGTCTCTGGATTTGGCGGGCTGAGAGGCTTCACCAAATGACTGCTTCCAAGTGGACGCCATGGTGTCGCGGAACTGCTCGAGAGTCTTAAGTCGCACTTCGTGCTTGCCCCGCAGTTTGCGAAGCAGCTTGGTCGCAAGGATGTGGTCGAGGGCCTCGTCGCACGTGCCGCCCGAAGCGACCACAGCCGAGACGAAGCGGGCCATCTGCCCCTTGGGCCCATCGAGCCGGTTGCCCCATCCAACCCGAAGTCCAAGCTGTAGCTGATCCTTGAGTTTGGCCAGCACGCTATTGGCCTTGTTGGCCATCGCCGCCTGGTCTCGCACCGCAGCCTCAAAAAGTTCTCGCAGTCCAGAACACGATATCGGTGCTCCACCGGCAAGGCCGCTCCGAACTCCCGGTTGCGGATGCCCAGGCGGGAGTTCCATGGTGTGGGCGCGGTCGTAGGTCTTATCCGCAAAGTCCTTGGTGGTCTCGTCGTGATTTGCTGTTCCTGCAATCCACACGTTGTCCGGCCAGGCGATGAATCGACCATCGCGGAGCAATCGGGGAGCGATCGGCGGAAGTGAATCCATCAACTGGAACCTCCGTTCGTAGGGCGGAGGTTGCTCGATCTCGGAGTTCAGATCCGCGCCGTATTGCTCGAAGTATGAGAGATTCATCTCGTCCAGGACAATGACGAAAACTCGGTCATTCCACTTCGGACACTGGGCGCGGTACAGTGCTTGGACGAATGCTGGCTCGTGATATCGCTTGTCGAACGCGTTGAAGTAACCGAGCAGGTCTTGCCGATCTCTCCAGCCCGCTTGCACTGGCACGATCTCGACATCTCCTCCGAGAGCCTTTCCCACCGCCCGCGGCAAGCTGGTCTTGCCTGTGCCGCTGATGCCTTGGAGAAGGTGCAAGCGGCTCATGGCCATTCCAGCGATGAAGCACCGGATTGTCGCATCGTCGTAGTACAAGGGGTGGGGCCCCGTTGCCACACGCTCCTTGACCTCTTGAACAATGGCCTTCAGATTCTCTGGCTTCCGGAGCCCAGAGATAGGGGCCTGCAGTTCAACGTCCTGGTCCATTCTCGCGAGTTCAGCGAACGGGTTGCGGTGCGCACTCTGGTCCAGCTTCGATGTCACGTCGGCTTCGAGTTGGGTATTGGCTTCCTTGAGCACACGAGCTCGGTTCTCGTAGGCTCTCACCAGATCACGTTGGTTCTCAAGCTCGGTTGCTGCCACGGTCAGTCCGGCAAGCCGCGACCGCAGTGCTGCGTTGTCCGCTTTGATCTGCTCAAGTTCACGCCTCAGGCCATCTACAGCCCCGGCCTGACGACGCAGTTCCGCAACCGCATCCGCATCCGGCCTGTTCGTCAGTTCCGCGTCGCGTGCCTTCAGTTGGGCTGAAAGATCAGCGCACTTGGCTGCGAGTTGCTCGATCGACATCGCTCCCGTGGGTGCGAGCCTCTTTTCAAGCTCTTGGATGGTACCTTCCTTCAGCTTCGCCCAATCGCGTGCGGCCATCTCGCGTCGCTTTGCGTCTTCCAGGTCCTGGTCCAATCGTTCCACGCGAGACTGCAGCTTCTGCTCGGCGCGCCTTGAAGCGAGCGCGATCCGCTCGTCCAGATTCTCGCGGTCCAATGCGAGGTCCTCTTGGGCTCGCTTCAGTGCCAAGCGTGCCTCGCCGACTTGGGTCATCTGCTGCTTCGCTTCCTCCAGTTGCTTGTGTGCCTGTTCCTCGATCGTCCTCAGGCCAAGTTCTCGCGCCTGCACCGAACGCTCCATGGCTTCACGGGCTCCGGCGAGCAGTTGCGGGAACCCTGCTTTCGCTTCTTCTTCGCGTTTCACGAGTGACAACCGGGCATGTTCGAACTCAAGTTCCTTGGCTGCGAGTGCAGCGTGCCACTCCTGGATCGCCTTCTCTCGCTCGTCCAGACGCCCCTGATGCTGCTGGAGCGAAACGTCTCTCTGCTCGACCGCCTCCAAGGTCGCCTTTGACTTGGCCTCAGCCATTTGAAAGGCCCGTTTCGCATTGGCGGCCGAGCGAATCGCCTCACGCAGGTTCTCAGTGTTTGCGGCTGGCGGCTCAACCGTTGCCTTCCCCGAGACACCGTCCGGTTCGGGCACTGCCGAGTCGACGGCTGGTGCCTCAATCTCGAGTTGGATCGCCTGCTCGAGCATGTCCGGCACCGTCGATGCCACTTCTACTGCCGCCGGTTCGTCGGAGGCGCTCAGGCCGGGCGTCGTCAATGGCGCAGATGGCGCACGACTTCCAGACACGACGTTGGGCATAGTGGGTGGGCCGGCTGAGGGCGATGGGGGCGAACCGAAGCCGGACCGGCCGAAGATGTCGTTAGCGCGCCGCTTGTTCTTGTTTCGTCCCACGTCGTACTCCTAAGTTCTGGCAGTCGCTCAGGTTGTGAGCAACCCATTCGTCAGCCTCTGCACAATGCCAATCACCCGTTCTAGGTCCTCGTCTGACGGTCCATGGCTGTCCCCGTAATGAGAGGCCTCACCACCAACGTCGATCGCGACCGCGAGTTCGTCGAGCAGTCCGGGCCACTCACCGAGAATTGTGCGGAGTATGTGTCCCGGCGTCACATCAGCGGCCAGCAGCGTGGCCATCACGGCGGCCGTCAACCTGCTCATGTCGCCCCGGTCCACCACACTGAAGACGTGATTACCCCGCACGTTTGCGAACCGCCCCGGAAGCGGCATCCGTACTCCAAGGTTCGAAGCGGCACGCTCCAATCGCGTCCGGAGCACCTGATCGCCCGCAGCCCCGGCCCTCGGTATGAGCCCGCGAATGCGACCGAGGGGAAACTGGTCGGCAAGAGCTGCGAAGCACGCCTCCAGAGCACACCGGGCGTTCTGGGCTCCGTCCTTGAGCCTCGCTCGCCGTTGAGCATTCCCCTTTGCCTCACTCGCCGAGAGCCTCGCTTCATGCATGCGAATCAGGTGCTCGCGACCGAGCCAGTTCTCCGGGAGTCGGGGTAGAGCTGCGGCCACCTCTCCGTTGGCCAATTCCCACAGATCACGGGCAGTCAACTCGCCCGAGCGCATCGGCGTATCACCGCGGTCGATGAGGGACTGGATGAAGTTGTTGAACGGTGGGTAGTTGCGCCTGAGCCGTTGACCCTCCATGAGCAGTCGCGAGTTCTCACCCAGCCCGAAGGGGTCGGCGATGCGCCAGTCGAGAGATCCGGGTCCTACATCCGGAGCTTGGTAAACCACCGTTGCAAGATGTACCAGCTGAGGCTCGCGGTCGACAATCGTCACCCGCCTAAGTGCTCCAGCCCTGACTGCAACAGGCCGCTCAACCCCGGGCTCCAGACGTCCGATTCGTTCGATCCCGCGCTGGTCCAAGGAGTGACGCACGACGGCCCTCAGAACATCCGCAGCATCGGGTGCTTCCGGAGGCTCGTACCGCGGGGGCTGGAGCAAGAAGCACCCAGTGGGCCTAGGCTCGCCGGGAGTGCCGAGTTCGATCTTCCACCTCTCTCCGTCACGTGTGACTTCAGCGAACGCAACCGTGTCGGCGATTCGTGGGAGCAACGACTGACTGATCGCACACTGAAAAATGTGTCGGACTTCCACCCTGGTATTGTCGATGTCTTCCGCCCCCACACATCTCAACCCCTCCGCCGTGAGTTCTCCCTCCGGAGTCATTGCGCCACGATCCACCAATCGGCTCTTGAGTTGATCTACGAGCTGTGGGTGCAATTGAAGAAGAGCCGCCACATGGTCGGAGTCGATGACGTTCGCTCGAGCACACCCGAGAACAGCCTTCTCAAATGGGGGGAGCCGATCCTCTCCAGCGACCGGAGCGGCAACACGACGGGTCCATACGGGCCATAGGACCCACCGCTCTTTCGCGCCCTGCGGCCACCGGGGCCTGAAGCGGAGCACCGTGGGTGCAACTTTAGATGCGTCGCCCATGCGTCCCTCCAGTCAGTGTCCAGAAGTCCAAGAGCGCCCTCACACCCGGAACATCCGCAAGGTGCGCCGCGTTGAACATTGCACTGTCGCCAACAGCCACGAGCAGTTTCTGCTGACGACTCATAGCCACACACAAGCGGTTCTCAAGGAGGAGAAAGCCGTACTTCTTGTGCCATGTGCCTGAGCCAGCCTGCACGCGATTGCTGCGTACCAACGAAAGGAACACCACATCAAATTCCATTCCCTGGAAAGAGTCGACGGTGCCGACTCGTATGCGGCTACGGATCTTCCCAGTTGATGTGAAACGCCATTGGTCTGCGGGCCGCCATCCTTCTTCCTCTTCCTCGAGGATTCCCTGTTCCTGCAGGGCTTCGCAGATCGCTTTGACCTGAGCCGAGTAGAACGAGATGACGCCGATGCTCAAACCCCTATTCTCAGACCCAATACGATGAACCTCTTCGGCGATCCAACCTGCCTCGGTCGGGCGGCGCTTGCTCCGTCCGCCGACTTCACCGCCCTGCGAATGCGGAATGTCCTTCCAAGCGGCCACGACACCCTCGTAGGTGCCTCCCAAGCCGTGTTCGAAGTCGGAGGCCGGCCGTGGCGACTCGAACCCCTCGGCATACCGCCGATAGAAGCCATCGCTAACAAACTGCCCGAGCACCGGATGCATGCGATACTGCCTATCCAGCCGGACATAGCGACGGACCCCATCCTTTAGCTCCAACTGTTCGAGGTGCTCCCGGAGGCGCTCGAAAAGGCTGCTCTTGAGCGCTTTGCGGGCCGCTTCGCTCGCGGTCGCAGAGAGTTCCCGCTCAACGTCGGGTTCAAGCACGTGTGGCAACTGGCGATGGTCGCCCACCAGAACGATTCGCTTTTCCGCAATGGACAGCGGGATCATGAGGTCGAGCGGGTTGCATCTCGCGGCCTCGTCCACGACGACGTTCCTAAAGGACGGCCACACCTTGTCGCCGAAGGTGACGTCAGAAAGCTTGGCACGCTGCATCGAACCTCCGACCGACTGTTGCACTGTGGCGGCAAGGCTCGAGGCATATCGCTGGATGTCGTCACGGACGCCGTCCGGGTCGGACTCGAGGTCGTCGATGAGGTCTTCGACTGCCACAGACGCGTCCAGTGTCGCGACCCGCGCGGCGGCATCCAGCAATCCGAGAACCTCGGTCAGAACTTCCTCAACTGCCTGATTCGGTCTTGCGAGGTCGTCTACGCGGGTGGTCGGCCGGAGTCGGTTGAGCAAGGACAAGCGAAGGTCTGGCATCATGGACAGCCCAGGGGCTTCGCCATCGCCGTTCCATTCCGCGAGTTGCTCCAGCATTCTATCAGCCAGCTCGTCAAGCACGCCCAAGGGACGGAGCAGTCGCAGCGCCTTTCTCGCACGACGAGCACCGTCGTCCCGAGCCGATTCCAGCGTCGTGGGAAGACCAGACACCGCACCGATCGCTTGTTCGACCTCGATGGGAACGTCGGCGGTTGCGGCGGGAGAGCGAAGGCTTCTGAGCGTCCTGTCGAGCCGTTCTGCCACCGATGCCGTCAACCACTCGCCGCATTCGGACCGCACATCCTCCAGGAGAGCTGCGTTCGCATCGTCCGTGAGCGGTGCGACACTCACGGCAGAGAGTCGGTCACGAAGGCGGCGTCGCACAACCTGAACCGGCGAGGTGGACTGGGATGCGATGCTCGCCCGGAGCTTCTCGATGAGCTCCCTTCGCCATCGCTCGACCGCATCGTCCGCGCTTCCGTCTCCGGTGCGTCCGCCAATTCGGAAGGCCGGCAGGCCGAAAGCCGTGCTCGCGGACGCTACGTTGTCCACTGCGTCATGTTGATAGCTGGTCAGCAGTGTTTGTCCAAGCTGACCGCCCTCACCCTCGCCAAGTTCGGCGAGTCTGGCTTGGAGCGCGGCGATGACCCGTGTTTTTCCTGTCCCGGGCGGCCCTTGAATGATGGCGATGTCCGGCGTGTTGAGCGCCGCATCCAGTGCTTCAATCTGGGCTGGGGTGGGCTCTGCTCCGAACGCTCGCAGCGCGGCATCGGTCAGCGGCTGCACTCGCTTCCGCTGAATGACTGGGTGCGAGCTGCCTTCGAGGATCTTTCCTAGCCAGGGAATTCGACAGTTGCCTGTCGCGATCAGTTCGGCGGCTCGCTCCCGCCGGTCCAGCCTCCGCTCATCGCCAAACGTCGAAACGCTGAGGTATCCGCTGTCCGGGGGAGTTGCGTTCCCGCCCAACCGTGGGCGGACGTCGAGCCAGCCGGACCCCATTCCGGTCAGTGTTCCACAGAATGTTGGACCGGATGGCGGTCCCTCCTCAGCATCAACAGGTTCCGTGGTGGCCTGAAGGTCCGCCTCATCCTCGCGGAGCGATTCCAGATTCTCGCGAACCGCTGTGCTTGCTGCGACCCCAAGGAATCGCACCCCGCCATCAGACCGTGTCGTGATGCTCGTGTAGTGAATCGAGCCACACTCAACTGCTGCCGCCTGGATCCGCCTTCTTTCGAGCTCGTTGTACTCACGCCAGAGCTTCATGTAGCTGTCAGCACCCTGAACGAGCATGTCCAACTCGCCTCGCACTTGCACGCGTGCCGCCGTGCGAGTCGCGTCGACAAAAGCCACGTTGGCCGAGACCAACGCGAGCGTAGATGCTGTGGATGAGCGACTCGGACGGGCCACTCGCCGAATGAAGTAGGCAGATCCAACTCCTGCATTTGTTTCTATCGGCCGTCGTTGAACATCGATGACATGCGCGGTCCCGATGATGCGGAAGCCGCGCTCGACCGACGCCCCCCCGCCGGCCGACACAATCAACCGTTCCTGACCGCCAGGCGATTGAGGTGGAAGAACTGCAGAATCACGAATCAACCGCTCCACGGCTGTTACGCCGTCAACTCCGTACCTCGCACGACAGAGGTCGAGCAACTCTTCGTCGATGTGCATGGTCAGTTGATCCGGGCTCTGTACGCCCGTCGCAAACTCATGGACCTGGATCAGAACCGCTTCGGCTGCCGCAGGTTGACCATGGACTTGCACTACCCACGCGACTTGTGGAAGGCGTCGTTCAAACACCTCTCTCAGCCGGCGCTCGGCTGCCTCATCGGAGCCATGCACGAACACCGTTGTCCCCTGGGCACGCAGCGTCGGTCCGACTCCTTCCGTGAGAGAGAGCGCCACTTCCGCCCCAACCTGGAGTGGTACCGGGAAATGAGCGTCCGCGCTCGGCCGTAGCTCAAGAAGGCGAGTGGAACCGACATTCAGCTCAGACGCGTTCATGTCGACTGCTCCTGCTCAATCCGGAAGTCGATCACACGGTGCACGCTGCGGGCATCACCGACGTGGATCGTCAGGTACGGGATCTCTGAACGAAACTCCAATTCACGATCGGTGAGGGTGAGGGGAGACCCCTTCGGTGCGTGGACCTGCATGGTCGAGTCTGTGTCTCGGGACGCCAGGGATAGCCGCTTACCGTCGAAGCCGATCTTCAGGCATGGTTGCGTAGCCTGATGCGTGGGAACCTCACGCACAAGACGTCTGTCAAGCACTATGCCCTCGTCCGGCATGATGACGAACGACGCGACGACGATGTCGCGTCGTTCTGGGCCGAGGACGAATCCTCCTTTGCTCGCCGCCAACTCGGGGTCCCACAAGCGGATGCGACCTTGGAGGTACGCGGGCCTGACCCCGCCGCACCAGGGGCAAGAGCGGGCAGTACGGAGAAATGTCGCGGGGCAAGCCTTGCACTTCACGCAGTTGAGAGCGGCGCGCTCAAGCACATCCGCCCATTCTCCTGCCGAAGGGCGATCCGTCGGAACCGTCAACCCCTCACCAAAGACCCGTGCCGCCAAGCGCAACATGCTCTCGGACATCACTCGATCGCGGGCGATTCCCCGCGAGCTCGCATTGGTTCGATCTCGCAAGTGATCGATCCACGGAAAGTCGCCCCGAAGCGCCCGCTCTTCCAATTCAGGCTCTCCCTCTTCGACCATGTCTCCGATGAGTGGATGGGCAAGCGTGAGCATTCGAAAGACCGTGACCGCGAGCGCATGAGCATCCGCGAGGCTCGATGCCATGCTCAGTCCCTTCACAACCTCGGGAGCTCCGTAGCCCGGCGTGTACAGCGCCTTGTTGGCCGGATCGCTCGCATACCGCAGGTTGTCGGCGTCGATGAGAACAACCTGGTCATTGGCAACCGCCGTGGACACGTACACGTTGTGCGGCGACACATCGCCGTAGCAGAGACCCTTGGCGTGCAGGAGGGAGATCGCGCGGGCGGCCCTAGCGCAGATCCGCAGACGCCGTCGAAGTCCACCGGTTTCCTGATACCAACAGGCTTTTGAACCGGTCCTCGTCGGAGACGGGACCATAGCCTCTTGAAGGGGCCCCATGTCCGCGAGCAACCTCATGAGATATCCCGGCGATGGATGGACGATCACTGCCTCGGGTTGGGCGATTGGGATTCCCGAGAGATCCAGAGACCGAAGGAAGTGCATCTGGTTCTCGAGGGTGCGGACTTGCGAAGCGTCTCGCGTTCGCAAGAGCTTCGCCGCAAGCTTGCCGCCCCTGACCTCAAAGACCACGCCCTGTCCGCCTTCGCCAAGGCGGCGGCCGAGCTCATAACGGTTTTTGCGCGAATCGACCACGAACATAGCGTCAGCCATGGTTGCAACTCCATTGCAGGGCGAAAGTCTGATCGTCTGAGCCACCGCCTACACGAGTGCGTCCTAGCTGAGAACGCAGAAACATGGCTCGCCGCCTAGCGCTCAAGGGACCGCCGCGTTCTATCAGCCAAGCCGCGAAATGGCCCAGTCGATCGACGGCCAGGTCGTTTGAAAGCCCGTCGGTGGCAAGGAGGGCCCACACGCCGCCCTCCGAATCGTCAGCTTCCTCTTGTCGCCACGCTCTAGCGCCTCCTCCGCCGCCGAGTGCACAGGTTTCCCCAAAGTCGCCACCATTCAATTCGACGAGCTTTGAACACTCACTCCCCACCACGCCCATTGCTGCGAGTCCATCCCCTACACCACCAGTGACGACCCGCCCCGATCGCAACCGCAGGGTGAACAAGCATGTGGTGGCAAATCGTCCAACATCACCGGGTGGCAGTTTGTCAATCCACGCCTGTTCAACCAGCCGACCGAAGGAAGCAAGTTCGGAATCACGGGTGATCGTTCTCGCGACCTCGCGTACCGCAGCGCAAGCCGCACGTGACCCCAAATGGCTGAGTTCGCACGACCCAACCCCGTCGCACACGACGGCGAGATGCCCGGATGGGGACCGGTAGTGTCCCCATGCGTCTTGATTTGGAGAGCCACACTTGGCGTGTCGGCGTCCAAGTACCGATGTCCCAATACAGTTCACGTTCATTCTCGGCATTAGATTTCCTGTTAGATCTCGTCGAGAACGAAGTCCGTGGTCGGAGGCGGCAGAGTGGCGTTCGGCGTCGCACTTCGCGAGCGAGCCGTGACACTCATGGTCACCCACCTGAAGAACTTCTGAATCTGCCGCGCCTCGCTCGCGGCAAGAACCGGGCGAGCGGGGTCGTTCACAAACGCACCAAGCATCGCCTTGTCGGCATCGTCGCCAATCGCCAGAGCGAAACGATCGGCTCGCTTACCTCGCTCCGACAGAAGCAACTGCTGAATGGGCTTCTGCCACTCGTCGGTCGGTGCGCCATCGGATGCTAGGACGATGACTGGGCGGTACGCGCGCCCCGGGATCTTCGTGCGGTCCTCAACCAAGGTGGTCGCAAGCGCGACGGCACCCCCCAACGGGGTCCGCCCGCTCGCACGCATTGGATTCCATTTGACCGAACTTGCCGGTGCGAGCGCGGTGTGCAGTTCAGCTGCCTCGCCACCAAAGGTGATGACCGCGACATGGATCTGCGCCGCTTCTTGGGACTCACTGCCAAAGGCGGTGAGCATTTCGGCCAAAGCGTGATTCAGGGACTCGATTTTCCCGTGCTCGGACATGCTGCCGCTGACATCAGCGAGAACGATTACCGGCAGGGGGCGGGGGGCTGCGATGGTGAAATCTGAAAGTTGACTCATTGGTGTTTCTCCAGTCGAATGTTCGCGTCTTGTTTGGGGTGATGGTATTCAGTGCCGACCGCGCCAACTCCTCTTGGGGCGGTCGACGTGCTGCACGGTCACGATGCTGCGGTCGGAGGACACGATCATCGCGACATCCTTCCACCGAGAGAGATCAACTCCATACCGGGCCAGTGCATACCCGACAGCTCGGGAACCGAGGAAGTACGCCTTCGCCCCATCGCCGGCGTGAAACGTTTCTCCGAACTCCAGCAGTGCCGCCATCCCTTCCTCGCTCACACACCGCTGTTGGCAGCGTACTGCGGCATGACGGGTCATCCTGAAGCCACCTTTCACGTTCATCGCAACCATGACACTTCTCCTTTTTGAGCTCTGCCGGATGGCGGGCTCTAACCTCACCAAAGCGATCGCGATGCCAATCGCCACAGTCTGCGTAAGTGCCTGTCACGCAACGTCTTATGGAACTTCGCTTGCGACGCCCCATGTCCGTAAGTGATCGATTTCGATCGCGTCGTGATCGATATCGCGCACGCCTGCTACACTCCGCTTCCACCCGGAGTGCTCCTCATGGCGACATCAATTCTTCTGAGCTGGGTTGGTGTTTCTGACGTTCAGGCCGGATTGGGAACGACGCCCCGCCGGACTTCAGGATCGCCGCTTGCCGCGGTGGCTGGCCACGTCCGGCCAGAACGGATCTCTCTGCTTTGGGCGGACAGCGAAAAAACGCCGATCGCGAAATCCGAAGCTTGGAAGGCCTGGCTGCTGTCGAGCCTTGAACAGGCAAACCTGCGGCCGGTGATCGAGATTCACGACGTATCCGGCGCGGGTAATCCGGTCATGAACTTCGATTGGGTATGGTCGAAGGCGTCCGTCCTCTTCGACCAGTGCGCCACAGCCGCGGACGACCTCTTCGTAAACACGAGCAGCGGCACCCCCAAAATGGCATTCGTGTGGTGGACCTTGGCGCTCTCGATGGGTCGGCAGCGAGCTCGCTGTTTCGAGAGCTCACCAGAGAGTGGCGTGGTCGAGGCGAGCGTCCCACGCGCCTTGGAAGTCCGCTTTCTTGAGGACCGACTTACCGGCGGTGTGTTTGACGTCCTTGAAACTGAAGGTGTCCGATTGCGACCGGACTTCGCGAGAGACTTTGTTGGGGAGTCTGAGTCGATTCGTCGCGTGAAGTTTCAGGCTCAGGAAGTTTCGAGGTTCACAAAGTACCCCGTTCTGATCCTTGGCCAACCCGGAACAGGCAAATCGACACTTGCGGAAGCGATTCATCGTGAGAGTGGAAGACCACCGGAGCGATGGCGAGTTGTCGATTGCGGATCACTTCAGGACCCGGTATCCCGCCACCTTTTGGCTGGATGGAAGCGCAATAGTTTTACGGACGCGAAAGATGACAGGAAGGGCATCCTCGCGGAAGCTGATGGCGGTTCGGTTTTCCTTGACGAAATCGGCAATGCGCCGATGGAGGCGCAGATTCAGCTTCTTCGGTTTCTGCAAACTCGCCGAGTGCGTCCGCTTGGTGGCAGTGAATCCGAGCCCTTAGACGTCCGCATTTTGGCGGCTACCAACCTAGACCTTCGACGGGCCATTCGTGACGGCACCTTCCGTCAGGACTTATACGATCGACTTCGCTTTGTTGAGATCGTGTTGCCCCCGCTCAGGGAACGGTTGGACGATGTGATGCCGCTCGCGGAGGCGGCGCTAGCTCGGTTCAATGTGGAGTGCGCCGAGCAACTGGAACGAATGGGAAGAGGACACCGCAGATTCGGCCCCGGCGTCGAACGGGTTTTTCGCCAGCATGACTGGCCGGGCAATGTTCGAGAACTCGAGTTCTTGGTCGCAAGATTGGCCATTTTTGCCGAGCCACACAAGGCGCGGATATCCAAGGACGCGGCTGCCAAGGCGATCGCCGCTAGCACCCCGGAGCCATCTGCTGAGGTGCTCGGACGTCCGATCGGTGATGGCTTTGACCTCGAAGCCGTGCTCAACCAGGTGCGTGGGCACTACATTGCGAGAGCGCTTGAAGGCACAAACGGCAACAAGTCGGCGGGGGCGGCCCAACTCGGGATTGGCAGGACAGCTCTGCAGACCATGATTCGCAACCTCCCGTCAAACCTCTTGAGCAGGTTACCTCGGGGCGAGTGAACTGCACAAGGCGGGTCCCGCGCGACAGTTTCGAGTCCTCGTGCACATATAGGCGGTGTCTCCGAACGCCAAAGGAGCACCGATGCCCGACCCTGCCGAACCGCCACCGAGGCGGCCGAGACATCCCTCTGCGCCCGTCGTCGATTCCCACACCCGCCACCGTGAACTCGTGGACCTCATGGCCGCCGGCCTCGAGCGCGTGGTCCTGGCCCCCGAGTCATCGGACATCTCTACGCCCGAGGATTCTCGCGGCGATGGACTTGAACTCCCGCAGTATGCCGCCCTCAGTGTGTCCGCTCGGTTCCCCGGTAGTGAACGCCGGGGTCCGAACGGGTTCAAACGCGGAGAGTCGGCATGAGCATGAAGCAAGAGATCGCGGGTTTAGAAAAGATGACGGTGGGCCAACTGCAGGCCCGGTACGCCGAGGTCTTCGGCGAGGCGGCGCGGTCGGGCAACCGCCAGTGGCTCTTCCGCCGCGTCGCGTGGCGGATCCAGATGCTGGCCGAGGGGGACCTCTCCGAGCGTGCGAGGGAGCGAGCCCGCGATTTGGTCCGCGATGCCGATCTTCGCGTCCGCCCGCCGCGGGGGGCGGAGCACGCCGCACTGGCCGCCCAGCCCCAACCGGTCGGCCAGTTGCGGACGCTCTCCGGCAGGCTGTCGCTCAATCGCGACCCGCGTGTGCCGCCGGCCGGGAGCGTCATTCCCCGCGTCTTCAAGGGGCACGAGTACCGTGTGATCGTGCTCCCGCACGGATTTGAGTACGACGGGCAAGTGTTCAAGTCGCTCAGCGCGGTCGCCCACGCGATCACGGGCTCGCACTGGAACGGCCTGCGCTTCTTCAACCTTGGCGAGCGGGAGAACGCGGAGTGACCAAGCGACCAGCGGCAACCAAACGGACGGATCTCGAGGAACGTGCGGTGGTCCGCTGCGCGATCTACACCCGCAAGAGCAGCGAGGACGGGCTCGAGCAGGACTTCAACTCGCTGGACGCCCAGCGCGAGAGCGCCGAGAACTTCATCGCCAGCCAGAAGCACGCGGGGTGGGTCTGCCTTCCCGAGAAGTACGACGACGGCGGGTTCACGGGCGGCAACATGGAGCGGCCGGCGGTGCTCCGCCTCATGGCCGACATCCAGGCGGGCAAGATCGACTGCGTCGTGGTCTACAAGGTGGACCGGCTCTCCCGGTCGCTGATGGATTTCGCGCGGATGATGAGCGAGTTCGAGAAGTTCAGAGTCTCGTTCGTTTCGGTGACGCAGCAGTTCAATACGACCCACTCGATGGGCCGCTTGACCCTCAACATCCTGCTCTCGTTCGCGCAGTTCGAGCGGGAACTGGTCAGCGAACGCACGCGGGACAAGATCGCTCTCGCCCGCCAGAAGGGGCGCTGGGGCGGCGGCCCGCCGATCCTCGGCTACGACATCGATGCCCTTCCCGGCGGCAACCGGCTGGTGGTCAACCCGCGCGAAGCAAAACTCGTGCGAGAGATCTTCGACCTGTACCTGGAATGCAGCTCGGTCCAGAAGACCATCCGGCGGCTGGACGAGCGCGGCGTCAAGAACAAGGCGTGGACGACCAAGAAGGGCGACGCAAAGGGCGGCAGCGGCTTCGAGAAGTCCACCATGTTCAAGATGCTGACCAACGTCACGTACATCGGAAAAGTCCGGCACAAGACCGAGGTTTACGACGGGCTCCACGAGGCGATTATCGATGAGGATGTGTTCCGCCGCGTCGGCGAGACGCTCCGCGAGAACCGCGTGAAGGAGGGCAAGGGTTACAGCAACAAACACGGCGCGCTGCTCCGCGGGCTGGTGCGCTGCCGGGCGTGCGGCTGCGCGATGGGCCACCACTTCGCCACCGACGGGCCTAAGCGCTACCGCTACTACGTCTGCCAGCGGGCTCAGAAGCGCGGCTGGAAAGAGTGCCCCGGGCCGTCACTGCCAGCGTTCGAGCTCGAGAAGTTCGTCATCGATCAACTGAGAGCGCTCGGCAAGGACGACGGGCTCGTCTCAGAGTCGGTGGTGCGTGCGCAGGAACGGCTCCGCGCTCAGGCCGAGGCAATGGCCACGGCGCGGGACACCGCCCGCGACCTCCTGGAGCAACGTCGCGTCGAACTGCGGGGGCTTTCAGAAGCGACCGGCGGGCGCAACGGCTCGGCAGCCCACGCGGGCGGCCTGCGCGAGGAGATCCGCAGGCTCGACGCCGAGGTGCGGAAGCTCGACGCCCGCATCAAGTCGGTCAACTCCCGCGTGCTCGACGAGGATGAGCTCTCCGGCGCAATTGAATCCTTCGACCCACTGTGGGAGCACCTCACCACGGTGGAACGCGAACGCATGGTCCAACTACTCGTGCGGCAGGTCGAGTACGACGCCGTCACCGAATCGATCAGCGTGACGTTCCACGACGGAACGTTCACCGACCCTGAGGAGAGCGACCAATGAGCGCCGGCCTGACCATCACCAGCCAGATCCACTTCTCGATGCGCAACCGCGGCCGCCGCGAGATGAAGCCCGGGCCAGCGCCGATCACCGAGACCACGCCAGAGGGCAGCGTGCCGCGGGTGTCACGGTTGATGGCGCTGGCGATCAAGATGGACGGGCTGATCCGCTCGGGCGCGGTGCCCGACCAGGGCGATCTGGCCGCCCTCGGGCACGTCACGCGGGCTCGGGTGACCCAGATTCTGAACCTCACGCTGCTCGCCCCGGACATCCAAGAGGCGATCCTCTTTTTGCCCCGGGTCCGGCGCGGACGGGACCCCCTGCGGGAAACGCATCTTCGGGAGATTGCGGCCCTTGCCGACTGGTCAGGACAGCGCCGGAAATGGGCGCAAGTGCTTGGAAAATCGAGCGTTCCGACAGGTCATCCACGCGTCCGAGGAAAACCTGTGGAAGCCCTGTCATGTCCCTAACAATTGCGATTTGACACGGGTACCATGCGGACCAACAGAACCCGCACAAACGGCTTCAGCGTGACGCCATCCGGGGGTTCAAACACGCTTCCGGCGGGCGGAGACCGTCGGGGAGGTTTCGTATGTCGTCCAGCTTCAGATTGCGCCGTTTCTCAAGCCCGTCCATCCTCCGGCAAATCGACCCGGGCCTGCTGGTGAGGTTCCTCGCCGGGCACGCCGAGCGGTGGCCCGCGCTGCAGAAACTTTTGGCCGCCAGCCCGCTCAACATCGACCGTCTGGCGACGCTCCTCATCGAGCCGGGCGACGATGCGCCCGATCCCCTTCTCGATGCGCTGTTCTTCGTCGACGAACTCTCCGCCCCGGAGATGTACGAGGACCTGCTCGACGAAGCGCGGCGCGCGGCCATTCCCCTCGGTGAAACACCGAGCCTCTCACCGGCGGACCTGGCGGTTCGAATCTGGCTTGACGATCCCGAGGTGCTGCAGCGCTACCACGCCGAGCGGTACCTGATCCGCACCAAGAAGTTTGAGCACTTCCCCAGCGTTGCCACGCATCTCCCGAGCATCCGCGGCGTGCAGGAGCAGATCATTCAGGGACTGCAGGAGGACCTTGACGCGTACTTCGAGACCCGCAAGAAGGGTCGCGGCTCGCGGGTCTTCCCGTTCGTGAAGGACGACGCGGTGTGGTTCCTTGTGCGGCATGGCGAGAAGCTGCGGCGCGAGGGGACCATCGAGAACGGTGAGTCGTCGAGCGTGTTCTACCGGCCCGAGAAATACGACATCGTGATCTTCGATCGGGCCTTGGGCGAGCTCGCGGTTCACGCGGACGCCAAGGGCGAGACCGAGGAGTACTGCCGCGCATTCGGCAAGCGGCTCTTCAACAGCGAGTCGATCTTCAGCACCGAGGTCAACGGGCGCTTTTCGCTTGCGCCCATCATCGATCGCGGGCCCGACTGTCTGGTCTGCTCGGACGTGAACGGCATCGAGTGGGTGCGGCTGACCGAACTCCGCTGGCGGCACGATTGCCAGCAGCGCCACGTCGAGATCCACCAGGCCGACGATGTGTTTGCGGCGCTCGCCGATATTCGCCGGTCCATTCCCCGGTCGGCCACGCTGCTCAAGGCCGTGTTCAAGATCAAGTTCACGCACGGCGAGCGCCCGCGATCGGTGGCGATCAAGCCCCCGAACGCGGCGGTCTTCGATCGCGAGTCGGATGCGCCGCTGGTCCACGACTGGCTTGCGCGTCGGCGTTTCACGCCGACCTTGCTGAGGGTGGTGGGAAGTGTCGCTTGATCTCTTCTGGCAGTTCATCGAAGCGCGGCCAACCGGCACAGCGGTGATGGCGGAATGGAGGGAGCGGTGCGGTTCGGCGCTGCCGGCGATCGAGCCGGTGCTCGCTCCCACCGCGTACCACGCCAGTGCTCACCCGGCTCCCAAGCCGGGCAGGCCGCCGCTGCGCGTGGTGCGCCATCGCAATGGGCAGCTGGTCGGGGTGTGCGACGAGGGGCGAACCGATCGCGTTGATCTCTCGCTCGACGATGTCGTGCTCCACGCGGTGAACCCGGGCGAGCTGAGACGGCAACTCTGCGTGGCGCTGAACATCAAGACCGCGCATGAAACTGCTGGCACACTGCCCGGATCGGTGCGACTTGGGCACTGGGAGCCTCGGCCCGCGCTGCAGATCCCGGTCTTCCTGATCGCGAGCCCCGATGAAGCAACTCTGCTGACGGCACTGCACGAGGTGTTAGCAGGAGCCAAGAAGCCGCCGATCGTGCTCACGCCGGGACGGTCGCACTGGAGCGAGCCGGTGAAGGCGGCTGCCGACGCGGCGCGGGCGACGCTTGCTTCGCTCGGCGAGGTCGTCGCGGCCGACGGGGCCGCGTGGCGGGCCGCAGATGCGTGGCAGGCGTTCCAGTTCGGTCATCTTGAGCGGGCGGGGCTGGCGACGCCGGCGCAGATCCGTGCCGCCAAGCCAAAGAAGAAGCGGGAGTCGCGGGCTGCCGCGATCGACGGGCTCAAGCGAGAACTCCGCGAGCACCTGCGTTCGGCCAAGGCGCACTTCCACGCGACAGCCGAGCGGGGCGAGACCAAGCTTCTGCCGCGACCCGAGCAGCAGGACCTGGCCAAACGGCTGGGCATCTCGAAGGCGACCGTGACGCGCTGCCTCAACAAGGAGCCGGACGCCGAACTCAAGCTCCTGTGGTCGGGCGCGGACAACATCGACTACGTCCGCAAGTTCAGGGGCTGAGCGGCTGGTTTCAGATCCGCTCGGTTTGTGAAACTGAAACTGAGAATCTTGCACGCTGCCCGGGCCGCAAACGCTGGCCCCGGCGGCGTGCTTGTGCATTTGGCGACGCGCGGTTTGTGAAACCGCCGCGGCGGGTACACGCGGTGCGTCGTGCACCGCATCGACCCATCCCCATCAAGGGAACCCGCCGATGCCGACTCTTACCAACCCGTCCCGTCCGAATCCAGCTCCAGACGCGCCCAAGTGCCCCGCCGACCCGGCGTGCACCCTCATTGACCAGTACGCGATGGACCGCATCGAGTATCGCGTCGACCGTCTGCGGAAGGAGTTCGGCCTCAACGCGCAGGACGCCGAAGACCTGACCCAGGACATGCTCGCGGCGCTCCTGGCCAATGCCCCCCGCTTCGACGAGGCCAAGGCCACAAAGCGCACGTTCGTCTGCCAGGTGCTGGACTACTTCGTGCTGACGTTTGTGCGGAATCGCCGGATCCGCGACGGCCACTCGGCGATGCGGCCGCTCTCCTTCGACGCCGCCTTCGGCGAGGGCTGCCGCGAGTGCGTCCGCGACGACGGCGGCTCGGACCTCGTCGACCGAGCGGCACTGCGGATGGACATGGAGGCGGCGCTGGCTCCGCTTTGCCGGCGCGAGCGATTGATCGCCGAGGACCTCAAGCACTACGGGAATGTCACGGACGTCGCGCGGGCCCGCACGATGGCACGCGGCAGCGTCTATCGCTGCGTCACGACGATCCGCGAGCGGCTGATCGAGAGCGGCATCGACGAGTAGCGCGACACTTTGGGCGGGTCGTGCACATATAGGGATCGTCCGACCGCGAGCCCGCCATGACCCCACGCACATCCAGCTCTTTCCGATGGCCGCTCGTCCGTCTCGGCCAGGGCGATTACGTCCGCGACATCTGGCCCGCGGACCTTGAACACCAGCACCAACACCACAACGGAGAACCCATGAACGCATCGACCTTGATGACGCAGATCCGCAAGGGACGCAGCCCCAAGCCCCGCCGCGTGATGCTTTACGGCACGCACGGCATCGGCAAGAGCACGTTTGGCGCGATGGCCGAGCAGCCCGTGTTCATTCCCACTGAAGACGGCCTTGGCGACATCGACTGCGAGTCGTTCCCGCTTGCCACGAGCCTCGGCCAGGTGATGGCCACGCTCGAGTCGCTCTACACGAACGACCACGGTTACAAGACCGTCGTCATTGACTCGCTCGACTGGCTGGAGCGGCTCATCTGGGCGGAGGTCTGCTCGGACAAGGGCGTCGACTCGATCGAGGACATCGGGTACGCCAAGGGTTACACCTACGCGATCGACAAGTGGCGCGCCGTGCTCGGGGCGCTCGACGCGCTCCGCAGCGACCGCGGCATCGGCGTGATCCTCATCGCGCACGCCAAGATCGACAAGTTCGAGAACCCCGAGACCGAGCCGTACGACCGCTACAGCCCGCGGCTGCACAAGCTCGCCAGCGCGCTGGTGCAGGAGTGGTGCGACGAGGTGCTCTTCGCCACCTACCGCGTGCACACCCGCAAGGTCGAGGAGGGGTTCAACAAGGCCAAGCACCAGGGCATCGGAACGGGCGAGCGGGTCATCCGCACCACCGAGCGGCCGGCGCACGTCGCCAAAAGCCGCCTGCCGCTGCCCGAGGAGATGCCGCTCGATTACCGCGTCTTCGCTGCGTGCGTGCGCGGCGACGCGGCTCCAAACACCAACACCAGCACGACCGCCGAGTCTGTGACCTCCGCCGAAACCCCATCACCAGAAGAAGGAGCCTGAAGCATGGCAAGTCTGAACGGATTCAACGCCAACGAGGTCGATCCCAACGTGGCCTTCGAGCCGCTCCCGCCCGGGGAGTACCTCGCCGTCATCGTCGCCTCCGAGATGAAGGCGACCAAGGTTGGCTCGGGCGAGTACCTGCAGCTGGAACTGGAGGTCATCGACGGAGCCCAGAAGGGCCGCAAGGTCTGGGACCGGCTGATGCTCAAGCACAGCAACTCGCAGACGGTGGCGATCGCCAAAGGCACGCTCTCGGCGCTGTGCCGAGCCGTCGGCGTGATGCTCCCCAAGGACAGCAGCGAGCTGCACAACCTGCCGGTGGTCGTGAAGGTCGCGACCAAGAAGCGCGACGACACCGGCGAGCTCACCAACGTCGTCAAGGGCTACGTCAAGAAGGGCGGCGCGTCACCGGTCGCGGCCCGGCCCGCGGCGGCGGCCACCGGCCCGGGGAGCACGCCTCCTTGGAAACGGTGAGCCCCGGAGCCAGGTCGTTCGAGTTGCCCTACCCGCCGTCGGTGAACCACTACTGGCGGCGGGTTGGGCACGCGACGCTGATCAGCCGCGAGGGCCGGCGCTTCCGCAAGGCGGTGTGCTCGGCCCTCGCGGCTCGGCTGGGGCGTGATCCGCCGCTGGCCGGTCGCCTGGCCGTCCATGTCACGGTCTGCCCGCCCGATCGGCGGCGGCGCGATCTGGACAACGTGCAGAAGGCCCTGCTCGACGCGCTCGAGCACGGCGGCGTCTACCGCGACGACGCGCAGATCGACCTGCTGGTTGTCGAGCGAGGCCCGGTTACTCCAGGAGGCAAGTCCCTTGTCCGCGTTGAAGTCATCACCCAAGCCCGACGCGCCGCCGAGTGACGAGCTGCACTGCTGTCTGTGTTGCGGCCGCGACACGCGGTCCAAGTTCCAGATCTGCGCCCGGTGCCTGCGCGGCCCGAGGACCGGGTGTTCGCGCTGTCTGGATGACGAAAGCCCGACCGCCGAGGACGACTACTCGGAGGAGTCGGGACCCAACAGCGTGTACTGGGAGAGCGAGCAGCGGCGTGAGCGCGAGGTGAACCGTTGATGGAGCTGCGCCCCTACCAACTCGAAGCCGTGCGTGCGGTGTACGACCACCTGCGCTCGCGCGACGACAACCCGTGCGTGGTGATTCCCACGGGCGGCGGGAAGACGCCGGTGATCGCGACGATCTGCCGCGACGCCGTCGCGCACTGGAACGGCCGCGTCGTGATCCTTGCTCACGTCAAGGAGCTGCTCGAGCAGGCAGCCGACAAGCTCAGGCACATCGCGCCCGACGTGCCCATGGGCATCTACTCCGCTGGCCTGAAGCGCAAGGACCTCGGCTATGCCGTCACGATCGCGGGCATCCAGAGCATCTGGAAGAAGGCCGCCGATCTGGGGCCGGTCGATCTGATCATCGTCGACGAGGCGCACATGGTGCCCGCCGAGGACGACGGGATGTACCGCCAGTTCATCACCGACGCCAAGGCGGTGAACCCGCTCGTTCGGATCATCGGGCTGACCGCCACGCCGTACCGCATGAAGTCTGGCTCGATCTGCGGTACTGAAAACATCCTCAACCACGTCTGCTACGAGGTCGGCGTGCGCGAGCTCATCGTGCAGGGCTTTCTGTCGCAGCTCAAGCCCAAGGCGGGCCGCGAGAAGGTGAGCACCGATGACCTGCACGTCCGCGCCGGCGAGTTCGTCGCCAGCGAGGTTGAAGATCTCATGGACAAGCAGGGCTTGGTTGAAGGCGCGTGCGCCGAGATCGTCGAGCACACCAAGGGTCGGCAGGCCACGCTTATCTTCTCGTCGGGCATCCGGCACGGCCAGCACATCGTGGAGGTCCTCAAGGCCAAGCATGGCATCGAGTGCGGGTTCGTCTCCGGCGACACGCCCGACGGCGTGCGGAGTGCCATCCTCGGCCGCTTCCGCAGGGGCAATCTCAAGTACCTGTGCAACGTAAACGTGCTCACGACCGGATTCGACGCTCCGCACATCGACTGCGTGGCGCTCGTGCGGCCGACCATGTCGCCGGGCCTGTATTACCAGATGGTTGGAAGGGGCTTCCGGCTGCACCCGGGCAAGACCGACTGCCTCGTACTGGACTTCGGCGGCAACGTGATGCGCCACGGCCCGGTGGACGCGATCCGCATCGACGAGCCCGGTAAGGGCAACGGCGAGGCTCCCGTGAAGGAGTGTCCGGAGTGCCACGCTCTCATCGCCGCGGGCTACCAGATCTGCCCCGAGTGCGGCCACGCGTTCCCGGAGCCCAACAAGCAGAAGCACGAAGCGCAGGCCAGCACCGAGGGCGTGCTTTCCGGCCAGGCCACGCGCGAAGAGCACCGCGTCAGCGAGACGACGTACCACGTGCACATGAAGCGCAGCGACCCCGCCGCTCCGCTGACCATGCGCGTCGAGTACCGCGCCGGCTTCAACCGCTACTTCCGCGAGTGGGTCTGCTTTGACCACACCGGCTACGCGCGGACGAAGGCCGAGGCATGGTGGCGGGCCCGCTCGGCCGAGCCGGTGCCGGAGGGCACGGAGCACGCGGTGGAGTTGGCCGAGGCGGGGGCGCTTGCGCACACGCTGGCGATCACGGTTGAGAAGAAAGCGGGCGACCAGTACGAGCGGATCGTCGCGTGCCGCCTCGGCGACAAGCCACCCCGGCTCGACGACCCCGACGCCGCTCCCGAATACCGGCCCGCGCCAGCGGGCACCACGTACGGCATCCCCGACGACGAGATCCCATTCTGATGGCCGAGCCCGCACCTCCCATCTCGAACGGCGTCCTTCGCGGACACGCTGCGGCCTTCGTCGCGGCGGGTCTCTGCGCGCTGCCCGCCGTCCGCACCGCGGAGAACAAGCGTGTTGCGCTGCCCGCATGGAAGGACTATCAGAGCCGGTTGCCGTCGAAGGCCGAACTCACGGTCTGGTTCAAGGCGTCGACGCACGCGGTGTGCCTGGTGTGCGGCGCGGTCTCGGGCAACCTGGAGATGATCGACTTCGACCTGGGCGGCGAAGCCTTCGCCGTGTGGCGCGACGCCGTCGAGGCGTCGTCGCCCGGGCTGATCGATCGTTTGGTGATCGAGTCGACACCGTCGGGCGGCCGCCACGTTGTGTACCGCTGCGAGAGCCCCGTCTGCGGCAACACCAAGCTCGCCAGCAAGCGCATCGACACCGATGGCCCGGGCGATCTTGTGGTGGGCTCCAAGAACGTCACTCCTCGGCAGGACCCCGCCGGCCGCTGGCACGTCGTCGTCACGCTGATCGAGACCCGCGGCGAGGGAGGCATGTTCCTGTGCGCCCCCTCGGAGGGGTACGCAATCCTCCAGGGCGACCTGTGCTCCCCTCCGGTCATCAGTGCCGACGAGCGCGACGTGCTGCTGGGCTGCGCGTGGGCGCTGGACGGAACGCCCCGCTCGGTCGTGGATGGTCCGTTTCCCTTGCCCGGCAAGCAGGCTGATTCGCACGATGCCTGCGCTGGCCAGCGGCCGGGGGATGAATACAACGCGCGGGGCGACGTTCGTGACGTCCTCCGCCGCCACGGGTGGACGCTCGCCCGCGCGGGAAGCAACGAGCACTGGCGACGGCCCGGCAAGTCGGCGGGCACCAGCGCGACGCTCAAGGACGGCATCTTCTATGTCTTCTCCAGCAACGCCCCGCCGTTCGAGCCGCAGCGCGGCTACGCGGCCTTCGCGGTGTACGCGATGCTCGAGCACGGCGGCGATTGGTCCAAGGCCGCCAGCGCCCTGCGGGCCGAGGGGTTCGGCAGCGCGCCGCAGACATCCGGCGTGGACCTTTCGGGGCTGGTGACGCAGCCGGCGGCCCTCCCCGTCGATCCGCTGGAGCCGGCGTTCGTGCTGGCGGTTGATCTGTCAGCCCAGTACCCGGCGCTCCGTCCGCCTGTGATCAACAAGCTGCTGCGCGAGGGCGAGACGATGAACGTCATCGCCGCGCCCAAGACGGGCAAGAGCTGGCTCACGCTCGACCTGGCGCTCTCGGTCGCGGCCGGCCGCCCTTGGCTTGGGCGATACGAGACCGTCGCCGGCGATGTGCTCATCATCGACAACGAGCTGCACCGCGAAACCAGCGCGTCGCGCATCCCGCAGGTCGCCCGGGCGCGGGGCATGGACTACGCCCGCGTCGGTCGGCACGTGGCGATCGACAACCTGCGCGGGCGGCTGCGGGACATCTTCGCCCTGAGGTCGTACTTCGACCGGCTTGAGCCTGGCCGGTTCAGGCTGATCGTGCTGGACGCGTTCTACCGCTTCATGCCCCTTGGCGGTGACGAGAACGACAACGCGACGATGGCCAGCGTCTACAACGCGATCGACTCATATGCCGACCGCCTGGGTTGCTGCTTTGTGTTGATCCACCACAGCAGCAAGGGCAACCAGTCGGGCAAGAGCGTGACGGACGTCGGAGCCGGCGCGGGCAGCCAGAGCCGGGCAACCGACAGCCACCTGGTTCTGCGGCCGCACGAGGAGGATGGGTGCGTCGTGCTCGATGCCGCCGTGCGGTCTTGGGCTCCCATCGAGCCCGCGGGCCTGCGGTGGACGTTCCCGGTGTGGGACGTCGATCCGGGTCTCGATCCGGCGCTGCTCCGCAGCGAGCGACCGGCACGCCGCAAGGACGAGAAGAAGGCCGAGGGCGAGCCATCCCCGGAGTGGGACGCGGAGCGCTTCGCCGAAGCGTTCGTGTCTGAGAAGCCGCTGTCGAAGTCTGAGATTCACGAGGCCGCCAAGGCGGCTGGCTTGTCCCTGCGACGCACCGACGACCTGCTCGAGGTCGGTCAGGCGCAGGGTCTGATCCACCGCTGGACGGTCGGTCGGGCGCACCGAGCGCAGTACTCGACCGCGCCGCAGCCCGTCACGGAGGTGCTGTCATGACCCACGACCTCGCCAACCGGACCGCCCGTGGCTCGCGCGCGCACGCGCTTGAGCGCTTCGGCGAAGCGCATGAGCGACGGTTGTATGGCGCTGGCGGTCTGTCGCTCGTGCGCGCGCGCACCCCCCGTACCCCCCGGGCGGCGGCGCTTGAGCGACGCCGCCCGGTCGCTTGTGCGCGCGCGCGCTTGAGCGCTGAAGCGAAAATGGGGCAACTGAGGGGATGGTCGGGAGTGATTAGGTACTCCCGGGCCGGGATCGAGATCCAACGCCCGCGGGAACAGCCGCGCTACTCGACTGAGTTTGTTTCGCCCGTCCGGGCGCAGGACGGGCGTCTGGTGGGGTTGGTACGCCCGCCCGCCGGGAACGCGACGTGGGCCAACGTGGGCGGACCCGTGGCCAACGGGCGTGGCGGGAGTGCCTCACCCCGGCTTTCCGGGCCCCGCAATTCGATGTTCCGCGAGCGCCTGCCTAAGGCTTGCGACCTCTTCCCGAAGAGCCGCGATTTCAGCGTGGATTTCGGTAAGCGGCACAACAACGAGTTCACGGAGCGCCCGGCGCGTGTTGAGCCGGTTGGCGATGATGTCCTGAAATCGAAGGCGGCCTTCGTAATTCCAATCCGAGAGTTCCCGCCCCGAGCGAGTGAACTCCTGCGTCACACCATCGGCGTCGGTTCGCATGCCATCCCGCTTCATGATGCGCGGAGCAGGCTTCCGCATCGGACAGGCAGCCATGACTGTGCCATCGTGAAGCGAGGACGCCGAGTAGTGGAGTGCGCGCTTTCGTGGTCGTCGCATACATCGTCTCCCAGTGATCGCGGAGTTTGTGTGGGCACGTCAGGCCCACAGCCGTCCGCACGCCCGAATTGAACGCGACAGCGGACGTCGCGTGTAGCACCAACATGGAGGTACTCATGAAGATCGAGATGTGGCCGCTGGCCAATGTGAAGCCGTACGAGAAGAACCCCCGCAAGAACGAGGGCGCGATCGACGCGGTCGCCAAGAGCATCGCGGAGTTCGGGTTCCGCGTCCCGATCGTCGTCGATGGCGACGGCGTGGTGATCGCCGGGCATACGCGGCTCAAGGCCGCCGAGAAGCTCGGGCTTGCCGAGGTGCCCGTCCATATCGCGCGCGAACTCACTGCCGATCAGGTGCGGGCGCTGCGGATTGCCGACAACAAGCTGCACGAGCTCTCGTCTTGGGACATGGAACTCCTGCCGCTGGAACTGGCAGACCTGCAGTCGGTCGAGTTCGACATGGCCTTGCTCGGCTTCAGCGCCGAGGACCTCAGCGCGATCATGGCTCCCGCGGGCAACGAGGGGCTGACCGATCCGGACGATGTGCCGGCCCCGCCGGACGCAGCGACGACCGTTCCCGGCGACATCTGGGTGCTCGGCAACCACCGCCTGATGTGCGGTGACTCGTCAAAGGCTGAGGATCTGGATCGGTTGCTTGATGGCCGGCCAATCCACCTCGTCAATACCGATCCGCCGTACAACGTGAAAGTCGAGCCGCGATCGAACAACGCGATCGTGGCGGGGCTGAGTTCATTTGCGCTTGGGAAGAAGGCCAACGCCGACGAGCACGACCAGCAGAGCGCCGACCTCAATCGCCATCCCGAGAAGAGCCGAGCCACACACAAGAAGCTCCGTGCCAAGGACCGGCCGCTGGCCAACGACTTCGTGTCCGACGATGAGTTCGACCGTCTGCTCGCGGCATGGTTTGGGAACATCACCCGCGTGCTGATCCCCGGCGGCACGTTCTACATCTGGGGCGGGTACGCCAACTGCGGCAACTACCCGCCGGTGCTGAAGCGCTGCGAGCTCTACTTCGCGCAGGCGATCATCTGGATCAAGGAGCACCCGGTCCTGACCCGCAAGGACTTCATGGGCAATCACGAGTGGTGCTTCTACGGCTGGAGAGAAGGCGCGGCCCATCGCTTCTTTGGCCCTGCCAACGTGCCGGACACCTGGTCGATCAAGAAGGTCAACCCGCAGAGCATGGTTCACCTCACCGAGAAGCCCGTCGAGCTGGCGAGGCGGGCCATCGAGTTCTCATCGCGTCCCGGCGAAAACGTGCTCGACCTCTTCGGCGGCAGCGGCTCCACGCTCATCGGCGCGGAGATGACCGGGCGGCACGCGTTCCTCATGGAGCTCGATGCGCTCTACTGCGATGTCATCGTCCAGCGCTGGGAGAAGTTCACGGGCCGCAAGGCGGAGCGACTCCCGGCAAAGGGTGTGGCCGAAGAGAAAGCCGCGACGCGTGTCGCGGCTGGGAGCAAAGCGTGATGTACGCCTCAGTCCTCGTCGACAGTGGGCAGGGCCCCGTCGGTCGCTTCGTCCCAATCAAGGGCGTAGCGCTCAGCGATGTCCTCGAGGTCGTGCTCGGTCAAGTAGTCGGCCGTCTTGCGCTCTTGGCAGGACGCGACGGTGCGGGCGAGATCGGTCCACTCCTCGATCGTGACCATCCGGTCCTGCCTCGCGCCAAGCAGGTAGAGCGCTGCCTGAAGCACGGCCTCGAGTTGCGCATGGGTCGGCGCGGGCTGCGGGGCGGGGGTGGCGCTCATGGCTCAGGCTCCCTTCCCCGCGACAAAGACGCCGCGCTCGTGCTTCTTGAAGCGAGCGGCGGTGCCCTTGGCGGCGATCTCGCGGATGATGGCGGCGTAGAGCGTGGCCTCGGGCGTCTTCCCGCCGGGGCTCGTCCAGAGCTTCTTGGCCTCCATCGCGGTGATCATCTCCTTGGCTCGCATCGGGACATCGCTCGCGGCGAGCACCTGCGCGGCGGCGTCGAGGGCGCTGACGCGCTTGGCCTTCGGTTCCTTCGCGGGCTTCGGTGCCTTCTGCGTCTTGGGGGCTCTGGTCTTCTTGCCCTTGGCGGACGCCTCGACGGTCGCGTTGTTGGCGACCTCCTTGGCGGTTGGGACTTCGTGGTCCTGCTTTCCGCCCGCCAACCGGTCGTTGATCTCGGCGAGCGCCGCCTTGCGGAGGCGGTCTGTCTTGGCGGCTCCCTCCGCGCGGGCGGCGCTCTTGGACATCTTCGGGGTACGGGGGGTGCGGGGCTTGGCGGGCTTCTTCGTCTTCGTACTCATGGTCATCTCCGAACTGGGGGTTGGAACCCCCGCCGCACATTGCGGCGGGGAAGCGTGGCCGTCGCGGTTCCCCGCGACGCCGCGTGGGGTCTGTCAGCAGCCCGCGACGCGCTCCATCTCGTTGAGCACGTCATGAACCATCGAGTTGGTGGCGGCGGCTTGGCCCCGGCGATCGGTGCCGTAGACCACCTTGGCGACCTCCGTCGCCTTCGCGTAGCGGCTCTCCCGGTTCTCGTCGCGGGCGATGTGCGCGATGCAGATGTCTTGCTTGCCCGCTCGGCGGGTGTGCTGCTCGATGGTCACTTCCGCGCCGCGCTCGGTGCGGCGGATGCTGATGTCTTGGTCGATGCCCTCGATCACGATCGTCTTGATGGTCATGGCGTTGCTCCTTGCGGTTGGTGGTTCTGGTCACTCGGCGTCGTTCAGAAAGGCCTCGACGTGCTCGGGGTCCATGTTGCTGAGGAACCCGACCAGATCGATCAGGTCGCTGCGCACCTTCCCGAGGCTTCCCGCGAAGCCCCAGTTGCGTGGGTCGGCCTTGGCTCCCTCGGCGTGCTTGTCGAGTTCCATCTGCAGCACGTCCATCAGGCGGGCGATGTCGTTGCGGCGTGCGGCGTAGGTCTCGGCAGCGGTGGGTTCGGGCTTGGATGTCTTGGGTGTGCGCTTCGTCATGGTCGTGCTCCTTTGGGTTGGTGGTCTCTGGTAAACAGCGAAGCCCGCATTACGCGGGCTTCAGGTCGTCGGGTGGTTGTCGTTCTTGCGGTCCCAACTCGTCGCGTCTTTCGGCTGGCCAACCGCCCGGAGGTAGTCGACCAACTCATCGGCGGCCCAGGTGTCGCCGTCGATCGCGTCGTGCTCGTTGGGTGCGTCGGTATCGCGGTCGATCTCGAAGAGGCGGAAGCCGCCCAGCGCTCCGGGGCGCGGTCCCCAGTGCCCGTCGAGGTGGCGGCCGCGTCCGGCGGGGACCGTCGCGATGTTCCAGGTGCGTCCGTCGGGCGTGTGGATCTCGATCGCGGGGATATGGAACCCGCTCTTGGCGAGGGTCTTGGCGAGGTCGATCGTGGTCTTCGTGGTCGCGTTCATGGTCGTGGTCTCCGTCGCGTGCGGGGGGTGCGTTGTTCCCGCTCGCGTTGGACACACATTGGCCGGCTGACGGGGAACAGGCAAGGCGTTCGGCCTGCATTTCTCGATGATTCCGTGACATGTGGGCAACTCTTCCGCCCATGTGGGCAAGTCCACGCGGGAGGTCCGCGATGACTCCCGAACACGCGCCTAGTTCCGGGCCAGCGGCGGGGGGACAGGGAATGTCCCGGCTCAACCCGGCGGCGCTGCCCGTGGCGGACGCCGCCCGCGTGCTCACGCGGCTGGGCGGCAAGCCCGTGACGGACGCCATGCTCCGCGCCGACATCGATGCCGGCGCGCCCGTCAACGCAGATGGTTCGCTCAACCTCGTGCACTACGCGGCATGGCTTGTAAAGGAGATGTCCGCAGGTGGCGATTGACCCGCGCAAACTCAAGCCCGGCGAACTCGCGCGGTTGCTCAACAGCACGCCGCTGGGCGAGGTGATCAGCGAGCGTCAGCTCCATCGACATCGCACGCGCGCGGGCTTCCGCGTTGCGGCTGACGGCGACGCAGGCAAAGTCGATCTGTTCAGGTACGTCGCGTGGCTGGTGACGACGCGGCACGAAGCGATCTCGGAAGCCGCGCGTTCCCCCGAGGGTCTCACGGGCTACGACGCGATGAAGGAGCGTGCCCGGCTTCGCAACGCGATGCTCTCGCTCTCGGGCCGTGACATCGGTGACCTGCCACCGGTCGCTGATGCTGCCCGTAAGGAAAAGGCCGCGAGCGACTTCCGGTACTTCTGCGAGGCGTACTTTCCGCAGACGTTCCATCTCAAGTGGTCGGACGATCACCTCAAGGTGATCGGCAAGATCGAGCAGGCGGTGCTCGAGGGCGGGCTGTTTGCGATGGCGATGCCGCGCGGCTCGGGCAAGACCTCGCTCTGTGAGACCGCTTGCCTGTGGGCGCTGGTGTACGGTCACCGAGACTTCGTGGCGCTGATTGGCTCGGATGAAGAACACGCCGCGGGGATGCTGGAGAGCATCAAGGCGGAGCTGGAGAACAGCGAGATCCTGGCGGGTGACTTTCCGGAAGTGTGCCATCCGATCCGTTCGCTCGAAGGCATCCACCAGCGGGCGTCGGGGCAGCTCTTCCAGGGCAAGCAGACGCACATCGGCTGGACCGCCAAGGAGATCGTGTTGCCGACGATCACCGGCTCGGTCGCGTCCGGGGCGATCATCCGCGTGGCCGGGATCACCGGTCGCATCCGCGGTATGAAGCACAAGCGGGCGGACGGCACGTCGGCGCGTCCGTCGCTAGTGCTCATCGATGACCCGCAGACCGACGAGAGCGCTCGTTCGCCGTCGCAGTGCGCCAACCGCGAGCGCATCCTCGCGGGCGCGATTCTCGGCCTTGCCGGACCCGGGAAGAAGATCGCCGGGCTAATGACGCTGACGGTGGTGCGTCCCGACGATCTGGCGGACCGCATCCTCGACCGGGTCAAGCACCCGCAATGGCAGGGCGAACGCACAAAGATGGTCTATGCCTTCCCGGCACGCGACGCTCTGTGGCAGCGGTACGCCGAGATCCGTGCCGACGGGCTCAGGAATGACCGGGGCATCGTCGATGCGACGGCGTTCTACAAGCAGCACCGCACGGCGATGGACGAGGGTGCGGTGATCGCATGGCCCGAGAGGTTCAACCACGACGAGTTGTCGGCGATCCAGCACGCGATGAACCTCAAGCTGCAGGACGAGTCGGCGTTCTTCGCCGAGTACCAGAACGAACCGTTGCCGGAGGTCCAAGCACTCGACGACCTGCTGAGCGCCGATCAGATCGCGGCCAAGCTCAACGGTCAGGCCCGTGCCGAAGTACCGATCGGCTGCACCCGCCTGACCATGTTCGTGGACGTGCAGGGCAAGGCTCTGTTCTACCTCGTCGCGGCATGGGAGGACGACTTCACCGGGTACATCATCGACTACGGCACCGAACCTGACCAGAAGATGGCGGGTGGCTACTTCACGCTCCGAGACATGCGCCGGACGCTCGCGACCGCCGCGCCACGCGCCGGCGTTGAAGGTGCCATTTACGCGGGTCTGGAGCGGCTGGCGGAGACGCATCTCGCGCGCGAGTGGCGGCGGGACGACGGCGCGATGGTGCGGATCGACCGCTGCCTGATTGATGCCAACTGGGGTTCGTCGACGGACGTGGTCTACCAGTTCTGTCGGCAGAGCCCGCACGCCGGGGTGCTGATGCCCAGCCACGGGCGGTATGTCGGCGCATCGAGCCTGCCCTTTGGCGACTACAAGCGCAAGCGGGGCGAGCGAGTCGGGCTCAACTGGCGTGTGCCCGTGGTGACCGGGAAGCGCAGCGTGCGGCACATCGTGTTCGATACGAACTACTGGAAGTCGTTCGTGCACGCTCGTCTGGCCGTCCCGATGGGCGATCCCGGTTGCCTCTCGCTCTTTGGCACCAAGGCCGATCCGCACCGCCTGCTGGCCGAGCACTTGACCAGCGAGTACCGCGTGAAGACCGAGGGTCGAGGCCGCACGGTTGACGAATGGAAGCTCCGCGTCGAGGGGCTCGACAACCACTGGCTGGACTGCTTGGTCGGGGCTGGGGTCGCAGCGTCGCTGCAGGGCGCGGTGCTGTTCGGCACGGACTCTCGCGTCGTCACGCGGCCACGAATGCGACTGTCCGCCCTGAAGGGAGATCGCCGCTGATGCCCAAGGTCAGCAAGAACCCACCGATGGACGGTGACCGAAAGCTCGGGCTGGTTTGCCGCGCCTGCGGCTGTCAGCACTTCACGGTGGTCTATCTCCGCCGGCCCGCCCCCGGCGTGATTGTGCGGCGGCGTGAGTGCCGCAACTGCGGCCGGCGCATGACCACCCGAGAGGCCGAGCGGTAGCAAGGGTCGATCTATCGAATCAATGCGCGCACGAGCGCGACACTTCTGCGGGGTCGTGCACATATAGAGGGCAAGGACCTCCATGCCCGACCCCGCCCCCAATCTCAACCAGACCATCCGCGACAACGCCGCTCAGCCTGCCAAGGCGTCCGTCGACGGCCAGTCCGTCGAGCAGCACCCGCTGAAAGACCAGATCGAGGCCGATCGCTACCTCGCGTCCAAGGAAGCCGCGAGGAAGCCCGGCCTCGGCATCAGGTTCGCCAAGATCGTCCCTCCCGGTTCTGTCTGACCCGATCCCCCATGCTCAAGACCATCGCCAACATCCTGAGCCGGGCCACGCGGGGAATCACTCCCAGCGATCTCTCCCCCTCCTCCGCACCTGCGCGAGGCTCGCATGGACGCGAGCCGCGTGCGGGAAGCGGAGCGCGTCGACTCGTCGTCGCCAAGTTCGACTCGGCCAAGACCACGCCGGAGAACCGCAAGCACTGGGCGAACGCGGACGGCCTTTCACCCAACGCCGCGATCAACCCGGAGGTGCGGCGCGTCCTCCGCAACCGCGCCCGCTACGAGGTCGCCAACAACTCCTACGCCAAGGGCATCGTCCTCACGCTCGCCAACGACACCATCGGCACCGGTCCCCGGCTGCAGATGCTCACTGACGACGCCGATGCGAATGCTCGCATCGAGGATGCGTTCGAGCAGTGGTCACGGGCGGTCGACCTCCCCGGAAAGCTCCGCACCATGCGGCTGGCCCGGGCAGAGAGCGGTGAGGCGTTCGCGCTCCTGGTCAATAACCCTGGCATTGCGTCGGCGGGCTCGCCGGTATCTCTTGACCTCAAGCTCATCGAGGCCGACCAGGTCTGCACGCCCCTGCTCCGCCGCGGGCGCAACGAAGAGGTCGACGGCATTGCGCTCGACGCGTGGGGTAACCCCTCCGCGTACCGAGTGCTCAAGCGGCACCCCGGTGACAGCGGCGTGTTCCGCACGCCGATCGACGACCTCACGGCCTACGACACGTTTCCTGCGTCATCGGTCGTGCATTACTTCCGTCCGGACCGGCCCGGCCAACTCCGCGGCATCCCTGACATCACGCCCGCGCTCCCGCTGTTTGCGCAGCTCCGCCGGTACACGCTGGCGACGATCGCGGCCGCCGAGACCGCCGCCAACTTCGCCGCCGTCATCTACACCGACAGCCCTGCCAACGGCGAGGCCGATCCGCTCGAGCCGATGGACGAGGTCGAACTCGAGCAGCGTCTCGCCACCGTACTTCCGGGCGGATGGAAGCTCGGCCAGGTGCATGCCGAGCAGCCGACGACGACGTTCGGCGAGTTCAAGCGCGAGATCCTCAACGAGATCGCCCGCTGCCTGAACATGCCGTTCAACGTCGCGGCCGGCAACTCCTCGGGGTACAACTACGCCAGCGGTCGCCTTGACCACCAGGTGTACTACAAGAGCATCCGCGTCGAGCAGCACCACTTGCAGCTCGCCGTGCTCGATCGCATCCTGAAGGCGTGGCTCAACGAGGCCGTGCTTGTCGAAGGGCTGCTCCCGCAATCTCTGCGGACCATTGCCGCCACCCTGCCCGAGCATGCGTGGTTCTGGGATGGCGTCGAGCACGTCGATCCCGCCAAAGAAGCGAACGCCCAGGCCACGCGCCTGGCCAATCACACGACCACGCTCGCCGCCGAGTTCGCCCGGCAAGGCCGCGACTGGGAGCAGGAGCTCCGCCAGCGTGCCAAAGAACTCACGCTCATGAACGAACTCGGCCTCGCGCTCGCAACCGCACCGGCCGCCGCTCCGGCTGCGAACGCCCCCGCCGAAGACCCCGCAGACCAAGTTGATGAGGAGACCGCCAGTGCCAGTCACCGCTGACAAGACCAAGACCATCCCAGCCCTCACGCTCACTGCAACCGCCGACATCACCGTCGCCGCCGCTGCTGACGGGCAGAGCGCTCCGTTGCCACGCTTCAAGATGGTCGCGTACACCGGTGGCGCGATGCGCGTCGCGGGCTGGCGGCACCCCGTCGTGATCGATCTCGCAGGCCTGGCGGTCCCGTCGCAGGCACGCCCCATCCGCTTCGGACACGACCCGCTGTCGGGCGTCGGCCACACCGATTCGATCCGCGTTGAGGCCGGGCAGCTCGTGGCGACAGGCGTGATCTCGCGTGACACGAGCGCAGCCAAGGAAGTCGTCGCGTCCTCGCGGAACGGCTTCCCGTGGCAAGCCTCCGTCGGCGCGAGCGTCGAGGAGTTCGAGTTCATCAAGGACAACCAGAAGGCGACGGTCAACGGCCAGGAACTCACCGGCCCGGTCAACGTCGTCCGCAAGGCCACGCTCGGCGAGATCAGTTTCGTGGATCTCGGCGCAGACGGCCGCACCAGCGCGAGCATCGCCGCGCGTCAGAACAAGGAGCCCAGCGTCATGGCCGACGATCCCACGACTTCCAATCCCACCCCGTCCCCATTCATCGCCACCGAGCAGACGCCCGAGCAGGTCCGCGCTGCAGCCCTTGCTGAGACCGCCCGCATCGCCGCCGTCCGCAAGGTCTGCGGCGGCAAGCACAGCGAGATCGAAGCCCAGGCCATCCGCGACAACTGGGATGCCACGCGCACCGAGCTCGAGGTCCTCCGCGCCAGCCGCCCCAAGGCCCCAGCCATCCACGCTCCGGATAACAGCGTCACCAGCGAGGTGCTCGAAGCCGCGTGCTTCCAGAGCGCCAAGCTCGAGGGCATCGAGAAGGTTTGCTCCACACAGGCAATCGAGATCGCCGCCAAGCGGTTCCAGGGCGGCCTGGGCCTGCAGGAACTGCTCTTCGAGGCCGCGATCGCCAACGGCTACACCGGCCGCACGTTCCGCGACAGCCGCCGCGTGCTCGAGGCCGCGTTCGGACGCGGCATCGAGGCGGGCATGACCACCATCGATGTGGGTGGCATCCTCTCCAACGTCGCCAACAAGTTCCTGCTCGAGGGCTTCTTCAGCGTCGAGCGCGTGTGGCGGAGCATCTGCGCCGTCCGCAACGTCAGCGACTTCAAGACCGTCACCAGCTACCGCCTGGTCGGCAAGGACCAGTACGAGCAGGTCGCCCCCGGCGGCGAGCTCAAGCAGGGCACGCTCGGCGAGGAGACCTACACCAACAAGGCCGACACCTACGGCCTGATGCTCTCGATCGACCGCCGCGACATCATCAACGACGACCTCGGCGCGATCACCACGGTCCCCCGCAAGCTCGGTCGTGGCTCGGGCCTGAAGATCAACGACGTCTTCTGGACGGCGTTCATGAACAACGCCGCGTTCTTCAGCGCCGGCAACAAGAACTTCGTCTCGGGCGCGGACACCGCGCTCGGCATCGACGGCCTCACCAAGGGCGAGGTCGCCTTCATGGACCTCGTGGACTCCGACGGCAAGCCCACCGGCGTGATGCCCGCGATCCTGCTGGTGCCCACGGCGCTCTCGGCGATGGGCACGCAGCTCTACAAGAGCGTCGAGCTCCGGGACACGACCGCGAACACCAAGTTCCCCGTCGCCAACCCGCACCAGGGCAAGTTCCGCATCGAGGTCAGCCGTTACCTCTCCAACGCCCTCTACACCGGCAACTCGGCCAAGGCGTGGTACCTCCTCGCGGACCCCAGCGACCTGCCCGTCATCGAGATGGCGTTCCTCAACGGGCAGGAAGCCCCGACCGTCGAGACGTCCGATGCGGACTTCAACATGCTCGGCATCCGGATGCGTGGGTACCACGACTTCGGCGTCAACCTGCAGGACCCGCGCGGCGGCGTGAAGAGCAAGGGCGAGGTGTAAGCCATGCCCGTGCAGGGAAGCACAGGCGCTGGGGGGCTCGGCGGCGAGCTCCCCGGCGAACTCGGAAGCGGCATCGATCAGCAATCGGGCATCGACACCGATGGCCCACCAACAGATGGAGGTTCAGGAATGGCTTCAGGACCAGCAAAGTTCGTTCAGGAAGGCGGCTCGATCGACTACACCCCCGGCGCTGACGTGCTCGTCGGCGCGGTGGTGGTGCAGGCCGACCTCATCGGCGTCACGCAGGCACCGATCAAGGCGGGCCAGTTGGGATCGCTCGCCGTCACCGGCGTCTTCGATTTCAACAAGGCGATCGGCGGTGGCAGCGCCATCCCTGCGGGCACGCTCACGTACTGGGATGCGGCCGCCCAGAACGCCACCAAGAACGCGGCCGCCGGCGCAAACAAGCTGATCGGCAAGGCGGTGAAGGCCACCGTCGACGCCGACACCATCGTTCGCGTGCGGTTGCAGCAATAAGGAGCACCTGTGGGCGACCTGCTCGATCGCGGCGCGGCATTCCTCGATGCCCAGCGTCACCAGCACCTCTCCCGCCCGGTCCTCTACCGGCGTGGCACGGACGAGAAAGAAGTCCAGGCCACCATCGGCAAGACCGAGTTCGAGCAGGCCGACGACGCGGGACTCATTCACCGAGTGGAGTCGCGGGACTTCCTCGTGCGGACGGCGGAACTGGATCTGGGCGCTGGCCCGATCCTCCCGCGGGCGGGCGACCAGATGCGAGAGACGGTCGGTTTGAGCGTGTTCGTGTACGAGGTCAATGCGCCCGGCGGCCAGCCGCCATTCCGGTACAGCGACCCGTACCGCAGGGTTCTTCGGATTCACACCAAGCACATCGCAACGGAGTAACGATGGCAGAAGGCAACGGACAGAACGGCAGTGCTCGGTGGGCCGGAGTGGTCGTCACCGTCGTGCTCGCGGCGGGCGCGATGACCATCCAGTGGGGCGTGGTGACCACCAAGCTCCAGCAGGTGGAGAAGCGGCTCGACGAGTTCATCGGCGAGGCCCGCAGCATCCGCGCTCAGTACGCCGAGATGGAACGCAAGATCTGGTTCCTCGAGGGCAAGCTCTCCGGGCTGACATCCAACTCGCCACGACAGAGCGTGCCAACGACGGGCTCGCCTGTGATCGGAGGCGGCCCTTGAGCACGATTGCCGCCCTCGCCGACGCCGTCGCAGCGCACGTGAGCGCCGGGTCCTTCGGGCAGCCGCTCACGGCCGTGCGGATGTTCCAGCCCGCGTTCACGCTGGAGGACCTCAAGGACCTACGGGTCTCGGTGGTTCCCCGCACGCTGCAGATGTCGCCGGTGACGCGGGACAGCCTGGCCATCGAGTACGTCGTGGATGTGGGCGTGCAGAAGAAGCTCCCCGCCGAAGGGGTGGACGCGGCGATCGATGAACTGCTCGTGCTGGTCGAGGCGATCGCGGATCACCTGCGTTTCAAACGGCTGGAGGGCTTCCCTGACGCGGCGTGGGTCGGGATCAGCAACGAGCCGGTGGTGTCGAGCGAGGCGCTCGAACAGCACCGGGTGTTCACGAGTGTCCTGAGTGTGACGTACCGCGAGCGGAGGTAGTGCGTGAGGAATGCGATCATCTTCAAAGTCGATCTGGACGGAGGCGACAAGCCGCTGTCGGCGACGAAGCTCGTGGCGACCTTCACGCTCACGGCATCGCACAAGAACACGCAGGACCTGCTGTTGTCTGACGGCAAGACGGATCCGATCGATGTCGCGCCGGGCACGCAGTACTACTTCGAACGGGTCAACCTGGCGGACATTCTGGTCAAGAGCAAGGGCGGCGAGACGGTCTTCGTGGTCGGCCACAGCGCCGAGTGAAAGGAGTCAGTGATGGCAATCAAGCTCGGCATGGAAGCCGCCCTCAAGTACAAGACGGGCGGGCAAGCAGGCGCAGGTGCGTGGACGGCGCTGGGCAACACCCGCGACGTGACGCTGAACCTCGAGGCGGGCGAGGCGGATGTAACCACGCGTGCCAACAGCGGCTGGCGGGCAACGGTCGCCACGCTCAAGGAAGCGAGCGTGGAGTTCGAGATGGTCTGGGATACCGGCGATGCCGGGTTCACCGCCATCAAGAACGCTTTCTTCAACAACGATCCCATCGGCCTCCAGATCCTCGATGCGGCTGCGGGTCAGGGCCTGCAAGCGGACTTCTCGATCACCAGTTTCAGCCGCAGCGAAGCCCTCGAAGAGGCCATCACCGTGTCGGTGACCGCGAAGGTCACGTACTCAGCGACGGCGCCTTCATGGATCGGTTCGTAAACCCGGCGGCGAAGTCGGTGCAACAGGTATTCAAAGGCTGTTCAACCGCTGTGCAACCGGCACAGCGTCCCAACGGAGGCACGGATGCGGCAGTTCAAGGACAACGCGGGTCGGACCTGGACGGTGGACGTCAACGTCGCCACGCTCAAGCGCGTGCGCGGGCTCACGGGCGTCGACCTCATGCAGGTCATCGAGGGAACGCTCATCGAGAAGTTTATCCGCGATCCCGTTCTCCTGTGCGACGTGGTCTATGCGGTCTGCAAGCCCGAGGCAGACGCCGCCAAGGTCTCCGATGAGGAGTTCGGCAAGGCGATGGCGGGCGACGCCATCGAGGCCGCGACGGGCGCGGTGCTGGACGAACTCATCAGTTTCTGCCCGAGCCCGAGGGACCGGGCCAACCTCGGGCGGGTGCTCCAGGCCACCAACCGCGTTCTGGACAAGGCCCGCAACCTGACGGAGAAGCGGATCGAGACGCTGACCAGCGAGAGCGAGCTGGACAGGCTCGTCAACCGGATGGTGCCCCCTCTCCCCGAGCCGCTGACGCCTGGAAGTTCATCTACCAGTGCGCCGGAGCTCTCGGCCTCGACCCCGGGCCCCTAACGCTCCGCGAGCTGATGGCCATGCTCGATGGCCGCCAGCGCCACGACTGGTCGATCGCCGCCGCCGTCATGTCTGTGGTGGCTAACACCGCCCGCGATCCCAAGCGATCCCGCCTGCTCAAGCCCGCCGACTTCGACCCATTCCACAAGCCCCAGCGACCCGTCAAGGTTGACGTGTCGGTCCTCAAAGACGTGTTCATCGACCGCCGCATGCCGGAGGTCGCCAAGGAGACTCGTGCATGAAGAGCCTGACCACCCGCCATTACCTCTATCTCGGTGCCCTGATCCTGCTGGCCCTCGTGCTCGCGTCGTGCGCTGGCCTCGACCTTGGCGACATCGTCAAGGTCAAGACGCCCAACACCATCCAGCAGACAACGGGGTTGCCGTCGACGCTGAGCCTTAACGAGGCCGAGGTCGAGTACCAGAACTGGTTCAACCTCACGCAGACGACCGGCGCGCAGTGGAAGGGCAACATCGAGAAGGCCGGCGAGATCCGGGGGCTGCTCGGCCAACTCACGCTCTCGGCCCTCGACACCGTTGGCCCCACCGTCGCGGGCCTGCCCGTGCTCGGGCCGGCGCTTCCGGCACTCACCGGCATCGTCGGCCTGTTCATCGGGTCGGGCCGTCTCCGCAAGGAGAAGGAGGCGTCGTTCAACAAGGGTCTGGAGAAGGGCAGCGGTCTCGCTGGCACCGGCGGCGGGACCGGCGGTCCGGCGGGGAGTGGTGCGTGATCACCATGCGGATCAAGGACATGTTCTTCGATCGCCACGTCGTCATGGCGGCGGTCGACAACGCCAAGCGGAAGGTGCTCAGCAAGGCCGGCGCGTTCATCCGCACGGCGGCCAAGACGAGCATCCGCAAACGCAAGGGGTCGGCTCCTCCCGGGGCCCCGCCCCATTCGCACGAGGGCAGCCTGCGTCGGTTGATCCTCTTTGGGTACGACAAGCCTAACGACTCGGTCGTCGTCGGGCCGGTGGGGTTCAAGCAGAGCGAGGCACCGAATGTCCTGGAGTACGGCGGCGACACCGTCGTGTTCCGCCGGCGCGGCGGCAAGCTCACATCGCAGAAGGTCAAGATCGCGCCGCGGCCCTACATGGCCCCGGCGCTCGAGAAGGAGCGGCCCAACCTGCCGCTCTTGTGGCGGAACTCGATCAAGAAAGGGTGATTGAACGTGGCCGACACGCGGGGCATCCGAGCCGGGCGAGCCTTCGTTGAGCTGGGCGTCAGCGACAAGCTGTCGGCTGGCCTGAAGGCGGCACAGAAGAAGCTCGAAGCCTTCGGCGCTGGGCTGCGGTCCATCGGCACCAAGATGGCGGGCATCGGTGTCGCAGCAATCACGGCGCTGCTCGGCACCGCGAAGGTGTTCAGCGACTCGGGCGATGCGCTCGACAAGATGAGCGCCCGCACGGGCGTGAGCGTTGAGGCCCTGAGCGAGCTCGGCTACGCGGCGGACCTCTCCGGCACGGACATGGAGACTCTGGAGAACGGTCTGCGCGTCATGCAGAAGACGCTGACGGAGGCGTCGCAGGGTTCTAAAGGGGCGAATGAAGCCCTCGGTCGGCTCGGTCTGACGGTGCAGGACCTCGCAAAGCTCTCCCCCGACGAGCAGTTCAAGCTGCTGGCCGACCGGATCTCTCAGATCCAAGACCCGGCGCTCCGGGCCGCGATGGCGATGGAGCTCTTCGGCAAGGCGGGAACCAAGCTCCTGCCGCTCATGGCCGACGGGGCAGCAGGCATCAACGAGATGCAGGAACAGGCCCGCAAACTCGGGCTGACCGTGAGTACCGAAACCGCTCGCGACGCGGCCGAACTCAACGACGCGCTGGGCACGCTCTGGAAGGTCCTCAAGCAGGGCGTCTTCACCATCGGCGGGGCGCTGGCACCCACCATCAAAGACTTGACGGAGCGGATCACGCGGATCGTCGTCAGCGCCACCGCGTGGGTGAAGGCGAACAAGGAAACGGTGGTCTGGGCGCTCAAAGTCGCGGCGGCAGTCGCCGTCGCGGGGATTGCCATCGTCGGCCTGGGCTACATCATCTCTGGCATCGGCGCAGCGCTCGGCATCGTGGCCGCCGTCATCGGCGGGATCGGCACTGCGTTCAGCCTGATCGGGGCCGCCATCGGCGCGATTCTGACGCCAGTTGGCCTGACGATCGCCGCGATCGTGGCGCTTGGCGGCACATTGCTGGTAGTCACCGGCGCGGGCGGCGAGGCCCTGTCGTGGCTCGCGCAGAAGTTCACCGAGCTGCGTGACTGGGTCGGCAAAGTGGTCGGCGGCATCTCCGACGCCCTCGCCGCCGGCGACATCGCGCTGGCCGCCGAGATCCTGTGGCTGTCGCTGAAGGTCATCTGGCAGCAGGGCGTCGCGGCGCTCAACAAGGCGTGGCTGGGCGCGAAGGAGTTCTTCGTCTCCACGGCGTACTCCATGTGGTACGGAGCGCTCGCGGCGGCGGAGATCGTGTTCCACGCGCTTGAGGTCGCGTGGATCGAGACCACCGCGTTCCTCTCCAAGACCTGGACCAACTTCGCCACCGGCTTCCAGATGATCTGGGAGGAAGCATCGTCGTGGGTCGCCAAGCGGATGCTGGAGATTCAGGGGCTGTTCGATAACGGGCTCGATGTTGAAGCCGCGAAGAAGGCGGTTGACCAGCAGCTCGAATCCCGGCTCGTCGAACTGGAGAACGCTGCCCAGCAGTCCGTGACCGCCCGGGACAAAGAACGCGAGGCCCAGCGCCGCGACGCCGCCGCGATGCATGAAGCAACGCTGGCGGGTATCGGTCAGGACTTCGAGAACGCGCAGGAAGCCTTGCGCAAGGACACGGCAGCAGGACTCGCGGAGTCCCAGGCCGCGCTCGATGCCGCCAAGCAGAAGCTCGCGGCCGCGATCGAGGAGGCCCGCAAGAAGCGAGAGGCCGCAGACGCCGAGAGGGGACCAGGTCGCCCGCAGCGTGACCTGCTGGCCGACTTCGAGGACCGGCTCTCGGGACTCGGCGCGGCCATCGGCAAGGGCATCAGCGTGACGGGCACGTTCAGTTCCGCTGCCGTCTCGGGCCTTGGCACCGGTGGCGATGCCGCCGAACGCACAGCTACCGCGACGGAGGCGACGGCCAAGAACACCAAGCGTCTGCTGGATGCCAGCGTCGACAACGGACTGCGGTTCGCCTGATCCCCACCCCAAGAAAGGAGGTCTTCGCTCGTGCCGGTTGAGGTCTTTGAGAAGTTCGAGAGCCGCCGCTCCACCAAGGCGAATCAGGTCTCGCAGTCCTCTGCGGAGCTTGGCTACATCGTGCGCGGCACACCGGATGACCTCGTGGCCCGCAACGCGGCGCAGACCGGCTCCCCCGCGACCTACGACGGGCTGGCCCGGCAGAACGTGCAGATCGAGCCGCTCGGGCCGCAGCTCTGGGATGTCACCGTCCGCTACGGCACCAGCGACAGCGGCGGGACGCCTACGCCCAGCGAGGCGTCGTTCAACTTCGAGACCGGCGGCGGCACGCAGCACATCACCCAGAGCAAGGACACGGTGCAGGCGCGGGCAGCATCCGGATCGACCGCACCGGACTTTGGCGGCGCGATCGGCGTGACCGCCGACGGCGTCGACGGCGTGGACATCACCGTGCCCGTGTACCAGTTCTCCGAGACGCACTACTTCAGTGATGCGCAGGTGACCGGGGCGTACAAGGGGGCGATCTTCAGTTGCACCGGCAAGACCAACGCCGGGGCGTTCAAGGGCTTTGCGCCCGGCGAGGTGCTTTTCCTCGGTGCAAGCGGCTCAAAGCGCGGGGATGGGCCCGACGACGACTGGGAGATCACGTTTCGGTTCGCGGCCAGTCCGAACGAGACCGGTCTTTCGGTCGGCTCCATCACCGGCATCAACAAGAAGGGGTGGGAGTACCTCTGGGTCCGCTACGCCGACGCGGAGGACACGGGGTCCGGCGCGATCATCAAGAAGCCCATCGCCGCCTACGTCGAGCGTGTGTACGACGACGCCAACTTTGGAGCTCTTGGGATCTGAATCCCTTCAACCATGCCTGACGATCTTCGCAAAGTCAGATCCGGTGATCCCCTCCGCCTCCCCGCTGGCGCGTACAACGCGTTCGTGGACGCGGCGGTCGATCTGCGCCGGCGTCAGGGTCGCGGCGAAGCCGTCGCGGGCCCGCTCGTCGAGTCTGCCCAGCGCGGCATCGTGCTGGTCCGCAACGACTCCGGCGAGGAGATCGAGCCGTATCACGCGCTGGCGATCACCGGCGTGCTCGTCGAGCCCGGCGAAGACGACCAGGAGCGGACATTCCAGAGCCGCACTCCGCTGACGGGCGACATCGCCACCGAGGAGACTGCCGGCCCCGCATTCGTCGTCGCACTCCAGCCCATCAAGCCCAACAAGCTCGGGCGCTGCGTGCTCACGGGCGTCACGGTCGCGCGGGTGTTCATCACCAACGAGACCGACACCACCTGCGAACTCGCGGCCGACGAAACTGTCCTGGCCAGCACACCCATGGGTGGCATCCCGATCCTCTGGAAGGAAGAGGGCACCGGCGAGAAGTGGGCCGTGCTCGAACTTGGCCGCCCGTCGCCCGGGCGCGTGACCGCGATCCTCGGTGCGGCTCAGGCGATTCCCACCGAGCGCAACCGCTGGCGCTATCCGTGGGTGGAAGCCCAGATCGACGGCAACCCCGGCAGCGAGACCTACCTCCGGTACGTGCCCATCGAGGGTGGCCTGTCGTCACAGCTCGCAGGCGGTGGCGAAGACCCCACGCGGCTGGCGCTCAACCGGTTCGAGGCCCACCACATGAATGACTCCGAGCCCGGCTCTGGGTTCGGTGGCCTGCTCGGGCTCGGCCCGGTGTGCGAGTTGCCCGGCGTGCTCCCCAAGTGCCCGCCCGCGCGGTCGCTCAAACCCAAGCTCGTGCCGATCCCCGAGGGCGTGTGCGTGCAGCTCACGTGCGAGCGCAACAGCAAGGGCAAGCCCGTGTGGGTCTTCGAGGCCATGAGCCTGATCGAGATTGCCGACCCCGCGGACGAGGATCGCAAGTTCAACCTCTACATCGGAGGTGCTGAGTGACGACGACCCCGACGACTCTGGACACTCGCCGAGAGAAGGAACGAGCCAAGTACGTGGCGCTGGCCGCCAAACCTGGCTCGACGTACGGCTCGACCAACCACGGCAAGCTCGCTGTTCCAATCATCCAGAAGTTCAAGCCGAGGTTTGTCGTGGACTTCGGATGCGGCCGCAACGACCTCGTGCGTGACCTACGCCGGCTGGGGATCGACGGCCTGGGTGTGGACTTCGCGTTCCCGGATGCCGACCTCGTGCGCCCGATGCACAAGACCTCGCTGCACGCGGGTGTCGCGGATGTCGTTACGAGTTTCGATGCACTCGAGCATCTGCTGCCTGAGGATGTAGACGCGGTGCTCGCGGAGATGCGCCGTGTGGCCAAGCCGCGCGGCCACTGCGTGTTCTCGATCTGCACCCGTCCCAGTAAGACCACCGTCGCCGGCGAAGGGCTGCACCCGACGGTGCGCTCGCTGGACTGGTGGCTCGACCGCATCGGGCGTGTCGCCACCGTGATCAGCCCGCGGGCTGATCGGCGGTTCATCGTCGGGCGATTCAAGGGCGGAAGTGATGGGGGGTGCTGCGGTGCGTGAGAACCAGTCTGATATCGCGGCGCTCCAAGCCGGGTTGAAGGCGCGCAAGCCGTCGCGGGATGGCCTGCGCCTCTACACCGCCGACTTCGACTCCGTATCGCTCGGCGGGTTTTACCGCGGGCGCTCGGCGTTCCTGATCCTGTCGGGGCCGTCGCTCACGCAGATCGACCTCGCCGCGCTCAACAAGCGTGGCATCGTCACGATGGCGGTGAATAACGCGTGGGCCGTTCATCGTCCGACGCTGTGGACGTGCGTTGACGATCCCGGCCGCTTCATCGACACCGGCTGGAAGGACCCGGGCATTCTGAAGTTCGTGCCCACGTGCATGTGGGACAAGCGGCTCCGCATCCAAGGCCCCGACGGCGCGATGCGCAACAGCGCGTTTCGGGTCCGACAGATGCCCAGCGTCATGTTCTTCCGTCGCGCGGATCACTTCGACCATGAGCGGTTCCTGACCGGAGACAGCGTCCCGTGGGGCAACGACGCCAAGAACCCCGACTCTTTGGGCATCACCGGCAAGCGCTCGGTCATGCTCGTGGCACTCCGCCTCCTGCACTACCTCGGCTTCAGCACGGTGTACCTGCTGGGCTGCGACTTCAAGATGGCCGAGGACCGCAAGTACGCCTTCGCCGAGAACCGGGCCGCGAATGCGATCCGGCACAACAACGTGCTGTATGACTCGCTGGCCCGGCGATTCGAGGCCCTCAAGCCGCACTTTGAGAAGCATCGCTTCCGCGTGGTGAACTGCTCTCCAGGCAGCGAGCTGCAGGTCTTCGAGCGCATGGAGTTCGCCGACGCTGTCGCGGCCGCGTCCGCCGAGTGCGGCAAGCCGGTGAACACACAGGGCTGGTACGAGCCCAACCCGAAAGCCCAGGAGGCCGCACGATGAGCGACGGCCCCACCCGCTACTACCTCTATATCCCGGTCTGGGCCACGGGCCGCGCCCCGCAGGGCGGCGGCTCGAGCAACTACTCGACGCCGTCGGAGTCGCCCGATTCGTCGTACAGCACGTACTCGACGCCCACCAGCACGCCGAGCATGCCGCCGAGTTACTCGACGACGGGCGATGTGATCTACACGACCGGGCCGGGCGGCACGCCGACGCTGACGTTCTACACCACCGATGCGTTCACCAGCAACACGCCGGGGACGACGCACACGCCATCGAGCACGCCGAGCGATACGCCGTCGAGCAGCGGTGGCATGTCGTCCTCGGGAATGTCGAGCAGCGCAGGCTCCAGCGGCATGAGCAGCTCCGGCGGCGGCAGTTCCTCCGGCATGAGTTCTTCGGGCGCATCGTCGGGCATGAGTTCCGGGGCGTCCAGCGGCATGTCGTCGGGGGCGAGTTCGGGCATGTCCTCGGGCGGGTCCTCTGGAGGATCGTCCGGAGGGGGCAGTTCAGGGGGTGGCTCGTCGGGCGGGGGCGGGTCCAGTGGCGGCGGTAGCGGCCCGGGCGGCTCGGGTCCCGGAGGCTCCGGCCCTGGCGGTTCTGGGCCGGGAGGGTCGGGCCCTGGGGGAAGCGGGCCGGGTGGATCTGGCCCCGGTGGCTCGGGACCCGGTTCAAACTGCGTGCTGGCCGGGACGCCGGTGCGTCTGGCCTCCGGGCAGACCGTGCCGATCGAGGATCTGAAACCGGGCGACCGCATCTCGGCACTCGACGTGGCGGGCCTCGACCGCGATGTACCGTGGCGGGCTCAGTACCAGTGGCTCCGCCAGCGGGCCGAAGCGGTGCTCACGCCGGTCACCGGTTCCGTGGCCAGCGTGAAGGTCGGCACGCACGACGGATTCATCACGATCAACGGTCGCCTGCGGCTCACGCCCGAGCACCCGGTGCTCCTGCGCCGCGGCGATGAGGTCGGGTTCGTGTCGGCGGAGTTCGTGCTCGTCGGCGATTGCCTCGTGCGTCACGACCTCAGCGAAGAGCGCGTTGAGACGGTCATCCGCGCCGGCGATCGCGTCACCACGGTCGCGGTGCATGTGCCGGGCCTCAACGTGTTCCTCGCCGACGGCGTGTGGGTCCACAACGACATGCCCGCGACGCAGGCGACCGGGTCGGGATCAGCCTCTGGATCAGGGTCTGGCTCTGGCTCGGGATCAGGCTCCTCGAGCGGCAGCGGGTCCGGCTCCGGCAGCGGTAAGTCCAGCGGCTCGTCCATGTCGAGTTCTGGAAGCTCGTCTGGGTCTGGCAGTTCATCTGGTTCCTCGAGCGGAAGCGGGAGCGAAAGCGGCTCGGGCCCGCCCGGTTCTGGCTCAGGCTCCGGCAGCGCCCAGCAGTCGGTGGCGCTCGGTGAGGGCGCATCGTCGTTCATCGAGGGCGGCATGGAGGGCGTGCCTCCCGCGAAGTGGCAGCAGAGTGGATTGAGCGGTGGCATCGAAGAGGAGGTGAAGTCGTGATCCCGAAGGTCATCTACACGGCCGATTTGTCCGAGTCTCCCGACCGTCAGCGGCTCACCGCCTGGAAGCACGCGTGGCAGACGCTGCATCCGGAATGGGACGTCGTCACGTTCACGCTGGAGACCAGGCCCCCGATCCTGAACCACGATCAGTGGCAGCAGACGCTGGACCTCAGCGAGCCTGCGGCCTCGGCGGCACGGCTCAACCTCCTGCGCTACGAACTGCTCGCCCGCGAAGGCGGGGTGTTCGTCGATCCCGATCGCCTGCCGCTGCGTCCGCTGGATGAACTCGTCGCCGGGGTCGGCGCATTCTGTTCCACGATCGCCAGCCACGGCGCGAGCCGCCCGCACATGCTCTCGCCGTCGGTGCTCGGCGCAACGCGGAACCACCCGATGCTCTGGCACGCGATCCGCGACCTGCCGCACTCGGTGCTGGTCTATCGCGGTGTGTGGGACCAGAGCGGGCCGGGGTTCCTCACCCGCGTCGTCCGCGACCACGGACACTTCCGCGACGTGGTGCCGTTCCACTGGGCCATGTTCGAGCAGGGCGAAGAACCCGCCAAGGCCCACGGCGGCGCGTACGGGTTCGTGACCGGCAAGACGGCGGAGGTTGCGGCTTGAGCACTACCGCAACCCTGATCCCGCGGGTCCTGCACCAGATCTGGATGGGCAAGGGTGAGATGCCCCTGCACCAGCGGCGCTGGCGTCGCCGCTTCGCCGAGATGAACCCGCACTGGGAGATGCGGCTGTGGACGGATGACAACCTGCCGCCGATCCTCAACCGCAACGCATGGGAAGCCTGTGGCAACGTCGGTGGAACGCCCGGCTGCGTGATGCGCTCGGACATCCTGCGCCTCGAACTCCTGGCCCGCTTCGGAGGCGTCTATCTCGACACGGACGTGAAGCCGATCCGTCCGCTCGACGAGATGTGCCCGCCCGAAGTTCGCGCCTGGGCCGCGTGCGAGCAACTCGACATCGTCTCCAACGCGGCGATGGGGTTCCCGGCTAACCACCCGGCGATGTGGCACGCGGTGGCGATGATCGAAGAGTCGTTCTTCGAGCGCCGCTACGTCGGAGATCAAGCAGGGCCAGGGCTGATCGCTCGCGTGGTCACCCAGTACGACGACGTGGCACTCTATCCACCAGCGTACTTCCACCCGACCGTCGGCGAATCGAAGTCCAATCCTGACGCTCCGTTGTTCCTGAAAGCGGCGCATCTCTTTGCCGGGACGTGGGTTGAAGAGAACCGGGAGCGGTACGTCCGGATGTGGTCGGCCAACGCCTGACCGCCGGTTCTGCCCGTCCACCAACGGATAACAACTGCTACACTCGGCTCATGGCTCGCACCGCTCGAGTTCACGGGCATGTCGCACCTCAGCCGGAGGTCATGACCATTAACGACCTGGCGCTGTACCTCCAGCTGTCCAAGTCGTCGCTCTACAAGCTGGTGCAAGGGGGCAGAATCCCTGGCCAGAAAGTCGGCAGGCACTGGAGGTTCCACAAGGCAGCCATCGATGGCTGGTTGGTCTCAGGCAAATCCGGGCAGCCCTCCGGAGAACGGAAACGGAGTTAACCACAATGCTGCTCGACAACAAGACGCACGGAAAGGTTGGCGACGTTCTCGAAAAGCACATGGGCAGCGGCTGCGCTGTCTCGATGCTCTCCCAGCAGTTCTCGCTGTTTGCCTTCGCGGCGCTACATCAGAAGCTCGCCAAGATCGCCTCGCTCAGGCTCCTTCTGTCTCCTGCGCTTCGAGCCGGTCAGGTTGACGCCTCGCAGATGGCCGACTTCCTTGGTCTCTTGGGGGATGCGGGTGACCGCAGACATCGGAACAGCCTCTCCGCACCGCTCTGGGCACGACGGTGTGCCGAATGGATAAATCGGTCGGCCCAGATCCGAGCCGTCTCCCTTCCGGCCCCTCAGGGTCTGTTTGTCGTGGACTCGGGCAGCGACCAGCGAATGGCGATCCAAGGCAGCTCGCAGTTCACATCCGCCGGCCTTGGCTATGCACCATCGCAGCGGTTCGAGATGAACTCCTGGTTCACAACCGAGTCCGAAACGACGGCTTTGCTGGAATGGTTCAACTCGATCTGGGACAACCAGAGCACCAGCACCGACGCCAAGAGCCGGGTTCTGGCGGCCCTTGCCGACATTTCCACCGCCCGTGCGGCGGAGGAGCTCTACTTCGCATCGCTGTTCCAGCTCTTCCGCGACACCCTTGGCGATCTGGACGAAGAGCGGATCATCAAGACCCAGACCGGCATCCGCGACACGCTCGTCTGGTCAAAGCTGTACCGCTTCCAGCGAGACGGCGTCCTTGGAGCCATCAGCAAGATCGAGAGGTACAACGGCTGCATCATCGCCGACAGTGTGGGCCTCGGAAAGACGTTCGAGGCGTTGGCCATCATCAAGTACTACGAGCTTCGCAACGACCGGGTGCTCGTTCTCGCACCGAAGCGCCTTCGCGAGAACTGGACGATCTACACCATCAACGACCGGCGAAACCTGTTCGCTGCGGACCGCTTCAACTTCGACGTGCTGAACCACACCGACTTAAGCCGCCAAGGCGGCCACTCCGGCGAAATCAATCTCGACACGATCAACTGGGGCAACTACGACCTTGTCGTCATCGACGAGTCGCACAACTTCCGCAACAACCCGCCGCGGAAGGACGGTCTCACCCGCTACTCCCGGCTCATGCGTGACATCATCCGCCAGGGTGTGAAGACGAAGGTGCTCATGCTGTCAGCGACGCCCGTCAATAGCCGGATGAATGACCTCAAGAACCAGGTCGCATTCATCACCGAAGGCCGTGACGACGCGCTCTACGGCGAGGGGATCTCCAGCATCGAAGCGACGCTCCGCAAGGCCCAGACGAAGTTCAACCAGTGGCTCCGCCTTGAGGGTGAACATCGCAACACCAAGTCGCTTCTGGATGCCCTGAACTTCGACTACTTCAAGCTCCTGGACTTGCTCACCATCGCCCGTTCCCGCAAGCACATCACCAAGTACTACAGCAACGCGGAGATCGGCGAGTTCCCGGTGCGGGCGAAGCCGATCAATATCAAGGCCGATATCGACACGAAAGACCAGTTCCCCGAACTCCGAGAGATCAACCGCGACATTCGGCGTCTGAATCTCAGCGCTTACGCCCCGCTCAAGTACATCCTCCCCGAGAAGCTTGAGGAGTACAGCAAGCGGTATGACCGGGAGGTCAAGGGCGGCTCCGTCTTCAAGCAGATCGACCGCGAGCAGAGCCTCATCCACCTGATGCGGGTCAATCTCCTGAAGCGGATGGAGAGCTCGATCAACTCCTTCGGCATGACGCTGGAGAAGCTCCTCAACGGCGTCCGGCTCTTCCTGGCCAAACTAGAGAACCACGAGAGCCGCGAGCTCGAAGAGATGAGCATCGAGGACATCGACATTGAGAGCGAGGAACTCGATCCGTTCCTGCTGGGCACCAAGATCAAGGTGCTGATCCAAGATGTCGATCGCATCCGCTGGAAGCAGGAACTCAAGGAAGATGAAGATCTCTTGGTTGCCATGCTCCGCGAGGCTCGCCAGATCGACGCGAGCCGCGATGCCAAACTTCTGGAGTTGAAGAAGCTCATCGAGGGCAAGGTCACCACTCCGATCAACCCCGGCAACCGGAAGATCATCCTGTTCACGGCCTTCGCAGACACGGCCGAGTACCTTTACGCGAACGTCGCGGAGTGGGCCCGCACGAAGCTCGGCATCCACGCGGCCATCGTCACCGGGCGCAGCCAGAGCAACCGGACGACGCTCCCGGGCATCCGCAAGGACCTCGCGTCGATCATTACGGCGTTCTCTCCGGTCTCGAAGGAGCGATCCAAGATCGACGAAGGAGCGACCGACGAGATCGACCTGCTCATCGCCACGGACTGCATCTCCGAAGGCCAAAACCTCCAGGACTGCGACTACCTGATCAACTACGACATCCACTGGAATCCGGTGCGGATCATCCAGCGATTCGGGCGCATCGATCGCCTCGGCTCAAAGAACTCCGTTATCCAGTTGGTCAACTTCTGGCCGAACATGGAGCTTGACGAGTACATCAATCTCGAAGCCCGTGTCGCGGGCCGCATGGTGCTTCTCGATATCTCCGCCACGGGCGAAGAGAACATCATCGAGGAAACCGAACGCGACCAGATGAACGACCTGGAGTACCGCCGCCGGCAGTTTGAGCAGCTCCAGAACGAAGTCGTGGACATCGAGGACCTCTCCAACGGAGTGTCCATCACGGACATGACGCTCAACGACTTCCGCATGGACCTCACGGCCCACCTGAAGGAGAACGCGGACCGCTTGGAACGCCTGCCGCTGGGCATCTTCGCAGCGGCGTCCCTTGATGACCTTGTTGAAGACGACATCGCACCCGGTGCCGTCTTCTGCCTCCGCAGCGCCAACGCCAAGTTCCGCGGCGATCCCACGTACGCCCTTTCGCCGCACTATCTGGTTTACGTCTCCGACGACGGCAACGTCCGCTTGAACTTCACGAGCACGCGCCAGATCCTGGACCTGCTCAAGAAGCTGGCCCTCGGCAGGTCGAGCGTCGATGAGGCCTCGCTTGCTGCCTTCAACACCCGCACCCGCGACGGTGCGGACATGACCCACTACCAAGGACTCCTCGCCAAGGGGGTCGCAGCCCTCACCGGCAAGGCCGAGGAGAAGGGCGTCGAGAGCCTCTTCCAGCGTGGCGGCACGGTGATCAGCAAGGAGGCCTTCCAGGGCATCGACGACTTTGAGGTCGTTGCCTACCTCGCCATCATGCCCGATGCCGGGCGTCGCAAGCCAGCGGCGGCCACGAACGGAGCCGCTATCGCATGACCCAGCGTCTCTATGACAGCCTGGGTCTTCCCGACTCATGCCACCTCGGCAAGCGGGTGTTCAAGAAGCTGTTTGATGAGAACGCCGAGCTGACCGCCGGCGATCGGAAGGCCTTGGCCGACGACGTCGACACGATCACGTGGCAATACACGCTCAAGCCAAGCACGATTCAGATCCCCGTCTTCGAGGATGCCGAGCGCGAGTACCACGAAGTCGCTGTGCTTGAGGTGGGGCTGAAGGGTCGAGCAAAGGCGGCACGACTTGCGGAAGTGATCCATCGCGCCATCCCATACCCCGTCGTGCTCGTTCTGTTCGATCGCGTTGGCTTACCGACATCCGATGGGACCACGGCCCAAGCGGCTCAGCACGCGATGCTCAGCCTTGCCACGAAGCGCCTCAGCCGAGCCGAGAAGAACGCCATCGTCGCCGACGAGTTCTTCAATACCGACTGGCTGGACCTTTCAGCACCGACACCCGTGCAGAACGAGTTCCTGGCGAGTCTGTCGATCCGTGGCCTTCCGCACACCAACTTCCTCGACTTTTACACCTCGATGATCGACCGGGTGCTGGCTCTCCAGGCGTCGCGCCTGTCGGGGCGGTTCGGAGTTGTGGCCGCGGCTGAGGAAAGGGAGGCACGCCGTCGCCGACTCGCGGAGTGCCGGTCGATGGAACTCCAGATTGCCGAGCTGCGGGCGGCGGTCAAGACCGAAACCCACTTCAACCGCCAGGTCGAACTGAACACGAAGATCAAGGCTCTCCAGAAACGACTCGAAGGCGAGGTTGCGGGGCTTTGAGCCCGTTAGGATTTGATTCTCATGCCACGAAAGAAGCGACAACCTGCGAGAAAGACGCCCAAGGCGGCGAAGCCGCCAACGCGCAAGAAGACGCCGCTCCAGCCCCGCGCCACGAAGCAGACGCCAAGCTCCAAGAGGTCCGCAGCCGCAGCAAAGACCAAGCGCCCAGCCAAGACCGTCGCCAAGCCAACCGCTAGCTCAAACAAGACACGATCCAACACCGCCACGCCACCGACCAGCAATCGCAGATTCCAGACGAGGAAGCCGATGAACCCCAGCAACCCCATCAAGCAGCCTGACGCCCAGACCGAAGGCTCCTCGGTCAACATCGTCGATCAGAATATCGCCACGCTGCGACAACTCTTCCCAGAGGCGTTTACGGAGAGCTCCAAGGAAGATGGCCCTCGTTTTAAGGTAGACATCGAGGTGCTCAAACAGCTTCTCGGCGGATACACCGAGGATGAGCCAGAGAGGTACTCCTTCACATGGAGTGGAAAGGCGCGTGCACGGCGAATCGCGCAGACTCCATCTTCCGGTACGTTGCGTCCATCTGAAGACGACTCACTCCAATGGGAGTCGACTCAGCACCTGTTTGTCGAAGGCGACAACCTGGAGGTCCTCAAGCTCCTTCAGAAAGCCTATCACCGTCAGGTGCGGATGATCTACATCGATCCGCCTTACAACACGGGCCGAGAGTTCATCTACCCTGATAACTACAAGGACAATCTCGACACCTACTTGAGATACACAGGACAGGTCAACGACGACGGATTCAAAGTGTCGGCGAACAGTGAGACGTCTGGTCGCTACCACACTAACTGGCTCAACATGATGTATCCGAGACTGAAGCTGGCCAAGAACCTGCTTCGTGATGATGGCCTGCTCTTTGTGACCATCGATGACGTAGAAGTCTCGCACCTGAAGCAGCTCTGCAATGAAGTGTTCGGGGAAGAGAACTTTGTGTCGTGTGTGGTGTGGCACAAAAAGCGAGGCAAGGACAACTCGGCTCAGTTCTTTAGCAAGGTGCACGACTACATCTTGTGCTACGCCAAGTCGATTGGAAATCTCACGCTCAATCGACTGGAACTTGACGAAGACACGAAGAAGGCTTACCGCAATCCTGACGGGGACGCCCGTGGTGTCTATCGCACTCTTGGGCTTTGGTCGCGGGGCGGTCAGGGTGGCTCTCGATTTGAGTTTACGACAAAGGAGGGGCAGTTCTTCGCGGAGCGTGAGTGGCTGGTCGGTCCCGATACGATGCGTACGTATGACCAGGAGAACCGCCTTATCGCCGTCGGGGACAAGCTGTACCGCAAGCTGTTTATCACGGAAAACGAAGGGGCGATTCCAGAGACTATTTGGCTTGATGCGTCCAACAACGCAAACGCCGCCGACGAGCTCAAGGTGCTCTTTGGTGATCCGCCACCGTTTGATACGCCCAAGCCTCTGCCGCTGATTCAGAAGATGATCCGGCTCGGCACGGTGTCTGACAGCATTGTCATGGATTTCTTCGCGGGCTCCGGCACGACGGGGCACGCGGTTCTCGCTGAGAACGCCATTGACGGTGGCACGCGAAGGTACATCCTTGTCCAACTCCCCGAGCCTCTGGACCCGACTGACAAATCCCAGAAGGTGGCCGCCGACTTCTGCGATTCACTGGGCAAGCCGCGGACCGTCGCTGAGCTCACCAAGGAACGTTTGCGACGTGCTGCCGCATCGATTCGGAAGGAGAGCCCAATGTTTGCGGGAGACTTGGGATTCAGGGCATTCAAGTTGGACAGCAGCAACGTCAAGCCTTGGGATGCTGATTTCGACACGCTCGAACAGGCGGTCTACGACGCCGTGGAGAACGTCAAGCCAGACCGCTCCGAGCAGGACGTGCTCTACGAGCTCCTCCTGAAGTTTGGGCTCGACCTCTGCGTACCCATAGAGGAGCGGAAGATCGCTGGCAAAACGGTCTTCAGCGTCGGGGCTGGCGCGTTGATGGTCTGCCTGGACAAGAAGATCACGCTCGACGTGGTGGAGGGCATTGCCAAGCTGAAAGACGAGCTCAAGCCCGAGATCATGCGTGTCGTCTTCCGCGATTCCGGGTTCAAGGACGACGTGGTGAAAACCAACGCCGTCCAGATCCTGAAGCAGGTCGGCCTGAGCGATGAACACATCCGCAGCATCTGAGGAACCCGACCATGAAGATCAAGTTCAACTCAGAGCTCGGATATCAACAGCACGCTACAAGCGCCATCGTGGACGTGTTCCAGGGGCAGGAGGTCTGCCAGACCAACTTCACCGTGGCTCCGCTCAAGGCCGAGACGGCGGAGATGGCCGCACTTTTTGAGGCGGCTGGTCACGGCCACGTCGATCCCGGTGTGGGCAACCGACTGAAGCTGTTGGATGAAGACATCCTGGCCAACGTCCGCAAGATTCAGCTCCGCAATGGACTTCCGCCGTCCGAAACGCTGGGGCCTCCCGGCCGCCCCCGGCTCGACTTCACGGTGGAGATGGAGACCGGCACGGGCAAGACGTATGTCTACCTGCGCACGATCTTCGAGCTGTATCAGAAGTACGGCTTCTCCAAGTTCATCATCGTTGTGCCATCCATCGCCATCAAGGAGGGCGCGTTCAAGTCCCTCCAGATGACCCGAGAGCACTTCAAGGGGCTCTACGACAACGTCCGGTTCGACTACTTTGTTTACGATTCGACGGATTTGTCGCAGGTCCGAGGCTTCGCTACCAGCGACTACATCCAGATCATGGTGATCAACATCGACGCCTTCCGCAAGAGCTTCGATGATCCGGACAAAGAGGACAAGGCGAACATCATCCACCGGCCGCACGACCGGATGACGGGCAGTCGGCCCATCGAGTTCATCCAGGCGACCAATCCGATCGTCATCATCGACGAGCCGCAGAGCGTTGACACGACGCCCAAGAGCCAGAAGGCGATCCAGTCGCTCAACCCGCTCTGCACCTTGCGCTATTCCGCGACCCACGTGGACAAGCACCACATGCTCTACAAGCTCGACTCGGTCGATGCCTTCGAGCAGAAGCTGGTGAAGCAGATCGAGGTGGCCGGCATCACCATCAAAGACAGCCACAACAAGGCGTACATCGGGCTTCTGAAGGTGGACAACCGGAGGAGCCCGATCACGGCCCAGGTCGAGATCGATGCTTCGGATCGGGCCGGCGTGGTGTCGCGGCAGAAGAAGACAGTCAAGAAGGGCGACGACCTTCTGGAGGTGTCCGGAGGCCGCAACGTCTACGAAGGCTACATCGTTGACGACATCTACTGCGAGAAGGGCAACGAGTACATCAGCTTCACGAGCAAGGACGACGTGGTCCGGCTGAACCAGGCGGTTGGCGGAGCCGACGAGTCGGACTACAAGCGCCTCCAGATTCGCAAGACGATCGAGAAGCACTTGGACAAAGAGATGCAGCTCCGGCCGCGGGGCATCAAGGTGCTCAGCCTGTTCTTCATCGACAAGGTGTCCAACTACCGGTCCTACGACACCAACGGCAATCGCGTGAAGGGGACCTACGCGACCATCTTCGAGGAGGAATACACGCGAGCGGCACGGCTGCCGAAGTACCGGATTCTGTTCGAGGGTGCCGACCTGGAGTCCACCGCCGCGGAAGTCCACAACGGCTACTTCGCCATCGACAAGGCCAAGAAGGACTCGGGCGGCGAAGAGCAGTTCAAGGAATCCCGTGGCGAGGGCAAGACCGTCGCGGATGAGAGCGCGTACCAGCTCATCATGAAGGACAAGGAGAAGCTCCTCAGCTTCGACTCCAAGCTCAAGTTCATCTTCTCGCACTCCGCTCTGCGCGAGGGATGGGACAATCCGAATGTCTTCCAGATTTGCACGCTCAACGAGACTGCTTCGACCATCAAGAAGCGACAAGAGATCGGGCGAGGCCTCCGTATCGCCGTGAATCAGGACGGCGACCGGGTGTACGGCTTCGACGTGAACACGCTCACGGTCATGGCCAACGAGGCGTATGAGGAGTTTGCCAAGACGCTCCAGAAGGAAATCGAGGAGGATGAGGGCATCCGCTTCGGGGTCGTGGAGAGGAACCTGTTCGCTGGCGTCGTGCTGGACATTACCGGCGAAAAGATCGAGCACCTTGGAACGGAGAAGTCGGAGGTGCTGGTCGAGCACTTCACACAGAAGGGGTACATCGACAACCGGGGCCGCATCCAGGACTCGCTCCGCCGCGACCTTGCCAAGGGAGAAGTGGACATACCGACCGCGTTCGCCCCGCAGGCGGAGCAGATCGTGTCGTTGCTCCGAAAGGTCGCGGGCAAGCTGAATCTCCGTGACGCCGACAAGGCCGAGCGGGTCAAGCTCAACAAGGCCGTGTATCTGGACGAGCGATTCAAGCTGCTCTGGGACCGCATCAAGTACCGCACGACTTTCCGCGTGCAGTTCGATGCCGACGCCCTGATTCGCAAGTGCGCGAAGGAAATCAAGAACCGTCTGGTCGTCGGCAAGGCGCGCTTTGTCTTCCGGACGGGCAAGCTGGCCCTCGATCGCGGCGGCGTTCAGACCGAGGAAGGTGCGGAGAGCACGCACGTCTACGACGCACGGGACTTCGCGATCCCGGACCTCGTGTCGCACCTTCAGAATGAGACCCACCTCACCCGACGCTCCATCGTCGAGATTCTCCGCCAAAGCGAGAGGTTGCCCGACTTCAAGAACAACCCGCAGAAGTTCGTGGAGCAGGTAGTTGCGATCGTGAGGGACGAGATGCGTCTCTTCATCGTTGATGGCATCAAGTACCAGAAGATCGGGGATGAGCAGTTCTACGCCCAGGAGCTCTTCGAGAGTGAGGAGCTCACCGGCTACCTCGGCCAGAACATGCTCGCAAGCAAGAAGTCGGTGTACGAGCACGTGGTCTATGACCAGGGCGTCGAGGAGGAGTTCGCCAAGCGATTCGAGAAGGCCGAAGAGGTAAAGCTGTACGCCAAGCTGCCTTCGTGGTTCAAGATCGAAACCCCGCTGGGTACATACAACCCCGACTGGGCTGTGGTTGTTGAGGTGGATGGACGCGAGCGCCTGTACCTCGTAGTCGAGACCAAGGGCAGCCTCTTCGCCGCCGACTTACGGGCCAAGGAGCAGGCGAAGATCAACTGCGGCCGCGAGCACTTCAAAGCCATCGAGCCGGGAGCACGGTTCACCGTGGCCAACAGCTACGAGTCGTTTGCGGAAGAGATCACGAAGTGACGCGCCCACTCTTGGCGACTGGAAGTGACCAATGAAGCCGATCGGCAAGACCATTCAGATCTACTGCCCCAACGGTGAGCCGCGCGGCGTTCGCATCGCGGAGATCACCACCCGCATCGTTCAAGCGGTTGTGGTTCCGCGGGCGAAGCTCGATGAAGCGCTGGCACGCCCTGAACTGAGCGGCGTCGGCCTGTACTTCTTGTTCGGCGAGTCGGATGCTGGAGGACTGCCGATGGCCTATGTCGGCGAGGCAGAGGATTGCGGCGTGCGCTTCAAGCATCACAACACAACCAAGGACTTCTGGAACATCGGCGTCGCACTCGTTTCCCGGACTGGCAGCTTCACCAAGGCGCACGGGAAGCTGCTGGAGTGGATCTCGATCGATCGGGCCAAGCGATCCGGGCGGTACGACCTGGAGAATGGGAACGGGGGCAGCGAGCCCAATGTGCCCGAGTGGATGCGGTCCGATGTCGCGGAGGTGTTTGAGACGGCGGAGGTGCTGCTGAGCACACTGGGCTTCCCGATCTTCGAGCCCGCCGTGAGCAAGGCGACGGAAGAACGGGACGTGTTCTACTGCAAACGGGGCGGCGCGGACGCTCGCGGCGTATACAACGAAGAAGGCTTCGTGGTGCTGAAGGGCTCTTTGGCGAGACGCGATACAGCACTGTCGTCGCACGACACTGTTGAGCCGCGGCGAGAGGAGCTCGTTGGCTCCGGTGTGCTGAGCACGGCCAAGGGTGGGTACAAGTTCGAACGTGACTGGGTGTTCGCCACGCCGAGCGCCGCCGCGGCGATCGTGAGCGGGGGCGCAGCAAACGGATGGATCGAGTGGAAGAACGGCAAGGGCCAGACGCTGGACGAGGTGTATCGGAAGGCGGTAAAGACCTGATTCAAGGTCCGCCAGTCAGGTACTCGTACCGGACGGCGACATTGGGAACATCGCGGATGAACAAGTATCCCTTGCGGCACATTTCGATTCGCGTTCCCTGGCACGATGCGGGTTGGGCGGGAGTGGTTTGTAGCGCGCCGCATCTCAACGGTGCGTGCGCCAAACTCAAGCGAGTCGCAGCAACGAAGAGAGACGATGTCGAAGTTCGCGTTGCGGGCAAGAGTCTTAACGAGTTGTCGCGAGAGCAGTGGCCGTGCTGTGTAGACGAACGCGGCATGTTCATGGCCCCGTTTGAGCTTCAGACTGAGAAGCGGCACGCGTTGGCAAGCAAGAGCCCGAAGTACTTCGGGCACTTCAAGCCGACGCTCCAACGCTACCCGGCGTTTTCAGCGTCGGTTGTGCCGTTCTGGTGGATGCGCCGCGAGAATCTGGAGTCGCTCGGCACGCTCCATGAACTGGCTGTCGACGACGCGCGAGAGCCTGTGATGGACAACGGGTACGAGTCCGACTGGGTGACCGAGGCGACCAACCAGACAGCGCTGCTCGATGGCTTCGCGGCTCACCTACGCCCCGATGACTCTCTCTGTCTGTTCTACGCCAAGCACGTGCCCTTCGTCGAAGGCACGGATCGAATCTTAATTGGAGTAGGCCGGGTGAAAGTGATCGGCGGGCTTACCGAGTATGACCGCTCAGCCGAAGGCATGCACGGCATGGTGTGGGAGCGGCCCGTTCAGCACTCAATTCGGCCTACCGGAAGAGACGGGTTCCTGATGCCCTACCTCGAACTGCTTCAGCGTGCAGAGGCGGACCCATCACTCGACCTGTCACCGTATGTAGCCCATGCCCCGTCTGAACACTGGAAGGAGTTTTCGTACGCAAGTGAGTTGGTGCCGAACGACGGCGCGATTGCCGCGCTGCTGTCAGTAGAAGCAGCGCTCGCTCGAACGGAGCAAGAGCTTGGCATCGCCACCGAATGGCAACGTCAGTGGCTGCACGATGAGTTGGTACGTCTCTGGAAGGTTCGCGGCCCATGTCCCGGGTTAGGCGCTGTGCTTCGCGCCTTCGGGCTGACAAGAGGTCTTTTCGTGGGGCACGCTCTGCAACAGCGAGCGGGCGAGAACGCGGATCCGTGGCCCGAAGTAGACGCCGCGTTTGCGCAGCCCGGCAAGGTGCTTGCTCCAGAGCTTCAGCGCGACGTGAAGGAATTGTCCGCGACCTGGAAATCGCTGCCAGCTGAGCGCCGCAACTACTTGCGCCTGTTGAGCCGCTTCGAACTCACGGTGGAGCAAGCCCAGCACCTCTACGAGGCTGGGTCTCGTCAAAAGCGGGGATGGGCAGCCAGCGATGCTGAACTGTTGGCGAATCCTTACCGAATCTATGAGTGCAGCAGGCACGATCCGGAGGGGGTTCAGCTACTGACGGTTGATCGCGGTGTGTTTCCAAACGACGCTGTTCGGCTGAAGCACCCTCTTGACGTCCCGTCGCATTGTGAGTCGCCTGTGGATGCGCGCCGGGTGCGAGCATTCACAATCGAAGCGCTCGAGGAGGCGGCCCAGTCTGGACACACGCTGCACTTCACGGACTCGCTGGTAGAGGCGGTGCGGACGAAGCCCGTGGACCCCAAGTGTCCCGTGACGGGCGACATCCTTGCCGCCAATGTCGGTGCTATGGCACCGGAGGTGTTGGCGATTACCGGAGGAGATCAACTCGCTCTACAACTGGATAGATACCGCGTCTTCCGCGAACTGGCCGCAAGGCATGTGCTCGGTCGCGTAGGTGGCCAACGGCACACGCTTGCGCAAGACTGGCCGAAACTCTTGGCCGAGAAATTTGGGCCAGCGAGGGACGATCAGGAAGAGCGAAAGGCTCGAGAGGAGAAGGCGCAAGCCTTAGCGGAACTCGCTGAGTCGCGATTCAGTGTGCTCGCTGGTCCAGCAGGGGCTGGTAAGACATCCGTTCTGGGTATCTTGTGCGCGCAGCAGGAGATCCAGCAGCAGGGCCTGCTCTTGCTCGCTCCGACGGGGAAGGCCCGCGTGCGTATGCAGCAACTCGCGGGCGGCGCAGGCACGAGCGCGCAGACGATCGCCCAGTTTCTCAACCAGAATGGACGCTACGACGGCCGGGCCGGTCGCTACCACTTGAGCGACAAGCCCAAGGTCAGCTGCTATGGAACAGTAATCGTCGATGAAGCGTCCATGCTCACCGAGGACATGTTCGGTGCACTCCTCGATGCTCTGCAGGGCGTCAAGCGTCTCATCCTCGTCGGAGATCCGGCTCAGTTGCCGCCGATCGGTGCCGGTCGTCCGTTTGTCGACATCATCGCGAAGCTCCGTCCTCACGACTGCGACTCGCGCTTCCCGAGAGTTGCACATGGCTATGCTGAACTCACGATTGAGCGACGGCAGATCGGCACTGAAAGGCCTGATCTGCGTCTGGCAAGGTGGTTCAGCGCGACTGCTCCCGGCGCTGGAGAAGATGACGTGTTCGGCGCAGGGGAAAGTGAGCATGCGACGATCGCATTTGTCCAGTGGCAAAAGGCTGATGACTTCCAGGCAAAGCTGCTGGACGTGCTCGTTGCCGAGTTGAAGCTTCAAGATGCCTCTGACCAGCGCGGCTTCAACCGAGCACTCGGGGCAACCGACACGGGGCAGTACGACTATTTCAATGCTTCTCGGGGCGACAGTCTCGGTGCTGTGCGTGCCATCGAGTCATGGCAAATCCTGAGCCCTTTGCGTGGAGGCACCATCGGCGTCGGTGACGTAAACCGCCAGATCCACGAACGCTTCCGCGCCACCTTTCTTGATCTCGCGTCGCGGCAATGGAATCGCTCGATACCCAAGCCGATGGGTGCGGAGCGCATCGTCTACGGCGATAAAGTCATCAATCTCGGCAATCACCGCCGTGATGGCAACAAAGTCTGGCCGAGGGACGGCTCGCTCGGATACCTCGCCAACGGGGAAATCGGGATCGCAGTTGGACTGTGGAAGACTAGGGGTAGCCCGAAGATCCTGAAGGTGGAGTTCTCTTCGCAGGTGGGATTCACGTATGACTTCTACGGCAGCGACTTCCGCGAAGAGGGAAGTGCGGCTCTCGAGTTGGCCTATGCGTTGACGGTGCACAAGGCTCAGGGCAGCCAGTTTGAGCTGGTGATTCTGGTGTTGCCCGAAGGACATCCGATTCTCTCTCGCGAACTGATCTACACAGCTCTAACTCGCCATCAACGGCGGGTAGTGGTGATGCACCAGGGGCCCAGGACGCTCCTCAAGGACTTCGCGGCACCACACATGAGCGAGACCGCCCGACGTCGGACGAACCTGCTTTCCGATTGCCACATGATCATGGTTCCTCAGCCCAAAGGGAATTTGTTCTTGCAGGAAGGTCTGATCCACCGTACGAGCAAGGGAATCGCCGTGCGGTCCAAGTCTGAGCTTCTCATCGCCGAGGCGCTGCACTCGGAGAACGTCGCCTTTGAGTACGAGAAGCCACTCACTCTGGGCAGCTCTACTCGGTACCCCGACTTCACGATTGAGGACGACATTTCCGGGCTCACCGTCTATTGGGAGCATCTCGGCATGCTCGACCGCCCAGACTACCGCGCCAGCTGGGAGAGGAAGCTCGCTTGGTATCGAGGCCACGGCGTGTTGCCCATAGCTGACTCCAAACCTGGAAGACCTGTCCTGATCACCACACAGGATTCCGCAGGGACCGGCCTCGACATGGCAGTCGTGAAGAAGCTTGTTGCCACCGTGCTGCGAGGTGGGGTGTGACAAATGATGGGGTAGCCCTGGCGGGTTGTTCTCGAACCGGGCAACCGACGTGGATTGGTTCATCTGTCTAAATGAGACCGTCAGTTTGCAGGCGGGGCTGCTTTTGTGCTCGTTGGAGAAGCGACGCTGCATTCTCCGCCCCGAGTCATCGCAGGTCCGAGGCTTGCACGCGAGCGAAGAAACGCACCCTTCATGGCTCGTGCAGGCCAAATGGCTCCAAGTGCGCCCGCAACGCGTCCAGATCCCGGAAAACGCGGCGACGGGAACGCCCGGTCTTGCGTGCCACTGCAGCAACCGTCTCCCCTTTGGCAAGCTCGTCAACCAGCGGAAGGAGGTGTTCAGGCACGGCTTGTATCGCGTCCGCGATATCCACACGCACGTCAATCACCTGACGCTCTTCGGGGCGAACGACGCCCAGCCTCCGCCAACTGGTAGCAGGCGTGAGGTGATCGTTGAGGGGCTGATCGTCATTGGTGCTCGCGTCGAGTGAGAACGTCAGCTTTCGCCCCCCTCTCTTTATCGAGCGGCGTTCGCGGAGCAGCAAAGCGACAGCAGTCGTAATCAGCATGGAAATGAACGCCTCCGGTATCCCACGGCTCCGGTCATGCGCGTGAAGTCGCTCGATCACGTACAGCAGTAGTTGCTGTTTGATGTCGTCCTGATCCGTTACCTTCAGGCCGGCCTTTCCGACAAGCTGGCGCGCTTTGATTGATGCAAGCGACTCGGCAAACGGGCGCACGGCAGCCCATTGCCGAGCGTCGAATGGCTGCTTCGCGGCTTCTTGATCGGGGCTCCGCCGGCGGCGACCATCTCTGTTGGTGCTTCGGGCGGAACCGGAAATGGCGGAGTGCGGGTTGTTCGAAACGATGGGTAGGTGGTGGTTTCTCATGCCGAAGCGTGTCGCCTCGGCTCCCGCCAGAGCTGATCCGGCTCGACCGCGATCCAGATCACCGGATCACGCGGGAGACTGGCAGCCACCGTTCAATCTCCGAACAGGGAGGCTGTTAACCAGAGAACGGCAGTCAGAAACCCGCGTGGCGCGTAGGATTCTGGCCTTTGAACTCGTTCCGATCGGGGAGTTTCCTTCCGACCCCGCCTCACGGCGGGGTCGTTTGGTTTACAGGCCGCCCATTTTGCCCGTCGCGGCGAGGTGGCCAGCAACCCCGCAGAATCCGGGCAGTTTGGCGATTTGACCCCCGGGCGGCTGCGCTCTCGGTTCGAGGCCGTTTCAGAGGGTCGAAGTCCGGACACCATGCGTCTCGGGATCGGTGCGTCAAACACCTCTCTCGCTCTCGCGTTCTCTGGTGGACGGTGCGGGGCGGGTTAACGGGCGGGGGCGCAAGCCAACGCCGCGTTGAGCCGGATCTCCCATACCCTACACCTGATGTCCGCAGGCAAGCCGCCCGAATCCGGTCAGAGCCTGTATGCCGCGCGTCGGTATGCGGAGGCGCTTCCACTGTTGATGGCTGCCGCACGGGCAGCACCAGCTGATCAGTCGTTGTGGCAAAAGGCCATTCTCGCGGCCAGCTGGACCGGAGCGCATGCACAGGCAGCCGACCTAGCTCAGCAGGCGCTGCTCCATCACCCGCAATCGGACTGGACGTGGCGACAGCTGGGTAGCGAACTGACGGCCGTTGATCGACTGCCGGAAGCCGCGGAGGCTCTTCGGCAGGCCAAACGTTTCAACCCCGAGGCCCCTTTCCTTTGGCGGTACATGGCCGCGCTCTGCCGTAAGCAGGAGGACCTTGAAGGAGAGATTCGCGCGCTTACGCACTTGGTTGCGCTGGAGGAAGCAGACTCGAACGACCTGAATCAGCTTGGCATCGCGCACCACAACCACAGGAACATGGCGCGTGCATTAGTGTTCTACCGGTTTGCTGCAGCGATCGACACAAACCCATCGGCCCTCTTCAACATGGGCCTCGTATTTAATGACCCCGAGGTTTCGCAGGATGCCGATGCCGCCGATGCCTATCGGCGGGTCCTGTCGATCGATCCGAGCCATAAGCGTGCTCCTGAACGCCTCGAAGCCACCAAGCGAAAACTAGTGCCACTCGCCACGGCAGCACGCCCGCTCGCCACGAGCCTTCTTCAGCCTGGCGAGCTGTTTCGCTTCTACGTCAACCCGTTCGAGCTACTCCAACTGAGCCCCCCCGATGCTAATGGCGACATGGACATCAAGGCAGTCCAGCGAGCCAAGAAACGACTGCTTCAGGAGATTGAGCTCAACGATGGCGTTGTAAGCTGGCTTGACAATTGTCACATCGACCGATCGCGTGCTCTCGAAGCCGAAGATGCGATTCACGACGTGACACTTCGGGAGTACCACTGCGAAGTGTTCGCGAATGCCCCACTGCTCCGTTTCTTGACTCGCGGCGACATCGATCATTTCCTCTACTCGGACGCCTATTTCCCCGACCGCACACTCGAACGCACTGAAGAAGACGAGGGTTTCCTCGGCTTCCTCAGCGAACCATTCTCCAGGCAGTACAACCTGTTACTCACGCGAGCCATCGAGCGAAAGCTGCTGCCGGTCGTCGAGGCTCTCTTTGACGGCAGACGATGGGTTCGGCCAGAAGATGAGGATGCTTGTTTCGAGGGTGCCTTCAAGCGTGTCGGGACGCTGGTCGACCTGATGCGACAAAAAGCAGATGAGGGAGCTACGACACGCGTCGAACTTCCGGAGGTACTGGCGTTGTTCAAGCAACACAGCATCCCCGAACTGTTCAACCTTCTACCAACTCCGTTCGCGTCGGCTCAGCGCGATCTGGTGTCTTCGATTCGGTCTCTTGCGATCGCCTGCTTCAATGACCACGGCGACTCGGAGCTCTCGAAGAGCGTGCTCGCACTCTGCAACCGATTCACATTTCGAAGCGTCGAGCTAACCGCCCGCCTCAAGGAAGACTACAAGACCATTGAGCGGTTGATCGCTGAGGAGCGGCAACACGAGTCGCGCCTGCAGTTCGGTGCGAATAGACCAGTAGCCATCACGAAGGAGGGCATACGTGACGGCGCTACGTTCCTCCCGGCCGAAAGTGTTGCCGCAGTTCGCTGGGGAGCAACCATTACGAGAGGCGCAGGTGCGGATGTGTATGATTTCCTCCTCTCGGCGAGGGACGGCGCTGGGAAGTCCATCACGGTGACATGGCGATCACAAGGCGCTAGTGCTACGGAGCAAAGCGAGCACTTTTCGTCGATGATCAGGGCCACATTGAGCTATCTTGCCGAAGACCTGATTGCTCGTCTCCGCGCACGCATTCTTTCGGGGCCACCTGTCGCGATCGGTGCCTGCACTTTGGACCGGAATGGTGTGGCATTCCAAACCCAAGGGTTCATATTCAAAAAGGATCGCCATCTCCGGTGGGCTGACGTTGTTGCGGAGACTCGGAACGGAGACATCGTCGTGCGAAGCCGGTCACAAGAGGGCGTGGCGTGTACCCTGCCCATGCGTGACACCGATAATGCGGTCCTCTTGCCGTTTCTGACTTCCCTAATGACGCAGCGCTCGGACTAACGACCCGGAACATCCCTCTATGGACATGCGAATCCAAGTACCCAAATGCATCCTCACTGCGCTCAACCAGCTTTACGACATGGAGCGGAAACTCGTGAAGTCAGGTGATGCTGCAAACATCACGCGGAACGTGGATAAGATTCGGGCTGCTTTCGCGGAAGAGGGCCTGACGGCGGCCGACATCAGTGGTGGGGTCACCGCCATACGGTTGGTCTACGAGGACCCCATGGGCCAGTCATTCAAGGAAACCCGTACGGACCTTGAAGCGTCAATCTCCGGCGCTGGCACGAGCGATCTGGTAGTCGTTGAAGTCATCAAGCCCATCATCCGCGCCGTACTACGGGACGGTGCCGGAGAGTTTTCCAAAGTCGTCCAGAAGGGCATCGTCGTGGTCGAATCGCGGAAGGAGTGCTAATCAATGGGGTCCATGATCAACTTCGGAATCGACCTGGGGACGACCAACTCGCTTATGGCGCGGTTCAACAAGGGTGAGGTTGAAATCTTCAAGAATCCAAACGGATTCAAAGAGACACTTCCGTCAATCGTCGGTTTCCGAAATGATCGCATTTTGGTGGGAGAGCAGGCACGGACCTTTGCCGAGAAGGACCCGAAAAGTGTGGTGAGCCAGTTCAAGCGGAAGATGGGGACGACCGAGACCTTCAAGATCAAGTCCACAGGTCAATCCAAGACGCCGATCGAGCTCTCGGCGTTCGTGCTCAAAGAACTCAAGACTTTCGTTCACACGGGCGAGGTCCCGGATGCCGTAGTGCTCACCATCCCCGCGTCGTTCGACATGCTTCAGTCGAACGCCACGAAGGAGGCGGGCTACTCGGCAGGGTTCAAGCAAGTCGTGCTTCTCCAGGAGCCTATCGCCGCCAGCCTGGCCTATGCGAACAAGGAAAAGGGGATCGATCTCAAGAACAGCCAGTGGATTGTGTATGACCTCGGAGGGGGCACATTCGACGTGGCGCTTGTCAAGATCGTTCAAGGCGAACTGAAAGTGGTCGACCATGAGGGTGACAACTATCTTGGCGGCGCGGATTTTGATGCGTTGATCGTTGAACAGATTGTTGTACCTGCGCTCGAGAAGCGGGGTCAGTTCAAGGACTTGCTGTCGCAAATGCGGAGTGAGTCGGGGAGGTACAACCGGCTGTGGTATCGGCTTCTCCACCTTGCCGAGCAAGCGAAGATCGAACTGTCAGCCAGGTCCTGCGCCGAGATTGAGGTCACAGTGGAGGACGACTCTGGCACGACCGTCGAAGCTATCCTTCCCATCTCTCGCTCTGAGTTTGAGTCCATCATTAAGGATTCCGTCGACCGGACAGCAGAAATGCTGAGGAAGATCCTCACCCGGAACTCGCTGCGGCCGCAGGATTTGAAGTTTGTCCTCATGGTCGGCGGCTCCACATATTCTCCGTACGTGCGACAGAGAATCGAGGAGCTTCTCGGCATCCCGGTGAACACCGGCATTGACCCGACAAACGCCATCGCGGTGGGCGCTGCGTACTTCGCAGCCACGCGAGAGGTGAATCTTCAGCAGGGGTCTAAGCCGATTGCACCTGGTGCGATTCGGATTAAAGTGGCTTACAACCGGGCATCGCAAGAGGCCGAGGAGATGTTCTCAGCGAAGATCGAGGGGAGCACGGAGGGGCTCTTCTACAGGATTGTCCGTGGCGACGGCGGCTACGACAGTGGGCTGAAGGACCTGGCGGTTCGAATCGTGGAAGACCTCCCTCTTCAGGCTGACGCTTACAACGTGTTCTCGCTGAAGATCCTGGATCGGCAAAACAACGTTGTGCCGGCAGACGTCGACACGATTCAGATCGCTCAGGGAAAGTACAGCGTCGCCGGACAGCTACTTCCCGAGGATCTCGCGCTTGTGAAAGATGACATGGCCGGTGACACGAAGCTGGAGGCGATCTTCGCGAAGAACACCGTGCTGCCTGCACGTGCCAAGAAGACGGTCGAGGTGAGTAAGACGATCGTGCACGGCTCAGACGACCACATTCAGATCATCGTCGTGGAGGGACCGTCCGACAATCACTTTACCGCGAACAAGCGCATCGGATACTTGGTCATTTCAGGAAAGGGCCTGAAGCGAGACGTGATGCGCGGTACTGAGATCGATCTGACGTTCGAGGTCTCCGAGTCCCGAGATCTCACTGTTCAGGCCTTTGTAAACCCTTCCGGCCCGGAATTCTCGCAGGTGTTCACGCCGACACGACGGGATGTACCCGCAGCCACGCTGGCCGATGAAGTGAGGATGCTCGGCACCCGCCTGGAGGAAGAGAAGGCTGAAGCGCTTGCTAGCGAGAGATTCGAGGTCGTTGACCACCTCGATAGGCTCTTGGCACCGCTTAAGGAACTGCATGTGGAGTCCGGGCTGCTGGCGGCAGATGACGTAACCGACTCCCGTTACAAGCTCGAAGATCGCAAGCGGAAGATTGCTCAAGAGATGAATGGACTAATCGCGGGCAAGAGGGTCGAGCGCTTGCGCGGCGAGTATCGAGAGACCAAGGACCGCGTCGCGGCGCTCGTTGCCGAAAGCGGGAACGATCAGGAGCGGCGCCAGCTGCAAGAGGTGGCTGCTCGCGAGCACACATTCCTTAACTCGAACAACGCAGGCAAGATCGAGGCGGCCATAGACCACCTCGATCGAGTCTCCTTCCAGATTTTGCGTCGCACTCCTGACTTCCTCATAGGGTGGTTCCAGCATCTGTTGGAAAAGCGAGAGATGCTCAACGATCAACTTCAGGCGAAGAATCTCATCGATGCTGGAAAGAAGCACATTGCCGTCGAAGAGTTCGACCGCTTGGCTGAAGTCAACTCACGGCTTCACGCTCTACTCCCGCAGCAGATCAAGGAGTCGGACGAGATGCGGCACTTTACAGGCATCTGCTGACCCGCATCACTTCAGGATCCTTGTGCACATACAGTCGGACTCTCCGAACGCCAACGGCGCACCGATAGCCTAGTCGTATTGTCTGTGAGCGCGTTGGTGCTCGACGATGTGGCAAGTCGTATGCCACGCGGGCTCCCGATATGCCCGTATGTCAATGACATACGGCACATCTGGTTTCCCGAACAACTGGAGTTCCTGCGGCACCGCGAGAACCCTGCCGATGTCGATGTACCGAAATGCGCGTTCGTGGCGACCCGAGCGTGCCGCGAGGATGGCTGCCTCATGCAACGGCTCAGCCCGGGGGTCGCAAGCCGCGTGCGCTGACTCGTAGGATTCGAGTGCAGCGTCTACGTGACCGAGGGCGGCAAGCACTCTGGCTCGCAACATGTGCCCTTCGCTGCGGTGCCATCTGTACCCACCCTCGCTTGCAAGGTACGCGTCAAGGTTGCGGAGAGCTTGCGCCCAGAGACCCTCGTCGACGCACGCTTGTCCCAAGTAGTACAACAAGTGCGGGTCCGACGGAGCTGACAGCAATGCTCGCTCCAAGATCTGGCGGTACGGCCTTCGCCGTGAGTCGGGCCGATGCCGCACGACTGCGCCGTCGGCGGCGACAACGGGCAGCCGGCGGCCTGTCTGCGACACCAGGAGTTCGTGCACGGGGAAACGCCACGACCATAGTGACCGGCTGTAGCAACGCGGGAACCAGTGCACGAACCCGGGTGCATGCTCGCGTCGGATGCAAGCCATTGCGGCACCCTCGTCGTTGGCGTACGAAATCGCTTTCGACAGCCAGGTCGGGTCACCCGACGGGCTAATCACATCGAGCCGTTCATCGGCATCGAACCGGACGATCCAGTCAAAACTAGCTTGGCTTGCGGCGAACGCTCGCGCCGCCGAGAAATCGTCGCGCCACTCGTACTCGCACACGGTGGCACCCAGTGCCTTGGCCTCGCGGACCGTGCCGTCATCACTTCCCGTATCGCACACCACGACCTCGGGCACGTTGCCGAGGCTTCGAATCGCGATCGGTAGCGATCGCTCTTCATTGCGCACGATGAACACGACACTGAACACGCTACCACGTCCTCAACACGAACCGTGCCCGGCCATCGTGGGGCGGCCGTTCCTCCCACATCACCGTGTCCCCGTGCCAGCGGCATGGTCCGAAGGAAAGCCCCAAATGAACTTCGAGTGGCCCCATCGGCATGCCTTGGACAAGCACGTTGTGGGCGAGCGCCAGCATGCGATGGTTGCCGTCGAGGATGGTGAAAGGGCCCCCGGGTGATCGACCGAAAAGGGTGATGCGGCGCTGCATGCCGTCGACCTCGAGACCATCACTCACGAGCTGGCGCACGCGATGACGGTGCGAATCCGGGAGCGTGTCGAGCGCAGCCCACGTCGCAAGCGATCGATCCGCGGCTGACGGGTCACTGAACCAGGACTCCTCCGCGATTAGTCGAAGTCGTCCCAGATCGTCCGGCGAGGCGAGCTGCGCGCGGTACCAATCACACTGCGGCAGGAAACGGAGGAACAAGTAGCCCCGGTCAACAAGCTCCCGGTAGCGTGCTTCGGACGACGCCGGAACCGCAACTGTTCGAGGAAGCGATTTCTCATGGAAGCACTGGGCGGACAGCATGCCAGCGATGACATCGTCGAACAAGATCTGGTTCCGCAGTTCAATCACAGTGAACCTCTTCGAGTGAGCAGCCGCGAAGCGAGCTGTTCTCGTTCCTGCTGACTGAGTCCCGCCTGCTCGAACACGCATGACGCTCCGCCGGCCTGTCGAACAGCAGCCAGAAATGTCTCGATGGCCGCGGACGACACCCCTTGTCCACTGAGCATGTAGTCGTGCACGACGTGCTCTTCGGGAAGCCCAAGCAGCATCGCAAGCGAGGCGCAGAACCAGCCGGTGCGGTCCTTTCCCACATGGCAGTGCACCACCGTGCTGCCGTCGCGTGTGCGGAGGATGGCTCGAATGGCGTCTATGACGCTTTGCCGATGGGCGAAGAACTGGCGCTCGTACACCGACCCGGCGTCCTTGGGCTTCGGAGTCGCGTCCTGCCGCGGAGCACCCGATAGCGGTAGCGACACGTATTCGATTTCTGTCAGCAGGTCTGCTGGGTACCTGGCCTTCTCCTCGGCGAACTCATGGGGATGCCGGAAGTCCACGATGCATCGAACCCGATTCTGGGACAACCACGCGCGAAGTGCGGGCTCATCCTTCCAACGTGTCAGGGCCGAACTTCGGAACAGGACACCCTTGGCAACAGCGCCGTTGTACGCGTCCGCGAAATCTCGAACGTTGAAGAACAAGTCGCGGCTCAGGATGGCGTCGAGAAAGTCCGCCAGCGCGACCGCACTTCGCGCGCCGGGTGCCTGACGGTGCAGCTCCCGCACAGATTCGAGGAAGGCCGCCGCCAGACGCCGTTTGGCGTCGTTGGCCTCTGGTAGGTACATCGTGCCGCGAAGCTCACGCCATTGCAGTTGCTCGGGAAGGGACATCCGCGCTGGCAGCAGCATCTTCGGCAGGAAGAGGTAGACGGCGTTACCGCGGGCGAGTTCCACAAGCCTCGCAAGGCGATGCAGCGCCAGATTGAACTGAAAATAGAACTGATACCCGTCACTGCGTTTGTGCGCAGCAGAGCATGCCTCGAAGGCCACGATGAACTTGTCGATCTCCTCGTCGGCGAGCTGCCGGGTGTTTCTGGACACTGGCCTAGAGGCTCGTTCGACGAGAGCGTGGCAGCACTCGTCCTTGTCGAGCACGGTGGTCAGTCGCGGCGGCGGGATGTCCGGGGAGTCTGCGAGCCACGCCAACCCTTCAGGGTCCCTGACAATGTGGAGATCAACTTTGGTGAGAGCGTGGTCAATCCAAAGGGTCGCCTCCCCTCGCGCGGTCGAGCAGGTGTGGTTCCGCAGTCGGCTTCCGAATCGGCGCGTGCACGAAAGAACGATTTCAGCGATATCCGCGTCTGCACGTACTACGAGTGCGGCGTCCAGATCCGAATGGGCATTCGCATCACCGCGTGCGAACGACCCGTACCACACCAAGGCACGCACTTGCTCATCGGTGCTGGCCCAGTCTGCGAGTGTCGTCGCGATTGCCTGCAGGTGCATCATCTGTTGAACGACTCCAACTGTCCGGTGACCGCTCGGACCGCCTGTGCCGCCAGCTCCGTCTGGGGCAACCGTCCATCGAGAGGCGATACGGGAGCACCCAGCCACATAGTCTGACCTCCAATGTCGCGCAAGAGCCGCTGGCCCAGGTCGCGCACAACGGATTCGATCGGCACGCCGAAATCCGGATAGGGAGTCTCCCATTCGCGGCCTGCAATACGCGACAGGCACACATCAATCGGCGTGTCGATCCAAAGGACTATGACCTGGCCACCGCTTCGTGTGAGCGCGTGCCGGACAAGGTGGACCATCGGACCCGAGCCGGAGAACTCCAGAACACGCGGATCTGCCCGCTGCGAGTCCGCCGCGAACCTCTCCCAAGCGCGAAACTCTCCTGCGGCGGTACCATCGCTGAACTGCTGGCGGAGAGTGTCAATGCCCGTGAACGGCCAGCCAAAGTGGTCCGCCAGGTGTTTGGCGACTCCCGTCTTTCCAGACCCAATGTTGCCGATCACCACCACCTTGACTATGGCGGCTTCCTGTGTGGTCGCGCGCTCTGTCACAGCGATCTGCAGAGCTTCTGATCCGTCAAGGCCGACCAGCACACGACGTTTGTCAAAGGTCTCCGCGAGCGCTGTTCCGTTGTAGAAGGGCTCAATCGCTGCGAACCGACTCCTGTACGCTTCTGTTCCCGTCCGTGTGATGTGGAACCATCCACGCTGGTCGCGTGCCCGTGCAAGGCCCTTGTGGAACACATCGAGGTCGATCAGCCAACTGTCGTGGATGAAGTCGCCGTCCGGATCGATGTGTGTGCACAGCCCACGTTGGGGGCATCGGACCACTGCGGCCCTATCCCTGAAGTCACCCGCGTACGAGTAGGTTGCCACGTAGGCCGGCGAGCCGTCGATACGAACGTGGTAGCAGCGACCGTCCTGGTCACGGACCGTGCACCGGCCCTCCTGGAAGTTCCCGCACCACGAATGACGGTCCATTGTCAGCGGTCGACCATCGGGCAGGATGTGTAGCCAGCCGGATCGATCCTCGACCGCTGCCCGCTCTTCATAGAAGCCCCACGTTTGTCTGAAGCGGGTGGAGTACGCGGAGGTCCCTTGGGGCGTGATGTGGAAAGCGCCCGAGCTGTCGCGTGCCGGTGCCAACCCCGGTGCGTGAAACTTCTGCACCTGAGAGAACCTAACTGAGTACAGCGGATATCCATCGCAGATGTGATGCGTGCCGTCCGCTGCGACAATTGAACGCTGCCATGTCACTTGGCCACCGCCGGTCGCCGCATGTTGCACCCTTTGCAGAGGTCATGATCGCGGTAGGTGTCTCGCAACGCTCGGTACTCCGGGCCGCTCCAAATGCCCATCAGCGACTTCTCGGTGAGGTTGCCAAACTCGCCGAGAAGTCGACGTTGAGCGTCGGGAGCACAGCAGGGATTGAAGCGGCCCTCTGCGCTGACCCAGGCTTCCTCACCCAGGAAGGGACAAGGGCCACCGGGGGCGATATCGTCGCGATGAGCCGGGTCGAGTTTGTGAATGTTCTCAAGCAAGACGCGCTGCCCGTTCGGCAGAGGATGATCGACCACGGCCCTTTCCGTCTCGTCCACGATCCGATGCCATCGCTCTACTGACTCCAGCGAGCGCCGCATTGACAGCCCTCGGATCTGTGTGAAATGCGCCCACAGGTGATGCCCCTTGACGCGGTCAACACCAATCGACGCGGCAAGCTTTACGAGGTCCGGCAACTCTGCCACGTTGTTGTCGAGGAACGTGGTCTGGAACGTGACCCTGCAGCGGTTGCCGCCATCGGCTGCGTAGGCATCACGGACAGCGACGAACTCCCGCACGTTGGCCAGCACCTGATCGAGCTTCGTACCGAGCATGATGGCTTCTTGCGTCGCCGCGTTCGCGCCGTTAATCGAGATCTTGACATCCGAGCAGACAGACACGAGCCGCTCGGCCCATCCGCGGGCTCCGCGCTTCGGGAACGTGCCATTGGTCGTCAGGTTCATCTGCACTCCGAACTCGTGGCACAGGTCAACGAACTCATCGAAGTGCTCATACAGGAGAGGCTCGCCCATGGTGCTCGGAATGACTTCCCGCAGTCGAGTGCCCCTGCAATTCTCAAGGACTCGCCTCACCATCGCGATGTCCATTCGGCGACGGGGGTTGCCCGCCGCGCGGCGCTGAGCCTGCAGAGTGCTGTGCGGCGAGTGCTCCTCACACATGATGCAGCGAAGGTTGCAGTCGTCCGGGTTCGTGTCAAAGGTGATTCGCCAAGGACCCGGCTTGGGCTCCACTGTCGAAGCGGGCCGGTGACCGAGCAACTCGCGATAGACCGCCTCAACCGCGAGAACGTGCTCTTGAACCGAGATCACGTCGCCTGATTCTGAGTAGAGGTAGCCTTGTTGCCCGAGGCGAACACCCAGATCCGGATCGTCCACCAGTCGCTGCATCTGTTCTGCGAGCGAACGCCGGTCACGGTGCTTGAAGAGCAGTCCGTTGTGCTCGTGGCGGACAAACTCGGCCATGCCGCCGACATCGGCCGTGATCACGGGAAGTCGAGATTGCTGGGCTTCGTGGATCACCAGGGGGGAGTTCTCTTCCCAGATCGACGGCACCACGATCGCATCAACCTGATCAAAAACGTCGGGGACTATCCGTTCGTTCTGATACTCGCCCATCCATTGCACTCGCTCGCCCGCGCGATTTGGAAGGCTCGCAGCGATCCGTCGCAGCGAGGTGGTGTAGGGATCGCGTGGCCGCCCCCAGATCCGGAGGAGTGGCTCGCCCTGAAGCTGTGCGAACGCATCAACAAGATGGTGAATGCCCTTTGCGGGGATGTGTGTGCCAATGTAGCCGAGCACAAACGAGCGCTCTCGCACTCGATTCCGACCCGTAAAGCGCGCGAGGTCAAACCCGTAGTCGAGAAGCGTCAGCTTGTTTGAAGACAGGCCGAACTCATCGCGAAAGCGACCCAGCAAGTGGCGGGATGGCGAGATGAACCGATCGACATGGCTCGCCATCTCGCGGACGTTCGCCATTCGCTGTTCGACCCAGGAGGTCCACCGATCGGCGTCGGCTTGGTAGTGCTCAGCTGCACCAGAAAAGTAGAGGGAGTAACACTTCTCTGCGCACTTGCGGTCCTGTTGCCCATCGCACAGCGGAAACGGCTCCTGCCCGCTCTCTGCAAAACGCTGGATGAACTGGCCACGAGGACACATCAACCAGAAGTCATGGAGCGTGTAGACCAGGGGCAGACCACGCTCGCGGATTGTCTTGAGGAGGGTTGTAGACAGGTGGGACACGTGATTCACGTGCACGACGTCGGGCGGGAACTCATCGAGCAGCCGCCGCAACTCCGTGTCAATCCCGTCGTATCGATAGCGATCTCGTGAGACCGCGTTGTTTACGACCCGCAACTGCACCCGTCGATCACCCAAGTCAGCTTCATCGACAGTGGCAAACTGCGTGAGGAACGGGTCCTCTTGACGGGTGAAGACCCGTACTTCGTGCCGCTCAGCCAGCCCTCGCGCCAGCGCTTGGGTGTATACCTCCGAGCCGGCGTTGTACCTGGGGGGGTATCCGTGAATGACCAAGAGCACGCGCATGCGGGATTGTACTTCTGTCGCCGAACAAAGTTCCCATTGCTGGCTGGTGTGGGGCACCCCGAAGCTGAGCGGGTTGTGTCCGATTGCCCCAGAAATGCTTCCGTGATTCGTGAACTGGGCATCCGACGGGTTAGGTGCTCTATGGCGGGTCGCTGTTGACCCGCGAAGGAGCCGTTCGTGTCCCAGCAAGACCCTGTGGACTCCGCCGCCCAGCGGCGCGAGATCGTCATCGCCACGCTCGCGACCGCCGTGCACCGTTGGCACCGCGAGCGGGTTCGGGCTGGCGTGCGCGCCGCGCGTGCGGCCAGCATCGCGATGGCGGAGCATCAACAACCCGAGAGTTCTCGACTTGACTGTGCGGAAGATGATCGCCCTGATCGTCCGCTTCCAACCGACACGGCCGCGCGGCATGTTGCGGGCGGGAACGACGGAGACCAGTCATGGCGATGAACATCTACGCGGAACTCAAACGACTCGGAACGCTCACCACGCCGCAGCTCCGCGCCAAGTACGCGGAGGTCTTCGGCGAGGCCACGCGCTGCAACAACCGACCGTACCTGATCAAACGGATCTGTTGGCGACTCCAGGCCGACTCGGAGGGCGACCTCTCCGAGCGCGCCCGCCAGCGGGCGCTCGCGCTGGCCGACGATGCCGACCTGCGGCTCCAGGCCCCTGCCGGCGCGGGGCCTGTCGCGATCGCTCCAGCGAGCCACGCAACGCCGCCGATCGTGTCGATCCGCATCCCCCGCAAGAGCATCGAGCCCATGCCCGGCACGACGCTGTGGCGTGAGTACAAGGGCCGCATGATCGCCGTGATCGTCCTGCCCCGCGGGTTCGAGTACGAGGGCAAGGTCTACCGGTCGCTCTCGGCGGTGGCCAACGCCATCACCGGCACGCACTGGAACGGCATGAAGTTCTTCGCCGAGTCGCTGGGCATGGCCGTTGGCGGAGCCCGCCACGCGGAGGTTGCCCAGGCATGAGCACGTTCTCGATGTCATCCCGCAGGTACGCGAGCGGCGAGCAGCCCCGCAAGAGCCCGCTCATTCGCTGCGCGATCTACACCCGCAAGAGCAGCGAGGAGGGCCTGGAACAGGAGTTCAACTCGCTCGACGCCCAGCGCGAAAGCGGCGAGGCGTACATCGCCAGCCAGAAGGCTGAGGGGTGGGTGTGCCTCCCCGACAAGTACGACGACGGCGGCTACACGGGCGGCAACATGGAACGCCCCGCCGTGCAGCGTCTGATGGCCGACATCGACGCGGGCAAGGTCGACTGCGTCGTGGTCTACAAGGTGGACCGCCTCAGCCGCTCGCTGATGGACTTTGCCCGCATGATGGAGGTCTTCGACCGCAAGAAGATCTCGTTCGTCTCGGTCACGCAGCAGTTCAACACGACGCAGTCGATGGGGCGGCTCACGCTGAACATCCTGCTGTCGTTCGCGCAGTTCGAGCGGGAGATCATCTCCGAGCGCACCCGCGACAAGATCGCGGCCACGCGCAGGAAGGGCAAGTGGTTCGGCGGCAAGCCGATCCTGGGCTACGACCTGGTGGCCGGCAAACTCGTCGTCAACCGCGACGAGGCGTTCCGCGTGCGCGAGATCTTCGCGATCTACGTCGACACCCGCTCGGTGCGCCAGACCACGCTGGAGGCGGTGCGGCGGGGATGGACGACCAAGGGCTGGACGCAGAAGGACGGCAAGTGCGTCGGCGGGCTCCCGCTCACCAACCCCTACGTGCACCGCATCCTCACCAGCGTGTCGTACCTGGGCAAGGTCCAGCACCACGACCAGATTTACGACGGCGAGCAGGAGGCCATCATCGATCCGGCGCTGTGGAAGCGGGCGGCCGCGATCCTCGAGGCCAACGGCCGCGACAAGGGCAGCGATGTCCGCAACGTTCACAGCGGCCTGCTCAAGGGGCTTGTTCGCTGCTGCAACTGCGACAAGCCGATGGCGCACACGTTCACGACCAAGTCGGGCAAGCGGACCTACCGCTACTACGTGTGCCACGTCGCCCAGAGCAGCGGCTACCACGCGTGCCCGTCCAAATCTGTGCCGGCGGAACAGATCGAGTCCTTCGTGGTCGACCGTCTCCAGGCGCTCGGCCGCGACCGCGAACTGGTGAGCATGATCTTGGATCGCGCCCGGGCCGAGTCCCGCGAGGTCATGGAGCAGCTCAAGGACCGCAAGACGACGCTGGAGCGCGAACTGCGGTGGCTGGCCAGCGACGAGCGGCGCGCGGGGGCCGCGAGCGACGCCGACCGCCTCGCGGACCTGGCCGAACGCCAGCGCCAGATCGCCGAGCAGGTCCGCGAGATCGAGGGCGAGATCGAGGAGGCGACCCGCGATGAACTCCGCCGCGACGAGGTCGACGCCGCCTTCGCCGAGTTCCGGCCGCTGTGGGACCAGCTCAACACGCGCGAGCGGACCGAGCTTCTTCGATCCGTCATCAAGAGCGTCGAGTTCGACGGCAAGGCCGGCGAGGTCACGCTGGTCTTTCACCCCGAGATGTCCCGCCTCGCCGAGGAGAACGCGCCATGAGCCACGCCGACCGCGCCACGTACAAGGTTCAGTTCGACAACGGTCGCACCGGCAACCGGCAGGCGCGCGTCGGGTCGGTCCCGGCGTTGCCGCCGCCGGGGCCAGCACGCATCCCCCGCGTCGCCAGGCTCATGGCGCTGGCGATCCGGTTCGATGGGCTGGTGCGGAGCGGGCAGGTGAAGGACTTCGCCCAGATCGCGAGGCTCGGGTACGTCACGCGCGGGCGGCTCAGCCAGATCATGGACCTGGCGAATCTGGCCCCGGACATTCAGGAGGAACTGCTGTTCCTCGAGCCGGCCAAAGCGGGCAAGGACGCGGTCACCGAGCGGCACCTGAGGCCGATCACCCGGCACACCGAATGGGCCTCCCAGCGACGGCTCTGGCGGACGCTCATCAAGCGGGAAGAAGCGGTCCCGCCGCCACCCCCGTGCGGGGTTGTTGCCACCCGGTCAAGAGTGGCGAAAGTGCTGTAAATCAGGCGTTTTGTGGACCACATGAGGTAAACCTGTCGGACCCTGACAAATACCTTTTCTCAGCATGTTGTTTGGTCTACACTCGGGTCAACCGCCCCGGGTGGAATCCGGGGCTTCCTCGTAGGCGGAGACCGGATTTATGAGCAGTCTTTCGTTTCGTCGGTTTACAAGCGCGTACGCGCTGCGGGAAGTCGACCCCGCCGTCCTGATCGACTTCATGCGGCCGCACGCCGCGTTCCTTGCCGCGAGCGGCGTCATGCTGCCGACCGACCCGGCGCACCTCGACATCGAGCGCGTCGAGATCGCCTTGCTGACCAACGTCGGCGGGCTCCCGGTCGAGCTGGTCGACGCCCTGTGGCACCTGCACGAGATGGCCACGCCGCTCGGGATGGAGTCGCTGCTGGCCGCCGCGCAGGCAGCCGGGCTCGAGCTTCCCGTCGACCACCTCTCGCCGGCGGACATCGCGGCCCGCGTCTGGGTCGAGAACCCCGACCTGGTGCGGCGCTGCCACACCGAGATCTCCGTCTCGCGCCGGCGCTCGTTTGAGACGTTCGTCCCTGCGCGCGGCGCAACGCTCGCGTGGGCAACGCCGGGGCCGGACCGTCTGGCGGCGCTGGAGGCGGGCGTCGTCGCGTGGTACGCGGCCCACCGCCGCGGCCCGGGGGCGCGGGTGCTCTTCTTCGACCACGGTGACGAGGTGCGTTTCCTCGTGCGTCACGGCGGCCCGTATCGCCGCGAGGGGAGCCTTGACGAGGGACGGCCCGGGTGCGTCCGCTACCGGCCGATGGCCCATGGCCTGATTGTCTTCGACCGCCGCACCTGGGAACTGCGCATCAACGCAGGGACCAAGGGCGAGTGCGCCGCGTACCGCCAGCTCATCGGCCAGCACATCTTTGGCCGCGCCGACATGTTCCCCGCCGACCCCGACCGCTACGACCTGGAGCCGCTGCGGGCGCGTGGCCGGAGCAGCCTGATCTGCGCGCACATCACGGGCCTGGCGTCGGTGCGGCTGGTCGAGCTCACGATGTACGTGGGCGGCCCGTTCCACCGCCGCAAGGTGGAGACGGCCGACGACGTGCTGCTGGCGCTCGAGCACGCCCGCGAGTCGATCCCCGACGATGCGCTGCTCAGCGCCGCCACGTTCGAGGTGCGGTTCACCGATGGCCGCAAGCCCAGGCCGGTCACCATCCGGCATGGCAACAAGGCGACGTACACACGCGACACCGACGCCGATCTGATCGAGGCGTTTCTGCGCGGCGGAGGCTTTGTGAAGGGAGGCGGCCATGCGCTTGTGGCAGTCGCTTGAGCGGGTGCAGGGCTGGGCCGGCGTGCGGTCGGTCTGGCGCGAGCACATGGGTGACGACCTGCAGTTCCTCCAGCCGCTGCTGCGGCCGATGGAGGAGCTCGCCATGTCGGTGCCGTGGCCGGGCACGATCGAGGGCCGCAAGGTGGTGGTCCACGACGAGGACGACATCGTCGCGGTCGATCCCGAGACGTGCGAGTCCGCACCGATCCGCCGCGACGACATCGTGCTGTGGCAGCTCGACGCGGACACGCTCTTCCGGGGCGTCTCGACGGCGCTGGGCCTGACGGGTACGCCCTCGTCGGTGGGGATGGGCAACAGGCTCTGGTGGCTGGGTGAACTCATCGTCGCCGACGCCACCTTCGCTGTGTACCTGGCCACGACGCGGAGCGCCGCCGATCTGCTCCGCAGCACAGCGCACATCGCGGCATGGTCGCAGCGACCGTTCGTGCTGGTCACGCCGACCCGTAGCGGCAGCAGCGACGAACTGGACCGGCTCCTCGCCGGGCGTGAGGCCGCGCGGCTCACGCTCGACGGCTCGCTGGAGTGGCTCGGGGAGGGCGCGTTTCGCGCTACGCGATCCTTGCCCGATTGCCTGGAGTCGTTCCTGGCTCGTCACGCACGGCCGAAAACGACCGCAAAGCAGCCCAAGAAGTTCCCAACGCCCCGAGGTTCAACGTGGTCCGATGTGTCCATTCGCTTCCTCGGCGCGGAGAGTGCTCACGTCACTGTGCGTGGGGATGTTCGGGAGCTTGATCCCGCGGGCATGAACCTGCTCGATGGGCGGACCAAGAAGCCCAATCTCCAGTGGCAGCTGCTCCATGCGTTCGGCTTGGCCAACGGTCACATCAGCTGGAAGAAGGGCAACGCGTCCAAGGAGTATCAGAAGCGCAAGGAGACGCTCGCCAAGTCGCTGACTGCGTTCTTTGGGATCGAGGGCGAGCCGATCGTCCTCGACGGGAAGGACTGGAAGTGCTGCTTCCGAGTGGACGCGAGCGACGGTTGATTACCGTGCGGCCATCTCGGCCAGGTGCTCAATCTCAAGCTCGCGTCCGTCGGCGAACTTCGCGGTCAGGTGGAGTTCGCCCCCGAGCGCCTCGACGTACTTGCGGAGCGTCGTGAGGTACATGTCGGCGGCGTTCTCAAACTTGGACACGCTTCCCTGGGCGACATCCAGTTTGCTGGCCAGATCGGCCTGCGTCATGCCGATCGCCTTGCGGATCTCCGCCAGCGGCATCGTCTGGAGCGTCGCCTTGACGCGCGCGTCAACGCGCGCCTGTGCCTGCGGGCTCATCTTTCGCTTCAGGTTGTTCCACTTGTTGGCCATTGCTGTGCTCCGAGTTCAGATCAGTCCTTCACGCTTCAGCTCTGCGAGGTGCTCGTCGTAGAGGTCGTCGGCTTGGGGGATGAGCTTGTCGTAGAACCGCTTGTTCCCTGTCTTGTTGCCCCCGATGAGCAGGATCGCGCACCGGCGTGGGTCAAAGGCAAACAAAGTGCGATACGGCTCACCATCGTGCTGCGTCCGAAGTTCCTTCATGTTGGCGTGTCGCGAGCCTTTCAGCGTGTCCACTTGCGGCCGCCCAAGCCCGGGCCCGACCGCCTCCAGAATCCCGATGTCGTGGGCGATCGATTCCTGAACATCCTCGGGGAGGGTTTGCCACCACGCCCCGAACTCGTCCGTGTACTCGACTTCCCACATCACAGTATTCCATATCGGCTATATTCGTCAAGGCGCATGTTCGGGTTCGGACCAAATCGCGTTTTCCGCAGCCGTTTTTGCGGGCTGAACACCCGATTATCGGCCTTGCGCGCCGCGTCCGCCACGCCCGGGGCAGCCATCCTGACGCCCCATCGAGTTTTCGATGACGAGCCGCGCGGATTCGCTGAGAATTTCTGACGCGCCGCCCTGCCCGGATTCCCTGGCCAATGAGCCCCTTCCGCACGGTCGGCAAGCCCAGTCACGGGCATGCAAATCGAGTTTTCGCCAGTCGAGGACGACAGGCCCGCATCCAACGCCAATCCCGCCCCGGTGAGCTCTTCGCCGGACCTGTCGCTCCCCGGGGCCTTCTGGCCATGCCAGGAAGGTCCGGCCCATGTCGACTCGCGCCATCGATCCATCCACCCTCAAGTTCGCCAAGTCCCTCGTTCGCATCAAGGCCAAGCAACTCCTCCGCATCATCCGGGACGCCGCGACCAGTAGCCAGCAGGACCTGGAGCAGGACCTCCTCCTGGAAGTGGTCGTCCGCTGGCCCGGCTTTGATCCCAATCGCGGCAACGCTGAGGCGTTTGTCGAGAGCGTCGTCCGCGCCAAGCTTTGCAAGATGCTCCGCGACGCAAAGCGGGCCAAGCGGGTTCCGGGCCCGACCGTCAGCGCCGACGGCGGCGACGCGATCGATCCCGCCGACGATCTCCGCGTCCTGTGCATCCGCATGGACGTCGAGACGGTCGTTGGCAAGCTCGACGCCGTGAAGCGCAGCGTGTGCGATCAGCTGCTGCGCGAGTCAGTGAGCGAGGCGGCGCGCCAGCTCCGCACGCCGCGCTCCACGCTGGAGTACGCGGTGAACAGCGTGCGCGATCGCTTCGAGAAATCAGATGTTGATCAGTATTTCTCGTGAACACGTCACGCGACGGGTTAGGTGCTCTATGGCAGCACCGCAATCCTTGCCGCCCTCGGAGATCACCATGAACACCACGCCCCGCACTGTCTACCGATTCGAGTTCGTGCACCGCGTCGACATCGACGAAGTCGAGCAGACCCTCGCTCTATCCATCCTGGCCGTCGGGTGCCTGCAGGGCGAGGCCGCCGTTCGCCTGGACGCGGGCTACGCCATCGACCGAGACCGCCGTGTGATCGTCGTCGACGGCGACACGGAGACCGGGCGGGCGGTGACCCGCGTCTTCACCGGCTTCTGCATCCACGAGTACGGCGACGACGCCTTCAGCGTGCGCAGACCCGGCGACAAGAGCCCACGCGGCGGTGCTGCCGCCGAAGTCCCTGTGAGCGCGGTGGCGTGAGCCGCCGCACAAGCACCATCTCCTCCGACCTGCCGCTCGTGCGGCTTGGCCAGGGCGCGTTCACCCGCGACATCTGGCCCGAAGACCTCGACCCCTCAATCCCCAAGCACGGAGTTCGCATGCCCGCAACCGCAACCCCCCACACCCTCATGAACCAGATCAGCAAGGGCCGCAAGGCCCAGCCCCGCCGCGTCATGCTCTACGGCACGCACGGCATCGGCAAGAGCACGTTTGGTGCGATGGCCGAGAAGCCCATCTTCGTCCCCACCGAGGACGGCCTGGCCGACATCGACTGCGAGTCATTCCCGCTCGCCAAGAGCCTCGGCGACGTGATGGCGGCGCTGGAGTCGCTGTACGCCAGCGACCACAAGTACAAGAGCGTCGTCATCGACAGCCTCGACTGGCTCGAGCGCCTGATCTGGGCCGAGGTGTGCGCCGACGAGAGCGTCGAGAACATCGAGAAGATCGGGTACGCCAAGGGGTACACGTTCGCCGTCGACAAGTGGCGGATGGTGCTCGGGGCGCTCGACGCCCTCCGCAGCGATCGCGGCATGACGATCGTGCTGATCGCGCACGCCAAGATCGAGAAGTTCGAGAACCCCGAGACCGTGCCGTACGACCGCTACTCGCCGCGCCTGCACAAGCTGGCCAGCGCGCTGGTGCAGGAATGGGCCGACGAGGTGCTCTTCGCCACGTACAAGGTCCACACCGTCAAGGTGGCCGAGGGGTTCAACCAGGCCAAGCACAACGGCGTCGGCACGGGCGAGCGGATCATCCGCACTGTGGAGCGCCCGGCGCACGTCGCCAAGAACCGCCTGGGCATGCCCGAAGAACTGCCCTTGGACTTCCGCATCTACGGCGCGTTCGCCCGCGGCGAGAACCCCTTCGCGGAGGCAGTTACCGCTGCGCCGGCACCGTCGCTTTGCGGGAACTCGATGGAAACAGTTCGGCGATATCCTCTTCAACAACGGCGACCGCACCTGACCATCACCCCCGACGCATACCCCAACATGGGGCATAAAGGGCTCTTCGTCGAGCGCCTCGACATCGGCGTGGTGGTCGAGTCGGGCAACCAGTGGGTGAACGCGCCGCGTCTAATCCCCTTCGCCCACAACATCTACCACAACCGCAACCGCACCTACAACCCGCAGATCGGCCGATTCATGCAGATGGACCCCAACGCGACGGCGATCACGCTCATCGACGCCGCGGCGTACGCGGGTCGCACGCTCCCGGCTTTGGTGGCGGCGTTCGATGTGCAGACCCGCTACGGAGACGGGCTCAACCTTTACGAATACCTCGGGAGCAACCCGTGGAACCGTTCAGACCCGCTGGGCTTGTCCTGGGATCCCTTCAGCGGCGTGGATGAATACTTGGCGGAGAGCGCCGGCCAGAAAGCCGCGTTCCTCGAACGCGTGATCGGCGGAGCCAAGGTCGCGGCCTACGTGGGCGCGGTCTTCCTCAGCACGTTACCGTTCCCGATCTCCGCGATGGCGGCGGACGTGGGAGCCGAACTCCTGGAGGGGAACATGCCGCCCGAACTGGTCGCCGCCCGCAAGGTGATCGGCTACGTGAGCATGGCGGCGGCGGGCGTCTTCGTGGCTAAACTGGCGTACTCCGCCGCGAAAGCCGCGATCCACTACGTCAAGAAGTACGGGATGAAAGCCATCGGATTCATGCTCGAGAACTCTCCCATCGGCCTCGCCAAAAAGGCGTGGGGCTGGGTGACCGGCGGGCGGAAGGGGAAGGCTACCGGTGGGGCGTGTTCGCTCTGCTTCACGGCGGCCACCGTGGTGTGGACGGCGTCCGGGCAGGTGCCGATCGTGGATCTTGAGGTCGGAGTAGAGGTCCTCACGCTCGACGAGGCGACCGGGGGACTTTCGTTCCAGCCGGTCACTGCGAAGGTCGAGATCCCCGGCTCGGCGATTACCGAACTGACGGTGCGGTACGGCGACCGTACCGAGGTGATCGAGACGACCGACGAGCACCCTTTCTGGACCGAACAGCACGGCTGGCGTCGCGTGGACGCATTGACGGCGGGTGACACGCTGCACACCCTGACCGGCCCGGCGGTCGTGGAACGCACCGCGTACACATCCCGTCAGACCACCGTCTACAACTTCTCCGTCGCGGGTAACCCCAACTACTTCGTGTCGGCGGACGGGGTTTGGGTGCATAATTGCTGGGCAGGAGATCATCACCTGCTCGCGCAGTACATGCGAGGAGCCAAGCTTCCAAAGACATCGACGGGCACTGTGAATCTCTCGCATCGCGAGCATGTGCTCATGCATCAATGGATTGGAGAAGCGCTTTCTGCTCGCGGCGGCCCCAGCGCGCGGAACGCGAACAGGTTCGCTGCTTGGTTAAGTCAACATCCCGATAACCCTCAGCTGGCTACAGAAGCTCTCATTGAAGCATACACACGATTTGATGTCATGAGAGGGAATGGTTCCAATCTTTCCGCGTCGTTCCTTAACGAGTTTATGGCGCAAGCACCATGGTAAATAACAATGTTTACATGCTGGGATCCGTCGACAATCGCGTGATGCGAGCCGAGGACGATTGGCTCAAGGCTGTAGTCGGTCCGGTCTTCTGCTCGACGTGTCGGAGGATCCGGCCCGATACATTCCCTATGCCCGTCAATGTTCAACTCGATACCGTTCAGGCGGATGTTCCTCAAGGTCCGATTTATCTCGTCGGCTTGAAGTCGTCAATCACCATCATCCGTATCGACCTGCTAAGCAGATTGATCAAGTTTGGACCGCCCCTGTCCGTGGGTGACGTGAAGCTCAATGATGTCGTATCATCTCAGTATCGTTCGATTTACTCAGGGCAAGCGCACTGGCTTGATTCCTTAGCGGATTCGACGGAGCTTCCCGCACCATGCAGAAATTGCGGACTGCCATACCCGAGCGGCAGGAGGTGGCCGCCGACTTTCTCTCGAGAAGCAGTGCACGATGCGAGTTGGTTTTTTCCACGTACCGGATTCGGCATCTATGTGACCGAGCGTTTTGCCATCGAAGTCGGGCTCAGTGATGTACAAGGAATTCAATTAGATCCCTGTAGGGTAAAGTAGTTGTTGGCCTCGTCCTGTCCACGTATTCTGACCGCACGTGAGTGGATGTGCTTTCGGCCGATTTGTGACGTAGCGATCTTGGTCTTGGTCCATCTTCCACCGTCCTTGGCCATCTGCGCTGCCGCCAGCCGATCTCGGCGCAGCGTGTCACACGCCCGAAATGCGCTTGGTATACTCCGTGGATCTTGTTCCGCTCAGGCTACCGCTCTGAAGTAGTGCCGCCCCCGCTCTCACGAGCTCCGGGAACTTCTCGTCCTCCGCCGCCGTCCATTCCTCCGTGGGCTTGGTCGTGCTCGCGGTCGCGTACGCCCGGCGCGTCACGATGTTGATGAAGACCAGCACGAACGCCTCGACCACGCCGCGGGAGGTGATTACCGGCTGCCGGAGAAAGTCGCAAGCCCACAGCGTCTCCGCGTGCGCCCGCGCGAACTCATCCCATGTCGTGTCCCGGCGCTTGGGCGAGGTGGGCACGCCGGCTTCCTTGAGGATGTTCACCACGGTGCCCCGACCGACATTGATCCGGAGCTTCTTGAGCTCGCCCAGGATGCGCGTGTAGCCCCAGGCGTTCTCCCGCGCCATCCGGACGACCAGCTTCCGCACATCCTCCGGCGTCCGGGGTCGGCCGGGCTTCCTCGGCGACCGCCGCTTCTTCTTCGGCCGAGACCCGTTCACCCACCGGAGAAGAGTGTCGGGCTTCACGATCGACACCAGCTCGCCGACCGCCCGGCCGACCGGCTTGGCCAACTTGACGAGCCGCGACCGCTCGACTGGGGTCACCCGGACGGGTCCCTTGATCCTCGACCGGAGCACCTCGTTCTCCGCCTTCAGGTACCGCACCTGCCGCCGGAGCTCCGTTGCCGTGGAGCCCATGAGCAGGCCCAGCACGCCCAGCCGCCGACCGCGCTTGGCACCGCCGAACCGGCCAACGCCCCTGACCCCGTTCACCAGCCGGTTGAGAAGCGTGCTCATCCCCGGTATCTTGCGGGCTGCGGCCCCTGGCCCCAAGGACGATTTAACCCCTCAACCCCACACCCCCACAGACGGACGGAGTATTTGGACACCGCTGGCGGCACACCCCCATGCCCGATTTCCAGCCTCGGACGAGGGTTCCGGTGGGTTTCGCGCGCTCAAAGTCATGTTAACCGGTTATTTCCGGGCATCGACGCTCGGAAAGGCGCGCGAGCGCGTTCGAAACGGGTGTGGATAGGGAGCTTCCTTCCGACCCCGCCTCACGGCGGGGTCGTTTGGTTTACAGGCGCGGCCCATTTCGCCCTTCGCGGCGAGTTGGCCAGAAAGCCCGCAGAATCCGAGCGGTTTGGCGATTCGGGAACCTTCGCCGCTGCGCTCACGTTTCGAGAGCATTTCAGAGCCAATCGGTCAGGACACCGGGTGTCTCGACATGGGTGCGTCGAAATCCTCTCGAACTCTCGGAGTCTCGGGTTGACGGGCGGAGGGGTTAACACAGGGCGTTCCAAGCGGCAGCCGGATGCGAACGCAGATTCGATCGGTTGCTCGCGTTTGACCGGTAACAAGACCCACCGAGGGCACTGACAAACGACCACGGCCCGAGCGTGTGCCCGGGCCGTGGAGGGGTGAGCTCAGGTTGTGCGGTCAGGGCTGAGCGAACTCAGCGGCGACGACGCGCGGCGAGCAGGCCGCCGAGGCCGAGCAGTGCGGCCGCGCCGGGGGTGGGGACGGCGGTGAAACTCACCACTTCCAAAAGGAAGCCGTCGGTCTGGCCGTTGCCCTGCACGTAGAAGTCGATGGTGTTCAGGCCGGGCACGAAGCCGCTGGTGATGCTCTGGGGGGCGCTGAGGGAGTAGGTCAAAATGCGGTTTTCGGGGGTGGAGCCGATGTAGTTGACAAACGAGCCGCCGTTGACGCGGAAGGCGGGGATCCAGGAGCCTCGCAAAGCGAAGATCTCGCCAGAGTCATCGGCCGCCCAGCGAATGGTGAGGTTGGCGGTGCTGGGGTCATAGCCGGTCAGGTCGAAGGTCTGGCGGAAGACGAAGTAGGTCCAGTTGCCGATGCCTCCGTGACTGCCGCTGGGAACATCAGCGATCCAGTCGGGGCGGCCCGGCGTGGTGAGGTTGACGGCCTGGGTGAACGGGTTGACGCCGAAGTTCGAGGCCAAGCCCTCAATCGGGCTGACCATGGTCGACACAGTCCACGCAGATGTGGTGCCGACATTCGCCGTCCCGTAGAACACCGGCCCTGCGTGCGACTGACCTGCGCAGGCCGCGAGGGCCAACGCACCGATAGCGATCGAAGTCTTCATGCTCTCTCTCCTCAGCCGCCGTTGGGCGGCGATTGTTGACCGCGGCACGCGCACGGCACCAGCCGGGCACGGGGAAACGCCACTGGAGAAGTATACACCGAATGCCCCTTTGCGAACCAATTTCTGGGCAATCCGCGTGAAAATTGCGCCGTGTGAAGATGGGTAGGATTCGCGGCTCTGGAAATGGCTCATGCTGCGCCTCCATTCCGTGACCCTCGGATCCCCCACGGGCTCCGATCAACGAAGATCAAGCATCCGATCCGCAGGGGCAGCGGGCCAGCGACGCGGTGGTTTGGGCGTGCGGATGGGTGCAGGCGCTGCCGCATAGGCCGCACGACCCGCGCAGAGCGCAGGGGCTCATGGGTTATCGGATGGCACGGGGGCGGTCGCGGTCGTACTCGACTTGGGTGTTCGAGCACAGCGGTCAACCGCTCTGCTGCTGGACAAGTTCGCAAGCGGTTGCCATCGGCAGGTACATGTGGAGGCGGTCGTCGGTCAGGCTCTGGAACCCGTACTTCGCGTAGAACGCGCGTGATTGCTCGTCCTTCGCATCGACCTCGATCGCGGCTGACGCGATCGTCTCAGCGACCTTGACCGCGACCCTGAGCGCTTCGACCAGCAGCACGCCCCCGAGTCCCTGGCCACGGAACTTCAGGTCCACCGCGAGCCGACCAATGAGCGTGGTCGGAAGCGGCATCTTGGCAGGGAACCCATGACCATCGGGGATCACGCTCACCGTGATGCGACTCGCGGCGAGCGTGAAGTACCCGGCGATCTTCCCATCGTGCGAGGCGAGCACGTAGCCGCGCGTGAGGCTCTTCTTGCTGTGCTGCCCCAGCTTGGTCTTGAGGTAGTCGTTGAGCGCGGGGACGCCGCAGTCGAAGCTGTCTCGATCGTGTCTGGCCTTGTCGAACGGTTCGAACCGGAGCGCGTCAGCCACCGGTGATCTCCCGGTGCCGCTTGGCCGCTCGACGGAGCGCCGCGTTCGGGCGAGCCGGCTTGCTGAGCATCGCGAGCAATGCGGTGCTATCGCGCTCCGAAAGCTCACGGGCCTGGATGCGGCTCAGCGTCTTGTCGGCGGCCAACTCGAGAATCCCGTTGATGAAGCTCGTCACCGTCATGCCGCGGAGCGCGGCGGCTTTCTCCACCTTGGACTTAAGGGGTTCGGGCTGACGGATGGTGATCTTGCTGTACCGGATGGTGCTCATGGCGTACCTCTTCCAGAGTATACGGCACAATGCCGTATCGGGTTCAGGATTCGCAACGGATTTCGCTCAGAGGACGGTTCTCGGCCCAGACCCAAGCCAAACCGAGGCGTCGTCCCATGATCCGGGCACCGGGAACCGGCCCCGGGAGATGAGGAGTCCGATGATTCGCCGTCGTGCCCCCAGCCGCACCGCTATCGCGATTCGCCATCTGCACCCGCCAGTCGGTGGACACGGCGAAGGACTTCTCGTCCTGCGATGCCCAGTTCCAGACGTGCCTCGACTGCGCCCGCGCCTTCGGCGATCGCGACGTCGATTGGATCGGCGAGCGGTTCGATGATCAGGGCTGGTCGGGCAGCAGCGTCGATCGGCCGGCGCTCAAGCGGCTGCGTCAGGCTGTCCGCGAGGGGCGCGTACGCCATGTGTACGCGGTGGCGCTGGACCGTCTGTCGCGAACGATGCGGGATGCCGTCGTCATCCTCGACGAGTTGGAAGCTGCGGGCGTCGAGTTGCGTCTGGTCCATCAGCCCGGGATCGGCACCTCCGCCGAGGGGCGATTCCTCCGGCACATCATCGCGTCGTTCGCCGAGTTCGAGCGAGAGCTGATCGCCGCTCGCTTGTCCGATACGAGAATGTCTCTCAAGGCGCACGGCCGGAGGCTGGCGGGGCCGCCGCCGTACGGGTATGACGCCGACCCGAAGTCCAAACAACTCGTGCCCAACGCCCGCGAAGCCAGGCGGCTGCGAGCCATCTTCGAGATGGCCGCCTCCGGCGTACGGCCGAGCGAGATCGCTCGCCGGGTCAACAAGAAGCGTTGGACAACCAAGAAGCGTCTCTCCATACGGTCCGGCCGCCTGATCGGCGGCGGAGCGTGGACGGCGCGACAGATTGTCGATGTCCTCAGGAACCCCGTGTGCCTGGGGGTCTTCGCCGACAAGGGCAAGCTCCGCAGCGGCGTGCACGCTCCGATCATCGGGCTGGACATGTTCGTCCGCGCCTAGTCCCACCTCGACGCGAGGAGGCGAACGCCGCCGGGGAAGCGAAGCTAGAACCGTTTCCCCCTTCGGGGCAAGGTCATCTGCCCGGGCTGCGGCCGCCCGATGAGCAGCTACATGGTGACCCGCAAACTGGGTCCCCGGAGCGGGCGCGTCTACAGCTACTACCGGTGCCGGGCGACATCCGGGGGTCGGCCTCCCTGTCGCGGCCGTCATGTGCAGGCGTTCCGAGTCGAACTGGCCGTGTCGTCGGCACTGGAGCACGCGGAACCGTGGCGGAGGGCTTTGAGGCTGGAACCGACGCCGGTCCCGGGGTGCGCCGCCGAGGACCTCGTTCGTGGCTGGACCTCCCTGGATCACGCGGCCCGAGCCCGATTGATGCCCCGACTGATCGAACGGCTGGAGTTCGATGAGGCCCGCGAGGAGCTGATCATCGTCCTGTCGCCGGACGCTGCAGGAGTCGCAAGTGCCTGCTTTGCAGGCACTTCCGAAGGCGACTGTTAACCGGCAGGTATGTCGTGAGTCAGGGCGATTTAGAGGCACACGACGCAGAAACCGGTCGAGATCTTCGCGCGGCCCATGCGGAAGCACACGCGGCCCGGTGCGGTCTGTTACGAGCCCTTTAGCGGCAGCGGGAGCCAGCTCATCGCGGCGGAGCAACTGGGTCGCCGGTGCCACGCGATGGAACTCGAGCCGATCTTCGTCGAGGTCGCGGTGCGCCGATGGGAAGCGTTCACGGGGAAGAAGGCGGAGCAGGTAGCGGCGGCGAATCGCTGACTACGCGTTGTCGCCCGTGAGGATCTGGAGGTACTTGTGATAAGCGAACACTCGATCACGTTGCTTGCCGCTCGTCTCGCGGAGGATCCCTACGTCCGTCGCCACATCGACGGCCTTGCGGGCTGTGGGCGCGGTGACTTTGAGCAATTTGATGACCATCGGGATGGTGACCACGGGATGCTCGGGGAGCAGATCCAGCAATTGGATGGCCGCAACAGTCGCCCGCTTGTCGGCGGCGAGTTTCTTGCGATCACGCCCGATCAGCGTAAGCAACTGCTCGGCGACCTTGACCCCGTCGTTGGCGGACTCGATGACGCAGTCGAGGTAGAACTTCGTCCACCCCTCCCAGTCCCCCTTCGTGCGAACGGCCGAGAGATGCTCGTAGTACTCGGCCTGGTTCCGCTTGAGAGCCAGACTGAGGTACAGCAGCGGGGTTGGGACCAGTTGCCAGTGTTCGAGCAGCAGGGCAATCAGCAGGCGTCCGATACGCCCGTTGCCGTCGAGGAACGGGTGGATCGTTTCAAACTGCACGTGGGCAAGCCCGGCTTTGATCAGGGGCGGCAGCGGATCTTCGCTGTGTATCCAGCGTTCGAGATCCGTCATCGCGTCGGCCACGTCTTCGGGCGGGGGCGGAACAAAGCGTGCGTTGCCGGGGCGGGTGCCACCGATCCAGTTCTGGGTTTTGCGGATCTCGCCAGGTGCTTTGCCCGCACCCCGAACGCCCCGCATGAGCCGTTTGTGCGCTTCGCAGAGCAGCCGAACACTGACGGGGAGCCCGTCGGGCCGCGCGATCTCTCGGCGGGCATATTCAAGGGCGGCCACGTAGTTGCAGACTTCTTCGACGTCGTCGGGGCGTGCGGCCTCTTGCGTGGCTTCGAACGTCGCCAACTCGCGGATCGTGGCCTGCGTTCCTTCGATCTGGGACGAGATGACGGCCTCCTTGCGGACAAAGCCGTACAGGAAGTGGCCGGTGCTGGGAACCATGCGCCCCGCCACTTCGAGCCTGGCCAGGTGCTTGACCGCAAGGGCGTGGAGCTGCTCAATCTCGCCGGACATGGCCAGCGGGGGTTCGGCGGGCGGGAGCGGGTGCGGCAGGAACGCTTGAACAGCCTCGCCCGCGGTGGTGGACGTTCTGTAGTGCCCGGTCGTTCTCGGCATGGCTGTGAAACGCTCCTTTCTTTGCGCGGGACTCTAGGAAGCGATCGTTTCTTTGTCGAGCTGGCTAAGAAACGATCGTTTCCCAGCGGGGGACGTGCCGGGCTGAGCGTGTTGTCCAAGTGAAAGACCCCGCATCAGCCGGGGTATTGGGAAAGGTGGTGTGCGATGGGTGATTTAGGTGTTGGGAGCGTTCGCGGTGAACAGCCCTCGGTCGGCCTTGCGGAAGCGGGCGTCCTTGCCCTTGGTCGTGATCTCGCGCACGATGGCGGCGTAGAGCGTGGCGGCGGGCGTCTTCCCGCCGGGGCTGGTCCAGAGGCCCTTGGCGGCCATCATCTCGATGAGGGCCTGGGTACCGAGGGGCTCCTTGGAGTCCGCGAGCGGCCGGGCCGCGATGGTGAGGCACCCGTCGGCGCGGGCTTGGCTTCTTTGGCCGCCTTCGGTGCGCGCTTGCTCTCCTTGTGCTGCTTCCGCTGCTTGCTTGGTGGCCGCTTGCCGCTGGCGTGCTCGCGCACCACTTCCTCTCCGGCGGGCGCCCTATTGCCCACGCTGCGGGCGGCGGATCCCCAAGACGTGCGTGCTTGAGAACCGGGCCATGTGGAACGCGATCTGCGGACCTTCGTAGTTCAAGCGGCCAGTACTGGGGGCTTGCGCACGAGTGAAACGAAAAATCCTCGGCTCACGCGGGCACTTTGGAGACGTTCACGCGGCCGCGCGGTACTCCCCTCATCCAGTACCTAGGCCGGGGGGTCGGTGTGGCCCCACGTTGCCAACCACGCCCCGGCGTTGGCCCGCTGAGCCGCGACGGCGATCGCGTCGATCAACGGGGCCACCCGCTCGTCGGCGGCCACGGCGGCGCGGTGGTTCGCGGCGTCGGGGTGGTGCGCGTGCATGTGGTTGTAGAAGGCGAGGACGGCGGCCTGGCTTTGGTCGTCGCACATCAGGCGTTCGAACGCGGCGTCGGCCTCGGTGCTGTGTTGACGCGTGCGCACGACGCCCATGCGGCCTTCAGGATCCGCCACGCGGCCTGCGATGTTCTTCATGGTGCTCCCCCCGACCTGCCGCCGCTAGCAACCCGCTTCAAATGCCGCCACAAATTCGTCGTAGTCGAAGAAGTCTATGAAGCCGTCCCCGTTGAAATCCGCACGGCTACCCCCCGACTCAAAGTCGTTCACAAACTCGTCGTAGTCAAAGAAGTCGAGGAAGTCGTCGCAGTTCACATCCGTTCGGCAGATCGTCAGGGTCACGGGGCTACTGATGGTCGCTCCGCACGCCCCCGCCACCGCCGTGACGACGCAGCGAAACCTCCGCCCGGAAGCGGCCGGATCCATCGACGAGATCCGCATCGTGGATTCCTGAGCGCCAGCCACCGCGCCCAGCCCGGGCGTGAGGCCCCCGGTCACGTCCGACCATTCGGCCGGCTCGCCTTCGACCTGCCAGTTGAAGAGGAATTGACCGGTACCTGCGACCTCGACCGAGAGCACCGCAGTCCCCGCCGGACATTTGAGAAGGTCGCCCGATTGCGATGCAAGCCTTGGCGGGCCGGTAAAGCTCCAAAAATCCCTGAACGCTCCCTGAGCATTCGCTCCGCCGAAAAAGAGCACCCTCGCACCGTCCGGGTCGTACGCCGCGAATGCCGCCGCACGCGGGGACGGCCCCGGCGCTTCTGCCTCCGCCCACCTCGTGCCGTCCCATTCCCACGTGTCGCGGTGGTAGACGGTGGGATTGCCGTCGGTAAAGCCGCCAAAGAGCAACACCGTGCCGCGTGCGCCGTTGTACGTCATGGTGTAACCCCGCCGTGGCGACGGCCCGGTGGTCGCCCTCAGAGACCACGCGGCTCCGTCCCACTCCCATGTGTCGTTGCGCTGCTGTCCAGGCAGGTCGCCCCCGCCGCCAAACATGACGGTGCGTTGGCGAACGGGGTCATACGCGGCGTGCATGTACCCCCGAGCGGCAGGCCCGGTCTGGGACACTCTGGCCCAGCTATTTGATTGCGGGTCGTACTCCCACGTGTCGCCGTAGAAATAATTGGGCCTCACGCCGCCGAAAATGACGACCCGATCTCTCGCTTCGTCATACGCCGCCGCCATGGCATCGCGCACTTCGGGTGGCGTCCCGGTTGGAAACAACTGAGTCCACACGCCACCATCCCACGCCCACAGATCGTTTCTCGAGACGGTGTCAAACCCGCCGAACAACAGCACGCGACCGCGACGGGCGTCAAAGACCAATCCATTTGAGCGCCGTGCGCTTGGCCCGTTCGTTGCCGCCAGCGCCCACTCACCCTGCCCAAACTCCCACGTTTCACGGGTATTCTGCGAAGTGAACCCTCCGAACAGCACAAATCGCGAGCGAGCTGAATCGAAGACCCCCTGGCCCCACCGGGCGGTGAGCGACGCGGGAGGCGACGGGAGAGCGTCCCAGACGGGGGATGTGCACTGTGCCTGCGACATCGAGGCGACGCTCAAGGCCGACACCACCCATGCGGTCGGTAACGCACGGATTGCGGCGTCAAGGAGAAGACCAGCTGACTGACTGTTGTATGGCATGTCGTATCCTCCTCGGGGAGTATACACGGAACCGGCCGCTCGCGCGCACCCGCTTTGCTTTCCAAAGCGACTGTCGTTACCGCCCGCCGTCGAGCTTGACGATCTGCAGCCGCGCCCAGTCCTTCCACGCGTCCGTCTCGCCGCGTGTGGCGATCTCGGAGAGATTGGCACGGACTTCAGCGCGAGAATCGGGGTCGCGATCGGGAAGCGCGACGACGTGGCGCTCGACCCGCTCGCATCCGTTCACCCGAACGTCGGAGAGTCGAAGTCGAATCCCGACGCGCACCGGTTTCTCCTGGGCGCTCACCTCTTCGCAGGAAGGTGGGTTGAGGCGAACCGGGAGCGGTACGAGGACGTGTGGGCGGCAAACATCCCGTCTTGACGTGAAAGTGCACACCGCCGCACAACGGTTGGCATGGCAAACACCCATGCTCAAGACACCGTTAAGGCCGCTAACTATTTCTGCCGCATAGGTGCCACAACGATGCACCGACTCAACTCCAAGAGCCTGACGTCCCCTCACGATTGCAATCGATCCGCTGACTCCTTGTCGTCGAGTCGCGGCTCGGCCAGCCGGTAGCCCAGGCCGGGCTCGGTAATGACGAAACGCGGCTGAGCCGGATCGGCTTCGAGCTTCTTTCGGAGTTCGCCGGCGTACACGCGGAGGTACTGCACGTCGCTGGTGTGTTGCGGGCCCCATACTTCCTTGAGGACCATCTGGTGCGTAAGCACCTTGCCCGCATGCTTAGCGAGGAACGCCAGGAGCTTGAACTCCATGGGTGTGAGGCGGACTTCGCGGCGTCCGTTGGCATCGGTGACGTGCACGAGCCGCGCGACGGGATCTACTCGCAGCGTGCGTCCATCGATGGTGGCTTCGTAGGGCTTCGGTTCGCCGCTCGCGCTTCGAGAACCCGCCAGAGCGGAGTGCCGCAGCGCGACTCGGATGCGGGCGAGCAGTTCGCCGACGCCGAAGGGCTTGGTGAGATAGTCGTCCGCGCCGGCGTCGAGCGCTGCGACCTTGTCGCTCTCCTGTCCGCGGGCCGAGAGCACGACAATCGGCACGGACGATTCTTTGCGGATGGTCTTGGTGACCTGCAGACCGTCGCCGTCAGGAAGACCGAGATCGAGCAGGATGAGGTCGGGGCGGATAGTGACGGCTTGGAGCACGCCGTCGCGAGCGGTGCTGCATTCTTTGACTCGGAAGTGGTTCGCTTCGAGCGTGGCTCGGAGGAACCGACGGATCGGCTCCTCGTCCTCGATGATGAGGATGAGCGGGGCGTGCCCGGAAGGTGGTATCGCCGTCGTGGGGGTTGCGCGTGCTTCGCTCATACGGCACCTCCCGGTGCACGAGTCGGTTCGGCCAGTTCACTCGGCATGGAAGGTTGTGGTTGCTCGACAGGTAGCGAGAACATGAACGCGACGCCACGCGGCGTGTGCGGCTCCGCCCAGATGCGACCGTCGTGAGCCCGGATGATGCCCTCGCAGATGGTGAGCCCGAGCCCCATGCCAGTGCTCGAAGGAGAGATGCCACCCGCTGCCGGGGAAGACTTTGATGCACGCCCGCGATAAAAGCGCTGGAAGACCTTGGCGGCCTCGTCGTCAGAAAGTCCCGGCCCTTCATCGGACACTTTCACGATCACCTGCGCATCGGCCGTCCACGCACTCACCGAGATCGGCGTACCGGGGGGCGTGTAGCGGAGGGCATTCTCGATCAGGTTGTGCACAACCTGCGGGAGCATGGCGTTGTCAACTCGGACCATCGGCAGGTCGGTGGGCAGATGCACACGGAAGGGACGCGAGGCCAAGTCCTCGCGGTGGCGAGCCAAACCGACGCCGATGATCTCTTCGAGCGTGGTCCACTCGCGGTTCAGAGCGATGGTGCCCGATTCCAATCGGGTGGCGAACACAAGGTTGGCGATGATGTCGTTGAGGCGTGAGGATTCGTCGATGATGGTGCGGAGCAGCGAAGCTCTGGTGCCTGCATCCAGTCCTTGGGAAGCCGTGCTGCCCCCCCCACCCCCGTCCGCCTCATTCGTGCCCGCCGATTGCTCAAGCGTGCTGGCGGCTCCGGTGATGCTAGCCAGCGGTGTTCGCAGGTCGTGCGATACCGAACTCAGCAGGGCGCTGCGCAGCCGCTCGCGCTCAGCTTCAAGCTTCGCGGCCTGCTGCGATTCACTCAGCGATACGCGCTCCAAAGCCGAGGCGATCTGACTCGTCAGTGCATCAATTAAGAGGAGACTCGAAGCATCGAAGACTCTGACGGGTTTGGTGCTCGCGTGATCCTCAACCGGACGCAGCCCAAGAATCCCGAGCTTGCCGCTCGTACCGACGAGCGGCACGTACCGACCCGCCGAGGCCGGGAGTTTTTGCGTGCCCAGACCCGCGGGCTTGCCGTGGTCGAGTGCCCATTGTGCGACGCCCCGTTCGCGTCCGCCAGCATCTTCGAACCAGTCCGGCGCTCCGCCAAAGGCGAGCACATCGAGTGCCGAGGTGGACTTGCCATGTGCAGGAACGGCAACGACGACATCGACGCCGAGCAGGTCGTGGGTGTGCCTTGCGGCGACGGCGGCAACATCGCGGATGCCCTGCGCTGCCGCGAGCTCTCGCGACAGGGCGTAGAGTGCGGCGGTCTGTCGTTCGCGGTCCCGTGCGGAGCGGGCTTGTTCTCGCGTCCGCGCGGCGAGCGTTCCCACGATCAGCCCCACCGAGAGCATGACGCCGAAGGTCAGCAGGTACGTCGGGTCGTTGACGGACAGCGAGAATCGCGGTTCGGTGAAGAAGAAGTTGAACGCGAGCACGGACAGCACGCTGGCGAACGTGGCAGGCCCCCGCCCGCACCAGATCGCACAGACAACGATGCCGCCGAGAAGGATCAGGGCCTCCTCGGAGAGGTCCGGCGGCTGATAGAACGCCAGCGCGACCAAGGACGTCGCGGCGACGATGAGAAAGGCTCCGCCGAACCTGGTGATTTGCGATCCCCAGGAGCGAGACGACGATCCAAGTCCCCGCCCGCTGCCAGACTGCGGCTGCTCAAGCTCTCCGGCCCGTCCGCGTGCTCCACTCCCCGAGTCATCACCACGAACCACGTAGATATCAATGTCCCCGCTCTCGCGGATCAGGTTGTCGATGAACGAGCCGAACAGCAGCTCCTTCCAGCGTGGGCGCTCGGTCTTGCCAACCACGATCTTGCCGACGTTTCGAGACCGGGCAAAGGCGATCAACTCACGGGCCGCGTTCTGGCCGGCAAGCGTCGTCGTCGTCGCTCCGAGGCTCTCGGCAAGCCGCATGTTCTGTGTCAGCCGCTCACGGTCGCTACCGGAGAAATCAGCGGTGCGCGGCGTTTCGACGTAGACCGCGAGCAGGTCGGCATGCAAGCCAGCCGCCATGCGTTTGGCGGCCCGGATGAGCTTGCCCGACATCGGGCTGGGGCTCACAGCGACGACGATGCGCTCGCCCGCAGCCCAGACGGCACGGATGCCGCGGTCCTGCTTGTATCGCCGGAGTTCGGAGTCCACCCACGCGGCCGTGCGTCGGAGCGCCAGTTCGCGAAGTGCGGTGAGATTGCCTTTGCGGAAGAAGCCGTCGCTTGGGTCCACCGTCCGCGCGGCGTTGTCGCCGAGGTAGACCTTGCCCGCACGGAGCCGCTCGTGGAGCACCTCGGTGGGCAGGTCGACCAGTTCGACCTCGTCGGCCTCGTCGAAGATCGAGTCCGGTACCGTCTCGCGCACCGGCACGCCGGTGATCTGCGTCACGACATCGTTGATCGATTCCAGATGCTGGACGTTGAGCGTCGTGTAGACGTTCACGCCCGCCTTGAGGCACTCCCGCACATCCTGCCAGCGCTTCTCACGCCCCCCCGCCGAGCCGGGAGCGTTGGTGTGCGCGAGTTCATCGACGAGCAGGATGTCCGGCCGGCGGAGGATCGCGGCTTCCGCATCAAACTCGTGCAGCGTGGTTCCGGAGTATTCGACCATCTTCCGAGGCAAGATGTCGAGCCCCAGCAGCATCTGCTCGGTCTCGACGCGCCCGTGGGTCTCAACGATGCCCGCAACCACATCGACGCCCTGGGCCGCCATACGCTGCGCCGCGGCGAGCATGGCGTATGTCTTTCCGACGCCGGGGGCCATGCCGAAGAAGATCTTGAGCTTGCCGCGGGCGGGTCCGTTCACGCTGTCCCCAACGCCCGCGCGTGCCTCCTCCCGCTGGATGCGGGCAAGGAGTTCGGCGGGATCGGGACGAGAGTCAGGCATGAGTACATCGTAAGGGCCAGCTCGCGTACTTACCGGTGCTGCTGGTTGAGGTCAAGGTTGAGTGCGAGCACGTTCACCACCGGCTCGCCCAGCACACCCAGGGTGCGGCCGGTGCTGTGCTTGGTGACGAGCGACCGCACGGCTTCCTCGCTCATGCCACGCGCCTTGGCGATGCGGGGCACCTGGTATTCAGCAGCCGCGGGTGAGATGTGCGGGTCCAAGCCACTGGCCGAGGACGTGACGAGATCAACGGGGATCGGTTGGGCGGCGGCTCGTGCGTATCCGACGGAGGAGTCCGCGGCGGCAAGGGCGTCGACTCGGGCCTTCACATTATCGATGAGCGCCGGGTTGGTCGGGGCGAGGTTGCTGCCCGATGACCCCGTGCCCTTGTCCAAGTTCAAAGCGGTGTAGGGAACCGGACCGGTGGCGCTGGTGCGGCCCCAGAACCACTTGGCGGCATCCTTTGGATCGCCAGCAGAGAAGTCCTGACCGATGAGTTCGGAGCCGATGGCCTTGCCATCCTTGCCGGTGACGATCGAGCCGTTGGCCTTGTCGGCGAACACGACCTGGGCGATGCCGGTGATCACGAGCGGATAGACCATGCCGGTGATGAGCGAGAGGATGGCGAAGAGGACGAGGGCGGGGCGGAGGATGGGGGGGTGGGTGAGCATGGGTTAGTTCCAGACGGGCAGGAGGTTGACGAGCATGTCAATAGCCTTGATGCCGATGAACGGCACGATGAGCCCGCCAACGCCGTAGACGAGCAGGTTGTGCAGCAGCAGCTTGCTCGCCTCGACCGGGCGATACTTCACGCCTCGGAGGGCGAGCGGGATGAGCACGACAATGACCAGCGCGTTGAAGATGACGCTGGAGAGGATCGCGGTCGCGGGGTTGAGCCGCATGATGTTGAGCGCGTCGAGCGCGGGGTAGGTGCTGGCGAATGCGGCCGGGATGATGGCGAAGTACTTGGCCACGTCGTTGGCGATGCTGAAGGTCGTCAGCGAGCCGCGGGTCATCAGGAGCTGCTTGCCGATCTGCACGATCTCGATGAGCTTCGTGGGGTTCGAGTCGAGGTCCACCATGTTGCCCGCTTCTTTCGCGGCCTGCGTGCCCGAGTTCATCGCGACGGCCACGTCGGCCTGTGCGAGCGCGGGAGCGTCGTTGGTGCCGTCGCCGGTCATGGCGACGAGGCGGCCGCCCTGCTGATACTCGCGGATGAGCTTGAGCTTCGCCTCGGGCGTGGCCTGAGCGAGGAAGTCGTCGACGCCGGCTTCCGCGGCGATCGCGGCGGCGGTCACAGGGTTGTCGCCGGTGATCATGACGGTCTTGATGCCCATGCGGCGCATCTCGGCGAAGCGCTCGGCAATCCCGCCCTTGACGATGTCCTTGAGCTCGATCACACCGAGCGTGCGACCCTTGCCGTCGGCGACGACGAGCGGCGTGCTGCCACGCTTGGCGACTTCGTTCACAATCTCGCGGGCCTTGACGCTTGGCGTGCCGCCCATGCGAGAGACGTACGCGTCAACCGCGTCGGCGGAACCCTTGCGGATCTGGCGGCCTTGCGGGAACTTCGTGGAGACCGGCAGATCGACGCCGCTCATGCGCGTGTTGGCGGTGAAGGGGACGAACGTCGCGGGTTTGTCCCCCCCACCAAACTCGAACCCCAGGGCTTGCATGTCGCGCTCGCGGATGTTGTACTTCTGCTTCGCGAGCACGACGATCGAGCGGCCCTCGGGCGTTTCGTCAGCGAGCGACGAGAGCTGGGCCGCGTCGGCGAGCTCTTCGGGCTTTACGCCATCGACGGCGAAGAACTGCGAAGCCATGCGGTTTCCGAAGGTGATCGTGCCGGTCTTGTCCAGTAGCAACACGTCCACGTCGCCCGCGGCTTCGACAGCGCGGCCGCTGGTGGCGATGACGTTGGCCTGCACGAGGCGGTCCATGCCCGCGATGCGGATGGCCGACAGCAGCCCGCCGATAGTGGTCGGGATGAGGCAGACCAGCAGCGCGACGAGAACCGTGACGGTGATGGGCGCGGCCGTGCTCGCCGCATCGCCAGCCTTGGCCTGAGCCACCGCGTAAATCGAGTAAGGGAGCAGCGTCACGCACGCCAGCAGGAAGATGATGGTGAGCTTGGCCAGTAGGATGTCCAGCGCGATCTCGTTGGGCGTCTTCTGCCGCTTGGCTCCCTCGACCATCGCGATCATTCGGTCGAGGAAGCTCTCGCCAGGATTGGAGCCGATGCGGACGATGATCCAGTCGCTCAGCACCTGCGTGCCGCCGGTGACGCTGGAGCGATCGCCCCCCGCCTCGCGGATGACCGGCGCGGACTCGCCGGTGACGGCGGACTCATTCACCGACGCGATGCCCTCGATGACCTCGCCGTCGCCCGGAATCGGCCCACCCAACTCGCCCGCCTCGACCAGCACGACATCGCCCTTGCGGAGCATCGCGCCCGACACCATCGCGGTCTTGAGTGCCTTGATATCCGTTGCCTTTTGCCTTCCACCAGTGCCTGATGCCCAGTCCCCAGTGCCTTCCACCTTCTTCGCCTGCACATCCCGGTTGCTCTTGCGCAGCGACGCGGCCTGCGCCTTGCCCCGTCCCTCGGCCATCGCCTCGGCGAAGTTGGCGAACAGCACCGTGAACCACAGCCACAGCGCGATGACGAGCACCAGCGTCGGCGAATAGGCCCCCCCCACACCCGCGACGGTGCCGCCGTGTGGGTGGGGGGGGTGGGGGGCGTCTTCGCCGTGTCCGGCATACCCCGCGATCGCCAGCAGCGTTATCAAAACGCTGACGACCCAGACGACGAACATCACCGGGTTGCGCAGCTGTACGCGCGGGTCGAGCTTGGCGAATGCCGAGCCGATCGCGGGCTTGACAATGGCGGGATCAAAGATGGACCTTGAGTTTGAGCGGGACATAGTGTGCCTTCGCAGTTCGATTCAGTTGCGGGCGAGCTACTTGCTGACCAGTTGGAGATGCTCAACGATCGGGCCAAGAGCGAGCGCGGGAACGAAGGTGAGCGCGCCGACCACGATCACCACCGCGACGAGCATCAGCACGAAGACCGGCGTGTGCGTGGGGAGTGTGCCGCTGGTGGTGGGCGTGATCTTCTTGGCCGCGAGCGAACCCGCCACCGCCAGCACCGGCACGATGATCCAGAAGCGGCTGAACCACATCGCCAGGCCGAGTGCCAGGTTGTAGAAGGGCGTGTTGGCGCTCAGCCCCGCGAACGCCGAGCCGTTGTTGTTGCCGGCGCTGCTGAACGCATACAGGATCTGGCTGAAGCCGTGCGGGCCAGGGTTGCTCGTGCTGCTGGTGCCTTGCGGCAGGATCACCGCGACGGCGGTGCCAACCAGCACCAGCGCGCACGGCACCAACACCACGATCGACGCCATCTTCATCTCGAAGGGTTCGATCTTCTTGCCCAGGTACTCCGGCGTGCGCCCGACCATCAGCCCCGCGACGAAGACCGCGACGATGACGAACATGAGCATGCCGTAGAGGCCCGAGCCCACGCCGCCGAAGACAACCTCGCCGAGCTGCATGAGCCACATGGGGGTCAGGCCGCCAAGTGGGGTGAAGGAGTCGTGCATGGAGTTCACACTGCCGTTGCTGGCGGCGGTGGTCGCGGCAGCCCAGAGCGCGGAGTTGGCGATGCCGAAGCGGGATTCTTTCCCTTCCATGTTGCCGCCGGGGGCGAGCGGGGACGCGGACTGTTCAACGATTGCCGCCGCGGCGGCGATCTTCGGATTGCCCTGTGCTTCAAACCAATACGTGGCCCCAAGTAACGGTACGAAGATCACGAGCATCGCCGCGAGCACGGCCCAGCCTTGGCGGCGATCGCGGACCATCTCGCCGAAGGTGAAGCACAAGGCGGCCGGAATCAGCAGGATTGCGAGCACCTGCAGGAAGTTGGACAGCGGTGTCGGGTTTTCGAGCGGGTGTGCGGAATTTACGTTGAAGAAGCCGCCGCCGTTGGTCCCGAGCTGCTTGATGGCGATCTGCGACGCTGCCGGCCCGAGCGGAATGGTCTGCGTCGTGATCGCCACGGCGCGCGTCTGGTCAGTACCGTCCGCGTTCTTCAATGCTCCACCCGCGTCGTTCTTCACCGGCTCGCTATACGACAGCGGCACCGTCAACGCAACCTCCTGCGGCTTGTTGAACGTCTGCACCACTCCCTGCGAAACCAACGCGACTGCAAGAATTGCCGACAGCGGCAGCAGTACGTAGAGCGTCGCCCGAGTCAGATCCACCCAGCAGTTGCCGATGGTGCTTGCGCTTTTCCGCGAGAGGCCGCGGGTCAGCGCCACGAGCACCGCGATGCCCGTCGCCGCGCTCAGGAAGTTCTGCACGCCCAGCCCGAGCATCTGCGTGAGGTACGACATCGTGACCTCGCCGCCATAGCCCTGCCAGTTGGTATTGGTGACGAACGACACAGCCGTGTTGAACGCCGAGCCGCCTTCAACAGGTCCAAGTCCCGCGGGATTGGCGGGGAGCAGGTGCTGGAGGCGCTGGAGGCCATAGACCGCGACGAGCCCCAGGACGTTGAAGAGCAGGATGCCGACCGCGTAGGGCTTCCAGCCCATCTCGGCATTTGCAGGATTGGAACCGATGGCGTTGACGCGCACGCCGCACAGTCGGTAGATCAGCCCTTCGAGCCAGCCGAGCGCTGTGCCGAAGCCGAGCGGAGCAGTGCCGGGGGCCCCATCAAACACACGGGCCATGAACCAGCCAAGTGGCTTGACGAGCGCGACCAGAACGACGAGGTACAGCATGAGCTGGAGAACGCCGTTGCCGGTGATCGCAGCGAGGGTGAGAGGGGTGAGCGTGTGGGGGATCATTGAAACCACTCCGGCTTGAGCAACGCGGCGAGCAAGTACAGCAACAGGGCTACGGCGATGACCGCGGCGATGGCGTAAATCACGGTCATTGGCGTGCCTCCTTTGTCAAAGCACTCGATCCCGAGTTGCCCGTGGCCCGCTCGCCACGAGGTGCGGGCACGTGAGGCCGAAGCCATTCGCAGACGCGAACGAGCCCGAGCGTGGCGATGAGGCAGGCGAAGAACAGTCCGACGGCGGTGAGGTCATTCATGGTGGCCTTCCAATCGATACGAGTATCGCCGCAGTGTGACCTGGTGTCGCTCAGGAGGGCATAAGCGCGGGAGTCCTGCGCATAAAGGCAGCATAAAGACGTGATCTCAAACCCGAATCCCGACAGGGCGTTTATGCCGGGCTTGCGCGATGGTGACCCGTCTTGATGCCACGTTGATCGACGAAGCCCATGTGGCGGCCGAGACTTGATTCAGTCGCGTGTATCTCGCATGCCGCTCGGATCCCACGGAGCTTCACCATGAACCACACGATCGCCACCATTCTCTCGACCACGCTCGTCAGCACTGGCGTTCTGGCCGAGCTCAACCTGATCCGCATCTTCGTGAACGACTGGCGCGAGGACCAACGCGACGAAGCACGGAGGCGGCTTCGCCCGGCAGCGATTGGTCAATCGAAGAGTCCGGCGTTCGGCTTCGCCAGTTCCCATCGTGGCACCGTCGCCGCCACGCTCTTGTGCGGAGTGCTGCCTTCGATCGTCCTCGCACAGGCGCCTGCGACACCGCAACCCAGACCCCTTCATCCCTGTCGCCCGTAGCAAGCGAGCCGTCAAGTCAGGCGGCGTTCCCGGCAACCAGCGAACAGCCCTCGGCTGAGCAGGAGGTGCCACCCGCCATTAACTCCGCGATCAGCGTCCAGCTCAACCTCGACTTCACGAACGCGTACTTCTACCGCGGCATCCGTCAGCAGGACAAGGGTCTGATCGTGCAGCCCGCCGCACGGCTCACGACGCGCCTCGTGGATGATGCTGACCTCAAGCTGGACGGGTTTATCGGCACGTGGAACAGCTTCGGCCCCAACGGCGGGACTCAGACGGGCGCGCTCGTGGAGGATTGGTATGAGTCTGACTTGTATGCTGGCTTCACGCTCACGCACGGCAAGCTCTCCCTCACCACCTCGTACACGTTTCTGACCAGCCCGAGCGACGCCTTTCAGACCGTGCAGGAGCTCGGCTTCACACTCTCGCTCGACGACTCGGAGTGGATGAAGGCCCACTCGTTAGGAGGTTTCTCGCTCAAGCCGTACGCCACCCTCGCCATCGAGACGGGAAGCAATGGCTCTGACGGACCCGACCTGGACAACGGCACCTACCTTGAGCTCGGCATCGCGCCCGGCTTTCCGTTCGACGTGGGAAAGACGTCAGTGACGCTCACATTCCCCGCGTCTGTGGGCCTCAGCCTGTCCGACTACTACCAGGACGCCGGCGAGAGCGACGACACCTTCGGCTTCGTGCAGGTCGGCGCGAAAGCGTCGATCCCCCTCGCCGAGCCGGGCCGCTTCGGTGCATGGACCCTCAACGCGGGCGTATCGGTGCTCTACCTCGGCGACCACACCAAGGCCTTCAACAACGGAGACGACGCCGAAGTCATCGGCACGGTCGGGCTCCAGTGGAACTTCTGACGATCTGCGGCCCCCTGAGGACCCGTCGTCGCGCGTAAACCAGCCCTTCACACTGAATTCCCCGCGTTGACCGTTGAGAATCGGTTTGCGGGTGTTGTGGATAGGGAGCTTCGAAAGGCCAGGGTCGAAAGACCCGGGCCCATTCGTTGACACGAGCAGTCGTACGGCACAAGGCGTTCCGATTCGCGGCCGGCGCGCGGGGACGCGTGCGGCCCCGACGGTCATCCACTCCCGACCGGGCGGCCCGCGATCTTCGGCAAGTCGATCCGCAGGTCTGCCGCGTGGCTCACTTGGGCTCGTTCAAACCCGCCGGTCGATCGCAATCGCTACTTGGGCTCTTTGGCTTGGACAAGAGCCTCGGCGAAGGCTCTCCCGATCGGAGCCATGATCCTCGCCGCTCCGAGGTAGTGGTAGCCGCCGTTGGAGACTCCAGTCCGAAGACTGCGGAGTTCCTCCGGCGTGAACTGTGCATCGATCTCCTTCTGGCGGGACTTTTGCTTGTCTTCTTCCGACATGCCCGGCGTCCGGTTGAACTGAGCTTCCAGTGCATCGTTCAGCCGGTCCATCCGCTGTTGGAGCATCTCGAGGTCGTCAGCCCAGAACGGAGCCGTCTCCACGACCAGGACGTTCCCCTTGAACTCTTCGAGGGCCGAAGGCTTCCGCTGGGCGCTGCGGAAGTGCATCATCGGAGCGTCTTTCTCGCCCCGCATGCCGTCGATGCCCATGACGCCGATGACGAACGGCAGCTTCGGAGCCGAGAGGTCCTTGCGAACATCGCGGATGAGATGGCCGAGCAGGTCGGCGTAGAGGTCGTACCCGCCTGGCTTGTCCTGCATGGGGTACACCCCGCCATCAACGTAATCGTTGAACCCTTGGAACCAGACGAACCCGGCAAGTTCGTACCCCTGCTTCTCGTCGTAGTCGGGCACCACACGCTTGATGTCTTTGAGCACCTTCTCCACGTGGGCGATCATCTCGCGGTAGTACACGCCGGTGGCGGCGGCCTTTTCCTCGAAGAATTTGGGCCGATCCTCGGCTTTGGGAATACCGTGGGCACCGTCGGGATGCTTGTCCCAAAGATCCTGAGTTTCCTTTGCAAGGACGTATGGCCCGGCGCTCGGCGGGCGGAAATCGGTGTGCAGACTACGTCCGCCCCACGCGGTCTTGATGATCAGGATCGGTGCATCGACGGCTTTCTCCATGAAGATGCCGAACGTGAACTCGGGCCCGATCTTGTCTTCGGGAGCTCCAAATCCCGCGGTCAGCTTGCCCTTTGCTTCGGTCAGGTCGGAGTAAGCGTCGCCGAGGCAGCCGACCGAAGAGATCCACACCCGCTCGCAGACGCGCGGCTTGCCGTCCGGCCCGCGCATCTCCTTGAGCAGGGGAGCGGTCTTGGGGTCCCCGGCCATCGAGTCGAACGTCGAGATAGCGGCGTGTCCCTGCATGTTCGACTGGCCCGCCAGGATGTACACCTTGAGCGGCTTGGCCGCGGAGACGGGCTTGCTCACCGGCGGGGGAGCGGCCCGCTTCTCCCTGCCAGTCATCACCAGTCCGCGCTTGGGAATCGTCAGGATGAACGCCGTCACGGACGAAGCCGTCATGCGAGAGTCCGAGCCGTACCCGGCGTTGTCGCGGTTGGGCTGATAGTAAAAGCTCCCATCCGTGCAGTGGGCCATCGTGAACCACCAGCGGTTCGCATCCATGACCTTGCGGAAGCTCTCGGCATCGATGCTCGCCCCGAGCGCCGCATAGCCCATGCCCATCGCGGGTGAGCCGTGGGTGTCGGGGAAACTCTGCGGGTGCTTGCCGATCACCCGAGCGTGGAGCAGCGCTCGCTCAGAATACGTGGCGCCTTCGTGGGGAGAGAGGAAGTGCGCGATCGCCGCGGCGCCCGTCCGGCCCATATCGGCCCAGTTGTCCGGCCCCCCGCCCCTGCTATCGCCGTACCAGACATAACCGTTCTCGCCCGTGCCGCGCTTGATGAATTCGTACGCGGCGTCATGATTCACGCGATCGATCTTGATCCCGCAGCGGTGCATCAGCGAGTACGCCAGCGCCCCTTGGCCGGTGATCATCGTGATCGGCCCATAGCCCTCAAAGCCCGGGTTGTGCCCCCATCCGCCGTGCGCATCCATCGGCCCCTTCGGAAAGCTGTCCGGGTGCGACTCCTTGGCTTTCGGATTGATCTGCGACATCCGGAGGTACTGGCTCTTCGCGATGAGGTCGTGGACCTTCTGCAACTCTGGAAGCACCCACTTCTCGCCCGTCGCGAGGTGGTACTCACTGAGCACGATCGCCGCGCTCATGTGGTACCAGTTCTTCAGTCCGATGTCGTCGCTGTTAGTCACGGCGACGTGATGCTTCACGTTCCGGTCGACGGCCGACCGGTACTTCGCTTCGCCGCTGGCAAGAAGAGCCAGCGGCGCGAACGTGTTGTGCACCGGGTCGCCGAAGGAGCCGTCCTTCTGCTGATGAACCACGAGGTACTCAAGCAGCTCGCTCAGGATCAGATCCGACTTCCGGCAACCTTGCGGGAACGTCGGGGCGTACGTTCCGTACTTGGTCCCAACATCGAGGCTGACCTCGATGACCTGTTCGCCTCGCCGGAGCGTGAGTGCGAGCTTCCCTTGCTGGCCGGAACTCTGGCAGGCTTCAAGCACACCAGCGAGCTCGGAGATCGGACCGTCGGCTCCGAACACCGCTTCGCCGTACCCGTTGCGGTGATTCTCTTTGAAGCGTTCGCCGCCCGCACCGATGATGAGGTCGCCGACCTTGACCTGACCATCCGCGGGCGACTTGGGAAACACGTGCTTGATCAGCAGGGCCTTGGGCTCTTCCGGCACAAGCTGTGCCCGAAGCCCGGTGATGCCGAGGTTATAGAACCAGCCGGGCACTTCCGCGTCCGGCCCCGATTCGGCCACCTGGCTCCACGGGCGCTGCTCGCTGTAATCGACCTGCGCGTGCAGCGGCCATGCGAAGGAGAGGACCAAGAGACACGCAAGTCGGAGCACGCACATCTTCGATCTCATCGTCTCGTCCTCCTCGCGGGTCGCCGGTGATTGCCGAGCCCGCACGGCGCGTCGTCGCGGACTGAGCTCCGCACGGCGTCAGTATCGGGACTTTTTGCGGCAAAAGCAAGCGGCTCCCGACCGATGTGGACCGCCGTGGCGGGTCACCCGGGGCTCATCGACCCGGCGGTGGTGCCCCGATCCGGCCCAGAAGCCAGCGCAAGCAGCTGCAGCGGTCGGCGGCGGCATCACCGCCCGCGGTGACACCGACTTTACCACGCCGGCGAAGGAGACCAACACACCTCGAGCAGATGTTCGCTTGCGTGTAAGCACGATCACTGGGAAATGTGCTCTATCTCTTCGGGCGACGTACTGCCGAGGGGTGGGTGCGCTACAACAGCATCATGGCATTCGAGAGACGGCCCATTCCGGTCTTGCCCGACCGTAGGCGGTCGCCGTCCATCGTGCCGTATCTCTGGCGGTCTTATCCGGTCGGGCGGCAGGAGTTCTCGCGGGCGGTCGTGGGTCAGCCGCTGAAATTGTCGTTCTGGACCAACGATCACTTTCCCAAGCCGGTCCTTGCGGTTCTGGACACGACGCTCAACGCCCCGGGTGGCAATAGGGATGGGAAGCCCGACGAATGGGTGTCGGTGCCGTTGGAGGAGTCCGATGACAGCGCTTTCACGTGCAGCATCACACCGTCGAAGACGGGGCTGTACTCTTTTCGGGCGCGGTGTTCGTTTGATGGTGGGGTGACGTGGATCCGCGACCCGGTGCCGGACGCGTGGGTGCTGGTGGATCCGCCGCAGATCGATGGGCTGAGGTTGTACACGCTTGTTCCTGCGGCATCGGGTTCGATTGCGGACTGGATCAGCGACTTGCCGCGCATCAAGGCGATGGGGTTCAACGCGGTGCACTTGCTGCCGGTGACGACGCTTGACGTGTCGCAAAGCCCGTATGCGGCGAGTGATCTGTTTGGCGTGGACCACCGGTACTTGAGCGGCGGCGGGAACCGCGACGGCCTGACGCAACTGGAGGCGTATGTGCAGCGGGCCCGCGAGCTCAAGATGGGCTTGTGCTTTGATCTCGTGCTGAACCATGTTGGCTCGCAGAGCGCGATGGTGAAGCGTGCCCCTGAGTGGATCGTGCCCGATGCCAGCCGCGCTGACGGCAACAAGCGGGCGCGGTACTGGGCCGATGGCACATGGCGTTCGTGGGAAGATCTGGTGCTCATCAACTACGAGCATCCGTCGGAGATCGCGCGGGCTGAGCTTTGGGCGTACATGATCGAGTACGCGCTCTTCTGGGGCAAGTACGCCGACGCGACGGGTGGGTTCGTGCGCTTTGACAACCTGCACAGCGGCAACCCGCGGTTCGTGGAAGCGGTCACTCGTGCGCTGCGCGAGGCTTACCCGTCGCTTGGAGTGATCGCGGAGTACTTTACAGATGAAGGGACGCTGCTCAGCAACGTGCCGGACTGGCGGCTGAACCTTGTGATGGCGATGCCTTGGAACTCCAAGTTTGTACCGGAGCTGCGGGCGTACGTGCAGTATCTGCACCGCATCTCCGACCACGTGCGGTACTTCATGCCCATCACCTCGCACGACTCGGGCTCGCCGGGGCAGGAGTTTGGCGGTGCGGAGTCGACGGTGCCGCGGTACGTGGCGGCCGCGCTCCTGGGTACGGGCGCGACGGGGATCGTGCAGGGCGTTGAGAGCGGCGTGGCGGAGAAGGTGCGGTTCATCGGGCCCAGCGAGCGGATGATCCCGGGCGGGAAGCCGCGGTTTGCGACGTTCCTCGCGACGGTCAACGGATTGCTCGCGGAGCACGACGCGTTCCGAACGGGCGGCAACTGCCAGTTCGTCGACCACGGGCACGACGCGATCATCGCGGCGTATCGCCGCAACCCCGGGCTGTGCTTTGATTCGAAGACGACCGGCCCGGCGGCGGAGGGCGGGTTCCTGGTGGTGTGCAACTTTGACACGCGGGCGATGCAGCGGATCGAGATTGATCTGAGGCGGGTGTTGGGTGGAACCCGCGCCGGAAGGTTCGTGGGCGAGGAGCTGCTGGCCGGCCTCGCGAGCGAGCGGGCGAGCTATGAGGATGAGCGGTTCACGCTCACGCTGCCGCCGTGCGGGGCGATGGTGATTCGCTTTCGTCGGTGCTGAGGCCGTCACTCCCGGCCGCCGTGGGCGCTCGTCAGCTCTCTGACCCGCGAATGGTGGACATTTCCCCTATGGCGATCGGGGCACGGCGGGTTCACAGTCTGATGTTCACGACTCGACCGCGGTGAGCGTGGCGCTCGGGTGGCGCTGCGTGCGGCGTGCGGACCGATGCGGTGATGCTTCATGATTGACACGGTGCCACTTCCTGCGGCGGAAACCACGCGTGCCGGAGATTGTGCGACTGTGGATGATCGACGATGCCATTTCAGCGTACCCGGGCCTCGCGCTGTGTTCCCGCGCGATGGCCGGGCACGAGTTGTCCGGTGTGCGGGACGGCTCGTGCGGGCAGTGCTCGTGAGCGTGGCGTCGACGCACGGGGGATGCTCGGTCGCGCCGGCCTATGAGCGGCCAGCATCGCCGGTGGCGACGGTGTTCCCGGGGCAGGTTGGCGCTGCGGCGGGCGACGGGGCCACGCTGGCCGCGGGGCTTGGGTGGCGGGAGTACTTCGCGGATGCGGAGCTTCGGGGTGTGATTGCCGCCGCGCTCGAGAACAATCGAGACGTGCGCATGGCGACGGCGCGGATCGCAGAAGCCCGCGCGGTGTACGGGATCCGGCGGGCGGACCAGCTGCCCACGGTGAATGCGGGGGCCGCGGGGGCGCGGTCGCGGACGCCCGCAGATCTGTCGCCGACGGAGCGTGCGCTCACGTCCAGCCAGTATCGGGCGACGCTCGGCGTGACCGCGTGGGAGGTTGACCTATGGGGGCGGGTGCGCGATCTCAAGGAAGCGGCGCTCGAGGAGTATCTGGCGACGGAAGAAGCTCGCCGGGCGGTGAGAATCACGCTGGTGTCGCAGGTGGCCGACGCGTATCTGGTGATCTGCGAGATCGAGGAGCGGCTCGCGCTGACGCGGCGGACGATCGCGACGCGCGAGGAGTCCGCTCGCATTGCTCGGCGGCGGTATGAGGTTGGGTCGGTCTCGAAGATTGACCCCACGCAGGCCCAGACGATCCTGGGGCAGGCCCGTGCGGAACTGGCTGTGCTTGAGCGGCAGCGCGAGCTCGCTCGCAATGCGCTGGTGCTGCTCGTGGGGACGCCGGTCGAGAGCGGCAGGAGCTCGCTGGCGGCTTCAGAGTCCGGGATGGTGAGCGGGCTTGCGCCGGGTTTGCCTTCGGAGGTGCTCGTCCTGCGGCCGGATGTGCTGGCGGCGGAGCATCGGCTGATGGGGGCCACGGTGAGCATCGGAGCGGCGCGGGCGGCGTTCTTTCCGCGCATCGCGCTGACGGGCGACCTTGGCGTCGCCAGCGTCGGGCTTGACAGTCTGTTCTCGGCGAGCGGGCGGGTGTGGACATTCGGGCCGTCGATCTCGGTGCCGCTGTTTGATGGCGGGCGGAACGCATCGAATCTGGATCTCGCGGTCGCGCGGCAGACCATCGCTTTGGCGCAGTACGAACGCACGGTGCAGGTGGCGTTCCGCGAGGTGGCCGATGCGCTGGCGGGGCGGCGTTGGCTGACGGAACAGGTGTCGCTGCAGCGCGAGGTGCTCTCGTGGCAGACGGAGCGTTCGCGGCTGGCGGAGCTGCGGTACCGCCAAGGGGCCGCACCGTACCTGGAGGTGCTCGACGCGCAGCGCGACTTGTTCGCGGCGGAGCAGGCTCTCGTGCAGGCACGGCGGCAACTGCTTTCGGCGGGTGTCGCGCTGTACGCGGCGCTGGGCGGTGGTGATCTGGAGACGACCCCGTGAGTGAAACGCGAGAGCCGACGAGACCGGACATGATGACCGCCGCAGCACGGCGGGCGCTGGTGACGGCGCTGGTCGGCGAGATCGTGGCCAGGAGCGAGGACTCCGCCGCCACGGCCACGCTGGAGCGAGCGATGCTCGGGTACCTGGCGGAGGTGGCCGGCGCGGGCGATGCCGCACCGCCCGTGCCTGACGGCATGGGCGACGGAAGCACGAGGACGTCTTCAGGGAATATCGGTCCTTTGTGCGGGTCCGCTCAGCCCTTGGCAGGAACGTCCAAGCCTTCAACGGATGCCGTTGACCCTTTGACAAGAGCCGTAGAGCCCTTCACAAGAGCCGTGAATCCCTTCACAAGAGCTGTAGACCCTTCGACAAGAGCTGTCGGCACGCCGATGACGGGCGTCGCCGTGCCGGGCGAGGCTGTCGCAGAGACCACAAGCCCCACCACTCCCCCCACCTCTCCCCCCACCAGTCCCCCAATCGCTCGCGCAGCTTCTGCGCCGGCCAGCTCTGCCGTGCCACAGTCCCGGATCACTCCGGCACTTCGACGGATCGCGTGGGGTGCGGTCGCGCTCCTTGTCGTTGGCGCAGGCATCGGGCTTTGGTGGTGGCTCAAGCCCAGGACGCTGGGCGAGGGGTTCGTCAGCGGCAACGGGCGCATCGAGGCGGTGGAGATTGATGTAGCGGCCAAGGCGGCCGGGCGTGTCACGGCGGTCCTCGCCGACGAGGGTGACTTCGTGACGGCCGGGCAGGTGATCGCCGAGATGGATGCGAGCGTGCTGACGGCTCAGAAGCAGGAAGCGCTCGCGCGGCTCGAGCAGGCCGGGAGCGCGGTGGAGACCGCGATCAGTCAGGTTGCGCTGCGCGAGAGCGAGCGTGCGGCGGCGCGTGCGGTGGTGATGCAGCGGGAAGCGGAGCGTGACGTCGCTCGCAAGCGTGCGGCGCGGTCAGAAACACTCTCGCTGGAGGGCGCGACGTCGATCCAGGAGCTCGATGACGACCGCGCGCGCGTCGAGAGCGCCTCGGCGGCGATCGCGGCGGCGGAGGCGCAGGTCGCCGCGAGTGATGCGGCGATCGCGACGGCGCAGTCGCAGGTGCTCGGCTCGCGTGCGTCGGTGCTGGCCGTGGCAGCGACGGTGGCTCGACTGTCGGCCGATATCGAAGACCTGACGCTGAAGGCGCCGCGCGACGGACGGGTGCAGTACCGCGTCACCGAGGCGGGCGAGGTGGTGGGCGCGGGGGGCAAGGTGCTCAACATGATCGATGTCAGCGATGTGTACCTGACGTTCTTCGTGGCCGAGACGGTCGCGGGGCGAGTGGCGATCGGCAGCGACGTGCACATCGTGCTGGATGCCGCGCCGCAGTACGTGATCCCCGCGAAGGTGACGTACGTCGCGAGCACGGCGCAGTTCACGCCCAAGACCGTCGAGACCGCCAGCGAGCGGCAGAAGCTGATGTTCAGAGTGAAGGCGAACATCGATCGTGACCTGCTCCAGAAGCACCTCACGCTCGTCAAGACGGGGTTGCCGGGCGTGGCGTGGCTCAAGCTCGACGCGACCGCGGCGTGGCCCGCGTCGCTCGAGATCAAGGTTCCGCAATGACGAGGGCGCCCGCACACCATGTGGCATCGGCCGCGCCGGTCGCGAGCCTGATCGGCGTGAGTCTGCGTTATCGCAAGGCGGTCGCGCTGGATGACATCACGATTGAGCTGCCCATGGGGTGCATGGTCGGGCTGATCGGTCCGGATGGCGTGGGCAAGTCGAGCGTGCTCTCGCTGATCGCCGGAGCGAGAAAGGTGCAGAGCGGGCGGGTGGTGGTGCTGGGGGGTGACATGTCCAGCGCGGCGCATCGACGTCGCGTCTGCCCGAACATCGCGTACATGCCCCAGGGACTGGGAAAGAACCTCTACCCGACGCTTTCGGTCGAGGAGAACCTGCAGTTCTTCGCGCGGCTCTTTGGACACGCGGCACAGGAGCGCAGGCGGCGCATCGATGAACTCACGGGTCGCACCGGGCTTTCCGGATTCCTCTCGCGGCCGGCGGGCAAGCTCTCGGGGGGGATGAAGCAGAAGCTTGCGCTCTGCTGCGCGCTGATCCATGATCCGGATCTGCTCATTCTCGACGAGCCGACGACGGGCGTTGATCCGCTTGCACGGGCGCAGTTCTGGGAGCTGATCACACACATCCGCGGCGAGCATCCCGGGATGAGCGTGCTTGCGGCGACCGCCTACATGGATGAGGCACGCGGGTTTGACTGGCTCATCGCGATGAACGCGGGGCGAGTCCTTGACGCCGGCACGCCGGAGTCGCTGCTGGCACACACGCAGACGGCGTCGCTTGATACCGCGTTCATCGAGATGCTGCCCGAGGAGCTTCGGCACGGCCATCGGGCCGTGGCGCTGCCGCCGATGGTGGTTGACCGGAATGCCCCGGTGGCTGTGGAAGCGGTCGGCCTGACCAAACGGTTTGGGAGCTTCGTCGCCGTTGACAACGTCAGCTTCCGGATTCTGCGTGGAGAGATCTTCGGGTTCATCGGCTCAAACGGGTGCGGCAAGTCCACCACGATGAAGGTGCTGACGGGGCTGCTCCCGGCGAGCGAGGGTCGGGCTACGTTGCTTGGAGCGGAGGTCAACGCGGCCGACATCGCCACCCGTCGCCGCGTCGGCTACATGTCACAATCGTTCTCGCTCTACACCGAGCTCTCGGTGCGACAGAATCTGGTGCTGCACGCACGCCTCTTCACAGTACCCGCGGCGGAAGTCCCCGCTCGGGTCGCTGAGATGATCCGTCGGTTCGGCCTCGAAGGTGTCGCGGAGTCGATGCCGGGCGACGTTCCGCTCGGCGTGCGGCAGCGTCTCTCGCTCGCTGTCGCGATGGTGCACAAGCCGGAGCTGTTGATTCTCGATGAGCCGACATCCGGCGTGGACCCGATCGCACGTGACGAGCTATGGCAGTTGATGATCGATCTCGCCCGTCAGGATCGTGTGACGATCTTCATCTCAACGCACTTCATGAATGAGGCCGGGAGATGCGACCGCGTGGCGCTGATGCACGCCGGGCGCATGCTCGCGGTCGGCGCTCCAGACGACCTCGTTCGAGCGCGAGGGGCGTCAACTCTGGATGACGCGTTCATCGGGTACCTGCTGGAAGCCGGCGCCGGAACGGAGGCTCTGGTCGTGGCTGTGCCTGCGGTGAGAGGTGCGGTGGCGGGCAGATCGTCTGTCGCGGATGGGGCGTTCTTCAGCCCGATGCGGGCGTGGAGTTGCTGCCTGCGTGAGACGCTTGAGCTGCGCCGCGACCCGGTGCGTGCCACGCTTGCACTGGTCGGAACGGCCCTGCTGATGTGCGTTGTGGGGTATGGCATCAGTCTTGATGTCGAGGATCTGAAGTACGCTGTTCTGGACAGGGATCAATCCGCGCTGAGCCAGAACTACGCTCTCAACCTGTCCGGCTCGCGCTACTTCATCGAGTGTGCACCGCTCGCCGACTATGTCTCGCTGGACCGGCGGATGCGATCCGGCGAGTTGGCCCTGGCAATCGAGATCCCTTCAGGGTTCGGGCGGGACGTCGCTCGCGGGCGGCCGGTGGAAGTCGGGGCGTGGATCGACGGAGCCATGCCGCGGCGAGCCGAGACCGTCGGGGCGTATGTCCGCGGCATGCACCAGGGCTGGCTTGCGGACATCGCCACCCATCGCGTCGGCCAGAACTCCCCCGTAAGGGCCGCGACGATCGAGACTCGGTTCCGGTACAACCCGGATGTCAAGAGTCTGCCGGCGATGGTGCCGGCGGTCATCCCGATGCTGCTGCTGATGATCCCCGCGATGCTCGCGGCGTTGTCCGTCGTGCGGGAGAAGGAGATGGGGTCCATCGTCAATCTGTATGTCACGCCCGTGACTCGCAGCGAGTTCCTGCTTGGAAAGCAGTTCCCGTACATCGTGCTGGCCATGCTGAACTTTGGGCTGATGACGTTGCTGGCGGTTACGCTCTTTGATGTACCGGTCAAGGGCGACATCGCAGCGCTGACGGTCGCCGCGCTCTTGTTCGTGGGATTCTCGACGAGCTTTGGGCTGCTCGCGTCAACGTTCACGCGAAGTCAGGTGGCGGCGATGTTCCTGACGTTCATCGGCACCATGGTTCCGGCGGTCCAGTTTGCCGGGATCATCAACCCGGTCTCGTCGCTGGAGGGCGTAGGAGCGTTGATCGGCGGCAGCTATCCGGCTTCACACTTCCTGACCATCAGTCGGGGTGTCCTCAACAAGGGCCTGGGCTTCAGCAGCCTCCAATCGTCGTTCTTGCCGCTGGCTGCTGGCATGGTCGTCGTCGTGTCGCTCGCGATCGCTCTCCTCAAGAAGCAGGAGGCGTAGCCTTGCCGGACATAGCCAACATCTACCGGATGGGCGTCAAGGAGCTCTGGAGTCTGATCCGAGATCCGATCATGCTGGTGCTGATTGTGTATACGTTCACCGTGTCGATCTATGTCGCTGCAACGGCCGCCCCGGAGACCCTGCACAAAGCCCCGATCGCCATCGTCGATGAAGACGCTTCGCCGTTGTCGAGCCAGATTGCGTCTGCCTTCTACCCTCCGCGTTTCAACCCACCGAAGCTCATCCCCTGGAGCGACGCCGATCCCGGTCTTGACTCTGGAGACTTCACCTTCGTGCTTTCGATCCCGCCGCACTTTCAACGCGATGTGCTCGCCGGATCAGCGCCCTCGGTGCAACTCAATGTCGACGCCACTCGGATGTCACAGGCGTTCACCGGCAACGGGTACATCCAGCAGATGGTGATGGATGAGGTGGAGGCGTTTGTGCGACGCTACCGGACGAGCTCCGTACCGCCGGTGACTCTCGCGCTACGAGCCAGGTTCAATCCGAACCTTCAGGAACGGTGGTTTGGCTCCCTCATGGAGATCATCAACAATGTCACGCTGCTCTCGATCATCCTCACGGGCGCGGCGCTGATCCGAGAGAGAGAGCACGGAACGATCGAGCACCTGCTGGTCATGCCCGTGACACCGGCGGAGATCATGCTGGCGAAGGTCTGGTCGATGGGACTCGTGGTGTTCATCGCAGCCTTCGGCGGACTGGCGCTCGTGGTCCAGGGCGTGCTACGCGTACCGATCGAAGGGTCTGTCCTGCTGTTTTTCCTGGGCGTCGCGATCCATCTGTTTGCGGTGACATCGATCGGCATCTGGATGGCGACGCTTGCGAAATCGATGCCGCAGTTCGCCATGCTCGCGGTGCTGATCCTCCTTCCGCTGCAACTCCTCTCGGGCAGCTTCACTCCGCGAGAGAGCATGCCGCTGCTTATGCGGGACGCCATGCTCGCCTCACCGACGACTCACTTCGTGTCCCTCGGGCAGGCGATACTGTTCCGCGGCGCGAGTATCGAGAACGTGTGGCCCGCGTTCGTGAGCCTGCTTGGAATCGGGGGCACCTTCTTCGTCGTGGCTTTGCTTCGCTTTCGCAAGACCCTCAGCCACATGGTGTGATGGCGACGCCCACCGCGTGGACGGACCCCCATGTAGGAAGTTTCCCACATTGGGACTCCGCGTCGACGGAGCCATTGACTCGCGTGCCACAACCGTATCATCTTGTGCATGCACGGCAGTTCCCCATCTCGCCCTCAGCCACGCGCGAAGGCGAACTCCTCGGTGCGTAGCAGAGCGTCAGTCGCGCGCAGCCGTCCGCCGTTTCTGAATCCGATCATCACCATGGATGAGGGAGGCGTGATCCGGTCGGCAAGCGACTCCGTTGAGCAGGTCTTTGGCTGGACACCCATGGAGTTGTTCGGCCGCAATGTCAAGATTCTGATTCCCGAGCCTCGCCGCTCGTCTCTGGACAGGTATCTCGATCGGTACCGCAATGCCGACACTGCCAAGTCCTTGACGCGCACCCGGCGGTTTGACGCGGTGAAAAAGGATGGCTCGCTCATCCAGATCGAGCTGTCGATGTCGCGTGCCGAGTTACCCATCCATTCGGCGCCGTTCTTCATCGGCATTGTCCGCGATGTGAGCAGTGAGATCGACATTGGGGCGGACTCTGTGGACGAGCGTGTCCGGCTTCATGAGCTGATCATGGAGCAGACGCGAGCGCTCGCGACGGCGCATCTTCGGCTTCAACTGGCGGATCGCATGGCCGCGCTCGGCACCTTGGCGGCGGGTCTCGGGCACGATCTCAACAACGTGCTTCTGCCCGTGCGTGCCCGACTGGACGCGATGGAGCAGTCTCACAGCATGGCAGCCGCCCGCACGCACATGAAAGCGGTGAGGCTGCAAGTGGAGTATCTGCAGAGCTTGAGCGATGGGCTGCACGCCCTGACGCTCGATCCCGACGGCACGGCCGACGGCGACGATCACGCGGGGGTTACGCAGCTCGCTGAGTGGTGGACGCAGGTTGGTCCATTGCTGCGCAAGGCGGTTCCAAAGCGTGTCACTCTGAAGGCCTCGTTCACCGCGGGCCTGCCGCAGGTCGATATCGCACCACAATGGCTCACCCAGGCGATGCTAAATCTGATTGTGAACGCTGGCGAAGCGATCCCCAAGGCACGCAAGGGGATGATCCGGGTCTGGGCGGATACCCAGCGCGGCGCACGCATTGTCCGACTCGGCGTGACTGACAACGGCAGCGGCATGACCCGCGAGGTGCAGCGTCGAGCACTCGACCTTTTCTTCACGACCAAGTCACGCAGCATGGGCACCGGACTTGGACTCCCCTTGGCTCGCAAGGTCGCGCTCCGAGCGGGGGGCGACCTTGTCCTCTCCTCGCATCCCGGCAAGGGCACCACTGTCACTCTGGAGTTGCCAGCGGCGGACCATTCGGCTCAACTCTTCACCGGCCGAACCGGAAAGGAACGGTCAGCCGTGGTCTCAGTTGCAAACGGCCGCGCCGCGGCTTTGATTGGGCAGATCCTCCTCGCGGCCAAGGTCACGCTCATACCGTCGAGCAGAGGCGGCCCTGCGAACGCGGATCTCTGGGTGACCGATCCAACGAGCAAAGCGCTTGAACGGGCTTTGCGGTGGCGAAAGCGTCGCACTGCGGGCACCATCGTGGTTGTTGGCCAGCCATCACTTCGAACACAGCGGCGTTGGGCGATGCTCGGAGCGGTCGTCCTTGGCTCTGCAGATGACATTCAGGAGATCAGGCACTTACTCGGACGGGTACTGGCTCGTGCGTGACGGAACAACATGAAGCAAGCGAAGCCACACACCCGACCACGCACAGCTGGGCCATTCCCGCCAGGAGACGCACGAACGCGGCCGGGCGATGCTCTCCCTGCGCACACGTCGGCACCCGCCGGCTCGGATGGTCCGGCCGAACGCGGCCAAGCGGTACGTGTGCTGTGCGTTGACGACCACGCGGTGCTTGTCGAAGGACTGGCAGCGCGGTTCGCCCTCGAAGATGGCATCGACCTCATAGGCCGCCTCACGACCGCCGCGCGACTGGTGGAAGAGTGCGACCGGCGGAAGCCGCACGTCGTTATCCTCGATATCGAGATGCCGGGCCCCGACGCCTTCGAGATGGCTGACCGCTTGAAGCACCGTCGCGGAGACGCACGGGTCATGGTGCTGAGCGCGCATATTCGTGATGCTTTCATCTCGGCTGCGTTCCGGGCCGGTGCGAGCGCGTACTTCTCCAAGTCAGATAGCCTTGCCGACATTGTTCGAGGCGTCTACGAAGTGGCCCGGAGCAAACCGAACGACTTTCTTCTTGGACCCAAGGTGCGTGAGCGGTGCCTTCCTGTGGCGGCCGGGAGAGCTCTCGCTCCACTCGGCAGTGACTCTCGCTTCGCCAGAAGCACTGGCGCTCCGGCGACTCTGTTGTCGTCACTCACCCCGCGGGAAGCGGAGATTCTGCGCTTCATCGGCAAGGGCATGTCGCGGACGCAGATTGCCGCCGAGTTGTGCCGCAGCGCCAAGACCGTCGATGCACACCAGTCGCGGATGATGAAGAAGCTTGGCATCGCCGCACGGGCGGACTTGATGCGCCTCGCCATCCGCGAGGGCCTCGCAGAGGTGTGAGGCGGGCGGCGATGTGGGAAATGTCCGTCATGGATCAATGCCCTTGTGGCCGCCAAGATGCTCCCAGTCATCGTGATGCTCCGCCAGTACGGCTCAGGAGTGTCGGATCACCGGAGGACCCACTCATGAAGACATCAACTATCACCCGCGAGGACCCGAAGCATCTCACGGAACCAGTCACCACCTCCGGCATCGGGGAAGTGCAGGGCCGTGAGCACGTGCAACGCACGGCGCTCGCGCTCGATGCGAACGCCGCTCTCGCGAGCGTGGAAAGCCTGCGGCAGTTGCTCGCAGACACCATCACGTTGCGTGACTTGTACAAGAAGCACCACTGGCAGGCGTCCGGGCCCACGTTCTACATGCTTCATCTGCTCTTCGACAAGCACGCGGCCGCGCAGTCGAGTCTGGCCGACCTGCTCGCCGAGCGAGTGCAGACGCTCGGGGGCGTCTCCTTGGCGATGGGCGCGGATGTGGCGGCGATGACGCTCATTCCTCGCGCCCCGGCCGGCCGAGAAGGTGCCGCGGCTCAGTTGGCCCGCCTGCTTCACGCGCATGAAGTGATTCTGCTGGAAGCGCGTGCCATGGCAAGAGATTCTGCCGCGTCTGGTGATGTCGGCACCAACGACATTATCGTGTCGGATGTGATCCGAACGGGAGAGCTGCAGGTGTGGTTCCTTGCCCAACACGTCGATTGAGAGGGGCTCTGGCGTGTCGCACGCCGGTTGCCGCAGACGTCGGCCACGTGAATCTGTCTGGCGACATCCGTTTACGGGATGCACGGACGCAAGCGGAGTCCGCTGCATGGGGCGCGCTCGGCGTGACGGGTGTCGAGAACGCGTTCAGCGTGTCGCCTTGATCTGAACAGGCGTGATGGCATGCCGACAGGCTGCCACCACGATTCCGGGCTGGCCACGGCCTGTACTCGGCCTTTCGCGTCGTGATGATCGGTGTGACGGCACAAGCAAAGGGGACCCTCTCGTGTCAGCATCCACTTCCAAGCTTCTCAGTATGGTGTGCTTCGTTCTGGGCTTTCTGTCGATCGCGGCCTCTATCGCGATCTGGGCGTTTTACAAGGGCGGTGACCCGGCGCATGGTGAGCGGTTCGGGATCTTTGTCGGGCTCTGGGCACCGACTTTCCTTATTCTCTCCGAACGACTGAGAGTTCGTGTGCCATGACGCCGACGCTGCCGCACAACCACGCGCCTGACTCACGCTCGTCGTCAGTCTCCGCGCTTCGGCAAGCTGTCGCCCTTGTCGGGTGGCTGACTTTATGCTTTGCAGCCGCGGGCACATCGCTGTTCGTGACCACAGACGGCTGGTTCGAGAGCCTCAGGAAACCAGTCTGGAATCCCCCTCCTTGGATCTTTGGTCCGGTCTGGACGCTCCTCTATGCGATGATGGCCGTCGCCGCATGGCTTGTGTGGAGAGATGGCGGCTGGAAGGCCCACCGGCGTGCACTTGGCGTGTTCTGCCTGCAGGTGCTGTTCAACGCCCTGTGGACCCCGCTCTTCTTTGCGGCGCATCAACCGGGCGTGGCGTTCCTCGACATCGTGCTCCTGTGGATCACACTCGCGGTTACAACCGTCCTGTTCTGGCGCATCTCCACACTGGCGGGTCTGCTGCTGCTTCCGTACCTCGGATGGACAACCTTCGCGGCGGTCCTGAACTTCACCATCTGGCGCATGAACCCATGACTCATCGCATCCAGGACGGCCCCCATTCAGATGAGCTGGCGCTCCCGCACCCCGCGGGTGCGACGCTCGGCACCGCTGAGCTGGCGTTGCTCGACGCCTACTGGCGTGCGGCCAACTACCTGTCTGTGGGCCAGCTCTACCTCTGGAGCAATCCGCTTCTCAGACGGCCTCTCACGATCGCTGACGTGAAGCCGCTTCTCGTCGGGCACTGGGGAACGACTCCTGGACAGAACTTCATCTACGCCCACCTCAACCGCGTCATCAAGAAGTTCGACCTCAACATGATCTACGTCTCCGGCCCGGGGCACGGGGGACCTGCCGTCGTCGGCAACACCTACCTCGAAGGCACCTATACCGAGATCTACCCCGACATCACACAGGACGAAGCCGGCTTGCGGAAGCTGTTCAGGCAGTTCTCCTTCCCCGGAGGCATACCAAGTCATGCGTCTCCGGAGTGTCCGGGGTCGATCCATGAAGGTGGTGAGCTTGGTTACTCACTCAGCCACTCGTTCGGTGCCGTACTTGACAATCCGAGCCTTGTCGTCGCGTGCGTGATCGGCGATGGGGAGGCGGAGACCGGTCCGCTCGCCACGGCGTGGCACTCAAACAAGTTCCTTGACGCTGCAACGGACGGCGCGGTTCTTCCGATTCTGCACCTGAATGGCTACAAGATCTCGAGCCCGACTGTTCTCGCACGCATTCCCCGGCACGAGCTTGACCAACTGCTACGTGGCTATGGGTGGCTCCCGCACTACGTCGAGGGGTACGAACCCGCGCTGATGCACGAGTTGATGGCCACGACTCTGGATGCGGTCTGCGAGCATATCAGGTCGATCCAGCACGACGCCCGCGTGAATGGCAACGCGGCTCGCCCGCAGTGGCCGATGATCGTTCTCGTTTCACCAAAGGGCTGGACGGGTCCGCAGCTGGTCGATGGCTTTCGAGTGGAGGGGACGTTTCGCTCGCACCAGATCCCGCTCTCCATCTCGCCGACATCGGCACCGGAGCATCTCAGGCAGCTGGAAGCTTGGCTTCAGAGCTACGACCCGGCCACACTCTTCGACGAACAGGGCCGTCTGAACGCCGATCTGGCCGCTCTCGCCCCGGACGGCGACCGGCGCATGGGTGCCAACCGACATGCCAACGGCGGGCAGCTCCTCCGCGATCTGCACATGCCCGACTTCCGGGAGTATGCCGTCGATGTGCCCACACCCGGCGTGCGCGGCATCGGCGACACGCACGTGCTCGGTCCGTTCCTCCGAGATGTGGCGAAGCTGAACAGCGCACAGCGCAACTTCCGAGTGTTCGGGCCGGACGAGACGCTCTCGAACGGCCTGGAGGCTCTGTTTCAGGTGACGGCACGACAATGGAACGCCGTCACGCTCCCGAGAGATGAGAGTCTGGCCCCAAGCGGCCGCGTGATGGAGATGCTCAGCGAGCATCAGTGCGAAGGGTGGCTTGAGGGCTACCTGCTCACCGGTCGCCACGGTCTCTTCAACAGCTACGAAGCGTTCATTCACATTATCGACTCGATGTTCAACCAGCATGCGAAGTGGCTTAAGGTGACGGCGACGCTGCCATGGAGATATCCGATCGCCTCGCTGAACTACCTGCTCGCGTCGCACGTCTGGAGGCAGGACCACAACGGCTTCACGCATCAGGACCCGGGGTTCCTCGACGTTGTCGTGAACAAGAAGGCCGAGGTTGTACGGGTGTACCTCCCGCCGGATGCGAACTGTCTGCTCTCCGTGATGGACCACTGTCTCCGCAGCCGCCACTATGTGAACGTCGTGGTCGCGGGTAAGCACCCTGCGCCACAATGGCTAACCATGGATCAAGCTGCCGCCCACTGCAAAGCGGGGATCGGAGTCTGGGCCTGGGCGAGCAGCGACGCGACCGGTGAGCCGGACGTGGTCATGGCGTGTTGCGGAGATGTACCGACGCTGGAGACCCTCGCGGCGGTCTCGATCCTGCGGGCGCACTTGCCTGCCCTCAAGGTGCGAGTAGTCAACGTCGTCGACCTGATGCGACTTCAGCCAGCCGTCGAACACCCCCACGGGCTAAGCGACGCGACCTTCGACGAACTGTTCACGAAGAACAAGCCGGTCATCTTCGCCTTCCACGCGTACCCGTGGCTGATACACAGATTGACGTATCGCCGCACGAATCACGGCAACATCCATGTCCGCGGGTACAAAGAGGAAGGCACGATCACAACACCCTTCGACATGACCGTGCTCAACGACCTTGATCGGTTCCATCTCGTGATGGACGTGATCGATCGAGTACCAGGTATCCGCGACGAGGGTACGAACCTCAAGCAGCGGCTTGTCGACAAGCTCATCGAGCACAAGCAGTACATACACACCAACGGCCGAGACATGCCGGAGATTCGTGACTGGGTCTGGGGTGTACCAACGACTCACGTTCTTGCCTAAAGGTCGCCGACTCGGCCAGATACGCCACCGAGAGCTCGGCGTCAGTCCCTTATGAGACCTATCCGCCAAACACGAACGGTTCATGGAAGCGGCACGGGCGACACGTTCGCGACGCACCTCGCTCGAGCGGGGATCATTCCGGGTAAGCGAGAGAGCCTCCCGGCCGCACGGCACGCGCTTGTCCATCGTGCACGTCGCAACGAAGCCGCTCAGCGTGGTCGATACAGTGTCGACAAGGAAGCCGAGGGCCGCTTCGAGGTGCGGATCTCGGCGAGGAGCAACAATGCTGCTCACTAGTGCTCGTCCGACTCAGCGTCTCTTCGTCATTCGCCACAGTGATACCGACTGGACCGACGCGCATCGTCACACCGGAAGCACCGACCTTCCTCTCAACTCCGGGGGAGAAGCCCACGCGATGCGGTTGGCATCGCGACTCAAGGGGATGACGTTTGCCAAGGTCTACACCAGCCCGCTCGCTCGGGTCCGACGCACATGCGCCATTGCTGGCTTTGATGCCCAGGCGGAGATTGTCCCGGACCTCACCGAGTGGAAGATGGGCGACGATGAGGGCCGCACGACCTTCGAGATTCAGCGCGACCGACCTGGATGGGACATGTTCCGCGACGGGCCGTTGCACGGCGAGGTCCTTGCGCAGGTATTCGCACGCGCGCAGAGATTCCTGAAACTCTCGCAGGAATGGAGCGGCGACACGGCCGCTTTTGCGAGCGGCCAGATTATCCGGTGCATCGCCGCTTGCTGGCTGGGACTGCCGCCCTCGGCCGCGAGGTGCTTTTCCGTCGACACATGCAGCGTGGGCATTCTGTCGTACGACGCCAGCCGAACTGAGCCCACCGTTGCCCTTTGGAATGATGTCGGAGACCTTGCCTTGCCGCGTCACCGCGTTGCGAGCGTGATGAATGGGGGGATCGGCGCATGACGCTCCCCCCCACCGCTGTTGTTGTGACCGTCAACGGCGGATCCTCGAGCATCAAGGTTTCGCTCGCAACCGGCGATGCCACCGCGACCGACCGCCAGATTCGCTTCTTCTCTGCCAGCGTGGACCGAATCGGTAGCCCGAGCGCGGTCCTCACCACCCACGCCGCCTCCACCTCGTCCGCGGACACGCGGTCACTGCCACATGCCATGCTCAAGGACGCGATCATCGCGATTCTCGGCACGGTGAAAGACCACATCGGCACCGCCTCCATCCGCGGCATCGGCCACCGCATCGTTCACGGCGGCGCCTCGCTCCATGAACACCAACTCATCACTCCGGTCGTCCTCGCTGCTCTCAAGACGTCCCAGCACTTCGACCTCGCCCACCTCCCCCGCGAGATCGCGCTCATCGAGAGCTTCGCCGAGGCCTTTGCCAACACTCCACAGGTTGCCTGCTTTGACACCACCTTCCACCGCGACATGCCCCGCGTCGCCCAACTGCTTCCAATCCCGCGCCGCTATTTCCGCGCTGGCCTTCGCCGCTTCGGCTTCCACGGCCTCTCCTACACCTCGCTGATGCAGCAACTCTCCGCCATCGCCGGCCCGACGGTTGCCCATGGCCGCGTGATCCTGGCACACCTGGGCGCTGGCGCGAGCATGGCCGCTGTGCACGGGGGCAAGCCGATCGACACCACGATGTCCTTCACGCCCCTCTCCGGCCTCGTCATGGCTACGCGTCCGGGCGACCTTGACCCCGGCCTGCTCTGCCACCTGCTCGGCACGCTCGGCGAAGCTGGCACAACGAAGCAGCTCGCCGCAAAGCTGAACGCCATGCTCTCCACCGAGTGCGGCCTGTTGGGCGTCAGCGAACTCTCCGGCGACATGCGCGACCTGCTCGCAGCCCGAGAGACCAACCCTCAAGCCGCCGACGCGATCAATCTCTTCTGCCGCCAAGCCCGCAAGCACCTTTGCGCGCTCGCAGGAACAATGGGCGGAGTCGAAGCCATCGTCTTCAGCGGCGGCATCGGTGAGCATTCGCCCGAAGTGCGAGCCGCCATCTGCGATGGACTGCAGTTTCTTGGCGTCCGCCTCGACACGATCAGAAACTTCGAGGGTCATGGCGTGATCTCGTCCGCAGATGCCCCGATCGCGGTCTATGTGTTGCCCACGGACGAGGAAGCGGTGATTGTCACGATCGTGCGCCCCCTCGTCGGAGCGCTCGCCACGGCAGAACCAGTCGCGGACTCACGCCCCAATGCGGAACCGAACTCTGAGCCTGCGAACCGCAGGACACTTTCGCCGCCGACACTGGCCGCGGAACAGACGATCACTCCCGCGCGATCACCCGACGCTGCCTTCCATCTCCATCCATAAGCCATCGCCCACACCACACAAGCCTGACCGAACGAAGGGAACCCGAACGAAGTGCACACTACGCCCACGCGATTGCCCCACGCCGTCTCCCCCTTGCCCACCGACATCCCCGGGGTGGCGCAGCTCGCCGCGCTCGCGCTGGACATGCGCTGGTCATGGAACCACGCCTCCGACACGCTTTGGCGCACCCTCGACGCGACGCTCTGGGACCTTACGCAAAATCCTTGGGCCGTCCTGCAAGCCGTCTCTCGCGACCGCCTGATCGCCACACTCTCCCAACCGGAGTTTCGCAAGGAGGTCGACGCCCTTACCGCCACTGCCGAACAGGGTGCCTCCGCGCCCGCGTGGTTTCATACGCATCATGCAACCTCGCCCCTCCGGACCGTCGCGTACTTCAGCATGGAGTTCATGCTCAGCGAAGCCCTGCCCATCTACTCCGGCGGCCTGGGCAATGTCGCGGGAGACCAACTCAAAGCCGCAAGCGATCTGGGCGTTCCCGTCGTCGGCATCGGTCTCCTCTATCAGCGGGGCTACTTCCGTCAGGAGATTGACCACAACGGTGCGCAGCAGGCGCTCTATCCCTTTAACGATCCCGGCCAGCTTCCCATCACTCCCCTTCGCTTGCCGAGCGGCGAATGGCTCCGCCTCGAAGTCTCGCTCCCGGGCTACTCCGTGTGGCTCCGCACATGGCAGGTGCAAGTCGGGCGCGTACGGCTCTATTTGCTCGACAGCAACGACCCCGCCAACACGCCCGCGCATCGTGGCATCACCAGCGAGCTCTACGGCGGCGGGCCCGAAGTCCGCCTCAAGCAAGAACTCGTCCTAGGCCTCGGCGGCTGGCGACTGCTCACGGCGCTCGGTATCCAGCCCGATGTCTGCCACCTCAACGAAGGCCACGCCGCGTTCGCCGTGCTCGAACGCGCCCGCGCGTTCATGAAAGCCACGTCGCAGCCGTTCGACGTCGCCCTCGCCGCCACGCGCGCCGGCAACCTCTTCACGACGCACACCGCCGTCGCCGCGGGCTTTGATCGCTTCCCACCTGCTCTCATCGAGCAGTACCTCGGCCACTACGCCACCGAGAAGCTCGGCATCTCGCTCCACGATCTCCTCACCCTCGGCCGCGTCAATCCCCAAGACGCCAGCGAGCCCTTCACCATGGCCTACCTCGCCGCCCGCGGCAGCGGCCGCATCAACGCCGTCAGCCGCTTGCACGGCGAGGTCAGCCGCGCACTCTTCGCTCCTCTCTTCCCACGCTGGCCCATCGCCGAGGTGCCCATCTCGCACGTGACCAACGGCGTCCACACGCCCACGTGGGATTCCGCCGGGGCCGACGACCTCTGGACCACGCACTGCGGCAAGCACCGCTGGCTGGGCAGCATGGGCTCTCTCGAAACCAACATCCGCGCCATCCCGCTCGAGCAACTCTGGCAGTGCCGCAACCACTCCCGCGCCGCGCTCGTCACCTTCGCCCGTGAGCGCCTCGCCCGTGAACTCGCCGCGGGCGGCGCATCCGCCGAAACCGTCGCTGCCGCGAAGCAGCAGTTCGATCCCAAAGTCTTGACGCTCGGCTTCGCCCGCCGCTTCGCCAGTTACAAACGTCCCAACCTGCTCCTGCACGACCCCGCGCGTCTGCTCCGCATCCTGACCAACACGCAGCACCCCGTGCAACTCATCATGGCCGGCAAAGCCCACCCCGCCGACCTCGAAGGCCAGGCCCTCATCCAGCAGTGGACGACGTTCATCCGCCAGCCGCAGGTCCGCCCGCACGCGATGTTCCTCGCCGACTACGACATGCACCTCACCATGCACCTGGTGCAGGGCGTCGACGTCTGGCTTAACACGCCGCGGCGTCCATGGGAAGCCTGCGGCACCAGCGGTATGAAGGTGCTGGTCAACGGCGGCCTCAACTGCTCGGTCCTCGACGGCTGGTGGGCGGAAGGCTTCGACCCCGCGCTCGGCTGGGCCATCGAGGGCGGTGAAGTTCACTCCGCCACGCCCGAAGGCACGCGCGAGCAAGACGCCGCCGACGCCGAGCGGCTCTACACGCTCCTAGAACGCGAGATCATCCCCGAGTTCTACAGCCGCGATGCCAGCGATGTGCCGCAGGCGTGGACCACCAAAGTCCGCGAGAGCATGGCGCGCCTCACGCCGCAGTTCTCCGCCAATCGCAGCGTGCGCGAGTACACCGAGCAGCACTACATCCCCGCCGCGGCGGCGTATCAGTCTCGCTCCGCAAACACCGGTGCGCTCGCCAAGCAACTCATTGAGCAGCAACACGCGCTCAACGCCGCGTGGCCCAACATTCACATCGGCCCCGTCACCATCGAAACCAAAGACAACACGCACACCTTCACCGCAAGCATCAACCTCGCAGGCCTCGATCCCAGCGCCGTCACGGTCGAACTCTTCGCAAACGCCGCCACGCCCGGCGAAGCCCCAACACGCATCACAATGCAACGCGCCGCAACCGCCGCATCCGCAACCGCTACTCCCAACACCACCACCTACACCGCCCAAGCCCCCGCCATCCGCCCCGCAACCGACTCCACCATCCGCCTCACCCCGCACCACGCCGCCCTCGCCACCCCACTCGAAGACCGCCGCATTCTGTGGCAGCACTGAGCGAGCCTGCCGCGCGGGCACGGACCCCGCCGCGTCAACCGTCGCGTCTGCCGATTCAGTTGTCGCGCTTGACGGCTCGCCCGTCGCGTGCGACGGCTGACCTGTCGCGTCCGCCGGTCCTTGCGGACGGCACGCCAAGCCGCCTGTCGCGTGCGACTTGTGATTCGTCGCGTCCGCCGACTGAAGTAACGCGTCCGACGGGCCGATGATCGCGTCTGACGCCCCCCCCGTCGCGTCGCGGGCTTGGTGCCCGGAACCATGTGGACGCACCGCGAGGGAGGGGGGGCGGCGTTTGGAGACCTGCACATGGCCCGCTCAGGCGAACATTACATGCCCCGGCCCGATGGCGATTTCGCGGCGTGGGCGAATCATTACTACGACGCGGTGGAGAAGTGGTGGTCGGTCAACGGGTTTGACGAGTCCGAGTTGAAGCCGCTCAAGGATGCCCTCGCGCTGTGGGCGGCGGCATATCCCGCGCACGTCGCGGCCCAGCAGCGGGCCGAAGGCGCGCGGCAGGCCAAGGACGCGGCCCGCGCGGCGCTGGAGAAGCAAGTCCGGCCCGTGACCAACTTCGTGCAGGGGTACCCCAAGACGACCAACGCCGACCGCGCCGAGATGGGGATCACGGTGCGGGACACTTCGCCGACGCCCGCCCCCGCGCCGTCGTCGCGCCCGCTCGCGCTGGTCGAGAGCGGGCAGCGGCTCACGCACCAACTGCGGCTGGTGGATGAGTCCACGCCGACCCGCCGCGCGAGGCCCAAAGGCGTCCAGCGCGCCGAGGTCTTCGTCGCGCTCACGCCGCCGGGCAGCCCCGCGCCCGCGAACCCGAGTGACTACCGCTACATCGGCAGCGTCACACGCGGCGAAACCACGCTGAGTTTCGAGTCGGACAAGGGCGGGATGCAGGCCCACTACCTCTCGCGCTGGGTGAGCACGAGCGGGGCGACCGGGCCGTGGAGCGAGACGGCGAGCGCGACGGTGGCGGCCTAGGACGGTGCACCCGTGAGTACAGTTGTTCGGAGGTGCAGCGTGTCGACTGGCCCGAGCATTCAGAGCGTGGTGGACGAGCTCGCGATGCGGGGGATCAACCTGCCGGAGGGGCGGGTCTTTCTTGATCGCTTTGGCGACTCGCCGGAGCTTTCGCGCTCGCTTATCGCGCTCATCCGTGGCGGCGGCAAGCGCGCGGGGGCGAGCCTGCTGTGGAGCCACGAGCACGAGGGCGATCCGGTGCCGGCAGTGGGTGACATCGGGATTGTGCTCGACGACGCCGACGAGCCCGCGCTGGTGACGCGGGTGACGAGCGTCGATGTGTGCCCGTTTGATCAGGTCACGCCAGAGTTTGCCGCTCTTGAGGGCGAGGGGGATCTCTCGCTTTCGTGGTGGCGAAATGCCCACTGGCTCTTCTTCTCTCGCGAGTGCGCGGCCATCGGCCGCGCGCCCGACCAATCAATGCCCGTGGTGTGTGCGGCGTTCGAAGTGCTGCAGGTGCTGTAGACCGCAAGTCAAACGGCGACGATCTGCCCGCGCACCTCGCACGATCCCGCTTTGCCATCATCTTCCGGTCGGTTCGGCCGAACGCCTTCACGCGCCGAGTTCAAGGCGGGCGAGGGCGGCAAAACCGCCGTCTACATGGCCCGCTGGGTCAACACACGCGGCGAAAAGGGTCCGTGGTCGGAGGTCACGACGGCGACGGTGGCGGCTTAGTTCTCCGCTGTCGCGTTGAAGGTCCACTCCGGGAACGGGTCGTCCATCCGCTTCCACTTCGCGGGGCCGAGGTTCATTTCGTCGTCGGTGAGGAGGCACGAATCGAGCAACAGGTGTTGCTCAGCGCGGTTGAGGCCAACGCCGATCATCACGATCTCCTGCCGCCGGTCGCCCCACGGCTCCTGCCAGTTCTTCTCGATCCACGCGCGGGTCTCGCTCGCGGCGTCATCGCCGCTGGCATCTTCACCGCCGGGCCACTTGTCCTTGGGCGCGGCCGCCCACCACCGGCCCATCGGTTCCAGGCGAAACGAGCCGCCCGCCTGCTGCCACAATCCGGCAAAGTCCTGCTTGGTGGCGAGCCAGCAGAACCCCTTCGAGCGCACGGTCTTCAGGAAGCCGCCGGAGATCAGGTCGTGCAGCCGCTGCGGGTGGAAGGGGCGGCGGGCGCGGTAGACGAACGAGCCGATGCCGTACTCCTCGGTCTCGGGAGTGTGTTCCTTGTTCAACTCGGCGAGCCATGCGGGGCTGCCCGATGCGGACTCGACATCGAAGCGGCCAGTATTCAGCACTTCGGCGAGCGGCAAGTGGCTATTGGTGGTGCGCAATATCTTGGCCTTGGGGTTGAGCGCGCGGATCGTGGCCTCGGTCTTGTTGATGCGGGCCTCGGGCGCGAGGTCGCACTTATTGAGCAGGATCACATCGGCAAACTCGACCTGATCGGTCAGCAGGTCGGCGATGGAGCGCTCGTCCCCGTCGCCCGCTTCCATCTTGAGATCCATCAGGTCCAGTTCGCTGTCGAAGTTGTCGAGAAACGTTGAGGCGTCCACGACCGTGACCATCGTGTCGAGCCGCGAGAGCGTGCCCAGCGAGCGGCCCTCCTCGTCCTCGAAGGTAAAGGTCTGCGCGACCGGCAGCGGCTCGGAGATGCCGGTGGATTCGATGAGGAGATAGTCGAAGCGCTTCTCGCGGGCCAGGCGCGAGACTTCCTTGAGCAGGTCCTCGCGGAGGGTGCAGCAGATGCACCCGTTGGTCATCTCCACCATCTGCTCATCGACGCGATCGAGCACGACCTCGCCGACCTTGCCGCCGGTCTTGACCAGTTCGGCATCGATGTTGATCTCGCTCATGTCGTTGACGATGACCGCGACCTTCAAGCCCTCGCGGTTGCGCAGGATGTGGTTGAGCAGCGTGGTCTTGCCCGAGCCAAGGAAACCCGAAAGGACGGTGACGGGGAGGCGGCGGTCGGTGGTGTCGGTCGTGCCCGCGATCATGTTGGCGGCGGTCTGGATCATGGTCTTGATGGTGTTCATGCGGGGGTTCTCTCTTCTTCAGCGGGGCGATGCGGGCGCGGCGGTCGGACGTGATGCAGCTGATTTGTCGTCGGCGTCTTTTCGGTGGCGGACGGCTCTGGATTGACGGGCATCCGCATCGGACAACGCCTTAACGTGCCGCAGTGGATCAGAAGCAGCGGCAATATGCAGAGCCGCCCCGCGGTATGCTGCGAGGATTTCTGCTGCGCGGAGCCGAATCGCGCGGTCTTCCTCTCGCTCTATGTGCCCCAGCGGCACGGCCCAGGTGAACTGGCCGTCCTTGCCCGAGGCGGTTGGGATGTGATAGAACTCGCGGTCCTTACCGGGACCGACTTCGCCGCCGGTGGCCTTAGCACGCTCGTTGGCTTCAACAAAGAAGTCAATCGCGTAGTTGGGGTAGCCAAAGAGCAGGCCGTAGGCACGCCAGCGGTCGGCCTTGGGCAGTCGGTCCACCACGGCGACGACCTCCGCCGGATGCGTGCATGGCGTGATACCCAGCGGCGACCAGAACGCGGCTTCTCGCTCGATCATCGCTTTGAGTGCGTCGCGATGAACGATGTACGCTTCGATGTGCCGCTTGCCGTCGTGGACGGTGGCGAAGGTCTGCACATCCGCGTAATAGGTGGCACTTCGCAACGGCGCGAGGGCTCGCCGCACGCGCGCGATCTCTGCGGTGTCGGGTGCCGCAAGGTCAACTCTACCATGCCAAAAGCCGGTGCTGAGCGGCTTGAGGCCATCGACCAGCGTGTACAACGCCTCACGATCCAGAGCCTTGAGCAGCAGTTCACGGAACTGGTCACGCTCGTTGGCGGTGGTGAGGGGCGCATCGCGGTCGGCTGTGCGGGCGGTGTTGGTGGCGCAGCCGCCGGAGAAGAACAAAGCAAGCGCCACGACCATCGCGGTGGCGAGGATCGTGTGTTGGCGTGTGGAACTCGAAATGGATTGGAACTTGCTCGTGGACTTCATCCGCCGCACCCCGCCTCGCCGCAACAACTCCCGTGGCTGTGCCCACCTGCACCGTCGCTGCCGCGCCGTGTCCCCAGCAGCATGGCGGGTGAGATGACGCGCTCGACAGGGCTGTTGGCGGGTGTCGTACCCTTGTCGATGCCCGCTGAGGAGCACAGCTCGCCCCACGTACGCAGCGTCACGGCCATCGGGTGGCTGGTCTCGACGATCCGGCGGTTGGCGGGGCAGTGGTAGTCGTAGCGGGGCATGGGGAATGATCCGGCGGGACTAATGCGAACGCGGTATCATTAGCAGTAAAGTCCGCCAAGTCCAGGTCGGAGCATCATCATGGAACGACAGACCAAACAGAGACACGCGATCGAAACCGCCATTCGCGAAGGCGGGCGGCCCTTGCTCCCCGCCGAGTTGGTCACGCTGGCCCAGGAAACGGTCCCCGGCATCAACATCGCCACGGTCTACCGCTGCGTCAAGGCACTCGCCGAGGAGGGCGTGATCCGAGCGGTCGAACTGTCCGGTGAGCCCGCTCGCTACGAGCGTGCCGACCTGCACCACCATCACCACTTCCGTTGCGACGAGTGCGAGCGTGTCTTTGACGTTCCCGGGTGCCGCGGCGGTGTAGAGTCCAATGTTCCCGATGGCTTCAGTGTGCGCGCCCATGAAGTGGTGCTGTTTGGACGGTGCGCGGAGTGCGAGCGACCCTCACGTAAACGCACTCGCTCCGCGACGACAGCACGCCGAAGTTCGCGCTGACTCCAGCACCGTGTGCGCGTGCAAAGGGGGGCAAGCGTCGGCGTCAAGCATGACCTCTGTCCATACCCGCCGCGCGAAGCCCGCGGGCGTGCTCGGGGCCGAGGTGTGGGTGAAACTCGTCGATGCGGACACACCCGCGCCGACCGACCCCGCCGCGCTCACGTTCCTGACCATGACGACCCGCCCAAGTTTCCGCGCCGAGTTCAAGGCGGGCGAAGGCGGCAAAACCGCCGTCTCCATGGCCCGCTGGTTCAACACACGCGGCGAAAAGGGGCCGTGGTCGGAGGTCACCACGGCGACGGTGGCAGCATGACGCCTTGATACGCCGTCCGCAGGACCGACGGTGGCGGCCTAGGGCAACAACTACCGCGCGGATGGCCGGGCCGCGGAGTGCCGGCGAGCGCGGCGTTAATCATCGTCGTCTGCTTTCGTGCCTTCCTTGCCGCCCGACTCCTTACCGCCCTCGTTCTCGTTCTCGCCCAGTTGCAGCACCGTGCCGAGGAGCGGAAGCGTTGTGGTTTGCGTGGCGGGGTTGTAGTTGCGGATGAGGCCGAAGGCCCAGGCTCCGGCAATCGTGAGAAACACCACCGCGATGATCGGCTTGGCCGAGGTGATCGCGTCGGACTGCTCGGCGTGCTTCTTGCCGTGGATCATGCTCAGCGTGATGTTCTCGCGGTGGCGAATGGTGTGCAGCGCGACGCCCAGCACGTGCGCGACCGCGACACCAACCGTGACCCATGCGAGGATCTCATGGATCTCCTTCACACCCTCGTTGCCCTGGCCCATCATGATGCCGGTGACGGCCATCGCGAGCACCAGCACGAGCAGCGCGAAGATCGCCAGCGCCGATCCGGGGTTGTGGCCGATGTAGCGCTTGCCGCCGCCGACGAGCGTGCCCTTCATGTACTCGATCACCGCGGCGGGCCCGAAGATGAAGGTGCCAAAGCGGGCGTAGCGCGTACCGGCGATGCCCCAGATGACGCGGAGGCAGACCATGAGAGCGATGGTCAGCCCGATGATCGCGTGGTACGGAAAGAGCGGGCTGTCTTCGCCAAGCGCGAGCGCGATGATGGCGGCCGCGATGAAGCCGCCCGAGAGCAGCCAGTGGAAGAAGCGGGTGGGAAGATCCCAAATGAGGACGGAGTTCATAGGAGCCTCCTTGGGCAGCCCCGATGCGGAGCGGCCTATGCGATTCCGCTCGGGACGCAAACACGCCCGAGTGCCACACCATGCGTCCCGAAAGCCACGACCCCAGTCATCCTCGTCAACCCGGCACGCTGAGGCTTGGGCGAGAATAGAAGACCAATGAATCCATTGTAGCGCAGTACCCGACACTTCCGCAAACATTTGAAGCAAATCAGCGCCGACCCGCCGCGCCGCCGCCCAAGTGCTGCGGCTCGCAATAGCGGAAGTTTACCTACTAGCCTTTCCGTGACGTCCGTTACGATTCTTCATGACAACACCGCTGCCCGCCATGCCGCAGTCACAGGTCGCGGCGTTTGTCGCTTCGCGGGGCATGCTTATCATCGCCGGTATTGCGCTCATCGGCATCGCGGCACATCTGGTGCTTCGGTTTGCGGTGCGTGCGGACTCGCTCACGCAGGACATCCCGCTTTGGATGGTGCTTGGCTTTGGCGGCGTGCCTCTGGTGTACCAGTTGCTCCGCAAGGTGCTCAAACTTCAGTTTGGTGCCGACCTGCTCGCGGGGCTTTCGATCGTCACGGCGGTCCTTCTTCACGAGTATCTCGCGGGCGCACTGGTCGTCCTCATGCTCTCGGGGGGCGAGGCGCTCGAGAGTTACGCGGTGCAAAGCGCATCGTCGGTCCTGCGGGCGTTGGCGAAACGCATGCCGTCGATCGCACACAAACGCACCGGCGCGGCAGTTCTCGATGTACCGCTGAGTGAAGTCGCCATCGGCGACACGCTCACGATCTTCCCGCACGACATCTGCCCCGTCGACGGCGTCGTCACCGAAGGCCGCGGCGCGATGGACGAGTCGTTTCTCACCGGCGAGCCCTTCCAGATGTCCAAGACGCCGGGGTCGACCGTCATCTCCGGCGCGATCAACGGCGAGTCGGCCCTGACCATCCGCGCGACGCGCCCCGCCGCAGACTCGCGGTACGCGAAGATCATGCAGGTCATGCTGCGGGCCGAGGAGAATAAGCCGCACATGCGCCGCTTGGCAGATCGCCTCGGCGCATGGTACACGCCGCTGGCGGTGCTGATCGCGATCATCGCGTGGATCGCGAGCGGCGAGTCAGGCCGGTTTCTCGCGGTGCTGGTCGTAGCCACACCCTGCCCGCTCCTCATCGCGATCCCGGTGGCGATTATCGGGGCGATCTCGCTTTGCGCCCGCCGCGGCATCATCGTGAAGAACCCCGCCGTGCTCGAGACCATCGCGACCTGCACGACAGCGATCTTTGACAAGACGGGGACGCTGACCTACGGACGCCCGCGACTAACGGATCAGGTGATCGCCCCCGGAAACGACTCGGGTCATGACGCCAACCATGTACTGGGCCTTGTGGCGAGCTTGGAGCGGTACTCGAAGCACCCGCTCGCCCATGCGATCCTCGAGGCGGCCAAGACAGCAGGACTGACGCTGCACGACGCCACCGAGATCAGTGAGCCGCCCGGCGAAGGCATGCGCGGGACTGTCGATGGGCACGGCGTGCGCATCACCAGCCGCGGATCCCTCGCGAGAAAGCCAGTCGCGGGCTCCGATACGCTCCCCGCGCACGCCGGCGGGCTCGAGTGCTTTGTCGTCATCGACGACCGCTATGCCGCCACCTACCGCTTCCGCGACGAGCCTCGCACCGAGGGCGTCTCGTTCATCAAGCATCTGATGCCGCGGCACGGCTTTCAGCGGCTCATGATCGTCTCGGGCGACCGCGAATCAGAGGTGCGGTACCTCGCCGAGCAGGTCGGTATCACCGAGGTCTTTGCGGAGAAGACGCCCGAGGAGAAGGTGACGATCGTCAAGGCCGAGGCCGCCAAGGCCCGCACGCTCTACGTCGGCGACGGCATCAACGATGCCCCGGCGCTCATGTCGGCCACAGTCGGCATCGCCATCGGCCAGAACAGCGACATCACCACCGAGTCCGCGGGCGTCGTCATCATGGACAGCTCCCTGGAGAAGGTGGACGAGTTCATGCACATCAGCCGGCGCATGCGGCGCATCGCACTCCAGAGCGCCATTGGCGGCATGGCGCTGAGCGTGGTCGGCATGGCAATGGCGGCCGGGGGCCTTCTGGCCCCCGTCGCCGGAGCGGTCGCACAAGAAATCATCGACGTGCTCGCAATCCTCAACGCCCTGCGAGCCGCAATGAAGCCCGGGCAACTGACCGATCTGCCCCAGACCGCAAGCTCCGCGGCGATGCCGGCCGAGTCGTCCACGGCACCGGATGCCGCTTCGTAACGGGCTAGGCCTTCGTGCTTGTCGCCGCCGAAAGCTCCGCTTCGGCCTGACACCAGTCGCTGTTGGCGTTGCCCGCACCGCCGTTGCGGGCCTGCGAGATCTCGTAAGCACGTGCGCGAATGTGCTCGGCAGTCGGTTGGCACCCGCACGCATCCGCGCCGGGCTTGCAGGCCTTGGGCTTGCTCGCCTCAGACACTGCGGGAGACGATGGCTGGCGAGCCTGCGAGGGCTGGACCGCGCTGGAGGGGTTTTGCGGCTGATGCTGGTGAGACTGAGTGTGACTGGACATCATGTTCTCTTTTCATGTGGAGGGCAGGGTTGCCCGGTGTACAAGCGGCGAGTTGCTCCGGCGACACCGCCGGCACGCCACTGTTGGATCGACTTCAACGGAAGGGCAAAGCGAGCCCGCCCCCGATGGGTGCACCCCGGGAGACGGTCTTCGAAGCATCGGAGACGTGGTGGAGATGCTCGGCCAAGAGCCAGACGTGCAGCTTGCAGGTAAGGACGAGCTCGGACGCTACCAGCACGGCCTCGTGTGAGAGGCCGCCTCGTCGGAGTCCACGTTCCGGCTGCGTCAGCACGGCAATGGCTTGCAGAGCAATGGTCTCGTGAGCGTTCAGGAGTCGGTGCACTTGCACGTCCAGCGTCTCCGCACCGTGCGGCGGGCGCGGGATGCTCGACCTGGCCGAGATACGGCCCGCCATCACGGGTGCGTCAGCACCAATCGCGCGGACGAGACCCGCAAGCAACTCCACCAGCCGCACCTGCTCAACGTGATGCCTCTGGCAGATGAGCTCAAAGAGCCTCGCGTGCGGCCCAGACGCCTCCCGAACTTGCTTGGCGTACAGGTCGCGGATCGCCATCGTGTCCGCAAGCAGCTGCACGAAGTCCCTCTGCGAGGCATGCAGAGCGGACTGCTCAGCCGCGATCGCAAGCCGCAGAGCTATCGCTGCATCCCTCGTCGTGACACTTTCATCATCGGGGGCGTGTACGCGCGCCCCCTTTACCCTGGACAGCAGTCGTGTTGACGTGATCATGGAGAGACCTCCGGAGATGCGCGGCGACGTCCGACACGGAACCGCTCGGTCGCCACTCGTTGCGAAAGCCAACTACGCGATCGCTTCTGATGCCACATGCACCTTGGTGTGCGTCGCAGACGTCTCGGCGAGAAGCCGCTCGGCGCTCTTGACTTCTTCCAGCGAGCCATCCACCACAAGCAGGATCTTCTCCGCCCTGATCGCTGTTTCATACTGCAGAATGCTGTCGTTGGGAATCCCGATGCTGTAGAACGCGGCGCCGAGCGCACTCAGACCTCCGACGACCACCGCGCCCTCCAGCGCGCCGACGATCCACGCGACAATCGGCCCGGCGACCATCAGCGGACCTACGCCCGGCACCCAGAAGAAGGCGGATCCAAAGAGCAGGCCCCACATCCCGCCCCAGAACGCACCGCTACCACCCCACGCCTTCATGCGGTCACCCGCGTTGTAGTAGCCCACAACGTGCTGCTCGCTGTGGAACCCGCGTCCTACGACCGACATGCGATTGAGGCTGATGCCACCCGCCTGAAGCGACTTGATCGCGGCTTCAGCTTGTTCCTGTCGGGCGAAGATGGAGACGACGGAGTGCGTGTTCGACATGTCGGTGCCTCGTGATCGTCATTGCACCAGCACGCCGGCATCTCTGTTGTGCGCAGCGTGAGCGTGAGATGATCAGAGGAACGCTCACAGACACGAGTGTTCTTCTCAACGGCGAACTTATCCCTCATTCCCTCTGTACAAGTCAGGTTGTTCAACCCGCCGCCAGTGGGCGGGGCGGAAGTGCTTCCACGCCGCCGGCGACCCGAGGACAAAGCTCCCGCCGATCTCCGTGAACGATCAGCTTCGATCGCACACCCATCGGGCCACCCCAAGCGTGGTCCGCCAAGCCTCCGATTCGACCCCGTACAGTCACGTTCGAGACTCCCAAGCCAAGAAGCCCAGGTTCGTTCGTCGGCAGACTGCCGCGCACCGAGGACCTTGCCTCCGCGCCGGATCAAGGGAGACATCCGTCCGTCGCCTGTTGTACGCGAAGAAGGAGTGCGGTAGTTCAGGAGAGGTGTTCGAAGCGGATCACTCGCTCTGGATGAAAGCAAGAAGGTCGCGATTGATCGTCTCGGCGTTGACGGTGCACATGCCGTGCGAAAGCCCTTCGTACACCTTGAGCGTACCCCGCTTGAGCAGCTTGACCGCAAGCAAGGCCGAGTTCGCGATCGGCACGACCTGATCGTCGCTGCCGTGCATCACAAGGGTCGGAACGTCGACCGTCCGCAGGTCCTCGGTAAAGTCCGTCTCCGAAAACGCCTTGATTCCGTCGTAGTGGGCCTTGGCTCCGCCCATCATGCCCTGCCGCCACCAGTTCTGGATCACCGCTTCCGAAGGCGCGGCGCCCGGACGGTTGAACCCGTAGAACGGCCCCGCCGCGATGTCGCGATAGAACTGGGCGCGGTTGGCTGCAAGCTGCTGCCGAAACCCGTCAAAGACCTCGATCGGCAAGCCGCCAGGATACGCCGCCGTCTTCACCATGATCGGCGGCACCGCTCCGATGATCACGAGCTTCGCCACGCGACCGCGGCCGTGCCGAGCGACATACCGCGTCGCTTGCCCACCGCCGGTCGAATGGCCGATGTGCACCGCGTTCCGCAGGTCGAGATGCTCGACCAGCGCCGCCGTGTCCGCGGCGTAGTGGTCCATGTCGTGCCCGGTATCAACTTGGCTTGACCGACCGTGGCCGCGGCGGTCGTGCGCGATCACGCGATACCCCTTCTGCAGAAAGAACATCATCTGCGTGTCCCAGTCGTCGGCCGTCAGCGGCCAGCCGTGGTGGAACACAACCGGCTGCGCCGACCTCGAGCCCCAATCCTTGAAGAAGATCTGAACGCCGTCCTTCGTCGTGACATGACTCATGTTCGCTTCTCCCGTGGGTTTGTCTTTGTTCTGGTCCGCGCGCTCGGACCCCGGGCCGGCGCAGGACAACAACGCCGAAGCCGTCAGGCCCGCTCCGGCGGCCATGACCTCGCGACGACTGATCAGACTAGATCGACTGGGTTCCATCACGCATGCCTCCCGGACGGCCCCTTGATACTGGGCCGCATTCCTAAGCGTGGAACCTGGACACCCCCCGCCACTTTGCGGTACGCCGAACGCGTTGACCCGTTACCATCCATCGAGATGGACCAGACCCACACCACCGCGGCCATCCAGTCCTACCTGGATGAGCTCAAGGGCCTCAAGGGGGACGCTCCGTCCACCGAACCGGTGGTGCGTGCCCTCATCAGCAGGTCTGTCGAGCGCCTGAACGTGCTCTGCACCGCGATGCTCTTCCAAAGCTACGGCCGTCTCACCCGCCCACCGACCAACCTTCGCCCCGAAGAACTCCTCAGCGCCGTCGTCGAGCGCCTCCTGAAAGCTCTCAGCACGGTCCGCCCCGGCAACGTCCGCCAGTTCTTCGCGATCGTCAATCAGCACCTCCGCTGGGAGCTCAATGACCTGGCCCGACGCTTAGATCAACAGACCCGCGCCCTCTCCATCAAGGAGGAGCTTGTCCCCGCGCCGGAAACATCCGGTTCGGTCGCGTCCCTGAAAGCCCTCCGCATGCTCGAAGCCATCGAAAATCTGCCTCAGGAAGAACGCGAGGTCTTCGAGCTCGTCCGCATCCAGGGCATGACCCACCCCGAAACCGCCGAACTCCTCGGCATCTCGGCCAAGACCGTGCAGCGACGCTTGCAGCGAAGCCTCCTCACGCTTTCGGAGATGCTCCCCGACCTTCGTCCCGAGCAGGCCTCCCCCGAGACGGAGCGGTGAGGCCATGGACGACACGCTGATCCGTCAACTGCTCGAAGAAACGCTCGAATCCGGCCGCACGCCGGAAGACGTCTGCGCCGATCATCCCGAACTGCTCGCCGAGGTCCGGGATCGCCTCGCTCGCCTCCGCGCCATCGAATCGCAGGTCGAAGCCATCTTTCCCACACCCGCGCGCACCCGCTCCCGCGCCTACGGACCTCAGGTCATCCTCAGCGGCCGCCTCCCGCAGATCCCCGGCCACCATGTCGAAGCCGTCATCGGCCGCGGCGGCATGGGCGTCGTCTATCGGGCCAAGCACGCCACCCTCGGACGCACCGTCGCCGTCAAAATGGTCCTCATGGGTGCCTACGCCCCCGCGAAGGACCTCCAGTCGCTCCTCCGCGAAGCCGAAGCCGTCGCCACCCTCCAACACCCCAACATCGTTCAGGTCTACGAGGTCGGCGAACTCGACGGCCTGCCCTACTTCACGATGGAGTACGTCGAGGGCGGCACCCTCGCAAGCAAGCTCTCAGGCTCACCGCAGGGTGCCCGAGCTTCGGCCTCGCTCGCCGCCATCCTCGCGGACGCGATGCAGACGGCCCACGACCGCGGCATCGTCCACCGCGACCTCAAGCCGACGAACATCCTGCTCACCGCCGACGCCATCCCCAAGATCGCCGACTTCAGCATCGCTCGAAACCTCGGCGCGGACCAGACCCTGACCCTCGGCGGAGCCCGACTCGGCACGCCGAGCTACATGGCTCCCGAACAAGCCGCCGGCACCGAAGGGGCGTTCAGCCCCGCCGTCGACGTCTACGCCCTCGGCGCGGTGCTCTACGAGATGATGACCGGCCGCCCGCCCTTCCGAGCCGACACCCCGTCGGAAACACAGCGGCAGGTCATCAAGGAATCACCCGCTCCGCCCTCGCGCCTCAACATGCGAATCCCGCGGGACCTCGAGAACATCTGCCTGAAATGCCTCCACAAGGAGCCCGCCCGCCGATACGCCTCCGCGGCCGCTCTCGCCCGCGACCTCCGCCGGTTCCTCGCCGGCGAGCCCATCGAAGCCCGCCCCGTCGGCCGCATCGAACGCCTCGCCCGCTGGACGCGTCGCAATCCCACCGAGACCGCTCTCCTCGCCGCCATCCTCGCGCTCGTCGCCGTCGCCGGTTACGCCGGCGCACGAGAATGGGCCTCCCTCGCCGAACGCCAAGCCCAAGCCGCCCGCTGGGAAGACCGCCTCGGCACCATCATCGAACTCCAGCACGCAGGCCGCTTCGAAGAAGTCCGCGCCATCCTCGGCCGCGTCCCCGAAGCCGTCTCCACCCAGATGCGAGCCAGCGTCGAGCGTGCCCGCGCCGATCTCGAGCTCGTCGAACGCCTCGACGCCATCCGCCACGGCCGCGACCGCTTCAAGGATGGCGGCGGACTCGACTACGACCTCCCCGCAGGCCAGTACCTCGCCGCGTTCAGCCAGGGGATCGGAACCTTCGACGAATCACCCCGCTCCGTCGCCGCAAAACACCAGAATTCCCCCGTCCGCAGCGCCATCGTCGCCGCCCTTGACGACTGGGCCGTCTGCATGACCGCCGAGCACCGCCCCTGGGTCCTCGAGGTCGCACGCTCTCTCGATCCCGATCCCTGGCGCGACGCCGTACGCGACCCCGCCCGCTGGGCCGACGTCGACCACCTCGCGAGGCTCGCCACCGACCCCGCCGCCGAAAGCCAGCCCGTGACGATCCGCGTCGCCATGGCCACACGCTGGCGCCGACTCGGCGGCGACCCGACCCAGTTCCTCCTCCTCACCCAGCGCAGCCATCCCGATGACTTCTGGGTCAACTTCGAGCTCGGTCATCTCTACTTCGCCACAAGCCCCGAGACCGCCATCGGCTACCTCCGAGCCGCCCTCGCCGTACGACCCCACTCCGGAGCCGCCCAATTCAACCTCGGCGCCGCTTTCCTCAAGCTCGAGCAATGGGATCAAGCCCGCCATCACTTCGAACGAGCCCTCATCGACGACCCCGGACACACCTGGGCCCGCAGAAATCTCGCGCAGCTCCAAGCCCGCGCCGGCCAGTACGACCAGGCCATCGCGAATCTCCAGGCCGTGCTCGACCTCCATCCCGCCGACCTCGACTGCAGGCTCGCCCTCGGCGGCGCCTACATCCGCTCCGGACGCGCGGAAGAGTGGCGAGAACGCTGGAAACGCGAGCTCGAAGCCCATCCGCACGACGCCGGCCGCTGGGACGGCTACGCCGAACTCTGCCTCTTCATGGGAGACCCGGACGAATACGACCGGGCCTGCGCTGAACTCATCCGCCAATCCCAAAGCACCACCGACCCACGGGCCTGCGAACGTGCGGGCCGCGCCTGCCTCCTCGCCCCCGCTCCGGAACCCCGCCTCCGCGAAGCGACACGGCTCATCGATCGGGCCCTCGCCGCCGATGAAGCGCAAGCACCGCTCTGGGCCCGGCCCTACTTCCTCTTCGCCAAGGCCCTCGCCGAGTATCGCGCGGGCCGCTTCGACGCCGCCAGGACCATCCTCGCGGGCGAAGCCGGAGGCATCCTCGGTCCCGCTCCCGGCATGCTCCTCGCCATGACGGAACACCGCCGAGGAGCCCCCGCCGCCGCGAAACACGCGTACGACACCGCGCTGGCCGCCTTCGACTGGAACGAAACCAACACCGACACCCGCGAAGCCCAGATGTACCACATCCTCCGCCGCGAAGCCGAATCCCTCCTCCATCCCCCCGCCAAGGAGGCACCCAAGGAGCCACCCAAGTCGAATCCCCACGTCGCACCGCTCAACACAAAGGGTCGGGGTGCCGCTTCGACCCCTCAAAGGCGAGCGTCCGGGAAAAGCGGCCCCTCGCCCGCCGCGTCGGCGTTCAGCCTCCCGGAGCATCCCGAGGAGCGGCGCATAACCGGATCTTTTCTTCCATTCTGCCCCCAAAGTGCTCCACTTTGCCGGCAGAATGGAACATTCTGCCCCGAGCGCGGAGCATTTTGCCCCCGAAATGCTCCATTCTGCCCCCGTCGCGGAGCATTTTGCCGGCAGAATGGAGCATTCTGCCCCGAGCGCGGACCATTTTGCCCCCGAAATGTTCCACCTCGCCCCCTCCCCACCCTCCCCGGGCCCTCCCCAAAGCCCGACCCCGGCCCCAAACCCCCGCGCAGCTTCGGCCTTCCGATTCGGGTTGCATAAGGGGAGCCGTTCCGGGCAGCCCGGCAGACCCACCCGCGCCGATCGCCGGAGGAACCGGCGATCGATGGCACGACGGGCCTCCTGAAGCCATCGGTGCCACCCGCCCCCCAAGTAAACACCTGGTACCCCGCGGCTTACTCTCTCTATTCAGGCTCGCAAGGCATGGTACATTGGAGAGCACGCCTTTGACCACCCATGGAGCTCTTCGATGATGACTGGGAATCGAACCTTGAACCACAGCCTGCTTGCTCGCTCGATCTTGTGGGTGACTGCTTCGCTGGCCGCGCTCGCGGGGGGTTGCATCGATGCTCTCTTTGACGATAACTCGATCAGCTACCCTGAAGCGCGCACGCCAGCGGTGCAGGCTGTCGTTGAGATTGCCAAAGCCAACGGCTGGGACAAGCATCATCGGCTCACGTTTGGCGCAGTAGATGCCCAGCTAGACGACATTTACCTCCTTGAGTCTGACACACGTTTTCGCTTTGACGATTGGTGGAATGATGGGGGCGAGGGCAAGTTTGTTGCCGCGTGCCTGATTCTTCAGCAGAGCAAGCGTCCAGATCGGGAGACCATTGCGCGAAGGCTCCTCGAGGAAGGACGCGACCGCGGGGATGGTTTATGTATCTTGTCTTTGGGGTGCTGGGACGCCATTGGTCCGCAAGCATCGATCAGCCCTCTGAACATCTCAGCCGAGGGCCTCAAGGACCCTGCCGCGTTAGCCACAGCGGTCGAGCTGGCTGTGAGAGCGCCAGCACCGGCATTTCCGGAGAACATCCTTGACTTCTATCCGATCCTCGCCGAAAGGGGTGTTATCTCGGCGGAGGCAGCGTGGGAAACGTTGTGCCTGATAGGCAATACCGGAGCAATGCCCGGCGCGTCTTTCTCTCCGATGTTCGAAAAGCTGCAGGCGTCCTACAAGGTCGGTGCGAACGGTCAGAGCTCACCCGATGAGTCGGTTCGCAAGGAGTGGGATAGTTACGAGAATCGGTCAATTGTGAATCCTTTGGGCAGTCAGGGGCGTGCAAGTTGGTCTCACATCCATGGCCCCAACGGCTGGCGAAGCAGTGGGGAGCGGCTTGCGATTGCGAAGTGGTTGCGAGACAAGTCTCGAACCGGTTGGCTGACGATCCCCGCCCAGCCGTTCCTCGCAGACAATCCGCCTGACCTGAAGCCGAGAGAATTTTGGAATCTGGCGAGTTACTGGCATGGCAATCGCAGCACTTCGACCTGGGAGATGAAGGAACTCGCCTGGCGGCAACAGATTCGTAAGGACGAGGCGATGGTTGTCAATCGTGAGCGAAAAGTCGCTGAGCAACGTGCGTTCTTTGACGCTAAGTTTGGCGACGGCAGCGCTCGGAGGGCATCGCGTGAGGCTGCCAACGCCCAAGAGCAGCGTCAACAGTGGCAGCAGTTCAAGGATCAGTACGCTCCCGGCGGTGGCATCCAAGGCGAGTTGAATCGCCAGAACGAACGATTGCTCGGCGGTGCGGGTGGCACGACGCGCTCCCCCTCGCGCGATCCCGAGCCGGGCGTCAACAAGACGGTGATCTACGAGAAGGACAAGGAACCCAAGGTCATCGTTCACCAGGAGCCGCCCCCCAACTCGACCGTGATCTACGAGAAGGGTAAGGAGCCCCGGGTTGAGACCTCGGCGCCGAGCGGTTCGGGAGGCGGCCTCAAGCCCCAGACCAACACTCCAGGACAGAAGAACGGCTGGGATCGCACCTACTTCGACGATGGGCGTGTGCAGACCGAGGTGTACTACGTCAACGGAAAGAAGAACGGCGAGTTCCGCCGATACGACATCCGAAGCCTCAACGAGTTCCGCACCCCGATCCACGGCCACTACTTCCTTCTGGAGTCCGGTCAGTATGAGAACGACCAGAAGACGGGAGAGTGGAAGCAGTGGGCGACCAGCGCGTATCTCGACAAGCCCTATCTCGAGCAGTCGCAGTGGTACTCGCGCGGGATCTTGAACGGAACTCGAACGAGGTGGGATTCGGCCTACTTCTGCGGAGGCCGCGTCCATAAATCGCTCGAAGAGGAGTATGTGGATGGCAAACTGAGCGGCGAGAGACGAGAGTACGAGTACGACTGCGCCCTCACAATGGAGCAGATCAAGCGGTCCACGATGTACCTTTACGGCAAGAAGAACGGCCCGCAGATCGAGTATCGCGGGGGCGTTCCCCACTCCACCACCAACTACATCGACGGCGAGAAAGTCGGCAGGTAAGTGGCCTCGGCCGGACAATACCGGGTGCCACGATCATCCGGTCTTCCGGATGGTCGTGGAGAGCCGCGCGTCGCCAGATGAGGATTCGATCAAGGGTGCACGCTGATCCACGACCATCCCGAAGCGGGAGATCGTGGCACCCGGCGTGCCGATCGACCCGCTTCCGCCAAAGCGACCGACCCCGCGCGACGGGTTGACGCCGGACGCGGGCACGCCCCAAGCACCGACGTGACATCGTGCTCGGGCGACCATCCACCACCCTCCGAAGCGGAGGGTGGTGGATGGAGCTTTGAAACACCGAGGCGACCTGCGACCCCGCCGGCGGCCCGCCCTCACTCCCCCGCTTCCCTCGCGAACGCCGCCCCCTCGGGGTCCTTCGCGGGGTCCATCGCCGCTCGCGCTTCCCGAAGCCTCCGGCGAAGCTCGCTCGCGCCGGGATCCGCGATCGCCTCGGCCGCCATGGTCGCGATCGCCAGGTCGATCACGCTGATCGGAGCGCCGCTCCGGGCGGAAAGCCCCTCGATCCTTCGGACCGTCGCGAGGGCTTCGCTCGCCCGCCCCGTCCGCCACTGAGCGACGGCCAGCGTGTTCAGGACCAGCGTGCTCTCCGGGAGCAGCTCCGCCGCCCGCGCCGCAAGCTCGAGCCCCTTGGCCGCTTCCGCCGCCGTCCGCATCGGCGATGCAACCCTGCTCCACGCCCGACTGTTGAGCGTCGCCGCGTGATCCCCCAGCACATCCAGCATCGCCAGCGCCTCCCGCCGCAGCGCCGGCGACAGCGAAGCATCGCTCAGGATCGCCGCACGCGCGTCCGCCGCGCTGTGGTGCCGCCGCAGGAGCGGATCAACCACGCCGTGCGCACGCACCGACCGATCGCGCTCCCCCAGCCGCTCAAGCTCCGCCGACCGGGTCTCAAAGACCGTCAGCCCGGCGTACGAAGCCACCACCAGCGCCGCCCGGCTCTCATCCTCCCCTCGAAACGACACGCTGACCGCGTACCGACCCTGATCGGTCGCGCTCGTCCCGCTCGGCGCGTTCGTCCACGCCAGCCTGAGGTGCGCTGCGGGCTCGCCGGACTCCACATCCCAGATCGTGATCGACCCATCCCGGCAGACCCCCGCCACCCGCGACCCGCCCGGCGACACACCTGGAGACACGCCCACCCCGAGCACCGGCGCCGTCGCGCGGAGCGTGCGCTCCGCCCCCCCCACCCCCCCCACCCCCGCCACCGTCACCACCACCTCGCCCGCCTCGTTCACCCGCGTCTCAAGCCCGCCCGAGCTCCGAACCGGCATGCCGCCGTCGATGACCTCGCCCGTCACGGCTCCGCTCATCGCGTCGAAGGTCATGGCCCCCTGGGCCGCCGTGCGCACGACCACGCGATCTTCCCCGGCGAACGAGCACCCGGCGAGACTGCGCGGCTCGACCGAACGCCGCCAGAGCGGCCTGAGCGTGCGCGTATCCCACACCGAGACCGACCCCCAATCGACGATCGCGGCGAGGTTGCCGCTGGGCGAGATCGCCGTCGCCGTCGGCGCGGTCTGCATCGGCGGCACGCTGGCGACGGCCGTCGCGACCGCCGCCGGCCAGACGATCCGCTCCTCCGACCGCGTCGCCGCGGTCAGAAACTCGCCATCGGCCCCGTCGTAGCGCAAGGACTGCACCGGCGACGGCGTGTGGAGCTTGGCAAGCCGCTGCCACGTGCGAAGGTCCCAGAGCGTGATCAGCCCCTTGGAATCCACGACCGCCAGCACCCCGCCGTCCGGCCGGATGATCGCCCGCGCCGCTCCCCACGCGAGGCTTCCGCCGATGGGAACCCTTCCCAACTCCGCGCCGGTGCGCACATCCGCGACGATCGCCCACGAACGGCCCTCCGCCGTCGCCGTGAGCGCGGCGAGCGACCCATCGGCCGAGAACGACTGGAACCCCGCCGGCCTTTCCCACAAAGGCTCACCAGAGGGCCAGTCGATCGCCGTGACACTCGCTTCGAGCCTGCTGACCAGGAGCGTCCGGCCGTCGGGGGTGAATGCGGGCGGCGGGAACGATGCTCGCACGTTCAGCCGGCGAGTCTCCGCGCCCGTCAGGGCGTCGTAGACCGCGACCTGCGTCTCATCCGCTTCCACCGCCGCGATGAGCTTGCCATCCGGGCTGATCCCCGGCGACCACTTCCCGCGCACCTCGGGGAGCACCCAGCGCGTGACGGCCTCGCCCGCGTCCGGCCTGATCTCGAGACACCCAACTCGTCCCGCGCCATCCGTGAACGCGACGGCCTTCCGGGCACCATCGATCCCGCCGATCTTCGAGCTCTGCGGGATGTTCACCGACCGAATGGGCCCGGCGTTGTTGAAAATGGTCAACTGCCGGGCGCCATCGAAGCTGACCAGCGGGCCGCGATCGGGCGGAGAGACCAAATTCGCCGGCGATCCCTTCGGAAGCGGCTCACGCTCCACCCATGTCTCAAGCACGTGCCGCACATGGTGGTACTCCCACCCTCGCAGCGCCGGGTCCGTCCGATCCAGGTGGCCCAAAGCCATCGCGCCGTCGTCGGCGAGCAGCGCCGCCTGCGCTGCAGCGATGTTCGCGCGGTAGGCTTCGCTCTCGGCCCGTTGCCGCTGCAGGTCCATGTCCCGCCGCGCGATCAGCTCCCGCGCCGCGAACCAGATCGAGACCACCAGCCCCGCCGAAAGCGCGACGAAGACCGCGGAGACCGCCACCACCAGCCCGCGATGACGACGCGTGAACTTCCGCAGTCGGTACATCGCGCTGGCGGGTCGAGCGGCGATCGTCTCATCCCGCAGGTACCGCCGAATATCGGCGCCGAGCGCCGCCGCCGAGCCGTACCGCCGCGATGGGTCCTTCTCGATCGCTTTGGAGACGATCGTGTCCAGATCGCCGCGCAAGCTCCGATCGATCATCGAAAGCCGCGTCGGCTCCTCATCGCGGACGATCCGCGCCGCATCCGCGAGCGAGTAATGGTGCAATTCGTGCGGCGTCCGGCCCGTCAGCGTCTCAAAGAGCATCACGCCCAGCGCGTACACATCCGCCCGCTGGTCGATCATGGCGGCCGCACCGACGCCCCCGTGCTGCTCCGGCGAGATGTACCCGAGCGTCCCGATGACGCGCCCGACCTCCGTCTGCATCGAGACCTGGACGATCGACGACGCTTCGGTGACGCGGGCGACGCCGAAATCCAGCACCTTGGGCGCGCCCGTCTCGTCCACAAGCACGTTCGAGGGCTTGAGATCGCGGTGCACGATGCCGCGAGCGTGAGCGAACCCGACGGCGTCGCAGACACGGGCGAAGAGCTCCAGGCGGTCGCGGACGCTCAGACGGCGGCACGCTTCAAGAAATCCGCTGCCGCGGATGAGCTCCATCGCGAGGAAGGGCTGCTCGTGGCCGGGCCCATCCTCGAATTCGGGCCGGGCCCAGCCGGCGTCATAAATCGCGGCGATCCCCGGGTGTTTCAGGCTTCCGAGGAGTTCGGCTTCCCGCTGAAACCGCGAGATCGTCTCTCGCGTGGCCAACCCACTCCGCATGACTTTGAGAGCGACGCGGCGGCTTGGCACGTCCTGCTGGGCTTCATAAACCAAGCCCATTCCGCCCTCGCCGAGCACCCCGACGATGCGGTACCGGCCGATCCGAACCGGCATCGTGGACCGATTTCCGGAAGTGCTGAGCCCGGCTCCCATCCACTCGTGGACCGGCGCCGACTGCATGAACGCCGTCTCCCGATCGGCATCCAGCAAGCTTTGAACCAAAGCCGCGAGCGCGGCATCCTCCTGTTCCAGCGTTCGCAGAGCCTGGGCCTGCTCGGCGTGAGCAAGGCCCGCGATGCGGTGGAACTCCGACTCGGCGCGATGGAGCAGCTCCGGCGTCACGGGGCTCCGCTCGCCTTCCCGAGCAGCGTGTGAAGCAGCGCCCGCGCAAATCGCCACTCACGCTCGACCGTGCTCAGGGAGATCTCCATCGCCGCGGCCGTCTCTTCGGCCGTCAGCCCGGCGAAGTAGCGGAGGCGAACGATCTGAGCTTTCCGGGGGTCCATCGCTTCCAGTTCCGCGAGCTTTTCGGCGATGGCTTCCACATCGTCGTCCGCTTCCGCCGGCCCGATGGCGGCGTCGTGATCCTGGATCGCCTTTCCCCTGCTTCCCGAACCGCGCTTGAGGGCGTTGCGCTGCCGGGCGTACTCGACGAGGATGTCCTGCATCGCGCGAGCGGCGGCGAAGAAGAAGTGCCTGCGATTCTCGTACGCGGCCGCGTCCTTCCCGACGAGCTTGAGAAACGCCTCGTGCACCAGCGCGGTCGCTTGGAGCGTCCGGCCGCCGGCTCCGGGCGTGTCGCGGAGCTTGCCCGCCGCCAACCGCCGCAGTTCGTCATAAAGCAGGGGAAAGAGGCGGTCCGCGGCGAGGGGATCCGCGGGCGAACACCCGCGCAGAAGCAGCGTGATCTCGTGATCCGGATCCCCGGGATGGCCGCTCTTCGCCGTGGTCATGCTGAAGCGTCAGTATACGGAATCGCACCCATCCTGCGCGACTCGCACATCGGGGTCCCAGCCGTCCGCCTTGCTCCGAGACGCCTTGCACGAAAGAAGCACCGGCCGAGAGCGGCCGGTGCTTGGAACTGCGAACCTTGAGTTGACCGGCCGCGATCGCCCGCGAACGGTCGGGCTTGCTTCAGCGAAGCTGCGTCGAGGTGTTCGGCGTCCCTCGGATCGTCGGGGCGTTCACCGAGCCGTCGGGTCCGGCGGCGTCCGCCGGTGCGGCCGCTCCGTCGCGCATCAGCACCGCGAGGCCGTCGGCGGCGAACCGGGCTCCGATCAGCATCTCCGAGCCGTACGCCGCGATCGCGCTGCCGAACTGGGCGGTGCCCGTGCCGTGGGCGCTCGTCATCCGCTGGCGAAGCGACCAGCGGCCCTGGCTGAGCGAGAAGCAATCCACGGCGTTGAGGCCGGGAGCGCCCACGAAAGCTTCATCGCCTCGGATCTCGACGACCGCGCCGAACATCGCGGGAGCGCCGGTCCTCGAGACGCGCTGGCGAGACACCCAGCCGTTCGCGGAACGCTCGAAGATGTACGCCCGGCTCGTGCCGGTCTCGCCGACGATGATGCGATCGCCGTCGGTCGAAACGGCCACGCCGAAGTACCCGCTCCCCGTCGGAACCGGCGACTCGAGGGTCTGCGTGTGGGTCCACTGGTCACCCATGCGCTCAAAGACCTGAACCGAACCCGCGAAGAGGAGGCCCGAAGCGTCGAAGGGCGCCCCCACCACCGCGACATCGCCCGAGATGTCCACGCTCCAACCGGCGATGTCGCCCATCCGGCCATCGGTCGCCACAAGCTGGGCTTCCCGCTCCCAGACGCCATCGACCTTGCGGAAGACGTACGCGGTGCCGGAGGAATGGCCGAGCGTGTTGTCGTACTTCGCGCCGGCGATGATCGTGTCACCGCTGATCGCGACCGAATTGCCGAAGTTGTCGATCCGGTCCACGCCGTCGTGCGTGAGCTGCTGCTCAAAGCGGACCTCGCCGCGCGACGTCACGGTGTACACCATCAGCACGCCCGAAGACATCGGGCCCGGCCCCCCCGAGCACGCATCCAAGTACGGAGCCCCGGCCACCATCGTCGATCCCTCCATCGCGACGGAATAGCCCAGGCCCTTGCTGCGGCCGAACGGATCCGAGACCATAACCGGCGCGCCAAACCCGCCCCGGAGGGTCCTCGGGAAGACCGCGACGTGGTGGTCGTACATCGAGCCGATCGCCGCCGCACTGCCGGTGAGCGCGACGGAGGTCCCGTACCCGCCCGACGGGTTGATGCCCGTGGGGTCAAGCACGCCCGCTTGCGTCATGATCTGAGCCCCCGCCGAAGCGGCCAAGAGCGACGATGCCGCGAGAACGGTCCCAAGAACGATTCTGCCGGTCTTCATCACGAATCTCCTTCGGGCGGCGGAACGAAGTGACCCGCAGGCCTGTGACGATCATTTCGGCACGGCTCCGGGCGAGATGCTCTTTCGCGCTCGCTCGAACACACATCACGTAGTCTTACGCAACTGCCGGGCCCGGGCTTTTCCGACCACCGCCCGTCACCAACACGCCGAACCGGCCCGTTCGCGGCCGAAGCAGCCTGAGGGATCATGGACCTGGAATTAACCCCTAAACTAGGGAAAGCACTCGCGTCGAACTTCGAACTGCTCTGGGAGATTCTCTCGGTCGACGCGGGCTGCTCGGTCTCGATCATCAGTCGCGAGGGCCGACTGCAGTGGGCCAACGAGCGCACGCTCATCGACTATGAGTGGCACCTGTCGATCAGGAACCCGGACGCCACCGGCGAAGAGCTCGACCCCATCGGCAAGCCGCTTGAAGACATCCTCCGGCCGGAGTTCGTCGAGGAGCGGATCGCGTTCATCCGCGAGTCGCTCGATACCGGACGCACGGTGGTTTATGAGAGCGTGCTCCGCGGCGTGCGGCAGCGTGTGGCGGTCCGACCCATCGGCGGCCAGGGAAGCGAGATGGTCATCATGATCGCCCGCCGACTTCGCGGGACCGAGCGGATCAAGGACCTGATCCCGCCGGGCGCGATTCTGCGAGAGCCGAAGGTGCAGGACCCCGGCCTGCTCGGCGTGCTGTCGGCCCGGGAGCTCGACGTGCTCAAGCTGGTGGGCGACGGGCTGAGCAGCGGCGAGATCGCGCGGCGGCTGCACCGGAGCGTGCGCACGATCGAGGGGCATCGCAAAACGATCGGAGAGAAGCTGGGTTTTTCGCGAGCGACGGACCTCGTGCGTGTGGCGATCCGGGCGGGGCTTTGCGAACTGCCGGACGCGCCGGACAATCCGGACGAGTAGGCGCGGCTTACGGCCCGTTGGTGGCGGAGGAGCTTCGCAGCTCGTTCTCGATCTGCATCCAGCGGGCGGCCTGCGGTTCATCACCGAGGCGTTTGTACGACCATCGGATCGCGCCGGCGATGCGCGGCGCGAGAGCCGCGACGGCGGGCTCGGACTTTGTGCATTCAAAGGCGCGCTCAAGGTACGGCAGGGATTCGCGAGCGGCGCCGCCGATGGAGTACATCGTGCCCACCTGGAGCAGCACGGGCACGACGGCTTTGCCGCACGGCGATGTCGCCGCGGCGAGTTCGGCCAGCGTCGCATCGGCTTCGGCGAAGGACTCGTCCTTCTGCCCAGCGTAAAGCAGCGCTCCGGCGAGGTACATGCGCGACTGGGCGATCTGGGCGAGCGGGATGCCGATTGCTTTCTGTCGGTCGATCGCGGCCCGCATGGGCTCGATGGTCGAGGGGCCGTCACCGCGACGGGCTTTGGCGTAGTGAAGCAGGACCGCACCCGCGACGACATCGGCGTGGTCGGGACCGGAAGCTTCGGCGCTCGCCGCATACGTCTGTTCGAGAATGCGGACGGACTCATCGAGTTGGCCGTTTTCCATGTAGGAGATGCCGAGCTGCCACCCCATGTTGTGCGTCATCGGGTCCTTGGGCGAAAGCCGAGCCCTGATCTCGTAGCCCTCGCGGGCATACGGCAAGCCTTCGGCGGCGGCCCCCTTTCGCCCGAGCGTCACGCCGAGATTGGAGAGTGCCGACGCACGCAGAAGCTCGTCTTTCTTCGCGACCTCGCTTTCGAGCATGGATCGGAGCATCTCGATGGCTTTGTCGTAGTTTCCGGTGGTGGAATAGGTCTGAGCCAGCGCGCCGGTGGTCTGATAGATCACCTGCGGTGACTCCGCGGCGCGGGCGAGTTCCGATGCGAGGACGAACCTCTTCTCGGCTTCCTCGGGCATGCTCTTGCGGCTCGCGACGTAGCCCAGGCGCAGCATCATCGTGGCACGCAACACCTTGGCGCGTGCGACCGTCTGGTCCGCGAGGGAGTCGATCTGCGGAAGGAGGAGACGCTCGACGGTGTCGTAGTCGCCGATCAGGTACAGCGGCTCGCCGATCGCGCTCGCGACTTCCGCCCGAACGATCACATCATCCGGGGAATCCTTGATGAAGTCGGACGCGACGGTTCTGAGAATCTGCTCAAAGGTGGCTTTGGCTCCAAGTCTGGCGGGATGTGCCCGCATGAGCAGATCACGGAGGTATGTCGAGACCTCTTCGGCGCGAGCGAGTGACCGATCGGCCCGTTCCTTCTCGGCTTGGGCTTCGGCGAGGGATGCTTCGGCGGCCTGGCGGTCGAGGATCGCTCTTCGAAAGCCTGTGGCGGCGATCCCCAAGCCGGCGAGCAGCGCGAGCAGAACGATCGCCGCGGAGGCAACTTGAATCCGGTTGCGCTGGACAAACTTTCGGAACTGGTACCACGCCGAGGGTGGTTTGGCTTTGATCGGCCGACCGGCGAGAAACCGCTCGATGTCCTCGGCGAGCTCGCTCGCGGTTCGGTACCGGTGCTCGGGGTCGGCGTCGCAGGCTTTGAGCACCAGGCAATCAAGCTCGGAGGGTGTTCCCCGGGCGACACCCCGCGAAGCTCGCCCGCGGGGGACCTGGCTCGGCGGCACGCGCGGATGGTTGCGGATCGCATCGCGAAGCTCGGCCACCGTGAGCGAATGGAGATACTCCGCGGGCACCGGCTGCACGCCGGTCAGAAGCTCGTAGAGAATGACACCGAGCGCGTACACGTCCGAACGGATGTCCGCGTCGGGCTGAACTCGGTCGGCCTGCTCGGGGCTCATGTACGCGAGCGTGCCGAGCAGCTGACCCGAGAGCGTTCGCCCGCCCTGGGCCGCGTCGCTCGCGAGAAGCTTGGCGACGCCGAAATCGATCACCTTCGGCACGGAATGGGCGTCCTCATCGGCGACGAGGATGTTGGATGGCTTGAGGTCGCGGTGAAGGATGCCTCGGTTGTGCGCGTGCTGGACGCCGCGGAAGACCTGCACGAAGAGCTCAAGGCGCCTGGCGAGCGAGAGATTGTGCAGCGCCGCGTACTCGGTGATCGGCGGTCCGTCGACGAGCTCCATCGCGATGTACGAGCGGCCATCCTGAGCGGATCCGGCGTCGAGAAACCGGGCGATGTTCCGATGCTCCATCCGGGCGAGGGCTTGCCGCTCATGCTCGAACCTCTCGAGCAGTTGCTTGCTCCCGAGTTCGGCGCGGAGCACCTTCACCGCCGCTCGCCGCTTGACGGGGACATGCTGATGGGCGCGGTACACGCTCCCCATGCCTCCCTGGGCGATCAGGCCCTCCACGACGAAGGGGCCGATGCGCTCGGGAATCAAGCCAGCCACCATCAGCGACTCGGGAGCCGGGAAAAGCGGGGTAAGCTGATCGGCGGCATCGCCGGAGAGGAGGCGCCGGGCCTCGGCGGCCAACTCGGGGTCGTCCGAGAGGCGCTCGGCGATCCACGCGTCGCGCTGGCCCGGATCGAGGCTTTCCAGAATCAGCAGGGATTCCTTCAGTCTCTCGCGACGCGATTCTTCCATGGCACTCACCTTGCTTCGACGCCGGACCGCAGTTCCTGCGCAAGCCACCGCCGCGCGAAGGCCCAGTCACGTTCGACCGTCCGTTCCGTCACCCCCAAAGCCAGGGCGATCTCCGAGAACCCCAGCCCTAGGTAAAAACGCATTGTGACGACGGTTGCCGACCTCTGATCGACGGATTCCAGCCGGGTCAGGGCCTGATCGATGCCCAGGACCTCTTCGGGGCTCCGGTTGATCGCCAACTCGGCCTGGTCGAGGCCGACCCGTTCGGCCTGACCACCGCGCTTGGCCGCCGTCGCCCGTCGGGCCCGATCCACAAGAATGTGCCGCATGGCGATCGCGGCGGCTCCCATGAAATGGGACTGCCCCTGCCACGGCCTCGTCGGATTCTTGACGAGCTTGACAAAGACCTCATGAATGAGTTCGGTCGGTTGAAGCGAGGCACCCGGGCCGTGCGACCTGAGGCGGTGCTCGGCGAGCGATCGCAACTCGCTCTAAACACGGGAGATGAGTTCGTCGGGACGACCGAGATTCTCGGAATCGGAGACACCGGAAACGATCGGGGTTTGTTCCATCCCGCTCATGATCCAACATGATACCCAAGTCCCGGGGTGACCACCCTTCCCGCTCAGAAGGGTGAGATTCGACCTTGGCGTGTCGGCGACCGAACGCGGATTGCGTCTAGAGGGGGGACGGCCCCGCGCGAGCTTCGTGGCTCGGCGGTTTGGCCCTCTCCCTCGGCCCGTCGCCGGGTCCAACTCGGAGATTCATCATGCATAAGCAGCATCGTCGGTTCGTCGCGCCCCTCCTCGCGTTCGCCGCTCTCGCTGGCGGCGGTTTCTGGTTCTCGAGCGCCCAAGCCCAGTCCCAGCCCGCGGCTTCCAAGTCGCCGACGTGGGCGGCGGGCGGCAAGCGTGAACGGTGGACCCCGGACAACTGCGTCTTCGCGTTCGTCGACCACCAGACGGGCCTGATGAACCTCGTCAACGACACCCCGGCCGTGGAGTACAAGAACTACGTGGTCGGCCTCGCCAAGCTCGCGAAGATCCACAACATCCCGTCCGTCATCACGACGAGCGCCGAAGACGGCCCCAACGGCCCCAAGCTCCCCGAGGTCGTCGCGCTGCTTCCCAACGCCCCGTACATCAAGCGCAACGGCCAGATCAACGCGTGGGAGGACCCGGCGTTCGTCGACGCGATCAAGAAGACCGGCCGGAAGAAGATCGTGATGAGCGGGATCACGACCGACGTCTGCGTGGCGTTCGCGGCCCTCTCGGCGCTGGACGCCGGGTTTGAGGTCTATGTGGTCTCCGACGCTTCGGGATCGATGAGCGAGCAGACGCAGCTTGCTTCGCTGATGCGGATGCAGGATGCGGGCGCGATCATCGGCACCTGGTTCGGCCTCTCCTGCGAGATGCTTTACGACTGGCGCAACCCCAAGGGCGCCGAATCGGCCCAGCTCTTCGTTGAGCACTTCCCCGCGTACGCCGAGATCTACCACAGCCACCAGTCCGCTTCGAAGAAGAAGTAACGGGCGTTCTCCCCGACCCGTTTCATCCTCCGCCGGCTGACGCTCGCGGAGGGGATTCGTCCGCAATCCGCAAGCGGCAGCTCGCCGTTCGATGTCCTTCACAGGATCGGCTCCTGACCGCCGCTGACCCGTCGACATACGCCATGAATACACCAGATCACAACCGTCTTGTCCGCCCGGCCGTCTTCGGCCTGAGCGCTGCGCTCCTCGCCATGCTCTGGGGCTTCCCGGGAGTGGGCAAGCTCTTCGCTGGGGGCGTGCCGGAGTGGTTCACCGGGCAGTTCGGCAAGACGATCCTCGCGAAGTTCCCCGGCATGACGCTGAGCTTCTACTCAATCGCCGTGCTTGAGTGCCTCGCCGCGCTCGTCGCGCTCGCTTCGCTGCTCCGTGGCGAGTTCCTGCGCGATCGCTCGCCGGTCATGCTCTATCTCGCGATCCTGCTCACCATGCTCCTGTTCGTGCAGCTCAGCGTGGGCAAACAGCTCCTGATGGACTTCGCCGGCATCCACGACCTCTTCATGTACTTCGCCGGAAGCGTCGTCTTGCTGCTCGCGGTCAGGTCCCTCGACACCTCCGCCGCACGACCCTGATTCATCCGCACACACCCCCACCCAAGCCAGGAGTCCGCATGTCCACCAACCCCGCCACAAGCCTGCGCCGCCGCGACTTCCTCCGCGTTTCTGCCGTCGCCGCTTTCGCCGCCGGCCTCCCCGGCTGCGCCTCAAGCTCACGCCCGGAGGATGCGAGCCAAGCACCCGACCTCATCATCCACAACGCGAAAATCACCACCCTCGACCGCAGCAAGCCGACCGCCCAAGCCCTCGCCGTCCGTAACGGCACGATCGTGAGCGTAGGGACCAACGATGAGGTGCTCCCGCTCCGTGCGGCGGGCACGAACGTCGTCGACGCACGTGGCAGGCGCATGATCCCCGGCCTCAACGACACGCACACGCACACCGTCCGCGGCGGTCTCAATTACGCGCTCGAACTCCGCTGGGACGGCGTCACAAGCCTCAAGCAGGGCTTGCAGATGCTCCGCGAGCAGGTCCGCCGCACGCCGGCCGGCCAGTGGGTCCGCGTCGTCGGCGGCTGGTCGTACGCCCAGTTCGAAGAGAAGCGGCTCCCAACGCTCGACGAGCTCAACGCCATCGCGCCCGACACGCCCGTCTTCGTGCTCTACGTCTACACCTCGGCCATGCTCAACAAAGCATGCCTGAAGTACCTCGGCATCGACAAGAACTTCCCCGGGAACAAGTACCCCGGCGGCCAGATCGTGCGCGACGCGTCCGGCGAGCCCACCGGCCTCCTCCTCGCCGACCCCTCGGCGCTCATCCTCTACTCCACCCTCAACGACGGCCCCAAGCTCAACATGGAGCAGCAGATGCTCTCCAGCCGTCACTTCATGAAGGAACTCAACCGCCTGGGCATCACAAGCTCCCTCGACTGCGGCGGCGGGTTCCAGAACTGGCCCGACGACTACCTCGTCATCAAGGAACTTCACAAACGCAACCAGCTCACGATGCGGATCGGCGTCTCGACGTTCATCCAGCGCCCGGGCAAGGAGCTCGAAGACTTCCGCGACTGGACCGAGCGCTACACGCCCCGCTTCGGCGGCCGGGGCGAGGGCGACGACATGTTCTATCTCCTGGGCGGTGGCGAGATGCTCGTCCGCTCCGCGTACGACTTTGAGGTCTTCAACATGCCGCGGGTCGTCCCGCCTGCCAACGCCGAAGCCGATCTCGAACGGGTCGTCCGCCTCCTCGCCGAGAAGAAGTGGCCCTTCCGCTTCCACGCGACCTACGACGAAACCATCACCCGACACCTCGACGTGCTCGAACGCGTCCACCGAGACATCCCAATCTCGGATCTGCACTGGATCGTCGATCACGCCGAATCGCTCAGCGATCGCAACATCGACCGCATCGCCGCCATGAAGGGCGGCGTCGCCATCCAGAACCGCATCGCCTTCCAGGAGCTCCCCTTCCTCGAACGCTACGGACCACAAGCCGCCGATGAAGCCCCGCCCGTCAAGCGGATCATGAAAGCCGGCATCCCCGTCGGCGCCGGCACCGACATGTCCCGCGTCAGCAGCTACAACCCCTGGGCCTGCCTCCGCTGGCTCGTCACCGGCAAGGGTGAAGGCGGCGCGACGCTTCTCTCCTCGCGCACGCGTCTCGACCGCGAAACCGCCCTCCGCATCTGGTGCGACAACGCGTGGTTCAGCCGCGAGGAGTCGGCCAAGGGACGCCTCGCTCCCGGCCTCTTCGCCGACCTCTCGCTCCTCAGCGAGGACTACTTCTCCGTCGAACCCGACCGCATCGCCGACCTGCACAGCGTGATGACCCTCGTCGGCGGCCGGGTCGTCCACGCATCAAACGAGTTCGCCTCTCTCGACCCCCGCCTCCCCGAGCTCGACCCCTCGTGGTCACCCGTCAAGCACTACGCCTCGTGGCGCGGAGGTCGGAAGTCATGAACACCTCGCCTGTCTCGTCCCTTCCCCGAATCGCCGGCCTCGCGATCGGTGCTTCCATCTTCGCCTCCCTCCTCGCCACCGTCGCATCCGCGCAGCCCGCGTCGCCACCAGCGCCGTCCGACCCCGCGGCCAAGCCGGCTCCGGCATCGCCTCCCGCCCCGCCTCCCTTCAAGCTCTTCCGCTACGAAGACGATTTTTCCTCCTTCGCCGATCCCGCCAAACGCTCCGGCTTCTTCGACGACATCAAGTACATCTCCCTCGAAGATCAGTCTCCCATCACCCTCTCCCTCGGCGGCGAGCTCCGAAGCCGGTACGAGTACTCCTCGGCTCCCCTCTTCGGCCTCCGCCGACCCGGGCACGATGACTTCTTCCTCCAGCGTTTCCTCCTCCACGCAGATCTCCACGTCGGCAAGTACGAGGAACTCCACGGCAGGGCTTTCGTCCAGATCGCTTCCGGCCTGGTCTTCGGCGAAGAATTCCCCAAAGCCGGCAACCAGGACAACGCTCTTGACGTTCAGCAGGCCTTCGGCGAAGTCAACTGGGGCGACAACCGCGCTCCCGCGCTCGCGAGTGGCGGCTCGGCGTTCTCGATCCGCGCCGGCCGGCAAGAGATGGGCTTTGGCTCCTTCCGCCTCGTCACCATCCGCGAGCCCACCAACTCCCGCCTCGCTTTCGACGGCGTGCGAGCCACGTGGAACGTCGACCGCATGACCTTCGACGCCTTCCTCGTCCGCCCCGCGGACACCAAGCCCGGCGTCTTCAACGACGGCGAGGACGACAACACGACCTTCTGGGGCCTGCACTCCTCCTTCCCTCTCGCCCCCGAACGCAAGCTCGGCGTGGATTTCTACTACTTCGGCCTCAGTCGCGAGAACACCCGGTTTCAATCCGGCGTGGGCGATGAACTCCGCCACTCCGTTGGCGCTCGCCTTTGGGGGCGCGACAACGGCTGGGACCACGACACCGAAGCCGTCTTCCAGTTCGGCACCTTCGACCGCGTGAGCGCCTCTGAAGACATCATCGCCTGGACCATCGCCAGCAACACCGGCTACACCTTCGAGTCTTCCTCACTCAAGCCGCGCATCGGGCTCAAGCTCAACTACGCCAGCGGCGACGAAGACCCCACCGACGGCACCCTCGGCACCTTCAACCCCCTCTTCCCGCGCAACAACTACTTCAGCGACGCCAACCTCCTCGCTCCGTACAACTTCTTCGACATCCATCCCACCTTCGCCATCAAGCCCGTCCAGTCGCTCACGCTCACGGCAGGCTTCGACATCTTCTTCCGAACGAGCGAAGACGACGCCGTCTTCTCTCCGACGGGCATCGTGATCGCCGGACCCGCTTCCGACAGCCGCTTCGTCGGCAGCACGCTGAACATCGCGGCCGACTGGGCCATCAACCGCCACCTCACCCTCTCGGGGAGCTTCGCCCACTTCTTCCGAGGCGATGTCGTCTCCGACGCGGGCGGCAAGGATGTGGACTACTTCGGCCTCTGGCTGACCGCGAAGTTCTAACCGTACTTCCGCTTCACGCCCGCTCGCTGTGCAGCGCGATGCAGTTCCCTTCGCAGTCCTCAAACTCCGCGACGAATCCGAGTTCGCCGATCGATGTCGTGGGGTAAAGCGTCCTTCCGCCCGCGCGGATCGCCCGCTCGATGGTGTCCTCGATGCGATCGACGGAGAAGTAAAGCCGGCTGCCCTGCTTGCCCGGCACATAGCTGTCGCCCTGAGCAAGTGCACCCACCGCTCCAGCTTCATCCTTCGGCGGCGGGAAGAAAGCCATGATGTTCCCATCCACCTCGCCCCGCTCGAGCTTGACGCCGAACACGCTCTCGTAGAACACCACCGCCCGATCCATATCACCCACGGGAATCTCGAAGTACTTCACCACGGCACCCATCATTCACTCCTCTTCCCAAGACCAGCCACAACGACCCTGGAAACCGATCGACCCCTGACTCTACACCGCTTCCGCGATCGAACGGCTTTGAGAGCCGTCAGCGGATCGATCCCCGGTCTCTGCCGCTATCATCGACAACCGATGCCCGCTTCAGCCCTCAAGAGCGCCGCAAACACCCCCGACGCGGGCCGCGGCAGCACCGCGGCTCCGGAAGCGATCAAGGCCGTCGGCGACCTCGTGAAGTCCCACGGCCCCAAGCTCCACCGGCTCGCCCTCCGCCTCTGCGGCCACCACGCCGACGCCGAGGACATGGTCCAAAGCGTGTTCGTCCAGGCGCTCCGCAAGTGGCACACCTTCCGCGGACACGCGAGCCCCGGCACATGGCTCTACGCCATCGCCGCCCGCGCGTGCAAAGCCCGCACCCGCCGCAAGGGCGGCATCGACCGGCGTCAGCCCGCGCTCTCGCAGCTCATGCCATGGAGCGAAACCACGGTCATGGAGATCGCCGCCGCACCCGAAGGCCGCGAGAGCAAAGCCGAACGCAACGAAGCCGTCCGCCGCGTGCAGGCCGAGATCGCCCGACTCCCCGAACACCTCCGCTTGCCGCTGGTGCTCAAGGATGTCCTCGAGATGCCCACCGATGACGTCGCCGCATCCCTCGGACTCGCCGAAAACACCGTCAAGACCCGGATCCACAGAGCACGCCTCGCCCTGCGCAAAGCCATGACCGCACGGTCGCCCGCCGTCGAGGCTTCACCGCCGATTTACGAGAAGCAGGTCTGCCTCGACCTGCTCAAAGCCAAGATGGACGCGATGGATCGCGGCGGAACCGCCGCCGGACGAAAGGTCCCGCAAGCCGAAGTGTGCGCACGATGCCGCGCCGTCTTCCGCGAGCTCGACATCGTTCAGGACGCCTGCGCGAAGATCGGTGAAGGCGAAATGCCCGCTCCGCTCCGAAACAAGATCCTCAAAGCCCTCAGCGACCACGCCCGCGTCTCTCGGGGAACACCGATCCCTGCACCCCGCGGCCGCAAGCCTGTCGCGGGAAAGCTCGCTTCTCCCGACAAGTCGCGAGTCCGTTAACCGCTCCCAACCAGACACTCGCCCATCGTCCTCTCGCCGATCACCGTTCGACCGAGGATTCCGAGATCCGGTGTATCAGCGAGGGCTTTGGCACCTCCTCCGGTTGGCATTCCCGCCTCCAGGAGTTCAAGATGGCCACCACGCTCATGACCGCCCTCGCCGCAACCGTCGCCGCCGGCCTCGCGGCCGTCCCGGTCTACTTCGCCCGCCCGATCGCAACGGGGACCTACGTCACCTCGATCTCAAACGGCATCGCCGCCGGAACCCGGGGCAACCACGCCGTCATCTGGAACAGCGGCCGCCCGCTGGATGTCCACCCCGCCGGCTTCAGCTTCTCGGCCATCAACTCCCGCGCGGGAAACCTCAGCGCCGGCTACGCGGGGATCACTTCGCTGTCGCAGACGCCGATGATCTGGGAGGGCAACGTCGCTCACCCGCTGAGCGTTCCGTTCGATTACGTCACCGGCCACGCCGAAGCCACCGACGGTGTTCAAGCCGTCGGATTCGCCACCGAAACCGATCCTGAACGCGGCATCGGCTCGTCGCACGCTCTGGTGTGGAACCTCGCGACCGGTGAAGTGATCGATCTGGGCAACAACGCCACGCTCACCGGCGTCAGCGGAGGCGTGCAGGTCGGCTGGCAGACCGGCTCCCGCGGATCGACCGCCGCCCTCTGGCGCGGCGAATCCAACACGGTCGTCGATCTTCACGTCGCAAGCCAGGACTCGTCCATGGCGACCGACACCGACGGCGTCATCGAGGTTGGCTACGTCGGCGTCGACATCCGCGTCCGACACGAAGGCCGCCCCCGTGACATCCGCTTCTACTCCGCGGGCTACTGGTCCGGCACCGCCGAGAGCTTCACCTACTTGCCATCCGCCTACCGCCACTCCTTCGCCCTCGCGGTCGGCGACGACACCATCGTCGGCTACGGCAACACGACCGACGCGATCGGATTCCCCCGCGAAAGCCGCGCCGTCGCGTGGATCGGCCCCGAGCACACCTTCGTCGACCTCCACGCCCTCCTGCCCGCCGACATGCGGACAAGCATCGCTTCCGATGTGGACGAAACCGGCAACATCGTGGGCTACGGCGTCACCAACACCGGAGTCCTTCGGGCGTACATCTGGCAGGGCCGGACGCTCGAACCCATCGGCTCGACCCGGTGATATCCCGTTCTGGAGGAAATGCCGCGGCGGCAACTCCAACACTCGGCAAGCATACTTTCCTCGAAACCTGCTACGACCGTCTCCCCGATTCGCCGCACCCTCGCGCAGGTCTGGCGAGCCCATCAGTATGGCCGATTCACCTCACATTCCGCGCTTTCGAGCGGATCTCTCCCAAGACCAACTCAGGGGTGATGAACGGATCACCGGCCTCCAGATCGCCGAAGCCGACGGCGCGATCTTCCTCTTCAAGCTCGACTCAAAGGAGAGTGTTGTATGGGATTCGTGGCATATGACCGCCGACGACGCGATGAATCAAGCCGCGCTCGAGTACGACGTGCCGCGTGAACAGTGGAAAGCGATCGATGGACCGCAGAGCTAGTTCTTCGCCCGCTCGATATACCTGCGGGCGATCGCTTCATAACTCGGATCGGTCATCCCGACCGCTTTCGCCGCCGCGATCGCACGCTCAACATCAATCTTGAGGTCCAGCGCGAGGTACGCGGCCAAGCCCGGCCCGAGGCGGTTGCCCGTGCGGCAGTGGGCCGCGATGACGATCCCGTTCTCGGTCGCCGCGGCGTACTCCGCCCGCGTCGCCGCCAATACCTCGTCGGTCAGCTCGGCGGCTCCGTTGAAAGGCAGCTTGCAGTACGTCGCTCCGGCCGCGGCCGCCGCGCCCGCTTCGTCGTAGTCCTTGTGCTCCTCCGGCTTGCGAAGGTTCAGAATCCTCTCGACGCCCTGACTGCCAAGCACCGCGAGCTGCTCGGGTGTCGGGTGCGAAAGCAGGAACCGGTGAGGCACGCCCCCGATCGCCACCTCGTCCGGCGGCAGCGGACCACCCACGACAAGCCGGGGAGTCTCGTCCCCGCTGATGGCGTGCCCGGCCCTCACGAAAGCGCTCACACCCATCGCGTGCGAACGCATCAGCGCGATGGCTTCAGGATCCGCGCTCGTTTCGACGATCCTGACACCCTTCCCCGTCGGCGTCACCTCAAGCGTCACGCTCTTGTGCTTCTCGAAGAGGTCATTGAACACCGGGTCCCACACGCGGACCGTCGCTCCGACCTTCATGCGGGCCTGCATCGACTTTGCGTGGTCGATGATGAGCTCGGCGACCTCGGGATCATCGCTTTCCGTCAGCGACTCGACGATCCCCACTCCATCCTTCTCCGAATGGCGAAGCGTGCGGCGGATCTTGCCGTGATCGGAGAGCAACTGCTGCCAGACGCCCCGGTCGCGCGAGACGGAGTTGACTCCCGGATACGGGTCGTCCGGCCCGGGAGAGCCCGGATCCGATCCGGCGCAGCCCGCCACCGCCGCCGCTGACACCGCTGACACCGCTGACACCGCCCGCAACGCCCACCGGGTCCATGCCGTACGCATCGCAATCCCTCCTGCCGAACTCAGCCCGCCGATGTCGCCTCCCAGTGCTTGAGAGCGGCCGCGACGATCGTTGTATAGGTATAGACCGGTCCGCCGCCCATCATCACCGCAACGCCCGCCGCGTCCATCACTTCCCGCGGGCTTGCCCCGGCTTTCACACACTTCTCGACGTGAGCGTAGATGCACGCTTCGCAGCGGCTGGCGACGCCGACGCCCAAAGCGATCAGTTCCTTGTGCTTGGCGGAGAGCCCCCCGTCGGCGGTCGCGTCCTTCATCAGACCCTGGAAGAACCCGCTGAAAGCCTTTCCGATCTCGCCGCCTCCCGGCGAACCCTTCATCGCGTTCATCGCGCCCGGCCAGGACTCATAGAACGACTTGGCATCAAGCTCCATCGTCGACCTCCTTCGTTGACTCGCGGCTTCCCGCAACCCTTACCCGCACTTCCCCGAAGCGCACGACGCGCCGCAGGCTTTGACCTTGTTCCACGGCATCCACCCCAGCACCGTCGCGAGAGCGCACGTCCCTGAAACCCCCGCGAACGTCAGACCCGCTCCAACAAACGCCGGCATCGCGATCCAAAGCGGGTCGTGGAACCACGCGAGCACACTGCCCGCAAGAACGCTCACCCCCACCACAATCTGCACCTGCCGCATGATGCTGATCCCCGGAGCCCGAGGATCGACCTCCAGCGGCAGAGCTTCTTTCCGCCACGCTTCGATCCCGCCCGTCATGCTGTAGACCTCAAACCCGGGATCACGCATCAAGCCCATCATCCGGCAGGCGTCCGCCGACCGCCGACCCCCTTTGCAGTGGATCACAAGCTTCTGGCCGGGCGCCACCAGCACCGCGGCGCTCCGAGGGTCAAACCGCGAGAGCGGCACCAACCGTGCGCCCGCGATCCTTTCCCGGGCGTGTTCGTCCGCTTCCCGAACATCCACAAGCACGCACTCCCCCGTTCGAAGCCAGCCCGCGACCGCTCCGGGCGTCGCCTCTCGGATCGCCCCGCCTCCCGAAAGCTCCGAAGTCACCGCTTTGGTCGTCGCCACGCCGTTGCCGCTCATGGTCACCACCTCCTGTTCGCCCGGAAGCACCCGCTCTCGCCGTACCTGAGAGGCCCGCAGGCACCGTCCGGTTCCAAATGGGGAAAGAAAATCGAGTTCGCCCCCCTGAAGGTGCGCCACAGGGCCCGGCGGCAGCGAATCCAAGACCGTGAACGCTCCTTCCAATCCACCGGCATCCGTGCCGCGACTCCCTTCGTCCCTAGGCTCACCCGCTATGAACAACTCGCCCGCGACGGTTCGTGAATTGGCCGCTTCCGGATGGTCCAGCCGCTCCGTCAAGGAGGAACTCCGGGCAAACATGATCCAAGCCCTTCGGGCGGACACGCAACGCTTGCGCGAACAGGACCGCGACGCCGCCAGCACCCTCTTTCCGGGCATCGTCGGGTACAACGACACGGTTATCCCCGAAATCGTCAACGCGGTCCTCGCCGGGCACGACATGCTCTTCCTCGGCGAGAAGGGTCAGGGCAAGAGCAGGCTTATGCGCATGCTCTCGCGGTTCCTCGACCCCGCGATCCCTTACCTCGACATCCCCGGCTCACCGGTGCATGAGGACCCGATGAAGCCCATCACCGCCGCCGGCAAGCGCATGCTCGCGGAACTGGGCGACCAAGCCCCGATCAAGTGGTGGCCGCGCGAAGCCCGTTACGCCGAACGCCTCGCACCCGGCACCAAGTTCGCGGACCTCATCGGCGAGATCGACCCGGCCAAGCTCCTCGCCGGCACGAGCATGGGCACCGAGGACGCTCTGCACTTTGGCCTGATCCCGCGCATGCACCGCGGCATCTTCGCGATGAACGAGCTTCCTGACCTGGACGACCTCGTCCAGACCGGCCTGTTCAACATCCTCGAGGAACGCGACGTTCAGATCCGCGGGTTCCCGATCAGCTTCGACATCGACGTCGTCGTCCTCTTCTCCGCCAACCCCGGCACCTACAACCGCTCGGGCAAGGTCATCCCGCAGCTCAAGGACCGCATCGGATCCACGATCCAGACCCACTACCCGCGCACACGCGACCTGGGCATCGAGATCATGGAAGCGGAAGCCGACATCGCCGTCGACCGCGACTACCCCGTCGTCGTGCCCCGCTTCATGAAGGAGGTCGTCGAACAGCTCTCCATCGCGGCTCGCAAGAGCAAGTTCATCGATCAGACTTCCGGCGTCTCCGCCCGCTTCTCGATCGCCAACTACCGCACGATGATCGCCAACGCTCGCCGCCGCGCGATCCAGCTCGGCGAGAAGACCGCCGTCCCGCGCATCAGCGACCTCGCGCACTTTCACGCCAGCGCCATCGGCAAGCTTGAACTCGACCTCATGGGCTCGCACCAGCTCAGCGAGAGACAAGCTCTCGAAGCCATCGCCGCCGAAGCCATCAAGACCGTCTTCGATGAATACGTCAGCGCCCACGGCCTCGCCGAGATCGGCGAGATCTTCGCCAAAGGCGTCAAGGTCGAGGTCGGCGACATGCTCCCAAGCTCGCACTACGAAACCCTCCTGAAACGCGTCCCCAAGGTGTGGGAGAAAGCCTTTGAGGTCAACCCCGCCAGCGACCCCGCCGTCCGCGCCAGCTGCGTCGAGTTCGTCCTCGCCGGCCTGCACGCTCGCGACATGATCTCCCGCGCGACCCACCACGGGAGGGTCACCTATGACTTCAAATGACCCCGGCTCGCCCGAATCGCCGCTTGCGGCGAGCACAGGCCTCGGCGGCATCGTCCACACCTACCTCGGCTACGACCCCAAGAACTTCCCCTCCCCCACCGCTCCGCCCCCCGACCTCGCCGGCGCCGCTTTCGAGCACATGCTCGAGTTCGGCTCCATGCGCGAGTTCACCGAAGAAGAGCTCGCAAACGCGATCCGCCTCGATCCCTCCATGTTCCCAAGCTTGGGCCCGAGCATTCAGTCCCTCATCGCGATGCTCAAGGAACGTAGAGCCAAGATCCTCGCGACCTACGAGACGCAAGCCGCTCGCAAACAGGCCCGCACCAACGTCCGAGAGACGGCGGGCGAGATGGAACCACCCAAGCCCTTCGCCGATGACTTCCAGCGTGCTCTCCGCCAGGAACAGATCCGTGACCTCGAAAAGCTCTGGTACAAGCAGAAGAACGAATCAAGCCCCTTCGCTCTCGCTCTGCTCAACCTCATGGAGCGCCTCGGCGAGCAGTACGAGATCGACGCCCTGGCTTCCAAGTACGAGTTCACTGGCCGCACCGAGATGTCCGTCGACCAGGCTCTCGCGATCAAGGAAGAACTTGAGACCATCGACGAGCTCCTCGAACAGCTCAAGCAAGCCGCCAAGGACGCCAAACTCGCCATCATCGACATGGACGCCCTGTCGGAGATGACCGACCCCGACGCTCTCGAAGGCCTCAACCGGGCCGCGCAGCAGATCCAGGAGTACCTCCGCGAGGAAGCCAAACGCCAAGGCCTCGACAACTCCGCCCGCGGCTTCAAGCTCTCGCCGCAGGCCTACCGCCTCTTTCAACGCAAGCTCCTCACCGAGATCTTCAGTGACCTCGATGCCGCCCGCTCCGGCAGACACACCGGCCCCGTCGTCGGCGAGGGCGCGGTCGAGCTTCAACGCACCAAGCCGTACGAGTTCGGCGACCCCGTCACCGGCATGGACATCGCCCAGTCCGTCGCCAACGCCGCCGCCCGCTCCGGCACCGCCCGCCCCCGCGTCACCATCGACGACCTCGAGATCCACCGCACCCGCAACACGCCCAAGTGCGCCACCGCCGTCCTCATGGACATGTCCGGCTCCATGCGAAACGGCGGCCAATACATCCACTGCAAACGGATGGCTCTCGCCCTCGACGGCCTCATCCGCACCGAATACCCCGGCGACTTCCTCGCCATGTTCGAGATGTACACCTTCGCGAAGCGTGTCCCCGTGACCGACGTCCCCGCTCTCATGCCCAAGCAGGTCACGATCTTTCAGCCGATCGTCCGCCTCAAAGCCGATCTCAGCGACCCCGAAGTCAGCGAGATGCGCATCCCGCAGCACTTCACCAACATCCAGCACGCCATGCGCCTCGCCCGCCAGACCCTCGCCGTGCAGGACACACCCAACCGCCAGATCATCCTGATCACCGACGGCTTGCCCACCGCCCACTTCGACGGCTCGACGCTCTACATGCTCTACCCGCCGCACCAACTCACCGAAGACGCGACCATGCGCGAAGCCAACCTCTGCGCCCGCGAAGGCATCACCATCAATATCTTCCTGCTCCCCAACTGGAACCAGAGCCACGAGGACGTCCAGTTTGCCAAAAGGCTCGCCGAAACCACCAAAGGCCGCGTCTTCTTCACCGGCGGCAAAGACCTCGACCGGTTCGTGCTCTGGGACTATGTGAACCAGCGGCGGAAGATCATCGGCTAGCGAACACCACATGCCGCGTCCAAAGGCGGCCGTCGTGCCATCGGACACGAGTGGATCGAGAATCAGACGACAAACCACAAAGCCACAGAAAAGAGGCGTGGACCGCGGGCGGGTTCTCCGTTGACACCCAGACGATGGTCCGGATCGCGTGATTGGCCCCTCGGCATCCGCGGATGCCTCCACGCAACGGACGCGAAATCACCGCGAGCGACGAGTCCGTCGAACCGAAGCGGCCGGCGTCCGTAGCGAACGGCGAACTCTGGTATGCTCAACCGCCGTATCTGTGCGGCAGAGCAGAATCGCCCTCAAAGCCTCTCGGACTGCGCCTCCTGAACTTGGCCGAATCAGCGGCTCGGGAACGCTGTCGGGAACAACTGACACGCACACCCCTCGACCAAGCTCCGAGCGGATTCGACGCCTATGACAACGCCATCCAGTGCATCACCTACGGAATCATCGAGCCCGAACGCAGCACCTCACGCTCCCGGCCCTGCGCCGCTCCCGGTGGACTTCATCACCCCTCAACTGACGTGGAAGTCGGTCGGAACGGGCATGATCCTCGGCGGGTTGCTCTCGATCTGCAACGTGTACACGGGCCTCAAGATCGGCTGGGGGCTCAACATGTCCATCACCGGGATCCTGATCGCCTTCGCGTTCTGGTTCGCGGTGTCGCGCGCGTTTGGACGCAAAGCCCTGATGATGAACAAGCTGGAGAACAACATCAATCAGGCGTCTGTGTCCGCGGCTGGAGCGGTCAGCAGCGCGGGGCTGGTGTCGGCGATCCCGGCACTGACTCTCATCGATGGAATCACCCTGCCATGGTGGCAGTTGGTCCTTTGGCTCAGCACGGTCTGCATGGTCGGGATCGCGGTGGCGATGGGGCTACGGCGGCAGATGATCATCCGCGACCAACTCCCCTTCCCGGGCGGGATGGCCTGTGCGGAGACATTGAAGGAGATCTACAACACCGGCTCGGAGGCTCTCAAACGCGTTGGTGTGCTGAGCGGGGGGGGCGCTGGCGGGTGGGTTTGTCAAACTGGCCGAGTTGCTGAAGTGGACCAAGCGGTCGGACTTTGGAGCGACGATCAACGGGACACCGGCGGCGACGTACTCCTTTGCGCTTGATCCGACCCTCCTGATGGTGAGCGTGGGTGGGCTGGTCGGGCTGCGCACGTGCGTCTCGCTCATTCTCGGAGCGGTGTTGGCATGGGGTGTACTCGGGTCCTGGCTCGTCGACACGGGCAGAACGCCCGAAGCTCGCGGGCCGATCGGCGAGTGGATCCTCTGGCCCGGGGTCACGCTGATGGTGGTGTCGTCTTTGGTTTCGTTCTCCTTCTCGCTGCCTTCGATCCTGCGTTCGTTCCGGGTGACAAAGGGTGTGGAAGACGACCGCTCGGACACCGGCGAGGTCCCGCGAAAGTGGTTCTTCTTCTCGCTTGTCGTGTCGCTGGTCTTGGCCGTGGCGTTCCAAACGTGGTTCTTCGGGATCGCTTGGTGGGCTGCCGCGGCGGCGGTGCTTCTGAGCTTTGCCCTCGCGGTCGTGGCGTCGCGTGTCAGCGGCGAAACCAACGTGACGCCCGTGGGCGCGATGGGCAAGGTGACACAGCTTCTCTTCGCGGGTCTCTTGCCCAAGAATGCCGCTGCGAACCTCATGAGCGCGAGCGTGACCGCAGGTGCGGCTTCTCAGTGCGCGGACCTCATGCACGACCTCAAGTGCGGCTACCTGCTCGGGGCCGTGGCCCGCAAGCAGGTCATCGGACAGATCCTGGGGTCCATCGCCGGGGCAATCGTGGGCAGCGCGTTCTATCTGGTCCTCATCCCCGATCCCAAGACGATGCTGCTCACTGAGGAATGGCCGGCTCCTGCGGTGGCGCAGTGGAAAGCGGTCGCCGAGGTCTTCCAGGGCGGGATGAGTTCGCTTCCCAGTGGCGCAGCAACCGCGATGATGATCGCGGCCGGGTTGGGTGTCGTCTTACCGATCCTCGAGAAAGCGGGACCCAAGAAGGCCCGCATCTTTGTCCCCAGTGCCGCAGCCATGGGGCTCGCCTGTGTCATCCCCGCGTCCAACAGCATCTCGATGTTCCTTGGTGGTGGAATCGCCGCGATCGTGACCAAGGCTTTCCCGCGCTGGAGCGAACGTTTCCTGGTCACCGTGTGCGCCGGCATCATCGCAGGCGAGAGCCTCGTTGGAGCCGGGGACGCGCTCCGCCTCGTTGTTGCCGGTGCCGCAGACTAAAGCGGCCCGGCTGAAGGTCTTTGCGCCGCGACAAGCAGCACGCGATCATCCAGCCACGACCGCTCGGTAGCCGCGGGTGCCATCGATGACCAGTCGGGTGCAACGATCGCCCCCGAGGACTTCGTATCCCTGTGCCACGACCATTCCGAAGCAAAAGGGTGTGGCATATGCCGAGCCCGCTCGACTTCCACCAAACCAGCACATCTTCCCTCGAAGTACTGACGCAGGCCCCACATCAACAGGCGTCACTCCGGACCTCCACGACGGGCGGCGAACCGGACGGACTAACCTCTCATTGCACTGCCGTCCTTCCAGCGGACCTGCGGATGAAAGGGAACCCATTGAATGACGCAAAGCAAGCCGCGGGAGACGCGAAGCCGCCAGCACGCGAGTTGATCGAGATCCGCGTGCCGGGGCTCAAGAATCTCTTCAACTCCATGGACGCCTCGCCGTTCCGCGAGCGCGACCTTGATCCCAGCGCGGAAGAGTTGATCGTCGGCTGGGCACGCGAAGCTCCCTTCGGAGCGTCGTTCGGGTTGGCGGTCACGCTCGAACGGGCGCCAGGGCCCGTCGATGAGACGGCCGCGCTGCGAGACGCCATCGGCGAGTTCTTCAGGCACCGCGCGACGGTCACGCGGCGACGGCTTCGCGAACTCCTGCGGATCGGGCGGACCAGTTTGGTGGTTGGGCTCGTGTTCTTGGTGGCGGCGGTCTGGCTGGCGAGTCTGCTCGCTGGCGTCATGAGCAACGAGCGTCTGGGCGAGCTTGTCCGCGAGGGGCTCGTGATCTGCGGCTGGGTCGCCATGTGGCATCCGCTTGAGATCTTCCTCTACGGCTGGTGGCCCATCCGCCGCGAGGCAAGGCTCTACGACCGCCTAAGCAAAATGCCCGTCCGGATCATCTATAGCGGCGTCGCCGAACCCGGAGCATGGCAGCACGATTGGCCCGCGGTCTCGCCATCACGGGCCAGCCCCAATCCGCCGCCGACCCACGCGGCACTGCTCCGATCGTCCAAGGAAATCGAGCTTCCTGTCACCAGCCGGGTGCCCGAGCCCGATTCAGAGACGGGCGAGTCAGTGCTTTCTTGACGGACGTGAGCCAGGTGCCGTCGGAACGTCGACGTCCTCTCACACGAACGCCCGACTCAGACCCGTGCGCCGAAGATCGCGCCCACGCCGGCGGTCAGGCCCATCGCCAGCGCACCCCAAAACGCCACGCGGCCCGCGGACCGCCACGCCGACGACCCGCCCGCGTGCGCGGCGAGCGACCCCAGGAGCGCGAGGAACGCCAGTGACGCAGCGGAGACGCCCCACACCAGCCACGCTTTGGGCAACACCAGCACAAGCAGCAGCGGCAGAGCGGCACCGACCGTGAATGTGGCTGCGGAGGCGAACGCGGCCTGCACCGGGCGTGCGCTGAGCTCGTCGGTGATGCCCAGTTCGTCGCGAGCGTGGGCTTTGAGCGCGTCCTTGTTCATCAGCTGCGTGGCGACCTGGGCGGCGAGTGGTTCGTCGAGCCCTCGCTGCACATAGATCGCCGTCAGCTCGGCGTGCTCAGCCTCGGGCTGCGTCGCAAGCTCGTGCGTCTCGCGGGCGAGGTCCGCCGCTTCGGTATCAGCCTGAGAACTGACCGAGACATACTCGCCCGCCGCCATCGACATCGCGCCCGCGACAAGCCCCGCCAACCCCGCCACCACGATGCCGCTCCGATCCGTGTCGGCGGCGGCCACGCCCACGATCAGGCTCGCGGTCGAGACGATCCCGTCATTGGCACCGAGCACCGCAGCGCGAAGCCAGCCGATACGATGCGAACGATGGCTTTCCGTGTGGCGCATACGGGCACAGTAGCGGCCCGCTCGCAAACATCGGGCAGCGCCGCGAACCGCCGGCTCCGCAACCGGCCCGCTTCCGAGACGGTTTGAACTGACACCCCGGCCCCTTTCCTCACGGAGACCTCCCCATGCACACCCTGCCCGCTTTGCTGCTCGGTCTGTTTGCAGTTCCTTCCCTTCCCACGACCGGAACCGGGCTCGCACCAGAGCCGGCGACCATGAAAGCCGTCCGCATCCACGCGTTCGGCGAGACCAGCGAGCTCAAGTTCGAGGACGCGCCCAAGCCCGCTCCCGCCACCGGCGAGATCCTCGTCAAGGTCCACGTCGCCGGCGTCAATCCCGTCGACTGGAAGATCCGAAACGGCACCGTCAAGACGATGGAGCTGCCCGCGATCCTCGGATTCGACATCTCCGGCGTCGTCGAAGAGGTCGGCGAGGGCGTGAAAGACTTCCAGAAGGGCGATGAGGTTTACGCCTACCTCGATCTCAAGCGCGGCGGCGGCTACGCCCAGTTCGTCGCTTTCCCCGCCAAGGACGCCGCCAAGAAGCCCACCCGCGCCGATCACAAGCTCGCCGGCGCGACGCCGCTCGCCGCTCTCACCGCGTGGCAAGCACTCTTCGACAAAGCCGGCCTCAAAGAGGGCCAGACCGTCCTCATCCACGGCGGCGCCGGCGGCGTCGGCCACTTCGCCGTCCAGCTCGCCCACGCCAAGGGGGCCAAGGTCATCGCGACCGCCAGCGCCGACAACGCCGAATTCGTCAAGGGCCTCGGCGCCGACCAGGTCATCGACTACAAGAAGGAGAAGTTCGAGGACATCGTCAAGGACGTCGACGTCGTCCTCGACATGTTCGGCGCCGACACCCTCGAACGCTCCTACGGCGTCCTCAAGGAGAACGGCTACCTCATCTCGATCGTCGCCACCCCCGACCCGGAGAAGCTCAAAGCCCGCAAAGGCAAGGGCTCCTGGATGCTCGTCAAACCCGACGGCAAACAGCTCGCCGAGATCGCCAAGATGATCGACGAAGGCAAGGTCAAGCCCGACATCCAGGACGAATTCGAGCTCAAGGACGTCGCCAAAGCCCACGAGCGAAGCCAGTCCGGCGGCACCGGACGCGGCAAGATCATCCTCACCATCCCTCAGGATGCCGCGACGGAATCCAAACCGGGCACCAAGAAATGACCTTCCAAGGGCAATTGTCCGAGATGATCGTATTTTGTTTGGTATCCAGAGCGTTTCGGCATCGCCGGATCAGCCGCCGGTTCGCTTGCCCCTCGTTCCAAAGTGCGGCTATGATGACGACCTAGGAAACCAAACGGAGTAGGAACTGCGATGGCTCTTTCGACCGCTCAGCGTGCAACAACCCGGACCTCTTTCCGCCGCCACGAGAAGGACTCGGGTTCTCCCGAAGTCCAGATCGCTCTGCTGACCGCGCGGATCACGCAGGTCGCCGGGCATCTCAAGGACCACGACAAGGACAACCACGGCCGCCGCGGTCTGGTCCTGATGGTCGGACGCCGCAACAAGCTCCTCAAGTACCTCGCGCGGACCAACCCCGAGGACTACCAGAAGCTGATCTCCAAGCTCGGCCTCCGCAAGTAACGCCGAACACCCACGGCCCGATGCCCACAAGGCGTCGGGCCGCTTCGTTTCTGTCTGTCCACTGTCTTAGGCACGCCCCCCAGCTCCTCGAGCGGTTTGGGCAGCGGGCACGGACCAGTCACCCTCGTCTGGCGGGTTTTGCCGGGCAAGGCTTCGCGACTGATTCATGCCCTCTGCCTCGCGTCTCGGGAAACGTTGGGTGCGTGCGGCCTCCAGATCGCCCTTTCTCCCCCGTCCGGACGTGATGTTCGGGGGACGAAATCGGCAGGATCCGGACGGCACACACAAAGGCCGGCTCTTCCGCCGGTGCACCTATGTCGGAATTTTCCCCCCTCCCTGGCGCGATGCCCTTTGGCATCCATTCACTCCCCGGCACGACCGTCGTCAAACGCGACATCGGCGGCCGCACGCTGACGCTCGAGACCGGCGTCGTCGGCAAGCTCGCCGGCGCGACGATCCTCGCCACCTACGGCGGGACGACCGTCCTCGCGTCCGTGCTCCGCGCTCCGCCCCGCGAGGGCATCGACTTCTTCCCGCTGACGGTCGACTACCGCGAGCGCACCAGCGCCGTGGGCAAGTTCCCCGGCGGCTTCAAGAAGCGTGAAGGCCCGCCCTCCGAGAAAGAAATCCTGACCATGCGGATGATCGATCGCCCGATCCGTCCGCTCTTCCCCGACGGGTACATCGACGAGGTGCTGATCCAGGTCTTCGTGCTCAGCCACGACGCCGAGAACGATTCCGACGTCCTCGCCGGCGTCGCGGCTTCGGCCGCCCTGGCGATCTCGGACATCCCCTTCGAGGGTCCGATCGCGACGGTCCGCGTCGGCCGCATCCACACCGAGACGGGCCCGCAGTTCGTGGTCAACCCCACGGTCTCGCAGCTTGATTTCTCCGATCTTGACCTCGTCCTCTCGGGCCACTCCGACGGCGTGAACATGATCGAGGTCGGCGCCGCCGAGCTCTCCGACGAGGTCGTCCACGCGTCCATCGAGTTCGGCTACGGCCAGATCAAGGAAGTCCTCGGCCTCATCAACGAGCTCGTCGGCAAGGTCGGCAAGCCCAAGGTTCAGGGCGAGCTCATGCTCCCCTCCGCGGAGATCACGGCGAAGATCGCCAAGCTCTGCGAGAAGGAGATGATCGAAGCCCGCAAGATCAAGAGCAAGCGCGAACGCAACGACAAGGTCGATGCCCTCCGCAAAGCCACCCTCGACGCCAACTTCGCCCTCAACGCTACCGGCACCTACGCCCAGTACCAGGAATCCCTCAAGGCCCGCACGCAGGCCAAGGAAGCCTTCAAGCGCCTCGAGGAGAAGATCACCCGCCGCCTCATCGTCGAGGAAGGCATCCGCGCCGACGGCCGCAAAGCCACCGAGCTCCGCAAGATCGAGTCCGCCGTCGGCATCTTCCAGCGCACCCACGGCTCCGCCTGGTTCCAGCGCGGCGAGACGCAGAGCCTCTGCTCGGTCACCCTCGGCACCGGCAAGGATGAGCAGATCATCGACGGCCTGCTCCCCGAGTACACCAAGAAGTTCACCCTTCACTACAACTTCCCCCCGATGAGCACCGGCGAGGTCAAGCGCATCAGCGCCCCCGGCCGCCGCGAAATCGGCCACGGTTCGCTCGCGGAGCGCTCGCTCCTGGCGATCCTCCCCAGCCCGGACGAATTCCCCTACACCATCCGCGTCGTCTCCGACATCACCGAGTCCAACGGCTCTTCGTCGATGGCTTCGGTCTGCGGCGGCTGCCTGGCCCTCATGGACGCCGGCGTGCCGATCAAAGCGACCTGCGCCGGCATCTCGGTCGGCCGCTTCAGCAACGACGACAACACCAAGGAGCTCTTCGTCACCGACATCATCGGCGAGGAGGACTTCTTCGGCGACATGGACTTCAAGGTCTCCGGCACCCGCGAGGGCATCACCGGCATCCAGCTCGACCTCAAGACCCGCGGCCTCAATCTTGACCAGATCAAGAAGATCTTCGCCCAAGCGAAGGTCGGCCGCCTCGACATCATCGAGATCATGGAGCGGTGCATCGCCAAGCCCCGCGCCGACATCAGCATGCTCGCCCCGCGTCTGGTCACCATCCAGATCGACCCCGAGAAGATCGGCAAGCTCATCGGCCCCGGCGGCAAGATGATCCGCGCCATCCAGGAGCGGTGGCAGGTCACCATCGACGTCGAGGACGACGGCAAGGTCCAGGTCGCGTCCGCCAACGGCGAAAACCTCGCCGGCGCACGCTCTGAGATCGAAGCTCTCTGCGAAGAGATCAAGGTGGGCACCGTCTACACCGGCAAGGTCGTCTCCATGAAGGACTTCGGCGCCTTCATCGAGCTCGCCCCCGGCACAGACGGCATGTGCCACATCTCCGAACTCGCCGACGGCTTCATCAAGAGCGTCACCGAGGTCGTGAAGCTCGGCGACATGGTCAAGGTCAAGGTCATCAACATCGACGACCAGGGACGCATCAAGCTCAGTCGCAAAGCCGTCATCCAGGACGAGAAAAAGGCCACTGGCGGCGCGACGGGCACTCCCGCCGAGCCCGCCAAGGCTTAAGTCTCGGCTTCTTGACAACTTGTGAACATCCAACCAAACCCCCGGGCTCCAGCAGCCCGGGGTTTTTCATCGTTTTGTCCGTTTTCGACTCTGAAACCGGATTCAGGGGATAGTTCTTCCACCCGCGTGTTGCACAAAGTGGCAATCCCTGTTAGATTGACTGCTCGTGTGGGTGGCGTCAACCAAGCCGGGCCGCTGGCCGGCAGACGCCCAGACCCCAGCGGACCAGGTCCCGGAGGGAGAAACCCGGGTTGTGACATCGCGGATGCGTTCGGGAGGAGGCCCCGCACGCATCGTGCGTCAAGCGGCGGCGTCACAGCCCCCCGAGATGTTCGGGGGTAGGCCATGGATGAGCTTGCGTCAGGTCGTTCTCTGGATCGACAATTCCTCGATGGGCAAACGCCCCAGCGGCCCGAAAACGGGCCCAAGCCGGATATCGAAAACGCCGAAGGGCCGGTCAAGTGGTTCGATCCCCGAAAGGGCTTCGGTTTCATCACCGGACCTGAGGGACAGGACATCTTCGCGCACTTTTCCATCATCGAGGGCGACGGCTTCCGCGTCCTGAAGGATGGAAGCCGCGTCATTTATGACGCCGTGAAGACGGACAAGGGATGGAAAGCCCTCCGCGTCAGGCGCGTCGAAGAGACCGACGTCGTCGTCACTCTCCGCCGGACATACACCCGCACCCCGCGACGCTGACCCGCAGCCGCGACTCCAGCCTCAATCTCCTCCCGACGATCCGCCGGGACGGTTTTCGCTCCCATCACGCGCTTTCCCGAGACGCCAAGCAAAGCCGAACGCCGCGCAAGCATGCCCGCGCGGCGTCCGACTTAAACTCTGGCTGTCGCTGCTGCTCAGCACCCCGTCTCGAACGCCGACACGAAGTCGTCGTAGTCGAAGAAGTCCACGAAGTCGTCCTCGTTGAAGTCCGCCGAAACGCCCGCAGGGCACACGCCCGTCTCGAAGCACTCAACAAAGTCGTCGTAGTCGAAGAAGTCCACGAACCCGTCCTCGTTGAAGTCCGCCGAACAGAAGACCGCCCGAACGAAGTTCGGCCCGACCTCAAGGTGGAAGCGAGGCGGAAGCACCACGCTCGACGGGTTGAAGATGATCGAGCCCGACTGGACGATCGACCGCTGAAAGCCGTTGACCGGCGAGAACCCGTTCCGCAGCCGCACGTCGATCCTGCCCCGCAGATCCGCCGTCCCGCTCCGAAGGAAGACCAGATCCGCTTCGGAGCTTGCTGCCCCCTCGATGTCGATCATCAACGCCCCCGTCGATTGGCCGCTCAACTGCGTGAAGTCGCCGTTGATCGAGATCTGAGACGTCTCATCACCACCCGGAATGCCGGGAGACACCCTTCCCGCCGACGTCAGCGAGCCATCCACAAGCCCCGCCCCTCGCAGTTCTCCGTTCGTCCCGATGTTCATCGTCGAGCCGCACCTCACGGTCCCGCCACGAAGCGTCGTCACCGATCCGAGGTTGACGCCGTTGCTGTCGCTGATGGTGAGCAGACCCGAGATATCAAGCTCACCGCCGCCGGTGAATCCTGTCGTCGACCCGTCCCCGATCGTCGAGTTCCCGATCAAGGTCATCCGGGCTCCGATGTCGTTCTGCACCTTCGCCGCGATCGTCCCCGCGCCCGTGAATCCCCCGCCGCTGGCGAAGGTGAACTTCGTTCCGCTCATGCCCTGGCCCACGCCGCTCACCATGCCGCGGAAGGTCAGCCCGGCTCCCGTCGCCGTCAGCGTCCCGCTGTTCTCCAGGTCGCCGTTCACCACGCCGAACCCGGTCGTGCTCGTGCCCCCAGGCTGACGGAAGCCGGATGCGCACGAGAGTTCGCCGCCCGCGATCGTCACCACCCGAAGACTCGCCCCGTCCGAATCCTCCAACCGCACACGATGCGAGCCCACATCGAGATCCGTGGCAGCGAACCCAGACGCCTCGCCGTTCCCGAGCCTCAGGTCCCCCGTCGCCCCGATCGACGGCCCCGAGAGGATCGAGGCTCGAATCTCACCTGACACCGACACGGGCACCGTGCGCCGAAACTCCCTCGCGAGGATACTGCCGTTGGTCATCGTGAGCGAGCCGTTCACCGAGACATCAAACGTCGCGCTCACCGTCCCGCGATCCAGAACCAGCGACGCCCCGGGAAAGAGAGCAAGCTGGCTCCCGAACGGCCCAGTCAGCTCCAACCGGGCGTCGTTGCGAACCGACACCGTCCCGCCGGTTTGAATGTTCGCCCCTCCGGCTCGCAGGACGGTGCCAGGGTCCTCCACCGTCACCGACCCGGGACCCGCCCCGGTGCTCACGAAGAGCCCGGCGCACTCGACCGTGCCCTGAGACCGAACCGCAAGGCGACCGTCGCCAAAGCTGCCGACAAAGATCTCGCCCGAACCGGACGTGCTCAGCGAGGCGCCAAGCTCCACCGACAGCGCCCCGTCACTCCCGCGAAGAGCGACGGTCTCCCAGCCCCCCGAGATGTTCGGGGGTTGCCATGGATGAAGTTGCATCGAAAACTGCCTCAGATCGACAAGTGAATGAAGGCCGGATTTCTCAGGAAGTCGAGCCCAAATCAACCCCCTCGCCACCCGTCAAACCGGACCTGGCGGAGGTGGAGGGCGCGGTCAAATGGTTCGACCCCAGGAAAGGGTTCGGCTTTATCACAGGCCCCGAAGGCCAGGACATCTTCGCCCACTTCTCCATCATCGAGGGCGACGGGTTCCGGGTTCTCAAAGACGGCAGCCGCGTCATCTACGACGCTGTCAAGACCGACAAAGGGTGGAAAGCCCTGCGCGTCCGTCGCGTCGAAGACCCCTCCGTCGTCGTGGTCGCTCGAAGTCCGTACAGCCGAACCCCTCGGCGCTAGCCGTTGGACCACTGCCCCCGCGGCTCAAACCGCCCTGCGTTCCCATTCGGCGCGGCGCTGGTGATGCCGTCGGCGTCTGCCCCTCAACAGCCTTCTTCGAAACCCGACACAAAGTCGTCGTAGTCGAAGAAGTCGACAAACCCGTCCCCGTTGAAGTCCGCATCGCTCCGGCACGCGGGCGGCGTGCCCCCCTCGAAGGTGGCGACAAAGTCGCTGTAGTCGAAAAAATCCAGAAACCCATCGCAGTTGAAGTCAACCGCACACGAGGCGCCGACAAAGTGCGTCGCGTCGTCAAGGTTGATCCACCCGACATTCTCGCCCCACGCGTAGCCGCGAAGGCGAGCGCCCGCATCGTCGAACCGGGCCTGCTGCGAAGCGGGGAGCGTCGCGTGCGGCCCGAAGTTCACCCACCCGATGTTCTCGCCCCAGCCAAGCCCCACGAGACGGCCGTCGCCGAGCACATTCACCCCGGCATCGTCGCCCGACACGTTGGAATACGCCACGCCGTTGCTCGGTGTCGCGTCGCCGAGGTTGAGAGAACCGACATTCTCGCACCAGACGAAACCGGAGAGGACGTCGAGATTGAAGATCGCGCCCTGAGACCCGACCGGGCTCCCTGCGTCGCGCCAGTTCATCCACCCGACGTTCTCCCCCCACGAGAACTTGTGGGAAGGGTCGACGTTGGAAGTCTGGGCCGAGGCGGCACCGACAAAGCAGAGAACAGAAAGCACCGGTATGTGCACGTTCATAGGGGGACCCTTGAAATTCACTCGTCCAATGATCGACGTACGACGGACCGAACCGCGAGCATCAGTACGTGAAATTGGCGTTGGGGTCGTTGGTGCCAAAGCTGACCCCGCCGGTGTTCCCGACAATCGCCGCCGACCCCGTGGCGTTGAGCACGAACGCGAAGTTCGCCCCCACGATGTCCCAGTTGTTCACCGTGTTGCCCGAGCAGGTGTTGCGGGTCAGGATGTTGCCGTTGCCGTCCACGTCGATGCCGCGGTCCGCCCCGATGCAGTTGTTGCCTTCGAGGCGGTTGTCGTTGCCGGTCACATGGATGTTCGCCCCGTCGCCCGCGCCGTTGCCGTTGACCGAGCATGTGTTGAAGCGGACCACGCAAGAGCTGGTGCACAGAATCCCGTCGGTCGTGTTGGTCCTCACCACGCACTCGGCCACCGTGCTCCCAAGCCCCGCGCTGATGCCGATGCTGCTGTTGGAGATCGAGCTGCACGCGCTCACCGTGCAGCCGGCTCCCACCAGAATACCGACACCCTCGCCCGCCCCGGTTCCACCCGTGAACTCCACGGCGCACCCCGTCACCACGCAGTTGTTGCTCGTGAAGATGCCCTGCCCCGTGTTCAGATGCGCCGCGCAGTTCAGGACCGTCGTTCCCTGGGCGGTCTGGATGCCGCCCGATGCATTCTGGTCCGCCGAGCATTCGGTCACCGTGCCCCCGCTGCCCGCGAAGATCCCCACCGCGACGTTGCCGCTGGCAAGAACCCCAGCGATTCGACTTCCAAAGGAGACCTGAGACCCCAAGTCCACGCCGTCGCCGCCCCAGTTGCGGACCGAGCCGTTGACCACGGTGACGTTCCGCAGATTGGGAGTTTCAGCAAAGACGCCGTCCCGCGAGCCGGCGACACCCAGCATGTCAAACCCGTTCAGATCCAGCGTCACCCCGCCGCTGGTAATCTTGATGCCGTTTTTCGCGGTCTGCCCCGTGATGTTCCCGGTCAGGTAGTACGAACCCGGCTGGCTGATCACAAAGAGGCTGTTCGCGTCCCCCGGCGTGTTCGCCTGGCTGATCGCGATCCGAGGCTCGACCTCGCTCAGGGTCTTGAACGTGCTCGCCACCGGCCCCGCGGGCGGGTCCAGCGGACCCGCCACCAAGAGGCCCGCTGTGGCGAGCAGCGCAAGAGCGGAAATAGAAATGACCGTGCTTTGAACCTTCATGATTGAATTCCTGTGTTTGTGGTTGGTCGGGACATGGTCGGGCGACGCCCCGGGCTCAGCACCCGTTCTCGAACGCCAGGACAAAGTCGTCGTAGTCGAAGAAATCGACAAACCCATCGCCGTTGAAGTCCGCCGACACGCCAGGCGGGCACGCGCCCGATTCAAAGCACCCGACATAATCGTCGTAGTCAAAAAAATCGACGAAACCATCCCCGTTGAAATCAGGCGGGCAGAAAACCGCCGCGATCGTCGTCGCCGTCCGCTCCAAGGACCAACGAGGCGGTAGATCCACGTTCACGATCCCGCCCGCCACACTCTCAGCCTCCAGCAACACACGCCGAAACCCGCTCACGGGCTGGAACCCGTTCAACACCCGCAGACGCACCGTCCCGTCCATGGTGGCCGCACGCTCAATCACCACCTTGTCCGCCTGGTCCGCGGCCGGCCCTTCGATCTCAAACTCCAGCGTCCCCGAGTTCTGCCCACTCCCCTGCACATAGTTCGCGTTCATCTCAATCGTGCCCGTCCGATCGCCCGCCGGCAGGCCCGGGGCGATCACCCCGATGTTGATCACAACCCCGCCCGCCAGTGCCCCCGTGCCCTCCACGCGGTCCGGCACGCCGCCGCTCCGATTGACGAAGATCGTTCCGAGCGGTGAAAAGCCGCCATTGAACGCCGCCACAGTCCCGCCGTGCAGCGTGCACCGCGGCCCCAGATCAAACCCGTCCGAATCACCGATCCCAACCTCCCCGAACACGTCGAGCACGCCATCGCACACAAACCCGTCCGGCTCGACCAAGCCGACAAAAGTGATCCCGCCGCTGTGATCGGTGAAGACCAACGTGGAGCCGGGTCTCGCGAGCCACTTCCCTCCACCGCTCGCCACACCGACAAATGACGCTGTGGAATCAAACGTCAACTTCGTCCCACTCAGCCGCCCGCCTCCGGGATTCTCCAAGCGATTCAGGAACGTCAGCCCCGCCGGACCCGTCGCGATCAGATCGCCCTCGTTGACCAAATCGCCCACGATGGTCCCGGTTCCCTCCAGCTGCTTGTCCGAAGGCACGCGGAACCGGTGCGACGCCGCCAAGACCCCGCCATTCACCGTCGTATTCCCGAGCACCGCCACCGCTGAATCGTTGAAGGTCACCCGGAACGCCCCCGCGTTGACGGGCGTCCGATCAAAGCCATCCGCCGACCCATCGCCAAGCGCCAGCCCGCCCGTCGCTGTGATCGCGAGCGCACTCTGCACCTTCGCGTTGATCACACCCCGCGCGTTCATCGCCGTTCCCGAGTTGAACGAAGCCGCGTTGATCGTCCCGCCGTTCAGCGTAAACCGCGCCGACACACCCCCCACCGCGCTCAGCGTCCCCCCGTTGATCGTGACCGTCGAGGAGCCCATCCCCAGCAAGCCCCCGCCAATATCCACCACCCCGGCCGCGCCAATCTCAAGCGAACCGTCGCCCCCACCAATCGCGCCGCCGCCCGAAGCCCGCCCCGCGAGCACCAGATTCCCGCCCGTGCTCAGCGTCCCGTTCAGCACGCGAAGGCGCCCCTCGCCACTCCCGATCGCGCCCGCTTCCAGCACCGACGAACACACAACCGCTCCCCCCTCGTCGATCGTCAGCGTCCCAAGCCCCGACGACCCGATCCGCGCCGTTACGTGCTCAGAACGCGAGCCCGCTCCCGTGACCACCATCGTCCCCACCGAGCCACTGTCCACCCCCACCGTCACCGCGTTCGGCGTCGTCCGCACCACGGAGCCCGACTCAACCCGCAACTCCATCGTTCCGGTCAACCCCACATGGACCCCAGGCCCGTGACTCAGCGTCGCGCCATTCCGCAGCGCGAGAATCGGCGTCCCCACGCCGCTACTGCCCAAAAGCGAGAACCCCGCACCCCCAGGGACGGTCATCGTGCCCGCGACGACTGAAAGCTCCCCGTCCTGCAGGTCCAGCGTGCCGCCGCTGCCAATGTTGAGCCCGCCGCAGCTCACCTGCGAGCGCGCGCCCGTGAGCCGCAGAAGACCCGTCCCGCCATCCGGGTCGTTGCCGAGATTGATCACGCTCCCGATGTTCACGTTCCCGACCGCGTTCACGATAAGCGAGCCGTTGCCCGCCGCGACCCCAGCCGAGACATTCCGCCCAAGATTCAGCACGCCAGCCACCGACAATCGCGACGCGAAAAAACCTATGTCCTCAACCGTGATCGTCGACGTTGAGGCCGAGCCGTTGGCCACGGTCAAACTTCCCGCGAACTCCGCCGACGCCCCGCTGTCGACCAGCAGCGTCGCATCACCACCCGCCCCAATCCGCGAATCGCCCGTCCCCCCGACTTCGAGCGCGGAGCGTGTGAAAGGCGCGTTCCCCAGCTGCCCCGACACCACCACCGTCGACACCGACGACGCATTGCTCCCCGCGATCAGCCGATCCGCGACAACGACCAACCCGCCCGCTGTCACATTGAGTGTCCCGCTCCCGTTGTTCCCCACCGTAAGCGACGCCGCGCTCGTCAGCACAAGATCCGCATCATTGTCGTTCACATTGAGGGTCCCCGACGCCCCCACCGCGTCGCCGATGATCACCGGGCCCGCGCTATTCATCCGCCCCGTCGTCAAGGCCGCCGTCGCCACGTCCCCAGCCACGTCACCAACGGTGATCCCGCCCGTGCCCACCGTGTGCGTCCCGCCCATCGTCAGCGTGATCACCCCCCGCTTGTACGTGTGTGCAAGGCTGCTCGCAACGCCCACCGGGAAGGTCACCGGGTACGTGCTCGCCAGATTCCACACGAGCGGATTGGCCGCCCCGGGCAGCTGCGCCGGGTTCCAGTTCCCCGCAGTCCCCGCGCTCCCCCCCGCCACGTTCACCCAGGAAAGAGTCTGCCCTCGGGCCGAATGAGCCATCAAACCCACCCCCCCCGCCAAAGCCGCCAAAAGCATCGGGAACGGAGCAGGGTTCAAAACGCAGCGATTCATCAAAAACTCCTTGAATCCAAGACACCACGGCGCGAAAAGCCGCCCGACCGACCGCGCGCCGCGAAATCAGCCCAGTCTGATACACTCTGTCGGAAGCCCCGCCCCACTCCAACCGCCCAGCCCCAGGCAGATGGCGAAACGAGGCCTCCGCATTGCAACGCACCGTCTGGGATCTGCGGGGCTCATCCGAAGGTTTTTTCTTGCCGAAGATGGACCGGTAAACGATGAACAAAGAGGTCACCAGACTCCTCGAACGCCTTTCCGACGGGGATTCCCGTGCGGTCGATGTTCTCCTCCCCCTCATCTACGACCAGCTCCGCGCGCTCGCAGGCTCCTTCCTCCGTCGCGAAAGCCCCGGCCACACCCTCCAGACCACCGCTCTCGTCCACGAGGCCTACCTCAAGCTCGTCAACCAGTCCCAAGCACGCTTCACCGGCCGTGCCCACTTCTTCGCCATCGCCGCTCAGGCCATGCGACGCATCCTCGTCAACCACGCCCGCGACGCCAACCGCCTCAAACGCGGCGGCGGCCGAGACCGCATCACCCTCGACGAATCCGGCATCATCGCCCCCACGCCCGACGACCTCGGCCCCGACCTCGTCGCCCTCGACATCGCCCTCACCAAACTCGCCACCCTCGACGACCGCAAAGCACGTACCGTCGAGATGCGGTTCTTCGCCGGCATGTCCGTCGACGACACCGCCCAGGCCCTCGGCGTCGCACCCGCCACCGTCAAACGCGACTGGGACTTCGCTCGGGCATGGCTCTTCCGCGAACTCTCCGACGGAGCACAGGATGCCCCACACACCGGACCCAAGCCCGCAGACCAACGGCTCTCCTGACCCCGCCGAGCTCTTCGCCCGCGCCGAAGCCGTCTTCCACGACGTCGTCGCACTCCCCACGCACGCCCGCGTCGCCGCCGCCGCTTCCGCCTGCGCCAACGACCCCGCCCTCCTCGCCGAAGTCCTCTCCCTCCTCCAAAGCGCCTCCGCCCAGGGCTTCCTCGCTTCACCCATCGCCGACATCGGCGGCCTCTGGGAAGCCGCTTCCGAAGCTCACCACGCCGAAAGCCCCGATCCCCTCGTCGGCAAGTCCTTCGGCGACTACGACATCCTCGAACGACTCGGCGCCGGCGGCATGGGCGTCGTCTATCGCGCCCTCCAGCGAGACCCCACCCGCGAAGTCGCCCTCAAGCTCATGCGCCCGGGGCTCCTCTCCGCATCACTCGTCCGCCGCTTCGAACACGAAGCGGAGATCCTCGGCCGCCTCCAGCACCCCGGGATCGCCCAGATCTACCGCGCCGGCCGCCTCCGCACCGACCACGCCACCCAGCCCTTCCTCGTCATGGAGCTCATCCGCGGCACCCCGCTCATCGACTACGCCGACAAAGCACGCCTCTCCCGCGACCAGCGCCTCGACCTCCTTGCCCGAATCTGCGACGCTGTCCAGCACGCCCATGCCAAGGGCATCATCCACCGCGACCTCAAACCCGCCAACATCCTCGTCACCGACCACGCTCCCGCCGAGGGCTCCTCCGCTTCCTCTCGGTTCGCATCCCACGGGCAACCCAAGATCCTCGACTTCGGCGTCGCCCGCGTCCTCCAGACCGACGCCCGCGCCACCCTCGCTCTCACCGCGCAGACCACCGCCGGCGAGATCGTCGGCACCCTCGCGTACATGAGCCCCGAACAGCTCGCCACCGCCGGCGACAGCTCCGAAGCCGTCGACACCCGCGCCGACGTCTACGCCCTCGGCGTCGTCATGTACCAACTCCTCTCCGGCAAGCTCCCCATCGACCTCTCCGGCAAGACCATCGCCCAGGCCGCTCCCCTCATTCTCGACCGCGAGCCGCCGCTCCTCGGAACCATCGACCGCGCCCTCCGCGGCGACATCGAAACCATCGCGGCCAAAGCCCTCGAGAAGGACCGCTCCCGCCGCTACCAGTCCGCCGCCGCCCTCGCCGAGGACATCCGCCGCGCCCTCGCCGACGCTCCCATCCTCGCCCGCCCCCCGACCGCTTACTACCAGCTCAGCAAGTTCGCCCGTCGAAATCGCACGCTCGTCGGCGGAGCGTTGACCGCCGTCGTCCTCCTCATCGCGGGCATCATCGGCACTTCCATCGGCCTCTTCCGCGCCAATCAAGCGACCGAGCAAGCAACCCTCCGCGAACAGGAAGCCCTCACCGCCGCGGCACAGGCCGAACGCGCCACCTCGTTCCTCACCGGCATGCTCGCTTCCGCCAACCCCACCGCTTCCCGCGGCCGACAGATCACCGTCCGCGAACTCGTCGACCAGACCGCCGCCCGCGCCGCTTTCGACCTCGCCGGGCAACCTCACGTCGAAGCCACCACCCGCATCGCCCTCGCACGCACCTACCTCTCCCTCTTCGCCCTCCCCCAAGCGTCCCAGCAGGCCGAACTCGCCGCATCGCTCGCCGCCGCCGCCTTCGGCCCCGAATCGCTCCCCTACTCCGACGCCCTCGCCGCCAAAGCCTCCGTCGCCCTCGCCGAACGCCGCCGCGACGAATCCCTCGCCCTCACGCGACAAACACTCGACCTGAGACTGCGCTTACTCCCCGAAAGCCACCCGCAAGTCGCCCGCGCCCGCATGATCTACGCCAAAGCCCTCATCGACAACCTCAAATTCGACGAAGCCGACCGCGAACTCACCACCGCCCGCGCCGATCTCAAAGCCGCCGCCGACCCCGAGGTCGCCTTCTGCGCCACGCTTCACGCCGAGATGCTCCTGCGCCTCCCGCAACCCAATCCCCGAGTCGCCGACGCCGAGAACATGCTCCGCGAGACCCTCGCCGACCTCCGCACCCGAGGCACCGCCGCCGACCCCGACACTGCGACCATCCTCGGCTCCCTCAGCCTCGTCCTCTTGCGCCAGAACCGCGCCGCCGCCGCCGAAACCGCCATCCGCGAAGCCATCGCCCTCCGCGAACGCATCTTCCCCCCGGGACACCCCGCCACCTTCGCCGCACGCCTCCGCCTTTGCTCGGCCCTCCGAGACCAGAATCGACTCACCGAAGCCCGGGATCTGGGAATCGCGCTTCTCGCCGACGAGATCAAAGCCCTCGGCGACGAAAGCCCCGAACTCGCCAACACCCTCTCGATCCTCGCCACCATCCACACCCTCCTCGCCGAACACGACCGCGCCACCCCACTCCTCGAACACAACCTCCGCATCCAGCGCCTCATCAAAGACCCCGTGCTGCTCATCGTCGCGTTGCAGAAGCTCTCCGAAAACCTCTCCGCACGCAGCCTCTTTACCCAGGCCGAAACCAACGCCAGGGAAGCCATCGCCGTGCTCAAGCCCGGCTCCCGCAGCCCCACCGCCGTCTCACTCCGCCACCTCCTCGCCTCAACCCTCACCAACCAAGGCCGCCACGCCGAAGCCCTCGCCACATTCGCCGAAGCCTACACCCTCGTCCTCGCCGACCCAGCCCAGAAAAATCTCACCGCCAACACGCTCCTCAAATGGAGCCATGCCCTCGTCGCCTCGGGCAACTCCGCCGCCGCCGCCGAAAAACTCCGCGAGACCATCGCCTACGCCAACGCCAACAACCTCAGCGAACAAGCCGCCAACGCCCAGGCCCTGCTCGACACCCTCCCCGAATCTCGCCAATGAAAAAAGCAGCCGCACACGCAGCCGCCACTTTCCTTCATTGGATGAATCCCAGGCCCGCCGCTCACGCCACGTTCAAAGCAATCCGAGCGAATCCTGCACGCCAAGCGTCGCGTAGATCTCGCGCGTCGCGCTGCTCTTGTTCAGCGTGTAAAGGTGGATCCCCGCGACCTTGTGATCCAGCAGATCGCGGCACTGCTCCGTCGCCCAGTGCACACCAACGCGCTTCACGCCCTCGTCGTTCCCGCCCGCGCGGTTGATCGCGCGGATCAGCGGCGCCGGATACCGCGCACCCGCCGCCAGGTCCGCCATCCGCTTCATCCCCGCGATCGACGTGATCGGCATCACCCCCGCGATGATCGGAATGCGGATCCCCGCAAGCTCGCACCGATCCCGGAAGTCGTAGAAATCATCGTTGTTGAAGAAAAGCTGCGTGACGATGAAGTCCGCGCCCTGATCAACCTTCGCCTTGAGCTTGTCCATCTCCGCCAGCCGGTTGGGCATGTCCGGGTGCCCCTCGGGGAACCCCGCCACGCCGATCGCAAACCCGCGCCGCGACGGATGCCGCCCCGACTCGTTGAACCGCTTGATGAACGCGACCAGATCCGCCGCGAACCGGAAGTGCTTGAACGGCTCATCGCCGGTCACGCCCTTGGGCCGGTCGCCGCGGAGCGCGAGGATCTTGTTGATCCCCGCTTCCGCGTACCGCGTCAGGATCTCATCGATGTCCCGCTCATCGTGACCCACGCACGTCAGGTGCGGCATCGGGTCAAGCCCCGTCGTCTTCCCGATCCGCACGACCAGGTCGTTCGTGAGCTGCCGCGTCGACCCGCCCGCTCCGTACGTCACCGAAACGAACGTCGGCTTGAGCTTCTCGAACTCCTTGATGTGCTCAAAGAGATCGCTCGCCCCCTCCGCGGTCTTGGGCGGAAAGAACTCAAACGAGAACGTCGTTCGTCTGGATTGGAAAAGGTCGCGGATGTCCATGCTTGTCGTAGCACGGGCTTCCAGCCCGTGGCCTTTCTTCTTGCAAATCCGCCCACCGCCGCAAAGCGGTGGACGGCGTTCTTCAGTTCCTCGCGGACACCAGGCCCGCGCAGCGACTCAATACCGGTAGTGATCGGGCTTGTACGGGCCGTCGACCGGCACGCCAAGGTAGTCCGCCTGATCCTTCGACAGCCGCGTGAGCTTCACGCCCAGCTTCTCCAGGTGCAAACGGGCCACTTCCTCGTCGAGCTTCTTCGGAAGCGTGTACACCTTGCCCGACTCGTACTTGATCCCGCTCAGCGTCGGCTTGTTGTTCGCCGAAAGCCACAGGTCGATCTGGGCGATCGTCTGGTTCGTGAACGACGACGACATCACGAACGACGGGTGGCCCGTCGCACAGCCCAGGTTCATCAGGCGGCCTTCCGCCAGGATCAGCACGCTCTTGCCGCTCTTCTTGAACACGAACTCGTCGTACTGCGCCTTGATGTTCACCCGCGCGATCGTCCCGCCCTTCTCCGCCGCGTACAGCGAAGCGATGTCGATCTCGTTGTCGAAGTGGCCGATGTTCGCCACGATCGCCTTGTCCTTCATCTTCTTCATGTGATCAAGCGTGATCACGTTCTTGTTGCCCGAAGCCGTGATGAAGATGTCCGCCGTCTCCAGCACGTCCTCCAGCACCGTCACCTGGTAACCCTCCATCGCCGCCTGCAGCGCGTTGATCGGGTCCACCTCCGTCACGATCACGCGGCAGCCCTGCCCGCGAAGCGCCTGGCAGCAGCCCTTGCCCACGTCGCCGTACCCGATCACCACCGCCGCCTTCGCCGAAAGCATCACGTCCGTCGCACGGTTCAGACCGTCGATCAGCGAGTGCCGGCAGCCGTACAGGTTGTCGAACTTGCTCTTGGTCGCCGAGTCGTTGACGTTGATCCCCGGGAACGCGAGCTGGCCCTTCTTCGCCATCTCGTACAAGCGGTGCACGCCCGTCGTCGTCTCCTCCGAGACGCCCTTGATGTTCTTGATGATCCCGCTCCAGTAGTTGGAGGAGGCCTTGAGGCTCGCCCGGAGCGTGTTCAGAATCACGCCCCACTCCTCCGGATCGCTCTTCGCGTTGAAGTTCGGGACCTTGCCCGCCTTCTCGAACTCGGCGCCCTTGTGCACCAGAAGCGTCGCGTCCCCGCCGTCGTCAAGCAGCAGGTTCGGACCCACCACGTTGCCCTTGGCGTCCGTGAACTTGAAGATCTGCTCCGTGCACCACCAATACTCCTCGAGCGTCTCGCCCTTCCACGCGAAAACCGGGATGCCCGCCGGCTCTTCCGGCGTCCCCTCGGGGCCCACCACCACCGCCGCCGCCGCGTGATCCTGCGTGCTGAAGATGTTGCACGAAGCCCAACGAACATCCGCGCCCAGCGACGCCAGCGTCTCGATCAGCACCGCCGTCTGGATCGTCATGTGAAGCGACCCGGTGATCCGGGCGCCGGCGAGGGGCTTCTTCCCCTTGTACCGCTCGCGGAGCGCCATCAGCCCCGGCATCTCGTGCTCGGCCAGACGCATTTCCTTCCGGCCAAGTTCCGCGAGGGAAAGGTCGCGGACCTTGAAGTCGAACGCGGACTTGGATTTACCGGACTTCGCGGTCGGACGTGCTGCAAACGTGGTCATCATGTTCTCCTGTATCAACCTGTGCTTCGCTGCTATCGGCCTGTTCTTCCCTGCTCGGGCAGAAACGACTCTTCAGACTCTCCCCCGCGCCACGAACAGCCCGGGGCCACGGGCCTCGGTCTCGCGCGGGAGTTCTCGGTACTCGAACTCTCTGAACCCCGCAGCCCCCATCGCGGCCCCGAGATTCGCCTTTGAAAACCCAAGATGCTTGTGCCCCATCGTCTGGCGGTAGTCATCCCGGTCGTGCGCCACCATGTCGATGATCATCAGCCCGCCCCCGTCCGCCGGGCGCAGAATCCGCCGAGCCTCCGCGAGCACCGCCGCCACATCGCTCACGTGGTGAAGCACCAGCACCATCACCGCCGCATCCACCGAAGCGGACTCGATCGGCATCGACTCCAGCTCCGCGCGCACGAATTCGACGTTCTTGGCACCCTCCAGCCGCTCGCGGCCCGCCGAAAGCATCGGCTCCGACGAGTCCACCGCCACCACCCGCGCCACCAGCGGCGCCAACAGCTCCGCCGCATCCCCAGTCCCGCACCCCAGATCCGCCACCGTCCACCGCCGAGGCATGAACCCCATCAGCGCCGCCGGCGTGAACCGCTCGCCGAAAAGCTGCCCGCGAAGCGAGTCCCATTCCCCCGCCACCCGGCCAAAGAACGCCTCGCTGTCCATCCGGCGCTCCGCAAGCACCGCCGCCAGCCGCTCCTGGTCTTCCGCAAGCTCCACCTGCGTCCCGGCCTGCTCGCGAACCACAAGCCACATCGCCCGGAGCGTCGCTCCAAGATCGTCCAGAATCATCCGGTAATACGTCGCCGGCCCCTCGTTCCGCCGGGCCAGCCAGTTCGCGTCAGACAGCGCTTTCAGGTGCCGACTCACCGTCGACTGGGCCATCTGAAGCACCCGCGAAACCTCCCCCACCGACAGCTCCGAAGCCTCCAAAAGCCGCAGCATCCGCAGACGAACCGGGTCGCCCAGGGTGGCGAGCTGGTCCGCGATCGAGATGGCCGGGCGGGTCTTCATCCGTATATCCGGATGAATGGTAGAACGCCCAAACCGCCCCGGCAAGTCAACGCGGAACAAGGGTTTCGGGACCTGTTGCCGCTACCGTCCCCCGATGTCACGCGTCGCCCTCATCCTCGTCCTGGCCGTGACCGCCATCCTCTCGGTGGTCGCCGCGGTCGTGCTCCGCTCGCCACCCGCCGTCACCGATCCCCGTCTCGCCCCCTTCGAGGTTCAATCGGTCACCCGGATCGAGATCGAGCGCGGCGGCGTCAAAGCGGCTTTCGTCCGAGACGCTCGCTCCGCCGCGTGGACGTTCGAGAGCACGCCCCCGGTCGGCGCGCCGCTCGTGTGGCCCGGAGACGCCACCGCCATCACCGCGGCGCTCGCGACACTCGCTTCGACCGAGCACCTCGGCGTCGTGGAACCCCTCTCGACTCCGCCGGCGGCGCGGGTCGTCGTGACGACACCCAAGGAGTCCATCACCTACGCGCTCGGTTCCTCCGCGCTCGGCGGCCGCACGGCGATCGAAGTGACGCAAAGCGGGACCACACGCACCTTCGCCGCGGCTTCGGATGTTCTCGCCGCCCTCACCAGCTCCGCTTCACCGCTTCTCGAACCCGCCGCGCTCCGCTGGCCGTCGGAACCAACGAAGCTGACGCTCGCACGCGAGGATCGCTCGATCACTCTGGAGCGTTCGGGCCGCGGGTGGCGGATCACCGCACCGATCACGGCCGCGGCCGATCGCAAGACCGTCGCCGAGTTGCAAGCCGCGCTCACCAACCTGCGCATGGAGAGCATCTCCTCCGTTGCCTCGGGCTTGCAGGACAAACCCGCTCTCACCATCACCATCGAGTCCGGGCCCGCGGGCGCGACGTTCACGCAGACAATCGCCTTCGCCAGTTCTTCAGGCTCGCAAGCCACCGTCATCCACCCAGCCGGGTCCGCCAAACTCGCGCTCCGTACGCCGGACCTCGAACCGATCTTCGTTGACCTCAAAGCTCTGCTCGCCAAGCAGGCTATCGAACGCCCGGCCGCCGACATCACGGCGTTGCTGCTTCTCAAACCCGGCGATGAACTCACCGAGCCGCGGGCAATCTCCCGCGATGCCGATCGCTGGAAACTCGCGGGCAAGCCGCTTCCCGAAGCAGACACCGCCACGCTCACCGCGCTGCTCGAAACGCTCTGCACCACACCCGCCGCTGCGACGCTTCTCGAGATCCCGACCGATTTCGAGCCCATCGCCAAAGTCCGCCTCCGCACGCTTCAGGAGAACCGGCTCGCCGATCTCGCGATCGGACTGAGCACTCCGCAAGCCGCGGCGGCAGGGGGCGTGAGCCGCAAGGTCCTCACGATCATCAGCAGCGACGGAGCGATCGCTCGTCTCTACCCCGTCAGCGGCGAAGATCCGATGCTCGCGTTCCTCCGGGCGAACCTGCCATGAACCTCCGCATCGCGATCGTCCTTCCGTGCGTGACGCTGGCGATGCTCGCAAGCTGCGAGCGTCCGGCACCGAAACCCACGGCCACCGACACGGCTTCCACCGCGCCGGCAGCCACGCCCGCCGAAACCTTGCACACACCGCCGGCTCCGACGCCGACAGCTCCTGCCATCGAGCCGCAGCCCGCCAAGCCCGTCTTTCTGCCCTCGAAGCACGGCTTCGCGTTCGTCAATGCCTTCCGCGGCTCACCGCTCCCACCGAGCTTGCGCGGCCTCAAGTCTGTGCTCGGTTCGCAGGTCCCCGAGCGATTCGGCCTCTGCGGCGGGATGTGCATGGCCGCCGCGGATTTCTTCCACGCTTCGGTCGAGATCCCAAGCGACGCCGTGCCGCCGGTCGAGGGCGATCCGCTGTACCAGTACCTCTATGACCGCCAGCTCGACTCCTTCGGCGGGATCGCGCTCCCCCTCCGCGTACTCCAACTGATGGCCGCGCCCGATGCGGGCCCCGACGGCTTGCAAGCCCTGACCGCCAAGGAGCTCCCCCGCATCCGCGAGAAAGTCGCAAGCGGCGACCTCGTCCCGATCTGCATCATCCTCGGCAAAGCCGACGGCCGGTCCAAACCGTGGGACAACCACCAGATCCTCATCTACGCCGACGCCACCTCCGACGAAGCCGCTCCCGTCCTCCGGGTCTACGACCCCAATTTCCCCAAGGACGACCTCGCGACGCTCACCTTTGCCAAGACCGACGACGGCTGGACGACGCTTCTGCAAGCCCACCGGCCCGGGCGACCCAAGCCCACCGAGATCAAGGTGCGAGGCCTCTTCCTCACCCCGTACACGCCTCGAACGCCGTCGTCCGCTCCGACCAAGAAAAAGTCCGCCGACTGACCCGACGCCGCAATCCGCAGGCACCGACGGGCGTTGAGCCCCTGCTTCCACAAGACCCATTTCGCTCCGGCCCCGGATCCGGAGTGACGCAACGCCCGCAGTGTCTGATCGACAATGCGGGCGACTTTTTTGGGCTTGGGGTCGCCCGGTGCGGTTCCCCACCAGCGCCCGGCCCCACCTCGGCCCCAACCCACCCCCACCACGACCGACCCACTACCATCCCGCCAATGAGTTCCGACGCGCTCGAAGTTCAGCCCGAAGCCCAAGCACCCCTCGGCCCGACCGCCGAGTCACTCGCTCCCTCGATCGAAGCGGCGCTGCTCAGTCTCGAACGTCCCGCCGGCCATGAACGCCTGGCCGTCGCCCTCGGCCTGATCGCGCCCGACGCCGACGATGAGCCCGCGTCCGCGCCCGAGCCCATGCCGGAGCCGACCGCCGAGAGCAACCCCGAGAGCGCGGACCCCGCGCCGCAGCCGCCCGCTCGCCGGCGTTCGACCAAAGCAACCGCCGCCGCGAAAGCCCGCCGCGAGGCGCTCGTCGAAGCATCCGCGCTCATCGATGCCGCGATCGCGCACCTTAACGAAACCTACGCCGCGACGGGCCGCAGCTTCCGCATCGAACACGTCTCCGGCGGGTTCCGCGTCATGACGCTTCCCGCCTACGCAAGCGTCGTCGCCGCCATCCACGCCAACCGAGCCCAGACCAAGCTCACCAAAGCCGCCGTCGAAGCCCTCGCCATCATCGCGTACAAGCAGCCCATCACGCGGGCTCAGCTCGAAGCCATCCGCGGCGTCGCCTGCGGCGAGGTCCTCCGCTCGCTCATGGACCGCCGCTTGGTCACCATCAAGGGCCGGTCGGAAGAGCTCGGCCGCCCGATCCTCTACGCGACCAGCAAGCAGTTCCTCGACCACTTCGGCCTGGCTTCGATCGCGGACCTGCCCACGCTCACCGAACTCAAGCCCGTCTGACCGCGAGGCATCACGGTGCGAAAGACTCCCAGATTGCAAGCCGTTCCGCTGATCGCGATCGCTCTGCTCGCGGGGACACACGCCGCGCTCGCGCAGCCTGAACTGCCGAACCCCGCGGCACCCGTGAAAGCCCCGCCGTCGATCCCGGATGCGCTGGAGATTCTCCACAAAGCCTACCGGTCCGGCCCCGTCGCCGACCGGATCGTCGTCAAAGCGACCGACGCCGCCGGCAAGGAAAGACGCGTTCAGGTCGTCGTCTACACCGACGTGGGCGAGACGCCCAAAGCACCAGCTCCGACCAAGGAAGCTCTCGGAAGCGACCCGACCGCGACCGTGCCCAAGCCGCGGCCCGCCCAGTTCCGCATCGACCTCGCGCAGCTCCACGTGCACGTGCAGGATGCGACGCTGACCGCGATCAACCTCTTTGACCGCACGACGTACTTCCGCACGCCGTGCGACGCTTCGCCGCTGAAGGCGCTGGCGGCGAACTTCCCGCCGGTGCCGGTGCCGCAGATAGAGTTCGCGTACGCGGCGGACACGCTTCTCGGTTCGCCCACGCCGTTGACGACCGGCGCGACGTGGACGAGCATCGAGTCGGGCGTCGAGGTCGGTCGCCCGATGCTGATCCTCAAGGGTTCTTCGCCGGGTGCGACGCTGACGCTCGCGTTCGACCGCCAGACCAACCGCCTCCGCCGGTTCACCGCCGAGTTCGCGGGCGCGGTGGGGAGCGGGCTCGCCAAGCTTGAACTGACGAGCTCTCCGGCCGACGCGGGGGTGGCGAAGAACTGGCTGCTGCCCGTGGATGGGCGGACGCTTGTGGACTCGCCCGCTCTTCTAGTCCCGCCGCGCTCGGGCCTGGCCGAGGGCTCCTCGATCAAGCACGCTTCGCTGATGACGCGCGAGCTGGCGCCGATGACGCCCGAGTCGCTCTTTGACCAGGGCTCCGACGCGGCCGCTCCGCAAGCCGTGGCGCTGGTGACCTTTCGAAGCGAGGCTGTTCCCGACGGTGAAGGCTCGGAGGATCTGGCCGCCGCGATCTCAGCTGCTTGCGAAGCCGTCAAGATCAAGGGCGGCCGGGCGGGCGTCATCGGTCTGCTTGGCAAGGGCACGCTGGATCCCGAGCAGATCGAGAAGCTCACGGCGCGTCTAACCGCGCTGGCGACCGATCGCGGCGTGGCCGGCGGGTTCGCGAGCTTGCTGACGGCTTCGGAGGTCCTGAGCATCGAGCGCGGCGGCCAGCCTGTGGAGACAGCGATCATCGTCGTGGGGCCCGACCTCAAGGTGCTGGGCGTGGTGGTCGCCGACGACCGCGCGGACGAGAGCGCCAAGCTTCAAGCCGAGGTCGAGTCGTTCCTGTCGCAGGCCGGGCCGAGTGTTCCGACGGGGAAACCGGCGGACCCCAAAGACAAACCGAGCGAACCCAAAGGTTCGCCCGGCGTGAAGTGATCTCTGGTTGACCCGCGGGATCGGGAAGAGCTGAATCAAGCTCGTCGTTCGCGCGGGGTCTGGTTCGCGGGGTTTGGCAGGCCGTCTTTCAACTGGCCTGCGCCCGAGGGTGGGCTTTGTTGTACGCCTCCTGCACGCGGCCGGTCGAGAGGTGCGTGTAGACCTGGGTGGTGCTCAGCGACTGGTGGCCGAGCAGTTCCTGGACGCTCCGCAGATCCGCGCCGTTGTCGAGGAGGTGCGTCGCGAAGGTGTGGCGGAGGGTGTGGGGGCTGATGGTCGGATCAAGGCCGACCTGCTTGAGGTACTTGTCGAGCTTGCGGCGGACCGAGCGGCTGGAAAGCCGGCCGGTGTGCTTGTTGACGAAGAGGGGCTTCTTCGCGACATCGGCGCTCGAGGCGTAGCGGGGCTCTTCGCGGAGCTTCTCGAGGTAGCGAGCGATCGCGGCCAGAGCGTGGCTGCCCAGGGGGACGATGCGTTCCTTCTTGCCCTTGCCGCGGACGTGGAGGGCTTCGGCGCCAAGGTCCAGGTCCTCGGAGTTGAGGCCGACGAGTTCGCTGACGCGGAGACCGGTCGAGTAGAGGGTTTCGAGCATCGCGCGGTCGCGGCGGCCGAGGACGTCGGCATCGCCGGGAGCGGCGAGGAGGCGCTCGACCTGTTCGATCGTGATGGCTTTGGGCAGGCGCTTGGCTTGGCGGGGCGTGCGGATGACGGTGAGGGGGTTGATGCCGGAGGCGCCGCGTCGCTCGGCCCACTTGTAGAAGGAGCGGAGCGTGGCGATCTTGCGGGCCATGGTGGCGGCGGAGTACTGCTGTTCACCGAGGAACGCGAGGAAGCCGCGGATGGTTTCGCTCGAGGCTTTCCGGATCGTCTCGGTGACGGTCGCGGTCTTGGTGCCGGGGGTGAGCGTCTGGCCGCGTTCGATGTTCGCGCGGGCCGCGGCGGTCTCCTTCGCGGGGTCGACGGAGATGCCGAGTTCATCGATGAGGTATTCGGTGAACTGGCGGAGGTCCGCGCCGTAGCAGCGGGCGGTGTACGGGCTGAAGTGCTTCTCGTCGGCGAGGAACTTCGTGAAATCGTCGATGATCGCAAGCGAAACGTTGTTCTGCATTGATCGGCTCCTGATCTTCTTTCCCGGGCCACCATCCCGGCTTTGCCCCGTCCTTGGGACACCCTACCTATCGGTCCATTGGGTACCGCCCGTGATTCAGAGTATACCTTCCTTTTTCCGAACAACCTCGACCGAGGTCCCGTTCCGGATCTCGTGGGCGATGAGGGCGAGATCCACCCAATCAAGGCCCCTGCCCTGCCGCATGATGTCGCGGACCGCTTCGATCATGGCGGCTTCGTCGCCGCCGACGTACCGGAATCTCCACTGGTGCTCCCCTTTGCGGAAGACGACCTCGAAGACGTCGATTCCGGGGACGCGCGATTCCACTGGTGCGCTACGAGGGGTACGTGGCTTTGGATCCATGACTTATCGCTCCCCCGGCAGGCCGCCGGATGTGAGGTTTACGTTTCCAGAGCGCTGGGCGTTCGCGGTCGGGTTCGCTTCCTGGGACGCGGCGCGGCCGAGGCGAATCCACTCCGACTGCATCAGGCGGGAGATCGCGAAGCTGGCCGCGAACTCCTCATAAAGCGGCATGGATGCGACGTACCGACGCCAGTTCAGGGCGTCCGTCGGCCTGCTGCGGCCGTCGGCGTAGGCACGGACATCCATCAGGACCTGATGGTTCTTGCCGTCGAGGTGTTCGGAGACGCTGGCGACGACGCCGTCGCGAGGGCGGGAAGCGGCGGGCGGCTCTTCGCGGATAGCACCGCGGAGGGCTTTGGCGTCCAGAGCGGTTGAAAGCGTGGCCCCGTCCACGGCCGAGCCGGGCTTGGCGTAGAGGATCATGGAGATGCCCATGGTGGGCGCGTAGGGGTCGTAGGCGGTGATGCTTCCGGCGAGGACGCCGTCGACGTTGAGGGTGCGGGCGAGGGCCGCGAGGTCGCCTGGCGAGTTGAGGCTCGTCATTTTGAGCGCACGCATGGCTTCGATCGTGCGGTTGAGGGGCAGGCAGCGGATGCCGCGGACCTGCTCGGCGGCGGCGACGACCTTGTCGCTGACGACGAGCGGATCAAACCCGGTGGTGCCGGACTCGTTGGCGAAGGGCACGACGGCCCAAAGCACTTCGCCGGGAGCTTCGTAGGGCGAGAGCGTGATCTGGGGAGCGGTCAGGGGTGCCTGGGGCGTTGAGCACCCCGTGAGACAGACCGCCGAACCGACGCTTGCCACCGAAGCCAAGATGAACCGCCTGATCGTCACCGCTGGGCCTCCTTGCCCGACGCCGCAATGCTCGTCCTGAGCGTGGTGCGTCCGCGATAACAACCCTCATCAGCGGGGTTTTCATTCAGGAGATTCGGCGGGATCGGTGTTTTCCGGGGCCGTGGCGGTGCTCGTTGTGGGGGTTTCGGGGGTCGTTTCGGCCGGCTTGGCGTCCTGAGCGGCGACCGGGGTGGCCGAGTTCTTGGCGGCGACCGTGTTCGTGCGCACCTGGTCCATCGCCGCGACCACGGGGGCCATGTCGAGCGACCAGAGGTTCTCGCGGCCGGCTCGCTTGGCCATGAAGATCATGCTTCCGCTCGCACCCCAGGTGGGCATCATCGCGACAGAGGTGTTCTCGCTGACGCGCATCTTCGCGGTGCCGTCGATGTTTTGCACCCACAGGCGAGCGGTCACCGGCGGCGCATCCGCCGCGGTCTTCAGTTCGGTCTCGCCGCCGAGGGGCACCTCGCTGTACGCGATGCGCGTGCCGTCGGGGCTCCAGGTGGGGTTGATGAGCGCCGAGAGCGGGCTGGATGCGAGCTCACTCACGCCCGAGACGCGACCGTCCTTGAAGTCGAGCGTCCAGACGCCGAAGGTGCGCGTGCCGCGCTCGCGAGCGACCTGGAACAGGAGCTTGTCCGAGCCTTCAACGCCCGTGCCCGCGACCGGGCACCACTGCGGGAACATGCCGTACCCGAGGAACTGCGAGGAACCGGCGCGGCCGAGCGTGGTGACCCAGAGCTCCCAGCGGCCCGAGACCTCGCCCATACGGCAGTACGAGAGCTTGCTGCCATCAGGCGACCACGAGGGATGAAGTTCATCGGCGGCGTCGCTGGAGACGCGGACGGCCTGTCCGCCGGTCGCGGGCATCACGAAAATGTCCCAGTTTCCGCCGCGGTTGCTGGCGAACGCGATGCGCGTGCCGTCGGGGCTGACGGAGGGCATGACATCGTCGGCGGGGTCGCTTGTGAGCTGCGTCACGACCTCGCCGGAGAGCGACTTGATGTAGAGGTCGGAGGTGTGGCGGTGCTGCGTGCTCGCGAAGACGATGTGCGTGCCGTCGGGCGTGACGACGGGGTCAAAGTCGGCACCGACCTCGGAGAAGCTGACGCGCTCGACGGGGGAGAAGCCCATGGGCTCAGCTTCGCCGGGCGTGCCGCGCGGAGCGTCGCGGAAGCCGCCGTACGGGTACGGGTTCATCGCGACGGATTCGGAGGGGGCGACGGGGCGGTCGGTCAGGACCGAAAGCGACGCGATGCTCTTGGCGGAGATCGGCGAGACAGAGTCGTTCGCCGGCAGGGGCGACTCCGCCTTCGAAAGGGGCTTCGCGACCTGCTTGGTTTCGACCATCGGGCCGTCCGGGTTGCCCCACGCGGTGACCGGGCCTTCGGGCTTGTCCGAAGCGGTGAAGACCGAGCAGCCGGCGAGCACGGCGAGGCCGCAACCGGCGAGAAGGGACGAAACAGTCGTGTTCTTGGTCATGGTCGTCTCTTGTGTAAAGGTCAGAACGCGGGCGCGAGCACGTCCGCATCCGGGTATCGACCGGCGCGACGACCGGCATGAGCGGACGAGTGCGCGGAATTTCGGACGCGGAGATACCGGACGTTGCCTCCGGCTACCGTTTCGCCTTGCCGAATCCGAATGACATCATCTCGGGGCTCGCGTGGGCGGGCGGGGCGTGCGGTCTGGTGCTTGTGATCTACTGGACGATCGCGCTGGCGCGGATGGCGCGAACGGCCCGGGAGCTTCCGACCGCGCGGGATGGGCTTGCAATCGCCGCGGATCGGAAGCAGTGGCCGTCGGTGGCGGTCGTGATCCCGGCGCACAACGAAGCACGGGTGATCGGGGAGCTGATCGCGTCGCTCCGCAGCCTCGACTATCCGCGATTCACGGTGACGCTTGCGCTGGACCGGTGCACGGACGGGACCGCGGACGCGGCGCGAGCGGCGATCGCGGGGGATGAGCGGTTTCGGATCGTCGAGATCGCGAGCTGTGAGCCGGGGTGGTCGGGGAAGGTGCACGCGGCGCACATCGGCACGCATGAATCGGGCGCGATGAACGCGGACCTGCTGCTTTTCGCGGACGCGGACACGCTCTTTGATCCGGGGTGCCTGCGGGCGTGCGTGGCGTTGCTCCAAGCTCGCAAGCTCGACATGCTGAGTTTGCTCTCGACGATGCGGCACGAACGGTGGTATGAGCTTGTCGTGCAGCCGGTCGCGGGGCTTGAGCTGGTCAAGCAGTATCCGCTCGTGCTCGCGAACGAGCGCGGCGCGGGGCGGCGTGCGTTCGCGAACGGACAGTTCATGCTGTTTCGCCGCGACTGCTACGCGCGATTCGGGGGGCATCACGAGGTGCGGAAGGAACTGCTTGAGGATTTGCGGTTCGCGCAGATCCTGGAGTATTACGGGATGGCGTGCGGGGTGCTCTTGGCGGACGGGATGCTCATCTGCCGGATGTACGACACGTGGGGGCAGTTCGTCAAGGGGTGGAAGCGGATCTACACGGAAGCGGCGCACCGCAAGCCGGAACGGCTGGTGCGATTGGGGTGGCGGGTGCGTGGGTCGCTCACGCTTGTTCCGGCTGGCGCGATCGCGGGTCTGGTGGCGGGGTCGATGACGGGACTCTGGTGGTTGGCGGGGCTCGCAGCGGCGGGGTTGGTGCTTTATGTGGTGGGGATGGTGGCGGTGCAGCGTCTTGGGCGGGGGCCGTTGTGGGCGGCGCTGGCGACGCCGATCGGCGGTTGGGTTGTGGGCGGGCTTTTGATCGGGGCGGGTCGTGACCTCAAGCGGGGCCGCGGGGTGGAGTGGGCGGGGATGACGTACGACCGGAGGGGCGGGGCCTGACGGAATACGATTCGGGCGATGGATTCGGGGATGTTCAAAGCGAGCACGGTGATCGGCGTCGGAGCCAGCTTGGCTTTGCACGCGGGTGTCGCGACGTGGCTCGCGGTCGCTCCGCCGACGATGACCGTGCCGCAGCGGAGCGGCGAGGAGGGCGTCGAGATCGTCTTGGGCGATGTCGACGCTCAGGACCCGGTCGCTCGAGCCAAAGCTCTTGAGGACCTCGCGAACAGGACGCCTCCTGTTCCGCCGTCTGTTCCGCCGGAGGTGCCGCCGACGCCGCCGCCGGAGGCAAAGCCGCCCGAACCCGTCGAGCCCGAGCCCGAAGCCATCGATCTCGACGAGATCATCCTGGGCATCGACAAGAGCGATGCGCCCAAGGACACGCCGGCGTTCCTGGGAACCAATGAGCCCACGCCGCACGCGGCTCCGATGTCAGAAGTCGAGCAGCCGGCCCTGACGACCAAACCGGCCGCAGCACCTGGTCCGCCGGGCGAGAGTGCGCCGGTGAACGAACCGCTTCCGGTCGGGCCGAAGACCGACGTACCCCCGACGCCCCCGACGCCGCCGGCGGAGCCCGCGCCGGCCGAAAGCCCGGCTGAAAATCCTGCGGAGAGTCCGGCTGAGAGCCCAGCGGAGAACGCGACTCCTGATGCGACGCCCGAGGCTTCGCCGGGCGAGCTCCCGCTCACCCCTCCGGCGGACGCTCCACCGCCCGAAGCGGCTGCTGGCCCGCTCGCGCCAGCGCAGCCGGAGATCCTGCCCTCGCCGCAAGCGGAGCCGAGCCCGGACCCCGACGGCAAGCCGCTTGCTCCGCTGCTTGAGGTTGATCCCTTCGGCGGGTTCATGTTCATGATGCCGGGCGGCGGGATCATCGTGTTGCCCGCGCGGCCGGAACGTGAAGCGACAGCCCCGCCAGCGTCGCCCGCCGCGGCGGCTCCGGCATCGCCTCCTCAGGCCACGCCGCAGGTCTCCCCCACCGCTCCGCCGCAAGCCGGCGGGGGTGAGCGTTCACGCCCCGGCGAGGTCGCGGGGAAGGAATCAACCGCGTTCACGGTGAAGAAGACGCAGGATTACAAGCCGGGCCGCACGCTCGCGCCCGAGGGGATCGAGGTCACGACGTTTGATCCCGAGCTTTCGATCCTGTCGACGGTGACGGGGTCGGTGCGGAACCCTTTGATCGAGCTTCGTTTCGGGCCTGATGGCAAGGTGAAGTCAGCGAAGTTCAAGAACGGGCTTGATAGCGGGCGGAAGGACTGGGATGAGCCGATCCTGCACGCGATGCACCGTTGGACGATCGGCGGGGAGAAGTTCAAGGAGCTTCTGAAGGACAATCCGAATCGCGAGATCGTGATGACGATTCGGATGATTTTGACGCGGTGAGGACTTTGATGATCGATTCATTGCTGCTGTGCGCCGCGCCCGGAGTCAAGGTCCAAGTGGATGAGGTGTACGGGGAGGAAGCCCGCGCCGCTCGTGAGCGTGCGCTAAAGGTCCTGCTTCTCGATCACGACGCGGCGGCAGGCGGGCAAATGGATCGTGCGCTCCGCCACGTTCCAGCGGGTACCGGCCGGTTGATGTATCGCGGCTGGATGTTGCCAGCGGAGCGTTACGCCGAGTTGACCCAGGCGCTTCGCGCGAAGGGGTACATGCCCATCACGAGCGCGGAGGACTATTCGGCCTGCCACCACCTTCCCGGCTGGTACGACTCGATCTCGGACCTCACGCCCCGGAGCCGCTGGCTCGGGCACGGGCCGCCATACCGCGTTGAGGAGTTCCGTGACCTGCTCGATGGGTGGGCCGGACCGGTGGTTGTGAAGGATTATGTGAAATCCGAGAAGCACGCTTGGCACGAAGCGTGTTTCGTGCCTGATCCGACAAACTTCGACGCGGCGATCCGAGTGATCAACCGGTTCATCGAGCTTCGTGGGCGAGATTTTGAGGGCGGGCTGGTCCTCCGCGCCTTCGCCGACCTACGGCGAACGGGAACGCACCCGCGAAGTGGCATGCCGCTCGCGGAGGAAATCCGCACGTTCTGGGCGGGCTCGCGACTCATCGCGGCGGGCGACTATTGGACGGACGGGCCTGCTGCCGAGATTCCCGACGTGGTTCGCGAAGCGGCTCGAAGAGTGAGTCGCCCATTCTTCACGGTGGACGCCGCGAGACTCTCGAGTGGCTCCTGGATCATCATGGAAGTGGGCGACGGCCAGGTGTCGGCGTTGCCGGACGGCGTGTCCACCGACGCGTTCTGGACGGGAATGCTCGGAAGCGATGCCAAACCGGCGTGAAGATAGAGCGGCAACCTCGGCACCCGGCTGTCGTGGAATGCGTGTATATTCATGCCATGACCACCAACCGCCCCGTCACCCTCTTCACCGGCCAGTGGGCCGACCTGCCCCTTGAAACCATGGCTTCCAAAGCCAAGTCCTTCGGCTACGACGGGCTTGAGCTTGCCTGCTGGGGCGATCACTTCGACCCGGTCCAGGCGACCGGCTCGGATGGCGCTGCGTACTGCAAGGGCCGCCATGATCTGCTCGCCAAGCACGGCCTTAAGACCTGGGCGATCAGCAACCACCTCGTCGGACAGGCCGTCTGCGACCACATCGACCATCGGCACCAGTCCATCCTGCCCAAGCACATCTGGGGCGACGGCGAAGCCGAGGGTGTCCGCCAGCGGGCCGCCGCCGAGATGATCGCCACTGCGAAAGCCGCGAAAGCACTCGGCGTGGGTGTCGTCAACGGGTTCACAGGCTCATCCATCTGGGGCTGGTGGTACTTCTTCCCGCCGACCAGCCAAGCCGACGTCAAGAAGGGGTTTGATGACTTCGCGAAGCGCTGGGGGCCGATCCTGGATGTGTTCAAGTCGGTGGGCGTGAAGTTCGCGCTCGAGGTACACCCCGGCGAGATCGCGTACGACTACTACTCGGCCCAGACGGCGCTGTCGGCGGTCGGCAACCATCCGGCGTTCGGGTTCAACTTTGACCCGTCGCACCTGCTCTGGCAGGGTGTCGCTCCCAACAAGTTTATCGACGGCTTCGCGGACCGGATCTTCCACGTCCATATGAAGGACGTCGCGGTGCACTACGGCGCCAAGGGCGGAAGCGGTGGCGACGGCTTGACCGGTGTGCTCGGGTCGCACCTGTCCTTCGGCGATGCTCGCCGCGGGTGGGATTTCCGCTCGGTGGGCCGCGGGCATGTGAACTTCGAGTCGATCATGCGGAGCCTGAACCGCGCGAGATACGCCGGGCCGCTCAGCGTCGAGTGGGAAGACCCGGACATGGACCGCGACCACGGCGCGACGGAGAGCTGCGCGTTCGTCAAGCGGCTTCAGTTCAAGCCGGCGGCGGGCGCGTTTGATGCGGCGTTTGAGAAGAAGGGGTAAGGACCCCTCGCTAACGCTTCGGGCTCGTTTGGAATTGCCTTCTTTGGCCGTTTGGTCGTTTGACCATTTGGCCATTTTCCATCCACCCTCGCTGGCGCGTCGGGCTCTGAAAGACACGGGCGGGACGCCCGTGCCACGTCAATCCAGCCAGTCCTTGGCCCGGAGCCTCTGCGGCACGTACTCCTCCGTCACGTAGCTGATGTCCTTGGTGATCAGCGACTCGACCTCCATCTTGAAGCCGTTGGCGAGCAGGCCCTCGATCTCCTTCTGCCAGCCCTTATGCCCCTCGAACCACGGGTAGGCCATGATCTCCTTGGCTCGCTTGATGTCGTTATCGTTGAGGTCGATCTTGACGTCGTCGCTGAGGTCGCAGGCTTTGTAGTCCTTGGCGCGGATGCCGAGGAACTTCGCGTCCGGCACGGCCATGCGCTCGCTCTCGAACGCGAGGGAGATCGACCCCTGCTTGATGACGCTGTAGATGTAGTGCCCCCAGGGGTCGCAGTCGAGCAGGCAGTACACCGGCAGCCCGAGTTCTTCGTTGAGGCGGCGGAGCAGGCGGCGGACGCCGCGCGTCGGCTGGCCCGAGCCCTCGGTCAGGATGCAGTTGTGCTTCTCCCAGAAGCGGTCCTCGTTGAACCGGCCCCAGACCGTGTCCTTTTCGACGTGCAGGACGAACTTCGCGTCGCACTTCTTGAACTGGATCACGTCGGGCTCGACGATGCCGGGGATCGCGTACCCGCCCGTGCCCATGCGGCGGCAGTCGATCTCATCGCCGTTGTCGACGATCGTGATGTTGCCGACCATCGTGCCGCGCTTCTTCGCGTAGATGTGGAGCTCTTCGCGGAGCGAGCCGAGCGCGACCTCCAGGTCTTCGAGGATGCCGTCGGAGTCTTCCTGGGCGTCGAAGGTCTTTTCCTTCGTCCCCTGCACGGTGTGCAAGCCCTTGTAGAACATTCCGCGCAGGCTCAGCGTCTTGTCCGCTTCGATCAGTTCGCGGACGGAGTTGCTATGGAGCATCGTCTGCATGAACTGCCGAGCGGTCTTGAGGTCAAAGAGCGGGCGTTCGCTGGTGGCTTTCCCCATCTCGAGGATGCCGCGCTTCTTGTTCCAGATGGTGTTGGACTTGGCGCGGGTCGGGATGTCGATCGACGGGTCCTTCATCGCCAGAGCCGTCTTGACGACGGTGTCGGCGAGGCCCTTGATCTTGCGGTTGGTCTCGACGTCGCGGGCCCGGGTCTTGGCGGTGCTGCCGCGGGAGGGGGTGGTGTCTTTCTTGGCCATATGGCCGGAGGGTACGCGCCAGGAGCCGCGGCGAACGGCGGGGAAGCGGAGCCGGAAATCAGTTACGATCCGAGCCTTCAGGAGGCCGTGTGCTGACGATCGTCGGGCGGAGTGTGGGGTCGAGGAAGCCGCTTTTCGCGGACTGGGCGCTGCCGTTGCCGCCGGAATGGGCGAGCGGGGACGGGGGGAACGGAGAGGGGGGCGATGGGGAGGGCCGGGGTGGAGGTGGCGGGCTGACGCTGGCGGGATTGATCGAGCGGATCGTGCGGCACGAACTGGCGGCGTTTTCGGCACGGAACGAGCGGCGGCGGCTGGATCGGGTGCTGTCGGCGGACCAGATCGAGGCGGGGCTTGAAGCGGGTCGCGTGTCGCCGGAGGGGCGGCAGGGATTGAACAAAGCACCGGAAGCGGAAGAAGCGGTGGCGGCGGCGCTGCAGGCGTTCGAGGATGGGCTTTACCTGGTCGTGATCGATGAGATGGAGCACCGGGACCTGGACGCGCAGGTGTGGCTGACGGCGGACAGCACGATCGTGTTCCTGAAGCTGACGTTCTTGGCTGGTGGTTGAGGCTGGTGGTTGAGGCTGGTGGTTGAGGCTGGTGGTTGAGGCTGGTGGTTGAGGCTGGTGGTTGAGGCTGGTGGTTGAGGCCGGGGGTTGAGGCGGGTGGCGGACGGGGCTTTCCGGGTGTCGATCGAGGTGAGATCTTGAGGAGATTGGGATGCTGAACGAGGATCAGATGCTTGCGAAGGTTGAGGCGATGAAGCAGGCAGGGTGGGTGGAGTCGAAGATCGCCGCGCTGCGCGGGCTCAAGGCGGCGCGGACGGTGGCGGGACACCTTGGGGAGGAGGGGAATGAGGACTCGGAGCTTTTCCGGCAGGCGCCGGACGAGGGCGATCCTCTCGCGGCGGAGCTTGAGGCTTTGGGGCCGGCCGGCCGGCGGGCGGTGTTCGCGGCGCTCTTCCCGCAGCTGGCACCGGAGATGGAGGGGGTTTGGGATCAGCACCGGAGAACGGCGGTGGTCACGCGGCGATATCAGCCGCAGCCGTTCCGGATTCCCGGCGGCGGGCAGGAGGTCACCGCGGCCCGGGGGGCTTGGCTTCGCGAGGTGTGCCAGGAGCTCGAAGGGCTGGATGTGGATGCGGAGTGGCTGGCCGGCTGGGGGACGCTCATTCAATACGGGTACGCGAGCGCGGCACCCAGGTTGGTGGCCGCGGCGATCGACGCGGGCGGAGTTTCGGGAGAGCGGGTCCTCGCCACGGCGGTCGCCACGCTACGGGGTGAGCATGAGGCGGGCGTGGGTGGACGGGAGACGATTCGGGCACTTCTCTCGTGCGGCGAACCGCGAGCGTGGGAGCAGGTTGGAAAGCTGCTGCTGGGGGCGATGCGGGAGGAAGGGCTCCGGCAAGCGATCCTCGAAGAGGCGCACCTCGGGCATCCCGAGGCGTTCCGGGTGATCCTGAAGCTCGTGCTGGACGAGGGGCTGGTGCGGTTCTCGTCGGTGGTGCGGGCGGCGGATGTGTGGTTCGGGACCAGGTGGGACTCGATGTCGGCCGCGGTGGTCAAGAAGGAGCTGGGGCTGGCGTGGGAGATGCTGGAGTCGCCGCCCAAGCGGGAAGCGGCGGTTGCGGGGAAGGACGGGATCGCGGCGTACTTCGCGATCTGGGCGGCGGCTTTTGAAGACGCGACGGCGGCGCGTGCGCTCGCGGAGCGAGCGGCGAGGAGCAAGTCGGCGGAGGTGCGCGCGGCAGCGATGCTGATGGCGGCGAGGATCGAGCTTGAGAGTTGGATTCCCTTGGCGGTCGCGGCTGCTTCGGATGAGGACCCGCGCGTCGCGGCGTTGGCGGTCGGCGTGCTGGGGGAGGCGAACGTCTCGGAGAGTCAGGCACCCGGAGTGCGGGCGGTGCTGCTGCCGCTGCTGGAGAAGGTCAAGAAGGAGAAGAAGGGAGTCAAGCTCAAGCCGATCCTGTGGCCTTGGAATGTTGGGGAGCTGTCGACGGGTGCCGTCGGAGCGGCGCTCGTCCGCGTGCTGGATGCGGAGACGCTGGAAGCGGTGCTCGGCTCCGTGGAGGTGTTCCGGGCAAGCGAGCGGGCGGCCCTGGCGGCGTTCCTGGGCGGCATCGAGGTGCGGTACGCGTGGCGGTCCAGGAACGCTGTGAAAGCGGGCGCGGTGAAAGTCTCGGAGGCGGGCCGGGCGGCGCTGCTGAAGCTGATGGGGGACGCGGCGGCGGATGTGCGTGCGACAGCGTTCGCGGCGATGTCACCCCTGCCGCTGCTGACGGATGAGGAGGGCCTGCTTCGGGACATGCTGCGGCGGAAAGCCGCGGATGTTCGGGAGCGGGCGATTGCGCGGCTGTGCGAGCTTGAAGCGGCGCGTTTGGAAGCGGCGGCGGCCGCGCTCTTGGCGGGCGATGTGGAGCAGCGGCGTGCGGCGGTGGAGCTCGTGCAGCACCTGGCGGACCGTGGGGAGGTGGAGCGAGCGAAGGCGACGGCGGCGCGGATCCGGGCGTCGGCGAAGAAGCTCGACGCGGCGACGGCTCGCGAATTGGAGTCGTTGGCGGCTCACGCGGCACCGCGGGCGAGGCTCGATGATTGTCTGGGGCTGCTGGATCGGTCGAAGCTGACCCCGGTGGCGCCGGCGGTGGACCGGGGATTTCCGACCCTGACGGCTGCTTCGCTTCGGATCTTGCACGCGCTGGACGACTTGATCGAAGAGAACAAGCGGACGGTTGTGCACGTGGAGCGTTACGACGACAAGGTCGAGGAGATGGAGCTTGGAGCACTGAGATGGGGCGGGGACCTGCGCGTGCGGAAGAAAGGGGCGGATGAGGATGAGCCGGAGCGTGGGATGCTCCTCGCGGAGATGTGGGAAGCGTGGGAAGCCGCGCGGGGGCCGGAGCTTCGGGATCGGGACGGTCTTGAATTGTGGCGGGCGTGGACGGCGATCTCAGCCTGCGACGAACACGGCGAGGGCGAAAGGTGGCCGGCGGCGATCCAGGCTTTGCTCGGAGGCAAGGCACGCGTCCTGCACTATTCGCGGCTTGTGACGGAGGTGCTGGGGTGGCTGGTGATGCGGGGACCTGCGGATCGTGCGCTGCGGGCGGTGATGGAGGGGATGGAGTCGGCGGTGGCACGCGGGCGGATCGCGTGGGAAGGTCTCAAGGAAGATCATGAAGAGCAGCGGCCGACGCGGCCGGAGCTCGATCTGCCCTACCTCTGGTGGGAGGATCGCCTCGAAGCGTTCGAGGATGCACGCCCGGCGCCGGCAGGACTGCCCGAGGCGCGGGCGAACGCTTGGCGGCTGACGCGGCTCATCGATCGGTGGGCGGCGGAGGTGTGGGTGCCGCACAAAGCGAAAGAGGATGCGGAAGCGGCCGCGAAGGGCGTGGATCTCGACGACATCAAGCGCAAGTACAAGTTCGGGTGGCGCGACGATCTTCCGCGGGGGAACGTCCAACGTTTGATGGCGGCGGTGGAACTCGGACGCGCCGGCGAGATGGACGTGGTGTACTACCTGCTGCACAAGCACCCAGGCGAGGAGTGGTCGTGGCGAGGGATCGACACGCTACTTGCAAAGGGCCGCCGGGAGAAAGCGCCCGAAGCGGCGGTGCGGGCGGCGCGTCGCGTGGCGGAGCGGGCGGTGGAACTCGAACTCGAACGCGGCGATGCACCGACGGAGTCGGCGCAGGTTCTCAACAGCGTGGACCACACGGGCGGCGCCGAGCGGGCGCTCCGAGCGTTGTCGCGGCTTGGGGCTTCGTCGCTGGACCGCTCGTCGTATCGCCATGCGACGGACCGTGCGGCGACGCTGAGCACGATCATCGAGCGGTCCTCGCCGGGCGAGGGCGAGACGCCGGAGAAGTTCGGCGCGCTCGCGACCAAGCACGGCATCGGAGAGGCGAGGCTCGTGGAACTGGGCGTGTTCGCGCCGCGATGGGCCGCGCACGTCGAAGCGGCCCTGAAGTGGGACGGATATGTGGATGCCGTATGGTGGCTTCGCGCGCACACGAAGGACTCGTCGTGGACGCACGACAAGGATCTCGATCAGCTGGTGCGGGCCCGGATCTCCGAGCGGAGCCCGGTGGCGGAGGAGGATTTCGCCGACGGAGCCGTCGATCCAGAGTGGTTCCGTCGGGTGTACGAGAAGCTCGGGCCGACGCGATGGGCGGCGGTGTACGCGGCCGCGAAGTACGCCTGCTCGAACGCCGGGCACCGCCGCGCCCAGCTCTTCGCCGACGCCATGCTGAACGAGATCACGGAGAAGGACGTGATCGCTCGCATCAACAGCAAGCGGCACCAGGACTCGATGCGGGCTCTCGGGCTTCTGTCGCTGCCAAAGAAATCCGCGGAAAAGACGGTGCTCTCGCGGTACCAGTTGCTGCAGGAGGTCCGGCGAACCAGCCGCAAGCACGGCGGATCGATGCTTCAGGCGTCGGAGAAGCGGGCGGTCGAGGTGGGCATGGACAACCTCGCGCGAACTGCCGGCTACCCCGATCCGCAGCGTCTGATGTGGGCGGTGGAGACGCGGGCCGTCGCGGATCTGGCGAAGGGTCCGGTGACGGTCAAGTCCGGAGATGTCACCGTGACGCTCGCGGTCGACGCCGATGGCGATCCTGAGGTCACGGCGACCAAGAAGGGCAAGACGCTCGCGTCGACGCCCCCGGCCGCCAAGAAAACGCCGGCGGTCGCGGAGCTCTTCGAGCGGGCCAAGCTGCTCAAACAGCAGAAATCCAGGATGCGGGCTTCGCTGGAAACGGCGATGTGCCGCGGCGACGAGTTCACGGCGGCGGAGATCGAGGAACTCTTCGGTCACCCGGTGCTTCGCGCGATGCTGGAACGGCTTGTCTTCGTTCGAGTGGCCGGCGGCGCGGGCTATCCCGACAAGAACGGGAAAGCCCTGCGCGGATTCGACGGCGAACACGCCGCAGTCAAGAAGGATGAACGGCTTCGGATCTCGCATCCACTCGACCTCCTCGCCACCAAGCATTGGGACAAGTGGCAGCGGGAGTGCTTCGCGGCCGAACGCGTGCAGCCGTTCAAGCAGGTCTTCCGCGAGGTGTACGTGCCGACCGCGCAGGAGAAGACCGCGAACGGGAGCTCAAAGCGGTACGCGGGCCAGCAGGTCGTGGGACGGCAGGCGATGGCTTTGCTCGGCGCTCGTGGATGGGTCGCCAGGCCGGAAGAGGGTGTCCAGCGAACCTTCCACCGGGAGAAGCTCACGGCCTTCGTCGAGTTCGAGGAGCACTTCCACACGCCCGCGGAGGTCGAGGGGCTGACGCTCGCGGGCGTGCGGTTCGCGACGTCGGGCGATCACAAAGTCGCGGCTCTTCCGCGCGTACCGGCGCGGCTTTTCTCCGAAGTCATGCGGGACCTGGATCTCGTGGTCAGTGTCGCGCACCGCGGCGGTGTTGACCCCGAAGCCAGCGTCTCGACGGTCGAGTCCAGGGCGAGCCTGGTGCGGGAAACGTGCCGCCTTCTCAAGCTCGGCAACGTGAAGATCGACGGGCCTCGGGCGGCGATCACCGGGGCGATCGGCGAGTACACGGTGCACCTGGGAAGCGGAACCGTGCATCTGCTGCCCGGAGGAACGTTGTGGATCGTCCCCGTGCATGCTCAGCATCGCGGCCGGATCTTCCTGCCCTTCGCGGATCAGGATCCGAAGACGGCGGAGGTTCTGTCCAAGGTCCTCCTGCTCGCGAGAGACAACGAAATCCGTGATCCGTCGATCCTGGAGCAGATCCGGAGGAAGTAAGGACCGCCGAATCTCGTCCACGCGTTTCGCCCAGAAGCGGACGAGCACCGCACGTCAGCAACGAAAAAGGCCCGGGATGCTCGCATGCATCCCGGGCCTCCGGCTTTTTCTCGGCTCCAGCTTCAGGTGCTGACGACCTTCTCGTTCTTCGCGTCCCACGTGTAGACCTTCGAGTTCCGGTAGCTCTCAACGCCCATCTTGATCGCGACCATCACCGCGCACCCGAGCTCGACGTTGCAGTTGACCTCGGCCTTCTTCCGGATCGCATCGATCCAGTTCTGGCTATGGTCGCGACCGCCGCGGTTCCCGCCGCACTTGAGCACGTACGTGCCCTGGTCCGCCACCGACCCGTTCTTCTCCCGGAACTCCTTCGAGTACGCCGACTGCTCCGAGAGCTTCCACCCGTCGTTGGTCGGCTCGAGCTGCCCCTGCTGCCCGCGGATCATCTCCGGCACGCCCACATCGTTCACCATCACGCTCGTCAGGAACACGCTGTGCGTCTCGTAGTCCGCCGTCAGAAGCATCGTGTCCGCGATGTCGCGGGCGTTGCCGGGCGCAGGCTTCTCGATGTACTGCCCGCCTCCCGACATCACCCGACGCGGATACGCCCCGTTCTTCCCGTGGATCGAGATCAGAAGCGGCGCCAGCCAGTGGTACATCAGGTCCGTCGCCACCCCGCCGTTGTACGCGTAGAACTTCCGGAACCGGAAAAAGTGCTCCTCGTTGTACGGGATCTTCTCCGCCAGACCGTGCTTGTGGCCAAGCCACCGGTCCCAGTCGATGTACCCCTCCGACCCCGGATCGTTCTGCGGGCCCGCATCCTTGTCGATCGCCCAGTTGAACTGCCCCTCACGGCTGTTGCGGCAGTAGGACCCCTGGCTCCACACGACCGGGCCGATCTTCCCCTCGCTGATCGCTTTCCCGGCTTCCCACCAGCGGTTCTCGCTCGTGCGCTGCGGCCCGACCTGGAGCGTGCGGCCCGTGCGGCGGACGGCGTTGCGGCACTCGATCGCCTGCTCGACCGTCAGCGAAAGCGGCTTCTCAACGTACACATCCTTGCCCGCTTCCATCGCCTCGATCGCGATCTTGGTGTGCCAGTGGTCCGGCGTCGCGATCACCACCGCGTTGATGTCCTTGTTGTCGAGCACACGCTCGTACTCGATCACGCAGTTCTTCTCTTCCAGCACCAGGGACTTGTCGACCTTCCCGAGCGTGTCCTGAGCACGCTTGAGCGCCCGGCGGTACACATCGCAGAGCATCCCGACCCGGATGTTCTCCTGCTTGGCCATCCGCGACAGGTGGTTCACGTGCGAGCGGCCCATCCCGCCCGTGCCGATCACCGCGATGTTGAGCGTGTCCGCAGCGCCCGACAGATTCCGCATCCGCGCGTGGCTCGACGCCGGCATCCAGCCCAAGGCACCCGCCGCTCCGAGGCCTGCGGCGACACCCGCGGCGGACTGAAGAAATGAGCGGCGCGATACGGCGGGGAGCGAAGGCTTCATCTGGGGATCTCCTTGGGGAAGCGAGATCATCGCAGATTTCTGGCAGGGGTGCAAGCCCGCCCGTGCCACGATCATCCCGCTTCGGGATGGTCGTGGTTGGACGTCCTTGATGAATTCGACACCAGAGTCAGCGTCGGTGGCCGATCCACGACCATCCGGAGGACCGGATGATCGTGGCACCCGGCTCAGACGCCGCAATTCTTGACGCAAAGAAAACACCGGAGCCTCACGGCTCCGGTGTCGTTCAACTTGATCGGTGGCGGAGGGGTTTACTCCGGACCAGTCCACGGAATGTTCGTGAAGATCGTGGTGTAAAGCTCATTCTCATAGGAGCTGCGCTGGCGACCGGGAATCACCTTGATGTAGCCTGCGTGCCCGTCCATGAAACCCATGACGCTGCGGTTGATGTCGCCGAAGCCGTTCTTCTTCACGTAGTTCGGGTTGTTGTTGTAGATGATGATGTCGGCCTGCTCGTCCCAGATCCACGCAAACCGGGAGGTGACGAACGAGTCGGCGAGTTGAAGCAGCTTCGTTCCGCGGGTGAATGTGGGCCAGTTCATCGTGCCGCTGGGATCGAGCTGCTCGTACCACTTGGCCTGCCACTGGTAGGAGATGCCGATGGAATCAAAGCTCGTGCGTGCCGAAGGATTGGGGTTCGGCCAGCTCTCTTGGTGCCCAACCAAGTCGCCGGGATCCTTGAAGACCTTGAGCTTGACGTTCAGACGGTTCTCGTCCTGAGCGGGCATGCGAGCGTTGGCGTTGCCGCCCGAAGCCGGGTCGTAGAACTTGATCTCGGGGTAGACGTACTGGTTGAGCGGACGGTCGACCGCCAGAACGTCGAACACGCCGCCGTTGGAACCGAACCAGAAGCCGGACGGATTTCCGCCGGCGAAGCTCCACGTGCAGAAGCCGGACACGCCCTGTGCGGGGTTCGACGTGTTCACCGGACGCGTGCGGCTGCGACCGCCGTGGCTCCATGTCGGCGTGATGGGCATGTACGCCTTGTTGTCGGACTGGTACATGTTCGTCGAGTTGTTGATCGACTTCACGTTGGACGAAGAGATCGTGATCTGGGCCACCTTGCGGGCTTTGCCGAGGGCCGGCAGCAGCAGCGAGATGAGCAGGGCGATGATCGCGATCACCACCAGCAGTTCGATCAGCGTAAACCCACGACCAGCAAGCTTCTTCATGAGCATCCTCCAACCGCCCGGCCTTACGGCCAGGGTCCTGTTCCAACCTTCAATTTTGGCGAGACGGCTCGACAACTGAGCGTTCGCCGCTCCCGGTTCCAAACACGAATGACTCGATCGACGCAACCCGGAAAGCGAGAGACCGCGCCGGGCGGCCATGAACTGGCCTGTGCACTATACGACATTTCGTGCGTTCGGATCCACGAGGATGCGTTTTCGCTCAATTTCGCGCGAAGAAACGTCTCATTTCTTCCGGGGCGGGCTCTCGGACGCGGCCACGTTTGTGCTTTGTTTGCATCGTTTCCGCCCGGGTTGCGGACATTGGAACCCTGCGGCCGCGGTGACGTATGAACTCTGGTCGGGGTTTGACGCGTCATCCTTCCGCATGCCACCGCTGTTTCGGGCCGATGCTCATGCGGCGGGCCGTCTCTCGGTTCCGCGTACGGTGGGCACCGCGGATCGGTGCCGCGGCCTTCGGCTATGGTGGTGCGGCGTGACGGAGAAGCGTCGCGGGTTGACATTTGACCTTGGACCGGTGAACCTTCACCCCGACGAGCGACGAACAGACGGCGTGGGCGATGTGCAAGCACGGATGCGAAGGACCTGATGGGCGACAGTTTGAAAAAACCCGACCTTTCGGAGACCTCCCCGGTCAGCAAAGCGGACACCGCGCCGATCGGGCCGCCGCCGGATCCCGCACCCAGCCTCGCGGCCGTCGAAGAAGCACTCTCCGACGCCGCCAAAGGCGGCACCAACGTCGACACGCTCGTCGGTCGCCTCGTTGTTGACCAGGGGCTCGCCACGCCCGAGGAAGTGCAGCACGCGCTCGAGCAGGCCAAGCAGGCCCGCGAGGATCAGAACCAGAGGTCCCTCGTCCAGATCCTCCTCGACAACGCGTACGTCACGCAGCGGCAGATGGCCCGCCTCAAGCAGGCTCTCGAAGCCGACCGGTCCAACCAGAAGATTCCCGGGTACAAGATCATCCGCAAGCTGGGCGCGGGCGCGATGGCGACGGTCTGGCTTGGCAAGCAGCTCAGCCTCGACCGCGAGGTCGCGATCAAGGTCCTGCCGCGGAAGTTCACGACCAACCCGCAGTTCGTGGAGCGGTTCTACGCCGAGGGGCGTGCGGCGGCGCAGCTGAACCACCCGAACATCGTGCAGGCTTTCGACGTCGGCAACGCCGGCGAGTACCACTACTTCGTGATGGAGTACGTGAACGGCCGGACGGTGCACGACGACATCGTCAAGCACCGCAAGTACATGGAGAAGGATGCGATCGACATCACGATCCAGGTCGCCGAAGCCCTGCTCCACGCCCACGAACGCGGGCTCATCCACCGCGACGTCAAGCCCAAGAACGTGATGATCACCCGCGAGGGCGTCGTCAAGCTCGCCGACATGGGCCTGGCGCGCGCGATCTCCGACAAGGAAGCGGCGGAAGCGGAAGAGGGCAAGGCTTTCGGTACCCCCTACTACATCAGCCCCGAGCAGATCCGCGGCGAGAAGAAGATCGGCCCCCCCGCCGACATTTACTCCCTGGGCGCCACCCTCTACCACATGGTCGTCGGCGCGGTCCCCTTTGACGGCAAGAACCCCTCCGCCGTGATGCACAAGCATCTCAAGGACCCGCTGATCGCCCCCGACCACGTCAACCCCAAGCTTTCCGCAGGGATCTCCGAGGTCATCGAAATGATGATGGCCAAGGACCCCAAAGCCCGGTACCAGACCTGCAAGGACCTCCTCTCGGACCTCCGGATGGTCAAGGACGCCAAGCGGCCGCCGCTGGCCCACAAGGATGTCTTCTCCTCAGGCACCCTCCAGCAGCTTTCGCAGGCCCAGGCGACCGCCGAGGTGGCGGAGCTCCCGGTGGACCAAAGCCGCAGCGAGCCGATGGTCCGCCAGTGGCTCGCGATCGTGCTGGGCGTGCTGCTTCTGATCAGCGTGGTGGTCAACATCTACCAGGCGGTCCGGGCGACGGACTAAGCGGGCCGGCGGGCCTCGGGCATCGCTGGGGGAAATGAAGGACAAGATAACTCGGTGACGACCCCCCGGGCGTGGTAGAATGGGGGGACCCCCCACCTGCATCCATCCCGGATGCGTGGCTTTGGGGGCGCTGACCCAATCGCGACACAAGGAGTCCACCCATCGCGTTCGACAGGTTCAACCGTGACAGCCCGCCCCAGCGCACGCGGCGCAACGCTCAGATCCGCATCACTCCCATCCGCGTCGTCGGCCCCGACAACGAACAGATCGGCGTGCTTGAGACCTCCGAAGCCTTGAAGATGGCGATGGAGCGCGGGCTCGACCTCGTCGAGGTCAACCCGGAACAGCGCCCCCCCATCTGCAAGATCATGGACTACGGAAAGTTCAAGTACGAACTTTCCAAGAAGGAAGCCAAGCAGCGCGCGGGGTCCAAAGCCGCTGAAATGAAGGAAATCCGCCTCGGGCGGTCGGTGAAGATCGACAAGCACGACGTGCAGATCCGCGTGGATCAGGCCCGACGGTTCCTGATGGCCGGGCACAAGGTCATGGTGACGCAGAAGTTCAAGGGCCGCGAGATCGCCCACCGCGACATCGGCCTGGCGAACCTCCGCTTTGTCGCTGACGCGCTCCTTGATATCTGCAAGATCGAGCAGACGCCCCGCTGGTTCGGCAAGCAGGCGAGCATCATCGTCGCGCCCGACAAGGTGAAGGTCGACGCCGTCAAACGCAAGCTCGAGAAGGAACGGGCCGCGGCGCTCGCACGCGGCGAGAAGGTCGCAGAAGAGAAGACCATCGAGCAGCTCGAAGCCGAGGTCGCCGAAGCCAACAAGGCCGAGGAAGTCGGCGGCGAAGAGGATTGATCCTCGCCCGCGGCTGAATTCATGAGATGATCCCAGCGGTCCCGCCCCTCGGCGGGACCGTTTTTCGTTTGGCACCGGGCACGCAAAGCCGAGCGACGAAAAAGCCCCCGGCCTTGCGACCGGGGGCTTTGTGCGTCAGACTGCAATTCTCGAGGAGATCCGTGCTTTAGCAGCCGGTCCCGTTCTCGAAGGCCTGGACGAATTCATCGTAATCGAAGAAGTCCAGGAAGCTGTCGCCGTTGAAGTCGGCCGCACAGCCGCCGCCCGAGACGGGGACGTCGGCCTGAATGCCCATGACCATCGCGCCGCGGCCGGGGTAGGCGAAGGAGCGGGCTTCCGCCGCTTCGAGGATCGTGTCGGCGTCAACGTCGCGCCAGGTGTTGATGTCCGAAGCGCCGGTGATGTTGCTGGCGAAGGTGGTGATGTCGTTGGACGCGTCGTACACGATCTGGACCGAGCCCGAGGGCATGAGGTCCGTCGTGCCCGGCTGGAGGTAGCGGACGAGCACGAACGTGCCCGCGTCGGGAAGCGTGATGCCGCCGCCGGCGAGGCCGGAGAGGTCGATCGTGTCCGTCACGAACGCGCCGCCGTTGGGCAGGTTCGCGATCCCGACGACGAACCCGTCGATCAGGGTGGTGTGAACCGGGCTGCCCGCGGGGGCCGCGACGTCCACCGCGTCCCAGAACGTGACTTCGATATCGAAGTCAACCGGCTCGGTGACGCTGAAGCTCACGTACATCCCGTTGGCGACCAGCGGGAACGTGGCGCCCGAACCCGGACCGGGGATCAGCGAGGCGTCGTCCAGGAGCTGGAGCGGGAGCGCCGTGTTCGTGAACACCGCGTTGTCGAGGTCGCGGACCTCGTACACGAACGCGTTGGCCCGGTTGCCGAACTCCACCGTCGGCATGCTCAGGCAGGAAGCCGGAACGCGCTGAAGCGAGCCGGCGGGGACAAGGGTGTCCTCGGCGGCGATCGCCGGGGCCGCCAGGCAGAGCCCGGCCAGGATGGACAGACGGAACGCATTCTTCATAACCCTAACTCCTTGTTCGGCCGCGGCAGAAAGCCGCGTCGACCCTCGACGAGATCCGTTTGCGGACTGCCGCTCCTCGGCACCGGCCGCGTGAACGCTTTGAGGACGCTCGGACGACGTTGTACGGATGCGCTCGCTCCGGGTTTCGGGCAGGATATCCGGATGAATCCTGCATGCAAAGATTTTTATGTCCTGCCCGCCCGGGCCGCACCCGATTTCGACTTACCGGTACACTGCCGGCCCATCCACGGGATGGCCGGAGGCTTTTCATGCGCACGTCGGTCCTCGTTCCCGCTCGTTTCAATCTGTCCCTGATGTTGCTGGCCGGGCTCGCGATTGCACCCGCGGCCGCCACGGCCCAGGACGTGCCGATCACCCAGGGCTACTACCGCCAGCCGGCCCTCCACCGCGACACGGTGGTCTTCATCGCGGAGGGCGACCTGTGGAAAGTACCGGCTTCTGGCGGCGCGGCGACTCGCTTGACCACCCATTTGGGTGATGAGTTCGCCCCGCAGATCTCCCCCGACGGCAAGTGGCTCGCGTTCTGCGCTGAGTACGAAGGGCCGGCCGAGGTGTACGTGATGCCGATGGAGGGCGGGATGCCAGCGCGGCTCACCTTTGAGGGTGCGGGCCGGGTGAGCACCCGGGGCTGGACAGCCGACGGCAAGGTCATCTACTCGACCGACCGGTTCTCGACGCTGCCCAACTCTCAGCTTGCGACGATCGACCCGGCGACCCGGACCAGGACGATGGTCCCGCTCGCGCAGGCGTTCGATGGCGCGTTCGGCGAGGGCGGCAGGCTCTTCTTCGTGCGCATCCCCTTCAACGGAAGCCACACCAAGAGGTACAAGGGCGGCACCATCGAACAGGTCTGGTCGTGGTCCGGCAAGGATGGGGAGGAAGCCATCAACCTCACCGGCGACTTCGAGGGTACCTCGCGCCGCCCGATGCTCTGGAACGGCCGCGTCCACTTCGCGTCCGACCGCGACGGGTACATGAACATCTGGTCCGTCACGCCCGACGGCAAGGACCTCAAGCAGCACTCGAAGAACACGAACTTCGACATGGCGGGCACGAACATCGACGCCGCAGGCAGCGGGCGCATCGTCTACCAGCTCGGTCCGGACCTGCGGCTCCACGACCTCGCCGCCAACACCGACACCACGATCAACATCACGCTCCCGAGCGACTTCGACCAGCTCCGCGAGAAGTGGATCACCAAGCCCGTCGACTGGGTGACGGCGGCTTCCCTCTCGCCCGACGGCGACCGCGTGGTCTTGACCGCTCGCGGCGAGATCGTCGTCGCCCCCGCTCGTCAGGGCCGCTTGGTGGAAGCGACGCGCAAGCCCGGCGTCCGCTACCGCAACGCGACCTTCAGCAGCGACGGCTTGTCCGTGATCGCCCTCTCCGATCAGTCCGGCGAGGTCGAGGTGTGGAAGCTCCCCGCCAACGGGATCGGCGAAGCCGAGCAGCTGACGACCGGGGCTGACGTGCTCCGCTGGTCGGCGCAGATGAGCCCCGACGGCAAGTCGATCGCGCACAACGACAAGAACCACAAGCTCTGGATCTACGACGTCGCGACCAAGCAGAGCGTGCTCGTCGAGCAGAACCTCGTCGACCAGATCGAATCGTTCACGTGGTCGAAGGACGGCCGCTGGCTGGCGTACGTCGCGGCCGCGAACAACGCTTTCCCGCAGATCAAGATCTACTCGCTGGATTCCAAGACTTCGACGGTGGTGACGACCGACCGGTTCGCGAGCTATTCGCCCGCGTGGAGCCCGGACGGCAACTGGCTTTACTTCCTGTCGGACCGCGAGCTTGAGACTCTGGTGCCAAGCCCGTGGGGCCAGAACCAGCCGGACCCGTTCCTGGACAAGACGACGAAGATCTTCGCGGTCGCGCTCAAGCCGGGCGTGCGCTGGCCGTACCTGCCGAAGGATGAGCTCGAAGCCGCCAAGGACAAGAAGAAGGACGAAAAGAAAGAAGAGAAGAAGGAAGAACCCAAGAAGGAAGAGAAGCACGCCGACGCGAAAGCCGAAGCCAAACCCGACCAGCCGAAGACGGACGAAGCTAAAAAGGACGAGCCCAAGAAGGACGAGCCGAAGAAAGACGAGGCAAAGAAGGACGAACCCAAAAAGGTCGAGATCGTCCTCGAAGGCATCCGCGAGCGCCTCTACGAGGTCCCCGTCGCCAAGGGCAATTACGGCAACCTGAACGTCACGGACAAAGCTCTCTTCTTCACGTCGCGCGACACCGACCCCTCCTCGCCGACGAACCTGCAGAGCTTCCCGATCACCAACGACAGCCCCGAGCAGAAGACCGTCGTCGACGCGATCAACGGGTACCAGTTCTCGCAGGACGGCAAGAAGATCCTCGTCCGCAAGGGCGACACCTACTCGATCATCGACGCCAACCCCGGCAAAGCCGACCTCGAGAAGAAGAACGTCGACCTTTCCGGCTGGCGTCTGAGTTTGCCCCCGCGTGAAGAGTTCCGCCAGATGTACACCGAGTCGTGGCGTCTCCTCCGCGACTACTTCTACGACCCCGGGATGCACGGCGTGAACTGGAAAGCCATGCACGACAAGTACCTGCCGTGGGTCGAGCGTGTCCGGGCCCGGGCCGAGCTTTCCGACATCATGACGCACCTGACGGGCGAGCTTTCGGCCCTGCACCACTTCGTTCGCGACGGCGACACGCGCGAGGGGACTGATCAGATCCCGCTCTCCTCCCTCGGCTGCGTGCTCACACGCGATGATGCGAAGGGCGGGTACGTCATCTCCGACATCTACGAGAACGATCCGGACGAGCCGAGCATGACCGCTCCCATCGCCCGCCCGCATGTCGCCGGCAAGGAAGGCGACGTCATCGAGATGATCGACGGCGTGCCGGTGCTGACCGTGCAGGATCCGGCGGCTCTGCTTCGGGCCAAAGCCGGCAGGCAGGTCCTCATCCGGATCAAGCCCGCGGCCGGGGGAGACTCACGCGATGCGATCGTGACGCCGATCTCTCTCGGCGCCGAGAGCGACCTGCGGTACCACAGCTGGGAGTACACCCGCCGCCTCAAGGTCGAGGAATGGAGCAAGAACCAGATCGGCTACCTGCACCTGCGAGCGATGGGCGGGAGCGATTTCACGAACTTCGTCAAGGGGTACTACCCCGTCTTTGACCGCCAGGGCCTCATCATCGACGTCCGCAACAACCGCGGCGGCAACATCGACAGCTGGATCCTGTCCAAGCTCATGCGCAAAGCGTGGATGACCTGGAGCCAGCGCGTCGGCCAGGCCCCCAACTGGAACATGCAGTACGCGTTCCGAGGGCACATGATCCTGCTCTGCAACGAGCGGACGGCCAGCGACGGCGAAGCGATCGCCGACGGCTTCCGCCGCTTGGGCCTGGGCAAGGTCCTGGGCACGCGGACGTGGGGCGGAGAGATCTGGCTCACGTCGAGCAACACGCTGGTGGATCGCGGGATCGCGACCGCGGGTGAGTTCGGCGTCTGGGGCCCCGAGGGCACGTGGCTGATCGAGGGCCGCGGCGTCGAGCCCGACATTATCGTCGACAACCCGCCGCACGCGACGTTCAAGGGCGAGGATGCGCAGCTCCGTGCCGCGGTCGACTATCTCCAGAAGCTCATCGCCGAGAAACCGATCCCGCCGGTCGAGCGTCCGGCGTACCCGGACAAGAGCTTCAAGAACAAGTAGCCGCCCGCGCGGCCGTCAGGAAGGAACTCCGATGTCAATCCTGCGCCTCAGCGCCGACCGGGACGAGATGTACGCGCCCGACTCTGACGGTACGTTCATCGCCGGCCCCTACGACCCCAAACGCCACGTCGGCGCGCTCGGCGAGTCCCCATCCAAAGGGGGCGTCTACACCATGAAGCCCCCGGCCGGACTCGCCAAGCACCTCCAAGCCGTGCTGCCCGGCAAGATCTCGGCCCTCCCTGCGAGCAAGCCCGTGGTCATCATGGTCCATGGGTTCCTCTTCAACCCCTTCGAGGCGCTCCTCACCAAGCGCTCAGAGTGCGACAACCCGCACTTCAGGGTCTTCCATTTCGACGATGTGGACCCGATCGAGGACAACGAGTGCCACTTCACCCCCTGGCCGAAGCGACTGGGGTTCCTGGGCCAGGACCAAGGCGCGGACGGGCTCGCCGTGGGGTTCGGCTGGCTTTCGAACCCCGGGTTCGCGAAGTCGATGCTGGACGGCTTCAAAAACTTCTACTCGCGTGCTTACGACTACGCGACGGAGGTCGCGTGGCTCCTGGTGCACACGATCGACCAGTTGCACACCGCGCTCGCGGCCGAGGGCAAAGGACGCAAGATCGACCTCTTCTGCCACTCGCTGGGGTCGCGGGTCGTGATCCACGCGATCAAGCTCGCCGCCCGCCGCAACATGGAGCACGTCCTCAAGCAGCTCGACCGGGTCATCATCCTCGGCGGCGCCGAGTATGTCCGCGACGCGCAGGAGATGTTCCACGAGGTGCTGAGGCTCTGCCCCAAGCCCGCGGACGGACCCCGGTTCTACAACGTCGGCTGCCGCGAGAATGACGTGCTCGATCTCCTGGGCGAGAACTTCGGCCCCCGCGGGTTCGGCATGCACGATGTGGTCGGCCACGACGGCCTTGGCTTCTCCGAAACCGGCAACCGCTGGATCGATCTGCAGATCGACAGCCCCAAGCTCGCGGACTGGGCCAAGAAGAAGTTCAAGTGGACCCTCATGGGCGATGGGCCCCGCGTGTGGGATCACTGGTACTACTACACGCACGAGCCGAACTGTCGCCTCTACAAAGCAGTCCTGCGGCAGCGGGCCGCGTGGGACATCAAAGCTCTGATCGATGCCGGGATCCCCACCGGTATCCAATAACGTCTGGAACGCGTTTCATTTTGCGGGCGAAATCACGGTTTGGTTCTTTTCGCGGATCTGGTCGCATCTGGCGCTCGTTCCTACAGTTGCGGGTCCCCCACTTTCACGGGCGGGCCATGGAAACCGCAGCACATGACGACCATCGCCAAAGACATGCACGGGGCCGGCTCTTTCAGCCATCCCGAGAACACTTCCCGCCCGAAGAACGCCCCGCGCCAGAGCGATTCGCTCCCCGACGCGACCTTGGTGAAGTGGCTCCGCGACATGATGCTCATCCGCGAGTTCGAGATGCGGTGCGCCCAGTCGTACCAGCAGGCCAAGATCGGCGGTTTCTGCCACCTCTACACGGGGCAGGAAGCCGTCGCCGTCGGCACCATCAACTCCCTCAACCACGATGACCCGATCGTCACTGCCTACCGCGACCACGGCCACGCTCTCGCCCGCGGCATGAGCCCCGAAGCGTGCATGGCCGAGATGTACGGCAAGATCACCGGCTGCGCCAAGGGCAAGGGCGGCTCGATGCACATGTTCGATCGCCCCAACTGGCTCTTCGGCGGCCACGGCATCGTCGGCGCCCAGACCCCACTGGGCACGGGCCTCGCGTTCGCCGCCCGCTACGAGTGGGAAGTCCTCGGCACCAGCGTCGACGGCGGCCCGGCGAAGAAGAAGGTCGCTCTGGCGTTCCTCGGCGACGGTGCGCTCAACCAGGGTGCACTCCACGAAGCGATGAACCTCGCTGGCCTCTACGACATCCCCGTCATTTACGTCGTCGAGAACAACGGCTACTCCATGGGCACCGCCATTGAACGCGGCACCACCATGGCCCACGACCTTCGAGCCAAAGCGGCCGCGTACGGCATGCGCGGCGAGATCATCGACGGCTTCAGCGTCATCGACCTCTACGACCACTTCAAGGAAGTCGTCGACTACTGCCGCAATGAGCAGAAGCCCGCGTTCGTCGACCTCAAGACCTACCGCTACCTCGGCCACTCGATGTCCGACCCCCAGAAGTACCGCACCAAGGAAGAGGTCGAAGCCTTCAAGCAGAAGGACTCGATCGACCACCTCGCCGCGTACCTCATGAACGCCGACACCCCCCGCGCCAAGAAGAAGGGCGGCCCCGTCCTCACCGAAGCCGAGTACCAGGCGATCCAGGCCGAGGTGAACGAAGCCGTCAAGCGCGGCGTCGACCACGCCGAAGCCGCCGAGGTCCCCGACCCGGCCACCGAGCTTTACGCCGACGTCTTCCTCAACCCCCAGCCGAACCTCTCCCCCACCGCGGACTACGTCCACGGCGTGCGGAACCCGATGATCTGAACTTGGGCGGTCGATGGCTGTCGCTAAACCGACACTATCACCCATTTAGGGTGAAGCTATTCCTCTGGTCGAACATGTTGGGACGTCCGGCCCGACCGGACGTCTCCGAACATGAAGTTTGTCTTCGGAATCTGGTTGCGGGACGGTGGCCATCTGGTATGCTGAGGTACCTGGGAAACTTCCCGGGAGTTCCCGTTGGCCGATTGGCCCGCGGTGGTCGTTGTTGGTCGTGTGTCCATTGAAGACGTGACAGGAAGGAAGCCCATGCAAAGAGTTTCAGTGATGTGTTCCGCGGCTGCGATGGTGGCTGCGGTTGGCCTTTCCTCGGCGATGGCGGTCGGTCCCGACGTGATCGTCGGCGATCTTCACCAGGTCCAGCGTTGGGGCACGGCCAACGGCCAGCAGGCCTACTCGGTGGGCACCGTCTCCTGCAACATCGGTGACGTGAACCTCCGCTGGATTTCCAGCACGAACCAGCACCCGGTCATCGGCCAGAACCTCTTCCGCTACAAGGACGGCCGTTTCGAGCAGCTGGGTCAGAGCTGGCTGAAACACGGCTTCTTCGCGCTCTCTGAGAGCCTCTGCTCGCGGTGCAACCCGACGGACGGCTCGTCGCTTGGCGTGGGCTGCTCGGACCCATACTCGTCGAGCCTCAACGGCTCGCAGGGCAGCCTCGGGCCGCGTTATCAGGTCAACGCGTTCACGGGCCACTTCCCGTACCCGGTGACTGGCGTTCCGAACGCGACCGGCCAGATGCGCCGCCTGCTCGTGAACAACGCGGACGTTGATCCGGCGCTGAACGGCGGCGCCCGGTATTTCGTCGAAGGTCAGTACGTGACGCCGGATGATGCGGCGGCCGGCAACGGCGGCAACAACGCTTCGTACCGCGAGGTCCGGTTCACCGGCAGCGGCTCCAACTTCCCCATCAGCTTCGTCTCCGGTCAGACGACCCGCCGCATGCAGAACGGCCTGCGTGCGTGGAAGATCTGCGATCCGGACGTGACGATCCGCGAGGTCCGCGTTCCGGACGAGGGCACGTTCTGGGTCGGCTTCCGCGTGACGCAGTCCAACGGCCTGTACACCTACGAGTACGCGATCCAGAACCTCAACTCCGACCGCTCGGGCGGCGCCGTCCGCATGGACATCCCCGGCTGCGACCACGTGTCGAACCAGGGCTGGAAGGGCGTGGATTACCACTCCGGCGAGATCTGGTCCAACGCGGCGTGGATCACCGAGAAGGTCGGCAACCAGCTCGTCTGGCGCAGCCCGCAGACCTACGCCGAGAACACCAACACCAACGCGCTCCGCTGGGGCACGCTCTACAACTTCCGGTTCCAGAGCACGCTCCCCCCGCGTGAGGGCAACGTGACGCTCGACCTCTTCAAGCCCGGCACGATCGGCAGCGTCTCCTTCCTCGGCCTGGTCCCCCGCGCCAAAGCCGACTTCAACAACGACGGCGTGGTCGACTTCTTCGACTACGACGCGTACGTCGAAGCGTTCGAGTCCGGCGGCTCGGGCACGGACACCAACGGCGACGGCTTCGTCGACTTCTTCGACTACAACGACTTCGTCCAGGTCTACGAACTCGGCTGCTGATCCGGGTTGATTCGAAGTTTCTTCGCGAGGGCCCCTTCACCGGGGCCCTCGCTCGTTTTTGCCCCGGCGGCCCGACCCCTGCTCAGACCCTTCACGCTCTCGCAACCGGTCAGACCCGCGCTTCACCCGTGCGATGAAGATCGTCGCAACTCGGGCACGTGCGTGAGCGTGGCAGAAGGGTCCCAGTCGCCCCACCTCGCATCATCCGATCCCGTCAGCCGCGACAGGTACCACTCCGCCGGCCGCTCGAGAAATCCAAGCCGCTCGGTGTGCGGGTTGGCGATCTGCGCGTCGATCATCGCGAACCCGCGAGCCCGGAGATGGCCCACCAGATGGACGAGGCAGACCTTGCTCGCGTCGGTGCCGCCAAGCTCGGGCTTTGAGAACATCGACTCCCCGCAGAAGACGCCGCCGCGGCCAAGGCAAAGGCCGTACAACCCGCCGACCAGTCGCGACGGCTCGCCCGCCTCGGTAAGCCATGCCTCCACGCTGTGCGCGAAGCCCTCGACATGCAGCGTTTCGAAGATCTCGACGATGTCGGGGCTGATCCACGTCGAACGCTCGACCTCGCCCTCGATCAGCCTCGGGCCGGCGCAGGACCGGACCACCTCGCCGAACGCCGTGTCGCTCCGGATCTCGAACCGACCGGAACGCACGCGTTGGGCGAGCGTGGACGACACGCGGAACGCGCCCGGCTCGAGCGGAAGCACACTCCGCTCATGCGGCTGCACCCACTCCGCCGGGCCGCCATCCTCGCTCATCGGGAACCAGCCCTGCCGGTACATCCCAAGCACGACCTGCACGATCGCCGAGCCCGAACGCTCGGGCCGGCTCGGATCATTCTGTGACGGATCGCCGGGCATGCAACCAATCGTACAATCCCTCCGTGCGGGCGTACGTCTCGATCCTCGACTGGCCACAGAGCATGACGGCCGACCGTCGCGTGGAAGCCATCGTCGCCGCGACCGGCCTTGATCCTCACACCGCCCGGCAGCGTGCCGCACGCGGCGCACCCCAGGTCACCATGCTCGTCGATGCAGAGCTCGCGCCCGCGATCGTCGCCGGACTGACCGCCGAGGGCTTGCCGGCGTTCGCGCCGACCGAGGATGACCTCCTCCGCGCCCCCGCACCGCTCCGCGTCAAACGCCTCATCAAGCCAGAAGGAACGCCGCTGGCGATGTACATGGCGGAGATGTGGAAGGGCCCTTCGGAAGGGTTTCGCTGCGAAGATGTTGAACTGATCATCCGGGCCAGGGTGGATGAGACGACAGTCCGCACCGTGCTCGGGTCCGAGCCCGCCGCCCACGGCCTGAGCGGCCCCGGAATGATGAGCCACCGCTCGCGTGCCTTCATCTCCGCCGCGTTCGACGCCGAATCGCCGGGGCTGGAAGCGAGAAAGACGATCACACACGAATCCCGCCACGTGATCGATCTGTTCACCCGCGACGGCCGCCGCCTTCGCTGCGACTCCGCCAAGTTCAACTACGACGTGCTCGGGCCCGACCGCGGGATCTCCGACCTCCAGAGCAGCGAGCGGCTGGCCCTGCGCCTCGCCGAGGAATGCGAGAATGCTCAGATTGAAACCGGATTCCGCGAGTTCAGGTGCGCGGGGGACATCATCGCGTCCACCGAGCGCGCTCTCGGCGGGGTCACCGTCGCCAAACGCGACGAATCACCGGTGTTTGAGTTTTATTCGGCGTGGTCGTACTGTCGATTGAGGACGATGCAGTGAGGTCGGAAGCCTCGGCCGGTGAAATCGGCTGCCGGCGTTTCCGACCAACACCCAGACCCCCTCCCCGGAGTTTCGAATGCACACCCAGGAACCTTCCTTCATCTCCGTGATCTCCGATCGCGACCTGATCGGATGGGTCCTTTTCGGGCTTTTCGTGCTCATCATCATCGGCATCCGCTCGACGGTTTCGATCATCAAGTCCCTCGCGCGGGAGCGGACGCGCCGGGAGATCGCCGCGTACATCGCCGAAGGGTCGATGACGCCCGAGCAGGGCGAGCGCCTGCTCAACGCCGGCAAGACGAGTTGCTGAAGAAAGGCCCCCTATGCAGCCGTTCCTTCTCGCTTCGGACGCGGAAACCATCGTTCCGTCGGTCGCCATCCTGGGCGGGCTTCTGATCGCGGCACTGGCGATCATCTCCGGTACGATCAGGCGGATCTCTCAGACCAAAGAACGCGAGCAGTCCCGCCGCGAGATCGCCGCGTACGTCGCCGAGGGCTCGATGAACGCCGAAGAAGCCGAACGCCTGATCAACGCCGGCCCGCGCCCGAAGAAGGACGATTGACCGCCGCCCGCCTCACCGCCGGCGGATCAGGTCCCACACCGAGGACGCGACCGCGCGGATCGTCGCTTTGACCGTTTCCTTGGCGGCCTGCGTCGCCGCTTCCGCAACCACACCCGAAGCCCGATCCTGCACGTCCCGCAAGCCCCCCACCATCTCGCGGAGCGTGCTTGCAATCGCGGGCAAAGCGTCGTGAGCGTGCAGCGCTGCCGAGATCGACGAGGCGATCGCTTCCTCGGACAAACCACGGGCTTTCTCTCGCCACGCTTGGGGAATCTCCGGGATCCCCGGCACATCCGGAAGGTCGCGTGGAAGCGGCGGCTTGAGCCCCGTCGTGAGCTCCACCCCCAGCGCCGCGATCGACAGAAGCTCGAGCTTGCGTGCGGTCGCGTCATCGTCGGCCGGACCGCCCAGCCGGCGAGCCAGCCCGTAATTCTCGAACCACGACCTTCCGTGCTGATCGATCAGGACCGAGGACGGGTCGACCACTCCCTGGACCAAACCCTGAGCGTGCGCGGCTTTGGCTCCAGCCCACAGGTGCTCGACGACCGTGGCCGCTTCCCGCGGCGAGAGGGTGCCCCCCTTCGTGCGCACGTGGTCGCGCAGCGTGAGGACCCCCAGCGCCGATCCGGTGTACGGGGTCACCCAAGCGAGCCGCCCGCCCACTCCCGCCCAGAAGCCCCAGCCAAGAACAGGGAGCAGGTGCGGGCCCGTCACCGCAGCGCACGCCTGGATCGCCGCAAGCTCCGCCAGCCGACGCTTGCGACCCGCCGGCGGCCGCACGTGCACCACCGCGACGTCCCCCGAGCGGTCATCGACGGCGAGAAGCCGCTCGCCGACCGTCGACTCCACGAGCTGTCGCGTGATGCGGAAGGAGCCGAATGCCGCGGTGGTGGTGTTCACGAGTGATTATTGGGAGAGAGGCCGGCGGGCTTTGCGCGAGGGGACGGAGTCGCATCCAGATTATCCATACAAAATCCAAAAACGACAGCTTTCTCACACCCTTGAACAAGCGTTCGTATTTTGGCAGGATGAGCATTCTCGGCTGTTGTCCCACCCTTGCCAGCCGATACACTCTGTGTCAGACTTTCCGCTCGGACGGCCGAGGTTGAGTCCCACGCATGGCAGACGGACCACGATTTGACGTTGTCTTGATCGACGCTGGGCCCACCACGTGGGACCTCGCGGGCCGGCTCGCCGGTCGGATCGATCTGCCGCTTGCTCCAGAGGGCATTTCAGCTGTCTCGCAGGCCTGCCAAGCGTTCAACAAGACGCTGGGCCAGGTTCGGCCGGCTTTGCTCCTCTGCGGCCCCGACGAAGCGTCGCAGGCCGCGGGCAAGATCGCCGGCACCCTTCTTCGCAGCAAGCCCAAGGCGCTCCCCGGCTTGGCCGCGATGGACCTGGGCCTCTGGCAGGGGATGACCAAGGAGCAGTTACTGGACCGCTGCCCGAAAGTCTGCAAGACCATGCAGTGCGACCCCGCTTCGATCGTGCCCCCCAACGGCGAGCCGTGGAACGAAGCCAAGAGCCGCATCGTGAGCACCTTCCTGGGTGCCCTGCCCAAAAACCCCGGCACCGTCGTCGTGGTCGCCCGTCCGGGCACGCTGGTCGTGCTCCGAGCTGGGATCGATGAGCTTTCGAACCGCCCGCCGGAGCGCGACCACACCGTCCCGCCGGTCTGGGGTGAACCGTACCGCCTGACGCTCGAGCTTTCGGGGGCGACCGCCGGAGCGGGCGGCTGGCTTTCGATGTTCGGAGTGATGGGCGCTGTCGGCGTGATGGGGACACTCGCCGGCGGCTGGACGCACCGTTAACCAAAGACCTCCAAGGCGCCCCGGAGGGGCGTTCGCAAGAGCAGGCCACGAAGGCCGAAGGATCAGCACATGACACAGATCTCAACCAAGCCCGCTTCCACTCCGGCGACGACCGCCGCGGCCACCGCCGCCCCCGCCGCTCCGCGGACGTGGACCGAGCTCAAGCCCGCCCGGAAAGCGTCGATCCCCGAGGGTCTGTGGCTCCGCTGCCCCGGCTGCAGCACGATGATCTATCGCCGCCACCTCGAGGCCAACCTGCACGTCTGCCCCGAGTGCCAGCACCACTACCGCATCTCCGCTTCCGAGCGCGTCAAGCAGCTCGCGGACGAAGGGTCCTTCGTCGCGATGTTCGAGGGCTTGTCGCCCATGGACCCGCTGAAGTTCAAGGACCTCAAAGCCTACAAGGACCGCTTGCTCGCCGAGCAGATCAAGACGGGCGCGGTCGACGCGATCAAAGCCGGCCGCTGCTTCATCAAGGGCCGCGAAGCGATGATCGTCTGCCTGGACCTCACGTTCATGATGGGGTCGATGGGCTCGGTCGTCGGCGAGACGATCACGCGGGCGATCGAGGATGCGACCAAGACGAAGACGCCGGTGGTGGTCGTGAGCTGTTCCGGCGGCGCCCGCATGCAGGAATCGGGCTTGTCGCTGATGCAGATGGCCAAGACCTCCGCGGCGATCGCGCGGCACGATGATGCGGGCGGCCTGTTCATCAGCGTGCTGACGGACCCGACGACGGGCGGCGTGACGGCTTCGTTCGCGATGCTGGGCGACATCATCATGGCGGAGCCGAACGCTCTGATCTGTTTCGCGGGCCCGCGCGTGATCCAGCAGACGATCCGCCAGGAGCTACCCGAGGGCTTCCAGCGGTCGGAGTTCCTCAAGAAGAGCGGGTTCGTGGACAAGGTCGTCCCGCGGAGCGGCCTCCGCAGCGAGATCGCCCGCGTGATCGACTACGCGGGGGGATGATCGCGACATTCTGACGCCTGACCTGTTGCGATACCGATTGCGACGAGGGCGGTCTTTGCCGCTTGCCGACGGCTGCAAATCGGGTGAAACGCTTTGGTAACGCGAGCATTTTGCGGTTTTGGTCGGCGGTGCGGCGGATTGCTTGACGCGCGGGGGGCGGGGCTTGATCATGGGCCCATGGATTTTCCGCTGTCCGGTCTGGTTCCTCTCTTCGCCGCGGCCGTGGTTCAGGTTCCGGGGGCGGCCTCCGCGCCCGTCTCGCCGCCCGTTTCGCCGCCGGTCGTCGATGCGGGTTCGACCGCGTGGATGCTCGTCTCTTCCGCGCTGGTGCTCCTGATGGTGCCGGGGCTCGCGCTGTTCTACGGCGGCATGGTGCGTCGGAAGAACATCCTGACGACGATGCTCCACTCGTTTGTCGCGATGGCGATCATCGGTGTGCACTGGGTGCTGATCGGGTACGCGCTGGCGTTCGGCAAGTCGATCGGGGGCGTGGTCGGGTGGAACTGGGACTACTTCGCCTTCAGCGGGATCACGCCGTCGACGATGTACGGCGACAAGCAGGTGCCCGAGCTCGTCTTCGCGATGTTCCAGGGCAAGTTCGCGATCATCACGCCCGCGCTCATCTCGGGCGCGGTCGCGGAGCGGCTGAGCTTCAAGGGGTACATCGCGTTCATCATCGCGTGGGTGACGTTCGTGTACTGCCCGCTGGCGCACTGGGTGTGGGCTTCGGATGGCTGGCTTTTCAAGTGGGGTGTGCTCGATTTCGCGGGCGGGACGGTGGTGCACATCTCTTCGGGCGTTTCCGCGATGGTGCTGGTGTTCCTGGTGGGGAACCGGCGGGATTTCCCGGACGGGGCGATCATGCCCAACAGCCTGGTGCTGACGCTCGTGGGCGCGGGGCTGCTCTGGTTTGGGTGGTTCGGGTTCAATGCCGGGTCCGCGGTGGCGGTCGAGACGCCGGTCGCGGGTTCCACGGCGGCGCTGGCGTTCACCACGACGCAGGTGGCGGCGGCGATGGCGGCGCTGGTCTGGATGATCCTGGAATGGAAGCACACGGGCAAGCCGACGAGCCTGGGGTTTGCTTCGGGGATCGTCGCGGGCTTGGTGGGCATCACGCCGGCGGCGGGGCACGTGACGCCGGCGTGGGCGATGGTGATCGGCGGCCTGACGAGCGCGGTCTGCTTCTTCGCGGTGACGCTCAAGAGCAAGCACAAGCGGGACGACTCGCTGGATGCGTTCGGCGTGCACGGCGTGGGCGGAACCGTGGGCGCGATCGCGACGGGGATCTTCTGCTTCCAGCCGGCGAAGGGGTTGATCTACGGCGAGACCGATCAGATCGTGAAGCAGCTTGCCGGGGCGGGCGTCGCGATCGCGTTCGCGGCGGTCATGACGCTCATCATCGGATCGATCGTGAAAGCGACCATCGGCCTCCGCGTCAACGACCAGCAGGAACGCGACGGGCTTGACATCTCCATCCACGGCGAGCGTGGGTACCACTTGTAGAGCGGGCATCGGGCATCAGGCAGCCGAGGGCTTGGCACCATCCGGACCACATCATGAAACTCATCATCGCCATCATCCGTCCCGAACGCTTGCAAGCCGTGCAGGATGCGCTTCAGAAAGCCCTCGACGAGGGGGACAACTACCGCCTCACCGTGAGCTCGGTCGACGGCCACGGCCGCCAGGCGGGCGAAGTCGAGTACTTCCGCGGGCAGGCCGTCCGCCAGCGGCTGGTCCAGAAGTCGCAGATCACCGTCGGCGTCAACGACCCGTACGTCGAGCCGGCGATCGCGGCCATCGTCAGCGCGGCGCGGACGGGCACGACCGGCGAGGTCGGCGATGGGAAGATCTTCGTCGTGCCGCTCGAGGAATGCGTCCAGATCCGCACCGGGGAGCGGGGCGGGCGGGCGATCTGATCCGGGGCGGGCCTCTTGAACCGGGCCCGGGCGGAGGGGCATCCCGCACGACCGCCGGAAGGACCCCCCGCCTACCCTCCGGACATGCCGATCCGCACCGCGTACACCGCCAAAATCGACTACCTCTCGGTCCTCGACGAGAACGCCGTTCTGGACAAGGAACTGGCCAAGGACACGCTCAGCGATGAGCAGGTCCTGGACTACTACCAGTTCATGATCGTCTGCCGGCACATGGACGAGATCGCCTTCAAGCTCCAGCGCTCGGGCCGCATGGGGACCTACCCGCAGAACAAGGGTCAGGAAGCGTGCGCGATCGGCGTCGCGGCCGCGGCCAAGAAGGGCACCGACTGGATCGTCCCCTGCTACCGCGAGAACGCGGCGCTGTGGATGCACGGCCTCCCGATGCACTACATCCTGCTCCACTGGATGGGCGATGAGCGCGGGAACAAGATCCCCGAGGGTGTGTGCCAGCTCCCGCTGTGCATCCCGATCGGGACGCAGATGCTCCACGCGACGGGGATTTCGTGGGCTTTCAAGATGCGGAAGGAAGCCAAGGTCGCCATCACGTTCTTCGGCGACGGAGCGACCTCCGAGGGTGACTTCCACGAGGCGATGAACTTCGCTTCGGCGTTCCAGACCCCCACCGTCTTCATCTGCCAGAACAACCAGTGGGCGATCTCGACGCCCCGCGAGCAGCAGATGAACTCCGAGACGCTGGCTCAGAAAGCCATCGCCTACGGGATGCCGACGATGCAGGTGGACGGCAACGACCTCTTCGCGGTGTACAAGGGCGCGAAGGAAGCCATCGACCGGGCCCGCGCCGGCGGCGGCCCCTCCTTCATCGAAGCGGTGACGTACCGCCTGGCCGACCACACGACGGCGGATGACGCCCGCCGCTACCGCGACCCCAAGGAGGTCGAGGCGTGGGCGGGCAAGGACCCGATGATCCGCCTGCGCAAGTACCTCACGGCCAAGGGGCTGTGGAACGACGAGCAGCAGGCCGCGGCGCAGACCCGGGCCGAAGCGATCGTCTCCGAGGTGGTCAAGACCGCCGAGGGGATCGAGAAGCCGTCGACGGACGAGATCTTCGACAGCATGTTCGCGACCCTCCCGCCCGAGCTTGAGCGGCAGAAGCGGACGATGCGGACGAGCAGCCTGGGGCAGGACCCCTCGCAGGTCGGGCTGGCGAGCGGCCGGTAACCGCGCGGAGCGGGTGACCCTGAAAGCGCAGCGATCAGGAGCGGTGCGGGCCCATGCGTGGCGCGGGCGGCTTTTGCGCGTGCTCGCGCGGGGCTGTTCTTCGCCGGCGTTCAGCCTTTGACGGTCGGCGTTCAACCCTTCACGCTCATCGTGAAGCCTTTCACGCTCGTCGTTCAACCCTTCACGCTCGTCGTGAAGCCCTTCACGGTCTTCGTTGAACCTTGCACGCTCATCGTGAAGCCCTTCACGGTCGTTGTGAAACCCTGCATGGTCGTCGTCAAGCCGCTCACGGCCGCCGTTCAAGGCCGGATGCGGCCGGGATGCCGCTCATTCTTGCGCAAAAACGCCGCCGCCCGGTGCGTCCGGGCGGCGGCGGTGAGGATCGGAGTTCCTCCGAGAACGGTGGGTTCCCCCCTCCCGAGGTCTTGGGGGGGTGTGGGGGTTAGCAGCCGCGTTCGAAGGCTTGGACGAAGGCGTCGTAGTCAAAGAAGTCCACGAAGCCGTCGCCGTTCATGTCGAGGACCATCTGCGGCGGGTTGTTGGCGGGGCAGCCGCTGACATCGCCCTCGAAGCAGGAGACGAAGTCGTCGTAGTCGAAGAAGTCGATGAAGCCGTCGTTGTTGAAGTCCGCCGGGCAGTCGACCTGGACGCGGCCCTCGCCGACGATGCGGAGTTCGGCATCGGGGTCGAGGCTGGTGTCGCGGCGGGTGTTCGCCCAGTCGGAGAGGCCGTCGCGGCCGCGGCCGAGTTCAAAGCCGCTGCCGCCGCGGAGGCCGTTCCACTTGGAATCGAGCTTGGGCTGCCACTGGCCGGCCGAGTTGCGTTCGAGGACGCGGACGGTGCCGTCGCAGGTGTAGATGAGGCGGCCCTGGCCGTCAAAGTGCGGGGCTTTGGGCTGCGTGCAGCCGGGGGTGGCGATGGTCTCGATCACCACCCAGCCGGCGGCGCCGGCGGGACGGCCGCAGCGGACGAGGCCGGAGAAGCCTTCGCGGGCGATGACGAACGTGCCGTCGAGGGGCGAGACGCCGATCTCGCAGCCGGCGGGCACGGGGATCGCGGTGGGGAAGGGCTCGGGGTCGTAGGGGCTGCAGCCATCGCCATCGACATCCCCCACCGCGATGAACACACCACCGGCGGTGTTCTTCGTGATCGCGATCAACTCGTAGTCGAACTGGTCGCCGTCGGTCATCGGGTCGGTCGTGCCGCAGGCGAGGAGGACGTGCTCGCGGGTGGACCACTCGATCGGAGGCAGCGTCGGGTTCGCGGGGTCGATCGCGCGGACGTTGCCCCCGGCCAGGCCGAAGAAGTAGCGGCCATCGGGGCCGAAGCAGCCGCCGCCCTGAGGAACGGGGCCGACGCGGAGCCACTCACGGGTGCCGAGGTTGCAGGTCCAGAGGCCGGGGTCGGCCGCTCCGCCGCGTTCACCGTCGAGGGTGACGACGGCGATGGGGAGGGCGGGGTGGCGCTTGACGCGGGCGGCGGCTTCGCGGATCTTCTGGACGGCGGGGAGGAGCAGGCCGATGTGGGTCGGATCGGCGCCGTTGGTGATGCCCATGTTGAGGTCGATGAACTTCTGGGCGGAGAGAATGCCCTGCGTAGCGTCGACCGAGAGCCCCTCGGTGGGCCAGATCACCGCCATGCCGTCGATGACGCGGAGGCGGCCGTCCTCGAAAGCCTCGTCGAGGATGGTGTAGCTCTGCAGGGCGCCGGGGTTGTCGCCGGGCTCACCCGCGAAGAACGCGGTCACCTGACGGACGGGGAAGTAGGTGGTCTGGAAGGGAGACTGCTCGGTGAGGCTGTCGCTGGAGGAAGGATTGCGGTAGCCGATGGAAGCGTTGTTGGAGCAGCCGTTGAGCACGGCGGTCAGGGTGACGCAGTGGCCGCCGTCGCGGACCCAGCGGTTGGGAAGGCCGCCGCCGGCGGGGAAGAAGTCGTAGCGGCCGTAGCAGAAGGTCATGAGGCAGCCGGCGGTCATCAGGCCGTACATCGCCTGCGAGGTGGGGCCCACGCCGTTGCCGAAGTAGCTTGAGATCTGGAACTCGTCGGGGTAGGAAGCGAGGATGCGGTTGCGGGCGCCCGGCATCATGCTGCCGCCGTCGAAGGGATCAACCTGGCAGTAGAACTGCGTGAGGTTGATGTAGGCGGTGCCGGCCGCGTAGTGGTTCTGCCAGTCCTTGGCGCCCAGACAGAGGTTGGGGAAGCCGAAGTTGTTGAGGTAGCCGACGTGGTTGCTGACCGAGGTCGGGGCGCAGAACATCTTGCCGTCGTTGGGGAGGCCCATGATGTTCCCCTGCGTGGCCCGCTTCTGGTCAAGGTCGGGCACGCCGACGCGGTAGACGCTGCATCCCTCATCCGCGCGGGCCAGATTCGCCGAAAGACCGCCCATCGCGGTCCCCGCGGCGAGCACCATCATCATCGTGTTCTTCGTGTTCATGACTGTTCTCCGAGCCGGTGGTTGTCCGCGGGTCGCGGCGGGCTATCCCCTCTGGAAGCCCGTGCCGAGATCCGCGGGTGCACCGCTCAACAGAACAAGTGCGCGGCGGGGGCGGGTGTGACCGCGATTTCTCGCTGAATTTCAGGGAGAGAACGGGTGGAAATTCGTGGCGACGGCGCGCAGATGAGGCGGGCCCGAGTCTTGATCGCCGGTTCCCGACCGCCGCGTGCTGGGTGCAGGACCGAGCGGTCCGGACGGGCGGCCCGGATAATCCAGGTCCCGAGGCTGGGCTTCCGCGATGCGGGAGGGTTCGCTAAACTCCGCTCATGGTCTCCTTCGGCCCCAATCCGCCGCCCGAGGCACGCGGGTACTCGGACGAGTACCCGGAGGATCCGGGCGCGAAAGCACGCCGCGAGCATTCGGAGTGGCTGACGTGGGCGCTGAGGTCCGGGAAGAACTTCCCCCGGATCCCGCTTCGGGCGTCCGGCACAGGGGGTTGGGATTGGTTGACGGCGACGCCTCACGGCCGGGGTCTGGCTGGCCGATGGTGGAAAGCGGCCCTGCGGCGGATCATCGGCCCGTGAGCGGGCGTGAGCGACCTGACGCCGACCTTTCGGGCTTGCGGGACGTACACTCGAAACCATGGCCGCTACACAATGGACGAAACTGAACCCCCGCTGGCTCTTCAAACAGGCCGCGATGTCGCTCCTCTTTCTGGGATTTGGGATCTGGGGGCTTTACGACGCCATGATCCTGTATCCCAACCGGGGCGTGGCGTACGCGGACTTCATGCGGTTTAACTACCTCAAGGAAGCCAAGATGCAGGGCGGGGCGGACTGGGCGGAACCGAGCATCGCGGACCCCAAGGCCGAGTACGAGAAGCTCCACAAGAACCTTGAGGGGCAGAAGGACACCCTCGCCCGCGCCAAGCACGACTGGCTTGAGGCCCTCCGCGTCGTCCATCGCCTCGATCCGGCGCACACGCAGATCGCCAAGCCGAGCGAGGACCACGACGTGCTCGCCAAGCGGTTCACGACGACCTCCGGCACCGCGGAAAGCCCGAAAAAGCTCGAGTCCTACGACGTTCCGGTCCAGTGGATCATCTTCTACTGCGGCACGGGCATCGGGCTGATCATGTTCGGGTTCGCGGGGGTGGTCGCACGCCACCGGTACGGCTGGAACCCCGAGACCAAGACCCTCACGCTGCCCAGAAGCCTCGGTGGGAGCGACCTGACGCTTGAACTCTGCGAGGACTTCGACCGCCGCAAGTGGGACAAGTTCCTCATGTTCGTCAAGGTCTCCTCGGCCCACCCGACGCTGGCCGGACGCGAGCTGAAGTTCGACCTGCTTCGCTACGTCCCGCTGGAATCGTGGATCGTCGAGATGGAGCACACGAAGTTCCCCGACCGTGCCAAGCCGCAGACCCCGCCGGATGATGGAATCGTGGCCCCGACGGCCGCGACACCCTGAGCCCGTCAAGGATCCGACAAGAATGATCGGGAAGCGGTACAATGGATCGTGCAGGACCTCTCGGGGACCGCAACCCGTGGTATTCTGCGCCGATGACATCCGTGCGGACGATTCGGCCTGTCGAAGAATCTGACACCGTGAGCCGTGAGGGCAGAGCTGCCGCCCAGCCTTCCGGACCACCGGGCCCCCAAAGGCTCAGCCGCATGACCAAACCTCAGAAATCCGTTCCACCCGCGACCGTCGAACCGGCCCGGGGTTCCTCCCGCACGTCCTCGCGGACCGCGCCCCGTCGGCAGAGCGACCCGGTGCCCGCGATCCGGACGTTCGTGATTGACACCAACGTGGTGCTCCACAACCCCATGGCGCTCTTCGTCTTCGCCGAGCACGATCTGGTGATCCCCTTCACCGTGATCGAAGAGCTCGACAAGATGAAGCGGAAGGATGACGACCTGGGCCGCAACGCCCGCGAGTGCATCCGCCAGCTCGACTGGCTTCGCACCAAGGGCTCGCTGACCGACGGCGTGAACTGGGGCGAGCATTCGCCGCGCGTGGGGCAAGCGGCCAAGGTCGGGCCCGACGGCAAGACGGGGTCGATCCGCATCGACGTCTCGGAGTACGACAGGCCGTCGGCGCTGATTGAAGAATCGCCCGACAATCGCATCATCGCCGTCGCGTGGCACCTCAAGCAGCGCGGAGCGAACGTCACGTTCGTCTCCAAGGACCTCGCCGCACGCATCAAGAGTGATTCCCTCGGCATCGGCACCGAGGATTTCGAGAACCAGAAGGTCGACGCCGACCGCCTCTACACCGGCGCGGTCGCGGTCGAAACGGACGGCTCGCTGATCGACGAGATGTACCGCGACCGGATGCTCCCGATGTCCAAGCTCGAGCCGCTTCTGGTCGAGCGCCAGTACGACGGGTCGGTGGTGCACCGCCCGGTGCTCGCGAACCAGTTCGTCATGCTCAAGGACAACGCGGATGAGCATCACTCGGGGCTGGGTCGGCGTCTGGCGGACACGGACCACATCATCCCGGTGACGAACCAGCGCAAGCCGGTTTTCGGCATCATCGCTCGCAACTCGCAGCAGACGATGGCTCTGGACCTGCTGATGGATGATGAGATCAAGTTCCTGACGCTCCTGGGCTCGGCGGGCACGGGTAAGACGCTCGTCGCGATCGCGGCGGGGATGGCGAAGGTCTTCTCGGAGGAGCGGTACGACAAGCTTCTGGTCGCGCGGCCGATCATGCCCCTCGGGCGGGACATCGGGTACCTCCCGGGCGACAAGGACGAGAAGCTGACCGCGTGGATGCAGCCGATCTTCGACAACCTGCAGTACCTCATGTCCACCCGGGGCGCGCAGAGCGGAGCCGCCGACAGCCACTCGACCGAGCAACGCATCCAGAAGCTCATGGCCGACGGCAAGCTCGTCCTGGAGCCGCTGACCTACATCCGAGGCCGGTCCATCCCGCATCAGTTCATGATCGTCGATGAAGCCCAGAACCTCACGCCGCACGAGGTCAAAACCATCGTCTCGCGTGTCGGCGAAGGGACCAAGCTGATCCTCACCGGCGACATCCAGCAGATCGACAACCCGTATCTGGATTCGTCGTCCAACGGCTTGTCGTACGCGATCGAACGGATGAAGGGCGTCTCGCTGTACGGGCACGTCACGCTGGCCAAGAGCGAGCGCTCGGAACTGGCGAGCATCGCGGCGGCGCGGCTTTAGAAGCCGTCGTCTACCTCCGACCGACGACGTACACGACGTAGTTCTCGTCGAGTTCATCGCCGGACTGGATCGGAGAGACGTAGAGGTTGCCGTCCGAATCGATCGCGTCGCCCATGCGGGCGTAGACGTCGACCGCGCGGAACCCTGCGTCCATCATCGCGTCGCGCACTTCGGGGATGGACCAGATCCGCCAGTGGTAGACGAAAGCGTCGGGATATCGCTTGGCTTTGCCGCTCGCGGTCACGACGAAGCTGAGCGTGTCGAGCACGAGGTTGGTCGCAGGGTCGGTTTCGCGCTGCTCCCAGGTATACTCGACGCCCTGGCCGGCGGGTCCGCGGAGCTTGCGGCGGATCTTGAGCGGCCTCATCGCGTCACGGCCGCCGTAAAGGTCGGCGAGCAGGACGCCGTGTGGTTTCAGGCACGCCCGGGCGTGCTTGAGGTACCTGACGAGGTCGCCGCGCTGGTGAAAGTACCCGAGGGGGAAGTTGGTCGCGGCGATGATGTCGGCTTTCACGCGACACCTGAGGACGTCGGCGCGGACGGCTCGCACGCTCGGCCCTTTCACGCGGGCGAGGGGCTTGGCATCCTGGTCGACGGCGACCGCCGAGCCGTAAGCCCTCCCCCACTCCTTGGCGAGAGCCCCTGTGCCGGAGAAGTCCTCGCGGAGGACGCGAGGCTTGCGGCCGTGGGCGGCTTTGGCGAAGCGCGCGAGCCTGGGCGCGTCGGTCACGCAGAGTTCGTAGAGGTCGAAGGGGTTCATGGACGATCAGGCCATCCGGATCCAGCGGATGAGGGTCGAGATGTTCGGCGGCTTGCCGTACATCAGGACGCCGATCCTGAAGATCTTGGCGGCCATCCATGCCATCACGACGACCGTGAGGATTCCCAGGACGATCGTCGCGGGGATCTGCCAGATCGGAACAGACTCGGCCCCGGCGAGGCGCAGGATCATGATGAACGGGGAGATGGGCGGAACGAACGAACAGATCTGAGCAAAGGTGGAGTTGGGGTTCTGAAGGATCGGCATCCAGAGCATCATGGGGATGACGAGGATGATCATGACGGGCCCGATGAGCGACTGGGCCTCCCGGATGTCGGAGACCGCGGAGCCGACGGCCGCGAAGAGGCACGCGATGCTCGCGAACGCGATCATGAAGTAGATGACGAGGTACACGAGCATCATCGGGTCGATGATGTCGAACATCGTCGCGGAGATGAGCGCGACGATGCCGGCTCCGGCGTAAACCAGCAGGATCAGGAGCCCGACGCACGCCTGACCCGCGATCTTTCCGGCGAGGAGTTGCATGGGCGAGACGGCGGAGAGGAGGACCTCCATGACGCGGCTGGACTTCTCCTCGATGGTCGATGTCAGCAGGTATTGCCCGCTGGTGAACACGGCGATCCAGATCAGGAACATGAAGGCGCCGGGGATCATCAGCTTGGCGATTTCATTGGTCTTGACGGTGCCTTCGCGGGTCACGCTTCTGACCTCGCCTCGGGGCGGGTTGGAGAGTTGGCGAACCCGGACAGGGTCGAGCCCCGCCGCGCGGATACGGGCTTCGACGACCGATCGGCGTGCGGCGTCCTCGATGAGCCCGATCCATTGAACGGCGAGCTTGGGCGAGTGGAGCACCTCGTAGGACGCCGGGTCCTTCCCATCGACGGGACGGACGACCTCCGCGGGAATGACGACGACGGCCAGTCGGGTTTCGGTCGTTCCCGAGTTCTTCGCGTCGGCGTTCAGGATCTCCTGGCGTGCCACCTCGGGATCGGTGTCCGGGGGAAGGACACGGACCTCGACGTTGGCCGAGCCCATCGCCTGCTCGACACCCTGCTTGATCATCTTGTCGCCGCCGGCGGCTTTGACGACCGAGGACTCCTTGTCGAAGAACTTCGCCATGCGCTCGGCGACGGACTCGGGGGAGAGTTCCTTGGTGAAGGCCTGTGCGACTTCTCCCGACCGGTCGATGAGGGCGACGTGCCCGGAGATCTTGGGGGCGGCGCCGCGCATGAGCAGGATCATCAGCGGGACCATGACCACCGCGAGGAGGGGCGGCAGGAAAATCCCGATGATGAAGCCCTTGGTGGCAACAGTCGCCCAGAACTCCCGGATCGCGACCTGGATCGTCTTGTTCATGCGGTCACCTTCCCCGCGCCGGATGCGGTCTTGATCTCGTCACGCAGGTTCTCTGATTCCCCGCCAACCAACTGGATGAAAATGTCCTCGAGGCTCGGACGCTTGATCTCGATGCGGCGTGCGGGCATCCTCCCCACCGCGAGAGCCATGACGTCCGGGGCCGAAGCCCTGTCCGCGAGGTGGAGCTCGAAACCCTTGGCCCCGATCTCGACCTTGCGGACGCCGGGGATATCCCGCAGCGTCTCGATGTCGGCCTGTGCAAGGGGCACCATCGGCTCAACCTCGATCGTCCGCGGGTCGTAGCGCGACCACACATCGTCGAGCTTGTCATCAAGCACCTTCACGCCCTTGTGGATCATGAAAAGCCGGTCGCAGAGCTGCTCGGCTTCGAACATCGCGTGCGTCGAGAAGATCAGGGTGCATCCGCGGGCCCGCTCGGCGTCGATGAGCTCGCGCAACAGTTTGCGGTTGACGGGGTCCAGGCCGCTGAACGGCTCATCGAGGATCACGAGGTCCGGCTGGTGGATGACAGCGGAGACGAACTGCACCTTCTGCTGCATGCCCTTGGAGAGCTCTTCGCACTTCTTGCGGTAGGTCTCGGCGAGGCCGATTTTGGCAAGCCAGTCCTTGACGAGCTTGTCGAGGGGACCCGCGTCCATGCCCTTGAGCCTGCCCATGTAGTTGAGGAACGCCCCGACCTTCATCTTGCGATAGAGACCGCGCTCTTCGGGTAGGTAGCCGATGCGGTCCTTGGACTCGACCGCCGAGGCTTTCCCGAGCACCGAGACCTCTCCCTTGTCGGGGAAGAGGATGGACATGATCATGCGGATGGTGGTGGTCTTGCCGGCGCCGTTGGGGCCGATGAACGCATAGAGGGAGTGCTCTGGAATCACCAGGTCCAGGTCCTTCACCGCGACTTTGGGCCCGAACGTCTTGGTGACCCCGTGGATTTCAATAGCGTTGGCCAAGCGACCTCCGTGGTACGGGCGAGGAGCCCGACGCAGATGGTACCACGCCAACCCGCACCCGCGCGGAACCCCTATTCTTCGCCCGATGCCCGAATCCGCGGCTCCAACGCCCGCCAGCCTTTTCCGCGTCCCCGAGAACGTCCTGCTCAAACTCGACGACCTGTCGAAGCAGCACGCGGAGATCTCGGCGATGCTCGAGGACCCCGCCGTCGTCACGGACCACCGCCGCGTCCGCGACCTCTCGGTCAAGCGTGCCGCTCTCGACCCCGTCGTCGACAGCTACCGGGAGTTCCGGCGGGTCTCAAGGGACGCGGCCGACCTGGACGCGGCGACCAAGCCGGGCGGGGACCCGGACCTGGCGGCGATGGCTTTCGAAGAACTTCCGGTGCTCCGCGAGCGTGGGGAACGGCTTGTGCGGGAGATGACCTCGCGGCTTGTGACTTCCGATGACAACAAGGTCGGCTCAGTCATCTTGGAGATCCGGGCCGGAACGGGCGGGGATGAAGCGTGCTTGTGGGCGGCGGACCTCTTGGGGATGTACCAGAAGTACGCCGCGACTCGCGGGTGGCAGTTCGAGGTGCTCGACGCCGTCACCGAGGGGATCGCCGGCGGCGTTCGCGGCGCGACCGTCAGCGTCCGCGGCGCCGGCGTCTGGTCCGAGCTTGCGTTCGAAGCCGGGGTCCACTCCGTCAAGCGCGTCCCCGCGACGGAAACCCAAGGCCGCATCCACACCTCGACCGCCACCGTCGCCGTCCTCCCCGAAGCCGAAGAGGTCGACGTCAAAGTCGACTGGGCGGCGGATGTCGAGGAATCCGCGACCCGCTCGCAGGGCCCCGGCGGCCAGAACGTCAACAAAGTCGAGTCCGCCTGGCAGATCCACCACAAAGCCTCGGGCATCATCATCAAGATGATGGAAGCCAAGAGCCAGCAGCAGAACAAGGAACGCGCCCGCCGCTTGCTCGTCACGCGCCTGGCCGAACTCGAACGCCAACGCCAGCACGCGGACCGCTCGGCGGCTCGCAAGACCCAGATCCGCGGCGGCGAGCGGAGCGACAAGATCCGCACGTACCGCTGGAAGGAAGGGATCGTCGCGGATGAACGCTTGCCGGGCGAGTACCGCCTCCACGAGATGATCGCGGGCGACCTGTCGAAGATCATGAAGGACCTGGTGGAGCAGGAGACGGCGAAGAGGCTGGCGGAGCTATGAAGGCGGACGTCGACATCGCCATCATCGGCTCCGGCGCCGCCGGCCTCTTCGCGGGCATCTGGGCGGGACGCACCCCCACGACCACCCCCACGTGCACCCCCACGAGCCCCGGGCGCCAGCGAGCGGGTCTTTCCATCCTCGCCCTCGACGGCGCGAAGAAGCTCGGAGCCAAGATCCTCGTCGCCGGCGGGGGCCGCTGCAACGTCACGCACCACGCCGTCGATGAGCAGCAGTACGCCGGAAGCAGCCGCAACGCCATCAAGAAGGTCCTCCGCCGGTTCGATGTCCCCGAGACCATCGCCTTCTTCCGCGAGCTGGGCGTCCACCTCAAACGCGATGAGACCGGCAAGCTCTTTCCGACCACCGACGATGCCCACACCGTGCTCAATGCGCTGCTGGACGCTTCGCGGCGGGCGGGGGTTGAGCTTCGGTACCCGTGGCGGGTCGCGAGCGTCGCGAAGGACGGGGACGGGTTTGTGATTCAGGGTGAAGGGCCCAGCAAAGAACCCTTGCTGGCGCTGCGGGCTCGTCAAGTCATCCTGGCCACCGGCGGGATGGCTCTGCCGAAGACCGGGTCCGACGGGCACGGATACTCGATCGCGAAAGGCCTCGGGCACACGATCACGCCGCGCGTCTTTCCCGCTCTCGTGCCGCTGACCCTCCCTAAAGATCACTGGATCTGCTCGCTCTCGGGCATCACGCTCGACACGACGCTCGAGCTCCGCTCCGCCACCAACAAGAAGCTCAAGTACTTCACCAACTCCACCCTCTGCACGCATTTCGGCCTCTCCGGCCCCGGCCCGCTCGACATCAGCCGGTACTACACCGCGAGCAAGCACGAGGATGCCGGGACCCGCCTCGTCATGAACTGGCTCCCCGGCGAAACCATCGAATCCATCGACGCCGCCCTGCAGCAGCTGGGCAAGGTCTCCCCCGGACGCATGCTCCGCGAACGCGGCTTGCCCGACCGCGTCGCCGAGAGCATCTGCCAAGCCGCCGGCGTCGACCCCGGCGTGGCCGGCCACACGATGATCCGCGACAACCGCAAGAACCTCGCCCAGATGATCGTCGAAACCCCGCTCCCGATCTCCGGCGACCGCGGGTTCACGTACGCCGAGGTCACCGCCGGCGGCATCCCGCTCGGCGAGATCCACCTCGAAACGATGGAAAGCCGCGTCTGCCCGGGCTTGTACCTCTGCGGCGAGATCTGCGATGTCGACGGCCGCATCGGCGGGTTCAACTTCCAATGGGCGTGGGCGAGCGGGTTCGTGGCGGGGTCAAGCGCGGCGCGTCACGCGCATGGCGACCTATGATCCGATGTTATGAACAACGCCACCCTCGTCGCCACCGACCGCAATCACATCCGGATTGATCAAGGCGGCACGGGACGACCCCGCGTCTGGACAACCGTGTCGTTTGTTGTGGCAACGCTCGCCGCCATTGTCGCGTGGAGTGCCGTCGCGGTCCTCTCGATGGTGTTCGTACCAAAGGCTCTCGAACCACTGCAGGATTTCGCCGTCACCGGATCGACGCTGACCCGACTCTCGGGCTCCATCAGCGCGTGGATGCTCGGCCTGAACGCGGGGCAGGCTTTGCCGGGATGGACGATCGCTCTGAGCGTCGGGATGCTGGCGTTTCTGGGCTTGGGCTTCTTGTCGGCCCGGCATCGCGGAATCGCCGCCGCCGGTGCGTTCGTGCTCACCCTCATCGGCGTGTTGCTTGCAATCGTTCTCTTCTTGGGCATGTACGACGGCGTTTCGCAGCTCACGACCTCGCTTGAAGCAGGACCTTCGCGTTAAGACGGGATTCTGAGAGCCGTGCTCATCGAGCAAGCCGCCGCCACGCCCGTTACGATCGCTCATGACCACCCCGCTCGCCGAACGCTTCGCCTTCGCCAAAGCCATCGCCAGAGAGGCTGGCGATCTCACGCTCACGCACTTCCGCAAGCGCGGGCTCGCGGTGGACACCAAGCGCGACGGCTCGCCCGTCACCGTCGCCGACCGCGAGGCTGAGCAACGCCTGCGCGCTCTCGTCGAAGCCCGCTTCCCCGCTGACGCGATCCTCGGCGAAGAATTCGGCGACAAGCCCGGCACGTCCGGCTTCCGCTGGGTCTTTGACCCCATCGACGGCACCAAATCTTTCGTGAGCGGCGTGCCGCTTTACGGCACCATGGTCGCCTGCATGCACAACGCCGACCCCGTCATCGGCGTCATCAACATGCCCGCTCTCGGCGAGCTCGTCGCGGCGGCCAAGGGCCTGGGCTGCACGCTCGAACGCGCCGGCCACACGCCAGAGCCCGCCCGCGTCTCCGGCGTCCGCGACCTCAAGGAAGCCATCTTCGTCTACACCGCTCCCGAGGTCTACACGCAAGCCGGCAAGTGGCCCCTCTTCGAACGCATGAGCCACGCGACTCGCCTCTCGCGCGGCTGGAGCGATTGCTACGGCTGCGTCCTCGTCGCCACCGGTCGAGCCGACATCTGGGTCGAGCCGACCGTCGCCCTGTGGGACGTGGCCGCCGCGGTCCCGATCATCGAAGAAGCCGGCGGCCGCTACACCGACCTCTCCGGCCGCCGCGACGCGACGACAGGGTCCTGCATCGCGACCAACGGGCACCTTCACGAGGCAGCGATGAAGGTCGTCCAATCATCCTGAACCCTCAGCGTCCGCCGGCGGTATGCTCGCGAGATGTCCACCCCGTCCGGCGTCACCTGCCCCAACTGCGCCTACGCCCTCGATGGGCTGCAGGCGCTCAAGTGTCCCGAGTGCGGGTACGTGCCCGAGCCCGAGGAGATCGCGGGGGAGACGCGGCGGCGGGTCTTCTGGGAGCTCACGCGGTTCTCGCAGTATTCCTGGCTTGCGATCATCGTGGCGCTCGGGGTTCTCGCGTCCATGATGCTCGAGAGCATGCGGACGCGGAGTGAGCTCATCGTCCTGCTCGCCTTCATCGCGCCCGTCTACCTCATCCTCGGCTTCGGAGCCCAGACCGCCATCGCCAACCGCTGCCCCCAAGCGTACCGGCCGCTGGTCCGCCGGCTCTGGCGTGTCGGGCTGCTCTGGCTTCAGGTCCCGTGGCTCTTCTCGGGCGCGGTGTTCTTCGGAGCGATGATCGGCAAGCGAATGTGGGAGAGGTTCTTCCCTTCCGCCGGTCCCAACTGGTGGAACTGGGGCGATCTCTCGCGCGAGGAGGAGTTTGTCGCGCTGGTCGTCGGCGGAGCGGTCGGCACCGTCATCGCCCCCTGGCTTTGGCACCGCCGCTGGAAACAGCTGATCCGCATCTCGGGCCTCCCGACGCGAACGGCGGAGCAGGTCGGCTCGGGCCTCCCGATGCGCCTGACGCTCCTGCCCGGAGTGTTCTGCTTCATCGCCCCGGGCGTGATCGCACTGGTGCTTCAGGGGCTCGACTGGGTGTTCCCGGGGTGGTGGCGGTAGGAGTTCCGTCGATCACAAGCCCGTGCCCGCGGCGCCGATCGGTGCGGTACGCCGCATCGTCATCGACTGGTTCTTTCCCAACGAGCCCGCAGCGCCAGCAAGGGGGAAGCGGCGACACGCCCTCTTCAGACGCTTCGTCACATCTTCAGTGCTTTTCGCATCCTCCGGGTCGGCAGCTGGCACAAGTGCCCCTCTCCCCTGAGTCGAAGCGTGGCACGTTCTCCGGCAGGTGCCACCCGCCACTCGGTTCAACCTCCTTGGTTGAGGTAAGACTCCACAAACAAGTCTGCATCATCCGCATCCACAGTCTCGTTCTGATCGATGTCTGCGGGAAGTTCGCCGTCCAGCCACGCCTGCACGAACTGTTCGAGATCGTCAACCGTGATCGCGCCGTCCAAATCCAGGTCCGCGGTCGGAAGGGACCTCAAGCTGCCCAACGACGAATCACTCGGTGAATTCCCGGGCGTGAGCTGAACGAGGTCGTACCGGGTCACATAGGCGCCCGGAGCGCCCTGAGCCCCGAACGTCTGAACCAGTCTCACCTTGACCTTTCCCAAGTCAAGGCCGTTCTGGCCGACGTACGCGACGGCCACCTGACCCGGTACGCCGAATCGCACACGAAACGCGCCATCGGGAAGCGTGGACGAGTATGTCTCAAGATTCCCCAGCGAGTCACTCGTCACATCCCAACGCTTCATAACATCCCAGCGTGGAGGATCCGAGCTGTAATTCCAAACGTGAATCTCACCAGTGAAAGGCACGTTCGACTCCTCGTTGCCGTACAGGTGCGTCCATCCTTCCAGCCGGACATCGAGCGGGTGACTTGCGCGAAACTCGGCGTCGGCGTTGGCAATCTTGAAATCGACATACACGATCGTCGAACTGGACTCGTTTCGAGTCGCCACCGTCCTCGGTGCCCCATTATGGAGCAGCGTGAACTCAAGCTTGTTCTTGTCGCCGTCGTCCGGCGGTTGAGTCACACCGCTTCCGCCCTGACCGGTGTTGAACAGTCGGACGTACCGCGTGATGCGCGTCGAATACACCTTGCGGATCTCGTGCGATGTCGCCGCCCACGAATCGTCGATGATCCGCTGCTTGTCTTCTTGCGACATCTCTGAGTTATCCGGCCGTCTGGTCGGCCACTCCGTAAAGAGCTGCATCTCCGCGAGATTCTTCGCTCGAAGCATACACACCATTGTCCGGAACGATTCCGGCGTGCGGGCCGATTCCCAGATGGGCTCACCGTCCGCCCGGATGCCCACCATCTCGATCCACGGCACCATCCGCTTCTCGCCGTACTCCTGCCCGTCGGAATTGATCGACGATTCAACCGTCTCGCGGTGCATCCGCATCGTCGTCTGCCACGGTGTCTCAACCGGGTAGTCCCCGTTGACATCCGGGATGCCGTAGAGGTCGTTTCGGCGGCAAGCCTCGTAGTAAGGCGCGTAATTGCCCGGTTGGTCCTTGATTCCATACAGGTAGGGGCTGTCGACATCGCCCTTCGCCCACCGCCGCGTGCTCAGCCATCGCTGACCGGTGTTCGTGTAGTACCCGATGCCGCCCCACGCCGTGTTCACGAAGGAGCGGGGCAGAGATTTGGTCATGATCACATAGCTCGGCACATACGGCAGGACGGAAGGGTTCACAGGGCTGGTTACGTTCCAGTAGGCGTTGGGTGCGCTCGGAGACCGATCCTGCACCCAACCGCTCCGGCCGGCAACCGCGACACCGTCACAGCGGAAGTCGTCGTAGTTCCCGCAGCGAACCTTGTAGGTGCCATCCGGGTTCTGATCCGGCCAGCCGACGGAGCTATGGACCACGTCGTACACGCAGTTCCACATCACATAGTCTTCGACCCTCGCCGTGAGTTCGTCCCACCACCGTGTGTAGGAGTTGTTGGCCGCGTCCCAAGGTCCGTTACCAGGAGCAAAGCTCTGGGCAGCGACCAAAGCATTGGCGGGCCACACCGCCGCACCCAATTCACTCAGCTGCCGCGCCCGTTCATCCTGATAAAGCTCTTCAAGGGTCTTGTTCCCCCACGCGGGAATGCGGTATTTCGGATCGTTCGTCGGATTTGTCCAGATCGTGGAGTAATACTCCGTCATCAGCGCCCGAAGCATCTTGTTCGCCGGGACTGAGCCGGGCCTTGCCATGTACGGCTCACTGTCCAAGTAGAACCGCTCGGGAGTAATTCCGGCAGGCAACGCCGCTTTCAAGGCGATCACGAACTCGGTGAACCACAATCGCATCGGCCCATCCGGCCTTGCGTTCGCGAGAAAAGGATGGCGGTACCAGCGAGCGTCAGCATCATCCCACGCTGAATCCGGCCCCTCCGTCACCGTCAGCCGCCGATCATCGTCTCTGGGCAGTCCAGTGGTCGGATTCGGCAGTCGATCCTCAAATCGGAAGAACCGCAGCGGATAATTCCAGTGACGAGGCGTCCCATCAGAAGCCCAATCATGCTCCTTTTCATCTCGACCAAAATTTTTGATGAACACGCAGATTGGTCGATCTGCCGCCGTGAAGTTACCACGGTACGCGACGATGGCCGCCGCTGCTTCCTGCGCAACCGCAGCGGCGGGTCTTGCGGATTGTGTGTTGGCGTTGTACGCCTCCACATAGATCGTCTGCCGCACATACGGATCAGCGTTGTCCCACCCCGTTGGGATCAGCGACGACCAACACAGGAATTTCGGGTACGTAAAGGTCTCGACGGGCTGAGCCGAGGCCACGACCGAGAACAAGGACATCAGAACCGAAGAAGCCAAGGCATTTGTATGACGCATGACGATCTTTCCTTGCAAAGACTCGCTTTCAACGACGACTGCGGAGTATGGCAACCGTGACACCCATAACCGCAACGGAAGACGGTGCGGGAATCGTGACGAGGAATGTGGTTCCGGGGCGTCCTATTCCGCTCACATAACCAGTGAATGTGCGACCGTCTCCGGATACTCGCACTGCTCCGTCGATCCTCCACGCAGACTCGAATGGAACACCAAGCCGCCGCAAGTAGTCGACCAGCGGCTCCACGCCTCCTCGACCATCGAAGACTGCGGCATAATCAATGAAATTCTCGTCGCTAGCGAACCCCAAGATAACGCTCCCATCATCACTAATGGACGTGGCGTGGCTGTACTCGCCATAGAGGAGTTCCGGCACGCCATCGCGCCAGATCATCGCACGGTTGTTCTCCGTATGCCCCACGATCAACGAAGCGTCATGATTCGCCGCCAGCGCCGCTCCCGCTCGGAGCGGATTTCCCGGCAAATCCTGCAACGCCCGAATGCCTCCGGAACGTGTCCAGATGAACGCGTCCGTCGAGTCGATCCCCACGCTGACCCCCACGATCGCGTTGCCATCCCGGCTCATCCCGTACGCTTTGGTCAGCAGGTGCCCGGGTCTCGTGGTGCCGAGCGATTCAACGCCCGTCTCCGCTGTCCACACGAACGCGCCGCCGAAGATGTACCCCCGCACGCCATAGTTCCCGCAGACGACACGCCCATCGCCGCTGATCCCCGTCGCGGTGCTGTTCTCCGCTCCAAAGAGCGGATTGAGGAACGTGAACTGTCCCGGAGCCGTCGAGATGAAGGCACGCTCGGGGTAATACCGCTCACGCTCGTTGTACGGCCCCAGCGCATACCCCGCGATCGTCGTTCCATTCTCGGCGACCGCCGTCCCCGAGCGCAGCGTGTACCGGTCTCGCGTCGCGACATACGACGTGAACCCCGACTGCGGCGTCCACGCGGCGGGTTCGCCGCGGTCGAAACCGGCACCCGCCGACCCGTCCGAGTTCATCGCGGCCACTCCGGCCCGATCACCGAACAGATAAAGCGTCTGCCCGCAGGCGGACATCGTCGCCGCCGCCATCGCCGCACCGCACACCCACATCCGCCCTAGAGACACCATCGCAACCTCCTCCGACCCCAAATCCGGTCGCCGCTTTCGCCAGTCTACCTCCTTTGGCATCCCGTGCAAGCCCAATTGCAATAAAGCTCCCGCAACGTCCCAAAAAAGGACGCCGCCGAGTGGTGGGCTCGGCGGCGTAAGCGACGACGGGTGAAGATCGGGAGGCTTGGTGGTGGTGGACCCGTCGCCGGTGGGAACCTTGGTTGTCGCTCCGTCCTCGCGGAGCCTGATCCTGGCAAATGCTCGGCCCGTGGTGGACCGGCCGAGCATGACAAGCCGCGCCGCGTGAGCATCCCTGCCCGTTCACCTTGCCGTTCGCATCCTTGCGAAGGACCCCAACATCTCGGGTCCCGGCTTAGTGCCCGCACACGGCGCTTCCCTGCGGCGTCGTGCGGGTCGCGGCTTTCGCACGCTCAAGGCGAATCCTTTCGCCACGGGCGTGCGAGGCCTTCTGCATGCGCCTTTCGGCGCTCTTCCGAACGGCCGGCACGACTTGGGGCTTCATGCCCGTCCTCGTGTCCGGCCTTGTGAACCTCAAGAACGCGTCCTGCGTTCCTCCGGCAACCTCGCGGCCCCGGATCAATCGTGCGCCGGATCTGTCGACCCGGGCCGCACTGTCTCTCCCCCGTCCTCAACTCCGCCGTTCCACCCCTCAACCGTTCTGTCCGCTCGCGTTCAGCTTCGCCACCAGCATCGGCAGCTCGTTGAAGCGTTTGTCCGCCGTCTCCTGCCAAGCCTTGCGATCGTGGATCTCAAGCCTGTCCTTCGCCCCCACCACCATCACTTCCGACCCCAGCCCGACCCGTTCCTGAAGCGTCTTGGGAATCGCGATCCGATGCGTCGAATCCGGCTCCAAGGTCTCGGCCATCCCGTACAGCGTCGACTGCAACGACGCCAGCTCGTCTCCCGGCGTCAGGCTCGAAACACCCTGCGACGCCAGCCGCTCGAACTCGCGTTCCGTGTACACGCGGAGGACTCCGCCCGGCCACGGCACGCACACCCAGTTGACCCCGTCCTTTTCCTGAACGACCTTGTTCCGGAACTTGGCGGGAATCGACAGCCGTCCCTTGGCGTCAATCGTGGCTTCAGCGTTTCCGGTGAATGTCACGGCTGTCCTTCAGGGGCGTCTGGGTCTGAGGCATGGGATTCTCTCCCACTTTGCCCCACTTGTCAACACGACACCCCACTCTTCGACCACTTTGCCCCACTGCTGACAAGTTTTTTGGCGTTTTTTTCAAGCCCGACCGGACCCCGAATGGATAACCGCGAAACTGACCTGGGCGACTTCCCGGTCCGGCTGGATCCGCACCCCGATCCGGTCGATGTTCGAGGTGCTTCATGCTCGACCTGACGCCCCAGGACGCTTCCGCCGCGCTCGCGACGCTCACCACGTCGTGGTATGTGATGACCGGCGCGCACGAGGGAAAGCGTTCGGGGATGCTGGTCAAGTGGGTGAGCCAGTGCGCGGACCAGCCGCCGCTTCTGGCGGTCGCGATCTTCCGGGGTCACTGGGTGGAGACGCTGATCCGCGACAGCCACTGCTTTGGCCTGTGCCTGCTGGACCCGACGGACCGGTTGACGGCCCGGAAGTTCGCGGAGACGGGCCCGCGTGATAACGCGAAGAAGGACATCGATCCCTTCGATGCGCTGCAGGTCGAAACGCTCGTGACGGGCGCCCCGCTCCTGAAACGAAGCCCGGTGGTCTTTGACTGCCTGGTCGTCCGGCATCTGGATCTGGAAGCCGACCACTCGCTCTACATCGCGCAGGTGATGAGCGGCCGCGTGCACGAAGCTCAGCCGGCCAAGCGGCACCAGAACGGCACCCACCACCCGTAACCGCCGCAAAGGCCCGTTCGCGCCTACCGTGTATCGATGACGATCGATATGCCATTCGCCGCGACCGCCTCTTCACGCCCCATGGTGGCGGCCAATCGCTACGGTGTTGATTACCGCGAAGTGGCCGGGCGGCTTGGCTTGCCCCGAAGGCCGATCATCGACGCTCACCTCCATATCAACGGCGGAGCCGCCGCCCGGATCTTCCGCGATGCCGCCGATGCGTACGGCATCGGCCGGGTGTACTCGCAGACGCGGCCGGATCAGGTCGCCGAGGTCGCCAAGGTTCTGGGCGACCGCGTCCGGTTTGTCTCGATTCCTGCATTCAACGAGAAGGACCGCAAGCAGGCGTTCGGCCCGGGGTATCTGGACGTCATCCGGCGTCTGCACGGCGAGTACGGAGCGGGGATGGTCAAGTTCTGGAACGCGCCGCGGCTCCGCGACCTTTTGGACGGACCGGGTGCGGAAGAGTTCATCCCGTTCGACGCTCCGTGGCGTGTGAAAGCCGCTGAGCTTGCGATGAGCCTGGGGATGATGTTCAAAGCCCACGTCGCGGACCCGGACACGTGGTTCCGGACGAAGTACGCGGACGCTTCCAAGTACGGGACCAAGCTCGGCGCGTATGAGAGCCTGGAGCGGATGATCGATCGGTTCCCGGCGCCGTGGATCGCGGCCCACATGGGCGGCTGGCCGGAGGACCTCGCGTTCCTCGACGGGCTTCTCGGGCGTCACCCCAACCTCTATCTGGACTCGTCCGCGACCAAGTGGATCGTGCGCGAGATGTCCAAGCACACCCGCGAGGACGTGCTTGCGTTCATGATCCGCTGGAAGGGCCGGATTCTCTTCGGCTCGGACATTGTGACGACGGATGAGCACCTCGCGCCGGCTCCCGAGAAAGCTCACCCCATGGGCGACCTCGCCGACAGCCCGGAAGCCGCTTTTGACCTTTACGCCAGCCGTTACGCGGCGCTGCGGGCGATGTGGGAGACGTCGTGGGAGGGCGAAAGCCCGATCGCGGATCCGGACCTGATGATGACCGAGCCGCAGAAGTACAGCGCGATGTCAGCGCCGACGCTGAAAGGCTTCGCGCTGCCGCGGGATGTGCTTGACTCGTTCTACCACGACGCGGCGGCGACGCTTCTGGCGAAGTACTACAAGTGAGCTTCAGTCCGGCTCGCCGGGCTCGATGGAATCCTGCCGCCTGCGGACCTCGTCGGCGTGGACGAGCCTGGTTTCGATCGCGCCAAGGCGTTTGAGCACTTCGGTCAGCCGCTGATTGAGCGCCAGGATCTGCTGGGCGAGCTGGTCGACCTTGTGGTCGGAGAACGCTTGCGATTCCTCGAGCTTGAGCAGCCGGTCATCCGGGGTCGAATCGGGCATGCGTTCCTCCGTGGCGGCGGGGTGCCGCCGAGAGTGATAGGCTCATTGGATGAAGACCGCTTGCCTGACGGTGATGATGCTCGGGATGGTCGGGACCTCGCACGCTTTGGCGCAGGCCCAGGCCCCGGCGATCCGGTTTGACCTTTCTCTGGCCCAGCCCGGGGCGACGGCCGCGACGACCGACCCGTCGGCCCCTCCGGCGGTGGACCTCGCCAAGCAAGCTTCGATCGGCGTCAACCCTCCGGTCTTCGGTGCCGCAGATGATCGCTGGTGGCTGACGATCGCTCCGGCGATCGGCACGACGTTCAGCGACGAGACGAACGTGGGCCTCCGGACGAGCCTGACGACCTTTGTCGCCGAGAACATCCAGATCGGCGGCGAGGGATCGCTCTGGTACTTTCAGCAGCCGGGGGACAACGCGTTCGGCGGAAGCCTCGGTTTCGTGCTTCGCTGGCACTTCGTGAACACGAACACGTGGACGGTCTTCCTCGACTCGGGGATCGGCGTGGTGGCGGCGTCGGAAGAGATTCCCAGCGGCGGGACGCAGTTCAACTTCATGCCGCGGGCGGGGATCGGGTTTACGCGGAAGATCACCGACGGCGGGGCGCGTTTCGAGATGGGCTTGGGCTGGCACCACGTCTCCAACGCCCGCATCAACGGGGACGACGAGAACCCGTCGATCGACCTGCCGATGGTGCATTTCGGAATCGTCTTCCCGCTTTGATCCCGGCCGGTGCGTGCCCGCCGTATCGTTTGACGCGTGAAGTACGCCATACTCATCCCGCTGGGCGGCGGCGACGAGCCCCGTGATGGTGCGGAGGGGGCAACCCCCTTGGCAGTCGCGTCGCTGCCCCGACTGACCGAACTGGGCAAAGCCGGCCGCGTCGCGCTCGTTCAGACCCTCGGAAGCGCCGGGCTCTCGACGCTCGGCGGGCTGGCGGGCATTCTGGACGCGGGGTCGGGAGCCGGTCGGCGCGTCTCGGACGCTTCGCTTGCGGCGATGGGCTGCGAGGATGAGACCGCGTGGGTGTACTCGCTGGGCTGGCTCGCGACGACGGATTCGAACGGCAATCCATCGGCGGCGGACACGGCGGTGGTCGCGGAATGGGACGAGTCGACGCTTTCGTCGGAGGAATCCGACAGCCTCTGGTCGGCGATCGGAACGGCATGGGCGGAGCAGGAGCCCGGACTGGCGGCCCGGATCCGCGTCGAGAGGCACGCGGGCCGCTGGGTCCTGATCGACGGCGTGCACGACCACGAAAGCGTGACAAGCCTGCCCCCGTGGCGGCTGATCGGTGAATCGTGGCGAAGCGCCGAGCCGGGAGGCGGCAATGTCGATGCGGCGTGGGTGCTCCGCCGGTTCATGCACATCGGCTCGGGCGTGCTCGCCTCGCACGACATCAACGCTTCGCGGCTGGAGCGCGGCTTGCCGCTGATCACGATCCCCTGGCCTTGGGGAAGCGGGCGCACGCCGAAGTGGCCGTCGTTTGCTTCGCGCTTCGCGAACGCGGGCGTCGCGATCCGCGGCGAGATGATCACGGACGATGCGCTTGCCGCGTGCGTGGGTCGGGCTTTGGGCTGGACGGTTCGCGAGGTGCCGCCGGGGCGTACGGACGATCTCGGCGAACTGGCCGTGGATGCGCTGGGCACCAGCGATCTGGTGTGCGTCTGCGACGCCGGCGTGCTGCGAGCGTCCCTTGCCGGGGACGCGACGGGCAAAGCCCGGGCCCTCGAACGGTTCGATGCCGAGGTGGTCGCCCGCGTGCGGGCCAGGCTCACGGATTTCGGCGATCCCGAGGACGACGCCGAAGCCCGCGGGTGGCGGCTTCTCGCGCTTCCCGACGCGATCTGGCCGACGGGAGCCCTCGAGCCGTCAACGGACCCCGTCCCCGCCATTCTCGCGGGCGCATGGATCCGCTCGGTGGTCGAACGCCCCTTCACCGAAGCCGGAGCCGAGGATTCAGACCTTCGCATCAGTTCCCCCTCGGGCTTGATGGAGTTTTTCCTCGAAGGCGGGCTGGTGCGGGCGAAAGCGGTCCGCAAGCGCAAAGACGAGGTCGGCACCCTCTGGGAACTTGACACGTGACAAACCCAACCAACAGCGACACCAACAAACCGGCGAGCGACAAGCACGCGACGGACAAGCCCGTGTACGACCTCGCGCCCGATGCTCCGCCCCCGGATCGCACGCCGAAGATCGAAGCACCGGGCCTCACCGACGACTTCGACGAGGACGCGGACTTCGACACCGTTCCGGGCGTGACGCCGCCCCCGCGAACGGCCGCCGCGGCCGCGCCGGTGCCCGAGGATCCGTTCGTCAAGCCGGGCCTGGGGAGCGCCCAGACCATCGCCGCGCTCGGCGTGGTGGCACTCGTCGGCGCGGCGGTGCTCGCGGCAAGCCTGGGTACCCAGCCGTGGTACAAGTCCGTGGTGCTTTCGATCTACCTGACGGCGCTGCAGACGCTCGCGGGCGTCGGCGCGGTGGTCTTCGCGGCGCGGATGGCGGAGAAGTCGCTGGGTCAGCTTGAGCTTGCGGCGGCGCGGATCCTGCTCGCGGTCGCGGCGGCGAGGTGCTTTCTTCCTGTCGCGTACAACGTGCCGTACACGGGGAGGGTGCTGGAAGGTCTGAGCGTGATCGCGACGTACGCGTTGATCACGTTTGTACTTTTCCGGTTGCCGCGTCAGCACTGGTTCGTGATGACGGCGACGCACGCCGCGCTGCTGGTCGTGCTTTGGCTGGGCGGAGCGATCCAGGTCTGGGCGAGCACGCCGGTTGGGCCGGCGACCCCGCCGATGCCGTGACCGTCAGCGGATCTGGAACGCGAGGATCCCGAGGCCGAAGAGCATCACCGCCGCGAGAATCAGCGCCGCGATGAACTTTCGGCCGGCGGCGTCAAGCTTGGCCGGATCCGCCGGACGCACGAGCAGAAGCCTGGCCTGCGTTTCGGGCGTGAGTGCCCGACCTTCGGTCTGCGCGTCCTGGACGACGGCGATCACCAGGTTGGCGTCAAACGGCCGAAGCCCGAGTTCTTCCGCCCGGACCAGAAGCTTGCGCCTTCGTTCGGGCGTGAGCATCGCCGCTTTGCCGCCCTCGAGCGAGGAAGCGACATCGACCGCGAGTCGCCACCGGGCGTCCTGCGGCGAGAGTGTGCTGGCGAGCCTGTTCTCGCGAGCGACCTCACGCCGTGCGGCGGCTTCCTCGGCGACCCGCCGGATGACGGCCTCGCGAGCTTCGGGCCGCCTGGCGGGCTCGACGTGCGGGGTGGCGTCGGTGCCGACCAAACGGAGAACCGGGCCGGAATGTCGAGTGGTTCTTGACATGTGGGATCGGAGTACGCCCTCCACCAACATTCTGACCCGGGATCCGCACTCCGGCCAGTGGTCGAACGTATTTCCGGCGCGGTTTGTTGCAATAACGCCGTAGGGACCCGCAAAACCCGCGCTTCTGATACACTCATTGCACCCCGCATGACCACACCTTCTGAGCCATCACCGCAGACCCCCGCCGAACCGGCCGCCAGCGCGCCGGGCGCGAACGGAACGATCGATTGGAATCGGCTGCCGGTGATCGCTTCGCCGCTTGGGCCGGCGGAAGCGATGGAGAAGCTGCGTCTGGCGTCCAAGCGAGGGAGGATGCCGGGGTTTGATCAGCGGGACGCGGGGTCGTTCACGGTGGAGCTGTTCGGTACGCCGTGGGATCGGCTCCTGAACGGCGTGATCACGGCCGAGGGGTCGGGCTCGAGTATCCGGTTTGTGCGCAAGGACAAGCGACTGCTGCCGGGGGTCTGGCTTGCGGCGCTGGTGCTTTCGGTCTGGCCGGGCGTGCTGCTGACGGATGCGCTGATCCCGGCGTCGTGGGGCTGGATCGGGACGCACGTCTGGGCGTGGTACCTGCCGCTCACGATCATCGGGAACGTATGGACGTGGATCTGGGCGGTGAAGAAAGCCGACGCAACGACGAGAGCTTCAGCGGCGGAATCCGTCACGGCGATCGCGGCGGAGATTTCGGGGCGGGTGGGCGTCTAAGCGGCTGGTTCAGTCGTCCTCGTCCGCGAGCGGCGCGGCGGGCTTCATGATCTCGCGGAGCACGACGGTGGCAAAGGAGCCGCGCGGCAGTTCGAAGACCACGCGGATGAACGATCCGGCGTCGTCAACGCCGCCCTCGACGTCGGGGTCGATCAGCGGGACGCGGAGCGGGCGGCGGGCGCCCTCGATGAGCTTGGGATGACGCTGGCCGAAAGCTTCGAGGGCTTCGGGGGAGACGTCAAAGTCGGCGAGAGCGGCGAGCTCCTCGCGGTCGGTCTCGCCGGAAGCACGCATCATGGCGGGGCCCCACATCGGGCCCGACGGGCTGATCTCGAACTTCTGCAGGCGTTCGGCGGTGGAAGGCTCGGCGAGCACGGCATCGTCGACGGCGAAGATCGCTCGGTTCTCGTGCTTCATCGCGAGGTCGCCGGCGCGGAGGGTGCCGAGTGAGCCGGCTTCGAGCCTGCGGTCCAGGACGTGGTTGAAGACCGCGGACTGGAACGCGGAGACCATGAAGTTGGCGGACATGGCGTCGATCGAGCGGACGGCACGCTCAGCGGACAAGCCGCGGGCCAGGCCGCCGAGGATCACGCGCTCGGTCCGGCAGCCGCGGGGAAAGCGGGCGAGCGCATCGGCGTAGTTGCCGTCCCGGGCGAGGGCGCGGGCTTCGGCGGAACGCTCGCTGTCGCCGGTGAAGGGGGCGAAGAGGTCGCGGATGGCGCGATCGAAATCGCCGAGCACGAGCGCTCGGCCGAAGAGGTGGTTGCTGCCGCTGGTGCCGAAACGCTGCTCGCCGAAGCGGTTGGGGACGCCAGTCACCTCGAGGCGGTCAAGGACGCGCTTCACCACCGGCGTGAGCATCGGGTTGACGCCGCGGATGCGGATGCTGAAGCGGTTGCCACGGAGGTGGCCCTGGCGGAGCTTGTTGGCGTGGTAGTCCGCCCAGAGGACGTTCACGCGTTCGTGCTGGAGCGAGGGGAAGTCCTCGATCTTCTTGCCCGGGACGTGGACGGAGAGGACCTGCCGCGTGATCGCCATGCGGTCCTTGAGCCCGGCGAACCCGACCGCGTGCCGCGGGACGCCGAAATGCGACGCGACGATCTGGATCAGGTCGAAGGTGGCCATGTCGCGCTTTTCGACCAGCATGTAGATGTGCTCGCCGGAACCCGCGGGCTCGTACAGCGGGACTTCGTCGACGAGGAAATCCTCGGGGCGCAGCCGGATGGTGCCGCCGGTGCCGGGGATGTCGGCGGTCAGGTAGCGTGAAGGAGTGACATGCGCGGAAAGATCGGCCACGGCGGGAGCGTAGCCGCACCGCTCGCCAACACGCTCGATCTTCCGGCGAATTCCCGCGAAGATCAAAGTTCCGGAGGGTCGCGGAGCGCGCCTTCGAGGACGTGATCCTCGACGAAAATCGGGACATCCTGCGCGATGCCGAGGGCGATCGCGTCGCTCGGCCGCGAATCGATGTGAAGCACATCGCCGGCCTGCGTACGGATATCGAGGGTCGCGAAGAACGTCTGCTCGCGGAGGTCGCTGACCGTGATCGAGAGAAGCGTCGCTCCAAGGTCGGAGATGATCGATGCGAGCAGGTCGTGTGTCTGCGGACGTTTGAGCGCGGTGCCCTTGAGGCGCCGCTCGATGGCCTGGGCTTCGGGAAGGCCGATCACGATGGGGAACGAGCGGACTGCTTCGGCATCGACCGGGTCGGCTTCGCGCAGCTCGATGATCTGCATGTCCGCGAGCTCACGGATCAGGATGCGGGCCAGTTCCATGCGGACGGGCATGCGCGGAGCTCCCGGGGGCGGCTGGGGCGAGTGGGGAGACGAGAGAGGGTGCGCGGGCCGGGCGCCCGCGCCGATTTAGCGGTTGCCGCCGGGGACGTTGGTGTCGCCGGCCAGGGTCTGACGCATGGAGGTGTCGGCTTGGAGGTTCTTCATGCGGTAGAAGTCCATGATGCCGAGGTTGCCGCTGGCGAAAGCTTGGGCCATCGCGCGGGGGATTTCGGCTTCGGCGAGGACGACGGCCGCGCGGTTCTTCTGTTCTTCCGCACGGAACTCCTGCTCCTGCGCGATGGCGAGGGCGCGGCGTTCTTCGGCTTTGGCCTGGGCCATCTGCTTGTTGGCGTTGGCCTGGTCGGTCTGGAGCTTGGCGCCGATGTTGTCACCGACGTCGATGTCGGCGATGTCGATCGAGAGGATCTCGAACGCGGTGCCGGCGTCGAGGCCCTTGGCCATCACGGTCTTGGAGATGTTCTCGGGGTTGGCGAGCACCTGCTTGTGCGTGAGGGCCGAGCCGATCTCCTTGACGATGCCTTCGCCGACGCGGGCGATGATGGTTTCCTCGGTCGCACCGCCGACGAGGCGGCGGATGTTGGTGCGGACCGTGACCTTGGCTTTGGCTCGGAGCTGGATGCCGTCACCGGCGACGGCGTCGAAGGTGGAGCGGTTGTTGGTCGAGGGGTTGGGGCACTCGATGACCTTGGGATTGACGGAGGTGTTGACGGCTTCGACGATGTCGCGTCCGGCGAGGTCGATGGCGGTCGCGGTGTCCCACGGGAGCTCGATCTGGGCTTTCTGGGCCGAGATCATCGCGTTGATGACGTTGGGGACGCGGCCGCCGGCGAGGTAGTGGGTTTCGAGGGCGTTGGTCGAGATGTCCATGCCGGACTTCACCGCTCGGATGCGGGAGTAGACGATCATGCGGACGTCGACTTTCCGGAGCCGCATGAAGACGAGTTCGAAGAGGCCGACGCTGGCGCCCGAGACCAGAGCCTGGATCCACAGGCTGAGGAACTGGCCGATGGCGAAGAGGAAGATGAGGACGAAGAGACCCGCGACGATCCCGATCACGACCCAGACGGCGGTGTCGAGCGCGAGCATGGAAGCGGGCGCCGGGAGAGTCTGAGCAAGCTGCGCGAACGTGTTCTGCATGAGCGAATACCCCTGATTGGCTTTGCGTTTGGCGAGTGAAGGTGGACGTGTCCGGCCGACGTGTCCGTTCGGTCAGAGCGGGGTGAGTATACGCCGACGCCCACCCCGCAACGGGGTCGTCGAGGGAATCAGCTCGGTTCGTGCGCTTGATTCAGGCCCTGATCAGATCGGGCGGACCTTCATCTCGTTGGCGTCCACCGAGACCACCCGGACCTTGGTGCCGGGGGAGATGAAGCCAACCTCGGCCAACGCATCCACTCGCTTGCCTTCGAGTTCGATGATGCCGACGGGTCGCATTTCGGTCAGGACGACGCCGACCTTACCGATGGAAGCGTCCCGTAGGCGGCGGGCTTCCACGTCGCGGGCGCGCCGGGCTTCGAGTTCCTCTTCGGAGGGCAGGCCTATGGCCCGTCTTCCCGCGTTGGTGCTCGTCCAGATCGATATCCCCGAGAAGAAGACCGTCGGCAGGAGGATCATCGAGCCCAGGAGACCGCTGACGCCCCAGACGCTGTCGTAGATCCACAAGCAGACGATCCCGGCGATCGCCACCGCCGCAGCGACCATCGAGATGAGCCCCGCCGACGGGACAAAAATCTCGATCACGGTGAGCAGCAGCGCCGCCGCGAGAAGCACAAATCCCCAGATGAGCATCTGATCCATCGGCGTGACTGTAAGGGGGCTCGGACGCGGCGGCATCAGGTGACGGCGTTGTCCGGTTCCGAAGGCGTGGCCGGGCTCGGCTCGGGCTGCTGGGACCCGGGCACCTGTTCGACGACGATCCGGAACCGGTCGGCCGAAACCACGCGGACCGGGACGCCGATGGGGAGGAATCCACTTTCCGCGACCACGTCGAAGACCTCATCGCCGAAGGAAGCTTTCCCGGAAGGCCGGAGCAGGGTGACCGTCGTGCCGAGTTCACCGGGGGAGAGTTCGGGGGTCTCGGGGCGGATGGCTCCGAAGAGAGCCTCATCCACCTCACCGGGCGCGGGGCTTTGCAGGGTGTACTTCTTCATGATGGGCAGGGTGCCCAGTTGCCGGATGACGAAGAAGATGCCGAAGATGGCCGTGACGGTGGAGAGAAGCACCGTGACCGCCCCGCGGGCGAGGGAGTCCTGGGCTTCGGGGGTGGAAAAGGCCATGCCGGCGGGGCCGGAGGGGACGAACGTAAAGACCAGCCCGACGAAGAGGGTGATCAGCCCGAGCACGCCGGCGACGCCAAACCCAGGGAAGACAAAGAGTTCCATCGCCAGCAGGATGATCCCGATCCCCACCGCTCCAAGCGACCACCAGTTGGCCATGCCCATGATGAAGCTTGGCCCAAGAACCAGCCCGAGCGCCACCGCGGCAATCAGCCCCGGGACGACCATGCCCGGATGGGTCATCTCGATGAACATCGCGATCATGAAGATCGAGATAAGGAGGCCCCGGACGAAGGGGTTGCTGAGAAAGCGAGCCGCATGCTCGGCCCACGACTGGTCGAGGCGCGTCAGGCGGTTGGCGCCGAAGTAGGCCGTCAGCTCGGCTTCGTCGTTGATGACCGTCCGGCTGAGGCCGAACTGAGCGAGCTGCTTGGATTGGAGCGAGACCGACCCTGTGCCGTCGGTGGCGTAGGTGACCAGACGGTACTTCCCGGCGTCCGCGGCGCTCAGCACCGGTCGAGTCGAAGCGGTTTCAACCAGATTGACGGGCTGGGTCGCGAGAAGAGAAGCGATCGCGGCGGAGGCCGGGATCGCCGGTGAGCCGCCCACCGAAGCAGCGCTCGAAGCGGCGGGCGGGGCCGGAGGGGTTGCCATGCCCATCGTCGGGCCACCCCGAGCCATCGCCACCTCGAACTGCGTCAGCTTGCGTGACGGCGTCAGTTCGACGTTCGCGCGGCTGGGTGCGCCGGGAAACAGCATCGCGTGCTCGCGCTCGTTGATGCAGAGCTTGTCGCCGGTCGCGATATTCTCGACCAGCCAGAGTTCAGCCCCGGGCAAAGCCATGGCTTGGACCAAGAACTCGTCCCACCCGCGTCGGCGGGCGGACTCGATGGCGCTCGCAACGGCCGGAGCGGCCACATCCGCCCAGCGCTCGTACCCGGGCATGCCGGAGGGGGGCGAAGCGGACCGCGAACGACGAGGGGCGTTGCTGACCCACTCGGGGTCCACGAACTCTCCGAGGGTGGCGTTGCCGCTGACGACGATGTCCCGGCAGGCGAGAGCGATCAGGCCGGCTCCCCCCACCGCCGCGCCGGAACGGGACCCACGCGACTCGGCGTCGTGGATCCAAGCGACGATGTTGGGAATGGGCGACTGGCGGATGACGGCGAGGAGTTCCGAGACGGTGCCGAAATTGCTTTCGCGGCTATCGATCTCGAGGACGATAGCGTCGGCCCCGGCGGCTTTGGCTTCGGAAAACCGTCGGATCACGGAAGCGGTCTGGAACCGGTCGATGCGGCCCTCGATGACGATGACCGCGACGTGCTGAGCAAGCCTGGACGCGGGGACGGCGGCGGAAGGGCCGGGCTGGGCCTGGGATGCCGACTGGGCTTGGGGCGCGGGTCCTGCCGCGACCTGAGGGGGGAGCAGGCCACCCAGCAGGAGGGTGAGGATCACCAACCTGAGCCACGCGGCGGGCGAGCGGAAAATGGAAGTGACGCGGCGAAGGGTCCGGGTGCTTGGCACACATCAGTATAAGGAAGACCGAGCCGGTTGTTGCGGGCTTGGCGGCGGGCCGGCCGTCCCGGGCAGGATCTGGTGCACCTGCCACGAAAGGCCGCCGGCCATCAGGTCGAGATGGACGGAGAAGAACCCGTCGCGTCCGCCGGGCGTGGGAGCTTGCGTCGCCGCGACCAGGGGCCAGATGATGCGGCGGTCGGTTTCGGGGATCGGCAGGTGGTCCAGTTCATCGGGGCGGTGCCAATCCAGCCGGCCCTCGTCGATGTCGCGGGCTTGCACCTCGACCGGACCGACCACCCGGAAGTAGAACAGAAGCCAGTGCCCGTCGGGCGCCTGCTCGGAAATGAGCCCGAGGAGGTGGAGGCGTTCAAGGGGAACGTCGATCCCGGCTTCCTCGCGTATTTCTCGCTGGGCGCAGTGCGCGGGAGACTCGCCGGTCACGGTGTCGAGCTTGCCGCCGATGGGCGAGCAGAAGCCGCGGTTGGGGTCTCGGGCGCGGCGGAGGAGAAGCATCCGTCCCTCCTCGTCGCGGAGGTCGCAAAGGCACGCGAGCCGGTACGGATTCGAGCGAGGGTCGGTCACCGCGGATGGTACGAGCGCGAGCCGTCGATCGCGCGCGAAATGGTCGCGTTCGCGCTGTTCTCCGTGAGCATCTGCGTCCGATACAGTCCTTATGACTCCGCCATCTGTGACGGCACCGACCAACCCCGAAGCACTCGCGCCCGCAACCTCCAAGGGCGGCGCGTCGCCCGCCCGCAAGCCCGCCCACTCCGCCATGCCCGCTCGCAAGCCCATGTCGCGCCCGACCAACGCTCCCGGCCCTCAGCCGGTCCAGAGCGGCGCGGCGTGGCCCGGCGCGTCCTGCAACGTCTACATGATCGGCATCGGCGGCTGCGGGATGAGCGGCCTCGCCCGCCTCCTCAAGACCCGGGGCGCGACCGTCTCGGGCACGGATCAGGCCCCGCAGGAATCGACCAAAGCCCTTGAAGCCGAGGGGATCAACGTCGGGTTCGAACAGAGCCTCCCCTGGCTCCCCGATGGGTGCGGCCTCGTCGTCATCTCCGCCGCCGTCAAGCCCGATCACCCGCAGGTCGCCGAAGCCCGCCGTCGGGGCGTGCCGGTCCTGACGTACGCCGAAGCTCTGGGCCGCTGCATGCTCGGCCGGACCGGGATCGCGGTGGCCGGGACGCACGGGAAGAGCTCGACGACAGCCATGCTCGGGACGGTGCTCGTGGACTGCGGGATCGACCCGTCGGTGATCGTGGGCGCGACAAGCCGTCAGCTCGCCAAAGGGAACATCGGGTCGACCTCGGTGCTGGCCGGCCATCCCGCCACGGGGTTCCGCCTTGGAAGCTCGACGATCGTCGGGGGGGACTGGCGCGGGCTTCCGGGCGTCCTGGTCGCCGAAGCCTGCGAGTTCAACCGATCGTTCCACAACTTCCGCCCCACGCTAGCGTCGATCTCTTCGGTCGAAGCCGACCATCTGGACTGCTACAAGGACCTCGGCGAGATCATCGAGAGCTTCAGGCACTTTGTGTCGCTGCTGCCCGCTGAGAAGGATGGCGGCCGGCTTCTGATCGCCCATGACGGGGCCCACCGCCGCGAGGTGACGGCCGGAGCGACGTGTCGGGTTGAGACGATCGGGTTCAGCCCGCAGGCGGACTGGTCGCTGGCGTACGACCCCGCGACCCGCCGGGCTTCGCTGTCGCAGGACCGCAAGCTGATCGCTCAGTGGACGATGCGGGTCCCCGGTGCCCACATGGCGTTCAACGCGGGGGTGGCATTGACCCTCGCGACGTTCGTGGGTGCGGATCCGCGGGTGGCGGCGGCGAGCTTGTGCGAGTTCCGCGGGATCGACCGCCGGATGCAGTTCCTGGGCGAGAAGCAGGTTTCGGGCGGGACGGTGAGGGTGTACGACGACTACGGCCACCACCCGACCGAGGTGGATGTCACGCTCCGCGCGCTCAGGGACTTTGAGCGGCCGGAGGATCGCAAGGGGCGCTTGATCTGCGTCTTCCAGCCGCACCAGCACAGCCGGACCCGGCACCTGCTCGACGAGTTCGTCAAGAGCTTTGACACCGCGGACGTCGTGATCGTGCCGGAGATCTACTTTGTACGCGACAAAGCCGAGGAACGGCATCTCGTGACGGCGGCGGACCTGGTCGACCGGCTCCGGGAGCGCGGCGTGAAAGCCATGCACGTGCATCCCTTCGGGGCGATCGTCGAGACGCTCGCGGACCTCTGCCGTGCGAACGATCTGGTCGTGACGATGGGCGCGGGGCCGGTGTACAAGGTCGCGGAGGAGTATATCGCGGCCGGGAGCCCCAAAGGCGGAGCCCGTCCATGAGCCCGGCTTCATTCATGGCGACCGAACCCACGATTCTGCGGCGGCACCCGATCACGACCTGGTTCAAGATCGGCGGCGGCGCGGACTTGTTCGCCCGGCCGAAAGATGCGGGACAGCTCGCGCGGCTGATGGAGACGCACCCTGATGTGCGGGTGCTCGGGGACGGCGCGAACCTTCTGATTGATGACGACGGCGCTCCCGGGCTCGTGGTCGAGCTCAGCGAGCCGGCGTGGACCAAGGTCGAGATCGACGCTTCGACCGGCACGGTGCGGGTCGGCGCGGGAGCAAAGCTCCCGCAACTCATCCACCAGACCGTGCGGGCGGGTTTGGGCGGATTGGAAGTCCTGGGCGGGATCCCGGCGACGGTGGGCGGGGCTTTGGTAATGAACGCGGGCGGCGCGTTCGGGCAGATCGCCGATGCGGTGGCGGTCGTGCGCGGAGTGAACCGCGCCGGGCAGCCGGTTGAGCTCAAGCGGAGCGAGATCGCTTTCGGGTACCGCAAGTCGGGCCTGAACGACCTGATCCTGACCGAAGCGGAGCTCGCGCTCACGCCGGGAGACTCGGGAGACCTTCGTCGCCGGCTGCTTGAGATCATGGAGTACAAGAAGAACAGCCAGCCGATGGCGGCCAACAGCGCCGGCTGTGCGTTCAAGAACCCGACGCTGGCGGAAACCGTCGAGGGGATCGGGGCGGCTGGAGCTCGCGTGTCGGCCGGGATGGTCATCGACCGGGCTGGGCTCAAGGGCTTGCGTGTGGGCGGAGCGGAAGTAAGCCCGGTGCACGCGAACTTCCTCGTGACGCACCCGGGAGCGTCCGCGTCCAACGTGATCTCGCTGATGAACGAGATCGTCCGCCGCGTGCACGACCGGTTCGGCGTGACGCTTCAGCCCGAGGTCGTCGTGTGGTCCAAGCACGAGATCGCGCTGGGGTAGGGACGAACGATGCGGCCGAACGAGCCGCGTGAGAGGATCTGGCGACATGGAACAGAAGCACTCGGTGCTGGTGCTTGGCGGCGGTCCGGACGCCGAACGCGAGGTCAGCCTCGTCAGTTCGCGCTGCGTCGCCAAAGCCCTGGTGGAAGCCGGGCACGAGGTCAATTACCAGGTGATCGACCGGCCGAATCTGGATGAGCTCAGCCGCTGGGGCGGTTCGGTCGTGTTTCCAGTGCTTCACGGCGGATGGGGCGAGGGAGGCCCGCTCCAGGACCTGCTCGAACGCGGCAAGCGGCCGTATGTCGGGTGTCGCGGCCCGGCGGCGAGGCTTGCGATGGACAAGATCGCGACCAAGCTGGTTGCGGCGCAGAAGGGGGTCCCGACCGCCGCGTGCGCGGTCTTCAACCCGCGAGATGACGGCTGCCCGCTGGGCGAGATGCCCGTCGTGCTCAAGCCCGTACACGAAGGCTCGAGCGTCGGGGTCCACATCTGCAAGACCGGCGTCCAGTGGTCGGACGGGGTCGCGGCTGTTCGCGAGGACCTGCGTCGGCATCCGGAACGGGCCTATCTGGTCGAACGGGCCGTGCTCGGTGCCCGGGAACTGACCATCGGCGTCATGGGCAATCGCGGGGGCGGGTCGGAGGTGCTGGATCCGGTTGAGATCAAGCCCGCCGTCGAGTTCTACGACTACCAAGCCAAGTACAACCGCGACGACACGCGGTACACGGTTGACCCGCCCCTGCCGGCGGGCGTCAAGGAACGGGTTCAGGGCTGGGCGAAGACGATGTTCGAAGCTCTGGGTTGCCGACATCTCGCCCGGGTGGACTTTCTGCTCGCAGCGGACGGGTCGGCGTGGCTTCTGGAAGCCAACACGATGCCGGGATTCACTGACCACTCGCTTTTCCCGATGGCGGCCGCCCACCGCGGGATGACGATGCCGGCGCTCTGCTCGCACCTGGTTTCGCTCGCCGGGCAGGAGGCCTATGCCCGGGGCGGGTACGCGTAACGGGCAAGCGGCTTAGAATGGCTGACGCCGAACGGACTCGGCGTTTGGGGACGGGCTCGGGCGACGGGGTGGGATGAGGAAGTGCGCGATGGACCCACGGATGAATCCAGCCGACGACGCCGCTTTGGAAGCTCTGGACGAGACGGCGGAAGCGTCGCCTCTCGACGCTGATTCTTCAGCGGAAACCGCGCCGGCGAAGCCACCCTTCGCGTGGGGCAAGTTCTTCGGGTATCTCGGCAGCGTCGTCGTTGTCGCCATGCTCGGCGGCATCGGTGCCGCGATCTACTGGGGCTGGACGCCGCTTGAGCGGCGCACCCGCGAGGTGGTCGATACCAAGATCACGCGGATCGAGATCGAGTGGCCCAGGATCGGCGCTCAGCCTGCGGCGACCAAGCCCGCCACCGGCAACGCTTCGGTCCCGCTGCCGGGCTCCTCGCACGACATCGTCGCCGCCGAACAGCCCAAGAAGAACGACCCCAAATCCAAGAACACCAAGAAGTCCTCCGGCAAGACCACCGCGAAAGCCGAGGTCAAGCCTGAGCAGAACCTGCCTTGGTCCACGCCAACCTCCGCAACGACCTGGCTTCCCGAACAGTTCCAGGAGGAACTGCTCGAGAAGGCCCGTTGGGCTCTGGGCACCAATCCCGACCCGATGAGCCGAGAGCCCCTGCTTTCCGTCGCCGACTCGATGGAGCGCTCCGGCTGGTTCGTCGGTCGTCCGCTGGTCGAGCGGCAAGCCGGCGGCGTGCTCGTCGTTCGCGGCACCTGGCGTGTCCCTGCGGCGGTCGTCCGCCAGGGACCCAAGGACTTCCTGCTCTCGTGGGAAGCGACGCCGATGCCGGTCGACTACAAGACCGATCAGTCCAAGCTTCCCGCGATCGTCGGCGTGATCGCTCCCCCTCCGGTGGACGCCAACGGACGCGATTACTCGGCTATCTGGCCGGGCGAAGAGGTTGACGCCGCGATGGAGCTGCTCCGCGTGCTTGCGCTCGAGCCCTGGTACGCGCAGGTCGCGGGGGTGGATGTCTCGAAGTACCGCGAGAACAAGCGTCTCACGATCCTGACGCGCGGCGTGAACGGGGATGGTTCCTTTGGACGCATCATCTGGGGCGGCCGCGCCAGCCGCCCGCTCGTCGGCGAAGCGTCGACCAAAGCCAAGATTTCCCGTATCGCGGGGATCAACCGTTCCTTCGGCCGCATCGACGCGGGCCTGGACGGCGCCGCGAAGGAGCTTGAGATCTTCTGGGGCCAGGGCCCGCTGGTGCTGAATGTCGCCGCGACCAACACCGGCGCGCTGGTCGAGGTCCCGACGCCGTGAACAGCGCCGCGAATTCCGGCGAGTTCGCGACCCCCGGCTCTTCGCGGCCTGGCGAGCGTTCAAGCGTGGAATCCGCGATCGACGAAGCGAGTCTGCACGATTCGACCGAGATGGGCCATGCGCCCCCGCCGGATGCCCCGCTTCCGGAGCTGACCCCGCCGACGCGGGTGGACAAGTGGGCCCATCGCCGGGTGGAGCCGCGCGGCCTCGCGCTGGTCTGGACGCTTTACCTGCTGGGCGTGACGATGGTCTGCTTCTGGACGCCGGCGCTGTCGACGGGGCTTGACGCTTTGTCGGGGCGGTACTCGGCGCGGCTGGTGCTGGTGGCGGTGGGTTTCGGGATGGCGGTTCTGTGGCCGATGCTGCGGCTTTGCCAGACGTTTCCGAACGAGGGCGGCCTGCGGGGCGTGGGCAAGGACCTGGTGGTGATGATCATCCCGACGCAAGCGGTGATCTGGCCGCTGGCGTTTCTCGCGCTCTGGCCGCTTTCGGTCGCGGCGTGCGTTGCTGCGTCCTCGCTCGGCTGGACGCTTGTCGTCGGAGCGTTGCTTGCGATGGCGCTGGGTGGCGCGGGCCGCGAGCGTCAGCGCTCGTCGTTCAGGCGCATCGCGTGGATGGTGGTGATCCTGGCGGTCGCGGCGCGTCCTTCGGGCATGTACGTCCCCCCCATCGCGGTGGGCGATGTGCCGAGTTCGGACGTCGTGGACCTCTGGTCGATGCTCTCTGCGGTCTCGGCACCGCTGAGCATGACCGTCCCGCCTCAGGGCCGTGCCGAATGGCTCCTGCCGGGCCACTGGGCGGCGGTTGGCGTAACATGGGCGTTGGCGGGCGGTCTTTGGCTTGTTGCCGCCGCGCTGGTGGGCGGCGGCCCGGCCCGTCACCCGAAGGAATAGGCCCGTGTGCGTCATGGTTGCGGGTTCGAGCAGGAGCAGTTCATGGAGTTTGTGACCAAGGCCGAGAAGGAAGCGATCGAGGCGAAGCTGGCGGCTCTGGTCGCCAACCGCCCGGTGATCTCGGCCAGAATCGCGACCGCACGCGAGCTCGGCGACCTCAAGGAAAACGGCGACTATCACGCCGCCCGCGAGCAGCAGGGCATGGAGGAAGCCGATATCCGCCGGCACCAGGAACGCCTCCAGAACCTCTCCGTCATCGACGAGAAGATGGCCAAAGCCGTCGAAGGCGTCGTCATGATGGGCTGCACCGTCAAGCTCCGAGACCTCGCCCGCGGCGATGAGGACCTCTTCAAGATCGTCGGCGAAGCCAGCGAGCAGGACACCGGCGACATCACCGAGGTCACCCTCAACAGCCCCATGGGCGAAGCCCTCTTCAAAGCCAAGGTCGGCCAGGTCATCCGCGTCAACGCGCCACGCGGCCAGAAGCAGTTCGAGATCGTCGAGATCCTCTGAACCGCGATTTCGACCTCGCCCGAGATCACGCCGCCGATCTCTCGCTCAGGCCGGAGCCGCGCACGGATGTGCTAAACTGCTCCGCATGACGAGCAAGCCCGTGGAACAAGAGTCCCGTCCGCCCCGCATCTGCGTCGTGGGGTCGGTCAACATGGACCTGGTCGTCCGCGCCCCGCGCATCCCCACGCCCGGCGAGACCGTGATGGGCCGGTCGTTCGAGACCTTCGCCGGCGGCAAAGGCGCGAACCAAGCCGTCGCGGCCCAGCGGCTTGGCGGAAGCGTCGCTCTTCTGGGGTGCATCGGCAACGAGTCGCACGGGCAGCAGCTCGCTCAGCTTCTTCACAAAGAGGGGGTCGACCTCTCGCGGATGCTCCAGCGGCGGGACAAGACGCCGACCGGCGTGGCTTTGATCATCGTGGACGATTCCGGCGAGAACACGATCGTGGTCGCTCCGGGAGCCAACGCGACACTCACCGCCCGCGACATCGAGGATTCCCGCGATGTGATCGAGTCATGCGATGTGCTGCTGATGCAGCTTGAGGTGCCGATCGAAGCCGTCGCGGCGGCGGCGAAGATCGCGCAGGGCGCGGGCAAAGCCGTCATCCTCAACGCTTCCCCGGCGCTTCCCCAGGCCCGCGAGGTCCTGCGGATGTGCGACCTGCTGATCGTCAACCGCACCGAAGCGGCGACCCTCGGCGGCCTCGAGCAGTACACCGAGCCGGGACGCTTGGCTCTCAGGCTCGGCGAAATCGGCCCCCCCACCATCGTGCTGACCTTGGGCGCTCAGGGCGCGATCGTCGCCCACCGCGGCCGGCCCAAGCGCGTTCCGACGCTGAGCGTGAAAGCCGTCGACGCCGTCGGCGCGGGCGACGCGTTCACCGGTGCGATGGCGGTCGCATACGCGGCGGTGCACCACGCTTCCAAGACCCGCGGGCCCGAGGAATTCAGGCTTCTCGAGAAAGCCCTCGCGATGGCTTCGGCGGCCGGAGCCCTCGCGGCCGAGCGGGCGGGGGCGATCCCGTCGCTTCCTCGGCTTGAAGATGTGCTCCCGCGCGTGGCGGAGCTTGAGCGACAGATGCGGTTCTGACTATTCGTTCAGGCCTTGCGTGCTCGCGGTCGCCCCACCCATGAACGCCCGCCTCGCGATGACGAAAAGCACCAGCACCGGGGCGACGGCGATCAGCGTTGCCGCCATCGTCACGTTCCACTCCGCTCCGCCGTGCTGGCTTTGGTACATGTGCAAGCCGAGCGACACGGGGTACGTGTCCTGGTGGTTGAGGAAAAGCAGCGGGCCGAGAAAGTCGTTCCAGCTCGCGACGACCTGAAGCACCGCCACCACGCCCAGCACGGGCAGGGACGAGGGGAGGACGACCCGCCAGAAGACGCCGAACTCGGAACAGCCGTCGATGCGAGCCGCTTCGTCAAGCTCGCGCGGGATCGTCAGAAAGAACTGCCGCAGGAGGTAAATGCTGAACGCGCCGCCGAACCACGCGGGGACGATCAGCGGCAGAAACGTCCCGATCCAGCCGAAGGAGCGGAAGACGAGATACAGCGGCGCCATGATCACCGGGAACGGCACCATCAACGTCGCGAGCACGACGACGAAGCACGCGTCCCGGTACTTCCAGCGAAGGCGGGCAAACCCGAACGCGACCACCGCCGACGCCAGCACCATCCCGATCGTCGAGAAGACCGCGATCACGACCGAGTTGTGCAGGTAAAGCGGAAAGTCCGCGACCGGGCTCGACCACGCTTCGGCAAACGCGGAGCCCGCCGCGCGAACGCCCGGTTCCCCGGGCTTGGAAGCGACGGGCTCCAAGGCTTTGACGATCATCGCGGCGAGCGGCAACCCAAACCCGGCAAGGGCCACGAGCAGCAAGGCGCCGATAGCGAGCGTGCGGAGGTGCTTCATGCGCCCCTCGCATAGACCGCGCCGCGGGAGAGCCTTAGCACAATCGCTACCAGCGCGAGCGTCACCAGAAACTGGACCCACGCAAGGGCGCACGCGTACCCCATTCGCGAGAAGACAAACGCGTTGTTGTAGACGTGCATCGCGTAGGTCAGCGTCGCGTCGCCCGGGCCGCCCCGGGTCATGACCAGCGGCACCGCGAACGCCTGGAGCGACCAGATCATCGACATGACGACGTTGAGCACGATCGCGGGCGAAATCATCGGGAGCGTGACGTTCACGAACCGGCCCCACGAGCCGCAGCCGTCGATCGTCGCGGCTTCGTAGAGCGCGGCGGGCACATTCCGAATCGCCGCGCCGTAGATCACGACGTACGTCCCCACGCCCCAGAGCGAGACCAGCACGATCGACACCATCGCCCACGCCGTGCTTCCAAGCCAGTCGATCGGGCTTAGCCCGAACACCGAAAGCACGGGCGTCAGCATCGCGTTGACCGGGCCCTTCTGTGTGTTCAAGGTCCAAAGCCACGCAAGAGCGGCGGCCACCACCGGCACCAGCGTCGGCGCGAAGGCGACGACCCGCGTCAGGCCCGCGAGCGGCGCCAGGCCACGCGTCCGCGCGGCCCGCTCGATCAACACCGCCGTCAGCACCGAGACGACGGTCGACAACGCCACCGTCATCGCGGCGTAGATCGCCGTGTTCCCCGCCGCTCGCCACAGCACCCGATCGGTCCACATCTCTCGGAAGTTGTCCAAGCCGATGAAGACGGGCTTCTCCAGCACCGAGTAGTCCGTCATCGCGTAGACCAGCGACAAGCAGACCGGAATGAGCATGAAGACCGTGAAACCGACGAAGAACGGCGCGACCCAGAGAAAGGGCCACGATCGGCGCGACCGTCGTGGACTCGATGTTGGGGACCTCTCACTCACGCGCACATCCTACAAGCCGTCGACACCGTGCTCATCCGACTCCGCGCGACTTCCGCATCGCCGCCATGATGAAATAGAACACCACCGCCGCCAGCAGCCAGCCGACGCTGATCATCGCCGGGTTCCGCATGCGTTCGGCGGCGAGGGCCCCGGTCACAAGCCCGACCTCACCGAGAATGAAGAGGCCCGCGGCGATCCGCGAACCCGGGAGCGGCGGCTCCTCCGCTTTGAGAAGGTAGATCGAGGCCGCCGTCAGAAGAAAGAAGAGCCCGTCCATCACGACGACACCGGCGGTCACCTGATCCACACGCTTCTGTCCGAGCACCAGCAGGACCACCGCCGCGAGCCCGCCGAGCGCCGCGATCGCCGCGACCGGCGTCGCCGTCCTCGGATTCACCCGCGCGAAGACCTTCCAGAACAGACCATCGGCCGCGAGGGCTTGGATGAGCCGCGGGCCAGTGAGGAGCGCGGCGTTCAGCACGCCGAACGCCGAAACCGAGACTGCTCCCGCGATCGCTTGCTTGCCCCAGGCGGGAAAGACCGACCCCACCGCGTCCGCGGCGATGGACTTGCTCGACATGACGACCCCGATGCCAAGGAGCTTCAGGTACGCCCAGTTCACAAGCAGGTACACCGCGATCACGACCGCCGTCCCGGCGAGAATCGCGATCGGGAGCGTGCGCCTGGGGTTCTTCACCTCGCCGGAGATCCACAATCCCTGCTGCCACCCGCCGTACGCGAAGAACGCCGGCACCAGACAGGCCATGAGAATCAACGGCACACTCTTGTCCGCCGCGAGCATCGGAGGAGGAGGAGGAGGCGGCGACGGCGTCGCGAACGCGGCCAGCGCGGCGACCGCGAGCAGCGCGATCACTTTCGCCGCGACCGTGAAGTTCTGCACCGCCGAGCCGAACTTCACGCCGATGATGTTGATCGCCGAGATCGCGAGAATCACCCCAGCGCCCATCAGATTCAGCGTCAGCTCCGGAAGGTCGTCGCGGCCCAGCGCCGTCGCCAGATTGTTCACGCAGATGACTGAGATCACGACGATCGCGCCCACTTGCACGAACGACGCGTTGCAGAACACAAAGACAAAGCCCGCCAGCGGCCCGAGCGGGCCGTACGAATCGCGCAGCACCTGGTACTGCGCCCCGACCCCGTACCGTCGCCGGCCAAGCTCCGCGAACGCGAGCGCCCCGCACATCGCGATCAGCCCCGCCAACGCCCACCCCGCCAGCGCCAGACCGGGCGTGCCCGCGATCTTGGCGACCTGGCCCGGGGACATGAAAATCCCCACGCCGATCACCGCTCCGATCACCACGCACGCGGTGTCGATAAGCCCAAGCGTCCGGGCGGGCTGAACCTGTTCACTCATGGGCCGCAGCATACCGCACACGCGTTCCGCCCGTCTCGGATACGCTGCGGTCGTGACGCCCCTGGACGACATCCCGCGCCGCGGCTTTCTCGCGGGCTCGGCCCGAGCCGCCGCGGCCCTCTCCGGTGCGGGTCTTGTCGCCGCGTCGCTCTGGCCCCGAACGCCGCGATCCCGCAGGTCCATCCCGCAAGGCCGCACCGTCATCACCTACTGGGAGAAATGGACCGGCGTCGAGGGGCTCGCTGTCCAAGCCGTCGTCGACAGGTTCAACGCCGAGCAGGACCGTATCTTCGTCGAACGCCTCGCCGTCAGCGACGAGAACAGCAAAGCCATGATCGCCGTCGCGGGCGGCGACCCGCCGGACGTCATGGGCCTCTTCAGCTACAGCGTGCCGCAGTACGCGCAGGCCGGTGCCGCGATCCCTTTCGACGAGCTTGACCTGGACCCGGGCCCGAACCACTACCTCCCCGCCGTTCGCCGCACGCTCGAGTTCCAGACCGCGGGCCGGACGCGGCTCTACGCGGGCGCGAACACGTGCTACACGCTCGCGCTCTACTGCAACACCGAGCATCTGAAGGAAGCGGGCCTTTCACCGCCGACGACGCTTGAGGAACTGCTCTCGCACTCGGTCGCGCTCACCAGACGCGACGCATCGGGCCGCATCACGCGGGCGGGCTTTTTGCCGACGCTCCCGTGGTGGTGGTACTACCTGTGGCCGGCGGGTTTCGGGTCGCGCGATGCGGACCCGCTTTACGACGCGGCGGCCAACCGCTGCGCGATCGCCGACCCGCACGCGGTCGCGGCGTACGAGTGGCTTGCCGAGTTCCCCAAGCGGCTGGGCCTGGGCGACGTGCAGGCGTTCGCTTCGGAGTTCGGCCGGTCGTTCCACGGCACGGAGGATCCGTTCCTGACCGGCCGCGTGTCGATGGCGGTGCAGGGGCCGTGGCTCGCCAATTTCGCCCGCACGTTCGCACCGAACCTGCCGTACACAGTGGTGCCGCTCCCGGCTTCGTCGGCGCGAGGCGGCGCGGTCCGGCTGGTCGAGTGCGATGTGCTCATGATCCCGCGCGGGTGCAAGCACCCCGAGCACGCGGCTGAATTCGTGCGGTTCACCCAGCGACCGGACGTGCAGGAGATGCTCTGCGCCGCCCACGCCAAACCCTCGCCCCTCGCCTCGCCCTCCGCGGCCTTTCTCGCGTCGCACCCCAACCCCGGCATCCGTGTCTTCGCCGATGTCGCGAGCGACGAGCACGCCGTCATCCTGCCCCGCACCCGAGTGTGGAAGCAGTACGCGCTGCTCCTCTACCCGGCGTTTCAGCGGATCTGGGAGGGTGCGCCGGTGGCGGCGGAACTGCGGGCGGTCGCGGAGCGAACCCAGACGCTCCTCGACAAGGACGCTGGGATGCGGCGCAAGCGGAATGAAGCGGGAAGTCTTTCCCGCCTTTAGGTTTCTTTTTGTAGGTTTTTTTGTGGGTTCTTTGAGCTGATTCAGCGACGAAGAATCCAAGCGTACGGCATCTTGGTCAGCACCTTTCCGTCTTTGTCGAGAATCTCGACCGTACCGACGCCCTCGGACGCGGCTGAAGAGGTATCGAGTCGAAGAACGACCTTGACCGACTCGGATGTGGTCTGCAACGAAGCAGTCAGAGCCGACCCGGAAACCTCCTCGCCATTGTGATCGAGGAGACGCGTCTTCGCCGCTGCGGGGGGAAGACCGGCACGATCAGTGATCGAGACCGTCCGTTCGAGAACTCCGGCACCGGTGTCAAATCGGAACGCAAAGCCAGCTGGCGTGGCCACCAATTTCTGAACAACACGCAAGTGGACGGTGACCCGCTCGGCGAGTCCCGCCTGCTCTGTTGCGACAGTAATCACTCCGGTGTACAAGCCGGGCTTATCTCCGAAGAACTCGAATTGATCGATCTGGATCTCTTCGCCATCACGAGTGCCTACGGGCAATTTCTCTCTTCGACGTTCCTTACGCACGGCCTGAGAGAGATCAGACTTGGGGTTGACCGCCAGAGTGTCGAGCGCAGCGCTACGCGTGTAGATCGAACGAGATTCCCGCTCGCCTTCAACAACGGTGACCCACAATTGCTTGGGCTCTACAACCATGGCGAGATCGGCCTGGTATCGCGCCGCGAGCGTGAACCTCTGTGACCCGACGATCGCGCCAGAATTGTCGACAAAGTCGGCTTGAAGCTCCGCTACGTGCCCTTGTACACCGCTGACAGGCGCTGCCGTCAGCTGAGCGACCGCGCTCCCCTCCGTGCCCGGCAGAATCTCGGCAGCGGAGAGCGTGACTTTGAGACATGGGCACGTCTGTCTGACGATTCGCAATTTTGACGTGTACGTTGTCTCGTTTCGCAACTGCACTCTGCAGACTGCGGTTTCCCCAACCGCAATCTTCCCAGCATCAACAGACGTCTCGCCGACTATCTTGAGCGCGGGCTCGTCCGCGTTGAGGCTCTGCACCTCCAATTGGGAGACCATTTCAATCCCGCGTGTGCCCAGCACAAAGCAGAGCAGCGACATCATGAAGTACTTCATCATGGATTCGGTTCCTTATTGAGCGGGACCGCGTGCCGCATGTCCATGCTGAGTTCGCTCATCTTGCACTCAAATGCCGCGTTCATTATCAGCTCAGGCTTGACCTGTGGCACGATCCGAAACCGGGATCGATCAATTCGCGTATTCAGCGACTTCACTTGAGTGATCGCGTACTGCCAATCGGAGGGTTCTGAGGGCGCCGCCCCCCCGTTGGCCGCGAAGTGCTTCTCTCGGATGCGAACCCACTCTGAGAATCGGGGCGAGCCGGGAGTAATCGCGTCACTTGGCAGTCCGGCTTCCTTTCTCGCTGCGCTGAGTGCCGTTCTATCGCTCGACGTGAGCAACTGATCTGACAACTCATACTCGGTGCGGAGCGGCACGCGTATGCCGTCGATAGTCTGCCATTCCGGGACGCGCCACGAAGCAAATACGTGCCCCCACGACGCGTTAATGAAATCATGCTTCTGCACGAGGCCGGTTTCCGCGTCGATGGACACTCGCTGATCCATAAGGCGACCATCGACGGAAAGTTGTCCTCGGAGCACAACCTTCCCCTTTTGTTCCGATTCGATCCGAAGGTCCTTGCTCAAGAGCAGCATGTCGGATTGACTCCGCATGCTTTTAAAATCAAGGCTTCTGCCCAAACCGGTCAACAATCCGGGGAGCATGTTGCACTGAATAAAGGAACGATCTTCCGGACCGACCACCGCGCTCTGATTTGAGGGTCGGTGCCACTGAGACACGCCGTCGATGACATTCGCCAGGATCTCGACCTCTTGGTAGGACTTGGTGGCCGCGTCATCGATGAATCGCTCACGCCCGGAGATCCGAAGATTGCCGAAGTCGTCCTTGATTGCATCGAACTTCACAAAGTCAAACTCGCCACCCTTGACGAGCTGTACAGTGATTCGATCTTCCCACTCCGCCGTCCGAACAGACTCGTCATCGATCGCCAACATCGTGACCCATGCACGACACCTCAGCGATTCCGATTCCGATTGGTGAGTCACAACCTCAAATGCTTGAGCCGCCACAAGCGTGCACAGGACCTGGATCATGAGCTTATTTCTCCCGATTGGATCAGTTGCACTGTGTCAGTGTACAATTTGTCGGCATGGTCATCGATCCAACAGAAGTGTGGCAATAGCACTCGCTCGGCGTAACCGAGTATTCCGCCGGGCGCACCGACGTACAACCGCCCGTGTGCCGAATCTTTGCACCGCAACTGATCATCGGCCCTAAATTGATGTGGCAGTTTGCGAGCGCCTTGCTGAAGCAAGTATTCATCGCGACCGGAGCACCCGCACAGGTGTAGCACGAGCCTGTGCAAAGGTAATTCTCATCTCGTGAGCACCCCTCATGATCGCCGTTTGGTGACAGGACCAAAGTAACGGGGCACTTTGACACCGTGTTGCATTCCCAGCCACTGAGCGTCACCGGCAAGGCAGGAAGTCCGTCAATTGATCCATGGACTGGCGGATCAACGGCAATTGGTGCCGCTCCTCCCATCGCTGCGATTGTGGTGAGAAAAACAAGTCCACCAAATGCTTTACGGACCATGTGCGTCTCCTTCGTAACCTCGAAATGAGGTGCACGTGGAGTCTAACAGACCCCCCACCCCCCCTGTCAACGGGATTTTGGCATTCTTAAGTAATCTTTACCGGAGCTTCCGCGGGTTGCCCGCGGGCTTGCCGTCGGCATACGCCCAAAGCGTCACCGTCAGCCACTGCGAGCCCCAGCGTTTGGCTTCCCCGTGAGTCGGGTAGAGCACATCCAGCCGGCTTCCCTTGATCTTGCCCCCGCAGTCCAGAACGGGCACGATCGCGTCGTCCGCGTAGCCCGGGACGGTGATCAGCGAACCGTACTTCAGGACCCGCGGATCGGCCGCGACGAGTTGGAACGCGTTGGTCTCCACCGAGTGGAGCGTCGCCGTCAAGCCGTCGGCCGAGTCGCCGCACGAGTGGGCGTCGGGCGAATACGCCGTCACCCGCATTCGAAGCACGCCGGTCGGACGCACCGGGCGACCGTTGAACCACCGGGTGTCTGCCGGGAACGCCTCATCTGCGACCGGGTCCGACGGCTTCTCGATCGGGGTGAACTCAATCTCGACCTCGGGAGCGGCCGAATCGATAGCGGTGGTCGCCAGAAGGGGCAGGCTTTCGGCCTCGCCTGGGGTGAGCCGGACGACGTCCTGAACCGAAACGGCCAAAGCAGGGGCGAGCCCGCGTTCCTTGGCCATCATGGCCGAATACGCCACGCCGACCGCAGCCGCGAGGAACACCAAGCCCTCGGCGGCGAACCTGGCCCAGACCCGCGAGCGGAGCCACGTCGGAGCGGCGTTCTGGGCTCCCGAACGGGCGCGGAGCGAAGACGGACGAACGGAGGGGGTCATCCTGACGGATCCCTTGCGGAGGCTCGCCTGCGATGATCCACCCACGGCATTCGTCAACATTCTCGCATCTCCGGTTGGCTTTGGGATGGACGCCACTCGCACTGATCACGGCGTCCATCTCGTTCTGAAGAATCCCGTCGAGCTTTCGGCCTTTCGCCTCGGCCTCTGGCACGGCTTGCAAAGGTTGAGGACAGCCAGTCCCGCACCCTTGAACCGTTACGCTTGACACCCCTCAACCACGCTCCCGGTCTGTGCCCTGAGCGGCCGTGCGGACCAGCGTGGGAACGTCTCTGGGGTGAAGGTTACCCCAGGAACCCGGCGCGAGCAACCGAAAGTACCATATATTTACCTTACAAACGGTCGTTTCGCGGTCTGGCGGGCGCGTCTAACGCCTGTCCGGCCCGGTTACCAGACCAAAAAAGCACGCGACGGTGACCGAGTCACCGTCGCGCGGGGGTTATCCCTGATGTCTGCCCTGTTTAGGGGCATGTCCGGAGGACGCTTAGCGGAGCGTCTGGACCATGTCGAGGCGGAACTTGGGCTGCCACTTGATGGCGAGCTTGTCGCCAATGCCAAGGCCGGTGATGACCGCGCCCTTGGAGACGCGGAAGATCAGCTTGCACTGCTGGCCGGGCTCGGAGCGGGAGAGGTTCTTGGGAAGCTCTTCGAGGCCGGTGAGCGGGGTGCCGGGGGTGTAGCGGACGCCGATGATGTCGCCGTCGCGGTAGTAGTACCCGATGCACTCGTACACGCGGCCCTTGTCGTCGACGAGGAAGACGGGCTTGTCGTTGTCGAAGCCGCGCTCGCCGAAGCGCCAGGCGTTGGTCATGCTCACGTCGAGCTGGCAAACGACCTGGTTCTCCATCGGCTCGTACTTGTCGACCTTGAGGTTGGGGTCCAGGCCGGTGGTCTGGGCGTCGCGGGGGTTCAGGCGGTACTCGCCGTCCTGGATCATGCCGCCGCCTCTGGCGGGGATGATCGTGCCGCCCTGGAGGGTGTCGCGCTGGAGCTGGATACCGATCGAGATCGACGTCGAGAAGCCGAAAGATTCCGGGATCTGATCGACAATCACCTTTTCGTTGGTGTTACCCTGACGCATCAGGTAGACGAGGCTTTCGTCAAGGTTCGCGACGCTCCGGCCGCCCATGAGGTCGGGGATGTCCATGTCGCGGTTGAGCGCGGTGGAGTAGACACGGCCGGGGTTCGTATCCGCGATGTCAGCCCGGATGCCCTTGACGTACAGGGCCTTGGGGGTAAAGCCGGGGGGGACGAGGAACTCAAAGCCGAACTTGGAGTCGGCATCGGCGCCGACCGAGGGGAACGCTTTGCCATCGCCGCCGCTTGAGAAGCCGAACCTCGCGAACTCGACGAACTTCTTCCGCTTGGCGCGGGGGTCGGAGGCGTCGATGTTGGGCGGAGCGGCTTTGAGCAGCGCGGCGTGCGGGAAGATGAGCTTGGACTCAACGGTGTTGTTGACGAGGAGGGCGACCTGGGCGTTGACGACGACGACCTGACCCGTCTTTTCCTTGGCTGCGGTGTTGAAGTTGACCACGTACCCGTAGAGGCGGGAAGCGGGATCGATCGGATCGCCATCGAAGGTCAGAAGTCCGGTCTGCGCCGCGGAGAAGCGGTCCTTGGTCAGCTCTTCCATGCGGGCTTTGCCCGTGACGGTCTGGGGAGGCGCAACCTCGTAGCTCTGCACGATCGAGAAGGAGCCGGGAGGGGTCGTGTTGCGTGCGCGGTTCTCGCCGTTGGTGGCGGCGTATCGCAAAGCGCCGGCGGTGGCGTACATCGCCGGGTAGTACGTGGCGAGATTCTCGTCGGTGTAGAAGGTCGTGCCGGAGAGGTGGCTATAGAGATAGGAGGTAAGCCGGTCCGCAGGGACCCAGAGAGCATCGCCACGCTGCACGCTTCCGTTGGCGGAGATCTGGACCGCTCGGTAGTCGAACATGCCCATATCGGCGGGGAGGCGGAGCATGCCGATCGACATGATCGTGATGCCCGCCATGATGACACCGGCGAGACCGCCGCACAGGCCGCCGCCGACGTAGTTGGCCGTCTGATTGACGAAGACGTTGCGGCGGAGGGTGGCGTCGATCGCGGCCCGGAAGATGGCGTAGCTGATGATGAACGGGACCGACAGGGCGATCGCCCACGCCGACCCGGTCTGAAGCTCGGCGAAGAACCCGCGGGTTCCGGCGCTGCTCAGCATGTAGTGAGCCAAGGGCTCAAACACCGCGAAGGCGACCGCGCCGGCGGCGACGGTGCACATGAGGTGGATGAACGCGGAGAAGAAGCCGCGGAGCATCCACATGTAGAGCGAGATCAGGATGATGATAATGGCGAACGCGTTCATCACCATGGTTGAGGTCCTTTCGAGCGTCGAACATTCAGAGCAGACGCGGGAGGCGGGCGGCGGTTCCGGCCTGGCTTCCGGCGATCAGAGGGACAGGGAGGGACGTCGGGAAACGGAGAACGGAAACTCAGGCCGGCTTGGGAGCGGCCGGAGCGGGCTGAGCGGCGGGCGGAGCGGCTTCGGCGGTGATGCGGATGACCTCGTCGACGGTCGTGGTGAGCGTGACGAGCTTCTGCATCGCGGCCTGGGCGATGGTCGGGAACTGCTTCTTGCGGAGTTCGGCCCGGAGCGCGTTGATGTTGCCGCTGCGGATGGCTTCACGGCAGGCATCGTCGAAGACGAAGACCTCGAACACGCCTTCCTGGCCAAGGTAGCCGGTCCCCTGGCAGACGGGGCAGACCTCGGGCTTGTTCTTGATAAGGACCTGGCCGCCCTTCTTGACGAGCTGCTGCACCTTGTCGGCGGGCAGGTTGAGCTTCTTGAGCATGTCGGGCGGCGGCTGGTACGCCACGCGGCAGTTCGTGCAGACCTTGCGGAGCAGCCGCATCGCGATCACGCCCTTGAGCGGCTTGGAAGCCTGGTCCTGATCACCGACAAGCTTGACCCACTTCACCACGGCCGTCACCGCGCTATCAGCGGGAATGCTCGCGTAGATGCGGACGCGATCAGCTTCGGACTTGGCGATCTCCTTCGCCGTCGCGTTGTCGGGGATCTCTGCCACACCGACCACCTGGGGGTCGCGGCGGAGGATTGCGCGAAGGGTCGTCCAGAACTCGGCACCCTCGGCCTGCGGGTCGAACCTGTTCTGCTTGGCACCCTCGAGAATGTCCTGGGTGTCGATCTCGATCGTCTGGACGTTCTGCGTGTACGCGTCGTGGAGCTTGATCGTGGAGTACAGGAGCGTCGTCCGGCCGCCATCGGGCAGAGCGCCGAGAAGCACCACACCCTGGAGCGTGGAGGTCAGCTCCTTGAACTGCGTTGCTTGCGATTCGAGCAGGCCGAGCTGTTCGAACTTGCGGCGGACCTGGGCTTCGGGATCGATGAGGAGCGTGAGCTTGGGGCCGCCCTGGGTGCCGATGGTGGAGACCCGGAGCTTGCGGCGGTCGGCACCGCGCTCAACGTGTATATCCGCGGTCTGGTGCTTGCGGTTCTCGGCGAGGTCGAGCTTGGCCGCGGCTTTCCAGAACGCCATGATCTGGCTGGCTTCCTGCGGGGGCATCGAGCGGTGCACGATCGGCTGGCCATCGACCAGGGACCGGAGCACGTACGAAGCGTCCTTGCCGCCGGGGAGGAGTTCGATCTGCGAAGCCCGGGCGTCGATGCCCTGCATGTACGCGGTTTCGGAAGCGACGCGGGTGTTGAACTCGGGTGTGTCGGCCGCGGGAACGGGCAGCACGCTCTTGTCCGGAGCTTTGATGATGAGCTCGACCTTGCCGGCTTTCTTGGCGGCGGCTTTGAGGGCCTGGGCTTCCTTGTACTTGCTGAAATCAAGGCCGAGGCGGCCCGCTTCGGGGACGCGGTCGTCCTTGTTGACGCTGGTCACGAAGATGATGACGTCGGCGGCGAGGATGACGAGCACGACGCCGAGAGAGACGAAGAACCCGGCGTGACCCTCGACCGGCAGGGCGATCGCCACCAGGAACGCCAGCAGACCCATCGACAGGTGGAAGATGTTCCAAGGGTTGCGCGGCAGGAAGAACCGGGCGCAGTGCTTGTCGAAAACCACGGAGACCAGCCAAGCCCACGCCACGAAGGGGATGAGCAGCACCACGGGCTTCCACACGGACAGGAGGATCAACCCCTCGGCGAGGGTCAAGGTCGGAGCGTCGGGGAGGGCGAGAGCGTCCATCACGAGGGATTCCCTGGGTGGTTGGTCGGACAGGCGGTGCCCCGTCCGGCTCCGGCAGGAGGGGCGAACGGGGGAGGGGAAACGGGGGGCGGTCGAACGGGGAGAGGAGAATATCACAGCCCGGGTCGGGCCGCTCGGAAAAGCACAGGGGTTCGGAAGCGGGAACGAAGAAACGGAAGGACGAGCCCCGGACGCTCGGACCGGCCACGCCGACCCGCATCACCCCGAGGCCCCGAAGCCTCGGGCTTACCCGAGCTTCTTGAGACGCATCATGAGCTCGTCGGCGTTGGGGGTGGCTTCCATCGCGACCTTCATATGGATGTACTCGCGTTCGACCAGATCGACCAGCGAGCCGTTGAAGTCGGTCATGCCGACCTGACGGGCTTCGATCGACTTGATGTACTCGCGGAGTTCACCCTCGCGGGCTTCGAGAATGTGCTTGCGCACGACCGAGTTGTTGATCAGGATCTCAAGGCCCGGGATGCGGTGGATATTCGGGTGAAGCGTCGGCAGGAGCTTCTGGTACACGAACGACCGCATCTGGTAGCCGAGGATTCGGCGGACCTGCTCGACCTCTTCCGACTCGAACAGGCCGTAAATACGGCTGAAGGTCTGGGTCGTCGACGAAGCGTGGATGGTTCCGTACACCAAGTGGCCGGTTTCGGCGGCGTGGAGAGCGGCTTCGAACGTCTCGTTGTCTCGCATTTCGCCGACGAGGACGACGTCGGGGTTTTCGCGGACGAGAGCGCGGAGAGCGATCTTGAAGTCCAGGCAGTCGATGCCGATCTCGCGCTGGTTGATCGTGGCTTTGCGGTCCTGGAAGATGTACTCGATGGGGTCTTCGATGGTGACGATGTGGACGGGCTTGCGCTCGTTCACGTAGTCGAGCATGGCCGCGATGGTCGTCGACTTACCCGAGCCGGTCACACCGGAGAGGAGCACGATCCCCTGCGGCTGCATGGCGATCTCGGCCATGATCGGCGGGAGGTAAAGCTCATCGAACCGGCGGATCTTGGACGTGATGAGTCGCAGAGCGGCCGAGAGCTTGCCACGGGCCTGGAAGAGGTTGACGCGGAAGCGGTTGTGGTCGTCGTAGTCGTACGCGAAGTCGACCGAGCCGTACTTGTGGAGGTCGGCGAGCTGTTCCTCATCCAGGATCACCTTGGTGATGTTGAGGAACTCGTCCGCCGTCAGGACCTCCATCTCCAGGGCCCGCAGGGCACCGCGGATACGGAGGCGGGGGGCGGCGCCGGACTTCAAGATCAAGTCCGAAGCGTCAAGCTTGATACAGGCTTGGAGGAACTTGCCCCAGCGGGTGGCGTGCGGGTCGCGTTTCTTGCCGACCTCGAGGGAGACATGGCCGGCGACGGCGACGGTTTTGGTTTCGGTGTCGAGACTCATGGTCATCGGAGCGGACCTTTCCGGACGGGGGAGGCGGGGGGTGGGGAGGCGAACGGATTCCGAGCGACAACAGACGGACCCAAGCCGCCTAGGGCCCATTCGCACCGGGGCCCGAACGGTTGCCGGGTCCAGAGCGGATTGAGGCCCGGGGAGCCCGGGGGAAGGGGCAGTATATTGATCTTGCCGGTCCCGTGCCGGGCCTGTCGGTTGGCGGCTCTGAGCGGTCGGCGGGAAGGGCCAAGCGAGGCCTCCCCGCGGGTGTGCCCCCCTCTTGGCACCCCCCACCGCCCGCCTCTCGTCACCGACTCGACCCAGCACCCTCCCGCTCGGGACCAGCCTCGATGATGGAGCGGCGACGGGCCGCGAGGGACAGGCTCGCGAGGGCGACCCACGCGGTGGATGGGGTCGGGACCAACGTCAACGTCGCGGTCACCGAGCCGCTTCCGGTTGAGATACCGCCCCCGTAGAAATCGGTGTACCACGGGAACGCCCGGAGGCGGAACTCGTAGGTGCCGATCGCCAAGGTCTGAGACCATGTCGCCGGTCGCCACTCGATCACGTTCTGCGGCCAGAGGATCGGCGAGCCGTCCCTGTAGATGTTGAACACTTCCGTGCCGGACTCAAGATGAGTCAGGGAGAGCACGATGTTGCCGTCCGCCGCACCAAGGCCGGAGGGGGAGATCTGCCCGCGGTACTCGAGCATCGCCGAAGCGGGCTCGCCGGCGACCTCGAATCTCGCCATCATCGCGGTCGAACGCCTCCGAATCGAATCCCCGTTCACGCTGCTTCGATAGTCGCCGTTCAAGGTTCCGCCGATGAGGGTGTCCGACGCGAATCCGGTGTGACGGAACCGGTGCGGGAGCGTGATGTCCCAGTCCCCGGCTCCGGAGAACGATGCGAACTCGTCGTGACGGACCTGGTCGGGGAAGAACAGGCTCGTTTTCCGATCGCGGATCTCGCTTTCGCGCGAGAGAAGGCGGACATCCGCCCGGCCGATCGAAACCGGGCCGACGGCGAGGCCGACCGCGAGCATCAACAACGACCTTGCCCAGATGCGCTGTTCCATTCGGGCACGTTACCACTCTTTTCACCGAGACGCAAGACCGAAGTGTTCGGCGTCAACGCGTTGGGAGTTCCCGCCACGGCATGGGGCCTTGGATAAACTCGGAACTTGAGGAGTTTCCAATGCCTGTAGTCGTGCCGCCCTACCAGCAATTCATGCTTCCCGTGCTGCGATCGCTCGCCGATGGCATCGAGAGACGACTCAGCCAAGTCGCCGAGCGAACCGCAGGAGCGATGGGTCTTTCAGAGGAACAGAAAGGGCTCACCATCCCGAGCGGGCAGGAGATGTGGTACAACCGGCTGAGCTGGGCCGCAATCTACCTGAACCGTGCGGGCCTCGTTGTGCGTCCCCGCAAGGGCGTCTACAAGCTTACGTCGCTCGGGGTGCAGGTCCTTGGTCAGAATCCGCCCGAGATCAACAACACGTTCTTGATGCAGTTCGAGGGATTTCGCGAATTCTTGGAGAGGGGTGCCTCTGACCCGGCGGCTTCGAGTCCGACCAGTGTTTCTGAATCCGCTGTGGTCCAGTCGCCAGACGAGCAGCTGGACTCCGCTTTCAAGAAGCTTCAGTCCGCTCTTGCCGCGGAACTGCTCGATCGCGTCAGATCCGGATCGCCGAAGTTCTTCGAACAGGTCGTGGTGGACCTGCTTATGGCGATGGGTTATGGCGGCGAACGGGAGGGCGCGGGGACGGTGACGGGCCGCACCGGCGACGGCGGCATCGACGGCACGATCAATCAGGACAGACTCGGTCTCGACATTGTCTACGTTCAGGCCAAGCGATGGGCCGACTCGGTTGGCGAAGACCCCGTCCGTAGCTTTGCCGGCGCTCTCGGGGTTCATCGCGCGTCTAAGGGCGTTTTCGTCACCACATCAAAGTTCACGATCGCTGCCCGTGACTTTGCCAAGATGAGCGACAAGCGCATCATCCTAATCGACGGACAGCGACTGGCCGAACTCATGATCGAGCATGGGATCGGCGTCTCTCCGGTGCGCAAGCTCGTCATCAGCGAGATTGATAGCGATTACTTCGAAGAATAGTGGCTGATCCGCCGATCAACACCACTCGTGCCGCTATCTCGGTGGCCTGCGAGCTACGAGTCGAACCGAGCGTGCGCGGGGATCTCGCGTGCCGCCGAACCCTCCACTTCGGAAAGTGATGGATGGGCAGCGGGGCGTTGTGCCTTCGGAAGCACAACCCTTGCTGGCGCTGCGGGCTCGTGTGTGTGGAGGGAGCGGGGGGTGTGGGGGTCAGCTTCCGGGGAAGATCTCATCGCCGCGGGTGCGTTCGCCTCGGGCGGTTTGGACCCGGGGGAGTTCGCTGCCGTCGGTGCCGACGCTGGCTCGGTCGTCGTCGGTCTTGCCCTTGCCGGTCAGGAGGTGGTCGATGGCTTCGCGGACTGCGCCGCAGCCGCCGTCCTTGTGCGTGATGAACGCCGAGAGCCGCTTGATCCCCTGGTCGGCGTCGTTGACTGTGATCGCGTAGCCGACCCGCTTCATGACCGAAGCGTCAGGCCAGTCATCGCCCATGTACGCGACCTGCGCGAGCGTGAGGCCGGTGCGGTCGAGAATCTCGCTCAGGCACTGCTGCTTGTCCTTGACGCCCTGGTAGACCATCGTGACGCCGAGCTCATCCATGCGGCGCTGGGTGGTCATGCTCTGGCGGCCGGAAATGATCGCGAGCTGGTAGCCAAGCTTCATCCAGATCTTGATGCCCAGGCCGTCGCGGACGTGGAACCGCTTCATCTCGTACCCGTCCTGGCCGACCCAGATCGAGCCGTCGGTGAGCACGCCATCGACATCGAGAATCAGAAGCTGGATCGCACGAGGATTGGACGCCATTTTGAGACCCCTTCGAGAAGTCGCCCCGGGAAGATAGGAACACCTACGCGGCCCCAAGGCCGCGGGATGCAGCACACGCCAGAGAATCGTACCGCCGATCAGCAGCCGGACTCGAAAGCCTGCACAAAGTCCGCGTAGTCGAAGAGGTCGACGAACCCGTCGGCGTTGACGTCGGCCGAACGGCTCACCGGGCACTCGCCGGCTTCGTAGCACGCGACGAACGCCGCGTAGTCGAAGAAGTCGATGAAGCAGTCCTCGACGAAGTCGGCCGGGCAAGGACCCCAGCGGAACGCGTGCCAGCGGCGCTCGGCGTCCCGATAGGAGCCCACAGCGGCCCGGCCGTCCGCCGAGGTCACGGAGGCTATCGCCGAAAGCCCGGTCGTCGGCCCGATCCCCCGCGTGCTCGACGCGGACGACCAGCGGTAGGCGCGATCCTTGTTGTCAGGAAAGCTGAAGTAACGGCCGACAATGGTGCTGCCGTCGTCCGAGACGCCGTAGTCGTAGACGAAGTTCCCGCCGACACCCAAGCCGATCATCCCGTCCTGCTCGCTCCAACGGAATGTCTCGTAACGGGCGGAGTCGTTCAGTCCGACGGCGACGATGGTGCTTCCATCGGCCGAGACCTCGTAAGCGATGGGCCCGCTGCTGATGAGGGAGCCGATGCTTTGCATGCCCGTCTGCGCGGTCCAACGGAACGGCCAAACTCTGCCGCTGGCATCGGTCGACCATCCGACGATGACGCTCCCGTCCGCGGAAACCGCGTGGGCTTCGCTCTCCGCTCCGCCGAGGGTGCCGAGATTCTGCAGTCCGTCGGCGGGCGTCCATCGGAACGCGCGGAACCGATCGGATGCGTTGAGGGCTCTTCCGACGACGACGTTGCCGTCCTCCGAGACATCTTCCGCGACCGCACGTCCACCGCCGAAGGTGCCAAGATCGACGATTCCGGTGGCTTGCGTCCAGCGGAACGCTCGGTACTGATTGGACAGGTTCTCGGAGTATCCGACGATCACGGAGCCGTCGGCGGAGATCGCGGAGGCTCGCGTCGGCGAAGCTCCGAAACTACCGATATCCTGAAAGCCGCTCGAATCCGTCCACCGGAAGACCCTGTCCACCGTCGGGCGGATCTTCGCGTACCCGACGAGCACGGAGTTATCGCGAGAGATGAACTGCGCCCCGCAGCGGTAACCGGGGATGCAGCCGAGATCCTCGAGCCCGCGTGACGCGGACCAGCGAAACATCGTTTCCTCGGCCCCTTTGTCGATCGCTCCAGCGGCGAGGGTTCCATCGGCGGAGACCGCGAATCCGTAGGTGGCGGCGCCCGCCGGACCATCGATTGATTCAATCCGGCCGCAGAGCTGAGCACGCGCGAGAGCGGGGCACATCGCAGCGACCGTGAGAACTGCCGCGATGCCGGGGACCGTCGTGGGATGCATGTCGATCCTCTCTTTGGCGCGTCTTGACGCCGATCAGCAGCCGGTCTCGAAAGCCTGCACAAAGTCCGCGTAGTCGAAGAAGTCGACGAAGGCGTCGCCGTTGAAGTCCGCCGTCCGGCCCGCGGGGCACGTCCCGACCTCAAAGCACGTCACGTAATCCGCGTAGTCGAAGAAATCCAGGAACGCATCGCCGTTGAAGTCCGCCGGGCAGTCGGGCTCGGAGCAGCCGCGGTAGGCCGCGATGCCGTACGCCGCGACACCCTGAGAACCCGCGACCTGGAAGTTGCCGCCGACGTACAGCGTGTCGCCGGAAGCGTAAAGCCCGAAGACGCTTGGGAAATTGGGCGTCAGCGGCACCGACACGCCGCCATCCACTGCCGTCCAGACGTTGCCCTCCAGCCGGTAGAAGTATTGCTGCTGGGCATCGGCGGTCATGCCCATGTAGAGCTTCGCGCCGCCGCCGTCGTCAAAGACCGCGAGGCTCGTCCCGCGGCCGCCGAGATTCTGCCCGACGCGCGACCACGTCGTGCCGTTGAACGAAGCGACCGTCGACGCGATCCCGCCGGGACGGATGTCGTACCCGCCGGCGTAGAGGCGGGCGCCGCTCCCGTTGTCAAAGACGCGGAGCGAAGAGACGTCCGACACCGCTCCGCCGTTGCCCAGGACGCCCGGGCGCTGCCAGACGGTGCCGTTCCAGCGGGCGATGTTCGGCGCGGAGACACCGTTGACGCTTGCGAATCGCCCGCCGATGTAAAGCTGGCCGTTGTAGATCGCGCTGCAGAATACCGTGGGCGAGAAGGTGCCGTCGATGCCGGTGTTGCTCGGGCCGCCGATGTTCGACCACGTCTCGCCGTCGAAGTACGCGATCCCGTTCGCGGCCGAATCGCCGATACGGCCGCCGCCGCCGACCAGAAGCACGCGCCGGCCGGGAGTGATCTCCCAGTTGAGGAGCGACCAGACGCTCCGGGCGGTGTCATTGGCGCTGTTTGCGATCGAACGCCACGCCGTGCCGTTCCACGCGGCGATGCCGGTGGTGTTGGCGACGAGCTGGTTGTTCGCGTTGCGCACGCCGAAGTAGCCGCCGCCCATCACAAGGTGCTCGACGCCGTCGATCGTGTACGTGGCGAGGGCCGCCGCGTAGCCGTTGGTGTTCCCGGTGTCCACGCCGCGGCCGAGCCTGGACCACTGGCCGCTCGCGCGGTCGAACGCCGCGACGCACTTGGTCGCGAGCGGGCCGGCGGCGCTGAACGCTCCACCGATGATGAGCTTGCCCTGATACTCGGTCATGGGCTGCACGTACGCGCTGAAGGAATCGAAGATGCCGGACTCGCCGGGCTCACCCGAGGCGAACCCGGGCTCGCAGGGCTGGGCGAAGGCGGAGGAAGCGAGCAGACAGCCGAACGCGATTCCGGACCGGACGTGTGAATCGACGAGCATGAAAGAACCTCCGTGCGCGAAGCTCACAAACGCCCCGCTGTCGCCTCCAGACTAATCGAAGGCCGGCGGCGTGTCAAGAAATCCCTCGGGAAACGCCACAGGCGGGGTATCCGGGGGCGTGTGCGCCCGTGGTCAGCAGCCGACTTCGAATTCCTCGGTGAACGCAAGGAAATCGAAGAGATCGGTGAATCCGTCCGCGTTGAAATCCGCCGTTGTACCCGGCTCGCACTGCTGCCCTTCAAAGCACGTCACGAATGCGGTAAAATCAAAGAAGTCGACGAAACCGTCACAGGTAACGTCCAACGGGCAGACGTCCAGGGTCGCGGGCTCGGTGACGATCGGACCGCAATCGCCCAGGAAAGCCACGACACAGTCGTACGAACCGCGATCGTCGCCGTCGACGCCGGTAAGCGTCAGCACCTCGCGATCGGCGGAGGGGATGACCGATGGATCGAGCGCCACCCCGTCCTTCCGCCACTGAAACTCAAACGGCCCGGTGCCCGAAACTTGAACGCGGAACTCCGCAGTTCTTCGACCGCAGGAAAGCACGGGCACCGGATGACTCAGGATGTCCGGGAGACCTTGCGTGTATCTCGCGATCGCGGGCGATGTCGTTCCGCCCACCGTCTGGAACGACCCGGCCGCGAGAACGTCGCCCCGCGGATCAATCGCTAGATCGAGAACGTAGTTGCTCATTCCCTCGCCCAGCGCGGACCACTCGCCGCCGCTCCAACGCGCGATTCGCATCGCGCTGCGACCCCCGGCTTGAAGGAAGCCTCCGCCCACGATGAGCTCGCCGGCGGGGGTCACGCACAAACATCGACCCTCTTCGCTGAGGCCCTGACCGAGCGGAACCCACGTTCCCTCCAGCGTCCTCATCGCGATGTTGTTCGCGAGGGTCCCGCCGATCTCCCAGAAGTTGCCCGTGGCGACCAGTTCACCCCCGGGCAGCTCGGCCAGCTCTTCCACCCCTCCCTGTATGCCGTAGGGGATCGGGTTCCACCGAGTGCCATCCCACCTTGAAAGCGTGAGATGGGCGCTGGCGTAGAGCGTGCCGTCACGAAGCACCTTCAGACTCCGGGCGCCGGTCCACATGTTTCCCATCGGGAACCACTCGGAACCGTTCCATCGCGCGACCTGCTGAACGGGAACGCCCCCGGCGGTCGTGAAACCGCCGCTCGCGACGATGTCGCCGCTAGGAAGCTCAACGACTGCGCTGACCCCCCCGCTCATGCCGCTTCCCAGAGGCAACCACCGCCGCTCGGCGACGCTCCATCTCGCGATGCGAGCCAAAGGCGTGTCGCCCGACATCGTGAAGCTCCCACCCGCGAGGACGTCGCCATTGGACAACGGGGCGACATCTTGCACATACCCGTTGAATCCGTCTCCCATCGGCAGCCACGCCTGCTCGGCACGACTCCACCTCGCGATGTTCGACGCTGGAACGCCGGCGACGGTCGGGATGGCCCCGCCCACCACGACGTCATCGTCGGCGGTGACGCAGATCGTGAAGATGCTCGCGCCCGGCTCGAAAGCAGGAACTTCGAACGCACGCGGCACCCATCGCTCGCCGCGGAGCGTCTGCGTGACCACATCGGACAACACTTGGTTGCAACGCCCGCTTACGCGGCACCGAAACAGCTCATCGTTCACATCGGAACTGGAGGGTTGGCCGGCGACGACAAGCGTCGGCGTGCTCCCGCCGGAGTAGGGATACGTCTGCGGGACATTCTCGAAACCGCCATTGGACGGTGCGCCCGTGAACCTCTGCCACTGGAAGGTGAGCGGACCGGCACCCGCGGCTTCCACCGCGTAGCGCATCTCATCGCCGACACACCCGATCGTGCTCGACGGCTGACGGAGAATCACGACTCGTTCATCGATCGCGATCGTCGCGGCTTGGGTCGTGACACTGCCGCAGTCGTTCGTCACAACACAGTCATAACTGCCCGCGTCCTCGACCGTCGCATACCGAATGATCAGCGACGACGAGCTCGCGCCCGCGAGCGGCAAGCCGTCCTTGCGCCACAAGTACGAAGTCGCTCCGGCCGCGACGACGTTCACGCCGACCAGCGAAGCCTCGCAGCGTGTCATCGACGCCGGCTGCCTGACGATCACCGGCGGGTCACACTGGGCGTACGTCGGACCGGCGATGAGGAACGCTGCCGCCATCTCCGCAAGGTAACGACGCGCAGTGAAATTGCCCACGGGTGCCGCCTTTCGAGCCATCTTGGCTTGGTCGGCAGTATACCTGTAAGTTCTGAAAGAGCGACCAGATTCACGCGGCCCCGCTCAGACATGCGGGCGGAGGAGCGCCAAACGGCCCCCATCCCGGCCCGCTCCCGCCCACCACCCACCCACTTATGGCACGTCACTCCTGGACCAGCCGCATCGCGATCAGGTCCTGGACGTCGAGGATGCCGACGGGTTTGCCCTGAGCGTCGACCACGGGGATCTCGTCCTGACGGTGCTCGCGGACCATGTTCACCGCGTCGCGGACGAGCGAATCCTCGGCGAGCGTGCGGGGCGAGCGAGTCATGAGGTCCTTGGCCGGCCGATCGAGTTCGCCACGATCGCGGAGAATGATGCGGCGGAGGTCCCCGTCGGTCAGGATGCCGCTCAGCTTGCCGTCGCGGTCGACCAGGAGCAGTGCGCCCGGGCGACGGAGGACCGCGGCGGCTTGCCGCAGCGCCGCGTCGACCGAGAGGTGGTCGGGCACGATCGGGAGGTTCTTTCCCACCACAAATCTGAGCAGCTCACGGACCGGGCGGAGCAGGCCGCCGAGAGAGCCGCCGGGGTGCCTGCGGGCAAAGTCCGCGCTCGTAAAGCCGCGCCGGCGGGCCGCCGTCATGGCGAGCGCATCACCCAGCGCGAGCGTCGCCGTCGTCGAGGTCGTCGGAGCCCCGACGCCGAACTCGCCGCCGGCTTCCTCGACGTTGCCGAACCGCAGCGCGACGGTCGCGACGCGCTCAAGGCTTGACGGCTTGCCGTGCTCACTCGCGATGTCACTCCCGATATCGCCTTTGGTGATCGAGATGATGGGGATGCCGTCCTGCCGGAGGATGCCCGCGAGAGCAACGACCTCGTCGGTCTCGCCGGAGTTGGAGATGCAGATGACGGTGTCGGTCGGGCGGAAGCGGCCCAGGTCGCCGTGCACGGCTTCGGTCGGATGCACAGGGTGCGAGGGGATGCCCAGGCTTGAGAGCGTGGCGGAGATCTTGGCCCCCACGAGGCCGGATTTGCCCAGGCCGGAGACGAGCACGGTGCCGCCGGAGTCAGCGCAGTGCACGATCAGGTCGACGGCTTTGAGGAATCCGCCGGGGAGCGTGCGACCGAGGGCGGACAGAGCGTCAGCCTGAGTGCGGAGCACGGCGCGGGCGAATTCGGCTTCGAGATGGGAATCGGCGGGCATCGCGTGATGGTAGCCGAGGAGGCTTGATCCCTTGGATTCCGGCCGGCGCGAACGAAGCGGGCCTTCAGCAGCCGCGTTCAAACCCCTCGACGAACGCGTCGTAATCGAAGAAATCGTCGCCGTTGAAGTCCGCCGTCCGGCCCGGCGGGCACTCCCCGGTCTCAAAGCAGCGGACAAAATCGTCGTAGTCGAAGAAGTCGATGAATCCGTCGCCGTTGAAATCGGCCGGGCAGGGCACGGGCTCGCCGAAGACGACGCGGTCGAGGTCGACCCGCTCTTCACCAAGCTCCGACCCGTACTCAAGACCGATCAAGACGCGGGTGAGCGAGCCGAGCACCGTCTGGATCTGGGCTCGCGTCGCGACCGCGCCCGAGCCCGATGTGCCAACCCGCCACGGCCCTTCATCCAGCAGGATCGTCCGCCGCGTCCATACGCCCACCGGCGGAAGCTCGGTCGCGCACGAGATCCGAAGCCCGCCTCCGAAAAGCACCACAAGCCTTCCGTCCGGGTACTCGTTCAGATTCGTCCGGATCGAGTACGAAAGCCGCGTCCCCAGAAACGCGCCCCGGTTCCCGTACCACGCCGAGGGAGCCGCGAAAAACGACCAGTTCGAGTCCGGCATCGACCTCGCGGAGATGCCCGCCGAGGTCCCCGCCCGAAGCGACGAAGTCCGGGGCGAAGGTCCCGACGACCGTGAAAGCCCCGGTGGGGTTCGTCCGCGTCTCGACCGTCCAGCCCTCGGCGGAAAGATCGAAGTCGGCGGTGAGCGGATCGTCGGCGCGGGCGGAGGCCGCTCCCACGAACGTCCCGAGCAGAGCTCCAACGACGAACAAACGGATTCGTGGCATCGAAAGCTCCTCAGGGTTGTGGCGGCAGCCCACCACCACTTCATTCACCGCCAGCAAGCGTACGAAGGGCCGAAAGCCCGCGTGGGCCGGGGCGCTCAGCACCCGCTCTCGAAGGCCCCGACGAAGTCGTCGTAGTCGAAGAAGTCGACGAAGCCATCGCCGTTGGAGTCGGCCGTCTTTCCCGGCGGACAGGTGCCGGTCTCGAAGCAGTTCACGTAGTCGTCGTAGTCGAAGAAATCGATGAACCCGTCGCTATTGAAGTCAGCGGCGCAGCTCGCCTCGGTGCGATAGGCTCGAACGTCGGTGCCGGTGCTGGCGATGATGAGCGTGCCATCCGTGGCAAGGACGGGGCCGCCCTGATTGAGGTTGCCATCGATGGGAGTGGACCATCGCTCGGTGAGGTCGGGGTTGAAGGAATAGAGCTTGCCGCCACCCAGGCCGCCGGCGTTGCCGTTGGAGACGTAAAGCACGCCGCGGGAGTCAACAGCCATGTGGATCTGCATGTAGTCGGCCGTGATGGTGTCGGAGGTACTGAGGACCGCGCCCGTCGCGGGGTCGAGGCGCTGCAACTGGCCCTGAGCTTCGAAGTCCTGCGTGCCGGTCCAGGTCATGGAGTAGATCGAGCCGTCGGGCCCGACCCCCCAGCGAGAGAACTCGCCGCCGCCGCCGGAGGAGACCCGCCAGTTCTGCACGATCGCGCTGCCGGTGTCGGTGAAGGAGTACAGAAAGTCGGAGTTGACGTCGAAGTTCTGCGAGTAATTGAGGTAGAGGCGGCCGTCGGTGCCGATGAACGGGCCGTTGTGCAACAGGCCACCGGTCAAGAGCGGCCCGCGATAGAGAAACGCGCCGGTGTCGGCGTTGAACTTGCGGAAAGCGATCCGGTTGCCAGCCCCGTTGATGAGGTCGACGGTGTACACCGCGTTGCCCTCGATGACGACGCCGGTGGTGTTGCCGACCTGTTCAAGACGAGCCGTGCGCCAGACCAGGTTGCCGGTCTCCGCGTCGAATCGCTCGATCCAGCGCAGGGACCCGAAGATGATGTCGCCGTCCGGCGCGAACACGGCGGCGGTGTAGGGGCCGGCGTTGATCTCATAGCGGGGCGGGAGCGGGCTTGCGCCGCCGGCGGTGTGCCACAGGATCGCACCGGTCGCGGCGTCGAGGCAATAGAGCGGCGCAGCGACGCTCCCGCCGTTGCCCGACCGGCTGGCGTACACGCGACCGTTCTTGACGCCGGCGATCCAGGTCGTCCAATCACCGGTCTCGAAAGGCAGGTCGGCGGTCCAGAGGGTCGCCCCGGTGTCGAGGTCGAGCGCGTGGATGGTGGAGTCATCGATCGGAACCGGGTCGCTCTGCGGGAAGTCGGTCTGCCGCACCATGAAGACCCGCCGCCCCTCGACGACGGGATTCCACGCGATCCAACTGAAACCACCCCCCTGCCAGAGCAGGTCGGAGTCGCCGATGCCGTCGGGGCCGACGACATCGACCAGGCCGTTGCAGCGGCCGTTGCCGCCCAGATTGGACCAATCCTGAACTTGTGCGATGGCGACGGATGCTGATGCAAGCAAGGCGGTGGTACACATCAAGAGACGCGGCAGAAGACGTGGCAGCAAGGAGTTGGTACGGTGCTTGGTTCGCTCGGACATGAAGACCTCCTGTGGGGAAGCGGCGTGTGAACTGCGGACTTTGGATGGCTCTTGCATCGCGCCATTCTACCAAACGGGCACCCGAGGCACAAGGGAAACTTGACGATCCAGCGTCGCAAAGGGTGCCCGCAAGGTTGGGGATGGGGGTGAATCCCGCCCGCCGATCAGAAGGCTCAGCACCCGGTCTCGAAGGCCAGCACGAAGTCGTCGTAGTCGAAGAAGTCGACAAAGCCGTCGCCGTTGAAATCAGCCGTGCCGCCGCCGCAGGCCTCGGTCTCGAAGCACTCGACGAAGGTGTCGTAGTCGAAGAAGTCGAGGAAGCCGTCGCAGTTGAAGTCGGCGGCGCAGATGGTGAGCGTGGCGGGCTGGCTCGGCACGCTCCCGCAGGCGTTGGTGACGATGCAGCGGTAGCGGACGGCGTGCCCGGCACAGAGGGAGCGTCCGCCCGCCGTGTCTGCGGCGATGACGAGCGACCGGGTGGTGCTGCCGAAGACAATGCCGCCCCCACCGCACCCGTCCCACGCCGTTCGACCGTTGGCGAGGTTGACGAACTCGCCGGGAGCGGCTTCTCGCTGCCACCGGTAGGTGAAAGGCCCGGTGCCCGTCGCCGTCACGCTGAAACTCACCGCGCCGGCGGAGCAGACTGATGTAGACAAAGGCTGATCGGCGAACCTTGGATCGGGACAATTCGAACGGGTCCACAGCAGAGCTTCATCCCGCCCGGTCGCGTGGTTCACGCCATAACCGGCAACGTAGGTGTACTGGGTATCGCTCCAGATGCTGAATGCGTAGCTGTTGCCCCATGCACCCGGCAACACGGCCGAAAGATCTTCCCAGGACGCGGCGGTGCCGGTCCACAGGCTCGCGCGGTTTACTCCGCCAACTGTGGCATATCCGACTTGCTGCGTGCCGTGTATCCCATAGGCACCCGAAGCCGTCGCACCGAGAGGATTGAGGTTTACCCAGGAGGCAGCGGAACCGCTCCAAAGGCTTGCGAAGCCGGAGGCGGTACCCACCTGCTGCGTTGCGGTCGCGCAGTAAGCCCAAGAAGACGTCGAACCCGAGGGGCTGAGATCGACCCAAGATGCGGAAGAGCCGTTCCACAAGCTCGCGCGTTGCACGCCACCGACGATCGCAAAGCCCACTTGATGCGTGCCGAATATGCCATACGCGAACGAACTCGTTGCAGAGGTCGGATGAAGATCAACCCATGAGGCCGCCGTGCCGCTCCAAAGGCTGGCGCGTTGCACGCCACCGACCTCGGCCCCGCCGACCTGCTGAACGCCGGATGTGCCAACGGCTTGGGATTGTGTCGATCCTGTCGGGTTGAGATCGACCCACGAGGCCGCCGTGCCGCTCCAAAGACTGGCGTGGGGCCAGCCTTCGACGGTGGCCCAGCCCACCTGCTGCGCACCGGATGCACCCCACGCATAGGACTGGGCACCGCCGGGGTGAAGATCGACCCACGAGGCCGCTGTACCGCTCCACAGGCTCGCGTGGGCCTCTCTGCCAAAGAAGGCAGCCCCCACCTGCTGGGTCCCTGTTGTGCTGAATGACTGCGAGTCTGTCGGACCGGCCGGGTGAAGGCTGGTGACGGTCCACTGGGCGTGGCAGGGCCCGGCATGGCAGAGAGAACCCAGAAGCACACCGACCAAAGCCATTGAGACGCGCATGAGGGGACCTCCGAGAAGAAAGGAGCATACCCGGTCAGCGGCAAGCGTCCAAGGACCTTCTTGGAGTCCGGTCGGGGTAGGGCTCCGGCGGGGGGGGCGGCGGGGGGCGGGGGGAAGTGCACCATGGTTGTGATGATGTAGGAAATGGTCGAGACGAAATGCAACATCGTCGGGACGGGGTGGGAGTTGGCCCGGACGAAAAGCAAAGTCGTCGGGACGAAATGTGATTTGGTCTGGACGGAGTGGGAGTTCGTCCCCGGGATGTTCCATGTGGCCGGCAGGATTTGACAAATCCTCGGGAGGATTTGTCGCGCCGCGGCGGTTATGCGACGTTTGAACGGGCCTTTGGAGGGGGGACGGCCGTTCTCGGACTCGTTTGAACTCTCAAAGACCCGGTTCGGACCCCCGCACCCCCAATCCAAGACCCCCCTTGGAATTCACGTCCTGGGGGGGATGGGGGCGATGGCTTGGGTCGCTTTGCCTCACGCGGTGTTCGCGTGTGGCGGGGTGTTCGTGCCCCGCGCGGGCACAGAAAGGTGGCGGCATGAGCATCATTCCGGACAAGAAGGTCGAACAAGTCCAATTCTGCGAGTCGCACTGGCCGATCTGGACCACCAACGCGGTGGCGATCGGCCTGACCGCCGCGCAGACGCTGGCGTTCAAGAATTTCACGACGGCGGCCCGCTCCGCGTTCGACGCGGCGCAGAACGCCAAGCAGGCTTATAAAGCCGCAGTCACGGCGCAGGACGCGGCGCTGCGGCTCGCCGTCGGCAACGCGGCGGACCTGATCCGGGTCATCAAGTCCTTCGCGGAACTGACGGCCAACCCCGACGCGGTCTACTCGCTCGCGCAGATCCCGCCCCCGGCCACGCCCGTGCCCGCGAGCGCGCCGGGCAAGCCGACCAACATTGGAATCACGCTGCTCCCGACGGGCGCGATCACGCTCGCGTGGGACGCGGACAACGCCACCGCCAGCACCGGCGGCTTCTTCAGCGTGCTGCGCAAACTCCCCGGGCAGGCCGCGTTCACGACGCTCGGCGGGGCCCCGGGCTCGACGGCGGAGACGCGCCGCATGTCCTTCACCGACGAGACCATCCCGACATCCGCCGCAGCGTCGGGGGCCCAGTACATCATCCAGGGACAGCGCGGCACGCTCACCGGCGAGCCCTCCGACGCCGTCACCGTCCAGTTCGGTGTGGGCGAAGGCGTGACGGTCAGCGGGCTTTCGCTGGCGGCGTGAGAAGGCATCAGGCATCGGGCATCAGGCACCAGAAAGACAAAGGCCCGGGGTCCAGCGTGGACCCCGGGCCTGTTCGCTTCCTGATGCCCGATGCCCGATGCCTAGGCTTGCCCGTGCTCACTGAGGATTACAAAGTCCGGCTCGACGCCTTTGAGGGGCCGCTCGACCTGCTGCTCTTCCTGATCCGGAAGAACGAGCTGGAGGTCGAGGACGTCCCCGTCGCGATGATCGCCGGGCAGTACATGCAGTTCCTCGGCCAGATCGATAAGGTGGATATCGACGTCGCGGGCGAGTTCCTGCTCATGGCCGCCACGCTCACCGAGATCAAGAGCCGCATGGTCGCCTTCCAGCAGCAGCCCTCCCCCACCGCCGAAGACGACGGGCACGCCAAAGCCAAGAAGGAAGACCCCCGGGCCGAGCTCGTCCGCCAGCTCCTCGCGTACAAAGCCTACCGCGACGCCGCCGCCGCTCTCGAGGGTCGCCTCGCCGACTGGCAGTCGCGGTTCCCAAGCTCGGCCGTCCTCCCCAACGACAAGGACCCCGCCGTCGCGGCGATCAAGCGGGCGCTCGCCGACAGCCAGGCCGCTCTGGAACTCGAGGACCTCGAACTCGTCGACCTCACCGAGGCGTTCCGCAAGGTGATGGAGACGGTCAACTTCGACCGCATCGGCGACCACCAGGTCACCTACGACGACACCCCCATCGAAGCCCACGCGACGGACATCATGACCGTCCTGCAGGCTCCGGACGCCTCGGCCTCCCCGACGCGCGAGGTTGAATTCGCGCAGGTCTTCAAGGGCCGCACGCGGAGCCAGATGGTCGGCTTGTTCCTCGCGCTGCTGATGCTGGTCCGCGACCGCAAGGTCGCCGTGCGTCAGGACCGGATCGACGGCGCGATCTACCTGGGCGTGCAGACCGGGGATGCCCAGACCGAAAGCGTTCCCGCCCCCGCCGGGTCCTGATCCAGCGGCCACAAATGTTGGTAGCGGGCGGGACTACGCCCCGGAAGGGCCCAACAATCAAGAGATGCGGCCCCGCGCGGGATGGGTGTGCCTGAGAGGGCGGCGCCGCCATCACCGGAAGGGACCACCACATGCCGGCTGTCACCGACATCAACTCCATGCCCCCGCCCGCTCCGCTTCCGCCCAAGCTTTCGGAAGCGCCGGACGAGTTCGGCCGGTTCGGCAAATTCGGCGGGGCGTACGTCCCCGAAACGCTCGTCGCGGCCCTCGGGCAGCTCAGCGAGGTCTACGCCGAGGTGCAGAACGATCCGAAGTTCTGGGATGAGCTCAAGAACCTGCTGGGCACGTTCGTCGGCCGGCCGACGCAGCTTTACGCGGCCCGGCGGCTTTCGGCCCACGCCCGCGACCTCGCCCGCCGGAACAACACCGGGGCCGAAGGGTGCACGATCTGGCTCAAGCGCGAGGACCTTGCGCACACGGGCGCCCACAAGATCAACAACACGATGGGCCAGGCGATGCTCTGCCGCAAGATGGGCAAGAAGCGGATCATCGCCGAGACCGGCGCGGGGCAGCACGGCGTCGCGTCCGCCACCGCCGCGGCCCACTTCGGCCTCGAGTGCGACGTCTACATGGGCAGCGAGGACGTCCGGCGTCAGAAGCTTAACGTCACGCGGATGAAGATGCTCGGAGCACGCGTGATCGAGGTCGACTCCGGCAGCCGCACGCTCAAGGACGCCACCAACGAAGCCATGCGCGACTGGATGGGCTCGGTCGAGAACACACACTACATCATCGGGTCCGTCGTAGGCCCCCACCCCTTCCCGATGATCGTCCGCGACTTCCAGTCCATCATCGGGCTTGAGACCAAAGCCCAGTGCTTGCGGCAGTTCGCCAAGATGCCCGACGTCGTCGTCGCCTGCGTCGGCGGCGGGTCCAACGCGGCCGGCATCTTCTTCCCCTTCATCGATGACAAGAAGGTCCAGCTCGTCGGCGTCGAAGCCGGCGGCCGCTCGTCGCAGCCCGGCCAGCACGCCGCGAGCCTGTCCAAGGGCGAGCCGGGCGTGCTCCACGGCTCGCTGAGCTATGTGCTTCAGGATGAGTTCGGCCAGACGGCGGACGTCCACTCCTGTTCCGCGGGCCTGGACTATCCGGGCGTGGGCCCCGAGCACGCTTCGTGGAAGGACTCGGGCCGCGTGCGGTACACGGCGGTCACCGACACGCAGGCGCTCGACGCGTTCCTGCTGCTTGCACGCACGGAAGGGATCATCCCGGCGCTCGAAACATCGCACGCGATCGCCGAAGCGGTGCGCCTGGCTTCGACCATGACCAAGGACCAGAACCTCGTCGTGAACCTATCGGGCCGCGGCGACAAGGACGTGGAAGAAGCGAGCAGGCTGCTGAGCTTGCGGGACCAGGCCAAGCAGAACGGCTAAGGACGGCAGGCGGGAGGGTCAGGCGTGAAGGGTCGGACGCGCCATCGCGGACGGATGATCGGGCTTGCGGCGATCGCCGGAGCCGGAGCTGTGCTTTGGCCGGTCCGCGCGGACCTGATTCAGCCCGCGGCCCAGCCCGCACAACAGGCGACCATCGCTCAGGCCGCCTCGCCCGAGCCGACCGCCGAAGAACGCGCCCGTGCGCGCGAGCAGATCGATGCCCTGCTCTTCGAGGGCGCAAGCCCAGAGCAGCAGGCGGAGATCGAAGCGGCCCTCAAGATCGGCTACGGGTCGCTGGTGACGCGTGAGCTCCTGGGACGCATGGCGCAAGGGCGGCCCGTTCCCGGATGGGCCGTGGACTCGGTGGTGCGCGCGAGCGAAACCTGGGACGAAGCTTCGGCGGACGCGATGGCCCGGGCGTTGGCGGGTGCGCGCACGCGGCCGGCCGCCGAGGCTCTGATCTCGATGGTGGATCGCATGCGTGGCTCGGCCGGGCGCCAAGCCGTGCTGGGCGGGCTCGTCGATCTCACCGGGCGCGACGACCTCCCGGCGGAGATCCCGGCGTGGCGGACGCTGTTGCAGGAGACGGCGGGCTGGTCAGATGAACGCTGGTTTCGGGCGATCGCGGAGTGGCAGGCGCAGCGGGCGGCGCGGCTCGCGGACATCGAGCGCCGCGCCTCGTCGCGTTTGCTCGACACCCTCAAGCAGATCCACGTGACGACGCCGGCGACGGAGCGCTCCAAGCTTCTTTCGACGCTTCTGTCGGACCCGCTGGTGGAAGTTCGGCTTCTGGGGATCGATCTGGCGCTTCGCGAACTCGCCTCGGCCAACCCGCTTGGCCCGGAGGTCGCCACGAGCTCGCTTCGCCTGCTGGCGGACACGGACGAGGGCGTGCGGGCGACGGCGGCGGGCCTGGTGCTTCAGCTTTCGCCCGCGGGCGCGTCGGAAGTGGCGGCGGGCGCGCTGGCTCGTGAGACATCGCCGAAAGCGGCGATCCCGCTGCTTCGGCTGGCGATCCGGGCGAGCGGGCAGACGGCGGTCGATCAGGCGATCGCGTGGCTTGAGAGTCCCGACCGGGGGCCGGAGGGCGCGACGCCGACGGATATCTCGCGAGCGTGCCGAGACGCGGCGGTCGATCTGGCGTGGCATCTGACACGTCGAGGCATCATGAACTCGGTGACGGACCGTGCGCGGGTGATGACCTCGGTGCGCGGGATCCCTGCGGGCGAGCTTGCTCCCGGCGGGTGTTTCCTGACGGGTCTTCTCGGGGACGCCACGGATATCGAGCGGATCGCGGGGCTGCTGACTTCGACGGACCCGGCGATCCGTCTCGCGGCGGCGGAGACGGTGGTGGTGTACGCGGCCCATCTGGATGCGTTGCTGGCGGCAGCGCGTGCGGATTCGCGGCTTGTGGAGGTCGCGGTCCGCGGCGTGCAGCTCCATCGGCAGACCGCCGAGGGCTTTGTTGCGATCGAGCGTGTGACCGTCGGCAGGCCCGAACTTCGGCGCGTCTCGCTGGTCGCCGTCTCGGACGTTCTCCCCGCGCCTGAAGTGCTGATCGCGATCGAATCGATCGTCGGTGAGCCCGACCTGAAGGAAGCCGTGCTCAGCACGCTTGCTCGACGCGAGCGCGTCAGTTCCGAACGGGTGGATGAAGCGCGAGCCCGCGCCATCGCCGACGGCCTCGTTCGTCTCGCCCGCGTCCGCGTCCAGCTTGGCAAGCCGGCCGAAGCGATCGCCGCGCTCGACGTCCTTGCCGACGTCAGCCAGATCCCCTCGGTCAAGCCACGGCTTGATGAAGCCGAAGTCGCCCGCCTCCGCGTCGGCTCGTTCGTGCGGCTTGGGCGTCTCGCGGACGCGGAGGCTTCGACCGGTCCGAGCGATGCCGAGGGGTGGCTCGACGGGCTTTCCGCCGTGACGGACAAGCCCTTCGCCAAGGACGTGATTGAACGCATCGACGCACTTTTCCTGGGATCGATGACCGAGGGACAGTTCGCGAGGCTCCAGACGCTCCGCCGGTCGATCGAGACCTCGCCCAATCCGGATGATCCCAACGCGGACCAGACGGCACGCTCGCCTCGGTAGTGGTACCGTCCGTCCATGAACGAGCCCGTATCCCTCCCAGGCGATGCTCCGCGACCACTGCCCCGCGTGCTTGGCTTCTGGGGCGTGACCGCGGTCATGATCGGCATCGTGATCGGGAGCGGCATCTTCCAGAAGCCCTCGACGATCGCTCAGGAGATCGGCGACCCTTGGATGATCCTGGGCCTGTGGGTTCTGGGCGGGGTGCTCTCGCTTTGCGGAGCTTTCACCTACGCTGAGCTTGCGACGATGTTCCCGCAGTCGGGCGGGGTCTACGTCTTTCTTCGAGAGGGGTACGGCCGCGCCGGGCGCTGCATCGCCTTTGTCTTCGGCTGGACGTACATGCTCATCTCCAAGCCCTTCGCGGCCGCGGGGATCGCGTACATCCTCGGCATCAACGCCATCCCGCTGCTGGGCCTCGCCGTCATGAAGCCTGGCCCGGACGGGGTATCGATCCCCGACGCGGACGCCAACGCGCTGCGGGCCAAGATCCTGACGTCGGTCGTGCTCATCGCCCTGACGCTCGTCAACATCCTCGGCGTCAAGCTCGGGGCCCGCGTCGCGGGCTTCCTCACGATCATCAAGGTCGGGGCTCTCGTCGCCATCGCGCTGCTGGCCTTCCTCGTCGGGGAGCGAAACCCGCAGGCCTTTGTCGCCAGCGCCCCGGCGGTCGAGAAAGCCTGGTACCTCGCCGCGGTGGTCGCCATGAGCGGGATCATGTGGACCTACGACGGCTGGAGCGACGTGGGCGCGATGGCGGGCGAGGTCAAGGACGCACGGCGTCGCCTCCCGATCTGCTACATCGCGGGCACGCTCGCCGTCACGGCGATCTACGTCGGCGTGAACGCGGCGTACTTCTGGATCATGTCGATGGACGAAATGCGGGCGGCCCCCGGCGGGAGCGTGGCCCCGGTCGTGGCGGGAAGGCTTCTGGGCGAGCACGCCGGCACGATCGTCGCGCTCATCATCGTGGTCTCGACCCTGGGCAGCACGCACGGGTCGATCATGACGGGGGCCCGCGTGAGCTTCGCCCAGTCGCGGGACGGGCTCCTCTTCGCTTTCCTGGGGAGGACGCACCCGAGGTTCGAGACGCCGGCGGTGGCTTTGCTCGTCCAGGTCGCCCTCTCGCTCACCGCGCTCTGGACGCTGGCCGGCTTCAACGAGATGGCGGACGGCTTTGTCTTCACGATGTGGATCTTCTACGGGCTTGCGGGGCTCTCGATCTTCACGCTCCGCTGGACGCGGCCGGGCGCGGAGAGGCCGTACCGATGCCTGGGCTACCCGGTGGTGCCGGCGGTCTTCGTGCTGGCGGCCCTGGCGATGACGGTGCTCTCCGTGATCGACGACATGAAGAACCCGGCGACGACCTACGCCACGCTGAAGTGGCTCGCGGTCCTCGCGGCGGGCGTGCCGGTCTATTTCCTCTGGGAGCGTCTCCGCGGGGCGAAAGCCCCGGCGGCCTGAGCCTTGCGGTCAGTCCTTCTTCTCTTCCTTCACGACCCTGGGGAGCAGATCCGGGGCGCAGGCGAGGTTGAAAGCCGTCACGGCCATGCACGTCGAGGACTGGCGGAGGTACGTCTCGATGGCGAGCTCGTAGGTGTCGTTCTGCGTGTGCCAGCCAAAGCCGTAGTCCGCCCGGCCCACCTCGTCCCAGAAGAACCCCGGCACGCCGATCTGGTTGAAAGCCGCGTGGTCCGACGACCCGTGCGTCTCGATGTTCTTGCCCGTGTTCCTGACGTTCACATTCAGGTACTTCTTGTCCACTTCATCGTAAAAGACGTTGTTGACCGGGGCCGTCGCCGCCGCGAGGTAGTCCACCTGGTTCTCCGCCGCGGGCAGGCCCCCCTGATAGTTCGTCCCGCCGTCGTCGACGAAGCAGGCGGAGACCGTCTTCAGGATCTCCTCCTTGTGAAGCTTGACGTACCCGCGCGCCCCGAGCAGGCCCTGCTCTTCGCCGGTCCAGTTGATGAACCGGATCGTCCGCTTGGGCTTGGCGCCGCTCGCGGCCAGAATCCGGGCCGCCTCGAGGACGACCGCCGACCCCGTCCCGTTGTCCGTGGCCCCCTGGCTGCCGGGCCCGTCCCAGCTGTCGAGGTGCGCGGAGACGATCACGACCTCCTCGGGCTTCTCCGAGCCCTTGATCTCCGCGATGGTGTTGAAGCAGGGGATCGGCCCTTGCGTCAGGGTGTGCTGCAGGTCGACCTCGATCTCCACCGGCTCCTTGTCGGCCAGGCGGGAGTTGATGCAGTCATAGTCGCTGAGGCGCACGACGATGTGGATGTCATCGGCGATCTCGGACAAGGGGCGTTCCTTCCATCCGGGGGCCCCGCCGGTCCACACCCTCTCATCCCGGGTGGTTGAGATGAACCCCGCGACGCCGTCAAAGATGAGCCGCTGGGGCAGGGCGATCTCTTCCTGCTTCTTCTTCCCCTCCGCGACTTCCTTCCTGGCCTCCGCCCTCGCTTCGATGCTGGTTGAGAGGCGGCTCCTGACGCCCCGCATCCCGACGGCGGGCTCGGCGGGGAGGAGGATCCACTTGCCCTTGAGGGATTCGCGGACCGCGGCGTACTCCTCATCGGTCGTCGGGGCCTTCACGACCTCCGCCCGGACCAACCCCTGCGTCCCCTTCGTCCACGCGGGGCTTGAGATCTGCATGTCGCGGACCTTCTTGTACTCGGTGACCTTCTGGCCATCCTTCTCGCGCTCATCGCGGAGGACCACGGTCGCCCGGGAGGGGCCGCGGTCAAACCGGGTCGCGATGGTGCCCCACTCTTCGAGGCGGGCATTCGACAGACCCCAGAGGTCGTACTGGGCCTTGGCCCACTTGTTGGCCGTTTCCAGGCGGGTGGAGCCGGTGAGGCGGGGCCCGATCTCCTTGGTCAGGTGCCTGAGGTGCTCCATGACCTGGTTGTTGTTCTTCCCCTCCTCCAAGATCTTCGCGATCGTCGCGGCATCCCCCATGGGGATCGCCGGGACGGGGATCTCCTTGCCATCGACAATCGCGATGGCGGGGCGGGACGCTGCCGGGGCTTCTGCGGGCACCGCCGGGGTTTCCACGGGTGCCGCCGGGGGCGAGGGGGTAAAGGCGAGGGCGGGGGCGAGAGGCGCCAGCCCGGCCAGCAGGAAAAGCGAACCGGCGGAGAGGGCGCGGAGGGAACGGGAGCGGATCTTCATGGTCCGAGTGTACCAAAAGGCGGTGGATGCGGGGGGATGGAGATGGGGGAATGCGGAGAGGGGTCGGGGGTGGCGGCGGGCGAGGGGTGGCTTGCGGAGCGCAAGCCATGGGTTGAAGAGCGCAAGCCATGGGTTGAAGAGCGCAAGCCACGGGTTGAGGAGCGCAAGGGCCGGGTTGAGGAGCGCAAGGGTCGGGTTGAGGAGCGCAAGGGTCGGGTTGCAGAGCGCAAGGGGTGGCTTGAGGAGCGCAAGCCATGGGTTGAGGAGCGCAAGGTGGGGGTTAGAGGGCGCAAGGTGGGGGTTGCGGGACGCGGGCCATCCGCCCCCCTCCGCGCTCGCCCTGCGGCCGGGGGCGGACTATTCTTGTCGCTTGCATAAACATTGCCGACCCCCGTTCAGGTGCGTGGGTCGGCTTCCGCGTTGACCCCCACCTCTCGCACACTGCCAGCCCCCTGGCCGCCTCGGAGATTCGACCATGACCGCAGCCACCGCCCCCGTCACCGGCCACAAAGTCTCCGTGACCGACGCGGGCCCCAGCCGCAAAAAGCTCAAGATCACCATCCCCGCCGATGAAGTCAGCGGCAAGCTCAAGGACTCGCTGGACACCCTCGCCGTCGAGGCCGCCCTCCCCGGCTTCCGCAAGGGCAAAGCCCCCCGGGCCCTGGTCGAGAAACGCTTTGGGGCGATGGTCCGGGGTGAGACCAAGAGCCAGCTCGTCGCCTCGGCCTACCAGGCCGCCGTCGAGGAACAGAAGCTCAAGGTCGTCTCTTCGCCCGAATCCGCCGAGCTCGCCAAGCAGGAGCTCGAGCACGGCAAGGACTTCACCTTCGAGGTCGAGGTCGAGGTCATGCCCGACTTTGAGATGCCCGCGCTCGACGGGGTCAAGGTCAAGAAGCCGCTGATCGAGGTCCCCGACACCGCCGTCGAGGAAGAGCTCACCAAGATCAAGATCAACGAGGGCTCGCTCGAGTCCCGCGAGTCCGCCGAGCCCGGCGACTACCTCACCGGCCACGGCGTGATGGTCGGCAAGGACGGCACGAACTTCTACGACATCAAGGGGTGCGTCGTGCAGCTCCCCTCCAAGGAGAAGGCCCCCAAGGGCATGATCCTGGGCGTCATGGTCGAGGACTTCTCCAAGCAGTTTGGAAGCCCGAAGGTCGGAGACACGGCCACGATCAAGACCAAGGGCCCCGAGAACCACGAGGTCGAGGCGATCCGGGGCAACGACCTCACCATCACCTTCAAGGTGGACCGCATCGACCGGATCATCCCCTCCTCGACCGAGACCGTGGTCGCCATGCTCGGCATGGAGTCCGAGGCCCAGCTCAAGGAGGCCCTCAAGAACCGCCTCTCCCAGCGCGTGGCCACCCAGCAGCAGGTCGCGATGCGGCAGCAGGTCGCCAAGCACCTCACCGACACCGTCAAGATGGACCTCCCGGCGAAGATGGCCAGCTACCAGGCGGCCCGAATCCTCGAGAACCGTCGCATGGAGCTCATGTACCGCGGCGTGGACGCCCAGAAGATCGAGGAGCACATGGCCGAGCTCCGCACGGCCTCGGGCACGCTCGCCCAGCGCGACCTCAAGCTCTTCTTCATCCTCCACCAGGCGGCCGAAACCCTCGGCGTCACGGTCGATGAGAACGAGATCAACCAGCGGATCGCCCAGATGGCCTACGAGCGCAACGTCCGTCCGGACCGCCTCCGCGCCGAGATCATCCAGTCCAACCGCGTGGGCGCCGTGTACAACCAGATCCGCGAGCACAAGACCATGGACGCGATCCTCCAGAAGGCCTCGATCGAGGAGATGCCCGTCGAGAAGTACAACGAGCTGATGAAGAACCAGAAGGACTGAGCTTCTCAGCCCGCATGAAACCACGAGGGCGGAAGGCCGGAATGATCCGGCCTTCCGCCTTCTTCATTCCCGCGGTCCTTCCCGCTACCATGCGCCCGTGACCGACGCTCCCGCTCCAGCCAGCCCGCTCGCTTCGATCATCGACGGCACCGGCATCGCCGCCCGCGTCCGTGCCGACATCGCGTCGCGCGTCGCCGCGGTCAAAGCCCGGGGCGGCTCCGTGCGGCTGGACGCCGTCCTTGCCGACACGGGGGCCGACGCTTCCGCCCGCGTGTACGCCGAGAACCAGGCCAAGACGTGCGCAGCCGCGGGGATCGATTACAAGCTCCACATCCTGCCCGCGGGCTCGGGGTTCGACGAGATCGCCGGACGGATCCTGCTCCTCTCTTCCGATGATGCGGTCTCCGCGATCATGCTCCACATGCCCCTGCCGCCGGGCGTGGATGCGTACAAGGTTCAGCGGCTGATCGCCCCTGAAAAGGATGTCGAGGGTGTGAACCCGGCGAACATCGGCAACATCGTCTACGGGCGGAGCAGCCTTGCTCCGTGCACGGGGCTGGCGGTGATCCGGATGGTCGAAGAGGTCTTCGCCCCCGGAGCGGAGCAGCGGGCAACCGCCCCGGCCGCCAAGGACGAACCGCTCCTTCGCGGCAAGATCGCCGTCGTGATCGGAGCGAGCGACGTCGTGGGCAAGCCCATCGCGGTGCTCCTCATGCGGCAGGACGCGACGGTCATCAGCTGCAACAAGCACACCCCGGGCCTGCCGGACCTCACCCGCATGGCGGACGTTCTCGTCGCCGCCGCCGGCGTGCCGGCTCTGGTCACTCCCGACATGGTCAAGCCCGGAGCGGTCGTGATCGACGTCGGCGTGACGCGGGTGGTCGGGCCGGATGGCAAGGGCAAGACGGTGGGCGACGTGGCTTTCGAGACCGTCCGACGGGTGGCTTCGCACATCAGCCCGGTGCCGGGCGGGGTGGGCCCCGTGACGGTCGCGATGCTGCTCCGCAACGTCCTCGAAGCGGCGGAGCGGTCGAACGCGGCGGGCTGAATCGGTCGGATTCGGCGTTTGTTTGCGAACAACGGGCCGGCTTGATCGGTACCAGTGGGCAACTCGCGGCGTCGAGCGGCGTTCTGCACGGGAAGGGCTATGATCGGTTGCGGGTGTTCGGGGCGAACTGCCGACGCAGACGCGAGATGCGAAGCGGATCGGCGGACGGAAAGGCAGGAGGCTGTATGGGATTGCTTGGACTTTTCGAAGGCATGTTCTCTCCGATGCACCTCCTGATCCTCGGGGGCATCGCCCTCTTGGTGTTCGGTCACCGCTTGCCGACGGTCGCGCGCGGCATGGGCCGCTCGATCGTGGAGTTCAAGAAGGGCCTCAAGGGCGTGGAAGAAGAGATCAACGACGAGTCCGATCGTGACCAGCGTCGCGACCGTGACCGTGAACGCGATTACGACGACCGCCCCCGCCGCCAGGTGGAAGAGGGCCGCGGGTACGAGCGTCTGCCCCGCGATGAGCGCGGCGGCGCAGCGGCCAACGTGCGCGTCAGCCGGGATGAACCCGCGACCGCGCCGGACCCGTACCGCGATCAGGCTCGCTAAGCGTCACAGGCGGACGGCGATCAACTCAAAGACGGTCGGCAGCAGCACAAACGCGGAGGGGTTCTCCGCAGCGCGGTCCCATGCGCCGATCGCCGCTTCGCATTCCTGCTTGGTGAGGAATCCCGGCTCCACGAGCTTGGGCAGGAACGTCCTGAAGAACGTATCGGGCCAATGCCACATCGGGTCACCGCCACCGACGCCGCCGCTGGCGCCGACGCACACGCCGTTCTGATTGCGCTCGGTCTCGAAAGCCGCGGGCGAGCGGGCGACGCGCTGCACCGAATCAAGCCAGCGAACCTCGAACCCGGCTTCGCGGAGCATACCGGGGAGTCGTGCGACGATGTCGGGATCGCCGCCGCGGGAACGCCAGCTGGTTGCGACGGCGTCGATTGCCCGCTCGAAGACCGCCTCGCGCGGTGCGATTTTGATCGAGTACTCGTAGTTGAAGTAGTCTTGGATGACGACGCGTCCGCCGGGCTTGATCACCTTGGCGAGGCCGCCGATGACGTCCTGAGGCCGCGAGACGAAGCAGAGGACCCAGCGGAGGTAGGCGAGGTCGAACGTTCCCTCGCGGCCTGGGAGGGCGTGCTCAAGGTTCTGAACGTCGCCAAGCACCCGCGCGACGTGCGTGAAGTGGCGTGCTTTGGCTTCCTCGCCGAGTTCCTTGAGGAAAGCCGCGGACTCGTCAAGACCGACGACGCGTCCCTGCGGACCGACGATCTGGGCGAGTTCCATCGCGGTGTGGCCCGGGCCGCAGCCTGCATCGAGCACGGACATGCCCGGACGCACGCCCGCGCGTTCCCACAGGCGGTGCGTGACCCAGGACCAAAGCCTGTGCTGAAGGCCGAGCCGCGCGGATTCATCGTGCCCGGTTCCAAGAACATACTCGGTCGTCGTCGTCATGCCGGAGGATAGGGATCCATCCGAATCGGGCGGCCGGCGCGTCCGGAGCACGCTCAGTCGGTGTTCCAGTCTTCCATGCGCTTGCGGACCTCGGCGATATGCAGCCGGAGGCTGTCCATCTCGAGCTTGGTCTTCTCGACCATGAGCTCGTGGAACTCCTTGCCGGCTTCGATACGGTCTTCGTTGAGGGTCCGCTGGGCGAGCTGGAGCTGCATGAGCTGGAGCTCGGCTTCGAGCTTGGCGATGGTGAGCTGGTTCATCCGCCGGTGCTGCTCGAACATCAGGTCGTTGCGTTCGGCGGTCCTGGCATCGTCGGCCTGCGGGGAGCTTTCGAGGGACTGAAGGGCGCGGACGGCTTCCATCGCCCGACGCTCGGCGGCGAGGCGTTCGCTCCGTTCGCGGCGGAAGATGAGGAAGAACGAGATGGCCAGAGCCACGTACGCGACGACGGCGAAGGCCTGAAACACCTCATGCTCGGCGGCGGTCTGTGCCCAGACGGAGAACATGGCGGAATCATACGGAGGATCCGACCGACGTTCCCGCGGCCGGTACACTCTGGAGGTGAACCCCCCATTGCACGTTCGTTGCCTGGCTTTCCCCGTTCTGCTCGCGATCGCCGCATCGGCGGCGGGCCAGCCGGCTTCCCCGTTCGTCAACGACAAGGAGCCGCGGACCATCTCGGTCTGGGCGAAGAAGGGGCTGATGCAAAGCCCGGTCGCCGTCTGCCTGGACTGGCGCGGCAACCTGTACGTCGCGGAAAGCGAACGTGCGGGCACGGCGGTCAACGACACGCGGAGCTTGGGACATCTCAACGCGATCGAAGAAGACCTGGTCATGAAGTCGGTCGAGGACCGACTCGCCCAGATCAACCGCTGGATCGCCAAGGGTGCGTTCCCGGCCGACTACTTCACGAAGACCGAGGATCGGATCCGGCTGGTCCGTGACACGGACGGAGACGGCGTGGCGGATACGTCGACGGTCTACGCGGGCGGCTTCAACGAGCCCCTCGACGGCATCGGCGCCGGTGTGCTCTGGCGGCCGGACGGCGGCCCGGGCGGATCGGTCTTCTACACGTGCATCCCCCACCTCTGGAAGCTTCCGGCGCGAGCGGACGGGCTTGCGGCGGAGTCACGCGAATCGCTGTCGCGGGGGTACGGCATCCGCTGGTGCTTTTTCGGGCACGACCTGCACGGGCTGGTGATGGGCCCGGACGGGCGGGTGTACTTCTCGATGGGGGACCGCGGGTACAACGTGCGCACGAAGGAGGGGAAGGACATCGTCGGCGTGGACCGCGGGGCGGTCTTCCGCTGCTGGCCAGACGGCACGGGCCTTGAGCTCTTCCACGACGGGCTTCGCAATCCGCAGTGCCTGGCATTCAACGAGCACGGCGACCTTTTCACGGGCGACAACAACTGCGACAGCGGCGACCGGGCGAGGTTCGTGTACGTCGCCGAGCAGGGCGACAGCGGCTGGCGGCAGGACGTGCAGAGTTTGCCCTCGCGCGGGCCATGGAACCGCGAGCACATCTGGCGCACCATCGAAGCCGCGCCGGGCAAGACCGCTTCGGGCGGCGTGGGCGCCGGCGATCGGCCCGCCTGCTTCCTGCCCCCGGTCTCGTACATGGGCGACGGACCTTCTGGCCTCAGGGCCTACCCGGGCACGGGCGAGAGTGAAGCCTACAACGGGCACCTTTTTCTGGTGGATTTCTACGGATCGGGCGCGAAGGTGCACGCGATCCTCCCCGAGCCCAAGGGCGCCGGGTTCGCGCTGAAGAACCACGTCGAGTATTACAAGGGCGTGACCGTTACCGACATCGCGTGGGGGTACGACGGCCGCCTCTACATGGCGGATTGGGGCGGCGGCTGGTCGCCCAACCTCAACGGCGAGGTTCTGGTCGTGAAGAACGACCGCGTACACGCGGACGCGGCGCAAGCGGCCGCGATCGCCGAGGTGAAGTCGATCTTCGCGGAGGGATTCGCCAAACGCGAGGTATCGCAGCTGGTGGGCATGCTCGCCCATCGCGACAGCCGCGTTCGGCAGGAAGCCCAGTACGAACTGGCGAGCCGCGATCCCTCGGCGGCGCTCCAGCCGGTGACGCTCGCGGCGCAGGACATCTCGCTGCCGCGGCTTCAGCGAATCCACGCGGTGTGGGCGGTGGGCCAGTTCGCCCGCCGGGTCAAGGGAGCGGAGCTTGGTTTGATCCCGCTTGCGATCGATCCGGACGCGGAAATCCGCGTGCAAGCGGTCCGCACGCTCGGGGACGTGGCGGGCGGGACGCGTGAAGCGGCGGTGGTCTTCGCCGCGGCACTCATCGATTCCTCGCCGCGCGTGCAGCAGGCGGCGTGTCTGGCGCTGGGAAAGTCCGAAGATGACATCGGGACCGAGGGGTTGACGGGCCTGCTCGAAGCAAACGCGGACCGGGACCCGATGCTCCGCGACGCGGCGGCGTTCGCGCTCTCGAAGACGGTGAGCGTCTCAGGACTGGTCAAGCTCGGGGAGTCCGAATCCGCAGCGGTTCGTCTCGGGGTGGTGCTTGCACTGCGCCGGCTGGCGTCCGACGAACTCGGGCGGTTTCTTGCGGACGCGGATGTCGCGGTGACGGCGGAAGCGGCGCGGGCGATGTACGACCTGCGTCTCAAAGCGTCGCTCCCCAAGCTTGCGGCGATGCTGGACGAGCCCGCGGCGCGGCTTGCGACGCTCGCGTTCGACGGGTTCCTGCGCCGGGCGATCGAAGCGAACGTACTCCTGGGCGGGGATGAGCATGCCAAGCGGCTTCTGGCTTTCGCCGGTCGGAAGGAGATCGCGCCCGAGTGGCGCGGCTTGGCTCTCGAGCGGCTTCAGGGCTGGGACGCACCGCTCAAACGCGAAGGCGTCTGGGGCAACTGGGTTGACCTGCCGGCACGCCCGGCATCGTCCGTCGAGGTCGCCGTGCGAAGCGGGATCGCGGCCGTGCTCGCAAGCGCGGACGGCGACCTGCTCGGCAAAGCCCGGGCGCTCGAAGCACGGTACTCGCTGGCGGAAGCGGATCTGATCGCCCGTCTGAACGACGAAAGCCGCAACAGCGATGAGCGGCTGACGCTCCTGGACGAACTGGCGCGACGGGCGCCCGGCCGGATCGCCGAAGCCTGCAAGCGGATCCTTCAGGGTGAGAACAAGGGTGACGGAGCGACCATCGCGCAGGGGCTGCTTCGGGCTCGGGCCGAATCGCTTTGGGTCAGTGTCGAACCCGACGCGGCCGCGGCGTATCTCGCGCAAGCGGTTTCGCGCGGCGGGCTTCCCGACCGTCAGCGATCGGTCGGGCTGCTCGGCGGGCTGACGGCGGAACCGGCCCGCGCGGCGGTCAAGGACCTCGCCGAACAACTCGCGGCGGGCACCCTCGACGATGACGGCCTGGCGCTCGATGTGTACGAAGCCGCGATGAAAGCCGAAACAACCCGCCCGATCGTGGAGCCGCTGGGCACCGCCGGCAACCGCCCGGCCGGGTTCGCGACATCCCTGCTCCGGACCGGCGGCGATCCCGCTCGCGGACGCGAGAACTTCTTCCACCACGGCGCTGCCGAATGCCTGCGGTGCCACACGGTGGTCGATCAGGGGAACATGGTGGGCATCGGCGGGAACGCCGGCCCGAATCTGTCCGACGTCGGGACGCGGTCGGCCCCGAGCAAACTCGTCGAGTCGCTCGTGGACCCGGGAGCGGTCGTGACGCCTGGCTACGGACTCGTCTCGGCGATGCCCGCGATGACCGGAATCCTCAAGCCGCGCGAAGTGCGCGACGTGGTGGCCTATCTCACCACGCTGCGGACCCCGCCCCCCAAGCCGCTGGTCGCTCGCGAAGCCCCGGCGGCGACACGCCCGCTTGAGTCCTGGCTTGTGTGGCCCGCGATCGGGATGGTCGCCCTGGCGGTCTGGCCCGCGATCCGGGCCCGCCGGGCCTGAAGCGTCTTGTGACTGCGTGATGTTCCTTTCCGGAGGTCCGCTTTGAAGTTCGACGAATCACGCCTCGCCGCGCGTCTTGACCGTTTCGAGATCGAGACTCCCTCGTGGGGATACGCCGACACTGGGACTCGCTTTGGAAAGTTCCTGCAACCGGCCGCCGCCGTCACGACCGAGGAAAAGCTCGCGGACGCGGGTCAGGTGCACAAGCTCACCGGCTGCTGCCCCACCGTCGCTCTGCACGTGCTTTGGGACTTTCCCGTCGATGAGCATGGAGCGCTCTCGGGCTCTCCGCAGGCGGCGGGGAGCACGCTGAAAGCGGCCGCGGCCAAGCACGGCGTGAAGCCGGGTTCCATCAATCCGAACCTCTTCCAGGATCAACGTTACAAGCTCGGTTCCGTCACCAACACCGATCCGGCGATCCGCGCTCACGCCGTCCGCCATCTGACGGACAGCGCGACGCTCGCCGCCGCCTGCGGGTCGGACGTGCTGAGCTTGTGGTTCGCCGACGGCACCAACTATCCGGGGCAGGGGCACCTGCGCGATCGCCGCGACTGGATGATCGAAGCGCTCCGGTCCACGCACGCGGCCATGCCCGCAAGCATGACGATGCTCGTCGAGTACAAGCCTTTCGAGCCCGCCTTCTATCACACCGACATCGCCGACTGGGGCATGGCCGCCGCGTTCGCGCGGGCGGCGGGGCTGCGGGCCAAGGTCCTCGTCGATACCGGACACCACCTGCCGGGCGCGAACATCGAGCACATCGTCGCTTTCCTCCTCGCGGAGGGGATGCTCGGCGGGTTCCATTTCAACGACCGCAAGTACGCCGACGACGACCTCACGATGGGCTCGATCGACCCGTACCAGCTCTTTCGCATCTTCGCGGAGATCGTCTCCGCCGAGCGGGACGCGGCAGCGAGCGGCGGCAAGCCGCAGCCTGTCGCGTACATGATCGATCAGTCACACAACCTCAAGCCCAAGATCGAAGCGATGATCCAGACCGCCATGACGGCTCAGGAACACTTCGCCAAAGCGCTGCTCATCGATTTCGAAGCCGCCGCCGCCGCCCGCGCCAAAGGCGACATCATCACGTCCGAAGCCGCGTGGCGCGACGCGTTCGCGACCGACGTGCGCGGGTTTCTGGCGGAGTACCGAAAGTCCAAAGGGCTCCCGACCAACCCGCTTCAGGCCCACCGCGACAGCGGGTATGAAGCCCGGGCCGCCGCCGAGCGGGGAAGCCGTCGCAAGTCCGGCGGCGCGTACGCCTAAGGTCCGCCGTGCTTTCATCCGAACTTCTGCTCATCGCTCACGCGGTCGCTTCGCTGTTCATGACGGGGCTGATCTGGTTCGTCCAGATCGTGCACTATCCCCTTTTCGCGCTGGTGCCCGCCGACGCTTTTGAGCGGTACGAATCGCGGCATCAGAAGCTGACGACCTACGTCGTCGCTCCGGTGATGCTGGCGGAGATCGGGCTTGCGGCCGCGATCGCGGCGGGGCTTGCCCCCGGGGTTCCGAGGTTGTGGGGTTGGGCGGGGCTGGCTCTGTGCATCGCGGTGTGGGGCGCGACGTTCCTGATCTCGGTCCCGCTTCACAATAAGCTCGAAAGCGGCAAGAACGACGCGGTCATCCGCCGTCTGGTCGCCACCAACTGGATCCGCACGGCGCTCTGGTCCGCTCGCGGCATCCTGTCGGTGTTGATGGTGCAGGCGGGGGCGTCAGCTTGAAGCCTGTGGAGGTTGAACGGTCTTGCCGTGCCCCTCTCCCGCGAGCATGATGATGCCCGCCACGATCAGCACCACCGCGACCCCTTTGCGGACGCTCATGCCTTCACCCAGGAACCACCAGCCGAGAAACACAGCTGTCGCCGGAGCCAGAGCGAACGCGATCGGGCGGAGCTTGGAAATGTCGCCGCCGGGAAGCGACAGGCCGAGGTAGAAGAAGAAGACGCCGGCGAACCCCGCGAGCACGCCCGACCCGAAGATCAGCTTGAGCCACGTCCCCGCACGCATGTCGCGCCACCAGGTCTGCGTCTCGGTCTTGAGGAGCCAGTGGGCGACGAGGAACCCGGCGAGCGCGAGCGGGAGGGTGACCGCCGCCCGGACGAAGGCCGTGCCCAGCGGGCCGATCTCCTTCGTGTTGATGACCGACTTGGTGAAGATCTCACCGACGCCCCAGCACAGCCCCGCCATGATCGCGCACAGGATCGCTTGCATGGTCCCAGTGTACCGCGACGATCGAACGTCGCGTCACGCCGGAACGACGATCAGGAACGACGATCAAGAACCGCCCTCACGCCGGCTGAGACTGAGCCGCAAGACCGCGGACCGAAGCCGCGCGGCGCTTGATGAGAGGCTCGGTCTCGACCTCGGCCGCGGCGAAGTCCTCGCCGAACCGGAAGAGACGGAAGCTGTTGGCCAGCACGAAGACATCGCCCACGAAGTGGTACAACGCCGCGATCTGAACCGCAAAGCCCGTCGCCGTCAGCACACCCGTCGCCGCCAGCGCCAGCCCGATCAGGGAGATCACGATCGAAGCCGCGATGTTCTGAGCGATGATCATGCGGGTCCGGCGGGCGAGCTCCATCAGGAACGGCACGCGGGACAGATCGTCGTTCATGAGCGCGACGCCGGCGGAGTTGGCCGCGATGTCCGACCCGGCCAGACCCATCGCGACGCCGACGTCCGCTTCCGCGAGCGACGGGCCGTCGTTGATGCCGTCGCCGACCATCATGGTGCGGTGCCCGGCGCGGACGAGGGACTTGATCTGCTCGTGCTTCTCCTCGGGGAGGCACTCGGCTTCGATCATGTCGACGCCGACGGCGGTGCCGACGCGCTTGGCGACGCTCAGACGGTCGCCGGTGAAGATCGCGACCTGCTTGACACCCAGGTCGCGGAGACGCTGGATGACGCCCTTGGTGTCCTTCTTGATGGTGTCTTCGAGGCCGACGGCGCCGAGGTACTGGCCGCCCTGCATGACGTGCACCGCGGTGATCCCGTCGAGCTTGCTCTCGACGCTTTCCACCTCGGCGCGGATCGACGGGGAGAGTTCGACCAGCCACGAAGCACGGCCGACGAAGATGTCGCCGAGGGTCGTTTCAGCCTTCACGCCGCGGCCATGCACTTCCTCGTACGCGGTGGGAGCGTCGACTTCGATCCGGGCCTGCTTGGCCGTGGAAACGATCGACTGGGCGAGCGGGTGGTTGGACGACTGTTCACCCAAAGCCGCGGCGCGGAGCAGGTGGGCGCCGTCCACACCCGTGGCGGGCGTCAGGCGGGTCACCGAGAACTTGCCGGTCGTCAGCGTGCCGGTCTTGTCGAACACCACCGTGTTGATCGTGGCGGCGGACTCAAGGTACGAGGGCTGCTTGATCAGGATACCCAGGCGAGCGGCCGCAGCGAACGCGGCGAGCATCGCGGAGGGGCTGGCCAGAAGCAGAGCGGACGGGCAGGTAACGACCAGAACCGACACGGCGGTCGAAGCGGCTTCCGCGCGGCGCGCGGGGTCCTGCGCCATCATGAACCACGTGATGCCCGCGACGCTCAGCACGACGGGCACGAAGAAAGACGCGACCTGCTCGATGAGCATCTGACGCGGCGTGCGGCTCTGCTCGGCCTGACGGATCAGCTGCGTGACACGGCCGATCGTGGTGTCGCCGCCAACGCGCGTCACCTCGATGTCGATGCCGCCGGTCAGGTTGGTCGTGCCGGCGAACACCTCATCGCCCTTGGCCGCTTCCACCGGGACCGCTTCACCGGTCAGCGAAGCCTGGTTGATCGTCGACCGGCCCGTGATGATCCGACCGTCCACCGGCAGGTTCTCGCCGGGGCGAACGCGGACGATCATCCCGACCGTCACCTGCGAAAGCGCCACATCCTCGCGCTCCGAGCCACTCTCCACCACGCGAGCGACGTCCGGCGTGAGCTGGACGAGGTCCGCGATCGCACGCTGGGCGCCCGAAGCCGACCGGCGGACCATCTGGCCGAAAACCACGAGAATGAACGCGAGCCAGCCCGCGACGATGTAATCCTCGATCGCGAGCGACGCGAGAATCGCCAGAGCGGCCAGCGTCGACGAAGAAAGCTTCATCGACCGGATCTCCGTCGCCGCCGCGATCAGCAGCGGGACCGAGAGAATCAGCGAGCCGATCGCAGCCGGAAGCTTGGCCACCGCCGGATCGGTCAGATTCAGAGCTTTGCAGATCGTGCTCACCAGCACCAGAAGCCCGCCCGCCAGACACAGCACGATGTACCGCTCGATCTTGACCTCGTGGTGCGAGCAGCACTGCAGAGCTTCCGCGTGCTGGTCGTGCTTGTGGGCGTGGTCGTGGCTATGGGAGTGCGACATGAAGAGCTCCGGCAAACGAGGACCTCGTGTCCCCGTGTCAACTGCGGTGGTTGGGCACGCGGCCCGCGAAGATACTCGGGGCCGACAAGGAAAGAGACGCAAAGACCACCCAAGCATACGTCCCCGGTAGGGGGCCGGTTCGGCCCGTGCATGCCGAACATCCACCTATTTCGCGAGAACGTCCCGGATGGTAGACTCGCGCCCATGACCCCAACCGTCCTGATCGCGATGTCCGCTTCGGTCCTGGCCGCCCTGCCCATGGGGTTGGCTCAACCCGGCGGCAACCCGCCCACCAACGGACCCCGGCAGACCGACCCGAACACCCACATTCTGGTTGGAGGCACCCTCCACCCGACCCCGGCCGATTCCGACACCCTCGCGGACGCGGTGGTGATCGTGCGAGCGGGGATGATCCAAGCGGTCGGGACGCGCGGCTCGCTTCCGCAAGATCAGTGGCCCGCCGGAGCCCAGGTTTGGGATGTTTCCGGCCAGCACCTCTACGCCGGCTTCATCGACCCCTTCGTGGAGGTCGAGGTCCCGCGTCCCACGCCCGAAGCCGGTGCGAACACCACGCAGCGGCACTGGAACGTCAACATCGTTGCCGAACGGCACGCTCTGGATCAGACCGGCCTTGACCGCTCGACGGCCGAGTCGCTTCGACGCATGGGATTTGGAACCGTCGCGCTGGTGCCGATGGATCCGGGCAAACGCCGCGGAGGCGTGCTCCGCGGCACCTCGGCCGTCGTCTCGCTGCTTCCGGGGCCGACAGGAAGCGAGCCAAACCTCCCCCAGCCGCGGGTGTACGTTCCGTCTTGGGCGATGAACGCGTCCTTCGAGACCGCCGGCGGGTTCGGTTCTCGCGAGGATGGTGAGGGCTCCGGCTGGTTCGGCTCGTATCCGACCTCGCGTATGGGAGCTCTCGCTCTGCTCCGGCAGACGATCGAGGACGCACGGGCACGCGTGAATTCCGGCGAACCGCTCCCCGCGTGGGCAGCGGCGATCACGGCCTCCAGACCGTTCGTCTTCGATGTCGACAACGAGATCGACGCAATGCGCGCCGTCGGATTCGCAACCGAGTTCTCCCTCCCCGCCATCGTGGTCGGCAGCGGCACCGAGTATCGCCGCGTCGGAGCCGTCAACGACGCCGTCAAGACCCTCGCCGCCGCGTCGCCCAACCTCAAGCAAGCCCACCCCTGGATCGTGCCCCTGAACGATCCACGCGCCCCCGACGTCTCCTCCGTCGGTCGCTCGGAAGAGACGGACCTGCGCACGCTGATGGCGTGGGAGCAAGCTCCGACGAACCTCGCCCGACTTGAGGACTCCGGCGTTCGGGCCTCCCTCACCACGTCCAAGCTCAGAGATCGCGGCGAGTTCCTCACCCTGCTTCGCAAAGCCGTCGACCACGGGCTTCCCAAGCAGGCCGCGCTCGCAATGGTCACCACCCGGCCGGCCGAGCTCACCGGCACCTCGGATCGTCTGGGCACCGTCGCACCCGGCAAGGTCGCCAACCTCATCGTCGCCGATCAGGAGCTCTTCGCGTCCGCTTCCACCACTCCCGACGAGTCCAAGAACGACCAAGCGAAAGAAGACGCCTCCGACAAGTCCGACTCGGAAGCTCGCAAGCCCTCCGGCACGCCCAAGATCATGTCCGTCTGGGTCGAGGGCCGCCGCTTCGAGTTCGCGACCTTCTCGATCGACGTCTCCGGCATGTGGTCCGTCGAGCTTCCCGGAGCCAAAGGCCCGCCCAGCGAGCGATTCATCCAGTTCGACGGCGAACTCGGCGGCACACCGTTCAAAAGCCCCAAAGCCACGATCATCAAGGACGGCAAACGCGCCACCGCCCAGGTCAAGACCGACAGCTTGAATCCCGACGGCATCACCCTCATCTTCGACCATGAACCGCTCGACAAGCAGCAGGGCATGTTCACCCTCACCGGAACTGTGCTCCGCGAAAACGGCAAGCCCGCCGCCTTCGTCGGCAAGGGACTCCGACCCGACGGCCGCACGTTCGACTTCCGGTCCACACGCCTCCCCGCCGCCACCGCGATCGGCACCTGGCGCGTGACCGAAGCCGACGGCGCCCTCAAAAACGCCGACGCCAAGGACCAGCTCTTCCTCACCGTCACCGCCAGCAAAGTCGACCTCAAGTTCACCAAAGCCGAGGGCGACCCGACCCTCATCTCCGCCGAGGACGTCGTCGCCGCCGGCAACCTCCTCCGCTTCCGCCACAGCCTCAAGAACCTCGGCGGCGAAGGAGATTCCGTCGACTCCATCACCATCGACGGCGATTCGCTCATCGGCGAAAGCACCCTCCCTGACGGCTCCAAACACGCCTACAAAGCCGTCCGCGTCCAGCCCGAAGCCGAGCCCGCCCGCAAAGGCGACCGCAAGCCCAAGTTCGACGACAAGCTCGTCGGCCGCTGGCGCATCACGCTCATCGACGGCCAGCCCAACCCCGATCGCGGGACCCTCCACATCAAATCCGACGGCAAGGTCGTACTCAACGGCCGCGGTCGCATCGTCGCACCGACGGAAGCATCGCTCGACGATTCGAAGCTAACCTACACCGTCGACCTCAAGTCCTACGGCGGCGAGGGCGAGATCAAGTCGAGCGCCTCCCTCAAGGACGGCGCGCTCGAAGGCACCATGACGCTCACGAACGGCCGCGCGGTCATGTGGCGTGCCGAACGCCAGCCCGGCAATCCCGATGTGCTCGCCGACATCCCCGAAACCATCCCCGTCCCGTTCCAGGCGTACGGCACGCTCCCGCCCGCGTTTGGCTCCGGCGAAGAACCCGACACGGTCATCCGCAACGCAACCGTCTGGACGCTTGGTCCAAAGAACACCCTCAAGGACGCCACCGTCGCGATCGCAAGCGGCAAGATCGTCTTCGTCGGCACCGCCGATGAGTTCGGCGCATGGCTCCAGAAGGGCGTCAGGCTCCGCCAGCCCTGGCGCGAGATCGACGCCAAGGGCAAGCACGTGACACCCGGCATCATCGACTGCCACTCGCACACCGGCCTCCGCAACGCGAACGAATCCGGCCGCGCCGTCACCAGCATGGTCCGCATCGAGGATGAGCTCAACCCCGACGACATCAACTGGTACCGCCAGCTCGCCGGCGGCGTCACCGCCGTCAACAACCTCCACGGCTCCGCCAACTCCATCGGCGGCCAGAACACCATCACCAAACTCCGCTGGGGCGTCGTCGATCCCCTCGGCATGAAAATGACCGAAGCCGCGCCGGGCATCAAGTTCGCCCTCGGCGAGAACCCCAAACGCGGCAACTCCGGCAACCAAAGCACCTACCGCTATCCGCAGACCCGCATGGGCGTGGAAGCCCAGATCCGTGACCGCTTCCACGCCGCCAGGGAGTACGCCGCCGCTCGCGCCAAGGACCCCAAGCACCCGCGTGACCTCGAACTCGAGCCCCTCGCCGAGATCCTCGCCGGCACGCGCCTCGTCCACTGCCACAGCTACCGGCAGGACGAGATCCTCATGCTCTCCCATGTCGCCCGCGACTTTGGATTCAAGATCGGAACCTACCAGCACATCCTCGAGGGCTACAAGGTCGCCGAAGCCCTGAAGGAACACTCCGGCGGAGCCTCGGGCTTCTCCGACTGGTGGGCTTTCAAGGTCGAGGTGCAGGACGCCATCCCCTTCGCGTTCCCGCTCATGCACCGCGTCGGCGTCCTCTGCTCCTTCAACTCCGACGACTCCGAACTCGCACGCCGCCTCAACACCGAAGCCGCGAAAGCCGTCAAGTACGGCCGCCTCTCCGACGAGGAAGCCCTCGCGTTCGTCACCCTCAACCCCGCCAAGCAGCTCAAGATCGACGCCTTCGTCGGAAGCGTCGAGGAGGGCAAGCAAGCCGACCTGGTCGTCTGGTCCGGCCATCCGCTCTCTTCGCTCACCCGATGCGAGCGCACCTTCGTCGACGGCGTGCAACGCTTCTCGATCGAGCAGGACGCCCACCTCCGAGCCCAGAACGCGGCCGACCGTGAACGCATCACGCAGAAGCTCCTCAAGGACAAGTCCGACCGCTCGTCTTCCGCCGGGCCCCGCACCGGCGGCGGAGGAGGAAGCAGACGTCGCCCGACCGAGGAATCCGGCAAGGATGCCGGGGGTGGCCGCGGCGAGTGCGGCACGGAAGAGATCAAGACCAGCACGATGGAGGCCGCACGATGAAACTCAGCGCATTGACGCTTACGTTCGCTCTCACGGCCGCCGCCTTCGGCCAGGACCTCACCCGCGTCTCCCCGCCGCAGACCCGGATGGTCATCATCAAGGGCGGCACGGTCCACACCGTCGCCAACGGCACGATCGAGAACGGAGCGGTGATCTTCGCCGAGGGCAAGCTCACCAGCGTCTACACCGCCAAGGAAGCCGAAGACTTCCTCGCTTCGGCACGCTTCGCCGCGCCGGGGCCGGAGATCATCGACGCGACGGGCAAGCACATCTACCCGGGCCTCATCGCGCCCCAATCCGCGATCGGCATCACCGACATCGCCGCCCTCCGTCAGCCACGCGACGCCGACGAAACCGGCGACTTCACCCCCGAGGTCGTCCCCGCCCACGCGGTGAACCCGGACTCGTGGTTCCTCCCCGTCGCCCGCGCCGGCGGCGTCTTTGCGGCCGGCCTCTTTCCTCAGGGCGGCACCGTGCCCGGACAGGTCAGCGTCATCCGCATGCACGGCTGGACCAACGACGACCTCACGGTCGCCGGCTCGGCGGGAATCGTTCTCGCCTGGCCCAACGTCAGGTCCGACACCACCCCGGCCGATCGCGGCAGCGGCGAGGGCCGCCAGGACACGCCCGCCCCGCGCGATGAAGCTCGCCCGCTCGACAGAATCGCCGAGCTCCTCGACAAAGCCCGCTCCTACGACGCCGAACGCACCGCATACGCCGATCGCTCGATCGACCTCCGCTGGGAAGCCATGCGGCCCCTCTTTGCAAACCCCGAAGACCGCGTGAACGGCGCCCGCGTCTTCGTCCTCGCGTCCGACGTCGACCAGATCACTTCCGCCGTCGCTTTCCTCGCCGAACGCAAGCTCCGCACCGTCATCGTCGGCGGCCGCGACGCTCTCCTCGCCGCCGAACTCCTCAAGAAGCACGACGTCCCCGTCATCATCGACAACGTCAACCGCATGCCCCGCCGAAGCGACTCGCCCTACGACGAAGCGTTCCGCCTCCCCAAAGCCCTCAAGGACGCCGGCATCCGCTTCTGCATCGCAAGCGGCGAGGAACCCGCCAACGAACGCAACCTCCCCCACTACGCCGGCACCGCCGCCGCCTACGGCCTCGACCAGACCGACGCCGTGAAGGCCATCACACAGTGGCCGGCCGAAATCCTCGGCGTCGGCGACCAGCTCGGCACCCTGCAAACAGGCCGCCCCGCGACGCTCATGATCGCCGACGGCAACATCCTCGAAGTCACCACCCGCGTCGAACGAGGCTGGATCGACGGCCGAGCCCTCGACCTCTCGACCAAGCAGACCGAACTGCTCAAGAAGTACGAGGAGAAGTACAAGCAGAACGGGATGCTGAAGGACAAGTAACCACCGAGCAGGAACAACGAGCCCCGAGCGCCAGCGAGCGGGTCCCAACGCTCGGTCTGCGGTGCAAACGGGCACGATGCCGATGCGCGAGCCCGCACGAGCGTGAACCTTCCGTGAGCGGCGGACCGGGAACGACGATCAACGGCGGGATCGGTGGCGTCGGTTGACCGACGGGCCGGGGTTCCTGGGCCCACGGAGTGGCCCGATTGGATACCCTCACTCCGTGAGAACGGGTCAACTCCACATTTGGCAGAACGGCTCCAAGCGGCGAACGGGAACTCCTCGCTTGGCCGAGTTCTTCGCGGGAATCGGGCTCGTGCGCATGGGACTGGAGGCGCGAGGTTGGTCGCTCGCATTCGCCAACGACATCGACCCCGAAAAGCGCGAGCAGTACGACACGCACTTTGGAGACGCTGACGACCACTTCCACTTGGGCGACGTTCACGCGATCGCAGGCGACGATGTTCCAGACGTGGAACTGGCGACGGCTTCCTTCCCCTGCACGGACCTCTCGCTCGCCGGAGGCCGCGCCGGGCTGAACAAAGGGGTCCAGTCTTCGGCGTTCTGGGGATTCGTTGACGTGCTTCGGAAAATGGGGAATCGCCGCCCGCCTGTGGTCATGTTGGAGAACGTCGTCGGATTCCTGACCTCGCACGGCGGCAAGGACTTTCGGTCCGCGATGGAAGCTCTCAACAAACTAGGGTACTCCGTCGATCCGTTCATCCTCGATGCGAAGTGGTTCGTCCCCCAGAGTCGGCCCCGGCTCTTCGTGGTTGCGTCCGCCCTCGCCGATCCGTCCGCGGGTCGCTCGATCACCGAGTGTCGGATTCGGCCTTCGCTTTTACGAGAATTCGTCATCTCTCACTCGGACATTAACTGGCGCATCCGTCCACTGCCAGAGCCCCCCCCGCGTTCAGAGAAGACCCTCGCCGACATCCTCGAAGATCTGCCGGACACCGCGCCGGAATGGTGGAGCAAAGACCGGGCGGACTACCTCTACGGTCAGTTCTCCGAACGCCACCGGGGCATTGCGGACGCGATGATCGCGAAGCGGCGATGGTCCTACGCGACGGTCTTCCGACGCGTGCGTGTACAAGCCGACGGAACGAAGCGTTCGATGGGCGAGTTGCGCACCGACGGCATCGCGGGATGCCTCCGAACTCCCAAGGGCGGCAGCGGGCGTCAGATCCTCTTCAAGGCCGGATACGGACGCTACGCGGCCCGACTTCTCACCCCGCGCGAGTGCGCCCGTCTCATGGGCGCGGACGAATTCCGCATCGTCGGCCCGGACAACCGAGCATACTTCGGGTTCGGTGATGCCGTGTGCGTGCCTGCGATTTCGTGGATTGCGGACCACTACCTGAATCCTCTGCTCCGGGCGGCAAGAGCCCAGTTGCAGCAGGCTGGAGGACAATTGCTCAATGGATGATTCGCGTCTCCGCAAGTTCATCGACGAGCGATTCCGCCACAGCGGAACTTTGGTGCCAGCACGATTGCAGACCGCGATGGCGCTCGTAGAGGCGATGCGTAACGCCGAGAGCACCCGCCTCGAACACTACCTAACCGAGTCTGGCGCGTCGCTCCGTTCTCACGAGACGCTCGGTCGGGCTGCACACGACCGAATTGGGATGTCCGCCGTGCGTTCCATCCACGGTCGTCGCTCCAACAATGTTCAGGAGTGGGGCCAGAGCTTCATTGACCTTGTCGTAGAGCTTTGTGGTGACTCCGAGACCGATGAGCAGCGACTGCAGAAGCTCGACCTCATTCAAAGGGTGGTCGCCGAGCCCCTTCGCGCCCGACTGGGCGAGAAGCCGATGCTCACTCGTTTACGCGGAAAGACTGCGAAGGCCGTGGTCGATGACATCCTGCGACTGGCCGACAAGCGAGGCAACGCGGCCGCCGTCGCGCAGTGCCTAGTGGGGGCCAAGCTCATGCTCCGGTTCCCCCAACATAGAAACTTGATCAGCGTCGTCCGCTACAATCAAGGCGACAGAACTCCGAACGCGCGTGCGGGCGACCGCCGGGGCGACTTCGATGTGCTAGCCAATGTCTTCGAAGTGACGATCGGGCCGCCCGACCAGAAGCACTTCGAGCAGGCTGAACGTGTACTCAAGGACCTTGAGGCGCGTTTTTGGCTTATCGTTCGAGAGGACAGGTTGCAGTTCTGGATCGACGAGGCTGGGCGACGCTTGGCGAACATGGACCGTCTTCACATCACGTCGGTGCAAGGTTTCGTGGGCCAGAATGTGTCCGAGGTCGGGGGACTTTCCACTGACGGCGAGTTCCGGGCCCTCGTTGAGTTGATTAGACTGTACAATGAAGTTTGGGTCGCAAAAGCGGGCGACTCCAGCATGCTTGTCGAAGCTATTTGATCGCGGCAGAAGGAGAGTTGGCGTGCCCAAGTCAAAGGACAAACTCATTAACTGGCCCAATGGTCGAGATCCGACCGCGATTCGACACTTCCTCGCGAACGCGAGGAGTCGCATGACACTAGGCGAAGTCGCGGAGTATGAGGAGACAGGCGTCCTCATCGCTGAGGTGCTTCGCAAGCATGGACTAGATCCAACAACGAAACTTCCCCACAAGCGACAATTCGAGACCTCTTTGGAGAAGTAGGTAGGTAGACAGCTTCACGCCCGGGTAGCGGCCCCGACGATGCGGGGCGTGCGTTCGAGGGACGCTGCCCACGAAAAGATGGTTCGCTCAGTCGCCCACCGTCTCCGCTACCGCTTCAGGCTCTCCGATTGCCGACTCCCGGGAACGCCTGGCCTCATCTTCCATCGCCTCCGCGCTGCCTACTTCGTCCCCGGATGCTTCCGGCACCAAAAAGAATACGCCCGGGAACCGCGCGTGCCGAGGTTGAACCAGCGATCCTGGCGGGAGAAGTTGGGACGCAACACGCAACGCGACACCGAAGCGACTCGATCGCTACGCCGCTTGGGATGGCGCGTGCTCTTAATTCGGTGAATGCCAAACTCGCGATGCGGAACGTTTTCGCTCACGCATCGCGAAGTGTCTTCGGTCCACCGATTGGCGACTGGATCAGGCTCCGAGGCCTTAGCGGCAACATCCCCAAGTACGAATGGGGGTTTCCACTTCGGACTCTAGACTTCGTGAGACCTTTTTCTGGAGCCAGATGTGTAGAGCCGAGACCCTGAACTGGGCAGTCGGTGGCGATGGGCTTCGCATTCCTGTCGCCTACCGACAGGAAACCGATCTCCGACGAATCCACCCCAACCCTTGCCGTACAATGACGGGCATCGAACGAGGACGTTCCAATGGAGTACAAGCGGCTAATCGTCTTGGCGAACTCAATGAAGAAAGACGGTCGCTGTGTCGCGGGCCGCATGCTCTCGACCGAGACGCCGCCAAGCCTCCTCGGGTGGTGTCGTCCAATCAGCGACAAGGGGGAGGGCGAGCTTTCTCCGCGCCACATGACGATTGAGGGGAATCCCGTCCTGACTCCGCTCGACGTGGTGGATGTCCCGGTTGCTCGCTATGCAAGCAATGCAGCACATCCCGAGGACTGGATCGTTTCGGGCGGGAAGTGGAAACCGGTAAAGACGTTGCCTTCAAAGGTGCTACCTCGATTGGTCGAGGCACCCGAGAGCCTTTGGCTTGAAGACGCCAATCACTCGGATCGGGTCTCGCCAGCCTTCTTCCAGCATGCCAACGACCACCAGTCCCTTCATCTGATACGTCCTAGCAATCTCCGCCTACGCCTCTGGCGAGAGTTCAACCAGTACAAGGGGTACAACCAGAAGAAGACGCGAGTACTCTTTCGACAGTACATCGACCGTCACAAGACCGGAGCATATCTAGGCGAGGACGGCAAGCAGTGCGATGTGCCGATCATCTGTGAAGCAGCGACGGTCTACCGCACCTCGCTGGAGACAATCAAGATGAAGCTCGAATTGATGGCTCTTGGTGTGACGTTTGTTGGTCGCGAAGCGAGTATCGGCCACAAACGCGGCGGAGGCGCGTTGCCAGTGAATCGGTTCAAGCAGCGCAAGCGTCGTCGCTGAGCCATTCGCCTTTTCGCCGTCGCTTCGGTAACCCGAGGAGATGGCCTTTCCAAAGCCCCGTCACAACAGGAAGCCCTGACGTTTCAGCGGTGGTTGTGGCATTGACTGTGAAGGAGTTCTCGATGAACGGCAGCCGGTTGACCAATGCGGAACTGAAGAACGTTGTTCTGACCGTGGCCAAGAGTGACATGCCGAATCCGAAGGATGGAACGTTGCTCGGTGATGCGATGTCTCGTCTTACCACGCCTCCGTCAGCCGCACGCAGCAAGAGACCGCTTGTTACAGATCCATGGGTCAAGAAGCAGGCTCGTGTGCTGGCTACTGGAATGGGCTTTGACAGTCTGTTTGCGTATCGTCACAAGGAACGATGTGGTATCGGAACCGACTACTGCGAGATCGATGTGTCTTTCTGTGACCGGAGGTATAAGTTTGCTACGTCGATGAATTCGATGCCTGACTTCGGAGGTGCGGTGTATGTCGGTGACATCAAGCAGGTGGAATGGGTGTCTGCCCAGTGGCAAAATGGACATCAGGTGACAGACTCGGGGGGCCTGACCGCGATCAAGGACAACGATCCGGACATCAATCACTTGATTCAGAGTGGCCAGATCGAGTTGCTCATGCGTGCCTGCCACAAGACGTATTTCGACAGACAGGACAAACTCGTCAAGAGACTCAGCAAGCAGAAAGAAAGAGGGGTCTATCCACAGAGATGATTCGAGCCGGTCGTCGTCGAGCCATGCATCGGGTTCCGAGTGAACAGCCACCGGAGATCGATCAATATCGCAGACCTGCGCAAGCAGCGGCGGCCTCCTCGGCGGTCCGAAAGTACCCCGAGCATCGAACTTCGCCATCGACCATGACTCGGGCGTAGTACCGATTTTTGCCAGCGTGGTACGACACGTTCCTGAAGCCCGTCTTGGATCTCTTCGTCGGCGAGGGAGATTCCGCATTTTCGCGAGAAAGAGAAAAGGTCTCACCCAGAAAGGGAAGCTGCTGCCGAAGCTGTCGCAGACATTCCCACATCCGTGACCAGTTGCGATTTGCATATGCCTTGTTGATGCCTGGCTCCGCATGCGCTAGGTACATCTCGCTCTCTTCAAGCGTCCCAAGTCGCTTGATGGCGTCAGCGCCGGTTTTCCTCAGGAAGCGGATCCCAAGACGACGATCAGGGGCAATCCGCCGAAGCAGCGCCTTCCACGCCTGCTCGACCGCATCCCTCCTGGTCCTCGGCGTTACCTCTACGAGCGGATTTCCATACTCGGTCAGCAGCCAGCGGCGATCACCGTTGTCGTCTGCTTTGAACGCCCGAAGAAATTGAACGGTCTCGGGCCACAGGCACCAGCGAGCTTCAACGCCAGTCTTGTCTCTGAAGCGATGGACGAACGGTTCTTCAATGTCAAGGAAGGTCTCGAAGGTCCGCAGGTTCGAGATCTCGCTGGAGGTGAAGCCGCAGTTCAACCCGAGCAGCATGAACAGTCGTACCTTGTTACCGGCAGCGGCCCACAACGCCGACAATTCCTCGATAGTGAACGTCGCCACCTCGCCGCTCACGACCTCCATCGCCGCCCGCTCCCGTTCCTCTGCCGTCGCCATTTGTCTCTGGCGCAAACGGAAAAGTCGTTCGAATCGCTTGGGCTTGTTCCAGGCGCAGCCGTCCATCTCGAAGTACCAGACCAGCATGGCCTTCATCTGCCGGACGCAGTTCACGACCGTCTTGATGGCCAAAGGCCGAGGATCTGTCGTCTGATGGTTGCGCCGCCGAGCGAGCGGGCGACGAACCATGAGCAGGACAGCCTCTTGAATTTCACGTTCGCCGATTGATGCCAGACGGACGTGCTGTCCCAAGGCGCGTTTGACCCAGCCCAACCGATGCTCGGTCGAGTGGACGAACGCCCATGAGACCTGCTTCGCCTCGGCCAGACGGCGATACGAGTCGAGGTACAGCGAGCAAACCTCGCCGACAGTCAGGGCGTTGGCGTCAACGAAGTCGTCCTTCGCCCTCTTGTTCTCGCTAGCGTCGCCGCTGGCGGCCTTCAGAGGCCACACGGTCGCTCCGGCGGCCTTGAGGCGGTTCCATTCAGCGACAAGTTCAACGGATCGCCTGATGGCCTCCCGCTCGTCGCCGCCGAGGTACCAGCACTTGGGCTGAGGTTGCCCCTTGCGGCCCATCTGGTAGCCCACGTATTTGCGGTACTGCCCCTGGACCGCTGACCAACTGACGCTGACCGTTTTGCCTGCTCGTCGTTCCATGACGGCGGTGTGGTACCCGCCGCTCTTGCCGATCTCAAGCCAGGCGGCGAGCAGAATCCGGTAAGGCGGCGGGAAAAGCTGTCACGATACCGGATTGGGCTGTTAGGGTCCGTTGCCCCAAAACGAAAAAACCCGCTGTAAACCAGCGGGTTCCTTCAAACGAGGCGGACGGGACTCGAACCCGCAACCACCGGATCGACAGTCCGGTACTCTAACCAATTGAGCTACCGCCCCAGATTGTCTGTCCCGCGGGCTTTCGCCCGCGAGCGGTGCTTTCACACCGATTCTTCCGTCTTTCGCCGCTCGCAAGGCTGTCGAACCTCGCGAGCGGGAGGTAAAGATAGTCTCGATTCACCGGATTTCAAGTCAAATCCGGGTTTCGTCCTCGGGTCCTTTGCTCGGAATGCGTCCGAGAGCCCGCGACCCCGAAGGGCCACGCCACAAGCCCCGCCCGATCACTTCTTGAACGTGATCTTCTTCGGGTCCTGCAGCGAGAACGGCGACCCGTCCGGGGAGACCTTGCTCGCCGCCTGGAACATCACAAAGCACGCCACCGCCATCGCGATGACCGCCAGAGCGGCCAACCCGGCGAAGACGTCCGGCGCCGAACCCCGGCGAACCCGACCACCCGGCATCTGCATTCCAAACTGACTCATCGAACGCTCCTCGCGCCGTCGGCGCGTCGCAGATCTGCTTGATCCATCCGGCCCGAGCCAAGTCGGCCCGAACCGCCCGCGGCTCCCGAGGGGAGCCTCGCGGCATTACTGAAGGTTGCTCTGAACAACGTCGCCGACCTGCACCGACACGGAGCGGCCCAGGAGGTCGATCTTGCCGATCGCGTACTTGAGGTCGGTCTTGAGGACCACCAGGTTCCCGACGAACTCGTTGTCGCGGCGGATGGCGAGCTTCATGTTCTCGCGGATGTTGTCGTTGGCACCGACGCTGATCTTGGCGAGAAGCTCGCCCGTCGCGTCGTCCTTGGTCACTTCCTCGACCTTGCCCGAGATCGTCGGGCCGGTGTAGACGAACGGCTCGTTGGACTTCGCGGCCCCGAGGGTCGCGCCGCCGGCCCGAAGAGCGTCAAGCTGAGACTTGGCTTCCGCGAGCTGCTCGCGGACGAGCTTCTTCTCGTTCTCGGCCGCGTCATAGCTGCGGCGGAGGTCGGCGATGGCCTTCTCAAGCTCGGCGTTCCGCTTGGCAATCTCGACCTGCTTCGTGCGGCTGTCGTCGGCGTCCTTGCGGAGGCCTTCGATCAAAGCCGTCTGCGTGCCGTTGGTCGTCGCGAGCTGCGTCGCGAGAGCCTGCGCCTTGTCGGACCCATCCTGAAGGGTCCGCTGGGTGGCGAGCATCTGAAGGACACGCGTCTCAAGCTCGCGCATCGAGTTCGCGGCCTTCTCAGCGTCGCTCTTGGCCCGCTGGGCTTCCTGCTTGGCCGCAGAAAGCTGGGTCGCCTGCTCGAGCGCCAGAGCCTGCTGCCCGCCCTGGAACGAAGCCAGCTGCGCCTGCAGGTTCGTGTAGTCGCTGGCCACACGATCAGAGTTCACCGCGTACGAAATCACGAGCGCGGAAAGGAAGACGCTGAGAATCGTCGCGAACACGACCAGAACCTTGGTGACAAAATGCACGGTCTACTCCTGTCTAACGGGCCAACTCGACTGCTTTCCGTTCCCTTCCGGCAAACGGTGCTCTTTCCACGCCGCAAGCCCCACCAACCTCACCAATCCGGTCCCCAATCGCCCAAAACCGCTTCGGGACGCTCCGGCTCTCGCCGAATCCCCCCCAAACCCGCCCACTCCCTTGGCTCTTCCGACGGTGCGGCACCAAAGCACGGCACACGCCTGGAAAAGTCCTTACGAAGCCGGGCGGAGGTTCGGTTCCGGGAAAGGGCCGACTATAGGTCGAGCCGTCGCCGCTTTGACGCCGGGTTGGGATAAATAACGGATCCCGCCGCCGCTGTCAACCGCCCCGGAAACAGGGCTCCCCCCGGGAGCCCAAACACAAACCTTCCAGCCCCGCCTTCACCTCGTGAGAGCACCGGTCCGGCGGGCAATCTTGAGCACCGCCGCCGCCGCCGTGATCCGCACCTGCTCGACCGGGTCCTGCATCAGCTCGACAAGCTTGGGCAGATGCTCCGGACGACCCGTGTCCCCGTAGACGGCGGCCGCCTGTGCGCGCAAAGCCGGGTCCTCGTTCTTGTGGAACTCATCCGCGATGAAGCCGCCGCGGTCCAGGCCGAGTTTGCCCAGCGAGGACGCGATCTGCATCCGAACTTCGGCCGGATAAAGCTGCTTGGAGGTCGGATCGCGATACGCGGAGAGGTAGACCATCTGATCGATGGGCTTCTTGTCGCCAAGCTCGCCCAGAATCTGCGCCGCGGCGGCGGTGGCTTCGAGATCGTCCGGCCGACCCGGCGTGAGCGCCGCGCGGATGCTCTCGATCTGGGCCGTGTCACCGAGCTTGAACATCGCTTCGGCGAACTGGAGCATCATGTTGTTGTACTCGCCGGGCGCGGCCAGGGGCATCTTTCGAGCCGCCGCGTCCTTGAGCATCGGGAGCGCCGAGTCGTTGCCGATCTCGCCGATCAGGAACGCGACGTGCGCACGAATCCGGGGGGAAGGGCTGGTGAAGAGAAGCTCACCCAGTCGCGACATCTTCGCGTCGTCCACGACCTCGCCGTTCCTCGCCAAAGCCATGATGGCAGACGTCTCGACATAGGGCGAAGCGTTGGAAAGCAGCGCCCGCGTGCGCGGCGCGAGCGACACCAGCCGCTGCTTGCCGATCGTCATCGCAGCCACCGACTGCACTCCCTCGTTCTGATCGGCCAGACCCGCGACGATCACGCTTTCGAGGCGGCGGGACGTCATGCCCGCGGCTTCCACCGCGTTGGCACGAACGTCGGGCTGCGGGCTCCGCGAGAGCGATTCGATCAGCGAGATCGCGTACTCGGTGATGCCGGCTTCGGTCGCCAGATCGGCGGTCGTCGTAGCCGGAGCGGCGGGAGCCGGGGCGTCAGCACGCACCGGCGCGGCTTCTGGACGCGGCGTAGGGCGCTCGACCGGCTGGGGCGCCGGAGTGGCGGGCTTGCTCGGGGTGGAGTCGTCCAGATCGATCGCGGGCTCGCGCGAGGGCGTCGCGGGCTTGGGGGTGCTTCCCGCCGCAACCGGCTTGGCCGGGGGGGGCGTGGAGGGCGTGGAGGGCGTGGAGGGCGTCGCCGCGGGCGTCGAAGGATCGTCAAGCTCAATGGCCGGAGCAGGACGGTTCGCGTTGCCAGAGGGGGTGGAGGGCTTGGGCGCCGCCGCGGGCTGGGCCGTGTTCGAAGCGACCGCCCGGCTGGGATCGCGATAAACCTCACCGTCCGCGGAGACCGCCGGCGCGCCGGGACGCACGATGCGGGGCCGGCTCTTGTCCGCGATCGGCGAGCCCGTGCGTTCAGGGCCGGATTCGCACCCCCCCGCCATCGCGACCAGACCCGCCGCCAAAGCCATACGCAACGCCCATCGTGCCTGCTGTCCCATTCGTGAAACTCCTCGCGGGCTTAGGCCGCCCGGGTTGACTCTTCCGCTTTCCGATCTCTGCGACGCTTGAACGCTCGCCACGCCGTCCGAAGCGACATGCCGATCAGGCCGCCCAAGCAGCCCCACCCAGCAAGATCGCCCAGCCGGCCATACCACGACAACGCCGCTCCGGTTCGGAGTGTACCGACGATCACGCCGTCGCGATCGAAGGTCCGCGGCGGGACCCCTTCCACACCCAAAGCCAAAGCCGCCGCCGAATCGGGCTCGACGAACCGCCCGTGATGGTCGATCAACGCCGACAAACCGGTGTTCGCCGCCCGGGCCATCGGCGTAGCGAGTTCCAGACAACGCCAGCGGCCAAGCCGAAGGTGGCTCTCTCGGCCGCTGACCTGCCCCGCGAACCACCCGTCGTTGGTCATGCACGCGATCAGGTCGGCGCGGCGACCGCTCAGCCCGCCCACCAGCGCGCCCACGTGGTCCGCATCCGTCGACTCAAAGCAGATCGGCGTGACGACGCGAAGGGTGTCGGGCTTGGAGCCGCCGACCCCGGGCCGCGACCCGAGCGGGACCGGGAAGACCGTCGGCTCCACGCCGGAAGCCAGATCCACCCGCATCCCCCCCGCCGCCAGATCCAGCAGCTTGTCTCGAAGCCAGGGCCAGTGCGATGCGTACGGAATCGTCTCTCCAAACGGCGTGGGCTCGAGCTTGTCGTACCGACCCGTCCACACGCTCCCGTCACCGAGGACAACGTACGAGCTGTTGTACCGGGCCCGGTACCGCTCGCGCCAGCGCCCGTCGACCTTGGCGAAGTTCAGTCCCTCAATCGTCTCCTGCCCCACAATTGTCGGCACTCCCGTACGACGGACGATCTCGCGCACGATCTCTGCCCGCGTGATCTCGTTCCCAAGCCCGCGCAGCTCGGGGTGCTCGCCCAGAATCGCGCGCGTCTCAGCGATCTGCCCGTCCGTCAGGACCCAGCCGGCTTTCATCGTCTCCGGCCAGATGATGAGGTCCGGGTTCGCGCGGCCAGCCACGATCGACAGGGTGAGGAGCCGCTCAAAGTCCGCCTGCGCCTTACCCGAAGACCAGGCGAGTTTGTTGCTCTGCGGCACGTTCGTCTGAACGATCGCGACGCGCACGTCGACGCCGCCCTCGGGGCCACGGCTTCCGACGGCGGAAAGCGTGCCCCAGACGACCGCGATGATGACAACGCCAAGCAGCGGCTTGGTCGAGCGCCGCACCACGGCTTGCACCACGCACGCGGCCACCAGAACGACGAGCAGACCCACGCCATAGAGACCGACGACCGCGCCGGCCGCGGCCAGCGGAAAGAACTCAATCAGCGGCTCACCCGCCAGATACCACGCGTACCCGCCGAAAATGATCTCGCCCCGAATCACGTCGAGGCCGACCCAGACCGCCCCCGCCGCGAGCACGCACGCCCACCAGCGGCCGCTCGTCCACGATTCGCGCGTCGCGCGGCTCAAGGCCCACACGCACAGGCCCGGCCAAATCGAGAGATAGACGGCAAGCGGCGCGACCCCCGCGGCGGTGATCTCACCGATGAACGCGTGGCTGAAAACCCAGAACGGCGCGGTACCGATCGCGAACAGTCCCGCCCGCTTCCAGTTCACCGCGCCCGACATCCCAACCCACAGCGCGGGCAGCGGCACCGCAAGCGCGAGAAACCAAAGCGACGGCGAGCCGTATGCAGCGAACATCAAGCCAGATTGCAGAAGTCCGAGCGCCAGTGCGATCACGCGCGATGATAGACCGCCCGCGTGTTCATGCGTCAAAGCCAGAGCGTCTCGGCGTCGCCAGACGCTTTGCTCGTCAGATCAAGCCGCTGCAAAAGCATCCGCATCCCCGTCACATCGCGCTCGTCAAAAGCCTCGGTGTGGTAGCTGTCGGCGTCGAGCACGCCCCAGCAATTCCCCTCATCATCCAGGAGAGGCACGCAGAGCTCGCTCTTGTCGAGCGGGTCACACGCGATGTAGTCCGCTCCCAACGTCGCCACGTCCGGCACCACGACCGGGCGGCGCTCCTTCCAGCAGCGGCCGCACACGCCGTGCAGGCCGATCGGCGAGCAGGCGGGCTTGTTGCGACTTGGGCCGAGGATCATCTCATCGGCCCCGTCGACCTTCGTGTAGAAACCGATCCACGAGATCGTCGGGTGGAACTCGTCATCAACCGCCCCCTCGGCGGGGTGAATCGGAATGGAGAACTGGTCCCAGAGCAGATCGATGGCGAGCTTCATCCGTTCGGCGCGATCGCCGACAGGCTTGGCTTTGGCCAGAACCGGCGCGTAAACGCGATTGAGATTCTTTTTCGCCATGGACCCGCCACACCCGGCGGACACTGCTTGAGATCCGGCCGGAGAGGCCGGGTGAGATTACACCGTCGCGGAGGTGAACGGGAGCAGAGCCATGAAACGGGCCCGCTTGATCGCCTGGGCGAGCATGCGCTGCTCGGCGGCCGACGCGGAGAGCCGCTTGCGGCCCATGATCTTGCCGTTGGGGCTCATGAGACGGCGAAGGGTTTCGACGTCCTTCCAATCGACGTACACGGCGCCCTTGGGGGCGACCTTGGTGATGCGGGGCTTGGCGACAGGGCCGAATCGGGCAAACTTGCTCATGGGATCTTCCGCCGGCAAAGCCGGCCTCCGTCTTGGGCTTCGGGCCCGCTCCTGTCCGGTCCATCCGGACGTAGAGCGGGCGACGGTGCGAGAGGGATGATAGGGAGACCCCGAGCGTGCTTCCAGCCGCCGGCGGGCACGGGCCCAGACCTTAGTCCAGCCAACCCTTATCATACCCGAACCGGCCGCCGCCCCGCCGCGCGATGATCCAGAAGAGGGACATCAAGACGAGGTTCTCGCCGACCTTACAAAGTCCAACCGCACCTTCGCAGATCAGCTTGAATCGGCCGAAGCAGCCGCAGGAGATGTTGAGCCCTCGGATCAGAACCGACGCCACGCCAACGGTGAAGACGACGAGCAGCAGGAATCCGAGCAGACCCGCGGCCCGCGAAGCGATGCCCAGGATCAGGCAGATCCCCACCACCACCTCGGTCCAAGGGACGGCGAAGGTCACCAGCGGCACCCACGCTTCGGGAACCAGCTCGAACGACCGCACGGCCTGTGCGAAGAAGTGCATGCCGGGCAGCGGGCCCAGCCCGAGGATGTTCGCCGGGGACAGCTTCATCCACGCGCTGAACAGGAACATCGCTCCGAGCGCCACGCGGATGACGAGAAGCAGGACGGACTCGGGTTTGGAGGGGTGCAGCGGCTTGAGCACGGGTTACTCCGTCGGAAGCCCGGCGGCTTTCCATTCCTCGACGCTGCTGGTCATGACGAATGCCTGCTTGAAACCGACGGCTTTGAGCGTCTCCTGCAACTGGTCTGCTTCGTGGCAGTCCTTGCCGTAGCAGTAGACGACGTGCACGGCGTTCTGGTCGGCGTTCTGGAAGAACTCCTTCCACGCTTCGCTGTTGCCCTGAACGTCGACGTTGCGGAGGTTGATCGCGCCCTGAACGCGTCCGACGGCGTACTCCTCGGGCTTGCGCCCGTCGATGAAGGTCGCGCCGCTCGCGTAAAGCGTGTAGGCCTGAGCGATTTCGAGCTTCACGGGAAGTTTGGAGACGTCAAGATCGGGGATCAAGGCGACAGGGCCGGCGGGACTGGCTGGATTGGCCGGCGCAGAAGGCTCCCGAGTGGGCTCCTTGGCGGGCTCTTTCACCGGCTCTTTCACAGGCTCTTTCGCGGGTTCCTTGACGGGGTCCTTGGCCGGATCCTTCGTCGGGTCCTTCGCCGGCGTTCCGCTTGTCTGAGCGGCGGGCTTGTTCTCGATCGTCGGGGTTGGGCGCAGGGCGCGGTCGGCGAAAGCCAGCCCGAGTCCGATGAGCGCGATCACGATCGCTTGTGCGTACACCTTTCCCACAGCCGTCTCCTATTTGGGCGTATCGCTCTTGGGGGCTTCAGAGCCCGGAGCATTCTGAGGCACGGTTTCCGGGGCGGTTCCCACACCAGCCCCGGGCGAGCCAGCGGGCTGGATCGGATCACGGACCAGCAGCTTGACGGGCACCTGCACCGCAGGCATGCCCTTGATATCCACCGCGACCTGCATGCGTGCTTCGTACACGCCGGGGCGAGCGGGGGCTTTCCCCGTGACGCGAACGATCATCGTCTCGGGCTTGTCGCTGGCCACAGGAGACGTTTCAATCTCGAAAGCTCCGCCCTTGGTGCGGGCGTGGCGGATGCCGGCGATCTTGAACGGCTTGCCCTTGGCGTTGGTCAGGCGGATCTCGCCTTGAAAAGCTTCGCCGACGGCGACGGTGCCGAGGTTGAGTTCGGCCGTCTCGGGGCGGACATCGTTGAGGATCTCGCCGGTGATCGTCGCTTCCCACAAGCCGTTCTTGATCCGCTTGTCGCTGTGGCGAATCACAACCGAGTGCGAGAACTTGGCCGGGATCGCGTTGTCCTTGGCCGTCACGGTGATCGGCGTGCGGCGGACCTTGTCGCCGCGGTGTTCGGCTTCCACCGTCTCGCCGACCTTGACCTCAAAGCCAGACTCGGCGCTGATGGTCGCGAAGGTCGCTTTGAAGTCCGGGCTGACGCCGAAGATGTAGAAGGTCAGCGACTTGGCGCTGCCCGCGTCAAAGGTTCCAAGCGACATGCCGTCGGGAGATTCGACGCCCACCGTCGGCTTGACGTCGGCTTTCACGTCGATGTTGGTGACGGCGGCCGTCGGATCGTTGGTGCGGATGGCGATGTGGATGTTGGTCTCGCCCTGGCGGTTGAGCGGCTCGAACGCGATGTCGAGCACACCCTCTTCGCCCGGCTCGTACTGCCGCTTATCGCCGCGGAGCTTGGGCCGCACGCACCCGCAGCTTGGCTTGACCTCGGTGATGAGGAGCCTGGACTTGCCGGTGTTCTTGAACTTGATCTCGCCCTTGAGCGCATCCTGATCGGTGACGACGCCCCAGTCCTGCACCTTGCGTTCGATGTCGAACTTGGGCTGCTCGCCCGCCGCGGCGACGGGCTGCTTGCCGGTTTCCTCCGAAGTGACCTGAGGATTGGTCGGCTTTGGCGCCGCGGGCGCGCCTCCCGGAAGCGGCGCAACCTGCGCCACCGCGAAGGGCCCGCACGCGAGCACCGTTCCCGCCACCGCCAGAATCCCGGCACGAATCAACCGACGCTGCATCATCGAAAGCACTCCTCTGGACCGCTCAACGAGTTCCCGACACCGCACAAGGATCCAAGCCGCCGACTCACTTGGGCGTGGAGCTCAAGGACCCGCCGGGACCCGCGCCGGGAACGCCACCCGCGGGCGTGCCGGCGGGACGCTTGACCGGCTGTTCCTTGGTCGGAGCCGCGCCGGGAACCAGGCTCGGGTTCTTCGGCTGACCGCCGGGCGAGCCGGCCGCGTTGGGGCGGACAGTCATCATCACGCGGACGCGGACGGCTTCCTCGCCGGGGACGTCGGTGATGAGGACGAGTTCGCCGGTGTACCGGTAGCCGGGCTGATTCGGGGCTTTGCCCGCGAGCTTGATCGTCTGCGTGTCGCCGTTCTCGTTGCGGCTGGTCGTCACGGCGATCTCGGGCTTGGTCGGATCATTCGGGTTCATCGAGCGAAGCTCGGTGCCCTTGAGAAGCCAAGGCTTGCCATCCTTCCGCGTCACCTTGATCTCGGTGCCGAAATCGGCGCCCGGAGCAACCACACCCATCATCGCCTGCTGCGGCGTGATGACCAGATCGCCCTGGACCTCGCCGGAAAGGCCGAGCGGCATGGGCTTGGCTTTCTCATCGTTGGTCTTGACCTGCATCGTGGCCGACCAGCGGCCGACGGGGGCCCCGGGCTTGATGCTCACCTCGATCTCGGCCTGCGTCAGCATCTCGCCGTTGACCTCGACCTTCTTCGACCCAAGCACGCGGGCCGTGAAGACCTCGGTCGGGCTGACCGAAACCTCGGAAACCGCAAAGCCATCCTTGCGGCCCGTCACCTTGATCAGCTTGGTCGCCGTCGTGCCCTTCTGGATCGGCTCGAAAGCTTGGAACGTCGGCTCAAGCTGCACCATCGGCGTGATGTTCGTCTTGAGGTTCAGCACGATCGTCGGGTTCGCCCGGTCGTTCGTCGTGACCGTCACGGTCTTGGTCTGCAGGCCGGTCTTGTGAGCCGGATCGAACCGGGCTTTGATCACGCCCGACTCGCCCGCGTTGTACTGCTTGCGCTGACGGTCCCAGTCCGGCGTGGTGCAGCCGCAGCTGGTCTGCACGTTGGTGATGACAAGCGCCCCGCCGCCCGTGTTCGTGAATTTGAACTCGGCTTCCACCGGCTGATCGTCGAAGATCTTGCCAAAGTCAAACTCCATCTTCTCGAACTGGATCGTGGGCTCGGCGAAAAGCAAGCCGCCGTCGGAGTCGCTGGGAACCGGCTGGAGTGCGGGAGCGGGGATCGCGTCCTTGGCAGGAACACCCTTGACCGGCTTGTCTTGGGCGAACGCCGTCCCGCAGACCGCCACCATCGCCGCCACCGCCATCACGCGCATCATCTTCATGTGCAGACTCCTCTTTCCTGTGCTCTTCGCAAGCGAGCCCTCTCGGGCACGCTCTTCCTTCTGATTCTCGGCCCCAACGGTACGGCCGCCTCGAGCTTCAACAGCAACTCGGTCGCGACCTCGTTTGGGGCAACACGCCCGACCAAGCCGCCAGACCCCTCTCATACGAGGCCCGATCGGTCTTTCGGCTGGAGCCCGGCGCGACTCCGCTCACGAACCACCCGAACCCTGCCGGAACAACCCCTCCCCCCCGCACCCGCCGCAGGATCGGGACATGTTCAGGTCCCGAAAGCCCGATCGCCGGTTCCGCTCTCGACCCACGGCTCGCTCTCGGCGGATCGCCCGCCCAATCCCCGTCGTGCGACCATCCACCACCCTCCCGAGGCAAGGTGGTGGCTTCCGCGGCTTCGTGTAGACTCCCCCCGGAGAGTTCACGCTGATGTGGGCCGAGAATCGAAGGAGAAAGCCCGGATGAAGAAGCTCTTTGGCGCGGCGTGGCTTGTCGGCTTTGCGGTGTTGGGTGCGCCGGTCCCCGGCCTCGAACCGCCGGACCAATCGGCGGAACTCGCCAAGTGGGCCGGGACGCGCGATCAGCGGATGGGGTGGTGGCGCGAAGCACGGTTCGGGATGTTCATCCACTGGGGGCTGTACTCGGGCGCAGGCGGAGCCTGGGACGGCAAGGTGTATCCGCAGCACTACGCGGAGTGGATCCAGCACTGGGCGGCGGTGCCGTGCGCCGAGTACGCCAGACAGATGAAGCCGCTCTTCGCCCCTGAGCCGGGTGTCACCGAGACCTGGGCGGACCTCGCAAAGCAAGCCGGGATGCGTTACGCGGTGATGACGTCCAAGCACCACGACGGCTTCACGCTCTTCAACTCGCGTGATCCCTACTCGCAGAAGAACGACATCGCGGGCGGAACGAACATCTCGCCCGCGGGGCGTGACCTGGCGAAGGAGTTCGCGGACTCGATGCGATCGCGCGGGCTCCAGGCGGGGTTCTACTACTCGCTTCTGGATTGGCAGCACCCCGACGCGTACGAAATGGCTCTCCCCGCGTACCCCAAGCCCACGCGCCAGAGGAACCACGCGGAGTACATCAACTACGTGCGAGGCCACGTGGGCGAGCTTCTGACAAACTACGGGCCGCTGTGCACGATCTGGTTTGACTATTCGGATCGCGAGCGTCAGGGGGAGAAATGGGGCGCGGCCCAGGTCATGGCCGACCTGCGTCAGAAACAGCCGGGGATCGTCGTGAACAACAGATTGTTCGAGGGGCTCGAGAATAAGAACGGGGACTACGGAACCCCCGAGAAGTATGTGCCGCCCACGGGCCTCCCGGGCATGGACTGGGAGGTGAACCACACGCTAAACGAGTCGTACGGCTTCAGTGCGCACGACACGGGATGGAAGGACACGACGACGGTGGTGCGGCTTTTGAGCGACATCGTCTCAAAGGGCGGGAATCTGCTCCTCAACATCGGGCCCGACGCTCGCGGCCACGTGCCCGAGAAAGCGCAGGCGACGCTGAAGGGCGTGGGCGCGTGGATGAAGGTCAACTCTGAGGCGATCTACGGCACCACGGCCAGCCCGTTTGCGCGGCTGCCCTGGGGACGCGCGACGCAGAAGCCCGGGGTGCTCTATCTGATGGTGTTCGATTGGCCGGCCGACGGTCGGTTGATGGTGCCGATGCAGGGCAAGGTCAAGAGCGCGCGGCTGCTCGGCGGGGGGGAGGTCACCGCCGGGCCCTCCGAGACCGAGAGCGGGCGTCTCGTCGTCAGCCTTCCAACCCGGCCGGTCGATGAAGCCTGTTCGGTGGTGAAGCTGGAACTTGCGAGCGGCGTGGAGCCGATGGCGTACCTGGTGTTTCCGAGCGCGGACGGCGTGCTCACGCTGACGCCGCACGACGCGACACTCGAGGGCCCGTCGCTTCGGGTCGAAAAAGTCGGCGACGTGGGCGACGTGAAATACAACGTGGGCTACTGGCTTGATCCCGCCGCGACGGCGACATGGCCGATCGGGATCGGATTCGGGCAGCGCGGCGAGTTCATCGTGGAAGCGGACCTCGGCTGCGCCGATGCGGCGGCCGGGGCGAAGATGAAGCTCGAGTTCGAGGGCGGTTCCGCGAACCTGGACTTCACCGTGCCGGCCACGGGCGGATGGCAGAAGTACCGCACGGTCCAACTCGGAGCCGTGACGCTCCCTGAGGGATCGCACCGCGCGGTCCTTCGCGCCCTCAACAAGCCCGGCGAAGCCGTGGTCAACGTGCGCGAGATCCGGCTGAGGAAGCGGTAACGGATCGCGGAAAGTCGCCGACTCTCGCTCGTTCGAACACGACGGGGCGACAACGCCGGGTCCGCCGACCCCTTCCTGATTCCCCGGCCGGACGACACAAACGGCCACCCCGCTCGCGGGATGGCCGTGGGTTACCCCCTCGCTCACGTCGATCGTGTGCGAAGCTGCGTCCGGGACGCTTGCAACGTCGTTGGGCCGCATGCTCAAATGGTCGCGACGGGCGGCGGGGGGCGAAATTTCAGGAGCGGCGGATGGCGCGTCAAGATCGCGGGGCCGGAAGAACGAAGGTCGCCGAACCTTCGCACAGGCCCCTCGGTCAGGCCCCCACGCGGAGCCCGATCGCCGAAGCGGCGTCGGGCTTGATCTCAACGCGAGCGGGATCGACATGCGCGGCCGCGGCGGCGCGACGGCGCATGTGCGAGAGGGCGTAGACCGCCGCTTCCGCTTGCGTTCGACCGACGACCGCGCCCGAAGGAGTGCCGATGGCATCCTTCCATTCCGCGCGGAAGCAGTCAAAGAGTTGGATGTGCCGAACGTTCAGGTCAAACCCGCTTGACTTGAACTCCGACGTGACCCGCGTAACGCCCGGGTACCAGCGGCCATCGGTGTGACGCAGACAGCCCGAGCTATCGAGGGCCGTCCAACCCGTGGCGTAAAGCTCATCGATCGCGAAATCGAGACCCATCGGCGACCTCCTTTGGTTGTCGCCCACCGTCGCGAAATCTCAGCCGGAGCCGGACCGTCCGTCCCGGCCTCTCAGCCGCTCGTCGCACAACCGAGCGGGTCCTTCTCCACCTTCAGTCTACCAAGTCCCGCCCGCGCTGCTACCCCTTTTCCACAGAATTTGAACGTTTCACCCGGATTCTGCGCCCACGCGACGCGCCCGCTCGTCCCGGATCCGCCGATCATGTACGGAATGCGAACACGCCGGTCGTTTTCGCGCGACCCGGACCCTCCGAACCCCCGCGCGGGCCTCCGACCAAGGCTAAACTCCCCCCCACACGCCCAACCGGTCGCGGCAGTCGGCGCGACCGGAAGCGATTTTCGGGGCTCTGCATGAAGTTGCTGGACATTCTCTCGCCTGAGTGCGTCAAGGTGCCCCTGGCATCAAGCGACAAACAGGGCGTGATCAACGAACTCGTGGATCTGCTCGCGCAGGCCGGCAAGGTCAAGGACGCCAAAGCCCTCAAGGACGCCGTCTGGACCCGCGAGTGCACCCGCACCACCGGCATCGGACACGGCCTGGCCATCCCCCACGGCAAGTGCCCCGGCATGTCCGGCATCGCCATGGCCATCGGCAAGCCCTCGGCCCCGATGGATTTCGAAGCCATCGACGGCCAGCCCGTCCGCCTCATCGTCCTCCTCGCAAGCCCACCCGACAAGACCAGCGACCACATCCAGGCCCTCGCCCAGGTCAGCCGCCTGATGATCATGGAATCCTTCCGCGAGAAGATCTACGCCGCGACCTCCGCCGCCGAGATCTACGAATTGCTCCGCTCGCAGGAGAAGCCGGCGTGAACCAGGCCGGGGCGGCCCAGCCGGACGCGGAATCGCGCCTGTTCGCGCCCAAGCCCGCGATCGAGCACGCTCTCGACCAGTTCGTCGGTGAGCTCCACCTTCCCGTCAATCTCGTCGATGCCATCGAATACGCCCTCATGGGCGGCGGCAAACGCCTGCGCCCCGTCCTCGCGTGGTGGTCCGCGTGCGCCGTCGGCGCCCCGGGCGATGCAAGCCTCCCCGCCGCCGTTGCGGTCGAGCTCATCCACACCTTCAGCCTCGTCCACGACGATCTGCCCGCGATGGACGATGACGACCTCCGCCGCGGAAGGCCGACGCTCCACAAGCACACGACCGAAGCCATGGCGATCCTCGCGGGTGATGCCATGCTCTCCCTCGCGTACACGCACCTCGCGGAACAGTCGCGGCTGATCGGCGGCGAATTGGCTTCGGCGCTGGTCGTCGAACTCGCGGCCGGGACCAACGGGATGATCGCGGGTCAGGTCTATGACACGCTCGGGTGCTTCGAGCCCTCGATGAGCGCCCGCGACCGCCTCGACCAGATCCACCTCAACAAGACCGGCGCCCTCATCGCCGCTTCGTGCCGCATGGGAGCGATGCTCGGCCTGGCCCGCAAGCGGCCGGGCGTGGCGCAAGAGCCGCCCGCCGCGATCACGAACTACGCCCGCGACATCGGCCTGATGTTCCAAGCGGTGGACGACCTCATCGACGTGACGCAGCCGACCGACCACGCCGGCAAACGCACCGGCAAAGACGCTTCGGCGGGCAAGCTGACCTTCCCCGTCGTCCTGGGGGTCGAAGCGACCAAAGCCGAAGTCGAGCGCCTCCGAAACTCGGCCCGCGAGTGCCTCAAGCCCCTCGGCGATGCCGCCGCCCCCCTGGCCGAACTGGCCGACCTCCTCGCCGCCCGGAGCCGCTGAAACCGCTTGCGACGCGGCCGTCAGACCCGCCGAAACGGACCTCAGCCGGGCGAATCCGCCGCGAGATTCGGACCTCCCGGAGCCCTTCGCGTCCCACAACCGCGTTCTAGAATAAAGCAGGGTGCCCGGGCCGACCCTGGCCCGTGTTCATGACGTAAGGAACTCGATGTCCCTGCTCTCCGCTATCTCTTCCCCGGCCGATCTCCGAAAGCTCCCGATGGACCGCCTGCCGCAACTCGCCCAGGAGATGCGGGAAGCGATTTGCGAGCAGGTGAAGAAGTCCGGAGGGCACCTCGCGCCCAACCTCGGAGTTATCGAACTCACGATCGCGATGCACTACGTCTTCGACTTCGCCCACGACCGGCTCCTGTTCGACGTCGGGCACCAGTGTTATCCGCACAAGCTCTTGACCGGGCGGCAGTCGATGCTCGGGGCTCTCCGCACCCGCGAGGGAATGGCCGGGTTCCCCGAGCCTCGGGAAAGCCCGTTCGATCTTTTCAGCGTCGGACACGCCGGAACGGGGATCTCAACCGCCGTGGGCATGGCCCGAGGCGACTCGCTCAACGGCGAGGGGCCGGACACCAAGGGCTCGATCTCGCGCCGCACCGCGGTCGTGATCGGCGATGCGTCGATCGTCAACGGCCTCGCCATGGAAGGCCTCAACGCGGCCGGCATGCTCAAGCGGCAGTTCCTCGTCGTGCTCAACGACAACGGGATGTCCATCAGCAAGCCGCAGGGCGCGATCTCCCACTACTTTGACCGCTTGCGGATCAGCCAGTCGTACACCGACTTCAAGAAGCGGGCCAAGGACGCTCTGAACAACATGCCCGGAGGCGGTCTCGTCCGCGACGCGTACCACTGGTGGGGTGAAGCGGCGAAGAAAGCCACGCACAACACCGACATCCAGAGCGGCTGGTTCGAGGGGTTCGGCCTCAAGACCGTCGGCCCCATCGACGGCCACGACTTCCCCACGCTCATCGCTTTCCTCCGCGAAGCCCGGGACTTTGACCGCCCGCTGGTCCTGCACGTCAAGACCATCAAGGGCAAGGGATACGACTTCTCCGAGAAGGACAGCAGCCGGTTCCACAGCCCCGCGCCCTTCAAAATCGACCCGCAGCTTGACGAGGAAGGCTGCCGCGTTGAGATCAAGAGCGAAGGCCGAAGCTTCACCTCCGCGTTCGGAGACGCCCTCCTTGATCTCATGGACCGCGACCCCCGCATCGTCGCTTGCACCGCCGCGATGCCCGACGGCACCGGCATCAGCAAGCCGCTGGCGAAGTACCCCGAGCGGACGTTCGACACCGGGATCTGCGAAAGCCACGCGATGGACATGATGGCGGGCCTGGCGAAAACCGGCTGGAAGCCGTTCTTCGCGGTGTACTCGACGTTCGTCCAGCGGGCTTTCGATCAAGCGTTCCAGGAGGTCGCGCTGCAGGGCCTGCCCGTGCGGCTCTGCCTCGACCGGGCCGGTCTGGTCGGCGGCGACGGCGCGGTTCACCACGGCTTCTGCGACATCTCAATCCTCCGGACGCTTCCAAACGCGGTGCTCACCGCCGCGGCGGATGAGCCGAGCCTGAAAGCCGCACTTGAGTTCATGCGGACCTACGACACCGGCCTCTCCGCCGTCCGCTACCCGCGCGACACCGTCACCGAGATGCTCCTGGGCGAAGCGTGCCCGTCGTTCGAGCTCGGCAAAGCCCGCTGCCTCAGCAAGGGGTATGAGTGGCTCAGCGATCTCGAGGGCCACGCGTCGGAGAAACGGGCCAAGCTCCCCGACCTCGCCGTCCTCGGCTTCGGCACCTCGGCGATCGACGCTCTCAAAGCCGCCGCCATGGTCGGTGAAGACCTTAAGGTCGCGGTGTGGGACGCCCGGTTCGCCAAACCCGTCGACGTCGAACTCATCACCAGCCTGCTCACGCGGCGCATCCCCATCGTCACCGTCGAGGACCACAGCATCGTCGGCGGCTTTGGCTCGGCAGTCCTCGAAGCCGCTCAGGAGCGAGGATTGAACGCTTCGCGCGTCATCCGTCTGGGCCTGCCGGATCGCTGGGTCTACCAGGACAGCCGCGCCAAGCAGATGGCCGAGGTCGGCCTCGATGCGACGAGCCTCGCCAAGCGCTTCCGCGAAATCGCCGCAGGCGGCCCGGTGGAAGCATCCGTTCGCGTCTGACCCGCGACGTCGTGCCAATCTGATTTCCTGACGTGCGGCCGCGCGCCGTCCCCTCCGCTCAGTTCGCGTTGGGAGCGTCACGCTGCGTCTGCGGCCCCGACGCGCGGAGCTTCCCGAGCCGCTCACGGATCTTGGAAGCTTCGACGGCCTCGCCCCTGTCGTCCAGCGCCTCCGCCAGCATCGCGAGGGCTTGAACGTGCCGGGGAGCCGCCTCGATCGCCGCTCGGAGGTACTTCTCCGCGTTCTCGCGTTCACCGCTCAGGATCGCGATGAGCGCACGCCCGACAAGCAGGTCGGGGTTGCGCGGGCGGGCTTTGATCGCGGCGTCGAGGCGCTCGCGGGCCTGCGCGGCGTCCCCGGAGAGCGCGAGCAGGCGCGCGGCTTCCACCTGCGTGGCCGGGTCGGTCGCGGCGCCGGAGTGGAACGCGCGGGCGATCCACGCCTTCGCATCCTCGAACTTACCCTCCATCGCAAAGAGCGTGGCTTTGGAAAGCGCGGCGGCGCCCGGCGCGGGGTGGTCGGCGATGATCGCATCAAACTGCTGGTGCATGTCGGCGGGTGCCTTCCGCTCCAGCGACATGATCTGAAGCAGGTCGGCGGCCAGGAGCATGCTCTGCGGCTTCTCGCGCTTGAGGATCTCAACCGCCGCTTCTCGCGCCCCGGCGAGGTCGCGAAGAACGAGCTTGGCCTGCGCCAAACGGTGCGTGTCGATCGGCGCGAGGTCCCAGCCCAGACCGCCGTCGCGCCACGCGTCCGACCGCTCGAGCTTGGCTTTCACCGTCTCGGCCAGCGTGCGGGCCTGCTCGGACGGTTTGTAATCGGGAGCGAAGGTGTTCGCCCGATCGGTGTTCAGTTGCTGCATCATGCGGTAGTGGTCCACCGCCGCCGTATCGCGGAGGTAGAGCCGCACAAAGCCGGACCAGACCGTCGCCGCCAGAAGAGTCGCCGTAACCAGCGCCGTGACGCCGCCCGCCAGCTTCAGCCTGCCCTTGAGCTTGAGCTGAAAGTTCGCCGCTCGCACGTTCGGCTCGCGGATCATCTGCCAGCACTTGGCGAAGCCGAAGGTCGCCAGCGCCGCCAGCCCCGACGCGAAGAGGAGCGGCACCACGCCCATCGTCCCGCGGATCCCGAAAAGCACCGCCACCCAGACGGCGAAGAGCACCAGCTCAAACCGCAGAGAGAAGTCGTACCTCGGCGTCCCGCGCGGATGCTCGGCCCGGCGGGCTTTGGCTTCCTCATCGCGCGGCGTCGCGAGGATCGCCGGCTTGCCGATGCCGAAGGAGAGCGCGTTGTTGGGGCAGACACTCACACAGTCCAAGCACTTCATGCAGCCGGGATCAACGACCATCCCGTAGTCCCGGACCTCTTCGTGCACGCGGACGTTGCTGGTGCAGACCGCGGTGCAGTGCCCGCAGTGCTCGCAGTTGTCGTTCACGATGATCCGAGCCGGAGCCAGCCGGTCAACCGGCGCGAAGAGCGCGCCGTACGGGCACCCGTACGTGCAGTACCCCTTGGCTCCGAGAAAGTACACCACGACAAACCCGCACACGAAAAGGAAGGGCACGGCGATCGCGACCGGAGGGAACGTCGCCCACAGATCCTCGACAAACAGGTGCGTCTCAAGGCCGGGCCACGGGGCCGAACGCCCGAAGTACAGCGGGAGCGACTCGCCAAAGACGGGCGTCAGCACCCAACGGTGGAACGCCGGCCACGCGAACATGTACAGCGCCATCACCATCGTGCCCCACAGGAGCAGCCGCGTCCGGAACGGCTTGGGATGGATCCCCACCTTCTTCATCATCCACGAGCACGCATCCTGCAGCGCAACGACGTGGCACCCCCACCCGCAGAACCACCGCCCCAGAATCAGCGTCGAAAGCAGGATCGCGATGAGCAGGATCGCCCCAGGGTTCAGCACCCCCGAGCGGATCGTCTCCATCGCTTCCGACGGCTCGACCGGTGCAAGCGTCGACCGCACGCCGTCATCCGTGCCGGACTTCCACCAGAAGTACAGATGCAGCGCGATCGCGACATGCACGAGCACCAACACGACCACACGCCACTTCGACGCCCGCGACTTCTTGATCCGGCCAGCTCCTCCCCCACCCTCGCCGGGGAGAACGGTGAGCGACACGGTGCGGGAGTTGTCGGCGCAGTGTGCGGGCACGTTGGAGGGTAGGAGTTTGGAGGCCGGGTGGGGCTCTGTCCGGCCCCCGCGCCCAGGAAAGCCGCTCCAGACCGCCGCCTGGCGTGCATCCCGGTCGCCCTCTTCTGGTACGATCGCGCCATGAAGCTCTTCTCCCGTTGCACGCTGACCACGTCCGTCGCCGTCCTCTGCTTCCTCGCTCTCGCCCCCGCCGCCTTCGCCCAGCACCGGCACCACAAGCAGGGCGACCGGTTCCGGCCCGGCCAGGACTTCCTGAACACACCCTTCGGCAGCGACCAGCCCGAAGCCCCCAAGAAGGACGAGCCCGAAGACCCCACCAAGCTCACCACCGCCAAGTTCGCGGGGCTCAAAGCCCGCGGCGGGATCGGTGCCGCTCAACTCTCCGGCCGCGTCAGCGACATCGCCGTCAATCCGAACAAACGGAGCGAGTGGTACGTCGGCGTCGCGAGCGGCGGCTTGTGGAAAACCACCAACAGCGGCCTCACCTTCACGCCGATCTTCGACTCCTACGGCAGCTATTCCATCGGCTGCGTCACGATCGACCCGAACAACGACAGCGTCATCTGGGTTGGCACCGGCGAGAACAACAGCCAGCGGAGCGTCGCCTGGGGCGACGGCGTCTACGTCTCGCGCGACGGCGGCAAGAGCTTCACCAACGTCGGTCTGAAGGATTCCGGCAGCATCGGCATGATCCGCGTCGACCCGCGCGACAGCAACACCGTATTCGTCCCCGCTTTCGGCCCGCTCTGGAGCGACGGCGGCGACCGCGGCCTCTTCAAGACCACCGACGGCGGCAAGAGCTGGGAAAAGGTCCTCGAACTCGGCGAACAGACCGGCGTCAGCGAGGTCCACATGGATCCGCGCGACCCGAGCATCATGTACGCCACCGCTTACCAGCGCCGGCGGCATGTCTGGACCCTCATCAACGGCGGGCCCAACGGCGGCATCCACAAAAGCACCGACAACGGAGCCACCTGGCGCAAGCTCTCCAGCGGCCTCCCCTCCGGTGATGTCGGCCGAATCGGCATGACCGTCAGCCCCGCCAACCCCGACGTCCTCTACGCCATCGTCGAAGCCCAGGCCGACAAAAGCGGCACCTACCGCTCCACCGATCGCGGCGAAAGCTGGGAAAAGCGGAGCGGCTACATCTCAAGCAGCCCGCAGTACTACCAGGAGCTCATCGCCGATCCCAAGAACGTCGACCGCTTCTACTCCATGGATGTCTTCCTCCACGTCACCGACGACGGCGGCAAGACCATGAAGCGCGTCGAGCACAAGAACGTCCACGTCGACTGGCACGCCCTTGTGATCAACCCCGACAACACCGACCATCTCCTCGGCGGCAACGACGGCGGCGTCTACGAGACCTGGGACCGGGCCAACTGGCGATTCTTCCCCAACCTCCCCATCAAGCAGTACTACCGCGTCGCCGTCGACAACTCCGAGCCCTTCTACTTCATCTACGGCGGCACGCAGGACAACAACACCCACGGCGGCCCCTCCCGCACCACCGAGCTCGCCGGCATCACCAACGAGGACTGGTTCGTCACCGTCGGCGGTGACGGCTTCGAACCCGCCGTCGACCCCGTGGACCCCAACATCGTCTATAGCCAGTGGCAGGACGGCGGCCTCATCCGCTTTGACCGCAAAAGCGGCGAACAGGTCGACATCCGCCCCGTCGAAAAACGCGACGACAAGCCGTTCGTCTTCAACTGGGACGCCGCTCTCATCCTCAGCCCGCACAAGCACACCCGCCTCTACTACGCCGGCAACTTCCTCTTCAAAAGCGACGACCGCGGCGACTCCTGGACCCGCATCAGCGAAGACCTCACCCGCGGCCTCGACCGCAACAGCTTCAAAGTCATGGGTGTCATCCAGAAGCCCGACGCCATCGCCAAGCACCGAAGCACCAGCATCTACGGCAGCGGCGTCAGCCTCTCCGAATCCCCCATGAAGGAAGGCCTCATCTACGTCGGCACCGACGACGGCCTCATCAACGTCACCGAGGATGGCGGCACCACCTGGCGCAAAGTCGAGACCCTCCCCGGCATCTCGGACGTCGCCATGGTCGACGGCAAACAGCTCACACTCATCAGCGATGTCGAAGCCAGCCGCCACGTCGAAGGCCGCGTCTTCGCCACCGTCGACAACCATAAGTTCGGCGACTACAAGCCCTACGTCCTCCGAAGCGACGACAAGGGCCTCACCTGGACCAGCATCACCGGCGACCTCCCCGGCGGCACCGCGTACAGCATCGTCGAGGACCACGTCAACCCCAACCTGCTCTTCGTCGGCACCGAGTTCGGCGTGCACTTCACGCTCGACGGCGGCACGAGCTGGTTCAAGGTCTCCGGCGTCCCCACCATCGACTGCCGCGATCTTGAGATCCAGCGGCGCGAGAACGACCTGGTCGTCGCGACATTCGGCCGCGGGTTCTACGTCCTTGACGACTACACCCCGCTCCGCACCGCGAGCAGCGAGATCTTCGCCAAGGACGCCCACATTTTCCCGATCCGGACGGCTCTCTCGTACGTCCCGCGCTCGCGGCAGGGCGGCACCGACGGCCGCGGCTGGTCCGGCGCGGACTACTACGCCGCTCCCAACCCCGCGTTCGGCGCGATCATCACCTACCACCTCAAGGAAAAGCTCAAGACCCGCAAAGAACTGCGTCAGGAAGCCGAGAAAAAGGACGACTGGAAGCACGCCACGATCGAGGAACTCCAAGCCGAGGACCGCGAACCCGCCCCCAAAGTCGTCATGATCGTCCGTGACGCCGCAGGCAACGTCCTCCGACAGCTCGAGGTCTCTCGCGAAGCCGGCCTTCACCGCACGTCTTGGAACCTCCGCTTGCCGCTCACCACGCCCATCCAACTCTCAAGCCGCCAGCTCGACCCGTGGGAAACCGACCAGGAAGGCCCGCTCGTCCCGCCCGGCACCTATAGCGTGCAGCTCGCCAAAATCGTCGACGGCGTGACCACGATGCTCGACGCCCCCGTCTCCTTCGAGGTCCGCGACCTCGATGCGGCCACTTTCGCCGCCAAGGGCCAGGCCCGCGCCGAGAAGTTCGAGTTCGAGCGCAAGCTCAGCGACCTCCAGCGGGCGACCGAGGGCGCCGCAAGCGTGCTCGGCGAAGTCTCGAATCGCCTGAACCACCTCCGCAAGGGCATCATGCAGACGCCCGGCCTCGATCCGGCCGTCTCGGCCGACCTCGAAACCCTGCGGACCCGCCACGGTGAAATCCAGCGGGCTCTCGGCGGCGACAGCACGCTCGCTGACCGCGCGGTCGCCCAGGCGCCGAGCATCCGCGAACGCATCGGCAACGCTCTCTATAGCACCCTCAACAGCACCCAGCCCCCCACCAAGACCCACCGCGAGCAATACGACATCGCAAGCGAACGCTTCGAGAAGATCCTCGCCGACACCAAAGCCCTCGTCGCCGACCTCCAAACCCTCGAAGCCAAGCTCGAAGCAAGCAAAGTCCCCTGGACCCCGGGCCGCCTGCCCGAATGGAAAAAGTAACCCTCTTTCAGAGCCCGACGCGCCAGCGAGGGTGAATCCAAGCGACGCCACAGGACCCAACGGAACTCCCAACGGACCACACGTCAAATGTGCTCCACGAAGGTGCTCCAACTCAAAGCCAGCTTCTCGCTTTCCTCCCTTACGGAGGAAAGCGAGGTTGCAGCCCTCGACATCGGTCCCGACGGCGTGACATACATGGTGCTCGCAAAGCGTACCGCCCTACGTACCCGTCGCGTAGACTTCGGACATGCTCGCGCTGGAATGAGAGTTCACGCCGACGGAGGCAGTCAGTCCAGAGAGCGGTTCAGGCCCGCGGCTGACCAAGAGCAGAACCACGAGTCCCACAACGCTCACAGCGAGGATCCAGACCTGCATCGAGTTCGGCTGCGGACCATCCCAGTGAAACTGAGCGTGAGAGACGTAAAACCAAAGGCAGGCCGTAACGATCATCGCCACGTGAATCACGCCGAGCATCACGCTTCTCCGGACGTAAGCTGCGTGATTCACGAGTAGAGCAACAGTACAGGCATGGGCCATGCCAATAACCATCGTATAGAAAAAAAGCTGGAGAATGTGCACGATCGATGGCTTTGGGCCATCGACCAGGAAGAACTCCGGACGGAATGCCGCAAACCATGCATCCCCAAACCCACCATCACGAACAAGTCTTCGCGGCGAATGCACCGGGTCGTCGCTCCACACGGCCGGGACGCTCTCCTTCATCAGCACGTCCAAAAGAACACGGTTGTCGATGTAGTTGTGAAGCACGAAGCCAAACCGAAACCAGAGAAACACGAGCACGAACGGGATGATGATCTGAAGGTACTTGGTCGGAATCTCGACGTCAAGCACCGGCATCTTGTACGAACGCTCGGGGCGAAGAAGGATCAGGAATCCGATGATCATCAACGCGAGCTGTAGCTTCAAGCTCGTGTCGATAGCATCTCGACCCTGCTCCATCAACTTGAAGCGATGATCGAGAATGTCCTTCGCACGCTGTGAAAGAGGCTCACTCTGAGCGCCAACCTTGAGCCTCGCAATTCGCTCGCCGCTCAGCGCGTCCGCCGGAGGCCAGTACGCGGGCGGTGAAGATCCCGTCGCAGTCCCGGACGAACTCGTCTGTGTCGACGGCGGGTATCCCGGAACCGACTCTCCCGTATACCGATGCCCAAACGTTCCGAACACAATTCCGAGACAAAGGACCGCGACAATCGCAAGCCAGTGCTGCACCGCGAATCGAGCCAGAGCTCTCGTTCGAATCCTCGCCATGATTCGGAGCATAACGGAAGGCGCGCGTCCAGACGCTCAAGACGTGTAGGCCACTCCGTCTTGCACAGCACTGTGCCAACGTCCGGTCACCCTACCCCGGCACCCCAATATCCTCATTCCAAAGATCCGGCCGCTTCGCGATGAAATCCTCCATCAACGCGATGCACCGCGGGTCATCCACAAGCGTGATGCTCACGCCCGAAGCGATCAGCCAGTCCTCCCGCCCCCGGAACGTCTGATGCTCCCCGATGATGATCCGCGGAATCCGGTGCAGGATCGCCGTCCCGCTGCACATCGCGCACGGCGAAAGCGTCGTCGCCATCGTCAGCGTGTGCCAGTCGCGCCTCCGCCCCGCCGCCCGGATGCACGCCGTCTCCGCGTGCGCCGTCGGATCACCCGTCTGCACGCGGAGATTGTGCCCCGCCGCGACGATCGTCCCATCCGGAGCACCCAGCGCCGCCCCGATCGGAATCCCCCCCTCGCGCAAGCTCTTGACCGCCTGCTCATACGCGGCGTCAAGCAAGCGTCGTTCGCGGTCGAGAAGAGCCATGGGGCGTGCTCGCGGAAAGTTGAACCCTGGTCAGAACGGAGCGGAACCGCCGCCCACCGGCTTGCCCTTGGGCTTGACGCCCGGAGCCGACTCACCCGGCTCGCGAAGGTCAAACCCGATGATCCGGGTCTTCGGCACCGCCATCTCGTTCTTCAGCGACCCGTAGTTGTTGTCGGGAGCCATCTCGTCCCACCTCATCATGTCCGGACGCGTCGAGTTGTCGTACCGGTCATGGAAGAACTGCACCACAAGCTTGCGGCCCACGGGAATCTCGTACGACCAGATCTCGCTCCCGTCACGCGTATCGCGGAGGAAGACCGTCTTCGGCTGGTCCGACGTGCTGACATACACATTCCCGTCATAGCTCGCTTCAGAACCCCCCTCGCGGTAGGGGTTGCACCCCGAAACCGCCAGAAGCGGCAGAGCAAGCGGCAAAGCAAGTGCGGCCAGCGCGGAGCGTGAGAAGTTTCGGATCATGCGTGCCATTTCCTTCCAGGACGGGGGGTCGCCCGGGATTCCGCCGGGCCGATCCGAGTGTAGCGAGGGAATCATCGACCGGTTCGTCCGCCGCTCTGCAGGACTGCCCGGTACAGTCCCGCCATGAGCGCACGGATGAGAATCGGGCACGGTTACGACCTCCACCGGCTTGAAGCCGGCACCGCCAAGCCGCTGATCCTCGGCGGCGTCCGCATCCCCTGCGACCGCGGCCCCGTCGCCCATTCCGACGGCGATGCCGTCATGCACGCCCTCACCGACGCTCTCCTGGGTGCCCTCGGCGAGCCCGACATCGGACAACTCTTCCCCGACACCGCCCCCGAGAACGCCGGCAAAGACTCGGCTTTCTTCCTCGCCGAAGCCGTCAGACGCGTTCACGCCCGAAGCCTCGCCCTCGTCAACGCCGACATCACCGTCATCCTCGAACGACCCAAGATCGGCCCGCACAAAGCCGCGATCATGTCCAACCTGTCCAAGCTCCTCGGCGGCGCTCCCGTCAACCTCAAGGGCAAGACCCACGAGGGCGTCGACGCCGTCGGCCGGGGCGAAGCCGTCGAAGTGCACGCGGTCGTCCTCCTGGCGTGACCCCGCCCCCCCGCTCGACCAACGCAAGACACGGTGCCCTCTCTCGCTCTCTCCAGCGGGGGCTCAGGCATGTGTCTTGCGTTGTAAATAACGACTGCGGCAACACTTGAAGTGCGCTGCGGGCGGAATGAACGCACCCAGCATACGGGGTTCTCATCCCGCCGCCAAGAGAAATCTCGCACCTCCCCAGGGACTTTCGCGGGCCCGATCATTCTCCGAAAATGGGCCCGGCACCTCGGGCCAATCACGGCGAAACTGTGCGCGGCCCCAGAAGGCGGAGCGAGAACTTCGCCGCTCGCCCCTCCCAAATGGTCCGGCGACCCGTGAGAACGCTTTCACCACCCTCAACCACCTCACCCTCGACCCGAACCAGCACGAAAGCCTCATCCGGCGGCACGAACGGCCGCAGAAGCGCCGAACTCCAGCGCGGTCGGATGCCGAAACCCTGTTCCATCGCTTCGCGGCGGGCGTAAAGCAAAACCTCGGGACGGGCTTCGACCGCTCCGTCGGCCCAAACCTCCGCGCCCGGCCCCGGATTGCAAGCCGCGATCGCCCGGCCGATCGCAACGCCCGCCGGTCGGCCCGACCCACGCCCGCCATCGCCATCACGGGCTCGGTCGGAGATCTGCGCAAACACCAGCCCGGCCCCCACCAGCACCATCGCGACGATCATCAGACTGTCTTTCAAATTCGGACGCGCGAGGACCCGCGCGGTAAAGAGCCCGCCGAGCGCAAGCGGCCAAAGCGGCGCGGCGGGCATCGTGTACCGAGGATTCGACACCCCCACCACCGCGTAGATCACCACCGACGCCACACCCGCCGCCGCAATCGCCAAGATCACCCCGTCCCGAGGAACCACGCTCCTGCGAGCCGCGAGCGCCGGCCACGCAAGCAACACGAGACTCGACGGCAAAGCGGCGGCGACACCCACCAGCGGAAGCGTCAGGATCGACACGATCTTGCTCGCATCCCAGAGAAACTCGCCCGGGGACTGCGTGACCGCCACGTCCTTCCGCGCACTCGCAAGCACCGCAAAGACGCCCGCCAGAGCAACAAGCCCCACCGCTCCCGCCGGCAGCACAGCCCAAAGCCACCGCGAAAGACGCCGACGATCCCCGTCACCTTCGCCACCACCTGAACCAACCGCAAGCCAAAGCGAAGCCCCCAGAGCCGCCGCCATCACCGGCACCCCCGCCGGACCTTTCGTCAGCACAGCCACAATCAGCCCGATCGCGATCGAACACGCCGGGACGTAGCTTCGGGCAAGAGAAAGCCGCCGACGAACGCCCGCGTCCAGCATGCCCAGACAGGCAAGCTGCACGCCGAACGTGTGGAGAGCTTCAATCTCGGCGGAGCGGCCGGCTTCCCAGAGGAATGGAGTCAGGACCTGCGCCAAGCCCGCGACAAGCCCGCTCGCCGGACCGAACCAGCGCCGCGCGAACCACCACGCGACGACCCCCATCACCGTGCACGCAAACGCGGAAACCGCTCGCGCCGCGAACTCGGTCTGTCCAAAGACCGCCGACGAAGCCGCAATCGCCCACATCATCCCCGGCGGCTTCCGCGAATACGCCTCGCCGAACATCCGCGTGACGACATAGTCGCCCGTGTCCATCATCTCCCACGCGGGGATGACTCTCAGCCCCTCGGACATCGAAAGGCCCGTCGAGCCAAGCCCGATCCAGAAGACAATCACGCTCGCGACGAGCACGCCGAGCAGGTCCTTCATCGCGCTCCGCGGCGCGTCGAGGTCGGATGTCGTCGTCATGCTGGTCAGTCTAGCGGCATGCTCAATGACGCGGCGAGCAACGTCACTTCAGGTTGGCCAGATGCTTCTCCGGGTCCTCCCAGAAGGTCTTGGGACAGTTCGGGCAGCAGAACCCGATGACCTTGCCCTTGTAAAGAATCTGGTACTCGGGCTTGATCGGCGAGCCGGAGATCGGGCAGACGGTGTTGATCGGCTTGAGGTCGGCTGCGACCGCCGGCGCGGCTCCAACCGGCGGGGCATCGCTCGTAAACTTGAGATCCGTCTCTCCCTCCAGCGTGGTCGTCGTCAGCTTGTCGCCCGCATCGACGGACAGGCCCGCCTTGAGCTCCCGGAGGTCGACGATCGTCTCGGGCGTCAGCCCCGCATCCCACACATAAAGCGTCCTGATCTTCGGCAGCGAGGTCAAAAGCCCACGAACCGCCCCGTCCGCACCCGAGAGCTTCGTGCGGGCCAGAATCAGCTCTTCGAGTGCCCCATGCCCCTTGAGCATCACCAGTTGCTCGACTGTGATCGGCGTGGACGCCACGTCAAGCCGGCGGAGATGCGGCATCGTCGCCACCAAAGCCATCGTCTTGGCTCCAACCTGCGTCCGCGCAAGCGAGAGATCCTCGATCGACTCGGCAAGCGGCTTGAGCAGAGCTTCCGCTTTCGCGTCATCGATCGTCGGAGCGATCGCGGCAAAGCTCACGATCAGCCGGGGGTTTGATTCGCTCACCGGCTCGGCATGGGCGAGCGCGGCCCTCAGCGCTGAAATCGCCGAAGCGGATGGAGGCGGGATCACCGGCGCGGCGGGCGCAAGCGTCGGAGCAGGCTGCGGGGGCGCTTCCCCGGCCAGCGGCTCATCGAAACGGGCCCCACGCTTGACCCAATCCACGATCGCCGCGATCTCCGCTTCCGTCGGCTGCGGCTTGCCCTCCGGCGGCATGTGGTCATCGTCCAGGAGCGGGAGGCGGATGCGGTCGACGATCTGGCTCGCTTCCGGGTTGCCCGCGACGAACAAACTGCCAAGGTCCCCGCCCGCGAGCAGGTCCGCTTGCGTGTGCATGCGGAGGCCGCCCTTGGCTTTCTCCTCGCCATGGCAGGCGTAGCAGGTTCGCGCGAGAATCGGCTTGATCTCGGCGTCAAACCGGGTGGTCGACACCGGCGTGATCGTCGGCTCAAACTCGGCGTTCGGCTCGCGCTCCGCTTTGCGATTCAGCGGCGCGAACAGGAAGTCCGCGCCGTGCGTCATCGTCGCGCCAAGGTGCCCCGCAGGAAAGAGCATCGCGAGCGTCGCAAGCAGCAGAGCCCGCCGCGCCAACGGCTTATCCCCCCACAGGGAAACCGCCGCCGTCAGACACGCCAGGATCGTGCACGCGATCCCCGTGTAGAAGTGAAGATCGAGGGTCTTGCCCGCATACGTCTGGCCACCCCCCTCCTGGCTCAGGATGTACCCCGTCACCCCCGCCGCGACCGCCGAGAGCGCGCCGATCGTCGCAAGCACGCGCACGGCGCCAAGCCACCCGCTCCCCCGCGCCAGCACCATCGCCAGCTCGATCGCCGCCAAGCCGATGAAAATCCCGATCGGAGCGTGCAGCAGCATCGGATGCGACCGCCCCAGTACCTCGATCCATGCGCTCATCTGTTCGTCCTTGAAGCTCCGCGAAGCACGTTCACCCAATCCATCTTCACGCCACCAGCAATCACAGCAGCAGATCCTTCCGCACCTTGCCGAAGACGTCCGTCAGCCGGAAATCCCGGCCCTGAGCACGGTACGTCAGCCGCGTGTGATCCAACCCGAGGCAGTGAAGCATCGTCGCGTGCAGGTCGTGCACATCCATCGGGTTCTCGACGATGTTGTAGCAGAATTCGTCCGTCTTGCCGTACGTGATGCCGGGCTTCACGCCGCCGCCCGCCATCCAGATCGTGTAGCAGCGCGGATGGTGGTCGCGGCCATAGTTCTCCGTCGTCAGCGTCCCCTGCGAGTACACCGTCCGCCCGAACTCCCCCGCCCACAGCACCAGCGTGTCGTCCAGCATCCCGCGCCGCCGCAGATCCTTCACCAGCGCCGCTTGCGGCTGATCCACCGCGTTGCACTGGGCTTTCAGCTCGCTCGGAAGGTTACCGTGCTGGTCCCACCCTCGCATGTAAAGCTGCACAAACCGCACGCCGCGCTCCGCCAGGCGACGCGCGAGCAGACAGTTGGCCGCGAACGAACCCGGCTTCTTCACGTCCGGCCCGTACATATCCAGCGTTTCCTGCGACTCGTCGCTGAAATCCGCAAGCTCCGGCACCGACATCTGCATCCGGTACGCCATCTCATACTGCGAGATCCGCGCGCGAACCTCGGGGTCAAGCGACCGGGCCGCTTCCTGCTCGTTGAGCTCGCCGACCAGATCAAGCATGCGGCGACGGTCGGCGCGAGCCACACCCGCCGGATCCTTCAGGAAGTGCACCGGGTCCCCCGCCGAACGCATCCGGCACCCCTGATGCTCCGAGGGCAGGAACCCCGAGCCCCAGAACCGCGCGGAAAGCGCCTGCATGTTCCCGATCCCCTGCGTGATCAGCACGACAAACGTCGGCAGGTTCGCGTTCGAAGACCCCAAGCCGTAGCTCAGCCACGATCCCATCGACGGACGCCCGGGCTGCTGATTGCCCGTCTGGAAGAACGTGATCCCCGGCTCATGGTTGATCGCTTCGGTGTGCATCGAATGAATGAAGCAAAGCTCGTGAGCGATCGACGCGGTGTGGGGGATGAGCTCGGAAAGCCAGACCCCGTCCTGGGAATTCTTGTGCTTGGAGAACTTGAAGATCGACGGCGCGACAGGAAACCTCGACTGGCCGCTCGTCATACCCGTGAGCCGCTGTCCGTTCCGGATGGACTCGGGCAGGTCTTGGTTGAACCGATGCCGCAAGCCGGGCTTGTGGTCATAGAGGTCAAGCTGGCTGGGCGCCCCCTCCATGTGCATGCAGATCACACGCTTGGCTTTGGGAGCAAAGTGCGTCCCCGCCCGGAACAGAGCTTCGGCGCGGGCGGCGTCGTCGGTCCCGCCGCCGGCGACGCTCGAAGGGCCCGCGCCGCTCAACATCGTCGACAGAGCAAGACCGCCGAGCCCCGCCCCCATCATCGTCGCCGCTTGCCCGAAGAATCGGCGGCGCGTGAGGTCGAGATAGTGCTGCTCAAGCGGGTGGGACGCGGGCTGAATCGGGTCGTTCTTCATGGTGGTCTCGGTCCTGTGTTCAGTCCTGCGTAATCGCTTCGTGAAGGTTCATCATGCTGCTCGCGAGCATGGTCCACGCCGCAAGCTCGGCCGCGGCAAGGTCCTTGGGCTTCTCCGCCACGCCAACCTTGAGCAAGGCTTCGGCTTCCGCGGGCGCGTCGGCGTATCGCTTGCGGAAGTCCGCCAGCGCCGCCGCGATCGCGGCCATCTCACGCTCGCTGGGCATGCGCGCCGTCCACCGACGGAACATGGTCGTCAGCCGCGAAGCGTCATCCCCCGGCGTGGTCAGCGTCCGCTGCGCAAGCACCCGCGCCGCTTCCACAAACTGCTCATCGTTCCAAAGCACCAGCGCCTGAAGCGGCGTGTTCGTGCTCGGACGGCCGACCGTGCACATCTCGCGCGTCGGCGCGTCAAACGTCAGCATCGACGGCGACGGCGCCGCCCGCTTCCAGTACGTGTACAAGCTGCGGCGGTACAGGTCCTCACCCATGCCCCGCTCGAAGATCCGCGTGTTGGACTGCGGCATCGCGACCTCCGTCCAGATCCCCTCGGGCTGGTACGGCTTCACCGAAGGCCCGCCCATCTTCTCCGCAAGCAGCCCCGCGTTGAAGAGAGCCATGTCGCGGATCTGCTCCGCACCAAGCCGCCGCCGCGGATAGAACGCAAGCAACCGATTCTCCGGGTCCGTCTCCGCAAGGTCCTTGCGAACGATCGAAGCTTGCTTGTACGTCGCGCTCGTCACCATCAGACGCAGCACATGCCGCACGTTCCACCCGGACTCGCGGAACTCAACCGCGAGCCAGTCGAGCAGCTCCGGATGGCTCGGCCAATCCCCCTGGAACCCGAAATCATCCGTCGTCCGCACCAACCCCTTGCCGAACACCATCTCCCACATCCGGTTCACCGTGACGCGAGCGAAAAGCGGGTTCTCCGCACCCGTCATCCACTTCGAGAGGCCCAAGCGATCCGCAGGGGCACCCTCCGGCAGCTTGCCAAGGAACGCGGGGACGCGTCGCGTAACGGGGCGGTTCTTGTCCGGCTGGTCATAGGCGCCGCGAGAGAGAACGAACGTCTCGCGCGGCTTGGGAAGCTCCTTCATCACCATCGTCTTGGGAGCCGCGGCGTCCAGAGCTTTCTTCTCCGCGTCGATCGCGTCCAGACGCGCCGCACGCTCGCGGTACGCCGGAAGCGACGTCTCACGCCATGCCCGGTCCAGGCGAGCGGCAAGCTCCGGTGACCGCGCGGTTTCCGAAAGAATCGCCGCCGTCATGTCGCTCGTGAGCGCGTCGGCCGAACCGGGCCGGTCCGTCGCCGTCCAGAACGCACCGCCCGGCCCGCCGGTGTTCGCAATCTTGAGCACGACCGCATTCCGGCCGGGCTTGACCTCGATGGTCGCGTTGTCACGGCCCTGGTCGATGCCGCGCTCGACAAACCGCGCCGCCGCTTCCTTCGTGTTGACGTAGATCTTCCACGCGTCATCGCTCCCAAGCGTCACATCAAGCGTGCGGGCGGTCGGCGCGTAAACATACCGGCCGAAATACTCCGCAAGCCGGCCCGCCGGCGTGTTCCGGATCATCCCGTCGTTGAACGTGATGTCGAACGCCCAGCGAAGCTCGTTCTTCGGCCCCCAAGTCTTCCCAAACGCCAGCGCATCGGGCGCGACGCCCTCGGTCGCCATCTCCGGCCCCAGCGCCGGCTCGTAGACGCGGTTCTCCTTGTCGCCGGGGAACGACCCCGCGTAGTACCAGCGGCTCTTCGCGACGGGAAGGCGGGCAATCCCGCTCTCATTGATCGTCCCAAGGTCCAAGCGGACCTTGGCCAGCGTGTGCTCGGTGTACGTCGACGTCTGCTCGATCGTCACCGTCACCGTCGAACCACCCTCGAACCCGAACGGCTCCTCAGACAAAAGCAACGCGACGCGGGAACCCGGCTTGTCGTGACCCTCCAGCGCCCAGCCCGCGTTCGCCGGCCTGCCGCCGTCGATGATGTTCACGACGTCGTAGTCGCCGTTCTGCTGCGAGTGATCCGCCCACGCCCAGACGAACCGCACGTTCTGCTTCTTCGACGGGTCGGCCAGACTGGTGACCTCGGCTTTCACCTGCGAAACCACCGCGTTGCCGTTGGGAGCCCGCCCGACCTTGCCGTTCTCCGCCAGCAGCGCTTCAAGCGAAAGCAACCGAAGCCCAACCTTCTGCGTCGCGAGGTCCACGCTGTACGTCACCATCGGCGCATTCGGGCCGTTCGCCGTGATCGAACGATCGGCCGCGGCCGTCAGCGTCACGCCGTTGTCCGCGCGGGCCTGCTTCACCTGCGGAGCTACCCACTCCACGCCCGACTTCGAAGCCACCTCGCCCAGGAACGCACGGTACTGCGATTCCTCCTCGGGCGTCCGCTCCGAAATCGACTCGCGAAGCTTCTTCGCTTCCTCAACCAGCTCCGCGATCTTCGACTTCTGCGCCGCCGTCGGCACCACGATGAACGGCTCGAACGCCCGCTTGGGGTCGGCTTCCTGCGAATAAAGCCCCGGCTCCTCGATCGAATTGAAGAACGCGTACAGGCTGAAGAAATCCTCCGCCGTCACCGGGTCAAACTTGTGGTCGTGGCACCGCGCGCACCCCACCGTCAGCCCCAGCATCACCGACCCCACCGTGCTCGTGCGGTCCACCGCGTACTCGACGAGATACTCCTCCGCGATCGCGCCGCCCTCGTCGGTCGTGACGTGGTTGCGGTTAAACCCGCTCGCGATCTTCTGCTCGACCGTCGCCCCGGGGATCAGGTCCCCCGCAAGCTGCTCGGTGACGAACCGGTCGTACGGCATGTTCGACCGGTACGCTTCAAGCACCCAGTCGCGCCAAAGCCACATCTGCCGCCCCGCATCCATATGGATGCCGTTCGTGTCCGCGTACCGCGACTGATCCATCCACGGCGCGGCCATCCGCTCCGCATACCGCGTGATGTACGGCTCCTGCGTCAAAAGCTTGTCCACCAGCCGCTCATACGCGTCCGGCGCCGTGTCCGCAAGAAACGCATCCAGCTCCTCCGGCGTCGGCGGCAAGCCCGTCAGCTCAAGAAACACGCGGCGGGCAAGCGTCGCCGCGTCCGCCTCCGGGCTCGGTGCCACGCCGCGACCTTCCAGCTTGGCAAGCACGAACCGATCGACCGCATTCTTCGTCCAGCCGTTGTTCTTCACGGTCGGCTCGGCGGGCCGGACGGGCGTCTCAAACGCCCAGTGCTTCTCGTACTTCGCGCCCGACTCGATCCACGCCCGGATGATCTCGCGCTCGGCTTCGCTGAGCGGCTTCTTCCCGCTGTCCGGCGGGGGCATCACCAGCGAAGCGTTCGCCGACGTGATCCGATTCCAGACTTCGCTCTTGCCCACCTCGCCGGGAACGATCGCCGCGCCCCCATCGCGGGCGTGCGTCGCATCCTCAAACTGGTCCAGCCGCAACCCCGCCGCCCGCGTCGCCGAGTCAAACCCGTGGCACTTGAAGCACCGGTCCGACAGGATCGGCCGCACATCCCGCCCGAACACAACCTCCTGCCCGCTCGCGGTCCGGATGACTTCGGCACCCGCTCCCACCGGCCGCCCCGCGGCTTCGGCGAGCATGGCTTCCATCCCCGCGCCCTCCCGATCACGGGAAGCCCCCGCAAGGACAAACACGCCGCTCCCGGCGGCCAGCACGAGGCAGGGCAGGATCAGGTTCCGTCGGGGTCGTCGCATGCCGCCAGCATACACGATCCCGGGAGATTTCAAGCGCCCAAAGCCGCCCCCCACCCCTCCACGCACCCGGCGGTATGATCCCCTTCCACAAACCACCCAAAGGACCTCCAGAGGAACCCGCCCATGGCCAAACAGCCCGCCGCTTCCGCCACCAACACCGACCTTCTCAAGCGTCTCTGCGAGACCCCCGGCGTCCCAGGCCGCGAAGAACGCGTGCGGGCCCTGATCGCCACCGAAATCAAAGGCCTCTTCGACTCCGTCGAGACCGACTCCATGGGCAACCTCATCTGCCGCCGAGCCCCCCGCCCCGGCAAGAAGCACAAAGGCCAGAAATCCGCCGAGCCCCGCGCCCTGGCCGAGAAACGCGCCACCCGCGTCATGCTCCTCTGCCACATGGATGAGATCGGCTTCTACGTCTCCGCCATCGACGACAAGGGCAACATCTGGGTCAACCCCGCGGGCGGCTTCGACACGCGGAACCTCTTCTCCCGCCGCGTCACCGTCGTCACCGAGCATGGCGACTTCGCCGGCGTGATGAACCCCGGCGGCCGCCCGATCCACATCTCTTCCGCCAAGGACCGCGAGAAGGTCCCCGAGGTCAAGGAGTTCTTCATCGACCTGGGCCTCCCCGCCGCGGATGTCAAGAAGAACGTCCAGATCGGCGACTACGTCGTCATGAACGAGCCCGCCCTCCACTTGGGCAACAAGTTCGTCTCCAAAGCCCTCGACAACCGCGTCGCCTGCTGGCTCGGCATCGAGTCCCTCCGCCGCCTCATCGACAAGCATGACGGCGAGCATAATTGTGAAATCGTCGTCGCCTTTACTACTCAAGAAGAGGTTGGCCTCCGCGGCGCGAAGACCGCGAGCCACGCCGTCCTCCCCGACATCGGCTTTGGCATCGATGTCACCCTCGCCTGCGATGGCCCCGGCGTCCCCTCCGAAGAAGCCGTGACCAAGCACGGCCTTGGCTTCGGCCTGCACATCAAGGATGGCTCCTTCATCTCCGACTACAACCTCGTCAAGGAAGTCGAAGCCGTCGCGAAGAAGCACAAGATCCCCTACCAACGCACCATCCTCGCCGCCGGCGGCCAGGACGGCGCAGCGGCCCAACAAGCCGCCGCCGGCGCCCGCGCCGTCGGCGTGGTGGTCGGCACCCGCTACATCCACACCGTCACCGAAATGATCGACCTCACCGACCTCAACGCGGCGCGTGACGTCCTTGCGGCGTATATGGCGGGGGTGGCGTAAGGGCTTGGCAACCCGGCCGGCATACCGTCGCCGTAGACATCGGCTGACCTACGAGTAGTCCGAGACCGTTGAGATGAAACACGATGAGAGTGGTATCAAATCCCGAGATCAAGCCCGACGTCGGGGGAGGTCCAAAGGCGGACTCGTTTGCATCCCTATACCACGATCTTGTTGGCTCTCTTGACCTCGACGACGTCATACCAAAGCTGGCCAAGGACCCGAAATCAACACGCCGGATTGAGGCGGTCGTTCAGGAGCAACCAACCAGTCACCAGTTGATCCTTGGCGATGCTCGAACGGCGACGGCGTTGCCGAAGAACTCGATCCATCTCGTCGTGACATCACCGCCTTACTGGAACCTCAAGCGGTACAACCAACACGACGCCCAGCTCGGGCATGTCGATGACTACGACACGTTCATTGACGGACTCGACACCGTTTGGAAAAACTGCTACGAGGCTCTTGTCCCCGGCGGCAGGTTGGTCATCAACGTTGGGGACGTGTGCCTCTCACGGAAGAAGAACAACGGCCGACATACCGTGGTCCCGTTGCACGCGACGATTCAAGAGCATTGCAAGCGGATCGGGTACGACAACCTCTCGCCGATCATCTGGCACAAGATCTCCAACGCGAGCTACGAGGCTGAGGGCGGCGGCGGGGGCTTTCTTGGAAAGCCGTACGAACCCAACGCAGTGATCAAGAACGACATCGAGTTCATCCTGATGCAGCGCAAGCCCGGTGGATATCGCAGCCCAACCAAGAAAGAACGGCTGTTGAGTATTGTGCCCTCGACGAACTACCAGTTGTGGTTCCGTCAGATCTGGAACGATCTGACTGGGGCCTCGACGGGCAAACACCCCGCGCCGTACCCTGCCGAACTTGCAGAGCGGCTCATCCGCATGTTCTCGTTCGTAGGCGATACCGTGCTCGACCCGTTCATGGGAACCGGGAGTACGAACGTCGCGGCCGCGCGGTGGGGACGGCACAGCATCGGCACCGAGATCGATCCCTCATACCTCGACATGGCGAGACGCCGAATGAGCGAGTTTGACAAGGATCTGTACTTCCGTGCCACGGTCAAGACGACGGGCGGGAAGCAATGAGCGGGCTGGATGAGCGGCTTGTCGATCGAGCGAAGTCGAGGGTGCGCGATGCGGTCCGGCACTTTTGGACGACGCGATCGGGCCAGTCGCTCCGTCAGGGTGCAGGGGGGGATGCGGATCGTGGGGCACGATCGGCGGTCACGGGTGGACGGCAGATGGATGAGTTCGTCGCGCTCGTGTCAGAAATGCTCATCCACATCGGTGTCCCGCCTGAGTCGATCTTTGTGTCGAGGGGCCTCGAACTTCCGGGATGGTTCCGGGCAGAGAAGAAATGGGACCTTGTCGTCGTTCACAGCGGGGAACTCCTGGCCTGCGCGGAGTTCAAGTCGCACGTGGGACCGTCGTTTGGCAACAATTTCAACAACCGAACGGAGGAAGCGCTGGGCAGCGCGACGGACCTGTGGGCCGCGTACCGAGAAGGATCGTTCAAGCCAGCGGCTCGCCCATGGGTCGGATATCTGATGCTGCTCGAGGATTCTGAAGGATCCTCGAACCCGGTGAGCGTCAAGGAGCCGCACTTCAAGGTCTTTCCGGAGTACCGCGGGGCTTCATATCGCCAACGCTACGAACACTTGATTCTGAAATTGGTACGGGACAGGCTGTACGACAGCGCGTGCCTTTTGCTCTCGCAAGCACAAACCGGAATCAAGGGAGTATACACGGAGCCCAACGAGGAACTCGCGTTCGATCGGTTTCTGATGTCGCTGCTCGGACAAGTCCTTTCCAAGATTTCCCGTTGATTTACGATTCTCGCAGCCGTGCTTTCAAAGGGTAAGCACGGACCTGACGGATTCCTGCGTTAACAGATGCTCGCGGCGTCTTTGCCGTAGAGGATGCTCCACAGGCGCGTGCTTTTGTTCCGTCGGCAGCGAGAAAAACTCCATCTCGCCCGCGCTGCGGGGTTTTTTCCGCGGGTGAAACTCCGGAGGGACGGCTCTTTGCTCCATCACGGGCGGGTGATGGGGTTTCGCGGGCGGGTGATGGTGTTTTTCCGCGAGGAGAAACTCTTTCGGCGGGGGGGGGGGAGTTCTTTGGGAGGGCCGAGAAGTCGGGGGGAGGGTGACTCCAAACTTCAAATCTGAAATCTGAAATCGAAAATCAGACATTCATGTCTCCGCGCCTCAAGTCACCCCCGCGCCCCGTCGATGCACCATTGGGGGGGGGGCGCGGGCTGCAATGGGCCGCCCGCATTCAACACAGCCTTCGTGCCCTCTGGTGTGTGTGGGGGGGTGTGGGGGTTTGGAGCGCAGCGACCATGGGCAACATTCCTGACAAGCGGCTTGAACAGATCGTCTGGTTCGAGAACCACGTGCCCCTCTGGTCGGGATCGCCAGCAACCTTCGGCGTCACCGCGCCGATGGTCCTGGCGGTGGACAACGCCACCAAAGCCGCACGCACCGCGTACACCAACGCCGTCAACGCGCGGCAGGCCTCCAAGAACGCGACGGTCGCCCTCGGCGAGCAAGCCGGGACGATGCTGGACGGCGGACGCGATCTCGTGGGGGTCATCAAGGCCTTCATCGAGAACAGCAACAACCCCGCGCTCTGGTCGCAGGCCGGGCTCGAGCCCCCCGCGCCCCCCGGGCCCCCGCCCGTGCCCACCGCGCCGTACCAGATGAGCGGCACGCTCGACAGCATCGGCAACGTCATCGTCCGCTGGAAGACCAGCCAGCCCGCCGGGGTCTTCGGCGTCATCTATAGCGTGTCGCGGTCGATCGATGGGGGTGAGTTTGTCCTGCTCGACAGCGTGGGCGAGAAGGAATACATCGACGAGGCCGTCCCCGAGGGGACGCGGAGCGTCTCGTATGTCGTCCGGAGCAAACGCGGCAAGCAGTTCAGCACCCCCAGCGAGAGTTTGACGCTCCGCTTCGGCAGGGCGGGGGGCGGCGGGGGTGGGGGCTTCACCATCGTGAGCCAGACGATCGGCAAGGCCGGGGGCAAGGCTGGCGGCAAGCTGGCGGCGTAAAGACACGCAGCGCCATCAAATCGCAGGAACTCGACAGGGAAAGGCGCCCGCGCCTTTCCCTGTTCGTTGTTGGGCGTTCGCCGTTCGCCCTTCCCGACTACCTTCCCCCCATGTCCTTCCTCTCCGACCTCATCCTCACCGCCGTCTGCCTCTCCCTCGTCTTTGGAAGCATGGCCTTCGGCATCGCCCGCGGCCGCCGCGTGAAAGCCGAATCCAAGCCCGAGCACGAGCATCTGGGCACCATCCAGAGCGCCCTGCTCGGGCTCCTCGCCCTGCTGCTGGGGTTCGCCTTCGCCGGGGCGATGGACCGCTTCGTCGATCGGCAGGACGCCCTCGCCCGGGAGGCCAACGCCATCGGCACCGCCTACGACCGCGCCGGGCTCAGCGCCGCCCCGGAAGCCCTCCGCGGCCACCTCCGCGACTACGTCGCCATCCGCCTTGAGCTCTTCCGCGAACGCCGCGAAGCCAAAGCCCGCGAGATCATCCACCGCCTCGACCAACGCTACGGCCTCCTGCTTCAGCAAACGCTGAACGCAAGCGAAAGCACCCCCGCCCTCGCCAACCTTCTCGTCACCGGCGTGGAAGCCGTCGACAATGAGCTTTCCGCTCGAAACGCCCTCGATCGCCGCCACCTCCCGCTCGAGTTCATCGTCATCATGATCGTCGCGTCGTGCGTCGCGATGGGCACCGTCGGGTTCGGCGTCGGCATCGCCGAGCGGCGCTCCGTCGGCGCCGCCTACGCCCTCGCGGGGCTCGTGGGCGTCACCCTGTGCATGACGCTCGACTTTGACCGGCCCGGTCAGGGCCTGATCCAGATCGACCCCGCGCCGCTTTACGAGCTCGCGGAGAAGGTCGGCGCGAAGCCCTGATCGCCCGACGCACCCGTCCCGCTCCTACCTTCCCGGATGCCCCCGCCCCCCACCACGCCGAACCTCTCCGGCAGCCGCGTCACCGTCATGGGCTTGGGCGGCTTCGGCGGCGGTGTCGGCGTCACGCGGTGGCTTGCGTCGCAGGGCGCGACCGTCCTCGTCACCGACGGCAAGCCCGCGGACAAGCTCGCTTCCTCGATCGCGGCTCTCGAAGACCTCACCCGCTCGGGCGCGGTGACCCTGCGTCTGGGCGAGCACCGCGAGTCCGACTTCGCGGCCGGCCCCGTCGGGACCGGGCCCGACCTCATCGTCGTCAACCCAGCCGTTCCCACGCCGTGGAACAACCCGTATCTGCAGACCGCGGAAGCCGCGGGCGTGCCGCTGACCACCGAGATCGGCCTCGCGATCGCCACGCTCCCCCGGCGCGACCGCATCATTGCGATCACCGGCTCGGTCGGCAAGTCAACCACGAGCGCGATGATCCACCACGCCCTCACCGGCCTGGGTGAGCACGTGATCTTCGGCGGCAACATCGGCGGCTCTCTGCTGGGCGGAAGGATCTCGGCGGAGACGTGGGTGGTTCTCGAGCTTTCGAGCTTCATGCTCCACTGGCTGGGCCGCGAGCGGTTCGCGCCCAAGGTCGGCGTCGTGACGAATCTCTCGGCCAACCACCTCGACTGGCATGTCACGCTCGACCACTACCGAGAGAGCAAGCACAACCTCATCGCCCACCAGCACGCCGGCGACACCGCCATCCTCGGCGAAGCGAGCGTCGCCGACTGGCCCACGCCGCCGGGCGTCCAGCGCGTCCTCATCACGCCCGCCGACGGCGTCGCGGGGCTCGCGGTTCCCGGCCGTCACAACGCTCACAACGCGGCGGTCGCGACCGCGGCGGTCCGCGCGGCGATCCCCGGCGCCGACCCGGCGAAGATCCACGCGGCGCTCCGGACGTTCCCGGGCTTGTCGCACCGGTTGCAGCGCGTGGGTGTGTTCAAGGGCGTCGTCTGCTTCAACGACAGCAAGTCAACGACGCCGGAATCGACGCTTCTCGCTCTGGAAGCGATGCGTGAGGTGGGCCTCGCGCGGGTTCATCTCATCGCGGGCGGGTACGACAAGGGTTCGGACCTCTCCCCGGTCGCGAAGATGGCGGGCGAGCTGGCGGGCTTGTACACGGTCGGGCAGACGGGCCCGGCGCTGGATGCGGCTTCGAGCGGCCGGAGCACGCCGTGCGGCACCGTCGAAGCCGCCGTCGCGGCCGCGTTCGGTCGCGCCAAGCCCGGCGATGTGCTTCTGCTCTCGCCCGCGTGCGCCTCGTGGGGGCAGTTCGAGAACTTCGAGAAGCGGGGCGAGCTCTTCGAACGCCTCGTGCGGGAGCAGGGATCATGAGCACGCGTGCCACGACCGCCACGATCGGCCTCGCTTTCCTGCTCGCCGGGTGCGGAACACGCACGCCCGTGCCCACACCGACGGCTCCTGAGCCGCGACAGGCGGACGCCCCGCAACCCGCCACGCCCGCTCAAGCTCCCGCGATCGTCGAGCCTTCGCCAACCCCGCCCGCTCCGCCCACCACTCCCCAAGCGACTCCCAAAGCCGCTCCGCCCGTCCGCGAGGTCTTCCCCGGTGTCCGCCTCGACATCGCCAAGCGGGCCGTCGAATTTGACGGCGAGATCGCTCGCGGCATGGGCCAGGGCGCGCTCACGTACCTCGAGGTGCTGGCGTGCCGGCCGAACACGCGTGAGCATGAATCGGTCGTCATGGCGCAAGCGCTTCCGTCCCACCTGCACGCGGCGCTGCTTCTGGCGGGGGCGTTGCCGGGCAAGCCGGGCTCGTGGACCTGGGACAACGATGCCAAGACGCTCACGCCGCACCCGCCGGCGGGTGATGCTCTCATCGTGACGGTCGCGTGGGAGCAGGACGGCACGAGGATCGTGAAGCCCCTCACCGACCTCGTCCAAAGCAAGAAGGACAACTCCACGCTCACCTCCACCCGCGAGGGTTTCGTCTTCGCGGGCTCGGCGTTTCTTCAGCGGCGGCCCGACCGGCCTTACGCCGCCGACGTCTCGGGCACGCTCATCGGGCTTTGCACGTTCGGCGATGAGCCCGTGGCGTGGACGAAGATCATCAGCCACGAGGAGTCCGTCGAGGATCCCGCGTGGACGCTCAGCTCTGCCGCTCCACCCGCCGGAACCAAGGTCATCGTCCGCATCGAACTCCCCGCCGACGCCGCGGCCAAGCCGGCCCGCTGACCCCATCCGACAAGCCGCGACAAGCTGTCACACCCAACCCGTCGTATCATCCTCCGGTGATCGCCGCACTATCCATCCTGATCCCCGTGCTCCTCGCGACAAGCGTGCAGCCGGGCTCGGACCAGCCCTGGCGAAGCAAGGACCTCAAGCCCGCCGGCGGAAGCGACGCGAGCACCCTCTCGCGCGGCCTCTCCAACGACACCAGCAGCGTCGATGACGGCATCGGGTTCGGAAAGGTCTACGAGCTCCCCCGCCGCCGCGGCGACCCGAGGCGCTTCGCCCGGTTCAACGGCGCGGTCGTCGCGGTCTTCCCCATGTCGACGTACGCGAGCACGCCATCGGGCGAGATTCCGACCATTCCGCCAGGCACCACCTACTACCTCGGAGCCGACTGGTTCCGACGCCTGACGTCTGACCCCGCGGCCGCCGACGCTCCCGGCCTCCTCGACGCCCACACCGGCGTCGACCAGTCCGTCCCAAGCCAGACCACCAACGCCGTCGATTCCCGCGCCAAGCCCAGAATCATCCGTGGCGACACCGAGGTCCGTGAGCCGCGCTCCATCTGGACCGACGAGACCTTCCGCAAGCAGCGACTCGACAGGCTCCTCGGCGGCTGACCCGCCGCTTTGCCGGGCAAACATCGCGGCCGAACGGCCCAAAAATGAACGACGCCCTCGGAAGGCCGAGAGCGTCGAAAGCGGGCGACGAGGCTTGAACTCGTGACCTACGCGTTGGGAACGCGTCGCTCTACCACTGAGCTACGCCCGCATGCCCCGAGTATACGCGGTGAGCCGCGCCGGGGACAACCCTGCTGAATCTCAGCGAACCGGCGCCAGCGGGTCGGCTTCCGGAACCCCGGTCATCGACTCGCGGGTCCGCTTCACCAGCCCGAACCAGATCAGGCAGAACACCGGCCAGGCCACCGAAAGCGCGACCGTCAGCGCCGTCATCACATTCTGGGCTCCGGCGCCCATCTGCGCGCCGCCCTGAGAAGCCCACTGGCTGTCGCCGTTGGCCTGCACCCACGCCTGAAGGTTGTTCTGGTACTGAATCGCGAAGTAGGTGTACGCCGCCGTCCCGGCGATGCTCAGCACCGCGTAGACCAGGTGGGCGAGCCGGCCCGCCGACGAACGCTTGATCGTCAGGGCCCCCGCGATGATGAGGATGATCGTGACCACCACCCCGAACGCCAGCATGCCGATCATTGGGGGCGACGGGACCAGTTCCTTGGGAGCAGGACCCATCTGCTGCTCGGCCGCTTTGAGGATCTGCGGCATGAACATGAAGTACACCGTACCCATGCCTCCGCAGCACGTGCCAAGCGAACCCCAGATGATGCTCAGGATGCCCACGATCTTCGGCCACTGAGGCACTTCGACGTAGACCTCTTCGTACGCGACCTGCGGCGCAGGATTCTGCATATCGCTCATTGACCGTACCTCCACGAAGGAAAGACCCTCTCAAGCGGCCGATGGACCCTCCATCGAGCTCACTCCGCCCCCGGGGTCCGACAGCCTTCTGATCTACCGGTTCGCGGCTTCAAAGCTGCTGCAGGAACCGGATGTCGTTCTCGAACAGCATCCGGATGTCCGGGATCCCGTACTTGCCCATCGCAAGCCGCTCGATCCCGAACCCGAACGCAAACCCGCGCCATTCCTCGGGATCCACCCCGCACGCTTTCAGCACGTTCGGATGCACCATCCCGCAGCCGCCAAGCTCCATCCACCGCACCGGCTGCTCAGGCCGCAAGCGGATCTTCATGTCGAACTCCGCGCTCGGCTCGGTGAACGGGAAGAACGACGGCCGAAGCCGGACCTCCGCGTCCTTTCCGAAGTACGCCCGCGCGAAGTGAAGAAGCGTGCTCTTGAGATCCACCATCGAGACATCACGGTCCAGATACAAGCCTTCGATCTGGTGGAACATGAACGAGTGCGTCGCGTCCACGGTGTCGGGCCGGTAGACGCGGCCCGGCGCCACGATCTTGATCGGCGCCGTCAGCTTGCCTCCGCCCGCCGCGACCGCGGCTTCCATCACGCGGATCTGCACCGTGCTGGTCTGGCTGCGGAGCATGCGCGGCCGCGCCGAGGTCCGCGGATCATCGACGTAGAAGTTGTCGATGGGGTCGCGAGCGGGGTGTGCCGGGGGGATGTTGAGCTTGATGAAGTTGTGCTCGTCGTCCTCGAGCTCGGGCCCGTCGGCGACCTCGAACCCCATGCGGGCGAAGACCTCGCCAAGCTCATCGCGGACGCGGGTGATGATGTGCCGGCGACCCTGAGCCCAGGTCTGGACGAATCCGGGCTCGGTCACGTCGATCAGTTCGTCCGTCGAGGGCTTGTCGCCCAGGCTGGCCCGGCGGGATTCCAAAGCCTGCTCCAGCGCGGCCCGAGCGGCGTTCAGGGCAGCTCCCACCGACGGCTTCTGGTCCTTGGGCACGTCGCGAAGCTTCCCCATCAGGTCGGCGAGGGGGCCGGACTTGCCCAGATTCGCGGCCTTCCAAGCGTCGAGCGCCGCGTGGTCGGCGGCGGCGGCCAGAGAGGCCAGCGAGGTGTCACGGGCGGCGTTGATAGCGTCGAGCATGGGGACAAGCGTAGGGGGACGCGACCGCCAAAAACAAAGAACGCCCGCGTGCCGAAGCACACGGGCGTCATGGTTCGAACGTGGCTTTGCAGCCGCGGTCTTAGTTCATCTTCTTCTCGGTGCAGGAAGAAGAGGCGCTACAGCCGGCCTTCGCCGCGCCGCACTCTTTCTTCTCGCCGGCGACCATGCCCGGGGCCGCTTTGGCCTTGTCGGTGCAAGCGGCTTCGGAAGCGCAGCACTTCTTCTCGCCCGCGACCATGCCAGCGGAGGCATCGGTCTTCGTGGAGGCGCAACCGGCAGCCATGGCAACAACACCGCAAACCGCAACAGCAAAGATACGCTTCATCGGAAACTCCTGAACAGGTGTACACGGGGTGATCAATCCCCGCGAGGGCCGAGTTCCGCCCGGTCCACAAAGGACCAGCGCCCGGAACTCGGTCGGACGATCGTACACCGTTGGATGTCCAAAGGTTCGGTTGGGTTCCACAAGTTCGGCCGCGGGAATGAAAAAACCCCGGTGGAAGCCGGGGCTTGTTCTAGATCTGTAAGGTTTTCTCAGGCGGTCGCCGGGGCGTCCTTGCGGACCTTGGCGGCGAAAGCGGTCCGCTTGTCGGCCTTGCGGCGGCGGGTCGAAGCCTTGCCACCGATCTCCGGGCCCTCTTCGTTGCCGCAGAACTGCAGCAGGCAGAGCTCGGCGGCGTCACCGATGCGGTGGCGGCCGAGACGGATGATGCGGGTGTAGCCGCCGGCGCGATCGGCGAAACGCTTGGCGACGTTCTCGACGATGTGGGCCGTGAGCGACGGGGCTTTGCGGACCTCGCCGAAGCGGTTGCGCTCAACCGTGGAGGAATCCGGGATGTCGAAGAAGCCCTTGGCGCGGTCGCGGAGGGTCTCGACGTGGGCGGTTTCCTGCTCGGTGGGCTTCTTGGGGAGGTAGATCCAGTCGAACGCCTTGCGGTCGCGGCCGAGCTTGGCGGCGATCGAGCGGCGGACGTGCTGGTTGTCCCCACGCTTGGCGAGGGTGACGATCTTCTCGACGAACGGCTGAACGCACTTGGCTTTCTGCTCCGTCGTCACGATCTGGCCGTGTTGGAACAGGGCGATCGCGAGGTTGCGAAGCGTCGACAGCCGGTGGGCAGTCGTACGACCAAGGCGGTATCCGGCTCTGCGGTGGCGCATGACTCAAACTCCGAAACAGGGGGCGGGGTTTCCGTCCCCGAAAGACAGGTCGTGATGATAGGCCGCCATCGACCCCCCCACCACCGCCGCGAGAACTTCTCGGGACGGGGGCGGGGCAACGTACAGAACCGACTTACTGAGCCGGGATCTCCGGCTTGGTGACCGAGTAGCCGTCGGGCATCGACATGCCGAAGTCCAGGCCGATGTCCATGAGCTTGCGCTTGACTTCGCGGAGCGAGGTCTTGCCGAAGGACCGGAGCTTGAGGAGCTCGGGTTCGGTGAAGCTGACGAGCTGGGCCACCGTGTCGATGCGGGCGGATTCGAGGCAGTTGGACGCGCGGACGGAGAGGTCCAGGTCCGCGATGGGCATGTTGAGCTTGCGGATGAGGTCCTCATCCACGCTCGCCGCCGCGGCCGCTTCCTCGGAGATGCGGTCCTCGCCCAGGTCGAAGTACTGGACGAAGGGGTTGAGGTGCTTGCGGAGGATCTTGCCGGCTTCGACGATCGACATCTCGGGCGTGATCGTGCCGTTGGTCCAGACCTCAAGCGTGAGCTTGTCGTAGTTGGTGCGCTGGCCGACGCGGGTTTCCTCGATGCGGTAGCGGACGCGCTGGACCGGCGAGTAGAGGGCGTCGACGTGGATCAGGCCGACTTCCTGGTCCTCTTCCGTCGCGTAACGCTCGGAAGCGGGGACGTAGCCGCGGCCCTTGCCGACGTGGAGCTCCATCTCGAACTCGATCTTGTCCGTCAGGGTCGCGATCACCAGGTCCTTGTTGAGGACGGTGATGGCGGTGTCGGCGGAGATCATGTCCGCGGTGACCTCGCCCGGACCGCGAGCGGCGAGCTTCATCGTCTTGGGCTCATCGCCCTCGAGCTTGACGATCAGGTTCTTGACGTTGAGGACGATGTCGGTGACGTCTTCCATCACGCCGGGCATCGACTGGAACTCGTGCTGAGCACCCTTGATTTTGATCGCGGTGACCGACGCGCCCTCAAGCGAGGAGAGGAGCACGCGGCGGAGGGAGTTGCCGATCGTGGTTCCGAAACCACGCTCGAACGGCTCGACATAGAACCGGCCGTAGTTGGTGCCGGTGTAGCGAGGATCGGCGACCACGTGCGACGGGAGTTCAAGGCCACGCCAACGGTACCTCATGATGATGTCCCCTAAGCAGCAGACAGACCCGGACAGGACTTTCGCCACAATCGCGGTTCACGGCACGTTTCCGGCTCTGCTGAACAGCCTGGAACGACCTTCTGACCGGGGCGAACTCATGGGCGCTCACGCCCACGGCAAGCCGAGGGTGAGAGCGCGGAGACGGTTTCGAGCTTTAGACGCGGCGACGCTTCGCGGGGCGGCAGCCGTTGTGCGGGACCGGGGTGTGGTCCTCGATCGCGGTGACGCGGAGACCGGTGGAGACCAGGCCGTTGACGGCGCTCTCGCGACCGCCGCCGGCGCCGGTGATCCGGACCTCAACCTCGGACATGCCCATCTTGCGGACCTTCTGGCCGCAGGTTTCGGCGGCCCGGGTCGCGGCGAAGGGGGTGCTCTTGCGGCAGCCCTTGAACCCGATCGTGCCGGCCGAGTCCCACGCGACCGTCTCGCCGTTCATGTCGGTGATGGTCACGATGGTGTTGTTGTTGGTCGCGCGGACGTGCGCGATGCCGCGAACCACGTTCTTCCGGATCTTGCCCTTGGACATCGATACCTCGCTGCGGATCCTCCGACACGATGTGTCGTCCCCGCGTGTGATGCTTCCGAATCGCGGGCGACGCTCCGGGTTTCACCCCTGGCTGACGCCCGTGAACAATCCGACGGATTACTTGGACTTGACCGACTTCTTGCCGGCCACGGTCTTCTTCTTGCCCTTGCGCGTGCGGGCGTTGGACTGCGTCCGCTGGCCACGCGTGGGAAGCCCCTTGCGGTGGCGATCGCCGCGGTAGGACTTGATGTCCTTCAGCCGCTGGATGTGCTGCTGCGTCTGGCGGCGGAGCGCACCCTCCACGAGGTAGTTGGCGTCGATCAGCGCCGTGATCTGAGCCAGCTGCGTCTCAGAGACTTCGCTCGCCCTGGTCTCAGGGTTGATCTTCGCTTCGTCCAGAATCAGCTTGGCGACATGCTCGCCGATGCCGTGGATGTACTGAAGGGCGAAGAAGATCTTCTTCTTGTCCGGAACGTCGATACCCGCGATACGTGGCACGCCGAGGCTCCTCTAACGCTTGAACTTGGCCCGAGCCGACCCTGGGCCGGCGGACCGATGCGGTGAAAGACTGAAATTAACCCTGGACCTGCTTGTGCTTGGGGTCGCTCTTGCAGATCACGCGGACCTTGCCTTTGCGACGAACGATCTGGCAAGCACCGCAAACCCGACGAACGCTGGCTTTGACCTTCACGATTCACCTTCCGTGCCGGTCAACCGGCGGTGAAACCGGCTTGGGATCGCTCCGTGCGCCGGTGTGGTGACTGATGAATCCCGGTTCGCCGCCGAACCGGGGACAAGAGTGTACTCTAGACCTAAACCCACCCAAAGTCCCGCTCGGGACGCGACAAACTCTACACGAAAATCACACCGCCGACCGAGAGCCGCCCCAGACACCCGAATCGGAACCCTCACAGAATCCAAATCAAGGACGGGGCGGGGTATAGGTTGATCCCTGAGGAGGGGGCGGACCGCCGCCGCCGTGGCGGAAGGTGATCCGTGCTTTGGACAGGTCGTAGGGGCTGATCTCCACCGTCACGCGGTCGCCGGGCAGGATGCGGATGTAGTTCATCCTCATCTTGCCCGAGACGTACGCGAGGACCTGCGTCTTTTGCTCGTTGGGCAGGCGGACCTTGAACATCGCGTTGGGCAATGCTTCGGTGACCTCTCCCTCGAACGTGAACTTGTCATCCTGTTTGCCCATAAGGCTTGCGCTTCTCCTGGTTCTTCGGCCGGCGATCATGCGCCGGCCGGGTTGGTCATCGGGTCGTCCGCGGCCCGCGGATCTCTTCGCCCTCGCGGAGGAACCCCTGGTAATTCCGCATGAGCAGGTTGGCTTCCACGCGTTGGAGGAAGTCCAGCGTCACCGACACCACGATCAGCAAGCCCGTGCCGCCGAGGAAGTGCGTGATCGTCGGGCTCACGTTGAGTGCTTTGTTGATCACAAGCGGCAGCACCGCGATCACCGCGAGGAACGCCGCGCCCACGAACGTGATCCGGTTCATCACCATGTCGAGGTATTCCGCCGTGCGCGGGCCGGGGCGAAGGCCGGGGATGAACGAGCCGTGTTCCTTGAGCTGCTTGGACATCTCCTCCGCGTTGAACTGGACCGTGATCCAGAAGTACGAGAAGAAGTACACCATCACGATGTACAGAACGATGTAGGGGAACTCGCCCTGGGCGAAGTTGGTGTTCAGCCAGATCGCCGCGCTCTTGAAGGGACCTTCCACCTGCGTCCGCGAGTACTCCTCGAGGTACGAGAAAAGCACGCCGGGGAACATCATCAGCGTGCTGGCGAAGATCACCGGCATCACGCCGCCGTGGTTGATTCGGAGCGGGAGGAACGAACGCTGACCGCCGAAGACCCGGTTGCCGCGCGTGTGCTTGGCCTGCTGAACCGGGATTCGCCGCTGAGCGACCGTCATCAGGACCGACCCGCCGCACACCAGCACGAACCCGCCCATGATGCCGAGCAGACCCGGGACACCCATCTTGTTGGGATCCGAGGGATCAAACGACGTGTACAGGTCCACCACCGCCGCGGGCATGCTCGAGAGAATGCCCGCCATGATGATCATCGAAACGCCGTTGCCGATGCCGTGCTTGTCGATCTGCTCGCCGAGCCACATCAGGAAGAGCGTGCCGGCCGTGAGCGCCGTCACCGCCATCACCCACCAGAGGGGCTGGCCCATCACCTGCGGATAAATCAGGCCCGCGCGATCGAGGTACACCAGCCAACCGATCGCCTGCACGATGCAGAGGCCGAGGGTCGCGTAACGCGTCCACTCCTGGATCTTCTGCCGGCCGGTCGGGCCTTCTTCCTGGATCTTCTTCAGAGCCGGGGAAGCCGTCGCCATGATCTGGAAGATGATGCCGGCCGTGATGTACGGCGCGATCCCCAGGCCGAAAATCGTCGAGTGCGAAAGCGTGCCGCCCGAGAAGGTCGCCACGTACTGCGTGATCTTCGCGAACGCGGACTGGTCACCCAGGCTCTCGAACTGACGCGCCATCTCGTCCTGGTTCACGCCCGGGAGCGGAATCCAATGGCCGATCCGGAACACGAAGAGCATCGAAAGCGTGAAAATGACCTTGGTGCGAAGTTCGGCGACCTTGAAGACGTTGAGCAGCGTTTGGAGCATCGGACCGGACTCGTCCTTTCACCGCTCGCGACTCGCAGGCGGTTCAGAGAGGGGGCGTACAAACGGGCCGTTCGGACCCCGAGGGTCCAAGAGGGCCGCAAAGCAAAGCGGGCGACCTGAGAAGGCCGCCCGCGGAGGTACCGTCGGACATCGTGTCCCAACCGGGCCACGACGGGCTTGACGAATGTTAGGCCTTCGCCGGCTTGGCCGGCTTCTTCTTGTCACCCGCTTCCGCGGCGGCTTCTTCGGCGGCCACAGGCTTCTTCTTCGCGCTGCGGTTCAGCTTCTTGGTAAGGTTCCTGGGCGGGTTCTCAGGGTTGTTGAGATCGACGCCGCGGACCTTGTCGCGACGGGTGCCCGTCTCGGTGAAGGAGCCGCCGGCCGCGGTGATCAGCTTCTTGGCGTTGGCCGAGATGCGCTGGGCGGTGACGTTGAGCTTGACCTTCAGGCCATCGTCGCCGATGTCGCCGAGGATCTTGAGGTTCTTGGAGCCATCGCGGATCAGACCCGCTTTGACCATCGTCTCGGTGTTGACGGTGCCGCCCTTGGAGAAATCGGGGTGGGACACGATCTCGGCGAGGTTGACGATCCAGAACTCGGTGCGGAACGCGGCGTTGGTGAAGCCGAACTTCGCCATGCGGCGGAAGAAGGGCATCTGGCCACCCTCGAACGAACGCTTGCCGGAGTAACCGGAGCGGGCGCCCTGGCCCTTGTGGCCGCGGCCGGACTGTTTACCGTGACCCGAACCCTCGCCGCGGCCCACGCGCTTGCGGGCTTTGTACTTTCCGGCGAGAACAGTCACATCGTGAATCATCATGGCTTGGTGCTCCTGCGGTGCAGGTGAATCTGACTCTTGAAACCGACCCCAACCTCAATCCCGACTTCAATTTCGGGCTCATTCGAAGTCGCGGGACACGTGAAACTCAGCGAACGGTACCGACGGCTTAGGCCTTGGGAGCCTCACCCGCCGGCGCGCCACCCTCAGGAGCCGCATCGCGACGCGGGCCACGACTGCCCTGGCCACCGCGACCGCCGCCGCCCTGACCGCCGCGGCCACCGCGACGCTCCTGGCCCAGGGTGTTGACGGGGCCCTTCATCTTCGCGCCCTTGCTGGCGGAGGTGAACTTCTTGCCGGCTTCGATCTTGTGCTCGATGTCGCTTTCGGAAAGCGTGATGCCGCGGCCGGAAGCGATCTCCTCGCGGGTCTTGAGCTGCTTGAGGCCGTCGAAGATCGCTTTCACGACGTTGAAAGCGTTCGTCGAGCCGTAGCACTTGGTGAGGCAGTCGGTGACGCCGAGAACTTCGAGCACCGAGCGGACCGTCGAACCGGCCACCACGCCCGTGCCGGGGCTGGCGGGGATGAGGCGGACCTTCGAGGGGCCGAAGGAACCTTCGACGGTGTGCGGGATCGTGCCGCCGGTCATCGGGACCTTGAAGAGGCCGTTCTTGGCGTACTTCTCGGCCTTCTCGACGGCGAGGGGCACTTCCTTGGACTTGCCGTACCCGTAGCCGACGCGACCCTGACGGTCACCGGCGACGACGAGGGCGCCGAAGGAGAACCGGCGACCACCCTTGACGGTGGCGGACGTGCGGTACACGCCGATCGTGGTGTTGTTCACACCGCCGCGGTCTTCCTGGGTGAAGTTCGAATTGTTGGACTTGCTGGGGGCTTGGCTCATGGCTGCTCTCGTGCGTTCGGGCGTGTGGTCGGGAACGCGGTGGTGACTGATGAACTCTTAGAAACTCAGGCCGCCTTTGCGGGCCGCGTCGGCGAGGGCTTTCACGCGGCCGTGGAACTTGAACCCGCGGCGGTCAAACACCACGGCATTGACGCCCTTGGCTTTGGCCCGCTCGGCGATCGCGACGCCGACCTTCTCGGCGGCGGCGGAGTTGCCGGTCTTCTCGAGGCCGAGCTTCTTCTCGACCGTGGAAGCGGAAGCGACCGTCTTGCCCGAGAGGTCGTCGATGACCTGGGCGTAGATGTGGTTGAGGGACTTGTAAACCGTGAGACGCGGACGCTCGGTCGTACCGCTGACCACACGGCGGGTGCGGACGATGCGGCGCTGACGACGGACGGCTTTGATGCTCTGCTTGTCCATATTGATCTGCCTTGGCTCGTGCCTGCTCGGGCCTCGCGGGCCCGGTTTGTGCTCTTGATCCTGACCTTAACCCGTCGTTTACGAACCGAACTGCTTGCCCTGCTTCTTCTGGATGATCTCTTCGGCGTACTTGACACCCTTGCCGTTGTACGGCTCGGGCTTGCGCTTGCCACGCATCGTCGAAGCGAACTGGCCGACGAGCTGCTTGTCCGAACCCGTGATCTTGATCGGGGTGATGTCGCCGTTGGTCTTGTCGACCACCACCGTCAGCCCCTCGGGGATCGGGAGGATCACCGGGTTGGCGAAGCCGACGATCATCTTGAGGTTCTTGCCCGCGACCGACGCGGACCAGCCGGTGCCGACAACGTGCATGTTCTTCTCGTAACCCTTGGTCACGCCGACGATCATGTTCGCGATGTGAGCGCGGGTGGAACCCCACGAGGCGTTCGCCTGGCGGTCATCAGAAGTGAACCCGTCGGCAAGCTCGACCTTCACGCCCGCGGCGTCCGCAGTGACCTTCACTTCGGGGCGGAACGTGTACGTGAGCTTGGTCTTGGCGCCGGCGACCTCGACGGTGCGGTCCTTGACCGAGACCTTGACACCCGCGGGGACCGGGACGATTTTCTTGCCGATTCGGGACATGCTTCAGACTCCTTCGCGTGAGGCTCGCCGGCTTGTTCCGGGCTTCCGCGTGTTGCGATTCAGGGAATTCGATTCAGGAAATGCAATTCAGGGAACTGGGGACGCTGATTACTCGACGACGCAGAGCAGTTCGCCGCCGACGCGTTCCTCGCGGGCCTTGCGGTCCGAGAGCACGCCCTTGGAGGTCGAGACGATCGCCATGCCCAGGCCGCCCAGCGGCTTGGGAATGTCGGAGACGCCGGAGTAGACCCGGCGGCCGGGCTTGCTCATGCGGGTCATGCGGTGGAAGAGCGCCTCGCCCTTGGGGCCGTAGCGGAGCTTGATCTTGATGACGCCGGAGCGGCCGTCATCGATGACGTCAAAGCCGTCGATGAAGCCCTCGGACTTGAGCACCTCCGCGATACCGCGGCAGACCTTGTTGTTGAGGCAGTCAACGGTCTTGGACTTGTTCCGAGACGCGTTGCGGATCCGGGTCAGCATATCCGCGATGGGGTCACCGATGGCCATGGTCGTCCTCTGCATTCGGCGGCACGGGTGGGTCGTGTGCCGCGGGTTGGTCGTTCTGATCCTTACTCGTCACTCAACGGAGAGCTTCTTACCAGCTCGCTTTGCGCATCCCCGGGATCTTGCCCTCGAGGGCGAGCTTGCGGAGCATGATGCGCGAGAGGCGGAACTTGCGGTACACCCCGCGGTCACGGCCGGTGAGCTCGCACCGGTACACCTTTCGGGTGCTGAACTTGGGGGTCCGCTTGCTCTTGGCTACTTGGGCCTTGGTTGCCATAACTTGATCGCTCCGTCGCTGACGTGTTTGGTCGGTCGGGCCGGTGGGCCCTTCCGGGGTGCTTTGCTCTTACGACTTCTTCTGCTTCTTCTCTTCGGGCTTGACGAACGGCATGCCCAGACACTCCAGCACGAAGCGCGAGAGCGCCGGGTTGGACCGCTGGAAGCAGACGTTGATGTTCATGCCGTGCGTGAAGGTCACGTCCGCCATGTTGATCTCGGGGAAGACGCCCTGCTCGTTGACGCCGCAGGCGTAGTTGCCCTGCTTGTCAAAGGCCTTGTCCTTCAGACCACGGAAGTCCTTGATACGCGGCGTCGCCAGGTTGATGAACCTGTCGAGGAAGTTCCACATCCGGTCGCGGCGGAGGGTGACCATGGTCGCGATCTCAAAGCCCTCGCGGAGCTTGAAGTTCGCCACCGACCGCTTGGCCTTGACGACCACCGGCTTCTGACCGGTGATGGTGGCAAGGGTGTCGATCGCGGTCTGCCGCTTCTCCGGCGGAATCTTGGTGCCCTCGATGTGGCGACCGAGGTTGACGTTCAAGACCACCTTGTCCAGCTTGGGCTGGGCCATGGGGTGCTTGAGGCCGAACTTCTCGGCGATCTTGGCGCGGACTTCGCTTTCGAAGACCGTCTTGAGGCGCGGGACACGCTTGGGGCCGGGGTCGGCGTCGGCGTGCTGCTTGGAGGCGCGGGCGGCCTTGGACTCGGGCTTGCGCCCGGCGCCCTGGGGCTTGCCAGCGGGTTTCTTGGATTTATCTGCGTCGCTTGCCATAGGTTGGACTCGCTGTTACTTCTTCTTGCCGGCGGACTTCGCCGCGCCTTTGTTGGCGTCCTTCGCCGGACTGACCTGCCCGAGTTCTTTGCCGCCGCGGACGGCGACGCGCCACTTGCTGCCGTCGGACTTGGTGACGAAGCGGACACGGGTGGGCTTGCCATCGACCACCGGGCTGACCTTGGACAGGTGGATGGTCATCTCACGCTGGATGATCCCGCCGGCCTGGCCCTGCGCCCGGGGCTTGACGTGCTTGGTCTGCATGTTGACGCCCTTGACGAGCACACGGCCGTCCTTGGTGTCCACGCGCAGGACCTCGCCGACCGTCCCCTTGTCGTCCCCGCTGGTCACGATGACCGTGTCGCCTTTCCGAACATGCTTCGCCATATCGCTTCTCGCTTGATCTCCCCGTTCCGCGGTGCGGTCCGGGGTAAAGAGTCCAGTTCTTACACCACTTCCGCCGCAAGGGACACGATCTTCATGTAGTTCTTGTCACGCAGCTCGCGGGCGACGGGCCCGAAGATGCGCGTGCCCTTGGGGTTGCCGTCGTCCTGGATGAGGACGACCGCGTTGGAGTCGAACTTGATGTACGACCCGTCGGCGCGGCGGGTGGACTTGGTGGTCCGGACCACGACGGCCTTGCTCTTGTCGCCGGCTTTGACGTCGGCGCCGGGGAGAGCCTTCTTGATCGAGACGAACACGCGATCGCCGATCCCGGCCGTGCGGCGGGTGAATTTGCCCGTCGCGGTCGACCCACCGTAGACGCGGATGACGTAGGCGATCTTCGCCCCCGAGTTATCCGCGACTTCGCACCTGGTTTCCTGTTGCAGCATGGCTCAATCCTTCCGCGGGGCCCGTCGTTCCGGGCCCTTGTTCCGTTCCCTTGCGGGGAGCGGGTGACTTACTTGATTTCCTTCGCGCTGGCCAAGGCTTCGGCCTGGGCGCTCCGAGCTTCCACGACGCGGACGAGGGTCCAGGTCTTGGTCTTGCTGACGGGCTTGCACGCCGCGACTTCGACGACATCGCCGGTCTTGGAGACGTTCTTCTCGTCGTGGACCTGCAGGATCGTGCGCTCTCCGAGGTACTTGCCGTACTTGGGGTGCATCGACTGATACGCGACCACCACGCGGCGGCTCTTGTCGCGCTTGGAGGACTCGACGACGCCGATCTTGGTCCCCTTCACGTCGGCGGTGCCTTTGGAATCGGTCGCGCCCTTCGCGGGGGCTTTGCTCTTGCTGTCGCTGGTCTTCGCGGGCATGTGCTGGTTCGTCCTTCGCCGACCGATGTTCCCGGTGCGGCCTGTGGTCTTGTGGTCCGCTTACTTCTTCGTCGCTTGCATTTCGATCTGACGCTTGCGGGTCAGGACACGGGCGATGTCACGCTTGAGGTGGCCGAACCGGGTCGTGTCCTCGACCTTCTCGGTCACGCTCTTGGCGCGGAGCTCGTAGAGCTCCTTGCGGAGGCGCGTGAGTTCCGGGGCGATCTCGTCGATCCTGAGCTTGCTGGCTTCTTTACCCTTCATCGCTTCATCCTTCTTGCGGGCTGGGCCCGCTCAAACTCTCTTTGCTGGCTGCTGTTCCGGCTGACGTTCTCGTCCGTGCACTCAGACCTTCACGCGGCGGCCGACGAACCGGCAGCGGACGGGCATCTTGATCGCGACGCGGGCGAAAGCCGCCTTCGCCGTCGCTTCCGACACGCCGGCGATCTCGAAGAGCATCGTGCCGGGCTTCACACGGGCCGCCCAGTAATCGACCTCCGCCTTACCCGTACCCATTCGGGTTTCGAGCGGCTTCTTGGAGATCGGCTTGTCCGGGAAGACGCGGATGAACAGCTTGCCCTCGCGCTTGAGGAAGTGCTGCGCCGACACGCGGCCGGACTCGATCACCGTCCCCTTCAGCCAGCACCCGTCGAGGGCCTGCAGGCCGAAGTCGCCGTACGCGACGTAGTTGCCCTTCGTCGCTTTGCGATCGCGGACGTTCCGCATCTCTTTCCGAAACTTCACTCGCTTGGGCATCAACGCCATGCGTCACACTCCACTTGCTCACTAGCCCCACCGAAACTTCAACCCGACGTCTCAAACTCGTACGAATCCGACCGTGATCGGAAGCCGACTCAGCGACGGCCGCGGGCGCGGGCCCGGCCGCCGGCCGCGTTGCTTTCCTCTTCGGTCCGCTCCGTGGTGTACATGCCTTTGTAGATCCAGCACTTGATGCCGATGATGCCGGCGGGCGTGCGGGCTTCGGCCGTCGCGTACTCGACGCGAGCCTGAAGCGTCGAGAGGGGCATGCGGCCCTGCGCGACGGTCATGCTCTTGGCGATTTCCGCGCCGCCCAGGCGGCCGGAGATCCGGATCTTGCAGCCCTGAGCCCCTGAGGTCATCATGGCGTCGATCTTCATCTTGAGAGCACGGCGGAAAGCCATGCGCTTCAGGAGAGCCTCGCCGATCCCCTCGGCGCACAGCTTGGCGTCAAGGTCGGGGTTCTTGACTTCCATGATCGAGATTGCGACCTTGCGGCCGGTCATGAACTGGAGTTCCTGCGTCATCCGCTCGACCTCGGCGCCCTTGGGGCCGATGACCAGGCCGGGACGCGCGGTCTTGATGATGATCTTGAGTTCTTCGCGCGTGCGCTCGATGTGGATGTCCGAAACCGCCGCGAACGGGGGCTTGCGGTTCAGCCGGTTGTCGAGGTACTTGCGGATCTTCTCGTCCTCGATGACGAGCTCGCCGAAGAGGGCCTTGGGGGCGTACCAGCGGCTTTTGTGAGCCTCGGTCACACCGAGGCGGAACCCGAATGGATGTGTCTTCTGTCCCATGCTTCACTCCGGGGCTGCGTCAGTCGCGCCCGATGGATCTGTTTGGTTACTTCTGCTTCTTCGGGCCCTTGGTGCCGACCGAGACCGTGATGTTGGCCGAACGCTTGATGATCGGGTGGGCCCGACCGCGGTCCTTGGGCTGGAAACGCTTCATCTGCACGCCCTCGTCGCAGCGGCTCTCGAGGACGAAGAGCTTGGAGACATCGGCTTCGAAAGCTTCCGCGTCCGCGATCGCGGCCGTCAGGCACTTCTTGATGTTCACCGCCGCACGCTTGCTCGTGAAGGTCAGCATGTTCAGAGCGGTGTCAACCTGCTTGCCGCGGATCATGTCCACGACGAGCTTGGCCTTGCGGGCCGAGCCGCGGTTGTTGAAGAGGGCGCTGGTGAACTTGACGATCTCGGGGAGCTGGACGCCCAGCGCGGCCGCGATCTTCTGGCAGTCGGTCGCTTTGCAGCGCGGGTGGTCGTTGTTGCGGATCCAGTTGCGGACCGCGGAGAGAGCGTTCGCGCCCTTGAGGGAGGGGCGTTCGATCGCCGCCGCCAACTGCTCCACGGCGATGCCTCTCGCCGCCGCCAGTTGTTCAACTCGTTCGCCTCGCAGTTTCACAGGTCAGTCCTTCCTTCAGTCGCTCCGGCCGCTTGACGCTCCGGGCGTGATTCGCTTGCGTGATCCCTATCCGGTCCGAGCCGTCGCTTACTTCTTGGCCCCGGCGTCGTCGATGCCTTCCTTCTTGTTCGTGTGGCCGCGGAACGTGCGGCTCAGCGAGAACTCGCCGAGCTTGTGCCCGACCATGTCCTCGGTCACGAACACGTCGATGAACGTCCTGCCGTTGTGCACCTTGAAGGTGTGCCCCACGAACTCCGGCACGATCGTGCACGCGCGACGCCAGGTCTTCAGCGGCTCCTTGCGCCGAGACTCGTTGAGCTTCTCCACCCTGCGATAGAGCTTCTCATCGACGTACGGACCTTTCTTGAGGCTGCGTCCCATGTTCCGGTTTCCTGCTGCCCGTGTGCTCGTTCGAGCACGGGCTTGTTGATCCTGTTTCTGCTGCCGACTGACCGATGCTTACTTCTTCTGGCCGTAACGCGTGCTCACGCGGCGACGGATGATGAGCTTGGTGCTCGCCTTCTTGCGGTTGCGGGTGTTGCCGCCCTTGGCAAGAACGCCCGTCGGTCCGCAAGGAGCACGGTTGCCCTTCGAACGACCCGAACCGCCGCCCAGCGGGTGGGCGTGGTGGCTCTTCGCCATACCGCGGGTGATCGGGCGGATTCCCATGAGCCGCGACAGGCCGGCTTTGCCGAGCTTGCGGAGACGGTGGTCGATGTTGCCGACCTGGCCGATCGTCGCACGGCAGTTGATGTCCACCTTGCGCATTTCGCCAGAAGGAAGGATCAGCGTCGCGTACTGCTCATCCTTGTTGGAGAGCTTGGCGAAGCTGCCCGCCGAGCGGCACATCTTCGCGCCGTTGCCCGCGACCAGCTCCACCGCGTGAACTTCAAGACCGGTCGGAATGAACCGGAGCTGCATGCAGTTGCCGACGCTCGGCTCGACCGCTTCGGTCGCGCTGGTCAGGATCTCCTGGCCGTCCTTGAGCCCCATCGGAGCAAGGATGTACCGACGCTCGCCGTCGGTGTACTCAACCAGGGCGATGTGCGAGGAACGACCCGGATCGTACTCGATCCCGATCACCTTGCCGACGATCCCGTTGCGGTCCTTCCGCTTGAAATCGATCAGGCGGAGCATCGACTTCACGCCGCCGCCGATGCCGCGGGCCGTGACGATGCCGTGGTGGTTGCGGCCGCCGGTGTGCGGCAGCGGACGGAGCAGGTTGTGCTCGGGGGTCTTCTTCGTGACCTCGGCGTGCGCGTTCACCGACGCGTTGCGTCGGCCGGCGCTCGTGGGTTTGTAAATCTTGATCGGCATGATTCAGTTCCTTCCGCCGGGCGGAGGTGAGCGTTCAGGGGATCAGAACAGTTCGATCGAGTCGTCCTTGTGGAGCTTGACCGTGGCCTTCTTGCTGATGGGGTCCGAGACCGAGCCGTACTTGAGGCGACGCATCCCGCCCTTGCGGATCTGCGTGCTCACCGACTCCACACGCACCTTGTAAAGCTCCTCGATCGCTTTCTTGATCTCGGTCTTCGTGGCGCGGGGATCAACCAGGAAGCTGTAACGCTTGTGGTCGGTCATCTGGTCCGTGTTCTTCTCGGAGAGAAGCGGATGCTTCACGATGTACATGGCAGCGACGTTGGCTGGCATTACTTGGTCTCCTTCTTGGCCTTCGCCGCGGGCTTGACGGCCTTCGCCGCAGGCTTGGCTTCAGCATCCTTCGCGCCCGAACCCTTGGCCTGCACGCCCTCGGCGGACATGCCCTTGGGCTCAAGCTTCGCGTCCTTGCCCGTCTGCGACCACGGACCGTTCAGCCAGGCTTCCAGGTCGGCCTTGCCGATCACGAGGAAGCGGTGGTTCAGCATGTCGAAGCAGTTCAGCTGGTCAGCGCGGATCAGCGTCACGTCCTCGACGTTGCGGCCGGACTTGCGGGCGTTCTCGCTCTTGGCGGCATCGACCGGAAGCGCGACGACCGCGGAACGGTCGACCTTGATCGCTTCCAGGAAGCCCAGGAACCCCTTGGTCTTGGGCTCCGAGAAGGAGATGTCGTCCACCACGCGAACTTCGTTGTCCACCAGCTTGGCGAGCAGCGCGTTGCGGTTGGCTTTGCGGCGCATCTTCTTGGGCATGTCCAAGCGGAAGTCCTCGCGGACCTTCTTCTTGGAGTGGCCGTGACCGCCGCCCTTCATCAGGTTGACTTTCTTGTCACCGTGACGGGCGTTACCGGTGCCCTTCTGCTTGTAGAGCTTGCGGGTCGAGCCCTCGACCTCGCGGCGGTTCTTCGTCAAGCTCGAACCCTGACGGGTCGAAGCGTGGTACCGCACATAGGCCTGCTTGATCAGGGCCGGATTGACTTCGCCGCCGAGCGCCTGCTCGTCGATCTTCAAAGTGCCGACTTGTGTGCCAGCCATATTGAGGACGGGGACATCCATTGTGTCATTCCTCGCCAAACGCCTCTTGCCGGCAAACACGGGTCGCCCCGATGCTTGCCGTCCGCCTATCCGCCTCGCCTCCTATCGCCCCGGGTCGCCGTTTCGGCTTCGGGGCTCGCACACGCCACGCTGGCGGGTACGGGGGTCGGGTCGGAATCGACTCGGCCGTCCGGATCAGCACGGGTGGACTCTCGTCCGATCCGTTCTCTCGCTGATCCTTCATTTGTCGTCACCCGGCGGTTTCGATCCCGGTCCACACTCGCGTGCTTCCCAAGCCGACCTTTCGGGCTCGCCGGCCCTGCCTGCTGGGGGCCGACGACGAAGACTCTCAATCCATCCACCGGCGACTTTCGAGATGCCGGGCCTCGATCATTGGCCCCCTCACCCGAAAAGTCACCTTTTCGTTCTTACTTCTTTGCCGCGTCGACCTTCTTCTGCTTGCTCGTGTACAAGCGGACGGCCGGACGGATCTGAATCGTGCCCGTGTTCGCGCCGGCAACCGTCCCCTTCACCAGGATCAGGTTCCGGGCTTCGTCAATGCGGACCACGTCCAGATTTCGGCACGTGACCCGAACATTGCCCATATGGCCGGACATCTTCTTGCCCTTGGCCAGACCGCCGCCGAAGCCGCGGTTCGAGCAAAGCGAACCGATCGAGCCCGGAGAGCGGTGCTTACGTTCCGTGCCGTGCGTCGCGGGCATGCCCTTGAAGTGGTGCCGCTTCATCGTGCCGGCGAAACCCTTGCCCTTGTTCGTGCCGATCACGTCCACGAACATGTTGCCTTCGAGAGCCTTGACCGTCAGGACCTGGCCCAGGGTGTACTCGCCGACGCTCTTGTCGTCCACAAGGAACTCGCGGTGGTGCCGCTTGGGGCTCGTCCCGGCCTTCGCGTCGTGACCGATCAGCGGCATCGTGCTGTTGCGAGCTTTCATCTCGCCCCAACCGATCTGCACCGCCGTGTAGCCGTCGTTTTCCTTCGTCTTGACCTGCGTCACCGTGCAGGGGCCGACCTCAAGCACCGTCACCAGCGTGCTCGCGCCCTTGGCGTCGTACACGCGGGTCATGCCGATTTTCTTGCCCAGAAGAGTCACCGCCATCGTCATTCACCTTCGCGGAATCCGGTGCAAGCCCCTATTGGCCGCCCTGATCGTCCGACTTTGTCCCCACTTGCCCATCCGCCCCGTTCACCCGCAAACTCAGCCGACGAAAAAGGCCCGGCAAACCTGCCGGGCCATCATGCTCATGCTCAAGCCTTGATCTTCACGAACACGCCCGCCGGAACGACCAGGCGGTTCAGAGCCTCGACCGTGCGGACGTTCGGATCGAGGATGTCGATGATCCGCTTGTGCGTGCGGATCTCGAACTGCTCACGCGATTTCTTGTCGATGTGAGGCGAACGAAGCACCGTGTAGCGCTCCACACGCGTCGGCAGCGGCACCGGACCGGCGACTTTGGCGTTGGTCCGCTTGGCGTGCTCCACGATCTCCTTCGCCGACGCATCGAGGGCGAGGTGGTCGTAAGCTTCCATCCGAATTCGAATCTTGCCGCTGCTCATCAAAACCTCTTTCGACTTTCCCCTCCGCCGGAGCGCGCACACGCCTCCCGGCAGGGGGAGGGAAGAATAGACACCCCCCCGCCTCAGTCAACCCGCCGAGCTTCCCCGACCTTCCGACTTTCCGGACGAGCCGCCCCCAACCTCGCCCCAGACCCACGCACCCCCCGCCCAAGTTTGACCGGGAACGCCCCGACCGCCGATCCGTATGGTTGAAAGCCAACGGCTCGCCCCAATCCAAACCCCGACAGGCCACCGCTTCCGCGAGCCTTACCTTCCAGATTCCGCATAGGAACCAAACCGATGCACGCCCGCTCCCTTCTGCCCATCGCCCTCGCCGCATCGACCCTCCTCGCCGGGGCCGCCATCGCCCAATCCCAGGGCGCGGTCCCCCTCCCGGCTTCCGCGGCCAAGCCCAAGCCGGCCGCCAAGCCCGACGACAAAAAGGAAACCCAGCCCGCCACCACCCCCGACGCCAAGGCCCCGGCCACGCCCGCCGCCGCTCCGAAGGGTGTCACGACCGAGTTCGAGCCCGCGCCCCTCTCCCTCGAGGAAGCGAACATCACCCTCCTCATCCCCAAGGGCGCCAAGTCCGAAGCCCAGCACGGAGCCGGTGCCGCCGAGATCCAGATCATCCCCGAAGACAAGTCCTGGATCATGCGCATCTACACCCGCCAGTTCGCCGATCGGAGCATGACCACCAGCGAGCTCATGAAAGCCCAGATCGAGCTCGTCGAAGCGTCCGTCTCTCAAGAAGGCTCCAAAGCCAGCACCATCGAGCACAACAAAATCGCCATGGTCGCCGGCCGCCCCGCCGAACGCGTCTACCTCCAGGTCCCCAGCAAGGACGGCAAAAGCGAGATCGTTCGCGGCATCACCGTCTTCAAGTCTCAGCCCGGCTCCTTCGTCTTCTGCGATGTGCTCTGCGACAAGTCCCGGTTCGAATCCGCACGAGTCGCTTACGAAGACACCCAGACCACCCTTTCCGTCGTCGATCAGGCCGAATCCCAGGAACGCGTCGCGACCCTCGTCAAGTCCGGAACCCAGCTCCTCACGTCGCTCTCCGAAGCGGACCTGAAGGAGATCGTCTCCCGGCCCGAACGCTGGGAACGCCTCTACGTCCCCGCCAAGGACGGAGACCCCGAGAAAGCACGCGAGGTCGGCTACCGCCGCATCCAGACCGGCTTCGGCAAACGTTCCCAGTTCGCCCAGTTCGGAAGCGGCTCGGACGACGCTCCCGGCTTCTTTGTCCAGATCGACTCACGCCTCCGCGTCGGCGAAAACTACGCCGACATGCAGGGCATCTTCTTCATGACCGTCGATCGCAAGGAAGAGCTCTGGACCCTCAGCACCGCTCTGAAAACTCCCGAGAAGACCCACGTCGCCCGCGAACTCGGCGCCCGCAAAGACGAAGCCATGACCGTCACCACCACCGACGGCAACAGCCTCGCCAACAGCAAGCCCGTGCACACCACCATCCCGCCCGAGGGCTACATCTCACGCGTCGAGCACTACCTCCTCCCGCAGATCCTCGTCAAACAGAAAGTCCTCTCCGAGTTCGGCTTCTACAGCTACCAGCACGAGGACAAGCAGATCCGCATGCGCCGCGATGCGCTCACGCAAGCCGACAAAAACGGCAAGGTCTTCGAGCTCACGACAAGCCTGCGCTCCATGGGCGGCGAGAAGACGCTCGTCCAGACCACCCGCATCCGCGACACCGGCGAGCTCATCGAAACCCGACTCGCCGACGGCTCCGTCTGGGAGCCCACCAACATCAAGACGCTCCTTGAACTCTGGCGAGCCAAGGGCCTGCCGGTCAAATAGCCCGATGACCGGCCCTTCCCCCCTATGCTCGCGTCATGGCGACCGAGCGTGTCATCTCCCCCTCCCTTTCCCCGGAAGAGGACCAGCGCAACTGGGCGCTCCGCCCGCAGAAGCTCTCGGAGTACGTCGGGCAGGATGACTTCCTCGAACGGCTTTCCATCGCCGTCCACGCCGCTTCCAAGCGGCAGGAGCCGGTCGAACACATCCTGCTTCACGGCCCGCCGGGCCTGGGCAAGACCTCGATGGCCCACGTCATCGCCGCCGAGCTCGGCACCAACATCTTCGTGACCTCCGGCCCCGCCCTCACCAAAGGCACCGACCTCGTCGCCGCGCTCACGCGCCTGGGCCCCCGCGATGTGCTCTTCATCGACGAGATCCACCGCTTGCCCATCCAGGTCGAGGAGTTCATCTACCCCGCGATGGAAGACTACCGCGTCGACGTCACCGTCGATTCCGGCCTCGCCGCCCGCACCGTCCAGATCAAGTGCAAGCCCTTCACGCTGATCGGCGCCACAACCCGCGCCGGCCTGCTCTCGGGCCCCCTCCGCGGCCGATTCGGCATGACGCACCACCTCCGCTACTACGCGGTACCCGAGCTCATCCGCATCCTCAGCCGCGCCTGCTCGCTCCTCGCGATCCCGCGCGTCGACGAAGCCGCGCTCAACCTCATCGCCGACCGCTCGCGCGGCACGCCCCGCGTCGCCAACCGCCTCCTCCGCCGCGTCCGGGATTTCGCGACCGTCAGGGCCCGCGGCGAGATCTCCATCCCGATCACCCGCGAAGCCCTCGCGCTCGAAGGCGTCGATGACCTCGGCCTCGACGGCCTCGACCGCGCCTATCTCACCACCATCGGCAACGTCTACTCCGGCGGCCCCGTCGGCGTCGAAGCCATCGCCGCCACCATGAACGAAGACGCCGCCACGCTCGAGGACGTCGTCGAGCCCTACCTGCTCCAGATCGGCTTCCTCGCCCGCACCCGCCGCGGCCGCGCCCTCACCGCCCGGGCCATCAAGCATCTAGGCCTCTCCTGCAAAGTGCCCGAGGACGCCGGCGGCGACTGATCGCAAAAAACAGAGCCCGCAGCGCAAGCAAGGGAGAATCGGCAAGGGTGACCCGAGCCTAACCCCACCGATGCGGCGCAACAGGTGAATCGTGAGCAATCCGCGCAGCGTTCTCGCGAAAACCCATGCCACGCGCGCTCAATACGGAGGCAGCGCCCTCCGTACCACGTGAACCAGGACGATCGCGAGAAGCACCAAGCTCCGCAGCGGCATGACCAGCCAGCGACCACCACCGAAAACACCCGCTGCCGCTTTCGGATCGCTTTCCGAGGCTGCGAGCCCCCGAACCCGACCGAGCGAACAGGGCCAATCCGCGATCCCGTTGAGCCAGTCGCCCGGCAAAGCAGCTTCGCCGACCCTGGCACCCACCAGCCCGCCGACGAGCGCGCCGGTGGTGTCCGTATCCCCGCCCAGCCGAACCACCGCGTCGATCGCGGCACGTGCGTCCAGCGGATGGGCGAGCCACGCATGGATCACCGCAGGAGCGGTGTGCATGACAAACCCGCTGATGCCACGACCGAGCCCCAACCGATCGGCAAACGACGCGGTGTTCTCGCCCGTCCCCACCGATTCGATCGCCCGCAGAATGACGTCCTTGACCTGCCCGGGCGGCAGAGCCGATTCGACCGCATTTCGATAGGCAACGGCGACCTCGGCAGCATCGTTTCGAGACGATACTCGCCCGGCGAGCGCGATCGCCATGGCCGCGTGCTCCGCTCGCTCGTCGGTATGGGTCACGCGTGTCGACACACGGACGAACGCCGCGAGTTCATCCACCGATTCGCACACCACGCCGAGCGGGAGCGACCGCATCAGCGGCCCGTTCCCGGCGGACCGAACCCCGCTCTTCTCGAAAGAAAAGCCCGCGAGCAGCTTGATGCACGCTTTCGCCGTCGCCATGCCCGCAGCCGGCGGCACTCCGAGAATCCACCGCTTCAGCCCGCTCGCAAGCGCACGGCCGAACCGAACCGGGTCGGCGACTCCGGTCTCATCGACCGACGCGAAGTAGGCGTGCGTGGTGATCGCCGCATGCTCGGAGTCATCGCTGACCAAGCCGTACCGACCCCACGGCAGCACAAGCAACCGATGCCCGAGCGGCCGAGCCGCGTGCATCTTCGTGACGCGTCGCCTTGAAATGTTCTCAAACGGCAGACCGATCGAGTCCCCGATCATCATGCCTAGCAAGCATCCGCCAAGCGCGGCTTCACGACCTGCGACGGCCGGACGCATGAGGAACCCCTCGGACTACTTCTTCCCCGCCGGAGCCATCGACTCCGCCAGTTCCTTCTCAACGTACAGAATGCAGCCGCAGTTCGTGCACCGCGTCAGCCTGCCCGTCGAAAGCAGCGCGTTCACGCCGTCCATCGTGAGCGTCCGCTGGCACGACCCGCAGGTGAACTCGTAGTGCTTGCGATCGAGTTCCTCGATCGGCGCCATCGCTTCCTCGCCGCGAACGGCCAGAAGCTTCTCGAACGTCGACAGCGCTTCGGCCGCCACACCGGTCTTGGCGGTGTTGCGCTCGGCGGTCAGCTCGGCGAGCCGCCCCTCGATCTCCTTGGCTTTCGCGTCCCGATCCGCGAGCGCGACGCCCCGGACCTTCTCGCGTTCGGCCCGCTTGCTCGCGAACTCAGCGACCTGCTTGTTGAGTTCCTCGATCTTGGTCATCGTCTCAAGAGCCTGCGTCTCGAACTTGTCCTTCTCGAGCTTGATCGTGTTGTGCTCGGTCAGGAGCGCCGTGTAGTCCTTGCTCTTGGTCGTGGACTCCATCTGCGTCTTGATGGAAGCCATCCGCGTCGAGTGCTTCTGCGCCTCGGCTTCCGCGCTCCTCTGCGCCACCATGAGCTGCTTGACCTGCTGGTCGATCGTTGCTTTCTGCGAGTCGATCAGACCGAGCTGCTTGTCCTGCTCGGCGAGAAAGCGTTCCGCCGCCGTCAATCGGCCCTTGAGGCCCCGGATCTGTTTCTCGACGTTGAACAGGGCGAGCAGCTTGGCGGTCACGTTCATGGGCGGGTGGGCTCCAACCGAAGGCCGGGTCTGACTTTCCGAGAGGATAGGCCCCCGATGCACCGCGCGAAGCCCCACCCCTCGCCGCCTTCCCCTCAAAAGACCCTACCGCTCCACGAACCAGCGAAGCCACCACACCGCAAACGGCATCACCAAAAGCGGAGAATCAAGCACATCCAGCACGCCCCCGAACCCCGGAAGCGAATGCCCCGAGTCCTTCCGACCCGCATCCCGCTTGAAAAGCGACATCATCAGATCGCCAAGCTGTCCCACCACCGCGCAGCACGCCCCCACCACCGCCGCTTCCCACTCCGACGGCAATGGCTCATCCGGCAACGCCCGCCGAAGCACCAGCACCCCCAACACCGCCACCATCGCCGCGAACACGATCCCCCCGGCCAGCCCTTCCCACGTCTTCCCCGGGCTCAGCCACGGGATCAGCTTGTGCCTCCCCACCGCTTTGCCCGTGAAGTACGCCCCAGTGTCGCACGCTTTCGTCACCACCAAAATCCAAAGCAGAACCCAGGCCGAGTGATCCCGCCGAATCGTCAGAATGCACCCGAACATCAGCCCCAGATACGTGAACGAAAGCAGCGTCCCCCCCGCCGCCGCCACCACCCCCTGCGTGTTCTGCCGCCTCGAGTAATACACCAGCGACGCCAGCATCACCACGATCGCCGCGCTCGCCACAATCGAAGCCCCGTGATCCGCCGGAATCGACCTCGGCACCGCCGACGTCGCAATCAAACCCGTCAAAGCCGCCGCACACGTCAGACCCGTCTGCGCGTGAATCCCCTTCTCCCGCATGATCCGCCCAAGCTCCCGGGCCGCCATGAACGAGATCGGAAGCATCACCGTGAAAATCACAAGCCCCGGCGGCACCACCGTCTGACCAAGAATCGGCGAAGGCAACGCCTTGCCCGCCAAGGTCTCGTCGAGCCACAAAAGCCCGACCAGCGTCGCGATCAGCAGAATCCCAAGCGGCAACCGGTACTTCAGCACGGGGCACAGCATATCGCACCCCCACACCGCACGACGACCCTCCCGCCACGCCACCCACCGCCCGGTTACCCTCTCCCACGTGGCGATCTACCTCCTCGGACTCCGCGGCAGCGGCAAAACCACCGTCGGCAAGCTCGTCGCCGATGAGCGGGGCGCCCCCTTCGTCGACCTCGACCACATCACCCCGGAAATCCTCGGCTTCCCCTCCGCCGCCGACGCTCTCCGCATCCGCGGCCTCCAAGCCTTCCGCGACGCTGAACGCCAGGCGCTCGACGACCCCCGCGTCCTCGCCGCCGGCATCGTCTCCCTCGGCGGCGGCACCCCGACGCACCCGCCCTGCGAAGCCGAACTCCGCCGCCGCGCCGCTTCCGGCCACACGCTCATCTACCTCCGAGCCTCCATCGACACCCTCCGCGCCCGCCTCGCCGCGACCGACCTCGCCACCCGCCCCTCCCTCACCGGCGCCGACCCGCTGGCTGAGATCCCCGCCCTCTGGGCCGCGCGCGACCCGCTTTACCGCTCGCTTGCGTCGAAAGTGATCGAAGTCGACGGCCTCACCGACCGCGAAGTCGCACAGCGGGTGATGGCGTGAGCCCGGGCAAAACAGGGAGCCCCTCTGCAGGCCGCACCACGCTCCGCATCATCGGAGCGGCACTGCTAACCCTTGCACTGATCTGCTTTATTGCCGGCGTCCTCACGGACCACATCTTTCCCGTCATGGTCGGCGTCTTCCTCGCAGTTCCCGGCGGCCTGCTCTTCACCATGAGTTTCTACGGCAGCCACGAACGTTCGGTCTGGCTTCGCCTTTACGCACTGGACTACCGCGAATGCGCATCCTGCCACGAACCGCTCGAGGGCCTGCCGGACGGACCCTGCCCGCGCTGCAAGATTCACTTCGTCGCGGATTCGCTGCGAGCCAAGTACCCGAAACCCCCCAGCGGCGTTGATCCAGACCTGGCCATGGAGCAAGCCGGTTGGATCCCCGGGAAAGGCCCCGCCCGCAGCAGACGCCTGGAACTGACCTCGCCCTGGGCGTTCGGTGTCTGGCTCGCGGTCACCATCGGCGGTCTCTCCATGATGCCCCTCTCCCACAGAATCGCCGGACAGCCAACCGCAACTGTTCTGGGCATCGTCTCCCAGCTTGTCTACATCACAGGGCTCGCTTTCACCGTGGTGGCATGGCGCAACCGCAAAGCAGCTCGCGTGATCGCTCTGGATTTCCGCATCTGCACGCGGTGCGGGTTCGACCTTCGCGGTCTTCCCTCACCCGGTCTCTGCCCGGAGTGCAACCGGGCGTTCACGGCTGACGCTTTGCGAATCCGCTGGCTCAGCAAACTCCCCATCGCCGCCAATGTCGACCTTGAATCCACAAAGGAACGCTGGCTCCGGGACCATCCGGGCGATCGTGCCGTGTCCGTTCACGCTGCTGCCGATCCGCGCGACGCGACACAAACCTGAGCTCTCGCCCCAGCAACACCTTGTTTAGGCGGTCGCTCCTGACCGCTTTCCTGGCCGCCTCCGGTGCCGCCGTTCGCACAATTGGCCCAAACAAAGACCTTTCGTCTTGACTCCTCCCGGCGGCGTCCCTTTCCTAGGAGCGGCTCGCCGGCCGGACTCTGACGCTCGCGAGGCCTTTCCGGCGCGATTTTGGAGCCCTGAAAGCTCCCTCGGACCGACGTACTCCCGCCGGCATCCAGCAGATCGATCCCCTCCGCGACCCGCGGCCCTTCAGATAGATACGGACCCATGGCAAAGAAGGCAACGACCAAAAAGAAAGCGGCCAAGTCGACCGCCGCCGCACCCTTCGAAGCGACCGCCGCCGGCTCGCCCGAAGCCGCATCCGCCCCCACCCCCGCCAAGGGCGGCGGTGGACGTCGCCGCTCCGGCAGCGGACGCACCTTCAAGCCCTACACCGTGGGCACCGCTCGCGGCAAGGACCTCGTCATCGTCGAGTCGCCCGCCAAGGGCAAGACCATCAACAAGTACCTCGGCGACAAGTTCCACGTCATGGCTTCCGTCGGCCACGTCCGCGACCTTCCCAGCCGAAACCCCAAGGGCGTCAAGAACCCCGTCCCCGGCGTCGACCTCGAGCACGACTTCAAGCCCACCTACATCGTCACCGAGGACCGCGAGCAGGTCATCAAGGACCTCAAGCGGGCTACGAAGGACGTCAAGGACTCCGGCGGCGAGGTCTGGTTCGCAACCGACTTGGATCGCGAGGGAGAAGCCATCGCCTGGCACCTCGCGCAGGAACTCGGCATCCCAAGCAAGCAAGCTCGCCGCGTCCGCTTCCCCGCCATCACCAAAGCCGAGATCGAACGCGCCTTCAAAAACCCGCACGAGATCGACGAAGACCGCGTCAACGCCCAGCAAGCCCGCCGCATCTTGGACCGCATCGTCGGCTACCAGGTCTCGCCGCTCCTTTGGAAAAAGGTCGCTCGCGGCCTCTCCGCCGGGCGAGTCCAGTCCGTCGCCGTCCGCGTCGTCGTCGAACGCGAGAAGGAAATCCGAGCGTTCATCCCCGAGGAATTCTGGGCCGTCGAAGCCTGCTTCACACCCGAGATCGCCAAAGCCTCCGGCTTGGCCAAGTCCTTCGCCGACATGCTCGGCAAGAAGAACGAGAAGGGCGAAGGCCCGATCGTCCGCGAGATCAACGCCTGGCTCGGTGAGCACGGCGGCATCCGTGCCGAGCTTGTCGAAATCGGCGGCGAGAAGTTCGACGGCCGCGCGAAGAAAACCGGCGAAGAGCTCGCCGCGTGGGCTTTGGGCGTCGCGACCTCCGCCGGCCTGACCGGCATCAAGACCGAAGTCCGCGAGGATGAGAAGGGCAAGGGGCCGGCGAAGTTCGTGCGCACCATGCGCGGCACGGTCGACACCGCGACCCCCTACCGCATCGTCTCGATCGAGACCAAGCGGACGACCACGCGGCCCGCGCCCCCGTTCATCACGAGCACGCTGCAGCAAGCAGGCAGCTCCCGCCTCGGCTTTGGCCCGCAGCGGACGATGCGCACCGCCCAGACGTTGTACGAAGGCGTGGACATCCCCGGCGAGGGGCCGGTCGGTCTCATCACCTACATGCGTACCGACTCGACGCACCTCTCGAAGGATGCGCTCGACATGGCCCGCGGCTACATCGATTCCGCTTTCGGCAAGCGGTACCTGCCCGAGAAGCCCAACTTCTTCACAAGCAGCAACAAGGACGCGCAGGAAGCCCACGAAGCCATCCGCCCCACCAACGTTGAGCTGACGCCCGCAAAGGTCCGCCGCGCCCTCAACGACGACCAGTTCCGCCTTTACTCGATGATCTGGGAGCGCTTCGTCGCTTGCCAGATGGTCCCCGCCGAGTGGGACTCCACCGCGATCACCATCCAGGGCGGCAAGGACAAAGCAAAGCCGCTCAGCTTCCGCGCCACCGGCCGCGTCCTCGTCTTCGACGGCTTCTACAAAGCCACCGGCGTTCCCAAAGCCGCCGACGAGCAGACGCTCCCCCCGCTCAAGGAACAGCAGCCCCTCGCCCCCTTCGACATCGACCCCGAGCAGAAGTTCACCCAGCCCCCCGCTCGGTACAGCGAAGCCAGCCTCATCAAGATGCTCGAGTCCGAGGGGATCGGCCGCCCCTCCACCTACGCCTCGATCATCTCGACGATCCTCGACCGAAAGTACGTCGAAGCGATCGACCGCCGCCTGTACGCGTCGGACCTCGGCGAGGTCGTGACCGACAAGCTGATCGAAGCGTTCCCGGACATCATGGACCTGGGCTACACCCGGGAGATGGAACTCCAACTCGACAAGGTCGAGGAGGACCACCTGGACTGGGTCGACATGCTCCGCAAGTTCTACGGGCCCTTCAAGAAGAGCCTTGCCAGCGCCGAGACGAGCTTGGTGCACGCGAAAGCCGAGAGCACGCCCGCGCCGTACAAGTGCCCCAAGTGCGGGGCTGGCACGGTCTTCAAGTTTGGCAAGAACGGCCGGTTCCTCTCCTGCGCCCGCTACCCCGACTGCGACTACGCCAGCCCCGTCGACCGCGACGGCACGCCGCGTCCCGCGGTCGAAGGGATCGACGTCGCCTGCCCCAAGTGCGGCAGCGCGATGACCAAGCGCGTCGGTCGCTTCGGCCCCTTCCTCGGCTGTTCCAAGTACGGCGACAAGGAATCGCCCTGCGACGGAATCCTCAACATCGACAAGAAGGGCAAGGTCGTCGCGCCCAGCCAGCCCCCGGTCACAACCGACCTCCCCTGCACCGCCTGCGGTCGACCGCTCAACCTGCGAGCCGGCCTCAAGGGCCCTTGGCTCTCCTGCTCGGGGTTCCCCAAGTGCCGCGGCCGCGGCAAGTGGGCCGAACTCTCCGAACCCAAGCAGAAAGAGCTCGAACTCGCCCTGCTCAACCACGACAAAGCCAACCCGATCCCGGTGATCAAGACGATGTCGGGCAAGCCGCTCACCGATGCGCGCGGCAAGCCGCTCGCGACCGCGCCGACCGTCGACGTGCTCGCAGGCGACTCGCCCCAAACCTTGGAACAGATCGCCGACGAGATCGGCGTCTAAGCGACGCTCGACCTCGGAGCTCGGCGATTAACCTCGGGGCTCGGCGATTACATGATGCTCGGCAGGCCCAGCGCCCGCCGGATCGTCGCAACCTGCCCGATGTGCCAGCCCTCGTGCCAGCAGATCTTCATCAGCATGTCGAACCCGTCGTTCGCGAAACCGCCCGTCTGCTCCTTCAGCGAGCCCGCGAGCGTCTTGTCATCGACGGTGTCAAGCCAGTTCCGCACCGCGCTGCGGCAACCGTCGAAATACCCGCGAACCTCCGCCAGCGAGGGATACTTCGAAGCGTCGTTCACCGGCTTGGAACCCATGCCGAACAGCGCCGAATAGGCCTCGGGAACCTCGGCTCCCGGGATCTTGAAGGTCGCGCCGACCCACGCGTCGGTGCTCGCCAGGTGACCAAGGGTCCAGATCAGGTGGTTGTCTTCCGGACCGGTCTGGAAGGTCGCTTTGTCGTTCGGCCAGTCGTTGATCGCTTTGAGCGAGATAATCCGAGTCCAGTGGAGCATGTCGGACAGGTACGCGCGGGTGTTCATGGGGTAATCTCCTTGGAGGAGGCTAGGTCGCGGCCAAGCCCGCTGGTGGCGCGTCAATCTGGGGGCCCGCAGGCCGCGTGCAGAACCCGCACGGGTGTGCTAATCTCTCAACCGGTTCAGCCGGACTGACTCCCCCAAGTGCCTGGACGAAGTGATGTCGCAACCCCTCCGAGCCGCCGCCCCCGAATCTGTTCCGGAGACCTCCGCCCCGCGGAAACCCTCCAAAAGCAAGGGGCTCTTGTTCCTCAGTGAATTCCTCCGCTCCCCCTTCCGGACCGGCGCCCTCCACGAAAGCCCGCCCCGCGTCGCCAAAATGCTCGCCGATGACCTCGGGCTCGAGCAAGCCACCCACGTCGTCGAATTCGGCCCCGGCACCGGCCCGGTGACCCGCGAGATCGTGGCCCGAATCCCCCGATCCTGCAATTTCTTCGCGATCGAGAAAAACCCCCGCCTCGCCAAGGTCTTCCGCGAACGCAATCCCGGCGTTTCGCTCGTGGAAGGATCGATCGAGGGCGTACGCGACTTCGTCGCCCAGCATCAGATGGGCCCGCTCGACGTGGTGGTCAGCTCGGTGCCCTGGATCCTCCTCCCCAAGCACGTGCAGGAGAAAACGATCCAGGAGACCATCGCCGCGATGCGCCCCGGCGGCCGCTTCAGCATGATCACCTACCGCCACGAACGGCTCAAGATCGTGCGCAAGTTCATCGACATCATGCGGGCCCACTTCGCCCACGTCGAGCCCATGCACCCGGTCCGAAGCCGCTTCGGACTGGCCTACGTCTATCGCGCCACGCGATAGCCGACGCTCTCGACCGACGCGATCCACCGCCGGTATCCACCCCTTAGGCCGACCGCACCCAGTCCGACCAGATCGCAAGCACCAGCAGGTGGTAAAGCCGCTGCCCGTGGTCGACCACGCCCGCATCGTGCTCCGCCAGCAGCGCCGCAACCCGCTCCTGTCGGATCGGCACCGCGTCCGAGAACGCCCCGAACGCATCAGGACGCATGACCCGCGCGAGCCAAAGCGTCCGCAAGCCCGCGAAATTCGACCGCAGCCACCGGCCGATCGGAATCGCAAACCCCGACTTGGGCCCCGCCGCAAACCCGGCCGGCAGCACGCTCGCCGCCGCTTCCCGGAGCAGCCGCTTCCGCCCCGCGTGCTCCGGTGCGGGGTCGGCCGCCCGAGCTTCAAAGATCTCCCTCGCAAGAAACGGCGCACGCACCTCCAGCGCGACGGCCATCGAAGCGGTGTCAACCTTGCGAAGCAGATCCTCTGCTAGATACGTCCGCACATCCGCCGCCGACGGGTCAAGCAGCGAAGCCGGGTCGTTCACCCCCTCCGGACCCGCGCACGCCGCGAGCAATCCCCACTGCTTCGCCGGAAAGATCGCAAGCAGATCCTCGTACCCCCAGCCCCGAGCCGCCTCCGCAAGCCGGGCAAGCCGCGCCCGCTTGGATCGCGGATCCGCCCCGCGACCCACCACGCTCGGAACCAGCGACACAAGCCCGCGAAACGACCGCAACACAGCCGCCCCGCGATACCGCGCGTACCCGTCAAAAAGCTCATCCGCCCCGTCTCCCGAAAGCGCCACCGTCACGTGCTCACGCGCCGCACGACTCACCCACGCCGTCGGCAAAAGCGAGCTATCCCCAAGCGGCAAGCCAAGCTGCGGAATCAAGCTCTCAAGATCCGCGCACGGCGTCGCGTCACAGCCCAGCGTCGTGTGACGCGTCCCAAGGTGCTTCGCGATCTCGGCCGCCCGCGGCGACTCGTCATAACTCGCGTCGGGCATGCGCACCGTGAACGTGCGAACGTCCGGAGCGTGCCGCTTGGCCGCCGCCGCGATCAGCGGAGAATCGATCCCGCCCGACAGGAAGCAGCCCACAGGCACATCCGCAACAAGACGCGCCCGCACCGACCGATCGATCGCGTCAAGCACCGTGCGCGGCTCATCAAGTCGCACGCTCTGACTCCCGCGCGGCTTGGCGGTCCGCCACGCGGAAACCGCCCACCGCGGCGACCCGCTCGAAAGGTCGAGCTCGGCGATGCCACCCGGCGGAAGCGCCTCGATGCCCTCAAGCGGCGGCTGAGCCCCGAAACCCATCGACGCCCACATCCGCACGCGCGACGGATCAACCGCGACCCGCAGGTCCGGACGCAGCGAGCGACGGATCGCAACCAGCGCCGGCACCGTGCTCGCAAACGCGAAACACGTCGCATCGCCGACCGCCAGCCTGGTGAAGTACACCGGCTTCTCCCCCGCCCGATCCCGTGCGAGCGTGAGCACGTTCGAACGCCCGTCCCACACTGCAAACGCGAACATCCCGTCAAGATCCGGCACGATCGCCGACCGACGGGCAAGCCACCCCATCGCAAGAACCTCGGTGTCGCTGTGGTCGGACGCAAACGCCAAGCCCGCGCCCGTCAAGTCCCGGCGAAGCTCCGGGTGGTTGTAAATGCACCCGTTGAAGACAACCGCCACCTGCTCGCGGGGGTCGGCGTTCACCGGCCGCACCATCGGCTGGCCCCCACCCGCCGCGTCCAGGATCGTGAGCCTGCGGTGGGCCAGCGCGACCGTCGCCGCACGCCCCGCCAGCTCCACCCTCCGCTCAAGCATCCCCGAGCCGTCCGGCCCGCGGTGGGCGATCGCGATCGACGCGGCATCCAAAGCCGCTCGCGAAGCGAACGGACCCGGCGGCACGGCCGGCCCGACAAGGATGATCCCGGCGATGCCGCACATGGCACAGAGAGGGTACGGGCCGGAAAGCAGCCGGAAAAACACGCGATCGACGGCCCGGAACGTTTCAACTTTCACATCGGGCTAGGCGGACCATCCCCTTCGCGTCATAATGCTCACGAACCGTGAACCCAAGAGCCGCGCCGTTCGAAGTGATGGCGGGATTCATGCGATGGAGAAGACGATGAAGTCATACCCACGATTGGCTGTTCTGGCATTGCTCCTGGGCGCAGGCGCCGCGTCCGGAAACGACAACCCCGTCATCATGCAGTGGTTCGAAGCCAAGTGGTCCGATATGGAACGCCGCATCCCCGACTGGTACCTGTCGGGGTACGGGGCCGTCTGGCTCCCCCCGGCAAGCCGCGCCGGTTCCGTCGGCTCGGCCGGCTACGACGTCTTCGACCGGTTCGACTTCGGCCGGCCGGGCAACGAGACCGCGTACGGGACCGATCAGGGCTTCCGAACCGTCATCAATGAGTTCCACCGCGCCAACGGCCTGGTCTACCTCGACTCCATCCTGAACCACAACGGCGCCCGCCAAGGCTCCGCAGGTTTCCAAGCCGCCGGCGGCTATCCGGGGTTCTGGATGGCGTCCAGCACGCCCCCCGTCGACAAGACGCCCACGAGCAACTGGGGTGACTTCCACAACGGCAACGCCAACGGCTACCTCCAGTCGGAGAACCCCAACGGGCCCAACTACGACCAGTACCGCGGCGATCTCGTCGCCCTCATCGACATCGCGCAGGAATCCAACAACCAGTTCATCCGCCAGCCCGTGACCCCCGGCGACCCGCTCAACATCCCCGCCGGCACGACGTACAACCTCCCCGACCCGGCCAACCGCCGCGCGTACCCCGACCGCCAAGCGACGCCGCTCACCTTCACCAATCCCGGAACGCCGCGCACGCCCGGCTCGAACCAGTTCACGGTCTACCCGTTCAACGCGAGCGACCCGACGACGGGCGACCCCGTGACCGACAACGCGACCGGCCTCCTCATGCGCTGGTCGCAGATGATGGTCGACGTCTACAAGGTCGACGGCTTCCGCCTCGACGCGATCAAGCACGCTCCCGCGTGGTTCTGGGACACCTTCTACGACTCCTCGGTCTACCAGCGCCGCATCACCCCCGACGGCCGCCGCGTCACGCCCTTCAGCTTCGGCGAAGCCGTTGAGGGCAACGCCAATATCTACAACCTCTTCGTGCGCAAGGACGGCTTCGGCAACCGCGATGCGCTCGACATCAACGGCTCGGGCTCCCTCCGCGACCTCGTCAACGCCGGCGGGTTCGGAAACTGGGTCAACGTGCTCGACCAGCACCTCGACAAAGCCGACGACAACGACAACAACGGCACGATCGGCGTCAACCACGTCTACTCGCACGACAACGGCACCGTCGGCGACGGCGGGGCCGCCCCGGGCGACCCGACGACCCGCCAGATGGGGTACTTCGCCAACGCCTACGTCTTCATGCGTCCGGGCATCACCAAGATCTACCACAACGCCCGCGGGATCTCGCGTCCGGGCGGGTTCTGGCCCCGCAACGGCGTGCTCACGACCTTGGGCGTGAACCCCGTGACCAACGCGGTGGACCGGACGATCCCGACCCTCGCGTCGCTCCACAACTCCTACGCCCGGGGCACGTGGAACGTCCTCAACGGCACCGACACGGTCAACCCAAGCCTCAATGACGTCATCATCTTCGAGCGCCGCGGATGGACGGGCTCGGCGTGGTCGGCGCACGTCCTTGTCGGCGTGAACGACAGCTACGCCGACGGCATCGACACGCGGAGCGTGCAGACCTCCTTCCCCGCGGGCACGCGGCTGGTCGAGATGACCGGCAACGCGAACGACCCGGCCGTGGATCCGACCAACGCGATCCCGAGCATCCTCACCGTCGACGGCTCGGGCCGCGTGCTGATCCCCGTGCCACGCAACCGCGCGAACGGCGTCGATCACAACAAGGGTTTCGTCGTCTACGGCCTCGCGATCCCTTCGGGGACGCTGGCGGTCACGCCCACCAACGGGCAGCTCGCCGCCGACCCCGTGAACGCGCCGCGCCAGCGCCGCCGCCACAACGCCATCCCCGTCGTGACCGCGAACACCTTCGAGCTTCAGCTCACCACGACGCACGGCGACCCGGGCGTCGGGAACAACAACAACGCCGACGACAACGCCGTCTTCCGCTTCAACCAGGGGTTCGTCGACCTCAACGGCAACGGCGTCACCGACATCGACGGCCTCAACTCCGTCGTCCCGGGGTACGAGCAGTTCGTCACCCAGCGCCAGCCACTCGCGGGCACAAGCAACGCCAACGGCATCTACCGGCAGGTCATCAACGCCGCGTCGCTGCCCGAGGGCCTCAACTACATCTCCGTCGTGGCGTTCCGCAAACGCGACTCCAACGAGCTCCCCATCTTCCGCGAGTTCCGAAGCGTGATCTACGTCGATCGCGTCGGTCCCGCGGGGGCTTTCGTCGATCCCCCCGCCACGGTGAGCACCAACTCGGTCCGGTTCGACGCGCGGGCCGCCGACCGGACCGCGACGCGAGCCCACACCATCCTGGATCTCCCCCAGGGTGCCGATCCGCTCTCCTCCCAGTACTCGAACGTCCAGACGCTCTGCGTCAAGACCGACCGCTTGGACTACTTCCGGACGCTCTCGGGCCTCACCCACGGGTGGCACACCGCCACGCTGACGTTCTTCGAGGAAACCGGCCGCGGATCCGCGCAGACGCACTCCTTCTTCGTTGATCTCTGCCCGGCGGACTTCAACAACGACGGGTTCCTGGACTTCTTCGACTACGACGATTACGTCATCGCCTACGAAGAAGGCCTGCCCGGCTCGGACTTCAACGGCGATGGGTTCACCGACTTCTTCGACTACGACGACTTCGTCGCCGCATTCGAACAGGGCTGCTGAAGCCGGACTTTGCTCACCGGGTTCGCGTCACGGGCTCACCGCCGGCGCGGGGCTGCTCTTGCTCGACGAGGGCAAGACGCCCGACGTCAGCATCAGCACCCCGCCGACGATCGTCGCGATGCTGAAAATGATCGCGATCGCCACGCCGCGCCACACCGGCACGCCGTGTCGATAGCTCAGTTACAGCGCGACGCCGAAGACGTAGAAAATCATCGAGATCGCGATCGATTCGAGACTCCCGAACGAAGCCGTCGCCGATTTGACCAGGTTCGACGCCATGCGAGCAACCAGCATCACGCCGAACGCGTCCCAGAAGCCGATATCCGCCCCGCCCATGTGCTTCACCAAGAGCCGGAAGAAGACCGCGAGCAGGGCGATGAACGCGAATACAACGATGAGCGGTATCACGGAGCGATCATTGGCGGCCGTGCGTGAACCGTCGAATCACCTCAGCCGCGGACCTTGTTCGCTTCGGCGATCAGCGTCCGGCAGCGGCTTTCGTCGACGGGATTGGCCCAGAACCCGTCTCGCTTGATCCAGCTCCCCACGATGAGCGCATCCGCGTGCTGCCAGAGGCTTCCCACGTGGTCCGGAGTGACGCCGCTGCCGACCCAGACGGGAAGCTTGGTGGCGTTCCGGGCTTCGGCGATATCGGCGGGAGCGGTCGGTTTGCCCGTCGCAGTCCCGGTGATGATGATCCCGTCGGCGCCGAAAAACTCGGCCCCTTCGACCGCGCCGGCGATCGAGATGTCGGCGGTGATCGCGTGGGAAGCGTGCTTCTTCTTGATGTCGCAGAAGATCTTGATCGACTCGGCCCCGATCGACCGCCGGTAGCGAAGCAGCGGCCCGGCTTCGGCTCGCTCAAGCAACCCCTCATCGGCGACGTGGGCGAAGACGAAGTTCTCGCAGCGGATAAACGAACCGCCGGCGGCCTGGGCGATCGCAATCGCTTCCCGTGAGCCGCCGGAAAGAACCTGCACGCCCAGCGGAAGCCACGTCGCGGCGGCCCGGACCGCTTCCGCGGCCCGCGTCATGGACGCGACAACCTCCGGCCCGTGCTGTCCGTGGACATACGGAGCATCGTGCATGTTCTCCACGATGAGGCCGTCGAACCCGCACGCAGCCAGCACCTTGGCTTCCTCGGCGGCCTGATGACAAAGCTGGCCGACCGAGAGGCTTGATCGCGGCGACCCGGGGAGAGCCCCGACGTGGACCATGGCGATGAGAGCTTTGGCTTGGGAGAACATCGGACCTCCGAAACGCGTGGCGGATCCCCCGAACCATCCCCGACCAGCGTAGGCGGTGACCGGGCGTGCTCCGGGCCGGTGTGGTATGCTCCCGACTTGCAACTTTTCCGGGCACCCGGTGCCCGACGAGGAACCATCCGATGACCCAACCTCCCGCCCCCAACGCACCCGCCGGCCGCGACGCCGCATTCAACGATTCCGCGATGCGCGGCCTCGGTGACGGCCCCGCCGGTCCGGTCAAGCTCAGCCACCCCAAGGGCCTTCGGGTTCTCTTCCTCACGGAAATGTGGGAGCGATTCAGCTACTACGGCATGAAGGCCCTGCTGACGCTCTTCCTGGTGACGGTCGTCGCGGTGGGGTCGCTGAAGGACGGCGTCTACTCCAACACGCTCGAGATCACCGAGGTCCGGGCGGAATCAGACGCGAAGGACGCCAAGACGTACGACATCGTGACGCCGATCGAGTACCACGTGCTTGTGGGTTCCGGAAAGACGGCTCCGGGCGACGCCGCTTCGCCCCCGCCCTTCACCCGCCGATCCGATGAGGCTGGCAAGGAGATCACGGCGCCGGTGACCGACTCCGGCCGCAGCGCCCTGGTTATCAAGCGCGCCAAGCAGGTCCCCGACCCGACCGACGCCAAGAAGAGAATCTGGGTCGCGGACGACTCCATCCCCATCGCCGACGTCGTGCTGACGCCCAAAGCGGGCGTCGAGAAGGACCAGACCGCCTTCGAGAACGACGAAACCGCCTACATCATCACCAACCCCACCGACAAGCCCATCCGCATCAAAGCCCAGATCGCCCGCGTCAACGACGACTCGCGAACCTACTTCCGCGTCAACGACAGCCCCACCCTCGCCACCGGCGAGGTCAAGCCCGACAAAGACATGAAGCCCGGCGATCAGCCCTTCATCGTCCGCGTCGACACCAACAAAGCCGCCAGCGGCATGAACTGGACCAAGGAACGCGCCGGCTCGCTCATGGCGTGGTACACCGGCCTCGTCTACCTCACGCCCATCATCGGCGGTCTGCTCGCCGATCGATTCCTCGGAACCCACCGCTGCCTGCTCATCGGCGGCCTCGTCATCGCCATCGGCCACTTCGTCCTCATGGGCGAGACCGTCCCCACGCTCTACGCCGGCCTGGCCCTCGTGATCATCGGCACCGGCTTCTTCAAGTCCAACGTCTCCACCATGGTGGGAGAGCTCTATAAAGACGGAGACGGTAGACGAGACGCAGGGTTCACCATTTTCTACATGGGCATCAACCTCGGCGCGTTCATCGGCCCGATCATCTGCGGCTGGCTCCGCGTGAACTACAGCTGGTCCCTCGCGTTCGGCGCCGCCGGCTTCGGCATGGTCCTCGGCCTCATCCAGTACATGGCGGGCCGGAAGAAGTACCTCTCCGGCATCGGCCTCCCCCCCGCCGAGCGCCGCTCCCTCGCGCAGAACCTCCTCGAGGACAAGCCCCTCACCCGTGAAGAAAAGCAGCGCATCGGCGTGATCTTCATCATGGCCTTCTTCGTCATCTTCTTCTGGGCCGCCTTCGAGCAGGCCGCCGGCTCGATGGTCTACTTCGGCGAGGAACGCACCGACCGCTCGCTCCCCTCCTTCCTCTCCTTCCTCGTCGCCGAGCCCGCCCCCGGTCAGGCCCCCTCGTGGCCCGCGGAATGGCTGAACTCGGTCAACCCGCTCATGATCCTCTGCCTCGCTCCCATCTTCGCGTCGCTCTGGGTCCGCCTCGCCTCCCGCGGCAAGGAGCCCAGCACCCCCGCCAAGTTCGCCATCGGCCTCATCACCCTCGGCATCGGCTTCCTCTTCATGGTCTTCGCGTCCTTCGCCGGCGAAGGCGGCGTCAAGGTCTCCCCCTTCTGGATCTTCGGCGCCTTCCTCCTCCACACCTGCGCCGAACTCTGCCTCTCGCCCGTCGGCCTCTCCATGGTCACCAAGCTCGCCCCCGTCAAGCTCGCTTCCATGCTCATGGGCGTCTGGTTCGTCTCAAACTTCTTCGCGAACTTCATCGCCGCCCAGCTCTCCGGCTCAGTCGACAAGATCGCCGAAAGCGGGTTCCTCGGAATCCCCGGATACGCCGGATTCTTCTCGATCTTCGTGATCGCCCCGTGCGCCGCCGGGTTCGTCCTGATCTTCCTCGTGCCCACCCTCAAGAAGATGATGCACGGCAAGGGCTGAAACTGACCGCCGCCACCAAAAACAAGAAGCCCACGGGTTCCAACCCGTGGGCTCTTTCATTTCCAGAACACTCCTCCCCAAACCTCACGCCGCGATCTGCGTCGACCCACTCTGCACGCGCTCGGAGAACCGAACGATCTGCGAAGCCACAAACGCCCGATGCTCCGGCGTCGCAAACTCAAACGACGACCCGCAGTACGTGTTCTGCTCGCTGTCCAGATGCGTGTGCACCACCTTCGCCGCAAGCGAAAGCGGCACGCCCACCTCCGGCCGAAGATCAATCCGCATCCAGTACGGCCTCGACGTATCCACGCTGCCCCGTTCGGTCTTGGGCACAAGCAACCCCGCGCCGCCCCCGCCCAGATTCAGCAGCCGTGCCTTGAACATCGGACCCACCGTCGGCAGCACCTGATCCATCGGATCAAACCGCCCCAGCTTCCCCGCACGCCGCTCATCCTCAAGCCGCGTCGCAAGTCCCCGCGCGGCAATCTCCGCCGCAAACACCGTCGACTGATCCAAAAGCGGGAAAACCTCCACCTCCGGCAGGTTCAGCGATGCCGTCGACACACGCATGAACTCGCGACGCATGCACCGCTCCACCGCTTGCGGCATCGCGATCGTGAGCGCCGAAGCCCCCGGCCCCACCCGCGAAGGAACCCGCGCCGTCCCAAGCACCGGCGCTCGGAACATCCACCGGTTCTGCCCCACCACCAAAGCGACCGTCAGCATCGTCCCCGTCGGGATCGGCACCGACTGGTTCAGCGTCATCGGCGTCTCAAGCAGAATCTGAGCGTCCGTCAGCCCAAGAATGCGCACACGCCACACCAGGTCCACCCCGCGCGGCGAACCCGGCGGAAGGTCCACACCCTCCCCGCGACTCACCGCGATCTCAAGACCGCCGTTGCGCTCATAAATCTGGTGGAGGCATTCACGCCAGCGTTCTGTTCTGGACCGATGTGCGGGCATCTGTGGTTTCCTTGTGGAATCGGGACGCAGAAACATCGACGCCCCGCGCGCCCGCCTTGAACCCGTGGTTTACGCCGGGAATCCACCCTATCCCTACAGCCGCTTCAAACCCACCTCTCCTCCGCGTTACCGGGCCCGCGAAGGCAGCCGCTCCGCGATCTGCACCGCGTTCAGCGCCGCGCCCTTGCGAAGCTGATCGCCGCACGCAAACAAGCACCACGCGTCCGTCCGCCCCGAAGCATCCAGCTCCCGCGACGGATCCGGCCGGAACCGACCCACCAAAACATCATCGTTCCCGGCGGCTTTGAGCGGTGTCGGAAACCGATTCGAAGCCCGATCATCCATCACGCGGACTCCGGAGAATCCCTCATACGCCGCAACCACCTCCGAATGACTCGCCGGCTTCTCCAGCCGGATCGTGATCGCTTCGCTATGGGCCCGCATCACCGGAACGCGAACACACGTCGGCGTGACCGCCAAGCCCGGCAGACCGAGAATCTTCCGCGACTCATCGATGATCTTCTGCTCTTCCCCGTTCAGCCCCGTCACCGGGTCCACCGCGGAGTTGTGCGAAAACACATTCAGGAAGCACGGCTCGGCGAACGGCGAACCCTGCGAACGGCCCGACCCGCCCGACTCCCGCGTCAAAGCGATCTCCTCCGTCAACGCATCGAGCCCCGCCTGTCCCGCGCCCGACACCGCCTGATACGTCGACACCACGATCGACGACAACCCAAACCGCCGACGGACCGGCTCCACCGCCATAAGCAGAATGATCGCCGAACAATTCGGATTCGCGATGATCCGCGGCTTTGCTTCCCCCGCCGAGATCAAGCCGCCGTTGATCTCCGGCACGATCAGCGGGACGTCCTTCGCAAGGCGAAACGCCGACGAATTGTCCACCACCGTCGCCCCGGCTTCCAAAGCGTGCGGAGCAAGCGCCCTCGCCACCCCCGAAGACGCCGTGAAGATCGCAACATCAATCCCCGCAAAGGACCCCGCCGTCGCTTCACACACGGCAAGCGTGCTCCCCCGGTAAGGGATCCCCGTCCCCACCGACCGGGACGATGCGAGCGCGACGATGCTCGAAGCAGGCACGCCGCGATCCGCAAGCACCGCGAGCACTTCGCGTCCGACGACGCCCGTCGCACCCACCACCGCAATGCGGCGAGACGAAAGACCGGAAGTGATGGTCACGGGATCGCTCCTTGGGGTGCGAGCGGCTTGGCCGCGGCTTTCGTCGCCGGGATGCTGACAACCGGCGTCGCGCTCTCGACCGCGCCGGCCCCGCGCCGTGCGGCGGCGATCGACTGCGCAAGATCGGCGATCAGGTCCGCCGCGTCCTCGATGCCGACGGAGAGACGAACCAGATCAGGAGGCGGCGGATTGCCGGGACGCGGAATGTTCGCGCCCGCGGCTTTCGCGATCGGAGCATGGCTCATGTAGCACGGCACCGTCGCCGAGCTCCCGACTCCGCCAAAGCTCACCGCGATCGAGAAGATCTTCAGCCCCTCGACGATCCGCACGGAAAGCTCAGGATCCCCCGTCTCAAAGCTCACCACCGCACCAGGCCCCAGCGCCTGCGTCAGATGCAGATCATGCCCCGGATGATTCCGAAGCCCCGGGAAATGCACCCGGAATGCCGGCGACAATCCATCCTTCGACAACGACGGAGAACAAAGCCACTCCGCGATCCGCTGCGCCGTCTGCTGCTGACGATCAAGGCGGAGCGAAAGCGTCTTGATCCCGCGCAGCAGGTAATAGCAGTCCTGCGGCCCGAGCACCGCACCCTCCCCGTTCTGGATGAAGTAGAGCTTCTCCGCGATCGCCTGCTCCTTCGCGACGACGATCCCGGCCGTCACGTCCGCGTGCCCGCTCAGATACTTGGTCGCCGAGTGAAGCACGATGTCCGCCCCGAGTTCCAGCGGACGCTGCAGGTACGGCGTCATCGAGGTCCCGTCGACGCAGACCAGCGCCCCGGCGGCGTGCGCCTCGCGGGCGATCCGCCGGATGTCGCTGATCTTCAAAAGCGGATTGCTCGGAGACTCAAGGTACACGAGCTTCGTCTTGTCCGAAAGCGGCAGCGGCCCCTCGCCCGTGAAGTCCGCGTACCGCACGAGAATGCCCCGCTCGGTCAGAATCCGCGAGAACAAGCGGAAAGCCCCGCCATACAGATCCTCGCACGCCAGCAGTTCATCGCCGGGCTTGAGGAGCCGCGTCACCGCGGTAATCGCCGCAAGGCCCGACGCGAAAGCAAACCCGCGGACGCCCCCCTCAAGCTCCGCAAGCAGATCCTCGAGCACGCGCCGCGTGGGGTTGCCGCTTCGCGCATAGTCATACTCGCCGAACGCAAGAGCGGACTCCTGCTCAAAGGTGGCGGTCTGATAGATCGGCGTGTTGGTCGGCCGGGTCCGGTCGCCCGGAGCGGCTTCGAAGGAGACAAGTCGAGTGGTGAAATTCATCGGGCCTTCTCCTTGGCGGTCGTGTTGGCGTTGCTTGTGTTGGTCGCGGGCTCGGTGGGGTCCTTGTCAATCACCGTCTCGCCACCCCAGATCAGCGTGCCGTCGAATCGCCCCGGCGAAGCGACGGTGAACTGCGTCCGGCGGTCGCGCGCGTAGCGGACGGCTTTGTGCTGCACGATCCCCCCGGTGAGCTTGAGCACATCCTCGTAGTTGGCCCGGAGGTACCGACGGGCGCCCGCGGGGTCCTCCGACGGGTCACGGTCGTACAACCCGTCAACGTCCTTGAGCAGAACGCACTGATCCGCGTAAAGCTCACCCGCCAGGAACAGCGCGGTTAGGTCCGACCCGCCCCGGCCCAGAAGCGTCGTCTGCCCGTGCTCATCGCGCCCGAGGAACCCCGGCACCACGATCACCGGACGACGCGCAAGCGTCCGGTGCACCGCCCCGCGATCAAGGCCCGTCGCTCGCGAGTCAAGCGTCGGACCCTCGGTCGAAAGGCCGATCGCCGCCGCGTCGAGCGTCGCCGCTTTCACCCCCGCTTTCGCAAGCGTGAGGCCCAGCAGCGCGGCCGTCGTGGCTTCGCCCGTCGCAAGCAGCGCGGCCGTCGCGACCTCGTCCTGCTCAGGCCCGTAGGTCTCCGCGTGAGCGAGCAGACGGTCCGTCGTGTCCCCCAGCGCGGAAACCACCGCGATCACCCGGTGCCCGCGGTTCAGCCAGTAGCTGATCTCGCGCACCGCGACCGGGAGGTGCTGCTCCGTGGGAAGCACGGAGGAGCCGAACTTCAAAACCGTGAGCGAATTCACCACGCCGCACCCCCCACCGTCGCGCGAGCGGCCGGCTTGGCCGACGCCTTGCCGACATTGCCCAAAGCCTGCTCGAGATCGGCGATGAGGTCCGCCGGCGATTCGAGGCCCACCGAGAGGCGGATGAGACCGTCCGTGATGCCGATCGCCAGCCGCTCCTCGCGCGGCACGCTGCCATGCGTCATCGTGACCGGGTGCGTGATCAAGCTCTCGACCGCTCCCAGACTCTCGGCCAAGCTGATGAGCTTGACCGAGTTGAGCACACGCACGCTCGCGTCCACGCCCCCGTGAACCTCAAACGCGATGATCCCCGCGTGAAGCGTGTGCTGACGCGTGGCCAGTTCGTGCTGCGGGAAGGACCTTAGACCCGGGAACCACACCCGCTCGACCGCCGGGTGCTTCTCAAGCCACTCCGCGACAACCTGCGCGCTCTCCGAGTGCTGCTTCAGCCTGCACGGAAGCGTCTTGATCCCGCGGAGCGTCAGCCACGCATCCTGCGGAGCTTGAATGCTCCCGACCGACTTGCGGATGAACCGGAACCGCTCAAGAAGCGTCTCGTCGCGGGACGTCAAAGCGCCCCCGACCGTCGCATTGTGCCCCTCGATGTACTTGGTCGTCGAATACACGGAGACATCAGCGCCAAGCTCAAGCGGACGCAGGCCCACCGGCGTCAGGAACGTGTTGTCCACCGCAAGCGTGATCTTGCTCGGCTTGGTGATCGCCGCGATCGCCGCAATGTCGGTGAGCTTGAGCGTCGGGTTCCCCGGCGTCTCGATGAGGACAAGCTTCGTGCTCGGCCGGATCGCCTGTCGCACCGCTTCGGGACGGCTGCTGTCCACGAACGAGGACTCGATGCCAAGCCCAGACAGAACCTCGCGGAGCAACCGGTACGTCCCGCCGTAAATCACATCCGAACAGATCACATGGTCGCCGGACTTGAGCAACGCGAGGAAGAGCGTGTGGATCGCGGCCAGACCGGTCGAGAAACAGACCGACGCCGGACACCCTTCCAAGCTCCCGAGGTTGGCTTCCAGCGCCGACACCGTCGGGTTGCTGGCGCGGCTGTACGTGTGCCCCTTGTGCTGCCCGATCGCCTCCTGCACATACGTGGCGGTCTGGTAGATCGGGGTGAGGATCGCGCCGGTGGCGGGGTCGGGTGCGAGGCCGCCGCGGACGCAGCGCGTGAGGAGGTCGGTCTTCTGGGTCGACATGGTGTGGGGCCCGAACACGCGAGCGTGCGATCAACGATCGCCGCCGCGGTTTACCTGTTGAGTTCTGCTGGGAACGATGACGGAAACGACAAGGGCCGCGAGGGAGAGGTGCCCCCGAGGCCGGCGTTCTTGGTCATCTGTGAGGAGGAAGGCCGCGGAGCCTGCTCAAGCCGCACAAACGCACACGCCAGCCCCGGGGGCTCGCATAACCATGTGCATTCGGCGTTTCATCGAACAGATCGTCACGCGGATCTCCTGAGCGAAGAAGGTAGAAGGGGCTCCCGCTCTGGTCAAGCTCTTCTATCCGAAAAACCGGATATAGGGCTGAAACGCCCGCCGGCCCGTCGATACCCTTCCCCCATGGGCACCGCGCCGTCATCCCCACCCCCTCGCGTCAAACTCGTCCTTCCCACCGGACGCGACAAAGGCGAGTACCTCCGCGTTCGCGAGGACTCAGCCCACTGGCTTGAGCCCTGGGAGCCGCTCCTTCCCGGTGGCCGAAGCCCCATCGACGACGAAGCCTTCGACCGCTTCCACAAGTCGTCCGAAACCGAGACAAGCCGGCGGTTCCTCGTCAAACTCGCCGGCAAGGACACCCCGATCGTCGGCCAGATCAGCATCAACAACATCATCCGCGGGCCGTTTCTCTCCGCCACCCTCGGATACTGGATCGCCAAGCCCCACGCCGGCCAGGGGCTGATGTCCGAAGCCCTGCGCCTCGCCGTCACCCACGCCTTCACCGACCTCGCCCTGCACCGCGTGGAAGCCAACATCATCCCGCGAAACGCAGCCTCCATCGGGCTGGTCAAAAAGCTCGGCTTTCGCCACGAGGGAACGGCCGAACGCTACCTGCGGATCGCCGGCGTCTGGGAAGACCATGAGCGTTGGGGGATGACGGTCGAGCGATGGACCGCCTGAGGCGGGAGGACCCGAAGGGTCACATCGACCGCCGCTGAAATGCCCAGGAGAGGACTTGAACCTCCATGCCCTTGCGGGCGCTACCACCTCAAGGTAGTGCGTCTGCCAATTTCGCCACCTGGGCGGTGGGTCCCAAACCCGATTGGGTTCAGGGGGAGACAAGGATAGCCGCCTCCCGCCGCAGGTCGAGTCCCCGCCCCAACCACCCCCAACCACCCTCCGCCCGACCCCACCCTCCACCGAACACGGGATTGACGCCCGCCGGGCGGTCTGGTAGCGTGGAGCCATGCCCCGGGCTTTCACGCTGGTCGAGCTCCTGGTCGTCATCGCGATCATCGCGCTGCTCATCGGGCTGCTTCTGCCGGGGCTCGCCAAAGCCCGCAACGCCGCTCGCCTCACCCGATGCCTGGCCAACCAGAAGCAGCTCGCGACAGCTTGGCAGATGTACACCGACGACTTCCGCGTCTATCCCACCTCCGATCCGACGCCCGCGCAGCCGATGTGGTGGATGAAGCTCCGCTGGGGCTGGGGCGGTGCTCACTGGTACGGCTTCGACGAATCCGGTCAGCCGATCGACATGCCCGAAAGCCCCGCGCTGCCCGCTCTGCAAGCCAAGCGGCCGATCAACCAGTACGTCGGCTCCGCCGATATCGCCGAAGGCTCCGCTCAGCCCTTCCGATGCCCGAGCGATGGAAGGATCGTGAACTCGCGCTCGGGACGCATCGTCGATTGGTCCGTCTTCGCGCAGTTCAGCCAGAGCGACCTCCGCTTCGACACCGCGTACGGAGCCCTCGGCACCAGCTACGAAGCCAACACCGACCTCTACAAGCTGCGCGGGACGGGCGGCGGGCCGGATCCCGAGCAGACCGGCTGGTTCCGCCGCACGTTCGGCCCTCGGCATGTGACCGCTCTGCCCTCGCACGTCGTGCTCCTCGGGGACATCAGCCACGTCGCGGCGGGCCGCTGGTCGCGCCGCGCCCGGTCCAATGCGGACGTCATCGTCGGCTGGTGGCACGGCAAGGACCGCGGCCCCTACGCGTTCCACGACGGCTCAGCTCGGATGATCTCCCTCGGCGATGATGTCGAACAGGAAGACCCCTCGCTCCCGCCTCTCCGGGCCGAGCCAGGCTTCACCTACGAGCGGGACGGGCGAAACTGAGCCGCGCAGCCCGTGAATGCGGCTTCAGCACCCGGCTTCGAACGCTCCGACGAAATCGTCGTAGTCGAAGAAATCCACAAAGCCATCGCCGTTGAAATCCGCCGTGATCCCCGGCGAGCACGTCCCCTCGAAGCACGCGACAAAGTCGCCGTAGTCGAAGAAGTCCAGAAAGCCGTCTCCGTTGAAGTCCGCCGGGCACGTCCGCTCACGCATCAGCATGTCGTCGACGTAAAAATCGTTGGGGAACGTCGAGGTGTTGAGGTTGCGAACCGCGACCTCGACCTCCGTCACGCCGGGCGGAGCCGTCCACGCTCACGGGATCCGCACCCACTCGCGTGTCACGGTCGGCAAACTCACCGGCGTCGCCAGCAAGACCCCGCCGATCTGCCACTGCAGCACCGCGGGCCCGCCCGCCACCGCCGTGCACCCCGACATCGACAGGTCGTACGTCCGCCCCGGGGTCACGGCGACCCGCTGCCACCAGACGCGCTGATTCGGCACCGTCGAGCCGTTGATCACCATCATCTGCACGCTTCCCGGCGAAGCGGCCGGCGGGTTCACGAACGCCCTGTTGAACGTCGAGCCGTTCGACCGCACCGTGTACTGCCCCTCGCAGCAATTGCTCCCGCTCGTAAAGCCGTAGTCGGACCCAAACCCCGTGTTGCCGCTCTCAAACCCAGGGTTCTCGAACAGGTTCTGAGCTCGGCACTCGGACGCGACGCTCGGGATGAGAGCCGCGATGAGAAGCGGAATCTGGACGGGGCGAACGAATGCCATGACAGTCTCCTTGCAATTGCGGCCACGAAACCCGCTCAGTTTACAGGCGGGGAGCCCGCCAACCAAGATCATTTCGAACGGTGGCCTCAGGAACCACTCACATCGATCCGCTCCGCCGTGCACACAAGCCGGAACCGCCCCGACGGACTCGCAAGCCGAAGCTCGCCGCCGCCAAAGAGCGTCACCGGCACCCGGACCCCCGCAAGCGGCCCGATCCCCGCCGCTCCGTCATCCTCGGCTTCCCCATCCCACGGATCCCCCGTCGAAGCGCTCCGCGCAACCCGCGAGCCATCGCTCACGCGGTACACCGCCCGCCCGTTGTGCGTGACCACCAGCAGCAGCTCCTCCGCCGCATCAAACCCCACCGCGAGCAAGCCGCCGACCTTGATCACCGTTGACATCCGGGAGCGTAGGAATCTGGATGGTCGCGGTGTTCAACGTCGTGGACCTCGCACCTCGAGAAGTCGATTCGATATCGGGTGTTCTTCCAGCGGCTCCGACATAGGAATGATCGGGGATGGAGGGTGCGGGGCGTTTGTGGTGGTTTGGCGCGGTTGCGAGGTCCCGTTGCGTTCCTTACGGCAGGTTTCCGCAGTCCGGGCCACGGGTGCTGTGATGGGAGCGACCGCTCGCGCGGTCGTCTCTTTGGATGCGGACGGCGTCTGGTTGTCGGCTTTGCGGGCGATTTCGGCGCTCGTGGCGGGTTGGAGGTCCAACGAAGACCCCTCACCGTCCATCGGGGACGTCTCCCCGTTCAAGGCGACGGGGACAGCGAGGGGGAACTTCGGGGCGACACGCCCCGGCTCGCGGTTGGGCGCGGTGGGTGTGATTGGGGCGCTCTTGGGAGGGTGGGGGTCCACCGAAGACCCCTCACCGCCCTTCGGGCACCTCTCCCCGTTCAGAGCAACGGGGAAAGGGAGGGGGGCGACCGCTTGCGCGGTCGTCTCTTTGGGGGTGGGTGCACTGTCGACGGATTGCAGGGCTGCGGCGAGGTCCCTCGCACCCCCTCCGGCCTCGCGGACTCGGCCACCTCCCCCGGCGAGGCCGGGGGAGGAATTTCTTGTCATATCTCTGGTGAGTCTGGCGAGGGCGGTGGCGGCGCGGCGGGATTCGACAAGAGAGTTTGACTCGAACATGGATTTGCTGAGCATCTCGGCTGCGTTCTGCATGTGCATCGAGGCCAGGATGCGGCGGCGGCGCGTGAGAAGGGCTTCGTGCGCGTCCATCGTGGCAATGACGACTGGGTCGGCGACGAAGTCACGGAGCTGCGCGGGTGAGAGTTTGTGCTTGAAGAGGACCATTTCAAGGTCCCCGTGTTCCTCGAGCCAGGTGGCGAGAATCTCGTCGTGCGTGGACGGTACGGCCATGTGTGCCCCCTTTCCCGCGGAGAGAAGGCGCGGGGAGGGGATTTTCTTTCGGGAAAGCGGTAGGCAAGAGAGGTTTGGCGCGGTGTGCGCACGGGAGCGCCATCGAAGTCGCTTCGACTTCGATGGTTGGTGGTGCAGTGGAGGTCCACACATCGAAGCCTCTGATCGCACTTCGATGGCACAGTGCGGATCTAATTGAATGGCACCACTCCGTCGTCAGGCTGGGAGATCATCCACCAACCCGCGGAGAAACAGAGCGCCGGTGGCACAGCTTTTGTACCCGCTGCCCATAGTACTCAACGCCTAAGGCGTCCTCCTGCTTCATCGGTTTGAGAGGATTGACATCCGATCAAGCCGGATGAGAGTGACTGTTCGATCATTGAATCGCGTCCGGTGCGAGATTCACCCAAAGCACATGTAATGGTCAGAATCCACAGGCAGCTAAGGGCGGCAGGAAGTACGTGCCTCTGCAAGAGGCTCCCGGTTGGAAACTTGAGGCTGCCGCCGTTCTTGAGAGCGAGATGTACGCGATCAAGGCGTGCCAAGACGAATAGAGTAAGATCGGTTCGTCTGCCAATGACGAGCACAGCACTCGCCGAAACCAGATTCAGGACGAGCCCCGCCAAGCAGAAAAGAACTACCGCAGTGAGATTCTTGTCCCATATTTCCGCTACACCGGCAAGGGTCGCAGCCTGTGCCACAAGAGAGAGATTCATCCGCTGATGCATGATGTTGTCCGCGTGATCGAACCTCTTCCGGTACTCGTCCGTGCATCGATCTATCTCGTCCGGATCTGGAAGTCGTTTGATTGCGGCAGCGCGGTTCTTCGCTGCAGTTCGAACGTCGCAGCGTTGAGTGCTTTTGAACCACAAATGAACGACCGCATGAATGGAGACCGCAGAGATTGTGCCTAGCACGAGCAGAAGCACCTCCCGCTCCGGCTGACTTGCCGAGATCAGTACACCGCCATACCCGATCATCAGACAAAGCAGCACGAATCCTGCGATGGCCATAACGACTGAAGGCGACTTTGGCAAGTCTGTACTGTTGCGCATATCGCACAGCTTACATGCTTTCGAGGGTCCACGATCGCCCGGCGTTTCCGAAGGGTTGCCCCCGTCCCACGGGCGACCGGTCCTTTGGGCTGAAGAAGCGTGAAGTGCAGCGATGAAAAGGGGAACGCATCCTTCTCCCCGTCGCTTCGACCGAAAGAAGGTCCCGCGCCAGCGGGGGATGAGGGGTCTTCGAATGTTCACCGGCGAGACTGTGCCACCCCGTCGTGGAATCCCCTCAAGGCCACTCGACTTCTTGATGCTCGATTTCAACGGTTCCCGAATCGTAGAAAAGCACGATGCGGGCCGACGGGCTGGTGACCCGCGTGTCATTCTCGACGGGTTGCACGGCGACCTTTTGTCCGTCCAGGGGCCCGATCCCCATCGAAACATCGCCGTCCGGGTAGACGACTTCGTAGTCGCGAGCGACGCGCACCCAATCACGGGTGGTGAACATGCCACGGCCCGCGTGACTCACGACCAGCATGTGCTCCTCGGAAGCATCGAATCCGATCGCAACCACGCCCCCGATGTGCAAGAACTTTCGAGCCACCACTCAGCCCTTCAAGAGCCGCTCCAGATAGTGAATATCCACCCCGCCCTTGCGGAAGTCCGCGTTGCGGACCAGGCGCTGGTGCAGCGGGATCGTCGTCTTGATCGGGCCGACGTTGAACTCGCGGAGGGAGCGGGCGGCGCGGTCGAGAGCTTGTTCGCGGGTCGGAGCATGAACGATCAGCTTGGCGATCATCGAGTCGTAGTTCGGCGGCACGACGTAGCCGGGAACGACGTGCGTGTCGAGACGCACGCCCAAGCCGCCCGGGACCTGCCACTCGGTAATCTTGCCCGCGCTGGGGCGGAAGTTCTCGGCGGGGTCCTCGGCGCAGATGCGGCACTCGATCGCGTGGCCGTTGATCTTGATGTCTTCCTGCTTGAAGGGGATCTTCTCGCCGGCGGCGATGCGGATCGACTGCTGCACGATGTCGATGCCGGTGATCATCTCGGTCACGGGGTGCTCAACCTGCACGCGGGTGTTGACCTCGAGCATGTAGAAGTCACCGCCGTCGGGTCCGGTCTCGTCGAGGAGGAACTCGCACGTGGCGGCGCCGGCGTAGTTGACGGCGCGGATCATCTTGGCAGCGGATTCGCAGACCTTCTTGAGCTTGTCGCGGTTGATGTTCGGAGCCGGGGCTTCTTCGATGACCTTCTGGTGGCGGCGCTGGAGGGAGCAGTCGCGTTCCCAGAGGTAGACGGCATTGCCGTGCTTGTCGCCGAGCATCTGGATCTCGACGTGGCGGGCGCGCTCGAGGTACTTCTCGATGAAGACCGCGCCGTTGCCGAAAGCGGCGGCGGCTTCCTGGCTTGCGACGCGGAGCATGGAGCGGAGGGTGGCTTCGTTGTGGCAGACCTTCATGCCGCGACCGCCGCCGCCGGCGGAGGCTTTGATGATGACGGGGAAGCCGATCTGGTTGGCGACCTTGACGGCTTCCTCTTCGTCCTCGATGGCGTCCTTGGAGCCGGGGAAGACGGGGACGCCGTTGTCCTTGGCGGTCTTTTTGCAGGTGACCTTGTCGCCGAGGGCCTGCATGGCTTCGGGCGAAGGGCCGATGAACTCGATCTTGCAGTCGCGGCAGGCTTGAGAGAAGTCGGGGCGTTCGGAGAGGAAGCCGTAGCCGGGGTGGATGGCGTCGACGTCGGCGATCTCTGCGGCGGCGATGAGGCGAGAGATGTTGAGGTAGGACTCCTTGGCGGGTCCGGGGCCGATGCAGATGGCGCGGTCGGCGAGCTTGAGGTACGGGGCGTCCTTGTCGGCGGTGGAGTAGACGCAGACGGCTTCGACACCGAGCTCGCGGCAGGCGCGGAGGATGCGGAGGGCGATTTCGCCGCGGTTGGCAATGAGGACACGCTTGAACATTCGCACTCCGAAGAAAACTCACCACAGAGACGCCGAGGCACAGAGAGAGACACGACAGAGCATGGCCCGTTCCGCTTTCCTCAGTGTCTCTGTGACTCTGTGGTGAACTGAATCAGGGCCTGACGAGGAAGAGCTTTTGACCGAACTCGACGGCTTCGCCGTTCTTGACGAGGATGCGTTCGATCTTGCCGGCTTTGCCGGACTTGATCTCGTTGAAGACCTTCATGGCTTCGACCATGCAGACGACGGTGTCGTTGGTGACGGCGGAGCCGACCTTGACGAAGGCGCCGGCGTCGGGATTGGGAGCGGCGTAGAAGGTGCCGACCATGGGGCTTTCGATGGCGATGAGGCCGGCGTCGTCGTTGGCGGCGGCGGGCGCGGGGGCTCCACCAGCGGCCGGAGCGGCGGCGGGGGCGGCGGCCATCGCCGGAGCCGCGTGCATCACCGGAGCCGGGGCGTAGGTCACGCCTTGGGGGCCGCGGCGGATGGTCACTTTTTCGTTGGCGTCGCGAAGATCAAGCTCGGAAAGGTCGTTGTCGACCATCAGCCGAACGAGTTCCTTGAGCATGGAAGCGTCAATCATGGAGGGACATCCCAAGAGAGAGGTCAAGAGGCAGAAACAACCCGGGAGGCCGGGCCGCGCCCGCGGACACGGGCGGCGTCACCGAGACAGTCAGGTGACCGGTCGGCATTCTACCCACACCCGCCGACCAACGTCCCGAAAGCGAGAGGTCGACCGACCATGGACCGAACGGATCTGAATGGCGTCAGTCGAGGGTCGCCCATTCGAGCGTTTTGGGGAGGGAGGAGAGCTTGCGGGAGCCTGTCGCGGTCACGACATAGTCGTCTTCGAGGCGGATGCCACCGATGCCGGGGAGGTAGATGCCGGGCTCGATGGTGACGACGTTGCCTTCCTGGAGGGTGGTGCCTTTGAGCATGTGGCTGAGGCGGGGGTCTTCGTGGGTGTCGAGGCCGATGCCGTGGCCGAGGCCGTGGCCGAAGTGGTCGCCGTAGCCGGCTTTGGTGATGATGTCGCGGGCGACCTTGTCGATGGCGGAGGAGGACTTGCCGGCGGCGAGGGCGGAAGCGGCGGCTTCGTGGGCTTCGAGGACGATGGGGTAGATCTCGGCGAGCTTTTTGGGCCATTTGCCGAGGGCGAAGGTGCGGGTGAGGTCGCCGCGGTAGCCTTTGAACTGGGCGCCCCAGTCGATGAGGAGGCCTTGGTTTGCGGCGATCTTGGTGGAGGAGGGGCGGTAGTGCGGGAGGCTGCCGTTGGCTTTGGCGGCGATGATGGTGCCGAAGGAGAAGCCGGTGGCGCCCTTGTCCTTCATGGCGGCTTCGAGGCGGGACGCGAGGGCGGATTCGGTTTCGCCGGGCTTGATGGTGGGGATGATCTCGAGGAGGGCTTGTTCCTGGATCTTGATGGCTTTGGAGATGAGGGAGATTTCGTGCTCATCCTTGATGCGGCGCATGGACATGACGACGCCGGTGGTGGATGTGAGGACGCCTTTCTCGGTGCGTTTGGCGATGGCGTCGCGGTCGGCGACGGTCATGTACTCGGCTTGGATGCCGACCTTTTTGGCTTTGGCGGCGGCGAGGAGGTCGCCGACGGCTTCGACCATGGACGCGGTGCGGATGACGATCTCGGCGAGGGGCTTGAAGTGGGCGAGTTCCTCCTGGTAGCGGAAGTCGCTGATGATGACGGGCTTGGGGCCGCCGACGAGGAGGTAGGAATCACCGCCGGTGTAGCCGGAGAGGTAGCCGACATCGACGGGGCTGGTGATGAGGAAGTGCGAGAGCTCTTTGTCGTGGAGGAACGAAGCGAGCTTGGCGAGGCGAGATTTGAACGGCGTGAAGTCGGGGGTGGTCATGGGGGTCGATGGTATCCCCGGCTTCGCAGCCGCCATCCCTTGAGAGACGCGGTGCGACGATGTGCTGATGCGAAGGGGCTTCGCCTTCCCGGATTCAGACGTGCGAGTTCGAACGTGCAGGGTTCACCGGCACCGATCGCCGGAGGAACCGGCGATCGGTGCCAATGCCCTCGGCACGCCGGATTGGTTGATGGAGACACGACCTGACATCCGACGCGCTCACGAACTCGGCAATCCATCCACGATGCGCCGAAGCGGCGGATCGTGGCACACCCGTCCTCCGCCACCAGCCACAATCCCTGGTGCGGCCTGATGGTCACCAAGAACCTAGTGGAGGAAGATTCTATCGTCCGCCGGTGAAGCCCCCGAGTTCGGAATGCGATCAGTTCCACCGTCCTCGTAGGGTTGAGGCGCGCGAATCCGAACTGTTTCGTTGGTTCCAGTGGCTTCTATAAGGCGTTCGACGAAATCGAGTTCCGATTCGCCCCGCGGCCAAGGGCCGTGAAACACTCCTGGCGGGCGAGGCGGCTTGTCCATGCCCTCTGCAAACTCTGTCGGCTCTAGAAACGCCGCGATCGCCTGTGAGCGGACGAACGCCCTGCCGCCGGTGATCAAAAGATAATCCAACCATTCGTAGGCGTCATTCACTGAGTCGTACGCATCCTTTGCACGAATGATGACTTCAAGAGCACTGCTTTTTGAAGGACGTCCGACCGCGTTGGCGCCACCTTCCAGGATCGCCGGCCGACCTGAAGTCTCACGTGTCAGCGTGCATGTCCACTTAGCCTCCACGGAAGCCACACCTCTGATGCGAAGCCCGTCGACCGCGCCCGTCGTCCGTGCGAACTCCGCGGGATTGATCGTGCCACGTCGATCCAGCGTCCCCCCGCCCGTCGAGTAAGCGGGATCTTTCACGGCTGCGCTCCCTTCTGCACGCCGACACAGTGCAACTCAACGAGTACATCGTCTACGTTCGACAATCTCTCGTCGTCGCTCGCAGGCTTCTGCATGCTGATGGTCCATCGGGAACGCCGGTGTTCCTGACTTTGACCCAGCGGGCTTGCGTTGAGGAGCGATATCTGCCCACATACTTCGGGTGGACGGGACGAGCGAACGTTCTCGACGCGGCCGCACATGCATCGGAATGGTTCGCCCGCGTTTGCGGGGACAAGCCGGTCACCTCTCGAATACACCGCATCGCTCGGAAGCTGCAACTTCGCCGCCCAGGGCACCTTGCCCGCCGTACCCAAGAGGTGCGCGGACACTCCTCGCAGTCGTACGTTGTCGTGGTCTTTGAACAGGCCGTGATCGACCCAGAACGAGATCCCCCCATCACTCACGATGTCCTTCCAGGCATCGGATTTCATGGCCGAACGGACCGAAACCACTCTCGTGAATGCCTGGTCGCGCTGGCCGTACGCGACGATCCACTCCATCGCCTGACGCGACCAAAGCAGCAGCTTTCCGATATCATCAGCCTCGACCACGCCTTCGCGCAGTTGGAGCAGCGACACTTCCGAGTTCGAGGCTCCGTAGATTTCCCGAAGCCCGCGCTCGGCGATGAACGCGCGGTTCGCCGCGTCCTTGAAGTCAGCGGAGAGCAACGCGAGCAATACATCGATCTTCGGTTGCAGGTCGCATGCACCGCCCGCCTCGAGCGCTCCCGACCTTGCATCCACGGACTGCCGGCGTGCTCGCAGCACCTCTCGCAGATGCGCCGCATCCTCCACCGCCCAGGACCGACGCAACTCCGTGAGATCTCTCCTTGCGTTGCGTTCGGCATCGTCCACGCGCTTCTCCGAGAGGTTCTGTCCCGTCGCGGCGTTGCTGTGGTTCGCATTCCAAAGGGTGTTCGCGTGCATCAGCACACCGCCCCAGGAATGCTGTCCGTCCGCGATACCCTGAAGAGTTCTTTCGTGCGCACGCACCTCTCGGTCGGGCGCTTCCCGCCGCGCTTCATCGAGCTCGAGCAACCGCTGGTCAAGATCCAACTGATTGCGAAACGCGAAGTCCGTCCGTCTCAATGACTCCAGCTCCGTTATCGTCGCCCAGCATCGATCCGCGAGATCGGCGATCTGATTCAGAAGCGGTTCGACATGGTTCGGTCGAAAGTCCGCGATCGCTCTCTGCGGGTCGAGACGGAACTCGGCCAATCGGAAAGTCAGCGGACGAGTTTGCATCGCGAATCGTCTGGTCATCCTCGATCTCCATGTATAGACGTGACGCACGAGACCACGACGCGGGCGGGTCCGAATCGTGCATTCTTGCAGCGCGAACGTCGGGTTCCGGGTTCAACGATTCCTACCGTGGGATGCGCATTACTACGGGGAAGGTTCGGATCCTCTTGACAGAGCTGACTTTGTACCAAGGCGAGTGATGCGACTGTGTTCGTGGTCGGGCTTGGAGGACTCAAGTCGGGCATGGCTCCTCAGCATAATCGAGCCGAGGGTGTCGGCGGGGGCACGACTGTCGTTTCGGTTCGTGTGTTGAAGGGCTCCGTTGGGGCATGGAACCGCAGCGAAACCGGCGGATGGCACGACTGCCTTTCTCTTCTCGGGGTTGGTGGTGCTCCTTCTTCACGTGGAACCCAGTATAACCGATGGCGGGGGTGCCACGATCCGCCCTTGATCGAGCAAAGACCAACTCCGATCAACAAGCCACACACACACCACAGGACGTCGGTCGTGCCACCCGCCCTCCTTAAACACATACCGTTGTTCAGGAATGTACTGCTATACCACCCACCCAACGAGTCGAATGATGGCGAAGGTCAGAATGCCTAGCACAAATGACGTTGCAGTATTTGAAGAGGGCATAAACACTGAGTACGACACGCAGACGATCACTGCGGAAACAGCAGCAATGGTGTTGACCGAAGTCTCCAGCATCGCCCTTAGCAAGTTCTTCATGATTGCTCCAGATCGTCTCTGCAAGTACAGAGAGGGCGGGTGCCGCGACTGCTTTCTCTTCTCGGGGTTGGAGGTGCTTGTTCTTCACGTGGAACCCAGTGTAACCGATGGCGGGGAGCAAACGCCGCTTACCCCCAAGACAACGCGAGTCGTGGTACCCGCCGAGTTGTCAACGCTGATCGTTCGGGACGAGAAAGGCGCAGGTTCAGATCCGACCCCCGCGGGGTCGGGTTGCAGGGGGGCGAGTCTACCGGGGGCGTTGCCCCCGGCTACTTCATTCCAGCCCGGCGGGCTGGAAGGCGAGCGGGACACGTGGGGGCCGGGTGCCACGAGCATCCGGTCCTTCGGATGGTCGTGGTTGGACTCGCGTCGGGGATTGAGGATCCGATCCGCGGGGGATGGCCATCCACGACCATCCCGAAGCGGGATGATCGTGGAACTTGGCCGTACCGCGGCCCGAGGCCAAGAGGTTGCCAGCGAAGAGCATGCTTCTCCAAAGCGAGAAGCATGCCACCCCGACTTCTCCAAGAAACAGGCCACCGAGCGATGGTCGCAAGGGGGGCCGGGGTTCGCGGGGTGGGGGATGCAACCGGGATGGGTGTGAGCCGGAAGATGATGCGGCGGTTGGTCGTCGCGGAAGCGGCGTGCGGCTTGCGATCGATCCCCGATACGTTTCTTTCTTGATGCCTGCTGAGACCGAGTCATCCCGGCCACCGATCGCGAGCGCTGCGGCGCTTGTGGTGTTGACCGCGGCGGTGCTGGGGTTGCCGCTTGTTGGGCTGGTTGCCGACTCGCTGAGCGCTCGGAGCGGGAAGGACTCGGCGTGGTGGTGGCTTTCTTCGGCGACGCTGGCTCGCACGCTGGGGTGGTCGGTTTTGATCGGCGGGCTGGCGGCGGGGCTGGGGCTGCCGCTGGCGTGGGCGTGTCGGAACACGAGGACGGTGTGGCTGGTTCTGCTTTTGGCGCCGGCGGCGTTTCCGAGCTTTCTGGCGTATTCGGGGTGGGGGATGCTTCGGGCGCCGCTTTCGGCGACGGGGGATTTCATCGGTTTTTTGCGGGATCACGGGGTGGGGAACGGGGGGTGGGAGTGGCTGCCGGGCGCGGTGGATACGGGGCTTGCGGTGGCGGGGCTTGCGTTCTGGGCAGCGCCGCTTGCGGCGATGGCGATGCTGCCGGGGATCCGCGCGGTGACGGACGACACCTTGGATGCGAGCCGGCTGGAGTGCTCGGGTGTGCCTCGGGCGCGGTTTGTGGTGCGAGCGCTGGCGGGGCCGATCGGGTTTGGGGTGATGGCGGTGGCGGCGATCATGCTCGGGTCGGCGGTGCCGCTTCATCTGGCGCGGGTGGAGACGGCTTCGATTCTGCTTTGGTCGCAGCTGGATTTGACGCCTCCGGACCGGCACTGGCGGGTGTGGGTGGCGGCGTGGCCGCTGGTGGTGGCGGCGGGGCTGCTTGCGCGGGGGGTGTCGGGGCTTGGGGCGCGATCGTCGGCGGGTGATCTGGCGGAGGCGCGGTTTCGGCGGACGCCCTGGGTGGTCGGAGCGGCGGCGCTGGTGGTTGCGGCGATGGGGACGCTGGTGCCGATGGGGTTTTTCGCGTTCAACCTGAGGTCGTTGGGCTCGGTGGGGCGGTACTTGCGCGACCACGACTCGGCGGTTTCGGCGACGGTGTTGCTGGCGGTGTGTTCGGCGGGGGTGGGAACGGTTCTCGCGCTTTCGGCGTGGCATGCGGCGAGCAACGGCCGCGGGGCGCTGGTTCGTCGGGTGGCGGTGTTCTGGACGTTCTGGGGGCTTTTGCCGGGGGTGATGGTGGGCTCGGCGGTGGCCCGGGGGTTCATCCGGCTGGATTTGTGGGTTCTGGAGCGGCTTGGGATGTCGGCGGGGGACACGGTGGTTCCGATTCTGGCGGGTCAGGCCGCTCGGTTCGGGTTCATCCCGGTGTGGATGGGGCTTTGGCTTGCGGTTTCGGAGCCGGCGGAGGTCCGGGACCAGCGTCGGCTGGATGGGGCGGAAGCGGTTCAACCGTGGTTTGCGGCGGCGGGACGGGGGTCGGTGGGCGCGGTGGTCGCGGTTGCGGCGGGGATGTTCGCGCTCAGCCTGCATGAAATCGAGTCCGCGGTGCTGACGCTTTGGCCGGGGGGGAGCCTGCTTTCGCGGATCATTCTGAACGACCTTCACTTCTTCCGGACGCAGGAGCTTGCGGCTGGGGTGGTGCTTTTGGCGGGGATGTTCGTGCCTGCGGCGGTGATTGCGGTGGTTTTCGCGCGTCGTCGGGGTGTGGGCTGAGGCCGTGAGGATGCGCGGCGGTGGCGGAAGGGCGTGGACCCTGAACGAGAGGGGTCGTGCCGCATCCCCCACCCCCGATTGCCAGTATCATCCCCCGGTGATGCCCATCGTCGTGAGGACCAATTCGGCTCTGCTCCTGCTCGCGCTCGCGTGCGCCGGGGCGGGGTGCGAAAAGTCCGAGCCTGGGGCACCGACGCTCACGAAGGTCTCGTCGCTTGGCGAGGTGGGGACGTCTCCGGGGCAGTTCGCGTTCCCGCGGGCGCTGGACACGGATGGCAGCTCGCTTTGGGTGATCGACAAGGCGGGGCGGGTGCAGCGGTTTGACCTCAAGACGGGCAAGTGCGTCGAGTATTGGGGGATGCCGAAGACGGAGTTCGGCAAGCCGACGGGCGTGACGGCGTTTGCCGGTGACCCGCCGCTTTTGTTCATTCCCGACACGCACTACCAGCGTGTGATGGTGTTCGCGGTGGAGCCGCTGCCGGAGAAGCCCGTCGAGGGGACGAGGATGCGTGAGGCGCCGGCGCCGCTCACGATGTTCGGCAAGCGGGGCAAGGGGCCGGGCGAGTTCATTTATCCGACGGACATCGCGATCCTTCCGACCGAGGATGGGAAGAAGCCGGCGCGGCTTTACATCGCGGAATACGGGGACAACGACCGGGTGTCGATCTACGAGCCGGACGGGGCGGGCGGGTACGTGTTCAAGTCCTCGTTCGGGACGTGGGGTTCGAGCGAGGACAATCCGGGGGACCCGACCGCGGTGGTGTTCAACCGGCCGCAGTCGATCTCGCTGGATCTGACGCGACGCGAGCTGATCGTGGCGGATGCGGGGAATCATCGGCTGGGGCGGTTCACGCTGGATGGAACGCTGATCAAGTGGGTGGGAGCGCGGACGCCGAAGGATGAGAGCCCGGTGCATTATCCGTGGGCGCTGCAGGCGTTGGGCGACGGGACGGCGATCGTGGTGGAGCAGGTGGCGGCGCGGCTTCAGCGGATCGATCTGACGACGGGGGAGAGCATGGGGATTTTCGGCGGTCCGGGTCCGAAGCTGGGGCAGTTCGCGACGCCGTGGGCGATCGCGGTGACGGGGAGTCGGATGTACATCGCCGACGGCGGGAACAACCGGGTGGTGGTTTCCGAGCTGCCTCCGATCATTCATCACACGGTCGCGCATGCGGGCGGCAAAGCGGGAGAGACGCGATGATGGCCACCCAAAGCTGGACACTCGCCGCGTTGTCGGTGGGGCCGATTCAGTTCGACAATCCGCGGCTTCTCTGGCTGTTTCCGATTGTTGCGGTGGTGTCGGTGCTGATTGCTCGCAAGAGTCTTTCGGGGCTTGGGAGCGTGACGAGGTGGGTGGCGCTTGCGGCGCGGTTGCTGGTGCTTGCGCTGCTTGTGGGGGCGCTGGCGGAGCCGTCGTGGCGGAAGGAGTCCAAGTCGGTCGCGGTGACGGTGCTGGTGGATGTGAGCGATTCGATCCCGGCGTCGAGCCAGAAGAAGGCGGAGTCGTATCTGCAAGCGGCGGCGGCGGCTTCGAAGCGTGAGCAGGATGACAAGCTGGGTGTGCTGACGATGGCTCGCGAGCCGTATGTGCAGCAGCTTCCGTCGAAGGGCGCGACGACGATCGAGCGTGGGTTTACGGGCAAGACGGACGCGACGGACATCGCGGCGGCGGTGCGTCTGGCGCTGGGGATTGCTCCGGCGGACTCGGCGAACAAGCTGGTGGTGGTTTCGGACGGGAACGAGACGGTGGGTTCGGTGCTGGCGGCGATCTCTGCGGCGCAGGCGGCGAACATTCCGATCAGCATTTATCCGATTCAGTACAAGTATGACAACGAAGTGCTGATGGAGCGGCTGGTGGTCCCCCCCACCGCTCGCGTGGGGGAGAACGTTTCGCTGAAGGTGGTGCTGAGCGCGACGACGCCGGCATCGGGGACGCTTTTCGTCCGCGACGACAGCGGGCCGATTGATCTGGACCCGACGTCGGACAAGAGCGGCGTGCAGGTGCAGCTTGAGAAGGGTCCGAACACGTTTGCGGTGTCGGTGCCGGTGATGAGCCGCGGGGCGGTGCGGTATGAAGCGACGTTTGAGCCGGACACGGCGGGCGGGGCGCTGGTCGCGGACACGCGGCTTGAGAACAACCGCCAGATCGCGGTGACGTTTGTTTCGGGCGAGGGGAGCGTGCTTGTGATCCGGGAGGATCCGGCGGAGACGCAGGCGTTCGTGAAGGCGCTGCGGGAGTTCGGGATTCCGGTGATTGAGTCGGACGTGGGCGGTGCACCGCAGGACATGGTGCAGATGAACGCGTTTGACGCGATCGTGCTGGCCAACGTTCCGCGGACGCTTTTCACGGAGAAGCAGATCAGCGATCTGCAGAGGTATGTTCGTGAGGGCGGGGGCGGGCTGGTGATGCTTGGGGGCAAGGACTCGATGGGAGCGGGGATCTGGATGGACACGCCGGTGGCGGAGGCGCTGCCGATTGACCTGAACCCGCCGCAGAAGAAGGAGATGCCTCGGGGTGCGCTTGGGATCTGGTGCCACTCGGTGGAGATGCCGGACGGGCGGTTCCTGGGCGGGCGGGTGTGCAATGCGGCGGTGGATGCGCTTTCGCGGCTTGACTATGCGGGGATCGCGGAGTGGGGCCCGAACGGGGCGGGGTGGGCGCACCCGATGAGTCCGCTTGGGGACAAGTCAAAGATCAAGCAGGCGATCAACCGGCTGACGTACGGCGACATGACGGACTGGACGCCGGCGCTGCAGGCGCTGCTGGCGGGGATGGAGAAGGTGGATGCGGGGCAGAAGCACTGCATTCTGATTTCCGACGGCGACCCGATGCCGCCCAGCCGGGCTTTGCTCGACAGGTTCAAGAACGCGAGCCCGCCGATCTCGATCACGACGGTTGCGATCGCGTGCCACGGGATCCAGGACCAGACGGGGATGGAGAACATCGCCAGGTACACGGGCGGGCGGTTCTACAACATCAAGCCGGGGCAGGAGAACAAGGTTCCGGAGATCTTCATCAAGGAAGCGATCACGGTGCATCGGCCGCTGATCCGCGAGGGGAAGCCGTTTACGCCAAAGATCAGCGGGATCGCTTCGGAGACGTTCGCGGGGATCAGCTCGCTTCCGGCGATCACGGGGTATGTGCGGGCGGCGGAGCGTGGCGGGCTGGCGCTGGTGACGCTCAAGAATGACGAGGATGAGCCGCTGATGGCTCAATGGAACTACGGGCTGGGGCGTTCGATCGCGTTCACGTCGGATGCGGGGGGTCGGTGGGCGGCGCAGTGGCCGTCGTGGGGTCAGTATGCGGCGTTCTGGTCGCAGCACATCCGGTGGGTGATGCGTCCGACGAATTCGGCGATCGCGGTGCGTGTGACGCCGGAGACGAAGGGTGATGAGACGCTTCTGATCGTGGAAGCGGCGACGCGGGACGGTGAGCGTCTGCCGTTCGTGAATTTCCAGGGGCGGATCGCTTCGCCGGATGGCAACGACGATCAGGACGTGGTGCTTCGCGAGATCGGTCCGGGGCGGTATGAGGGGCGTGTGCGGACGGCGGGGGCGGGGACGTACATCGCGAGTTTGCGGTACAAGGTTCCGCGCGGGGACGGCGGTCCTCCGCTCGAGGGGTCGGCGTCGGCGGCGATCAACCGGCCGTTCGCGGATGAGTACCGGACGCTGAAGGACAACACGGTTCTGCTGGATCAGGTGCGGGACAAAACGCGGGGGATTTCGCTGCCGCAGGATCCGACGAAGGCGGATCTGTGGAGCCGGGAGGGTCTGACGTTCCCGGTGTCGACGTATCCGATCTGGCTTTTGACGGCGGTGCTTGCGATCGCGCTGTTCCTGGTGGATGTGGCGGTTCGTCGCGTGCGGATCGATGTCCTGGGGATGGCGGCGGCGGTTCGTCGGGCGGCGGGGCGGAGCAAGCAGACCTCGGCGGAGCTTTCGGGTCTGCGGGCGGCGAAGGACAAGGCGAAAGCGTCGATCAAGACGCGGGGCGAGACGCTGACGCCGCTGGCACCGCCGACGGTGGATGCGAGCGTTGCGTCGGCGAAGTTTGACGCGACGGCGGAAGAGCTTCAGGCCGCCCGCCGGGACGCGAAGTCTGACGTGCCGGGTGCGGCGGCGGCGGATCCGGGCAAGCCGAGCAAGCCGAAGTCCGCGAAGGAGGATGCGGAGCAGGGCATGTCCGCCCTTCTGAAAGCCAAGCGTCGCGCCCGCGATGAACTCGAGGATCGCTGATCGAAACGCCCGGAACTCCATCTCTGCATTGAACCCTGACACCAACCTCGTCCGCTGATCTCATTACTTCAGAAGGATCCCCATGTCGACGATGACCGAAGCCCCCACGACGCCCGCGGAAGTGAAAGCCAAGTGCGATGCGTTCCGCGAACGGTTCAACAAGCTCAAGGCCGAGATCGGCAAGGTCGTCGTCGGGCACTCCGACGTGGTCGAGTCGGTGCTGATCGCGCTGTTCACGGGCGGCAACGTGCTGCTTGAGGGTGTGCCGGGCTTGGGCAAGACGCTTTTGGTGCGGTCGCTGGCCCAGACGCTGAGCTTGCCGTTCAGCCGGATCCAGTTCACGCCGGACCTGATGCCAGCGGACGTGATCGGGACGAACATCGTGATGGAGGATGCGGAGACGGGGCGGCGGAAGTTTGAGTTCCAGAAGGGGCCGATTTTCGCGCAGATCGTGCTCGCGGACGAGATCAACCGTGCGACGCCGAAGACGCAGTCGGCGCTGCTTGAGGCGATGCAGGAGCGGTCGGTGACGGTGGGCGGGAAGACGCACAAGCTGGAGAAGCCGTTCATCGTGCTGGCGACGCAGAACCCGGTGGAGCAGGAGGGGACGTACCCGCTTCCCGAGGCGCAGCTGGACCGGTTCATCTTCAAGCTGGTGGTGGGGTATGGGGAGTTGAGCGATCTGATGACGATTCTGGAGCGGACGACGGGGAGCGCGGCGCCGGAGTGCTCGCCGGTGATGGATGGGCCGTCGATTCTGGAAACGCAGGCGCTGGTACGCGGGGTGGTGGTGGCGCCGCACGTGATGCAGTATGTGGGGCGGCTGGCGATGGCGACGCATCCGGGCGGGCCTTACGCGGCGGGCGGGGCGGAGGGTCCGGCGAACAAGTACGTGCGGTGCGGGGCTTCGCCGCGCGGGGCGCAGGCGATGCTGCTTGGGGCGAAGGTGCGGGCGCTGATCGACGGCCGGTTCCACGTGAGTTTCGCGGACGTCAAGGGCGTGGCTCCGATGTGCTTGCGGCACCGGTTGATCCTGAACTTTGAAGCGGAAGCGGACCGGGTGGATCCGGATGCGATCGTGAAGCAGATCATCGAGAAGACGCCGACGGACCCGGTGAAGCTCTGAGGAGCATCGCCGCAGGGTCGCTGAGTCATCGCCGACAGCGGTCTTGATTCTTCGCAGAGGCGTCCTGATCAGAAGCCGGGCCAGACGACGGAACACTCCATGAGACTCCATCCATGAGATTCAAGCAGATCGCCTTCATGTTTCTTGCTTTCCTCTCGACCATGATGCACGCCGGGTGCGCTTCGGGCCCGACGGCGCCGGACGCGGGCGTCGCGGACAAGTATGTCGGCGAGTGGCGCTCGGCGAACAGCGTGTTTGTGAGCTGTTTCCGTCGCCCGGACTCCACGTACATCCTGCGCTCCAACCGTTCCGGGAAGGAGCGGTCGTCGGAGGGCGAGTTGATCGACGTCGAGGGGACGATGATGGTGAAGGTGAAGGTCTTTGAGCCCAACGCGGAAGAGCTTTCCAGGGGGCGGGTCCCTCTGTATCAGTTCGGCGTGCTTGAGCTTTCGGACTCGCGGCTGAAGTACACGCCGGTGCGTTCGGCTTGGCTTGCGAGCACCATGCGGTCGCACGGCCTTGGGGAGGCAGTCGGCGGGGAGTCGGCGACTCCGGGAGCGGGCGTGGGTATGCCGGCGGAGTGGTCTGATCTTGAGCACATTCTTCGGGACGCGGTGACGGAAGACGGAGCGTTGGAGCCCACCGAATCGTTCGAGAAAGTGAAGTAGTACTCGCATGCTCAAGACCTCGAACGCCAAACGACTGGAAGGCATCGAAGACCTGGCGACACCGGCGCAGATCGCGAAGGTCGCGCCGCTTGATCTCACGAGCCGGCGGATCTTCTCCGGCAAGCTCAAGGGCGAGCGGCGGTCGAAGAAGCGCGGCGAGTCGGTCGAGTTCGCGGATCACCGGCCGTATGTGATGGGGGATGACCCGCGGCACCTGGACTGGAACCTGTTCGCGCGGCTGGACGTGCTTTTCCTCAAGCTTTATCTTGAGGAGGAGGATCTGTCGCTTCACATCGTGATCGACGCTTCGGGGTCTTCGGACACTGGGGATCCGAGCAAGTTCGTGTTCATGCAGCGGGTGGCGTTCCTGCTGGGGTACATGGGGCTTTCGAACCTGAACCGCGTGGCGGTGACGGTGATCGGCGGGACGACGCGGAGCGCGGCGGAGGGCGTGAAGCCGCAGGTGCTTCGCTCGCTTCGGGACCTTCGCGGGCGTCGGCGCGTGATGGAGCTTTCGGACTTTCTGCTTGACACCGAGCCTGGGGGGTCGTCGAATTTCCGGGCGGCGGCGGAGCGCATCGCGCTGACGCGTCGTGGGAAGGGCGTGATGGTGCTGATGTCGGACTTCCTGATGAAGGAGGGGTACGAGGACGGGCTGCGTCTGCTTGTGGGGCGCGGGTTTGACGTGATCGCGATGCAGATTCTCTCGCGGGAAGAGCTCAAGCCGCCGATCACGGGGGACCTTCGTCTGAAGGATGTCGAGGACGCGGACACGGCGGAGGTCACGATCTCATCACCGCTTCTCAAGCAGTACGACAAGATCGTGACGGCGTTCCGCCGCCGGCTTGAGGAGTTCTGCCATCGTCGCGGGATCATGTACCTTTTGGCGACGCCGGACCAGGCTCCTGAGTCGCTGCTGATGGACACGCTTCGCGCCAAGGGGGTGCTGCGATGACCTTTCTCACCCCGCTTTACGCCGCGATCGCGGCCGGGATCGCGATCCCGTCGCTGGTCATTCTTTACTTTCTGAAGCTGAAGCGGCGGGATATGGAGATCTCCTCCACGCTGCTCTGGAAGAAGGCGATCCAGGACCTTCAGGCGAACGCTCCGTTTCAGAAGCTGCGTCGCAACATCCTGCTTCTGCTGCAGCTTCTCGCGCTGATCGCGGCGATTCTCGCGCTCGGACAGCCGCAGATCAACTCGATCAAGACGTCCGGCGGCCGCCACGTGATTCTCATCGATCGCTCGGCGAGCATGAACGCGGTGGATGAGGAACTCAAGGGCGCGGCGATCTCGCGTCTGGAAGCGGCGAAGGAGGAAGCTCTCAACTTCATCCAGGGCCTCGCCGAGCCTGGGCTTATCGAGAAGGACACGGGCGACACGGCGATGGTGATCGCGTTTGACCGGGAAGCGAGCGTGGTGCAGCAGTTCACGGGGGACAAGCGCAAGCTTGCCGACGCCGTGCGGGGCATCACGCCCTCGGACGGCCCGTCGCTGCTGGAGCCGGCGGTTCGGCTTGCGCGGGCGCAGGCGCCGCGGCTGATCCTGGAAGACACGCGGATCATCGACGGCCAGCCGGTGACGGATATCAAGGTGATCGAGGGGATCTCCGACCGCTGGCCGATCAGCTTGCACGTCTACACGGACGGCAAGCTTCCCGATGCGGGTCGAGCGGTGGCGGGGCCGAGCGACACGGTGGAGTTCCGCCGGTTCGGCAAGCTTGACACGCACAATGTGGGCATCGTGGCGCTTCGGGCGGATCGCGAGTTTGACACGCCGGCGAACGTGCTGCTTTTCGCGGGGCTGCAGAACACCGATCCCAACCCGGTGAAGGTCGACGTCCAGCTCGTCCTGGACGGCGTGCAGGGCCCGATCAAGGAAGTGACGATCCCCGGTTCGGTCACCAAGGGTTCGGGCGAAGCGGCGGAGTCCATCCCCGGCGATGCGGGCGTTTCGTTCAAGTTTGAGCGGGCGGAAGCGACGGCGGCCGAGTTGATCGTGCGCAAAGCGGACTCGATCGCGAATTCGCTTGACACGTTCGCGACCGACGACCGGGGCTGGCTGATGATCCCGCCGGCTCGCGGCTTGCGATTGGCGCTGGTGACCAACGGGAATCTCTTCCTGCGGCAGGCGCTGGCTGTGCTGCCGCAGTCGGGTGAGCCCACGATCTTTTCGCCGGCGGAGTATCAGGCGGCTTTGAAGAATGGCAAGGCCTTTGAGTTCGACGTCACGGTGGTGGACAGCGTGACGATCGAGTGGGGGGACAAGAAGAACACGTTGCCGCCGGGCCGGTTCCTCTTCTTCAACTCGATCCCCAACGCGGTGGACGCGGGCAGCTTGAAGCCTGTAGTCGAGGGTCAGGTTCCCGACCGGCTGGGGGCGGTGCTCGTGCCGACCGGAGAGTCGGGGCCGTCGACGATGGTGACGTGGCAGCGGGACCACCCGGCGTTCCGGTCGCTGAACCTCGACAATTTGGATCTGTTCAAGTCGCTGAAAGCGGAGGTTCCGGCAGGGTCCACGGCTCAGATTCTGGGCGAGTCGACCTCCGGGCCGGTGTTCTTTGGGTTGATCACTTCGGACGCGCGTGCTTTGGTGGCGGCGTTTGACCCGACGGCTTCGGACTGGCCGTTTGATGTTTCCTTCATCGTGTTCCTGTCGTATGCGACGGATTACCTGGGCACGGGAGGCGGCTGGGCGGTTGCCCGGTCCTCTCAGCCGGGCCTGACCCTTTCCGACCGCCTTCCCGACAGCGCGTCGGGGGTCGAGTGTGTGGGACCCGGGGGAATCACCGTGGGCGCGGGTCTTGCGCCCGACGGGTCGGCGTCGTTTGGGCCGTTCCCGAAGGTCGGGATCTACACGGCATCGTGGACGGGGCCGGGAGCGGCGGGCGATGAGACCTCCGGGGGCACGTCCAAGCGTCGGTTGGCGGTGAATCTGCTTGATCCGGCGGAATCGGACATCCGTGCTGCCCAAGAAATCAAGCTTGCATCGACGGATGCGGCGGCCAAGCAAGGCGAGACGGGGGGATCGGTCCGTATCCTTTGGCCTTGGATGCTTCTGGCGGCGCTGGCCGTGGTGATGCTCGAATGGTTCATCTACAACCGCAAGGTACACGTCTGACCCACCCACCCATGACGATCCACACCAACCCACTCCGCTTGCTCGCCGTCTGGGTGATGATCGCGATCGTCGCCATGACTGGAGGGCGAGCGACGGCTCAGGACAAGTCTGTGCTTGCCCGCGCGGACTTTGGCTGGAACACGACGATCACGGCGGGCCGGTGGTGTCCGGTTCGGGTGTGGCTTGACGGGAGCGCGGATTCGGACCCGGTCTCGGGCGTGATCGAGATTTCGTATTCGCAGGACCGCACGCAGAACGCGGGGGTGGTCGTGCCGGCGTCGACGACGCCGGGCAAGCTCACGCCGGTCGACCTGGCGGTGTGCTTGCCGTTTGACGTGGGGTCGGTGAAGGTGACGTTCAGCTCGGGCAAGGGCGTGCAGACGCTTGAGTTCACGCCGCCGCCGACGTCGGGCCAGACGGCGCAGCCACGGCGGGGCGAGCAGCGCCTGGGTCAGCTTTTCGCGGGGACACGCGGGCTGATGGTCCATAGCGGGGTGGGCTCGATCGAGCGGTCGTTTCCCAAGCCGCGGGAGGTGGATCGGGCGCCGAGCGTGGGGAGCCAGATCGTCACGAACTACACGGGCTTCAGCGGAGACCAGTTGACGGAGCTGCGGTGGATGCAGCTTGCGGCGACGGATGTTTCTCTGGAGGACTTGCCGCCGATCCCGCAGGCGTACCAGGGACTGGAAGCGCTGATCATCGATCCGGGGAAGTCGTCGGGGATCGAGCCTCGCGTGCGCGGTGCGATCCTTGACTGGGTGGCTTCGGGCGGGCGTCTGATCCTGCTTGCAACGGACGAGACCGGAGCGTGGAGGCAGTGGCTGACGCCGAGCCTTGGGGAAGCGATCTCGGCGAGCGTGCCTGGGCGGATGGTGCCGCCGGCGGAGCTGAACGCGGTGCTTCAGAGCGAGGTGCTCAAGGTTTCGGCCTCGCAGGCGACCAACGGCAACCTCCCTCAGTATCGCGGCTATCCGCAGTCGGTGGAGGTCACGGTGCGTTCGGAAGCGGCGCCGGTGGTGCCGCTTCGGAAGGAGATCGTCGGCCGGGTGTTCACGCTTTCGGAGGATGCTTTGGCGCAGGGGTGGTCTGCGTCGTGGTCGACGGGTGCGGGGTCTGGCCTGATGGTGCGTGGGCCGATGGGTATGGGCGTGGTGACAATCCTCGGGGTGGATCCGGAAGCGGTGCCGGACGCTCTTGATGCGCAGGCATCCAAGCGTTTGTGGCGGGACGCGTTGACGCCTTCGTTCGCGACGTATCTGGCGACGCCGTTCAGCGATTCGCACGCTCGCGACCGCGAGGTGAGCACCGCGCTCAACACGATCGTGAGCGTGCCGCCGCTTGGCAACACGGTGTTCAACGTGATCCTGATCTCGCTGGGTGCTTTGGCGCTGCTTCTGGGGCCGATCGACTGGTTTGTGCTCAAGCGGTTCCGGGCGCGGCAGCATTCGTGGCTTGTGGCACTGGGGTGGGTGTCGCTTGCGTCGGTGGCGGCGTTTGTGATTCCGCCGCGGCTTCGGAGCGGGCCGCCGCAGATCAACCGACTGACGTCGGTGGACGTGGTGCAGTTGTCGAATGAACCGAACGCGCGGGCGTTTGCGTGGCAGGACGGTTTGACGGGCATTTTCGCGTCCGGGCCGCTTCGGATCGAGATCGATGATTCGTCGGAGACGGAGGTTGCGGGCTCATGGTGGCACGGCATCGCGCCGGAGGACGATTCGTACTACGGGCCGTTCTCGGAGCCTCGTCGCAACTCGCTGAACATCTTCGCACCGCTTGTCACGCCGCAGTTGACGTCGGTGGATCGTGAGCGTCAGAGCGTGCCTGTTCCGTTCAACATGCCCTCGTGGAGCTATCGCACCCTCGCGGATTCGTCGGTTCCGGAGGCTCCTCCGATCCGGGCGACCATCAGCCGCGAGAGCGAGCGGTTCAAGGTTCGGCTCTCGGGGTTGCCCGAAGTCGGCGGGATCGGCAGGCTGACGCTTTTCACCTCGTCGGACGGCTCGAGGCCGCAGACGGAGGTGGATTTCGTCGGCGAGGGCGATGTGCCGCTGGCGACGGGAGCGACGCTTCCGACGTTTGACGGGTTGACGTTTGACTTCGACCGATTCGGCAACCGGATGACGACCGTGGTGCCGCAGTCGTCGCAATTCTGGACGTGTGAACTGCCGGGGCCGTCGAGGCGGTTCGGGGCGATCAAGGCGCGGCTTGATTCCGGCCGGTGGGCGATGGTCGAGCTCGTGCTCACGGCACCGGTTCCCTCGTCGCGGTTCCTGAGCCAGAAGATCCTTGATCGCGAGAACTTCGTCTCGAGCAATCTGACCACGATCCGCCTGCTTGTGCCGGTCGGGAGCCCCGCCGAGAGCCCGTCGCAAACGCCGTCCAAGGAGCCTTCACCTTGATCGAGATCCGCAACCTTACGAAACGCTACGGGGCGCTCACCGCGATCGACAATCTCTCCCTTTCGCTTGGGAAGGGGGAGATCTTCGGATTCATCGGGCCCAACGGCGCGGGGAAGACGACGACGATGAAGGTCTTGGCGTGCCTGCTCAAGCAGGACTCGGGCGAAGCGTTCATCGACGGGTGCGACACACGCAAGGACGGTGACCGCATCCGCCGCATCATCGGGTACATGCCCGACTTCATCGGCGTGTACGACGACCTGACGGTGGACGAGTACCTCCAGTTTTTCGCCGCGGCGTTCCAGATTCCCCGGGCCCGCCGCCGGAGCATCGTGGACAACGTGCTGGACCTGACGGATCTGACGAGCAAGCGGCACGCGATGGTCGAATCCCTGTCGCGCGGGATGACGCAGCGTCTGGGCGTCGCGCGGGTGCTGATCCACGATCCGAAGGTTCTGCTGCTCGACGAGCCTGCTTCGGGCCTTGACCCCCGGGCCCGGATCGAGATGAGGTCGCTCCTCACGGAGCTTGGCAAGATGGGCAAGACGCTCATCATCTCCTCGCACATCCTGTCGGAGCTTGGCGAGATGTCGACCTCGATCGGCATTATCGAGCGCGGCAAGCTGCTCTACTCGGGCACGATGAAGGACGCGCTCAACAAAGCGCGGTCCGGCGAACGCATCGAGGTCGCTCTTCAGCCGGACTCCGCCGCTCCCGAACTTGTGAAAGCCGCGATCGAGCGGGACCACCGGGTCGCGCGGGTGGCTCAGCAGCCCGAATCACCGCAATCGCTTTTCGTGGACCTCGTTCCCGGCGAGCATGGGCACCATTTCCTGATCGAAAGCGTCATCGCGGCCGGCGGCAAGCTTGCCGCGTTCCGCCCCGTTGAGATCAAGCTCGAAGACGCGTTCCTCAAGCTCACGACCGGAGCGCTGCAATGAGCGAAGCACCCCCGCCCGAGTCCGCACCGCCGCCCCCGCAGGCCGCGAGCGTCGCCGTCAGCACCGGCGCGAGCGCCGCTCCGCTGCGTCGCGGGGGTATGCTCGAGAATCTCAAGTCGGCTTTCCGCATTGATTTTCCCGGGCCGGTCTTCCAGAAGGAAGTGCTTTCGAGCCAGCGGAAGTTCACCGCGTTTGCGAGCCGGATGGTGTACGTGCTTGTGCTGGGCGGCATCCTCTGGATCGTCTACTACGCCATCAAGCAGCGAGCGGACTTCAGCTCAAGCCCTGTCCGAACGCTCCAGTCGCTCCAGTCCGTCGCGCCCTCGCTCACCGCGGCGGTGCTTTGGGTGCAGGCGTGCTTGCTGACGCTGCTTGCGCCGGGCATGACCTGCAGCGCGTTCTCTGAAGAGCGCCGCAAGCGGACGCTTGATGTTCTGCTGACGTCGCCCATTCGTCCGTGGCAGATCGTGATGGGCAAGCTTCTCTCGGGCGTCGCGGCCTTGGGCGTCATCGCTCTGTGCGCCCTGCCGGTGCTTCTGGCGGTGCGCGTGTTCGGAGGCGTGCAGGCGGAGTACATCTTCGGCGCCTTCGCGCTTTCGCTTTCGCTGGGCACGCTGATGGCGGCGCTCTCAATGCTCTGCTCGCTGTGGTGCAAGAAAGCCTCCACGGCGATGTTTCTCGCGTTCATCTTTTTCTGCCTTGTCCACGGGCTTCCAATCCTGATCGCGGCGACCGTCGGCCTCCTGGGTGCCGCCGGAGCGGGCCCTCCCACGGGCGTGGTTGAGCAGATGCTCCTGGTCTCGGCTCCCGTCTCGCTTTTCTCGCTCTCCTCGGGCATCGTGGACCTGGGGGTCCCGTTGAGCGCGACGAAGGGGTGGATCGGGGGCACGATCTACAACCTGGCTGTCACCGCCGCGATCTTCGCGTTCTGCACGATGGTCCTGCGCCGGGTGATGCTCGCGCTCGCCGCGGGTGACTCGCCCAACACCGTCGCGGTCGGGCGCGTCGCGATCGCCCGCGGACAGCCCGCCATCGCCGCCGCTTCCAACCGCACGGACCCCACCACCGCCGCGACCGGCATCGCCGGGCTTTCGACGGGCTCAAGCCCCGGGGAAGAGCGGGAGGAACCGCTCTTGAAGCGGAAAGCCGGGCGGGGTCCTCTCCACCGGAAGACGAGCCGCGAGGTGGGCGACCAGCCGGTTCTCTGGCGCGAACTGACGCAGCCGCTTTTCAAGCGTCCGGTCATCGGCATTCTCAGCATCATCGCGCTTGCGGGATTTTCGCTCTGGATCTTCGCCATCAGCCGCTGGGGCGGGGGCCGCGATCACGAGATGCATCTGTTCATCACGAACATGATCTTCTCGGTCGTGATGCTGCTTCAGGCTTCGACGCTGACGGTGGCGGGGTTCCCCGCGGAGCGCGAAGCCAAGACCTGGGACGTTCTGCTGTGCGCGCCGCTGACGGCGCAGGCTCTGGTCTTTGGCAAGTTCGCCGGTGCTCTGCGGTCGCTCTGGCTGATGCCGTCGGTGGTGCTTGTCAATCTGTCCCTGCTCGGCGTTGTGGCGGGGACGGTGGCGCCGATCGTGGTGCTTCACGCAGCGCTCATCTTCGGCGGCCCGCTGATCTTCCTGGCCGCGCTGGGAACGCGACTCTCGCTGGCGGCGCGAAGCTCCGGAGCCGCGAGCATGCGGGCGACGGGGATCGCCCTTGCGCTGTGGGCCGGTCTTCCCATCATCGGCGGCGTCATGTGGCTGCTGCTTGATGTGTACAACCTCGAGCGGTCGGGGCTGAAGTTCCTCGCCGATCGGTACATGGACGCGGCGTTCTTCATCAATCCGATCTACAACTTCGGGTGCGCCCTCGAGGGGGGGGCGACGGAGACGGGGTTCAACCGGGAGTACCAGATTTTCAGTCCGGAGACCCGGCTTGAGGTGAGCGCCGGCACGTTCACGTTCGCGATGCTCGGGATGCTCGGGATTTACCTTGGCGCCGCGTTGCTCCTGCTTCGCTGGTCGGCCGCCGTCTTCGCGAAGAAGTCCGGCCGCACGTCCTGAGAGGCGTTCAAGAGAAGCCGAAGAGTTGCGGTTTTTTTGCTTGCGGCTTGACATATTCCCATATGGGCATATGCTGTGGTCATGGCACGTTCCGCCACCACCCTCGACGCTTTCAGCGCCATCGCCGAGCCCAAGCGGCGCGAGCTTCTGAACTGCCTGGCTTCGGGCGAGCGCGACGTCTCGCAGCTGATCGCCCAGCTCGGCTGGCCGCAGTCCGCGGTGTCCAAGCATCTGAGCGTGCTCCGCGCGGTCAATCTGGTCAGCGTCCGCGCCGAGGGCCGCAAACGCTCGTACCGCATCAACGGCGACGAACTGAGAACCATCCACGATTGGGCCGCCATGTTCGAGAAACACTGGTCGAATCAGCTCATCCGCATCAAGCGGCGCGCCGAGCAGGCATCGAGCCCTCGGCAAGCCGCGCCTCGCACGTGACCTTTCTCCCGCCCGCTCACCATCCGTTCAAGGAGCCCCCATGACCACGGCTATCGACAGGGACAGCATCCACACGCTCGACATTCGCCAGGAGATCATGATTGACGCGGCGCCCGATGTGGCGTTCCAAGCTCTTCTCGAAGAGCTTGGGCCCGGGAGCGTGATGCCCGACGGCAAGCCGTTCCCGATGACGATCGAGCCGTGGGTCGGCGGCCGCTGGTTCCGCGACCTGGGCGAAGCGGGCGGATACAAGTACGGGCATCTGTGGGGCCACGTGCAGGTGATCAAGGCTCCGACGCTGCTCGAACTCGCGGGCCCGATGCCGATGTCCTTCCCCGCGATGAACCATGTGCAGTACCGGCTGACGGCGGAGGGGAGGGGCACTCGGCTGTCGGTTGTTCATCGCGCGATGGGCTTGATTCCGCAGGATTTCCGCGACGGCATGCCGGAGGGGTGGGCTCACGGGCTCAGGCGTGTCAAGCAGATCGCGGAGAGCAAAGCAAAGCGCTGATGCGAGCTTTGCGCAGCGGGTGAGCGGAGCGAGACTGCTTTCAGCGAGGGTGTGAAGTCGCGGCTGCCGCGAGTTTCACGACATCCTCGGCGCACCCCCAGCAGAGCGTGTAGCCGGAGCCGCCGTGGCCGTAGTTGTGGATGATGCGGGGGTCATGGGGATCATGCTCGAGCCTGACGGAGGGGCGGTAGGGCCGGAGGCCGACGGCTTCGCGGATGATGGGGCCAGGGGCGAAACCACGGGCGCGGGCGCGGGCGAGGATGGAGTCGCGCGTGGCTTGGCTTGGCACGAGGGGGCGGTCGTCGGGGCTTGCTTCGACGACGCCGCCGATGACGACCTCGGTTCGCCTTGGGATGACGTAGAACGAGCCGCCGTTGTGCTCGGAGTCGTGCGAGACGGAGACGGAGAGGTCGATCTGGGCGGGTTCGCAGACGACGACGTGGCCGTAGAGGGCCCGCAGGGTTTCGTCACGGGCGAGCATCCGCGCGCCGAGCCCGGAGCAGTTGACCACGACATCGCCGGGGACCTCGGCGAGGGTGGTGAACCGTTTGGTGATGATCGGTCGCGTGAGCTGACGCTCAAGCCAGGGCATGAAGACGGGGGATTCGGCTCGCGGGGCTTGGACGCGCCAGGCCATGACGGCTGGGGAGCCCCCCCACCAAGAGAGCGGCAGGCCGGCGTGCTCGGGATTGTGCACGGGCTCGAGGTCTGGGGTGTCGGCCGACCACCAGGGGCGTTCACGGTCATCGCGGAGCTCATAGAGCGTAATGACGTCGACGCCGGCTTGGGGTGTCTCTTGGGCGAGGATGTTGTAATGCTGGCGCGTCCGGGCGGCCCAGCGGCTCACAAGCTCGGGGGGGTCGCTTCGGAACGGGTGCCACAAAGCCCCGGCGACGCCCGAGACGGAGGCGAGGCCCGGCTTGTCGGTAAAGACCTGAACGTGGTAGCCGGCCCGCTGGAGGAGGATGGCCGACGTCAGCCCAATGGCTCCGCCGCCGACGACCGACACACTTAAACCGTTTCCATTCAACGCTTCATGCCTTCCTGGTGGCCCGGTTCTGCGAACCGGGTGTTTTCGACCCGTTTCCCGCCCGTACACTCTAGCGATGCCCCCGCCGCCTCCACCGCCGCCGCCCCCTCCCGCTCCGCATGAACTGAGCTGGCGCGAGCGGCTCGACATCGTCGATTCGCTGATGCGGGACGTGAGCCGGCAGGAGGATGCGCACAAGCTGGTGCAGTTGTATAGCAAGGGTGTGCGCAAGCTTTCCACGATCGACACGCTCATCGCTGTCTCACGGCGCGACCTTGAGCGGCCGTGGTACCGGATCACGCGGTTTTCCGGGTGGCCCGAGGACCACAACCCTTGGACGAGCCGCGACAAGCTGCCCCGGTTTGACCACGGGTTTTTCGGGGATCTGCTTTATGCGGACAAGCCGGCGGTGCTGGAGAGCTTCTCGATCCCGCCGTCGGATCCGGCGGCGCCGTACCTCGAGGGCATGAAGTGTCTTTTCGCGATGCCGCAGTACGAGAACGGCACGGCACTCAACATGTCGATCCTCGCGTGGCGCGACCCCGGGGCTTTCAGGCACAACGAACTCGCCAACACCCTCTGGCAGTCCAACTTGTTTGGCCGCACGACGGCCAATCTGGTTCTTCGGGCGGAATTGACGAAAGCCTATCGGGCGCTGGACCGCGAACTGGCCATCGTGGGGCAGATTCAGCATTCGCTGTTGCCGCAGGAACTGCCGAAGATCCCGGGGCTTGAGCTGGCGGCGCTGTACGAGCCCAGTGCGCATGCGGGCGGGGATTCGTACGACGTGTTCACGCTGCCCGACGGCCGGTACGGGCTTCTGATCGCCGATGCGTCTGGGCACGGGACGCCCGCGGCGGTGATCATGGCGGTGATGCATGCTCTGGCCCGGGCGTATTCGGGCCCGCCGGATCATCCGTGCCAGTTTCTGGACCATCTGAACGAGCGGCTTTTGGCGTCGTACACGTCGATCAACGGGTCGTTTGTGACGGCGTTCTACGGGGTGTACGACCCGCGTGAGCGGACGCTGAAGTACGCGTGCGCGGGTCATCCACCGCCCCGTCTGGTGACGAAGCGGGGGATGGTGGTGCTCGACGCGGTGGGCGGGCTGCCGCTTGGCATCATGCCGACGCAGGAGTGTTCGGAAGCGACGGTGACGCTCGAACCCGGTGACCTCTTGGCGATGTACACGGACGGGATCACGGAAGCTCAGAACCCGGACAACGACCTGTTCGACGTGCCGCGTCTGGACGCGATCCTGCGGGAGCACAGCGGGTCGCTTCACACGCTGGCGGAGACGATCTCGGCCCGGGTGTGCTCGTTTACGGGGATGGGTGAGCTCCCCCCCTCCGACGACCGCACGCTGCTGCTTGCCCGAGCGACCTGAGCCGGAGAGGCTTGCCCGGGCCAGGACCGGGTGGGTTCCCACAGCATCGCCGGAACGACGAAAAGACCTCTGCCACGGCCGGGAGAGTTTGGTATGCTGCCAACTCGTCCGAGTTTGTCCGTTTGGGCCATGTACGAGCCCGTTCCAAGCCATCACGAGGTCATCATGAACACCCCCATCACGTCCGTCGACCGCCGCGATTTCGTCAAGACCGCCGCGGTGCTCGCCGCTTCCGCCGCCGTCCCCGCTCTCGCGGTCTCGCGCACTGCGAACGTGCGCGGCAGCGACACGATCAAGGTCGGCCTGATCGGCACCGGCGGGCGCGGCACGGGCGCGGCGAGCCAAGCACTTGCCGCTGACAAGGGCACCGTCCTGTGGGCGATGGGCGATGTGTTCAAGGACCGCTTGGAGAGCGCGAAAGCCGGATTGACCGAGGCTTTGGGTGACTCGGCCAAGACGAAGATCGACGTGTCTGCGGAGCGCCAGTTCACCGGGTTTGACAACTACAAGGGCGTCATCGACTCGGGCGTCGACATGGTGATTCTGACGAGCTATCCCAACTTCCGTCCCGCGCACATCCGGTACGCGCTCGACAAGGGCAAGCACGTCTTCGCGGAAAAGCCGGTCGCGGTCGACGCGGCCGGGATCCGCGAGGTGCTCGCGTGCGGTGAAGATGCGAAGAAGAAGAACCTCGCCCTGATGATCGGGTTCTGCTGGCGTTACCACCCGGCGATGCGTGAAATCTTCGGCGAGATCCTGGGCGGCCGCATCGGCGAGGTGACCAGCGTCTACACCAACTACCTGACGGGCACCCTCCCGAAGAACCCGCGGAAGTCCGGCTGGTCCGACCTTGAGTTCCAGATGCGCAACTGGTGGCACTTCAACTGGATCTCCGGCGACCACATCGTCGAGCAGGCGATCCACTCCGTGGACCGCATGTCCTGGGCGATGGGCGACCGGTTGCCCCTCTCCGTCAACTGTCTCGGCGGGCGCCAGGCTCGCGAGGGCGAGGAAAGCGGCGATGTGTACGACCACTTCAGCGCGATCTATGAGTACGAGGGCGGCCTGAAGACCTACCACTCCGCTCGCCAGATCAACAACTGCTACGGGGACAACTCCGACTACGTCTTTGGCACCAAGGGCCGCGCGAACGTCAACGGCTGGCAGCCGCAAAGCCTCAAGACCTACGACTATGCGGGCAAGGAGACCTGGGGCTACAAGGGCAAGGGCGGCGACGACATGTATCAGGTCGAGCACAACGAGCTTTTCGCCAGCATCCGCGCCGGCAAGCCCATCAACGACTGCCCCCGGGCCGTCAACTCGTGCCTCCTGGGCATCATGGCCCGCATGTCCGCGTATTCCGGCAAGACCGTCACGTGGAAGCAGGCGATGGAGAGCGCCGAGAACCTCCAGCCCGGCGCGCTCTCGTGGGACATGAAGCTCCCTCCCGTCGTCGTCCCCATTCCCGGCAAGCACAAGCTCATCTGATCATCACCGAGGCCCACGATGTCCATCTCACGTCGAGAGTTCAGCACGCTCGCCGCGGGCGCGATCGCGTCCACGGCTCTTGCTTCGCGGACGTCCGCGCAGCCCTCCTCCACCACCGCTCCTTCGCCCACTTCCCCGCCGGCCGCCGCTTCGCCAAAGCGAACCCTTCGCAAAGCCGTCATGCTCGGGATGATCGGCGTGGGCTCGACTTGGGAGGACAAGCTCAAAGCCGCGAAGGACGCCGGGTTTGACGGGATCGAAGCCGACAGCCCCGCTCCGCAGATCGACGAGCTCATCGCGGCTTCGGCCAAGATCGGCCTCCCGATCCACGGCATGGTCAACTCCGCCCACTGGTCCCTTCCGCTGAACGCCCCCGGCGATGAAGCCGGCAAGAAAGCAGGCGAAGCTCTCGAAACCTGCCTCCGCGACGCGAAGAAAGCGGGCGCATCGAGCATCCTGCTCGTTCCCGGCGTCGTCAGCGACCGGTTGCCCTACGACGAGTGCTGGACGCTCTCGATCGAACGGATCAAGCGTGCCGTCCCGCTCGCGAAGGACCTGGGCGTCACCATCGCGATCGAGAACGTCTGGAATCAGTTCCTGCTCAGCCCGCTCGAAGCCGCCCGCTACCTCGACGAGATCAACGACCCGATCGTTCAGTGGCACTTTGATATCGGCAACGTCATCAACTTCGGCTGGCCCGAGCAGTGGATCAAGATCCTGGGACCACGCATCGCCAAGCTCCACATCAAGGACTTCAGCCGCAAGAAGCGGAACGATGAAGGCTTGTGGAAGGGCTTCTCCGTCGAGCTTGGCGAGGGCGATGCCGGCTGGGAACGGGTGATGAAAGCTCTTGACGACTCCGGATATTCGACGGATCCCAAGGGCCGCTGGGCCACCGCGGAAGTCGCAGGGGGTGACTTCAAGCGTCTGACCACCATCAGTGAGCAGATGGACCGCCTCTTCGCGAAGTGACTCGCGTCGGAGGGGCTACGCCGGGTCCTGCCACACGCCGGGATCGCTTTTGCGTTCCATCCAGGCGCCGGGGACGACCGGCACGTAGCCGATCTTCGCGTAGACGCCGTGGGCATCGCGCGTCGCCAAACACCACCGGCGGAGCTTTTGAAGCTCAGGGATCGCGTCGAGCGCCGCGAGCATGCGCTTCGAAAGCCCGTGGCCGCGGTGGTTCTCATCCACGATGACATCGCAAAGCCACGCGAACGTCGCCCGGTCCGTCACCACGCGTGCGAACCCCACCTGCTGGCCGCTCGCGGTGTCGAAAGCCCCCACTACGACGCTATTGGCCATGGCTTTCGCGACGATCTCGCGCTTTATCCTCGGGGACCAGTAGGTTGAAGCGAGCATGGCGTGGACGTCGTCGAGGCGCATGTCGTCGTGGCTGGTGCTGATCGTGTACGGCATCGGCGATTCTAGAGCCGGGTTTGCCGCGGCCCCCTTGCCAATAATCCCCCCACATGACTTCTTCTCACCGCGTGACGCTCGAAATCGCCGTCGACAACCTCAATGACGCCATCGTTGCCGCGGAAGCCGGAGCGGATCGCCTCGAACTCGTCGCCGACCTCGACAAGCATGGCTTGACGCCGACGGTCGAGCTCGTCCGCGAAGTGAAAGCCGCGGTCTCCATCCCGGTGATGGCGATGGTCCGGGCCAATCCGGGCCCCTTCCTCGCGACGCCGAGGTCGGTCGCGTTCGCGATGCGGGATGCGGAGAACGTGCTCGAAGCCGGCGCCGACGGGATCGTCTTCGGGATGCTGACTCCAGAAGGGCACATCGACCGAGGCGCGGTTGCGATGCTTGTCGAGACCGCGCACGGGAAAGCCACGTGCTTCCATCGCGCTTTTGACCTCTGCACGGACCCCGAGGGGAGCCTCTTGGCGCTGATGGACCGCGGCGTCACCCGCGTGCTCTCCGCCGGGTTTGACATCCGGGCGACGGCGGCGGCGTTGGGCTTTGACGAGGAGCCCGCTCCCGATGTCGTCTCGGGTGCTTCGCTCCCGATCAGGCTCCGCCGGTTGAAAGCGTTTGCCGAGCAGGCTCAGGGCCGGATCGAGATTCTGCCCTGCGGCGGCGTGCGATCGGGGAATGCGGGCGAGTTCCTGCGCGAGACGGGTCTGAAGCAGCTTCACAGCGCGTGCCGCACGCAGGGTGTCCAGCGTCTCAGCCGCGACGAGGCGGTCGAGCTTCGCGCCGCGATCGACGCCTGAGTCAGGGCGTCGGAGAGGGCGGAATCCGCGAAGCGACCCAGACCGCCAGGCCGGCCTGAATGGCGAGGCACGCTACCGCGAAGCACGCGACCACCAGCGCCACCTGCATCGTCGGCATTTTCGTTCGGAAAAGCCGCTTGAGCTGGGCGAGTGCTCCCAGGCCCGTGCCGAGCACGGTCGCGAAGAGCCACGCGATGAAGAAGACTCCGGCCATGGCGCGGCTTGCGGGCAGAAACACCACTCCGGCGGCGCACATCGCCGTCGGAAGCACCACGCCCCACGCGAGCGGCGACCACCACGAGGGCACCGGCTCAGGGTTGGGGTTCGGATCCATGCTTGGCGAGCGTATGGCTCAGGCTTTCGGTTCGGCTTTGCTTCGGAAGCCGACGACGAAGATGATCATGACGACGATGGCCATGCCGGCGGGGATCATCCAGACCGTCTGCCAGTCCGTGGCGCGGAGGAGGAGCTGGCTTGCCTGGTCGAGGAGGCTTTGCGCCTGGTCGGCGGATCCGGCTTCGACGAGGCTTTCGGCTTTGGCGCGGAGGGCGTTGGCCTGCTCCGTCAGTGCGTTGGCGTCCGAGGTCTGGTGGGAGGTGACGAGGCGCTGGAAGACCTGAGCGCCGATGCCGAGGCCGAGGCCCTGGGTGACGAGGACGAGGAAGCCCTGGGCCTGGGCTCGGATCTCCTTGGGTGCCCGCTTGTCGACGTAGATGAACCCGGTGACGAAGAAGAAGTCGTAGCAGATGCCGTGCAGGATGATGCCCGCGAGGACCATCCAGGCCGCGTGTCCATCCGAGGCGCCGGCGAAGAGCCCGTAGCGCACGGCCCAGGCCAGCATTCCGACGGCGAGCATCCATTTGACGCCGAGCCGGACGAAGAACATCGGCATGAGGAGCATGAACAGGATCTCGGACATCTGCCCGAAGGTCATCTTGAACCCGGTGTCCTGGATGCCCGCGTCGTCCGCGAACTTGGCCGCGAAGCCGTAGTACCCCGCGAGAGGGATGCAGATCAGGAGCGAGCAAACGGTGAAGACCGCGAAACTCGGGTCCTTGAGCAGCCGCAGCGCGTCGGTCCCGAAGAGTTCGCCCAGACGGACGGCTTTCCCCGCGGACGGGGGCGGCGTGTTGGGAAGCGTGAGCGAGTAGAGACCCAGCAGCACGCCCGCACCGCCCGCGACGTAGAAGAACTGGTCGGTCTTGTCCGCTCCGAGGCCCTTGGACACGACGATGCCGGCGACGATCCAGCCGATGGTCCCCAGCACGCGGACCACGGGGAACTCCTTCTCCGAGTTCTTCACGTGGGCGAAAGCGATCGAGTTCGTCAGGCCGAGCGTGGGCATGTAGCAGAGCATGTGGCAGAGGAGCGCGAGCAGGTACGGCAGGTGGTTCGTGTTGAGGTACGGCGCCGCGTCGCCGGTGGGCAGCGGGTTGGCCGCGTCGGCTTTCGCCGCAGCCGCCGCCAGCGAGGGTGCCGCCATGAGCGCCGCTCCGCCCAGCACGTGGAGGAACGCCAGGACCTTTTGCGACGCGAACAGCCGGTCCGCGATCACGCCAAGGATGAACGGCGAGACGACCGCCGCGATGGGGCCGACGGTGTAGGCGTGCCCGATCGAAGCGCCGAGCCCACTGGCTCCCATGAAGGTCGCCATGGTGACGTACCACGCTCCCCAGACGAAGAACTGCAGGAACATCATCATCGAAAGCTGGGTGAGGATGACGGGGTTGGTGCGCTGAAGTGACGGTTCGGACATGGAGTGCCTTTCGATCCGCAGCCGAGCTGCTCGGGGCACAGTGTACAGAATCGCTGTCGGGCCGCGCGTGGGGTCAGTCCCTGCGAACCCACCGGGCCAGTCGGCTGTTTACTGCGTCGGGTTTCGCATCATCGGGAGCACGACGAGCACCATGATGTCGTAGGCCGCGTGCGTCCCCACGACGATCCCCAGGCCACGCATCAGGAACACCACCCCGAAGTACACCCCCGCCGCCGTGTAGAAGAAGACGTGCGAAAAGGGGGAGCCGCCCGTGTACGAGACGCCGTGATAGACCGTGAACGCCACCGCCGAGCCGATCACCGCCAGCGTGCTTGCGGCTGATTCCGGAAGCCGGAGGGCGTCGTGGAAGACCAGGTGAAGCACCGTGATCAGGAGCAGCCGGAAGAGCATTTCCTCGTAAAGCCCGGCTCCGATCGAGAGCACCACCTTGCTTTGCCAACCCTGAGGAATCCCGTCCACCGCCATCGCCGGCTGAGCCCCGCCGCCGATGCTCATCGACGTGATGAGACCCAGGACCAGGAGCGGGATCATCCAGAGGAGCGATTCGCACGCCATCCCGCCCAGGACGGCGGGTTTCGGCTTCCAAGGCTTGCGCGTGAAGATGTGCCACACGGCGAGCACCACGAGCAGAAGCACGCCGGGCAGGTACAAGCTGGAAGAGCCGAAGACCTCGAAGAGGCGAGAAAGCGTGCGGTGGGCGAGGATCGTCTCGCGGAGCGTGCCGTCTCGCGAGGAGAGGAACAGGACCAGCCCGATCTCGTAGACCAGCACGAGCGGCAGGACGAAAAGCAGGCAGTGGAGCGGCCCGGAGCTGAGCTTGCCGTACGAATCGACGTCCGGACCAAGCCTGCGCGTGTTTCTCGTGTCCTTCGCCATCGACGCCCCCACAGTACACACGCCCCGCAAGAGAGGGCCGGCTCGGCGCATGAAAAAACCCGGCCAGTGGAGGCCGGGTCTTCGTTCAGTTCGGGGAAGTCGCTTAGTTCTTCTTCATCGGCTTGGCCGAGGAGGAAGCCTTGGTCACGCCCTGCTTGACCTTGAGCTTGGCGACGAGGCGGCTCTTGCGGCGGGCGGCCTGGTTCTTGTGGATCGTGCCGCGCTGTGCGGTGCGGTCGATGACCTTCTGGCAGACGAGGTACGCGGCTTTGGCTTCATCCGGCGTGCCGTGGAGGATCTTCTCGGCGAAGTCCTTGAGCGAAGCCCGCATCGCGCGAAGGCGCCAGCGGTTGAGCGCGCGGCGCTTGAGGTTCTGACGGATTCGCTTCTGAGCGGTGCGGGAGTGAGCCATATCGATCGTGTCCTCGAAGAACGTTGGTACAGGTCAGGAGCCCGGTCCGCGGCCGACGCCGACGGTCCACCCGGGAACCTCAATTCTTGCCGACTGCCCGGCGGAATCAAGACCCCCGCAAAGGTTCTACCCATCGGGCTTGCCGAACTCGACCTTGCGCGATACTGTACCGGTTCAGCGCGGGATCGCCCGTGTCTGTGGGCGTAGCTCAATTGGATAGAGCACCTGACTACGGATCAGGAGGTTGAGGGTTCGACTCCTTCCGCCCACGCTTTCAACCCTGTCGGCCACACCGACAAACCCAAACGAAGACCGAGCCCGGCGCGAAATCGCCGGGCTCGGTCGTTTTTTCCTTCCCAAAGTGAATCGCTGCAACTTGATCGAGCGAAGCAGATGTATAAAACATCTGTTTGAATCGATCGTATGTCGCACCTCTCCTCCAACCCCTTGCCCGGCGACCCGCCTGTTCAGGCGGGTCGCGATCCACACGACATTCGTGAGCGGATCATGGAAGCCGCGGGCCAGGTGATCGCGGAGGTCGGATTTCGCAACGCGACGGTGCGGGACATCTGTGCCCGCGCGGGAGCGAACGTCGCCGCGGTCAATTACCACTTTCGCGACAAGCACGGGCTTTACGCCGAGGTCTTTGAGCGGGCGCGGTGCGACGCGGAAGCCGAGTGGCTGAGGGCGATCGAGCGCGGGGGACACCTGCCGGCGGATCGCAGGCTGGGGATGTTCATCGCGGGTTTCGTGCACAAGCTTCTGGACCCGGGCCGTCCGGGGTGGCACGCCAAGCTCATCGGTCGAGAGATGATCGAGCCCACCGGTGCGCTCGACGCGATCGTGGAGCGGTCGATCCGTCCGCAGTTCGAGCTTTTGTGTTCGATCGTGGCCGAGATGATGGACGCGGCCCCGGCGTCGCACCATGTGTACCTGTGCGCCGCAAGCGTGATCGGGCAGTGCCTGCACTACCACCACACGCGCGAGGTCACCAACCGCCTTTATCCGGGCTTTTTCGATCAACCGGGCGTCATCGATCTGATCACCGGGCACGTGACCGCGTTCACGCTTCACGCGATTCGCGGAATGGCCGCGGATCTCCGCAAAGGTGGTGCTTCGTGAATCTGATCGCGCTGCGCATGCTGATGGGTGACCGGGCGAAGTACTTCGGCATCCTGATCGGGCTCACGTTCGCGAGCCTGCTGATCACCCAGCAGGGAGCGATCTTCCTTGGCCTGACCGCGCGAACCTATCAGTTCGTGACCGACACGCCGCAGGGTGACCTCTGGGTCATGGACCCGGAGATGGAGCACCACTCCGACAGCAAGAAGATGCGGGAAGCGACGCTCGACCGCGTCCGGAGCGTCGACGGCGTCGAGTGGGCCGTGCCGATGTACCGCGCGTTTGCCACGCTTCGCCTGCCCAACGGTTCGCTCCGCACGTGCATTCTGGTCGGCGTGGACGACGCATCCCTGCTTGGCATCCCCGGCGAGTTCGTCGAGGGGTCGGCGGACTCGCTCCGCCGCGATGCGGGCATCGTCGTCGACGCCGCGACCGTCGGCAAGTCGCTTGGCATCAAGCAGCCCGGGGGCGGGAAGCGTCCCCTTGAGGTCGGCGATGTGCTCGAGCTCAACGACACGCGGGCGGTGGTCGTGGGAACAGTGGCCCAGCGGCCGAGTTTCTTCTGGGAACCGACGATCTACACGACGTTCAGCCGTGCCAAGCAGTTCGCGCCGACCGAGCGGCGGCAGCTGACGTTCGTCATGGTCAAGGTGAAGGACGGGTTTGACCCCGCCACCGTGCAGCGCGGCATCGAGTCCGCCACGGGGACGATGGCGCTCACGCAGAGCCAGTTCGCCACCAAGTCGGCGATGTACATCCTGACGCAGACCGGGATCCTGATCAACTTCGCGATCGCGGTGGGCCTGGGCTTTCTTGTCGGCGCCGCCATCGCCGGACAGACCTTCTTCAACTTCGTCAACGACAACATGCGGTACTTCGCGGCTCTCAAAGCCATCGGGGCTTCTGACGGCACGCTCGCCCGGATGGTCCTGCTCCAGTCGCTTGTCGCGGCGGGGATCGGGTTCGGTCTGGGCGCCGGCGCCGCGGGCCTCTTCGGTCAGAGCGTGGGCGACTCCCTCGCGTTCCACATGCCTTGGGGCTTGGTCGTCTTCAGCGGCGTGCTGGTCACCGGGATCGCCATCGGCGCCGCGGTCCTGAGCATCCGCAAACTCGCACGCCTCGAACCCGCCATTGTCTTCAAAGCGTAAAGGACACCTCGAACCCGCCATGTTCCGCATCTGCCTCAAAATGCTGTTCAACGACCGCGCGAAGTTCTTCGGCATCCTCATGGGTGTCATGCTCGCGTCCCTGGTCATCACGCAGCAGGGGTCGATCTTCGTCGGGATCATGCACCGGGCGTGCAGCATCATCTCCGACATGCCCGCGGCGGAGATATGGGTCATGGATCCCAAGGTCCAGTACATCGAGGACCAGAAACCCATGACGGCGACGCAGCTTCCCCGCGTCCGCGGCGTCGAGGGCATCGAGTGGGCGATGCCGTTCTACAAAGGCCAGATCCGCGCCCGCCTCGACAACGGGCAGGTGATCAACTGTGTGCTTCTTGGGTACGACGACGCCACCCTCGTCGGCGGACCGAGCGAGATGGCGCAGGGCAGGCTCGAGGATCTCCGCGGCGCCGATGCCGTCATCGTCGACGAGGTCGCCGCCAACGGCCGTCTGGCCAAACCCCCCACCACACCCGGCGGCCAGCCCACGCCGCTCCAGATCGGTGACACGCTTGAGCTCAACGACAATCGCGCCGTGGTCGTGGGCATCGCGCGGATGACGCGGTCGTTCCAGAACCTCCCCGCGATCGTCACCACCTACTCGCGAGCGACCACCATGGCTCCCCGCGAGCGGCGGAACCTCTCGTACATCCTGGTGAAGCCCGCTCCGGGCGTGGACAAGGCGGAGCTCTGCCGCCGGATCACCGAAACCACGGGCTTGGCCGCGTACACCTCGCTTGAGTTCAGGTGGATGACGGTCAACTACTTCCTGAAGTACACCGGCATTCCGATCAACTTCGGTCTGGCGGTCGGCCTGGGCTTCCTCGTGGGCACGGTCATCACCGGCTTTATGTTCTACAACTTCACGCTCGACAATCTCCGGTACTTTGCGACCTTCAAAGCCATGGGCGCGTCGGACGTGCGCCTGATGCTGATGCTCCTGCTTCAAGCGGTGACGGTCGGCCTGCTGGGGTTTGGCTTGGGTGTGGGCCTCACGGGGCTGTTCGGCATCTCGACGCAGAACGCTCCGATCGCGTTCTTCCTCACGTGGCAGCTCCTCGTCGTCGCGGGCTGCGCGATCATCATCATCTGCATGCTTTCCGCGATGCTTGCGATCCGAAAGGTCATCCGGCTTGAGCCGGGCGTCGTCTTCAAGGGCGCGTAACAGAGAACCACCATGTCCGCCATCACCATGCCATCCACACCCGCTTCCACCGGTTCAACTCCGCGTCCCAAAGCGGTCGATTGCCGGGCCGTGCAGAAGAGCTACGGCACCGGCCAAGCCGTCGTCCGGGCGCTCCGCGGCGTCGACCTTGATGTCTATTCGGGCGAGCTTCTGATGCTGGTGGGCCCTTCGGGCTGCGGCAAGACGACGCTCATCTCGATCATCGCGGGCGTTCTTGACCGCGATGCCGGCGAGTGCCGCGTCTTCGACCAGGACTTTGAGAAGCTCTCGCCCTCGGCCCGCGTCCGCTTCCGCGGGAAGACCATCGGATTTGTCTTCCAGTCCTTCAACCTGATCCCCACGCTCACCATCGCCGAGAACGTCGCGGTGCCTCTGCTGCTTCAGGGCGTCTCGCGGTCCGAAGCCATCGACCGCGCCCGCGCCATCCTCGACAAGGTCGGCCTCGGCGACCGCTGGCGGGATTCCTCGAACAAGCTCTCGGGCGGCCAGCAGCAGCGCGTTGCGATTTCCCGCGCGATCGTGCACAGCCCCAAGCTCATCGTCTGCGACGAGCCCACCAGCGCCCTCGACCACGCCACCGGCGAGAAGGTCATGGAGCTTCTCAAGGAAGCGGCCGTCGGCGAAGGCCGAAGCCTGATCGTCGTCACGCACGACAACCGCATTTTCCAGCACGCCGACCGCATCGCCCACATGGACGACGGCCGTATCGACAAGATCGTCACCGACCCCTCGCAGCTCTGAACGCGCACCAAGCCCTTCGTCAGATTGGAGCACGCCATGTCCGCCATCATCAAGTTCGCGTCCGACACCGCCAAGACCTACACCATCCCCCTGCTCGCGATCGCCGGCATGGGGATGGCCGCGTTCACCGTCGTCAAGTCCTCGCGGCCCACCATCCCGACGCCGCCCGTCAGCGAGCCGCCGAAGACGCCGTTTGAAAGCTCAGTCGCCGGATCCGGCATCGTCGAGCCCAACTCCCAGAACATCGCCGTCGGCACGCCCGTCGCCGGCATCGTGCAGTCCGTCGCCGTCCGCGCCGGCGACGACGTCAAGGCCGGCGACACGCTCTTCACCATCGACTCCAGAGAGATTCAGGCCGAGCTCGCCGCTCGCCAGGCCGCTCTGGCCGCACGGCAGGCGGCTCTCCGGGTCGCCGCGGCCAAGCTCGAAGCGCTCCGCGCGTACCCGAGGCCGGAGTCCATCCCGCCCGCGGAAGCCAAGGTCGCCGAGATCGCGGCTCTCCTCAGCGACGCCGAAGCCCAGCTCGCCAAGTGGGAGAACGTCGCCGACCCCCGCGCCGTCTCCGAAGACACCGTCAACCAGAAGCGTTTCGCCGTCCAGACGCAGAAAGCCCGCCTCACGGCCGCACAGGCCGACCTCGCCCTCGTCAAAGCCGGGACGTTCAAGCCCGAGATCGATGCAGCTCAGGCTTCCGTCGATGAAGCCGCGTCCACCGTCGCCACCGCGCAGGCCGACCTTGACGCCATCCGCGTCGAGCTCGACCGCCGCACCGTGAAAGCGTCCGTCACGGGCAAGGTCCTCCAGGTGAACATCCGCCCCGGAGAGTTCGCTCAGGCCGGCTCGGTCCAGACGCCCCACCTCATCCTGGGCTCACTCTCCCCGCTGCACGTTCGCGTCGACGTTGACGAGAACGAAGCGTGGCGGGTCGGCGAGGGCCGCAACGCGGTGGCTTTCCTCCGCGGCAACAGCGACTTCAAGGCTTCGCTCCAATTCGTGCGGTTCGAGCCGTACATCGTGCCCAAGAAGTCCCTCACGGGCGAAAGCACCGAACGCGTCGACACCCGCGTCCTGCAGATCATCTTCGCGGTCGACCAGGCCGATTTCCCCATGTTCGTGGGGCAGCAGGTCGACGCGTACATCGAAGCCGCGCCCCGGCGCGCGAGCAAAAGCGAGCAGCCGTTCCCCGCGGCGTCGCCCGCCAAGTAGAACACCGACCGTCCGTTCTCTAGACTCTCCCGCTTCGCCACACGCGAGGCGCAAAGCACCAGCTTTCGACAGGAAACCCATGAACCGCTCGTCCACGACCGCCGCTCTCTCAGCCGCCGCTCTTGCGCTTCTCGCGGGCTGCACCGTCGGCCCCGAGTACGCCAAGCCCGGGATCGAGATTCCCGGTTCGTTCACCGCGGGGCAGGAGATCTCCGCGAACATCCCGCGCGATGACTCCAAGGGCGCCCCGCCGCAGCCTGCTCAGCTTCCCGTGGCCAGCACCGCCGATCTGGCGAACTGGTGGACCACCATGGGCGACGAGACGCTGACCGGGCTCATCGGGTCCGCACTGCAAGCCAATCACGACATCCGCCTCGCGGTCGCGCGTCTGGACGAATCGCGGGCGCTCGTGGGGATCGCCCGCGCCGAACGCGGCGTGCAGATCGACGCGGACGGACGCTTTTCCCGGAGCCGCGGCAGCGAGACGACCACCAACGGCTCCCGATTCCAGTCCGACGTGGACGATGAGTTCCGCGCGGGCGTCAGTGCTTCGTGGGAGGTTGATTTCTTCGGCCGCGTGCGTCGATCCGTGCAGGCCGCCCGTGCGGACCTCGATGCGGCCGAAGCGTCGGTGAACGACGCGCATGTGCTCATCGCGGCGGACGTCGCGCAACGCTACGTCGAACTCCGCGGGGCGCAGCAGCGGCTTGAGGTCAACCGCCGCGCCATCGCCGTTCGCGAGCAGACGCTCGATCTCTCCAAAGCCCTGCTGAAGACGGGCCTCGCCGCCGAGTTCGATGTAGCTCAGGCCGAAGCCGAGCTTGCTTCGAGGCGCGCGGCTTCACCCGTCTTCGAAGCCCAGATCCGTCAGAACGCGCACGCGCTGGCGGTTCTGTGCGGCAAGTCGGCTGCGGACCTCCTTGAGCTGACGACGGCTTCGGGACCGATCCCCGTTCCGCCCGCTTCGCTTGCTCTGGGAGTTCCGGCGGACCTGCTGATGCGACGGCCGGATCTGCGGCGGGCCGAGCGGCAACTGGCCGCGGCGACGGCTCGCATCGGGGTGGCGACGGCGGATCTCTACCCGCGATTCTCGCTGCTCGGGTCGTTCGCGATGGAGTCCGCCAACGCGGGGGACTTCGCGGACCTCGACAGCCGTTCGTACTCGTTCGGGCCCTCGGTGACGTGGTCGGTCTTCAACAACGGACGCGTCAAGTCGAACATCGACGCCGCCGACGCCCGCACGACCCAATCGCTGATCGCTTACGAACAGGCGGTGCTCGTCGCGATCCGCGAAGCCGAGGACGCGCTGGTCGGGCTTTCCAGCGAGCGCACGAGGCTCGATTCACTCCAGACCGCGGTCAAGTCCAACGAGCGCGCGGTGGAGCTTGCCGAATCGCTCTTCAAGACCGGCCTGAGCGCGCTCACGCCCGTGCTCGACAACCAGCGCCGGTTGTACGACGCGGAGGACCAAGCCGCGCAGAGCCGCACCGCCGTCGCGACCAGCGCCGTGGCGGTGTACAAAGCTCTCGGCGGCGGATGGCAGCCGCGCGAGCCGCGGAAAGAAAGCCGTCAGTAAGTCCCGCTCAGAACGCCACGCCAACCTGGATCCCAAGCAGCGTCGCATCGTCGATGCTCGCGCGGCCGGAAGGGTTGATGATGTGCTGCACGAAGGGCTGGACGTACATCCACGGAGTGACCTGGGCTTTGTAGTAGAGTTCGAACAGGTGCTCATCGCGATCGGCGCCCGTCAGCACGTCCTTGCTCGCGTCGATCATGGACCAGTAGAAGCCCGCGCCGTCATCGCTTCGGGCGCTGCACGTGCCCTTGAGCGTCACGCCCGCGGCGACGTGCTGTCCGATCACCGTCACGTCCTTGTCGGCCCAGCCGTACTGGCCGAAGATGAAAAGGCCCTTGTCCTTGTTCTCATCGTCGGAGCCGCGGCGCCAGAGCTGCTGTTCGGCCAGGGCGTAGAAGCCCTCGGCACCTTCGTCCACCCCGCCGTCAAACCGGGCGAAATCACCCGTCGCGTACCAGCCGCCGATCGCGGCCCGTCCGCCGCCGGTTTCGCCGCAGTCCCACGAGTATCCCGTTTCGGCGATCCAGTACCAGGACTGGCTGCGTGAATCGCTGAAGAAGTCCGCCGGACCGCGCCCGCCGGTGCGGATGCCGTCCTGCGTCGCACCGTCGAAGAACCCGCCGCCCACGTACCACGATTCGGTCGGGTACACGAACGCGACGATGCCGGTGGCCTGGGCCGGGACTGTGGGGATCGAGAGGATGTTGGGTGACACGCCCGCGGATGAGCTCGTGAAATCGCCGGCCGCGTTGACGAACGCGAACTCGGCGTTCGCGTCGATCTTGCCCGCTTTGAGACGGACCACGCCGTCCCAGAACTCCTGCTGGAACCACGCTTCACCGATCTCGTCGATGTTGCGGCCGTACTCGATGTTGGACGGAGCCTGGAACGAACCGGCATCGGCGAGGGCGCTGCGTTCATCCGACGAGGAGAACGCGACGAAGGCGCTCGCGCCCTTCCAATCGCACATGGCTTCGAAGTCGAACGCGACGTTGAAGTCCCAGAGGGTGCGGGTGCTGGCTCGCTCGCGTGCGCCGCCTTCGACGACGGAGACGGTGTTCAGGGTGAACGATCCGTTGAAGTTGATGCCGGAATCCTCGAGCTTCTTCCGGGCGCCCCACCAGTTGCCGGTCATGCGATCCTGCGACCAGAAGGTGATCTCGGGAGCCGGAGCCGGCTCGGCCGGTTTCGTCTCGGGGGCGCGGTCGCGGTCGCCCTTCTCGCGGCCGGGCAGGTCCTGCGGCCCGAGTTCACGCTCCATGAACCCCGCCAGCTCGGGCTGGTCTGCCTGCTCGAGCCCGGGGAGGTCGGTCGCGGGCTGCTCGGGCTGAGCGGCCATCGTGGTGCCGGCAAAGGCGAAGAGGAAAGCGATGCCACAGTTCTTGCGCATGTTGATAGCTCCGAGAACACCACGTCACTTGAACGTGGAGTCAGAGCAGAAAGTCGGCGGTCAAAGGCCCCGACTTTACGCGGATATGCGGAATGAGGCAAACACCCGATCTGCGGGTGACCGGCCGCCGCGAATTTTCAAATTCTGATGCTCTTGCGCCGGATTGCGGATGCAACCGCACCGATCCTGTGTACAAATATGTGTGTGCGGCCTCCGTCTTTTGCGGAGCTCGCGTTCTGAATCTGTTCGGGTGATCGATACGCGGTTTGTGGATTGAGGGTTCGCCTGCCGCTGACAACGACGCCTGGGTGCGTCGAGAGGAGTGAGACTTGAGTTCGCAGTCCCAGCATTCACTCGCGTCGCGTGCCGTCATGACGGCTTGGGTGGTCCTTCCGATCGCCGGGCTTCTGGCCGCGGCGGGCACGACGGCGGATCCGATCACGACCGCCACGGACTTCTTCACGCCCGGTACGCAGCCGCTGGAGCACATCGAGTCGTTCGAGACCGCTCAGGTGTGCGCGTTCTGCCACGGCGGGTACGAGTCCGAGGAAGAGCCGTACCGCCCGTGGGTCGGCAGCATGATGGGTCAGGCGACGCGCGACCCGGTCTTCCAGGCGGCGGTCGCGATCGCGAACCAGGACGCTCCCGGGTCGGGCGTTTCCTGCTTCCGGTGCCACGCTCCGATGGGCGAAGTCGAGGGCCGCGTGACTCCCGACGGTTCGGAACTGGTTGACTTCGACTTTGAGGGCATTTCCTGCATCATCTGCCACCGCATGGTGGACCCGGAATACAAGCCGGGCATCAGCCCCGCGGTCGACCAGTCGATCCTCGCCAATCTGCTCGAGCCTCCGGTGTCGGCGCACAACGCCGCGTGGGTCCTGGACCCCGAAGACCGCCGCCGCGGCCCCTTCGAGCTCACACCCCAAGCGACATACCACCCGTGGATCGAGTCGCCGTTCCACCAGACCTCCAACCTCTGCGCGACCTGCCACGAGGTTTCGAACCCGGCGTTCAGCAAGCAGCCCGACGGCACCTACGCCCTCAACGCTTTCAATACGCCGCACCCCACGCAGAACAAGCTCGACATGTTCCCCGAGCAGCGGACCTACAGCGAGTGGAGCAAATCCGCTTTCGCGCTGGGCCCCATCGACATGGGCGGCCGTTTCGGCGGCAACAAGCTCGAAGTCAGCACCTGCCAGGACTGCCACATGCCCGATGCCAGCGGCACGGCCTGTGAGCCGTTCCTCGGCGGCGCCGTCCGCGAGGATCTGCCCAAGCACGGCTTCGCTGGCGCGAACACCTGGGTCCTCCGCGCGGTCAACAAGCTTTATGACCAGAGCGAGACCGGCCTGGACGATGAGACGGTCGAAGCGTCGATCGCTCGCAACCTCGCGATGCTCAGCGCCGCCGCCGACGTCAACCTGTCGGTCGTCGACGGCCAGCTCCTTGTGCGTGTGGTGAATCAGACCGGTCACAAGCTGCCCACCGGCTATCCCGAAGGTCGCCGGATGTGGGTCAACGTCGTGTTCGAAGGTGCGGCCGGCCCCATCGCGGAGCGCGGAGCGTACAACTTCGACACGGCGACCCTGACCGAGGGTGACACAAAGGTCTACGAGGGCAAGATCGGGATGGACGCGGCGACGGCCGCCATCAGCGGGCGTCCTGCGGGCCCCGGCTTCCACCTCGCCCTGAACAACACGTGGTTCTCCGACAACCGCATCCCGCCCCGCGGCTTTAACAACGCCGAGTTCGCGTCGGTGCAGGCCGCGCCGGTCAACTACACGTACGCCGACGGGCAGTACTGGGACGACACCAGCTACTCGATCCCGGCCGGGACGCGTCGCGTGGTGGTCAACCTGTACTACCAGACCTCCACCCGCGATTACATGGAGTTCCTCCGCGACGCCAACGTCACCAATCAGGCGGGCATGGTCGTTTGGAACGAGTACGTCCGGTTCGGCAAGTCCGCGCCGCACCTCATGGTCCAGTCGACCATGCCGCTCTGCGTGGCTGATTTCAACCTCGACGGGTTCCTGGACTTCTTCGACTACGACGAGTTCGTCGGGGCATTCGAAGCCGGCACGCCCAACGCGGACATCAACGGCGACAACTTCCTGGACTTCTTCGACTACGACGACTTCGTCGCGGCGTTCGAAGCCGGCTGCTGAAGCCGCCCGCTGAAGCCGGCCGGTCAGAAGACCATGAAGACCGTCACGACGCCCGCTTGCATCACCGCGAGCGAGCCCTTGACGAACACGGCCACCGCGCGGCCCGCCGCCGCGCCGGTGCCGGACTTGGCGGATTCCTTCCACGTCCGGCCCGCCACCCCGCGCTCGGCCAGCCCGGTCACAATCCCCGCGCCCGCGATCGCGCCGATCAGCGTGCCGACGATGGGCACCGGGATCAGCACCGTCCCGGCGATCGCGCCCGCGATGGACCCCACCAACGACCCGGCCATTCCCGATTTGCTCGCGCCAAACTTCCGGGCCCCCACCGCCGAGCTTCCGGTTTCGGCCACCTCGCCGAGCGCGGCCAGCGCCGCCACCGCGCCCACCACCCACCACGACATCGGCTGCGGATCCATCAGCGCCGTCGCCAGGACGGCTGCCAGGACCGTCAGCCACATGCCCGGCAAAAGCACCATCGTGAGCAGCGTGCCCACCCACGCCGCCAGCACCACCAGGATGATCCATGTCCATTCCACGTCCAACGTTATTCGGGAACCCCGCTCCCCGTTTTTGACCCGCTTCTCCGCCCCGCGCTTTCGAGCCGGGTGAATCGGCTATCCTGCCCCTTCGGAGAATCCCCGTGCACCCACTCTCTCGATTCATCCTGGACGTCCCCGACTTTCCCAAGCCCGGGATCGTCTTCAAGGACTTCACGCCCCTGCTCGCCGACCCCGCCGGGCTCGCCAACGCGGTGGACCTGATGGCCGCTCCGTTCCGCGACAAGCGGATCGACCACGTCATGGGTGCCGAGTCCCGCGGGTTCATCTTCGGCACGGCGATTGCCCGGGCTCTCTCCTGCGGCTTTGTCCCTGTTCGCAAGACGGGAAAGCTTCCTCGCGCGACGCACCGCGTCTCCTACCAGCTCGAATACGGCACCGACCAGCTCGAAGTGCACACCGACGCGGTCAAGCCCGGCCAGCGCGTCCTCCTCGTCGACGACCTGCTCGCCACCGGCGGCACGCTGGAAGCCTGCGCCGAGCTGGCCAAGCGTCTTGGAGCCACGATCGTCGGCCTCACGGTCCTCATCGAACTCCCCGCGCTCCGCGGGCGCGACCGCCTGTCGGCTTTCGGCGAGGTTCACTCGGTCCTGACCTATTGAACAGTTCGTGCGCCCACGAATGCCCTCCGACGCGCCGCTTCCATCCCCGACGCCCACTCCTCCCGCCGGCCCGGACCTCGGGGGCGCCCTCGCGGGCGCGATCCGCGTGGTCTTCGGGTTCACGCTTCTGTCGCGTTTCGCCGGCCTGGCCCGCGAGGTGCTGACGGCCCGCGTGCTCGGCGACACGATCTACGGGTCGGCGTTCGCGGCGGCGTTCATCGTGCCGAACCTTTTCCGGCGGCTTTTCGGCGAAGGGGCGCTTTCGGCGGCCTTTCTTCCCGAGTACACGCGTCTGAGCAAGTCCGACCCCGACCTTGCGGCGCGGCTGGCTTCGGTCGTCGTCGCGGCCCTGACCTTGGTGACCGGGACGCTCACGCTGATCCTGATGGGAATCCTGCTCGGATGCCTGTGGGGCGGCGTGGGTGGGCCCGACTCGGCGCTTTCGATCAAGCTCACGATGGTGATGCTCCCGATGATGCCGATGGTGTGCATCACGGCGATCCTGGGCGGCATGCTCCAGTCGCACGGACGCTTCGCCGCGCCCGCGGCCGCTCCCATCCTCCTCAATGTGTTCATGATCGCGGGTGCGCTCACGCACTTCTTCCTCCCCGCATCAACGGTCGACCTCGCCCGCGAGCAAGCGGCGTACTGGATCGCGATCGGTGCGGTCGTCGCGAGCGTCGCGCAGATCGTCTGGTCGCTCGTGGCTCTGCGCCCTGTCGTCCGCTGGACGAGGGTCGTTTCGGGCGTGTCGGAGTCCTCCCGCACGGTGCTTCGCCGGTTCGGCCCGGTCGCGATCGGCCTTGGGGCGTTGCAGCTTTCGACGCTCGCCGATCAGGTGATCGCGATGTGGCCGATCTGGGTCGGGCCCACGATGTTCGGGCATCCGGTGCCTCTGGACGAGTCCTCCAACGCGATTCTGAGCAACACAAGCCGGTTCTATCAGTTCCCCCTCGGGGTTTTCGGGTTGGCGGTGGCGACAGCGGTCTTTCCCCTGCTTTCGCGGACGGCGGACAACCCGGCGCAGTTCGGCGACATGCTCCGCCGCGGCATCCGCGTGAGCTTGCTGATCGGGCTGCCCGCATCGATCGGCTTGTGGGCGGTCGCACCGGACCTGACGGCGGTGATGCTCGAGGGGGGATCGCTCGCGTTCTCGGCCGAGGGCGTGGATCGTGCGGCGGCGGTGCTTGTCGGCTTTGCCCCGGCGGTGTGGGCTTTCTCGCTGAACAACGTGCTCACGCGGGCTTTCTACGCCCGAGGCGATACGCGGACGCCGATGACGATCTCGCTGATCTCGGTCGCGGTCAGCCTGGGGCTGAACTTCGCGCTGATCTGGCCGCTTCGCGAAGCCGGGCTCGCGTGGGCCACGGCGATCTCGGGCGGGGTTCAGTTTCTGCTTCTGGTCTCGGCGCTCAAGCGGCGCGGGCTCCGGGTCTTTGATGCGCCGACCTTCAGGGGCTGCTTGCGCATCGCGATGGCCGCGGCGGGGATGACGATCGCGCTGGTCGCGCTCCGGATGGTCCTGCCAAGCCCGGCGACCTGGAGCGAGCACGCGGGCCGGCTCGCGGCGCTGGTCGCGGCGGGCGCGGGTTCGTTCGGTGTGCTCGCCCTGCTGGCCCGGCTGCCGGAGCTGCGCTGGCTTGCGGCCAAAGCACCGCCGGGCGGGGTCGGCGCGGCCTTCATGGAATAGGGGCGGGGTCCCGAGCTTCGAGGTGATCGAGGAACCCTCGGCACGATGCGACGATCATCTCGTACATCTTCGCGAATCCCTCCTGCCCGCCGTAGTACGGATCCGGAACCTCCCACGCCGATTCGTCCAGCCCCGTGAGAGCCGGATCAAACTCGCGCAGAAGCCGCACACGCTCGCGCGGAAGCCCCATCCGCCCCAAGGCACGCACGTTCGCGCGGTCCATGGCGAGAATCCACGTGAACCGTTCGGCGTCGGCGGCCGCGTCGAACTGTCGGGCCACGTGCTCGAGCCGCTCGCCGCGTTGAGCCATTTCCGCGAGCGTGCGCGGATCCGCTCCGCCGCCCACGTGCCACGAGCCTGTTCCGCACGAATCAACCCAGAGCTTTCCGTCAAGCCCTCGCTCGGAGATCATCCGAGCCAGCACGCCCTTGGCCATGGGCGAGCGGCAGATGTTGCCAAGGCACACCATCAACACCCCTGTCCGGGCCGTCATCGCGTCGCCTCCTCCGGGATCTTCGAGAGCAGCATGGCCATGGCTTTGCCGAGCTCCGATCGTCCCCACGCGGGAAGACTCACCGTGCCCTCTTCACCCGGGCCGACGATCGTGGGAATGCCGCGAGCCCGCGCGACCCGCATCCACCACACGCGAGCGTGCGCCAGCGGCGAAGGCAGCGGGGCCGTGGGCATCATCATCGCGGCATCGACGCCGCAGATCAGTTCCATCGGGGTGGCGCGAACCTCGGCGAGTTCGGCGGGCTTGCCAAGGCCGGCGACGAATCCGCGGGCGCGGTCCGAGTCGCCCGCGCCCTGCGGCACGACGAGGACGCCGCGGCGGCCCCGCCGCTCGAACAACCCCGCGCCGTCCGCGAGCGCGATGCCGTACATCGCGAGGAACGCATCGCAGCGTCCCGGCGGATCCGCCGGAGCACCGACCAGAAACACCGCGTCCGGATCAAAGCCGAGGCCCGCGCAGAGGGCCGACCGCGCGCGCGAACGGTCCGAGAGGAGCGCCTCGGCCTGGTCCCACCGCGACCCGGAGGTCATGTCCGTCAGCGGAAGATCAAGACCGACCGCGGCCGCCATCGCGCCGGGGGTCCAGACCACCGCACCGGCGAAGGGAGCGTGCGCCGCGAGATCGGCGACGACCCTTCGGATGGAACGCTGCGAAAGACCGTGGAGGCCAAGCGGGGCCGACCAGGAGCGCGCGATCGGCACGCCGGCCGCTCGCAGACGCTCGACGGCTGGCGCCGGACCGAGGGCGATCGCAAGATCGAGGGGCCGCTGCCGCATCCAAGCGGCGCAGCAGAACGCCGCGGCGTCCGTCGCGGACTCGTTCCGCACGCCTTCCCACCAGCCCTCGATGAGGTGAACCGCTCGCACGATGAACCATACCCGATCCGCCGGGAGCGGGCGAACGGGAGGAGCTTGGGTGTGGTGCTGGGGAGGAGCTTGGGGAGCGGGCTACAGACGCTCCGGACCGGGACGGGCTAGTCGTTGAAGGGCCCTTCGGGCTTCTTGAGCTCGTCCTTGCCCGCGGAATTGGTGCCCTCGTGGGTGTAGAAGAGCTGAGCGACGGCTTTGCCGAGTTCGGCGCCGAGCAAGCGGCTTGACTCCAGCCGCGCGCCGACGGTGGCCGGAGCCTGGGTCGCTTGCGGGTTGGGGGAGAGGCGGACCTGATGCCCGCGTTCATCCGCGGGCCAGATCCGCTTGTTGCTCTTGACGTCCATCACCTTGACGCGAGCGTACGCGAAGGGGCTGTACGTCTGGCCGTCCGGGGAGAGGCCAAAGTCCTCGACGACGATGTAGATCAGCACGTCTGCTTTGACCGCTTGGCCGATCTCCACGATCGAGAGGCTAATGCCCGTGCGGTCGCTGGAGGAAGCCTGCATCGCGGCGCGATAATCGATCACGTCCGTGAGGCAATCTTCGCGGAGGAGGTACTTTTCCGCTGAGGCGGCGATCTCGCCGCGCACCGCGCGGGACGGCAGCCGGCTGTTCACATCGTCCACGAAGACGACCGTCGCTTTCTGGGGGTCAAGCGTGTGCACCGCGTTGACCTTGCCCGGGCCGTGCACGATGTACGCGATGGGGCCGAGGACGTTGCAGCCGTGCATCGCCGCGCCCGCGGCGATCAAGCCCGCCGCGCCCGCCACTTTCGTCAAGCTCAAGATCCGATTCATGCCCGGTGCTCCGATCGTGTGCGGCGGATCGCGGTTTCCCGCGGCCGCGTGCGGGGTCAATACTTCGCGTAGTACGGTTCTTCGTGCGTGTAGAACGCCCACGTCGTGCGGTCCACGAATCGCCGGATGAGCTCGGTGCTCACGACGTCGCCCGCGATCGCGTCGGGCCCTGCGCCCTTCGTGTCCGGGAATCGAACCGTCACCGCTTTGCGGAACGCGAACTCGTTGGGAACCGGGCCCGTCAGGTCGAAGACGCCGAGCGTCCCGGCTGCTTCCCCGTCCCACGTGTACATGTTGCCGGGATCGTGCAAGCGGAAGTCGTCAAGCTCCACCACGATCACACAGTCCACGCCGCCCAGACCCTTTCCAAGCTCCTCGGCGGACTTTGCGATCCACCCGGGGTTGTTCGCTGAGAAGGCCAGGCACTCGCGGATGTCGGTGTACCCCGTCACGCCCGTGTCGTGCGCCGGATCGGCGAGCCGCTCCGTCACCCGCGCGATCAGGTAGAACTCCATCTGCGGGAACCGCGTGTGGAGCGAGGGATCCATCGCCACAAGCACGCCGATGGTCTTGCCCTTGAGACCGTCCCACTCCGGCGGCACCGTCTTCGTGCTGCTCCGCAGGTATGACTCGGTCATGCCCGACACAAGCTGACAGCCGCCGCACGACGCCGCCGCCGCAAGCAGAAGCGCGATGCCGACCCGAAACGCTTTGTTGGTGCCATTCATGGAGGTCATTCTGGGTTCTCGTTTGGTTCGGGCAGAGGTTCGTCGCCGGACCGGACTGGTAGGTTACCCGGGCCGGAAGGTCAGCATCATGTATCCCCACCCCGCCAAGACCAACATCACCAAGCCGATCGCGTGCCGGCCCCTGATCCCCGCCACCATCTTCGGAGCCACACGCGACCCCGTCACCGCCGTGTGAAGCCCGATCCAGAACAGCACCGCGGCAAGCACCGCCAGCACCGTCCCCGCCGGCTGCGCCACCAGCGCCAGATCCAGCCGCCCATGGGCCGCGTGCGTGAACGCCGTCGTCATCCCGCACGTCGGACACGGCTTGCCGTACGCCACCACCCACCCGCACGGCGGCAATCCGAGCTGCGTATGGGTCCCGTGGCCCGCCGGATCAGGGGAAAGGGTCGCGCCGACCGCCAGCGGAGCCAAAGCCGCCGCCGCCATGAAGCCGGACCACACCCGTTCGGGCCCCGACGCCCGACGGTTCCGCTCTTTTGCCAAAGGTGGGACCGCCACCGACGCCACAGCCATCCGGGAAGTCTATGCGCCGGCCGCCCGCGTCCCTACGCCGTCCGTCGGACCTGCTCCTGCACGACCTGAAGCCCGCCCGGGCCGTCGACATCCGCCGTCCGGGCACGCTCGGCCAGCCGGTGCACCTCGCCGACGCTTCCGACCCGCGAGAACACCCCCGGGAGCAGAATCGCCCGAAGCGTCGGCCCGTCCACCGCCGACCGGTCGCTCGCGCACCCGAACCCGCTCCCCGCGTCGGACCGCACGTACTCGGCGACGAGGCGTTCCAGCGGTTCGCGGAGCCGACCGCCGGGACCCGTGATGACGAACCGATCGTCGCCGAGGTGGCCGACGAACACCGTACCACCCACCTCGCCCGTCGGCACCATCGTCCTCTTGATCATCCCGGCAAGACGCTTGAGCAGGTCATCGCCGAGATCAAAGCCCATCCGGCGGTTGAACTCGGAGAATCGCTTGAGATCGATCATCGCCGCGTCGTAGACGGCGTGCCCCCCGTGCTCGGCGAGCTTGATCAGGGCCATCATGTGCTCATCGGCTTTGGCCCGAGACGGAAGCCCCGTGACCGGTGAGATCCGGTGGGCCACCTCGGAGACGACCGTCGCGGCGGCGGAAAGCAGATCCCCCACCGTCACGATCCCCGCGACCATCCCGCCGGTGGCGAGGATGAGCGGATCCGACCCGACCGCATCCACACGCGACGCCGCCGCTTCGAGAGCTTCCGCGACCGGCATCTCGGGATCAATGATGACGGTCTCGCGGGAGGCAACGGCTTCCACGGGCATGAACGACCGGTGGTCGCCCGCCGCTCGCAGAATCGCATCGCGCCCGCACCATCCCACGACCCGCCCCGGCTCGGTCAGCACGAACCCAGGCACCGAACGCTCACGGAGGAGCTGCGTCGCCGCGACCGACACCAGCGTCGAAGCCGAAAGCTCCGTCGACCGACGGGCGAACCTCGAAAGCGGCACGCGACGCGGATCGCTCAGCGACCCGGCCGCGAGCTGCGCCCGCCGCTCACCAAGCCACGCTCGCACATCGGGCTCGATCCCGCGATCCACACCCCCCGGGCGCGCGAGATGAAACCCCTGTGCGTACACCACGCCCAAGTCCATGAGCGCCGCGAGTTCATCCCGCCGCTCTACCCCTTCCGCCAGCACGTTGACCCCGCTCAGACGGCCGAAGCTCACGAGGAACTTGACCATGTTGCGCTTGGCGCGGTCCGCGTCGATTCCCGTGATCAGATCACGATCCAGCTTGATCCAGTTCGGCCGGATCGCCATGATCCGGTTCAGCCCGCTCGTCCCCGCGCCCACGTCGTCCGCCGCGATCTCAAAGCCCAGGCTCCGAAGCTCTTCCGTCCGCGTCACGATCACGTCCGTGTACGAGCTCTCGGACCGCTCCGTCACCTCGACCACGATCCGCGTCGGCGACAGGCCCGGCACCCGCGAGATCGACTTCATCAGGTCATCCACCAGCCGGTCATCTGCGATCACCGCGGGGGACGTGTTGACGAAAAGCCTCGCCCCGTCCGGCACGCTCGCGAAACCCTCGATCGCGACATCCCGAGTGACCTTCTCCCCCTCCCACACCAACCCCACCCGCTCGATCTCGTCGAAAAGCTCGCCGGCGTGGCGGTACCCGGACTCCGCCATCGGCCGCGCCAACGCTTCCCGGCCCGCCACCTCGAGCCGCTGAAGATCCACGATCGGCTGGTACGCGGACGCGACAAGCCGCCCCTCGATGAGACGCCTTACGCGCTCGAGCGCCTTCGCATCAACCAAAGATTCATCCTGGCCGTGTCGCAAACGCATCCAGAGCCTCTCTCAGTTCTCGGCCCGCGGTCAAACCACGGGCCGCCTGTGAAGAGGACATCGGCGACGCTCCGACCGAACTTGCGCACCGGTGAGGTGGACCGGGAGATCACCCCTTCGGCCCGGGGCGAATGCGCGTGAAAGACCGTCTTTGCCGACGCGGATCCTCGGCACTCGGACGTTCACCACGATTCGCGGACTCTGGCGGGCCAAAGCTCAGTCGAAGTTGAACACGCCCTTGCGACGCCCATACAGGTACATCACGATGGTCGTGAACATGAAGAACCCGATACGGCCAAGCCAGATCAGCCCTTCCTCGCTCATCGGGCGAAGGTTCGAGAACGTCGCCGCCCACGGGAAGAGGAAGATGATCTCGACGTCGAACACGAGGAACGTCATCGCGATCAGGTAGAACCGGACGTTGAACCGCTTGCGGGCCGTCCCGATCGCGTTCATGCCCGACTCGTACGACGCACCCTTGGTCTTGCCGCCACGCTTGGGGCCAAGCAGCAGCGTGCCCACCAGGTTGATGATGGCGAAATTGATCGCCAGAAGCACCATGATGAAGATGGGCAGGTACGACTGGAGGTCGGTGTTGGCGAGCAAGGTGGGGGTGCAGGTGGGCATGAAGCGGGATGGTACCCGAGCCAAGACCCCGCCGCCACCCGAACACATCGGGACCGGCCGCGACCTGAACACGGATTTCACGGTCGATTTTCGGTCCGGTCCAGTACGATCTTCCTGCGGAGGTGTCCATGCGATCCACGGTGCTCGCCGCGGGGTTCACGCTTTCAACCACCGCGCTCGCCCAGCCCATTCCCTTGACGCAGGTTTTTTCGGCCGCGGCCCCGCCCGGCGGCGGCCCGGCGATCACAGCCTTCCCCGTCGTCGACGTCAGCCACGACGGGATCGTCGCGATTTCGGACCGCACTTCCTTCCCGAGAAACGTGTACCTCGCCGAGCCGGGGGCTTCCTTCACGCGGTTCGCCCAGTACGGCTTTCGCGCCATCATGCCCGATGGACGTCCCTTCAATGTGAACTTCGGCGGCGGCTGGGCGGGCCGTCTGCCCGGCGGCTCCCCGGCGGTCTTCGGGTCGGATCAGGAGATCGGCCTGGCCGGAGCGGTCGTGGGTCAGTCGGTCACGCCGTTCTTCTGGGCCGACCAGCTCCTGCAGGAACCTCCAACGTCGCTCAGAACCGCGTGGGGGCGTTTCGACAAGCACGCGGTCTCCAACTCGGGCGTCATCGCGGCGGCGACTCTGCTTGCCGGGCCGAACGTCACGACCCGCAACGACACGGCGATCTTGCGCTCCACCCCGACCGGCCCCGAAATCGCGTTCCGAAGCGGGAGCGACCCGCTGAACCGCCCCGGCGTCCGCTTCTCCAACCGTGACTTCTCCCACGACTTCTCGATCAACTCCAGCGGCGTGATCGTCTTGACCGCGTCCCACTTTCGCAACGACGCTCTCGCCGGGCCCGCGGTGCTTGTCTCGGACAACTCCGGCCTCCGCATCCTCCTCGATCAGGACACGCCGATGCCCGGATTCTCGCCCGAGGAGCGGCTCGGGAGCGTCTCGGTCTACCTGGGCATCAACTCCCACGGCGATGTGGCGTTCGCGGGTGGAAGCAACCGGGCCGGCGACCCGCCCGGGCGAACGGGGATCTTCCGCACCGAGGGCGGCAACCTTGAGCTGATCTACACCATCGGCGACCCGGTCGATGGGCTTCCCGAGAGCAGCATCACGTCCTTCCCGTTCAACGCGCTCGGGTATGTCTGCGCGATCAACGACCACGGCGACGTGACCTTCAAGGTCCGTCTCTCGGGATCGGGCATCTCCTCTTCGAACGACACCGCGATGTGCATTTTCCGGGCAGGCAGTTCGGGCACCGGCGGGCGCATCATGCTCGTCGCGCGCGAGGGCGATGAAGTCCCGGGGAGTTCACGCCGCATCGGGGACCTCTCCAGTTTCGATGGCGTGGTGTACCTCAACGCGCGGCGTCAGGTCGTCTTCGCCGCGGGCAACAGCTCGCAGAACCGCACGATGTACGCCTGGTCTCCTTCTCGGGGCGTGCGGCAGATCGCGGAACCTGGCCAGACCGTGGCTTTCGACGGCGCGGACGCGCCGATCGTGTCAATTCCGGGAGTCACGGGCGAGCAGCGTGGGAACTACTGGCTGAACGCGACCGGCGGTGCGGATGGTCGCCGCTCCCTGCTCTCAGACGCCGGGGAGGTCTCCTTCTGGGCCACGTTCTCGCAGGGGCGAGCCGGGCTTTACCGAGCCGAGCTGCCCGCCGAGTGTCTGGCGGATGCGAACGCCGACGGGTTCATCGACGCTTTCGACTACGCCGAGTTCGTGGGCGCGTTTGAGAGCGGAGACCCGATCGCCGACGCGAACGGCGACGGCTTCCTCGATTTCTTCGACTACGGCCGGTTTGTCGAGGTCTTCGAGGGTGGCTGCTGAGTGCCGGTCGCGGATTCCCGATCCGCACTCGCTTGCGCGGATTCCCGATCCGCACTCGCTTGCGCGGATTCCCGATCCGCACTATGATGCGGCCTAGATGTCCAGCTCCTCTCCGGAACATGCTCTGGAATTGTCCGTGGTCGCGCCCGCTCACAACGAGCAGGAGAACGCGGAGAATCTGGTCAACCAGGTGCACGCGGCCCTCTCGGCCGTGCCGGGGCTGACGTTCGAGTTCATCATCGTCGATGACGGGTCGACCGACCGCACGCGCGAGATCGTCCGCTCGATGATGCCCACGCGGCCGTGGCTCCGCTGCGTGGCGATGACGAGCACGCCGCCGGGCAAGGGCAACGGGCAGTCCGCCGCTTTCAAAGCCGGTTTCGCTGCGTGCCGCGGCCGCCTCGTCGCGGTGCTTGACGCAGACCTTCAGAACGACCCGGCCGACCTTCCGATGATGCTCCGAACGATGAAGGAGCAGAACGCGGACATGGTGCAGGGCGACCGCTCGCACGCGCGGCAGGACACGGTGGTGCGGCGCTGGGGCTCGATCGTCGGACGACTGTTCCGCCGGATGATCCTCGGCGACACGGTCCGTGACACGGGCTGCTCGCTTCGCGTGATGAAGCGCGAGTACGCCGTTCGTCTGCCGCTTGAGTTCCGCGGGATGCACCGGTTCATCCCCGTCAGCGTCGCGCACATGGGGGGCAAGGTCGTCGAGGTGCGCGTCAACCACCGCGAACGGGCCGCAGGCACGACCAAGTACGGCTCGGGCCTCAAGCGGGCGATTCCGGGGCTCATCGACTGCTTTGCCGTCCGATACATGCGCAATCGCCGCAGGCCCACGTCCAGCGTCGAGGTCTCGGCACCCGCGGCCGCCGGCGCCGAGATCAAGCCCGGCCCCGCTCATCACGCGGAGGCGCTGCGTTGAACGCCGAGCAACCCGCCACGGCCGCTCCCCGTCGCCGCCGCATCAAGTGGGAGCCCGCCGCGGCGCTCATCTCGCTGATCGCAGTCTCCCTCTGGGTCGTCTACGACCCCTCCAAGGGCCGCGGCGAACCGGTCCAGATCGGCAACGTCAAGGGCGTCCTCGCCGCCGTCGACGTCGCGCCCGGTCAGCCGCTCGCGTACCAGTTCGAGCCGCGCACCGGTCAGCCCGGCAAACTCATGACCGGAGAGGACGTCGAGCTTTACTTCGGCAAGGAAGTGCGCGAATCCCTCCAGCAGACCCGCCGAAACGTCCTGTTCCGGATGTTCAAGGTCTCTTCGTGGGGGAATCTGCTCTGGGTCGGCCTGGGCCTCGCAGGACAAGCCGCCTTCTCCGGCCGCATGCTGATCCAGTGGATCGTGTCCGAGAAAAGCCGCAAGAGCGTCGTGCCCGCGGCGTTCTGGTACCTCAGCCTCTTCGGGGCCCTGGCACTCTTCGCCTATTTCGTCTGGCGGCAGGACGCGGTGGGTGTGCTCGGGCAGGCCCCCGGTCTGGTCATCTACATCCGCAACCTCAGGCTTCTGGCCAAACAGAAGCGAAGGGCCGCCCGCATGTCCCCGGGGGCGGCGACGTAAGCTTTGCGGCGGACCGTTCGGATCCCGCTTGCATCAGACCTCGATTCCAGAGACACTACACCCATGCGAGTCATGCTCGACGGCCAACTCGTCCCCATCGACCGCCCGTCGCTGGCCCTCGCGCTGGCCACGGCGGCACGCCACGCGGAAGCGTCCGGACGCATCATCGTCTCCGCCGTGGCCGATGGCGTTCCCATTCCCGACGAGACCCTCAAGTCCCTCAAGGACGAGTTCTCCAGCATCCAGGAGGTCGTCCTCTCAACCGCCTCCCCGACGCGCGTCGTCGGCGAGATGCTCGTGCAGGCCGCCGACGCGATCAACTCCGTCCGCGGCACCCAGCAGCACGCCGGCCACACCATCCAGCGCGGCGAACCCGAACAGGCACGCGAGCATCTCGAAGCCGTCTTCGGCATCTGGCAGGCCGTCGCCGGGGGCGTTCAGCAGGCCGCCGAGATGCTCTCGCTGGACCTGGGCACCCTCCGCGTCCCCGACGGCTACGGCGACACCATGGCCGTCGCGCCGCAGATCGAGTTCCTCGTCGAGAAACTCCGCGACCTGCAGGGCTGCATCCAGCGCAAGGACTGGGCCGCGATGTCCGACATCCTGCTCTTTGACCTGGACGAACTCGCCAAGTCCTGGGAACAGATGCTCCGCGGCATGACCGCTGTGATCGAGGAGGCTTCAAAGCGTCCATGATCCAGTCCCGCGCCCCCATGATCGATGACCTGATGGAGCAGGCCAGCAAGTCGCTGCTCGACGCCGACTATTTCGCCGTCGAACGGCACGCGAAGAAAGCTCTCGCGCAAGCCCGCAAAGCCAACGACTTCGAACGCATGGCCCGCGCCATTCTCCCGCTTCAGGAAGCACGCCGCCAGCGCCGCCACGAAGCCGCCGACGCTCAGATCAGACTCATCCTCACCTCCGTTCCCGGGCCCAAGGACCTCCTTCCCGGCATGTACCTCGTGCAGCCCCCCCTCGTCGGCATCAACGCACGCGTCATCCGCGAACAGGCCGAAGCCGCACGGACGCCCATCGTGATCGTCTGCCGCGAACCCATGACCCGCGCCCGCCGCTGGCCCGTCGTCGCAGTCGCGGCGGGCACGCTCACCGCCACGCTGACGCTCCGCACCCAGGTCGACCCGCCCCCGGGCGTCGAACCACGCGACTCGGGCATGACCCGCGACGTCGTCCACGAGCCGCCGCCCGCATCGTGGTTTCAAGCCGCGAACGAAGCCCTAGGCGATGCCGCCATCGCCAGGCTCAACCCCGCCGACCCCCCCGCCTGGCGCGTCGATGACCTGCTCGAAGCCCTCGACGCCCTCCCCGACCACGAGAAGCTCCACCAGGCCCTCGCCGCCGCTTGCCGCGAAGCTTCCGCCGCCCCGCTCCCCGACCGACCGCGGCGCAAGTCGCGGCATGACGATCCCCGGTCATTCTGACCGGTTGTCGGACCTTTCCCGCCCCTACGCGGCGCACACACTCCCCACCCCCACTCGATCGCACCGCGCGCGCGAGGGTCCGCGTTGCATTTCCGTCCGCTTGGGTCACACTCGACCCGTAGCACTGTTCCTCGGTCCAGGACGGACCGGACAACCAAAGACGGGAAGGACTCCATGCAAGCCAGACTCTGCGCACTCGCTGTCTCAGCCGCCGGGATCGCCGCGTCCGCAAAGGCCGAGGTGGTTTTCGGACTACCGATCACGTTCACGCAGAACGGAACGACCGTGAGTGCCGTGTTCTCGGTCGGTAACGCCTCGTGGACCGGCATGCTCTACCGCGACGACGGCACCGCCGGGTTGGGCCAGTTTGTCTTCAACAACAAGTCCGCAAGACCGGGCGACACGAGGTCGCTTGGCACCTTCAACACGGGGTCGGAGCTCCTGTTCAATTACAGGGTCGTGACGGGCACGCCCGCGATCTTCCGCGGCGAGGATCCGGCGCACGTCTTCCACTTCGGGTTCGAGCAGCTCACCGCGACGACCATCGCGTTGCGCATCGAGGACATGCCTCAGGGTGTCTCCGACCGCGACTGGGACGACTGCGTCGCTCTGCTCCGCTTCAGCAAGCCGGTGACCATTGGAGGAGGGGGCGGGGGCGGAGGCGGCGGAGGTGGGCGTGACGGCGAATCGACACCCACGCCAGGGTCACTCGTCGCGCTTCTGGGCGGCACGAGCCTCTTTATCGGTCGACGTCGCCGGTAACTCAGTCCGGACCCGGTACTGACACGGGTACGCGCAGGACCTCCGGGAAAGCCGGGAGTTTCAGTGAACGAGCCGTCGGACTCCGCCGATCTCCTCTTTCGTCAGGAGATGCTCCATGCCCGATCCCGATTCCCTGGGCCCGCTTCGAAGCGACCTCGCCGACTCTCCCGAGATGGCCGACATGATCGGTATCTTTCTCGCGGAGCTTCCGGCGCGGGTGAACGGCCTCGTCACCGCGTACAACGCGGGTGACGCCGACACGCTCAAGCGTCTGACGCATCAGATCAAGGGGTCCGCTGGCGGCTTTGGCTTCCAGATCGTCGGTGACGCCGCCGATCGGGTGGAAGCGGCGCTGAAAGCCTCGGCGAACCCGCAGGATGCGATCTCCCACATCAGCGCCGAATTCCGCGAACTCGTCGAACTCTGCCATCGGGCCACCGCCGGCTCGGGCCTTCCCGTCGAACGTCCTCGCTTCTAAGGCCGTCCCCGTGTGAACCGCCGGATGCAGACACCCCAAGCCACCCCGATGATCCCCGCGCAGTCCGATGAACAGCGCCCGCTGGCACTGGTCATCGACGACTCGCTGGACGTTCATCGTCTGCTCGCGGCGCGGCTGAAGCAGGAGGAGATCGACCTGATCTGCACGGCGGACCCACGAGAAGGGCTGACTCGCGCGGCGGCGGTTCCGCCGGCGGTGATCCTGCTGGACCTGGACATGCCCGGCATGGACGGGTTTGAAGTGCTCCGGGCCCTGAAGGACAACCCCGCGACGCATCACGTTCCGGTGATCATCCTCTCGGGAATGGCCGGGATGCAGGACAAGGTCACGGCCTTTGAACTGGGCGCGATCGACTACGTCGTCAAACCGTTTGAGTTCACCGAGCTTCGGGTCCGCTTGCGTTCAGCGCTGCGGGTCCACCGCCTGCTTTCGCTTCTGGCGTCGCGGGCGCAGCTCGACGGCCTGACTGGGCTTTGGAACCGCGCGTACTTCGACCATCGCCTGAGCGAAGAGGCCTCCAAGAGCACGCGTCACAGCCGCCCGTTCTCGATCGCGATCGCGGACGCCGACAACTTCAAGTCGATCAACGACACGTTCGGGCACCCCGCGGGCGACGCGGTGCTGCAGGGCTTGGCCAAGATCCTTCGCCGCGAGTGCCGCCAGTCGGACATCGTCTGCCGGTACGGCGGCGAGGAGTTCGTGATCCTGATGCCCGACACGACCGCGATCGACGCCGCCGCGGTGTGCGAACGAATCCGCCAGAGCGTCGAGCAGGCTGCCTGGCCGCGTCACCCCGAACGCAAGGTCACGATCTCCATGGGTGTGGCGGGCGTGAACGGGGCGACGGCGCTCCAGCCCGCGGCCTGGCTTGAGACCGCCGACCGCAATCTCTACACCAGCAAGCGGTCGGGCCGCAACACCGTGACGACGACGGACCTCACGATCACTCCGCCGCCGATTGCGCCGAGCAATCCGAGCGCCGCCGCGGCCTGAGCCGCCCACCGCACGATCCCCTCGTTTCTGTAACGTGTCCGTGCCCCGACGGGAGCGCTATATTTGCGTTCACCCGAATTCAGGAGCACCGCCATGGCCGATTCCACCGCCGCCGCTACGTTCGCCAAGGGTCTTGAGGGCATCGTCGCCGGCGAAACCCAGATCTGTTCGATCGAGCAGGGCGGGCTTTGGTACCGCGGCTACGAGATCCACGACCTGGCCGCCAACGCGACCTTCGAGGAAGTCGCCCACGTCCTCCTGATCGGCCACAAAGCTTCGCCGGCCGAGCTCGCGGCTTTCAAGGGCGAGCTGATCGCCGAGCGACCCATCCCCGCGACCATCGGCCAGTTCTTCAAGGACGCCGCCCCCGCTCTCCGCAAGGGCACCGCGGTGCCGATGGACGTGCTCCGCACCGCCGTGAGCATGCAGGCCCATCTCGACCAGGACTGCCAGGACAACTCGCCGGCCGCGAACCTCCGCAAAGCCAAGCGGCTTCTCGCGAAGGTCCCGACCATGATCGGGCAGATGCAGAACGCCATCGACGGTCGCCCGTTCATCGCGCCCCAGACCGGCGGCGACGCTTCCCTCTCCCACGCCGCGAACCTGATGTACCTCATGACGGGCGAGAAGCCCAGCGAGGAAGCGGCCCGCGTGATGGACGTTTCGCTCATCCTCTACGCTGAGCACGACTACAACGCCAGCACCTTCACGTCGCGCGTCATCGCCGGCACGCTGAGCGACATGCACGGAGCCGTCTGCGGCGGGATCGCCGCTCTCAAGGGCCCGCTCCACGGCGGCGCGAACGAAGCCGCGATGGAAATGCTCCGCGAGATCCGGGCGTACATCGAGGGCGGCGAAGGGTCGATCAACGACTTCATGCAGAACGCCTTCGCGACCAAGCGCAAGCTCATGGGCTTCGGCCACCGCGTCTACAAGAACGGGGACCACCGGGCTCCGATCCTCAACAAGCTCGGCCGCGCCCTGGCCACGAGCAAGGGCAAGGACTACCTCAAGTGGTTCGAGATCGGCGATGAAGTCGAAGCGATCATGCTCCGCGACAAGAAGATCCACCCCAACGTCGACTTCCCCTGCGGGATGACGTACTTCACGATGGGTATCCCCGTCCCCCAGTACACGCCGATCTTCGTCGCAAGCCGCGTCAGCGGCTGGTGCGCCCACATCATGGAGCAGCACGCGAACAACCGCCTGATCCGGCCGCTGAGCATCTACACCGGGGCACCCTACCGGAAATGGAACGGCTGATCGATCCCCGATCTCGACCGGATGCACCGATCTTCATCCGTCCTTTCACGAACGCCTGAACCTGTGGGGCTAGGATCCGTCCAATGAGCAGCGCTCCCGACAAAACCGAAACCCGCCTCCGCGACCGCGGATGGTTCCGGGTGCTTCGTCGCCGGGCTGCGGCGTGGACGATCGCGATCGCCGCGCTGGCCGTGGCCACGATCTCCGTCGCCGGGCTTCCCGCGTGGCCGGTGATCGGCGTGGCGGTGCTTGCGGTGGCGACGACGGTGAACACGATCGCGGCGCGGCTTCAGGCCGACCGCTTGCTCTGCCTGGGCTGCGGCGATGATCTGACCGGTCAGCCGGCGGGCACCTACGGCGTGGTCTGCGGCAAGTGCGGAGCGATCAACCAGCCGTACATCACCGATCCGGCCGAGCGGGCCGCGATGCCGGGCGAGCGTCCGGCACAGAGCCCCGCGAAGAACGCCTGATCGCCGCTGCTCCCGCCTGAGCTTTCACCCATCAACCTACCGTCGGCGATGCCGATTCGGACCCTGTGCATCTACTGCGCCGCCGCTCCGGGCGCTCACCCCGACTACGTCGCCCACGCCGCCGAAGTGGGCCGCCTGGCCGCCAGAAGCGGCATCACGATCATTTACGGGGGCGGGAGCGTCGGGCTGATGGGAGCGGTCGCGGATGGAAGCCTGCGGGCCGGAGGGTCGGTGATCGGCGTCATCACCAAGCAACTTGTCGACCGTGAGCTTGCCCACCGCGAGGTCCCCGACATGCGGATCGTCGCGACGATGCACGAGCGGAAGATGATCATGGCGGAATCGGCGGATGCGTTCATGGCTCTGCCGGGCGGGTACGGGACGCTGGATGAGCTTTTCGAGTGCCTCGCGTGGGCCCAGCTCGGGATCCACTCCAAGCCGGTCGTTCTGCTGAACACCCGCGGGTTTTTCGATCCCATCCTGACGTGGCTGGAGCTGGCGGGGAACGAGAGCTTCCTGCGGCTTCCGGCCAGCCGGGCCCTGCGCGTCTCGGGGACGCCCGAGGGGGCGATCGCGGCGCTCGGGGGCGGCCCGTTCTGACGGGGCGTTCCGCTGTCGGTACACTCGGGGCATGGAATTTCGTACCGCGGTGCTTGAGAACGGCCTGAGGATCATCGCAGAAGTCGACCCGTCGGCGCACACGGCGGCGGCGGGGTTCTTCGTCAAGACGGGTGCACGCGACGAAGCGACGCCGGTCATGGGCGTGTCGCACTTTCTCGAGCACATGATGTTCAAGGGCACGGGCGACCTCTCGGCCGAGGACCTCAACCGCGCGTACGACGAGATCGGCGCCCGCAACAACGCGTACACCAGCAACGAGATGACCTGCTTCTACGCACAGGTCCTTCCCGAGCACCTCGCCACGAGCCTCGATCTGCTCGGGCGGATGATGCGGCCGGCGCTGCGGCAGACCGATTTCGACACCGAGAAGGGCGTGATCCTCGAAGAGATCGCGATGTACAAGGACAAGCCGTTCTGGGTGCTCTACGAGAAAGCCATCGAGCAGCACTACGGCGAACACCCGATGTCGCACCGCGTGCTCGGCACCGACGAATCGATCAAAGCCCTGACCCGCGACCAGATGTCGGCGTACTTCGAGCATCGGTACTCGGCGGACAACACGATCGTTTCGCTCGCGGGGCGGATGGACTTTGACCGCTGCGTGGCGCAGATCCGCTCGCTTTGCGGGCACTGGCCGCGGACTGGCGCGGTGCGGAACCCGCAGTCGCCGAAGGTGGCGGGCGGTTCGTTTGAGGTGCGTGATCCGAAGGTCAATCGCGGGTACTACATCGGGATCGCGCAGGCCCCGGCGGGGCAGGACGATCGGCGGTACGCGGCTTCGCTCCTGGCACAGGTGCTCGGGGCCTCCGAGAACAGCCGGTTGCACTGGGCGTTGATCGAGACGGGGCTTGCGGAGGAGGCGCTGGCGGCGTACGACGGGCACGACAACATCGGCGAGTACTACGTGTATGCGTCGGCGGACCCGGCGAGGCTCGCGGAGGTGGAGCAGGTGATCAACCGCGAGATCGCGGGGCTTGTGGATTCGATCACGGATGATGATCTTGAGCGGCTTCGGAACCGGATCGCGACAGCGGCGACGCTGGGCGCGGAGCGGCCCGGGGACGGGATGCAGCGGCTTGGCCGGCACTGGATGCTCCACGGGTCGTACGCGACGCTGGATGAGGAGCTTGCGAAGATCAACGCGGTGACGAAAGCGGACCTGGTGTCGGTGGCGCGGGAGTTCCCGATCAAGCCGGTCACGGTGGGACGGATGCTGCCGCAGGGGTGATGCGTGAAGACTGGGGGAGACAGGCCGACCCAGGTTGATGATGCCGGACGGCCGCTCACGGAGGTCGGATCCGGGGGGATCCACCATGAGCTGAAGCAGGATCCGAAAGCACGGGCGCTGGTCCTGCTTCTGACTGGACGTCTTCAGCATCTCTCCAGCATTCAGGCTGAGAGCATTGCGTTCGGCGCGGTCGTCGCGGTGGGAGGCCTGTTGCTCTTCGGAGTCGCGTTGGTCGCTGGATGGTGGCCGGTGGCGGTGCTTGTGTTCGTGGCTTCGATGGTGCTTTTCGCGATGATCATCCTGGGGACCGATCGGCCGACGAAGAGCGAGATCGCGGAGGAAGTGCGGCATGCTTCGCTCGCGTACGGACGCTGCATGGGCTGCGGGTATCTCCTCGATGGTCTGGAAGCCGATGAATCGGGTCTCCGCCGGTGCCCTGAGTGCGCCGCGAGGTGGCGGGCGGACCGGGTGAGGTTCTCGCTCGGCGGGCACGAGTTGGCGATCGCGGCCAAGCACACGGGCGGTCGGCTGGTGATGGCGGGAGCACCACCGGTTCTGATCGATGAGAGCGGAAGGCTGCACTGGGCCGCCGATCCGCGACTCCCCGGCGCGGAGGAGCATTTCGGAGACCGCGCGCAGGATGTGCGACGGGTCGTTCGATGGAGGAGCATGGGGTGGAGGGCGGCGGCGCTCCTGATCGCGCTCTGGCCGATCGCCTTTCTGGTGCTGATCTCGCTCGTGCTGCTTTTCGGCGGACCAAACGCTTGGATGAGCCTCTTGCCGGTCATCCTCTATCTGCCGCTCGGCGGTTTTGCGAGCGTGCGGATGATCGTAAACTGGCGCGAGTATCGAACACCCTGGCTCTGCCGCCGAGCCGCGCAGTGTCTTCTGGACGAAGGGGTTTGTCCCGGCTGCGGCCACGGACTTTCGATGAGACCGGGATCGTCCGACGGGCGCGTTCGTTGTGAGCACTGTGACGGCCTCTGGTCCGCACGCCTCACCAACCAATCCACGCTCACGTTCAAGTCAGCCGAGCCGGCCTCGTAGCGCGGCCATTTTCGCCACAACACAAATAAAGCGGCCGGAACACTTGCGTGTCACCGGCCGCTTTGGGGGTGGGGGCTTGGTTGGCTGACGAGGGAAGAATAACGCAAAACGCGGAGCCTGTCAAGCCCAGGGAACGGGAATCGGTGGATTTGCCAAAGAATCCGAACACGACCCCACTTTGAATCGGACAAGGGGGGCGGTAGGGGTCGCCCGGCACCCGCAAAAACGACACGAGCCCCGTCGCCGGGGCCCGTGCTTGATTCAAATTCAGGCTCTTTCGGACCCCGGGGGGCCCGTCAGGGCTTACCAGCCGCCGCGGCCGCCGCCACCGCCGCCGCCGCCGCCACCGGAGCGACCACCGCCGCCGCCGAAGCCGCCGCGACCGCCGCCGCCGCCACCGGAGCGACCGCCGCCGCCGCCGAAGCCACCACGACCGCCGCCGCCACCCGCTTCACGGGGCTTGGCTTCGTTGACCGTGAGGTCGCGGCCGTCAACGTTCTGACCATGGAGAGCCGTGATCGCGGCCTTGGCGCTCTCGGCATTCACGAACTCGACGAAGCCGAAGCCGCGGGGGCGGCCGGTTTCGCGGTCCATGACGAGCGTCGCGGAAGCGACTTCGCCGTGCTGGGAGAAGAGCTCGCGGAGACGGTCTTCGGACGTGCTAAACGAGAGATTGCCGACGTACAACTTCATGGGATTCACTTCCAACTTTGCCCCTGGACTCTACAGATACCGGTGCTCGAACTCGGGCAGAGGAAGCGTCGGCGACCCGGAAGCCCAGACCCACTCGGGTCCGCGTAACTTCCAAAGACAGCATAATTCTACACTGGGTTCGTGGGCCCGGCAAGGTGATTTTCCAAAACCTCGCCCCACAGGTTCGTTTTCTGACCGGTATGAAGGGTTTTTCACCCGCCGGCGGAGCCCTCGCCCCCCGGCAGGGTCATCGTCCAGGGGTTGAGGTACGCGTCGATGTCGGCTTTGGTGATCGTCGCGCCCTTCATGTCCTTGGTGCCGGCGACGGTCTCGTAGGCGAGCTGGCGGACGGTCTTCCCCTGCTTGTAGGCGTCCTTGGCCAGGGCGGCCGACTTGTCGTAACCAATGACGGGCACAAGACTTGTGCACATCGCCAGGCTCCCTTCGATCAGCTCGGCGCAGCGGGCCTGATTGGGCTCAAGACCCCTCAGGAGGTTGGCGTTGAACATCGCGCACCCCCGGGCGGCCAGGTGGATGGAATCCAGCAGGTTGGCACCCATCATGGGCATGGCGACGTTGAGGTCGAGCAGGCTGCCCACCCCGCCGAACCCGCCGAGGGACACGGCGGCGTCGTTCCCGATGATCTGGCAGCAGACCATGATGAGGCTCTCGCAGATGACGGGGTTGACCTTGCCGGGCATGATCGAAGAGCCGGGCTGGACGGCGGGGATGTTGAGCTCGCCGATGCCGCAGCGCGGGCCGGAGCCGAGCCAGCGGATGTCGTTGGCGATCTTGCTCAGGCTGACCGCGAGCGTCTTGAGGTGGCCCGACGCTTCGACGATCGAGTCGCGTGCGTGCTGGGCTTCGAAGTGGTTGATCGCTTCGCGGAAGTGGATGCCCGTTTCCTTCGTGAGGTCGGCGGCGACCATGCTTCCGAACTGTTCGTGACAGTTGATGCCGGTGCCGACGGCGGTGCCGCCGATGGCGAGCTCACCGAGCGTGTGGAGGGCGCGGTGCAAGCGCTCTTCGGCGTGGCGGAGCTGGCTCGCGTATCCCGAGAATTCCTGGCCCAGGCGGATCGGCGTGGCGTCGGCGAGGTGGGTGCGACCGATCTTGACGATCTTGTCCCACGCGACGGCCTTTTCCTCCAGACCGGCGGCGAGGGATTTCACCGCGGGGAGAAGCTCGTGCTGGATCATGAGAGCGGCGGAGAGGTTCATCGCCGTGGGGAAGGTGTCGTTGGAGGACTGCCCCATGTTGACGTGGTCGTTGGGGTGGACGCCCCCGGATTTGATGTACTCGGGGTCCTTGGACTTGCCGATGGGGTTGTTTGAGCGGACGGCGGTGAGGTTGGCGATGACCTCGTTGGCGTTCATGTTGGTGGAGGTGCCGCTTCCGGTCTGGAAGATGTCGATGGGGAAGTGGCGTTCCCAGCCGCCGCGCTGGGGGAGGCCAGCGGCGATTTCGCCGCAGGCGGCGATGATGGCGGCGGTGCGAGCGTCGTCGAGGCGGCCGAGGCGCTGGTTGGTGCGCGCGCACGCGGCTTTAAGCATGGCGTAGGCCCGGATGATCGGGAAGGGGACCGGTTTGCCGGAGACGGGGAAGTTGAGCACCGCGCGCTGGGTGGAAGCGCCGTAAAGCACATCCGCCGGGACGGGCATCTCGCCCATGGTGTCCTTCTCGGTGCGGGTGGGAGCGGAGGGGGAAGTCTGCGTCATGGCGGAGGATAGGAATTCCAAAGCCCGGTTTTTGGGAATCCCGCTGAATCCCACGTCGGGAATGTTGGAACCGGGAGGGGGCGACCCGGGTCATGTACACTGTGGGAGTGCCCGGGGGGGACCGAGGGCGGACGGGGGCGACGGGGGAGGATGCCCAAGACCGGGCACAACGATGCGGACCGAGGTCGGACGGGAAGGCGGGCGGGGAACGGTCGGCTTTTCCGGAGGTTCGGATGAACAGAGGTACGAGCGTCTCGTCGACGGGCATGCGGGTCGGCGGGTTCAAGAGCGGGCGTCGCGTGGATCGGGGCGGTCTGCGGCTTGGGATCGCGGCGCTGGCGGTCTGCGGGCTCGCGGTTTCCGCGCTGGCGCAGAACACCGCGCCGGGCGGGGGCGCCCCGTCTCCGCAGAAGCAGCCCCCGGCCGCGACGCCGGCGGCGCCGGCGGTCAAGATCCCCGAGCCGATCGAGCCCGGCCCGTACGTGCGGCGGACGGATCTTTCGTACTGGGCGTTCACGATGCACATGCGCCTGTACAAGGGCGGCCAGTCTTTCGATGAGAAGGGCACCCGGCTTTCGTTCCGGTACGACCTGCCGTTTGAGACGATGACGGTGGTCTTCCCGATGCTCCCGGAGACATCGGGCTCGGTTCCGCGCCCGAACGAAGCCGTGGCCAAGCTGGTGCTCGGCGGAAGGGAAGTGGTCGGCGGGAACTTCCTTCCCCCCGGCGCGGTGCCGGACAAGAGTCTTTTCCCGGCCAAGCCGGAGATCCTCGAGCGTCACTTCTCGGGGCTGCCGTACCACTCGGGCGTGAAGCTTGCCAAGCTCAGCCACGGGGAGCTCGGCAAAACTCAGCAGACCAAGGGCGTCCGCTTCCAGATCGACCTGCCGATGATGGCGTGCAACACGGTCTTTGACGAATCCAAGGCGCTGTACGTCCCCTGGCCCAAAGGCCCCTGGCCCGCGGCGGCCAACAGCACCTTTCTCCCGCAGCAGTGGATCGACTTTGAGGTGCGGCCCGACGGGCTGATCCAGAAGTACGACGATGCGGTCTTCAAGGCGCTCATCGACAAGTGGCTCAAGGGCCAGGATCCCAAAGCCGCGTTCACGCCGGTGGGGCTCGCGAAGGTCCTGATGGGCGGGATGGTCAAGGACATCGCCCCGGACATCAACGTGCTGAACTACCGGCTTGAGCGGCCCATCAGCGACAACACGGACCCGGTGGACGCGGTGCTTGCGGGAGCGACGTTCCTGGTCGGGCTTCAGGTGCGCGGGGCCGAGTACGCGGCCCGCGAGAAGAAGGTCTCCGAGTGGGACTACGCGTGCCTGGGCGCCGCGATCTTCCGCCGCTGCGGGCTGCCGACGCGGGTCGTGATCGGGTTTGACAAGCGGGAATCAGAGGAGCTCGAGAAGGGCCGCGAGCTTCGCGGCAAGGTGAAAGCGTGGTTTGAGTTCTACCTGTTTGACGAAGCCAACAACACGGGCAACTGGGTCATCTGCGATCCGTACCGCTTGCGCAAGGACATGAACCAGCCGCCCAAGCTCGAAAACCCGTGGAAGTTCTTCGGGAGCCACGACGAGATGGAATCGGTGCTTCCCTTCGCGTTCCAGTTCCTTCCGCCGACGGATGTCCGCGCGTACGGGGCTCCGGCGTTCTGGGGCTGGCTTGTCACGCCGGGAACGCCGACGGACGCGCAGACCGGGATCGCGTTCACGGCCCGCAAGACGGCGGTGCCGCGGGACGCCCCGAAGAACCGGGACAACAAAGGCAAGCCGTTCAAGTAGTTCGCATCGGGTTTCAGACCCCAGCGCCCCCGCGCTCAGGGCTTTGCAAGGAGCTCGCCAAAGAGGGCGAGGTTCTGCGCGCGCTCCACGCGCACGGGGACGATCCGGCCGATCCAGTCCTTGGGCGTCGTGCCGCTCGGGCTTTCGAAGAAGACGATGTGGTCGCCGTCGGTGCGGGCCGCGAGCTGGACGGGCCCTTCGCTCGGCGTGAGGACCGAGTTCTCATCGTCGGCGACGGCGCAGGCTTCGTGCTGATGCGAGCCGCCCCCACCCCCACCCCCGCCGCCGCATCCGCGGTCGTCATCGTCGGAGTGCTTGCCGCCGATGGTGAGGGCGATCGTGCCGTTCTTCGGCTTGACGGAGGCTCGCCGCTCCTTCTTCGCGGCGATCTTGCTCAGCCCCTCGACGAAGACGTCGTACGTTCCGCCGACGAGCGCGCGTGAGAGTTCATCCGAGATCGCCGTCTGCACGCCGAGGAGCCGCGCGTTGCGGGCCCGCTTCACGGCTTCGGGCACGTCATCCGCGATCTTGTCGTACGCGACCGTGCCGGGGCGGGGAGAATACTTGAAGATGAAGCTGTTCTTGTACCGCACGCGCTCGACGAGCGCGACGGTCTTCTCGAAGTCCTCGTCGGTCTCGGTGGGGAACCCGACGATGAAGTCGCCGGAGATCGTGAGGGCCCGGCCGATCTCGGGCTGGTGCAGGAACGAATTCGCCCGGTCGATGAACTCGAGGTATTCGGCGACCGTGTACCCGCGGTTCATGAGCTTGAGCAGGCGGTCGGACCCGCTCTGGGCCGGCACGTGCAGGTAGCGGCAGAGGCGCGGATGGTCGCGGATCACCTCGAGCACATCATCGCCGAAGTCGCGCGGGTAGCTGGTGACGAACCGGAGCCGCTTGATCTCGGGCACCTCGTCGTGGATGCGGCGGAGGAGGTCGGCGAAGGTCGTGACGTTGGCTCCGGCGAGCGGGTCGCGCGCGTGGCCGCCGGTGAACGCCCGGCCCTTCTGCGGCTGAACGACGCCGCCGAGCGTGACCGAAGCCCCGTGCTCGAAGCGGTAGTGGTTGACGGTCTGGCCAAGGAGGGTGACCTCGATGACGCCGGCCCCGGCGAGCCGCTTGCACTCTTCGATGATGTGCTCGGGGGGGCGGTGCATCTCAGCGCCGCGGGTGAACGGCACGACGCAGTAGGTGCAGAACTTGTTGCAGCCGCGGGTGATGCGGACGTAGGCGGACTTGCGGCCGATGCCGGAGAAGGCGGAAGTGCCGCCACCCCCATCCTCCTCGCCCGAGACGATGTCCACCGGCGAGATCGACCGCGAGAGGTCCAGCATCTCGAGGGAGTCTTCGGCGGCGGAGAGGGTCGCGGTGCGACGGCTGGTGTTCCCCTGCAGGGCCACTTGCTTCGCGCTGCGGGCGGCGAGCTTGACGTCGGTGTCATCCTCGGTGGCATCGGCGAGCATGCTGTCGCGGGTGCGGACGGCGTTGTCGAGGAGGGCGGGCAGCTTGTCGAGTTCGCCCGGGCCGACGAGAACATCGACGACGGGCATGCGGCGGACGAGGTCGGCCCCGTCGCGTTCGGCGAGGCAGCCCATGACGCCCACCACCAAGCCGGGCTCGGTCTTCTTGCGGACGGCGAGCTCACCCAGGCGGCTCCAGACCTTCTGCTCGGCGTGCTCACGAACGGAGCAGGTGTTGTAGAGGACAACCTGGGCCTGCTCGGGCTCTTTGACGAAGCGGTAGCCGCGCGCGGCGAGAGCCCCGGCGACCAGCTCGCTGTCGAGCTCGTTCATCTGGCAGCCGAAGGTCTCGAGGTACACCGGGCGGGGCATAGGAGGGGAGTTTAGGGAGGAGAACGGGGGTGGGCTTTCGGCGTGGGGAATGGCGGGGGGATGGCGTGGCGTGGGTTGTTTGGGGGTGTGGGGGGGGGTGGGGGGGGTGTGGGGGGCTTCTGTGGTGCCCTTCATGGCGGCTTCACGGGGCGGGGAGCCGCGAGCGGCAGAGTCCGGGCATGAACCAACCGAACCATGAAACGTCGCGCGGCGGAAGCAGCGCGGGGATGAACACCGGCGCGGCCGACCAGAAAGCCGGCCCGCAGGTGGATCCGAAGACCGCTCAGCAGGTCATTCAGGGCGAGCGGGACGCCGGCAGGGAAGCGGCCCGGCACGCCGGCGAACGCGACCGCGAAGCGATCCGACAGGCGGCGGAGATCGGCCAGACCGGCCAGCGAGCCAGCCCGAAAGACCCGCCGCCGCCCGGCTCGCGGCCGCCGGAACTTCCCACCCCGCGCATGAGCGCCCCCACCCCCCCCCACCCCCACCCCCACTCCCGCCCCCACCACCAAGCCCGGGCGCGAGGCGATGCCGGCAAGCCCGAACGGCGGCTGCTGCTCGGGCCAGATTGACAACCCAGTCGACAGCACACTCGAAAGCCCAATCGACAAGCCCGCAGACGGGCCGCTCGACGGTCCGCCCTCGGGCCTGCCGGTGGCCGACTCCGTCAAGCCCGCCACCGAGAAGCAGGTGGACAGCGCCGTCGCCGAGAGCTTCCCCGCCAGCGATGCGAGCTCGACGCAGCGTGAAAGGCCCGGCACCGGCGAGACCCCGCCCGACCTCAGCCACCGCCTGCCCCCCACCGCGACCGATGCCGAGCGCGAAGCGGTCCATCAGGCCCGCGAGGGCCGCTGATCTTCCTTGTCCCCCTACCGGACGGTCCGCGCCAGTGAGCGATCGACCAGCCCGAAACGTGCTTCGCAAGAAGCACATGCAGAAAGACCCCGCGCGCAAGCGCGGGGTCTTTACGTTGTGACTTCGTGACTCCGTGACTCCGTGGCTTCTTCAAGCCGCCATCGCGGCCCCGCCGAAGTTGACCGTGGCTTCATCGCTCGCGGCGGAGACGGCGTTGTTCCGCTGGGCGCGGATGACGTAGCTGACGCTCGGCACGCCGGCGGGGACGGTGTCATCGCGGAAGCTCTTGAGGGCGACGCTCCCGATCTGGAACCACTGCGGCAGGTTGCCGACGCGGCGCCAGATGGTGAAGAAGGTCTGGTTCGCGGTCGAGCCCTTCCAGCGGATGGTGACGGTGCCATCGGCGTTGGGGTCGCCGACGACGTCGGTGGGCGGCTCGGGCGGGCCGGGGGGAGAGGGCGGGAGTGGCGGCGGGACGGACGCGGCCTGATAGACGGCGTTGGGGTTGGGCTGGCTTTCGGCGAAGGCTTTGATGAAGCGGAGCGCATCCGAGCCCAGGTCGGTCATGGCGTTGACATTGGTGCGCTGCCCGATGGTGGCGTTCTTGGAAGCGATGCGAGCGAGGGCGGCGGCGTCGAAGGCCGAGCGCGCGGCGACGATGGCGTTCTTGAGGCTGGTGCACTGGGCCGCAGTCAAACCAATGAGGGCAGGCGAAGCCTGCCAGGAATTGATCCGCTGCTCAAACCACATGATGCGCTCGTTGATCTGCTCGGGGAGGACGGCCATGATGTTTCCTTTCTAGGTCGGGGCGGAAGCCCCGGCGTACTTGCCCTGCGCGGGCGATGCAAGGATCGAACGGCGATCCGAACGACTTAAGGGAAACTTCAGGAATAACAACCAAAAGACGTCCGGCCCGACCGTTCTTGGGTTCCTCGATCGGATCCGGTATAGTGCTCGCCGACAACCCGGTCTCATCCCCGCCCCACACCCCGCGCCCCACGCCCCTCGCCCCCACACCCCTCGCCGCCGCGCCTGGAACCCCCCATGTTCGAGCAAGCCTTCCGCAGCATTGACAACGCCCTCCGCAAGGAAGCTGGCTGTACCACCGAACTGGACTACACCGAACAGACATCTTGGCTTCTGTTCCTGAAGTACCTCGACGGGCTGGAGCAGGACAAGGCGGACGAAGCCGCCCTCGAAGGCAAGCGGTACACCTACATCTTGGAAAAGCCCTACCGGTGGGATTCGTGGGCCGCGCCCAAGAACAAGGACGGCACGCCCGACCACCACAAGGCCATGACCGGCGACGACCTGGTCGAGTTTGTCGATGATTCGCTCTTCCCCTACTTGCAGAAGTTCACGCAGAAGGCCACCGGGCCCAACACCATCGAGTACAAGATCGGGCAGATCTTCGGCGAGATCAAGAACAAGATCCAGAGCGGGACCAACCTGCGAGAGATCATCGACAGCATCGACGGGCTGGAGTTCCGCTCGCAGAACCAGAAACACGAGCTGAGCCACCTCTACGAAGCCAAGATCAAGAACATGGGCAACGCCGGGCGCAACGGCGGGGAGTACTACACGCCCCGCCCGCTCATCCGTGCCATCATCAAGGTGGTCAGGCCGCAGCTCGGCCAACGGATCTACGACGGGGCGGTCGGCTCGGCGGGCTTCTTGTGCGAGGCGTACGACTATTTGAAGGCCGAGCATCCCAAGCGGACGACCGCCCAGGACAAAGCCCTCCAAGAGAAGACCTTCTACGGCAAGGAGAAGAAGTCTCTCGCCTACGTCATCGCGATCATGAACATGATCCTGCACGGGATCGAAGCCCCCAACATCATCCACACCAACACGCTCACGGAGAATCTGGCCGACATCCAGGAGAAGGAGCGCTACGACATCATCCTCGCGAATCCTCCCTTCGGCGGGAAGGAGCGGGCCGAGGTGCAGCAGAACTTCCCGATCCGCACGGGGGAGACGGCGTACCTCTTCCTGCAGCACTTCATCAAGATGCTCAAGGCGGGCGGGGGCGGGGGGCGGGCGGGTGTGGTTATCAAGAACACCTTCCTGAGTAATACCGACAACGCCAGCGTCAGCCTGCGGAAGATGCTGCTGGAGTCGTGCAACCTGTTCGCGGTGCTGGATTGCCCGAGCGGTACGTTCCAAGGGGCGGGCGTCAAGACGGTGGTGCTGTTCTTTGAGAAGGGTGCCCCGACACGGAAAGTGTGGTACTACCAGCTCGACCCCGGTCGGAACATGGGCAAGACCAACCCGCTGAACGACGACGATCTGGCGGAGTTCCTCTCGCTGCAACCCAAGCAGAAGGACTCGGACAAGTCGTGGACGGTGGATGTGAAGACGCTGGATCCGGCGACGTTTGACCTGTCGGTGAAGAACCCGAATGGCGGCGAGGTGGTGACGCACCGGACGCCGCAGGAGATTCTCGACGAGATCGCCTCTCTGGACGCCGAGAGCGCCGGCGTGCTCGAGACTATCCGAGGTCTGCTGTGAGAGAATGGAAAACGTCAACGCTCGGCGAACTATTTGAGATTGCGAGGGGAGGGTCGCCGCGCCCAATCAAGAACTTTATCACGACTGCCGCTGACGGTGTGAACTGGATCAAGATCGGAGATGCCAAGCTAGACGGCAAGTACATCTATTCGACCGAGGACAAGATCAAGCCAGCGGGGATGAAACGATCGCGATTCGTCAAAGAAGGCGACTTCATTCTCTCCAACTCGATGAGCTTTGGCCGTCCCTACATCTTGAAGACCAGTGGCTGCATTCATGACGGTTGGCTACTCCTGCGCCCACGCGCAGCGGGCATAGACGAGAATTTCCTGTACTACGCGCTTAGCTCAAATGTGGTTTATGACCAGTTCGATCGACTCGCTGCTGGCAGCATTGTCCGAAACCTGAACATCGATTCAGTCAAGAGTGTGCAGATTGCCGTGCCGCCCCTCCCCGAACAGCAGCGGATCGTCGGCATCCTCGACGAAGCGTTCGCCGCCATCGCCACCGCCAAGGCCAACACCGAGAAGAGCCTCACCAACGCCCGCGCCCTCTTCGTAAGCCACCTGCAAGCCGTGTTCATCCAGCAGGGCGAGGGGTGGAAGGTTCAGAAGGTCGGCGATATTGCCAAGTACTCATTCGGTAAAATGCTCGACAAGGCGAAGAACAAGGGCAAGCCTCAGCCCTACCTCCGCAACGTAAATGTCCGTTGGTTCAGCGTCGATCTCTCGGACATGCTCGAAATGCGATTCCTCCCGGAAGAAGCGGATAAATACACCGCCATCAAGGGCGACGTGCTGATCTGCGAGGGCGGCTATCCGGGTCGATGTGCCATCTGGGGTGAGGACTATCCGGTCTATTTCCAGAAGGCGCTGCACCGGGTCCGATTCCAAGAGCCCGCCCACAACAAATGGCTCGTCTACTACCTGTACCTTCTCGACACGAGTGGGCAACTCCGACAGTACTTCACAGGGTCGGGCATTCAACACTTCACTGGCGAGGCTTTGGGCCGACTGAACCTGCCAATCCCGCCGCTCACGCAACTCCGGCGGTTCGTTGCCCGTTTTGAAGACCTGCATACCGAAACCCAACGCCTCGAATCCCTCGCCCAGCAGAAACTCGCCGCCCTGGACGCCCTCAAGAAGTCCCTCCTGCACCAGGCCTTCACGGGGCAACTGACCGCGGACGCAGTAGCCCGCACGCCGCGCACTGGCGTAAGCGTTCGCTAACGAATACTCCAGTCCCGCGCGGGGGAAAGACGATAGAATCTCGACTCGGCATGACACCCTCCCCGCCCAACCCCACGCCTCCCGCGCCCGTTCCACCCGGTGATCGCACCGTGCAACTTCGCTTTCACGCGGGTGACTTTGAAGGCGGGAACGTTCCGATCGCTGTGCTGGCGCAGAAGCTCCAAGCCCTCCAATCGTTGCTTTACCACGCCAGTGCTGCGGATTCTGGCACGCGCTCTCCGCGACTTGGCCAGTGGGTCGCCAAACACCGAGACGTGGCGGAACTCGCGTTCGTCGACTCCGAGCCCGGAAGCCTTGTCATCGACTTCGTGCTCCGCAACGCTGACCCGACGCTGCTCGCGACCCAGGCGCGCACGCTGGGCATCGCGGTCGCAGCGTTGGTCGCCGGCGCCCAAGGCTCGGTGCCTGAGGATGTTCAGCGCGAGGATGCGACCCACTTGCTCCAGGCCGTGGAAGATCTGTGCCCCTCAACGTTTGACGACTATCAGATCGATGTTCGGTTTGGCGGTGCGGATCGGCCAAAGGTTGTGCTTACGAGCGACACCCGACGACTGATCCACGAGCGGATCAAGGCCGACGAGGCCGCGATGCTGGACGACGAGCCCGATATCACCTACGGCGTTCTGGTTCAGATCAACACCGGAAAGGGTGAAGACAAAATCGTCATCCGGGCTCCACGCTTTCTGGGCGACGGTGGCGGCATTGAGATCGATTGCTACTACCCCAACTACCTGCGAGACCAAGTTGCCAATATGGTCGGCGGCTCCCTCGTGGAAGTCATCGGGTTTACCACCCGTGCCTCGGATGGGAACATCAGCAAGTTTCGCGAGGTAATCGCCTTGGAGATGGTTGACACACAGCCGATCCGTTTGCGAACCCTTGAGCACGACGGCACCCGATTCACATTTGTCAACCCGTTCTCGTTCGACGTCGAGTTCTCCGGCGGGATCTGGGCGTATAGCAACGAGCTCCTGAACGTCAGCGGATTTGCCGAATCTCGCCAACTCGCGTTGCGAGAGCTGGCTGAGGCGATGTCCTACGTGTGGCGCGAGTTTGCGATGGCGGATGAGTCCGAGCTTGATGCCAAGGCTATCGAGCTTAAGCGGCGGCTTGTCGCGTCGGTGACCACTGCCCCATTGGCGAGGGGGGTAAGCTGATGCCGCAGAAGGTAAAGGACATCCATCATGCCCTCACGTCGAAGGGATTCATCGTCCGCGAGTCCAAAGACAAGATGTACCACTTGTACGTCGAAGGCAAGAAGACGCCGATCTGGACCAAGGTGAGCCAAGGCGAGACCGAAGTGCATGATGCACTCCTCGGCACGATGGCCCGCAAGCAGCTTCATCTCTCGCGCAAGGACTTTGACCGCCTGATTGAATGTCCCCTGTCTGCTGCCGAATACGTTACAATGATGCGGAAGGCAGGGAAGATCGCACCACCAGCGGGCAGCAATGAACGAAGCCGAGACCAGAGCTGAGCACATCGACCCCGCCCTCAAAGCGGCGGGGTGGGGTGTCGTCGAGGGGTCCCGCATCGCCCGGGAGCACCCCATCACCCTCGGGCGGCTGGAAGGTGTCGGCGGGCGGCGGGGCAAGGCGCTCACGGCGGACTATGTCCTCATCTACCGCAACCGCAAGCTGGCGGTGGTGGAGGCCAAGCCGTGGGATGACGAGGTCACCGAGGGCGTCGGGCAGGCCAAGAACTACGCGGGCAAACTCGCCGTCCGGTTTACCTACAGCACCAACGGGCAAGGGCTGTACGAGATCGACATGCAGACGGGGGCGGAGTCGGAAGTGCCCCACGGCTATCCGACCCCGGACGAACTCTGGGCCCGCACCTTCGCCGTCCCCAATGCGTGGCGGGACCGTTTCGCGGCCATCCCCTTCCCCGACAAGAGCGGGACATGGTCGATCCGGTTCTATCAAGAAATCGCCGTCAACCGCGTGCTGGAGCGGATCGCCGAGGGCAACGACCGGGCACTGCTCACGCTCGCCACCGGCACGGGCAAGACCTCCATCGCCTTCCAGATCGCGTGGAAACTTTTCAGCGCACGCTGGAACCTGCAGGACTGGAAGAAGAACGCTGACGACAGTGAGCCGCGTCGTCGCCCTCGCATTCTCTTTCTCGCCGACCGTAACACCCTCGCCGGGCAGGCGTACAACGACTTTACTTCCTTCGCATCGTTCAAGGACGATGCTCTGGTCCGCATCAAGCCCGACGAGATCCGGAAGAAGGGCCGCGTGCCGACCAACGGCAGCGTCTTTTTCACCATCTTCCAGACGTTCATGTGCGGGCCGGAAAAGGTCAACCCCGACGGCTCCAAGTCGCCCAGCCCCTACTTTGGCGACTACCCGCCCGACTTCTTCGACCTCATCATCATCGACGAGTGTCATCGGGGCGGGGCGAACGACGAGAGCACGTGGCGGGACATTCTGGAGTACTTCAAGCCCGCTGTGCAGTTGGGTCTGACGGCCACGCCCAAACGCAAGATCAACACCGACACCTACGCCTACTTCGGCGACCCCGTCTACATCTACTCGCTCAACGACGGGATCAAGGACGGTTTCCTGACGCCGTTCAAGGTGCGCCAGATCTCGACCACGCTGGACGAGTACGTGTATGTGCCCGACGACCAGGTGATCGAGGGCGAGGTTGAGGTCGGCAAGCGGTACGAAGAGAAGGACTTCAACAGGACCATCGAGATCAAGGCCCGCGAAGAGAAGCGCGTCCGGCTCTTCATGGAGCAGATCGACCAGAAGGAAAAAACGATCGTCTTCTGCGCCACGCAGGAGCACGCCCTCGTCGTGCGCGACCTCATCAACCAGATGAAGACCAGCACGGACCCCAACTACTGCCACCGGGTGACGGCGGCGGACGGCGAACTCGGCGACCAATGGCTCCGGGCCTTCCAGGACAACGAGAAGTTCATCCCAACCATCCTGACCACGTCGCAGAAACTCTCGACGGGTGTCGACGCCCGCAACATCCGCAATATTGTCCTGATGCGCCCGATCGGCTCGATCATCGAGTTCAAGCAGATCATCGGACGGGGGACGCGGCTCTACGACGGCAAGGACTATTTCACGATCTACGACTTTGTCAAAGCCCACCACCATTTCAGCGACCCTGAATGGGACGGCGAGCCGATCGAACCGGACCCCGTCAACCCGTGCGGCAAGTGCGGGCAGACGCCGTGCGTCTGCCAAACCACCCCGCCCGAGCCGTGCGCGGTGTGCGGCTTTCAGCCGTGTCAGTGCGAAAGGGGGCCGTGCGGAAAGTGCGGCCAGTCACCCTGCCGTTGCCGAAAGAAGGTCAAGGTCAAACTCTCCGACGGCAAGGCGCGCACCATCCAGCACATGAGCGTCACGACATTCTGGCAGCCCAACGGCGCGCCGATGTCCGCCCAGCAATTCATGGAGATGCTGTACGGCAAACTGCCCGAGTTCTTCAAGGACGAGGCCGAGTTGCGTTCGCTCTGGAGCCAGCCCGACACGCGGGCCAAACTACTCGCGGGTCTATCTGATAAGGGCTTTGGGCGTGAGCAATTGGCCGAGATGCAAAAAATCATCGACGCCGAGAAGAGCGACCTCTTCGATGTGCTCGCTCATGTCGCGTACGCATTGACGCCCCTCACTCGCGAAGAGCGCGCGACCCGTGCCCATGCCGCCATCGCTGCAGGCTTCACGCCCAAACAGCAATCCTTCCTCGAGTTTGTGCTCGGCGAGTACGTCCGCGTCGGCGTCGAGGAATTGGATACGGATAAACTCTCGCCACTCCTGAAGTTGAAGTACAACAACGCCATCGCGGACGCTGTCGCGGACCTTGGTCGACCGGAAGAAATCGGCAAGACGTTCTCCGGCTTTCAGAAGCACCTGTACGAGCACGTGGCGTAGGGCGAGTTTGAGCAACGAAGGTCCCGAGCAAAGAAAGCCCACCGGGCAGCCGGGTAGGCCTTCCCGGGTGGGGTTGGCTCCGACATCGCCAAGCGGCGGGCTTTCGGAGGACGGTTCGCCCGTGCGCTCTTCAAAGCAAGGTCCTGCTCGGGTTATTGGGGGCGGGGTGTCGGCGGGGGCAGCAGCCGCTCGCCCCGGGGCTCGCTTCGTTCGTTGGTTCTTTTTGGGCGCGGCCGATCGGTTTGGTCCGCGCAGCGCTTTGGTTCCTCGGCAACCAGACGCCCTCAAAGAGAAAGCCCACCGAGCCGTCGGGTAGGCCCTCGCCCGGGTAAAAGGCTCGGGTTCCAACTTCGCCAAGCGGTGGGCTTTCGTAGGACCGTTTGCTCGCATACGACCCAAAGCAAGGTCCGGGCCGGGTTATCGGGGGGGGAGGGCGAGCGGGGTTGGCATGGCTCGCCTGAGGGCTTTGATCCTGTCGCGAGCAATCCGGCTTGGGGCTTGGCGCGGAGTGCGCCAGGCGTGGCGCGCTCTGCGCCAGGGGGCTTTTTCGTCAAACGGGGGCGGGTGAGGTCTGCGCCACGCGTGGCGCGGGGTGCGCCAGGCGTGGCGCGCTCTGCGCCGGGCGCGGCGCGGGGTGCGCCGGGCGTGGCGCGCTCGGCGCCGGGGCTGGCGCGCTGTGCGCCACGCGTGGCGCGGGGCTGTTTCGTGTGATTTCGGGGTTGGGGGCGTTTGGCGCGGGGGGATGTGCGTCGGGGGGGGGGGGGCGGGTCAAAAGGCACCCCCTCCGGCTCGCGGACTCGCCACCTCCCCCGCCGGGGGCGGGGGAGGCGAGGATGCCGTCCCGCTTCAGCGGGACTCGATCGCCGTGTAGCCCACCGCGTGCGGGCCGGTGTAGTCGGCGTCCGGCCGGAAGAGGCGGTTGTCGCCCAGCTGTTCCAGGCAGTGCGCCGCCCAGCCGCCCACGCGGGCGATCACGAAGCTCGGCGTAAACAGGTCCAGCGGCAGGCCGATGCAGTGGTACGTCGTCGCCGAGTAGAAGTCGACGTTCGGGTAGATCCCCTTCGCCGCCTTCTCGCGGTTCATGACCGCTTCGATCGCCGTGCTCTTCTCAAAGAGCGGGAGGTTGCCCGTGTCGCGGGCCAGCTGCTCCGCCAGCACCTTGAGGTGCGTCGCGCGGGGGTCGTACGCCTTGTAGATCCGGTGGCCGAAGCCGGGGATCTTGTCCTTCTTCGCGAGCTTGTCCTGGATGAACGCTTCGGCCGCGGCGACCGTCGGGATCTGGTTGAGCATCTTCATGACGCCCTCGTTGGCGCCGCCGTGGAGGGGCCCTCGGAGGCTTCCGATCGCGCCCGTGATCGCGGAGTAGATGTCGCTCTCGGTCGAGATGAGGACGCGGGCGGTAAAGGTCGAGTTGTTGAAGCCGTGATCCGCGTGCAAGATCAGGCAGACATCCATCGCCTTGGTCATCGCGGCGGTGGGCTTGGTGCCGTTGAGCATGTAGAGGAAGTTCTCGGCGAGGCCGAGGGACTTGTCGGGACGGACGAACGCCTTGCCCCCCCCACCCGTGCGGTACTGGTGGAAGTACGCGAGGAGCGTCGGGACCTGGGCGAGGATGCTGAGGGCTTTGTCGCGGACGCTCGGCAGGTCGATCGCGTTGGGCTTGGCGTCGTGCAGGCCGAGCGAGCTGACGAGCGTGCGGATGGCGTGCATCGGCTCGGCCGTCTTCGGCATCGTCTTGAGCAGCTCTTCGACGCCCGCGGGGACTTCGTAGCGCGAGCGGATGGCGGCGGTGAAGTCCGCGAGCTCGGCTTTCTTGGGCAAGCGGCCGTTCCAGAGGAAGAAGACGGTCTCCTCGAAGGTCGAGTGGCTCGCGAGCTCGCCGATCGGGATGCCGATGTACTCGAGCACACCCTTCTCGCCGTCGATGAACGACAGCTTGGTTTGAGCCGCAACCACGCCTTCGAGACCCTTGGAGAACGTCGCCATTGCCATCCCTTTCACGCCGCTCGAACGAGCGGGCCACCGAAAAGACCAGCCAGTACCACCGGCCGGAACCACCAGCGAGAACCACCAGCGAGAGCCACCAGCGAGAACCACCAGTTCCATCCCCGGCCACCAAGCCGGGCCCCCGCCCCCATACACCCATCCCCACCACCCAACCATCCGAAGCCTGATCGGCCACAGAACGCAAGGCTAGGGATTGCGCGGGGGAGCGTCAATCGTGCGCGGGGGGTTTTGGGGAGCGGATCCCGGTGGGCTCGCGCCGGCTCGCACCCCATCCCCACCCCATACGGTCCCGCATGGCCAAACGACCCGCAACCCCCGCCCTCCACCCCGCCCTCCACCCGACCCGCCACGACCTGCCCGCCTCGGTCCGGAGCCGGATGGTCGGCGTGCTCAACGGCTGCCTCGCCGAGCTGATCGACCTGGCCACCCACGCCAAGGAAGCCCACTGGAACGTCCGCGGCCCCGCGTTCATCGCGATCCACGAGCTCTTTGACAAGGTCGAAGCCACCGCCCAGGCCGCCGTCGATGACGTCGCCGAACGGGCCGTCCAGCTCGGCGGCCGGGCCAACGGCACCGTCCGCCATGTCGCCCACGCGTCCACGCTCCCGGCGTACCCCGACGGCCTCGTCGATCAGGCCGACCACGCCCGAGCCATCGCCCGCTCGATCGCCCATGTGACCAAGGAGATCCGGGCCGCCATCGACACCGCCGCGGAGGCCGGGGACCAGGCGACCGCCGACGTCTTCACCGAGCACACCCGGGCTCTCGACAAGATCCTCTGGATGGTGGAAGCCCACGACGCGGGCTGAACGGGCTGCGGCTCAAGCTCGGGCCGCGCACGAAGCCGTCACTTCGGCCGGGCCACCCGCCACACGCACGCCGCCCCCACCACGCCCGCCATCGCAACCACGCCGACGACCCAGAGCGGCCGCTCGCGGGCGACCAGCAGCACGCAGCTCGCCCCCACGCAGGCGACGAGCACCGCAAGCGTGATGATCCGCGCCCGCATCGGCATCACCGCTCCGGGCTCGAGATACTGAAGGAAGGGCGCGAAGAACCGGTTGCGGACAAGCTTCTGCTCAAGCCAAGGGCAGCTCCGCGTGAAGCACCAGCACGCCGCGATCAGAAAGACAGTCGTCGGCATCCCCGGAACCACCACGCCCACCGCCGCCATCCCCACGCAAAGCACGCCCGCCACCGCGACCGCCCACCGCAATGCCGATCGCGGCGGATGCCCCGCGTGCGCAGCCACGCTTCCCGCGTGGTCAGCGTCGGCAGCACCATGGGTTGGGGTCATAATCCCGTCCGCGCTCGTAAAAGCATCGGACGGGTTGGAGGGGATCACCGTTGAACGCTGCGGGCCCAGGAGCGGACCAAGGGGCCGAAGCGGAAGCTCGCGTGAAGAACGTGAAGTCGAGGGTCAGGCGTGGGCCAGCGGACGGGCCGCCCCGGCGGCGGACCCATGAGCGCCCCCGAACTCGGCCATCCGAGAAGCGTCAATGCCAAGTTTAGCCGCGATTCGCGCGCCATAGTCGGCGTCGGCCCGGAAGAAGTGGCAGAGCATCCGCATCTGCACCTCCGGACGGGCCTGTTTGAGGCCACCCGCGATCCGCGACGTCAGCCGGTCGCGGTGGCCGTCGTCGAACATCCGGTACAGGTTGCCCGGCTGGGTGTAGTCGTCGTGATCGACGGTCGAGTCAAACCGGTCGGCGATCGTCTGGCCCAGAGCCCACGCCGGATCGGCGAACGCCGCGTCGGGCTTGGGCGCCGCGGTGATCGAGTTGGGCCAGTAGTTGGTCGCCGCGCCGTACGAGCCGTCGGTCTGCTGCCCGTCGCGGATGTAGTTCATCACCGGGCAGCGGGGCTTGTTGACCGGGATCTGGTGGTGGTTGACGCCCAGGCGGTGCAGGTGCGTGTCGGCGTAGGACATCAAGCGGGCCTGGAGCATCTTGTCCGGGCTGGGACCGATGCCCGGCACGAGCGCCGACGGCTTGAACGCCGCCTGCTCGACCTCGGCGAAGTAATTCTCCGGGTTGCGGTTGAGCTCAAGGGTGCCGATCTCGGTCAGCGGGAACTCCGCCTGCGGCCAGACCTTTGTGAGATCAAAGGGGTTCCAGCGGAACGAGTCCGCTTGGGTTTGCGTCATGACCTGGATGCAGACGCGCCACTGGGGGAACTCACCGCGGGCGATGGCATCGAAGAGGTCGCGCTGGTGGGATTCGCGGTCGCTTCCGATGAGAGCGGCGGCGTCGGCGTCGGAGAGGTTCTTGATGCCCTGCTTGCACTTGAAGTGGAACTTGACCCACACGCGCTCGCCGGCTTTGTTGATCATCGAGTAGGTGTGGCTCCCGAACCCGTGCACGTTCCGGTAGGAAGCGGGGATGCCCCGGTCGCTCATCAGGATGGTGACCTGGTGGAGAGCTTCGGGGCAGAGGGACCAGAAGTCCCACTGCATGTCCATGTCGCGGAGGTTGGTCTGGGGGTTCCGCTTCTGCGTGTGGATGAAGTTCTGGAACTTGTAGGGATCGCGGACGAAGAAGACGGGCGTGTTGTTGCCGACCAGGTCCCAGTTGCCTTCCTGCGTGTAGAACTTGACGGCAAACCCGCGGACGTCACGCTCGGCGTCGGCGGCGCCGCGCTCGCCCGCGACGGTCGAGAACCGAAGGAAGACCTCGGTTTTCTTGCCCACGCGGTTGAGGAAGTCCGCCCGGGTGTAATTCGTCACGTCGGTGGTGACGGTGAACGTGCCGTACGCGCCCGAGCCCTTCGCGTGCACCACGCGCTCGGGGATCCGCTCGCGGTTGAAGTGCTGCATCTGCTCGAGCAGAGCAACATCCTGCATCAGAAGCGGGCCGCGCGGGCCAGCCGTCAAAGCCTGCTGCACGCCGATCGGCGCGCCGTTGGCCGTGGTCAGTCGCGGAGAGCTGTTCGTCGTCGTCATGCGTGGGCTCCTGTGCATCGCCGTGGGACCTGGTCCCGGGACGCGTAAAGATACCGGCCGAACCCCAGAGGTGTCAAAGAGTTTGTGCCAGCATCACCCATAGGATAGTCCTATGGAGATCCACCAGCTTCGGTACATGGTCGCCGTCGCCGAGACCGGGAGCGCCACCCGGGCCGCCGCTCGATGCCGCGTCGCTCAACCCTCGCTCAGCCAGCAGATCGCCAAGCTCGAACGCTCGCTTGGCAAACGCCTCTTCGACCGCCTGGGCACGGGCATGGCGCTCACGGACGCGGGCAAAGCGTTCCTCCCCCGCGCATCCCGAATCCTCGCGGGCGTGGACGAAGCGGACGCCTGGGCGGGCCGCGGAGAGATGGCTGAAGCCCCATCGCTCGCCGTCGGCGCGATCCCCACCATCGCCCCCTACCTGTTGCCCGCCGCTCTCGCGGAGGCTCGCAAGCACCTTCCCGGATGCGAGTTCAAGATCCGCGAGGACCTCACGGACAATCTGGTCGAAGGTCTGCTCGATCTCAGCCTCGACTGCGCCCTGATGAGCACGCCGCCGGTGGATGACCGGCTTGACACCGAAACCATCGGCGATGATGAGCTTCTGGCCGTCATTCCTGCATCGTGGAAGGATGTGCCGCGCTCGGCTCGCAACGCCGTTGCTCTGGCCGAACTTCGGGACCAGCCCGCGGTGCTCCTGGACGAGGTGCACTGCCTGGGACACCAAGTGGAAGCGTTCTGCTCCAGCCGCAAGCTCGGCCCTCGCGTCGTCTGTCGCACGACCCAGCTGACCACGATCCTCGAGATGGTCTCGCTAGGCTTGGGATTCTCGCTCGTGCCGCGCATGGCGGTCAGGCCTTCGGTCAAGCGACGGATCGTCCACCTCTCGCCGGTGCGGCCCAAGCGTCCGATCGTGCTGGCGTGGCGCGTCGGTCGAACGCGGAGCGCCGCTTCTCTCGCCCTGCTCGCGGCGCTCGCTGAAGCGCTCCGATCCGTGCAGGGGCGGCCGGGTGCCGGAGCCGAACAGCGCGCCCTTCGCAAAGACCCATAACCGACCCCATGGGCCAACAAATGTCCCCTGCGCGGCGGAGCTTTCCGGTACGATGCTCCTTCACCGAGGGTGAGGAGCTTTCATGAGAGAATCAAGCCGTCGTTCCGTGTCGGTTCTGTCCGTGGTGAAAGCTGCGGGGTTCGCGGCGCCATTCGCGATCGGCGCTTTCGCGGTCGCGTCCGAGCCGTGCTCGTCGACGTGGGTGCGCGGGCAGGGCGCTGTGGGCCGATCCGATTCCGTCCTGGCGCAGACGCTTTGGGACCCCGACGGCGACGGTCCGCGCGGCCCGGTGGTCCTGGTGGCGGGCGGGCCGGGAACCGCCCGAGGTGCCATCGTCGGCAACATTGAAGCAGGCAGCATTTCAAGCTGGGACCCAGCGACGGGCGTCTGGGAGAAGGTCGCCGATCCGGTCGACGGCGTGATCCGCGCTCTCGCCGTGCTTCCCGACGGGAGCATCGTCGCCGGCGGCAACTTCCTGACCGCCGGGAATGTGCAAGCTCAGAACATCGCCCGGTGGGACGGCACGCGTTGGAACGCGTGGGGGCTGGGCGTCTACGGGACCGTTCGTGTGATCGTGCCCAGACCCGACGGAAGCGTGGTGGTCGGCGGAGAGTTCAACCGGGCCGGAAGCACGACGCTCAGCAACATCGCTCGCTGGAACGGACAAATCTGGTCCCGGGTCGGGGACGGGGGCGTCGCCGGGCCGGTCAACGCCATCACCGAGCTGCAAGATGGTTCGCTTGTGGTGGCCGGGCGTTTCCAGCGAGCCGATCGCGTCGCCAACACCGCGAACATCGCGCGATGGACGGGCTCGGCATGGGTTTCGATCGGCGGCGGCCTCGTCCGCGAGGTCTTCGATGTGGAGCGGACTCCCTCGGGAGCGGTTCTCGCCGCTTCCAACGTCGGCGCGTCCGAGGGCGGCATCTTCAAGCTCAACGGCCAGACGTGGGAGGTTCTGTCCGGCGGGTTGGCGCAATCGCCCCGCGCCCTGCTGGTACTGGGCGAGACGGAATTCATCGCCGCAGGCGACTTCCAGGGCGCGGCCAATGGCGCGCCGCCGTATGGGGTCGGTCGGTGGCGTGACGGCGAATGGCAGCCCGTGGGCGGCGGTGTCAGAGGAAGCCCGTTCTGCTTGACGGGTCTGCCGGGCGGCGGATTCGTGATGGGAGGAGCCTTCCGCGAGGTGGCGACGACCATCGCGGCGAACATCGGTCATTGGAACGGAGCCGAGTGGCTTCCCCTTGGCACCGGCGTCTCGGGATATGTCTCCGCAATCGCGGTGCTTCCCGACGATCGCGTCATCGTGGGCTGTGACCTGGCGCTAGGCACCACGGGCACGCGGTTCATGGTCAAGGACGGAGAACAGTGGACCCGGCTGGGGCAGGACTTCCCCAACGGAGCCAATCCCGCGATCCGGTCCGTGCTTGTTCTGCCGACTGGAGAACTGGTCGCCAACGGCAGCTTCGCGTTCCCGGGTGACCAGTTCCTCACCGGAGTCGTCCGATTCGACGGGCAGGAGTGGGTTCGGTTTCCCCAAGCCCCGATCTTCCCGCGAGCGGACCTTGTCGCCGGGGAAGCCGGCGAGTTCTTCGCGTCCGGTGAGTACACGCCCCCCGGAGGCGTGCGGGGCGACCACGTCGTGCGTTGGACGGGTGATTCCTGGACGACTCTGGGCTCGGGGATGAACGCTCCGGTGTCAAGCCTTGTGCGCGGACCGTCCGGCGATCTCTACGCGGGAGGATTTTTCTCCCTCGCGGGCGGCACGCCGGTGAACGGGCTCGCCCGATGGGACGGCGCCCGCTGGCAGAGCCTTCAGTTCTCCGAGCGCGGCACCGTGGACAGCGTCGCGATTCTGCCCGACGGCCGCGTCGCGGTTTGCTTCCCTTTCGGGCCCGATCCCGAGGGCTTTTTCAGCGAGGTTGCGCTGCTTGAGAACGGGGTCTGGCGCCGGCTTGGAGGACGCATCGCCGGTCCGCAGCAGCTCAAGTTGCACGCGAGGCCCGACGGCACGCTGCTCGCGTTCGGTCCGATCCGGCTCGCGGATGGCTCTCGCGTGCAGATAATCCGCTGGACCGGATCGGAGTGGGTCCCGATCTCGGATGGGATCGATTCCGACATCGTCTGTGCGCTCTCGGCTCCGGACGGCGATCTTCTCGTCGGCGGCTACTTCGAGCGAGCGGGCGAACACGTCTCTCGCTTCTTCGCTCGCCTGCACGAACCACGCCCGCTTCGCATCGGCCGCCAAGCGGACTCGGCGCGTCTCTGCCTCAACGGCCGGACGACCTTCTCGGTCGAGGTCGCCGAGGGAAGCCCCGACACGGTGCGCTGGGAAGCTCAGCTCGCGGACGGTTCCTGGGTTCCGCTTTCGGACGGAGAGCTTCGCTCCGACCGGGGCACGCTGCTGGGACATCTGGCCGGGTCGGCCACGTTGTCTCTGACGATCGAACTGAATCCCAACATGGCTGCTTCGAGCTCGTATCGCGCGTTCCGCTGCCGCGTGGAGAACGACTGTGGAGCGGTCTCCTCCGAGCCGGCTTCCCTCGCGATCTGCGCTGCCGACTTCAACTGCGACGGGTTCATCGATTTCTTCGACTACGACGGGTTCGTCGCGTGCTTTGGAAGCGGCGAATGCGGCCCGGACCAGTCGGCCGACGTCAACGTCGACGGATTCGAGGACTTCTTTGACTACCTCGACTTCGTGACCGCCTTCGAGTCCGGTTGCTGAAGAGCGAGCGAGAGTGCGGACGAGGTCACGAACGCGGAAAAAGTCAGAAACGTTCGCACGCTGTTCATCCCAAAGCGGAGACACCGCCGCCGCTCGGGCCGCCGCTCGCCGGTGACGGCGTTCCGCACTCCGGGCACGGCCCGGGAGGCGCACCCCGCCGGTCATACCCGCACGCTAAGCACTGCCCCGCGCTCCGCCGCTTGCGGTATCGCCACGCGTGCACCGCCGGAGCCGCTCCCCAAAGCAGCGTCCAGATCGCAAGGTTCCCCGCCAGGCCTGCCGGGTTCACACCCCACGGCACAAGCCACAGGTACGGGAACGTGTTGGACTCCAGCCGAATACCCCCGACCAGCCGTTCATAACCCGGGGTGTCGCCGAACGTCAGGCACACGCTCGACTCCACCGCCGACAACGGAAAGCCGGCCCGGTGCCGATGGAACTCAAGCCCGGTCCGCCCCATCGTGCTCTCCCCCAAAGGCCCCAGAAGCTCCACATCCGCCTCGGTGACCCGCTCGGCAAGCGCGACGTCCCACCGGGCGGTCGAAACGGTCGCCATCGCGTACACCGACCGATACGGAGTCGCCGCGACGCGTTCATACCCAAGCCACGCGAACCGGCCGGAGCTGATCGCCGTGTCAAAGTCGCGCCCCGCGTGCGAAAACACCCGCCGGACGGGCACGCCCATCCACTCCGGCTTGCTCCACGCCACCACAAGCGGCCCGTACGTCAACACGACGGTGCACACCACGCCCGCCATCAGCGCGAGCGTCCACCGCCGCCGCGAACTTTGAGGACGCGCCATCACCATGCCGCAAGCCTACCGACTGGCCCCGCCTGATGTTGCCTCGCCGTCGGGAACGCCGCCGCGATATCCGCCTTCTCAGGAGACGGCTCGCTCTAGTACTCGCGGTCGACCAGGATGCCCGGCTGAGGCACCGGGTACCGGCCCTGAGCGTCCGACGGGAGCGGCGAGGGCGAATCAAGCGTCAGTTGGTCGACGTTCGGCGCGAACTCGTGCTTGCACTCAAGCATGGCTTTGTACGAGACTTCACGGCCGGTGTGGGCGGCCATGCGGCCCATGCAGCACACGAGCGTGGCTTCGATGCCGTACTTCGCCTCGTTGTAGGGCTTCCCGTCGCGGATGGCGGCGATGAAATCGTCCCATTCGTTCTGGTACGGGCTTCCCTCTTCCTTGAAGCTCGCGGTGATGCTGTCCTTGCTCATCGTGCGGTTGTTGAAGATGACCGACGGCGCCCCGCAGTCGCTGTTGCTCGAAACGATCGCCGCGCCCTTGGTCCCGAGCATGTGGCTCGAGAAGATCTCCTGGCATCCGTCGATGTTCCGGCCGTTGAACATCTGCTTGGTCCCGTCGGCGTAGGTGTACTCGACGCCGTAGGAGTCAAAGTTCTGGTCGACGTTCAGTTCCCCGTTCTTCTTGGCTTTGTAGTGCCGCCCGCCGTACCCCACGGCTTTGACGGGCAGAGCATCCTTCATCCAGCAGAGCTGATCGATGATGTGGATGAAGAAATCGTTGTACCCGCCGCCGCTCGCCCAGAAGTACCCGTGGAACCGGCGGAGCTGATACTCAAGATCGCTGATCCCTGCGGGCTTGGGCCCCGAGCGGAAGGTCGCGATCTCGCCCTGCATCCGGTACCCGTGCTGCGAGATGATCTCGCCGATCTCGCCGTCGCGGACGCGAGCGACAAGCTGCTGCATCGGCCGGCTGTGCCGCGACATCAGCCCGACCGCCACACGCAACCCCTTCTTCTCCGCCTGCTCCGCGAGGTCGAGCATCCGCTTGCCCGTCGGGCCGTCGACGCAGAGCGGCTTCTCCATGAACACGTTCAAGCCCTTCTCGATCGCGTACTTGAAGTGCACCCAGCGGAACGCCGGCGGCGTCGCCATGATCACCACATCGCCCGGCTTGAGGCAATCCATCGCTTTCTTGTACCCGTCGAACCCCGCGAAACGCCTTTCTTCCGGCACGTCCATCGTCGTCGAATCGTGCGATTCGGAAAGGCCCTCGTGGCAGGCTTTGAGACGATCCTTGAACGCGTCGGCCATCGCAACAAGCTTCATCGGACCGCGAGGAACCGACAGAGCGTTGTTCGCCGCGCCGCCGCCACGGGAGCCACACCCGACAAGAGCGACCTGGATGGTCTCATCGCCGGAGCGGTGAACGCCGCCGAGCACATTCGCACCCGCGAGCCCCGCAAACCCGTGCGTCGCGAGAATCGAGGCAGCCGCAAACCCCGTGGTGTCCGTCAGAAACTCGCGACGCGTGGTGGACCTGTTCATGAAACTCCTCGTGGGATCGTGTGCCTCGGCCCCGTCCGTCGCGCGCCGACGCCCGGGGATGCCGATTTCGTCTCCCAGCCTACAGGATTTTCCCGTCCCGCGCGCAACGATCCCCGCACGATCGACTCACTCGATCAAGCGTCTGTAACGCTCGCCATCGCTGAAACTGGGCCCGGTGGGAATCGAACCCACATGCCCCGCGAAGGGCCGCGGATTTTAAGTCCGCTGCGTCTGCCGTTCCGCCACGGGCCCGACCCGCCCAGTGTAGTTGACCCCGCTCCCGCGCGACCCGTGAGATCCCGCGCTGGAACGCGCTCCGGACAAAATGGCCGCGGGCTCCGGGGTCGCCGGAGCCCGCGTCATGGATGGAGCGGCGAGTAAGCCGAGTTCTGTGCCACCCCGGCGGTTCCAAGCCCGTCTTTGACGGGGGCTCGGGCCTGGCCTGCCGGGAGCGGTGGCCATTTCTCTAGGCCGTGCGTCGCCGCACGGCTCAAGCAGTCTACCCGCCCCGTCAGCCGAACCGGCTGTGCGGCGCCGAAACGCCGCGGGGCTGCGTGACCTTGCACGCGGTGGGGTTTGCCGTGCCCCTCCCGTCACCGGGAAGGCGGTGCGCTCTTACCGCACCCTTTCACCCTTGCCTGATCCCCGCTTCTCGCGAAGCAGAGCCATCGGCGGTTTGCTTTCTGTTGCACTGTCCCTCGGCGCTTCCCTGAGGCCCCGATTTGGAGCCACCTTCATCGCCGGGTGGGCGTTACCCACCACCGTGTCCTGCCGTGCTCGGACTTTCCTCGTCGGACCTCGCGGCCCGCCGCGGCCACCTTGCCGCTCCTGTCCACCGATTCTACGCCGATACCATCCGCGATGCCCGAGAACGCCCGGCCCGAAACCCAACGCGAACCCCCCCGCGACAACCCACGCACCGTCGCCGTCTGGACCTCCGCCGAGCGCGTCGCGCTCGTCCGAGAGGTCGTCACCGCGTGCGGCCTCACCGTCTCGCAAGCCGGCTCCCCCCACTCCCCCGACACCCGCCGCGTCGCTTCCGAACTCCGCGCCGCGCCCGAGGACGACCTCCGCCGACTCGTCGTCGACCCCGACGGCGCCGTCAACTGCATCCTCCTCGCCGACCTTGCGGAAGAGCCCGCACTCGACGCCCGAACCCTCGCCCAAGCCTCCGCCAAAGGCGCCAAAATCGCCTCCCTCGAGCCCATCCCCCACTCTGCGCTCGCCCTCACCAGCGGCGGCTGGGTCGACGCCGCCCAGCCGCACACCGCACGAAGCATCCTCGGCCTCCTCCGACATTCCCGCGCCGCCCGCGACGCCGCCGAGATCCTCGAACGCTTCACCTCCCCCCACGCTGCCATGTTCGAGAGCCTCTGCGGCCCGCACGAAGGCTCTCTCGGCGCTCGGCTCTTTGACGCCCTCGACTCCCTCCACGCGATCATGGGGGAAGCCGAGACGATCACCGCTTCGTTCACGCCCGCCCCCGGCGCTCCCGCCGCCCCGCCCGACGGCCTCATCGCCCTCTCAGGAACGATCTCCGCCACGCTCCGCTTCGCAAGCGGCCGCACCGCAAGCGTCTTCGCCTCCAACCGCGCCGCCTCCTGGCGTCGCTCATCGACCATCCTCGCCGCCCCAGGACGCCTCACCCTCACCGACGCGGGCTTTGAATGGCGCGACGAATCCGGCGCGGTCGTCGACCTCTCTTCCCAAGCCTCCGAAGGCCCGACCTGGACCGCCTTCCGCACCCTCAGCGAAGCCCTCGCACGCTTCCTCGACCCCGCCGCGCCCGCCGAAGCACCCACCGACCTCCCGGCCGTCCTCTCCATGGCCCAAGCGGTGCTCCTCGCCGCTCGCACCAGCCAGCCCGAATCCCCCGCCACGATCCGCCGCATGGTTGGGCTCCCAGAGAAATAGCCGCGCACCAAGCCCGCGGTTTCGCCTCCGGTCCTGTATCCTGCGGGCATGCTCAGCGCCCTCTTCGCCATCGCCGCTCTCTCCGCCGATCCACCCAAGCCCTTCGGCGCCTGCCCCACACCCGCGCAGGTCGCCTGGCACGACCTTGAGTTCTACGGCTTCGTCCACTTCACCACCAACACCTTCACCGGCAAGGAATGGGGCTTCGGCGACGAGTCCCCGAGCATCTTCGCGCCCACCGCGCTCGACACCACACAGTGGGCCAGAGTCGCCAAAGACGCCGGCATGAAGGGCCTGATCCTCACAGCCAAGCACCACGACGGGTTCTGCCTCTGGCCCAGCGCCTTCACCTCCCATTCGGTGAAAGCCTCTCCCTACAAGGACGGCAAGGGCGACGTCGTCCGCGAGTTCGCCGACGCCTGCCGCGCGCAAAACCTCAAGGTCGGCTTGTACCTCTCCCCTTGGGACCGCAACCATGCCGACTACGGCAAGCCGGCGTACGTCTCCTACTACCGCGACCAGTGGAAAGAGCTCATTACCACCTACGGCCCGCTCTTTGAAATCTGGCAGGACGGAGCCAACGGCGGCGACGGCTACTACGGCGGAGCCCGCGAAACCAGGAAGATCGACCGCGTCAGCTACTACGACTGGCCCACCACCAACGCCGGCATCCTCGCCCAGGATCCCTCCATCATCATCTTCTCCGATGCTGGCCCAGGCTGCCGCTGGGTCGGCAACGAATCCGGCTACTCCGACGAAGAAAGCTGGCAGACCATCAACCTCTCGGGCATGTACCCGGGCGTCTCGCACGACCACCTCGCCAAGGGTGACAAGAACGGCTCGCACTGGGTCGGCGTCGAGGTCGACGTCTCGATCCGCCCGGGCTGGTTCTACCACGAGAACGAGAACGCCAAGGTCAAATCCGGTGCCGATCTCGTCGACATCTACTTCCGCTCCGTCGGCCGCGGAGCCAACCTGCTTCTCAACATCCCACCCGACACCCGAGGGATCTTCCACGAACGCGATGTGGCTTCACTCCGCGAGATGCGAGCCGCGCTCGACGCCATCTTCAAGACCGACCTCGCGAAGGGCCGCCAAGCCTCCGGCCCCGCCCGAGGCAACGACGCCAAGTTCTCCCCCGCCATGCTCACCGACGGCGACCCGGCGACGTACTGGGCCACCGACGACGCCACGACGACCGCCGAGACCGTGATCGAACTCGGCGCCGAAACCACCTTCAACGTCGTCAAGCTCCGCGAGCACATCCACCTCGGCCAGCGCGTCGAACGCTTCACCGTCGAAGCATGGTCCGGCGGCGCGTGGAAGCCCGTCGCTAGCGGCACGACCATCGGGCCCCAGCGGATTCTTCGTCTCCCCGAGACCAAAGCCTCGCGTGTCAGGCTCCGCATCGACGCCGCGCTCGCCTGCCCCACCATCAGCGAATTCTCGATCTACCACGGCCCCGAGAAAAGCCTGCCCCCGCTCGCCAAGCCAGCCCGGTGATTCTCACCCTCCGCCGAGCGGCACGACCAGCCCGGGAATCTCTTCCACGCGCGGCGGCGACGACAGATCCACCGGCAGGTACACCCCGCGATCATGGTCGCTGTTGAGAATCACCGCGTTGGGCGGCACGATCCGCACGCCCGACTCCGCGTGCTCATGCCCGATCAGGAAGAGGTTGATCCCCCACCGCTCGACCAGGTCCTCGAGCAGCTCGGCGTCGTGCGACCGGCCCCAGACCATGTTGTACGCGCTGCCCACCAGCGGCTCGTAGTCGCGGGGCTCAAGATCCCGCGACAGGATCGTCGGATCAAACCGCGCCATCTGCCCCGGGCTGGGCAAGCTGTGCGAGCAGAGCAGGTGCCGCCCGCCCGGACGTCCGTCCGGCCCCAGGCACTCCACCCGCATCGCAATCGGCATCGACATCACGAAAGCCTTGATCGCTTCCGCCACCTTCGGAGCGTCATCCGCGTACGCGTACTCAAGCCCGGCGTTGAACGCATCCACCACGCGCACGCCGTCCTTCAAGATCGCCGTGCCAAGCACCTGCGCAAGCTCGTGATTGCCCAGAAGCACGTGCACCCGCTCGGGAAACTCGGCTTTGAGCGCCGCCACCCGCGCCAGCGCCCGGAACGAAAAATCCATCCCGTTCACCATCCGCGGCGGGTGGATGATCTCGTGAAGCGTCAGATGCGGTCCGGCCTGCGCCGCCGACAGTCCATCCATCCCGGCGTCGCGGACCAGCTTGGCCATGTGCATCGGGTTGTCGTGCAGATCGCCCGTCGCCAGAAGCATGCCGGGAGCTTCGATCACGTCGATCGAGCCGCGGCGGCACGAAGCCCCACGATTGGCTTCCGCTCCCGCCATCATCAGGTCGATGACGGTCCCCGCATTGCCGAGTTGAAGAGCGGCCAGATCCATCTCGCGGCGCCCGGTCCTCTCTGACGCTTACGCGTCCGGAGCGCTGTCCATCGGGTTGAACCCGCCGGTGCCCTCGCGCTTGGCGCGGAGGATGCCCAGGATGAGCTGGAGCCGGTCGGCGACGAACCGCATCGATTCCGGCCGCTTCTCCGAGTCCACCTCGACGCACTGCATGATGATCTCGTTGAGCTTGGGGTGGATCCGCTGGTTGAGCGAGATCGCCGGCTTGGGCTTCTCGATCAGGTTATCATCAAGCCTGCTGACGAGCGAATCCCCGCCGGCGAGGGCGGTGGGCACCTTCGTCCGCGTGAGCATGAAGTACATGGTCGCGCCGAGGTTGTAGATGTCGGTCTTGCCCGTGATCGGGCGGCAGTGCACCTGCTCGGGCGCGATGTAGTCGGGCGTGCCCTGGATGCGTTCCTTGACCGTGCCGACTTTGCAGCTCTGGCCCAGGTCGATGATCTTCACCTCGCCGTCGGAGGTGACGACGATGTTGTTGGGCTTCATGTCCGCGTGGACGAACCCGCGTTCGTGCATGTACGCGAGGGCGTCGGCGGTCTGTTCGAAGATGCTGACGGCTTCCTCGAAGGTGCGCGGCGGCCGGCGGTCGAGGGCTTCTCCGTCGACCAGCTCCATGACGATGTACAGATCGGTGACGCCGCTCAGCAGGCCAGCCCGCTTGCGAACCACGCGGTCGATCTTGCGGATCTTGGGGTGCGCGAGCTGGCGGTTGATGTCCGCTTCGGCTTCGGCCTGATCCAGGAACCGCTGGTCCTTGGGCTCGAGCTTGGCGACGTGTTTGAGAGCCCAGATGTGGTCGGTCTTGGTGTCCTTGGCCAAGTAGATAATCGAGGCCGCCCCACGGCCCAATTCGCCGAGGATCCTGAAACCCTCGACCGTGTCCCCCTTTTTGTGCTCCGTCATCACTCGCGTCATGCCACAGACTTTCCCGACCGTCTCCGACCGTGTTAACCGACCTCCCGACCGCCCGCCGATCAAGACAGATGTTTCCCCGTCGCTTGCGCTTCAAAAAACTCGCCGGCAGGAAGAAACCCCGCCGATCCCCCGGAGGGGGGCCTCCGGGATAGGCCCTAACACTAGCGCGGCCCCCGTCCCTCGTCATGCCTGTCCCGGTATCGACTGTTCACCCCGACGGCTCAACTCCGGGCATGGGCACCCCAAAACGACCACCGCCCGACCATTCGGCCGGGCGGTGAGGAACGGTTGCATGAAAGTTATCCGCCGAAAGCTTCGCGGAACGCCGCAGCTCCGAAACCGGGGCCGAGCTTGGAGAAATCTACGCGATCAAAGCTGATGCCGTGCTGACGCATGAGGTCCGCGACCATCACACGTGTCCGCTCGAACTGGCTCTCGGTCAGGCGATCCCGGCGGCTGTTGCCCACCAACGCGACCACGATCGTGCGATCATCGATCAGGCCCGGAGCGTAAAGCTCGGACCCCGCCCGCTGATCACGCCAGAAGTTGCACTCGTAAGACTTGCCATCGTCCAAGCCGCGACCGTTGCCGATCACGAAGTGGTATCCCACACCCTCCGCCACACCGAGCGCGGCACCCTGCTCGCGAAGCGTTCCCGCATCGGCGAACGGAGAACCCGTGTCCACCAGCACGATCCGCGACCAGCGGCCGGTCTGAGCTTTGGTGATCGAAGTGCCGCTCGTGCGGCTCTTGGCCATCAGGGCCTGCGCCTCGCTCGACTTCGCGGAGGGATCCAGAGCGTAAAGCACGCCGCCGACGGTCGTCATCGACGCGACCAAGGCCACCCAGATCACCCGAGCCCGCGCGGAGATCCCGCCCTGGCCCTTGCCAGAGGATTTCGCACGACGGGATGGGGCTCGTTTGGTTGCCACGATCTGATTCTCGCAAAGAAAGACTCGAACTTCCAGTGCATCGACGAAATGAACTCAAAAAGTTCAGAGTTCACCAAAGTTTGTGCGTGATTATTTGACGCACCTCGACACGGGAAACTTCCACACAACAGGCTGTGTTCGCCGTACCCGCCGAACACAAGGTCGGTCGGTATCAGTCTCGGCGAAGCAGCCGGCCCCGCAGGTTCGGCTTATCGATACCGAACTCATCCGTAACGTACGCCGGAGGACGCTGCCCGCGCAGCGCGTCGTAGCGGTCGTACTGGCTGCGCGGCTCACTTTCGGCCAAAAGCGGCTCGCCGCACCCGGTCGCCACGAGCGCACACGCCGCCAGCACCCCACCGCAGATCCGCCCGATTGCACGCGTCATGCCGCGATGGTATCTCGGCCCCGGCCGCACCGCACGCTCCGACGATCCGTCCAAAAACCGTGTGCCGCCCGGCTCGGCCGGGCGGCACACTGGAGGAGAGAGGAGAAGACCGTTTGACTTCTTTATCTACGTGCGCACGACCCGGGCTGTTCTTGAATCTCGCAAGAACTGAGCCTTAACACGACGGCGGGACGATCCGCCCACGTTCATTCAGAAAAACCGAACGCGAAACGAACAACTGTCGCAGCCCCTCGTACACAGTGGCGCAAACCGCCGTCGCCAGATTGAGCGAACGCTCCCCCTCGATCATCGGAAGCGTTAAGGTATTGTCCGGATAAGCCCGCAAAATCTCATCCGGCAGGCCGCGGGTCTCCTTCCCGAAGACGAGCGCATCGCCACGCTCGAACTTGGCGTCGAAGACCGATCGCGTGGTTTTGGTGGTCAAAAGCCAAAGCCGCTTGGGCCGCCGGGTCGCGATGTACGCGTCCCAGCTTTCGTGCTCGCGAACGCCAAGCCGCGGCCAGTAATCCAGCCCCGCGCGGCGGCAGGCTTTCTCCGACACGTCAAAGCCAAGCGGCTTGATCAGATCAAGTGAGCACCCGGCCGCGACGCAGGTGCGGCCGATGTTCCCGGTGTTGTTGGGGATCTCCGGCTCGTGAAGCACGACATGAAAGAAAGGGGAGCCCGCGTCGGGGCTCCCCTTCTCGATGTTCGTGTTCGCGTCGCGACCTTGGGTCATTTCTTGGCGGGCGCGGACTTGTCCTTGTTGGCCGCAAGCCACTTGGCTTCGGCGTCACGGCGGGCGATCACCGCCGGATCCACGAGGATGCAGGTGTTGAGGGACTTGAGGCCGAAGGACTGGTACGCGGCGATCTCGCCGAACCAGCGCATCACGCCGTCGGTGCTGATGACCGCCATGGCGCCCGTCGGCCATTCGGTCTGGTGCTCGGGCTTGGCCGAGTCGAAGAACAGGTTGTCCATGTCGAGGAAGAAGGGGAATTCAACCTTCCGCTCCTTGCGGTAGTTCTCGAGGCGGGCGGTGACCTTCTCGGGATCCGTCTCGTACTTCTTCTCCGAGTTGCTGTTGCCGGAGTTCTGCGCGAGGATCGACGGATTGATGACCGCCATGGTGTACACCACGTCGCGCGTGCGGGCCTGCTCCTGGCTGAGGGAGTCGACCAGGGTGTTGAACCGCGTGCCGATCGCGTCGGGATGGAAGAAAATCACGACGGTGATTCGTCCGCGGAGGTTGGGCACCTTGCCGATCCAACCTTCGGTGGGAAGGGAGACGGTCCGCGTCGCGGGCAGTTTGCCGTCCTTGCGGTAGTCCTTCTCTTCCTGCTCGCTCATCGGGGGGAGAGGCCACTTCGCGGCTTCGTACGCGGAATCCGAAGGCTGGTTAAAGCCAAGGTCCGGGATGCGGGTCATGTCGATGACGTCGGCGGCGCCGGTCGTGCGGCGGGCTTCGGCTTCGAGTCGGGCCCGCTCGGCCGCGATCATGTCGTTGATCTTCGCGGCGTCGGCTGCTTTCTCGTCGGTGAGCTTCTTGACGGCGGTCTCCATCACATCGCTGGAGATGCCCGCGTAGCGAAGCTGGCCGGCGCGATCGATCAGGTAGATCTCAGGATCCTGCCCGGCGCTGAGGCCCTTGCGGAACTCGTTCTTGGCGTCGTGGGCGAGGAGGAACTTGGCGCCATCCGGGCTCTTGGTCTTCTCGGCTTCGGCCCAGCCGTCCTTGTCGTGCACGGCGACGACGATGAGGTCCTTCTTGGCGTAGGTCTCGGCGAGCGAGCGAGCGGTCTCGACGACCTTCGCCGCGGGCTTGAACCACGAGGAATAGGTAACGACGAGGACGACTTTGCCCTTGAAGTCGGCGTTGGCCAGAGCAGAGCCGTTGGTCCAGTCGGTGAGCTTGCCGAACGCGTCGGCCGCGAACGGCTTGAGTTCAAGCTTGGTCATCTCGAGGCGTCGCGAACCCTCGCCGCGGCGCGTGATCTCGGGGTTGACGGTGAGAACCTCGTCCCGCTTGGGCTGGGCGGCCGCGGGCATCGCAAGCCCGGCGACGCTCGCCACGCCCGCGGTCCAGAGCACACCCGCCGACAACCACCGCACACTCTTCTTCATCATCGTGAACTCCAGACGCATTTGGACCACCCAGGTCATCAGCCCGATCGGGCTTCAGGCACACTGTAGAGACACCGACACTGATTCGACGGCTGAGAACGAACCGAGTTCCACAATCTCGCACAGCCGATAGGGCTTTGGTCGGTGCTTAGCCGCACCCGCAGCCACTGCCGCAACCGCACGAGCCGGCGGCCTGAACGGCTTGCTCGCGCGGCCCGAGGAACCGCTCGACCTTCGCGTTGACGAACGCGGCATGATGCTCGAGGTGCCAAGCGTAGTAGACCGCGATGTCGCGCACGCTCTGAGGGCCGCGGGAGGGGTGCATGCCGGTCCGCGCCAGCTGCGCATCGCTGAGGCTCGCGATCCACATCCCAGACCACTGGCGAAGCACATGGATCGCCGCGACGAACGCTCCGACCACCCCGCCGCCGGCGAGCCCCTGGCCCACGCCGTAGAGATTCTGATCCACGAACGCGTTCTCGTCCCACTCGGCGAAAACCGGGTTGTCCTCGGCCACAATCCGCCGCATCCGGTGCACCGCGACCAGATCCGCATCGGCGATATGGCCGAGCACCACGCGCACAGGCCAGCGGCCTACGCCCACGTCGGGCAGGAACGCCTGATCAAGCTGTTCTTCCGAAAGCTCGAAAACCCGGCGGTCGAAGTTCTCAACCCCCCGGCGGTACCGGCCCACCAGCTCGGGCAAGCCCATCGCAAAGAACGACTCCACGCTCGGCACCGTGCCCAAGCCGGGAATCGACTGCACCGTCTTGCAGCATCCACCGCCCCCGCTCTTGCCTTTCCCGCCGCAGCATCCGCCGTCGCTTCCCATGGAACGCTCCTTTGGTGAAGGATAGTCGTCCTAGCATCCACCCATGGCCAGATTTCTCGCGCTCCGCGTCGTGATGATGCCCCGCGACACCAACCACTACGGCACCATTTTCGGCGGCGTCATCCTCAGCTACATCGACCAGGCCGGGTTCGTCGAAGCCCAGCGGCACACGCCCCGCAAGTGGGTCACCGTCGCCGTCGACCGCGTCGAGTTCAAGCAGCCCGTCTACGTCGGCGATGTCGTCAACTTCTACGCCGAAACCACCCGGGAAGGTACGACAAGCGTCACCGTCCGAATCGAGGTCGAAGCCGAACGCTCAGACTCCGGCGAGGTCGTCCCGGTCACGTCCGCTTCCATCATCCTCGTCTCCGTCGACCCCGACGGAAAGCCGGTACCATTCCGCAAGCCGTCCGCTTGACCCCCCTCGGAGCACGCGCCCGCCATGTCTTCCTCTTCCTTCGTCAACACCAGCATCGTCGGCGGCGCCCTTGTCGGTCGGCTCGACCGAGAGAAGATCGGCGAATACGAATCCCCTGTTGTCCGCGGCGAGATCGAAGCCGCCGCGCCCCAAGCCGGATGGAAGGTCGTTCTCGACCTTTCCGAGGTCCGCATGGTCGCCTCCGCCGGACTGGGGCTCTTCGTCACCCTCAACAAGATCTGCAAGGACAAGGGCGGAAAGTTCGCCATCTGCAACCTCGACGACACCCTGACGCAGGTCTTCGAGATGACCAAGCTGCATCGCGTCATGACGATCGCCCCGTCGACCGAAGCCGCGGTCAAAGCCGTTTCCTGAGCTTCCGCCAAGACTTCGCAGAGTTTCCGCCGAGATTCCCATGCCGACAGCCGCGCGGCTCCTCATCATGCTCTCCGGTGGCGGGCGAACGATGCTCAACATCGTCGATTCGATCCGCGCGGGCTCGCTTCGGGCAGAGGTCGCCGCCATCGTCGTCTCGCGTGAATGCCCCGGTGCCCAGGCCGCTCGCAACCTCGGATTTCCCGTCGAGGTGGTGCCGGGTGAGATCCCCGCCGAAAGCCTCGACCAGATCGCACGTCGCCACCGCGCCGATTGGATCGTCCTCGCCGGTTACCTCCGGCGGGTGCACATCCCCCCCGATTTCGCCGGACGCGTCATCAACATCCACCCCGCTCTGCTTCCCAAGTTCGGTGGGCCGGGCATGTACGGACGCTTCGTCCACGAAGCCGTCCTCAAGGCCGGCGAGACCGAGTCCGGATGCACCGTCCATCTGTGCGATGGGGAATACGACCGCGGGCGCATCGTGCTCCAAGCTCGCTGCCCTGTGCTTCCTGGAGACACCCCGGAAACCCTCGCCGCGCGGGTCTTCGAAGCTGAGTGTCGAACCTTTCCGCAAGCTCTGCGAATCGTGCTCTCGGAAACACACCCGCCCTTCCCGGCGGATTCGAGGAACCCCGCATGAACCCCCGCCGCGCCGCATTCGCCCTTCTGATGACGGTGGCGGCGGGCGCGCGGGCGCAGCCGAAAGACAAACCTTCGGAACCCACCCCGAGCCAGCCCGGGGAAAGGGCACCCGCGTCCAAGCCGGCCAAACCCGCCGAAGGCACCACCGACCCCGTCGCTCTCGCCAACGACACGATGCGCGCGATCGCCGCTCGCGATTGGCCGAAAGCCGAAGCTCTGCTCCAGAAGCAGGTCGAACTCGGGCAGGGACGCTTCGTCCCCTACTACAACCTCGCGTGCGTGAAAGCCGTTCAGGGCCAGAAGGACGCGGCGGTCGAATGGCTTCTCCGCGCGATCGAGCGTGGATTTTCCGACATCCGTCAGATCCGTCGCGATTCGTACCTGGCTTCCATCCGACAAGAGCCTGGCTTTCGCGCGATCGTCGACAACTGGCCGAAGTTTCTCGAGAAGCGGATCGAGCGGGACGTCGCCGAACTGCGCGAGACGATCGACCAGAAACTCGACGAGCGACGTGATCCGGCGCTCCGGCTCGTCTACCTCACGGCATCGTCGGAATCGACGACCAAGCAGGTCCGCGAGGAGATCGAGCGCGTCGCCGAATGGTGCGAGAACGGGATCTTCAAGGGCCTGATGACCGACGCGGCTTCCGCGGAGGACGCGTGGGTGTCAATCGTCGTGCCGACGCGCGAGAGCTTTCTCCGCTGGTCGCTGATTGAGTACGGCCCGGCCGCGAACTCGGGGTTCTCGATGATCGGCGGCCAGTACTCGCACGACGAGAAGCGGCTGATCTCGATGGACTCAGGGTCTTCGCTTCGCCATGAGTTCTTCCACGTGCTCCACTGGCGCGACATGGGCCGCCGCGGACAGATCCACCCCATCTATATCCAGGAGGGCCTCGCCGCCGTCGTCGAGGACTACGACCTTGTGCCCGACGAAGCCAAGCCCGGCTCCAAGAAGGTCGTGATGGTCGGCTCATGGCGCACCAATGTCGCCAAGCGGCGGGAACGCCGCGGCTCGCTGATCACCATCGACACGCTCGCCGGTCTCACGCACGAGAAGTTCATGGGCGAGCAGCCCCTCGCCAAGTACGCGTGCGCCCGAACGCTCTTCCTCTGGCTTGACCAGCAGGGCAAGCTCGTCGAGTGGTACAAGCACTACACCGAGAACTACGACAAGGACCCCACCGGACTCAAGAGCTTCGAAGCCGTGCTCGGCGCCGACATTCCCGAACTCAACAAACGCTGGAAAGCATGGATCCGCGCGTTCCCCGAGGTCCCGGAGGAGATTCTCTCCGGCATGGCAAGCCTGGGCGTGCAGATCGAAGCCCAGGGCGGCGACGGCGTCGCCGTCTTCGCGATTTCCGTCCCCCCAGGCCACCGCGGCCGCAGACCCGAGATCCTCAAGGGCGAAGAGGGTGAGCTCCGCGTCGGTGACATCATCCGGTCCATCAACGGCAAACCGACCCGCGACATGGCCGAACTCGTCCGCGTCCTCAGCGGGTTTGATCCCGGAGAGATCGTGACCGTCGAGGTCCGCCGTGGAAGAGCGGTCGTCGACGTCAAAATCAAACTCCAGAAGAAGTAAGCACCCGCCGACGGCCTCCCGCGCCCGCTCTAGAATCCGCCCGCATGAACCCCACCGCAAGCCCGATCGATCAGGCCCGCCAGTTGCTGGACGCGGGCGACTTCGCCGGCGCCAGCGCCGCGTGGCAGCGGGCCACCCGCGGCGGCAAAAACACCTTCGAATCCGACGTCCTCGGCTCGCGAGTCCAGCTCGCCCTGTCCAACACCGTGCAGGCCCGGTTCCTCGCCCAGCGGGCCGCCGACTCCGCCGGAAGCGACGCCCGTCGCCTCGTTTCCGCCGCTGGTGCGCTCGCCGCCGCCGGAATGTACGAGGAAGGCTCGGCCGTCTACCGCAAAGCCGTCAAGCTCGCGCCAAGCGACGCCGGCGCTGCCGCGTGCCTCATCGGAACGCTCTTCCGCGCCGGACGCTACGACGAAACCCTCGCCCAAGCCGCCGAGTTCTCAAAGCTCCACCCCGCCAGCGCTGAAGTCGCTCTCAACCACTCCTCGATCCTCACCTACTTCGGCAGGCTCGATGAAGCGGCCGACGTTCTCCGCAAAGCGATCGCCGCCAACCCCGACTTCGTCGCCGGCCGCAGCAACCTGTGCATGCTGATGAACTACCTCTCGGGCGATCCGGCCGAACTGCTCGCCGTCCACCGCGAGTACGGCACCATGCTCGAACGCGTGCACACGCCGCAGATCCCCCCCTACCCCGCGACGCGCGATCCAAACCGCCCCATCCGCCTCGGTGTCGTCTCGGGAGACCTCCGCCGCGGTTCGGTGATGTCGTTCTTCGAGCCCCTCCTCCGCGAATTGGACCGTTCGCGCATCGAGACCTTCGTCTACAGCCTCAACCCCACTTCCGACGCCGTCACCGCGCGTCTCAAAGCCAGCGCCGCGGCCTGGAAAAACGTCGGCGACCACGCGCCCGTCGCCCTCGCCCAGATGATCTTCGCCGACCGCATCGACATCCTCCTCGATCTCGGCGGGCACACCGCGTACAACCGGCTTCCGGTCTTCCATCTGCGGCCGGCCCCCGTGCAGGTCACCTACCTCGCGTACCCCTGCACCACCGGCCTCAACAGCATCGACTACCGAGTCGTCGACGCACTGACCGACCCGCCCGGCGTCGCGGATGCGTTCGCGACCGAGCGACTCATCCGGCTCGATGGGTCCTTCCTCGCGTTCGAGCCCGCGGCGGACAGCCCGCCCGTGCGAACCGCTCGACCTGGTGGCCCATTCGTCTTCGGCTCCTTCAACAACGCGTTCAAGCTGCACCCCTCCACCCTCGACGCCTGGGCCGCGATTCTCACCCGCACGCCGGATTCGATCCTGATCGTCAAAAGCCAGGGCCTCGACCATCCGTCCATGCGGCAAGCTTTCCTCTCCCGTCTCGCCGAACGGGGCATCGACGCTTCCCGCGTCGAAATCTGCGGGTTCATCAAGACCTACCAGGAACACCTGGCTCTCTACAACCGCGTGGACCTCGCACTCGACACGTTCCCCTACCACGGAACGACGACAACGTGCGAATCGCTCTGGATGGGCGTCCCGGTGCTCACCGTGGCCGGTTCCTGCCACGCGGCTCGCGTGGGCGTCTCGATCCTGAGCAACGTCGGCCTCGAAAGCCTCATCGCCCGGTCGCCCGAGGAGTACGTCGCGCTCGCCGAAGCCCTCGCCAAGGACCCGGCCCGACTCGAGCTGGCGCGTTCCGGCCTCCGTGAACGCATGTCGAGTTCGCCGCTCTGCGACGCCCGAGGACTGGCCCGCCGGTTCGAAGCCGCCCTGCGCGACATGTGGACCCGCTGGTGCGGTGGCAAGCCGACGACCTGAACGGACGTCTCGACGATTGTCTGCACGAACCGTCTGGACGACGGCAGCCGCCTTGCGGCGAGCGGAAAGCCCCTCGGTCCCCACAACAGGCCTCCTGAGGAACCTCTCTCTTCCGACTCGATCGCGGCGACGAGCCGGACTCGGCGGCGATCCGCTCCCGCTTGCGACGCAGAGGGGATCGCCCGCTCGGGAAATGGGGCGACCTTCGCCGGCGAAGAGGCGCTTCGTGGCGCAAACGGGACAAAAAAGACACGACCCCGCGATGAAGCGGGGTCGTGCGAGTCTCGAGAACTCAGCAGACAGGGGGGTGTGAGGGAGCCCCTTGATGCTGACACCGGAAACCTCTTGTGAGGCCTCTCAGTGATTCAACTTAGCGGCGGCGGCGGCCGGCAACCAGACCGCCGAGCCCGACGAGGGCGAGGGTGGCCGGGGTGGGGACGACGTTGATCGAGGCGCCGTTCAGGATCGTGCCCTGAACCTGCGTGCCGCGGGTCGCGCTGGAGGACGTGTGGATCGTGGACACGCCACGGACGAGGTCGCCGAGGGCGAGGCCGATGGAGCGGTTGAAGCCCGCACCAACCGTCACGTCGAAGGCGAAGGCCAGACGGGCCTGGGAAGCGTCAGCGTAGCCGGCGCCAGCGGAGCTGGGGTCGCGCTGCGAGAACACCATGCCAGCGGCCGTGTTCGAGTTGCCAGCGTCGGAAGCGGCGTCAATCCGGAAACCGTTGGCCGTCGCGAAGATCGCGTTGGTCACGGCGCCGAAGTTGAACGGAGCGACGCGGCCGGTGGACGTGCCAGCGGCGAAGGCAGCCGTGTCACCAGCGGTGCCGGTGGCCGTGAGGGCCGTGATGCTCGCACCACCGAAGCCGTAGCCGTCGTTGGTCGCGACAAAGATCGCGCACTTGACGACGCTGCCGGGGATGGCGTTGACCGAGCTGGACCAGGTCGCGCCACCGTCGTTCGAAACGAGCACGCTAATGCTGGTCTCAGCGTTCGCGCCAGCAGCCATACCAACAACCGCGAGAATACCACAAATCTTCGTCATGTCTTGCTCCCTTACGAATCTCTCCAGTCCGCTGAGTCCTCCTCCGGACCCAACGCTGATGAGGTCAGTGTATCACAAATCTCAGGTTCTGCAAGGTAATTTTCCAAGTTGACGCAATTTATTTTCGCGCAAGAGCCGCGCAAAGATCGCCATTTTAGGGGATCTGAGTGCCGCAGTATGCCTGTCTTGGATGTAAGCCACCCACTACCGAGAAGAGGAATCTTCCCGGTGCCGCCACGTCTCAAGAATGCTTGCCTGAAGTGGTTACGAACGGAACCAAGACGCGATCGCGTGCACCGTGGCCGCACGGCCCATGGATCCGATCGATTCCGTCAGCGGGATGTGCTTGGGGCACACCTTGACGCAGTTCTGGGCGTTTCCGCAGTCGTCGACGCCGCCGGGGCCCATGAGGGCTTCCAGGCGTTCGGATTTCAGCTGGGAACCCGTCTCGTGCATGTTGAACAGGCGGGCCTGGCTGATCGCCTGCGCACCAATAAAGGAAGAGTCCCACTTGGCCGGGTCGGGTTCGACGTTGTACTGGGGGCAGGCTTCGAGGCAGCAGCCGCAGGTCATGCACTCGGAGAGCTTGTACCGCGTCTCCTGGTTCTTGGGCTTCTCGCGCGGGCCGGCGCCGAGGTAGTACGTCCCGTCGATGGGCACCCAGGCTTTCACACGCGTCAGCGCGTTGAACATCCGGGAGCGGTCCACCCACAGATCTCGGATGACGGGGAACTTGCTCATGGGTTCCAGCGAGATTTCATCCCCGTCGCCCGGCGCGTAGTCGTCCATGAGGCAGGAGCAGCTCTGGCGGACCTTGCCGTTGATGACCATGGTGCACGCGCCGCACACCTCTTCGAGACATCCCGAGTCCCAGACCACGGGCGTGGTCTTGGTCCCTTCGACCGTGACCGGGCTCGCCGCGATCTGCTGAAGCACGGAGATCACGTTGGCTCCGCGGTCGACCTTCACGCTGAAGGTCTCCCATCGCGAGTCTTTGCCGGGACCGTCGCAGCGTTTGACCTTGACGCGGATCGTCCGGCCGGGCTTGGCGGAGGCGCGACGGGCAGCGGCGAGGTCGGCGGCGTTGGTGGATGCGGGCGAGAAGGTAAGCATGGCGGGTTCTCGTCTTTCTCAAACGTGGGCGGGAGCGGGAGAGCTTGCAACCGGAGCGGGTCCGTCCTTCTTGCTTTCGGTCTTGCCGTACGTGCGGGCCGTCGGCTTGATGAGGCTCGCGTCGATGGAAGCAAACGAGATCGAAACGCTGTCGGAAGCCGCGTCGTACTTGGCGAGCGTGGTCTTCATGAAGTTGGCATCGTCGCGCTCGGTGTAGTCGGTGCGGTAGTGGGCGCCGCGGCTTTCCCTCCGCTCCAGCGACCCCTTCGCGATCGCTTCGGCGACGATGAGCATGTCGCCGACCGAGCGGGTGTATCCGACGGTCTGGTTCGTCCACGCGGCCGAGTCCTGAACGGAGACGCGCCTGAAGCGATCCTTCAGTTCAGCGAGCTTGTTCAAGCACTGCTTGAGGCGGGCTTCGCTCTTGACGACGGTACACGCGGTCGTCATCTCGTCGCCGAGTTCCTTGTGGATGACGTATGGATTTGTCGAAGCGTCGCCGGCGCGGCCGGAAGTGTCCACGAGCTGCTTGTAGCGGGCTTCCTCGCTGCGGACAGCCTGCTCGTACGCGGCCGGGGCAAGCGACTCGGACGGAGCTTTCTTCGCCGGACCGTCCTTGATGTAGTTCGCGACCGAGACGCCGCAGAAGAGGCCGTCGAAGAGGCACGAGAGGAGCGCGTTGGCGCCGAGGCGGTTGGCTCCGTGGTAGGCGAAGTTCACCTCGCCGAAAGCGTACAGGCCTGGGATGTTGGTGCTCGCGTTCGCGAACTCGCCGAGAGCCATCCCCTGGCCGACATCCGCGTTCTCAAGCGGGGAGGCGGAGCCGGACTTGTGCTTGGTGCGTGCGTCGGTCGGGTTGTACCGGCCCTTGGCGAAAGTGGTGTACAAGCCGCCCATGCTGTAGTGCACGGCGGGGAAGATCTTCATCGGGTTGGTGTACGGATCCTCGCCGGCGAACTTGCTGTAGATCTCGAGGATGCCCTCGAGCTTCTTCTGCAGGTATTCCTTGGGCTTATGCGTGAGGTCGAGGTAGACGGAGTTCTCGCCGTTGACGCCCATGCCGTCATCGACGCAGACGCTGAAGATCTCGCGGGTCGCGATGTCGCGCGGCACGATGTTGCCGTACGCGGGGTAGCGTTCCTCGAGGAAGTAGTACCGCTCAGCTTCCGGGATGTCCTTCGGACGACGGGTTTCGCCCTTCTTGCGAGGGACCCACACGCGGCCACCCTCGCCGCGGGCCGATTCGGACATCAGGCGGAGTTTGTCCGCTCCGGGAATAGCGGTCGGGTGGACCTGGATCATCTCGGGGTTGCCGTACCACGCGCCGGCTTGGAAGCAGCGGGCCGCGGCGGCTCCGGTGCAGATGATCGAGTTGGTGCTCTTGCCGTAGACCAAGCCGCAGCCGCCAGTCGCCATCACGACCGCATCAGCGCGGAACGCCCGGATCTGCATCGTCCGCATGTCCTGCGCGACGATGCCCACGCAGCGACCGTCCTCGACGACCGGCCGGAGGAACTCCCACGCTTCATACTTGGTGACCTTGCCTTCGCTCTCGAACCGGCGGGTCTGCTCATCCAAAGCGTACAAAAGCTGCTGCCCCGTGGTCGCGCCCGCGAAGTGCGTCCGCTTAAAGAGCGAACCGCCGAAAAGGCGCAGGTCGCGGAACCCCTCGCTCGTCCGGTTGAAGGGCACGCCCATCCGGTCCAGAAGATCGATGATCTTCGGAGCCCAGTTGGCCATCTCGAGCACCGGGTGCTGATCCGCGAGGAAGTCGCCGCCATAGATCGTCTCGTCGAAGTGTTCGTACTCCGAGTACCCCTGCTGGCGAGCCACGTCGTTGCACGCGTTGATCCCGCCTTGGGCGCACACGGAGTGCGAACGCTTCACCGGAACGATCGAGAAAAGGTCGACGGCGATGCCCGCTTCGGCGAGCCGGACCGATCCGGCGAGCCCGGCGAGCCCTCCCCCGACGACGATGACGCGCTGCTGTGCCATGAATGCCTCGATTCCGCTTGCTCTTTGTGGTTCGATCCCGCCGCCCCCGCCGATTCAACTTCGAGGTCCGCGAACCCCGCCCGCACGACTCACGGAGCCTGTTGAACGACCCCGGTTTCGGCGACCTTCGCTTTGCCTGAGTCCAACGCCATCGCGCCGATGATCGACATCCACGCGAGCGCCATCAGCGTCGCGCCCAGACCAAAGCACACCACGCCCCACCGCTTCTGCGCCTTGGCGCTCACCGTCAGGCCCCACGTGATCGCCGCCGTCCACACGCCGTTGGCAAAGTGGAACACCAGCATCGACACGCCGACAAAGTAAAGCAGACCCAGGCCCAGGTCCCAGCCCAAACCGCCGCCCATCAGGGCATGGTTCAGCGTCGCGGCCGCGTACTTGTGATCCCACGCCACGCCGCCCGGCATCATGAACGTCCAGCCCCAGCGGAGCGTCGCCACGTGGTAGAAGATGAACACGATGCCGACGTACCCGCTGATCCGCTGAAGCGTGTAACGCCAGTTGTCCTGGTACGCGTACCGCTGCACGTTCACACGGCCTGTCGTCGCGTAATAGAACCCCAGAATCGAGTGGAACGCGATCGCCGCCCAAAGCGTGACCTCGATCAGAAGCAGGTGCGGCACCTGCTCATTGATCCACTTCACTTCCTTGTCGAAGTAGTACGCTCCACCCTCCTGGATGCCGATTCCGGGCTTCTCGCCGCGAAGGGCGAAAGCACCCCACGCGAGGGACGAGTTCGTGACCAGGTGGGCGATCAGAAAGACGCCGATGGGGACGATGCCCGTCAGGGAGTGCAGTCGCCGCAGGAGGAAGTGATTCCGTTCAAGAAAAGAGGCGCTCAACGCGTGGTCCTTTCACCCAGATGACACGCCGACGGAGTTGTCGCTCCATCAGCTGCCGAAAATCTGTCCGCCGCCGAAACCTCCGCCCGCCGCTCCCCCACCCATACCCCCGCCCATGCCCCCCGCCGGAGGCACAACCACCCCGCCGGCACCGCCGCCGATGCCGCCCATCCCACCCATCTGCTGCGGCTTGATCTTGCCCTCGGCGACGGCCCGCTCGACGGCTTTGACCAGCTCGACGAACTCGCTTCGGAGCTCGCCGAGGGTCTGGTCGATCAGCTTTTGTTCGTCTTCGGTCAGGTTTCCTTTCGTCTTCTCCCGCAGAACGCCGAGCATGTCAATATAAAGGCGGGCGTACTCGGGAGCGACGATGCCCTTGCCGCTCCTTGGGTCCGGAATGGCACCCATATAGGTGAGGGCTTGGGTCGCGAAGAGGCTGACGAGGTCTTGGAAGCCGAGCTTGTCCTCGATCGTCTCGCCCGTCGCCTCAGCACCGGGACCGGCCGCGGGCGCGGCGGGCTTGGGCTTGTTGGCGGCCGCGAGGCGGTCCTTTTCCGCTTGGGCTTGGGCTTTCCAGTCGGAGTCGATGATCAGTTTGGGTTCATCGCCCGGGGGCGGAGGGATGGACATGGTGAGCTCCTGACCCGCGCGGGCCGGGGAGGACGTATCCTCTGAAGCGGCCTGAAACGGATTCAAATCGATCCTAGGCCCGCGTCCGGGGAACGTATGGAATCTTCACGCCTTTTGAAACCGGTCTGCATTCTGATCTTCGCCGCCGGCACGCTCGGCGGATGCGGGAGCAGCGGACCAAGCGGGCCCAGGCTCACCGCCGGCGACTTCGTCCGTTCGCCCGGCAACCAGGAAACGCCGCCGCCGCAGCCGGTAGTCGCCCCGACGCCGGTCAAGCCCGTCTCTCCCGCGCAGCCGCAAGCCGCACCGGTCGCTTCCAGCCGCGAGGTCCGCGCCGAGGTCGGATCCCCGAGCGTCACGCCGCAGGTCGAGACGCAAGCGAGCGCTCCATCAGGCGTCCAACCCGCCGCTACCGCGGGCGGCGATCAACCGGTGGGCGAGCAGGTCCTGATCGACGCCAAGATCGGCGACATCAACAACCGGGCTCTCTACGCCTCGGATTTCCTCGAACCGATGGAAGCCGCGCTCCGGGCCAAAGCCGTCGAGATGCTCAAAGCCGCCAAGGGCGACACCCGCGCGGTCCGCGCCGCTTGGGAGCAGTACGCTCAGGAGCAGGTCGGCGGCCGGCTGGTCGCGTTCATCCGCGACGAGATTTTCCGCGCCGAGGGGCTTTCAAGCCTCAAGCCAGCGCAGCGCGAGGGCTTGTCCGGGTACATCTCGCGTCTCCGCGATGAGGAAATCCGCCGCAACCAGGGCATGCTTTCGATGACCGAGGAGGAGATCGCCAAGCAGACCGGCGGCAAGAGCCTCGACGAGTACATGCGGACGCGTGAGCAGACCGAGCTCATCCGCTTCCAGCTTTTCCAGCAGATCGACCGCAAGATCCAGGTGGCGTGGCGCGACATCAAACTCGCGTACGAGCAGAATCAGGAACGCTACAACCCCAACCCCACCGCCTACCTCCGCATGATCGTCGTTTCCGGCAGTGATGAGGAGGGGATCAAGTCGATCCAGGATGCCCTCGCGGCGGGCGAGGAGTTCGCGACCGTCGCGGAGAAATCCGTCAATCTCTTCAATCGGGACAAGGGCGGGCTTTTCTCGTCGCAGTTCGCCGGCGACATCGCGCAGGCCACGCTCACGAACTTCAAGCCCGTGAACGCGGTGGCGGTCGGCCTCGCGCCGGGCACGCAGGCGGGCCCGATCGACAACGGATCGACGAAAGCGTGGATCAGGTTCGAGCGGATCGATCAGCCGAAAGTCTCGCTCTATGACGCGCAGCTCGGCATCGAGAATGAGCTTTTCGCGCAGCGCCAGGAGCGGGCGATCCAGCAGTACCTCTTGAAGCTTCAGGGCCGCGCGAGCCTCAGCGATGTCGAGTCGATGGGCCTGCGCGTCATGCAGTTCGCCCGCGAACGCTGCTTGGAGCCCGTCCTCCGCGGCGGTCTGGCCGCGGCGGACGCCGGCGCGAAGTAACGGGAGCCGGCCGTGGGACTCTGGAGCACGCTCAGAGGAGTGATCGCGGCTCTTTCGCCGTGGGCCGATCGTTCGCTCGGAGCGCTCGGCGAACGTGAAGCCGCCAAGCTCCTGAAAGCCGGCGGATACGCGATCCTCGGGGTCAACCTCAGGTTTGGCGGCAACGCCGAGGGGCACGGTGCCTGGGGCGAGATTGACATTCTCGCGCAGGATCCCGACGGAAGGACGATCGTGGTCGTCGAAGTGAAAGCTCGCAGGCGAGTGGCCCACGCCGCGGGCGCCTCGGCCGCGGTCGCGCCCGAAGCCAGCGTCACCCGGTCCAAATCCCGCAAGCTCATCCGGCTGATGGATGCCGTCGTCGCCGCCAACGGCTGGCAAGCCCGTCCCAAGCGGATCGACGTCGTCGCGGTCGAGTTCGTCGAACGGACTCCCGAACCTGACGAGGTGCGAGTCAAGCACTTCGTCGGCGCGGTCCGGCGAGAACGCTGATCACCAGACGCGGCGGCCGGCGAGAGCGCCGCGGAACTTGCCCTCGAGCTTGCGGACGGCCGCTTCCTCCGCGTCGATCGCGACGGGGATGATGAGGCTGAACATCGAGCCACGCCCGGGCTCGCTGACGACTTGGATCTCGCCCTGCAGGATCGCGGCGAATTCCTTGCAGATGGCCAGGCCCAGGCCGGTGCCAGAGTGTTCGCGGGTGTGTCCGCCGTCGAGCTGGTAGAACTTTTCGAAGATGCGTTCGTGCTCATCGGGCGGGATGCCCGGGCCGGTGTCAATGACGCTGACGCGGATCTGCTCGGCTTGTTCACCGCCGGGAGCGACGCCGGTGAGCTTCTCGGCGCGGAGGGTGATGGTCTCGCTGGGTCGGCCGGTCTTGGAGGGGGGGTCGGTGAACTTCACCGCGTTGCTGAGGAGATTGAAGATGATCTGCTGAAACTTTTTGACGTCGGTCTGCACGACGGGCAGGTCTTCGCCGGCTTCGAGCTTGAGCGCGATGCCTTTGCGTTCGGCCTGAGGCCAGATGAGTCCGAGCAGCCCCTCGCAGGTGTCGCGGACGTTCATCTTGTCGACGTGCAGGTCGATTTTGCCCGATTCGAGCTTGGCCATGTCGAGAAGCTCGTTGATCATCTCGAGGAGGGTGCGGGCGGCGGTGTGGATGTTCTCGAGATAGCGGAGCCGCTTGACAGCCGAGGGGGGCGGTTCGGGCACGGAAGCGTCGGCGCGGGCGAACTCCATGAGAAGCTCGGCGAAACCGATGATGCTGTTGAGCGGGGTGCGGAGTTCGTGGCTGATGTTCGCCAGGAAGTCCCCCTTGAGCTTGGCGGCGTCATGCAGGGTCGTGTTCATCTCCGAAAGCTCGGTGAGCTTGAGGTCCATCGCCCGGTTGATGGCGCGGAGCTGGTCCTGCGACGCGGAGAGGTCCACGAGCATCTGGTTGAACGCGTCGGCGAGCTCCTCGAACTCGTCGCCGGTGCGGATGTCCGAACGCGCGGTCAGATCCCCCTCGCGGACCCGCTCGGACGTCTCGCGGAGCGCTCGCACCGGCGAAAGCACCAGCTTGTGGGTGATCACGTAAAAGAGAAGCACGGCGATGATGAGCACGAAGGCGCCGGCGGAGAGAAGGTAACCCGAGTTCACCAGGAGCATCGCGCCCGCTTCGATGCTTCGGCGTTCGAGCACGATCATGCCGGTCAGCTCACCCTCATCATTCCGAACGGCGCGGGCGTACCGATACTCGCGCTGCGTGCTCAGCCAGCTGCTCTCCTGGACGTCGACAAGCGATGGACTCTCGACGAGGCGTTCCACGGCTCGACTGATGAAGTCGTTGCCGCGTCCGACATCGCGGGCCTGTTCCAGCGTGAGCTTGGCCGCGTAGACGCCGGCGAGGGTTCGAGGCGCGCCCTCGCGTCCCGGAGCGGGGGGCGGCGAACCGGGCTCGACGGCTTCCCACGACAGCGCCATCGCTCGCGATACGTCGAGTTGTCCCTCGTCGACCAGATTGCTCATGCGTAGCCACGGCGCCGCCATCGCGATCAGCACGACCAGGACCACCGCTCCGCCGAAGAGAAGCAGGCACTTGTTGGCAAGCGAGATTCCGCGCCACATTCGCCCAGACGGTATGTGGCTCGGGCAAGTCCCGATGGCGCGGGGGCCCGGCCCCCGGGTCAGCGCCCGACGGGTCCAAACGGCGTCGTCGCCCGGGTGAGGCGGTCCAGGATCGCGGCCCACAGCGCACCTTCGCCGTCATCCACGGCGGGCCGCGGGTCCTCGATGAAGATCGCCGGGGCGTTCATCGCGTCGGCTTGGCGGAGCGCCGCATAGAGGTGAGCGGCGTACTCGCGAGCGGTCGCCGGCATGCGGATCACGGAGTCTTCCCGGGTCGAAAGCGTGACGCCCGGCCCGGAGACCTTCGCCCAATCGCCGGACCCGACGAGCTTGGCGGGCGTTGTGGGCGCGTAATGCACGCCGAGAAGCCCGGGGCTTTCGAGCGGGCCGGAAGCGGGCGCGTGCGGAGCGGCATCGACGCTACCCGCGCCGAGCACGGCTTCGATCTCCGCGGGTGTGATCAGACCGGGGCGCAGAATGCGAGCGTGCCCGCCCGCGACGGAGACGACGGTTGACTCGATCCCGCCCGTACACGGGCCGCCGTCCAGGACGAGGACCTCCGCCTCGTTGAAAGCCTCGCGCACATGCGAAGCCGAGGTGGGGGAAACGCCGCCGGAACGGTTCGCACTGGGCCCAACAATCGGCTTGCCAAACGCTTCGATGAGCGCGAGTGTGATCGGGTGGGCGGGGCAGCGGACGGCCATGGTCGTGCCTCCCGCGGTGACCTCGGTCGGAATCGCTTCGCCGCGCGGGACGATGATCGAGAGCGGGCCGGGCCAGAATCGCTCGGCGAGCGCGGTGGCGGGCCGTGGCCACTCGCCCGCGTGCCGACGCGCCATCGCGAGGTCGGAGACATGCACGATCAACGGGTTGTGCGAAGGCCGGCCCTTGGCCTGAAAGACCCGCCGAACGGCCGCGCCCGACAAAGCGTCGGCACCCAGCCCGTAGACGGTTTCTGTGGGAAATGCCACCAGCCGACCCTCGGCAAGCCGGCGCACGCCTTCCGCGATCTCCTCGGGTCCTGCGGACATCCGTGGACGGTAAGCGACACGGAGATGGGTCGCTCGGCTTCGTGCCTTGTTCCGGTGCCCGGTCACATTTTTGGAGGTTTCAACTGATCTTCTCTTGCGTCCGGGCTTCGGGACCGGTAATCTAAGGGCGGCAGGGCGGCCCTCGTGGGTGAGCGGTGCGCCCGGCGGACGAGAAGGAGCGAACTCGGGCCCCCAACGGCCCGTTGCACGAAGGACTCGGAGCCCTCGCTGTGCTGACACGGTCAGACGGCGCGGGCGGGATAGCACCGCCATGAGCCAAGCTTCATCAGGACTCGAAACCACTCAGGGATACGCGCCACCGGTCGTCACGCAGTTCAGCGTGTTTCTGACAAACAAGGTCGGCAAGCTGTATGACCTGGTCAACGCGTTCAACGGCAGCCAGTGCCAGATCTGTGCGCTCGCCGTGCACGACGCCACGGACCACGCCGTCGTGCGCATCATCACCAACCACGCGTTCTCGGCCCGGCGGATCCTCAAGGAACAGAACCTGCCGTACAGCGAGAAGGACGTGCTGGTCGTTGAGCTTTCGAAGGGGCACACGCTGAGCAGCCTGTGCATCTCGCTTCTGGCGGCGGAGCTTTCGATCCAGTTCGCGTACCCGCTGATGCTCCGTCCCAACGGGACACCGACCATCGCCCTTTCGGTCGAGGACGTGACGCTTGCGGGCCAGATCCTGCGGCGGAAAGAGTTCCGGATTTTCGGGGAGGGTGACTTGCCGACGATGCCGACACAGCACGACCACTGAGACGTTTCAGACCCGTTCACAAGCCGAACTTTCTGTTGAGCCGGCGCAGCTTGTGCGTGTTTTTGGTGACTTTCGGCGAGATTGGGTGGCCGAATCGCGATTTTTGCGTCATGTTGCCTCTGGCGGCACCCTGCCCCGGAGGTATCTCGTGAAGAACGCGCGTCTGGTTGTGGCTTTGAGTCTGTCCGCGATCCCGTCCATCGCTCTGGCCGGCCCTGACTGGGTCGAAGGTGGCACGGACGCCGGGAGCACGGTTTCCGCGGCGCAGGCGATCCTGGGAACGGGTCAGCTTCGCACGCTGGCCGGGTCGCTCTCGGAGGGGTTTGGCCGGCCGGACTACGAAGACATGTACCTGATCCGGATCACGGATCCGGCGGAGTTCTCGTTCACGCTGGTGAGCGCGCAGTTCAACGCTTCGATGTACCTGTTCAACGTGACGCAGGCGAACGAGGCTTTCGGGCTTCTGGGCAACCTGGACTCGAACTCGGAGGACTTCCGTCCTCGGTTGACGTTCGCGGCGACGGATGGCACGGGCGCGTCGGTCAACAACCCCGGGGTGTACGCCCTGGTGATCACGAGCAACGGCTGGCGTCCGACCAGCGGCGGCGGGCAGATCTTCTCGTTCGGGGAAGACGCCGGTGAGATCTCGGGTCCGGACGGTCCGGGGGCGGCGCGTCCGCACACGGGCTGGACGGGAACGGGCACCAGCGGCATCTACAGCGTCGAGATCGAGGGCGCGACCTTCGTCGACGTTCCAACGCCGGGCGTGGCTTCGGTCGGCCTGGTCGCGATCGCGTCGGCGGCTCGCCGTCGTCGTCGCTGATGCAGGAGCCCCACAATCTGAAAGAGCAGCGGGCGGATCAGCGGGCTGAGGCCGTGAGCTGATTCAATCGTTGCTGCGCCTTGGCGAAGGTCTTGGAATCTTCGCCGGCTTCCTCGCGCACGAGTTTGATGCTGGCGAGCATCTGCTCGCGGGCTTCGTCGGTCTTTCCGAGCTTTTGGAGGAGCTCCGCGAGGTCGGCTTTGACGCTGGCGATGCGGAGCCTGGAGGAGGGTGTCGCGGCTTCGACGACTTCGAGAGCTTGGCGGAGGAAGGGTTCGGCGACCGCGGGAGACTCGATGGCGGCGGTGGATTTGCCGAGGACGACGAGGGCTTCGGCGTATTCCTGGTGCTTGGTGCGGGCGTACTTCTCGTACATGGCTTTGGCGTCGGTCGCGCGGGACCTGGCGGTGGCGGTGTCGCCGAGGGCGAGTTCCGCTCTTGCGACGGCGACCATGGCGGAAGCGACGCGGTGGTGGCCACGTGGGAAGAGGGAAGCGAGAATGACGCGAGCGCGCTCGGCGGCGTCGCGAGCTGCTTGGCAATCACCGCGTTCAAAGAGGCACTGGGCGAGGTTGATGGACGTGGATGCGGTGCCGCCGAAGCGTTCGCCCCTGAGCTTGACGATCATCTCGAGAGCTTGCCTGAAGAGATCCTCGGCTTTGTCGAAGTCCTCGGACTCGACGTAGGTCTTGGCGAGGTTGTTGAGCGACCCCGCGACTTCTTCGTGTTCGGCTCCGAGCAGGCGTCTCCGCATGTCGAGCGCCTGCTGGTGCAGGTCGCGGGCTTCGAGGATCCGCCGCTGGCTGAGACGGCAGGCGGCGAGGTGCGTGAGGCTGAAAGCGACCTTCTGGTTGTCGCCGGGGAAGAGCTGACGGCGGATGTCGAGCGCCCGCTGGTAGAGCGGTTCAGCCTGGTCGTAGCGACCGTCCCACCAGAGCGTGGCGGCGAGGTTGTGGAGGCAGTCCGCGAGTTCGGCTTTGCTTTCGGGGTGTTTTTCGCGGATCTGGAGCGCTCGGCCGAGGCTGGCAACGGCTTTGGGATACTCGCCGAAGTTGCGGTACGCGGTTCCGATGATCTCTCGCACGCGGGCTTCGGTGATGTCGCGAGTCGGCGGGTTTTGGTCGAGCAGAGCGGCGGTGCGGTCCATGAGGTCGACGACGGTGATCTCGCCGGTGGCTTCGGCGTTGCCCGGGTTGATCCCTCCGTTGAGCAGTTCCAGACTCTCGCGTGCATCGACGGATTCGGCTTTGGCCCGGTCGCGTTCGACGATGATCTGCGCGATGAGCCATGTCGACACGGTGACGAGGATGATGGCGGCGGCGGCGATAACAGACGCGAGCGTCTGGTTGCGCCGCACCCATCGCCACGACCGGCCCATCACGCCCACGTTGCGAGCGGACACCGGCATTCCGGTGAGATAAAGCCGGAGGTCCTGCGCGAATTCGCCCGCGGTTGCGTAGCGGCGGGCCGGGCTCTTTTCGAGGGCTTTGAGGAGCACCGCGTCGAGGTCGCGGCTGACGCCGGCTCGGATCGAGGATGCTCGGGCCGGTTCCTTCTCGGCGATGCGCGTGAGCACTTCGCGGATCGAGCCGTCCATGTCCACCGGAAGCTGACCGGTGACGAGTTCATACGCGATCACGCCCAGCGCGTAGACGTCGGATCGGACGCCGATAGCGCCCGACTTGCCCAGGGTCTGCTCGGGGGACATGTACGCGACGGTGCCGACGAGTTGACCGGGTTCGGCGATGGTGACGCCCATGCGGCCGTGGGCGCCGCCCACCCCACCCGCGGCGTTGGCCGTGCCGGTGCCGTCGACGCGTTTGGCCAAGCCGAAGTCCAAGAGGTGCGGATCGCCGCTGGCGTCGATGAGGATGTTGCTTGGCTTGAGGTCTCGGTGAAGCACGCCGCGCTGGTGTGCGTAATCGACGGCGTCGCAGATCCGGGCGACCAGATCAAGAGCGTGGCGGATCTCGCAGGCGCCCGGCTTGAGAGCTTCGTCCAGGGGCTTGCCCGAGACGAACTCCATCACGTAGAAGTACCGGCCCTTGCGGACGCCGGCGTCGACGATGGAGACGATGCCGGGGTGCTGCAAGCCCGCGACGACGTCGATCTCGCGTTCGAAGCGTTTGCGGGCGGCGGCGGCGTCCATGCTCCCGTCGAGCATGAACTTGATGGCGACGGGGCGGCCGGTGGCTTGCTGAACACCCTCAAACACCACGCCCATGCCGCCCTGACCGATGCGGCGGCGGACGTCGTATCCCTCGACTTCGGGGAGTTTGTCAGGTGCCCCAGGCACGGATGTCTTGGTGAAGTCGACGGTCTCGCTTTCGAGGAAGCGTCCCGAGAGGAGCCGGGTCGGGGTGGCCGCGATGTTCCCTGACGTGCCGCCTGAAAGGCTCGAGCCGATCTCGGCGGTCATGCGGGAGTCGAACGCGTCATTTGACGCGTCCGGGACGATCGCCCCGCGGGAGGGCGTGACGACCGTGACACGAAGATCTTCATCGCGCGGCGCGTCCGGAACGGCTTTGCCGTCCGACGGCGGTCGCTGATCCTGACGGGGCGTCTCCAGACACTCATCTCCCGGGGTCTGAGGATCGTATCGCGGACGGGAGATGCGGGCGTAAAGTCGGGGATGCCGAAGAACACGCCGCTGGTTTTGATCATCCGGGACGGTTGGGGCGAGAATCCCAACCCATCGCACGACGCTTTCAACGCGGCGAAGATCGCTTCGGACCGGGGCCTGACGCCGACGGACGCGATGCTCCGGCGGGAATGGCCCAAGACGCTGATCAAGACGAGCGGAGTGGACGTCGGCCTGCCGGCTGGCACGATGGGGAACAGCGAGGTGGGCCACCAGAACATCGGTGCCGGCCGCGTGGTGCCCCAGGAGTCGCTGGTCATGACCTCGGCGTGCGAAGCCGGGCTTGAAGCCAACCAGGCGATCCGGGAAGCGATCGAACGGGCGAAGGTGAAGGGTGGCTCGCTCCACCTTTTCGGGATCAGTTCCGACGCGGGGGTGCACGGGCTGCTCGAGCACCTGTACGCGATCCTGGTGGCTTGCAAGACCCTCGGCCTGACCCACCGCGTCTACCTGCACATGTTCACCGACGGTCGGGACACCGGGCCGTACACCGGGCTCGGGTTCACCAAGCAGGTCGAAGCCAAGTGCGCCCAGATCGGCGTGGGACGGATCGCGACCGTCGCCGGCCGGTATTACGCGATGGACCGCGACCACCGGTGGGAACGCGTCAAGCAGGCGTACGACTGCTTGACTGCCGGCACGGCGCGGACAGCTGCAAGCGCGGCCGAAGCGATCCAGGCGTATTACGACGCGCCCTCGGGCGACACGCTCAAGGGCGACGAGTTCGTGATCCCCACGGCGATCGGAGTTTCGCCGCAGGACATCGCGGATTCCCGCGTGAAAGCCGGGGACTCGGTGATTTTCTACAACTACCGCGGAGACCGGCCCCGCGAGCTTTCCGCCGCGTTCTGCTTCCCCGACGAGGAGTGGGCGAAGGTCAAGCCAAGCCCGGACACCGGCCGCGCCGGTTTTGACCGCGGCAAGCGGCTGGACCTCCACTACGTCATCATGACCGAATACTGGGACAAGCTGGTCCCGTTCGTGCAGGGTGTGGCGTTCCCCAAGCCGCCGAAGATGAAGCACATCGGCGGGGAGATCATCTCGCTCCAGGGCTTGCGGCAGCTCCGCTGCGCCGAAACCGAGAAGTACCCGCACGTCACGTTCTTCTTCAACGACTACCGCGAGGAGCCGTTCCCGGGCGAGAGCCGCGAGAACCCGGCCAGCCCGAAGGTGGCGACGTACGACCTCAAGCCGGAGATGTCCGCGGAAGAGATCGCGACCGTCGTGCTCCGCAGGCTGGGCTCGCCGGACCGCGAGAGCGTGCTCATCGTCAACTTCGCCAACCCCGACATGGTCGGGCACACGGGCAACCTGGAAGCCGCGATCGCGGCCTGCGCGACGGTCGACGCGTGCGTGGGCCGGTTGATCGACGCGACCCTCAGGCTGGGCGGATCGCTGATCGTGACGGCCGACCACGGCAACTGCGAGCAGATGTTCGACCCGGAAACCGGCTCGCCGCACACGGCCCACACGGTCTACGACGTCCCGCTTTTCGTGGTGGGCGAAGCGTTCCGCGGCGCGAAGCTGCGCGGGGATTTTGACGCTTCGGGCTGGTTCAGGCCCGAGACGCGGGCCAAACGCGGACGCCTGGCGGACATTCTTCCCACGGCGCTGGCGATGATGGGGATCGACAAGCCGCCGGCGATGACGGGCGAGAGTCTGCTCACGTAATCACGTGCAAGGAAGGAGCCGCGCGTTGGACGAAGGTACCGAGAGTTTTCCCGGCTCACGCAGCGGATTCGACGAGATCCGTCGCGCGGTGATGTCGCGTCTGCGGGATCACGGGTTTCGAACCACGGGCGGCGTCGCTCGACTGATCGAGAACGGCAACTCGGGCGTGATCGAGTTCCAGAAGAGCGGCCGATCCACGGCGGAAGCCAAGACGTTCACGATCAACGTGGGGATCGCGCTCGGAGCCCTGATCGCTCGAACGACGAAGAAGCCCATCTCGCACTGCTCGGTGGCGGAGTGTCACGCGTATCTTCGGCTCGGCGAGCTTCGCGAGCCCGCCTCGGACCTTTGGTGGACGGTGACCGGGAATGAGATCGACCACGCGGTCCTCGCCGATGTGCTGGACCGGGTGGAACGGGATGCGCTCCCGCTGATCCGCCGGGCGATCGGGGAGGGAGCGCTCGCGTCGATGTGGCGAGCGGGGGAGAGCGTGGGAACGAATGCCGGTCGGCGGGTGCAGTATCTGCGCTGGCTGGACGCGGAAGGCGCGTAACGCGCCGCCGATCGAAATGGTCGGCGGACCCTTGTCCTGCCCGAGGTCCGACCCGAGTTCCTACTTGGTGGGGTACTGCTTGTCGTAGTCGGCTTGGTTCATGAGACCGGCGAGGCCGGCTTGATCGCTGACCTTGACCTTGACGAGCCAGCCCTTGCCGTAGGGGTCGGAGTTGATGAGGCTGGGGTCGTCGGAGAGGGCGGCGTTGGTGTCGACGATCTCGCCGGCGGCGGCGGAGTAGACGTCGGAGGTGGTTTTCACGCTCTCGACCTCGCCGATGGTGTCGCCGGCTTTGAGCTTGGTGCCCTTTTTCTTGAGTTCGACGTAGGTGACGTCGGTGAGGGCGTCGACGGCGAAGCGGGTGATGCCGACGGTGAGGGTGTCACCTTCGAGCTTGTGCCATTCGTGCGAGGAGGAGTACTGACGGTCGGCGGGGCTTGGCATGGGTCGTCCTTCGTGGAGCCCGGCGTGGTCACGCCGAGGGGCGAGATGCTAGCGGATTTTCGGGAGGCTGCAAGTGTTCCGGGGGGAGGGTCGTCGGCGGGCCGATCCCCGTTTTTGGAGGATTTTCGGACGAGGGGGCAAAAATGGTTGTGCGAACAGATGAGTCTTCGGGTAGGATACGACCCTTTCCGCGGTCTCCCCTCCGGACGGCCGGTGCCTTCGGGCCCGGCCGTCTCTTTTTTTCGCGCGGTTTTGCCGGGCCGTGCGGGAAAGGTCTGGTTTGGCTACAGTCCGGCCGCCTGATGCTTCTCACACTCTCCGCAACCTGTCTTCGTTCGATGCTCAAACCCGCCAGCAAGGGAGCCAAACCGGCTCTCGCGCTGACCGACCTGCCCAACTACACCCGCGAGGTGCTGGGGCTTCGGGGATTGAGCCTCTCCACCGACCTGCTCGTGGGGGCGGATCGGAAGATGCTCGACACGCTCCGGGAACGGGGCGACAAAGCAGGTTGCGCATGCCTGACGCTGGTCGAGCCGCCGCCGCTCAAGATCAACGCGGCGAGCGAAACCGCCGCGGCGGCGATCATCGACCGGATGTCTCGGGTGGTGCAGGCCGCTCAGATCCTGGGGTGCAGCTCGGCCGCATTCCATGTAGAGGGCGTGACCACCGAGAAGGATCGGGAGGTCGCGGCGGGCCGGCTGAAGCAGATCGTGCAGCGCGGCGAAAAGCTCGATGTGAACATCCTCCTCGGGCCCGCGCCCGGGACGCCGATCGAGCCGGACATGCTGACCGACGTGCTCAAGCGCGTGGGCGGGTTCCGGGTCGGAACGTTCCCCGACTTTGAGAGCGCGAGCAAAGCCAAGGACCCGATGACCTACCTCCGCCGGTTGAGCCCGTACGCCTCCGCGGTGTGCGCGGCGACGCTGGCGTTCGAAGCCGGGGCGGTGCAGCCCCCGGCGCCCAAGGCTCCGAGCAAGCAGGCGGCCGCTTCGGCGCTCGCCCGGCTTGCGCAGGCCCTCGCCGAGATCGACGAAGCCGAGCCGCCCGCGCCCCCCAAGGGCAAGAAGGGCAAAGCCGCTGCGGCCCCCGTGCCCACGCCGATCAAGCCCCCGCCCGAGCCCAAAGCCGAGGAAGAGGACGAACTGGATGAGGAACTCGACGGCGAGGACCTGATGCTGAGCGAGGAAGGCGACGAGGGGGATGAGGAACCGGAACCCGAGCTGCTTCCCAACCACGTCGGATACGACCTGGTGGCAATGGTGGCGGCGGTGGCTTCGGTCGGGTACGACGGAGCGCTTCTGGTCGACTACCGGGGCGCGGGAGATGTTACAATCGGGGTGCAGACCAGCAGGAAGGTTCTCCAGGCGGCACTCGACGCTGCCCGGAACGCTTCCTGAGCCTGAACCCGGAGGTGAAGGATGACCTCTGTCGCCGAACTGCTGGCATCCTTGTCGCCCGCTCAGCCTGTTGTCATCGACGCCATGCGATCCCTGAAGCAATACCTCGCGGGCCGACCGGTGATCATCACGATCGACGGTCCCGCCGCGGTCGGGAAGGGAACGGTCTCCAAGCTTCTGGCGCGGCGCGGCGGGCTTCAGATTCTGGACACGGGCAAGATGTACCGGGCCGTCGCGCTGGCGGCGCTGGACGCGGGCGTGCCCCACACGGATCCGGCCGGGCTGGTGGATCTGATCAAACGGGCGCGGATCTGTTTTGACTGGGACGATGAGCCGCCGACGATTTTCGCGTTCGAGCAGGCCCAGGGGCACAGGCTTGGCACTTCCGCGGTCGAGGAAGTCGTCTCAAAGTACGCGGGCGTGCCGGAGGTGCGGAAGGCGCTCATCGAAGATCAGCGCCGGCTCGCGAAGGAGCACCCGCGGCTTGTCTGCGACGGCCGCGACCAGGGTTCGGTCGTCTTTCCCGACGCCAGCGTGAAGTTCTTCCTGACCGCCCCCGCCGAGGTGCGTGCGGCGCGGCACGCGATGCGCCACGGCAAGAGCGAAATGCCCGCCGAAGAGCTCGCCGCGCTCGCACAGAAAATCCGCGAACGCGACGAAACCGATATCCGCAACGGAGCGCTCGTCAAGCCCGACCGCGCCGTCGAGCTCAACACCTCCGGGCTGACGGTCGAACAGACTGTCGACGCGATGGAAGCCGCGATCTACGACGCGATGGGGCCCGCTTCCGCATGACGGCGATCCGATGCGTCTGCTTTGACTGGGGCGGCGTGATCCTGCGGATCTGCCGCAGTTTCGGCGAGGGCTGCCGCGCCGCCGGCATCGACCTGCGCGGCGACCACGGTGAGAAGCCCTTCGCCAACGAACGCAAAGGGCACTCCGAAGCCTACCAGCTCGGCCAGCTCCGCGATGAGGACTACTTCGCGAACATCGCCGAAGCCATGGGCGGGCTCTACACCGCCGAAGAGATCGAGCGCGTGCACCACGCCTGGCTTGTCGAGGAATATCCTGGCGTTCGCGAGCTCATCGAGCGACTGAACAACACTCCGGGCATCGCGACGGCGCTGCTTTCCAACACGAACGCGGCTCACTGGCGGCGGCAGTTCCCGCTGCAAACGGGCAACCTTCGCCGGTTCGAAGCGGCCAGCCTCCTCCACCACCGCCACGCCAGCCACCTTCTGGGCCTGGCCAAGCCTCACCCGTCGATCTACCGCGCGTTCGAAGCGCACACCGGATTCCGCCCCGCCGAGATCCTCTTCTTCGACGACCTTCCCGACAACATCCAAGCCGCGCGGAACTGCGGCTGGCAAGCGGAGCAGATCGACCACACCGGCGACACGGCCGCGCAGATGGCTCACCATCTCAAAGCCCACCGCGTGCTCTAATCGCTTTACCAGCGCCCGCATCCGCGGATCTCGAGGCTCTTGCGCTCGAGCGCCAGAATGTCCGCGACCATCGCCGCATCCTCAAGTGACGCCCGCGGGGCTTCCGCTCCGGCAAGCACCGCGAGGAAATGACGCACCTCGACCTCGTACGGACCGGTCGTTCCGACATCGACCGGGTTGGACCCGTTCTCGTCGCTGAGCGTCACGGTGTTCGGAGCTTTGGAAAGGTCGAACTCAACGGTCGCCCGCTCGAAGTTCGCGAGGTATCGCATGCGGAACCCGAAGGACGGATGCTGGGCCCAGCCGCCGGTCGCGACCACCGACGGGCCGGCGGGCCCCCCGACGCGGTAGATCGTCGTCACGTGGTTCGACGAGCCGGAGGATGCGAGCGAATCGGGCTTGCCGAAGCACCAGTAGACAAAGTCCGCGTCGTGGATGTGCAGATCGACCATCGCACCGCCGGACCGCTTGTCGTCCGCGTAGAACGCCGCGTTCCACGTCGGCCGGCTCCCGATGCGTTCGAGCGTCAGCGTGCGGAGCGGGCCAAACCGCTGATCGCGGATCCGGTCGCGAAGCCAGGGCCACCCGGGCCAGAACCGCATCACCATCGCCGGGATGCAGTGCTTGCCCGACGCCTTCGCCGCCTGATCAAGCTTGCGGATGTCCGCCGCGGCGAGAGCGACCGGCTTTTCAACCAGGACGTGCATGCCGCGAGCGAGAGCACCCTCGGCGACCGCGACGTGCGTGTCGGTGGGTGTGCAGATGCTGACGGCGTCGACCCCGGCGTGGGCGAAAAACTCGGCTTCGTCGTGGAAGATCCGAACGCCCGAGAGGTCCAGCGGGGTGGTGTTCATGCCCAGGTTGCCGGCGGCGCCGCCACCGCCGGTCGGGTCGAGGGCCGCGACGACGTTCGCGCCCGCCGCGCGGTACGAGGTCAGGTGCGTCCGCCCCATGTTGCCCAGGCCGATGATGCCGATGCGTGGATGGCTGATGCCGGAGGATTGGGTCATGCCGGACTGTTCCTTCAGAATTTCCAGTGTTTCTCGATCAGATCGCGTGCGACACGGACATCCGCGACGCGGTCATCGCCGGCTTCGCGCTCGATGACGAAGTCGCCCGCGTACCCGTGATCCCTGAGCACGCCGAAGAACGCTTGCCAGTCGACCTTGCCCTGGCCCGCGATCTTCTCGGTCCCCCACTCGCCTCGCTTGGTCGTCGGGTCCGCGTCCTTGATGTGCACCTGCATCACGTGGGGCATCAGCCGCTTGAGCGAAGCCACCGGATCGCCCATCCCGTACAGGATCATGTTCGCGGGGTCAAAGTTCACGCCGACCAGCGCCCGTCCGGGCAACCCCTGATTCACCTCGGCGAGCACGGTCTCGAGCGTCGCCGCGTCCTCCTGCCCCGTCTCGAGCGCCACACGCACATTCCGCGCGGCCATGATCTCGGCGATGTGCCGAAGCCGCTGAACCATCGCCGCCCGGCCGGGGTCTCGCGCATCGTGCGGGATGAAGCCCGCGTGGAACGTAACCAGAGGGATCGCGAACCTTGCGGCCATGATCGCGACGCCGTCCGCGGCTTTCTGATTCGCTTCCCAGGTCTCATCCGGGCGAACGCCCCCGGTGGCTTTGATCGTCTCGAGGGTCGAGTAGTCCTCGCCCTTGGGCGCGAACATGCCGGAGACAGCCATCAGACCGTGGGCCCGGAACAGGCTCCCAACCGCGTCGGGCCGCCACTGCCACTGACGGATGGGGTCGAGCCAAAGCTGCACCGCGGAGATGCCGCAGGAACGGCAAAGCTCCAGGAGCGACTCGGGCGAAGACGGCTTGAGCGACCATGAACAGACGGCGATCCGCGGCATCACGACTCTCCTTTCGCCCGCAGCTTACTTGCCAAGCGAGCCGTCCGCCATGCTCGGCCGCCAGCGGACAAACCCCTCGATCGCCTGATACTCGGGCAAGCCGAGCTTGTCGTACGCGACCGCGGTGTTGCGGTTGCGCTCTTCCGCACGCTGCCAGAACTCGCGAGCATCGTTGGGACCGGGGAACAAGGCTTCGTCCTTCTGGCTTTCGTGCTTGAAGATCGCGAACCGCTTGCGAGCGACCTCGTCGGGCGAAAGCGGGACCGCCATCTCGATCTCTTCCACGCCCCACTCCTGCCACGCGCCGCGGTAAAGCCAGACGGTGCAGTCCTTCATCCACGGCCGGTCGGCCAGTCGGTGGAGCGCCGTGGTAATAGCGGCGAGGCAGACTCGGTGCGTGCCGTGCGGGTCGGAGAGATCGCCCGCCGCGTAGACCTGGTGCGGTTTGACCCGTTCGAGCAGGTCGCACGTGATGCGGATGTCGTCCTCGCCGAGCGGTTTCTTCTTGACGCGGCCGGTTTCGTAGAACGGCAGGTCCATGAAGTGGATGTTCTCGGGTCGGACGCCGCTGTAGCGTGCGCCGGCGCGGGCTTCGGTGCGGCGGATGAGGCCCTTGATCTTCTGAAGCTCGGGAGCGTCGAGATCGCCGGGCTTCTTGCCCTTGATGAACGCTTCGATCTTGGCTTCGATCTTCTCGGCGACCTCGCGGCCGACCTCGGGGAACGCGCGGGCGAACTCGCCGACGAAATCGACGTGACGGAGGGCGTTCTCGTCCCAGACGGCGATGTTGCCGCTGGTCTGGTACGCGACGTGCACCTCGTGCCCCTGCTCGCAGAGGCGGATGAAGGTCCCGCCCATGCTGATGACGTCGTCGTCGGGGTGCGGGCTGAAGACGACGACGCGCTTGGTCGGAGCGCGGGTCTCGACGATGGGCGCGAGGCTGGCTTTCCCTTCGGCTTGCTCGACGACCCCGCCCACGCCGCGCCAGACGGCGGCGCCGGGGCCCTCGATCCGGACGGATCCGGCCGAAGCGGACGCGCTGGACGCGGCGGGCTGGCCGCCGGGCACGGGCTTGCCGCCCGGCCAGCCGGTGATCGTCTGCTGGACCGAGCGGAAGACCTCGATGTTGACGTCGTACGCGCCGCGATGGGCGCCGCGGGCAAGGATGAGCTCCGCCAAGCCGTGCTCGTTGTAATCCTCGTCGGTGAGCTTGAGGATCGGCTTGCCGACGACGCCCGCGAGCCAGATGACGGCTTTCTTGGTGGTTTTGAGGTCCCAGGCGAGGCCGAACTGCTCGATCGGGCCGAGAAGCCAGGGCGTCTTGAACCGGGTGAGCTCCGAAGCGGACGCCGGGTCGAGCACGAACGTGCAGTTGCTGTGCTGCTGCAGGTAGGAGGCGGAGATGTGCAGGTTGATCTCGCCCTCGACGGCTTTCTTCACGATCGGAGCTTTGTGCTCGCCGTACGCCATGAGGATGACGCGTCGGGCGTCCATGATGGTGCCGACACCCATGGTGATCGCGGTGCGGGGGACGTTCCACTCGCCGAAGAAGTCGCTCGCGGCGTCCATCCGCGTGACTTTGTCGAGCGTGATAAGGCGGGTTCGGCTGTCGCGCGGCGAGCCGGGCTCGTTGAAGCCGATGTGGCCGGTGCGCCCGATGCCGAGGATCTGAAGGTCGACGCCGCCGGCGGCTTTGATCTTGGCTTCGTAGTCGGCGCAGAAAGCGGGGACGGAACCTCGCGGGATGGTGCCGTCGGGGAGGTGGATGTTGGCGGGGTCGATGTCGACGTGGTCGAAGAGGTACTCGCGCATGAAGCGGCGGTAGCTCTGAAGACTCTCGGGCGACATCGGGTGGTATTCGTCGAGGTTGAACGAGACGACGTTGCGGAACGACAACCCCTCGGCGGTGTGGAGTCGGACGAGTTCGTCGTAGACGGCCTGCGGGGTGGAGCCCGTGGCGAGTCCGAGCACGGCTTTTTTGCCGGCTTTGGCGCGTTCGCGGATGAGCGAAGCGATCTCGGCGGCGACGGCTTTGCTCGCCACACCGCTGGAGGGATAGACAGACACCGGCAACCGTTCCCGCGACCCCGCCTGATCAGTCATGGACGAATCTCCTGCCCCGCCCGCCTGAGTCTACCCGCCGGGACTCGAGGCTTTTGACCCGGATGAAGTGGTCGGGATGTCCGATCCGGCGAAGCGACGACACAGCAACGCACCCGATTTGAGGATCGGTTCTCACCGGGCGTCGGTTGGAAAGCAGACAAGGGGCGTTAGATGCCGCCGCGAACCTTCTTGGCGTACGCGACCTTGGCACGAGCGGCTTCAGCTTCGGGGCCGGAAGCCTTCTGAAGCTCGGCTTCGGCGTCGGCGATGGAGACCGACTCGCCCGTGAAGGCCTTCTCAGCCAGCACGAGAAGCTCATTGCCTTCCATGCGGGCGACGCCACCGTTGACGAAGAGGGACCGCGTGCCGCCCTGACCCTTGGTGGAGTCGGCGATGTCCAGGCGAAGCTCACCAGCACCCAGACGGGCGAGGATCGGGGCCCGTCCGGGCAGGAAGCCCATCGAGCCGTCCCACGCCGGCAACTGCACATACTTGACCTCTTCGTTCAACATCGAAGCGGTCGGCGTCACAACTCGGCAGCGAAAGCTCTGGGCCACGGCGATCTCCAAACTCCCGCCCGGCAATTCCCACCCGGGGCGAGGGCCCAATAGTACGCCCAAGACCCCGTGAGTTCACCCCGAGCCGAACCGAATGCAAGATCGCCCTTTCACACCCCGAATCTGCCTCGCGGTCAGCCTGCTGGCGGCTTTGGGAGCGGGTTCGGCGCGTCTTGTTCTGGGTCCGGACGGCATTTCGCTCCCGGAGGGGGATCTTTTCGAGCTTCGCGGGCTTCGGGTGCTGTCGGGGCTAACGGTCGGGGCTTCCCTGGGTGTCGCGGGAACGCTGATGCAGTCCCTGCTGCGTAACCCGTTGGCATCGCCGGACTTGATGGGGGTCGCCTCGGGGTCCGGGCTTTTCGTGATGCTCGCGGCGCTGGTGGCGGGGCCGCTGGGATGGTCATTTGGGGTACTGGCGGCGCCGGCGGCCCTAGCGGGGGCGTTGGTGACGCTGACGCTCATCTTTGCGCTGGCCCGGACGCGCGGGGGAGCCTCGGTGGTCGGGCTGACGCTGATCGGCGTGGCAATCGGGTTCATGTTCGGGTCGGCGGGGATGCTGGTGCAGCACCTGCTGGCGGATCGGGGGCTGGCGGCGCAGCGATGGCTTTTGGGGTCGCTGCGCGATGACCTGCCGGTGTGGGCGGTGCTTACGTGCTTGGCGGTGGTGGGCGCGGGGCTGGCGGCCGGCATGACGCGGGCTCGGGCGATGGATGTCTCGGCGCTGGGGGATGAAGCGGCGCGGACGATGGGGGTTTCACTCGCCAAGCACCGCGCGGTGCTTTTCTTTCTCTCGGGCATGCTCGCGGCGGTCTCGGTGTACCTGGCGGGCCCGATCGGGTTCGTGGGCCTGATCGCGCCGCACCTGGTTCGGCTGATGGCGGGGCCTGGACATCGGACGCTCCTCCCGGCGTCCGCCCTGATCGGAGCGGCGATCGTCGTCGCGGCGGACTGCGCGGTGCGAGCCCTAGACCTTCCGTCCGGCCGCTTGCCGCTGGGCGTGGTAACAAGCCTGATCGGCGGGCCGGTGCTGATCGCGATGCTAAGGAAGCGGTAGGCAGTTCTTGCGCCAAACTCGACGTCGTCTGGATGGAAATCCCAAGCGGGTTACGTAGCCCACTTCTGTGCCGCATCCCTCCACGTTCTGGACGGGTGATCTATGCTGTCGGGTTTCCTGGAGGCAACGAATGAACATGTTCTTCCGCCCAATTGCGTTCATCGTGACGGCCGCTCTGTCGTGCTCATCGTTCGCGACGAACCTGCGAAGCGATCAGCCCCAAACTGATACCCCGCCGCCCAAAGGCGAGCCGGCGGACGCTCCGAAAGCAAAGCCTCGGCCCGTGGCGCCCGACGGGCTCGCGACGACGGCGCGCCTCGCTTCTTTCTATGTGCAGGGAACCGGCAAGTTTGAGGGGAAGGACGTCAAGTCCGGCGGTCCCGGCTTTCTCGTCTCCGCGGACGGGACGGGCGTGGTCGCGATCGATGCACTGCTGGGGTCGACCTCGGCGAAAGCCCGGTTCGCGGGTGTGAAGAACGCTTTCGACCTGCAGCTCCTCGCTGTTGTCCCGGACGAAGGCCTGGCGTTGGTGAAGATGGATCTTTCCGGCATTGCCAAGAAAGACATGCCGCAACCAGTGACGATCGCGACCGAACCGCCGAACGCCCCCGCGGAAGTCTGGTGCGTGGCGCCTTCGCCGGCAGGCGGGGCGGCGACGACGCTGGGGGCAACCGCGACGGCGGTCCGATCGCTTCGCGAGTATCCGGCACGCGTCGCCGAGGAAGCCGACTTCTCGATGACGACCACGTGGTTCGAGACGGACCTGCACATCGCCCAGCTTTCGGGCTATCTGCCGGTGTTCGACCGAGCCGGGAGGGTCGTCGGGCTCGCGTTGTCCGCGCCCCGGACGGCCCAGCGAGGATCGCTGGTCCGCACCACGGAAGCTCTCCTCGACATGATTTCGAAAGCTCCAAAGCAGCCCATCGCTTGGAGCACGCTTTCGAGCGAGGCCACCATCGAAGGCACGCCGAGCAGCCTCAAGCCGGCTTTCATCCGGCAGCGAGCGACGGTGAAGCCCGGCGCCGCGCTTCAGACGGCGCTCACCACGCTGAAGAAGGACTACTGCTGCTCCAAGTGCCACGGCCGGGGGCAGGTCGCCGTCCAGGTCATGGTCACTCCGCCCAGGCAGAAGTTCGGTGCCAACGGGATTCTCCTGGGACTCGAGCCCGCCGTCTTCCGGACCGACTACCCGATCTGCGACCTTTGCGACGGGCGAAAGTACGACGAGACCGACGACCTGTACCGCGTGGTTTCGACGGTGCTCTGGTCGCAGCGCAAGCTGCCCGTCGAGGATGACGATCGAAAGAAGCACATGGAGCGGTCGACCTCGATCTTCGATCAGGTCGCTTCGTGGGACTTGCTCGGCCTTTCGCGGACGGTGACCAATCGATCCATTGCCCTGATCAGCGGCAAGCCGGACGGCGGAGAGACCGTGATGCTCGTCGGCTTTCTCACAAGCATCAAGGATGCCGACGGCAAGCGTGTCTGCGACATCTCGGTGGACACCAACTACGACCTCGCTCTGGACCAAGTCACGACGATGCGAGTTCAGGTCGAAGCGCCCGAGACTTTCACGGCCACGCTCAATGAGCCGGTGTTCGTGGCTTCGCTGCTCGAACGCAAAGCCGTCGAAGGCGGGATCACCGTCGGGTACCTTCGCGGAGGAGGGATCCACGCCGCACGCAAGGACCTCCGCGAGAAGCGATAGGTCTCCGTAGAATCCGACATGCTCATCCGCCCCGCGACGCCTGCTGATGTCTCTGTCATGGTCCGGTTCATCCGCGAGCTCGCGGAGTACGAGAAGCTCCTGCATGTCTGCCGGACGAGCGAAGCCGGGCTGGCGGCTTCGCTCTTTCCAGAGCAAACCGGAAAGGGCGGCCATCCCGTCGCGGAAGCGATCATCGGCGAGCTTGACGGCGTGCCGCAGGGGATGGCTCTGTTCTTCACGAACTTCTCGACGTTCGAGTGCAAGCCCGGGCTTTATCTTGAGGACCTGTACGTGACGCCCGCGGCCCGCGGGAAGGGCCTGGGCAAAGCTCTGCTGGTCCGCCTCGCGCAGATCGCGGTCGAGCGCGGGTACGCACGGTTCGAGTGGTCGGTGCTGGACTGGAACGAGCCGGCGATCGGGTTCTACAAGAAGCTCGGCGCGGTGCCGATGGACGAGTGGACGGTTTTCCGGGTCGCCGGGCCGGCGCTCGGCGCTTTGGCTTCCCACTCGAAGTGACGCGGTGCTTCGGCGAGAGCGTCGCCCCAGATCGCGAGATTGACCAGGGGCCAGGCGAGGCGCCAGTTGCCGGGCATGTCGCTCGCGACGACGTCGATCACCTCGGGCCGCACGAGGTCGCTCAGCCACGCGGATTCGCGAAGCCGCGGCGCGAGGTCGGCGATCCATCGCTCGAACGGCAGTGGGAAACTGGCTTTTCTCCGTCCGAGCACCTCCGCGGGCACAAGATCGGCGAACGCGCGGCGAAGAGCGATCTTGGAGTCCGTCGCGTCACCGGCTTGGAAGCCGGCGGCGGTGCTTCGAAGCCGGATCTTCTCGGTTGAGCTGAGTTTCTCGGCGAGCGTGCACACTCGAGCATCCGCGAACGGCGTGCGTCCTTCGACGGACGCGAGCATGGTCGCGGAATCAAGCCTGCGAAGCAACCCTTCGAGGTTGACGCGACGCTGATACCGCAGGTTCCGCTCGACGGCGTCCCCCGGGACCAAACCCGCCTCGCGGCCGATGGATTCGAAGGTCTCGGCGATGAACCGCTTCGTTTGGCTTCCGCCATCGCACGCCGCCCACGCTTCAGGCGTCATGACGTGCGCGAGCCCGTCGATCGGCACCCAGGCGTGCGTCGAGGTCCAGAACTCTTCGGGAGCGATGCCGGAAGCTTCCGCTTGGGCCGCCGCCGCGAGCACCGCGTCATACCCGCCGAAAAGCTCATCGGCCCCCTCGCCGCTCAGCGTGACAACCTTTCCGTCCGCTCGCATCGCTCTCGCGACCTCCGCGATGGCGACCTCGTTGGGCGTGCTCAGCGGAACGCCGAGCGAGCGGACCAATTCCGGGACGCGAGCGTGGAACGCTTCTCGCGAGACGCCGACGCGGGTGTGCTTGGTGCCGAGGATCGCCGCGACGCGCTCCGCGTAGGCGAAGTCCTCCCCCACCGCTTCGGGCCCGTCCTCGGCTCCGGCGCAGTACGTGTGAAGCGAGCCAAGCTCGCGAGAAGCGATCGCCGCGATGATCGTGCTATCCAGACCCCCCGAAAGCAAACAGCAGAGGGGGACGTCCGAACGAAGATGGGCCCGCACCGAATCTGTGACGACGCTTCGAACATCGCGGTCGGCCGCTTGCTCGACGTCCCTCGGCGTATGGATGACCGTCGCCTGAACGCGTCCCGAAGGCGCAAGCTCAAGCCATTCGCCGGGCCGGAGCGTGCGCACGCTTTCGAACATCGTGCGTGTGCCGAGCGTGGTGCGGATCGTCGAGAGATACGACGCGACGCCGACGGGATCGGGCTTGGGTTTGCCGCTTGAGACCCACGCCGCGACGGGCACGGGCACGCTCGCGAACGCGAGAGCATCCTCGCGTGTGGCGAAGAAGAGCGGCTTGATCCCCATCACATCGCGGCCGAGCGTCAGCGTGCCGGTCTGCGTGTCGAGCACGGCGAGGACGAACATCCCGCGAAGCCTGGCGCCGGCTTGCAACCCCCAGGCCGCGACCGCCGCGAGCACCGTCTCGGTGTCGGTCTGCGTCCGGAAAGTCCAGCGACCCGCCAGGGACCGACGGACCTCCGCATCGTTGTAAAGCTCGCCGTTGTACGTGATCACCCAGCGTCCGCAGGGCGAAGCCATCGGCTGCGCCCCTTCCGGACCCGGCGCGACGACCGCAAGCCGGCGATGCCCGAGCACCGCCGTCCAGCTTTCCCGCTCGAAATCCGCGACCCCCTCGCCGTCGGGCCCTCGGGCGAACATCGCGGCGCACGCCGCCTCCACCCAAACGCGATCGCGCGGAGACCTTCCAAGACGCACCATGCCCGCGATCCCGCACATGGTCCAACCATCGGCCCACTCGGTGCCGGATGCTCAATCCCAAGCCTCGCCGCGACCGAACCGGCACCGCGCGGCCTCCGGCGAGCGTTATCCGACGTGTTATCCGGCGGCTCTCAGCACCGAAGCTCAACACGGAGTCATCGTGAACCGCCAACGGCTGCCGGACTCTTCCCGCGAGCCGGCGAACCGGAACTGGCGGTTGCGGTGCGGCTTGGTCCACCAGGAGGCTTCGAAAAGCACCTGGTCCGAAGCGTCGACCATGTCCGGCAGCGGGAAGCTGACCGCACCTTCCGCCACACGCGTGACTGTGCCGCGGCCGCCGCCGATGTCACCCTCGAAGGTCAGATAGATGTCGCGGTGGTCGCCCAGCGGCTCGGCCCAGAAGAACCCGCCGTCGCCATCCGCCGTCAGCGGAAGCTGGTCGATCCGTTGGGAGACGCGCCAGGTGCGAAGGCCCGACTTGCCGTTTGGTCCCGGCGCGGATGCTCCGAGCTTCACCATGAAGTCAAAGTGGTGCGAGCCATCAGGCAGGTCGTGCCGCAGGAGGACCATCGTGGGGGTGTCCATGCGGAAGCGTACACCCGGGCACCAATCTTCACGAGGATCGGACTCCGAATCGCATACGCTCAATCATGCGATATCGACCCCTCGGCACTTCCGGGCTTTCTGTTTCTGAGATCGGCTTCGGCTGCTGGACGATGGGCGGGCCGAACTGGTCTTCCGCCAACGGGCAGCCGATCGGTTGGGCGGATGTCAAGGAAGATGAGGTCCTCGCGGGGATCAAAGCCGGCCTCGACGCTGGCGTGAACCACTGGGACAACGCCGACGTCTACGGGAACGGCAAAGCCGAGCGGCTTCTAGGCTCGTGCCTCAAGAAACTCGGCGTCAAGCCGGGCTCGCAGGTCATCGCGACCAAGGTCGGGCACTTCCGGGGCACCGCGCCGCACGCGTACGAGCCGCGGCACATCCGCAACCAGTGTGAGCAGTCGCTCCGCAATCTCGGGGTCGAGACGATCGACCTCTACTACTTCCACCACGGGACCTACGTCGCGCCCGGCTACGACGGGCGCGACCACGACTACCTCCCCGAAGCGGCCGCGACGATGCACGCGCTCGTGAAGGAGGGCAAGGTCCGGGCGATCGGACAGTCCGCGTACACCGACGACGATTTCGAGCGGGCGGTGCCGGTGCTCAAGCCGCACGTCCTTCAGAACAAAGCCAACCTGCGGTTCTCGGATTTCATCCGCTCGGGAAGCCGTCTGCAAGCCCTGATGACCAAGCACCAGTGCTCGTTCGTCGCGTTCGGGCCGCTTGACCAGGGGATCCTGCTCGACAAGTTCGACCCGGACAACCCGCCGAAGTTCGACGAGGGGGACTACCGCACGAACCGGAAGGATTTCGCTCCGGCAACGCTTAGGGGGATCAAGGAGAAGATGGCGAAGGTGCGGGCGCGGTTCGTGCCGGCGGGGGCGAGCGCGGATGAGACGATCGCGATCCTGTCCTCGGTGGCTTCGCGGTGGGTGCTTTCGCACGCGAACGTCTGCTCGACGATCCCGGGGTTCCGGAACGCGAAGCAGGCGGCATGCAACCTGCGAGCGGTGCAGGATTCGCCGATGTCGGCGGAGGATGCGGCGTGGCTGAAGGATCTGTTCGCGTAGGGCGTGGGAAGGCTCGTTTCCCGGGGGCCCGACGGCCGATATGATCGGACCCAGACCTGATTTTGAACCGGAGATCCCATGCGCCTTTCCAACGCTTGCCTGATTGCTCGCCAGACTCTTGGCCGAACCGTTGTCCTGACCGCTTTGGTGGCCGCTCCGGCGGTCCTGTCGACGCTCGCCGGCTGCGCCGGCAAGGGCGCCGACGGCGAGAGCAAAGCCCCGCTGGTCGTCCTTCGCGACCGCGGCGACTACTTCGTCCAGACCAAGCAGGACGACCGGGCTTTGGAGCAGTACCGCACGTATCTGGTCCGCAAGCCGGAGGACACCGAGGTTCGGTACAAGTACGCCAACACCCTCTCGCGGCTTGGGCAGAAGCCCGAAGCCCGCGAGCAGTTCTCGCAGCTTGTCGACGTCAGCCCGACGGATGAGCGGTTCATCGAGGGGTACACGCGGTCGCTTTACGAAGCCAACGCGCTACCGGAGCTTGCGGCGTTCCTGAACCGGATGACGACGCAGCGGGGATCGGTCGAGGACTACATCCGTCAGGGCGAGTACAACCAGAAAGCCGGTGATCCGGACGGGGCGAAAGCCGCGTATCAGCGGGCGGCCGAGATCGACGGCGGGCGGAGCAACGCCCCGTGGGTCGCGATGGCGGACATGTACCGCGGCTTGGGCGACCCGAAGAACGAACGGGCGATGATCGAGCGGGCTCTGTACATCACGCCGATGGACAACGGGCTTTCCAAGCGGTACCGCGAGCTCGGCGGCATTCCGGGCCCGACGGCGGGCGTGCGGCCGGCGGAGTACGTCGATCGGAAGAAGTAAGCCGCTCGGCGGCTTGGGAAATCCAAAAAAGTCAAAGGGCCCGCTCGATGTGAGCGGGCCCTTTTGATTTGTCGGATGCGGGGACGGGTTCGATCAGTCGATTCGCTGGCCAACGGTGTACTTGGCGAGTGACTCGGCGGAGGCGGGGCCGCCGGTGAAGATACTTCCGGTAGGGTAGTAGAGGGAAGCGTCCTCGTAGATCCGCGAGCCCTTGAGGGACTCGACGTGGGCGTCGAAGAACGCGGCGTTCATGGACTTGGACCCGTGGCGGATGGAAAGCTTCACGGCTTCGCCCTGACTGGGGCTGGACGCGTTGCGGCCGTAGGCGGTGGAGTTCTCGAAGATGGGGCCCGGATCGGTGAACGAGCCGTAGGTTCCGGTCGTGCCGATGTCGAAGTCGAGCGACAGGCCGTTGGCGCCGCGCTCGAGGTAGCGGTTGCCGTCCATCACCATGATCTTGCGAGAAGAGGCGCCCACGAGGTCCTCACGGGGGCGGAAGCCGGCCGGAGCGTTGACCGGGGTCGCGAAGGGCATCTGCTCGTAGATGATGCGGTTGCCGTTGGGGAGCAGGGCCGTCGCGCCCGAGCCGTTGGAGCGGTAATGGAACGCCGAGGGGGAGAGGTAGCTGACCTGCTTGTAGCCGACCTCGCGGATGTGTTCGCGGAAGTCGTTGCTGTCGTCGGCGTTGCCGAAGAGGGTGGTGTTGAACTCTTTCGCGGCGGCGCAGCCGTACTTGTTGAAGAGCTGGGCGGTGCGTTTGGCGCGGTTGGCCGGCAGACCGGCGGAGTCGCCCATCACGGGGCTGATCCAGTCGGTGACCGAGGTCGGGGTCGTCGGCGTCTTGTCGCCAAGCAGGGAAGCGCCGCGCGGAGCGCCGATGATGACGTTGTGGACCGCGCCGGTCGTGTTCACGCCGGCGTACTGGCCCTTGTTCTCGTTCATGTACATCGACTGGGCCTGCACCAAGCCACGGAGGTTCGCGCCGCAGGCCACCTGCTGAGCAACGCCGCGAGCCGCGCCCAACGCCGGGAGAAGCAGGCTGATGAGCAGGGCGATGATGGCGATCACCACCAGCAGCTCGATCAGCGTGAATGCGTGGCGGACAGAGCGGGCATTCCGTTCAACCATGTGCGTGTTCCCCAATGTGCTTGCCTGACGGTCCGACAAGCCGAATGACAGAAGGACTTACTTTCCGAGGGTGAGTGCTTTGGGCGAGGAGGACGTGACCTTGACCTCGCCGGTGGCTCCGGTGACGGCGGTGGGCTTTATCGACGGGCTGAGGGAGCCCATGTACCGCGGCGAAACCGTCCACACGCCAGCAGGATTCTGCGACGCAGGGAGGAGGGTGAACTGACCGGTCTCAGGGTTCTTCTCGGGAAGGACCGCCGCGACCCGGCCGCCGACCTTGGCTTCGAAAAGGTCGCCGGTCACCACGTCGACGAGCACGATCTTTGAAGTCAGATCAACCGAGCGACCGAAAACAACCCTATACGTTGTGAACGCAAGGGCCAGAAAGGCCGCACCGAACAATGCGTAATGCCAGGGTTTCAGGCGATCCATTGAAAGCTCTCGGTTGAAGGCCTCGGACCAGGGCTGAACCGCGCCAGAGCCCCCCAAAGGGCAGACGCCCGCCGGCGAACCCGGCGAGCCCAAGTGTATCAGAACGGTTCCCGACCCTCCACCAAGCCTCGCGGCGGTTTCACGGTCCCCACACACTCGGACCCCGCGGACCGGGGAAAAGCTGTCGGGAGACCCCTCCGCGGCACCCTCAATCCACCGGTTTAAGGTCGATACTGACCGGCAGATGGTCTGACGCGTACCCAACGGGCTTGGGAGCATCGAACGGGTTGCTGGGGGGCAGGGGCATGGCGTACACGAACCGGGAGGACCCGATGAACTCGGGTTTGGCGGCTTGGTTCAGAAGGACGTGGTCGATGATCCGGTTGGTGACATGGGACTGGACCCTGGGATCTCCCGGGTTCACATCGCCGAAAACATCGAACAGGCCGCCCCCCGAGGGATCGACGCTGGTGTAGGTCTGGAAGGAGAGGTCGACCTTCCGGGCGTTGAAGTCCCCCAGTACAGCCAGGTTCCGAGCGGGGTTTTCCTTGGTCAGCTCCTTGATGAGCTCCACGTTCCGCCGGGCTTCGGCTTCCCGCTGGAACGCGTACCCGCGGCCGGACTTGGAATGGATGACCATGAGGGTGAGGACGTACGGCTTCCCCGTCCCCGCGAAGGACCCGGGGACGGTGACATCGACGACGAGCGGGGACCGGGCCATCTTGATGGGCTTGTCGAAGTCCGGGTTGGGCTTGCCGTCCGACAGAAGGTCCGGGTGCTTGTCGGTGAGGGTGCGATCCGGCCAGTTTCGTGCGCCCGAGAGCGGGAACTTGGAGATGACGGCCTGTTCGATGCCGCGGCCGTCGCCGGCGTCGAGGCTGACGACGTGGGGGTAGATCTCGGTGAGCTTCTGGTCGGCGAGGAACCACTTGAGGGCCTCGGCGGACTCGATTTCTTCGAGCGCCAGAACATCGGGGTCAAGCCGCTTGATCGCGGCTCCGGCGGCATCGCGGTGGGCTTGGGGCTTGGTGGAAGCGAGCTCATCGCCCCAGTTGTTGGCGGGATCGTCCTTGTCGTCGTACAGGTTCTCGATGTTCCAGGTCGTCAGGCGGAACGTGCCGGGAGCTTTGGGTGGGATCTCAGAGACCCCAAAGCGGATGTCGGGGTTGGAAAACGTGGGGACCTTCGGGGCGGGGGAAGCTGCGGCCGGGGCTTGCGGGGCTGGGGCTTTCTCGGGCTCCTTTGGAGCCGGCTTGGTCGCGAGGTAAACGCCGACCGCGAGGATCGCGATGGTGAAGACGCCGCCGGCCGCCGCTCGCTGAGGTCTGAATGCCATGCGGCGAGCGTAGGTCGGCATGGTGGGGCAGAGGCTCGTAGACTGCACCCAAGGAGCATGGCATGACACCTCGTGTGACCGGTTGGACGCTCGGGTTTCTGGCGCTGGTTTCCACGCTCTTCCTTGGCGGCTGCAAGACGTTGACGGATCTTGCCGCGGGGGCCGCCAAGCCCGGCCTGTCGGTCAAAAGCGTCCGCTTCGGCGACGTTTCCACGTCGGGGCTGACGCTGATCTTCGACACCGAGGTTACGAACCCGTACGGAGTGGACCTTCCGCTTGTGAATCTCGAGTACAGCTTGGCGAGCTCGGGCGCGACGTTCCTGACCGGCTCCGCGCCGATTCAGGGCACCGTACCCGCCAAGGGCGCCAAGGTGGTCGCTCTTCCGGCCAAGGTGGACTTCAGCAGGATGTTCTCGGTGCTCCAGACGGTCAAACCGGGTTCGGTCCTTCCCTACGCCGCATCCATGAAGCTCGCCGTGGACGGGCCAAGCGGCGTGGGCCGCCTCTCCCTCCCGCTGAACCGATCGGGCGAGCTTCCGGTGCCGGCGGTGCCCGATGTCTCCGTCAGCGGGATCGGGATCGGTTCACTCTCGCTGGGCGAAGCCAAAGCGACGCTGGCTCTGAGCGTCAAGAACACGAACCAGTTCGCGCTGACCCTCGCCCGGATGGGCTTTGGCTTGGACCTTGCCGGGTCGCGGGTCTCGACCGTCGCGGCGACCAAGGGCCTCGCGCTCAAGCCGGGCGAAACGGGCACGATTGAGATCCCCATCACGCTTTCGCTCTCGAATCTGGGAATCTCGGCGTTCAACGCCCTGCGCGGGAAGGACACCGGATACCGATTGAGCGGGGACATGACCCTTGAAACACCCTTTGGTCCGATGAACCTTCCGCTGGATCGGGGCGGTACAACGTCCGTCCGCAACTGAAGCTTTCCGCACCCAGGAGTTCGCGATGCACACGCGTTTGATGGTTCTGCTGCTCACGATCTGGACCGTGGTTTCCGCCGGTTTCGCCTTTGCCGAGCCGCAGCGATGGGAAGGCTCGGTCGAACTGCCCGGCGGGCAGAAGCTGAACTTCGAGGTCGCGCTCGAGAAGGACACGGGAACGATCTCGATCCCTGCCCAGGGCGCCAAGGACCTCGCGCTGACGAGCGTCACCCTCGGAGAGAAGATCTCCTTCACGCTCAAGCTCCCGAACGCGGCGGCCACCGCTGTCTGGGAGTTCAAAGTCTCCGAAGACGGGAAGTCCGCCGAGGGCGTGCTCAAGCAGATGGGCCAGGAGTTCCCGAGCAAGATGAAAGCGCTCGCCGCGGGCGAGTCGGCCAAGGGCTCCAATCGCCCGCAGGAGCCCAAGGCTCCGTTCCCGTACAAGTCCGAGGAGGTCACGATCATCGTCGGGACCGCCGGAGGCGGCCTCGGCCGCGACGCGCGGCCCAAGGGCCACACCCTTTCGGGAACCCTCACCCTGCCCGAGGGCAAGGGCCCCTTCCCGGGCGTCATCCTCGTCTCGGGCTCGGGCCCGCAGGACCGCGATGAGTTGCTGCTCGGGCACAAGCCGTTCCTGGTTCTGGCCGACCACCTGACCCGCAAGGGGATCGCGGTGCTTCGGTACGACGACCGCGGCGTCGGACGAAGCTCCGGCAACTTTGCGCTGGGTACCTCCGACGATTTCGCCGAGGACGCGCAAGCCGCGATCAAGTTCCTCGCTTCCCGGCCTGAGATCAACGCTTCACAGGTCGGCATCGTCGGTCACAGCGAGGGCGGGCTGATCGCCCCCATGGTCGCCGCCGTCAGCGACATCCCCAAGTTCATCGTGCTTCTCGCCGGTCCGGGCATGCCCGGGCTGGACCTGCTTGTTCTGCAGGGCCGGCTGATCAGCGAAGCCGGCGGCTTGAGCAAAGAGGACGCGGCTCGGAACGCTGAAAGCAGCCGGAAGATCCTCGAGATGGTCCGCGATGGCAAGTCGGCCGACGAGGTCCGCGAAGCGTTCCGACTGGCCATCGAAGAGAATCTGGCGCAGAATCCCGGGACCAAGGACACGCCCGCCGAAGAGCGAGCCAAACAGGCCGAGCAGATGGCCACCCAGCAGACTGCTTCGATCTCGACCCCTTGGATGAAGCGGTTCCTTCAGTACGACCCAGCCGCCGCTCTCGCAAAGGTGAAGGTCCCGGTTCTCGCGCTCAACGGCGAGAAGGACCTGCAGGTGCCTCCCAAGGAAAATCTGTCGGGCATCGAGAGCTCGCTCAAAGCCGGCGGAAACACCCGTTTCACGGCCAAGCAGCTCCCGGGACTCAACCACCTCTTCCAGACCTGCACCACGGGCAGCCCCTCGGAGTACGCCGAGATCGAAGAGACCTTTGCGCCGGCCGCTCTGGAAGCCATCTCGTCCTGGATCCTGGAAACCGCGGCCAAGCCGAACTGAGCGCGCCGCACACCACGACGCCTACCGTTGCCGGACCCGTACCTCACGCACCCATGCACCCGACGACGCCCCTGCGCCGCGGGTGCGACGGATCCGCTCGACTATGACCACCTGGACGGACACCCTGCGCACCATCGCCAAAGCCGCGGATGACGCCGCCGTCTTCGGCTCCGTGCGCGTGACCGGCGACCGCCTCGAATGCAAAGCACGCTCGGCCGACGCGTTCTATCGCGTGGACGTCAAGGAGGATGGCGGCGCGTGCGTCTCGCTCGTCACGCCGGACCGCTGGCTCAGCCAGTCGATCGAGAAGGAACTGGTCAACAACGGTGACAAGTTCGAGGACCTGCTTGACGAGGAACTCGCCGAGCTCGGGTATCGCGGGCCGGCGCCCAAGATCGAGCATTACCGCTCGGACGACAAGCTCTACACGTTCCGCACGCCCGTCTTTCCCTCGGCCGCCCGCGCGACGAGCCCGGAACAGGCGCGCGTGCTCATCCAGCACCTGCTCGCGTACGAAGCGATGTTCGGTGTGCTCGGCGACATGCCCGGCGGAGACGAAGAATGACCCCGCCCACCGCGGTTTCGCCCCATCGCACCGTTTCCGAAGCGGACGCTCCGCTCCGCATTCTCATGCTCGGGTGGGAGTTCCCGCCGTTCATCGCGGGCGGCCTCGGCGTCGCGTGTTACGGGCTGACGAAAGCTCTCGATCAGCTCGGGCACAAGGTGATCTTCGTGCTGCCGCGGCCTGTGGACCGATCCCAAGCGTCGCACGTGCGGCTTCTGAGCCCCGATGCGCCGCGCGGCTCGCGGGTTGGTCCCGGACGGACGCGGCCGGGCTCGCGCATCACGCGAACCACCGAGGGTGGCATGGTGGTCGACGGCTTCGAGCAAGCCGAGTTCCACGAGCTTCCCTCGACGTTCTCGCATCCGTATCCGTCGTTCAACCCGGCGGTGGGCAATTTCGAGATGCCCGCCACGCCTTCGGAGTCGGTTGACTCTTCGCAAGAGGCGGTGCCGGCGGCAACGACCGCTTCAGCCGGAACGCCGGTGCCCGCGCTCGCGAATCTGTCGCAGCCCGCGTCGAACACATCGACGGGCATGCACTTGGGCTCAGGCGGCGGCGCGGGGCACGGGTACGGCTCGGACCTGTTCGGCGACGCCGAGCGGTACGCTCGCTTGTGCGTGGCGCTCGCGCTGCACGAGGACTTCGACGTCATCCACGCGCACGACTGGCTGACGTACCCCGCGGGTGCGGCGGTGGCAAAGGTCACGGGCAAGCCGCTTGTGGTGCATGTGCACTCGACCGAACATGACCGCTCCGGCGACAACATCAACCGCGCGTGCTTTGACATCGAGCGGGCCGGGATGCTCGCGGCCGATCGTGTGCTCGCGGTGAGTGAACTGACCAAATCGATCTGCGTCAAGAAGTACTCGATCGATCCGGCCAAGATCGACGTCGTCTACAACGGCATCGACCGCGTCGAGCAGCAGCCGCCGGCGGGCGTCGAGATCGAGCCCGGGGACAAGATCGTCCTGTTCCTCGGCCGTATCACGATGCAGAAGGGGCCCGAGTACTTCATCGCGGCGGCCAAGCGCGTGCTCGAGAAGATGGACAATGTGAAGTTCATCGTCGCGGGCTCGGGCGACATGGCGCTGCGAATGGTTGAGTTGGCGGCGGCGATGGGGATCGGCCACAAGGTGCTCTTCACCGGGTTCCTTCGCGGCAAGGACGTTGACCGCGTCTTCGCGCTGGCCGACTGCTACGTGATGCCGAGCGTCTCCGAGCCCTTCGGCTTGGCTGCGCTCGAAGCCATCCACCACGACGTCCCGGTGATCCTCAGCAAGACCGCCGGAGCGGCCGAGGTGCTGACGCACGTCCTGAAGGTCGACTTCTGGGACACCGACGAGATGGCCAACAAGATCGTCGCGGTGCTGAAGTACCCGCCGCTGAGCCAGACGCTGCGGGAGCACGGCCGGTTCGAACTCCGCCGGCTGACATGGGGCGGCGCAGCGGAGAAGTGCGTCAAGAGCTATCGAGCGGCAATGCATGCCCCAGCACTGGCCTGAACGAGCCCGCAGCGCAAGCAAGGGCACTGCCCGCCCGTCAAGAGCCCCGAGCGTGAGCGAGCGGGTCGCGCTTGACGTCAACGGGGCTGCCACACATCGCCCGAGGCGTCAGATCTGAAAACCAACCTCTCGTCGTCCATCGAAATCCTCTGATCGAAGACATCGATGCAACGGGACCGGATGCCACCCGCCGCGTGAGAGTATCGTTAGAACATCAGTCACCCAAAGTTCTCTGTCGAGGAAGCCCGATGCGTCTTGCCCTGTTCGCACTCATCGTGTCGGCCCCGGTGTTTGCCAGCGATCGGGCAACCCTCGAATACGCCCCGGCCCCGGTGGACAACCCCCTCAAGGGGCTCGTGCCCTATCGGGCCGACCGTCGGACCCACTTCCCGCATTCGCTCGAGTTCAACTACCTGCCATACTCGGCCCTCGTGAAGGGGTACGACGAGTTCGACTGGACCGCGCTGGAACAACTGCTCGACGACATCGCGTCACGCGGGCATCAGGCTGTCTTTCGAGTCTTCCTGGAGTACCCGGGCAAGAAAGGCGTCATCCCCGAATTCCTGCTAGACGACGGGCTGAAGGTCCACAAGTGGCTGTACAACGAGACGCAGCCGCTCACCCCCGCCCCGATCGAAACACCGGACTACGAAAACGCGAATCTGCGAAAGTCGCTGAAGAGCTTCCTCGAGGCGCTCGGCAAGAAGTACGACGGCGACCCGAGAATCGGATTCATCACGGCCGGGCTGCTCGGCACCTGGGGCGAATGGCACACGTACCCGAAGAGCGAGCTCTTCGCGAGCAAGGCCGTGCAGACGGAGGTGATGGACGCCTACGAAGCAGCGTTCAAAATCACCCCCATCCTTCTGCGATACCCGACGGGCGAAACGAACACTCAAAAGGCCCCGAACGCGACGCGGCACTTCGGTTACCACGACGATTCGTTCGCGTGGGCCACGCTGGACACAGGGGAACCGCGCCACGACTGGTTCTTTGTGCCCGCCCTTAAAGCCGCCGGGCCGGCAGCGATGGAGAAATGGAAGACACGCCCCATCGGCGGCGAGCTCCGCCCCGAGGCGTGGGGACGAGTGTTCGACGACAACCCGGGCGAGAAACAGATTCAGAACTTCCGCAAGTGCGTGGAGGAGACGCACGTCACATGGCTCATGGACACCGGCATGTTCGAGAAGAAGCAGAAGGCCGATCGCATCAAGCGTGCTGAAGAACAGGTGCGCCGGATGGGATACGAGTTCCACGTCCCCGCCGTGACGATCGGAACCGCGGCGGGCGACAAACTCACGGTGGCGATCGAGGTAGAGAACCGCGGGATCGCCCCGTTCTACTACGACTGGAAGCCGGAGTTCGGCTTGATCCTCGATCGCAACCTGTCCAAAGTCGTTCCCGGCACGGGCAGACTCACAGGACTCCTTCCGGGCGACAAGCCACGCGTGTGGAACGAGTCGCTTGATGTCTCCGGCGTGCAGCCTGGAACCTACAAGCTCGCGGTCCGCGTGCCGAACCCGCTCAAGAACGGACACCCTCTGAAATTCGCCAACGCAACCCAGGACGCCGATGCCGACGGCTGGCTCACGTTGGGAAGCGTCGAGGTGAAGTGACCACGCGCGTCCTCGGCCGACGGACTCGAAAGACCATCCCAAAGTTCCTCCGAGCACAACGTCTCGGCACGCGACGTCTCAGCCGGCCCGCCTTCCGTTGAGGACCGCGCCGATAAGCGTCCGACGAACCGCGAAATGGTAACTGACGAGCAGGATCGCCACGGATCCGACCAGGAGCACCGCGAACTTGGCCGGAGTGGGCATTTCGACGCGGGTCAAGAGCACCTGACCCACGATCACCAGCGGGAGGTGAGCGAGATAAAGCCAGTACGCCGAGTCCGAGAGATACCGCACCCACACGCGAGGTTTCGCGAAGATCGACTCGCAGAGCCCCAGCATTCCAAACGTCGCGAGCCACGCGAACAGCACCTGCATCAGATTCGACGCCAACTTGCGGGCGGCCTCGTTCTCGATGATCGTGGACGCCTGCACCGGGTTGTACGCGAACATCAAAGCGATCGGGAGAATGAGAAACGCGAGCAGAAGCGAGAGCCACCAGAACCGCCCGAATTTCGCATCCTGGCCATGTGCGCAGAACGCCAGAGCCCCGAAGGCGAAGAAGACCGCGTAGTAGAGCAGGACGTGCGGCATCGGAAGCAACCCGGTGGAAGTGTCGGGACCGAAGCCCGGGATGGCACCCCGCAGGTGCATGAAGTGTTGTGGCACCATGGTCAGCGGCACAAGCCACAGCAGGCAGAGCGGCATGGAGAAAAGCGGCGCGGGAAGTCGCACGCTCGGAGCAAATCGCGAGAGATACGCCACGACAGCAAAGCCCGCGTTCAGCCAGCACAGGAACCACAGGAACCACAGGTGCTGAAAGAATGTGCCCGCTTGCATCCGCGCAAACCAACCGTTCGCGCTCTCCCCCTGCAGGTCGGGCGTCGTGCCCGCGGCCTCCTTCGGTGCCGCGCCGGCATCGATCAGCGCTCGGATGCGTTCGCGTCCCGCGACAACCTCCTTAAAATCGAGCGGGATCTTCACAAAGCCCGCGATGTACTCGGTCGTCTGCCTGTCGTGTCGCAACGAGTTGACGGGACGTTCGCCCGCCTGGCTTGTGATCGTCAGATCGGTACCCGCCTTGATCAGCCGTTCCGCGACCTCAGCCCTTCCGAAGAAGCACGCGGTGTGCATGGGGGTGTTGCCGTCGCGATAGCGGGCGTTGGGGTCGGCGCCGAGCTCAAGGAGCAGGCCCGTGGCCTCGGGCTTGCCCGTGAGCGCCGTCCATCCCAGCGGTGTGACTCCCATCGTTGCGTCCTGAGCGTTCAGTTGGTCCGAGCCGGTCGCGTACCTTCGCACCGCTTCCAAGTCGCCGGCCGCCGCCGCTGTCCAGATGTCCGTCGCCGCCGCACCGCCCTTGCTTGCTTTCGCCGACTGCTCGGCGAGCGCCCAGTTGGTCGCCAACCACATCGCCGGCAGAATGCTCAGGCACCCGATGGCCAGCGGCAGCAGAATCCGCTTGCTCCGTTGCGACACGAGCCCGCCGAGCCCGCGCCGTTGCCAGAGCATCGCCGTGAAGAACCCGCTCAGAAGGAAGAAGAGCGGCATGCGAAAGCCATGAACCCCCGCCACGAAAAGCCCCAGCAGCGGCGCGGGCGGCTCGTCGTTGATCATCCACGCCGCTCCGATGTACGCCATCGCGGCGTGCAGGCCGATGCCGAGCAGCATCGCGAGCGAACGCAAAGCGTCCAGATCCGGCCGACGGTTGTTGGGTGAGACTTCGACGGACATCGCTTCGGCCTTTCGTCCCGGCGCATGAAAAACCCGCAACGACCGCACCGGCGGGACGTTGCGCCTCTGTTTCGGGAATCCGTTGACTCGCTTGCACATCCGGCCTCACCGGATGTCACGATCATTGACCTTCGTCGCGTGACAGGAGCTTCAAGACGCAGTCCGCGCGGTCAATCCACGCGCTCCCATCGAAACACTTCGTCCATTCTCTTTCCGAAGACCTCCGCGATCCGAAACGCGGCTTCGAGGGTCGGCGAGTACTTGCCGGACTCGATCGCGGCGATCGTCTGACGCGTGACACCCACGCGCTGCCCCAGCTCCGCCTGAGTCATCTCGCCGTGCAGAAACCGCAATGTGCGGATGTCGTTGACGATCCGTCGTTCAGTCATTCCACCCACGCCTGTAGCACCAGATGGCAACCACGTCTCGAACCAGTTCAGCCAGAACCACCATCGCGATCCCGGTGTTGATGAGCTGCCATCCCCCGGACGTAAAGGGGAACACGCACCCGATGTTGATCACCATCCCCGCGACAAGAACGCTGTATCCGGTTTGGATCGACCGGCGCGAGATCGCGATATCTCGTTCATCCGCTGGTGCTCGCGCGTCTTCAGGAGAGTTCTTCCGTATCCAAACCGTCCCGAGCGTCCAGATGACCACCTGTGTGGCCAGTGCGGCCACAAAGGTGATGAACGTGTCCCAGTCCGGCATCGGCTTGATTGGCGGGTGGATGCTCATCCATGTGAAGTAGGGAATAAACGGGATGCCCATCGCGGCGAGCGCGACAAACGCCGCTTTTTCGCCGTATGGCCTCGTCTCCGATATGTTCGCTGCCATTGACATGATGTAAAGAATATCGAACATCGCCTCGGATGTCAAGCGAAATCTTGAGAAAACGAAGTGCACGGCTTGCACCCTTCGTGGCGGGTCGCTTCGAGCCCGCTGATCGTCGAATGTCAATCACCCCGCCGCACCGGTCGGCACCGTCTTTGTCACGGGCATCATCAGACAAGAAGGTCTGGCGCGAATCAAAGCCACCCGCTCAGGGTTCATCACCGCCGTGATGATCCACCGCATGTGGCGGGACTCGGCCGCGTTTGTCCGACAGGATGCGGTGGATCTCCTCCCATGACACCGGCTTGTAGCCGTGCGCATCGACGCCGACGTCCATGGACAGCGCCGAGGGAATCGTCCGCTCCCGCCAGGCTTCGAGGTTGCCGTGCGAGTGGCCGTAGAGGTGGTAGACGCCTTTGTGGCTGGCTTGCCAGACGACGTGGGCGTAGTGGCTGAGGTAGACGCGTTGCATGCGCTTGAGCTCGCGCGTGCCGAGGCGTACCTTCGCCATCTCGCGCTGCACCTCATCCTCGGTCAGCGACTCGCCCTCGGCAGGCTCGTAGACCATCACCGCTTCGTAGCATGCTTCGAAAAGCGGTCGCAGCACCTCGCGGTCGTCGTGGTTGCCCCACACGATCCGGACGTCCTTGCAGCGGATCCGCTCGCGGAACTCCAAAGCCCGCTCCGGCGTCGTGCGGACCGTGAAATCGCCGAGGATCCAAAGCCGGTCCTTCTTCCCGACGCGCTCGTTGATGTTGTCGATGAGGGCGTCGTTCATCCGCTGGATAGATGCCCGCGACGGCTTGTACGTGATCGCTTCGCGGCGGCCCCCCCACCGCTCCTGATCGGCGGCTTCCTCGGGCGAAAGGAAGATCCTCCTGCCCGGGGAGTACCAGAGGATGTTGGGGTGGTCGAGATGAAGGTCCGCGGTGAAGAAATCCACGGAGCGATCCTAGAAGGCCGCGAAGGCGGTCGAAAAACGGGTGAGGGCACCGGGCCGAGCGTGTGTGAGTCGCCCGTCCCGATGCCCTCCGGAGTGTTTCGGCTGCGTCGTTCGCTTATTCCTCGTTCTGCTGGTTGTTCTGCTTCTCAAGAAGCTTGCGGAGGTACTCGTTCTCTCGACGCGTCGCTTCGAGGTCGAACACCAGGTACTTGATCGAAAGCCGGAGGTAGTCGAGGGACTCCTGCAGGTCGGCGATCGTCTTCTTCATGGTCTCGTGGCGGGTCTTGGTCTCAGAGGCAAGCTGCTCAAGGGGGGCTCGCTCGCCCTCCGGGAGCGTGTTGATCTGGTTCACAAGGTCGCTGAGTTTGCTCTGGAATTCCTGCTCGTTCATCTCTTGCTCTCCTCGTCTCTGGTGTTGTCCCGCGTGCGGCCCCGAGCCAGTGCGGACGAGAAGAGAGATTCAAACGGCGGGCCACTCGCGAACGCGCATGCCAAGCCGCGGTGTTCCGAGAATGTGCCCCGCAGCGCAACGCCGGCACGGCGCGGCTCCGCGTGTCGCGTGGCCGACCGATCGGAGGAGTGTGGGCGGTTCCGGGTGTCGCGTGCGTTCAACGCATCGCGTGGGCTTTTTGCAACGCCTGTTTCGCCACGGGCGCAGCCGCCGCTTCGATCTTCGCCAGGGCCGCCGGGTCGGCCCGGCGGAGGTCGGAGGTCACCCGCCGGAGGTGGGTGAAGACATTGGTCCGGAAACGCTGGAAGTGCTCCTCCAACTCATGCCGGTTGAACGACGAGAGCGGATCGCGGAGACCCGTCTGCGCGGTGGCCCAGTCCAGAAGCGAAGACCCCGACCCGGTGTACTTGAACAGGCCCAAGGTGGCTTCGACGCGCTTGGGGAGGCTGACGAACGGGTCCGTCACGCTTTCCGGCAGGCCGGCGAGCGAGTCCGCCAGATTCTTGAGGTCGAACTGCTGGAGGATGTTGTCGTCGGACTTGGGCTCCGCGAACGCCGAAGCACCCCCCGGAGCAGAGGATCTAAGATCCGCATACAGGGTGGTCAAGGTCTTGAGGCCACCCCGGTCGAATCGAATGCTGAGCCGCTGGCAGCGTTTGCCCTCTTGAAGGTGGCTTTCCGCGGTGAGGACCTGGCCGACCCCCCATTCCGGTTTCGCGGTGTGAATGACCCAGTCCCCGTTCTTGTACTCTTGCGTCATGCGTATGGGCCCCGCGACCATCGAAAGCGTTGGTCGGCTTGTGCATCAAACCCGTACCTCAGCGGCTTGGATGCCGGAAACCCGGGCGGGAAGCTCCGGGCGGAGGCTGCGGGGTTGGACACGTGGGGTGCGAGCGGCTGCCGAAAGTCGGCGCGTTGCCCTGCACCCCTCTTGATCCATATTATCCCTGCTCGCCCGGACGGTTCCATCGAACTTCCCGACCGCCCGGTCGACACCTGGAAACTTGCTCCATGATCGAAGCCCTCAAGAGTGATGAAATCGTCGACAAGGTCGGCGGACGGTTCAAGCTCTGCGCCCTGATTCAGCGGCGCCTGGTCCAGCTCATGGATGGCGCTCGGCCGCTCGTCGACCGCGAAGGCCGTACGGACCTCGAGATCGTGATCGAGGAGATCCTTCAGGACAAGATCACCCTCGACTTTGACCCTGCTTCGCTGCTGAAGGCTCCGAGCGAGCATGGCGGGTACGAGGACTGAGTCTCCGGCGCTGCCGCTTTCTGGAAAGCCGATGGTCATCGATCCTGCGGATGCTGGCGCGGTGCGGGGGAAGAAGATTCTCCTGGGCGTCACCGGCGGGATCGCCGCGTACAAAGCGTGCACCCTGGCTTCGCGCCTCGCTCAGAGCGGCGCGGTCGTCACCGTCGTCATGACGCATGGCGCGACCAAGTTCGTCGCTCCGCTCACCTTCCAGGCTCTGTCCGGCAGGCCGGTGTACACCTCGATGTGGGAGCACATCGAAAGCCACGACCCGCAGCACATCTCGCTCGCCACCGCGACCGACCTGGCGATCATCGCTCCGTGCACCATGGACTTCGCGGCCAAGCTCGCGACGGGCCGGGCGGATGATGCTCTTTCGCTGATCCTGTCGGCGATCGACCGCCGCAAGACGCCGGTGCTCCTTGCTCCGTCGATGAACGCGGCGATGTGGGACCAGCCGGCGACGCAGCGGAACCTGGCAACGCTGAAGGGCGACGGGTTCGAGTTCGTGGGCCCCGAAGCCGGATGGCAAGCCTGCCGGACGGTGGGCACGGGCCGGATGTCGGAGCCGGAAGCGATCCTCGCGGCGATCGCGGAGCGGCTTGGGAAGGCCTAGGGGCGGGTTTCCGCGGAATGGTGTGGCGAGGGCGCGAGAATTGCGGCTCCGCGAACGGAAACGTGGGTTTTGTGCGGGGAGTTGACCGGGCGACCAAGCCCCACAACGATTGCTGCTTGTTCAGCGGCGAGGACCCCGAGCGATCGGGGAAACCGGACCGAGCACGGAGAGGTGCCAGAGCGGCTGAACGGACTGGTTTCGAAAACCAGCAGTGGGTTTATTCTCACTCGGGGGTTCGAATCCCCCCCTCTCCGCTTCTGCGGGAGACCCACTCACGGTGGGTCTCCCGCGATCGTTTTTCGCGCTGTGAATCTCGTCCATCCCAGTGCCGATCCAGGAATCCACCGGTCGGATCAATCGCCCGATCCGGTCGAAGCCGGGCCGGATTCGAGAACCTCGTGAACTCACCCCTTGATAAACCTCGAAGCCTGCCCGAGCCCTTGTGCGGGGCTCCGGCTCTGTTCACGCTCGAGACTCACGACGGTCGTCTGATCATCAAGCCCGAAGGCCGTGTCTCGCGAGCGCCGCTTGTCGCCGCGGTGCTTTTGGCGGCTTGCGCATGTGTCCAAGTTTGGCTTCAGGGCTCCGTCGTCCTGACACGTGCAGGCTTTGGCGCTTCGACGATCATCGTCTTGCTGCTTGCCTGCGGTTGCGTCACGTCGGTCTGCGTCTGGGCGTTCCGACGGTCGCAGCAGGACCACGCCATCCGAAGCGGGGCTCGCATCGAGGTTTGTCTTGAGGACGGCTGGGTGTGTGGCCGCGCCGATCAGGATCGAAAGCCGATCAGCTCGCCACCCACGTTCGCCGTCGGTGAGAGGCGGATCGGCGGCTCGCATGGCCTTGATCAGGTTCAGGCAGAGGTCACGCTTGAAATCAAGCTCGAGGAGGGGCGGTGGGCGGTGCTTCTTCAGGAACCTTGGCCGGGCTCAAACATCAAGCATCTCGCGCGACGCCTGATGAGCGTGCCGCGAGCGATCCTGATCGCGAAATGATCTCGGCCCGCCACCGTCACGTACAAAAACGAAAGCCGCCCGCGGGTTCGCGCCCGGGGCGGCTTTCGCTCTTGGAGGGGAGCCGGATCTCAGCAGCCTGTTTCGAAGGCGCTGACGTCATCGGATTAATCAAAGAAGTCCACGAATTCGTCGCCGTTCATGTGGGATTCCGACCCATCTTCCGCGAACCGGGACTCGGCCGAGCCTTAAGCGGCGGGCGGCACTTTCAGGCCCGCGGCTTTCGCGGCGCGGCGGAACCCTTCGAGGAACTTCTTCTGCTGGCCGCTGGCGGGAAAGGGCATGCGCTCGTCGATGACGGGCAGTTTGGCGGCGCGGAGAGCCTCGAACGACGTGTCGTAGACGCTTGACTTGATGAGCGCGATGTGCTTGGGAGCAAGCTCGCGGCAGCGCTCGACCAGGCCGGGGACATGCGGGCGGAGGTCACTGACAGTGGGCTCGGAGATCGAGTCCTGATGCAGGTCGATCATGAAGACGCCCGCTTTCTGAAGCCCGGCGAGGTGGTCGGGCTTGCGAGCGCGGTCGGGTTTGTCGCCGAACACTCCCTCCCACACGTAACGAAAAAGCCAGTCGTGCTGGTCGACGTGTTCGAAGTAGAAGTACCGCTCGGGGGTGCAGGGAGGTGCTTCCGCGACCAGCAGGAGCTGGATCCTGCTCGGCTTGTACTTGAGCGCCGCGGCTTTGCGAAGAGCGGTGGTCTGACCGGGAGATGGTGTCGGTGTGGACGGCATCGCGGGACTGTACCGGGCACCAGAGCGGATGTCCGGCGGTCAGCGGAAGTCCCGCGAGGTGGAAGCTTGAATGCCGTCGAACCCGGTGATGTCGGCGAGGTTCTGGATGCGGCGGACCATGACGTGGACGACTTCGCCGGCGCGCTCGATGGTGCCGTGGACGAGGATCGCGAGGCTGTGCTTGGCTGCTTTGCGATAGCGGGTGTAGACGTTGGGCCGGACGATGAGGTTCGCGACGCCGGTCTCGTCTTCGAGCGTGATGAAGACGATGCCCGAAGCGGTCGAGGGCCTCTGGCGGCAGATGACAAGCCCGGCGACCGCGATGCGGCGGCCGTGCGGTGTTCGCTTGGCTTCGAGCAGCGCGGCGGCGGGCAGGGCTTTCCGGGACGCCAGCGCTCCGCGGTGCGGCGCGATTGGATGACCCTTCAGCGACAGGCCGATCGTCGAATAGTCATGACGGATCGACGTGACCGTGGAGATCGCGGGAAGCGTCGGCACGGGCTCTTCGAGCTCAGTGCCATCGAAGAGCGGCAGGTGTTCATCGCGGAGGCGTCGGATCGCCCAGAGCGCCCGCTGACGATCCAGGCCCATGGAGTTGAAAGCATCCGCGGACGCGAGGCGGCGCAGGTCCGCGACGCGCGTGCCCGAGAGTCGCCAGAGGCGTTCGACCGACGCGACGGGGCCGTGCTCCCCCACCGCTTGCGTGATCGCGTTCGCGGCGGCTTCGCCGAGCCCGCTGACCAAACGCATGCCAAGCCGCAGAGCGGGCCATTCCGCGGGGCCTTCGAGGGTGCAGTCCCACCGGCTTTGGTTCACATCGACGGGGAGGATCTCGACCTTGTGGTCTTTGGCGTCGCGGATGATCTGCGCCGGCGCGTAGAACCCCATCGGCTGGCTATTGATCAGCGAAGCCGCAAACGCGGCGGGATAATGGCACTTCAGCCACGCCGAGACATAGACCAGCCGAGCGAACGACGCGGCGTGCGATTCGGGGAAGCCGTAGGAGCTGAACCCCTTGATCTGCTCGACGCAGCGGTCCGCGAAGTCCTTCGTGTACCCGTTGCTGAGCATGCCGCTCACCATCTTGCGTCCGAACTTTTCGATGAGGTCGCCCTTGCGCTTCCACGCGGCCATCGCCCGCCGGAGCTGGTCCGCTTCGCCGGGTGTGAACCCGGCGGCGACGACGACCAACGACATCGCTTGTTCCTGAAAGAGCGGGACGCCGTGGGTCTTGCCCAGGACGCGCTTGATGTCGTCGTTGGGGAAGTCGTACTTCTCGAGGCCGGCTCGCCGTTTGAGGTACGGGTGCACCATCTTGCCCTGGATCGGCCCGGGGCGGACGATCGCGACCTGAATGACCAGGTCGTAGAACTCGCGCGGGCGGAGGCGCGGGAGCATCGACATCTGTGCGCGGCTTTCGATCTGGAAGACGCCGACGGTGTCGGCGCGGCACGCCATGTCGTAGACTTCCGCATCGCCGCGCGGGACCGTTTCGAGCGCGATCGTGCGGCCGTGATACCGGTCCAGCATCTCGAACCCTCGGCGGATGCACGAAAGCATGCCAAGACCGAGGATGTCGACCTTGAGCATGCCCATCGCGTCAAGGTCATCCTTGTCCCACTCCACCACCGTCCGGTCCGGCATCGCGGCGTTCTCGATCGGCACCGATTCGCAGAGCGGGCCGCGCGTGATCACGAACCCGCCGACATGCTGCGAACGGTGCCGCGGGAACCCCATGATCCGGCCGCAGAGCGCCGCGAGCTGCCGCATCGTCGGATTCCGCGGGTCAAGGCCAAAGCCGCGGAGCCTCTCGGCGTTCAGCTCACCCTGACTCCACCATTCCATGTCCTTGGCGAGCTTGTCGACCGCATCGAGCGAAAGGCCCAGAGCTTTGCCGACGTCTCGCACCGCGCTCTTGCCGCGGTAGGAGATGATCTCGGCGGTGAGGGCGGCCCGTTCGCGGCCGTACTTGCCGTAGATGTACTGGATGACCTCCTCGCGGCGCTCGTGCTCGAAATCGATGTCGATGTCCGGCGGCTCGTTGCGCTCCTTGCTGATGAACCGCTCGAAAAGCAGGTTACCCTCGTTCGGGTCCACCGACGTCACGCCCAGGCAGAAGCAGACGGCCGAGTTCGCGGCGGCGCCGCGCCCCTGACAGAGGATCCCCCGCGAACGGGCGAAAGCCACGATGTCATGCACCGTCAGGAAGTATGGCGCGTAGCTCAGTTCATCGATCAGCTTGAGTTCCTTCTCGATCTGCGCCCGCACCGCTCCGGGAATCTCCCCGTAATACCTCGTCGCGCCCTCCCACGTCAGTTCGGCGAGGTACGTGATCGGTGTCATCCCCGCCGGGACGACCTCATCGGCGTACTCGTATCGGAGCTGGTCGAGCGAAAAGCCCAAAGCCCGGTCCGCGATGTCGATCGTGCGGCTGATGCCGCTTTCGTACCCGCGGAACAGACGCGACATCTCGTCGCCGTCCTTGATGTACCGCTCGCTGTTGGCTTGAAGCCTGAGCCCCGCTTCCGCGAGCGTGCACCCGTGCCGGATGCAGGTGAGCACGTCCTGCATCGGCTTCTGGCTCGCATCGTGATAAAGCACGCGGTTGGTCGCGACCAGCGGCACGCGGTGGTCCTTCGCGAACCGGCCGACCTCGCGCATACGGCGGTCATCGTCGGGCCCGAAGCTTCGGAACGCCGCGACCGAAAGCCGGTCGTCGTTGAAGACGCTCCGGAGCCTCACGAGCAGGCTGGACGCTCCGGGCGTGAGGTCGCGGGCCTCGACGACGGCCAGAAGCCCGGATTCATGAGCGATGAGGTCATCGATCGTGAGCTTGCACTCACCCTTCTCCGCCGCCCGTTTGCCGAGGGTGAGCAACCGGCACAGGCGGCCGTACGCGGCACGATCGGTCGGATACACGAGCACCGATGCTCCGTGAGCGTGCGGATCGGTGAAGACCAAGCGGCATCCGATGATGAGCGGCATCCCGATCGACCTGGCTTCCACGTGGGCTCGCACGACGCCGCCCAGCGTGTTGGTGTCGGTGACGGCCAGAGCGTGCAGGCCCTTGCTGGCGGCTTCCGCGACGAGTTCCTCCGGATGGCTCGCGCCGGTCAGGAACGTGTAGTTCGAGGTGGCGGCGAGCTCCGCGTACGGCGTGCGGCGGCCGCTCGCGGGCTTGACGCCGGAGCTGAAGAGATCGCGGAACTTGGGATCGGGTGAGTCAGGCATGGTTCACGCCCAGATTCCGTGAACATTCCACCCCGTGGAGGCTTCTTCGCGAAAGACCCAGAGCCAGAGGCCACCCTCAAGCTGAATGCGGTAGTAGTCGCGCGTGCTTTGGCCGCTCCACCACCATTCGGGCGCGAGGCGCTCCGGGCCGGCGGAAGCGACCACGTTCCACTCGCTTTGCCGCCAGACGAGGCGTGTCGGCGGCCCGTCGGGAACAAGGGAGATCGCCGTCGCGGGCTCGGGGGGGTTGAGCATGAGCGTCGGGCGTTCGCGCGGAAGTTCGCAGGCTTGGGCGGCTTGCTTGGGCGCGGCTTCGAGCGCGGGGACGGACTGGAAAGCCCTTTCGGGGATGTGCGTGCCCACGGGCAGGAGCCAGCGGACGGATGCAGGCCCAAGCCGATCGGAAAGGGTGTCGATCAGCTCGGCGAAGCTTGTTTCCATGCCCGAGCCGGTCGAGGTCTCCCACGCGGCGCGTTGAGCCTGCGTGATTCGGCCGGTGCGGGCGGCGAGGAGGGAGACGGCTTCGACGCCGAAGCCCATGTTGATGGTGTCGAGCTTGCGACCGACGAGGGTGCGCAGGTGCTTGACGCTGCGGCTCGGCTTGCTCAGCGTGATGGTGAAGGTGACGGGCGGAGAACCCATGCGGGTGCACTGGACGAGCAGGTGGCGCACGCCGCTGCCTCGGGTGCGGAGCTGGCCGGCGAGGCGTTCGAGAAGCTCATCGCAGACGAGGTGGAGGGTTTCGAGACGCGTCGTGCCGCCGTCGAGCACGCGCTCGACCAGAAGCGGGGGCGTCGGGCGAACAGGCTCGATCACTTCCATCGCGTGGCCGAGCGCCTGATCGAGGCGGACCGCGAGTTCGGCGCCAAACCGCGACGCGAGCGAGACCCGCGGGAGCTTCATCACCTCCCCCACCGTCTCGATCCCGATCTCGTGAAGGCCCGCGAGTGTCGCCGGCTCGAGGCGGAGCGCGGCGGCGGGGAGCGGCGCGAGGGCTTCGGCGATGTTCGCGGTCTGCATCGTGAGCGGGCGCGGGCCAAAGCGCGCAAGACCCCACGCGGAGGCGTACGTCGGGGTGACCGCAATCCGGCAGCGAAGGCCGAGCTTCCAGACGGTGCGGCCGATCCGTCGCGCGTGGAGCTCATCGGTGCCGAAAAGCCGCTCGCAGCCCGCGATGTCCATCAGCAGGCCGTCGGGCGGGTCGATCGCGACGACGGGGACCAGCGTGGCGAGCCAGGTCGCGAGGTGCTTGAGGGCTTTGGCCGCCCGCTCGGGTCGGTGCCTTTCGATATGGAGCGTGCTCGCGGACGCGAGAGCCTGAGCGTGGGCGAGGGTCATGCCGGGATGGACGCCAGCGTGCGCACAGCGTGGACAGCAGGCGACGACGGTCTGCCTGGAAGCGACGCTTTCGACGATGAGGATGTGCGCGGCTTCGCATGCGGCGGGGCGGTCATCCCGCTTGGGCGCGGGCGAACCGGTTTCGGCCTGCCTGAGTTTGCGTCGTGTCAGATCGATCAGCAGATACGGCAGGAAGAGCGACAGTGCTTTGGGCATCATCCCACTCAACGACCCATCGGCGTGGGGCGTCCGTCAAGGGCTGCATTCCTTTGCAACGCAGGAGTTCCACGTTCCAACGTGGTCGGCAGGAGGGAGAGGGCTCGGCGCGGACCAGCCACCGGGTCGCGGCAGCGCTGAGCTCGGCGAGTTCCGAGCCGGGCCTCATGACAAGCCCCACGGCTCCGCCCGCTTCGGCCGCAAGCTGGAGCCGGCGCGTCGCGGACATGTCCAGCCCCGAGCCGTCGAGCACGACCGCCGCAACGCTCGGACAACGCAGCGCCAGATCCGAAGCCCAGACCAGTTCCTCGGTCGCGTGCACCTGAACCCAGAGCGTGCGCGAGAGGTCGTCCATCACGGCCCGGGCCGCGACCGCTCGCGAAGAACCGATCCAGACGGTGTGCGTGCGATCGGCATCGCGAGCCCGGCGGGTGATGTCCGCAACGAGGGCGACCGCCGGCTCGGCGAATCGGCCGGCGTACTCCGCGGAGTACCACTCGTGGATCGCGCCGCGCGAAAGCCCGACCGCCGCCCCCCACCCCAGCGGCACCACCGCACGGTCCGCTCGCGCCCCGCCGCGATCCAGGATCTGCGTGCGGAGACGTTCGAGGAGCCGCGAGCGGTCGGCCGACAACCTTTCAGAACCCGAACCCATGCCCACAGCATACACCCAAATCAAATCCATTCAAGATGATTGGTTCTTTTTAGGATCGAAGAAGTAAACGAGCCCTTTTTCGGGGATCTTTGCGCTCGGGGCGATCCATTTGAACCGCCTCCCGAGTCCTTATGAAGGGCTTGAAGGAAGAAGGAAGTGGCCGGGGTCGCCGCGGAGCAGGGAGCAGACATCGCGGAACATGCCCAAGCCGGTGACGAGGGCACCGCTTCCCGCGCCGAGAATCCGCACCGAGCCTTCGCCGTAGGACTCGGTGCGGATCTGAAGGGCGCTGCGTCCGCTCGGGTCGGCGAGGGCGGAGGACTCGGGGACCTCGGCGAGGCCGATGTCGGAGGACTCGGGCGTGATACGGGCGACGTACGCGAGCGTGGAGCCGCTGGCTTTGGCCGCGTTCATGCGCTCGAGGACGGTGGCGTGTTCGCGCGAGAGCAGGGCGTGAAGATCCGCGGGCGTGCTTGCGGCTTGAAGACCATCGACAAAAGGCCTGAGCGTCAGCGGGGCGGAGGGGAAGCCGGCGGCGCGGCGGAGGATGAGCGCTTTGCGGCAGACGTCCTTGCCGGAGAGGTCCTGTCGCGGGTCGGGCTCGGCGTATCCAAGTCGGACGGCTTCGGTCACGGCGTCGGCGAGCATCCACCCGCTTCGAAGCTGGCGGAGGAGGTACGCGAGGGTGCCGCTCAGCGTCGCTTCCAGCGAGATGATCGGTTCGCCCGTCGCCGCCAAGCCGTGAACGGCGTCGAGGAAGGGAAGCCCAGCGCCGACGGTGGACGAAGCGCGGATGCGGCCGCGGCCTTCCCGGAGCGCGGCGACGATGCTCGCGAACGAAGCGTCATCGGCGAGAGGTTCCTTGTTCGCCGTGACGAAGGACGCACCGCCGCGAAGAGCGGGAAGGATGCGAGCGGCGACCGTCGGATCCGCGCTGGCATCGACGAGGATCAAGGGGTGCTGGTTGGCACGCTCGGCGAGCCATGTGCTCGCACGGTTCCAGTCCATCCGAGCGGGATGGGTCTGAACGTGCCCATGTGCGGCTTTCCAAGCGAGGGAATCCGCGACGCTCGACGATCCGGTCCCGACCGGGACCACACCGGTCGAATCCGACACGGCGATGATGGAGCACGAGTCGCCGGCGTTGCGTGAGAGCGCCAGTGGCCGACTCTCGCACAGGTGGGCGAAGGCGCGTCCGACCTGTCCCATCCCAAGCAGCACGATCCCTGTCTGACTCATTCTCACACTCCGTATGGGCGGGAACACTTACTCGCAGATGATCCGAGCCGCGGCGGTCATGGCCATCGAGACGGACGGCTGTCCCTTGGCTTGCACGGCGATGGATTGCGCCGTGGGTTCGACGCTGACGATGGTGGCGACCGATCCGGGCTTGAGCCCGTGCCTCGCGACAAAGGACAGAAAGGCGGAGTCCTGATCAAGAATCCGAACGATCCGGACCTTGGACCCGCAAGCGAACGACGAAAGCGGTTCGCCGCCGGAAGGTCGGGTTTTGCCGAGAGCGTCCGGGATCGGGTCGCCGTGCGGATCGATCGAAGGGTGACCGAGGTGGGCGTCGAGCGCTTCGAGCACGACCGGCGAGATCGCGTGCTCGAGGCGTTCGGCTTCGGCGTGGACCGCGGACCAGTCGAGCTTGAGGGTCTGGACGAGGAAGGTCTCGACGATCCGGTGCCGGCGGAGGATGTCGAGAGCCGCACGCTCACCCTTGGGCGTCAGCCGGACGCCACCGAAACGCTCGTACCTGGCGAGCTTGGAAGCGGCGAGTTTTTTGACCATGGTGGTCGCGGTGCCGGTGGTGACGCCGACGAGAGCGGCGATCCTGGACATCCCGGCTTCGCCCGCGGGTGACTCGCCGCAGAGGGTGTAGACGGCTTTCAAGTAGTTCTCGACGGTTTCAGAGGCCACGGGCGCCTCCCCCCGATCCGGGACTCCTCCGATCAAGCGGCTTTCCGGACCCGGCGGAGGTGTTCTTGACACCAACGGCCGTGCCGAATAAGTTTGAGTGCTCAAACTGGCCGATTGGAGAGGTCATGGTACACGTGTTTGCCATCTCGCAGAGATTGTACCGCCCGACGGTCGCAGCGGCCAAGGCGCACAACCAAAACAAAGCGGGAATGGTCCCAAGGAGCGTGTCATGCGGGAACTGACGCGACGGGCTGTCCTGCGGCTAACGGGTGTCGCGGCGGCGGCCGCGCTCGGGGTTGCCGCGCTCACGCTCGGATCATGCGAGCGGCCCTCGGCAAAGCCCGATACGAAACTCGACCGGAAGCTCGGGATCGTGGCGACGACGGGCATGGTGGGCGACCTCGCCGTCAATATCGGTGGCGACCGGGTCAGCGTGCGGAGCATCATGGGCGAGGGGATCGATCCTCACCTCTATAAAGCGTCTCCCGGCGACGTCCGGCTGATGAGCGATGCGGACATGATCCTCTTCAGCGGGCTTCACCTCGAGGGCCGCATGGCGGACCTCATCGTGAAGATGGCCGGGCGCGGCTCGGTGGTTCAGGTGACCGACACCATCGATGAGAAGCTGCTCAGAGAGCCCCCCGAGTTCGCCGGGCATTTCGACCCTCACGTCTGGTTCGACGTCTCGCTTTGGTCGACCGCGGCGGTCAGGGTCAGGGATGCGCTGATCGAGAAGGACGCACCGGGCAAGGATGTGTACACGAAGAACGCGGAGAGCTTCACGGCGCTTCTCGCGGAGCTTCACCAGTACGCCAAGGACACGCTGGGCACGATTCCGAAAGAGAGTCGGGTGATGGTGACGGCGCACGACGCGTTCGGCTACTTCGGGAGCGCGTACGGGCTTGAGGTTCTCGCCATCCAGGGGATCAGCACCGACAGCGAAGCCAGCTTGCAGGACATCAACGCGCTCGTCGACATTCTGGTATCCCGGAAGGTGCCGGCGGTCTTCATTGAGAGCAGCGTTCCGCGCAAGACCGTCGATGCGCTCATCGAAGGCTGCAAAGCCAAGAACCACGACGTCGTCATCGGCGGCGAGCTTTTCAGCGATGCCATGGGCAAGCCGGGCACGATGGAGGGCACCTACGTCGGGATGGTCCTCCATAACGTCGACACGGTGGCGAAAGCCCTCGGGGGGCGGGTGCCGGAGATCAAGCCCGGCCGGATCGGCGAATGGATGAAGCGATTCAGCGAGAAAGCCGGATCATGATGCCCACAACCGCTCCGAACTCGGTGCCGCCGGTGACACCCGACGAGATCTGCGTGGATGTGCACGACGTCACCGTCGCGTACCACCGCAAGCCGGTGCTTTGGGATGTCGATCTCACGCTTCCCGCCCGACATCTCATCGCGATCGTGGGCCCCAACGGTGCGGGGAAGTCGACGCTCCTGAAAGCCATCCTCGGGCTCGTGCCGCTGGCCAGCGGGGAGATCAGGATCTTCGGCAAGCCGCTCAAGCAGGCCCGTTCGCTGATCGGGTATGTGCCGCAGCGTGAGACGGTGGACTGGGACTTTCCGGTGAACGCGCTCGATGTGGTGTTGATGGGGCGGTACGGCCGGTTGGGGTGGATCCGCAGGCCGGGAAGGGCGGATCGCGACGCCGCGCTGGCGAGCCTGCACAAGGTCGGGATGGCGGACTTTGCTTCGCGGCAGATCAGCCAGCTTTCGGGCGGGCAGCAGCAACGGGTGTTCCTCGCTCGCGCGCTCGCCCAGGATGCGCGGCTTTACTTCATGGATGAGCCCTTCGCCGGGGTGGACGCGGCGACGGAGAAAGCGATCGTGGAGGTGCTCCGCGAGCTCCGCGGCGCGGGAAAGACCGTGGTCGCGGTGCATCACGATCTTCAGACGGTGCCCGAGTACTTCGACCATGTCGCGCTGCTGAACATGCGGCTGGTCGCGGCGGGGCCGGTGGACACGACCTTCACACCCAAGAACCTCCAGCAGACCTACGGCGGGCGCCTCACGCTTCTGGACGAGGCGGCGGAGGCGGTCCGTCGCGGAACGCCCTCAGGACGATAACGAAAGCGGATCAGATCACCGTGCTCGAGCAACTCCTCAGACTGCTGACCTTTCAGGACGCGAACACGCGGATCGTGCTGATCGGCACGACGATCCTCGGGGTGGCGTCGGCCGTCATCGGGGCGTTCGCGGTGCTTCGCAAGCAGGCGCTGGTGGGCGACGCGGTGGCGCACGCGGCGCTTCCGGGGATCTGCCTTGCGTTCTGGGTCGTGGGTGATCGCAACTTCGCCGCGTTCATGGTCGGTGCCCTCATATTCGGCTTGATCGCCGCTGCGTTTGTCGCGTTTGTGCGCTCGGCGACGCGGATCAAGGAGGACGCGGCGATCGGCCTTGCGATCGGCGGGTTCTTCGGCCTGGGCATCGTGCTTTCGAGGGTGATTCAGAACGACGCCTCGGGAAACCGGGCGGGGTTGGACAGCTTCATCTTCGGGAAAGCGGCGAGCATGGTGACCGGCGATGCGAAGCTGATCGCGATCGTGGCCGGCGTGGTGCTCGCTATGGTCGGGCTGCTCTACAAGGAATTCAAGGTTCTGAGCTTTGATCGCGGGTTCGCCGAGAGCCAGGGCTGGCCGGTGGTTCCGCTGGACCTGACGATCATGCTGCTGATCTGCGTGTGCACGGTCGTGGGCCTGCCGGCGGTGGGCGTGGTGCTGATGGTGTCGCTTCTGGTCATTCCACCGGCGGCGGCACGATTCTGGACTGACAAACTGGGAACGATGGTGGTTCTTTCGGGGGTCTTCGGGGGTCTTGCCGGGATGCTCGGCACGGCGCTGAGCGCGACGATCCCCGCGCCGGTCTCCGGCCTGACGCGGGGGTGGCCGACGGGACCGCTGATCACGCTGACGGCGGCGGCGATCTTCATGGTGTCGATGTTCGCAGCGCCGCGGCGCGGGATCGTCGGCGAGATGGCGCGGCGGATTCTGCTCCGGCGTCGCGTGGCGCGGCAGAACCTGCTGCGGCGGGTCTATGAGGCGCTCGAGCCGGGCGGGGATCTCTCACGCGGCTGGAGCATCGACAACCTCGACGCGACGAGCGATCGCGAGCGCCGGGCGGTCGGACGCGAAGTTCATCGCGCGACGCGGGCCGGCCTCGTCGCTCCCACGGGCACGGGGTGGGTGCTGACGGCGCGTGGTCAAGCCGCCGCTTCGCGGATCGTGAGGGCGCACCGGCTTTGGGAGATCTTCCTCATCACGCAGGCGGGGATCGCTCCGGACCGCGTGGACCGGGACGCCGACGAGATCGAGCACGTCCTGCCTCCCGAGACGCTTGCGGATCTCGAAGCCCGGCTTGCGGAAGCGGGACGGGTCCCGCTCGGGCCGCCGACTCCGCCCTCCCCCCACTCCTCCGCCGGCGCGATGGTGAACTGACATGCCGACACGTTTGCTCATCCTTGTTGGCTTTCTCACGGGCGCCGCCTCGCTCGCGGGGATCGCCTCGGCGACGGAAGGGTCGGCGGCGGCGGCGGCTGCTTCTCGGGCGTGGTTGACGGTCGGCGGGTATGAGGTTCGGAGCGACGATCTGTGGGTCGCGGGCACGGCGGTGCTTTGCAGCGTGGCCTGCGGCGTGCTGGGGTGCTTTCTGGTACTTCGGCGGATGTCGCTGCTCGGGGACGCGATCTCGCACGCGATCCTTCCGGGGCTGGCGCTGGCGTTTCTGGTGACGCAGAGCCGGGCTCCGCTGCCGATGCTCGCGGGCGCGATGGTGGTAGGCATCGCGACGGCGTACCTCTCGGCGGGTCTGAACAGGTGGGGGCGGGTGTCCGAAGATTCGGCGATGGGCGTGGTCTTCACGTCGCTTTTCGCGATCGGCGTGGTGATGATCACGTGGGTGGCGCGGGATGTGGACCTTGACCCCGGCTGCGTGCTTTATGGGTTGATTGAGTTCACGCCGTTCGACACGGTCACGATCGCAGGGGCGGAGGTTCCGCGGGCGTTCGCGTGGCTCGCGGCGGTGCTGGCGGTGAATCTGGCGTTGATCACGATCTTCTACAAGGAGCTCAAGATCGTCTGCTTTGATCCGTACCTGGCGGCGACGATGGGGATCAGCGTGACGCTGGTGCATTACGGGCTGATGACGACGGTCGCGGCGACGGCGGTCGCGTCGTTCGAGTCGGTGGGATCGATCCTGGTGGTCGCGATGCTGGTTGCGCCCGGAGCGACGGCCCACCTGCTCACGGACAGGCTTTCGCGGATGCTGTGGCTCGCGGGCGTGGTCGCGGCGATGAGCGCGATCGCGGGGTACGTGCTGGCGGTGTGGGTTGACACGTCGGTCGCCGGGATGATCGCGACGGCTTCGCTGGGGCTTTTCGTGCTTGCGGCACTTTTCGCGCCCCGGCACGGGTACGTGAGCAAGCAGGCTCGACAGTTCGCGCTTTCGATGCGCATTGCGCAAGAGGACGCGCTCTGCATGCTGTATCGGTGGGATGAGCGCGGGAAGTCGAGAGCAGACGCGCCGGGCGAACCGCTGACTGGGCGCGAGCTCTCCGCGGGCATGCGTACGGGGTGGCTGGGGAAGGTTGCGGTGTGGATCCTGACCCGCCGCGGACTGGTCGAGAGGAAGGACGGCGGGCTGATCGCCACGCCCGAGGGGCTCGCGCTCGCTGGCCGCATCGTCCGCGGGCACCGGCTCTGGGAGTCGTTCCTCGCGCGGCATCTTTCGCGACCGGCGGACCGCGTCCACACCGGCGCCCATCGGGCGGAGCACTTTCTCTCCGAGCAGATTCAGTCCGACCTCGAGGAGGGCGGGACCGTGCGGACCGACCCGCACGGACGGTCGATCCCTCCGTCTGCGTAGTGCTGTTCCCTTTCGCGCGACGACAGCTCAGCGGATCGGCTTGACGCGGATCTCAACCATCTCGGTCTCGACGAGCTTGCCCTCGATGTTGAGCATGCACTTGATCGTGTAGGTCCCGATCTCGGTGAACTTGATCCGGGCGACGCGGCCGGACTGCTCCTCGCTGAGGTCTCCGGCGGTGGTCGACCAGGTCACGCGAGCGTCGCGCCCATAAGTATCGTGGGTCCGAGCGACCACGGTCACGGTCTCGCCCACGACGATCTCACGCGAGGAGGGTTCGAGAGTGAGACCCGCGGTAGTCGCGCCTGAGCCGGAATAGGACGACTGGTTGCAGCCGGCCGCGGCCATTACCAGCAGGGCGGCGACGGCAAGATGCTTCGCTCGTTGCATAGAAACTCTCCTTTACGAATGTGTCGGTAGCTGAAGGTCACGACGGATCTGGTCCGTCGGGAACGTAGGTCATTCTGCGAGACGGTCGACGGCTCGCCGTGAATCGCAGATGAGACTCAGGTCATGCCCCTTGCTCGACGCCATGCGGGCGGCTCTCGCGGCGCAATGCCAGACTTGCCGCCACCTGACCTTCACGTGGCGTTCATCGACCTCTCGCACATTCGCCAGGAGGTACACCCGATGGCATCCACACACTCACTCTCGATCACTTCAGGCCCGGCGATTATCCCTGGGCCCGAAGCACCCGTTCAAGCACTCACACAAGGCGATGAGCCTATCAACGATCCGCTCAAGCAGCCGGCGTTCGCGGTGGAGATGCCGGGTTCGGCCACGCGGAACGCGGAGGAGATCCAGGCCATCAGCCCCGAGGGCATGCCCGCCGATCCGAAAGCCGGCCCCGGGGCGCTCTACCGGTACGTCATTCTCGGCGGCATGCTGCTTGTCGTTCTCTCGCTCGCGTTGGTGCCTTTCATCGGCTGGGCGGCTTCGGTCATGGCGATGAGCTTCTCATTGATCGCCATGGCGATCAATCCCTCGGTGCTGAGCACGTTCCGCCGGGCGGACGAGCGTCGCCGCGTGCTTGAACACCGCGGCGAGACGAACGCATCGCATCATCCCTGAACGCGACGCCGGCGAGCGGCCGATTGAACGAGCATGAGAGAAAACTCACTGAAACCACTGCTTCCGCGAGGCGCAGGTGCGCCATACTCCCTCTCGTCATCACCGAAAGGAAGACCATGAAGATCATGACCATGTCGGATCTGTACGTTGATCAGATCCAGGACATTCACAGCTGCGAACGGCAGCTCATCAAGACGCTGCCAAAGATGGCCAAGGCCGCAAGCCACCCTCAGCTTCGCGATGCGATCAACAAGCACCTGGTGGAAACCAAGGGCCAGCTTGAACGCCTGAACACCATCCTTGAGAGCCTCGGCAAGACCGCGGGGCGCAAGGTTTGCCGAGCGGCGGTCGGACTGATCGAGGAAGGCTCCGAGATCGTCGACGCTGAAGCGGACGAAGAGGTGCGAGACGCCGGCCTCATCTGCGCCGCCCAGAAGATCGAGCACTACGAGATCGCCACCTACGGATGTCTTCGCACCTATGCCCAGCTCCTGGGCCGAACGGCGGACGTCCGACTGCTCGAGAAGACGCTGAGCGAAGAGAAGAAGGCGGACGACTCGCTCACGACCCTCGCCACCGGGTTGATCAACGCCGAAGCCCTGTCCTGATCCACGTGCATGAAACCCGGGTCCGAACCCGGTGCCCTTACCTCGCCGGCCCCGCCGGCACGGAGTTCCTCGCGATGAATCCTCGAATCCTCATCACGTTCACGATCGCGCTCGCCGCCGGCCTCGCCGGATGCGACAAGCGTGACAGCACCACGACTCGCCCGGCCAAAGCCACGGTCGAAAGCAAGCCACCGGCCCCGACCCCGTCACCCGACAACACGGCGAGCAACCGCAAGGACGCGCAGAACGACGCCAAGACGCCCATCGACCAGTCCGAATCCGCGGCGAGCATCCGGATCACCGCCGACATCCGCCGCGCCATCATGGAAGACACGAAGATGTCGGTCAACGCGCAGAACTGCAAGATCATCACCGACGAAGCCGGAGCCGTGACCCTCCGCGGCGTCGTCAACAGCCAGCAGGAACGCGACGCGATCGAAGCGAAAGCCAAAGCAACCGCCGGAGTCACGCGCATCGACAACCAGCTCGAGATCAAAGCTCCCTGACGCCAGCAAACGCTGACGACTCGGATCCCGACCAAGTTCCCCAAGGAGAATCCCATGGCAACGTCCGTCTTTTGCATCGCACCTTCCCAGATGATCGCGAGCGACATCGTGTCGCGTCTCAAGAAATCCGGGTTCGCCGACAATGACATTTCCGTGCTCTTCCCCGACCGCTCAAGCTCGCGTGACTTCGCGCACGAGAAGAACACCAAGGCACCCGAGGGTGCGGCGGCCGGCGCGGGCGCTGGCGGCGTCGTCGGGGGCACGCTCGGCCTCCTCGCCGGCATCGGTCTGCTGGCCATTCCTGGCGTGGGGCCCTTCATCGCCGCCGGCCCCATCATGGCGGCGCTCAGCGGCATCGCGGTTGGAGCCACCGTCGGAGGCATCAGCGGTGCGCTCATCGGGCTTGGCATCCCCGAGATCGAAGCCAAGCGGTACGCGGGCAAGATCAACGACGGCAACATCCTCATCTCCGTCCATGCCGAAAGCTCCGAGGAGATCAGCACCGCCAAACGCATCTTCGAGGAAGAACGCGCCTCGGACATCTCGACCGGATCTGAAGCAAGCGCTCCCGCCAAGGACACCTCGTTCGTTCCGAACGTCCGCACGACGCTCCAGAGGGACGCGTCTGTCCCCGACGGCTCCAAGCTCTGATCGGACGTTCTGATCCCCGGTCGCCGGGGCTCAACACCGGGCATTCTCGTGAATTGGAATGCCTGGCTTTGTGATCACGATCTGCATCTCGCGCGTGGCGCGAGACGGGTGACCACCGCCGGCTTCGAAAGAACCGGCCCATTCCAGAAGGAAGACATCTATGGCGAGCACAACCGCGAACACCGAATCTTCAAGCTTCAAGCAGGACATCCGCGACCTCGGCGACGGTGTCGGCGTCATCAAGGACGATGTCAAGCACCTCGCGGGCAGCGCGATGAGCGCCGCACGTCACGGCGCGACCGAGCTCAAGCAGACCGCGCACGATGTCGCCGACTCCGCCAAGGAGAAGCTCACCCACGCCAAGGACGCGGCGGTCGAAGCCACCGAGTCCATGAAGGCGTGCGTCTCCCGGAACCCGCTCACCAGCCTCGCCATCGCGACGGCCGTCGGGCTCGTGATCGGAGTTCTCGTCCTCCGTCGGAAGTGATCCCTTCCCACGGAGCTCCGCTTGAAGGTCATCTCACAGTTCATCGTGAAGGTCATGAACCTCCTTGAAGCCGAGGGCAGAACGCTGCTCGGCGCGGTTCAAGGCGAAGGACGCAAGCTCCGCGGTGTGGTCCGCGATCTGCTGGTCGGCGTCGCGTTTCTCGTTGTCTCCATACCCCTCCTGACCGCGGGCACCCTGCTGGTGGCGGCCGGAGCGATGTGGTGGCTGGAAGCGCACGTCGGCCGGCCGGCCGCCGCGCTCATTTCCGGTCTGTTCCTTCTGGCCGTCGGCGGGGTCTGCGTTCTGGTCTTCAGAGCTTTCACGCGAGGGCCCCGGACATGAGCCAGTTCCCTCCCCAGCCGCAGATGACACCCGCGGACGCCAAAGCCGAACTCCTGGCCTGGGCCGAAGCGACCGACGCTCGCAGCGCGGGCGCATCGGGCATGATCGGCGGGGCTGTCAAGACCGGCCTGGTCGTTCTTGCCGGCGTCCTTCTCGCCAAAGCCCTCCTCGGGCTGCGGCGTGCCAAGCCGGAATCGAACGTCAGCGGCACCCGCGTCATCCACGCGGCTTTGATCGTGAAGGCGGCCACGTGGCTTCTGCCGCGCGCGATCCGATGGATTCGGGCGGCCACAAAGCCGGCAAGCGCCGCGGATACAACAGCGAACAAGCCCGAGGGGGCGCTCCGGTCGTCGACGGCATGAGGCGGTCCAACTCGGAGGAGCGGACCAACTCGCGGAGCTTTCTGCGAGGCGAGCCCGCTTCACGGAGGCGTGCATGCGGACGGGGCCGCTCCATCGTAAGAGCGGGGGCGGACGCTGATGCGTCACACCCCACTCTCTTCTCTCATCTCTTCCGCTCGCGCTCCTGGCTCGCGTCCGGCGGTTCAATCGGCTCGCGGCTCTGGTGAATGCTCCGCGATGCACCGTCCGTGACGATGCGAACGAACATCACGAGGAACATGGCCACCGTGACCCCGAACACCCCGTGCACGATGGGCTCACCCGGATGGTCGCTCGCGAAGATAACCCCGCCCGACGCAACCGCCAGCGCCAGAAAGATGAGCGCGAGTCTGGCCGACCTCTCCTTCGTGTCACGGTTCCCGGCATACATCACTTTGATTCTCGCGGCGGGTCTAAAGTGCACGGGTGGACTGAATGAAGACACTTCCATTCGGATCCGCAAACCCCTGATCAAGGGAACTCTCAGAGGACGCGCCGCATGGTTTCGTCTGACGCACCATCAAGCGGCACCGTGCCGAGCACCATGAACACGCTCGAACGACTGTTCGACACCAGCGGCTTTCCCGCCCGGTGGAATTGCGGCCTCTGGTCCCCTGAGCTTGGCTGGCTTCACATCGTCTCGGACGTCTCGATCTTTCTCGCGTACGCCGCGATCCCCGCCGCTCTCGGGACGATCACTTTCAAGCGGCGGGATGTGCCGCTCCGACCCATTCTCGTCCTCTTCATCGCGTTCATCCTCTCCTGCGGGTTGACTCATCTCACGGACGCCTTGATGTTCTATCACCCGGCGTACCGTCTTCTCGGCGTGATGAAGCTCATCACGGCGACTGTCTCCCTGGTCACCGCCTTTGTGCTCATCCGGAGCCTCCGCGGGGCCGTGCAACTCCCCCGAATCCTCGAAAGCCACCGCCGACTGCAGGAAGAGCTTCCGATCCGACGCGAGACGGAAGCAAAGCTCCTCGCCGATCGCGCTGTGCTCGAAGCAAGGTCCGCCGAACTCACCGCCCGCGAACGTCGGCTTACCGCGGCGATGGTCTCGGGAGACGTCGCGGCCGTGCGCTGGAACGCCGAGACCAACGAGATCGAGTGGGAGATGCGAGCGCACCAGGTGCTCACCGGCGCCAAGACCACACAGGGCCGGGTGACCCACTGGTCGGTGTCACTGACGCCAGAGCAGATGGCCGATCTCCGAGCCCGGTCGCTCGAAGCGGCCGTTTCAGGTCGGATCATCAGCCCCGAGTACAGCCTTACCGTTCCCGGCGGCGGAACGCGAACGCTCCGCATGACCGCATCGGCCGAGCCGCACGAGCCAGGCACCGCACCCATGATGGTCGGGATGTTCCGGGTCTTCTGACCGCCGTGCCCGCGGTCAGGCCGAACCCGGCCCAGGCGGCGCAGCTCCCGAACCGCAAGCCTCCGCCTGTCCGGGCATGACCGGAAGCGTCACCGTGAACTCAGCTCCACCGGTCTCAAGGTTCCGCACCACGATGTTCCCGCCATGGAGCTCCGCGATGCCCATCGCGATCTCGAGTCCAAGGCCGTGCCCCCGGCCCCGTCGCGCCTCGTCCTTGGCTTGCGAGAACCGGTCGAAGATGTGCGGGATCAACTCGGGCGGGATGCCGCTCCCCTGATCGCGGACCGACGCATGCAGGTATCCGCCGCGGATCACGCCCTCAAGCGTCACAAGCGACCCCATCGGTGCGAAACGAATCGCATTCCGAAGCAGATTGTCGAAAATCGTCCTCAGCAGGTCGCAGTTGCCAAGCACACTCCGATCCACGCCCTCCCCGTCGGGGAGCCGGATATCAAGCCTGATGCCGAACTGCACCGCCATCGGTCGGGAACTCTCGAACGAATCCATCAGAACCTCGCGGATCAGGCAGCTCTCGGACCCGGGAACCTGCTGCTTGCCGTCGCGTACCCGCGTCAGAAGAAGGAAGCTGTCGACCATCCGGCCCAGACGGATCGCTTCCTCCGAGATGCTCCTGACGAAGTCCTTCACGGAAGCGGGAGCGCTCTCCAGCTTGACGGTCTGCGCTTCGGCCAGCATGACCGCGATGGGCGTCTTGATCTCGTGTGATACGTTCGACATGAAGCGTTCCTGACGGAGAAACCCCACCTCGATGCGCTTGCGTGCCAGCTCAAGCTCACCCTGAAGCTCGGCCATCTCGGACGACGCGACCGGCACGGTGAGGTGCGTTCCGATGGACTCGGGGGAGATTCGCCGAAGGGCCCGAGTCAGGGCGTTGATCGGCTGCACCGCGATCCCCGCGATCATGTACGCCGCGATCGCGGAGGAGAACACGCCGATCAGCACGCTCATCACCACCAGTCGCGTCAGCACCGTGAGCATGGCCGTCGCGATGTCATCGCCGACGATCACCGTGAGCGTGCGCCGCCTCGCCAGTTCGTCCACCATCGGGATCAGCGTGCCGCGAGCGCTCGATATCCGCGATTCGGCAGGCAGGAACTCGGCTCCCGAACCCGTGAAGAACTGCACCTCCATCGCCGCTGCGGCACGGCGGGCGAGCCCGGGAGAGACCTCGTCCGTAGGGGCGACGGTGGTCGCGACCAGAGTTCCGGAATCGTCGAACACATGCAATGCCACGTCCCGCGCCCGCACAGCGCCGAACTCCTTGATGGCGAGCTCGGCCAGCCGCGCGTTCGTCATCGCGGGGTCGGAGGACAGTGCCCGCTCGATCCGCGTGGTCCTTTCGCGGAGTCTCTCGTTGAAGATCCCGTTGATCGACTCCGCCCGATAGAGCTGGAAACTCAGCGCCAGCGTCGCCTGAATAACGAAGAAGATCGCGACCGTCCAGAGGGTCAGTTTCAGGCGCAGCGAGAGCGGCGGGGGTCGCACAAGCGAGAACGTCGAAAGCAACGGAGATGCCGCTCGCACCGCATTCAGTCCAGCACGCCGAATCGGTAACCGGCGTTCTTGATGGTGTGGATCAGGGTTCGCGGCGCATCATGATCAATCTTGCGACGCAGCGCGGAGATGTACACATCGACGACGTTGCTCGTGGGCTCGAAATCAAGCTCCCACACGCGCTCACCGATCTGAGCGCGCGAAAGCACCCTGTTCTGGTTGCGCATCAGGTACTCAAGCACGGAGAACTCGCGCGACGAAAGATCCCAGTGCTTCTCCCCGCGCTTGGCCCGACGCGTGTAGAGATCAAGCTCCAGGTCGTCGCACCGCAGCACCTTGCCCTCGGTCGCCTCACCCCGCCGCAGCACCGCACGCACCCGCGCCAGAAGTTCCTCGAACCGGAACGGCTTGGAGAGATAGTCGTCCGCGCCCGCGTCCAGCCCGCGGATCTTGTCCTCGACCGCGCCCAGCGCGGTCAGCATGATGACCGGCGTATCGACCTTCCGGCGCCGCAGATTCCTGCACACCTCGACACCATCGCGATCAGGGAGCATCAGGTCCAGAATGATCACATCGAACCGCGACCCGGCCGCAAGGTCCTCGCCTTCGAATCCCGAATGGCTGACCTCGACCGCGTGGCCGGCCTCCTGAATCGCCGACTGGATGCTCAGCGCCATCTTCGGATTGTCTTCGATCACCAACACTCGCATGCAGACTTCTCCGTTGGGCCAAGTCAGAAGTTTCCATCAAATGGTAGCCGAAGCAACCTCGGACAAAGCCCCGCACGACCAGCGTACGAGCATCCTGACGCTGGACACGCGTTATCACTCGCGCCGACGCCCTCAACTTTGTGACATCGTCGGATCATTTCAAGCGGACCTCGCGAGGTCGGAAGGCGACGACGCGGAGACTTTGGCGAGCCGAGAGAGCTTCTTGACCGCGCTCGCGAGAAGATTCCGAACGACCGTCTGCCTCAAACCCATCGCAGCGGCGACCGCCTCCACAGACCGCGAGGTCCCGCCCTCGAACCCGAACCGCAGGTCCACCACCGTCCGCTCCGCCTCCGGAAGCGACGCAAGCATCTCGACGATCGACCGCCGGAACCGCTCCCGCGGGGATCCCTCGTCGTCGCCCACGCCCTCCGAGGCGACACGAACAAACGCGGCCGCTCCGAGATCGCTCTCAAGAGTGCCTCGCCGTTCGCAGGCCGACCGGCACGATCCAACCGCCTGCACGCGATCGATCCGCCATCCCAGCAACTTTCCCAGTTCTTCATAGCTGGGCGCGCAGCCCGTAGAAGCGACGAAGCTCGCTTCCGCCCGGGCCAGAAGCTTGAGCGCCGCACGATCCGAACGATTCAGCCGCCCTCGCGTCGAGAGTGACTTGGCGAATGCCTCCGAAATGGACTGACGGATCCAATACGTCGCGTACGTGCTGAATCTGCACCCGCAGTCCGGATTGAACCGATCAACGGCGGTGATCAGCCCCACCTGGCCCTCCGCGACCAGTTCCTCGAGCGGAACGCCGCGACCCGCGAAGCGACGAGCCAGCGCCACGACAAGCCCCCTGTTGAACGCGATCAGCTTCTCGCGCGCCTCACGATCCTTCCCATCCCGCCACGCTCGCCCGTACTCCACTTCCTGATCGTGCGTCAAGAGAACGCGTCCGCCCGGGGACATTCGCGGAAACGTCCTGAACTCATTTGAAGCGACAGATGTTCCCATGTTCGGATGATACAGACTCATTCCGGTCAGCAAGCCGAATTGCACATGAATCGCGCCTCAGCCTGCGGTCATGACGACTGTCACTCGCCCCTGCGCCCGTAAAGGCTGATTCACGCCGCCTTCACCGCTCTCCCACGTCACGCACCTGACTCCGCAATGTCCGGTGCAGCGCGCCGCAGAACGACCACCCGCCGCCCGACGAGCAGCGCCGCCTTTCCCATGCCGTTTCGCAGCAGTCTCCGATGTGCCGATCACATGAAGGTTCTTTCATCGGCCGCTCGGGTAACCCGAACAGAAGGGCTTCCCATGATGTCGCTGGCCGATCTTCTTTCCGAACAGATTCGCACAATCTTTCTCGCCGAAGAACGGTTTGCTCGTGCCGCGCCCCGACTGATCGAGAGTACCAGCACACCCGCATTCAGCCGCACTGTCGAAGAACTCGCCGTTCGCGCCACGCTCAGGATTCGCCGGCTTGAGTCCATCGCCGAAAGCATGAGCGTGCGGCTTGGAGGTCAGGGATGCCGCGCCATGGACGCTTTGCTCGCGGAATGTCACGAAGCCGCCGGGCTCGCCGGCAACGCTTGCGTGTGCGACATCGCGATCGCGTATTCGATCCAGCGGGCGATCCAGCACCTTCTCTCTTCATACGCCGCCTGCCTCGCCCTCGCGCAGTCCGCAAGCCTGCACACGGTCGCCGGATCCCTCGCGGTCAGTATCGAGGACATCTGCCAATCGGACGAACGACTGGTCCGTGTGCTCAGCACCGATCTCTTCAACTCCGCTCCCAAGGGCTCCCGAAGCCGGCATCTCTTTCGCCGCCGCTCGGGCGATCCGTTGGAGTTTGCTCCTGACTGAGGCACCCGCTCCCTCGGGATGACCAGCAACTCGCGTTCGCAGACCGCTGCAATCGACACCGCCGGGTCGCGAAACCAAGCCGTAAGGTTCCTCGGGGGAGAGTTCCTCGTCCGCTTACTGCCCCCTTGGTCCCGAGCGACCCCGGCGGAGGGATACGCGTGCGCGTGGAATGGCAGCCCATCGCAAGCAATGCGAAGCCGCTCGTGCCCGACGGAGACGATCGTTGACGAATGAACAGCAGAATCCCGAAAATCTCCCGGATCCGGCTGGCGAGGATCTGCATTCATCACCCTGGATCAGCTTCATCCTGGCGCACCTCGCCGAGGGCGTCATCCTGACCGACACGATCGGTCGCGTCACGCGAATGAACCCCGCCGCAGAGCGTCTGACAGGCTTCTCCGAGAGCCAAGCGACCGGGAAGCCCGTCGCCGAGGTCTTCCGCGTCATCGAAGAAGGCTCGGGCCGGCTCCTCGAGCCACTGGCCATTCACGCCTTGGAACAGTCGAAAGCGGATCGCACGGGCGTGCGCCTCGTGTCGCGCGACGGCTCGACCCGCGCGATCCGTGAAAGTGCCGCTGCCATTCACACCGACGCCGGAACCACAATCGGAGCGATGGCGACCTTTCAGGTCGAGGCGGCGAGCAACCCTCAAGCAAGCCCGCGGCTCAACAGCCTCGGTCACGACATGAGCAACCTGCTCCTGCCGCTTCTGCTCCGCTTGGACGCACTCGAAGAGACCCCACTCACGCCCGAAGCGAGAGAGGACGTCCGCGAGATCCGCGCGGCGGCACAGTCGCTTCAGAAGCTCGCGATCGCGTTTCGTCTTCTTGGACAAGGCGAAGAGGCGTCATGCTCGGGAGACAAGACACTGGTCGGGTCCTGGTGGAACCAAGCTTCGGGAGCGATAAGGTCCGCTCTTCCGCGCGGCTGGATCCTTGCCGCCGATCTGTCCGCTTCCCACCATGCCGCGATCTCCGGTGCCGCGCTCACTCAGGTGATCTTCAGCCTGGTGCGAAGCTTGGGAGACGCACGGAAGGACCAAGCGGGCCAGGTCCTGATCCGCGCGTGGGATGAACCGATGTTCGTCTGCATCAGCATCGAGTCCATCAGCGAAACGTCGGTTCCGAAGTCCGCTCAGAACTCTGGCGACGCCGCGACGGGAGTCTCGACGATCCGTATAGCCCGAGCGATCTGATTCTCGAAACCACCCGGTATCAGCCGCCTGAGCAAAGGCTCACGTCCCGCCGGGCGGCGTGCGGCTGAAGAACCGCTTGAGCGCACGAAAGCCCGTGGGCTGCTTGGGAATCTCCACGCGCGGCAGCGGAGGCTTTCCGCGCACTGGCGCGGTTCCGCGATAGTGCTGGCGAGCGATGTCGCCAAGCACGAAACTCCCGGCCGCGACACGCTGAATGCTCTCGACGATGATGCGGGGATCATCGCCTTTGGAAAGGTACCCCCACGCGCCCGCCGAGATCGCACGCTCGATGCACTCGTGCGTGACATACCCGGAGAGGAAAAGCACGCGACAGTCCGGGTGCCTGGAGGCGAGGTCCTCCATCATGACGAAAGGGTCCTGTCCGGGCATCGCAAAGTCCATGCAAACCACCGTCGGCGAAGTCTCGTCGATGAGCTTGAGAAACGCTTCCCGCGTGTCCGCGGAACCAAGCCACTCAAAGCCATCACGGCCGTTCAGCTTGCGAGCGATCGCGTTGGACACCAACTGGTTGTCCTCCACGCACAAAACCCTGATCGCATTGGTGGTCATTTTGCGGACGTCCCCTCGGCGTCTTCATCCTCCGTCCGTATTCTAGACGAAGCAGCCTTCAACCGCCAGCGCGAGCGCCCGCATCACCATTGATCTCGATGTTGGCGACAAAGAAAACCGAAGAGTTTCGGCCACCGACCGCCACGCAACACGCGCGCATTGCGGCCTTGCCGGCATAAATCCGAAAACACGCTTTCTTCAGCGCCCGTGCCACGCCGCTGACCATGCTCGGGATGTCCATCCTCCGCTGGCGGGATTGCGACCCCAACGTCATTCCGACCGGGCGTCAGTTCCCCTCAAACCAAAGAAAGGTCTTCCCATGAAAGTCACCAAGCTCATCGCAGCGTGCGGTCTGTGCGTCGCGTTCGGTACCGCGTCGGCACAAACCGAGGAGAGCACCAGCCAACCGTCGAGCCGACCCGCGAACACCTCAAACGGAGCGTCTACGGGCAACGCGACCGGCGTCGGAGCGATCCTCAAACAGCTTGAAGGAAGCTGGAAGGTCGACATCACGGTCAACACCGAGCTCTGGAATCCGCACCTGTTCAAGGATGTCCGCAGCGACCGGCCATCCGACAGAAACGACGCTTCGCCGGATCAGTCCGACAAGAAGGACAGTCGCACAACCGATCGAGCAAGCGGCGACAGGCTGGCTTCCGGCGACGGAATGAAGACCTTCACCGGCTACACCCGGACTGAGTTGATCCTCGGCGAGGTGCTCCAGCAGACGACCTCCATGCCCGACCTCGATTCGACCATGGGCATGGGCGTCGATGAGATGCCGCACAGCAAGAACGGCGACCACGACAAGAAGGACCGCATCCGCGACGGCGACGGCGATCGCGATCCGAGCAAGGGCCATTCCGACCGAAACAGCAAGCACGCCAGCGGATTCAAGGGCGTCTCGCTGCTCTCGTTCGATGAGGGTTCGAAGACCTACTCGATGGTCTTCGTCAGCAACTGCGAAGATCAGATGCATCTCAAGAACGGCACGTACACGACCAACGGCAATCAGATTGTCTTCCACGGTTCCCACGATCACACCTTCGCCGCCGGCGCGCCCTCGACTTCCCAGCCGAATGAGCGGCCCAACACCAACTCCGAAGCCAAGCCTGCCACGCCCACGGACAACGCTTCGGCCAACCCCGGCCGTGGAAACGAAGTCGTCAACCCGGGAAACCCCAACAACCCCTCCATGAACCCGGACGATCGCACGACCCAGCCGTCGATCGACACGGCGCGATCGAACCACGCGACCGCTTGGAAGAGCACCATGTCCGGCTGCCAGGTGGTCATCGACATCATCAGCCCTGACGAACATCGCGTCACGATGTACGCGACCGAAGGTCCTCTCGTCCCGTCCCCCTCGAACCCGGGCACGCCCGCCCGCCTCGACAGCACGCCGCCCGACAACGCTTCGGGCATCAACCGCAACATCCAGCCCAGCGGCAACGAGCCCGCGATCGCGATGACGGCCGGCAAAGTCGTTTACCGCGCGGTCTTCCGCCGTGCGGCCGGTGACGAGATCGCTCGAACCCGCGAATTGACACGGCTCACCAACGCTTCCACGACGGACAATCGCTGACCGCTTCGGCATCTTCGACCCTCGCAAACACAAAGCCCAACCACACCCCGGGGCCGTCGGCACCTTCGCCGACGGCCCCGGTCTTCGCTTCCATCTCTCGTATTCCACAACCAGCGCCCACCGCGCACGCCCCCGAGCTTTGTGCGATACTGCCGAGATGAAGCACGCCCCGCTCCACACGCTCGCCCGCACGCTCGCCGCCTTCCTCCTCTCCGCCGGCCTCGCGGCGCTCACCGGATGCATGCCCTCGGCTTCGATCGAAACACGAAGCCTCACCACCGAGTTCAGAGCCAACCCCGCCGGACTCCACACGCCCACACCGCGTCTGGCGTGGAAGCTCGCCCCCACCACCGGCGAACGCGGCTCGGGCATGTCCGCCTACCGCATCATCGCCGCACGCTCCGCCGAAGACCTGCAAGCCCAGCGCGACCTGATCTGGGACACCGGAGTCGTCAAAGCCGACGAACGAACGACCAACACGATCGAGTACGCCGGAACCACGCTCCGCTCGCGCGACCACGTCTCGTGGCGCATCCAGACCTGGGATCAAGCCGGCCGCGACGCGGGCTGGAGCGAGCCCGCGTCCTTCTCCGTCGGCATTCTCTCGCAGGAAGACTGGAGCCAAGCCGAGTGGATCGGCCTCGACGATGCGCCGCAGGCCCCGCTCACGCTCGCCATGCGCGATGAGCTCCGCCGCTTGCCCTACATCCGCCAGCCCGGCCCGCCCGCCCGCTCGGAAAGGCAAGCAACCTTCCAGACCCGATTTTCGCTCCGTGCCGGCATCGTCACCGAAGCCTGGTTCGCCGGCGGTGCCGACCAGTTCGGCGCCGTCGTCCTCAACTCCAAGACCCTCGGATCGGTGAACCGCTGGGAGCCCGCGCGTGCCCTCGACGCCCGTGAAGCGCTGGTCGCTTCCGAGAACATTCTGACCGTTGCCGTCCGCAACGAGGACGGCTTCAACCCCGCCGCTACGGGCATGCTCTTCATTCGCTTCGCCGACGGCTCCGACCAGCGGATAGTCCTCGACAAATCCTGGCGCCTCCGCGATGCATCCACCACCGACATCGCCGGCTCACCCGTCGAAGAGTCCCGGAGCCAGCCCTGGGGCGGCAACCGCAACACCGAGCACTTCATGCCCAGGGCCCCGTACCTTCGCACCACCTTCTCCACCGCTCGCGGAAAGACCATCGCGAAAGCCACGCTCTTCTCGACCGCTCTGGGCGTCTATCAGCCCCGCCTGAACGGCAACCGCGTCGGGATCGACGAGCTCACCCCCGGCTGGACCGAGTTCACCAAACGCGTCTACCACCAGACCTACGACGTCACCGCGATGATCACGCCCGGCGAGAACTGCCTGGGCGCGGTCCTCGGCGACGGCTGGTACGCCGGCCTCCTCGGCTACACCGGTAAGCGTCAGTACTACGGCGGCCCGCCACGCTTCAAAGCACGCCTTGAAATCACCTACGCCGACGGCACGGTCGACACGATCGTCACCTCACCCCGATGGGTCGCCTCCTTCGGCCCCATCATCCACAACGATCTCTACATGGGCTCGGACTACGACGCCCGCCTCGAGATGCCCGGCTGGGACACCCCAAGCTTTCCCGTATCGGACTGGAAGCCGGTCGACACCGGCCTCGCGCCCAGAGCCGTCACGCTCCGCCAAGCCGACGTCACGCAGAAGGTGACCGACCTCCTCGCCAAGAATAAATCCTTCCAGATCAACCCCCAATCCCTCGGCGACCCAGCCTTCGGCGTCGTCAAGGTGCTCAACGTCGACTACACCGTCGGTGGCGTCTCCAAATCCGCGACGTTCCAAGAAGGCGAAGTCGCAACGTTCCCGCGTCCTGGCGAAGCCGGCGCGGTCGTCATCACCCGCGCCGTCTTCACAGAACCACCGCCGGCCCCGACCCCTCCCTTCATCATCGAGCCCCAGCCCGGCGAGCCCGTCCGCCGGTTCGAGACGCTGGCCACCAAAGCCATCACCGAACCTCGCCCAGGCCGATACGTCTTCGACCTCGGCCAGAACATGGTCGGCTGGACGCGTCTGACGATCAACGGCCGCTCGGGCCAGCGGCTCACGCTGCGCCACGCCGAGATGCTCAACCCCGACGGCACGCCGTACACCTCCAACCTCCGCGGCGCGACGCAAACCGACTACTTCACCCTGCGCGACGGCCCGCAGACGCTCGAGCCGCCCTTCACTTTCCACGGCTTCCGATTCGTCGAGATCTCCGACCTGACTGAGCCGCCAACGCCGGACATGCTTGTCGGCATCGTCGCGCACACGGCGATCACGCCCGCCGGCACGTTCACCTGCTCGAATCCGCTCGTGAATCAACTCGTCCACAACATCATCTGGGGCCAGAAGGGCAACTACCTCGAGGTCCCCACCGACTGCCCGCAGCGTGACGAACGCCTCGGCTGGACCGGCGACGCCCAGTTCTTCGCCAACGCCGCGTCGTACAACTTCGACATCGCTTCGTTCATGTCGCGCTGGCTCAAGACCCTCGCGCAGGACGCCCAGTTCCCCGACGGCACCTTCGCGCACGTCGCGCCGAAGGTGAACGAACGCGGCGGCTCAACCGCGTGGGGCGACGCCGCGATCATCTGCTCGCACGCCATGTACCGCGCGTACGGCGACACCCGCGTCATCACGGACCACTACGAAGCGTTCCTCCGCTACATGGCGTGGCTTGATGGCAAGACCACCTCCGGCATCTCGAAGGTCGGCGGCTTCGGCGACTGGGTCAACCTCGGCGACCCGACCAGCTCCGACCTGATCGACACGGCACAACGCATCCTGCTCCTGGGCAACATGTCCGAGATGGCCCGCGCCATCGGCAAGGAAGCGGACGCCGATCGGTTCGACGCGGCCCGAGCCGCCTCCATCACCGCATTCCGCGCTCGTTTCCTCGCTCCGGACGGCTCGCTCAAGGAATCGGGCCAGACCGGCTACGCCATGGCTTTCACCATCGACGGCATCATTCCCGCCGAAAGCCGCAAAGCGACCGCCGACGCGTTCGTCAAGTCCATCGAAGCCAAGAACTGGCACCTCGCCACCGGCTTCATCGGCACCCCCCGCTTGCTCCCCGCCCTCTACGCCGCCGGCCGCGACGATGTCGCCGAACGACTCCTCCTCACCGAGGATTACCCGTCGTGGCTCTACCAGGTGAAACTCGGCGCGACCACCATGTGGGAACGCTGGGACGGCTGGACCCCCGAGCGAGGCTTCCAGGACGTGGGCATGAACTCCTTCAACCACTACGCCTTCGGTGCGGTGGGTGATGCTCTTTATCGCCACGTCGCGGGCATCTCCGCCCTCGAGCCGGGGTATCGCAAGATTCTGATCGAGCCCAGGCCGATGACCCCCACCAAGTTGCACACACCGTTTGATCGTGTCGACGCGACCTATGACTCGGCCGCCGGTCTGATCAGCAGTGCCTGGACGAAGAACGGCTCCACCGAGTCGTACCACATCTCCATCCCGCCGAGTACGACAGCCGAAATCCGTCTGCGTGTGCCCGCCGGTGCGACGGTCAGCGAATCGGGCAAGCCGATCGCGCAAGCAGCCGGATTGAAAGTGATCTCAGCACCCGAAGCAGGAAAAGACAGCACAGGCATCATCCGACTCATCGCGGAGTCCGGAACCTACCACCTCACGGTGAGCGGGATTTCCCCTCCGCCGCCGGAAAACTTCAGCGTCATCGAAAAGCGTTAGTCGCCCTGATCAAGAACCGCCATGAACGCCTCCTGCGGGATCGTCACGCTCCCGATGGACTTCATGCGCTTCTTGCCTTCCTTCTGCTTCTCAAGCAGCTTCCGCTTGCGCGACACGTCGCCGCCGTAGCACTTGGCGAGCACGTCCTTGCGGAACGCTTTGATCGTCTCGCGAGCGATGATCTTTCCGCCGATCGCCGCCTGGAGCGGGATCTCGAACTGGTGCTTGGGAATCTGTTCCTTCAGCCGCACCAGCAGGCCGCGGCCGCGCTGCTCGGCTTTCTCGCGGTGCACGATCACCGAAAGCGCCTCGACCGCGTCACCGTTCACCAGGATGTCCATCTTGACAAGCTCATCCTTCTGGTACCGGATGACGTCATAGTCCATCGTGCCGTATCCCGACGTCATCCCCTTCATCTTGTCGAAGAAGTCATAGATGATCTCAGCGAGCGGGATCTCAAAGTGGATCGTCTCACGCGTCGCCGACACATACGCCTGGCTGACGTAGGTGCCGCGGCGGTCCAGCACGAGCTTCATCACGTTGCCGATGTACTCCTTGGGCAGCATGATCTCAAGCTTGCAGATCGGCTCGCGGATCTCTTCCACGATCCCGATGTTCGGCAGATCCGCCGGGTTGTGCACCTCGAGAAGCTGCATCCCCGGCTTGATGTCCTTGTAGTGCTCGCTCCCCTTGTCCACCGGCTTGAGCGACTGACCGTTCGCGCCCGTTACCGTGTCCGTCGTCCGCACCAGCACGTGGTACGACACCGTCGGCGCCGTCTGCACGATCTCAACCCCGCCCTCGCGCTCCAGCCGCTCCTGGATGATGTCCATGTGAAGCAAGCCGAGGAACCCGCACCGGAACCCGAACCCAAGCGCTTCCGAGTGCACCGGAGCGAACGTGAACGATGAATCGTTCAGCGAGAGCTTTTCGTGAGCTTCGCGAAGCTCCTCAAAGTCCGTCGCTTCCTCGCCCTCGCCCGCCGTCGCCGGGTAGAAATCGCAGAAGACCACCTGTCGCGGCGGCATGTACCCAGGCAACGCCTGCACCGCGGGATCCTGCGCAAGCGTCACCGTGTCGCCGATCCGCACATCCTTCAGCGACCGGATCGCCGCGACCACGTACCCCGTCTCGCCCGGGCCAAGCTCCTTCACACGCACCGGCTTGGGCGTCATCTTTCCAAGGTCCGACACGAGGAAGTCCGAACCCACGCCCATCATCCGGATCTTGTCGCCCACCTTGAGCCTGCCGTCAAACACACGCACGTACGTGATCACGCCGCGATAGTCGTCGTACACCGCGTCGAAAATCAGCGCCCGAAGCTGCGGAATCACCGCCGCACGCGGCGGCGGAAGCTTGTCGCAGATCGCGGCCAAAAGCTCCGGAATCCCCTTCCCCGTCTTCGCCGAAACCAGCAGGCAATCCATCGCGTCAAACCCGAGCGTCTGCTCGATCTCATCCGCCACGTCGTCCGGCTTCGCCCCCGGAAGGTCAATCTTGTTGATCACCGGGATGATCGTCAGATTCTCGTTCACCGCGAGGTACGCGTTCACAAGCGTCTGCGCCTGCACACCCTGCGTGCTGTCCACCACCAGGATCGCCCCGTCACACGCTTTCAGAGCCCGCGCGACCTCGTAGTTGAAGTCCACGTGCCCGGGCGTATCGATGAAGTTCATCATGTAGAGGTCGCCGTGATCCTCGGGCTTCCCCTTGGTCGTCGTGTGCGACCCGGAATCGTCCACCGGCGCCTCATACTCCGTCTCAAGCTCGTCCCGCTTCGCTCCCGGCTTGTGTCGGTGAAGCACCGTCACCGCGGACGCTTTGATCGTGATGCCACGCTCACGCTCCAAGTCCATCGAGTCCAGGATCTGCTCCTTGGCCTCGCGAGCCGAAACGGCGTTGGTGGCTTGCAGCAAGCGGTCCGCCAGGGTCGACTTCCCGTGGTCGATGTGCGCAATGATGCTGAAGTTACGGATATGTTTGGGTGAAGCGGGGAGGTCGGCCATGTCGGGGTGATGGTAGGATCACGCCAAGCCCCTCAACACCCGCCGCGCCCGGACGCCTCCAGACCCGAAACCCCCCCGCCCCTGGCCGGTAGACGGGGTCATCCCCGGGCCGTGTCGTGGCGGCCCGAGGGATCCCGGAGTTTCTCGTGGCTACCAACCGTTCGAACGCTCGCCCCCTCTTCGCTCTCGCCCTCCTCGCCGCTCCTCTCCTCCCCGGCTGCATCATCGTCAGCAAGCACGAAACCCCGTCGCGCTCAGGCGAGTGGTACTCGTCCTACGAGTCCGGCTCCGCGCAAAATCGGCGCATCGGCATCGAGATGGGCACCATCTCCGACGCCACCGCCGCGCAGGCCGGCGTCAATCCGGCTCACGTCACGCTCGTCTCCGGCGTCATCCCCGGAACCCCCGCCGACAAAGCCGGGATTCGCGTCTGGGACATCATCGCCGCCATCGACGGCCGAGATGTCGCGAACCCCGCATCTCTCCGCGGCGCGGTGGAAGCCAAAGCCGACGGCGAAACCCTCACGCTCACAATTGTGCGAGCCGGCCAGCGCCAGCAGATCGTCGTCGGCACCGAGCGCCGCTGAACGCGTCCGCATCGCGTTCTGGTAGGCTGCGCCCGTGGCAGACCTTCCCCCCATCGAATCACAAGCCCCAAAAACAACCGAGATTCCGCTCTCGCACGTTCTCGTCGAGGAGTACGAAGCACAGTTCGGCCCCTTGGACGCCGAGCGCCGTGATTCCATCCTCAAAAACCCTCCTGCCCACGGCGGCAACACGCACGAAGCCCGCGCCCACGCCGCTTTCTTCGCGTTCCTCCACGAAAGCGCTCGGAATCCTCCGAGCGACGCAAAGGGCCCGTCCGACGGCAAACGCTCGGCGCTCTGCCTCTCCGGCGGAGGCATCCGCTCGGCGACGTTCAACCTCGGCGTGCTTCAGCGTCTCGCGCGGATCGGACTGCTCAAGAAGATTGACTTCCTGTCGACGGTTTCCGGCGGCGGCTACATCGGCTCCTGGCTTTCCGCGTGGCTCTACAACGCCGACCACGACATCGACTCGGTCCAGGAACAGCTCTCGGTGGTCACGCGCAAGCACAAAGACCCCGTCAACCCCGAACCCGGCCCGGTCAAGATGCTTCGCCGCTACAGCCGGTTCCTCAGCCCGCGTGCCGGCCTCCTCTCCGCCGACACCTGGACCCTCTTTGCGATCTACCTCCGCAACCTGCTCCTCACCTGGTCCGTCTTCCTCCCGCTCTTGGCCGCAGGGGTCATGGTCGTCAAGGTCATGGCCTCGGGCCTCAGCCTGCTCCATGCAGCCGCTCGCAAAGACGACAGTGGCAACGAGTGGACCAGAGCGATCCTCGCCGCCGTCGTCTTCCTCCTCGGCTCGGCACTGGGCATGGCGCTCTTCACACAGACAAGCCTCGCGACACGCCTCTCCGAAGTCTCCGCCAAGGGCCTCCGCCCCGTCCGCAACGTGACCTTCGTGCTCTGGTGGCTGGCCCCCGTCATGCTCGGATGCGTCGCCCTCGCCGGCGTGCCCGCGGTCCCGCCGCTCGAGGGCCGCTCCGCATGGGACGCCGTGATCGGGCTCATCGCCGGCATGGCGATGCTCATCCTCTTTGCCATCCGACTCATGGTTCAGCGACGCATCTCCGAGCGCGAGCACACCCCCGCGACGCCGCGGCCGCGCTCGGATGAGCCCGCGGTCCCCGCATCCACGATCAAGCGGGTGTGGCGCTGGCTCAACGAACCCTTCAACACGTTCGTGTTCCTGGTGGTCATCGTCACAATCGGAGGCCCCACGCTCTTCCTCCCCGCGTGGTCTCTCTTCGAGTCCGGCCAGGTCTCGTTCCTCATCCAGCACCTTGCGTTCGGAGCCTACCTCGGCGTCCTGGGCATCCTCCCCGCGATGCCGCTCTTCGAAACCTGGCGCCGCCGCGGTCTCCACCTCCTCGCGGCCTTCTGCGGAGGAGCAACCTCAGGTCTGGTCCTCTGGCTCGGACGCCTCGCCCTGCTCGCCGCCAAACCGAGCCCCGCCGCCGCCGACTCCCTCGACCTCACGCACGAGCTCTGGATCGCCCAACTCGCCACCTTCGGCCCGCCCCTCGCCGCCCTCTCGATCGCCACCGGCGCCGTCGTCTACGTCGGGTTCATCAGCCGAAGCATCATGGCCTGGGACGCCGACCGCGAATGGTGGGCCCGCGCCGGCGCTCTCATTCTCCGCTTCGCCGTCGCGTGGATGGTCGTCTTCGGCGTCGTGATCTTCGGCCCGCCCGCGCTCGTCTGGGCCTACGGCGCAAGCAAGGAAGCCATCGTCGGCCTCGGCGGCCTCACCGGCCTGGCCACCATCCTGCTCGGCGCATCCGGCTCCACGCCCGCCGCTTCGGATTCTGGCTCCCGAGAACGGGCAAACCCCATCACATCCGTCGCGCTCCGTCTCGCCGCTCCGATCTTCATCCTCCTCTTCTTCGCTTTCCTCTCCTTCGTCCTCGGCCGCACGATCATCGCCATGGCCGGCATCGACCCCTCGACGTGGCATATCCCCGACGCAGCCTGGCTCTCCAAGCTCGCCCCCGAGATCACGTCCACCTCGTACCAGGCCTTCGGCGCAAGCTTGCTTCTCGTCGTTCTGCTCGCCGTCGCCTTCGTGATCCCCTCCGTCTTCGTCAACCTGACGAAGTTCTCCCTCCACGGCATGTACCGCGACCGCCTCATCCGCGCCTTCCTCGGCGCGAGCGCCCCCAAGCCCGACCGCGACGCTTTCACCGACTTCGACGACCGCGACAACATCTTCCTCGGCAAGATCCGCGTGGGCGCCCTCCGCGTTCGTGACCTCGCGACCACCGCCGATCGCAAGCACTACCCGCTCATCCTCGCCCTCTGCGCCACTTCGCCGACGATCCTTCCCGACGCGACGCCACGCGACAAGCTCCTCTCCATCCTGCGTCGGTGGGTCGAAGGTGTCGGCCAGCCCACGCCCGCTGTTCCCCACGTCTCCGGCGTCTTCCCACGCCTGCGACTGTGGGTTCACGCTCTCGAAGCCTCCGCCTTCCGCCGCAAACCGATCAAGCTCACCGCCTCCGGCGTCGGCGTCATCGCCCGTGACGTCGTCGAACGACTGAACGACCTTCTCTGCACCACCGTGCTCGACGATGACTTCCTCGCCAACCCGACCGCCCACTTCGAGCCGCAGCGAATCTCCCCGACCCAGATCGTCCGCAACCGCCGCTGGCTCCAAACCCACCTTGGCGGCCTTCTCGCCAACCTCCCCGAGAACGCCCGCACCGACCAACGCCCCTTCCACATCGTCAACGTCGCCCTCAACATCGTGGCAGGCAGCAACAACGCCTGGCAGGACCGCAAAGCCGCATCCCTTACTTTCTCCCCCTACCACGCCGGCACCTCCCACCTCGGCTACCGCGACACCCGCCTCTACGGCGGTGCCCGCGGCGTCAGCCTCGGAAGCGCCATGACGCTCTCCGGTGCCGCCGTCAGCCCCAACCAGGGCTACCACTCCTCCCCGCCCATCGCGTTCCTGCTGGCGCTCTTCAACGTCCGACTCGGTGCCTGGCTCGGCAACCCCGGCCCGCGCGGCGAACGCACCCACAAGCTCAACGCCCCCCGCTTCATCGGCTCCTTCTTCCCCCTCAAGGAAGCTCTCGGCTTCACCAACGACGACGACCAGTTCATCTACCTCTCCGACGGCGGCCACTTCGACAACCTCGGCCTCTACGAGATGGTCCAGCGCCGCTGCCACTCCATCGTCGTCGTCGACGCCGGAGCCGACCCCAATGGCGAACTCTTCGACCTCGGAAACGCCATCCGCAAGATCCGCATCGATCTCGGCATCCCCATCGACCTCGACGATTTCGACCTTCACCCCAAACGCCCCGAGCCCGACTGCCCGGCGCCCCACCCAGGCTCCAGTTGCGGCCTGGGCACCATCCGGTACGACGTCGTCGACGGCCCCCAAGCCCCGCGCGGACGCCTGCTCTACATCAAGCCCTGCATCTACTGGAAAGAGCCCGCCGACGTCCTCAACTACGCACGCTCCTCCAAGGACTTCCCCCACGAAACCACCACCGACCAGTGGTTCAGCGAACCTCAGTTCGAAAGCTACCGCCAGCTCGGCTGGCACATCATGAAGACCATCTCCTCCGGCGGCGACTGCAAGAACATCCACGAACTCATCGACCGCGCTCAGGCCTACCTCGATCGCTACCACGCCGACCACAACACCAGCGAATCTTGGGAAAGCACCCTGGCAGCCATGGAGGCTGGCGGTCACTTCGCCAAACGCCCGCCCAGATGAGGCCCTCGCCCCCCCACCTCCCCACCTCCAACCCCGCCTTCCTCCCCGCGCCGATCGAAAGGCCGCTCCGAGGTCCGAAAACGTCCCGCGTGCAATGACGCGGTTTCGCCACACGCCCCCCTCGCATTTTGATCCCGCCGCCCCGTTCGTCCGATGGGATGTCTGTCGGCATCACGCTTTGTCGCGCGATGGCCGACAGGCTCTTCTCCCAAGGAGCGTTCGCGTGGCTTCCAAACCCAATCCCAGCCCCCGCCCTTCCATCAACCCCGACCGCCTCTGCGATGCGTCGGTCGTCTGCCTCAAAGCGGCCGCGGAAGCCAGCGAACTCACGGGCGACACCTTCCCCTTCCCTCTCGACCTCTGGGACACCGATCTGGGCGAACGCCACTACCGCGGCTTCCTCAAGATCGAGATCGCGGAAGCCTCCCGCTTCCTCGTCCGTCTCGGCTACATCGCCAAAGCCGCCTGATCGCTATCGCTTGGACTTGCTCTTCGCGATCGCGTTCGCGACCGCCAAAAGCACCAGCGCCCCGATCGTCGCGGTGATGATCTTGGCAAGCAGCGACTTGGCGTCAAACCCGAGCACGCCCACGAGGAAGTGCCCGATCACGCTCCCCACCACGCCGATCACCATGTTGCCGATCACGCCGTACCCGCCCCCGCCGCGGATCAGCCCCGCGAGCCACCCGGCGATCAGCCCGATCAACAGCGCGTAAACCAGGTCCATCAAGCCTCCCTGCTTCCAAAGCCGTCGCACGAATCCGACACGCTTGCGGCTATCCTGTCCGCATGCTCCGCCGGACGTGCTCCATCATTCTTGGCTCCCTCCTCGCGCTGGGTCTTCCCGCCTGCTCCGGCTCGCCGCGTCTTGGCGACCGCCTCGAGCGCCGCGGAGACGAGATCGTGATCGCCGGCCAGTACTTCCACACCGGCGCCCCCGTCATCCTCTGGACCGATCCCGGCGGCTACGACGCTTACCGCGTCGAACGTCGCTTCGCTGAGTTCAGCCAGTCCGACTGGGACACGACGCTCAAGGAATGGCAAGCCAGGAACGATGGTCGCGTCCTCACCCCCAACCGCTACGGCCTCCGCAACGTCGGCCTCTCCGACGAAGAGCGCGAAGCCGTCCGTGGCGGCGGCTGGTCCCTCGCCCAGCTCCAGGAACACCTCGACCAGTTCGTCCTCCACTACGACGTCTGCGGCACCTCCAAGCAGTGCTTCAACATCCTGCACGACCATCGCGGCCTGTCCATCCACTTCATGATCGACGTCGACGGCACGATCTACCAGACCCTCGACCTCAAGGAACGTGCCCGCCACGCCACCATCGCCAACGACCGCTCCGTCGGCGTCGAGATCGCCAACATGGGCGCGTACACCGCCGAGCAGGCAAGCACGCTCGACGCGTGGTACGCGAAGGACGCCGCCGGCCAGACCTTCCTCACGTTCCCGCCCCGCTTCGGCGATGGCGGCCTGCGCGTCAAAGGCCTCACGCTCCGCCCCGCTCGCAACGAGCCCATCACCGGCGAGGTCCAGGGCTTGACCCTCACGATGTACGACCTCACTCCCCAGCAGTACGCAAGCCTCGCCCGCCTCTCGGCGACCCTCTGCACCGTCCTGCCAAAGATCACGCCCGACTACCCGCGAAACCCGGATGGCTCGCTCATCACCAAGGTCCTGCCGGAAGCCGAGTTCAAAGCGTGCTCAGGCATCCTGGGCCACTACCACATCCAAGCCAACAAGCAGGACCCGGGACCGGCTCTCAACTGGGACTGGCTCATGGACGAAACCAAGCGGCTGATGCGCGAGCGCCCCGAAGCCCTCGAAACCGACGCTCCCGATGTTCCCGACCGTTCGCCCGACTAAAAGTCACGACCCGCGAGGCCGTGGCGCGTCGATAGCACGGGAAACGGCACCGCGCCATAGGGGCGATTCACGGGACCGTCCCCGGCCGGGCTCGCGAGATCAACCGTGCCGGCGGAACCATCCCCTCGCCCGGCGGTGTAGAGCTTGCGTCCCTCCTGGCCGGCCGTCACGAGATGATCCCCGCTGCTCACATCGAAGGTCAGACCCTTCGCCGAGGGGAACCTCACATCCCCGAGCAGCGAGCCGCGTATCAGCGTGTCATCGACCGGCGCATCATCCGGCCCCCAATACTGCGAGTAGGCGGAACACCCGTGAGCCAGATGAAAGCTCGACGTGAAGACGCTCTCCGGATATCCGCTGATCTGGTCCGATTCGCGATTGCCCGCGGACGTGACCGACTTCCGACTCGAGAGATACGTCGGATGAAGCAGCGAAATCCAGACCTTCATGTTCGCGCGAAAGAACGGCAGACTCCCTTCCTCGTTCGACAGCAGGTCGTATCCGTTGACCATGAGCGGGCCGGTCGGGTTCCCCACGGTGCCGATGAAGGGGAAGAAGTCCTTCGCGTCCGCCCCGTACGCGCCCAGCCCGACCGCGAGTTGCTGATGCGTCGAGAAGCTCGCCGTGACCCGCCCCTGCTTGCGCGCTTTCGAAAGCGCTGGAAGCGCCAAAGCGACGAGAATCGCGATGATGGCAATCACCACGAGCGTCTCGATCAGCGTGAAACCGGTTCGCGGTGCCCCCCCCACGACACGGAGGGGCCCAGCCGAAGGGGTCGCGAATGTACGGTCGCGACTTGGCAGCAACAGCCAGATGTTGACCGTCAAGAGCGCGGCGTTTCTGACGAGGCCGACGGATACGTCCTCATTGGGGCCCATCGCGGATTTCGCGAATCCGAAACACCCGCAAGACACACCGGACGGGCTGACCTTCAAAACAATGAGCGCCACAGTGAACACGAGCATCGTGATGAGCGTCGCACAAAGAGCGGGACGTAAAGCTATTCGCAACAGCAGTGCTGCGCCAAGCCATGCTTCCCAGATGACCATCGCGAACGAACACATGCTCGCCCACCCGCGACCGAACCCGACCAGATGCTCCACCACCAACGCGAACTGGGAGAGCGTGATCGCCTTGGTGAAGGCTGCCAGCAACATCACTGCACCAAGCATCGCCACCAAAGCCAGCCGCAGCGGGTCTTTATGTCCTCTTGCTGCGCCGATGTCCATCTCAATACTCCAATGCCGTTACGCGTGACATGTCCGCGTTGTAGTCGCATATGCTGTCGAGCATCCATCGCTTGGAGAGAGTATCCCAGTAAAGGAAGTGAACCCGCGGTCCTCGTGAGCCGTCTCCGAACTCGCAGACCACACCAACCTCCGCCTAGGTCACCGCCATGCGAAACCAAGATCACATCTACTTCGCATGATGAATCTCCTTAGCTGAGACTAGGGGGGGTGGGGGCGGATCAAGCACGCTTTCTCGAAAGGCTAACCACGATGTGGCATGATTTTGTGCCGCCCGAGGGGTCCCTCACCGATCAAAGTTCACACGACCACCGCTCGGCGCACCTCCTCAAGCTTCCGTGCGATCCATCCGTACGCCACCGCGACGCCGAGCATCAGCACGCCGACCGCGAGGAAGCTCACCGCTCGCCAGAGCAGCGACACGCCCATCAGGTCGATCACGAGCACCTTCGCCGCGACCACCCCAAGCAACGCCAGGCCCGCCAGACGCGCCGGCTTGTACCCGCGAACGAACCCGAACGCGACCGCGAGCGTGCCGTAGACGGCCCACCACACCGAGAGCGTCGCGCGATGCGCCGTCGGATCCGCGAACACACGCGTCGCCATCCGGTGCGACTCGTACGACATCGGCACGAACGTCAGGATCACGAACGAACCCATCGCCAGCGCGGTCACCACGTCGATCCAAGGGTGTCGAGGCGCCCGCGAACGCAGACGCCCCGCCACCGCCAATCCCAGAACCCCCACCACGATCGAAGCCACCGTCGTCCCCATCACCACCGTGTCCCCGTTCAGGTCGCGGTGAATCGCCGACGGACCGGACCCGAAGACCACCGTCAGTGCACCAAACCACACCGCGCCCGCCGCCCACGCCGCGCCCGACCCCGGCCTCAAGAAATCCCACGCGAGGAAGCACGCCGCGAGGACCGCCCACACCGTCGCGATGCTCGCGCCCTGCGCGTTAAGGTTGACGAACGCGCCGAGTATCGTGAGCAGACCCGCCGCCATCGCAAAGGACGGAGCCACCTGACCCACCCGGATCCGGCCCGCACGATCCGCCCACTCAAGCACCACGCCGAACGACACCCACGCGATCCCGTTCACCACCGCCAGAATCGTCCAACGCGAAAGCACAAGACCAAGCCACGTCACTCGATGCGAGACTAACTCCGGATCCGACACGTCCGCGATCAGAAGCCGGCCCGTGCAGATCAGCATCACCACCGCCGCATACACCGCAAGCGGCAACGACCGCATCCACACCGCCGCGAACACCGCGGCGACCCCCGCCGCAAGCCACACCGTCGACTCGGCCCACCCCGAGAGCGCGAGCGTCATCGCCGCCATCAGCAGCGCGCCACCCTGAGCCGTCAGGCCCGCGCCCAGCCGCTCACCGATCGTCCGCGGCGTCTCGCGAAGCACCCGTACGCCCGACGCAAGCACGAACCCCGCCACCCCCGTCAAGCCCGCCGCCGCCGCCGGCGCCACCCACCGCCCCACACCCACATCGTCCAGAAGCGTCAGCGCCAGCCCCACGCTCCAGATCGTCGTCGACAAGCTCGAAGCCACCGGACGCCACGTATCCCAGCCGTCCAAACGCTCACCCACCGCCGCCGGCTTCTGCCGGCCCGAGTCCAGCGCCTTGCTCGTCCAGATCAACTCCGCGTGCACCGCGATCCACACGAACGCGAGAAACGCAAGCCCCGGGATCGACATCCCGCTCGACTCCACGCCGCCCGTCCCGCCATATCGCAGCACCCACCACGCTCCGAGCGCCAGCGTGAACCACCAAGACATCGCCCGCGCCACCGCGAACGCCCCTCCCATCCACGCCGAAAGCAGCAGACCCGTCGCCAGCAGCATCCCGAGATAGAGAGGCGTGATCATCGGGTTCGTCTGATCGCCCGAAAGCAGGATCGGCGACAGATACCCGCCCAAGAGCGCCACGATCGCCACGGCCGCCAATCGCGTCCGCGCCGAAATGACGACGCCCGCCGCGGTGCACAGGCCGAGAAGTGCAGCCGCGGCGGGCGCGTCGACGACCTGATACACCCCAAAGAGCGCGTACGCCGCCGCGAAGAGCCCGCCCAGGCCCGCCGCGTTCAGCCCGACCAGCGCCCACGCGTTCACACGCTTCCGCAGCGCCTCCGCGATGACGAGAATGCCAGTTGCAATCGCCGCTCCCACCCCGCACTTCATGGCGGGCGACAAACCGCCGAACCACCCCTCCGCCATCGCAAGCCGAACCAAAAGCCCGATGCCCACGACGAAGATCAACGCTCCCGCGATCGCGAACCACTTGCCACCCACGATCGATTCAAGATCAATCGCCTCCGCCGAATTTTCAGCGCTCGTCGGCGCGGTCTCCGCCGGCACCTCCGCGGAAACGTCGGCCTCTGCAGCGGCGGCGTGCAAGCTCCTCCACGCCGCGGCTTGCCTGTCGCGCACCGCGCGCCTGGACGGCTCGCCAGATGACGTGCCGTCAGAGGCAGGGACAGACGCGGGACCGGGAGCGGGAACGGGACCGGACGCGGGATCGGGTTGAAGCGGGGACTCGGCCAAGAGATCCTCCTTTGTTTGCGAACACTAGTTTAGTATTCACTAACAATGAGGCTGTGTCAAGTCCTTTTCGTCCAAGCCGATATGTTTGGGTATTGTCAGGTGATCGCCGACGCCGCTACGCCCCCGCCGGGTGCCACATCGTCTTCATATCCACGAGCGGCTCGATCCACCACGGGTGCTCGCACGCTTCCACATCCGCGAAGTCGACCGTGTGGATCGACACCCGCTTGAGATTCTCCGCCACACCCTTCCGCAGGATCGCCGCGTCCTCCGCCGGCAGGTTCGCCGCGATCACGCCGTCGATATCCCGATGCGAAGCCACAAACGGCAGCAGTTCCGCCCGCTCACCCGTCAGTACGTTCACCACGCCCCCCGGCACATCCCCCGTCGCGCACGCTTCCGCGAACACCGCCGCCGGGATCGGATTCGTCACGCTCGGAATGACGATCGCCGCGTTCCCCGACACGATCGCCGGTGCCACCAGCGACACAAGCCCGAGCAGCGGCGCCTCATCCGGACACACCGCGACCACGACCCCCATCGCCTCGGGCACCGTGAAGTTGTAGAAGGGCCCCGCCACCGGGTTGTTGCACCCGAGCACCTGCGCGAACTTGTCCGCCCAGCCCGCAAAGTGCACCAGCCGGTCCACCGCGAGCGTCACTTCCTCTTCCGCTTTCAACACCCGGGCCCGCTTGCCCTTGGCGGCCGCTTTCTTTCCACCCGCTTTCACCGCGTCGATCGCATCCGCAAGCTCGCGCCGCTTCCCCTCCACCATCTCCGCGATCCGGTACAGGATCTGCCCGCGCAGATACGCCGTCGCCGAAGCCCACCCCGCGTGCGCCTTCCGAGCCGCTTCGACGGCATCACGCAGGTCCTTCCGCGACGCTTTGCACAGGTGCACATCACCGGAAGCAGTCGCGACCTCCATCGTCCGCCCGCTCTCGGTCCGCGGAAACTTCCCGTCGATGTAAAGCTTGTACGTCTTCAGCACGTCGATTCGCTCAGCCATCGCTCACTCCTCTACATCGTCGGCGATCCGGAATCCGTCACAAGCACCCGCACCGCCGCTCCCACGCAAAGCACCGCCACCATCCCAAGCGCCCACCGGCCCGACATCGGCCCGTGGTCCCGCACATTGTGCCACAGGAAGTACCCCGACACCGCCGCCAGCGAAGCCAGCTTGAGCGCCATCGAAAATCGCGCAAGCCGCGTCACAAACCGTGGGAGCCGATGCCGGAGCGGCCCGAACGCCACAAACGCCGACACGCCGAGCGTGACCACCGCAATCCCCGCATGCACCATGTTCCGCGAAAATTCCAAACTTAGCCCTCACAGATTCACATACCCCCGCAAGCCCTGCATCCCCCCCTCGCGCCCGAACCCCGACTCCTTGAACCCGCCGAACGGGCTCGCCGGGTCGAACTTGTTGTACGTGTTCATCCACACCACGCCCGCTTTCAGCTGCCGCGCGATCTGGAAGATCTTCGACCCCTTGTCCGTCCACACGCCCGCCGCAAGCCCATACGGCGAGTTGTTCGCCCGCGTGATCGCTTCCTCCGGCGTCCGGAAGCTCATCACGCTCAGGACCGGCCCGAAAATCTCCTCGCGTGCGATCGTGTGCGCCGGCTGCACGCCCGTGAAGAAGCACGGCCGGCAGAAGTATCCCTTCGCGAACCCATCGTTCACCGAAGCCCACGGGTTCGAACCCGTGGGTTTGCCGCCGCCCACATGAAGCTCCGCCCCTTCCTCCGCCCCGATACGGATGTACTTCTCGATCGTCGCAAGCTGCTGCTTGGAGTTCACAGCTCCGACATCCGTGTTCTTGTCCATCGGGTCGCCCACCCGCAAGCTCGCCATCCGATGCTTCAGCTTCTTCACCACAAGCTCAAGCACCGATTCCTGCACGAAAAGCCGCGACCCCGCGCAGCACACCTCGCCCTGATTGAAGTAAATCCCCGCGATGATCCCCTCCACCGCCTGATCGATCGAAGCATCCTCAAAGATAATGTTCGCGCTCTTCCCGCCAAGCTCAAGCGTCAGCTTCGGCACGTTCCCCTTCCGCGCCGGATCGCTCACCGCCGCCGCGATCCGCTTGCCCACCTCCGTCGACCCCGTGAACGCGATCTTGTTCACCCCCGGGTGCGAAACCAGCGCCGCTCCCGTCCGCCCATCCCCCGTCACCACGTTCACCACGCCCGGCGGAAGCTCGCACTCCTCGATGATCTCAGCAAGCCGCAGCGCCGTCAGCGGCGTCGTCTCCGCCGGCTTGAGCACCACCGTGTTCCCGCACGCCAGCGCCGGCCCGATCTTCCACGCCGCCATCAAAAGCGGAAAGTTCCACGGGATGATCTGCCCGCACACACCAACCGGCGTCGGCGTCCGCCCCGGGAACGCATACTTCAGCTTGTCCGCCCACCCCGCGTGATAGAACAGGTGCGCCGCCACCAACGGCACATCCACATCCCGGCTTTCCTTGATCGGCTTGCCCGAATCCATCGTCTCGAGGATCGCGAGCTCGCGAGCCCGCTCCTGCACGCGCCGCGCCAGCCGGAAAAGATACTTGCTCCGCTCACCCGCCGCCAAGCCCGCCCACTTCGGCTGAGCTTTCACCGCCGCTTGCACCGCCGCATCGACATCGCTCGCGGACCCCTGCGCAACCTCCGCAAGCGTCTGCTCATTCGCCGGGTTGATCGTCCCAAACACCGCCGGCTCGCCCTTTCCAGGCTTGCCCGCGACGAACTTGCCCCCGATGAAATGCCCGTAACGCGGCTTGATCGCGACCTTCACCGTCTCGGGCGCGGGCGCATAATCCCACCCCGCACGCTTGACCAAAGCCGGTTCGGCGACCACTCCGTTGCTCTGTTCCTGACCCATGCAAGCTCCTCGACCGGCGTACCCATCGCCCGCCTGAGGTTATGCCGCCCGCCCCGACGGCCCCCCGGCCGCAACCACGCGTTCCCAGCCACATTCCGGGCACTTCGCAAGCCCGCCGACCTCGTACCCGCACCCGACGCATCGTCCTTTCCGCACCCGCACCCAGCGCCGAACGCCCTTCACGATCACCCACACACCCAACCCGATCACGCCCCCGAGCACCCCGTAGATCGCCGAGTTCGCCATCAGTCCAGGCCACATCACCCCCGTCGGAAGCGGCCGCGGCTTTCCCTCTTTCGCGAGCCATCGAACATCGATGCCCGCGTTGAGCCCGACCCGCTCCACGAACGCGGACTTGATCGCTTGCACCCTCTCGCTCGTCTGGCCCGGCCGCATCGGGCGGTACGCGAGCGAATCACTCCGCACCGCGTAGCACGGCCACCCGAACTCCGACGACCAGATCGTAAACCAGCCGCCGTCAAGCCCGCGCTCCGTCGGAACCGGGAAATCCGTCGCGACCTGCCGAAATCCCGCGGCCCGACCCGGCATTTCACGCCCGGCTTTCGGCTCGGGAAGCACATCCGCCAGATAGCTCGGCGTCCGCCACGACGACGCTTCCGTCCGGGACTGACCGCGAAAGGAACTGAGGTCCGCCCGGAGCGCGATCGTCCACGCGACACCAAGCGTACAAATCACGCCGAAGACCCACGCCAGCCCGCACCACCAAGCCACAATGGCGAACCAGCGGCGTCTCATCACTCCCGAGCATACCCCGCATGCCCGAACGCTTCCTTCTTGACATCACCCGCGTCGAGATCACCGATCACCGCGGCGCAAAGCGCGTCGTGCCGCTCCTCGACGCCCTCGGCCCCCCCCGCGGCTTCGCCAACCACCCGGGAAGCCCCGCGCTCTGGAGCATCCGCAAGCACATCCTCCGCCGCACCTGGCTCGCCGGCATGCTCCTGGGCGGAACGGTCACCCTCGTCATCGCCGGAGTTCTCGGGACGATCGTTCTGGTCCCGCGGCTCAACCGCACGACCGCCGATTTCTTCTTCTGGGTCGCCGTCTCGATCCCGCTCTTCATCCTCGGCTATGAGCGATTCGTGCTGCCGATCTTCCGGCGCATGTACCGCCCCGCGTACACGGACGGCGCCCTTGCAATCAAGCTCTGCCCATTCTGCCTGTACGATCTCTCGAGCATCGCGCCCGACGCCGACGGTGCCCGGACGTGCCCTGAGTGCGCCGGCGGCTGGCGTCTCGCGGAACCGCGCCCGCCCGGCTGATCACGCGGCTTTACCGATCGCGTCGTCGCACGCGCGGACGATCGTCTCGGGCCGGAACGGCTTGGTGACAAACGAGTGACACCCCGCGTCCAGGCACTGCTTGCGGATGTCCACCTCGCGGCTGCCCGAACACGCGATCACCGGCACCGTACACCCGCGAGCGCGGATCTCGCGGACGATCTCCGGCCCGGTCATCCCCGGCATGTTCACATCGATCACGACGATATCGAACCGCGCAAACCCCGACCCCTCGGGCACGTTCTCAAGCGCCTGCAGCGCGATCATCCCCGTCTCCGCCACGACGACCGTGTAGCCCGCTTTGGTCAGAGATCGCTGCGCCAGAATGCGGCTCAGCGAGCAGTCATCGATCACCAGCGCCCGTCGGGCCTGAACCTTCATCCCCTGATCGCTCTGCTGTCCCATGCTGTATTCATCGGCATACCCGCCGCGAGCGTTCACCGGGCGGCACGATCCAAGGTCCGTTCTCGCGTCAGAATCCCAGCAGCGATTCCACACGCTCGACCAGAATGTGGAGCACCAGCATGTGGAGCTCCTGGATCCGATCCGACGTCGGCCCCGGAGCGATGACCTCATGATCGCACACCCCACGAAGCGGGCCGCCGTCCTTGCCCAGCAGAGCCACCGTCGTGATCCGCTTGGACTTCGCCGCCGCGACCGCACGGACGATGTTCGCGGACTTGCCGCTGGTCGTCAGTACAATCAGCACGTCGCCGGAAGCTCCCAAAGCCTCGACGCCCCGCGAAAACACCTGGTCAAACCCGTAATCGTTCGCGACGCACGTCAGATGCCCGGGTTCGGCGATCGCAATCGCCGGCAGAGCCTTCCGATCCGCGCGAAAGCGGCCCGTCAGCTCCTCCGCGAAGTGGATCGAGTCCGCGAGTGACCCGCCGTTCCCGCAGATCAGCACCTTGTTGCCAGCCTTGAACGCCTCAGCGAGCGCGACCGCGATCGCCTCGACCTTCGACGCCGTTTGCGCGGTCGCGAACGCGGCCGCAAGCTCCGCCGCTTCCCTTAGAGATTGTTCCGCTGTCGCCATTCCCCGAGGATAGCAGGGTTTGCTGTCCGAGCGGTCCGCTCCGAATCTCAGTGTCCCGCCGCCGGTGCCGCCGCCGCTTTGGCTTCGTTCGCCGTCGTCAGTGCGTCGATCATCTCCGCTTGCCAGGGGTGTTCGCCAAGCCACTCGATCTCGCCGGTGGAGATGTCGCAGACCGCGCCCACGACCTTGACCTTGCCCTTGGCGACCAGCGACCGAATGTCCTTGCTCTCGCGGATCAAGCTGAACACCGTCTGCCAGACGTTCTCCTTGATCGCGGCTTTCGTCAGATCATCCCCCTTCGCGTCCGGGTTCTTCCGCTTGGCCCGCGCCACCGCCGGCTCAATGGCATCGACGATGTCCGCGATCTTCCCGTGCACATCCGCGCCCGCAACCGCCGCCCCGACCGCTCCGCACTTGGAGTGACCCATCACGACCAGAAGCGGCGTGTTCAGGTGACCAAGACCGTACTCGACCGTCCCGATCTCGCTCGTCCCGGCGATGTTGCCCGCCACGCGGACGACGAACACCTCGCCCACGCCGCGATCCACGATCCGCTCAACCGGAAGACGAGAATCCGCGCACGTCAGCACCGTCACGAACGGCTTCTGCCCGTTGTCGGTGACATCCTTGCGACGGGCGGCGTCGGTGTTCGGGCTCGTCGGCTTGCCGGCGACCCAGCGGGTGTTGCCATCCATCAGCAGCTTGAGCGCTTCATCCGCGGCGACCGATCCCGCCTCGCCGTGGCTCGCCGAACCCGCAGTCGAACTTCCGGACGACTTTACCGGCTGTCCGTGCGGATCGCTGTGACCCGCCTGTGGCTTGCCGTGCGGGTCCCCGTGACCATCATCGCTCTTCGAGCTGCCGTGCGAAGCGACCTTCGTTGCCGCGCCCGCACCCGGGCCGTGATCATCCTCATGCCCGCCCGAAGCATGCTCATCGCCGTGGCCGCCCATCGGCTCCGCTCCGTGGCCACCACCATGACCATCGTCATGGCCGGAACCGCCTGCGGATTCATGTCCTGCGTCGTGGCTCGCGCCGTGCTCGCCGTGGCCATCATCGTGGCCTGCCGAGTGATCGCCATGACCATCGTGGGCCTTCGCGCCCGTCGGCGACACGCCCGAAGCCATCGCGATCACGACCGCCGCCGTGATCCCGCCCGAAACCGCCGCCATGACCACGGATTTGCCTGTCATCGTAAAGCTCCTGGGAAACCACCGTCGTCATCGGACATTCTGGGACGCCGCTTCAGTCCCACCGACTGGCACGCGAGTTGCGTGTGCATCCGCATGGACCTTGGCGTCTCACTCTCAACCTCGGGCGCACTCACCGCGATGTACCGCATGGACGTTCTGTCCAATAACCTCGCGAACGTCTCAACCGCCGGCTTCAAGCCCGACCTGCCCATCGCCAAACAGCGTGACGTGGTCCGCCGCGAGGACGGCATCGACATGCCGTCCAATGAGCTGCTCGAGCGTCTCGGCGGCGGGGTGCACCAGGGGCGCACCCGCGTGCGCTTCTCGCAGGGCGCACTTGTTGCCGGTGGTGACCTGGATTGCGCGTTGCAAGGCGACGGGTTCTTCGTCGTCCGAGAATCCGGAAGCAGCGCCGGCGACCAGCTCCGCCTCACCCGCAACGGCCGGTTCGCCGTCGACGCCCGCAACCGCCTCGTCATGGCCGACTCAGGCCTTCCCGTCATGTCCGCGAGCAACGACGTCATCACGATCGACCCGCGCAAGCCGGTGACCATCAACACCGACGGCAAGATCGTCCAGGGCAACTCCGAAGTCGGCTTTCTCAAGGTCGTCGATGTCCCCAACCCCGACGGCCTGACCAAGTCCGGCAACATGTTCAAAGCACCCGCCGAAGCCCTGCAATCCAAGACGAAAGCCAACGCCCTCGTCCGTCAGGGACAGGTGGAGCAGTCCACCGTCGACCCCCTCCAAGCCACCATGCAGATCTCCAACGCGGCCCGCGCCGTCGAAAGCAACCTCAACGTCATGACCTACTCCGACCGCATGATGGAACGGGCCATCAACACCCTCGGCCGTCCGTCGTAAAGCACTCCCCAAGGAACACCCATGGCGATTATCGCGCTCCAGTCCGCCGCTTCGGCACTTTCTGCGCTCAACACCGCGCTCGACGTCACCGCCAACAACCTGGCCAACGTCAACACGACCGGGTTCAAGTCCAGCCGGGCCAACTTCCAGGACCTCCTCTACATCGAACGCGCCCAGCCCGGCGTCGAGAACGCCAACGGCGACCAGCGCCCCATCGGCCTGTACGTCGGCCTGGGCGTCAAAGTCGCCGGCACCCAGCTCAACTTCACCCCGGGCAACCCGATCGTGGGCAACGAGTTTGACCTGATGATCGACGGCCCCGGGTTCTTCAAGGTCCGCGTCGAGGACGCCAGCGGCGGCACCGCCTACACCCGCGCAGGGCACTTTGTGCGCAATTCCGAGGGCGATATCGTTCTCGCAAGCTCCGACGGCCGTCGCTTGGAGCCCAACATCCCGATCCCCGCCGACGCCACCTCCGTTTCGGTCACCACCGACGGCAACGTCTGGTTCATGCAGGCCGGCAACCCCCAGCCGCAGCAGGCCGGGCAGATCCAGCTCGTCAACTTCGTCAATCCGGCCGGTCTCAAGCAGATCGGCGAGACTTTGTTCACCGAGACCGCCGCCAGCGGCGGGCCCGTCGAGGGCGTCCCCGGCACCGATAACCGCGGGACCATCAAGCAGGGCTACACCGAATCATCGAACGTCGATCCCACCCGCGAGCTGATCGACATGATCCGCACGCAGCGGGCTTTCGAGATGAACAGCAACACGATCCGGGCGGCGGACGACACGCTGCGGGCGGTCGCTCAGCTCCGGCGGTAATCCTGAAGATCTGACCCGTCTGGCATGACGGTTGCGATGGGCTTCGTGTCGCCACGGATGGCGACGTCTGGGCGCAAGGACGCGCCCGCGGAGGTCGGCATGCAGAACTTGCTCAATCATCCCGGAACCAACACCCGCCGTTTGGTCGCGATCGTTCTCGCGGTGGTCATGGTGTGCGTCTCGGCCGCCCGGGGCCAGGACACCGTGACCCTGCGGCCGACCGCAGAGGTCGGCGAGGGCAAGATCCTGCTCAAGGACGTCGCCGACCTGGACGGCAAAGCGGCCGAATCCCTCGGCGACGTGGTCGTGCTTGAGAAGTGGACGGGCGGAGAAGCGTCATGGACGACGCTGGAGCTCTCCGCGGTGCGAACGGCGCTGAACGCCGCTTCGGGCGTCAACTGGGGCCGGCTGTCGCTCAACGGGTCTTCGTGCACGGTCCGCCGAGCGGTGAAGCCCGTCGAAGGGCCGGCGCCCGCGCCGACGGCCGAGCCTGCGGCTTTGGCCCCCACTCCGGGCGGCGGATCATCGGTTCGTGACCTGGTGACGGCCCGGATCGCCGAGATCTTCTCCGTGGACCAGATGATGCTTCGCCTGACGTTCGAAGCGTCCTCGAAAGGCCTCCTGGACCTTTCCACAACCGGGCGTGCGGTTGAGATCACGCCCAGCGGCGTGGCGGACCGCGTGCCGCTGACGATCCGCGTGTTCGAGAAGGACCGGATCGTGGCTTCGGGAACCACGCGGGTGGGTGTGCTGATCCGCCGCGATGTGCTGATCGCCAAAGCGGCGATGAAGCGGGGCGATGTGCTCGACCTGAGCGACGCGCAGATCGAAGCACGCTGGGTCGGTCCCACGCTCCCTGTCGCCGACATCGCCGATGTGGGGTCGATCGTCAAAGCGAGCAAGATCACGCAGGGCCAGATGATCCTCGACAACGAGCTTGAGCCCGCGGTGGTCATCAAGAAGGGTGAGCAGGTCAGCGTCTCGTGCATCGCGGGCACCGTGATCGTCAGAACGACGGCCCGCGCCGGGAGCGACGGCCGCATCGGCGACGTGATCTCCTTCGAGGGCACCGACAAGAAGAAGCAGGTCTTCCTGGCCCGCGTCGCGGGCCCGGGCAAAGCGGTCGCGATCGCGGCCGGTTCCGAAGGCTTTGAAGCGGCGGCCGAGCCCGCCGCGACCAGCATCCCAGCAGGAGGTTCCCGATGAAACTTGCGATCTCGATCGTGGCAATGACGGCCGGTGCGGCCCACGCCCAGAGCTTGTTCCGCCCCATCGGCGAAGTCCTCCCCCCCACCGTCGGCCCCGACGGGACGCCGATGACCGCACCCAACGAAGAGCTTCGGGCGACGAGCATGATGTACATCGCGCCCCCCAAACCGCGCAAATTCGAGGTGCATCAGCAGGTCATGATCCTCGTCGATGAGAACAGCCAGTCGACGAGCAAGGAAAGCCTCGAGACCAAGAAGGACATGCAGCAGGATTCGTCCCTCAAGAAGTTCCCGAGCCTCAAGGACCTGATCGAGGGCGAGCTCCGCACGGGTGACAGCTCACCGATCGTCGAGTTCGGGGTCGCGGACAAGAGCAAGTACAAGGGCGAGGGGACGTACCAGCGCGACGACCGTTTCACGGCGAAGATCACGGCGACGGTCATCGATGTCAAGCCCAACGGCATCCTCGTGATCGAAGCCCGCAAGAGCATCACGACCAACGGCGAGACCAAGACCCTTGTGCTGTCGGGAACGTGCCGCCGCGAGGACGTGACGGGGAGCAACACAGTGCTTTCGAGCCAGCTGGCGGACCTGACGATCGTGCAAGAAACGTCGGGCGAGCTTCGTGACGCGTCGGACAAGGGCTGGATCACGCGGGTGCTCGAAGCGGTGTTCAGCTTCTAGCGTCATCCCTCGGCGATGGACGCCCGAGTGACGGGCGGACGAGGTCGATGCTCACAGCTTGGAGGCTTCCGCGGCGCTGTTGTGGTCGCCTGGTTGCGGAGCGGCCTGGGCGGGCGCGACGGACTGGGCGACGGCGGCGGTGGCGACTTCGACAACGGCGGCTTCGCCGTAGCCGCGCCGGATGAGCTGGCCGCACTCGGGGCACTTTTCGGCGGTGACGCCGACGAGGTTGTAGCCGCATTTGCCGCAGAGGTTCATCGCGGCCAGTCGGCGTTCGCGCGTCATGCGCTCCTCGCGGAGCATCCAGAGCGTGTGGAGGGTTCGTGCGGTGGCGATACCGACGACCCAGCCGACGAGCATCGAGAGCACGCGGTCGAACCCGGCCCACATCATCACGTACTGGATGCCCAACCAGAGGATGTAGAGGACGGGCGAGAGGACGAACCGCTGGAGCTGAACGACGCCGGCGTCGCGGATGTAGGACATGCCGGCGTGGGCGGGCTCGACGAGGAGGTGTTCAGCTTTGTCGAGGAACTTGTTCCGCCAGGAGCCATGGTTGGCGATCCAGTGCAGGACGAAGTAGATCGCGACATCGAAGATGATGTCGGTAACGAAGGTGATCGCCAGGATCAGGACTCGGTGGTCGTCATCCACGCCCCAGTGACGGGAGAAGTGAACCACAAGCATGGTCGGTGGGAGGGCAAGCAGCCCCGCGGCGACAATGTTCACGTTCACGTTGATGATCCGCCGGGCATACCAGCGGCCGAGCCAGTGCATTCGGGGCATCATACGAGCCCGACCCGCGAGCGAGGGGTTGGCATGGGATGAATCTGTGGGGCCGCCCAATGACAAACCCCGCGCTGGCGCGCGGGGCTCGTTAAGGTCAGAAAGGCAATGTACCCTCGCTTGCGCGTCGGGCTCTGATCAGACCGTGGCGCGGCCGACGGAGGCGTACTTGAAGCCTGCGGCTTTCATCTGCTGGGGGCGGTAGAGGTTTCGGCCGTCGAAGATCACCTTGTTCTTCATGATCTTGGCGAGGCGGTCAAAGTCGGGGCTCTTGAACTCGTCCCAGTCGGTCGCGACGACGAGGGCGTCGGCGCCTTCGGCCGCGGCGTACATGTCGCTGACGATCTTGAGGCCGGGGCCTTCGCCGCTCGGGCAGCCGAGTTCCTTGGCGCCCGTTTCGTGGGCGACGGGGTCAAAACCTTTGCACATCGCGCCCAGGCCCCTTGCCCGCTGGATGATGGTGAGGGCGGGGGCTTCGCGGACGTCGTCGGTGCGGGGCTTGAACGCCAAGCCCCAGACGGCGAGGGTCTTGCCGGCGAGGCCGCCGAGGGGCTTGAAGTGCTCCTCGATCTTCTTGAAGAAGCGTTCGCGTTGACGCTGATTGGTCTCGTGGACGGCTTTGGAGACGGCGATGGGGACGCCGCGGGTCTCGCCCATCATGATGCAGGCGAGGGTGTCCTTGGGGAAGCAGGAGCCGCCGTAGCCGACGCCGGGGTAGAGGAACGCGCTGCCGATGCGTTTGTCGGAGCACATGCCCTGGCGGACGTTGTTGATGTCGGCGCCATAGGCCTCGCAGAGGTTGGCCATCTCGTTGATGAAGGAGATTTTGGTTGCGAGGAAGTTGTTGGCGGCGTACTTGACCATCTCGCTGGAGAAGATGTCCATGATGAAGATGGGGTGCCCGTTGCGAACGAAGGGGTCGTAGAGAGCTTTGAAGACGGTGGAGGTGTGCTCGTCGAGGGCGCCGTCGGCGGAGGCTTCGACGCCACAGACGACGCGGTCGGGCTTGTTGAAGTCGGTGACGGCGTCGCCTTCCTTGAGGAACTCGGGGTTGTTGCCGATGCGGAAGGGGATGCCCGGGGCGGCGGCTTTGATGCGTGACTGGACGCGGAAGCTGGTGCCGACGGGGACGGTGGACTTGACGATGACGACCTTGGGCTTTTGCGAGGGGCCGAGGGCTTTGAGGACGGCTGCGATGTCGTCGGCGGCCTGATCGATGTACTTGAGGTCGGTGTGGCCTCGGTCGTCAGAGGGGGTGCCGACGCAGATGAAGATGGCGTCGGCGTCCTTGTAGGCCTGGGTCTTGTCGAGGGTGAAGTGCAGGCGGCCTGCGGCGATGTTGCGCTCGAGGAGTTCTTCGAGGCCGGGCTCGTAGATCGGGCACTTGCCCTGCTTGAGCTTTTCGATCTTGCCGGCATCAACGTCGAGACAGGTGACGTCGTTGCCGGTGTTGGCGAAACAGACGCCCGTGACAAGCCCGACATAACCCGTACCGACCATGGTCAATTTCATAGTGCCGATGGTATCGGTACGTCGGGGGGGTGGGCAACGGCCGGGGGGAGCAAAAAGACCGGATGAAGGACGGGTTGGGAGGGGGGCGGGCCGGGCCGCTTGGTCGTCCTTGGTCCGGATACGCTCCCGCCCGATGCCAAACGCGACCAAGCCCGCTCGCTCGAACCGGTCCTCAAGCTCCACCCTGACCGCCAAGACCGCGGACAGGCACATCCTGTATGAGAAAGCCGTCCAGTGCGTGGAAGCGGAGATCGACTTCGTCGACAAGACGTTCCGCAAGCTGACGGGGCGTCATGCGGTCCTGCTTCGGGAGGATTTCTGCGGGACGGCGAACACCTCGTGCGAGTGGGTGCGTCGGCGGCCCGAGAATCGGGCTGTGGGCGTGGATCTGGACGAGGAGGTGCTGGCGTGGGGGATGAAGCACCATGTGCGCACGCTCAGCCCGGAGGAGCGGTCGCGGATCTCGCTGGTGCAGGCAGATGTGCGCACGCCGGGGCGGCTTGGAACGGGCGTGGACTGCGTGCTGGCGATGAATTTCAGCTTCTGGATCTTCAAGAAGCGTGAGGAACTGCTGGGGTACTTCAAATCGGTGTACAAGAGCCTCAAAGCCGACGGGGTGATGTTCCTGGACTTTTTCGGCGGGTTTGAGGCGCAGCAGGTCCTAAGCGAGAAGAAGAAGTGCCCGGGGTACACGTACATCTGGGAGCACGCGGCGCACAACCCGATCACGGGCGACCTTTTGTGCCACATCCACTTCGCGTTTCCGGATGGGACGCGGATGAACAAGGCGTTCACGTACGACTGGCGGCTTTGGACCTTGCCGGAGGTGCGGGAGCTGCTGGAAGAGGCGGGGTTCGGGCGGGTGACGGTGTACTGGGAGGGTGACGAGAAGGATGAGCACGGGAACGCGACGGGGGAAGGGAACGGGAAGTTCGCCCCGAGCACCAAGGGCGAGGTGTGCGCCGGGTGGATCGCGTACCTGTCGGCGGAAAAGAAGCCGCGATAACGCCGGGGCGGAGGGGGGAAATGCGCGGGTGAGCGTGCAACAATCTGGAGATGTCCGCCCTAGCCAGCCACTTTCAGGAGCACGCCGAGGTCTTGGCCGCCGTGGACCGCGGCTTAGTGCGGGTGGCGAAGGTCTTTGACGGGCAGCTTCAGTCCAGACTTGAGCCGGTGCGGCGGCTGGTGCAGCATGTCGAGCATTATCGGGGCAAGATGCTCCGGCCGATGCTGACGCTGGTGTGCGGGATGGCGACGTCGGCGGAGGGGGAAGCGGGCCTCACGCGTGAGCACGACGTGTGCGCGGCGGTCATCGAGATGGTGCACATGGCGACGCTGGTGCACGACGATGTGCTTGATGAAGCGGCCCTGCGGCGGAAATCGCCGACGCTGAACTCGCTCTACGGGAATGAGCCGGCGGTGATCCTCGGGGATTTCCTGATCGCTTCGGCGTATCACCTGTGCTCGACGCTTGAGACGACGGGGCCGAGCCGGGCGGTGGGTCGCGCGGCGGTGGTGACGGCTTCCGGCGAGCTGCTTCAGCTTCACCATCGCGGTGATTTCGGGCTGACGGAAGCGACATACTTTGAGATCATCCGCGGGAAGACGGCGGAGCTGATCGCGACGGCTTGCGAGCTTGGGGCGGCGGCGAGCGGCGCGGACCGGGCGGTGGTGTCAGCGCTGCGGGAGTTTGGCCTTGAGATCGGAGCGGCGTTCCAGATTCAGGATGACATTCTGGATCTGACGGGTGATGAGACGACGGTGGGCAAGACGCTGGGGCAGGACCTGGCAAAGGGGAAGGTGACGCTTCCGCTGATTCACCACCTGGCGACGATCCCGCCGGCGGAGCAAGCGGTGTCGGTGGCTTTGCTTCGGGAAGCGGCGGGCGAGGGCGGTGCGCGACGCGTGGCGGGGCAGCTTGTGGCGCGGGTGGAGCGGACGGGTTCGCTGGCGGCGGCGGGTACGAGGGCGGCGACGCTGATCGCTTCGGCGAAGGGCCGGCTTGCGGTCTTGCCGGAGTCGGCGGCGAAAGCAGCGCTGGGGTCGATCGCGGATGCGGTTTTGACGCGACGGGCGTGAGTGGTCGGCGTGACGCCTGAATTACGGACGCACAGGGTTCATCGGCACCGATCGCCGGAGGAACCGGCCATCAGTGGCACGGGTCACGTTCCGCGATCGATTCCACCCGCCGGTCGTGCCAACCGCCACCACGCTCAAACGTCGTTCTCCCTTACTTCAGATTCGACTTCAGCATTGACAATGTGGATGTCCCAGTCATTATCAAAGTGGATGTCCGAGCAATCAACCACACCTGTGGCGAGCTTTTCGTGATCTACACGAAGCGTGAATGACAGGTTTTCTGTCGCCCGTAGAGTAGCGGTTACTGAGCCGAGCGACTTTCTTTCCTTCGTCTCATCATCGGTATAGGTCATGTCGGGGTCGGGATAGGTCGCAGTCGCCATGAATGCGATCTCCACACTCCCGGAAACCGTTACCCAGTTCTGATCAATGTCGACGATCGATATGCTCATGAACTCGATTGAAGCGTCGTACACTTCTATGATATCCGCGTCAAAGGCTTCATCATGATCCCACCAGAACACGAGGCCGACGAAGACTTTGAGCATCGATTTCTCGACCTCCGCACGATTCTCTTCCAATAGCAAGCCTATCTTGTCTTTGAATGCGGCGAGTCTTGGCGCTTTCGAAAGAACCCAGTCAAGTTCTGAACAGTAGACAAGATGATCGTCAACCTCACAGGCGGCGCGAACATCCGAGTCCTTACTTACGACAACAATCCTCGTACCATTCTCAATGGCGTGCTCTCGTAGTGCGGCGATCGCGAAGGCGTCAGGGAACTCCCACTTTTTCATTCCTGCGCCAAACGGTGGCACGCCGTGGAAATAGTCCGCGAATACAGACTCGGCGTGCTCGCAGGCGATCGGCAATTCAGTGGCTTCGCACTGCGTCAGGAATTCTTCCCATCGTGCAGCCGACTCTTTCTCGCTTCTGGGCCAAAAGGCGGCCAAGAAGCTAACGAGAGAGTTGGCGGATGAGCGATGAAGCACACTGTGCTTGCTTACTTTGCCCTCAACGGCAAGTTTGGCCTCGGCGAGGAGCTTTCGCAGCCGCGAATGGACTTCGTCCTTGATTACTGAAGGGATCACCAAACTGAAATCGCTCGCATCCACACCCTTTGACACCGATTCCAGCAAAGGCCCATCAAAGGCAAATCCTGCGCTCTCGTATATGCACGTGTCGATAAAGAGCCGCACCGGTGGAGTGAAAGATGACAGATCGGGGCAGACGGGCTCTAGTGGGGGCTCATTTGACGCCGGCGGCGACTGTAGCCGATTTGAATTTTGTTGCGGCTTGTTTGCCATGCGTTGAAGCCTATGGATCCATCCCGGTTCGGGCACTGCGGAAAAGGCCGTATGCCGGAGCAAGGGGTTGAGCCAGTGGTCAGCTCGCTCCGACCCTAACCAAAGTGAGGCGTCGGACACGGCACGACATCGGGAGACGCCTGAGATCATGACTGCGCGGTCGCGGGGTGTGGCGGGTGGCACCATCCATCGTCGTTCCTCCGTCAAGCGTCCGAACAGTGCGTCTCCCCCCCAGTATACCGAGAACGTCGGGTGCCACCATCCCTCACCTTCGGAGGGTGGTGGATGGTCGCACGAGCGCAATGTTACGTCGGTGGCGCGATCATCCCGCTTCGGGATGGTCGTCCGCCGCAGATCGCATGCCCAATCCTGGCCGCTCGCCCAAGCACGACCATCCGGAGGACCGGATGATCGTGGCACCCGTCGGGCCGTCAATCTCGCAATGACAGATCGGCGCGTTCGCGTGGAGCCTCCGTTCGGGTGGTTTTGGGTGGTGCGATCACTGTGCGACATCGGAGGCTGAACCCTTGCTGGCGCTGCGGGCTCGTTGGGGCGGGGGTGAAATTGGGCTTGACGTGGGTTGGGGGTTCGGGTATTCTTGTTGAGAATGACTTCTCAGAGTCATTATGGGTCGGAGCGGGCGGGTCGCCGGGGGTGGCGGCTTTCGCGGGTTTTGCTTGCGCTGGCGCTGCTGCTTTCGTTCGCGGTGCAGGTCGGGGTGCGGGCTTCGCACACCCATCGGCCGGTGGAACGGGATGAGCCGCGGGCGGCGTGCGGGGGGCACGGGCACCACCACCATCACCATGACCATCACGGGCATGCGCACGACGGCTCGCAGGGTGGCGGGCGGGATGGCGGGTCTGAGCAGGATGAGGATTCGACGGCGTGCGAGATTTGTCAGAAGCTGACGATCGCGCGGTTCACGTCGTTTGTGGGCGGGGCGCCGGTGGTGCTCTCGCTTGCACCCAGGGTCGCGGTCGGCGTGCCGGTGGAGGCTTCTTGGGAGGCTCCGAGTCTGGCAGCGCCGCGAGCGGCTTCGCGAGGACCCCCGACGGGTGCGTGATCGCGCGTTCTTGCGCTGATTCCGCGTGGCGGACGCTCATGTCCTGGCAGGGCGGGGCTGATCCGTCGTCCAAGCACCGAAGTTTCGCGGCGATCGCTTGTGCGATCGTCATTCTGGAGCCGTTTATGCGGCGTGGCTTCACGCTCATCGAGCTTCTTGTCGTCATCGCGATCATCGCGCTGCTGATCTCGCTGCTTCTGCCCGCGTTGGGGAAGGCGAGGCAGGCGGCGCGGGTGGTGAAGGACCTTTCGCAGATTCAGAACCTTCAGCGGGCGCAGCTCATCTATCTGCAGGATTTCCGCGGGGCGTTCGTGGATGTCGGGCTTGCGCACGGCGGCGTGGGCGACCCGGATTCATCGTTCGTGAAGACGCTTGCGGAGTATTCGGGCGGGTCGATCGCGGCGAAGAGCCCGCTGGACCGGAGCGCGTACTGGCCGGTGGATCGGGGCGGAAGCGGGCTGACGATCGGCGGGGCTTCGCGGGTGACGAGCTATGGGATGAACAATTTCCTGTCGCGGAACTATGGGCCGCCGCCGGAGATCTCGCCGCGGGCGCCGTTTGACAAGCTTGAGAGGATCGTGATGCCGGACAAGACGGTGCAGTTCCTGCTGATGGTCGAGACCGGGGACTACGCGGTTTCGGACCATGTGCACGCGGAGGGCTGGGGCGGCGGGAACCGGGCGGCGGCGCTGGCGGCGACGGAGATGTTCCCGTGGGCGGTCTCGGGGACGAAGGGGGCGGCGACGGCGATCTCGAACTATGGGTACGTGGATGGGCATGCGGCGACGCAGGCATTCCAGGATGTGTACATCGATCGGACGGCGAATCGGTTTGATCCGCAGGTCGCTCGCTGAGAGCGTTCGCGGCGGGTGGTTCGACGTTGAAATCTGACAAGGAGTGAATCATGAGGTGTGCTTTGTTGGCATCGTGCGCGGCAGCGGCGCTGAGCGGTATGGCGATGGCGCAGCACCAGGGCGACATTCTGCTGAACGTGATCGAGGGGCAGATTCAGACGGGAGCGGTGCTTGACGCCGGCGGCGTGGATCTTGATGAGCGGGTGTTCATCAGCACGCTGGGCGCGGCGTTTCCGGATTTCGCGGACGATCCGGGGTTTGACTGTGTGCCGGGGACGTTTCCGGCGAACTCGAGCGTGGGGTTCCGCGTGCGGGCGGCGCTGCGGGAGTGGGACGGGAGCGGGTTTACGTCGATCCCGGATGAGCGGCTTGAGGTTTCGTTCGGGCCGCTGGGGCCGGTGGTGACGCCGCTTGCGGATGAGGTGGTGGATGGGTTCACGATCCGTGTGGGGGCCAACGGCCAGTGGCACCGGCACCTTGAGTATGTGCTTGCGTCGCCGGCGGAGACGGGGGTGTATCTGCTTGAGATGAGCTTGTACACGAACGCTTCGGGGATCGGGGAGAGCAGGCCGTTCTGGGTGGTTTTCAATCAGAACGAGAGCGCGGCGACGGTTGAAGCGGCGGCGGCGTGGGTCGTGTCGAACAAGCTTTGCCCGGCGGATTTCAACCGCGACGGGTTCATCGATTTCTTCGACTACGACGATTTCGTGACGTGCTTTGAGACGGGTGTGTGCGGGGAGGGCGCGACGGCGGACTTCAACGGCGATGCGTTCGTGGACTTCTTCGATTACGACGAGTTCGTGGCGGCGTTCGAGGTCGGCTGCGGCTGAGCGTGGGCGGTTTGGGGCGGGCGGGAGGCGGGCTGGGGGCGATCAGCGTGTGTTTCGCTGACGAGTTGAGAGAGTCCTTTTGCACTTGGAGGCATAGCGATGAACATGATGAAGTACGGCGTGGCGGCTGCGGGCGTGATGGCGGGTTCGGCGATGGCCGAGGAGCCCCACTTTGACGTGTGGCTGACGCTCTCGGGCGGAAACCTGGTGACGGGCGCGATTTCGGAGGATGGCCTGACGACCGAGGAGGGCGTGCGGGTTTTCGGAGCGGAGCTTGGCGAACTTCTGCCGGACTTTTCGGACGAGCCGGGGATTCAGGGCATCGACGGGACGTTTGCGGCCGGGGAACGCTTTGGGATCAGCATCCGTCGTGCGGTGCGAGCGTGGAACGGGACGGACTTCACGACGGTGAGCTCGTCGCGGTTCCAGCTTGATTTCGGGCCGCAGTCGATGGCGAGCGCCTTGACGGACGACGTGGTGACGGGCATCGAGTTGGCGGCGGATTCCGAGGGGGGAATCCACGACCACCCGACGTTCACGCTTCTGGATCCGGCGAGCGGGATCTACCTGCTTGAGCTGAGCGTGAGCTCGGTGGGCGGGACGTATGGCGAGACGCTTCCGTTCTGGGTTGTGTTCAACAACGGTGAGAGCGAGGAGGCGCACGAAGCGTCGATCGAGTGGGTTGAGAACAACCTGGTTCCGACGCCGGGCGCGATGACGCTGTTGGGCGTCGGACTGCTCGCGATGGGTCGTCGCCGCCGCTGAGCGGAATGGAGCGGAGAGAATGTTGGAGGGCAACGGGCCCGGAGCGATGAGCTTCGGGCCCTGTTCTTTCGCGGCGATGAGGCTTCCGCGGCGTCAGGTCAGCTTCATGTCGTCCAGGCCGAGCCCGAGCGTCTGGCGGGCGGCTTGGTCGAGAGCGTCGCGGGGGCCTTGGAGGTGGATGGTGCGGTGGGTGTGAGTGATGGACTGGCCGGGAGCGAGGGCGGCCGCTGGGGAGGAGGTTTCGAGCTCGTAGAAGGGGCCGAAGGGCTTGCTTCCGGGCTCGCTGGGGCCGTCGTTGTAGGAGTTGACGACGTCGCCGGAGAAGGGGTCCTTCTGCCGGTTTTCCCACATGGAGTTGACGTACTTGTGGGTGCCCTTCGGGAGGGTGTAGGTGACGAGGGTGAGCACGCTACGGGCTGGGTCGTAGCTTCCGAGGATGGGCGTGGCGGCGGCGGGGGCGACGCCGATCTTGGAGCGTTCCTGACCATCGCCGCTGAAGAGCAGAGCGAGCGGGCGTGGCGAGCCGGACGCGGGGTGGCTTTGGGGCACGGCTTTCAGCCGTGAAGCAGGGACCTTGCCGAAGTACGTGTCGTTGACCAGAGCGGAAAGGTCGTGGCCTTCGCGGGCATTGATCGGAACCACGACGACGGTCGACGGGGTCGGCCTGAACATGCCGAGGATCCAGATGGAAAGCAAGCCGGTCGCGTGGGTCCAATCGGCGGGGCCGGTGTTGGTCACAGTGTTGGACGACTGAAACGCGACGACGTCGAGATTCGCCGCGGCGATGCCGAGTTCGGCGAGCACATCGTCGGGGCTGAGCACGGTGATCGCGCGGTCGATCTTGATGTCGAAAAGCGTGCCGGACGCGTTGGTGAACCTGGCCGCGTGGGTGAAGGAAGCGGCGTGGTCGGACCTGCTCACGAGCGTGTACGCGGCGGTGTCGATGAACTCAGGGGTCTGCCAGTGCTTGAGGGATTGCTCGGGGGTTCCAGGCGTGAAGAAGATCGAGAATTGGCCGCCCTCGGGGCCGAGCCAGAAGCGATCCTCGCCGCCGTAGGGGTTGATGTGCGGCAACGTGCCGGAGGAGGCGATGAGATCGTCCTTGAGGAAGCCGAAGGACTGACCGGCGTCGCCACGGGCGGTTGAGGTCATCACGCGAGCTTGGAAAGCGGGGACGACCGCGATCTTGCCGGCGCCCTTGGGAGCGGTCAGCACGATTGTCTCACGGTGCTTGCGGAGGAACTCAACGTCCCCGTGAAAGGGGCGGTCGGGAGCGTGTTGGGTGGCGGTGGGCATGGGGTGGTGGAGCGGGGTGGCGGTTCTCGGATTGGGGATCGGCGAGCATAGCAGGAGGCGCGAGGCCCCGGGAAGCGGGAGGGGCTGAGGGAGGAGCGGTTTCGGCCTTGCGGAAGGGGGGATCTTCGAGTAGATTGGTGATCCGGCGACGTGCCGCGGATGGAGGCGGTCTGCTGCGAAGGAGCTTGTCAATGAAGCGGATCTTGAATCGTCGGGAAGGTGCGTTCACCCTGATCGAGCTTCTGGTGGTGATCGCGATCATCGCGCTCTTGATTTCGCTGCTTCTGCCGGCGCTGGGGAAGGCGCGGAAAGTGGCACAGATCACGATCTCGACGTCGAATGTCCGGGCGATCAACAACTCGGCGAACATGTACCAGTCGGACAACAAAGCGTACATGCCGATCACGCTGCTTTACTCGCACGGCGGCCGGATCCGGACGCGGCCGGTGATTCCGAACCAGCCGAACGCGAACGTCACGGGGTTCTGCACGTGGAGTTGCTCGGGGGGCAACACGAGCGGCTACTGGTTCAACTACCAGCGCGGGTCGTTCGACATCCTCGCGGTGGACCGCCCGCTGAATCAGTACGTGTATCCCGAGATCTCGTTTTACGATCCGGCCACTCCGGGCAATCCGAACGCACGGATGCCGGCCAATGACGAGAACCGGCTGAATGTCAAGCTCAAGGTCTTCAAGGATCCGGGGGACGTGATCGGGCATCAGGAAGCGTACCCGTCGCCGAACACATCGGGGCGGACGAGCTTTGACAGCATCGGGATGTCGTACCAGTGGCAGGCGAAGTGGTACGAGCAGCTTGACAGCAGCGGCACGGTGACCGCCGCGCTGTTCAACAAGGGGACCAAGCGGCTTCAGCTTGCGGACTCGTTCGTGACGTCGCGGTTCGTGTGGATCTGGGATGAGCAGGCGGACATCACGATCTACAACCAGGATCCGAACTACGTCAAGAAGAACGGGTTCGGGGACATCAACCGGAGCGTGATGGGGTTCATGGACGGCCACGCGGCGTACGTCAAGGTGATCCCCGGCCGGACGACGGAGTCGTACAAGAACGAGTTCTACACGACCGTGTTCGACGACCTGCGGATTCCGATCTGAAGCCCGTCCGGGCTTGAATCGCAGGGCCCGGGTAGACTCGTGGCGTGAAATCGCATTTCAATCTGATCGGTGGAGCGATGCGGCCCGCGGGTTCGGGGCGCGAGCTTGATGTTCACGAGCCCGCGACGGGTCGGCTCTGGGCTCGCGTGCCGGATTCGGGGAAAGCCGACATCGATGAAGCTGTGAAAGCGGCGGCGGCGGCATTCCCGGCGTGGGCCGCGACGCCGGCGGTCGAGCGGTCTCGCCTCATGCTCAAACTCGCGGACCTGATCGATGAGAATCTCGGTCCGCTCGCCGAAGCCGAGTGCCGGGACAGCGGCAAACCGATCAGCGCGGCGCGGAGCATCGACATCCCGCGGTCGGCGGCGAATCTGCGGTTCTTCGCGACGGCGATCCTGCATTCGGCGGGCGAGTCGCACGATTTCGACGGCGGAGGGACGCCGGGGGGCGTGCCGGCGATCAACTACACGCTCCGCAAACCGAGGGGCGTCGCGGGGTGCATCTCGCCGTGGAACCTGCCGCTTTATTTGTTCACGTGGAAGATCGCGCCGGCACTCGCCACGGGGAACACGGTGGTGGGCAAGCCGAGCGAGGTGACGCCGGTCACGGCGGCGATGCTTGGCGAGCTTTCGGTCAAAGCCGGATTCCCCGCGGGCGTGCTCAACATCGTTCACGGCACGGGGCCGGGGGCGGGAGCGGCGCTGGTCGAGCATCAGGACGTCCCGACGATCACGTTCACGGGGTCGACGGCGGTCGGGAAGTGGATCGGCGAGACGTGCGGGCGGATGCTCAAGCGGTGCAGCTTGGAACTTGGCGGGAAGAATGCGTTCATCGTGTTTGACGATGCGGACGTGGACGAAGCGATCGCGGTCGCGGCGCGGGCGGCGTTCAGCAATCAGGGTCAGATCTGCTTGTGCGGGTCGCGGCTTCTGGTGCATGAGAGCGTGTACGAGCGGGTGCTCGCGGGCGTGGTCGAGCGGGCGAAAGGGCTCAAGATCGGGGACCCGATGGACCCGGCGACACAGTTCGGCGTGCTGACGAGCGTGGCGCACCGGGAAAAAGTCGCGGGCATGGTCAAGCTCGCGGCGGAAGCGGGCGGGCGGATCGTGTGCGGCGGCGAAGTCACTGGAAGTTCGCCCACGTTCTACCCCCCCACCGTCATCACGGGGCTTGCGAGCGACTGCCGGGTCGAGCGCGAGGAGATTTTCGGGCCGGTGGTGACGGTGACGCCGTTCAAGACGGAAGCGGAAGCGGTTGCGCTGGCGAACGGAACGTCGTACGGCCTCGCGGCTTCGGTCTACACACGCGACACCAGCCGAGCCCACCGCGTTGCGGCCTCGCTCGACGCCGGCATCGTGTGGGTGAACTGCTGGATGGTCCGCGACCTGCGGACACCGTTCGGCGGCGTGAAGCAGAGCGGCGTGGGGCGTGAGGGTGGCGTGGAGGCTCTCAAGTTCTTCACGGAAGCGAAGAATGTGTGTGTGAGGGTTTGAGGAGATCTCCATGAGCGAGCATCGCCAGGATTGGGGTGTGTACATCAAAGAGACGGACGGTGGCCCCACGAGCCTGACCGTCGATCTCGGGTGGATGTCTTCTTGCCCAGACCGCGAGAAGACCGCTCTGCTGATGGTGCGGCTCGCGTGCCATCGGCGGCGGGAGAACGGCTTCCCGACGCAGGAGGAGCTCGCAGCCCTCTATGCGCTTGAAGACCAAGTGCTCGCGCACCTGACGCCGATGGGGTGGGCTCATGTCGGGACGATCCAGACCGGGGCGCGACGCGAGTTCGTGCTCTACGGGCCCGCAAAGCGAGCGAAGGACGTCGACTTTGGCTTTGTACCGGTCGAGCGTCGCGGCGACCCGTTCGTGCGAGCGGCCCAGGACCAGACGTGGGACTTCTACCGATCGGTCTTGTATCCGGACGCCGGCGCCCTTCAGGAGATCAAGGATGACCGCGTGCTCAAGACGCTTGCGGAGCACGGCGACGTCGCCGAGATCCGACGGCGCGTGGACCACTGGGCGTACTTTTCATCGGCGGGCAAGCGACACGAGTTCGCCGCAACGGTGGAGCGGATGGGTTACGCCATCGAAGGCGTGAGCGACCCCGGCGAGACATCGGACCGGTACGGAGTGGCGTTCTTCCACACGTCGGAAGTCACACCGGAGCAGATCCATGCCGTGACGACGGTGCTCAACGAGCTCGCGACTGAGATGGGAGGCGAGTACGACGGGTGGGAAACGCAAGTCATGCGGCGAAAGGCATCGCTTTGGAAGCGGATGCTGGGCCGCGATTCATGAAGGAGCAGCGATGACATCTCTTCATTCCAACACCGCCGCCGAACCCCTTGGCCCGTACGCCCACGCCCGCAGGGCGGGGAATCTGCTCTTTTTGTCCGGGATCGGGCCGCGGAAGCGCGGGAGCAAGGACATTCCCGGAGCGGTCGTCGATGCGACGGGGAACCTGGCTGATTACTCGATCGAAGCGGAGATGCGGTCGTGCTTTGAGAACATCCGGATCGTGCTTGAGGAAGCCGGGAGCCGCTGGGAGAAGATCGTGGATGTCGCCGTCTACCTGACGGATATGAAGCGGGACTGGAAGGAATACAACCGCGTGTACGCGGAGTTTTTCAAGGCTCCGAACCTGCCGACGCGGACCACCGTCGAGGTGAAGTCGCTCCCAACGGGTGGGAACACGCCGATTCACTTTGAGATCAAGGTGGTGGCGGAGGTTTGAGGGATTGAATTCACGCGAGTTCGGCCCGAACGCATGACGAGCCAAGCCTCCAAACCGATGTGCGACTGCGGGTATGAGCTTTCGGGGCTTGCCGGGCCGCCGTGGGCCTGTCCGGAATGTGCGAAGCGCAGGGAGGTTTGGCCGCCGCCGGAATGGGAGGAATCGGCGAGGACTTCGCCACGCGAATGGGCGGTCGCCCGCTGGAGTCTGCTTGCGATGGTGCCGCCGGTTCTCGTCGTGCCGTGGATCGGATCGACTCTGATGATTGTGCCGCTCGCCATTGCGGCGGTCGGATGCGTGGTGTTTGCCGCGGCGCTTTCGTGGTCATTCGTGCGCGGCAAGAACGGCGCGGAGCTTTTGATCGGGCTGATGCCGTTCGGCTGCATGATGGCGTTCATGTTCGTGTTCGGAGCGACGATGCTCTTTGCAATTGTGCAGATCCTGCGCGGCGCGTTTGCTTGAGCTCGGGATGCACCACGCGACTGGGTCAGGATCGGCAGTTGCCGCCTTCACGGATTGCCACGCTATTCAGATTCTGCGAGCCGCTCGCGTTCGCGCTTTGCCGCGGCTTCCTCGGCGATCTTTCGGATCTGCTCCGCGAACGATTCTCGCCGCTGCGTTTGATGAAAGTGCTCGCGGGAATCGTTGGTGAGTCGGCGTTGACCTTCAATGTCGGAGTTCTGCAGGTGGCGAGACCACCCTCCAAGCTGGCGGCCGATTTCCTCGGCATCGGCCCGAAGCTCGTTCGCGTATGCCCTTGTTTCGGCTGAAACCGGAAGTTCTGTGGCGATCGAGAGCATGGACCTGCACTCGCCGGCGCTGCCTTTGGCGATGTAGATGTACCGGAGAAGCAGCTCCGTCGTGCCCGCTTCGAAGCCTTCCGCGATGTTGTTGCTGATGGAGAGCGAAGCCCGCTCGAGTTGATCGGCGAAGTCGCCCTTGCGTCGAATGACGGGGTCGTCAGTGAACTGCGCGACCCGGATGAAAAAACGAGCCGCGTCTTTCCAGACCTTGAGATCTTCGAAGCGGTCGTATTTCATGGCGGAGTTCCTGCATTTCAAATTTCAAATTTCAAATTTCAAATTTCAAATTTCAAATTTCAAATTTCAAATTTCAAATTTTTCAGATGCGATCGCCCTCGCCTGATCCACACCTTACCCAAAGCTCCGCCCCGTCTCCAGATCCACCAGTTTCCACTTGAGCGCCCGGCATGCCCGTTCGAGCACCGGCCAGGCGATTTCATCGTCGGTCATCGTCACCATCGCTTGCGCGACGGAGTCGGTGGTCGTTGGGATCTCGACCATCATGCCCGGGCCGTGGAGGACTTCGGTGCCGGCGGTTTTGGAGCGGACAGAACCGTCGACCGCGGTGTTGTAGCGGGCGAGGGCTTCCTTGACGGCGGTGTGCGAACCCAAGGGAGCGGGCGGCTCACCTTTGGCGACACTCTTCATCAGCACGACCTGACGCTTGGGCACTACGCCTCCTCCTCGGAATCATCTTCGTACACCGAATCCTCGCGCTGAGGACGAGCGACCGGGCCGCGTGCTTTGAGCAGTTCAACGGCGGCGGTGAGCAGGCGTTCAAGCGGGACGGGCTTGAGCATGTACTTGTCAACGCCGAGGGATTCGGCGTAAGCCTGATGGCGGCGGCCCTCGTTGGCGGTCACCATGATGACGACCGGGCTGTCCTCGCGACCCTTGATCTTCTCCACAGCGAGAAAGCCGGAGCGTTTGGGGAGCATCATGTCGAGGATGACCAGATCGGGCGGGTCCTCCTTGCAGATGCGCACGGCTTCGGCGCCGTCGGCGGCGAGGGCGGTCAGCGCCCCTTCGGACTGGAACGCGGCGTCGATGGATTCGAGCACGTCCTGATCGTCGTCGACGATGAGAACCCTGACATCTTCAAGCCTGCCGACCGCTTCGGACATGGTGCATCTCCTGGGGCAACCGTAGCCGCGTGTTCCGCCGGGGAGCCGCGCGGCTCATCCGGCGACGGCACGGCTTTCCCGTTCGCTCCGCTCGACGATCCGTCCGAGCTCATCGTCGGTCATCCAGGGGAGGGAGCGAAGCTTGTCCCGGAGGCTGTCCGGAAAGGGCTTGCCGTTGCGTTCATGCGGCGGACGGCTTCTCCAGATTCGGTGCATCCAGAGGTACTGATCCGGGGCTTTGAGAATCATCGCTTCCATCGCGCGGCGGTAGCGTGCGGTCAGGTAAAAGAGCGGGTCGGGCTGGGCCCGATAGTCCTCGGGCCCGAAGACGTCCTGAATCTCCATGACGTAGCCCAGGCCCCGGCCCGGGCGGGCGGCTCGCTCGGCCGCGGTCTGTCGGCGGGCGAATCCACAGACCATCACCGCGTCGTGCTGGAGAGCCATGAGACCGATCGACTTGTACGTGGAGGTGAGGCGGCCAAAGCAGGGGACGAAGACGCCGCGGTCGCCGCCGTTCTGATCGGCGATGAGGCCGACGGGGTGGCCGGCTTTCATGGCTTTGGGAAGGTCGTGCACCGCGCCGAACTTGGACACCATGGTCATCCCCTGGCGCTGCCGGCTTTCGCGGACCCAGAGGTCAAGCGGCTTGAGGTCGAGCGGGCGGTACACGGCATGGAGCGGGAAGCCCATCATGGCGATCGCGGCACCGACGAGCTCCCAGTTTCCGACGTGGCCGGAGATCATGATGCAGGGGCGCTCGCCGATGAGCCGGGCGACCGCCGGGTGGATGTCTCCGACGGCGAGGTGTCGATGCCAGGAATCGACGCTGAGGACGCGCGGGATGAACGAAAGCTCGACGCCGAGCCGGAAGATGTGCTCGTAGGCGTCCAGCGCGTGACTGCGACGCTCTTCGGGCGTCCACTGCGGGAAGACCTCGCGGAGGTTCTCGTCCGCGCGGGCGAGCCGCTTGCGGTTGAAGGGCATCGCGCCAAACAGGCGGCCGAGCCGGCCAGCGAACTCGGTCGCGGCGGTCGGGGAAACGAGGGTGGGTGCGGCGAGCGCGAGGCGGATCGTCGCCGCCAGAGGAATCTGGAGGGCGAGCGGAAGCGGGCTGCCTCGGGCTTTGGCCATGACGGATGGTACTTGCGGCAGGGGCGGGTCGCGCGAGGGCGGGCGAAGCCGGGAGCGGGACGAAAAACCGCCCGCGGGAAAGGCCCGCGGGCGGTGGGTTGCGTGATCGGTGAGCGGTTCAGCGGACCGAGGAGCGGATCGGCTTGGCGCCGATGAGGGTCATGAACCGGTTCTGGTTCAGGATCGGCACGCTCGTGGACTGAGCGGACTTGTAGAACTCGTCGTACTTGGCGACTTCCTGCTCCATCTTGACGTACTGCTGAACGACCTCGAACGGCGAGCCGTCGGAGGGACGCGGGGGCAGGATGGGCTTCTCGCCCAGGAGGAGGAAGTCGACATCACCGGCGAGTTCATCGAGGCTCGCGGCACCCCAACCCTCGACGAGGGAGATGATGTCGGCCCGTTCCATCGGGGTGGCGACGCCGTCGCCGTTGGCGTCGAAGTTGCCGTAGACGACGATCTTGTACTTCTTGTTGGGGTCGTAGACCGCGTTGGAGACCACGTCACCCTTGACGACGGGCGAGCCCTTGGTCTCGGAATTGATGCGGCAGGTCGCGGTCTCGGCGCCGACGTTGATCACTTCGATCGTGGCTTTGCCGCGGCGGTACTCGCCGGTGCGCTCGTCGATCTTGATCTGGGAAGCGGAGGCGTAGACGGAGAAGGTGATGCCGAGCGGAAGCTTCTGCTTGGAACCGATGTTGATGATGACCTGGCGACCGTCGGGCGCGACGCCGACGATCTGGGCGTCGACGAGAGCTTCCTCGGCCTGGGCCGCGAGGATCTCGGCGCTCTGCTCACCGCGGAGCTTGGCGAGCTGTTCGACGATGACGAGGTTCTCGCGCTCGAGCGTTGAGATCTTGGCTTCGAGGATCTTCTGGCGAGCGGCGGCGTCGGCTTCGAGCTGACCAATGAGGGTGGTCATCTTGCCGCTGGCTTCGTCGACACCGGAGCGGTACTGTTTGAGCTCACCCTCGTAGGCGGCGATGGAGGTCTTGAGGCGGCCGTTCTCTTCGTTGAGAGCCTTCAGGGTGTCGGCGACGGTCGCTTTGGTGCGTTCGAGCTCGTCGATGGCATCCTTGCGGGCCTTGTCGGCTTCTTCGGAGCTGGCGGTGAGGGTCTTGATCTGCTCATCGCGGGAGGCGAGGGCGCCCACGAGGGAGCCGCCTTCGCCGGCGAGAGCGGCTTTGACCTTGGCGTCAAACTCATCGAACTTGGTGTTCTCAGCGCCGGTGGTCGAGCGCATGATGCCGGAGACGCGGTCGCGCATGTACGCGACGAGCGACTTGTTGGCTTTGCGGGCGTCGGCCTGGAGCGCGAGGATCTCGCCGTCCTTGCGCTCGTTGTCGGTGATGAACGGCGTCGTGTCGTTCTTCATCCGGTTGTACTCTTCCTTCTGGGCGTTGTACTTCCCGAAGAAGATCGCGGTGAAGACGAACAAAGCGAGCGTGGTCAGGCTCAAGAGAGTGATCGCCACGCCGACACCAACACTCGAACTGGTCTTGCCAGCCATGCAAGGCCTCCAAAGACAATCGGACCGGACACTCCATCATCCCGCCGGAATCGTCCGGCCGGGCCCCGCCACTCCCCGCTTCCTTCCCGCCCCCCCTCGGCCCACCGCGCCCACCGCCAGGCACCGACTCAAGCGCCCATTCCCCATGGGCTTTCTTTGATCGCATTCTGTTCGGATCGTCGCAGTTTCCCGCAGGGGCGGGCACTATCGCAGATCCGAGGGCCGACGTCAAACGGTGGGCGAGGAGGATACGCCTGCAAACGCAGATTTGATCCCAAAATCCTCAAGGCACCTTCCGACCCTATGCCTTACATAAGCCTATCGCGTCACATGCGCTCCACGATGGGCAAGCCAAGTGTCGTCAGACCGTCGGCCAGCAGGCGGCTGGCAACGCTGCAAAGCCTGAGGCGGCTTGCTCGCGCGTCGGGCGTCTCCGCGGTCAGGATCGGGCAGTTGGTGTAGAAAGCCGAGTAGGCTCCGGCGAGTTCGTAGAGGAACTGGCAGAGGCGGTGCGGCTCGGCGGCGTCGGCCGCGGCCGCGAGCGCCGCCGGGTACTTCAGCATGGTGAGGGCGAGCGCCCGCTCGGCGGGATCCGCGAGCGAGATCGGAGTTGACTCCCAACCGGTGATTCCCTGCTCGGCCGCTTTGCGGAAGATCGACCGGGTCCGGGCGTAGGCGTAAAGCAGATACGGGCCGGTGTTGCCCTCGAACGCGACCATGCGGTCAAAGCTGAAGGTGTAGTCCTTGACGCGTTCGATCGAAAGGTCGGCGTACTTGATGGCGGAGACGCCCACCGCCCACGCGGTGCCGTCGAAATCGGCATCGCCGACATCCGCGCCGCGATTCTTCATCTCGGCGGCGGCGCGGGTGGAACCTTCGGTGATCAGGTCCGCCAGTTTGACGTTTTCGCCCGAGCGGGTCTTGAAGGGACGGCCATCCTCGCCGAGGATGGTTCCGAAAGCGGCGTGCGTGAGCGTGGCGGGCTCGGCCCGGCCTTGCTTGGTCGCGTATCCGGCCCGCTTGGCGGCGGAGAAGACCTGCTTGAAGTGGAGCCCCTGCCGGGCGTCGACGCAGTAAACGACGCGGTCGGCGCCGAGCTTCTGCACGCGGCGGCGGATGGCGGCGATGTCGGTGGTGGCGTAGAGGAACCCGCCGTCGCGCTTGCGGATGAGGCAGGGTTCCTTGATGTCGCCCCATTCGGGCTTGTCGAGACGGACGACAACCGCGCCGTCGTCGATCTCGGCGACGCCGCGCTTGAGCAGATCGTCGATGACGGGAGCGAGTTCATCCGCGTAGCTGCTTTCGCCGGCGGTGTGTTCGGGGAGGACGATCGCGCCGAGTTTGCGGCAGTTTTCGGCGCAAGCAGCGATGGTGACATCGACGATGCGTTGCCAGACGGCGAGGATGCCGGGCTCTTTGGCTTGGAGGTCGATCAGGGTGCGTTTCGCGGCGGCGAGGGCGATCTGCGCGGCTTTGCCGGACTCGATTTCATCGGCCCACTCGGCCGCGAACTTGGCCGTGAGAAACGGCGCGAAGTCCTGAACGACGTCGCCGAGCGACGCGGGCGGGGCGCACTCCTTCTGAGCGGCTTTGTAGTGCCGATCGAGGTCGGCGAGGACGATGGTGGCGAGATTGAGGCGGCCGGCTTCCATCTCGCGTTTGACGCGTCCGCAGACCATCGCGATGGGCAGCCCCCAGTCGCCGAGGTGGTTCTGCCTGACGACTTTGTGGCCAAGCCGCGCGAAGATCCGGGCCATGGCGTCGCCGATGATGGTCGAACGCAGGTGCCCGACGTGCATCTCCTTCGCGAGATTGACTCCGCAGAGATCGACGACGACGGTCATCGGAGATGCGGGGGGCGTGACGCCCAGAGCCGGGGTGTCCATCCGGGCGGAGAGGGTCGCGAGGGCGTCGGCTCGCATGCGGATGTTGATGAAGCCGGGGCCCGCGATCGAAGCTTCGGTGACGGGCTCGCAGAGGTCGTCGACCTTGAGAGCGGCGACGATGGCTTTGGCGGCGTCGCGTGGCGGCTTGCCGACGCGTTTGGCGAGACCCATCGCCGCGTTGGACTGGAAATCGCCGGCGGAGGGGTTTTTGTTGGGCGCGATGAGGGGATCGGCTTCGCCCTCGAGGGCGGGGAACGCCTCGGCCATCGCCGAACGGAAACGGGCGGCCAGGAGCAAAGCCGGGTCGAGGTCGGGAACGGCGATAGGGGTCGAATCCGGCATGGGGGCGATGGTAGGGAGCGACGCCCCAGCGTGAAAAACAAAGCCGGCCCGGGAGAGACTCTCCCGGGCCGGCGAAACTTCAAAGCGGGGGCTGATCAGCAGCCGGTCTCGAACGCGGTCACGAAGTCGAGGTAGTCGAAGAAGTCGACGAAGTCATCGCCGTTGAAATCGGCGGTCTTGCCCGGGGGGCACTCGCCGGTTTCGAAGCAGAAGACGTAATCGCCGTAGTCGAAGAAGTCCAGGAAGTCGTCGCCGTTGAAGTCGGCGCGGCAGGTCTGGCCCGGGTCGCGGACCGTCACCGCGTAGATGCCGATGCCGGGGACCGTGGACTGGGCGTTGGAGAAGCTGATGGAAGTGATCTGACGGCCCGCGAAATCGCCAAGGCCGCCGGCGATCAGGCTCTCGTGGCTGACGACGGCTTCGACGACGTTGAGGTCCACGCCGGGAGTGCCGGCGTCGACGAACTCAGCCGAGATGAAGGTGCCCAAGCTCTGCTGGGACTCGACGCCCGCCAGCGCGGGATCGACGTCCTGCTGGCCGTACCAGTCGGGAGCGTCGAGCTGGACCACGGCGGTCGAGCCGTCGGAGAACCCGATGGTCATGTCGAAGGTGGTGCCGCCATTGCTCGCGTTGAAGAGCACGCCGATCTGCGTGCCCGGCTGCATCGCCGCGCCCAAAGCCGCGGTGTCGGTGGTCTGGGGGCCGGACTGGTTGGAATCGGGCAGCCAGAGCGGCTGGATGCCGGTCTCGTCGCCGTCGGGCTCAAGGTCGAAGGCTCGGAAGCCGTTGTCGACGGTGTTGCGGTCGCCGAGGTGCACCATGTCGAGCACGCCGGCCTGGGTCACCACGGTGTACGGGATGCCGGTCGCGCCTTCGAGGCCGACCTCGAGCGAGCCGACCGCGCCGGTCAGCCGCATGCCGCGGTCGCCGATCGAGCGGTAGCCGGACTCGGAATCGGGGTTGTTGTCCTCGCCGGTGTGGACCATGCCGTTGAAGTTGTAGTTGAGCGGCACCAACACGTCGGTGTGAGCGACCGGGCTGGTGTCCACGTTGAGCGTGAAGGAACCCGTCGAGTCGTTGTTGCCCGCCACGCGGATCAGATACGCCTGATTCGCCTGGGCGTTGATCGTGACACGAGAAAGCCCGCCGCGGGCATTGTCGTTGCACGCGATCGCGCTGCCGCCGCAAGCCGTGTAGACCGCCAAGGTCGTGTCGATCACACCCGCGCCGATCGTGTTGATCTCGACCGGACCGGTCGAGGTCGCGACGTAGCGATACCAGACATCCTTCTGATCCGCCGTGCCGCAGGAGCTCGAAGCCGCGCCGGTGGCGTTGAAGCTCGAGCCGGCGGTCGTGCCCTCCAGCACCGGCTGCGCGTTCGCGCAGCTGTCGTTGGCCGGAGGAGCGTTGGAGACCGAGCCGTACAGCTGGATCTCGCCGATCTGAAGGAACGTGTCGCCCAACGAAGGACCGAACTCGATGCGGTACCGCGTGTAGGCGGTCGTGTTGGCGAAGCGGAGGTCCTGCTCCTGGAAATTGGCGAAGGAGCTTTCCAGATCGCGACGGCCGAGCTCGGTGAAGCTGACGCCGTCGTTGGAGCCATAGACCGCGACATAGGAAGGAGTGCGGCCGGGGAAAGCCGCATCGTCGCCGGCACCGAAGAGATCGAATCCGGTGACGACGCTCGAGCCAACGCCCGGGGTGACATCGATGACGGTCGGGCCGAGATCGCCGCTGAAGATGCCGAGCTTGGTGTTCAGACGGTTGTCGAAGAGGCTGCCGGGGCCCTCGTTGTTCGGGCTTGAGGCGCCGGCGGTGTAGGTCACGGTGAAGGCGTCGCCGGGGGTGAGGATGTCGGTGCCGGTCACAAGCTGGACCTCGCCGACCTGCATGCTGTTGGCGGCGTTGGAGTTCCGCACGGTCGGGAACGTGACGCGGTAGTACGTGTACGAGGTCGAATTGTTGAAGCTCACCTGGTCCATGCCGTACCGGGCCGTGGGCGGATTGAGCGCGCCCTGGGCGACCAGCACGAAGTTCACGCCGTCGTCGCTGCCCTCAAGGAGGAAGGACGTTGGGTCACGATCCGGAGCGTCGTTCGCCGTGACGATGATCAGCCCGCGAACGACGTCGGTTCGCGACGCGAGGACGGTGAAACCGGTGAAGATCTCGTCGAAGTTGAGATACTTGGTGCCGCCGAGGTTGTCGAGCACCTTGCTGGGGTCTTCAGCTCCCGGGTGATTCTCGGAGGAACCCGTGACAGGGTCTCCGGGAGAGGTGACATCCTGCGCGGCGGCGGAAGCCGCCATGCCCGCAAGGGCGATGATGAGCGCGATCGGGGACAGTGACTCTTTACGCATCGGAACACTTCCTTTCCTGGACGAACGAAAATCGTCAGGACCTCTCGGGACCGCGTCGACAGACGCGACCCTCCACGACTTCTCCGCGGGGAACGACCAAGGAAGCGCGAGAGCCATGGTGCTTCGCGCAGGGCCCGCGAATCGGGTCCCGCTTGCCATGCTACAAAAACGCTTTCATCGCGTCAAACAGATTCGAGTTCCCGAGCTTTGCTCACCATGTGGGAACGATCATCGCCGCGTGTTGTAACCGCGTTGCAGCGCTCTCAGCCAGCGACGATGTTCACAAGACGGCCGGGGACGACGATGATTTTCTTCACCACCTTGCCGCCAAGAGCCTTCTGCACTTCAGCGTTCGCGAGGGTCATCTCCTCGATGGCTTTGGGTTCGGCGTTGCTGGGAACGGTGACCTTGCAGCGGACCTTGCCCTGGATCTGGACTGCAAGTTCGACCTCGTCGTCGCGGAGCATCGCCGGATCGACCGCGGGCCACGCCGCCAGGGAGATGAGCGTCTGATTGCCGAGCTTGCTCCAGACCTCCTCCGCGAGGTGCGGCGCGAAGGGGGCCAGCGCGAGCATGAATCGCTCGAGCTGATCTTTGTGGAGCACGGTCGACCCCACGCCGTTGACGAACTCGATCAGAGCGGCGATGGCCGTGTTGAAGGAAAGCCGCTCGATGTCAGCTCCGACTTTGGCGATGACGCGGTGGACCTGCTTCTCGACCGTCACGTCGCGCTCCGCGGCCGTGCGCACGGCGCCTGTCTTCTCGTCGACCGCCACGCGCCAGGCGCGAGCGAGGAACCGGGCCAGACCGGTGATGTCGCGGGGGTTCCAAGGCTTGCTCGCTTCCAGCGGGCCCATGTACATCTCATAGAGGCGGAAGGTGTCGGCGCCGAACTCGGCGATGACGTCGTCCGGATTGACGACGTTCTTGTAGCGCTTGGACATCTTGGTGACAACAGGCGTGACCGGCTCGCCGGTGGCGATGAGCTGGTAGACGCCTTCGGACACCTCTTGGACCTCGTCCACCGGAACGATGGTCTTGTCCGCTCGCTGATAGGCGAAGCTGGTGATGAGGCCCTGATGGAACAGCTTCTGGAACGGCTCGGGGGTCGAGAGGTACCCCATGTCGTAAAGCACGTTGTGCCAGAAGCGGGAGTACATGAGGTGGCCGACGGCGTGCTCGGAACCGCCCATGTACAGGTCGACGCCGCCGGGCTGACCGTTGCCGCCCATCCAGTATCGGTCGGCTTCGGAAGCGACCATCGCGCGGTCGTTGCTCGGGTCGCAGTAGCGGACGGCGTACCAAGAGCTGCCGGCGCTGCCGGGCATGGTGTTGGCTTCGCGGCGGACCCTGGTCGAGGGCGGCAGCACCGCGGGATCGACGCCCGCTTCGCCGGCGGTGGTATTGACCCACTCACGGACCTTGCCCAGAAGCGGGAGCGGATCCTCGCTCTCGACGGGGGCGTAGTCGGCGAGTTCGGGAAGCATGACGGGGAGGGCTTTCTCGCCGACGGGGTAGGCGGCACCGTCCTCGGTGAAGACCATCGGGAAAGGCTCGCCCCAGTAACGCTGGCGGCTGAAGGTCCAGTCGCGGAACTTGTAGTTGACCCGGCGGCGGCCGAGAGCTTTCTTCTCAAGCCAGCCGACGATCGCGGCTTTGGCTTGCTCCACGGTCAGGCCGTTGAGGGAGATCTCGCGGTTGGCGGAATTGGCGAGCACACCGACGTTGCCGGTGGCGACAAAGGCGTCTCCGGAAGCGTCGAAGAACGCGGCCCTCGCGAACCGGTCGACGAAATCCTCGAACCCGGCGAACTTCAGTTCGGCGATCGCGTCGAGCCAGACGATCCGGGTCGCACCGCGACGCTCGCCGATAGCACCCGGGCGCTCGGTCGGGCGGCCTGACGGGATGAGCACGGCGGTGCCGTCGATGTCTCCGCGGCGGCGTGCGGTGACCAGTTCGAGCGCGGCTTGCATGTCGTGCGGAAAGACCGACGAGGTGACGCAGCCGAGGAAGTCCGCGAGAGCCCCTTGCCAGCGTTCGGCGGTGCGGACGTTCTCAGGGGCGTGCTCGGCGAAGTACGCCATCGCCGACCGGGTCTGGTCGTACACGACGTCCCGGATCGGCAGGCGGAATGCTTTGGCGAACTCGTAGTCGCGTTCGTCGTGGGCGGGCACGGCCATGATCGCGCCGGTGCCATACCCCATCAGCACGTAGTCCGCGATCCAGACGGGGATCTTCTCGCCCGTCGCGGGATTGAGCGCGTGGAGGCCGGTGGGCACGCCGGTCTTCTTCTTGTTCTCCATCCGCTCGATGTCGGAGAGATTTCGGGCACGTTCGACGTACGCCCGGACGGCCGGGTCGGCGGTGACGGACGCCACCAGCGGGTGCTCGGGCGCGATCACCATGTACGTCGCGCCGAAGATCGTGTCGGGCCGCGTGGTGAAGACGGTCAGCGCGTGGTCCCGGCCGTCGATGCGGAACTCGATCTCTGCGCCCTCGCTGCGGCCGATCCACTCGGTCTGCATCGCTTTCGTCGAAGCGGGCCAGTCCAACCCGGCGAGCCCGTCGAGCAAACGGTCCGCGTACGTCGTGATTCGGAACATCCACTGCTTCATCGGCTTGCGGAGCACGGGATGGCCGCCGCGCTCGCTTCTGCCGTCGATCACCTCATCGTTCGCGAGCACGGTGCCGAGCTTGGGGCACCAGTTGACGGTCGTCTCGCCGAGGTACGCGAGGCGCCAGGAATCAAGCACGCGCCGCTTGATGTCGGCGTCGAGAGCGTCCCACTTCGCTCCAGCGAGCGAGGGGTGCGATCCGCCGGCCGTCGGGTTGAAGGCGACCGGCCGCTTGCCACTCCGAAACTCCTCGACGAGTTCGCGGATCGGACGTGCTTTGCCCTTCGTGACTCCGTGACCTCGCGACTCCGTGACTTCCGCGTCAAACCACGCGTCGTAGAGCTTGAGAAAGATCCACTGGGTCCACTTGTAGTACCCAGGATCGATGGTGCCGAACTCGCGCGACCAGTCGTACGAGAACCCGAACCGCTGGAGCTGGCGGCGGAAGTTGTCGATGGCTTTCTTCGTCGTGATCGCGGGGTGCACGCCCGTCTGGATGGCGTACTGCTCGGCCGGAAGCCCGAAAGCGTCCCAGCCCATCGGGTGCAGAACGTTGAACCCCTTCATCCGCTTGTACCGCGACACGATGTCCGTCGCCGTGTACCCCTCGGGATGGCCGACGTGCAAGCCGGCTCCAGATGGATATGGGAACATGTCCAGGCAGTAGAACTTGGGGCGCGACGAGTCGAACCCGGGCTGCCCGGGGTTGGGAGTCGTGAACGTCTTCTCGGTCGCCCACCGGCCCTGCCACTTGAGCTCGAGCTCGTTCGCAAGCCCCGCGTTGTACCGGTGGGGCGTGTCGTTCGACGGGATCTCGGGTTGGCTTGGGGATGTTTGGGACATAGACGGGAATGGTAGTGCCTCGGCGGGCGTTCTCCCAGAGCGGACCCCGAATCGGTTGTTTTGCTTCGCTTTTGGCGGACTTTGCGGTACTCTGGGCCGGGCATCTGGGTCAAGAACCCATTCTTGAGGATCAGCGCATGAGAACCCGCTTTCTGTCAGCCGTTGGGTTCATTTTGTTGGTTGCCGGGGTTCTGTTTCCCGCACGTTCATCACCGGGGCAGTGCTCGTCGTTCGCCTACGCGCGGCAGGTCAGCGGCGATGTGGCCGTGATGGAATCGCTGGGCTCGCTGCTGTTTGTGGGAATGCCCGGGCTGGTGGAGATCCACGATCTCGCCGCACCGGACACGCCCGTTCGGATCGCCGCGATCCCCGTGCGTTATGAGCCCTCGGCGATCGCGGTCAACGGCAATCTGCTCTACATCTCAACGTGGAGCTTCGGTGACAGCATCGGGTCGCTCGTGGTCGTGGACATCGCGGCGCCCGCCAGCCCGGTGGTGCTCGCGGACATCACGTGGAACGATGAGGTCGAGGACTCGGCGGCGGGGACGGACCGACTCTGCCTGCTCAATAACGCGGACGAGATTCTCATTCTCGACGTGACTTCGCCGGGGCAGCCGATCACCGGATCGACGCTGAGCGGCCAGGCGTTCCGGAGCATCGAGGTCCGGCAGAACGTCCTCTACGCGACGTTCAACGACACCTCCACGACTCCCTCGCGTTCCAAGCTCCGCACATGGGGGATAGGGAACATCACGAGCGCCAACATCATCACGACGATCGACCTTGGCGAGGCCCAGGGTTTCCCGACGCTCGACCGGCTCGGAACAACGCTGGCGACCGTGGCGGCCGACCGTCTTTCGATCTTCAGCCTGTCGACGCCGGGGACGCCCGCCTTGCTCGGAACGGCGTCGGGCGCTCGCATCGGGGCGAAGCCTCACCTCACCGAGCACAACGGGATCACCCTCTGCCACATGCTCGCTCGCGGGTTCTCCGCCGGCGTGTGGGACGTGAGCAACCCCGCGATCCCGACGTTCCTCGCGAACTACGGCGTCCAGCCGGGACCGCTCACCGCCGTGGGGCAGCACGCATATCTGCTCGAGTCAACCGACCTGTTCGCGGCGTACTCCTTCATCAACCCTTCCAGCCCCACGCGCGTGTGGGTGAACGATTACGGTCTTCCCGGGAGGTGCTTCGATCTGCACGCGAGCGGAACGGTGATCGTGTTGCCCGAGTCCGTCGGCGTCTTGCCCGAGAGATTCACGCTCATCGACGTGGCGGACCCGGATCAGCCCCAGCTTGCCGGCATCGTCAGCCTGGACGCTGCCGAGTCGCTTCAGGGCTCGGATGTCAGCGGGACGATGCTCGGCTTTCTGGCGCTCGAAGGCGGGCCTCGGTACAAACTCCATCTCTACGACATCGCGAACCCGGCGAGTCCGACGCTCCTGAGCGACGGGCTTGAGATCGAGCGCACGTCGCCCTTCTCGAACAACGAGCTTTATCTGGACGGCCGCACGGGTGTGATTGAGTTCGCAAACGAGTACATCGTGCTGGACTTGGCCGATCCGTCGGCCCCGCGGATCGCTTCCCGGATCGCGGCGCCCGGCTCGGGTTGGGGCTACTTTGAGGACGGTGTGCTCGCCGTGCTGGACACCTCGGGCGTGCCGTTCATCTCGGTCTTTGACGTTACGAACCCGGACCGCCCGACCCTCGCAGCCACGATCGCCGAGCCGAACGCGGAAGACCTCTCCCTGTCGGGCCGAATGCTGGCGGTGCTTCGCGCGAACGATACCACCGCGATCCACGACCTCTCTGTTCCGGCGGCGCCCATCCTGCGCTCGACCATCCCCCGGCCCGGTTCGATGGCGCGCGTGACCACCGCGATGCTGGTCGACTCGCTGTGCGTGCTCTCGGAAGAGGGCCGCACGGCGCTCTACTCGCTCACAAGCCCCGGTTCGCCCGTGCTGCTGGGCGAAAGCGGAAACTCGGGCTCGGCGTACGCCGCGCACCGCGTGAACAACGATCTCTGGACCCTGGGACTGGGTTCGACGCTCAATGGATTCACGATCCCGGACCTTCCGGTGGTGACGTCGCAACCGAGGGATCGGGCCCCATGCCCGGGTGCGACGGTCGTGCTCAGCGCCGACGCGACCTCCGCTTCGACCGCCACGTACCGCTGGCGATACAACGGCTCGCTACTCGACAACGGAGCCATGGCGAACGGCACGGTGGTCTCGGGAGCGTTCTCGCGGACCTTGACGCTTACGAACTTCAACCCCCTGGACGCCGGCGTCTTCAGCTTGCGCTTCACGAACACGTGCGGAAGCGTGCTCTCGGACAACGCAGTCGTCATCGCGGGCGGAAACCCTCGGTTCATCAACGTGCCGTCGCAGCGCGAGACGTGTGCGTTCGGCTCGGTGACGATGAGCGTTCGCACCGAGTTCCCCGCCGACACCAGCATCCGTTGGCAAGCCGAGCTCCCCTTCGGCTCGGGGAACTTCTTCAACATCTCGGATTTTTCCTCATCCGAGCACACCGTGACGGGCGCGACGACGCCGACACTCACGATCGCCGCTCAACCCGACGGCCGCATCCCGGACTTCCGAGCGACCCGCTACCGCGCGGTGGCCACCAACGCCTGCGGCTCAACGACGTCCACGGACGCCCGGCTCACGATCTGCGGAGCAGATGTGAACTGCGACCTGTTCCTGGACTTCTTCGACTACGACGAGTTCGTCACCGCATTCGAGACCGGCTCGCCGGCTTCGGTCGCCGACTTCAACGCCGACGGTTTCATCGATTTCTTCGACTATGACGAGTTCGTGACGGCGTTCGAGGTCGGCTGTTGACCCGAGATTTCGCTTCGGGCCCACCCGTGTCCGTGGTACGCTCCCGCCCGGAGGATTCCATGCCGATGTGCGCACCAAGCGTTCTCTTCGCCACAGTCGTCGCCGCGGCGGTCGTCTGCTCAGGCTTCACCAGTCAGGCGGCGGCGCAGTGCGCCCGGTGGCTGCCGGGTCCGATGGGCGAGGTCGTCCAGGGAACCGACGGATTCATCGGCTGCGCGGTCTTGTGGGACCCGGACGGTGCCGGACCGCTCCCGACCTACACCGTCGTGGGCGGGCAGTTCAGCGCCGTCGGGGGCGTGCCAGCACGGAATCTCGCCGCGTGGGACGGGCAACGCTGGCAACCGCTGGGAGCGGGCACCGACGGCTTCGTGCGCACCTTGGCGGTCCATCAGAACGACCTGTACGTCGGCGGCCAGTTTGCAAGCATCGGACCGCTCCAGACCCGCAACATCGCCAAGCTCCGCAACGGGCCCGGGGGTACGTGGGAAGCACTTGGGAGCGGCTTGTACCTGAACGGGTTCGGGGACTCGCAGGCGGTTGACGCGCTGTGCGTGTTCAATAATCAGATCTATGCTGGCGGCACCTTCGCCTACCGAGACGCGAACCAGAGCAATCGCGGCTCGCTGGCGGCTTGGAACGGCGCCGCGTGGTCAACCCCTTCGGGCCTCCGCCCCGCGCTCGACAACGGCGACACCTTGACGGTGGTCGTGCGGACGCTCACGGTCTACAACAATGAACTGATCGCGGGCGGCGGGTTCGCGCTGCAATCGGCCGGACCGCCGATCAATCTCGCCGCGTTCAACGGGGCATCATGGCGCGCCCTCGGCGGCCCCGCCGCGCGACGCAACGACCGATGGCCCGTCTTTGTCTCAACCACGCACGGCGGGGACCTGGTGATCGCCGGCGACATCGTGAGCGTGGCCGGCGTGCCGGTCAATCGCATCGCGGCGTGGAACGGGTCCTCCTGGAGGGCACTTGGAACCGGCATTGAAGTCCCGTACAGCGTGCGCTCGCTGTGTTCCTTCCAGGGGCAGTTGGTCGTCGGAGGCGCGATCCCTTTCGCGGGTGGAGTGCCGGTGAGCAACCTTGCGGCATGGAACGGATCGGCGTGGTCCTCGTACGCGGGGGGCGTCGGCGCGGACAACTTTTTTGCGACCGTGTACGCGCTGCTCCCGATGCCGGACGGGCTGCTCGTGGGCGGATCGTTCGACACGGCGGGCGTGCGTGACGCGAATCTTCGCACACCCGCGCTCAGCCTCGCTCGCTGGACCGGCGCAGCCTGGAACCGCTATGAGGGCGCGGCTTCGATCTTCTCGATGGCAAGCCTGGGCGGCACGGCCATCGGCGGCGGGTCCTTCGCCGGCCTGGACTCCGCCGGCGACCGCGTCGCTCACCTCGTGCGATGGGATGGAGCGTCGACATCCGCGTTCGGTTCGGGCGTGAATGGCCCGGTCCGAGCGCTCAAATCGTTCAGCCCCGATCCGCTGACGCGGAATCTCGTCGTCGGCGGCGAGTTCACCACGGCCGGGGGCCTTTCCGCGGCCCGGATCGCTCAGTGGACCGAGTCGGACATCCTCGGCACTCGCGAGTGGAACACGATGGGGACGGGATTCAACCTTCCTGTCCGCGCGATCGAGCGATTCAACAGCGTGATCTACGCCTCGGGCGATTTCACGGCGTCGGGGGACAACGCCACCGCGTACAACCGCGTCGCTCGCTGGGATTCGGTCAACCGTCGCTGGCTTGCGCTGAGCGGCACGGACCTCAACGGCCCGTGCTACGCGCTCAAGGTCTTCAACGGTTCGCTCTACGCTGGCGGCGCGTTCACCTCGGCCAACGGACAGGCGTCCGGGGGGCTTGCCCGCTGGAACGGCACGTCGTGGTCGACCGTCGGGGGCTTCTTTCTGGGCACGGTTCATGCACTCGAGCTGTTTCGCGGCGAGCTCGTCATCAGCGGGCAGTTCGCGGGCCTTCCGGGTTCACCGAACGTCGCTCGCTACAACGGAGCGTCGTACGCGGCGATGACCGGCGGGACCAACGACATCGTGCGGGCCCTCGCGGTCGGGCCCGATGGCAATCTGTACCTGGCTGGAGACTTCACGCAAGCCGGCGGCGCTCCGGCGAGCCGGGTCGCGATGTGGACCGGGTCCGCGTGGGCGAACGTCAACGGCGTGGACGGGCCGGTCCACGCCCTGCTCGCCCATCGGGCTGAGGTGCAGGTCGGCGGCGCCTTCGCGAACACCCTCGCTCCCGCCCAGCGTTCGACGGGCTGGGCGCGGTTCAACCCCACCGGCGCCCCCTGGGTCGCGAGCGGGCCGGTTCGGTCGGGCCCCGCGTGCACGGGCGGGATCGTCGCGTTCGACGTGACGCCCGCGGCCGGGTACGCGGTGACCTACCAGTGGCGGCGGAACGGCGTCGCGATCGCGGCGGGCCGTATGGCTGGCGGGACCCTCGCGGCGGGCGTCACCACCGCCCGACTGACCCTCTCCGAAGTTCGCGCCGCGGACAACGGCACCCTCACCTGCCTGATCACCAACGCGTGCGGGAGCATCGAGAGCCCGGCGGTCGGCTTTTCCACGTGCGGCCCCGACGTCAACTGCGACGGGTTCATCGACTTCTTCGACTACGACGAGTTCGTCGCCGCGTTTGAGTCGGGCGCGCCCGTCCGCATCGCGGACTACAACGGCGACGGCTTCATCGATTTCTTCGACTACGCGGATTTCGTCGCGGCGTTCGAGGCGGGCTGCTAGGCGATCGTCGCCCGTACCACCACCAGCGAGGTTGCACTGATCAGCACCCAGAGCGTGACGCCGAGCACGAGCGCTTTCCAGCCGACGGACTTCATCGCTTTCTTCGAGATCCCAAGCCCGATCAGGAAGAGGGCGAACGCCATCCCGTGACCGGCGGCGGGTCTGAGGTAGTCGGTGTGGTAAGGCTTGATCTGCGGGATCAGCGTGCAGACCGCGCTGGCGACGATGAACAGCAGGATGAACAGGGGCACCGGGAACTTCTCCCAGAGGGTCTTGGGCTTGACCGTGACGCCCGGCGTTTCGACGGTGCCTCGCCCGATCCACCATCCCGCCGCCATGCAGATCGGCGCGATCCACAGGGCGCGCGACAGCTTGACCGCGGTAGCGATCGTCCACGCGTCGGTGCCCGAAGCCATGTCCGGAGTCGGCGGGTGGGCGTCGACGAATGTCTTGGCCGCCCCCACCACGCTCGACACGTCATGGATGCTGATGGCGCACCAGGTGCCGAACTGTGCGTGGGACATCTGCATGAGGTCGCCAAGCCAGGGGAGCACGTAAAGACCGGCTGCGTTGAGCAGAAAGACCGTCCCGGTCGCCACGGCGATTTCAGCCGGAGCCGCGACGATCACGGTGGAAACCGCGGCGATCGCCGAGCCCCCGCAGATCGCTGTGCCTGACGCCATGAGGGTGGTGAGCTTCCCGGGAAGCTTCAGCAGACGTCCGAGAGCAAACCCCGCAGCGAACGTCAGAATGATCGTGCCCGCAGCGAACACGATTCCCGTGCTCCCCGCGTGGGCGAGGTCCCGCAGGTTCATCCCAAGTCCCATCACCACCACGCACGTCTGCATCACCACCTTGGAGAGCGTCTTGGTCCAAGGGAGCAGCGAAGCGTCAGCGACACCGATCAGGGCCAAGGCGATACCCAGCGGCAGCATGATGTCCGCCCGCCCCAGCGGCGTCAGGCACGCGGCCGCTCCGAGAACCACAAGCGTCGTCGCGATCGACTTCTTCTGATGGGGTGCCGCCGAAATCATGCCGCTCCGTTCATCCCTGTGCGTCCATCCTGATTCGATCGCCCGAACGGTCCAAGCGTACCCTCACGCCATGACTGCCGCGCTCCCCGCCCGCTCACCCTTCGCGTCGCACTGGGCTCACGATCCAGGCATCGTCTTCCTCAACCACGGCAGCTTCGGAGCGACCCCCCGCGTCGTGCTCGAAGCCCAGAACGCCCTGCGGGCCAGGCTCGAAGCCGAACCCGTCGCCTTCTTCGTCGAGCACATAACCGGTCTGATCGACGCCTCCCGCGCGGCGCTGGGCCAGATGCTCGGAGCCGATCCGGCGTGCATCGCGCCGGTGCCCAACGCGACCGTCGGCGTCGCGACCGTCCTCCACAACCTCAAGCTCGCTCCCGGAGACGAGATCCTCATCAACGATCACGAGTACCCCGCCTGCTGCAACAACGCCCGCCATGTCGCGGCGATGCGCGGTGCCAAGGTCGTCTCCGCCGAGCTTCCGTTTCCCATGCCGTCGCCGGAAGCGATCGTCGAAGCGATCATGGCAAAGGTGACGGCACGGACCCGCGTCGTGATGATCTCGCACGTGACGAGTTCCTCCGGCGCGATCCTGCCGATCGAGCGTCTGATCCCCGAGCTGCACCGTCGCGGCATCGAAACCCTCATCGACGGCGCCCACGCGCCGGGGTTCACGCCTTTCAATCTCTCCGCGCTCAAGCCCACGTACTACACCGCCAACTGCCACAAGTGGATCTGCTCCCCCAAGGGCTCGGCGTTCCTGTACGTCGACCCCGCGAAACGCGAGGGCTTCCGGCCCATCGTGCTCTCGAACAACGCCGAGAAACCCAAACCGGGGCGGTCGCAGTTCCTCACCGAGTTTGACTACGTCGGCACGACCGATCAGACGGCTTTCCTCGCCATCCCCGACGCGATCCGCTTCATGAGCGGTCTCTTGCGGGGCGGCTGGTCGGAGCTGATGGCTTCCAACCGCGCGCTGCTTCTGGAGGGCCGTCGCATCCTCTGCGATGCGCTGGGCATCACGCCCCCGATCCCCGAGTCGATGCTCGGCTGCCTCTGCACGATGCCGCTTCCGTCGCACGCTCCGGACGTCCAAGCCCGTGTGCTCGCCCGTCCGAGCCCGCGCGGATATCACGACGCGATGCAGGACATCCTGCTCGAAAAGTGGAAGATTCAGGTCCCGCTGTGGAACGTCGCCGGAAAGACCCGAGTCTTCCGCATCAGCGCCCAGATCTACAACACCCGCGAGCAGTACGAATACCTCGCCCGCGCCCTCCGTGAGGAACTGGCGGCCGAAGCCAAGCTCTGATCGACCGGATCACCGCGGCGGGAACGGCGGCGGAGTCGCTCCGAACACCGTCGAAAGCTCGCCCACCGACGCGGCGGGTGTCCAGGAAGCCATCCCCTGCTTCCAGACCAGCGATTCGCGCGTGATCTGGCCCCGTGAAGCCATCTGGGTCAGGGTCGCGACATCGAACGGACCGGCTTGCTTGCCGTCGATGCCCACGAAGAACTGCACCGCCCCGCTCGCGGGCATCGGGGGAGGCGCCGCCCCGGCCGCTCCCATCTGCGCGCCCATCTGGCTCGCCATCTGCTGGCCCATCGCAAAGCCAGCGCCCATCCCGAGGGTCTGGCCCATGACGCCGCCCGCGCCAGAATTGGGGTTGCCCATCGCCTGAGCGGCGTTGAACTGCATGTACTTGCTCATGTCGCCCACGATGCCCATGCTCGTGCGCTGGTCGAGCACCTTCTCGACTTCCGGCGGAAGCGAGATGTTCTCCACGTTGAAGGCGGTGATCTCAAGGCCGTACTCGGCGATCGACGGGGAGATCCGGTCCTTGATGAACTTGCCGAGTTCGTTGTAGTTCGCGGCCATGTCCAACGCGGCCATCTTGCTCTCGCCAAGCACGTCCGCGAACTGGCTGACGATCAGGTTCCGAAGCTGCTCGGTGATGCCGTCGGTCGTGAACCGGGCGTTGGTCCCGACGATCTGCTTCACGAACGCCGTCGGGTCCGCGATGCGGAAGGCGTACGTGCCAAAAGCCCGCAAGCGGAGGGGCCCGAACTCGGGGTCGCGGAGCATGATGGGGTTCATCGTGCCCCACTTGTTGTCGGTGAACTGCCGCAGGTTGACGAAGTAGACCTCGGCTTTGAAGGGGCTCTCGAACCCGTACTTCCATCCCTTGAGCGTCGAGAGGAGGGGCAGGTTCTGCGTGCGAAGGTCGAAGGTGCCGGGCAGCTTGAAGATGTCGGCGATCTGCCCCTCGTTGACGAAGACGGCGGCCTGGCTCTCGCGAACGATGAGCTTGGCTCCGTTCTTGATCTCGTTGTTGTGGCGCTCGAACCGGTAGACGAGCGTGTTGGACGTGCGATCAAGCCACTCGACGATGTCGATCAGTTCGCCCGTGAGTTTCTTCCAGATATCCATCGGTCGCCTCCTCTGCCCGATTGCGCGGCGTCCATTCTACGTCGCGACGGACTCCCCTGACGGTTCCCTATCGATCGGCCCCCGGCTTGCTGAAACACCCAGAAAGCCACAGAAACACACGCGCATCTCTCGGAACCCGGACCTCCCGGTTTCAACAACCAGCCCCGCCGGCGAGCGTCCAATCCGCCGTACCTGTTGGCGCGGTATCTTTCGGCTACGCTGTGCGCGTGCCGACCGCTCGTGTCGGGCGGCCCCCGCCAATCCACGGAGCATCTCAGATGGGTATCCCGATGTCACGCCGTCTCTTCTCGCTCGCCGCTCTCGCGTTTGCCGCCGGCACCGCGCTGGGTGCCGACACCACCCCCGCAACCGCCTCAAAGGGCTACGAGTTCGGCGTCATCGCCAAGAGCCAGAGCAACCCCGTCTTCCAGGCCGCCCGCACCGGCGCCATGGACGCCGCCGCCGACCTCTCCAAGAAGCACGGCATCGAGATCAAGGTCATCTGGCAGACCCCTGTCAACGAGGACGCCCAGCAGCAGGCTCAGTACATCGAGCAGCTCGCAAGCCTCGGCGTTGACGGCATCGCCATCTCCTGCACCGACGCCAACGTCCTGACCAAACCCATCGACGGCGCCGTCGGCAAAGGTGTCCAGGTCGTGACCTTCGACTCCGACGCCCCCAAAAGCAAACGCTTCGCCTACTACGGCATCGACGACGTCGAAGCCGGCAAAAAGCTGATGGATGAACTCGCCAAAGCCATGGGTGGCAAGGGCGGCCAGATCGCCATCCTCGCCGGAAACCAGAGCGCGCCGAACCTCCAGGCCCGCGTCAAGGGCGTCAAGGACCAGATCGAGAAGCTCAAGGACAAGGGCTTCACCCTCAAGGAGGTCTACTACCACGAAGAGACCCCCGGCAAAGCCGCCGCCAAAGTCCAGGAAGTCCAGACCGCCAACCCCGACATCGCCGGTTGGGCCATGGTCGGCGGCTGGCCCCTCTTCACCAAGGGCGCCCTCGAAGGCGTTTACGACAAAGCCAAGGTCGCCGCGGTCGACGCCCTCCCCGAGCAGATCGAGTACGTCAAGTCCGGCCAGGTCCAGGCCCTCGTCGTCCAGGATTGCTACGGCTGGGGCTACAAGAGCGTCGAGATGCTCTTCGACAAGGTCCACAACGGCAAGAACCCCGAGAAGGTGATCAACGCCTTCGAACTCAAGGTCTGCACCCAGGCCAACGCTTCGGAGTACGAGGGCCTCTGGAAGAAGTGGCTCGCCAAGAAGGACGACAAGAAGGAAGAGAAGAAGGACGACGCCAAGCCCGCGTCCGACAAGAAGTAACCACCCCCTGAAACGCCTTTCCACGAACGGGACGCTCTCGCGAGCGTCCCGTTCTTTCTTTCCCGGCCCCGCCCGTTCCCGGTACCATACCGGCGATGACCACCGACCCTTCCACCTCCACGCCCGCTTCGCTCCCGGTCCTCCTGACGGCCGAGCACATCTCCAAGCGATTCGGCGTCACGCAGGCTCTCGACGACGTCTCCGCCACCTTCCTCAAAGGCGAGGTCCACGCCCTCATGGGCGAGAACGGAGCGGGCAAGAGCACCCTCGGCAAGGTCATCGCAGGCCTTCACCGCCAGGACACCGGCACCGTCACGATCATCCAGAATGGCGTAGCTCGCATCCTGGCGCCCGGCTCAATCGACGACGCTTTCAGCGCCGGCGTCCGCATCGTCCATCAAGAGCTCGCCCAGTGCCCCCAGCTCTCCGTCGCCGAAAACCTCTGCTTGCACGACCTGCCCACCCGCGCCGGCCTCCTCGACCGCCGCACCATGAACGACCGGGCCGCCAAGCTCGTCCACCAGCTCGACCCCTCGATCGACGTGCAGGCCCCGCTCGGCTCGCTTGCCCCGGGCCGCCGACAGATCTGCCAGATCGCCGCAAGCCTCGACGACCGCTCCGCCGATGCTCACGGGGGTGGGAGCGGATCGGGCCCCAGCCTCATCGTCTTCGACGAACCCACAAGCTCTCTCTCCGTCGCCGAAGCCGACCGCCTCATGGAGATCACCAAAGCCCTCGCCGCCCGCGGCCTCACCATCGTCTATGTCAGCCACCGTATGGGCGAGATCTTCCAGGTCTGCGACCGCGTCACCGTCCTCCGCGATGGCAAGTTCGTCGCCACTTCCCCCGTCAAGCAGCTCACCGAAGCAGACCTCGTCGAACAAATGATCGGTCGCCGCCTCACCACCCCCGCGGGCCGGATCCGCTCCGGCGGTGATGCCGAAGCCGCCGCGATCAAATCCGAAAGCGGCGACCACCACCACGGACAGTTCGCCACCCCAGGCAAGGTCGTCCTCGAGGTCTCGCGCATCTCCTCACCCGGCAAGCTCCGCGATGTTTCCCTCAACGTCCGCGCCGGCGAGATCGTCGGCCTGGGCGGCCTCGTGGGCGCGGGCCGCTCGGAGCTTCTGGACGCGATCTTCGGCCTTGACGCAAACTCGCGTGGCACGGTGACGATCGACGGCGTCGAGACCAACCGCACGGGACCTCGCGACTCGATCTCGCGCGGCATGGGCTACGTCCCCGAGGACCGGCGCTTGCAAGGCCTCTTCTTCCAGCTCGGCGTCGGCGAGAACATCGTCATGCCGTTCATGCAGAAGCTCGCCGTGCTCCTCGGCGTCCGCTCGCTCGGCTCGGAGAAGAACCTGATCGCCGACAAGTTCACCGAGTTCCGCGTGAAAGCCGCGAGCCAAGCTTCGCTCCCCGGCGAGCTTTCCGGCGGCAACCAGCAGAAACTCCTCATCGCCCGCTGGATGGGCAAGGAGACCAAGGTCCTCCTCCTCGACGAACCCACGCGAGGCATCGACGTCGGCACCAAAGCCGAGGTCTACAAGCTCATCCACGCCGCCGCCGACCGCGGCATGGCCGTCCTCCTGGTCTCAAGCGAGATGCCCGAACTCCTCGCCCTCTCCGACCGAGTCCTCGTCATGGCCGGCGGCCGCATCACCGGCGAACTCGCCAGCGACCAGATGACCCAGACCAACATCCTCAAGCTCGCCACGGTGGACTCGCGAGCGACGGCATAGGGAGATCCCAGCGGAACACAGAGCCACGAGTTTGAGCGAGTAGTTTGGTCACTTCCAATGTATCGCCACATTGACCCACCCACCACGCTCGACTCTGTCGTCTTCTCCGTCGCGAGCGGGATGGTCTGCGGATCGATCTACGCGGCGTCTTTGTTCTTCTTGGACTTGTCGATGGGCATGCTCGGCGGTTTGTTTGGCCTATTCGGAGGGCTGCTTCTCTCTCCCATGATCGTTGCCGCGCTCCGCCAAGGCTCGGTCGAGTACGCGGGATGGATCGCGCTCCTGCCAGCCATGGGCTTCAGTGTGCTGTTCGGACTGATCGGCTTGAACCCGCTGCTTTCACTGGTGATTGTTGCCACGTTGTTCGCGGCGTTATGCGTGCTTTCGAGTCGCTTGCACCCGGCGACCAAGCCCATCGACCCCTTCACCTGCGAGAACTGCGGCTATGACCTCCACGGCGTCAACGACATCACCTGCCCCGAATGCGGCCGAGAACGTATCGTCATGCCCAAGGGTACATCTCTTCCGGGTGCTTCACGGCGACTTTCGCAACTCACGACCGAGGCTCATCGCGCTGTGCAGGATCCGGACAATCTCGACGTGGTCGTCACGGACGAAATAGAAGACCAGGAACTTCCCAAACCCGACGACCGGCCAACGTCTGAGCCCCCGAAGCGTTCTGGATCTTGAGTTCCAGACCGCACCGATCCCCGGCTGACCCGCCAAAAGCGAGAATGTCTCAAGCACCCGCTCCGCGAATCGCTCCGCAGTCTCCGGCCGATCCGTCGCGATGAAATCAACATGCCGATCGATGTCCCGCCGGACGAGCGGACGAAGTCGCACTTCCAGCGTCACGCCGACTTGCTTCGACCGCTCGCTTTCCTCGTCTGAACGATCCGCTTGGCACTCTTGAGAATGTCGCGACGGGCTGCCGGCGTCAGAGGCTCCGCCGAGCCGCTTGCCAAGCCCTTCTCAATCTCGGTTTCGATCCACGCCTGCGACGATTCGACACGAGCACGGCGCAGCAGCCTTGCAAACGCCTCGCCCCGGCTTGGGAACGCCCCCTCCGAAACCTGTCGGTCGAGCCACGCAAGCTCGCGGGCGGGAACATCGAGACGAACCGTCTTCTTCGCCATGAATCCATTGTATCGGCCGGGCCCGGAACTCGCCATCACCGCGCCCGCACATTCCCAAGCCCGCCATCCACCCCGATCGTCTGACCCGTCACCCAGCCGCTTTCCGGCGACAGAAGCCACACAATCGCCGACGCGATGTCCGGCGGCTCGCCGATCCGGCCCAGCGGGTGCATCGCCACCGACACCTTGAGGCTGGCTTCGTTCCCCGTGATTCGTTCCGTCAGCGGAGTCCGCGTCAACCCCGGAGCCACCACGTTCACGCGGATCCCGCGAGCCGCGTAGCTTGCCGCCGCCGACCGCGCAAGCCCCTCCACCGCCGCTTTCGTGGCCGCCACGGCCTCGTGGCTCGCAAGCCCGACCTTCGCCGCCACGCTCGACATCAGCACGATCGACCCGCCTGTGTTCATCATCGCCTTGCTCGCCCCGCGAACGACATTGAAAGCCGTCGTCAGGTTCTGAGCGATCTGCTCATTCAGCTCCGCCGGGCTCGTCAGGTGCGCCGGCTTGAGCAGAAACGCCCCCGCCAGGTTCGCCACGCCCGTGATCGGAGCCGAGGCCGCGACCGATTCAAGCATCGCCGAGACCGCTTCCGCGTTCGTCGCGTCAAGCTCTCGGACCTCCACCGCGGCCGGAAGCTCGGCTTTGAGCGCCAGAAGCGGTTCCGCCCGGCGGCCGCACGCCACCACCGTGCCGCCCGCGGCCACGATCCGCCGGCAAACCTCTCGACCGATCCCGCCACCCGCTCCCACGACGACGACTCTTTGCATACCCGATGGTTCGCTCGCGGACCCCCTTTGGATGCTCGGAACGAACACCCCGACGCTCCGCCCGGCCAAAGAAGCTCAGGACCCTTACCGTGACGTCCGAAAGGAGTCTCCGGCCCCGCCGAAAGCCCGCTCATGACCCACGATCGGACATTCAGCCTCGATGCGCTCCGCAACGATGACGGCCGGACCGTGCACGACGCTTGCGTGATCCTGCGCGTGCTCGTCGGGTCTCGCGCCTACGGCCTCGCCCGCGAAGACTCCGACGCCGACCTTCGCGGCGTCTACATCCCCTCCGCTTCCGCCCACTGGTCGCTCACCAAGCCTCCGGAGCAATTCGAGAGCGATGAAGCCCAGACCGTCATCTGGGAGGTCGAGAAGTTCCTCGCCCTCGCCCTCAAGGGCAACCCCGCCATTCTCGAGACCCTGTGGTCGCCCGTTGTCCTCTTCGCGTCGGACCTGGGCCGGGACCTGCTCGAGCTTCGCTCCCAGGTCCTCTCCAAAGCCGTCTACCGCTCGTTCCTCGGCTACGCCGAAGCCCAGTTCATCGGGATGTCCCGCGCGATGGACCGAACCGGCGCGGTCAAGTGGCGGCACGCGATGCACATGATCCGCTTGTTGATCGCCGGGGAGGAACTCGTCCGCACCGGCTCGCTCGTGCTTGACGCATCGCCGCACCGGGAACGCCTCCTCCGCGTTCGAGACGGCGTGGAGCCTTGGTCCGCGATCCTCGCGTGGAAGACCGAGCTTTCCGCCGCCCTCGACCGGTCGTTCCAGACGACGCCGCTCCCGGAATCACCGGACACCGCCGCTGCGAACGCGTTCCTCACCAAAGCACGCCGCACGATGGCACGACGGGAGAACACGCATGAGTAACCTCGTCCCCCGCATGGACCTCTGCAAGCGGATCGCCGCTCGCCTCGACTGCCCTTCGGTCTTCGTCACCATCAGCGGAGCCCACCTGTACGGCTTTCCTTCGCCGGACTCGGATTACGACATCCGCGGCAGCCATGTGCTCCCGACGCGCGAACTGCTGACGCTCGATGAGCCGCGAGAAACGCTGACCTACGAAAGCGTCGAGGAGGGCGTCGAGATCGACCACGTCTCGCACGACATCCGCAAGTTCTGCTCGATGCTCCTCAAACGCAACGGGTACGTGCTCGAACAGCTCACCAGCCCGCTCATCGTCCAGACCAGCGAGTTTCACCGCGAATTGCTGTCGCTCGTCCCGCGGATGGTGACCAAGCACCACGTCCACCACTACCTCGGCTTCGTCCAGACACAGCGAGGCCTCTTCGCGAAGGAAGACCCGCCTCGGATCAAGCCGCTTCTCTACATCTACCGCGTGCTCCTCACCGGCGTCCATCTCATGCGGACCGGCGAGACGCAAGCCAGCCTCGTGACGCTCCATGATCTGTACGGACGCGAACTCGACATGCCATACGTGCCCGACCTCATCGCGCGAAAGGTCGGCAGCAAGGAACAAGCCGTCGTCTCGGCTGATGAACGTGCGTTCCACGATCGGGAGCACGACCGCCTCGAAACCGCACTCAAGCAAGCGGGCGAACTCACGCGGCTTCCGGACATGCCCAGTTGCCGGCCGGAGATCAACGACCTGCTCGTGCGCGTCCGCGGGCTGTAATCATCCGAACGGCCCAGGCTCAGAGCTTGGCAAGCTCACGCCCGCGATCCCGGGCCGCGACAATTGCCTTTAACAGCGATTCGATCACCTTCGCATCGTCGAGAACCGCCGTCGCCGCCGCCGTCGTGCCCCCCTTGCTCGTGACAGCCGCTCGCATCGCTTCCGCGGGCCGCTGATCCTCGCGGAGCATCATCCCCGAGCCGAAGACCGTCGCGCGGACCATCGCTTCGGCCGCCTGCCGGTCAAACCCGAGCTCGACCGCCGCTTTCGTCATGGCTTCCGCGAGATAGAAGACGTACGCCGGACCCGAGCCGGCGACGGCCGTGAAAGCGTCCATCAAGTCCTCCTTGATGCGCACAACCGTGGGCCCGACGCCGCGGAAAAGGTCAAGGGCGAAGTCCTCATCCCCCGCGTGCGCACCGGCCGACACGCAGATCGCCGTGCACCCCTGCCGCACCGCCGCCGGCAGGTTCGGCATCGCCCGGATGACACGCGCGCCCGGGCCCAAGGCCGCACGGATCTTGGCCCCGGGCGTCCCCGCCAGCACGCTGATCACCACGCGGGAGTGCTCGTCGAAAAAGCCCCGGATCTCCTTCGTGACCTCTGCGAGCGACTGCGGCTTGACCGCAAGCACCAGCGGCGAGGGTTCGCCACCGCGCTGCGCCTCCTGCTTGACGAGCCATTCCATCGCCTCCCGAGGGGACTCGCACGTCGGAGCGTCGATCCGCTCGCGGGCGAGCTGGTCGCGTTCAGCCACCATGAACCGGTCGTGGTCGCCCACGGCCAAAGCCCCGGCCGCGATGGCACGTCCCATATTCCCGCCGCCGATCATGGCCCAGACCGTTCCCCGGGTTGGCAGATGTGCTGACATGCCCAAGGCTAGGGGCGGGCAGGAGCCCATCCGCGATCCCAGGCCCGAGCCGCTTGGTGCGATAGAATCACGATCAAGCCCTCAGGAGAACCCGCGGCCGACCGTTCCCGCCGCGACAGACCATGGCCACCTTCTATCAGCTCGACTTTGAAAAGCCGCTCGCCACCCTCGAACAGCAGATCGAGGAAGCCAAGGCCGGACTCCCCGGCGACGCCGAGCCCTCGCCGCAGTTGAAAGCTCTCCGGCAGCAGCACTCGGACCTGCTCAAGAAGCTCTACACCGACCTCTCCGCGTGGAACACCGTCCGCGTCGCTCGCCACCCCCTCCGCCCGCAGACCCGCGACTACATCGGCATGATGTGCCGCGACTTTTCCGAGCTTCACGGCGACCGCCGGTTCGGGGACGACCCCGCGATCGTGTCGGGGTTCGCCCGCGTCGGACACGTCAAGTGCATGCTGATCGGCCACCAGAAGGGGAAGGAAACCGCCGAGAAGATCGCGTGCCACTTCGGCTGTGCGCACCCCGAGGGCTATCGCAAAGCCCTCAAGAACATGAAACTGGCCGAGAAAATGGGCTTGCCCGTCGTGACGCTCGTCGACACGCAGGGCGCCTATCCCGGCTTGGGAGCCGAACAGCGAGGGCAGGCCCAGGCGATCGCCGAGAACCTGATGGAGATGAGCCGCCTCCGCGTGCCCATCGTGAGCGTCATCATCGGTGAGGGCGGGTCCGGCGGTGCGCTCGGCATCGCCGTCGCCGATCGCGTCGGCATGATGCAGTACGCCTGGTACAGCGTCATCAGCCCCGAAGGGTGCGCGGCCATCCTGTGGAAGGAAGCCAACGAGCAGACCAACACCGCCGCCGCGCGTGCGCTCAAGCTCACCGCTGCGGACAACAAGGAACTCGGTGTCGTCGACGAGGTGGTCCTTGAACCGGTGGGCGGCGCCCATCGCAACCCGCAGCAGGCCGCGAGCAACCTTCAGTCGTGGATCCTCACCCAGCTTCAGGCCCTCAAGAACGTTCCGGTGGACGAGCTTCTCGCCCGCCGGTACGACCGCTTCCGGAACCTCGGACAGGTGCTTGAGGGCTCGCCGGTCGTGACCACCCCCCCGGCCGCTTCCTCGTCGGCCGCCAGCCGCGTTTGACGCGGTACCCCCCCGTCCCTACTCTTCGCACCCGAAGGAAGACCCCGCTCTGGGCCGGTCTTGTCTTGGGGTGACCGGCTTCGTTTGCAATCGTTCTGCCTTTTGGACGGAGTGTCCATCCAAAGACCGACTCTCGTCCGAACACGAGCGAGGGGACCGTGGCGAAGAAGACCTCAACAGCCAAACCCAAGTCCAAGGCCGCCAGCAAGGGCGCGCCGAAGGTGTCCAAGCCGGCTGCAAAGCCCGCGAAGAAGCCTGCTCCCAAGCCAATCGCCAAAAAGCCCGACGCCAAGTCGGCTCCGGCGAAGAAGGCGGAAGCCAAAAAGCCGGACGTCAAAAAGCCGGAAGCCAAGAAGCCCGAAGCGAAGAAGCCTGACGTCAAGAAAGTCGACGTCAAGAAGCCCGCTCCCGCGGCCAAGCCCGAAGCCAAAAAAGCAGAAATCAAGAAGCCCGAAGCCAAGAAGCCTGAGGCAAAAAAGCCTGAGGCAAAAAAGCCCGAGGTCAAACCGGCCGCCAAGCCCGTGGTCAAGCCCGGGACCAAAGCCGAGGCTGAGACCCCCGCCGCGCCGCCCGCCGACGACAAAGCCGCTTCCGCTCGCAAGGGCATCACCATCGTCCCCAGCAAGCCGCTGAAGAAGCCCAAGCCGAAAGCTCCTTCGACCGACATCTCCGCCCTCGCCGGCTCGCTCCTTTCTTCCGGCTTTGCTCGCAAGCCGCTGATCGCGTCGGGGCCCAACGCTCCCGCGCTCAAGCCGCTTGGCGTTCAGGGCGTCGAAGAAGTCCAGGCCAAGGTCGCCGGCAAGTCGCCCTTCGGCAAAAAGGAACTCGAGCACTTCCGGGCCATCCTCCTCCGCAAGCGCGCCGAACTGCTCGGCGATGTCTCGCACCTTGAAGAGGAAGCTCTCCGCGGCGAAAGCGGTGCGCTCTCCAACATGCCGCAGCACATGGCCGAGCAGGGCAGCGAGACGTACGAACAGTCACTGCACCTGGACCTCGCCGCCGCGGGTTCCAAGCTCATCAAGGAAATCGACGACGCCATCCGTCGCATCGATGCCGGCACCTTCGGCATCTGCGAACTGACCGGCAAGCCCATCCGCGTCGAGCGTCTCGAAGAGCTCCCGTGGGCCAGGCACTCCATCGAGGCGGCCCGCGAACTCGAGCGCCGGTCGATGCGCACGTGACCGCGACCACGGACCCATCCATGACCCAGAATCAAGCGGCCCCGGATGCGCCCGAGCCCGCAAGCGGTCTGCTCAGCAGCCCGACCTATCGAAGCCCGCGAGCCTGGGTCGTCCTCATTCTCGTCCTCGTGATTGGCCTGGCCGCGGACCTTGGGTCAAAGTACTGGGCCTTCAACACACTCGCCCCGTACCCGATCCAGATCGACCGCGAAGCGGTGCTCGCCGGGCGGCACGACGCTCTCATCCCGTCCCACGAACCGACGGTGGTGCTCCCCAGCGTGCTTGAGTTCAAGCTTGTCCTGAACGTGGGCGCGGTCTTCGGCGCCGGCGCGGGCAAGCGTCCGCTCTTCATCGGCGTCACGATCTTCGCGGTGGTCTTCGGGCTCTTCCTTTTCGGCTGGTGGACGAGCCCGCGGGATCGCTGGGCGCACGTCGGCATCGGGTTGCTCCTGGCCGGCGGATTGGGCAATCTGTACGACCGCGTGCTCTACGCGTGCGTGCGAGACTTCATCCATCCGTTCCCGGGCGTGCGGCTTCCCTTCGGCTGGCGGTACCCGTCGAACGAGGACCAACTCTGGCCGTACGTCTCGAACGTCGCGGACAAGTGGCTCCTGATCGGCATCGCGATCCTCCTCGTTCACGCGTGGCGGATGGGCGGGCAGGAAGAGCGGATGCTGACCCAGCGTGCCCAAGCGGCGACGCCGCCGGCCGATCCCTCCTGAAGGAAATCACCGCACGTGCCGACCGCTCCGACCATCAAAGCGTTCACGCTGGGGCCGTTCCAGACGAACTGCTACGTCGTCTCCGCGGGCACGCCGGACTGCTGGATCGTCGATGCGAGCTTCGGTCCCGGCGCAATGATCGACCACGTCCGTCGGGACAAGCTGATCCCGCGAGCGCTGCTCCTGACGCATGCGCACGTGGATCACATCGCGGGCGTCGCCGAGGTTCGCCGGGCGTTCCCGGAGATTCCCGTGCTCATTCACGCCGCCGAGCGGGATTGGCTGGGCGACCCTCTCCTGAACTTGTCGGCTCTGGGGGGTCAGAGCGTGACGGCTCCGGGACCCGACGGCTTTCTCGACGAGGGCGAGACGCGGACACTCGGCGACTCGTCGTGGCGGGTGCTTCACACGCCGGGCCATTCCCCCGGCGGGATCACGCTCTGCTGCGACGATGCAGGCGTCGCGATCGTCGGTGATTCGCTCTTCGCGGGGTCGATCGGCCGAACGGATTTCCCGGGGAGCGACCACGCGACCCTGATCGCCTCGATCAAATCCAAGCTTTACACGCTTCCGGGCGCGACGAAGGTCTACCCGGGTCACGGACCAACGACGACGATCTCCCGCGAAGCGACGAGCAACCCGTTCGTGCGAGGGTAAAGCCGGTCAGAACCAACTCGCGATCAAAGCCCATGCGAGAAAGACGCCCAGGCCCAGAACCATCACCACGCACGTCCAGAACACGAAAGGCTTGTCGCGGCGCAGCTTCGCCCGGTACTCCCAGAGCTTGAACGGGAAAAGCCAACCGAAATCGGTTCCTGCTTCGGGCACGACTTCCTCCGGTTGTCACATTGCGCTGGGCATGCCGTAGCAGCGGCGCCAGGTGCTGATCTGTCCGGCGTGCATCGCGACGTGGCTGGTGCACATGAACACGAGCGCCGCGCCGATGGTCGGGAAGAACTTGGTCCGGATGTTCTCGTCCGGGTGCGGCTGGGAGAGGACCGAGTCATCGACCTTGGCGAGGGTGTCAAAGAGGGTGTTGTACCCCTTCAGGAACGCGGCCATGATCTCGTCCTTTTTCGGATAGATCCGGCCCTCGGGGTCGTCCTTGCAGTCAACGCCGGCTTTGAACAGGTCGGGCCAGTGCCCGGGCGTCGCGACGGAAGCCGCGTCGATGTTCAGGAAGCCGAGCATGCGGGCGGGATAGAGCGCGAGGTGGCCGAAAACAAACGCGGGGTGGTTGCAGTCGATGACCGTTTCCTTGCCGCTGTCGCGGAAGCGCGGCTTGCGGGCGAAGAGCTCGGGCTTGATGTCGGAAGCGACCTTCTCGGCGTAACCGACACCGCGGCGACCGGCGAGGATGATCTGATCGATGGCGTGGCCCATGTGTGTGTTCCCTTTGCGGCGGAGTTAGGCTCCGACGTATCGATCGTAGATGCTTCGGGCTCGCTCGGGGTTACGGACGCCGCGAACCACGGCTCGCCCGTCAGGAAAGACGCCAAGGTGAACGGGCCCGCCGTCGTCGGCTCGCTCGAGGGCGAGCGCTGCTCGAACCATGAACCGCGACCGCGTCACCCCGCCGGCGGCGGCGTGAGGCTCAAGCCTTGACGCAAGCAGCGCGAGATTGACGATTTCCGGCGTGTCGTCGTCTTCACCGCGCTCCGCCGAAGCGTGGCTTGGGAAGATCTGGACCGAGTTCTGACCGCAAAGCCAGACCGCCCGCGTACCGAGTTTGGACGAGAGATACTCGAACCGACGCTCACCACAGCAGGGGCACGCCGAATCGCGCGAAACGGCGAGCCGCTGCGAGGTTCCGGCCCAGAGGTCAAAGGCGCTAAGCAAGCCGGTGACCCGATCCGCGTGTCCGAGCATGATCAGCATCGCATCGCTTGCTTGCCCGGCCGTCACCGTCGCGACGGCGGGGCCGAGCACGCCGGCGGTATCGCAGGTGGGCTCGGTTCCTGGCGCCGGAGCGTCGGGAAAGACGCAGCGGAGGCACGCGCTGACGCTTGGCATGATTGCAAGCCGCGTACCTCGGGTTCCCACGACGCCGCCGTTCACGTACGGGACGCCGTGCTTGACCGCGAGATCATTGATCAGGTACCGCGTGTCGAAATTGTCGGTCCCCTCGATGAGCACCTCGCCGCCGTCGGTCCGCGGCGGGCCTTTGTCCCAGCCGAGGAGACGTTCGGCGGAGGAAGCGGAGAAGTCCGCCGCAAGGGCGCGAACGGTGACCGCTGAGTCGATCTCGGCGAGGCGTCGAGCCGCGGCTTCCACCTTCGGCGCGTCGAGGTCGCGTTCGGCGTACAAGCACTGGCGCTGAAGGTTGGTCGCTTCCACGATGTCGCGGTCGATCAGCGTGAGCTTTCCGACGCCGGCGCGGACGAGAAGCTCGGCGACGCCGCAGCCGAGCGCTCCGACGCCGACGATGATCGCGTGCGAGGAGGCGAGCTTGGCTTGGCCGGCTTCGCCGACGCCGGGCAGGATCGCCTGACGGTGATGTCGTCCGCGAGCGGTCATGCTTGGGCTCTCGTGAGGGTGATCTCGACGAGTTCGGGCGGAACGCCGAGTCGCACGGGCATGATGCTCATGCCGATGCCTCGCGAGACGATCACCGGGAAAGCCGGCCCGTCGACGCGGCCGCCGAAGTACTTGGTGCCGTGGCGGGACTGGATGAAGGGGAGGGTGCCGATGATCGGGAACTTCACCTGCCCGCCGTGGTAGTGGCCGGAGATCATGAGATCCACGCGCGGGCCGCGCACGACCTCGGGAAGTTCGGCGGTGTCGGGGTTGTGCGAGATCACGATGCGCGGGGTGGTTTCGTCGACGTGGCCGAGCGTGCTTTCGGGCTCGACGGTCGCCGTCTTGAGGTCGCCGAACCCGGCGATGCAGAGCGATGAGCCGTCGTCGACATCGGCAACCCGCTTGTCCGAGGTCAGAAAGACGCGGTCGTTGTCGACCAGTCGCACGCCGATGGCTTTCAGGCGTCGGGCCATATCCGGGCCGTCGCCGTACCAGTCGTGGTTCCCGAGGACACCGATCACCGGCGCGGCTTGCGTGAGCGGCTCGAAGAGAGCGACGGCCAGCTCATTGGGCCCCGCACCGTTGTGCACATAGTCGCCGCTGAGGACGAAGAGGTCGGGCTTGAGCGCGATCGCGTGATCCACGACGCGGCGGATGTAGTCCGCGGGGATCCGCGGCCCAAGGTGAGTGTCTGAAAGCTGAACCAGCCGCAAGCCCTCAAGGGCCCGCGGCAAGCGAGGGATCGCGACCGAGTACCGAGCGACCTTGAAATCCCATGGGGTCACGCACGTCGCCAAAAGCATCACGCCGCCCGTGCCGACACCGGCCAAGCCGAGCGAAGCGTCGAACATCAGGCGGCGGCGCGAGAGATCCGGTGGTGGGTCGATGGCGGGATCGGGGTGAACGAGCTTGGCGCGGACGCGGAGGAGCGCCATCAGCAGAGCGAGCACGATCGCCCACGCCGCGCCGTGAAGCAGAGCCGCATGCCACCAGGGGCGGGGCCCCCAGATGTCCAGGCCGACGAACGCGGCGAGCGAGACGGGGACGCTTGGGAAGTACAGCGCGTTGAAGACGCGACGGACCCACTCTGACGCGGCGAAGCCCTCGCTGGCGGGGCTTGCCATCCAGAACCATGCGTGGAGAAGCGTCGTGCACGCCGCGAGTACCGCCCAAGCCGCGATCCACCGCGCCCAGCGCGTGCGTCTCCGGGTTGAGGACGGTTCGGTCACGGGGGATGGTAGGGAGAGGCGTGCGAGCGACCGCTTGGGCGACCAATGAAAAACCCCACGCGGAATGTGGGGTTCGGGGGATCGGTGTGATGCGATCGGATCAGTTGGCGAAGTGGGCGAAGGCGCGGTTGGCTTCGGCCATCTTGTGGGTCTGATCGCGGGTCATCATGGCTTTGCCTTCGCCCTTGGCCGCGTTGTAGAGCTCATCGGCGAGGCGGGCGGAGATGGGACGGCCACGCTCGGCACGGACGGCTTCGAGGATCCAGCGGAAGGCCAGCGACTGCTGACGCTTCTGGTTGACCTGCATGGGGACCTGGTAGTTGGCGCCGCCGATTCGCTTGCTGCGGACTTCGACGAACGGCTTGACGTTGTCGATGGAGCGGTGGAAGAGGTCGGCAGCGCTCTTGGGGGCGGCCGGGTCGGTTTCCTTGGCGAGCTTGCTCTCGATGATGTCGAACGCGTCGTAGACGACGCGCTGGGCGACGGCCTTCTTGCCGTCGGACATCACGCAGTTGATGAAGCGGGAAATGGTGCGATCGCCGTACTTGGGATCGGGACGAAGCTGCTCAGCGGCGGACGTGTACTTTTTGCGACCCATGACAATCTTTCCTTTCGCGACGGGCTTGGCGGCCCCTTTTCACCCGCGCGGTAAGCGCGGATTACTCGCCGACAAAAAATCCCCGGGCACGCGCCCGAGGATCGGTTGGTCTGTTTACTTCTTCGAGCGCTTGGCGCCGTACTTGGACCGGCCCTGCTTGCGGCCTTCGACGCCGAGGCAGTCCAGCGAGCCGCGGACGACGTGGTAGCGCACGCCCGGGAGGTCGCGAACGCGGCCGCCGCGGACGAGAACGATCGAGTGTTCCTGAAGGTTGTGGCCTTCGCCGCCGACGTAGGCCGTGACTTCACGCCCGTTGGAGAGGCGGACACGCGCGATCTTGCGGAGAGCCGAGTTGGGCTTCTTCGGCGTCATCGTGCGGACGATGAGGCACACGCCGCGCTTCTGCGGGGACGTGTTCAGGTCGCGGGTCTTGGACTTGATCGCCGGCGACCGGCGGGGCTTGCGGATAAGTTGGTTGATCGTCGGCATGCGTCGTTAAACCTCAGCCAGAACCCGTGCACAACGCCGCCGAGAAGACATCCTTCCGGGCGGGACCCGGACATTAGGCGCGACCCACGGCGGGGGCAACCTCCAAACCCCATTCCCGGCGCGTAGCCTCACCACCATATGAGCACGAATTCCTCCGGCGGCACCGCTTCCTACCCCTATCCCCCCGCTCCCGCCCACCAAACCCATACAAAGACCGATCCCACAGGGATCACCGTGGCCGGGTTCCAAGCCCTGATCCGGGATCGGTACTACCCGACCGACTCCGCCCGCGGCCCGGCGGGGACGTTCCTGCTCCTCATGGAGGAAGTGGGCGAGCTTGCGACCGCGCTGCACGACAACCGTCCGGGAAAGAAACCCTCCGCCGCCGAGCGCGCGAACCTCGAAGAGGAGATCGTTGACGTGTTCGCCTGGCTTGCGACCATCGCGAACATCACCGGCGTCGACATGCAAGCCGCGCTCGCGAAGTACACGGACCCCGATCGCGTGAAGGGTGTGAAGGGCGTGTGAGGAAGAGCCGCGCGGGAACTGCGCAGCACTGAGCCATCGTTTCGGCGCACACGCCGGTCTGAAACGCGATACGCTCTGTGTTCCAGCGCCCGAACACCTCACCCTCCGAGGACACATTCCGTGCAGATCCAGGTTTCGTCTCCCTCGCGCACGCGCCGTTCGTTCACCCACGCGAAGGAAGCCGCGTGGCTCATGGTTTTCGCGACGGGTCTCGCCGCGGCTTTCGGACTGCGGCCCGTGCCCTCGACCGAATTCCCGCTTCTCGTCGCTGAGCAACGTCCGGCACCGGCCGCGTCAACGCAGGCCGCGGCGCCGACGGCGGCCGGATGGAGCATGACGGTGACGTCGGCGGACGGAAAGACGACCGCCCGGTCGCACTCGAACTTCCCAAGCTTTGCGCTCGCGAAAGGCGGCTCGCTGGACTTCGGCGTCGCGGCGGCGGACCAGAAGGTCGTGTTTGAGGGCACGCTCACGGTCGACAAGACCGGCCCGCACCGCTGGGCGATGGATGTCGAGGGCGGGAGAGCGACGATCCGTGTGAGCGGCGGGGGCAAGCAGGTCGCGACGGCTTCGGGCACGGGCGTGGCCGCTCGCGGCGAGCCGGGCGGGGTCCTGACAAACTGGGCCGACATCACGCCGGGCGAATACAGCGTGGTGATCGAGTTCGTGCGCACGGGGGACGGTCCGGCGCGTCTCCGCACGGTGTGGGAGAAGCAGTGGCTTTCCGAGCTGCGTGCCGGGCTGGACCAGGGGTTCCTGGCGGAGCCGATTCCGACGGCGATGGTCAGGACCTCGGGAACGGTGGCGGACCAGACGCGTCTGTCGCGGCATGGCCGGGTGCTGCTGGGCGAGTACGGCTGCTTCAACTGTCACGACGGCGGCGATGCGGGCCCGACGGCGGTCGATTCGCGGAAAGCCCCGCTGCTGGGCGAGATCGCGCGACGCGCGAACCCCGACTGGCTTGTCAAGTGGATCGCGAACCCGGGGCAGGTCAAACCGCACACGCGGATGCCCGACGTGATCGGCGACGGCCTGAACGAGCCGAACGTCGCGGTCAACATCACGCACTTCATCATGTCGTTCAACGGCGGCGATCCGGGGCCGGCGGAAACGCTTGCGACCGAGCCGGAGGGGTTCGCTCGCGGGCGCGAGCTTTATCACACGCTCGGGTGTGTCGCGTGCCACGGCGCGTACGAATCACCGCGTGCGGTCTTCGGGGAGACGAGCCAGCCGGACACGGTTCCTTCGATGGACAAGGTGCACTCGCCGCACGGCAAGCTTTCCGGCAAGTGGCGGCCGGAGGCCCTCCGCGAGTTCCTGCTTGATCCGCTTCGCTCGCACCCGTCGGGCCGCATGCCGAACATGAAGCTGAGCGAAGAGGAAGCCGACCTCATCACGCGGTACCTCATCACCAAGTGGGACGAGGGGAACAAGCCCAAGCCGACGGGGACGTTCAAGGTCGATCCGGGCCGCGCGGCTTTGGGCAACGCGGCGTACGCGACCAAGGGTTGCGCTGCGTGTCACGAGGTCGGCGGGGGCCGCGTTGAGATCGCGTCGATGGTGGAAGCCCGTCCGCTTTCGGACATGATGCCCGGGCGCGGATGCATGGATCCGGCGGACACCGGCTCGCCGCGGTTCGCTTTCCGGGACGGTGACATCGCGGCGCTGACGGCCGGGATCGAGAGCCTCAAGGTCGCGACGGGCGTGCCCGCGCCGATCGAGCACGAGCTTCAGACGATGGATGCTCTCAACTGCCGCGCGTGCCACGCCAAGGACGGTTCGGGCGGCGTGCCCCGCGAGTTTGACCCGTACTTCCGCTCGGCGAGCGAGAAGACCGAACTTGGCGACGAGGGTCGCTTGCCGCCGCAGCTCACGCTTGTGGGCTGGAAGCTGACGAGCAACTGGACGCGTCAGGTGCTGATGGAAGCGGCTCGCGCCCGTCCGTACATGCTCTCGCGCATGCCGCAGTTCGGCAAGGACAACGTCGAAGGGCTGGTGCACGGGATGGCGAGCCATGACGGAGAGTGGCCCGACACCGACGCCCCCGAGCCCAAGTCTTCGGATGAGCTTGTCGCCGCCGGCCGCCGGTTGATCGGCGACCAGGGTCTCAACTGCATCTCGTGCCATGTCTGGGGCGATCTGCCGCCGGCGGGCACGGCCGGACCGAGCATCACGGAGTTCGCCGCTCGCTTGCGGTACGACTGGTGGCGTTCGTACATCCTCCAGCCCAAGCGGTTCAAGCCCGGCACCCGCATGAGCGAGTTCTACCTCACGGGCAAGTCCAGCGCCGTCGACGTCCTCAAGGGAGACGCGTACAAGCAGCCCGAAGCCATGTGGGCTTACTTCCAGACCGGCGAGTTCGGGCCCGCGCCCTCCGGTGTCGGCGCTTCCGGCGACTCCGTCAAACTCACGCCCGACGGCAAGCCCATCGTCTTTCGCTCATTCCTGCAGCACGCGGGAAGCCGGGGTATCGCGGTCGGCTTCCCCGCCGGCACCCACTTCGCCTACGACGCGACCAAGGTCCGTCTCGTTGAAGCGTGGAAGGGCGACTTCCTCGACGCCACCGGCGCATGGAAGAGCCGTGGCGGCAGCATCACCGGAGGCCAGGGCAAACTCATCTGGTCCGCTCCCAAGGGTCCGGCGATCGTCGTCGGAAGCGAAGCCCCAGCCACCTGGCCCGAAGCGGGCGGCGGCGAAGCAGGCCTCACCTTCGGCGGATACCTGCTTGATGAAGCCGGCGTGCCGACTTTCCGCTCGACGATGAAGAGCGGCGACCTCACGCTCTCGATCACCGAACGCGTCACGCCCGGCCCCGCGGGCGAAGCCGCTTTCACCCGCGTCATCGGCGTTAGCGGCGCGAAGGGCAAAGCGTTCTGGATCAACGCGGGCGTCGGAACGATCATCCCGACGTGCCGAACCCCGATCCAGACCAAGACCGTCGACGGCCAGACCTGGATCCGCGTGCTTTCCTTCGAGGATCAGGTCGAAGTCACGATGGCGGTGACGCCGTAACGGCAGCTGGCGGGTCTGCAGGGCTTTGGGCTGCAGATTCTCGGCTTTCAGTCTCGGATTTCACATTTCAGATCTCGAATTTCAAATCTCAAATCTCAAGCTTCAACGACCTGATTCAACCCGCGAGCTCACCATGCATATTCGCGCCGCACTCTTTGCTCTGTCCCTTGCTCTGCCGGTCTTCGCCCAGCCGGGTGAGCCGATCGCTCAGCCCGGGACGCAGCCCGCCAACCCGCCGATCATCATCCGCAACGTCGAGTACACGAAGCTCGCGACGCGCGAGGAAACCGAGCGGCGGATGCTCGACCTGCTCTCGCCCTCGCGGGCCAAGTGGGGCACCTGGTACGGCATAGGCTCCTTCGAGGGCGGCATCGGCTCCATCAAGAACGCCAAGCCGCCGGAGGACGAGCTCAAGAACATGGCCGCCGGCGGACCGGGCCCGGATCTGAAAGCCGAGTACACGGCCAAGGGCGGGGCCAAAGCCGGCTGGAAGCCGCTTGGCAGCAAGGTCGGCGAGGTCGTCAACTTTCTCGCGTTCACGCCGAACAACCTGCAGAGCAACGTCACGGGGTACATCTACACGACCGTCACGGCCGACAAAGCCATGACGCTCGATGTCACGATGGGCTCGGACGACGGCTTGCGGTTCTGGCTGAACGGCCGGCTTCTCTTGGACGCGGACGGACCGAACAGTCTGGACCCCGAGCGTCACCAGCTTCGCCTTGACCTCAAGAAGGGTGTGAACCACGTCTTCGTCAAGGTCACGCAGGGGCAAGTCGGCTGGGAGTATCAGCTCAACGCGGGCGCGGTGCTTGACCCCAGCACGCGCCAGCTTCTCGACTACCACCTCGACGTGGACTTCCCCCCCACGGCCGAAGCCGAGTACTACCGGTCGTTCCCGATCCTGCTGCCGCCGAGCGTGGTGCTCGAAGCCGGCGGCGTGGATGTCATGCCCGACGGCCGCCCGATCGTGAGCACCCGCCGCGGCGACGTGTACATCATCGGCAACGCGTACGCCGAGCCGCCCCTGGAGTGCACCTTTGTCCGCTACGCCGAGGGCTTGCACGAGCCGCTCGGCCTTCGCGTCCGCAAGGAGCAGTTCGAGGGCCGCGAGGTCGTCGCGGTGTACTGCGTGCAGCGCGGTGAGCTCACCCGCATGATCGATCTCGACGGAGACGACCGCGCCGACCTGTTCCAGACCGTGACCGACGGCTGGGGCGTCTCGGGGAACTACCACGAGTTCGCGTTCGGGCCCAAGTTCGGCCCTGACGGGAAAGCGTGGATCACGCTCAACGTCGGGTTCTGCGATGCGCTGGGGAAGAGCATCGTTCCGTGGCGCGGCTGGTCGCTGACGACGGACGTGAACGACCCGTCCGGCAAGCTTGAGCCGATCTCCTCGGGGTTGCGTTCGCCCAACGGCATCGGGTTCTGGAGCGACGGCCAGGCGTTCTACCTCGACAACCAGGGTGACTACGTCGGGACCAACCGCCTTGCTCCGATGTACAAGGGCGGCTGGAACGGGCACCCCGCCGGCCTGCGCTGGCGTGAGGATTACACCAAGGAGATGGACAACCCGAAGAACTATCCCAAGCTGACGCCCGCGGCGGTCTGGTTCCCGTACAGGAAGATGGGGCAGTCCTCGGCGGACTTTGTGATGTCGACACCCGCGGACGGAGCGACGCCCGGAACCTTCGGGCCCTTCGACGGCCAGGGCTGGGTCGGTGACCAGACGCTTTGCATGGTGATGCGGGTGACGCTTGAGAAGATCAACGGCGTGTACCAGGGAGCGTGCTATCCGTTCCGAAGCGGGCTTCAGTGCGGCGTGAACCGTCTCGCGTGGGGCAAGGACGGGTCGCTCTTCGTCGGGCAGACGGACCGCGGGTGGGGCTCGATCGGCCGGGCGCGGTACGGCTTGGAGCGGATCAAGTTCACCGGCAAGGTCCCCTTCGAGATGAAGGAGATCAAGGTCCGCAAGGATGGGTTTGACGTGGAGTTCACGGCGGATGTGGACCCCAAGACGGCCGGTGACGCGACTTCGTACTCCTGCGTGTCGTATACCTATGAGTACCACGCGAAGTACGGGTCGGACGAGATGGAGACGAAGAAGCCCGGGGTGACCAAAGCCGAGGTGATCGGCCCGCGCACCGTCCGCCTTACGATCGACGGGATGAGAGCGGGCGGAACGGGATATGTCCACGAAATCACGGGGCTTGGCGTGCGGGACAAGTCCGGGGCGGCGATGCTCCACACCACCGCGTACTACACCGTGCAGGTGCTCCCCGAGTAATCACCGGGAGATGCACAGAATCGAGCCGACTTGACTCCCTGTGGATTTCGCTACAGTTGAACGTGCCCTCCGAGACACCCCGACCTTCGTTTCACGCCGCTTTGAGCGCACACGTCGATGCCGTGGCGGCGGCGACGCGCTGTGCTGAGCAGGTGATCCGGTCCGCGGCGGGCTCGCCAATCGACGTCGTCTTTCTCTTCATCGCGGGCGATCACATCGCTCAGGCGGAAGCGGTGGCGACGGTGGTGCGTGAGCGGCTGGGGCCCAGGCACCTGATCGGCACGTCCTCCGAGGGTGTGGTCGGCGGAGCCGTGGAGGTCGAGGGAGCCGCGGCGGTCTCGATGCTGGCGATGACGCTCCCGGGCGTCAAGATCCACACCTTCACGGATTCGGACATCCCGCCGATCCCGGACGACCTGGACGCGGATTCGATCGCAAGCCTGTCGCAGGGGATCGGCGCGGGGCCCGACACGAAAGCGACCTTTCTCTTCGTCGACTCCTTCAGCGTGCCGATGGTGCGCCTGATGCCGGCGCTGAACCAGGCCAAGCGGGCGGCTTCCAAGGGAGGAGCCGCGGGGATTCTCGTCGGCGGGCTCTCGTCGGGCGCGTCGGGACCGGGAAAGACGCGTCTGATCCTCGATGAGCGGGTGCGCACGCAAGGGCTGGTCGGGCTTTCGATGTCGGGCGACATCACGGTTGACGCTCTGGTGTCGCAGGGGTGCCGTCCGATCGGTCAGCCGTTTGTGATCACCAAAGCCCGCGGGAATCTGATTCTGGAGCTCGGCGGAAGGCCGGCGCTTGATGCGATCCAAGACGCGGTCAACGACCTGCCGACGAGCGACCAGCAGCGGCTTCACAACAGCCTGCTGATCGGACGGGTGGTGAACGAGTACAAGGATCGGTTCGGGCGGAGCGACTTCCTGATCCGCGCGATCATCGGGGTGGACAAGGAACTCAAAGCGGTCGCGATCGCGGACATCGTGCGCCCGGGGATCACGGTGCAGCTGCAGCTTCGCGATGCCGAGACGGCGACGCAGGACCTCCTGATGCTTTTGGATGCCCAGCAGCTTCACACGCCACCGCATGGGGCTTTGCTTTTCACGTGTAATGGACGTGGGACGCGGCTTTTCACCAAACCGAGCCATGACGCTTCGCGGATCGTCGGGGCGTTCGCGGGGACGACGCCGGGGGAAGGTTCGGCCAAGCCGGGCGAGCAGATCGACCCGGGAGCGGCGACGCTCCCGCTGGCGGGGTTCTTCGCGGCCGGGGAGATCGGGCCTGTGGGCGAAGACAGCTACCTGCACGGGCAGACGGCGTGCGCGGTGCTCTTCCGGTGAAAGCACATCGCTAGACCGCGACGTAGGCGAGTACGACGGCGGACGCGCCGCACAGAATCACTCCCGCCATCGCCCACCATGCCCATCGGCGCGGGAGCAGTGTCAGCCAAGGCGAAACTCCGGCGCACACCAGGGCGAGCTTGTGCAAAGCCTTCGCGTTCGCAGAGTCAAACACAACCGCATCAGCGTTGTTGCGACTTATCCACACATTCGCGGCGTACGGATCGAAGCCCGCCCGGATCATCCGCTCGAGAATCACCGAATGCGCGACGCTGGCGTGCGCCAGCCACATCGCGACCCAAGCGACGATCGCCGCACCGAGGAACGCCGCTCGCCATCGCACAAACTCGACGATCGTGCGGTCCGGGGCGGCCGGTCTGCGCTCGCGGCCATCGCACTCCGGGCAGCGGGCTTCACGGTCAAGCCCCGCGAGGTCGTACTCGCAGTTGTCGCAAAGGGAAACCGACCTGTCGCTCCGCTCGACGCGAGTCCGCACCACAAGCGCTGCAAACGCCACAAGGAAAGACAGCGCCACGTAGCCCATGGGGTCTCAACCCTTCAGGAGTGCAGGGCCGGCGTCACAACGCCGTCGCACACGCCGAACCCGATCCGGCGCCGTCCGGGGCTTTCGCACCAGCCGCGCATCACGACGCGGTCGCCGTCGGCGAGGAAGGTGCGCTTTTCGCCGGTGGGGAGCTCAATCGGCGTGCGCGGCTTGGGCTTGCCGGTGGCCGGGTCGACGCCCGCCCATGTTGATTCGAGCAGACACCCGCGGCTTTCGCCGCTCGGACCGCTGACGGTGCCGCTCGCGATCAGATCGCCGACCTGAAGGTTGCAGCCGTTGCTGGTGTGGTGCGTGAGCATCTGGGCGAGCGTCCAGTACATATCGGCGAAGGTGCCGCGAGCGACGACCTTCGGGGGCATGTTCTTGGTGCGCATCTCGGCCGACTGGATCGCAACCTCGAGGTTGATCGCGAAACCGCCGTGCTTCTGGTCGCCATCGTCAAGGAGGTACGCGAGCGGCTTGGGGTCGCTCGCGCCGCGAGCGGCACCGGGAGCCCGAAACGGCGCGAGGGCTTCCATCGTCACGATGAACGGGCTGATCGTCGTCGCGAAGTTCTTCGCGAGGAACGGGCCCAGCGGCTGATACTCCCACTTCTGGATGTCGCGGGCGGACCAGTCGTTGACGAGGCAGAGGCCCATCATGTGCTCTTCGGCTTCCGCCAGGGTCACGGGCTCGCCCAGCGGGTTGTGACGCCCGACGACGCACCCGACCTCAAGCTCGTAGTCGAGCATCTTGCAGGGGCCAAAGCTCGGTCCGGCCGCTTGGTTGTCGTCGGCCGGCGATTGCTGGCCTCGCGGACGGCGGATCTCCGACCCGCTGATCACGATGGACGACGCCCGGCCGTGGTACCCGATCGGGACGTGCTTGTAGTTCGGGAGGAGCGGGTTGTCCGGCCGGAACATCGAGCCGACCGTCGTCGCGTGATGGATGCTCGCGTAGAAATCGGTGTAGTTCTCGATGTCCACCGGCGGGTAAAGCGTCGTCGAGTCGAGCGGCTTCAAACACTTGTCGCGAAGCCTGCGTGCCTGCTGGCCGCCGCTCTTGGCCGTCGGCCCGTCCGCCCGCAGGTAGTTCTGCACCGCCCGGCGGATCTCGCTGAGCATGCCGGGTTCCTCCGCGGCGTACGCCCACGTGGGAACGTGAAGCAGCTCGACGATCTCCTCGTCAAGTTCGAGCGCCCCCGCGCTCGAAAGCGTCGAGACGTCGAGGATCTGGTCCCCGATCGGGATGCCGAGGTGCGCGTGGGTGTGCCCGTCGTGCTCGGCAAGGAACGCACCAAGCGGCAGGTTCTGGATCGGAAAGTCCGTCGCGGGGTCGTTCGCGGATTCGACCCAGGACTTAAGGGATGGGTCGTGCGTCTCGTTGATCTCGTGCATAAGCCATGATACTGCCGGTCGGATGCCGCCGCGAGGAAGGACGCCGAAACCCCCCGGCCCGCCTCCGGTACACTGCGCCATGCGAACGCTTGCCCTGACCGCTCTTGCTTTCCTGCTCCCGCTCACCCCCGCTCTGGCGCAGGACGCCCAGCCCGCCCAGCCGGCCTCCAACGAGCCGCAGGCCACTCAGGCTTCCTCCTTCGAACTGCTGCTTGACGCACAAGCCCATCCCAAGCCCTATTCCGGCCGCGTCTACCTCGTCTTCTCGACCCGTCACAACACCGAGCCCCGCCGCATGATGGGCGACTGGTTCTCCAAGACCCAGATCGTCGCGCTCGACGTACAAGCGGTCGCACCCGGCTCGAGCTTCGGCATCCCCGACGGTGCCATGGGCTGGCCCCAAGCTCCCAAGGACATCCCCGCCGGCGAGTACACCGTGCAAGCCGTCGCCCGCGTCAATCCCGACGCCCCCACCGCCGGCGAGGGTGCTGGCGACCTTTACTCCAAGCCGCTCCGAGTGAAGTTTGACCGCTCCGTGCCCACGCTCGTGCCTACCCGCCTGGTGCTCGACCAGACCGTCGCCGAACGCAAGTTCCGCGAGAACGACCGCGTCAAGCTCTTCGAGATGAAGAGCCCGAGCTTGTCCAAGTTCCTCGGCCGTGACCGCACGATCCGCGCCGGCGTCGTGCTTCCCAAGGAGTGGAAGGACGACCAGGCTTCGTCATACCCGACGCTGGTGTGGATCCCAGGCTTCGGCGGAGACCATCACGGTGCGAGCGCCATGTCCCGCATGCTCGGCGATGACTGCCTGATCATCGTCCCCGACCCGTCGTGCTACCGCGGCCACTCGGTCTTTGCCGACAGCGCCAACAACGGCCCCTGGGGCCAGGCTTTGGTCGAAGAGCTCATCCCGGCGATCGAAGCCAAGTTCCACGGCGCGAAGTCCGCCGACAACCGGTTCGTTTCCGGCATGTCTTCCGGCGGCTGGTCAAGCCTCTGGCTTCAGGTCTCTTACCCCGACTTCTTCGGCGGCGTCTGGTCGCACTGCCCCGACCCCGTCGATTTCCGAGACTTCCAGCAGATCAACCTCTACGAGCCGGGCATGAACCTCTTCAAGGATCCCCAGGGCGGCCGCCGCCCGGTCGCCCGTCAGGGCGACACCCCCTCGCTCTTCATGGAGGACTTCGTCGCCCAGGAGGAAGTCATGGGCCCCGGCGGCCAGATCCACGCATTCGAAGCCGTTTTCTCGCCCAGGCTGGCCGACGGCCAGCCCCGCCCCATGTTCGACCGCAAGACCGGCGCCATCGACGTCGAAACCGCCAAGCTTTGGAAGCCCTACGACATCCGCCTCAAGCTCGAACGCGAGTGGTCGACCCTCGGACCCAAGCTCAAGGGCAAGCTCCACATCTATGCCGGCGAGAAGGACACCTTTTACCTCGAGGGTGCCACGCGCCGCCTCGGCGAAACGCTCAAGGCGCTCGGAAGCGATGCCACCGTGGAGATCATCCCGGGAATGCCCCACACGATCCACCGCGCCGGCATCACATCCATGCTCAACGACATCAAAGCGAGGCAGGGCAAGCCCTAAGCCGCCAACACGGGCTCACCCGACGCGCCAGATCACTTCTTCGACGAGTAGTAGTCCAGGTTGATCTGCACGAACCGGTTCCACTCCGCCGGAAGGTCGTCCTGCGGGAAGATCGCTTTCACCGGACACTCATCGACGCACAGACCGCAGTCGATGCAGGTGTCGGGGTCGATGTAAAGCTGGTCGGTCTTGCCGAAGTCCGCCTCGTTCTTCGTCGGGTGGATGCAGTCCACGGGGCACACCTCAACGCACGAGGTGTCTTTCGTTCCGATGCAGGGCTCAGCGATGATGTGCGGCATGGTCCGGGGGTCTCGATGTCGCCCGCTTCCGGTCGCGGAGGGGCGCAAGCGGTGGCTGTCGCGGGCCGCCCGACGCGGCATTCGCTTGGCCCATCGTAGAACCCGGGAGCCCGCTCCGCACGCCCCGCCCCCCCGGGGTCAGCACCCGGCTTCGAACGCCTCGACAAAGGCGTCGTAGTCAAAGAAATCGACGAACCCGTCGGCGTTGAAATCCGGCGTCGTCCCTTCCGGGCACCTCCCGGCTTCGAAACACGCCGCAAAGGCGTCGTAATCGAAGAAGTCCCCGAATCCGTCCTGGTTGAAGTCCGCAGGGCACGACGCTTGGAACTCCAAGGCTCCGCAGTCCACCGGCTGTGGCTGCCCTCCGACACCGTCCGGAACGCTGACGTCCTGCCGGGTCCTGTCGCTCCCGGCCAGATCGACGACGACATCCGCCGGGAGCGCCTCGCTCAACCCCTGATCGATCGCAGGCGAGCCTGCTCGAAGGCCGTAGTCGTCATCAATCGTCCCCGCCACATCGTCGGCTCCGTCAGGGTCGACGAAGTTCGGGTCGGCCGCGAACACGCCGCTCCCGGGGACCCCGCCCGTCCAGCCCTGGAGCAGCGTGTTGTTCACCCTCACCGTCGGGTTGCCGAACGTCGAGATCCACAAGCCGTCAAGCTGAGTCTGCCCGCGCCGCCCGGTGTTGTTCCAGATGATGCAGTTGTCGACGCGAAGCTCGCCGCTCGCCACCGCGACCGCTCCCGCCGCTTGCGACCCGCCGTTGCCGGCGACCGTGCAGTTCAAAAGTTCAAGTTCAGCGTTGGTCGTGAAGATCGGCGTTCCATCCGCACGAGGATTCGCGATGAACCGATGGCCGGTGAACAGGCAGTTGATCGCTTGCACACGCGGCCATCCCTCCGCATGGTCGATGCCGCGCACGTAGAGCCCGTCGCCAAGGTCGCCGTTGGCTTGGTTCGCGATGAACCGCGAATTCCCGATTCGAGCTTCGCCTGCAAAGACCGAGACTCCCCCGCCCCCGTTCGACGCGTTGCGTTCAAACACTGATGAATGCACCTCAAGCCCGCCATAGGACAGGATGCCGCCGCCGGAGGTCGCTCCGATCATCCCCGTATTGGCTCGAAACTGGCAGAAGTCGACGAGGACATCGCCGGGAAGTGTCGCGATCTGAGCGACGGGGCCGGAATACACCCCAACGCCGCTGCCGCCGATGTTGGCTTGGAAGACGGAATTGCGGAGTTCAAGCGTGCCGCCGTCGGTCACCGTCGCTCCCGCGCCGTGCGACGTCCCGGTGTTCCCGACGAAAGTGCAGTACTCCGTCGTCACCTGACCGCGCTGGATGAACACCCCGCCGCCCGACCGCGCGTAGTTGCCCTCAAGAACACAGCCCACCAGCGCGAGGACCGCGTCGGTCGCAAGCACGCCCGCGCCGTCGTCGCGAGCAACCTGGTTCGAAGGTCCGTAGTCCCGCGCGTTGCCCGCTCGGATCGTCACGCCGTCGATCACCGTCCCGTGCGAGGTCCCGCTCACGATCACGACGTGAGCGCTGTTGTCCGAGCCGGGCCCGCTCGCGCCGTCGTTTTCGGACAGATCGCCCGAGAGAATCGTCCGGTTGACGACCTGATTCCGCTGGTTGAGCGAGCTCTCATTGCCGACAAAGCCGCCGATCAGCCGGACCTCGCTGGGAAGCACAAATCCCGCTTCTCGCGATCCCCCCGGGGGTGCGGGCGTGTACGTTCCCTGACTGACCCATACCTCCGTTCCCGGAAGTGCCGATGCGAGCGCCGTTCGCAACCCCTCGCTCCCGCGATACGCGTTCGCCCACGAGGTCCCGTTGTTCAAGCCAGTCGTGAGGTTCGCGCGAACATACACCACATCCGCCATCGCGGACGAAACCAAGCCGAGAACGACACCGCCGATCCAGCATGTGCGCATGAGAATCCCTCCAACGGAGCGTTCCGCGAGAGAATCCGCGTGCACGCTCAGAGAAAGATGTCACCACTCGCCACACGGATTGCGTCGTCACTCAGCAGCCGGTCTCGAACGCGGTCACGAAGCCGTCATAATCAAAGAAGTCGATGAACCCGTCGGCGTTGAAATCGCCAAGGGAAGTCCCGGTCTCGAACGCCGTGACGAAGTCGCCGTAGTCGAAGAAGTCGATGAACAGGTCGCCATTGGCATCCACCGACCCCGGTCCCCCGGGGAAACTCGCCGGATTCGATCCGTCGGTGCAAACTCGCCGCTCATCCGCGTCCAACCAGCCGTCCCCGTCCCGGTCCACGCCCATCCGTTCCTCCGTGCCCCGGACCACGGCGGTCAGGGTCAGAGGCCGCGCGAGCGTCCCCGACGCGATCAGCGTCGCGTGGGTGACCGTCACGCCCTGCGTGTCCGTGCGCCAGACATTGCCGCCCGCGTACGCGTACCCGCTCACGAGGCCCGTGCCGTCGGGCTGCTTGATGATCAGCCCGAGCTTGTTCGCGTTCGCAAGCGTCAGAAGCGTCGCGATCGTGGTGGCGGGCGTGCCAGAAGGGGCGCCGGTCAGCGTGACCTGCGTCCCCACGGCCGTCGGCGTGTCCAGGCTCGGCTCGCCCGGCGGTTCAAGCGGATTGTTCACCGATCCCTGCGGAAGTTCCGATCCGGTGATCGAGAGAATCAGCGCCGTGATGTCCGCGACCTCCTGATCGCTGTTCACGTTGAACGCGGGTTCGGAGATGAACCGCTCAAGCGAGTCGACCGATCCGTCGTGCAGATACCCGAATCCCGCGGTGTTGCGGGTCTGCGTGGTGTTGAACCCAACCTTCTTGTACGCGTTGCGGAACTGGGGCACCTTGATCGCCCGGTTGGTGGACCCATCGACCGACACAAGAGAAAGGTGCTTCTCGCCGTGCGGGCCCGCCGGAAGGCGCTGGTAGACCCCGTTCACGAGCGTGTAATCCGTCCCCGCGCCGGTCGGAAGCGTGTGGCACGTCACGCACGCGAAGGCGCCGCGGTCCAGCCGCCGGGCCGTCGAGCGGTACACGCTCAGGCCTCGCACCGCGCTCCCCGCCGGAAGCGGCGTGCCCGCGTTCCCGAACCGGCCCGTCCGAAAGTGTCCCGGAAGCGGAAGATTGGTCGGAAGCGTGTTGTCCAGGTTGCGGTACGGGTTGGGCGGGTACGCGATGGTCGCGAGGAAATCCTCGAACTCCTGCATCTCGGTGGTGGAAAGCGTCGTGGCGTTGCCCTGAAGCCCCATGAACGCCGGCGCAAACGCTTCGATTCCGCTCCGATCACCGCGCCAGTGGTGCGGCTCATGCCCGATGATGTCCTGCATCGTCTGCGTCGTCATCGGGCCCTTCATTGGATGGAACGGCGCGAACCCGGGGTTCGCCGTCGCGGGGTTCAAGCCCGGAAGCCCCTGGCCGAGGTTGTTGCCGGTCAGCGGCTCGCTGTTACCCGAGGGATCGCCCAGATCCCACGCCAAGCGATCCATCTTCCCATCCACGTGGCAGCTCGCGCACGAGACGTGGCCGAGCCCGCTGTTGCGGTGGGTGTCGTAGAGGTGCTTGCGCCCGACCTTGATCGACGGCGGCGTCGGGTCAAACAGAGCGGACTGCGCCGCGACCGGTCCAAGCGAGCCGGACGAGACATCCACCGCCGTCACCGTCGCCGCGAACTTGCTCATGACGTAAAGCAGCCCGCGTGATTCATCCAGAGCCACGCCCGTCGGCCCTTCGGGGACTTCCACGCGAGAAAGAACCGCGCCCGTCACCGCGTCCAACTCGATCACGTTGTTCGACCCCATCCCGGCGACATAGGCCCGCGAGCCGTCGCTTGTGAACACGACGCCGCGCGGATCGCCGATCGACTGGTGCCGGATGTTGGCGGGCACGCTCGAGGTCGAATAGTCCAGGTGCGGGTTCAGGTCGCTCACCGACACCGCCCCGCCGTTCCCGGGCATCGTCGCCATGTTGACCCGCAGAAAGACGCCCTTAAGCACCGGCTCGAACCGGACGTGGTTCAAAGCATCGGTGCCGACAACCGAGACCTCGCCCGTCGCCGGATTCACACCCATCGCCATGCAGATGTTCATCATCCCGCCCGTGTACGACACCGCGAGGTTGCTCGCGTTGATCGTCGCGACGTCATGATCGAGCAGGTCCCACCCCGGCCGCCGCCCGGACCTCGAAGCACTCGCGCCGCTGACCAGACTCGTCCAGTCCTGGCCGTTGTCATCGCGCCACGTCCCATCGGGTTGCTTCTTCACGATCAGACCGACGGCCGGCGGGGTCCCTGCCGCCGTGTTTCTCGGGGGGTTGAACCCGGCTCCGTCATTCGGCGGCGGATTCACGCCCCCGTAGGGCCCTGTGGCGTCGTTCACCACATTCGGCGGAAAGCTGATCACCGGCGTCCCGTCACTGCCGCCGCCCAGGATCGTCGTGCCGTTCCCGGACTCGAACATCGCGACGTACACCTTCGTTCCGTCCGGGCTCACGGCCATCGCACGCGGCGTGTTGCCCTCGAGCGTGACCACCGTCGCGCCGGCGCTGAGGTTCGACAGGTCAAAGACGTGCACCTGGCCCGCCGTGCCGCACGAGACGAAAGCCCGCCCGCCCGCAAACACGACATCTCCCGGCTCATCGCCGACCTTCAGCGTGTTGACGACGCTCGCGGTCGAGAGATCCACGATGCTCACCGTGTCCGACAGGTGGTTGACCACCCAGACCTCCGTCGACGACCGCGCCCGCACGCTCACCGGATCCAACCCGACCGGCACCGTGCCCGCGTGGACCGGGCCCGTAGGACCCAGGTCAAAGAGCTCAATCGAAGCGTCCGCTGTATTGACCACCACCATTCCCTCGCCGCCGGGCATGATCTCGATCGGATGGACGTGCGGCGTCTCCCAGTTGCGGAATGCCGGCCCGCCTCGGGGTTCGAACCCGCCGCCATCCGAGCCCTCCGCCACACCGGAACCGACCGGCTCCAGATCGTGCCGGTCCGGGCCCATGCCAAGCTGCGAAGCCGCCAGCGCCGCTCCGGCCGCAAGCACCAACCGAGACACGACCGCTTCCGAAACGACCCCTCGCACGATCTTCATGGCTTGCTCTCCGTGGCCGCGATGACGGCTTCTCAGTTCTGACCGCTTCGCCGGCCGCTCAGAATACTGGACGGCAGGCCGCCGGGGTGCGACATCTCGCCGTTCTGGAAGCGGTCTGCCCTCCTTCCTCCGGTTTCCGCCCAGCCGATTTCTCGCACCAAGCCATTCTCGCCGAAGCCGCGCTCAGAACGCGCCAAAAAAAAACGACGGGCCCGAATCGCAAGATCCGAACCCGCCGGTGGTGTAGAACAAAGGATGGAGCCCCGACACGGCCATTACGATGGCCGAGAGAGGCGCAGGTCAAGTCGGACGCCATATCTCCGAGGGCGCAGGGCCCCCGCGCTTCCGCCTGATTCCGCACTCCAATATGCCACACGTTTCCTGCTTTGCCCACCCGTCACAGGCAGGAATCTTGTTTCACGCCGCAAATCTCGCGCGATTTCGAGGGTCAACTCCTAGAATCGGCAGTTACTCGGACCAGCCGACCCGTCCTTCGGCCGCTCTCGGGGCCAGCCGAGCTCCGGCCTGACCGAACATCACCCTTATTTCGGAGTCTGATGATGCCCGACGCCACGTTCCCGACCCAGTACGCCCCCATCAAGCCCTCAACCGACGTCCGCGCCGCCCTCGGCAAGGATGCCGACGCCCTCCTCAACTACGAGTCCAAGACCGTCAGCAAGAACCAGCTTTACCTCCCCGGGCCGGACTTTGTGGACCGGGTCATGAGCCAGTCGGACCGGTCCCCCACCGTCCTCCGCAATTATCAGACCATCCTGAACACCGGCCGGCTCGCCGGCACGGGATACGTCTCCATCCTGCCGGTCGACCAGGGGATCGAGCACTCCGCCGGGGCTTCGTTCGCTCCGAACCCGGCGTACTTCGACCCCGAGCAGATCGTCAAGCTGGCCATCGAGGGCGGGTGCAACGCGGTGGCGTCGACCATGGGTGTCTTGGCTTCGGTCAGCCGCAAGTACGCTCACAAGATCCCGTTCCTGGTCAAGTTCAACCACAACGAGATGCTGACGTACCCGAACGTCTTCAAGCAGTCGTACTTTGGCAGCATCCGCCAGTGCGCCGAGATGGGCGCCCTCGCCGTCGGAGCCACGATCTACTTCGGCAACGATTCCTGCCGCGATGAGATCGCGTACGTCTCGGACATGTTCGAGGAAGCCCACCAGTACGGCATGGTCACGGTCCTCTGGTGCTACACCCGCAACGCCAACTTCAAGGTAAAGGGCGCGGACGGCAAGAGCACCGACTACCACTCCTCCGCCGACCTCACCGGCCAGGCCAACCACATGGGCGCGACGATCAAGGCCGACATCATCAAGCAGAAGCTCCCCACCAACAACGGCGGGTACGCGGCTCTCAACTCCGGCGGCTCCTCCTACGGCAAGTGGGACAAGCGCGTGTACACCGACCTCGCCGGCAGCGATGAAACCGGCCACGGCGGCCACCCGATTGACCTCTGCCGGTACCAGATCCTCAACAACTACATGGGCCGCGTGCCGCTGATCAATTCCGGCGGCGAGAGCAAGGGCGCGACCGACCTGGGCGAAGCCGTCCACACCGCTGTCATCAACAAGCGGGCTGGCGGCATGGGCCTCATCTCCGGCCGCAAAGCTTTCCAGAAGCCGATGCCCGAGGGCGTCAAGCTTCTGCACGCCGTGCAGGATGTCTACCTCGACAAGTCGATCACGATCGCCTGAACCAAGCCCGGGTCCAGCCTGGCCGGTCGTCCGAATTCTTCACAGAGCCCCGCGCGTGCGCGGGGCTCTTTTGCTTGTGCGCACGTGGTAGACTCCAGCGATGCCACCCACCACTCAACGAGTACGCGTTCTTGTCGGAAAGGACTCGGCCAGCGGCAGCCTCGTCCCGATCAAGCCGCGGATCACCGCCCACGCCGAGTGTGTCGCTTGGATCGACGATTCCAAGGAACTGCGACGAGAGCCGCTCACGGTCGAGATCTCCGTGCCCAGGGAGCAGTATGGCAAGGTCTGCGGGATGCTCGCATTCTTCCATGCCGCGGAAGTCACCGGCCGGCTCACGCGCCGCGGAAGCAAACACGTCTTCAAGGCGACAGACGTCAAGCCACGCTCGTTGAACGCCGCGTTCAAACGCGTGCTCGAGGAGATCCGCCCTCTCCCAGTCATCGAGGATGAGTCCTTCGGCAAGCTGAAGTTCAACTCGCTTTTGAACCTGTACACCAAGCGGGTCCGTTTCGGGGGCGAGCCCATCCCGCTCGAGATTGAGGCGTACTCGCGGGACGAAGCGGCGGGGAACCTCGTCACCGCGAAGGTGATCCTGAAGGACTCGGCAAAGTGGGCGGCGTGGGTGAAGAAGTTCATCGCGACGACGCTCCTCAAGGAGACCAACGCGACGTGGCGAGAAGACATGAAGCCGCTGACGGCGGCTCAGCTCGCGAAGCAGGTCTCGCTCCGGAGCATCACGGTGTGCGAGAAGCACATCGCGCTGTACCTCACGGCCAAGGGTGAACTCTACGGGGGACATCACGTGCAGCTCTTTGTCTCCGACCGCATGAAGCTCCTCGGCATGGACTTCATCGGCTGACGGGCGAACGTGCACAGACCACCCGTCGTCACCCTCCCGCTTTGAACGACACGATCGGCTTGAGCGTTCGCGTGACGCGGACCAGATCCCGCTGGGCTTCCATCACCTCGCGGAGATCGCGGTAGACGGCGGGGGCTTCGTCGCGGAGGGAGCGGGACTTGGTGGTGTCGAAAGCGACACCCGCCATCTGCTGGTGGAGGTCGTCGGCGGTGACGAGCGACTTGGCTTCGGAGCGGGAGAAGACGCGGCCGGCGCCGTGGGAACTGGAAGCCATGGAGCGGGCTTCGCCGCGGCCTTCGACGTGGACGCTCATCGTGCCCGCCGAGCCGGGGATGAGACCCGTGAAGCCCGCGTGGGCGGGAGCGGCTCCCTTGCGGTGCACGATCAGCGGTTTGCTATCGTGCGACTCCTCGCGGATGAAGTTGTGCGGAGCGTCCAGGACGCCGGCCCAATCCGGCCGCCCGCCGAGGGCGCTCGCGACCGCTTTCGCCGCGACGGCGAGCAGGAGCATCCGATTGGCTCGCGCATACGCGACGCCCCACGCTTGATCGTGCAGATAGTCTGTCCCCGCCACCGACGAAGCACGGAGGCCGGTGAGCGAAGCACGCACGCCGTCCCGCTGTGCTTCACGGGTGTAGTGGCGAGCGATCGCCTGACCCATGAACCGCGAGCCGCTATGAACCATGATCCACACGCGGCCCGCTTCATCATGCTGCACCTCGACGAAGTGGTTACCGCGGCCGAGACTGCCGAGCTGCGTCACGCCCTCCCCGCTCGCGAGCTTGCGGAGCGAAGCGTCGGCGAGGTCGCTCGCATCGGGCGCGATGAACCTCGGTGGAGCCGCATCCTGCCCGCGGCGGCGCATCACGATGTCGATCGACCTGCTCAGTTCGCGGAGGATCTCCGCTCGCTCGGCGTGTCCGGGCACGGCGACGTCCGTCATCGCGAGCGTGGACATGCCGCAGCCGATATCGCCGCCGATGGCTTGGGGATAGACGACCTCGTCTGTGCCGAGGACGGTGCCGACACAGACATCCGCCGAGGGATGAACATCGGGCATGACCGCCATTCGTGCGAGGCTCGGCAAGCTTTGGAGCTTGGTGAGGATCTGGGCGGCTTTGAAGTCCAGGCTGTCGACGAGCCACATCTGAATGCGGCTGTCGGCGCGGAGCGCGTGCTCGAGGGAGGAGGGCGTTCCGATGCGGCGACGCTTGGCTTCCCGGCGTTCGCGTCGGGGCAGCATGGGATCCTCGAGCGGATCCGTTTCGGGGTTGAAGTCGATCTTTTTCATCGGTCGAGTCCTTGTTCGTGTCTTTCTTCATCCGCGCGGATGGGCGGGTCATCCGACTGCAGTCCATCAATCAGCATCAAGGTGAGCGTGGGCACGCGTTTGCGAGCCAGCGCCCGCGCGAGCGAAGCACGAAGCACGCTCGTCACCGTCGCGAGCCACCGAACGAGCCGGTCCGGATCGCGAGCATTCGAAGCCGCTACCCGCACGCGCAGGTGCGAGCCCGCTCCGATCACCTCCACGTGCACCACGCCAAGCCCGCACGCGATCGCTGGGCCCATCGAGCACAGGTCGCGCTCGATCACGCGAGCCGCGACCTTCGCGAGCTGGGCATCGCGATAGCTTGGGCGTTCCATCCGTTCGCGGCGTGCTTCGGCACGCTCGCGGAGTTCATCAAGTCTCGGGTCGAGCCCGTCATCTTCTTCGAGACGGGCGCAGTGATCGCGCACGTCGTTGTTCCGTCGTCTGGCCATGGGATCCTCCGGCTCAACGCGAGGAGCGACCGGTCTTTCGGCGGCGAGTGCACGCGGGAAGCCGCGTGCGAGGCGCGAAACGAGAGCCGGAACGCTTGATCAGCGTTGAGCGAGTGACATCAGTTGTAAATTTGGGTGATGAGGCAGGATGAAGCCCGCCGGGTCGGTCGCGAGCGAAAGGCTCAGGCGACGAACGAGGCGGAGTTCAGGTTCATGGCGTGACGTACAGACATGGTCGAACTCCTTTCTGACGCGGAGGGCGTCGGACCAAATACTACCTCTTTCGCAGTCTCAATTCAACGAAAATCACGTGCCGTCTCGCTTTTTCTGCTCCCGGCGGACGTTCTCGATCAGTTCCACGAGCGGCATGCGGATCTCGCCCGACCAGTATGAAGACGGGCCGACCGAACGCGCTGCGAGTCCGAGATCGCCTCGGACATGAACCCACAGGCGCTCGATCACCTCCGGCTTCCACTCGCACGTCTGCGGATCCATCGCTGCGGCGGTGAGCGTGCTCAGATCCGGCGGCCAATCAAGACCGCGACTCCCCCACCACTCAAGCCTGAACCTCGCGAGCACCTTGTCTCCGTCGACAACTTCGACGACGGTCGCTAGCACCGGTTCGGGGAGTTTGCCCGAGACGTATGTCGCACGATAGAGCGAATCGAAGATTTTCTGATCGTCAAAGTAGATCAAGAGCCAAGGATCGGTGTTTCGATCGGAAATCCCGACCCAGAGGGCCTCGGCGATCAGCTTGTCTATGGCGGGTGAAGTGACCGCGGTCATGACATCCGCTTCTCGATCCGTCACATCGATGTCGATGGTGTGCTTCACGGTCCGACTCGTTCCCCAGCTGCCTGAGAGCGTCATCTCGAACTCGAAGGCGTGCCGACCGATGGACATCGCGGGGATCTCGACCTCCGACGCTACAGGAGGCGCGTCGTCATTCCAGTCTGGTTCGCGGGGGGGATCGTGAATGGAACGCGTGGGCCAGCTGTCGATCGCGGATCGAAGGTGAATCCCGCGTCCATCCGTCGAGCGAAGGTCGACCTGCTTGGGGCCGACAAGCGGCCACTTGTCTCGTTCAGGGCTGAGTCGGATCGGCATTGAAACACCCGCGGGCCAGACGTTTCGGACACGCAACCAGCCACGTATCTCCTCATCACTGGTTGCCGCAATCTCACGCCGCGCGATGATTGCTTCCTGCCACACCCACATCGACCGCGAACGCAACCAAGCCGCCTGCGCGAGTTCATGCCCGACTTTCGCTCGTTCGACCGGCGCGATGAAGACGAGGAGCGTCGTCGGGATCCAGCGGGTCCAGGCTTCTCGATTCCCGCCCATGCGCGACGTTGCAAGACCGACGTACACGCCCATCAGCACCAGCAGCGAGCCGATCACCAGCCCCCGGCGGTACCGCCGAGTTCGGAAGAGCGCTCGCTCATCGCGACCGACCTTTCCGCATTCAGGACACCCGAGCGTCGCGGCCGCAGACATGTCGTACCAGCACCGCGAGCAACGCCGACGTCCCTTGGATGGATCGCCACGCCACGCGGCCGCGATGGTGATGAGGCCCGCGAGCCCCAGGGCAATCGTCACACCCAGCCACATGAGCATGTTCGCCTGAAGCGTCATCGGCCTGTTCCCCCTTTCCGGCTGCTCAGCGGTGCCTGCTTCCCCGAGTTCGATCCGTCAACCCGGCTCAGCATACCAAGCGAGCTCCGAAACGTTGCGAACAAAGCCCGAAGCCTCCCGGGCCACCCGAGCCGCCTTGACAGGGTCGCCCCCCTCGGTTACGCTGCTTTCGTTCAAGGTGCCCCGGCTCGCGAATGTCTTGCCGGGGCTGAAAAGGGAAGTGTGGTACGGAGCCGTGGAAAACACGGGTCCAAACCCACCGCGGACGCGCCGCCGTATTGGGTGCTGATGCGATTCCACGGATGACCGCAAGGTCATCCAGCCACTGACCGCCGCACTCTCGTGCGGGGTCGGGAAGGCGGAATCGCGGAGCCCAGAGCCGGAAGACCTGCCCTGAATGTCGCCGAAGCGAACTTCGGCGGCGTGCCTGTGCCCTCGCGGGCCCGCGACCACTGACGGTCTCGGGCAAGGGGCTAGCGGGATTCAGTCGCCGGTTCCCCTCGGCGATTTCCCACTTTTCCTCGCGAGCGTGCCGGTCCTTCCTTACGGACGGGGCTTGTCCTGCGCGAAACGGGACAGGGAGTCGCGGCTTTGGGCCGCATGGGTTTGTGCATGCGTTTGTGCTTTGCATTGGGTTGGGTCGCCGTGGGCGGGCTGGCGTCGGCGGCTTCGGCGTCAAATCCGTGGGCGGATCGCGTGGTCAGCTACATCGCGGGCGATGGGGTCGGCGCGGGATATGACAACGCCGCCAACGCGCTGGGTTCGCCGACGCGGGTGAATTTCTTCGGGGACACGGTCACGCCGTTCAACACGCCGTACTGGGAGACGGACATCGTCACGGTCGGCCGGGGCGGTTCGCTCACGGTCGCGTTCGATGAAGCCGTCGCGGACGACGCGGCCAACCCCTTCGGCGTCGACCTCATCATCTTCGGCAATCAGTTCTTCATCACGGACGCTCAGGGCCGTGCGACCGGGCTTTTCGATGAGGGCGGCACGATCGAGCTTTCCGCCGACGGCGTGAACTGGACGGTGCTCACCGGTCTTTCGGCGGAGGGCGGGTTCGCGACCAACGGGTATGTCGACACGCTTGATCTTGAGTTCGGGTCGGATGTCGGGACGATCGCGACGGACTTCACCAAGCCCGTGGACCCGACTTTCGACCCCTTCGGGCTCACGCGGGCGCAGGTTGTCGCGGGGTACGACGGCTCGGGCGGGGGCCTGGGGATCGATCTTGCGGCGTGGGGTCTGAGTTCGATCAGCTATGTGCGGATCACGAACGCTCTGAACGCGTCCGGGACGCCGGACATCGATGGTTTCGCGGATGTGACCGCGGTGCCCGCTCCCGGAGCGGCCGCGTTCATGGTTGTCGGTCTGTGCGTGAGGAGGCGTCGCCGTTGAAGAACGAGCGTCTCCATCGCGAGATGAGTCAGCTGCCCCCCGGCGTGGGGGTGAGGAGATCGGTTGCCCCTGCGGATTCGCCCCGCTGGTGGAAGAGAGATTGCCGATCAGTGTGCCGAGCCGTTTGGTCACCACTCCTTGCCCCCACGTCGGCGGCGGCCGCGCTCGCGCTGTGCGCGAGCGCTTCCGCACAGCTCGCTTCGCTCCCGCGCTCGGTCTGGACGCACCTGGCTTCGACCTCCGACCGCTCGTCCATCTCAAGCGGCGGGACCCTCGCGCTCACGTCTCCTGCATGGGTCGCGTCGAACGATGTCGACGGCAAGCCCATCGCGTTCCTGGGACAGTCCTCCCCGGTCGTGACCCGGGACCTTGTGTTCGCCGTCGGCACCATCGACTTCGGCTCGACGGCGTTCCTGTTCGCGATCGATCGACGAAGCGGCAAGGTCGAGTGGCAAGCTGAGGTGGATCTTCCGGTCGATTCCGGATACGCGACACCCGCGATCGCCGAACGTGAAAGCACGGTCATCGTGGCGACGGGCACGACCGTTCGCGCGTTCGATCTCTCCACGGGCTCCCCGCGCTGGTGCTGCCCGCTCGGCGTCGACCTGACCAACTCCTCACCGGTGGTGACGCAGGACTTGTGGGGCGCCAACCGGGTCTTCATCGCGGATGCGGATCCCCTCGGCGTTTCGGGGAAGCTGTACTGCATCAACATCTCCTCGAAGCTTCCGCCGCGAAACCCCTACGAGCCGGGCGAACTCGTCTGGGCGGTTGAGATCGGCGGCACCTCCGGCAACACGCCGGCGTACGCACGCGGCCGCGTCTACATCAGCGGGGTCGGCGACTACTTCGCGTTCCCGCCCGTGCCCGCACCGATCCTGTGCTTTGACGCCAGAGCCACCTGCGAGCCCGAACCGCTCTGGACCTACACCAACACCATCGACCCCGATGCACGCTTCTTCGGCGGCTTGTCGGTCTCCGGCTCAGCCATCTACGCCGCAAGCTACGACTTTGTCGGCGTTTCCGGCACCTTCAACAACTCCAACCTCGTGAAGCTCGACGCCGACACGGGTGCGCTCATCTGGTCGATCGCGTGCAACCGCACCAACGCGATTCCAGTCGTGCTCCCACCCAAGCCAGGCCGGACGTTTCCTCGGCTTCTGCTTTCCGCCGGCCTGCGTGATTTTTCCGGCACCATCGCCGCGCTGCAGCTTTACGAAGACCGTGGCGCCTCCGCGGCCCGCGTGTGGGATTCGGCGGTCGACACTTGGACCGACCTGGACCACGACGGCCGGCGCGATCCGGGCGAGTATTTCGATGCCGGTGCCTGGACGGTGCAGCCCGCCGTCTCTCGCGGCCTTGGCCCGCTGACCGCGTTTGTGGGCACGATTCCCTTCGGCGGCAACAACTCGACCTTCCCCGCGTGCATCCGGCTTTCCGCGATCAACCTCGACGCCCTGCCCGCTTCCTCGGGGTTCATCCGCCAGCAGTTCCAGGGCGCGGGAAGCTCGCCCGCGCTCGCCGACGCCAACGTCTACACGATCGGGGCGTCGGGGCTCTTTGCTTTCGGCCCGCTCCCGTACCAGTACGACGTGGATAGCGACGGGCTCGTCAGCATGGAAGACCTGATCGCGTGGGAGCAGGGCACGGGCCGTTTGGACGTCAACCTCGACGGGAAAGTCACCGCCGTCGACCGAACCGAACTCATCCTCGAAGTGCGCCGGGAGGAATGGTGATCCGGCACGCCGTAAAGCCCAGTTCCGCCCGCCGCGCCTTCTCGCTCGTCGAGCTCCTCGTCTGCATCGGCGTGATCTCGGTGCTCTTGGCGCTGCTGGTGCCCGCGCTCGCCCGGGCTCGCGACTCCGCTCGCCTGGTCCTCTGCGGGTCGTATCTGCACCAGCTCGGCCTGGCGTGGACGATGTACGCGAATGACTCCAAAGACCGCGTGATGCCGCTGGCGTACACCTCGCCGGAGGACACCAACGACGGTCCCGCGATCTACTGGTTCGGCGAAGAGGGCTCTTCCGACCGGCCCGTCAACCACGCCAAGGGCTTCATCGCTCCATACATGGACGCTTCCCTCGGCGAACGCTCCGTCTACGAGTGTCCCTCCCAGCCGTGGGGCACCTACGCCCCGCAGGGCGCCTCGCGCGAACCCACGACCACCTACGGCTACAACGGGTACTACCTCTCGCCAAGCCGCACGCCCGGCTGGTCCGCGAGCATCGGCCACCGCCCGTGGCGCCGCATCTTCGAGATCGCCCGTCCAGCCGAGCTTCTGGTCTTTTCCGACTCCATGCTGCCCGGAAGCAACGCTCCGGGCTCGCTCCCGCGGAGCTCATGCCTGCTCGATCCGCCCATGCTTTACGACGGCGGCCGCTGGTCCGTGAACCCCTCCCCCACGACTTCCTTCCGCCACTCCGCCCCGCGCGGAAAGCCCGGCGTCAACGCTTCCTTCCGCGCCGACGGAAGCGTGCAGAGCAAACGCGGCGAAGCTCAGCACATGGCCCGCAACTGGCCCACCATCGGTTCCGTGCAATCCCAGCCCGGCTGGCCCTACATCCCCGACTGGGAACAGTGGTGAACCTTCACCGCGGAGCCGAACGATGGCCGTGACCCGATGCGTCTGCCGCGAAGTCTCCTTCACCGTCGTCGCTCGCGCCGCGCAAACCCTCCGTGACGCGGGACACCCCATCACGCTCGATGCGATCGCTGATCTCACCACCGCCGGCACCGGCTGCGGCACGTGCAAGCCTTACCTCGCCCGGGCCGCACTCACCGGACAGACCATCCTCCCCGTCATGGGAGGTGCCGAGTGCACCGCGTGGATCGGCCGCCTCGAGGAACCCGCGCGATCGGTCCGCGCCGAATCCGGTAACATCCCGGGATGATCACGCCGATGATGGTTCTTGCGATGCTGGCCGCTTCCGCATCTCCTCCGCTGATCCGGCTCGACCTCGCCCAGGACGGTCGGGCCATCGTCGTCGACCGCGAGGCAAAGCAGTACCTCGGCCACGTCTCCACCGTCATGCTCGAAGACGGAAAGACCATCCTCGCGGTCTATCCCAAGGGCCACGGCGGCGGCGAGATCGTGCTCAAGCGATCCACCGATGCCGGGCTCACGTGGAGCGATCGCCTCCCGACGCCCTCCTCATGGGCCACCAGCAAGGAGTGCCCCTCGATCCATCGCACCGTCGACGCCAAGGGCGTCAAGCGGCTCATCCTCTGGACCGGCTTGTTCCCCGCGAGATTCTCGATCAGCGAAGATGACGGCACAACGTGGTCCGAGCTCGCCTCCGCGACGCCCCCCGGCGAGACCGAGTGGGGCGGCATCGTCGTGATGAGCGCTGTGGATCGCACAGGCCAACCCGGCGAGTACACCGCGTGGTTCCACGATGACGGCCGCTTTTTCCGCAAGAACGGGAAGGTGACGCCAACCTTCACGCTCTTCCAGACCCGCTCGACCGACGGCGGCCTGAACTGGGCGGCTCCGGAACCGATCTTCGCAAGCAACAAAGTCTCTCTCTGCGAGCCCGGCGTGATCCGATCCCCCGACGGCAAGCAGCTCGCAGTGCTCCTCCGCGAAGAATCCCGCCGCAAACGCTCCCACATCATGTTCAGCGACGATGAGGGCCGCACGTGGTCCGCCCCGAAAGAGCTCCCGCTCGCACTCACCGGAGACAAGCACACCCTCAGGTACGCCAAAGATGGCCGTCTTCTTGTCTCCTTCCGCGACCACACGGTCAAAGGGAGCATTACAGGAGACACTGACCCCGCCACCATACCCGGAGCAAGCCCAACCGAAGGAGATTGGATGCTTTGGGTCGGTACCTACCAGGATCTCGTCTCCGGCGGCGACGGCCAGATGATCGTCCGGCTCATGGACAACACCAAAGCATGGGACTGCGCCTATCCCGGGCTCGAAGTCGCGGCTGACGGAACCATCGTCGCCACCACCTACGGCCACTGGGATCGCGGCAAGCCGCCCTTCATCGCTTGTGTGCGACTCACCACCGACGAGCTCGACAAGCTCGCGAAGAACCAGCCCCGCTAGCCGTCACGAAAGCTCGGCCGTGAGCAGATCACCCGCGCCAAGCCGATCCGGCAACGCCGCGAACGGCCGCGCCTCCTCGATCGCAAACCTCCCGACCCTCGTCCGCCGAAGCCCGGTGAGATATCCACCCACGCCCAGCGCCCGACCCAGATCGCGAGCCAGCGACCGAATGTACACGCCCTTCCCGCTCGTGACATGAAGCGTCAGCACAGGTGCTTCGTAAGACACAATCCTGATCGCTTCGATCCGCACCGACCTCATGCCAAGCAGCGCCGAGCTTGAATCAAGCTTCCCCCGCCGAGCAAGGTCGTACGCCCTCACGCCGCCGATATGCACCGCCGAGAACGCCGGCGGAGCCTGCTGAATATCCCCGATGAAGCGCGGGATCACGCTTTCGATCGCTCCGCGCGTCGGCGCGGCAAACCCCTCCACGCCCGTCACCGGCCCCTCCGCGTCGTCCGTCGCGCTCACTCCCGACAGGTCGATCGTCGCGAGGTACTCCTTCTCGCCCACCATGACCTTGTCGCAAAGCCGCGTCGCCCTCCCGACAAGCACCACGAGCACACCCGTCGCCAGCGGATCAAGCGTCCCGCCGTGCCCCACCTTCAGCCGCTTGGGAGCCCCTCCCTGCTTGAAAAGCCAGCGGATCCGCGAGCAGACCTGCATCGACGTCGGCCCCAACGGCTTGTCGATGATCATGATGCCGCTCGGTGGTTCCTGGACTGGTTGCGTCACCACCGATTGTTGCACAGCGCAAGCCCCGCCGTGAGTGCTCGCTCTGAGGGAGTACCATCGCCCGCATGCCCCAGCCCACCACCCCGAACACGCCCGCCGCCCCCACCATCCCCACCCGCGATCCAGCGACCTCGCCTCTCCTCCTCATTCCCACGCCCCGAAGCGTCAAACGCGGCACCGGTTCCGCCCCCCGCTCCGAGCCCGCGGTGGATGCCCTCAGCAAACCCAAAGGCCCCGAGCACTACCGCCTGACGATCGCTCCCTCGGGCGTCCGCATCCAAGCCGCTTCACCCGCCGCCGAACGCGCCGCCCGCGCGACGCTCGATCAGCTCGCCCGGCAGTTCGGCGACAAGCTGCCCGCGGTCGAGATCGAAGACTGGCCCGCTTTCGCCACCCGCGGCGTCATGCTCGATGTCTCCCGCTGCCGCATCCCCACGATGGACGAGTTCGCTCGCATCATCACGACCCTCGCAAGCCTCAAGATCAACCACCTCCAGCTCTACACAGAGCACACCTTCGCCTACGAAGGCGCTGAGGACGTCTGGGCGGGATGGAGCCCCCTCACCCCGGCCGAGATCCGCTCGCTCGACACGCTCTGCCAAGCCCACGGCATCGAGCTCGCCGCCAACCAGAACTGCTTCGGCCACCTCCACCAGTGGATGAAGTCCCCCAAGTTCCGCGACCTGGCCGAAACACACGGCGACTGGATGTACGACCTCTGGCCTCGCTCGGGAGCTTTCAGCCTCTGCCCGATCGACCCCGCGAGCGAGCGTTTCGTCGAGAACCTCCTCTCGCAGCTTGCGCCCTGCTTCTCCTCACCCCTCGTGAACGTCGGATGCGATGAGACCTTCGACATCGGCTGGGGACGCAGCAAACAAGCCGTCGCCGAACGCGGCCGCGCCCGCGTCTACCTCGAGTTCGTCGCCAAGATCGCCGCGATCGTCACCAAGCTCGGCAAAAAGCCCATGTTCTGGGCCGACATCGCCCTCTCGCACCCTGAGCACGTCGGCGACATCCCCAAGGAACTCGTCGCGCTCGCGTGGGGCTACGAACCCGACGCTCCCTTTGACCGCTGGTGCACCGAGCTCAAAGCCGCCGGCCGCGAGACCTGGCTCTGTCCCGGCACCTCGTCTTGGCGCTCCATCACCGGCCGCACCGCGGAACGCCACGGCAACCTCGCCTCCTGCGCCGCTTCCGGAGTCGCGCACGGCATCAAGGGCTTCCTCACGACCGATTGGGGCGACACCGGCCACTGGCAGCAGTGGCCCGTCTCGCTCCACGCCCTCGCCCACGGAGCTCACGCGGCCTGGACCGGCGACGCCACGACCTTTGACGCCCAAGCCGCCGCCGTGCACGCGCTCGGCGCCCCCGTTCACGCCGCGAGCGTGGGCAACTGGCTCGAGCGCCTCGGCGACGCCGACCTCGACCTTCGCCGCGTGTGCCTGCCCCTGTCGCGTGCGCCCAAGCCCGGCGAGCCGCCCGTCCTCCGCAACCAGTCCGCGCTCATGAGCGACCTCTTCAAGGAGATCGACGAACAGCGCGAGATCGGCTCGGAATGGCAGTGGTACAGCACACACGAACGCATCCTCAAGCTCACCGCCGAGTTTGAAGCCGACTTCATGCCGCACCTCCCGCCCCTCATCGCCGAGGAGATCATTCACACCCTCGACCTCGCCGGCTACGCCGCGACGCGAGGGTGGTGCCGCAGGCTCGAGCCCGCCGCGCGGCCCATCTCGCGGAACGAGTTCCTCGCGTGGCACGACGACATCGTGCAGGAACACCGCCGCCTGTGGGCACAGCGCTCACGACCCGGCGGTCTGGACCAATCCTGTGCGTTCTTCGCCCAGTCTCGCGAGAAAACCGCCGGCCCCGCGACTCAGGCCCGGAGCGGACGCCGGTAAATCAGCTCCACATCGTTCCCCAGCGCCCGAACGCGGAGCAGATCAAACCGCCTGCCCGCTGAAAGCGTCGGCGCGACCCGCCCCGCCGCCGCCGACTTCGCCTGTTCATCGCCCAGCATCAGCGGCGCGATGTAGACCACGGCTTCGTCGATCAGGTCGTGATCCAGGAACGACCCCAGAATCGAAGGCCCGGCTTCGACCATCACGGTCGACACGCCGTGACGCTCCACGAGCGCTCGCAGCATCCCTTCCAGGTCCACCCCCGTCGCCGAAGCCCGCACCCCCAGAACATCCACGCCGCACGCCAGCAGAGCTTCACGCTTGGCCGACGTGATCGAAGCCGTCGCCAATTCCGCCGCGCACACGATCGTCGTCGGGATCGATGCCGCCGAACGCACCATCGCGAAGTTCACCGGGATGTCCAGATCGGTATCGCATACGACCCGCCGCGCCACCCGGCGCACCCTCGGCACGTGCCGCGCCGTCAGCATCGGATCGTCAGCCAGTACCGTCCCGATCCCCGTCACGATCGCGTCCACCCGCGACCGAAGCCGGTGCACCCGCGATCGCGCAAGCTCCCCGCTGATCCATTTGCTCTCGCCCGTCCGCGTCGCCACGCGTCCATCGACGGTCTGCGCCCACTTCGCGACGACCCACGGAAGCCCAGTGCGGATCCGCTTGAGAAACGGCGAGGTCACCGCCGTCGCCGCCCGGTTCTCACAGAAATCGACCCTAATCCCAGCTTCCCGAAGCGCCTTCGCACCCCCGGCCGCCTCCGGATTCGGATCGGCGCACGCGATCACGACGCGAGAGATCCCCGAAGCCCGTATGGCGTCGATGCAGGGCGGTTGCTTGCCGTGGTGCGAGCACGGCTCGAGCGTCACATACATCGTGAGGCCGCGCAGATCGACCACGCCGCGACTCGCCGCGTTCAGGATCGCTTCGCGTTCGGCATGAAGCCCGCCGAACACGCGATGGTGGCCGACGCCCACGACCTCCGCACCCCCGCCCGTCTCGCGCGCGATGACCGCACCGACCATCGGATTGGGCTCGACATCCCCGAACCCGCGCCACGCGTGCCGGGCCGCCAGATCAAGCATGCGTGTGGCCACAGGGTCGTGCATCCGTGAAGTGTACGACACCCCTCACCCGCGCCAAGAGCCCGATTCAAGCGATCCGGATGAGCGCTCGCCGCTCCTGCGGGTCCAGCACGCCGCCCGCGTCCTTCAGCCATCGCTTGGCATCCTGCCAGTATCCCGCCGTCGGACGAAGCCCCGCCATCCGCCCGCTCCAGTACCGGTTGAACCGGACCATCGCCAGCTCTCGCACATACTTGGCCGTCATCGAAGCCAGCGCGATCGGCAGGTGCACCCGCTCGGATCCGACCTGGAAGACCACCCCGATCGACCTCCCGCCCACCGGCACGAAGTACCGGCTCCGATCCGGCGTCTCTTCGACGACCCGCACATCGGCGACGCTCACACCCGCAAAGTCAGCCACGATGTCCGCATACTGCATCCGCCCGCCAAGACGGTCGCACACGAACCGGAGGCCGTCATCCGGCCACGACGCCGCGAGATTCATCACCGTCCGAAAGTGTCCCCTCACCGCGGCGATCGTCGTCGCGCCCTTGCCCCCGCCGTCCCGAGCGATCGCGTTGAACTCCTCCTCGCCCATCACCCGGCACGCGAGAGCGGCCAACGTAAGCCCAGCTCGGCCCATCTCCTCACCCAGCGGGTTGGCCGCGATGCCGATCTCCGAAGCCGTCCACGCCACCGGACTGGCAAGCGGCAAGCCGCCGTACCACTCCCGCGCCGGCCACTCGGCGCCCAGCGCTTCCAGCAGCCCGACATCATCCACAGGGCGATGACCGCACACCGCAAGCCAGGTCAGCACGCCCCGCTCAAGATGCGTCAGCGGATGCCGCCTCACCGCCGAATTCGGAAGCTTGAGCTCCTTCGAATCCGCGATCACGATCCGCGCACCCGCACCCTTGATCCCCCGTGCAACCGACCGCGGCAACATCTCCCACACGTCCGGAGCCGGCGCACCCTCCGCCCAGCTCTCGACGCGAAGCACCGAGAGCCCCACCGCGAGCGGACCCAGCAGCGGCCCGTACCCCGCTTCATCAACGCCGGCGATCAAAAGCCCCAAAGCCGTTCCTCGTCACCCAATGAACCGACGTTCCGCGCGGACGCAAACCGTCCGCGCGGAACGTCGAGATCCTCACACTGGTGCCAGTCTCACTTCGCCGAGCGAGCGCCGCCGCCCTGCGGGGCACCGTCCGGAGCCGCCACGGGAGCCGGCGTCGGGGTGGACGAGCCGCCGGAGAACAGACCGAGGTTCCACGCGATCACAAGACCGGCAAGGACCAGCAAAACGACCGCGAGAATGAGTTTTTTCTTGTCCGCTTCAGAATTCGCCATGGAAGGCTCCTATTTGGGTCCGGCAGTGGACCAAGTCTTCCTCCCGACCCCCGACATACTCGGAGACGCCTCCGAGGGCCCGGAGCATACCAATCGCGACCCCATCTCGCCACCAACCGATCAAATTACGAACACGCCTGCCCCGCCCACGAAAAAGCCGCCTCGCGGGCGGCTCATCCGACTCCTCAATCCTTCAAAGTGCGGCCGAGAGGACTTGAACCTCCAAGGTATTGCTACCACTAGAACCTGAATCTAGCGCGTCTGCCAATTTCGCCACGGCCGCGGCGTCGCCAACCTTAGTCGACTTCCTTCTCTTGGACAACCCCGCCCGCCTCGGCTCCCCCGCCACGCACCAGCCGCCAGCACCGGTGAATCCGGGTATTCCGGTACTCCGGCGGGACCGTCCGCCGGCTGATCTCCCGTCCCGAATACCCCGCTTCAACCAGCCCCGCTTCGTCCAGCTTGAACCGGCGGTTGTTGTTGCTGAAGTACACCACGCCCTTGGGCGACAGGAGGTTGGCGACCAACCCCAGCATCTCCGCATGGTCGCGCTGCACATCGAAGACGTCGTCCGTCCGCTTGCTATTGCTGAACGTCGGCGGGTCGACGATCGCAAGGTCGTACGACCCCCGCTCGCCGACGGTTCGCTGCGCACGAAGCCACTCCATGACGTCCCCGCGCACCAGCCGATGGCCCGCTCGCGCCGCCGCCGCGTTGGCCCGCGCATCCTCGCCCCACCACTCAAGCCCGTTGAGTTCCAGATTCCGCCCCGCCCACTCCAGATACGTGTTCGAAAGGTCGACGCTCGTCGTCGCCTCGGCCCCGCCGCTCGCCGCATAGACCGTAAACGAGCCCGTGTAGCAGAAGAGATTGAGCACCCGCTTGCCCGCGGCTTCCTCTCGCACCATTCCTCGCGTCAGCCGGTGATCCAGGAACAAGCCCGTGTCGACATAGTCCGACAGGTTCACCTCGAACTGAAGCCCGCCTTCGTGGACGACGAACGTCTTGCGTTCATCCGCGACGCGCTCGTGCTGCGTCAATCCCCGCTGACGGTGCTTGTTCTTCACGAACACGCGGCGTCGATCAACGCCGAGCACATCCCCCGCGCGCATCGCCACCGCGTCAAGCCAATCCGCCTGCTGGGCCGGGGTCCGGCTGTGCTCCCGCTCATACTCCGCGATGTGCACCGCATCCTCGTACCGATCGATGATCACCGGCACGTCCGGCATGTCGCGCTCGTACACCCGGTAGCACGTGATGCCGCGCGACGGATACTTGCGCAGGTGCCTCGCGTTGTTCGCCAGGCACGCCGCAAACTCGTCGATCTCCTTGATGTCCCGCGCACGAAGCCCGCCGAACCCGGCTTGCGGCCCCGCGGGCGCGTCTACCGGGCGATCGACGTGAACAGGTACGACCGCATGGGCCGCAGGCTCTTCGGACTCAACCTCCGCCGTCGCGGACTCGGCCGGAACCACCGCTTCCTCGCCCGCGTTCATCCCCTTCGGCGGCCTGGGCCCCAGGAACTGGTAGTACGTGCACTCGATCTGCGCGTTGAAAAGCTTGCGCCGCCGCGTCGCCGACTGCCCCACCAACGCCTCAAGATCGTCCCACGACGTCAGCACGTGCGTCGACCACGTGGGCAGATGCCGAAGCACGTGGGGAAACCCGCGATACAGATCCTCAAGCTCACGTCCGCGTCCGATCCGCTCGCCGTACGGCGGGTTCGTGATGATGCACCCATACTCAAGCTTGCTCGTGAGGTCCTTGAAATCCCGCTGCGAGAACCGGACAACGTCCGCCACGCCGGCCCGCTTGGCGTGGTGCCGCGCCAGCGAAAGCGCATCCTCGCTGATGTCATACCCATGGATCGGATACGCGAGCTTGCCCACCGCCAGGTCCTTGGCTTCCTCATCCGCCGTGTCCCACACCTCGTCAGGAATGATCCCCCACTCCACGGCGTCGAACGTGCGATAAAGCCCCGGCGCGATGTTCCGCCCGATGAGCGCCGCTTCGATCGGAATCGTCCCCGACCCGCAGAACGGATCCACAAGCGGACGGTTCGGCCGCCACACCGAGAGCAACACCAGCCCCGCCGCAAGCGTCTCCTTCAGCTGAGCTTCGCCGATCAGTTGCCGGTACCCGCGCTTGTGCAACCCGTCGCCCGATGTGTCGATCGTGAGCGTCGCGACATCCCCGAGCATCGAGATTTCGATCGCGACCCGGTGCGCCGATTCGGGAAGCTCCTCGACGCCGTGCGCTGCTTTCAGCCGCTCCACGATCGCTTTCTTGACGATCTTCTGGCACGCCGGCACGCTGGAAAGCTGGCTCTTGACGCTCCGCCCAGTCACCGGGAAAGCCGCGTCCTTCGCGACCCACTCTTCCCATGGCAACGCCCGCACCCCGTCGAAAAGCTGCCCGAAATCGGTCGCCGGGAACGTCCCCACACGGATCAGCACCCGATCGGCGGCCCTGAGCCACATGTTCGCCCGGCATATCGCGGCCAGCTCTCCTCTGAACAAAACCCGACCCGTCGAGAGCACGGTGGGCGCATATCCGAGGTTTTCGAGCTCGCGCACCACCACCGCTTCAAGTCCGAAAGCCGTCGCGGCGATGAGTTCAAGCTGAGGCATGGCGGGCGGATGCTAGGGGAACCCGGGACGGTAACGTTTCGCCCGCCGCCACGGACCCGGGTACACTGCCCCCTCACTCTTTCACCCGACGGAGTTCCGCGATGTCCGACCGATATCAGACCATCCTGCTCTTCGGCGCTCCCGGCGCGGGCAAGGGGACTCAGGGCAAGATCCTCGCGCAGATCCCGGGGTTCTTCCACATGTCCACGGGAGAGATGTTCCGCAACATCGACATCACCTCCGAGGTCGGTCGCATCTTCCATCAGTACATGTCCCGCGGCGAGCTCGTCCCCGACGACATCGTCATCAAGCTCTGGTCCCAGACCATCCACGCCTACACCATCCTCCGCCTCTACAAGCCCGAGCAGGACCTCCTCATCCTCGACGGCCTCCCGCGAAACGTCGCGCAGGCCAAGCTGATGCACAAGCACATCAACGTGCTCAAGATCGTCCACCTCCGCTGCGACAACAAGGACGACATGATCCAGCGCCTCGCCAAACGCGCGATGCGGGAAAACAGGCCCGATGACGCCAAGATCGACGTCATCCGCCGCCGCTGGGACGTCTACGAGCGCGACACCTTCCCCGTGCTTGACTACTACCCCAAGGACATCGTCGTCGACGTCCCCTGCATCGGCTCACCCTCGATGATCCTCGCCAAGATCCTCGAAGCCGTCGCGCCCATCCAGGACCTGCACTTCAAGAATCCGCTCAGCAGCTAGACTCCGGTCTATGGCGAGATCAATCCGACCGACCGTCCGACCGACTGTCGTGGTGATCGGGGGGCCAAACGGAGCCGGAAAGACAACCATTTCACGCGCGGTGATCGCGTCCCTCGGCGTGCCGATGCAGTTCGTGAACGCCGATGTGATCGCGCAAGGACTCGGCGGCACCGAGCCGGACAAGGTCGCGCTCGCGGCTGGACGCATGATGCTCACCCGGCTGCACCAGCTCGCGGACGCGAAGGAGAGCTTCGCCTTTGAGTCCACGCTCGCGAGCCGGTCGTTCGCTCCCTTTCTCTCCAAGCTCTCACAGGGCGGATACACGGTCCATCTCGTCTACTCGTGGGTCCATTCCCCGGAGATCTCCATCGCGAGAATCAAGACGCGAGTCCGGAACGGAGGTCATTTCGTCCCCGACAACGTCGTACGCCGGCGGTTCGCCCGTTCCGCTCGCAATCTGATCCGTCTGTACATTCCGCTTGCGTCTCGGTGGCGCGTCTACGATAATTCGAGCGGTCGTGGGCCCATGTTGGTCGGCCGAAAGACCGAGGGTGGTGACGCTCGGGTGCTGAAAAGAGCCCTTTGGGCCCGCTTGACGGAGATCGCGGATGAAGGAACGGACAAAGGAAACTGATCGGGATCCGGCTGGCGCATCCATGGATCGCGCGGTCAAGGATGCCGTCCAACTCGCGATTGCCGAGAACAAAGCCCGCGAAGCGGTCCGCAAGCGGTTCGAGAAGAAGAAGCCGGTCGCCACCCGTCGCAAGTCCGCCTAAACCAAGTCCGTATAACCAAGGGCCCAATTCGAATGCGTGCACGGGCTTTCACCCTCATCGAGCTCCTCGTCGTCATCGCGATCATCGCGCTGCTCATCGGCCTCCTGCTGCCCACGCTGGGCCGGGCTCGCCTCTCCGGCAAGTCCACCGCGTGTCTCGGACGCCTTCAGCAGATCGGCGTCGCGATCTCGCTGTACCAGTCGGACTTCGACAACCGCTTGCCGCAGGCCAAGGGCCCGCTCCCCGAGGGCGGCGAGTCCGTCATCGGCGCGCTCTTCGGCGGCAAGAAGGGCCAGGTCCCCTTCTACGGGATCAACGAGATCGGTGCCGAACGCCGCCCCCTCAACAAGTACCTCGTTGACCGCGTCGTCCAGCCCGACAGCGATGACGTCGTCGTCGAGCTTCCCGAGTGGCGTTCGCCCATCGACACCGGCGCGGAGATCACAGGCCTGCCGATCCCGGGCCTTGAGCGGACCGACTCGTTCTACGACTTCGTCGGAGCTTCGTACACGCTCAACGACCACGCTCTCGACGGCGAGAAAGCCGCCACGCTCGTCCCGCTCGGCGGCGGACGCATGCCGTTCCTCTCGCGACCCAGCAAGACCTGGATGGTCGCGACCCACCCGATCTACAACTACCAGCAGGGCGGCGACCGCGGCTCACGCTGGACCGACAAGAACAAGGTGGAAGCCAACATGCTCTTCTGCGACTTCCACGCCCGGATGCGCCTCTACGTCCCGCCGGGAATCGTCAACACCACCGACGACTACACGTTCCTCCCCTGAGGCGGGCTCGACTCACCTCACCCGCTCGGGGTCCGGAAAGTCGCGGTACAGCGCGGATTTGAAGTCCTTCACCATCGAATACACCGGCCGATGCAGGCCCTCGACCTCGCCGGCACGCGTCGCGACCAAACTGAACGCGTCGTCAAGCTGCGCGAGATCGTTCGTCCAGACTTCCGCGTGAAACTCGCCCATCCCGTCGGGGCCAAACCCGAACTTGCGCCGCGTCAGCCGCCACCCCTCGATCTTCCCCTGCTTCTGCAGGTGCCCGAGGTACGCATCGACGTTCTTCGCGAACTCCAGGTCGCGCCGCGAGTCGATCAGGTTGAACCACATGTGGTAGTGCTGCATGGCGGAATCAGTGTATCAGCCGCGCCAGCCTACACTTAAGCATGGCCACGCGCAAGAAGGTCACGGTTCAACTCCCGGAGCAACTCGGCCGATTCGCCTCGGACGCGGTCACATCCGGTCGATACGAATCGCTCGACGAAGTGGTCCGGGATGGCGTCCGACTGCTGATGGATCGCGAACGTGAGCGCAGCGCCGCCCTGAAAGCACTGCGTCGCAAAATCGACGAGGGCGTCAAGGCCGCCGATGCCGGCGACGTCCTGAGCAGCGATAGGTTCTTCGCGGATCTCCGCCGTCGCTCACGCAAGCCCCGCAAAGCAGGATGACCCGTCGAACCGTCATCTCGTCGCCCGCGCAACAGGACGTTGCCGATCTGGCCTCATACCTCGACACCGTCGCCGGCACCGCGATCAGCGACAAGGTGCTCAAGAGCATCCACGAAGCTGTCCGCAAGCTGGGCTCCAATCCCACCCTTGGGCACATCGTGCACGAGCTTGACCGGCCCGATCTCCGATTCTACTTGGTGAAGTCGTACTTCATCGTCTATCGCGTGCGCGGGACAACCCTTGAAGTCATCCGAGTACTCCACGCCGCTCGCGATATCGTCGCGATCCTCAGCCCAAGTTGACCGCAAGCGTTAGTGCTGCTTCACGCCGATCGCCGTCAGCACCTCATCGTCGATTCCAAGGTACTCGTGCATGTGCTGGTCGTACGTCGCCGCGTGATCCTCGCGCGAAAGGTCAAGCCGCATCTCGTTGATGACCTTCGTGCCCTGGCGGATCCAGTCGTTCCACGTCTCGGACGAGATGTTCTCGAAGATCCAAGCCCCGATCGGGCCGCGCATCGGCGGCTTGGCGAGTTTGGTCCCGGCTTTCCCCGTCCGCTTGCAGACGAACGATCCGCCGGTCGCCGCTTCGGTCTTCTTCTCTTCGATCACCGGCACGGGCGCCCCGATCGATGTGAGCAACTCCCCCATCGCCTTCTTGGGCATGAAGTCGCCCTTGGCCGCCGCGGTCTTATACCCCTCGGTCAGGACCACCTTCGCGCGCTCGACCTGACCGGCTTCGATCAGCGACTTTCCAGCGAGTTGGTACGCTTTGCTCATCGCCGGGTTGATCGTGTAGCACTTCTCGTACGCCACCGCCGCGTCCGAATGCCGCCCGGCTTGCGCATAGGCCCCGCCGAGGCTGAACCAAGCCATGTCATTGTCCGGATCCGCCCCAGGCTGCACCATGTTCTCGAACTGAGCGATCCGCGCGTTGATGTCCATGAGCGATCCTAGCTCACGCACACGCCGCACACGCCTCCCGGTATCATCCGCCACCGGAAACGGAGGTCCTCATGCTCGTTACGCTCGCCCTGGTCTCCTCGATGGTGCTCCTCGACACGCCTGCCGCCCCGGATCCGGAACAACGCGCCGCCGCCATCGAAGACCTTGGGTCTTCCGACAAGTCCCGCGTCACCAAGGCTCTCTTCTACTCGCTCGATGCGAGCGACCCGGACGACCGCAAAGCGCTCGAACAGGCCCTCGACAGCCCGTCCTACCAGCGCCGCCAGCTCGCGATGACGATGCTCTGCCATGATGAGAAGAAGCCCGGCAAGCGGCTCATTGAGGTCTGCTTCGAAGGCCTCTCCGACGATGCGATCCCGATCGACACGCTGAGGCCGATGAACGAACGCTTCATCGCCCCGGTCGGCAACGCCAACGAAGCCGCTCGCTTTCTCATTGAGCACGCTCAAGAAGTCCGCCCGCAGCTCGAAAAGGGCCTCAAGGATGGCGACTGGCAGAAGAAGCTCCTCTGCGCCTATATCGCAGGACGAGCGAAAATCTCCGCTCTGCTCCCCGCCGCCGCGCCCGTCCTGATCAACCACCTCAAGGACAACGACATCCGCGGCGATGGCCAGACCGCGATCGGAGGCTTGGCAGGTTTCGGAACCGATGTTCTCCCCTACCTTGAGCGAATCCAGAACCCCGATTCTCAGCAGCAGATCGCGGTCCGGCTCATCGGTTGGCATCTTGACGAACACAAACGCCTTCACGCAGAAGTCGCCAAGCTCCCCAAGCACGAGCGCGACCTCGCCGACCAGCTCTCGAGCGGACTCTACAACGACTGGCCCAAGCTCAAATGGAAGCTCAAGGACTTCGACGAGACCAAACACGTCTACAGCCGCCCGACAGAAGCCGGTAACGACAACCCTCCCTCCCCACACCCCTCACCGCGCCCCGAACAACCCAGCGACAACGAAAAAGACCGCGCTCGATAAGAGCACGGTCCTTCAATTTTCAGTCAGAGACGATCTCTCAGTTCTTGAGCCACACCGGGCAGGGAGCCTTCTCGTCCGTCGGGACGACGTGCACCTTGCGGCCGCGGAACATGACCGTCCCGGAACCGACGCTGAAAAGCGTGCAGTCCTTACCCATCTGAACGTTGAAGCCGGCTTCGAACGGCGTGCCGACCTGGCGCACGATGATCGAGCCGGGCTGAGCGACTTCGCCGCCGAAGAGCTTGATCCCGCGGTACTGCGGATTGGAGTCGCGCCCGTTCTTGGTCGAACCCTGACCCTTTTTATGTGCCATGACAACGATCCTCGATCAAAAGGCGTCGGTCGGAAGCGACCACCGCGTGAAACTCGTCGGAACCACCCCGCCTGGGCACGCCGCCCAAAGCCGGGCCTGAACAATAGTGCTGAACCTCGGGCCCGTCCACCCTCCAGCACGTCGGAGGAATGACCCGATCAAAGACCGATCGTGCCTTATCGCATGATCCAAGTCGTCTCATAGGGCTCAAACGGCTCGGAACCCCGGTTGCTCATGTCGCCGCCGGTCTTGTACCGGGCCATGAACGTCTTGTACATCGGCTCTTTCACCAAAGCACCTGACTTGGGGTCCTTGATCTCGACCTGGGCCACTTCGCCGCTGAAGCCAGCCGCGTAGACCGTCAGCTCGCTCGCCGTCAGGTTCGCAAGCGGCCACACGACGATCCCGTCCTTCGCGTTCTCGTCGCCCTGGAGCATCATCCCAAGGACCGAGATCTGGTCCTCGAGGAACGGGTTATTGAGGTCGCTCTGGATCTTGGAAGCCACATCCAGCGGCACGCCACGGCCGGACCGGAGCACGTTCCCCTCGCCGTCGGCCAGCTCGAAGCTGGGAGCAAAGAGCACATCCTCGCCCGTCTTGTTCGTCGCGCGGTACGTCATGTACACATAGGTCTGCGTGGTGCCGTCGCGGTTCGCCACTCGGGCCAGACGCAGAGGCCCGGGCTTGAGATCAAGCTGCCAGCGGCGCGGAATCGGGTCGGGCTCGGGCGCGAAGCGGGCCGAAGCCTGGGGGATGGACAGCGAGAGACCGGCCACACCCAGAGCGAGCGCCGCCACAAACTTCTGAACCACCGGACGATTGGACATGCCGACTCCTTGGAACCCGAAGGGCCCCTAGTCTACAACATCCCCGCCCGCCGTCAAACGCCGAATCCGAATCGGCGAAAGAGATCCGCACCCGTGGACCAATCTGTTCCACATTCCCGCCCTCACGGGCAACTCCCTTCCCAACCCAACGCCCCCCTCCGCCCTCAATCCGACGCGAGCGGGGCCGCCGCGGGCCCAAACCGATCCGTACAGACCTCTACCAACCAGGACGTCACGGTGGGTCGCGTCCCACCCGATCGAACCTTCGAGGCGGCGAAGCGGCTGGTCGGAGCCTCCCAGACCGATCCCGACGCCGCCGCTTCTCGCCTCGTCGAGAACGCCCGAGCCGGTCGGATCGACCTCTCCCTGATGTTCGCCGCTGAGAGCAACGGCCAGATCCGGCAGGTGTGCCTGCTCGCGCCTTCGTCGGGCCGCACGGCGGCTCTCTTCATCTCCGAGCCTTTCCCACAGGGCGACCCCGGTGGCGACCAGCAAGCACTTCAGGACCGCGCGGCTTGCATCGCCGCCGCCGAAGCCCACGCCGCGCACCATCTCGCCGACCGTGTCGCGGTTCTGCAAGCCCTGCCCGAGCCCGAAGAACGCTGGAGCGTCAATGCCCTCCGCGCCGCCGGATTCATCCAGGTCGGCGACCTCACGTACCTCCGCCGTCCCATCGGACGCCAGAGCGGGATCCTCGGTCGTCAGCCACCGGTGCCGACCTGGCCCGCAGGTGTCGCGGTGCGCCCGCTCTCCACGTTCCCCGGCGGGCTCGACGGCAGCATCCCGATGCTCTGCGACCTCCTCGACAGGACGTACGAGGGGACGCTCGACTGCCCCGCGCTCTGCGGCCTGCGCGACACGCGGGACGTCCTGGACTCGCACCAGGCGGTCGGACAGTTCGATCCGGCGTTCTGGTTCATCGTTCTCAAGAACGACATCCCTGAGGGATGCATGCTTCTCGCCAAGTCGGAGGAGCTTCGAAGCGTGGAGCTCGTCTACCTCGGCCTGACCCCCGCTTTGCGAGGGATGGGTGTGGGCGCGAAGCTGCTGGATGTGGCGCTCCGCTCGATCACCCGATCGACCTACGAACACCTGACGTGCGCGGTCGACCGTTCCAACACGCCGGCCGTGCGCATTTACCAGCGTGCGGGGTTCCGACCGTTCGGCGAGCGTGCGGCCCTTGTGAAACCCGTCCGCGCGGCCTCCGCGAGGTGACAACTCCGAAGCGCGCGTGTCAAGCGCGGCGGCGCAAGCGAACGTCGATGCGCACGCAAGCGGTGATCTTGAATCGATTTACGCGCAAGCGACAGTGAGTTATCCACAGCGTGTCCAGACGGTGCCTCTGATTGTGGATAAGTTTTTTTGCATCACGTAAAGACGCGAGAAACCGCGGACTTGGCGATGCGTGGACATGGTGACGGCCACACGTGGGGATTGCTCCCGCCGCGCGCCCCAACTACGTTTGTGTTCTTGCGGCGATGACTGCCGCGACTGGTCAAGGATGGACCAACGGCCCGAGCGTCTTCCGGCCCGCCACGACATCGACACAACCCTCCCGCGAGCGCGGGGTGGATGTGCCATGGTCCGGGGCGGCCGGCGCGAAGGCCAGCGTGCCACTGACGGCGTTCCAACTCACGACACTCGCGCGGGCCGTCCCGCGCTTTCGGTGGGAGCTCGCCTCCTCGTGAACACGCCTCTTGACCTCACCGATTCCGGCTCGACCCAGGAGCGTCACACGCCTTCGGCTTCGGCGCTGCTCGCCGGCGAGCGTGCGTCGGCGCGGCACCAGGATGCGGGAACCCGCGTGCTTGACCGGCTTTCGGCGGAGGTCGGCCGCGATCGAGTGCATCGGTACTTTGATCGCCAGGCGCGGGTCTCGCTCTCGGGCACGACGCTCGACGTCACGGTCGCGTCGGGCTTCATCGCCGACGTGGTCGGTCGGCGGTTTGGTGACTCACTCCGGCGCGCGGCGGCGGCGGAGCTCGCAGATGGACTTGCGGCGCAAGGCCGCGAGACGCACGGAAGGTCGGCGGACGCGGTTCCGGTCGAGCTTCGCATCAACGTCGATACCGGCGCCTTCGGCGGAACACAAACTCCGCCTCCGGTCGCCTCGCCGGTGACCGATCTCCCGGTCCAGAGGCCCGCGCCCGCGGCGAAGCGCCCTGAAACCCCTCGGCGTCGCTTCGAGGACTTCCTCGCGGGCACGAGCAACCGGCTCGCGCTCGCCGCGGCCCGGCGGCTTGCCGAAGAAACGCTCGACACGCCGGACGCGGACCGTCTGCATGGCCCGCTCTTCATCCACGGCCCGTGCGGCGTGGGCAAGACGCACCTACTGCACGCCGCCGCGCACCTCTTCCGGGAGCGCAACCCCGGCGCGGTCGTCCGAGTCATCACCGGTGAGTCCTTCACCAACGAGTTCATCACCGCCGTCAAGAGCGGGTCCCTCGAAGCTTTCCGCAAGCACTTCCGCCGCGTGCACCTCCTCTGCATCGACGATGTGCACTTCCTCTCCAACAAGGAAGCCACCCAGCGCGAGCTTCTCCACACCTTCGACGCCGTCGGCACGACCGGCGCCCGCATCTTGCTCGCGTCCGATGAGCCGCCACGCGACATCCGCAAGCTCTCGCAGCAGCTTGTCTCTCGGTTCGCCGCGGGCGGCGTGGTCAAGATCGAACTTCCCGAACTCCAGCTCCGCATCGCCATCGCCAACCAGATCGCCGTGCGTCGCGGCCTGATGCTCGAACCCGCGGCGGCCACCCTGCTCGCCGAACGCGCGGCGGCTTCCGGCGGGTCGGTGCGCGACCTCGAGGGCCTGATCACGCAGGTGGAAGCACTCCGGCTGGTCATGCCGGAACTGATCCCCGACGGGCGGATCGGGCTGGTCGCGGTGCGACGTTCGCTGGGTCTGGGTGAACCAAGCTCCCTCCCCGGGGCCGCGGGGCGGATCCGCCGACCGATCCCCCTCGCCCTGATCGCCGCGGAGATCTGCTCCGCGCTGGGCGTCGAGGTGGCGGACCTGCACGGCAAGGGTCGGCACAAGACGGTCGTGCTCGCTCGCGAGATGACGGTGCACGTCGCCCGGAGGCTCACCACCTGCAGCTTCCCCGAGATCGCCCGTTCACTCGGCCGCGAGAATCACTCGACGGTCCTGACGGCCTACCGCCGCGTCGAGCTTCAGCTCATCGCGGGCGAGCGGCCCAAAGCGGAACTGCCCGAGGAGCTCGCGTGCCTCACACTCGCCGAGCTTTTGCAGCGTCTGACGCAGCGTGTCGAACGCGCCGGAGTGTGAACAGGCGGCACTTCCGCCCATCCCGAGCGATGTGATCCCCAGGCGTCGCTTGAATCCGGTCAGCGAGCGACCTCGGCGTTCTTTGGCCCGGCGGGGTCCCAGCCCGGCGGCGGGTCGAGAAGCTCGCGTCGTTCCTCGGCCGCTCTCGCGTACTCCAAGCCCGTCCAGAGCAGGCAGAGGTACATCGCAACCAGGCACCACCCCGTCCCGCCGATGGACCGCCACGTGTTGAGCGCCGGCTCGAACGACTTCACGTTTCCCGGCGGCAGAAGCATGCCGGCGATCAGAGCCAGCACGCCCGCCGCGAGAACGCCGCGGAACACCCCGCGCCGGGGCACGAGAAGGACCGCCGCCGTCCAGACGAACATCGGAAGCAGGATGTACATGTGCCGAATCAGCGTCTGCGGGCCAAACGCGAGCACCGCGACCAGCAGCCCCGACCATTCCAGCGTCACCACGCGGGCCGTGAGGCTCTCCGTCTCCCGCTCGCCGCCGCGTGCCTGAAAGAGCGCAAGCCCGCGACGCCGGTAGATCCACCACGCCGCCGCGAGCGTCAGCCCCGCGATGCACACCGCCAGACCCAGAACCACCCGGTCGGCCGTCTCGGGCCCGAGGGTCTTGGCGATCCCGCTTGTGATAGAGATGCTCTTCTCCCAGCGGATGTCGTGCGTCTTGACAATCGGCCCTTCCGGAGCGACGCCCAGAAGCTTGGCAATCCCGCCAAACGCGATGCCCAGGTACTGCAGATTCGTCTTCCATCCGACGACGATCGCGGGGATCAAGGCGAAAGCGGCGGTCGAGACCGCGGTCGAAGCCGCGGCCGCCCAGCGGCGCCGGATCAGCAGATAAGGAACGACCACCAGCGCCTGATACTTGATGTTGGCGCCGAGCCCGATGAGCACGCCCGCAAGCAGCGGCTTGCGATCGAGCGCCGCGAGCGCGCCGACCAGACACAAAGCCACGATCGTGTCGGTCTGGCCCTCCTCGATCTCCTGCCGGATCGGCTCAAAACCGAGGATCAACGCCACGGCGGCGATGCCGATGAACGTGAGCTTCTCGCGGGGAATCCCAAGCCGCTTGACCGCGATCTGGAGCGAGAGCATCACCGTGCCCGCCACCATCAGGAGATTGACCCCCGCCCACGCAAGCTGGGCCGGACGCAGGTCGAACCCTGCCAGCGGGCGCAGCAGCATCGCCAGAAGCGGCGGATAGATGTACCCCCGCGTGTGCGACGCGTAAATGTCCTGCCCGAGCATCATCGCCCGGGCCGCGTGATAGAAATGCTCGAAGTCGCCCTTGCCAGGGTTGGCTTCCGTCGGTAAGCCGCGGAACGCCCGGAACGCGAAGTACGACGCGACGGCGGCAACGACCAGACCCAGGACCCACGGGAGCACGTTGGCTCGGAAACGATCTCTCGCGTTCATCATCCGCGGAGGGTACCAGACACGGTCGCTCCGCGATCCGTCCGCGACGCGCCCTCGGGCTTCAACTCGACCTGCGACGCGGCGAGCACGCGTTCGGCGCGACCGTCGCGCAGGAAACGCAAGCGGATCCGCGCCGCTTCCCTGAGCATCTTCAGTCCGTCGCGGATGGGATGCACGGTTCCCCCGTCCTTGTGCTCCCACGCGATGCCGACCTCGGAAAGCTTGCCCAGTCGGCTTGCGAGCAGCAGGTGCTCGAGATCGAACGCGAACCGGTCCTCGCGGCCGAGAGCGACCACGGCGCGGGCGGCGTCGGCGCGATACAGCTTGAACCCGCATTGCGTGTCGCGGAGCAGGTTCAGTCCGAGCATCCCGAGGGCCAGCCGGAAAATGCCGCCCGCGAACTTCCGGAAGAGCCGCGTCTGCACCTGCGCGTCGCTGGTGTTCCGTGACCCGCAGACCATGACCACCGACGGGTCGTTCGTCCGCGGCCACAAACGCTCGACCTCGCGCACGCGGGCCGCGTTATCGGCATCCATCATGAGGATCCACGCCCCGCTCGCGGCTTCAAGCCCCGTGCGCACCGCCGCGCCCTTGCCGCGATTGACCGGATGGCGAACAAGTGCCACCCGCTTGAGGTTGCCCGTGGGAACTTCCGTCAGCGCGGGCGTCACGGCACTCACCGTGAGGTCCGGCGACCCGTCGTCGACCAGGATGATCTCGGCGGGAATGGAGCCACGTTCGAGTGTCGAGGTGAGGTCCGCCAGCGTGGGACCGATGCGGAAGACCTCGTTGTACATCGGGACCACGACCGACAACACCACCGCTGGCGCGGAGCCGGGCTTTGCGGCGGTCTGCGTCTTTAAGTCCATTCAAAGCAAGGATATGCGCCATCCCGGGACCAAACCCGAAGGCGTCGCGGTTTCCCGTACCGGCGTCCCTACGCTCCACGGGATGCCGTCGCTATCGCGGAACTCCCACTGGAGCGATTCACATGGCAGTACAGCGAGGATCCGGACCGGGACGCAACGACCTTTCCGGCTCCAAGGGCCAGAAGCAGCGGTCCGACCGCGCTGCCAAGCCCAGCGGCAGCCGCGTGGAGCCCTCGCACACCAAGGCGCAGGGAAAGTCCGGCGCCGGCAAGGTGAGCAAGAAGTCCGGCAAGAAGTAGCGGCCGATCGCCCGCATGGGAACGTCCGACCGGCGCGCTTTGCGGTACAGTGGTCCGCGTGAAGGATTCACGGCTTTCTTCGAGCACGTGGCGGGTTCCCGGACGGACGAAATCGCTTTGCGCGGCGTTCGTGCTGGTGGTCTTGGGGATCGGGCTTCTCAACCCGGCGTTCTTCTCGCTGGCAAGCCTGACGGGCTTTCTTTCCTCGATCGCGCCGATCGTGATCATCGCGATCGGCTTGGGGTTGGTGGTGCTGGCGGGGGAGATCGACATCTCCGTGGGATCGCTCTACGGCACGCTCGCGGCGCTGCTCGCGGTTCTGGCGTCGCCGAGTCACGCGGGCTGGCCGGTCGTTCCGTCCGTGGGACTGGTGATCGCGGCCGGGGCTCTGGCCGGCGGGATCAACGGCGTACTCACGGTGTACGGGCGGATCCCGTCGATCGTCGCGACGCTGGGCACGATGTCGGTCCTTCGCGGGGTGACGGAGCAGATCCTGAGCGGAGAGTGGGTGACGGATCTTCCGCCGGGGCTTCGCGTGCTGGGCACGGGCTCGATCGGGAACCTGCCGACCTCGGCGTGGGTGGCGGCAGCGGTGGTCTTCGCGGGGTGGAGGCTGACGCGGCGCACGCGGCTTGGCGTTCACCTGTACGCGACCGGGGATTCACCGCTGGCGGCGCGGTTCGCCCGCGTGAACACCAAGCTCGTCAAGCTTGCCGCGTTTGCGATGTCGGGGGCTTTGGTCGGTGTCGCAGTGGTCTTCAGCGTGCCGCAGCTCTCGGTGGTCGAATCCGGACTCGGCGTCGGTCTTGAGCTTGCGGCGGTGACGGCGATCGTTGTGGGCGGGGTCTCGATCTCGGGAGGGCGTGGGTCGCTCGTGGGCGTCGCGGCGGCGGCGGCGCTGCTTGGGCTTGTCCGTCCCGCGCTGATCTACGTGCCCCGAGCGTTCTCGCCCGAGGGATCCGCCGCGGGCAACGGCGCGGGCATCGCTTCGTGGGAGCAAGCCATCCACGGCGGGTGCATCCTCCTCGCGGTCGCGCTCGACCGCTCGAACGCGTCCAAGGCCGCTCCCTCGGTTGATCACGCCGCCGTGAGAAGCTCGCCGCCATGGGGATTGGCGATTCTGCTGCTCGCCGTGCTGGCGTGGGCCCGCTGGGTATCGCCCGAGTTCATGACCGTAAGCACCCAGGCGCAGCTTGCTCCGCAGCTCGCGGAGGTCGGGCTTCTGGCGGTTGCGATGACGCTGGTCCTCCTCACGGGAGGGATCGATCTCTCCGTGGGTTCGGCCATGGCGCTTGCGGCGGTCGCGGCGGGGCTCGCTCACGAAGCGGGGGCACCCCCGCTTGTCGCGGCGACGGCGGCGCTCGCGACGGGCGCGGCGTGCGGGATGGTCAACGGCCTGTTCATCACGCGGGGCAGCGTCCACCCGCTGGTGGTCACGCTCGCGACGCTCGCTCTGTTCCGCGGGCTCGCGCTGGGCGTCAGCGGCGGGCGGCCGATCTCGGGCTTTCCCGCGAGCTGGACCGATCTCGGCACGCAGCGTCTGCTCGGGGTGCCCGTCGTGCTGATCCCGGCGCTCGCGGCGGCCATGCTGGTGATCTTCGCGCTCGCCCGAACCTCAAGCGGCTTGGCTCTGCGGGCGACTGGCGTGAACGAGACCGCGGCGCGATACTGCGGCCTTGCGGTCGATCGTCTCAAGCTCTCCGCGTACGCGCTGGCCGGAGCCGCTTCCGGCCTCGCCGCATGCCTGTTCATCGCCCGGCGCAACACGGCGAAAGCCGACATCGGCGTGGGGATCGAGCTTGAGGTGATCACCGCGTGCGTGCTGGGGGGCGTCAGCCTGGCGGGGGGCAAGGGGGGCGTGGGCGGCGTGATGCTCGGCGTCGTACTTCTCCACGAGATCCGCCAGTTTGCCGCGTGGCGCGGGTACAGTGACGATCTCATCCTGATCGTGCTGGGCGCGGTGCTGATCGCGAGCGTCCTGGCTTCCCAGATCCGCTTCCCTGCGCTCTTTCCCAAGAGGAAATCACCATGAATCACGCTTGTCTCGGTCGCTTCGCCCGCCGGATTTTCCTCTCGCTCGCGCTGGGCTCGGCTTTCGCGCTGGCTGCGTGCGACAACAAGCCGGGCGCTCCGGCACCCAAGCCCTCCGACAAGCCGGCGGCCGGTCCCGCTTCGGGCAAGCCGCTCAAGGTCGGCCTGCTTCCCAAGAAGAAAGGCGTCCCGTACTTCACCTCCTGCGCCAAAGGAGCCGAGGAAGCCGCCAAGGAACTCGGCATCGAGCTCGTCTACGACGGCCCCACCGACGGCTCGGCCGAAAAAGCCGCTTCCATGATCGAGCGCTGGACCGCCCAGGGCTTTGACGTCATCGCCGTCAGCCCCAACGACCCGAGCGTCCTCGCCCCGGCGATGAAAGCCGCCCGCGCCAAGGGCATCCACGTCATCACCTGGGACGCCGACGGAGATGCCGACGCCCGCTCGTTCATGGTCAGCCAAGCCACCTCGCAGGAGATCGGCTTCGCTCTCGTCGACACCATGGTCAAGGACCTCGGCGGTCCCGAGAAAGCCGCAGGCGACTTCGCGATCGTCACCGCTTCCCTCACCGCCGCCAATCAGAACGAGTGGATCTCGTTCATGAAGGAACGCCTCAAGACCTACCCCACACTCAACCTCGTCGAGATCAAGCCCTCCGACGAGAAGCAGCCCGTCGCGTTCCAAGCCACCAAGGACATGATCGCCGCTTACCCCAAGCTCCGCGGAGTCTGGGGCATCAGCAGCGTCTCCTTCCCCGCCGCCGCCGAAGCCATCAAGCAGTCCGGCAAAGCAGGCCAGATCCTCGTCACCGGACTCTCAACCCCCAACGACATGAAGCCCGCCGTCAAGGACGGCACCGTCGCTTCCGTCATCCTCTGGAACACCGTCGACCTCGGCTACCTCACCATCCACGCCGCCCACGCCGCCGCCAAGGGAGACCTCAAGCCCGGAAGCACGACCCTCAAAGCCGGCCGCCTCGGCGAGAAGAAGATCGACGGCGACAAAATCCTCCTCGGCGACATCCTCGTCTTCACCAAGGACAACATCGATCAGTTTGACTTCTGATGTTCATCGCCCAGGCCCATTCCTTCACGCAGCAAGCACGCCTTGCGATCACCCTCGCGTGGGTCGCGGGGTTCACGAACATCATCGCCGTCCTGACCTGCGGGCATGTGGTTTCCCACGCTTCGGGCACGGCTTCGGACCTGGGCCGCTTTGCGGTGACCCAATCCTGGAACCCGCTCGCGTTCGCCTGCTTCCTGCTTCTGACGTTCCTCGCGGGTGCGATCCTGTCTGGATTCACGACCGAGCTGGGTCGGCGTCGCGGCTGGGAGTCGATGTACGTTCTGCCGATGGTGCTTCAGGCGCTCCTTCTGACCGGCTTTGCCGCGATGGTGAACCTTCACGAGACCGACGCGACCGAAACCGGAGCCCGGCTTTTCGTCATGACCGGCCTGGCATCGGCGGCGATGGGGCTTCAGAACGCGACGATCACGCGGATCTCTTCCGGTGTCGTCCGGACGACACACGTCACGGGTGTCCTGACCGACCTGGGCACCGAGCTTGTCCAGTTCCTCTGGTTCCTTCGCGACGCGCGGCGCAGGGGCGGCTCCGCCCGACAGGTCCTGCTCGAGATGCGCAAGCACCAGGGGTCCCGGCGGCTCGCGCTCCTGGCGTCCATCCTCCTCTCCTTCGCGGTCGGAGCAGGTCTGGCCACCCTCGCATACACCCACGCCCATCGGCTCGCCATGTTCCCGCCGGTCCTCTTCCTCCTCTGGATCATCGCGCAGGACCTCCGGCGGCCCATCGCGGAGATCGAACCCGCCGAGATCACAGCCGATCTGGGCTTGGAGCTGCCTCCCGGCCTGCTGGTCGTCCACCTGAAACACGATTCGGACCGCCCGGGCGCGGTGCAGCGTCTGCCGGACCTGATGGCGTGGCTGGACCGCCTCACCCCCACGGCCCGGGTGATCGTCCTTGATCTGGACAAAGTCACACGGATGGATGAGGACTCCGCGCTCGAGCTTCGGGCCGCGCTCCGCCGTTCCAAAGCTGAGGGCCGCCGACTGATCCTGGCCGGCATCTCCCCCGCCGAGTTCCGCGAGCTTTCCAAAGCAGGGACTGAAAGCCTCGACCCCCTCTCCGCCTGCACCGACCTCGAACTCGCCATCGCCCGCGGGATGGGCCTTCTTGCACATCTTGACGGCGAAACCGCCCCCAAAGTTTGAGGGTGACGCGGCGGCGGTCTATGCTGTGGAAGTTTGCGCCGATCGGCACGGATCGCGAGGGCGAAAGTGCCCAAGCGGCACCGTTCCCGCTCTGTTCCACCGACCTCCGACCGTCTCCGAAGGGGCCACGATGCCGAAACGCACCGACATCAAAACCATCCTCGTCATCGGCTCCGGGCCCATCGTCATCGGCCAGGGATGCGAGTTCGACTACTCCGGCACCCAGGCGTGCAAAGCCCTCAAACAAGAGGGGTACCGGATCGTCCTCGTCAACTCCAACCCAGCCACCATCATGACCGATCCGGCTTTCTCGGATCGCACCTACATCGAGCCCATCAACGCCGAAGCCGTCCGCAAGATCATCGAACTCGAGAACTCCCGCGCCGAGCAGGGCCTCCCCGGATACGCCCGCATCGACGCCGTCCTCCCCACCCTCGGAGGTCAGACCGCCCTCAACGTCGCCTGCAAGCTCTGGGACGACGGCACGCTGACCGAGTTCGGCGTCGAGATGATCGGAGCCAACCGCGAAGTCATCCACCGCGCCGAGGACCGCCAGATCTTCAAGGAGATCTGCGAGAAGATCGGCCTGAGGCTCCCCAAAGCCAAGACCGTCAACACCATCGAAGACGCGATGGACTTCCAGCGGGAGATCGGCCTCCCCGCCATCATCCGTCCCGCCTTCACCCTCGGCGGCACCGGCGGCGGCATCGCTTACAACCTTGAGGAGTTCCGCGAGATCTGCACCCGAGGCCTCGCCGCTTCGATGATCGGTCAGATCCAGATCGACCAGTCCGTCATCGGCTGGAAGGAATACGAGCTCGAAGTCGTCCGCGACAAGAAGGACAACTGCATCATCGTCTGCGGCATCGAGAACATCGACGCCATGGGCGTGCACACCGGCGACTCCGTGACCGTCGCTCCGATCCTGACGCTCACCGACAAGGAATACCAGCAGATGCGCGACGCCGCGTTCGCCATCATGCGAGCGGTCGGCGTCGAGACCGGCGGGTCCAACGTCCAGTTCGGCGTCAACCCCAACCCCAAGCCCGGCCCCGACGGCAAAAAGCCCTTCGAGATGGTCGTCATCGAGATGAACCCGCGCGTCTCGCGGTCCTCGGCGCTGGCTTCCAAAGCCACCGGGTTCCCCATCGCCAAGATCGCCGCCAAACTCGCCGTCGGTTACACCCTCGACGAACTCAAAAACGACATCACCGGCACGACCTCGGCCTGCTTTGAGCCCACGATCGACTACGTCGTGACCAAGATGCCCCGGTGGACGTTCGAGAAGTTCCCCGACGCCGACGAGACGCTCACGACGCAGATGAAATCCGTCGGCGAAGCGATGGCGATCGGCCGCACGTTCAAGGAGAGCTTCCAGAAGGTCATCCGCTCGATGGACATCAAGCGGTTCGGCCTGGGCCTGGACCGCAACGACAAGTGGCTCACCGCGATGCGAGCGGTCGAGCATGGACAGCTCGTGCTCGATGTGATGGGGAACCCCGCGGCTCCCGCCACCAAGAAAACGGACGAGTCCAGCCCCACCGGCCTCCGAACCGCCGACGGCTCGCCGATCGAGTGGCCCATCCCCTCCGACAAGCTCAGCCGCAAGCTCGCCGTGCCGAGCCAGGGCCGGTTGTACTACGTCCGCTACGCGATGAAGATGGGCTGGTCGATCGAGAAGATCCACGGCCTCACGCACATCGACCCTTTCTTCCTCGACCAGATCCAGCAGCTCGTCCAGTTCGAGGAGATCCTCTGCAACTACCGCAAGCTCGCGGATGTGCCCGCCGAAGTCCTCTTCGAAGCCAAGCAGCTCGGCTACTCCGACGCTCAGCTCGCGTGCTTGTACCTCGGCAAGATCACGCCCGAGACCATCCTCGAAGTCCGTGAGCATCGCAAACGCCTCGGCATCGAGCCCGTCTACAAGCTCGTCGATACCTGCGCGGCCGAGTTCGAAGCCGTCACCCCGTACTACTACTCGACGTACGAGCGCGGCGCGGACGGCGCCTCGGCCTATCGCGGCGACGACGAGATCCGCATCACCGACAAGAAGAAGGTCGTCATCCTTGGCGGCGGCCCCAACCGCATCGGCCAAGGGATCGAGTTCGACTACTGCTGCGTCCACGCGGCTTTTGCAGCCAAGGACCTCGGGTTCGAATCGGTGATGATCAACTCCAACCCGGAGACGGTCTCGACCGATTACGACACGAGCGACCTTCTCTTCTTCGAGCCGCTGACGCTTGAAGACACGGTCAACATCATCGAGCGACTCAACGGGCAGTCACTCTCGCGCGGCAAGCCCGCCCACCGCGTCCACGGCACCATCGTCCAGTTCGGCGGCCAAACGCCCCTCAATCTCGCTCACGGCCTCGTGCTCGCGGGTGTGCCCATCATCGGCACCTCCGTCGACTCGATCGACCTCGCCGAGGACCGCGACCGGTTCGACAAGGTGCTCGAAAAGCTCCACCTCCACCGCCCGCCCGCCGGCATCGCCCGCTCCATCGAGGAAGCGGTCACCATCGCCAACCGCATCGGCTACCCCGTGCTTCTCCGCCCCAGCTACGTCCTCGGCGGCCGCGGCATGGAGATCTGTAGCGACGAGAAAGCCATCCGCGCCTTTATCCAGAACGCTCTCAAGGTCTCCGACCTCGACGGTGCCCCGGTCCTCATCGACAAGTTCCTCTCCTCCGCCACCGAGGTCGATGTCGATGTCGTCGCCGACGGCGAGACGGCGATCATCTCCGGCGTCATGGAGCACATCGAGCACGCCGGCATCCACTCGGGCGACTCGGCGATGTCGATCCCCGCGTACAGCCTCAAACCCGCCCTGATCACCGAGATCAAACGCATCGGCACGTCGCTCGCCAAAGAACTCGGCGTCCGCGGCCTCATGAACCTCCAGCTCGCCATCAAGCACGACGACACCAAGCCCGACGGCAGCGGCGACAAAGCCTACATCCTCGAGGTCAACCCCCGCGCCAGCCGCACCGTCCCCTTCATCTCCAAAGCCGTGCACGTCCCCTGGCCCGCCATCGCCGCCAAGATCATGATGGGCAAGACCCTCAAGGAACTGGGCGCGAAAGAGACCACCCTCCTCAACGCCTACGCCGTCAAAGAGTCCGTCTTCCCCTTCGCCAAGTTCCCCGGCGTCGACTTCGTCCTCGGCCCCGAGATGCGGTCCACCGGCGAGGTCATGGGCATCGACAAGTCCTTCCCCATCGCGTTCGCCAAAAGCCAGATGGCCGGCGGCATGGACATCCCCACCGACCCCAAGCGCGGCGGCATCTTCGTCTCCGTCCGCGATGAGGACAAGCAGGAGATCGTCGGCGCGGTCCGCACCCTCGCCGCCATCGGGTTCACCATCTACGCCACCGGCGGCACCGCCGACGCTCTGCAAGCCGCGGGCATCCCCGTCTCATTGCTCCAGAAGATCGCGACCGGCGCCCGCCCCAACGTGCTTGACCTGATGGCCAACAAGCAGCTCGCCCTGATCATCAACACCCCGACCAAGACCGGCTACCTGACGGACGAGGGCAAGATCCGCGCCACCGCCGTCCGCCTCAACATCCCGATGATCTCGACCATGCCCGCGGCGCACGCGATCGCCCGCGCGATCGTCGCCCTCCGCGAGACCGGCTGGGGCGTCGCGGCTCTCCAGGATTACGCGAGCACGTGATCTCCCCGTAGCATGGGCTTCCAGCCCATGTTTTCTTATCGCGTCGTCATCGCGTCAAGTTCGCCCCACCGCACGGCGAGTTCGAGGTACGCCAGGTCTTTCGCATCGATCACGCCGCTTCGATCGACATCCGTCGGCGTCTGGTTCTGCGCGTACATGTCCTCGGTGTCCACGCGGCCGTCACCGTTCACATCAAACGTCGGCCACGCCGTGGCAACCGGCGTCGAAAGCGCGTCAAGCTCCGCCACCGTCACGAACCGCTGCGTGCCGCCCGCCGTCCCGCTCACGCGGATCCCGGTCGCGACCACCGGCGCCGCAAGCACCGCGTCAATCCGCTGGAACGGCTTCGACGCGTCAAGCGGCGTCACCGACGAAGTCGCGACCGTCGTCCACACGCCGCCGATGCGTGCTTCGAACGCGACATTCTCGAACCACCCGCCCTGCTGGCCGGACACGTCAAAGTGATCGCCTTCGATCATCCGGATCGTGTGCACCATCACCGCCCGGTCGTACGTCACGCTCAGCGTGATCTGATTCCCAGGCGGAGCGGTGCTGTTCTGCGACGACGTGAAGTTCGCAAGCCCATCCGCCGGCTCACGCCCCGCCGCATCGTGCTCCAACCCGTTCGCGAGGTTCGCCGGGCTCCCGATCGCCCCCTGCCCGCCCGGCGGGCTCCCGAAGAAACTCGTCGCCCCCGTCACCGTCCCGCCCGCTCGACGCGCCTGCACGTTGGCGCTCCGGGCATCATCGCTCCCCGCGTTGTTGGAGAGGTTGAACGCGAGCTGCTGCCCGCTCGGGCCCATCGCAATCGGCGGGGGCAAAAGCCACTTCCCGCGAGCCGAATCCACGCGCCCACCCGCGTTCACCACCTGCCGCTCGACCGCCGGAAGCATCCGCGCCGCCATCAGCGTGAACGTGTCCTGCGCCGCCGCATCCCCCGGCAGGTAATCCGGCATGCCATCCCGCGTCCGATTGATGTCGAACCGATCCGAGAAATTCGTGCCCGGAAACTGCGCGACCATCCCCTCGTACCCCAGCATGAACCCGATCAGCCCGCCCAGCGTCGCCGTCGCGTTGTCGCTATCCCAGCCGAAAAGCGTGCAGATCCGCACCGTCTTGCGATAGTCCCCCTCGCCGTAAAGCAGCCCCGCGCAAAGCCCCGCGAAGTTCACACTGCTCTCGTACCAGTTGCGATACCGGAACCCGTTCGCCGCCGCGTTGAGGTGGTACCGCTGGTACACCGCGTCGCGCGTGCTCTCCCAGTCGTTCTTGTCCGGATTCGTGAGATAGCTCGCCAGCACGAAGTCCGCGATGTCCGCCGTCTTCGACGAGTTTGGAACGAACCGCCGCGCCTCGTCGAACATCCACCGAAGCCGGTCGCCAAGCGGTCGATCCCGCGGCGCCGTCGCCGCAAGCGAGTAAAGCACCGCGTGAAACTGCGCCGCGTGCATCGCGTACCCGTGGCTCGTCGCCCGAATCGCCGGATCCCCAAGCACCAGCGCCCGCTCGGGCATCCCCGGGCACATCAGCCCGAAAAGCTCCGTCGTCAGCTGTGCATCAATCGCCAGGCTGTCCGCGTTCGCCGTCTGCATCCCCGTCATCGGCGGCACCACTCCGCGCCCCATCAGCGTCCGCGCCCGCGCGTTGCTCACCCAGATGAATCGGTTGATGTGCGCCACCCACGACTGTCGGATCTGCTCCGGTTCGAGCGCAAGCGGCGCCACCGCCGGCATTCCCACCGCCCGCATCTCGTGCAGATACACATACTCCACGTCCGTGTCGTCATCCGCAAGCCACGGATTCTGCGTCAGCACGAAATCGATCAGGATCCCGTCCCGAACCTGCCCCCAGTCCGCATCCGTGAAAAACGGAGGATTGATCCGCCGCCCCTCCGTCCGCAAACCCGTCCAGTTCGCGATGCACTGCCCCAGCCACATCGCTCGAAGCCGCCCCGCATACTCCGCCCGGTCCACCAATCGGTCACCTTGCCCCAGCGCCGTCGCCGCCATGCATGCGATGACCAACAAGACCGGAAGCGAGCGTTTCATACCCCAGTATCGCACGCTTCCACCTCCGCGCCAAGAAGAATGCCCCCCCGACGATCAATTCCCCGCTAAACCCGAGCCCCCGTCGAGAGCTTCATCAGAATCTCCGGCATGTCCCGATCGAACATCCCCCGCGTCATCACCCCGTCCGCTCCCGCATCCCGTGCCGCCTGAAGCAGCCCGCGCTCCACATGCGGCCCGAACGCAAGCACCCGGATCGGCTTCTGCTCCTGCCGCGCCCGCCCGATCATCGCCATGGATTCCTCGGGTTTGTCCAGGTCCACCACCAAAGCCACAACCTCGCAGTCCGCAAGCCGGGCTTCCAGCATCTCCACCGAACGCACCGGCCGGCAAGGCAGCCCCAGAGCATCCGCATGCCCCTTGATCTTGCTCGCCCACATCAAATCCGCCGCCAGGTACAGGATCATGGCGGCAGCGTACGGACCCTCCCACCGGCATCGACGGGCCCCTCAACGCCTACTCGACCAAAATCCGTACCAGACCACCCCGATTGTTCCTGAAAGCGTTCCACCAGCAGGCCCAAACTTGCCTTCTCGGGCCGGTTCGCGGCTATCATGCGGGTTCCAACGGCCCCGCACGCGCGGGGTCATCCGCGTACCTGTCAGAGGGATTCACCGAGATGAGCACCGCCGTCAAGCCGCCGAAAAACGTCCTCAAAGCGGACTACAACAGCCCCATCTTCGAGGAACTCGGGTTCCCCACGGACACCAATAACCTCTACCGCCAGACCGTCGGCACCATGCTCCACGCCGCCGAGCTCATGGGCATGCCCCACCGCATCCAGATCATCCTCGCCCAGCCCAAAAACGAGATCATGGTCCACTTCCCCGTCCTCATGGACGACGGGTCGTACAAGCTCTTCAAGGGCTACCGCGTTCAGCACAACAACGCTTCCGGCCCCTACAAGGGCGGCATCCGCTACCACTCCGACGTCCATCTCGACGACGTCAAGTCCCTCGCATTCCTCATGACGATGAAGTGCTCCCTCTCCCGCCTCCCCTACGGCGGCGGCAAGGGCGGCGTGAAGTGCGACCCCCGCAAGCTCTCCCAGGGTGAGCTCCAGCGCGTCACCCGCCGCTTCACCGCGGCCATCGCCCACGACATCGGCCCGGATTACGACATCCCCGCGCCCGACGTCAACACCAACGCCCAGATCATGGCGTGGATGGCAGACACCTACTCCACCATCACCGAAGGCTCCGGCAAGGACGGCATGGCCGTCGTCACCGGCAAGCCCGTCGAGATCGGCGGCTCCCTCGGCCGCGAGAAAGCCACCGGCCAGGGCGTCATCGACGTCCTCCTCGAACTCCTCCCCGAGATGGGCATCACCGCCAAGGGCTGCACCTTCAGCGTCCTGGGTTTCGGAAACGTCGGCTCCTGGTCTGGCAAGATCTTCCAAAGCCACGGCGCCAAGATGATCACCGTCGCCGACCACACCGGCGCCATCCGCAACGACAAGGGCATCGACGCCAACGAGCTCTCCGAGCACGTCGCCAAGACCGGCGGCGTCGCGGGCTTCAAGAACGCGACCGCCATCAGCAACGAAGAGTTCTACAAGACCGCCGTGGATGTCTTCATCCCCTGCGCCCTCGAGCAGATGATCAAGGAGAAGGAAGCCCAGTGGCTCAACTGCAAGGTCGTCGCCGAGGGCGCCAACGCCCCTACGACCCCCGCAGGCGAGCGCGTCCTCCTCACCAAGGGCATCGAGGTCCTCCCCGCCATCCTCTGCAACTCCGGCGGCGTCACCGTCAGCTACTTCGAGTGGGTCCAGAACAAGACCTCCTCCTACTGGGACATCGAAGAGGTTGACAAGAAGCTCAACCAGCACATGGTCGCCGCCGCCCGCCGCACCAAGGTCGCCCGCCACCGCTACGAGTGCGACATGCGGACCGCCGCCTACATCGCCGCCCTCGACGCCCTCAACAAGGTCTACCAGAGCCGCGGCATCTGGCCGTAAGCCCAGACCCTTCAGCATCAGATCGCAAAACCCCCGGCGCGAGTGCCGGGGGTTTTTCGTTCGTGCGCCAGAGCGAACAGTGTTGACATACCGAGTTCAGGCAGTTCTTGTGCATCGTGAACATCGAGCAAATTTCCGCTATCGAATGAGAAGGCCCTTCGCACTAAATTCTCTTTTAGTGCTCGATGTTCGTGCCGTGACTGGGCCAAGACAAAAGGAGTGACATATGTCAAATCAAGGGCGATCGATTCTTTGCATAGGGTGCATCGCGACGACGTTGACCGGGTCAGCGCTCGGGCAAGGGTGCGTCGAACTCCGCGATCTCTATCCGCTGAGCCGGGACGGGCACGCGATGGCGCCGGATCGAAACGGACATCTTGTGATGGTCGGCGGAGATCACTGGCGCGACCCGGAACGGGTCTTGAGCGATACCTGGACCTTCGACGGGACGACATGGCGCGAGCATCGCGGCCCCGGCCCGTCGGCGCAGTCCGGGCACTTCATGGCGTATGACTCACACCGTGCCATGACAATCCTGCTCGGGACGTTCACGCAAGGAGGAGACGGACGCGAGGTGGGGGAGTGGGACGGATCCGGCTGGTCGGCACGGACGGTGTACATCGAGGGCATCCACACGCATGGGATGGTCTACGACCCCGTTGATCGACAGTGCGTCGTCGCATGCGCCGGGGGCCAGACCACCGTGTGGGATCCGTCGGCGATCGTCGGGGGCACGTCCAGCTACTACTCGCCCGTGACCTCTTCGCTCAAGTTCGCGCGCATGGCGTACGACGCGTCGCGGAACGCGATCGTCCTCGTCGGCGTCGACTACGAGGAAGAATCGCTCGGCGTCCAGACGTTCACCTGGGACCGCGCCGCTCATCGCTGGGTCCGATTCGTCGGGCCGACCATCGAGTACCGCACTGAATACTCGCTCGCGTACGACCCTGTGCGGCGGAGCGTGGCGTTGCTCTCCGGGATCGACGGCTATCCTGAGATGAACGGCCGCGGAGACGTGTGGGATTTCAACGGCGTCTCATGGACGCGCCGTCTCACGGGCGGGCCGAGTCGCTTTCGCGCCGCCGCCGCGACCGCCGCCGATGGGAGCATCGTGCAGTTCGGCGGATTGGATCCGGATCAGAGCATTGCTCTGATCGGATCAACGACACTCACGCTTCGCGGCACAACGTACACCATGCCAACCACGAATCTCTCCGAGCGGCGAGAGGATTTCTCGGTCGTCTTCGACACATGGCGCTCGATACCGATCGCCATCCGAGGCACCAACTTCGGCGGGTTCGGCACAACGGACCTGAGCGAGACCTGGGGGTGGAACGGCTCGACATGGACCGTGCTGACCGACGGGTTGCCTCCGATGCGGGGAGCTTCCGGAGCGGTGTTCGATTCCACGCGGGGCGTCACCGTCATGTTCGGAGGGCTCCTTGACAACTGGCCGTCCTCGGGCGAGACCTGGGAACTCGGCAATGTCGCGGGATCGTGGGCCTGGAATCGACGCGCGATGTCGGGGCCCTCGGCGCGAGCGTTCCCGTGCATGGCGTTTGACTCCCGTCGAAATGTGACGGTCCTGTTCGGCGGCGCGACCTCTCCCTATTCCGATCCGCTGCTGCAGGACACCTGGGAGTGGGACGGGAGCACCTGGACGCTCCGCGCGATCACAGGGCCTCGGCCTGCCAAAGGACGGCTGATGACCTACGACACGAACCGGGGCGTGTGTGTTCTGGTCCGCGGCGGTAACGATCGTGACCCCCTCGACGATATCGATCCCGAGGTTTGGGAGTGGGACGGGAACGCCTGGACAATGAGGACGCCCACTTCGAGCGACCCTGGAAGGTACAGCAGGCCGCTGGTCGTCACCTACGACGCGGCACGCCGAGTGACGGAGGTCGCCTGGTCTACGCCATACGGGCGTGGCCTGTCCCGGGAGCTTTGGGAGTGGGACGGGAACGCCTGGACCATGCGATCCGATCTGCTCGCTCGCCATCAGCAGAACGGGAACGCCTACTTCAACCCCACGACCGGCAGCGTGTTGTACATGGACGCGTGGGGCTTCGAAAATCACACCTACACGGGCTCGCCGTACGAGTTGCGAATCACCGGCGACTTGGGAATTGTGGAGATGCCCCCGCGCGAAACGTTCGTGGAGTTCGGGCAAACCGCCGAGTTTCGTGTGCGTGCGGTGGGCGAAGGGCCCTTCACCTATCAGTGGTTCGGCGCCCCGAACTGCGACCGGCTTGTCGACGGGGGTCGTATCTCGGGATCCCAGACCGATACGCTCACCATTGCAGAGACAACGCCGGGCGACCAGGTGTGTTTGATTTTCTGCAAGGTAACGTCCGCGTCATGCGGAGAACTCCAAACCCATCGGGGTTTCCTCCGCGTCAACTGCCTGACAAGCATTGACGAGCAGCCCGAGGCAGTCGAGACCAACTTTGGTCAACCCGCGTCGTTCCATGTCGGCGCGAGCGGTAGCCCACCGATCTCATACCGCTGGCTCCGTGACGGCGCACCTCTGGTCGACGATGGCGTCATTGCCGGTAGTGACACCGACACGCTGACCCTTTCCGCGACCCGCGTGGCGGATCGGGGCGTTTACACGGTCTCGGTCAGCGACCAATGCTCGACCGTGAGCAGTCGCCCCGCGCAACTTCGCGTCAACTGCCTCACAAGAATTGATGAGCATCCCGACGCAGTCGAGACCCACCTGGGTCAACCCGCGTCGTTCCACGTCGACGCGAGCGGGAGCCCACCGATCTCATACCGCTGGCTCCGTGACGGCGCACCTCTGGTCGACGATGGCGTCATTGCCGGAAGCGCCACCGACACGCTGACCCTTTCCGCGACTCGCGTGGCGGATCGGGGCGTTTACACGGTCTCGGTCAGCGACCAGTGCTCGACCGTGAGCAGTCTCCCCGCGCAACTGACCTTCTTGTGCACGGGACGGATCGCGGATTTCAACGGCGACGGGTTTGTCGACTTCTTCGACTACGACACATTTGTGGAGTGCTTCGAGCACGTCACCTGTCCGCCCGGAACGACCGCAGATTTCAACGCCGACGGCTTTGTCGATATGGCCGACTACATCGCGTTCGTCGAATCCTACGAAATGGGGTGCTGAACCGCCCGCCGTCCGCGTGCACCGTCCTCACAGCTCAGCCCCGCGCTCCCGGTCTCCGATCCACGGAACCGGAGCGCGGAGCTTTGACTCACGGATAATCCTGCCGCGTCCCCCGAAGCACCACATCGCCCCAGTGCACGTGCGCCGCTTTGCTCGTGATCGTCGTCACGACCTCCGCGATGTCCTTCGCGTCAAGCACCGGCCCGATCCGCTCGAACGTCGCTTTCAGCCACTCCTCCGAGTACCCCGCGACGCCCTGGAACTCGCTCACCACGAATCCCGGCTCGATCAGGCTCACGCGGATCCCCTTGGGCCCAAGCTCGCGCCGCGCCGCTTCCGCAAGCGAGTTCACCGCGAACTTCGTCGCTCCGTACATGCTGCTGAACGGCGAGATGTGCCGCCCCACCGTCGACCCGAGCACCACGATGTCGCGAGCCTGCGTCGTCCACGCTTTCCCCGCCGCCGCGTCATCCGCGATCTCGCGAAGCATCCGCTCCGCCGCCGCCCGGATCAGCTTGGCCGCGCCCATCAGGTTCGTACGGACCATGTCCTCCCACTGCGAGGTGTCGCTCGTCACGACCGACCCGTTGAGGCCGCGCCCCGCGTTCACGACGACCAGATTCGCTTCCCGTCGCCCCGCGCCGAACCGCTCCTTCGCGATCTCAAACATCGACCCCACCACCGCATCGTCCGCGCAGTCCCCCACCGCCGAAGCGACATCCTCAGGCCCAAGCTCTTTGGCCAGCGACTCAAGCCGCTCCTTGCGGCGAGCGTTCAGCACCACCGTCGCCCCTTGCCCGACAAGCTCGCGAGCAATCGCTTCACCAATCCCCGCCGATGCCCCCGTCACCACCGCAATCCGCTGCTTGAGTTTCATAGCCCCAAGCGTAGACCGCCCCCTCCCGAGCCCGAGCGTCAGCGAGTGGATCCCCCGCCTTCGCCCTCGGGTGCCCGGAACCATCCGCTTCCGTGGTCCTCGCCGATTCCGCTACGATTCCCGCATGCGGCGAGCCGTCATCTGCCTCCTCTCCGGCACGTTCTTGACAGCGGCGACCGCCACCCTCGCTGCGATCTGGGCTCCGCTCCCCAAGCAGCTCAGCCTCACGCTCAGCAGCGACCATGACCAGACCGTCTCGACACTCCAAGGCCGCACCCCGTTCACGACTCGCCTGCTCCGAGCACTGGACAACCTCGGCTATTGGGATCTCACGGTCGAACGATGGAGCGGATGGGGATGCGAACTCACGGAGATGAGCTCGCACCCGCTTGCCGACGTCCTGATCAGCGGTTCTGGCCCCGCAAAAAGCGGCCCCACCGAGCTGCGCACCGGCTGGCCGTTCCTAAGCTTCTCCGCCGCGCCTGCCCTCTTTCTGGCTGATCAACAATCAAGCTGGCAGCAAGGCCTGCTCGTGACCAAACCCTGGGTCCGCAATCTTCCATCGAACTCGATGGCTCTCGCGCTCGGGTCACCCCCCACGACGATCGTGCCGCTTAAGCCCGAGATGCTCCCGCTCCTCGGCAACATCGCCTTCTGGGGAGGCGTGTCCTACCTCTTGATGTACTTCCCGTTGGACGCTCGCCGCATCCTCAGACGCCGTCGCGGCAAGTGCACGCAGTGCGGCTACCCCGTGCGCAACCTCACCCACTGCCCCGAGTGCGGCCCCGACCAGACTTCGACGGCGAAGTGAACGCGCTCGCCCCGCTCGCTCTTGCTCGGGGCTCGGTGCTCGCTCCCCCGTATGATCGCGCCATGTTCGGCTCACACCTCTCCATCGCCGGCTCGATGGTCAACGCCCTCACCGAAGCCGTCACCCTCGGCCTCGACACCGTCCAGGTCTTCACCAAAAACCAGCAGCAATGGGCCGCCAAGCCGCTCGATCCCGGCATGGTCCGCGACTGGCACGCCAAGGTGACGGAGATCGGCTTCGATCAAGGCGGACCCGTCGACGCCAAAGGCAAGCACCGCGGCGGCATCACAAGCCACGCTTCCTACCTCATCAACCTCGCCGCGCCCGACGACACGCTCTGGAACAAGTCGATCGACCTCATGGTCGACGAGATCGAACGCTGCGAAACCCTCGGCATCCCCTTCCTCGTCCACCACCCCGGCGCCTACACCACCTCCTCGCTCGAAGCCGGCCTCGCCCGCATCGCCTCCGCGTACAAGATGCTCTTCCAGCGCACCAAGGGCTTCGCCACCGTCTCCTGCCTCGAAGGCACCGTCGGCGCCGGCTCACAGATCGGCGGCCCCTTCGAAGAACTCGCAAGCCTCCGCGCTCAGATCATCGAAACCACCGGCGAGCCCGCCCGCATCGGCTTCTGCCTCGACACCTGCCACATGCACGCCGCCGGATACGACATGGCCACACGGACTTCGGGCGACAAAGCCCTCGCCGAGTTCGACCGCCTCTGCGGCCTCGACCACCTCAAAGCCTTCCACCTCAACGACAGCAAAGGCCCCGTCGGAAGCCACCTCGACCGCCACATGCACATCGGCGAAGGCACCATCGGCGGCGGAGGGGTCGGACACCCTCCCGGCGACTTCGCCCGCGTCCAAGACTCCGGCTTCGCGTCCGTCGTGAACCACCCCAAGCTCGCACGCGTACCCAAGCATCTCGAAACCCCCAAGGACGACCCCGTCGGCGGCGTCGCTTGGGACACCCTCAACGTCGCCCGCCTCCGCGCCCTCCTCCCCGGCCAAGCCGCCCTCTGGCCCGCCCGGTCCGAAGCCCCCGTCTCCAAAGCCGCCACCACCGAACCCAAACTCGCGAAAACTACAGCCGCTCCCGCCAAAACCCCGACCAAACCCAAAGCCGCACCCCGCCCGGGAAAGCCCGCCGCCAAGGGCCAACAATCGACCGCGAGCAAAGGCCAAGCCAAACCGGCTCCCAAGCCCGCTCGCAAGCCCATCAAGGGGCGCGCCAAAGCCTGACCTCAACCGGAGACGCGATGACCCTTCAGCCTCGTCCGCACGCCCGACTCGCCACCCTCGCTTCCGCAGCTCTCCTCGCGCTCGCCGCCGGCGGATGCCGCTACGAGCCCTACACCGTCCAGAAGCCCGATGTCTCCTCCCCCCCCAAGCTCAAGTCCACCGACCGCGTCGCCGCCGAGTCCGTCCTTCGCGCCCGCCGCCTCCTCGACCAGGGCCTCGACACCCAGGCTCTCTCCGAGTTCGAGCGCGCCATCGAGAACAACCCCCTCCTCGTCGGCGCCTACATGTCCGCCGGCGACATCTACATGAAGCAGGGCGATTTCGACATGGCCGCCCTCCGCTTTGGCGAAGCCGCCCGCCTCGCCCCGCAAAGCTACGACGCCAACTTCAAGTGGGGTCAGGCTCTCCAGGCCCTCGGTCAGGCCGTCGAAGCCGTCCGCGCCTACCTCATCGCGCTGGCCATCAAGCCCAACGACCCCGCCGCCAACATGAACGTCAGCGTCGCCTACCTCCAGATGAACGACGCCGAACGCGCCCTCCCCTACGCCGAAAAAGCCGTCAAGCTCGAACCCATGAACCCCAAAGCCCACACCAACCTGGGCTCCATCTACTCCGCTCTCGGTCGCCACGACGAAGCCGTCAGCGAATACCTCCAGGCCAACGAGCTCCTGCCCCCCTCCACGCAGGTCCTCCTCAACCTCGCCGACAGCCTCATCAAGTCCAACCAGCTCGAGCAGGCCGCCAACACCCTCGAGCAGGTTATCAAGATCGAGCCCTCCGCCAACGCCTACGAACGCCTCGGCTTCGTCAACTTCCGCATGCGCAAGTACGAGGAGTCCAAAGCCGCGTTCCTCACCGCGCTGGAAATCGACCCGAACCACTTCCCCTCTCTCAACGGCGCCGCCGTCTGCTACCTCAACGCCTACGAGTTCGAGAAGAACGACGCCGACCGGCAGGAAGCCGTCAAGCTCCTCCGCCGCTCGCTCACCCTCAACCGCGATCAGCCGCGCTTCGCCGCGTTCCTCGCCAAGTATCAACTCGCGAAGTAACCCCACTCCAACGCTTCGGGCGACGCGCCCCACAGGACCCCCGCCGCATGGACCGTTCGCTTCTTGAGTGCTTCCCCGCTCCCACCGACACGCCCTTCGTCATCGAGCACATCTCCGACGAATTCACAAGCGTCTGCCCCAAGACCGGCCACCCGGACTTCGGCGCCGTCACGCTCATCTACCAGCCACGCCCCGCCAAAGCCGGCGGCCTCTGTGTCGAGCTCAAAAGCCTCAAGCTCTACTACCAGGCCTTCCGCAACAAGGGCATCTTCTACGAAGCGGTCACCAACCAGATCCGCGATGACCTCGCGTCCGTGATCAACCCCGCCTGGCTCATCATCCGCACCGACTGGCGCGGCCGCGGCGGCATCCGCTCGATCATCCGCGCCGAGCAAGGCGACGTCCCGGCGCACCACCGGCACTGACTCGCTTTAGCATCCCTGCTCGAACGCGCCGACGAACCCGTCGTAATCAAAGAAGTCGATGAACCCGTCCCGGTTGAAGTCCGCCTTCACGGTTCCGGACTCAAAACTCCCGACAAACTCGTCGTAATCGAAGAAGTCGACGAACCCGTCCCGGTTGAAGTCCGGCAGGCAGGGCACACGCTCGGGCGGGGCCGCCACGACCCAGTAGCCGCCGATCAGCTCCACGCCGTCTCCCGTCAGCGTCGTCGCGCCCTCCGGCTGGCCGATCGTCGCGACAAGCTCGTAGTCCCCGCCCGACAAAAGCCCGCCGCCACCATCCAGCGTCGACCAGATCAGCAGGTACTCATCGTTCGCCGACGCGGCCACGGCGCACGCCATCGCGGCTCCCACACCCGCAAGCATCGCACTCCGCTTGAGGTTCTTCATCGCCGCACCGCCGGTTCAACGCGAACCGGGACCGCCGCAGCCGGCATCTCCGGGCTGGGTGCGACCCGCATGCTCTCAGGCTTGCCGTACGCTTCCGGCGCGAGGAACTTCCCGATGTCCGCGCCCGTCTTGGGCTCTTCGACAGGCACGCGGTTCTTGTTCGCCCACGGGTCGCGGCGGACGCCGGTCACCGTCCACGACACCTCAAGCCCCTCGAACCCGCCCGCGATCTCGAACCGGCCGTCCTTCACCTTCGCCGCGATGTACACCGGAGCGTACCCGCCGACGCACGTCAGTTGATACCGGCAGTCGCCGTTGAGCGCCTCGAAGTAATCAGGCATCTCGACCCACGCCCGGCCGCCCGGACCAAGCGTCGCGATGCCGTCGTAGAACGTCTTCATCTCCGGGCTTTCCATCGAGACGTGGTTCAGATACTTCCGCTCGGGATCCAACGGGTGATCGATCCGGAACGACTTGCTCGAAGCGAAGATCGACCCGGTGATGTTGACGTTGCCCGCGAACCAGCCCGCCCACGAATTGGTGAGCACCGGCGCCTCCGCGAACAGAGCGTACCTCGTGTTCCCGTTGATGGCCGTGCTGCTCACGTGACCGTAGATCGCCGTGCCCTGGTCGCTCGCGTTGGTCGCGAACAGGCCGAAGCTCGCTCCCGTCGAGGCCGTTGCCTTTGCCACCATGCCGCGCCCGAGCGACCCGGTCGCGATCCCCTGCACGCCGGTGAACGGCGAGGTGCCGAAGACCGCCGTGCCCGCCGATGAAGACGCTTGCGAGTAGACGCCGTAGTTGACGCCGGTGATCGCCGCGTTGCTCGCGAACACCGCGCGACCGTTGACGTTGTTCGTCTCCGCCCACACGCCGTTGAGATTGCCGTTGCCGTACACGCCCGTGCCCACCGCGGAAGAGCTCAAGCCCTGCACACCGAAAGCGTTGCCCGTCTGGCCCGAGTTGGTGCCAAGCACAGCCACGCCCGTGCTCGAGTTGCTCTCCCCCTGCACGCCCGCGCCAGCACCGAACCCATACGTCCCGATGCCCGTCGGGCTGCTCGAAAGCCCGCGCACGCCGAACGAAAGCCCGCTCGACGCCGTGTTCAGCGCGTACACCGCGTTGCCGTTGGAATTGCTGCTCTGCGCGAGAATCGCGTTGTTCCCGCCGCTCACCACATGCAGCGAGTCAAGCGGCGTCGTCGTGCCGATGCCCACGCGCCCGGCCGTGTAATTGGTGTGCGCGCCGTTCAGATTCCACGGCGATGCACCCGCCGGCCCCACAGGCCCCTGCGGACCAGTATCGCCGGTCAAACCCTGCGGACCCTGAACACCCTGAGGCCCCTGCGGACCAGCGGGGCCCACCGGACCGGTCAAGCCCATCGGCCCCATCGGCCCGACGATTCCGCGTTCACCCTGCTTGCCCTCCGGACCTTCAAGCCCCTCAGGCCCCTGCGGACCCACCGGGCCCGGAACGCCTTGCGGACCCTGCAGACCTGCCGGACCGGTCGCGCCTGCCGGCCCCTCAACACCCTGCGGACCCATCAGGCCCTGCTCACCTTGCGGTCCCTGCGGACCGGCGGGACCAATGTCACCCTGCGGACCAGCGGGACCAGCGTCCCCCTGCAGGCCCTGAGGGCCTGCGGGACCAATGTCACCCTGTGGACCAGCGGGCCCGACGTCACCACGCGAAGCCACGAGTTCCCACGATGACGGGCTCGACGATGGATCGTTCCCGATGTTCGCTTCGACCACGCTCCGATACGACGACCCGCCGAAGGTCACCACGTCGCTGATCGCGTACGTCGATTCGACGCTCCATGAGCCACGCCACACCATCCCCGCAGCGCCCGCAGGACCAGCTTCTCCCTGCGGACCTTGAGGACCGGCGGGGCCGACGTCACCTTGCAGGCCCTGAGGGCCCGCGGGACCAATGTCACCCTGTGGACCAGCAGGACCAGCATCGCCCTGCGGGCCAGCAGGACCGACATCACCTTGCGGTCCTGCAGGACCGACATCACCCTGCGGACCAGCGGGGCCGACGTCGCCTTGCGGACCCTGAGGGCCAGCCGGACCAATGTCACCTTGCGGACCAGCGGGTCCGATGTCGCCTTGCGGCCCTTGCGGTCCAGCCGGACCAACATCCCCTTGCGGACCCGTCGCACCCTGTGTGCCCTTGATCGCAACCGGCGCCCACGAAGCAGGATTCGTCGAAGGCTCATTCGCGAGGTTCGGCTCAACCACGCTCCGGTACGACGAGCCGTCGAAGTACACGACATCATTGATCGCGTACGAAGTCTCCGCACTCCACTCACCACGCCACATCAGCCCCGGCGAGCCGGGAGGACCCTCCGGACCCGCTGGACCCGCATCGCCCTGCGGGCCAGCGGGGCCAATATCGCCTTGCGGCCCAACCGGACCGGTCGGACCTGCATCGCCCTGAGGACCTGTGGGACCAATGTCACCCTGCGGACCAGCGGGACCAACGTCACCCTGGGGCCCCTGAGGACCGACAGGACCGACGTCGCCCTGCAGACCTGCAGGACCGACTTCACCTTGCGGACCCTGCGGACCCGCGGGACCAACGTCGCCCTGAGGGCCTGCGGGGCCCGTATCGCCCTGAAGTCCTTGCGGCCCTGCAGGACCGACATCACCCTGCGGTCCCTGCAGACCGGCGGGACCGACGTCACCTTGAAGGCCCTGAGGGCCTGCGGGACCAATGTCACCTTGTGGACCAGCGGGTCCGACGTCACCACGCGAAGCCACGAGTTCCCACGACGCCGGGCTCGACGATGGATCGTTCCCGATATTCGCTTCGACCACGCTCCGGTACGACGACCCGCCAAAGGTCACCACATCGCTGATCGCGTACGTCGATTCGACGCTCCATGAACCCCGCCACACCATCCCCGCAGCGCCCGCAGGACCAGCTTCTCCCTGCGGACCTTGAGGACCTGCGGGACCGACATCACCTTGCAGGCCCTGAGGACCGGCGGGGCCGACGTCGCCTTGCAGGCCCTGAGGACCGGCGGGGCCGACGTCGCCTTGCAGGCCCTGAGGGCCGGCGGGGCCGACGTCGCCTTGCGGACCAACCGGACCGGCCGGACCTGCATCGCCCTGAGGGCCTGTGGGACCAATGTCACCCTGCGGACCAGCGGGACCAGCGTCCCCCTGCAGGCCCTGAGGGCCTGCGGGACCAATGTCACCCTGTGGACCAGCGGGCCCGACGTCACCACGCGAAGCCACGAGTTCCCACGACGCCGGGCTCGACGATGGATCGTTCCCGATGTTCGCTTCGACCACGCTCCGATACGACGACCCGCCAAAGGTCACCACATCGCTGATCGCGTACGTCGATTCGACGTTCCATGAGCCACGCCACACCATCCCCGCAGCGCCCGCAGGACCAGCTTCTCCCTGCGGACCTTGAGGACCGGCGGGGCCGACGTCACCTTGCAGGCCCTGAGGGCCAGCCGGACCAATATCACCTTGCGGTCCTGCAGGACCGACATCACCCTGCGGACCAGCGGGACCAGCATCGCCCTGCGGGCCTTGCTGGCCAGCAACGCCGTCCGCGCCCTTGATCGCAACGGGAGCCCAGAGCGCCGGGCTCATCACCGGATCGTTCCCCGTGTTGCCATCCGCGAGGCTTCGATACGACGAGCCACCAACGTACACCACGTCGTTGGTCGCGTACGTCGCTTCGACGCTCCACGTGCCAAGCCACACCAGCCCCGCTTGGCCCGAAGCGCCCTGCGGACCCACTTCCCCCTGCGGCCCCTGCGGACCGGCGGGACCTTGCTCACCCTGAATGCCCTGAGGACCGGCAGGACCGACTTCGCCCTGTGCACCCTGTGCACCCGCCGGGCCCTGCTCACCCTGAACACCCTGCGGGCCCGCCGGACCGACATCACCCTGCGGCCCCGCTTGCCCCTGCGGGCCCTGCGGACCGGCCGGACCCTGATCACCCTGAACCCCCGGTGAGCCCGTCGCGCCCTTCAAAGCCATCAGCGTCCACGCCGCCGGACTCGTCGTCGGATCGTTCCCGAGGTTCGCCGCGATCACGCTTCGATAGCTCGACCCGTCAAAGTAAACGACATCGTTCTCGGCATACGAGGTCCCGATGTCCCACGTCCCGCTCCACGTCACACCGCCCGGACCAGCCGGACCAGCGGGCCCTGCATTCCCCTGCGGCCCCGCGGGACCTACCGCACCCGCGTCACCCTGCGGACCAGCGGGGCCGACATCACCCTGCGGCCCCATCGGACCAGCCGGCCCCACGTCACCCTGAGGTCCCGCAGGACCCGCCGGGCCTTGCTCACCCTGCGGGCCGGGAACCGTGTTCAGAGCGTGAATCGCGTACGGCGTCGCTTTGATCGCATGGCGCGAACCCAGAAGCGTGAAGCTCCCCGAACCGCCGGGCGCGCGCACTTCCACCTCAATCCACCGCGCATCGCCCGGGAACGCGCCCGCTCCGAAATCAAGCTCGACGTTGAACCGACCCTCGACAAGCTCAAGCAGATCAATGCCGAGCGTCGAGCCGATCTGGTTCCCGCCCGCACCCGCGTCATAAAGCCGGAACCGAAAATCCGTCTGCCCGGCGATCAGCACACCGTTCTTCTTCACCTGGCCCTGGTACACAAAACCAGTCCCCGTCGGTTCCGCCCACGCCGACCGCATCGGCAAAGCCACCCCCGCGACAGCGCCCAGCGCCATCATGACCGTTGCCAACCACGCACGCGTGCAGCGCTTCACCACGAGACCCTCCTCGGCCCACCCCAATCCGTCTGATCCCGGCCGAGTCTCCCCTCGACGGGCTCATTTCCCTCTCCAATCTAACCCAAACTGACCAAAACACCACCCCGACCACCCCGAACCGAGCATTTGCACATGTTTCGTCGCGACAATCGATTGCACGACCGAACATAATGCGAATAACTTATCCGCCCTTCGGACCCCTCAAGAACGCAACAAACGCGCCGTTCTCACGCGCAAAGCGTCAACTCTTCACATTCGCAGCACTTTCCCGCGCGGATTTGGGCAAACTCTCGGATTCAGGCCGAAGCCCGGCCGGCTTTCGCCGCGCGTCCGAAAGCGTCAGCCAAGTGATGAGCCGCCATGCAGAGCATCACCGCCGCCACAAATCCCGCCAGAAGCGTCCCGCCCAACCGCGCCCACGTGGGAATCGCCGCAAGTGAAGCTGCGATCCCAAGCCTCCCACCCAACGTCACCACCACCAGCAGCGCCAGCGACGGCATCGCCAAAAGCACACCCTTGATCGCCGGGACCCGAGACGCCCGATCTCGCTCGACCGCCGACCACAGAGCGATCACCGCCAGCGAAACCGCCACCAACACCTCGGCCGCCACCCAGAGCTTCATGTCCAGCGGACCCAGAACCCCTCGATGGGCGACAAAGCTCAGCATCCCCCCCACCAGAACCGAACCCGCCGCGCACAAAAGCCCCAGCACCGGGCCCGCCGCAAAGCAGCCCCGGCTCCAGACAAGTCCGAAAACCCCGCCCAGAACGACCAGCCCCTGAAGGCCCGCCACCGCCCACAATGCCTCGGGCTGGGCCCGCGCCGCGAAAAAGCCAGCTCCGCACGCCGCGAGCATCACGCCCAGCGAGAGCACCGCCGCCGCCGCGCGCATCGCAAGCGGTGCCGGCGAGAACTCGGGCGCGACAGGCAAAGTCATCGGAAGGGGAGCAGTGGTCATGGTGTCACCATCGACAATCGGGCGGCCTGCGGACGGCATTCGAGCGTACGTCCGCGCGTGCTTTGGGTTCGCTCATCCTATGTGGGCCCGGTAACCCCCCGCGCGACCCCCGGAACGTCCCATAGGCAACGTCCAGTTTCTCCCGTTCAATACCCCGCACCAATAGCCCGATCTACTGGGAGACACGTCTTCGCGCCCGAAATCCGTTTCGAGGGTGCGGTGGCGTGTGTCCGAGACGGGACGAAAGACCGGGCGATGGTTCGCGGGAACCACCCACCGAGTCGACGGAGGCGACCATGAGCGGCATCACTTCGGGTACCGGCATCTTCAGCGGCGTCAATTCCGCCGACCTGATCGAGCAGCTGCTCGCCGTCGACGCGCGTCCCAAGACCGCCATGCAGCGCCGCAGCAGCTCCCTGTCCCTCCAGCAGACCGTCTTCCGCGACTTCAACAGCAAGCTCAGCAACATGAAGTCGATCCTCCGCGGAATCCGCGAAGCCAAGACCTTCCGCGCCGCCAAAGCCGTCAGCAACAACGAAGCCGCGATCAAAGCCACCGCTTCCAACAACGCCGCCGCCGGCTCGTACGAGTTCACCGTCGACCGGCTCGTCTCCACTCAGCAAATGCTCTCGCGCGGGTTCGGCGACCGCGACACCGCGGGCCTGGGCGCGACTCGATTCACGGTCGAATCCACGCTCGGCCGTCTCGACCGCGACACGCCGCTTTCCGAGCTCAACGGCGGCGCCGGCGTCGCCCGCGGCAAGGTCGTGATCACCGACTCCGCGAACAACACCGCGACCGTGGACCTCAGCCGCGTCGCCAGCATCTCCGAGGTGGTCGAAGCCATCAACTCCAACGGCACCGCCCGCGTCAACGCCCGTGTCGTCGATGACAAGCTGGTCCTCACGGACCGCGCCGGCGGCGGCGGAACGATGAACGTCGCCAACGCGGCCGGCTTCACCACCGCGACCAGCCTCGGCATCGCGGGCACGGCGTCAGGCGGGACGCTCTCGGGCTCCTCGCTGATCTCCCTCTCGAACTCGACCCTGCTCTCGACGCTCAACGACTCCAACGGCATCGCGATCTCGCAGACCTCCACCCCCAGCGACTACTCGATCCGGATCGCGGTCGGATCGACCAACGTCAACGTCAATCTCGGCGATGTCTGGCAGTCCACCCCCGGCTCGGACGTCAATACCAAGGTCAAGAGCGCGGTGACCACCGTCGGCGGCGTGATCGAACGCATCAACGAAGCCCTCACCGCCGCGGGCGTCACCACCGCTTCCGCATCCATCGGGCCTGACGGCAAGCGTCTGCGCCTCACCGACTCCAACAACGCGATCATCACCGTGACCAACAGCGGATCCACGCAGACCGCCGAGATGCTCGGCCTGGCCGGAACGGGCGTCACCGCGGCCAACGGGTCTGTCTCCGGCCGCCGCGTGCTTTCGGGCATGGCGACGACGCTCGCCAGCAGCCTCAACGGCGGCTCGGGCATCGGCGGCAACGGCGTGGTGGACATCACGGCGCGCGACGGGACGTCTTTCAGCGTCAACATCGATCAGAACGCATCCCTGGCGCAGATCGCCGCTTCGATCGAGTCCGCTTCGGGCACGATCTCGGGCGGTCCGAAGATCAGCGTCCGCGTGAACGACAAAGGCACGGGCCTGGCGATCGTGGACAACACCGGCGGCTCATCCAACCTCATCGTGCGCGGCACGGACGGCGACGACACCGCCGCCGCGCTGGGCATCGCGACGTCGGCCACCGGCGTCGCGTCCGCCAGCATCCAGGGCAGCAACCTCCAGCGCCAGTACGTCAGCAGCGCGACGCTTCTCTCGTCGCTCAACAACGGCAAGGGTGTCGGCACGGGCACGATGCGCCTCACGGACGCGACGGGCACCACCGCCAACATCACTCTGAGCTCCACCACCCGCACCGTCGAGGACATGATCAAGCAGCTCAACGCCTCGGGCCTGGCGATCTCCGCTTCGCTGAACTCCCAGGGTGACGGCATCGTGCTGACGAGCACCTCCAACGCCACCGGCAAGATCAAGGTCGAGGACACCTCCGGACAGGTTGCCAAGAACCTCAACCTCGCGGGAGAAGCCAAGGGCTCGGGCGTGCTCAACACGATCGACGGCAGCTTCGAGCGTCAGATCGAGTTCTCCGCCGCCGACTCCCTCAGCACCGTCGCTTCCAAGATCAACAGCGCCAACGCCGGCGTCGTCGCGGCCATCGTCAACGACGGCTCGACCGCCGCTCCCTTCCGTCTCAACCTCACCGCCTCCACCTCCGGCGCCTCGGGACGGTTCCAGATCGACACCAACGGGTTTGACCTCGGGCTGACGACGATGCAGAGCGGCCAGGATTCGCGAGTCTTCTTCGGGTCAAGCGACCCCGCCCGCGGCCTGCTCCTGACCAGCAGCACCAATACCGTCGACAACGCGATCCAGGGCGTCAAGCTCGACCTCCTCGCCACCACGACCTCGTCGGTGATGATCAACGTCTCGCGAGACTCCGGCGCCATCGAAGCCAAGATCGACGAGTTCATCACGGCCTACAACGCCCTCTCCGATTCCATCAAGGCGCAGTCGAGCTACGACACCGAGTCCAAACGCGCGGGCCCGCTCCTCGGCGACGGCACCACCATCGCCCTCCGCCAGACCATGACCTCCACCATCCAGGGACGACCCATCGGCGTCACCCCTCGATTCAACCGCGTCGGCGAGATCGGCATCAAGGTCGCCAAGGACGGCAAGCTGGAGTTCAACAAGGACAAGTTCCGCGAAGCCGTCGCGCAGGACGCCGACAGCGTCGAGAGAATGCTCTTCGCCAGGGTCCAGACCAACCTCGGCGGCGTTCGCGATCTCGGCGGCGGAGCTTCGGTCATCGACCCCGACCAGCCCGATCAATTCTCCGAGCTCGGCATCTTCACCCAGTTCGAGGAGATGGCCACCCGCTACATCGACTCCACCCGAGGCATCCTCACCGGCAAGGACAAGAGCATCACAAGCCTCACCGAGAACATCTCCAAGCAGATCGCCGCTCTCGACAGCCGCATCGCTTCCAAGCGCGTGGTTCTCCAGCAACAGTTCCTCCGCATGGAGAAAACCATCGGAAGGCTCCAGAGCCAGCAGAGTTCGCTCGCCAGCATGTCAGGATGACCGCTCCAGGCGTCAAGTCACGACCTCCGCCGGACGATGATCCTCCACCATGAGCACTTCCACCGCCTTCCAGAATCAGCAGAATCCGCCGCTCAGCCAGTACCTCAAGACCAAGGTCTTGACCGCAGGGCCGGCCGACCTGCGCCTGCTGCTGCTCGACGGTGCCATCAAGTTCGCCCGCCAGGGACGCGAGGGAATCGCCAAGAAGGACTACGAAGCCATGTTCAACGGCATCTCGCAGTGCCGGGACATCGTCGTTGAGCTCATGACCACCATCGCCCCCTCCGTCGAACCCTCCCTGGCCGAGAAAGTCCGCGGCGTCCTGACCTTCATGTTCACCGAGCTCACCAACGCCAGCATGGAGCGGAGCGTCGACAAAATGGACAGGATCATCGGACTCCTCGAGTTCGAACGCGAAACCTGGGCCATGCTCATCGACAAGCTCAAGACCGAGCAGGCCGGCGCGAAAGCCCCGAACACCGCCGTCTCCCTCGCAGGCTAAGCACGCAGGCCAAACACGCGGGCTGAACTCCCTCAGACCCTCGGCCGCCGCGAACCCCTCGACACCGCCGCCGAGATCACCCCGACAAGCACGCTCGCCGCTCCGACCTGAAGCACCATGGAAGCGTGCGGGTGCGCCGCCGAAAACGCCGCTTTGTACTGCGCGGCTTTCGCCCCATCACCCTCGCGGGCCGCCGCCCAATACGCCATCAGGTCCTGATCCATCGCCGGCGCAAGCACCAAGCCATTGTACACCGCGAGGCTCGCCGCTACGCCCACCGCGATCCACCGGACCGCAAGCCACACCCCGCCCGAAAGCCCAAGCCGCGTCGCCACCGCAAGCGACACCACCGCCACCGCCGACACCACAAGCTGGGCACGGTCCGCGATCGAAAACACCCGACGACCCACGTGTCCCGCCGCGATCATCCAGTGTTCGCCGGTGTACGACGCGAAACCCGGAAGCCTCGGATCAAGGTCCCGCATCACCGGAAAGACCACAGCCGCCGCAAGCCCCGCCCCCACCAGCGCGGACAGCCAGACCGCGAGCGAAGCCGCGTGGATCCCCTCGACTGTGCGTTCCAATCGGTTCATCGCCTGATCGTACGACCTACAACTCTCCGTGAGCGACCTCCCCCTTCACCTCTCCATCGCGGGTCTCCGCTTCGCCGACCGCGTCACGCGCGACGCGCGCACCCTCATCGAATGGTGCCCGGCGGACGGCGTGCGCGGCGTGGTCCTCGACGGCACGCTCCCCTCGCTCCGCGCCCGCGAGTTGGACCGGTCCGCGAGGCGAGACCTCGCCGCGCTGCTCCGCAGGCTCGGGCTTTCGCTCGGCGGGGTCGACCTCTGGATCCCCGCGGAGCACTTCGCGCAGGGGGCGTTCGTGGATCGCGCCGTCGCCGCGACGCTGGGCGCTTCGGAACTCGCCGGCGAGCTTGCGGATCTTCTCGGCCAGCCGCGCTCGTCCGCTTCGGTAAACGTCGAACTGCCCGAGGAGCTTCACCCCGACGCGGCCCGCGGGCTGAGCGGGGATGTTGGCGCGATGATCGTCGACCACCGCGCCCGCTCGCCTCAGGATCGTCGCAAGGGCGTGGATCCCGCTTCGGTTCTGATGAGCGGCGGCGATCCGTCCGCGACGCTTCTCGCGCTGGCGGGGCGCGGTCCGCTTGCTCGCCTCAGCGACGCCGGAAGCGTCGGGCGGTGCACGGTGGGGATGGGCAGGCTTCGTATCGCCGACTACGCGATGGCGGCGGCCGCGGCGGGCGCCGACCGGGTCACGCTTGATCTTCGCGGGCTTGATGACGCGGAATCCGCGCGAGCGCAAGCGCTCGCCGCGTGGCGAGGGGCTTGAATCACGCGAGATGGAGCCTCGAAGGCGAGCGCGGATCGCTCAGGCCATCGTCATGCCGCCGTCGACGATCAGCGTCTGGCCGGTGAGGAACCCGGCGTCGTCGGAGGTCACGTACGCGACCGCCGCGGCGATGTCGTCGACCGTGCCCAAGCGGCGGACCGCGACCATGTCCTGAATCTTCTGCTTGATCTCTTCAGGCAGCGAAGCGGTCATGTCCGTCTCGATGTAGCCCGGCGCGACCACGTTGCACGTGATGCCCTTGCCGCCGAGTTCGCGGGCGATGGACTTGCTGAGGCCGACGAGCCCGGCTTTCGCGGCGGCGTAGTTGGCCTGGCCCGCGTTGCCGACGATCCCGCTGGTGGACCCGATGTTGACGATGCGGCCAAAGCGGTTCTTCATCATGAGCCGCCCGGCGACGCGGGCGGCGATGAACGCGGAGGTCAGGTTCGTCTGAAGCACCGTGCCCCAGTCCTCGTCGGACATGCGGAGCAGCAGGCCGTCCTTGGTGATCCCCGCGTTGTTGACGAGGATGTCGAGGCGGCCGAGCTCGGTGCCGACGGCTTCGATCGCGGCGCCGAACGCTTTGTTGTCGGCGATATCGCAGGTCTTGACGCTGGCGCTGCCGCCGGCGGCTTCGATCTGGGCTTTGAGGTCGTTGAGGGGGCCTTCGCTTCGGGCCATGAGGACGACGTGGCGTCCCTGTGCGGCGAGGCGGAGAGCGACGCCCTTGCCGATGCCGCGGCTGGCTCCGGTGACGAGAGCGACGCGTTTGAGAGCGGTGGACATGCGTGCTCCTTGAGATCAGCCGCCGGTGGCCGCGGGGGTTTCGCTTTCGGCCGGGGCGCCGCCGGAGTCGGTGTTGAAGAGCACATCAAAGTCGGAGGCGCGGCGCTGGTTGGGCTGCTGAGCCGCGCTGCTGGCTTTGAACGTCCACTGTCCGTTGACCTCGACGGCGATCCAGCCGAGGACGTAAGCGACGCCGGGCTCCTGAACAGCGAGGGTCACGGTGAACGCGCCCGAATCGCCGGCGGATTCGGCCTTGGGCTCGGCTTTGGGCTCGTCCTTGGGCTTGAGCTTCTCGAAGGTGGAGAGGCGTTCCTCGAGCAGCTTGGCTTGGGCTTCGGTGAGCACGCCCGTGTCGACCATGGAGTCGAGCTTGCCCTTGACGATCTCGACGATCTTCTCAACGTCGGCGGTCGTCGGCTCGTGGCCAAGCTCGGTCTTGAGCTCTTCCTTGCTGGCGTCGGGGAGGGTCTGGAGGAAGAGCTTGAGCATCTCTTCCTTGATGTCGTTGCCGATGGGAGCGGCGGACTCGGTCGTCGCGCTCTCGGCCCCGTCGATGATCCGCACGACGCGGACCGACTCAATCTTCTTGGTCTGTTCCTGCCACGCTTTGGAAGCGACCATGCCCTTGAGCTGGTTGCGTGACGCGGGGTCGATGAGCCCGCCGAACTTCTTGTCATCGCCGCGGGCGAGCCCGTCGGCCAGGGAGATGATGGCTTCGGCCAGCGGCTCCTTGGTCGTCTTGACGCCCGGAGCGACCGCCACGCGGCGATCGGCCTTCATAGTCTGAGCGACCGCTTTGAAGTCCACGGGGACCTCAGGCGGAGGCGGGGGCGGGCCTTGCGGGGCCGGGGGCAGAGGCGGCGGAGCCTTCTTCTTGCAGCCTTCCATCACGGAGACGCCGACGACGAGCGGCGAGACGGTGGCCGCGACGAGCAGAATCGCGAGCAGGCGGTGCGACCAGTGGCGAGACGTTGACTTCATGAGAAGGGTCCTTGGAGCTTGAGATCCTCGCTTTGCGGACAAAGCGGGGAAAGGTACAGCGAGCGGTTCAGCGATTCGTTGAGCGGGTGGTTCAGCGGAAACTTCAGGCGGGGTCCTCGTGAGCGGTGACCTTGACGTTCTTGTCGATCCGGCGCATCAGCCCCGCGAGCGTCTTGCCCGGAGCCAGTTCGTGCGCCTCGGCCGGCTTGTTGCTATTGGACGCCGAAGAAGCCAGCACGTTCCCGGCAAGCCATGAGCAATTCTGAGCCCAGCGGACCGGGTGCGTCAGCTGCTGCACGAGGGCTTTGCGAACACCGGCCGCGGAATCGGCCGTTTCGTGGGCCACGCCCGTCACGTTCGAAAGCACGGGGCAGCGGGCCGCTTTGATGGTCGTCGTCGCCAGAGCCGCCGCCAGCCGCTCCGCGGCCGGAGCCATCAGCGGGCTATGGAACGCCCCCGCCACCGCCAGCGCCGTCGCTCGGAGCCCCATCGCCGTCGCGACCGGGAGAGCCCGCTCGCACGCCGCTTTCGAGCCCGAGATCACAATCTGTCCCGGAGCGTTGAAGTTGGCGCAGACGAGCACGTCGCCGCCCCGGGCCTGCGCACAGACCTCCATCGCCTGAGCTTCATCGGCTCCGATCAGAGCGATCATCCCGCTTGGCGTCGCTTCCGCGGCGTCCTGCATCGCCCGACCGCGAAGGGTCACAAGCTCCAAGCCGTCCTCGAAAGAAATCGCTCCGCCAACGACCAAAGCCGTGTACTCGCCGAGGGACAGACCCGCCGTCGCGGCAAGGGGGGCTTCGCCCGGCCCGTACCGCCACGCGGCTTGCAACCCGGCCCACGACGCCAGCGAGCAGGCGAAAATCGCGGGCTGGCTCGCGTCCGTCTGGTTCAGACGTTCGGCGGGCCCCTCAAAGCAAAGCTTGGTCAGGGGCATCCCGAGACGGCTTCCAAGGACCCGATCGGCGGTGTCAAAGACCTGGCGAGCTTCCGGAGAAGCGTCGAACCACGCTTTGCCCATGCCGACCGCTTGCGCACCCTGACCGGGGCAAAGCACGGCGAGCGATGACGGGTTGGAAGGGGGCTGATCCATGCGGGCACCATGATAGCGTGTGCCCCGCGAAACGCCCGAAACCCGACCATCCTGCTACCGAGCGGGCGGGGGCGGTACAACGAACTCGATCCGGAACGAACCGGATTCCGAGTCGGTTCGCACGGTTCCGCCACCATACTCGATCCGAGACTGGATCGTCACGATCGCGTCTCGGGATGGCATCGCCGATTCCGTCCGCAGGTCGTACGCCAGAACGAAATCCGCCAGATCGTGGGTGTCCACGACCCCATCGGCATTGAAGTCCGCCTGCGGGTCCGACCACTCCCACAGATCCTCAAACGCGGCAATGTCCGCTTCGTTCAGCTGACCATCGCCATCGACGTCCGCCGTCCACGTGGGGGCGTTCACCAACCGAAGGATGGCTTTCCCGTCCGATCCGCCATCGATCCGGGAAAGCAGGATCGACTCCTGCAAAGCTCCTGCGCCGGCTTCGAGAACGTCGCGATTCCGCACACGAGGGGCGGAAGTCTCGACAGCTTCCCACCCGGCCGACGTCTCGCCCGACGGCCATCGGGCCGGGCCGCTCTCGGACGCCGTGCGCCCGCCAGTCGAGGGCTCGGCCGGGAAAGGCGAGAGCGCCTCGGCGGACGCCGAGCGAGGACCGGAGGCGGAAATGGTCACAAGCCACATCGCCGCCGCCAAAATGATGGCGACCGTCACGACCAACGACCGTACTGAGATTGACATGAGAAGCCGTCTCCGTCCGCTGGCGAGACGACGGTTGCCGCTCGCCCGCTCGCCCTGTGTGCCCCGCGCGTCTGCATGACCCTTCCAAAACACGAATCTGTACACACGGACGGATTTTCTATCCGCTCGGCTCTTGTATATCGCACTGTGGCTCGGAAGGGTTCAATAAAGCTGGCGAAAGCCCCGAAACAAGGATTGCCGCGTGGAAACCTGTTGTTTTCCGGAGGGTTGCGATACGCTCATGGAGCCCCTGCGAAGGACGCGTTCCATGACGATTGATCCACAGCTTGACCCCCGCAAAGACCTCACGGTGCTGCTTTCAGCCGCAGCCGGAGGCGATCCCACGGCCGGCGAACGGCTGCTCCCACTGGTCTACGAAGAACTCCGCAAGCTCGCCGCCGCGCGGCTGGCCCGCGAGCCGGGCGGCGGCGCGGGCTTCACGCTCGAGCCGACGGCCCTCGTGCACGAGGCGTATCTCAAGCTGATCGGTCCAGGCGATATCCATTGGAACGGGCGGGGGCACTTCTTCGGTGCCGCCGCGCTGGCGATGCGACGCATTCTGATCGATCGCGCCCGGGGCCGCAAAGGCGCACGCGGCAAGCGTCAGAACATCGAGATCGAAGCCCTCGCCGCCGAACCGGAACCGGATGAGCTGCTCGCGATCGACGAATCGCTCAAGAAGCTCGAGGTGGTCGACAAGCGCAAGTACGACGTGGTCATGCTGCGGTACTTCGCGGGCCTCTCGATCGAGGACACCGCCGCCGCTCTGTCGATCAGTCCGGCGACGGTGAAGAACGACTGGACGTTCGCGCGGGCCTGGCTCAAACGCGAAGTTTCGGGACGCGCCGAGTCGGACGGTGACCGCGCATGACCAGCGGAACGCGCTCAGGTCGTGTCGAGGAGATCTTCCTTCGGGCGATCGAGCGCGAACCGGGCGAATGGCGGCACATCCTCGACACCGAGTGCGAGGGCGACAGGGAGCTCCGCGCCGAGGTCGAGTCGCTGCTGAAAAACCACGCCGACAGCGACGACTTCATGGACAGCAAGGACGCCCCCGGCAAGGGGCTCCTGACGGGATTCGAAGCCGCCGCGGGCCGCGAGGAGGCCCTTGCCCTCCCGGCCGACGGGATGATCGGCCGCTACCGCGTGCTCGACCGGATCGGCGCCGGCGGCATGGGCGTCGTGTATCGCGCGGAACAGGACCGCCCCAAACGCACCGTGGCGCTCAAGGTCCTCCGCACCGGCCACACTTCGCCTCGGATGCTGCGCCGGTTTGAGTTCGAAGCCGAGGTCCTCGGCCGGCTTCAGCACCCCGGCATCGCGCAGGTGTACGAAGCCGGCGCCTGGACGCACGAGGGCACCACGCGCCCGTTCATCGCGATGGAACTCGTCCGCGGGCTGAACATCAGCCGTCACTGCGAGGAGAAGAATCTCGGCGTTCGCGAGCGCCTCGACCTCATCGCACGGGTCTGCGACGCGGTCCAGCACGCCCACCAGGTCGGCGTGATCCACCGCGACCTCAAGCCCGGCAACATCCTGATCGCCGAGGACGGCCAGCCCAAGCTGCTCGACTTCGGCGTCGCCCGCCCGCTCCAGAACGACCTGCAGCTCACGACGAGCATGACCGGCCTGGGCGCGCTCATCGGCACGCTCCCCTACATGAGCCCAGAGCAGGTGCTCGGCGACCCCTCCAAGATCGACACCCGCTCGGACGTCTACGCGATGGGCGTCATCCTGTACGAACTCCTCGCCGGCAAGCTCCCGCACGACGTCCGAAGCAGGTCGCTGCCCGAAGCCGCTCGCATCATCCGCGACGAGCAACCCGCCCGCCTCAGCGGCATCGACCGGCAGTTCCGCGGAGAGATCGAAACCATCGTCAGCCAGGCTCTCGAGAAAGACCCCGCGGTCCGGTACCAGCGTGCCGCCGACCTCGCAGACGACATCCGCCGTTACCTCTCGGGCAACCCCATCCAGGCCCGCAACGCCTCGCGCTGGTACGTCGTGCAGAAGACGATCCGCAAGCATCGCGGGTGGGTCGCCTCCGGCGTCGCGGCGTTCATGGGCCTGGGTGCCTTTGCGATCTACGCCAACCTGCAGGCCCAGAACGAGAAGATCAACCGCATCCAGGTCGAAGCGGCGCTGCTCGAAGCCAGCACGCAGCGGCGCGTCGCCGACACCCAGCGCAACGCCGCCGAGACCCAGCGCATCGCCGCGGAGACCCAGCGCGTCGAAGCCGACACGCAGCGCACCGTCGCCCGCGAAGCGGCCGCTCGCCTTGAGACCGAGCTCCGCGTCAGCACCATCGAGAACGCCCGGCTGATGTCGCGCACCGGCGACCTCGGCATCGCCGAGAAATCCCTATGGCGAGAGCACCTCCGCACGCCGAGCTCGCTCCACACCCGCTGGGCGTTGTGGGAGATGTACTACCAGCACGGCATGGTCGCGACCGTCCAGGCGCACCCCGCGAGCATCACCGCCACCGCCGTCGCGCCCGACGGCTTCTCCTGCGCGACCGCAAGCACCGACGCTTGCATCCGCCTCTGGCGCACCGCCGACATGTCGCCCATCCGCGAAATCAAAGCCCACACGGCCGGCACGCAGATCGTCGGGATGGCTTACTCAAGCGACGGGAAGACGCTCGTCTCGGCGGGCCGCGACCGCGCCATCGCGATTCACGACGTCGCGACGGGCGCAAGGATCAACACCGTCCTCGCGAGCACGCCCGTGGCCCGCATGGCCCTCTCGCCGGATTCGACCCGCCTCGCGGTCACCACCGACCGAGGCGTCGTCTCGATGTACGACTTCCCCTCTCTGACGGAACTCATGAGCATCCGTCTTCCGGTGGGAACCGTCTCGGTGATCTTCTCGACCGACGGCCGGACGCTCTACATCGGCGCCCGCGACGGCGGGCTTTACGCGGTGACGCCGGAGGGCGAAACCGTCTTTGAAGCGACGCTTGCCAACGGCCATGGCGGGCAGGGGCTGGGCACGCTCGGAGTGAACCCGATCACCGGTGTGGTACTCTCCGGCGGGCGCGACCGCATGATCCGCGCGACCGACGGCGCGACGGGCAAACCGCTCGCGGGCACCCCCACCGCCAACGGCGCCGTGACCGGCCTGCGTGTCTTTGGCGACGGGTCGACGATTGTCTCCTCGGGGTGGTGGAAGCTCGATCTGCACGACGCGGTGACCATGCAGCGGAAAAAGTCGTTCACGGCCTCGGCCATCGCGTCCCTCGAACTCTTCGGCGACGACCGGTACGCTCTCGCCGGGATGTCCACCGGCGAAGCCCGCATCTGGGAACTGACCCCGGGCGGCCGCATCGACCTCCCCGGCCTCGAAGGTCGCGTCTCCGCCGGGTTCAGCCGCGACGGCAAACACCTCTTCACCGGCGACTCGACCGGCAGGGTCCGGATGTGGTCGCTCCCGACGCTCAAGCACGTCCGGTCGTGGAACGGGCACAAAGGCCGCGTCATGACCATCGTCGCCGGCCCCGGACCCGGCCAGGTCGTCACGACCGGACAAGACGACCGATTCCTCCGCGTGTGGGACGTCTCAACCGGCGAGCGGCTGCACGAGATCCCCAGGGTGCTCAGCGAGTCCAACGCGTCGGTCGATATCACGCCCGACGGCAAGCGATTCGCGATCGTCACCGCGGACGGCACGCTCACCGTTGGCGAGACGGACGGCTGGCGCGTGACGCACACGATGGTCAAGCAGCCGACGGGGTACGCGTACATCGCCGCTCGCTTTAATCAGGACGGGTCGCGTCTGATGGCGAGCAACCGGAACCAATCGTCCTTCCTCTGGGACATGTCGGACCTCACGCTCCCTCCCAAGACGACAACGAACCGGGAGCGCCAGCAGTGGTCGATGGCGTTCGCGCCCGATGGCAAGCACATCGCCCTGTCGTCGTGGGGGCGCGTGATCGACCTGCTGGACGCATCGACGCTCGAGCCGGTCGCGACTCTGGAGGGGCACTCGGCGCTGGTCGGCAACGTCGATTACTGCCCGACGGATTCCCGGATTCTGGCATCCACCTCCGTGGACGGAACGGTTCGCCTGTGGGACACGCGGGAGCGGCGCAACCTGTTGCTTCTGACGATCGGAGATGCGGCGGTCGAGGGGATCGTGACGAGGTTCAGTCCCGACGGCAAGACGCTGGTCGTGACGGGCTCCTACGGCGTCTGCTTCGTGCTTGATCTTGAGTACTACGACCGAGTGATCGCGAACCACGCGCGTGTTTCGGCTTCCGCCCGCGGGGAGGCGGAGATCGATCCGGCGGAATTCGCCGCTCTCAACCAGTGGACGAACCGTCTGCTGGCCCAGCCATGGCCGAGGCTTGGCAAATCGACCGATTCCGCCGCGAGCGGCCGCTGATCTCTGGCCGGCGGGAACGGATCACTTGGGATATTCGAAGGGGATCGGGACGCCCGTGCGGAGTGATTCACGGATGGGTCCGCGCCAGTTGGTGAACGTCTCGATCAGGTACGGGTTCCTGTCCGGATCGTGGTCGAACCGCTGAGCTTCGTCGTACGCGGCTTCGGGCGTCACGTTTTCCTGGAAGTTCCTGTACAGCATCACGACGCAACCGGTGCGTTCGGACCCGGCGGAGCAGTGGACCAGGACGGGCTGCGCCGACGGATCGTTCATGATCCGGAGAGCCTTGACGTACGCGTTGGGGTCGCCGCGCGAATCACCCTCAAGCCGGAAGACATACCGCTTGATCCCGAGGGCTTCCGCGGTGCGCTGCTCGCGCTGCTCTTCGATCGAGCCCGGCTCCCACGCTCCGAAATCGATGATGGTCCGGATCCCCTTCTCGCCGTGAACGCGGGTGATCGCCCCGGGAGACAAGCGGCCGGACCGGTAGATCTTCCCCTCGGCCACCACACCGAACCGCCGCGGCACGAACTCGGGCCGGATCACCGTCGCGTACACGACGCCTGAGGTCGCCAGCACCGCTGCGGCGATCAAGGACCAACGAACTCGACGGGCCATCGGCATGCGAGAGCGTAGGTCGCGGCCCGAACGGGGAACGTACACTCCCGTGTGCCCGCCAAACCCCGATCCAACCCGAGACTCGATGACGATGGCAGCGGCCGCCGCTCCGCATACCCGGCCGCGGTGCAGCGGCTGATCGGCGAGTTCGCGCGGCTCCCCGGGATCGGCCGGCGATCCGCCGAGCGGCTCGCGTTCTTCATCTTGAAGTCCGCGCCGCAGGATGCGCTGGGCCTCGCCCGCGCGATCCAAGAGGTAAAGGAGTCGGTCAAGCACTGCCGGGTCTGCTCCAACCTGTCGGACGACGTGGTCTGCTCGGTGTGCGCGGATGCTTCGCGCGACCGGCGGACGGTGCTGGTGGTGGAGCAGCCCAAGGACCTGATCGCCCTGGAGCAGACGGGGATGTACAAGGGGCTGTACCACGTGCTTCTCGGACGGTTGTCGCCGCTCGAAGGTATCGGACCTGAGCACCTCACCGCCGGGGACCTCCTGCAAAGAGTGGACCACTCAGATTCAAACCCGGGGGGGGTCAAGGTCGAAGAAGTGATCATGGGGCTGAACCCCACGCTCGAAGGAGACGGCACCGCGCTGTTCCTGAGCGAACAACTCCGGGCCCGCGGCGTGCGGGTCAGCCGACTCGCCAGGGGGTTGCCCAGCGGGTCAAGCCTCGAGTTCGCGAACAAGTCCGTGCTCGCGGACGCGATCGTCGGACGGCAGCGGGTGGACTAGCCCTCACGTCCCCCACTCCCACCCGCGGCGGAAGGACAAGCGGATCACTTGATGCGATTCGAGACCTCACAACACATGAAGATGGGCCAGTCGATGCGGCTGGCCCCGCGGATGATCCAGTCGATGGAGATTCTGCAGATGCCCCTCGCCGAACTCGAGGAACGCATCGAACGTGAGCTCGAAAGCAACCCCACCCTTGAGATCATCGAACGCGAGCCCGGCGACCCCGTGGAAGCCGCCGACGCCGCCGGACGCGCCCTCACCGAACTGACCAAGCGGGCCGGTCTGGACCGCCTCCGCCGCAACAACGGCGAGCGCGACGCCAAGACCGACGCGATGTCGGCCGAGCCGGCGCGGTCCGAATCCCTCCTCGAACAGCTTCAGCACCAGTGGTCTTTGGTGGAGGTCAACGCGCACACGCGAGCGATGGGCGAGCTCCTGCTCTCGCACCTGGACGCGGACGGATACCTGCGGACGCCGCTCGTGACCATCGCCGAGCGTGCATCCACCGCGGACCACCCCACCACCGTCGCGGACCTGGAGACGGCCCTCAAGGGCTTGCAGCTCTTCCTCGAGCCCGCGGGGATCGCGGCCCGGGACGTGCGCGAGTGCCTGCTGCTTCAGCTTGACGCGATGGCGGAGTCCGAATCTCCGCCGGACCCGATCATCGTCTCGCACGCTCACCGACTCGTCGCGGACCACCTCGACGATCTGATGAAGAACCGTCTGCCGCGGGTCGCGGAAAAGACGGGGTATTCGATGGTCGAGATCCGCGAAGCCATCGACCTGATGCGCCGCCTCAGCCTGCACCCGGGCCGCCGCCTCGTGCCCGATGAACCCAGCGGCATCGTCCCCGACGCGATCGTCGAGTATGAACCCGACGGCGACCGCTATCTCGTGTACCTCAACGACGCCCGGCTTCCGAACCTCCGCGTCAATCAGGAATACGCCAAGCTCGCCAAGGACAAGAAAGCAATCGACCAGCGCGGCCGCGATTTCATCAAGACCAACCTCAGCAACGCCCAGTGGCTGATGGAAGCCGTCGGCCAGCGGCGGCAAACGCTCCTGCGCGTCGTCGAGCGCGTCGTCGAGCACCAGCGCGACTTCTTCGACCAGGGCCCGCAAGCCCTCAAGACGCTCCCGATGTCCGTCATCGCGGATGAGCTGGGTGTTCACCTCGCGACCATCAGCCGGGCCGTCTCCGAGAAGTACATCGCGACCCCGCGCGGCGTCTGGCCCCTCCGCAAGTTCTTCTCCGGCGGCCTTTCGACCAAAGCCGACGCCGAAACCGGCGAGGGCGGCGGCGAGGACATGGCGTGGGAAGCGATCAAGATCGCTCTCCGCGAGGTCATCGACGCGGAAGACAAGTCCAAGCCCCTCTCGGACGACGCTCTCGCCGACGCCCTGAAGAAGCGGGGCATCGAGATCGCACGCCGGACCGTCGCGAAGTACCGCGACCAGCTCAGCATCCCGCCCGCACGCCTGCGGCGGACGTTCTGAAAGCGATCGCTCGCGCGATCGTCTCTTTGAGAACCTAACCTCCGCTCGTGGACGACGTGCTTCGACATCTGGCCCTCGGGCTGAAAGACTGCCTGACGACCGATCGATACCGAGTTTCAAGGCGACTCCGCCAGCTTCGCGACGACCTCGACCGCGGCCGGAAGATTCCCGAAGCCGAGATCGACAGGCTCTATCAGGCCGTCACCGAATGCCGCGAACGCGCCGCCAGGCACATCGCCCGCCTGCCGCAGACCTCGTACCCGCCCGAGCTTCCCGTCAGCCAGAAGCGCGAGGAGATCATCGCCGCCATCCGCGACCACCAGGTCGTCGTCGTCTGTGGCGAGACCGGAAGCGGCAAGACCACGCAGCTCCCCAAGATCTGCATCGACGCCGGCCGCGGCCGCACGGGCCTCATCGGCCACACCCAGCCGCGCCGCTTGGCCGCACGCTCGGTCGCCGCCCGCATCGCGGAGGAACTCGGCGTGGAGCTCGGCAACGCGGTCGGGTACAAGGTCCGCTTCGGCGACAAGACCTCGCCCAACACGATCATCAAGCTCATGACCGACGGCATCCTGCTGACCGAGACGCAGCACGACCGCCCGCTCGCCCACTACGACACCATCATCATCGACGAAGCCCACGAACGCTCGCTCAACATCGACTTCCTCCTCGGCTACCTCAAACAGCTCCTCCCCAAGCGGCCCGACCTCAAGGTCATCATCACCTCGGCGACGATCGACCCCAAGCGGCTGAGCTTGCACTTCAGCAACGCTCCGATCATCGAGGTCTCGGGCCGCACGTACCCCGTCGAGATCCGGTACAAGCCGCTCACCCGCGGCGAGGACGAGGAGGACCTTCGCGTCGAGGACGGCCTCGTCCACGCGCTGGATGAGATCCACCGCGAGGGCGAGGGCGATGTGCTCGTGTTCCTCCCCGGCGAGCGTGAGATCCGACAAGCCGCCGACCACCTCGCGGACCACTTTCCGCGCGGCGTCGAGGTCGTCCCGCTTTACGCCCGCCTCTCCAACCACGAACAGCACAAGATCTTCGAGCGCACCCGCCCCGGGTATCGCCGCATCGTTCTCGCGACCAACATCGCCGAGACAAGCCTGACCGTCCCGGGCATCCGGTACGTCGTGGATTCGGGCTTCGGACGCATCAGCCGGTACAGCCCGTCGACCAAGGTGCAGCGGCTTCCGATCGAAGCAATCAGCAAAGCCTCCGCGAACCAGCGCTCCGGCCGCTGCGGCCGACTCGGCCCCGGCATTGCCATCCGCCTCTACGGCCACGACGACTTTCTCGGCCGCGCGGAATTCACCGACCCCGAGATCCTCCGCACCAACCTCGCAAGCGTCATCCTCCAGATGAAAGCCCTGCGCCTGGGCCGCATCGAGGACTTCCCGTTCATCGACGCTCCCGATGGCCGCATGGTCCGCGACGGGTACGAAACCCTCCACGAACTCGGCGCCATCACCGAGGACGGCGACATCACGCCCGTCGGCACCAAGCTCGCCAAGCTCCCCATCGACCCGCGACTGGGCCGCATGCTCCTCGCCGCCGTGGACGAGAACGCCGTCCGCGAGCTTCTCGTCGTCACCGCCGCGCTGGGCACCCAGGACCCGCGCGAACGCCCCATGGAAGCCGGCGACAAAGCCGACAAAGCCCACGAACAGTTCGAGGACCCCGAAAGCGACTTCATCGCTCTCCTCAACCTCTGGCGGGCGTTCCACGAGATGGAGGACAAGCTCACCGGCGGCAAGCTCCGCCGCTGGTGCAAGGACAACTTCGTCAGCTTCCTCAAGATGCGCGAGTGGATCAGCACCCACGACCAGCTCGCTCGACTCGCCGACGAGCTTGGCCTCAAGGTCAACGCCAAGCCCGCCGAACGCGACAACGTCCACCGCGCGATCCTCGCCGGCCTGCTCTGCTCGATCGGCGTCAAGTCCGACAAGAAGGACGGGTACGGTTACGAAGGCTGCCGAGGCGTCAAGTTCTCGATCTTCCCGGGCTCGGGCCTCTTCCGCAAGGGGCCGCAGCACGTCATGGCCGGCGAACTGCTCCAGACGACCAAGCTTTACGCCCACGACGTCGCGAAGATCCGCCCGGAGTGGGTCGAACGCGTCGGCGCTCACCTCGTCAAGCGGCACTACTCCGAGCCGCACTACGACGAGAACCACATGATGGTCTACGCGTACGAACGCGTCACCATCTACGGCCTTGAGATCGTCTCCCGTCGCCGCGTGCACTACGGACCCATCGACCCCGCCATCGCCCGCGAGATCTTCCTCCAGCACGCGATGGTCGAGGAGCAGTACATCAGCCCCGCGCCCTTCTGGACGCACAACAAAGAGCTCGTCGCCGAACTCCGCCACCTCTCGCAGAAAGCCCGCCAGAGCGACATCGCCGTCGACCCGCGACTCATCTTCGACTTCTACGACAAGAAGCTCGGCCCCGGCGTCTTTTCGGGCGCGACGCTCGACCTGTGGCGCAAGCAGAACGAACGCGGCAACCCCAAGGTCCTCTTCATGTCGCGGGCCGACCTGGAGCCACCCGCAGCCCGCGAGGTGACCAAGGAGAAGTTCCCCGACGCGCTCGAGAACTTCGGGACGCGCCTCAACCTCTCCTACCGGTTCGACCCCGGCAAGGACGATGACGGCGTGACGATTACCGTGCCGCTCGAGACGCTCCACCAGGTGGATGAGACCCGGCTGGAATGGGGCGTGCCCGGCCTTCTGCCCCAGAAGATCGCCGCGATGATCGAAGCCCTGCCTAAGCAGCACCGCAAGGAACTGGGCGACTCCGACGCTCTCGGCAAGCAGATCGCGGGGCTTGTGACCTTCGGCAAAGGCTCGCTTCTGGACGCCGTCGCGTCCACCGTTCGGGCCGAAGCCCAGGTCGACATCCCGCGCGACGCCTGGCGCGTCGAAAGCCTGCCCCGCCACCTTCGCGTCACCATCCGCGTCGTCGACGACAAGGGCGTCGTGCTCGGAAGCGACAAGGACCTCCACAAGCTGCTCGCCCAGTTCGGCGAACGCGCCCGGTCGCGGTTCATCGAAGCCGCCGGCAAAGAACACCAGCGCGACCGCGTCACCGACTGGAACTTCGGCCCCCTGCCCGAACGCGTCGACCTCAAGCGCGGCAAAGCCACCATCGCGGGCTTCCCCGCCCTCATCGATCACGGCACCCACGCGAGCCTCACCGTCCTGGACTCGCCCCACGCGGCCGCCCAAGCCAACCGCGCCGGCATCCGTCGTCTCTACATCATCGCGGCCAAGGACGAGCTCGAGTGGGCCCTCCGCGTTCTGCCGGACTTCAACCGCCTCGCGATGCTCTACGCCACGCTCGGCACACCGGCGCAGCTTCGGGACGAGGTCGCGAGCATCATCGCGGACCGCGTGTTCATGCAGGGTCCGACCGTGCCCAGAACGCGTGAGGAGTTCGTCGCCATCCTGCGGGCGAGCTGGGACGACGTCCGCGGCGTGGCTCGCGAGGTGGCGGGCGTGGTCCAGCAGATCCTGACGTCGTACCAGCAGCTGAGCTTGCGCCTGGCGGCGAAGACCCCGCCGGCGTGGCACGCTTCGATCAATGATCTCAAGCTTCAGCTCGTGCTTCTGATCCATCCCGGCGCCATGGCGGCGACGCCGTGGGAGCGGCTAAAGAACGTGCCGCGGTACCTTTTCGCGGCGATCAAGAGGCTGGACAAGCTGCAGGTGGGCGCGGGCGGGGGCCCGGAGCGCGACGTGCGGATCATGTCGGACATGGCGACCCTCTGGCGGGATTATCTCGTGCGGCTGGACCTGCGGAACAAAACGGGTCGATCGGACCCGCTTCTGGATGAGTTCAAGTGGCTCCTTGAGGAACTCCGCGTGTCGCTCTTCGCGCAGGAACTCGGCACGCCGATCACGGTCTCGGTGAAGCGTCTCGAGAAAGCCTGGGCCGATCTTCTGGCCGCAAGCCGGACGATGTAGCCCCGTTGGGGTACGCTCTTCGCATGGCGATCGACACCAGAAAGGCCCAGCGCCGCGCCGTCCGGTACAACACCGTGGATGACCTCCTCGCCGACGCCGAGCGCGTCGCGGCGGCGGAGCGCACCGGAACGCTGAAAAGGACCGGGAACTGGAAGCCGGGCCAGATCTTCGGCCACCTCGCGGCGTGGACCGACCTCGCGTACGACGGGTATCCCGCGGATATGCCGCGGCCCCCGTGGCTGATCAAGATCCTCCTCAAGATGATGAAAGGCCGGTTCCTTCGCAAGGGCATGCCGACGGGCATCCGCATGCGGGGCGTGGAAGCGGGGACGAAGTTCATCGACGACCTGCCGCTTGATGAGGGGCTTGCACGGCTTCGCAAGACCGCGAGCCGCGTCCGGACGCAGAACCCGCTGCACGCCAACCCGGTCTTCGGACCGATGCCGCGGGAGGAGTGCGAGCTCATGTTCCTGCGGCACGCTGAGCTTCACATGTCATTCCTGCACCCGTGAGCGTCAGCGGAAGTACACGTGCACAGGTTGGCCGGACTCGGTCCAAAGCCGGCGCTGGTAGCGGCGTCGAAGAACGGTCAGGCGACGCTTCAGTCGGTCGTGATCCCAGCCGCACTCCGGACAGATGCCCGAGCCGAGGCCGACGGTGGGATAGTCGCACTCGGGGCACTTGCCGGTGCGGCTCGCGGACGCGGCGAGCTCGACGGCGACTCGCTTCCGCTCGCGAGCGACGGCGGCGATCGTGAAGTACACCGCGCCCGCGACGACGGCGACCGCACCGATCGCGACCGGCAACTGCCAGAGGACAAAGAACCCGCGCTCGGACTCCCCCGATGCCACCATGTCGAGCGTGATCGCTTCGAGAGACTCGTCATCGATCATCGAGAGGCCAAGCCGCCAAAGCCAGGATGGCTTGAGTTCCGCACGCTTGCGCTCAAGATGAGGCCGGAGATAACTCGAGACCGGCGGCGCGCCGCGGAAGACCTCTTCCGGTCTGCGGGCCGGGCCCGGAACGTTCGGCTCGACGACCGCGACCCATCGCTCGCGGACGTCGACCGTCCATGTCAGCGGCTTCCAAAGAGCGTTGACCTCGTACCCGATGTCGACCTCCCACGGGTCGGCCGCTCCAAAGCCGGCAAGCGGGGTGGCGGAGGCCGGGAACGCCACCGTGACGTACCGACGCTTGGACGCGATCTCCGTCGACATCACGATGATCATCGCGATCGTCGGCACAAACAGCGAAGCAAAGAGCGAGAACCGCGAAGCCCAGATCGGCGGGTACGGATGCCACAGCGCGTGCCGGACCCGGGCCCAACGGAGCCACCACGCGCGAACTTTCGGCGAAGCTGGGCTCGGACGCGGCAATCAACGCTGTCCCGCGAGGCGACGCACCGTCGCGTCGAACGTCCGCACCATGCCCGCGTGCACCCCGAGCACCACCGCGGTGTAGATGCCGCCCGAAACCAGAGCGCCCACCGCAAGCGAGACGCGAGCGGCTTCCAGACCACCCCCGCCTCGGGTCGTCTCCGCCATCGCCGAATCGGGGTTCACGATCGCGTAGAAAAGCGTCACCGGCGACAGAGCGGCCAGCGCCGGCCCCACGCCCACAATGCTCTCGGCCGACTTGAACCCGCACAGGCCGACCGTCCCCGCGATCACCCCCACCACGCCGACCGTGCCCACCACGCTCGAGAGCGTCCCCTTGCTCTTCAGCGACCACTGCAAGCCCACCATCACGCACCACGAGATGAACGGCAGGCACACCAGCGTCGCCAGCAGGAACCCCTCCGGAAGCACCAGCGGCTCGGGAGGACGACCCGTCACCGGCACCGTCGCTCCAGCCGAAAGCGTGTACGCCGAAGCCATCGCCAGCGTGCCGATGGGCACCATCAAAAGCGGGAGCAGGTACGCGACCAGCCCGCGGAGCTTGCCGTACAGGTAGCTCGACGGGGTGATCGTCGTCGTGAGAAGCAGATCAAGCGTGCCGTCCTCGCGCTCGCGGCTGACCGCCGTGCTCGACATGTTGATCGCCACCAGCGCGATCACCGCGATCTCACCCCACACCGTCGCCATCAGCGCCTCGCGGAAGTTCACCGGGGTGAACGACTTGGTGTGAAGCAGCCAGACCAGAATCCCGCCGAAGACAAGCCCCGCCGCGATGAACGCCCACCGCGCGATGATCCGCCCCAGCGTCGCGTTGCGGGCCGTCGACTCGCGCCACGCGATCGGATTGCTCCCCACCGGCCGCGGCGGGCGGTGGTCCGCACCGACCGCGCCAAGCCCCAGAAGCCGGCGGTACCACGGCACGCCCGTCTCGCTCGTCAGCGCTCCAAGACCGCCCGCTCGCACCGTGAAGGTCGAACCCACCACCAAAACCAAGCTCAACGCGAGGCTCCCCACGCACCACGCCGTCACCGGCGACTCCAGCATGAGCGCCCGCAAACCTCCCCAACCCTGGATCGTCCCGGCTTCGGCCCGCGGGTATGTGCTCGGATTCAGCAGGGCTTGCAGGGCGAGGAACGGGTTGATCGCCGTCATGATCGTGACGCCCTTGCCGCCCGAAGCACCCATGCCCGCCGAACGCATATAGGAATCAATGCCCGCGGTGATCGCGATGTAGCTCACCACCGAGACGTAGAACGCAAAGACGCTCCGCGTGCCCGCCATCCGTGAGACCGCCAGCGCGATCGCAATGGCCCCCACCAGCACCGCCGCGGAGCCCGAGACGAGGTAGCTCGCGAAGATCGCCGAGCCCGGCACACCGCCGAAGAACTGCGTCAGGGCGAAGAGCGGCAGACTCGCAAAGAGGAGCGCCAGGATGAAGAAGAGGCGGCCGAGCAAGTTGCCGATCACGATCTGCGTGCTGCTCAGCGGCGTCGTGAGCAAAACCTCCCACGTCCTGGGGCTTGCTTCCTGCGCGATCGCGCCCGCCATGAACACCGGGGCCAGCACGCAGATCAAACCGATCTGGAGGTACGCGACCAGCGTGAAGCTCAGGGCCCCGCTCTTGGCAAGGTCGCTGAAGCTCTTGGTCCCCGTCGCGCTGGTGATCAAGAGCCACAGGAGGACCAGGATCAGCACGCCCAGGTAGATGCTCCGGATGTAGAGGTGCCGTGGCCGGCGGGAGCCGTTCTGAACCAGACGGACCGCGATCGGGTTGAGCGGACCTTGGGCGAGAAGCCATCGCAGGAAGACGGGCATAGGTACCGATGGTACCAGACACCCGCCCCCCGGGGTTCACCGCCCCGAACACCAGCCTTCAACCCGGAAAAAGAAGCCCACGGGTTTACACCCGTGGGCTCCGAAGAAACAGGATGAACCGAAGTTCGAGGCTCAGGGGCGCTCGAAGGATTCAGACCTTAGCGGCGGCGACGGCCGGCGAGGAGACCGCCGAGGCCGAGCAGCGCGAGCGAGCCCGGGGTCGGGACCACGCGGAGGTCAAAGGTCGCCACAGACGTGTTGGTGATGCGGTTGTCGTAGTACGCGTTGGTTTCCTGGCCCGCAAGGCCGTTGTAAGAGCTGACGGCGACGTACACGACGCCATCGTTGGGGGAAGCGACGCCGAGCGAGGACGCGAGGCCGTCGCCCGAGTCGTCATCGAACCCGAGAATGGTGCCGGAGCTGTTGAACATCGCCAGCACGGTGTCGCCACCGGCGGAGAGGTTCAGCACGTCCGCCTGGATCGTGCCGCCGAGGCCGGAGAACCGGTACCACTGCGTGCTCACGCCGGGGGTCGTGATCGTCACGGCGTAGAGAGCCATGTTGAACGAGCCCGGGGTGATCGAGGTGGCCGCGTTCCAGGTCGTGTTCTGCCACCAGGTGCCCTGGACCTGCAGGGTGCCGTCGCCCGGGACCGTGCCGGTCACGCGGGAGAAGACGCCGGAGAAGTCATCGTTTTCGCCCAGCGTCGTGCCGCTGGAGTTCCGCACGCGGAGACGCGTGTCGTACGAGCCGCCGCCCGACGCCGCGGAGGTCACCGCGCGGTACGCGTTCCCGGCCGTCAGGCCCGACGTGGTGAACGAAGCGACCGAGTTCGCGTTCGAGACCGTGAAGTCCCGCGAGAAGATCAGGGCTTCGGACGTGACCGCCGCCGTGAAGGCGCCGGTGACCGTCTGGGGACCGGCCCAGTTCGTCGCCGTCCCGAAGCTCGTCCCGCCCTGAGCCATCGCGGAACCCGCGAGACCCGCCGCCGCAACCATCACAAAAGCCTTCGTCATGTCTCTCTCCAATGTGGATAGGGGCTTGTCTCAAGCCCTGACTCTCTCTCCATCCGCCTGTCCCCACGAGGGGCAAGCCAAATCAACCCGGCCCAGGCCCTTCCGGGCGCAAAGCCACAGCCCGTCCGTCTGTGCGACGTTCGGAACATCACGCGAAAGCTCGAAAGCCCTAGTGGGCTCCCGCCGCGCTCTGCCGTCTGGTTTCGGGGGAGGGATGTCTTGTCTCTCCACTCGACTCCAAACAACTCTTCACCTTCTTTATAGCCGAACTCTCAACCGGATGCAACGGAAACTTGATGTTGGAACCCTCGTTCCGAGCAAAAAAACGCCGAGAACCCGTCGCAACCACGAGGCACACCGGATGAAAGCGCTCTCAAAGGAAAAGCCCCGTGGTTTTCCACGGGGCTCACGAGGCAATCGGTAGGGTTATCCGGTCTCGCCGACCTGAAAGATCAGGTCGAATGGCTGCCGGCGGCCGCGACCGGCGGGGTCGTTTCGGTGTTCGACGTCGCCGTGAAGGTCAGGAATTCCTGCGGCTTGTCGTCGGAACCCTTGCCGCGGGTGACCTTGATCACGCTGCCCTTCGGGAATTCGCCCTGAAGCAGCTGTTCGGAGAGCGGGTCTTCGATGTAGCTGCCGATCGCGCGACGCAGAGGTCGAGCGCCGAACTCGGGGTTGTACCCCTTGTCGATGAGGAACTCCTTGGCTTCGGGCGACAGATCGATCGTGATCTGCTGGACCGCGAGGCGCTTGGCGAGCTTGGCCATCTCGTAGTCGATGATGGAGGTGATGTCGGCCTTGTTGAGCGGGCGGAACACGATGATGTCATCGACGCGGTTGATGAATTCGGGGCGGAAGAACCGCTCGATCTCCTTCATCAGGACGCCCTTGATGTTGTCGTAGTCCGTCGCTTCGGTCCGCTTCTGGAAGCCGAACCCCGCACCGCCACGGATCAGGTCAGCACCGATGTTGCTGGTCATGATCATGATGGTGTTGCGGAAGTCGACATGACGCCCGAACGAGTCCGTGAGGCGACCCTCTTCCATGATCTGGAGGAGCATGTTGAAGACGTCGGGGTGCGCCTTTTCCACTTCGTCCAGGAGCACGACGCTGTACGGCCGGCGACGGATCCGCTCCGTGAGCTGGCCGCCTTCCTCGTACCCGACGTAGCCCGGAGGGGCGCCGACGAGACGCGAGACGTTGTGCTTTTCCATGTACTCGGACATGTCGAGGTGGATGAGAGCATCTTCGTCACCGAACATGAACTCGGCGAGGGCTTTGGCGAGGAGCGTCTTGCCCACGCCGGTGGGCCCGACGAAGATGAACGAACCAGCGGGACGCTTGGGGTCCTTGAGGCCCGCGCGGCTTCGGCGGATGGCTTTCGCCACGGCCTTGACCGCTTCGTCCTGGCTGATGACCTTCTTGTGCAGTTCCTTTTCGAGCTGCAGCAAGCGGGCGGCTTCGTCCTTTTCGAGGCGCTGGAGGGGGACGCCGGTCATCTTGCTGACGACCTCGCGGACGACGTCCTCGTCGACCGTGCCGTCGTACTCGCGAGCCCGGTTCTTCCACTCCTTCTGGACCTCTTCCTTCTTCTTGCGGAGCTGCTCGGACTTGTCACGAAGCTCGGCGGCGCGCTCGTAGTCCGCACCCTTGACGGCTTCGTCCTTCTCGACGCTGAGGCGTTCGATGTCCGCTTCGATCTCGGCGAGAGCCGGGGGCTTGGTCATGGTCTTGATGCGGATCCGGGCACCGGCTTCGTCGATCACGTCGATCGACTTGTCGGGCTGGACGCGGCCGGGGATGTAGCGCCCCGACAGCTCGACAGCGGCCTTGACGGCGCTGTCGGTGATCTGCACCCTGTGGTGGCTTTCGTAGCGGTCGCGGAGGCCCTTGAGGATCTCGATCGTCTGCTCGTCGGTGGGCGGATCGACCGTGATCGCCTGGAACCGGCGGGCCAGAGCAGCGTCCTTCTCGATGTACTTGCGGTACTCGTCGAAGGTCGTCGCACCAATGCACTGGATCTCGCCTCGTGCCAGCGCGGGCTTGAGCACGTTGGACGCGTCGATTGCGCCTTCCGCGCCGCCGGCGCCGACGAGAGTGTGAAGCTCATCGATGAAGAGCATGACGTTCTTGGCCTTGCGGACCTCGTTCATCACGGCTTTGATGCGTTCCTCGAACTGGCCGCGGTACTTGGTGCCTGCGACCATCATCGCAAGATCGAGCACCACGAGGCGCTTGTCGAGCAGGATCTCGGGCACGTCGCCGGAGATGATCCGCTGGGCCAAGCCCTCGACGATGGCGGTTTTGCCGACACCGGCCTCGCCGAGGAGGACGGGGTTGTTCTTGGTGCGGCGGCAGAGGACCTGGACGAGACGCTCGATCTCGTTGGTGCGTCCGATCACCGGATCGAGCGTCGCCTCCTTGGCGAGTTCGGTGAGGTCGCGGCCGAAGCTGTCGAGGGCCGGAGTCTTGCTCCGGTTCTTCGCGCCCGCCGCGGCGGACGAGGAAGAGCCGGCGGAAGCCGCTCCCGAAGCCGCGCCGGGGCCGGCGGGCTCGCCGCTTTCGCCCTCGCTCTGCTGCTGGCCCGCTCCGAGGAGGTTGAGCACCTCTTCGCGGACCTCTTCGAGCTTGAGGCCGAGGTTCATGAGGACCTGCGCGGCGACGCCGTCGTGCTCACGCAGGAGCCCGAGCAGGAGGTGCTCGGTGCCGACGTAGTTGTGGTTGAGGTTCCGGGCTTCCTCGATGGCGTACTCGATGACCTTCTTGGCGCGAGGGGTCTGGGGGAGTTTCCCCATGGTGACCATCTCGGGGCCCGGCTTGACGAGCTTCTCGACTTCGAGGCGCACCTTGCGCAGGTCGACGTCGAGGTTCTTGAGCACGTTGGCTCCGACGCCGGAGCCCTCTTTCACGAGCCCGAGGAGGATGTGCTCGGTCCCAATGTACTCATGGTTGAACCGCTGAGCCTCCTGGTTCGCGAGGGCCATCACTTTGCGGGCACGGTCTGTGAAGCGTTCGAACATGGTGGTACTCCCCCGAAAGTTCTGAGGAGGCGGGCCTCAGCCCGAGAACTCCTCGATCACATCTCTCTATTCGTCTCACCCACGCTTTCGGGTTCGTGGGTGATCCTGTTATCGACGGCCCGGACGTGTGGCATGATTTCCGCATCCCGCAACTTCCGGAGCCCCCCACCTTGCACTTTCTTCGATGCCGCGAAACTCGTACTCGGACGATCTCGCCTGCCGAATACCACTTCAGGGTATTCAGGTCCGGCCGTCCGCCTATGCGAATCCAAAGCCGGGCCTATCCCTAGGTGAGCATGCGGCGTGCCAACGAAGGATGCCCGCCTGAACGTCTGGAGGCTCTTGGACGTGGCCGAAACTTGCCGCGATCCGCCGTGCCTGTCGATTTGGCAGCCCGCGGCAAATTCGCCGAAGTTGTGGGTGAGCGTGCCCTACCGGTTGGCCGCCACGATCGCGATGATGCCGCCGACCACGATCAGGCCCGCGATGACGGCGAGAGCGATCTTGATCGCGCTGTACGGCCGCTCACCGCTGAGCTCGCCGGTGGTCGCGTTGATGATGACTCGGTAGGTCTTGCCCCCGTACCGGTACGCGGTCAGCCATACCGGGAGCAGGATGTGCTTAAAGGTGATGTCGTCGTAGCGCGACTGCTTCGAATTGATGATCTGACGGTCGCCGCCGATGTCGCGGCGGATGGTGTCGTCGATGTGCGGCTGGACGCGAACGGTCGCTTCCTGGAAGCCCTGCGGGAGCGTGACGCTGTAGCTTTCCGCCACGAATCCGGAGAGGTACGCGCCGTCGAAGGGGACGAGTTTATTGAGCGTCCAGGGTTCGAGCGCCTGCACGCGGTCGCGGGGCAGGGAGTGCGAAGCCGCGACGAGCACGTCGTCAAAGCGGTCGAGGACCGTGCCCGAAGCCGGATACCAGCGCGTCTTGCGAACCTGCCGCGTGCGAGACTGCGGCCGTCCGTTGACCATCACCGTGTAGCTTTCCGTCACCCAGTAGTCGATGCCGCGCATCCCGGTGTAGCGGGTGGTGGCTTCCATGTCGTAGGTCCAGTGCGGGAGGTAGACGCCGCGCAGCTTCTCGTCGATGAAAGCCTGCCGCTTGAGGTCATTTGGGGCGAACCAGAGGGAGTGGAGCCATTTCTCGTAGGCGGCGACGGCGGCGGTCTTGCTGAGGGCGAAGGGGAGCATCGCCCGCGGCTGGATCAGCTTGACGGATTTGGCTTGGGCGACGATGGGGCTGCCGCAGAAGGCGCACGCTCCGCTGGTGGCCTGGTTGGCGAGTTGGGAGTGGGCTCCGCAGGCGTCGCAGGTGACCTCGAGCCGCTCGACGGTCGGGGCTTCGCCGGCGGTGTGCTCGAGGTAAGCGTGATAGTCGAGTTCCTCGATGGCGGCTTGAACCTCTTCCCGCTCGGCTTGGGGAATGTCGTTCAAAGCTCCGCAGTGCTCGCACTGGAGGGAAGTGGTTCCCGGCGCGAAAGTGAGCTTGGCGCCGCACGCCGCACATGGAAAGTACCGTTCAGCCATCGGAAAGGAGGGTACCCCGCCGAGCCAAACTCGTTTCCCTGCCACCGGGGGGGCGGGGATCGGTAGACTGGGCGATGCTTCTTCCGATGATCCTCTGCGTTCTTTCGACGGTCCAGCCCGAGAAATCCGCGCCCCCGGCGGGCACGCTCCCGCTTCTGCTCCACGTCACCCCCGACGGCAACGACGCCAACGCGGGGGACTCGCTGGACCGAGCGCTCAAGACGCCGACCGGGGCCCGCAACCGCATTCGGGCTCTGCGGACGGAGCGCGGCGGAGCCCTGCCCGCGCCGGTGAAGGTGATCATCCAACCCGGCCGGTACGTGCTCAGCGAACCGTGGGTCCTCGAACCGCAGGATTCCGGGACCGAGCAGTATCCGATTGAATACAAAGCCGCCGGCGCGGTGATGCTCAGCGGCGGCACGCCCCTGAGCGCCTGGCGGACCGCAGAACTCAACGGGAAAGCCGTGTGGGCGGCGGATCTACCCAAGGGGTACGCGGCGGTCGGCGACGGCGCGGAGGGAACGCCCTTCCGCTCGCTTTGGATCGCGGGTGAGCGGCGCACCTGGGCTCGGTATCCCAACGGCGGCGCATACGCCACGATCGACGGGGTGCCGGAGAAGCCTGCGGGCGATTGGCAGATGGGCCCGAAGTCCTTCGCGTTCGCGGAAGCGGATGCCGCCGCGTGGGCCGCCGCCGAGGGTGCCGAGGTCGTGACCTTCACCCGGTGGATCGACTCGCACCTGCGGCTTGCTTCGGTCGAGAAAGACAAGCGGCTCGCACGGTTCGAGCGTCCGAACACGATTGCGCTCGAGAAGGGGGACCTGTACATCATCGAGGGAGCCAAGGGGCTTCTGGATGAACCGGGCGAGTGGTGGTGTGACGCGAAAGCGGGCGTCGTGTACTACATGCCGCTGCCCGGAGAGGACCCCTCCACCGCCGGCGTGGTGCCGCGTCTGGATCATCTGGTGCGGCTGGAGGGCAACCCCGAGAAGGGCGAGTTCATCCAGCACGTGACGCTCAAGAACATCGGGTTCGCGTACACGCGGTGGTGGTTCCCCAAGGGATTTGCGACCAATTTCGGCTCCAAGGAAGCGGGCGGCCCCGTGGGGTTCGTGCAAGCCGCCAGCGGGGCGCCGGCGACGGTGCGGCTGACCGGCGCTCGGAATTTCACGCTCGACGGATGCGTGGTCTTCGGCACCGAGTCCTACGCGATCAGCCTCGGCCGCGGGTGCCAGAACGTGACGCTCAAGCACTGCGACCTCACCGACCTTGGCGCGGGAGGGGTCACCATCGGCGAAACCTCGATCCGCACCGCGGAGAACGACAAGACCAAGGGGAACGTGGTCGAGGATTCGATCATCGAGAACGCCGGCGTGATCCACAGGCAAGCCGTCGGCATCTGGATCGGCCAGAGCCCGGGCAACACGCTTCGGCACAACCGGATCGCCGAGCTTGACTACACCGGCATCTCCATCGGCTGGACCTGGGGGTACGGCGCGAGCGACGCCGGCGGCAACATCGTCGAGTTCAACGAGGTCGCCCACATCGGCCGCAGGCCCTTCGCGCCCGGCGGGCCCAAAGCCCAGACCTCGCCCCTGGGCGATCTCGGCGGGATCTACACCCTGGGCACCCAGCACGGCACGATCATCCGCGACAACTACTTCCACGACATCGCGGGCCGCACGCTCGGCTGGGGCATCTACTTCGACGAAGGGACCACCGGCGTCCTTGCCGAGAACAACGCCGTCCTGCGCACGAGCCACGGCGGGTTCCACCAGCATTACGGCAAGGACAACATCGTGCGCCAGAATCTGTTCCTCCTCGGCAAGAACGCCGCACTCTGGCGCACGCGCCGCGAAGATCACAACTCCTTCACCTTCAGCCGCAACGTGGTGGTCGGCGACAGCGAGCCCTTCCTGAACGGCAACTGGGACGGCGGGCTGGTGCTCGAGTCCAACTGCTACTGGCGGCGGGACGGCAAGCCGATGCGGTTCCCGGGCGACCGGGACCTCGCCGCGTGGCAGGCGGCCGGGATGGACAAGGCGTCAGTGGTCGCGGACCCGAACTTCACATCCCTTGAAGAGGGCGATTTCTTTCCGGGGGAGATCTCAGGACTGGACGCGATTGGTTTTGATCCGGTGAGTGTTCGGCGGGTAGGCCCGCGCTCAGTGCCCAAGAAGACCCCGTAAAGGCCCATAAACCGCCGCGCGTGCCCCTTGGCTTTGGTACACTCAAACCGTCATGTCCACCAACTGGTCCGACGACATCATCATTGCCGAACTGACCGACGAGCCTTCTTTGTCGGAGGAATTGGCTGGCGTGATCGAGGGCGTCCGGCAGGGTGAAGGCGGCAAAGCCCGGCACGTGGTGCTGAATTTCGGCGGGGTCAGCTACGTGAACTCGTCGAATCTCTCTCAGTTGCTGCGGCTGAAGAAGACGGTTGCCGAAGCGGGCCGGTCGCTGAAGCTTTGCTCGGTGACGGAAGAGGTGTGGTCGGTCTTCAAGACGACGGGGCTGGACAAGGTGTTCCGCTTCGCGCCCGACCCGCTGACCGCGCTGGCGAGCTTGCAGCTCGAGCAGAACTGATCAGCATCCCACCGGTTTGAGCGTTCGAGAAAGCCGTGTCGCATCCGCACGGCGCGGGTCCGGTAGGATCATCGCGTGACGACCGCCGCCGAAGACATTCCCTCCGCCGCAACGCCGCAGAAGGCGAGGATGGCCCGCCGCGACCCGGACACGAGCGTTCCGCCGGTGGTGGAGATCCGCGGCTTGCGGAAGGTGTACTACAAGCCGGACGGTTCGATCATGGCCGAGGCGCTGCGGGGCGTGGACGTGGTGGTCCATCGGGGCGATTACGTCGCGATCATGGGGCCCAGCGGCTCGGGCAAGTCGACGCTTTTGACGCTTCTGGGCTGCCTGGATCGCCCGACGGACGGGACGTTTCTGCTCGGCGGCCGCGATGTGCGGACGATGGGCGATGAGGAACTCTCGCGGTTTCGCGGGAAGACGGTTGGGTTCGTCTTTCAGTCGTTCAATCTGATCATGCAGCACACTGTGCTCGAGAACGTGGGCGTGCCGCTTTTCTATCAGGGTGTGCCTCCGAAGGAACGGAACGCCCGTGCGGAAAAGACGCTTGCGCTGGTGGGTCTTGAGGACCGGATGGACCACCGTCCGATGCAGCTTTCGGGCGGACAGCAGCAGCGCGTGGCGGTGGCGAGGGCTCTTGTGACGGACCCACTGATTCTGCTCGCGGACGAACCGACGGGCAACCTGGACACCAAGACGGGCCAGCAGATCCTGGCACTCTTTGACGACCTGCACGAGAAGGGCGTGACGATCATCCTGGTGACGCACGACCCGGGCGTGGCGGACCGGTGTCGGCGGGTGATCCGCCTGCGTGACGGGCTGGTTGAGAGCGATCTGGTGAACACCCCGGCTTAGGTTCGGTTGCGGCTCGTGAGAGCCGGTCGCTGACGCTCGCGGCTCGTTACGATCGTTCATGGAATTCAATCCCGAAGCGATGACGCAGGCGGACCGGTACAAGCTGATGATCGGGTCGATCGTGCCGCGGCCGATCGCTTGGGTGTCGACGGTGTCCCCCGATGGGAAGGACAATCTCGCGCCCTTCTCGTTCTTCTGCGGCGTGGGGAGCGATCCGATGACGCTCCTCTTCTGCCCCGCGAACAAGCCCGACGGAACTGAGAAGGACTCGCTCCTGAACGCCAAGCCCGCCGACGAGGGAGGCACGGGCGAATTCGTCGTGAACATCGTGAGCGATGCGCTCGGGCAGGCTATGGCGTGGTGCGCGACGATCCTGCCGCACGGCGAAAGTGAGTTCGACATGCCCGAGGTCAGATCGCTGGGCATCACGCGAGCGCCGTCGCGGATGGTCAAGCCTCCGCGCGTGGCCCAAAGCCCGGTGAGCTTTGAATGCCGCACGATGCAGGTCATCAGGACCAATCCTGGGGTCGCTTCGGGTGGGAACATCGTGCTCGGCCGCGTCGTGCACATCCACGCCGCGGACGGCCTGGTCAACGAGCGGCACCATGTCGACCCGGTCAAGCTGGACGCGGTGGGGCGAATGGGCGGCCTTTCGTACTGCCGGACGCGGGATCGGTTCGATCTTCCGATGGGACGCGGCTGAAGCGGCCGAGCGGTTGCGTGAGCGCCGCGGGCTACCCTCAGATCTATGAAATTCGACCTCGCCGCCCGCCGCGAACGCATCGCCAAAGCTCTTGACCTCAAGGATGAAGTCCTGCTCATCGGAGCCGGCGAACCCGTCGGCATGCCGGGCGGCCAAGACCAGACCTACCCCTTCGTCTCGCACGCGGAGTACTTCTACCTGACGGACGCGGAATGCGAGGGTGGCGTCGTCGCCTTTGACCCCAAGGACGGGTACAGGTCCGGATGGACGGACTTCGTCCCGGTCGTGACGCAAAGCCAGAGGGTCTGGGAAGGCCGCGACCAGGTGCCGGGCACGCCGCTCCCCGAGCTCGCCGCGTGGATGGCGGCGCGGCGCGGGCGGCCGGTGGTCATGCTCGGAACACCGCTCGCGGGAATCAAGCACGACGCACGGCGGTCGGAGGAGGTCCGCGAGGTCTTCACGCACGCGCGGCGCCCCAAGGAAGCGGCGGAGATCGCCCGCATGAAGCAGGCCGTGGCCGCGACCGCTCCGGCGTACGCGCGGGTGCGGGCGCTGCTCGCGGAAGCCGCATCGGGCGCGTGCATCTCCGAGCGTCTGCTCAAGGCCGAGATCGAGTGCGCTTTCGGCCGCCACCACGGCGACGGCCCCGCGTACGGGACGATCGTGGGCGTTGCGAGCAACGGAGCGGTGCTCCACTTTGACCCCACCGAGCGGGCCGCGAAGCCGGGCGACCTGGTGCTGATCGATGCGGGTTCGCTCGTGAACCGGTACGCGTCGGACGTGACGCGGACCTTCGCGTGCGGGCCGGTGGATACGGCTCGCAAGGAGCTGCACGCGCTCGTACACCGCGCGTTCGAGCGGGCGATTGCTCGCTGCGTGATCGGAGCGGAGTGGATCGATGTGCACGTGGGCGCGGCGGTCGACATGGCCGAGGGGCTGGTGCAGATGGGCGTGCTGAAGGGGTCGGCGACCTCGGCGGTTGAGAGCGGGGCGATGGGCCTGTTCTATCCGCACGGTTTGGGCCACCTGATCGGGCTTGGTGTGCGCGATGCGAGCGGGCGGATGCCGGGGCGCGTGCCGAGCAAGCGGGCGGGCGTGATCACGATCCGCTGCGATTTCCCGCTCGCGGCGGGGTACACGATCACGGTCGAGCCGGGGTGCTACTTCATCGCGCCGCTTCTGAACGACCCTGAGAACCGCTCCAAGCACAAGGACTCTGTGAACTGGGGGATGGTCGACACGCTGCTTGCAAGCGGGATCGGCGGCGTGCGGATCGAGGACAACATCCACATCACGGAGAAGGGCCCGGAGAATCTGACCGGGGCGATTCCGACGGGGATGTGATCACTCCCCAAACAGCGCCGGCAGCTTGACGACGCGCGAACCCTTCGAGTCCGCGACGGCCATGCTGCCGCCGGGGTGGAGGCAGGCGCCGCCCCAGGCGCCATCCTTGCGGAGGGCGTAAAAGCTGGCGTTGAAGTTCGGCCGGCCCTTGGCGTCGCGGAGCCGCTTTTCCTTGGTGTGGTCGGCGACCTTTTTCGCCGTCGCGAGGGCGGCTTCGGCGGGCGAGAGGCCGCGTTCCATCATCATGACGATGGTGTGGGCGGCGAGGTTGGCGATGCACGCTTCGCCGCGGCCGGTGCAGCCGCCGGCGCCGACATCGTTGTCGCAGTAGTTGCCCGCGCCGACGATCGGCGAGTCGCCGACGCGGCCGGGGATCTTCCACGAGAGGCCGCTGGTGCTGGTACAGCTGGCGATGTCCTTCTTCTCGGTGACGATCGAGCAGTGCACGGTGCCGTAGGTGAACGAGGGGTCCCAGTTGAGCGCGAGCTGGCCGGGCTGGTCGAAGGGCTTGCCCACGAGCGCGTCGCGCTCGTCGTCGTTGAGCCAGTCGTCCTCCTTGCTCATGTTCTCGCGCCAGTGCTGCCAGGCTTGGCGAGATTTCTCGGTGAGGAGGTTCTCTTCGGGGAAGCCCATCTGCTTGGCGAACTTGAGCGCCCCCTCGCCGACGAGCAGACAGTGGTCCGTGCGGCGGAGGACGAGCAGGGCGACCTGGGCGGGGTTCTTGATGTTGCGGATGCTCGCGACCGCACCGGATTTGTGCGTGGGGCCGTACATCACGGAAGCGTCGAGCTCGACGATGCCGTCGGCGTTGGGCTGGCCGCCGTAGCCGACCGAGTCATCTTCCGGGTCATCCTCGATGATCTTGACACCCTGCACGATGCAGTCGGCGGGGTCGATGCCCTGGGCGAGAAGCTCGCGGGCCCGCACCGCCGCTCGAAGACCGTTTCCGGAAGAGATGCAGCAGACGCCGCGATGATCGGTGCCCATCGGCTCGCCGGCAACGCCGGGCTGGCCGCGCCAGGGTTCGCCGGTGGGCGGCGTGGCGGGCTGATTGGCGGGCTGGGCCGGCTGGGCGATCGCGTTTGTGGCGACGGCACCGGCGGCAAAGGAAGCACCGGCGGCGAGGAATGAGCGGCGAGAAGGCTGGGCGGTGGGACGGGATGGGGGTCGGGTCATGGCCCGAGCATACCAGAAGCGGGCTCAGGCGGCGGAGGCTTTGAGCGAAGCGGATTTGACGTAAACGACGTGGGGGACCCACTCGCCGTGAAGTTTGACGGTGGTCGCGGCTTTGGGGTCCACGTGCATGCCGACGCGTTCGGCCAAGCGGCGGCTTGGGGCGTTGTCGGGGTGCAGCATGGCGACGACGCGGAGGAGGCCCAGACCCGAGCCGCCGGTGAACCGGTCGCCGGTGGCGTATTCGAGCAGGCCGCGGACGCCCTCGGTGCCCAGGCCCATCCCGGCGAGGTTGGAGCGGATCCACCAGGACGCTTCGCCGCGGAACTCAAGCCCGCGGTCGATGTCGTTGAGGTTGAAGCAGCCGACGAACTTGCCATCTTCGAAGAACGCCGCCAAGCGGCAGGAGCGGCCGGTGGCGGAGCCGCGGCGTGTGAGTTCCATCTGACGCTCGAAGACCGCGCCGTCGGAGTCGCCGGGTTGCCAGAGGTCGAAGTAGGGCTCGAGCTCGGCTCGGCTTTCGCGGATCGCGGCGAGGAACTGGTCGCGGTCGTCGTCCGTGAGCGGGCGGAGGACCAGCCTGGGAGTTTTGAGCCGGTCGGGCCCCAGGATCTCGATGGCCCGCTTGGGAGCCATGCGGGCCAGCTTCTCACGAACGGACATCATGCGCGGGTTGGTTGGACGCTCTTCCATGCGAGTACCTCGGTGCGGGTATCGGGCAGGCGAGGCGCGGAGCAAGAGCGGATGGTTATCGCCCGGGCCGAGAACGCGCCGGAGGCGAAGCAGCGGCGGAGCGGAGCGTTCTTGCCGCATCTTCTCGGACGCGGTCAGGGGGGTGAGGATCCGACGACGTCGGGAATGAACGGGCTGGTCCAGCGTTCCTTGGGGGCTCGCTGAGCGTTTTTCACGAGCGTCCACGCGTTCGCAAGGTCGGAGCGGTCGCCGGGCCAGTCGGGAGCGATCTGTCCGTCGGGCGAGAAGATCATGGCTTGGACGCCATTTTCATCCGCTTCCAGTGCGCACCAGAGCTCGTAATCCAGACCGTCCTGAGTCGCGCGGTAGAACCAGCGGAAAGCGGGCTCGGGGAAGAGCGCGGTGCTGAGCTTGTCCGGATAGCGACCTTGGCGGGCTCGCTCGCTTTCCAACGTCACCAGCGTGAGCTGTTTCGCGTCGAGTTGGCGGCTGAAGATCTGCTCGCTGCGGACGTAGTCTCGGTCCTGGGCGACGAACCACGCGACGATGAGCCAACCGAGCGCGAGAAGGAGGAATGGCGCGGCGATGATCGCGACAGTGGCTCGGCGCATGCTTGCGAGTTCCCTTGCTGGCGCGGCGGGCTCGTGGCGGATCACTCCACCGTGACGCTCTTGGCGAGGTTCCGCGGCTTGTCGACGTCGTGGCCGCGGAAGACGGCGGCGTGGTAGGCCATGAGTTGGAGGGGGATCACGGCAAGCATGGGGCTGAGGGGTTCGGGGATGTCGGGGATGTAGAGGACATCCTCGGCATACTTCTTGATCTGGTCGTCGCCTTCGGTGGCGACGGCGATGACGTGGCCGCCGCGGCTCTTGACTTCCTGGATGTTGGACATCACCTTCTCGTACTGGCGGCCTCGGTTGGCGATGAAGACGGCGGGCATGCCTTCGTTGATGAGGGCGATGGGGCCGTGCTTCATCTCAGCCGCGGGCATGCCCTCGGCGTGGATGTACGAGATTTCCTTGAGCTTGAGGGCGCCTTCGAGAGCGGTCGGGTAGTTGTATCCGCGGCCGAGAAAGAGCCAGTTTTCGCGGTGGCAGTACTTCTCGGTGACTTCCTTGATCCGCTTGTCCTGCTCGAGGATGCGTTCGATCTTGCCCGGGATGCTCTGCATCTGCTGAAGCATTTCGGCGCACTGGTCGGCGGACATGTACCGGCGGCGGGCAAGGTAGAGAGCGATGAGCGTGAGGACGGCGACTTGGCCGGTGAAAGCTTTGGTTGACGCGACGCCGATCTCGGGGCCGACGCGGAGGTAGACACCTGCGTCGGTCTCGCGGCTGATGGTCGAACCGACGACGTTGATGACGCCGAGGGAGAGGGCTCCGCGGTCCTTGGCTTCGTGGAGAGCGGCGAGGGTGTCGGCGGTCTCGCCGGACTGGCTCACGGCGATCGCGACGGTGTTTTCCTCGATGATCGGGTTACGGTAGCGGAACTCGCTGGCGTACTCGGCGACGGCGGGGACCTTGACGAGGTCTTCGAGAAGGTATTCGCCGATCATGGCGGCGTGGAGTGCCGTGCCTTGACCGAGAAGGACGACCTTGCGGGCTTTGGTCAGTTCCTTCGCGAACGCCGAGACGCCGCCCAGAACGACCTTGCCGTCGCGGTCGTCGATGCGGCCGCGGAAGCAGTTGGTGAGCGACTTGGGCTGCTCGAAGATCTCCTTGCGCATGAAGTGCGAGTAGCCGCCGAGCTCGATCTCCTGAAGCTCGAGCTCAAGCTGCATGATCTTGGGCGTGACGGGGGAGTTGTTGATGTCGGAGGTCTTGAAACCCTGCCGCGTGATCTTGACCACGTTGTAGTCGTCGAGGCTGAACGCTTGCGTCGTGTGGGCGACGATCGCGGAGGGGTCGGAAGCGACGATGTACTCGCCGTTGCCGACGCCGACCATAAGCGGCGAACCCTTGCGGGCGACGACGAGCGTGCCGGGCTCCTTGGCGCAGATCACGGCGATGGCGTAGGCGCCCGTGACCTCACGGAGAGCCGCTTGCACGGCGGTCTCGAGGTCGCCCTCGTAAAGCTCGCTGACGAGCATCGAGATCACCTCGGTGTCGGTCTGCGAGGAGAAGGTGTGGCCACGTTCCTCAAGCCATGTCTTGACAGCCGCGTAGTTCTCGATGATGCCGTTGTGGATAACGGCGATCCCGTGGCGGTCATCCTGATGCGGGTGGGCGTTGAGCTCGGTCACGCCGCCGTGCGTCGCCCAGCGCGTGTGAGCGATGCCGATCGTGCCGCGGAGGCCGCCCATGTTCTCGAGGCGATCCTCAACATTGCTGACCCGCCCCACCGCCCGAACCACGTGCAAGCCGTCGTCCTCGAGGGTCGCCACGCCCGCGGAGTCGTAGCCGCGGTACTCAAGCCGCTTGAGACCCTCGATCAGGATGTTCTGGGCGGGCTTGTTCCCGATATACGCGACGATTCCACACATGGGCTCAGGTTCCTCTCGCTGGTCTTCCGGGGCATGGTAGTGGCGTCCGGAGGGGGCCCGCTGCTTGGGGTCCCCTGCATACTCATCGGCCCGACCGGGGGTTCGTTCCTCCCGCGAGTGAACAGGACCGGCTCGGGCTGGCAGGATGCACCGGTCGCGTGTATCGTCTGGAGTCCGATAGCCGATTGCGGCCCGGGCCAAGCCCCATGGAGGTGAAGCGTGGCCAAGAAACCAGCGAAGACCGCGAGCAAGAAACAGGCTCGCCCCAGCGCTCCCGCCCAAGGCGGATCCGCTTCCCCCGCGAAGAAGCCTGCCCAAGGCGGCAAAGCCACTCCCAAAGCCGCTCAGAAAGCCAGCGACAAGGGCAAGCCTCAAACCCAAGCCGCCAAGACGAAGAAAGCGCCCCCCGCAGCCAAGGCCAAAGCGAGCAAACCGGCTTCGCCCGCGAAGAACGCCAAAGCGGAGAAGCCAAGCACGGGGGCCAAACCGGCCGCTCCGGAAAAACCGCCGGGCAAGGTCGCTTCCCGTCGCAGCAAGACCGCTCAACCCGCCGCTCTTGATCCCGGCGGACGCCCTGCTTCCAAACCCCACGTTCATCCCGCGGGCGAAGAACCGCAGGCTCTCCCCGGACGCCCCCGAAAGGACTCCGCCGGCCCCACGCACAACGGGGTCGGTGACGCCGCCGTCCGCAAAGCAACCGGGCAGGGCTGGAATGAGTGGTTCAAGATCCTGGACGACGCCGGAGCGGCGTTGATGGAGCACGCCGCGATCGCGACGCTTCTCGGCGAAACCCACAGCGTCCCCGAGTGGTGGTCACAGACGATCACCGTCGGGTATGAACAGGCTCGCGGACTCCGGCGGAAGAACGAAGCGGCAGACGGATTCCAAGCCGGCGTCAGCAAGACCATCAACGCGGCGACCGCGAAGCTCTACCGCGCGTGGGAGGACGAAGCGACGCGGACGAGATGGATGGGCGACCACAAGGTCGAGATCCGCGTCGCGAACACGGATAAGAACATCCGGATGACCTGGCTGGTCCAAGGGCCCGACGAGGGGAGCAGCGTCGAGGTGTACTTCTGGCCCAAGGACGCGAACAAGTGTCTTGTGCAGGTGCAGCAGCGCAAGCTTGCGGATGCGGAAGCGGTGCAGCGGGTTCGGGCGTTCTGGTCGGTCAAGCTTGAGAATCTCCGCGCGGCGATGGAGAAAGCCTGAGGCTTGCGGGATCCGATGGCGGACGCGGCCGGCTTCCTGGGGCTTGGAAAGCGGCAAGTTCGCACATCGGTGTGCCACGGCGAGCGGATTCAGGCGATTCTTGCGCCAACGAACGTGTGGATGTCAACGCGGCGAGGGCACGGTCGTCTTGACAGCGTGCGAGCGGCGCGGTAGGTTGTCGCTTCGGGCCTGGTCGGCCTGCGGCTTTCATGCGTGCCATTCGTCACGCGCCCTGGGTCGGCTGCTTCGTGTGGTAGGCCTGTCTTGGAGTTTCGACATGCAACGGAATCGTGGAACTCGTCGAGCGGCGGTGGGCTTGTCGATGGGCGCGGTCGCGCTCGCGCTGACGGCGGCGTGCGGCACGGCGTCGGCCCAGGTGCTGGGCCATGTGGAAGCGGCAAAGCCGGCGCGGTACATCGTGGACACGGGCGAGCGGCTCGCGGTGCTTCCCAATGGTGATCTCGAAGCGATGCAGACGCAGCAGATCTGGAAGCCCGTCTGCTCGAATCGCGCGGCGATGACCGAAGCGGACCTGCGGGCGATGGCGGCTTCGCACGAAGCGGCATTCGCGGACCCGTCAGCGGTGATCATCGTGGATGACCCCTTCGCCAGCCGCGCGGGCTTGGACATCGTGTTCGTGCTCGGTGCGGGCGTGCCCGCCGCGGCGATCCCGGCCTTTGCCGCGGCTGAAGCGTATTTGCAGAGCCAGTTCACGGGCGACACGATGACGGTGACAATCCCGGTGAGCTTTGCGGCGCTTTCGCCGGGCGTGATCGGCGGGACCGGGAGCAGTTACGGGTCGCTGACATGGGCGAGCACGCGTTCCACGCTTGTCACCGGCATGGACGCTTCGGACACGATCCAATCCTCGCTTCCGACGGCGTCGCTGCCGGTGCGGTACAACACGGGTTCGACGACCAGCGAGAACCGCTGCTTCTGGACGTTCGCGAACTTCAAAGCCAACGGCGGAGCGGTGACGGGCAACGACGCGACGATGCAGTACTCGACGGCGTTCCCGTTTGATTACGACCCTTCCAACGGTGTGACGGCGAACACGATCTCGCTTCAGGACGTGATCATCCACGAAACCGGGCACGCTCTGGGATTCACGAGCGGGATCGATTTCCGGGCCAACGACATCGAGGTGATCGACATCTTCCGGTTCCGCCGGACGGATGGATCGAGCGACTTCAACCCGGATACGGCGGCGGAGTTCACGACCCGCCCGCGCTGGTGCGTCTTCAACAACCCGAACGATGATCAGAACTTCGACATCATCTCGGGTACGGAGTACAGGCTTTCTGATGGATCGCCGTGGCAGGCGAGCCATTTCCGCGAACAGGTTCCGGCGATCGGGATCATGGACCCGGCGTTCAGCTACGGGGAGACGTTCTATCCGACGTTCCTCCGGACGAGCGACCTGACGGTCTTTGATGCGATCGGCTACAACCGCTGAGACTCTCTCCCCTTCACAGGCCGGGCTTCGACAAGGGGCCCGACCTGTTTCGCGTTTCGGTGGACGCATGGATCGCGTTTCATAGGCGGAATTGAAGGATTGCTCACGGACGCGCAGCAGCGGCGGGTGTACTGTCCGAGCATCCAAGGAGCCATCCATGCCCACCAAAGCTGCGGCGTACGCCGCGCAGACCGCGACCAGCCCTCTCGCCCACGCCAGCATCGACCGCCGCGACGTCGGGCCGCACGACGTGCAGATCGACATTCTGTTCTGCGGTGTTTGCCACTCGGACCTGCACACCGCTCGCGGCGAGTGGCAGGGCGTCGTGCATCCGGTCGTCCCCGGCCATGAGATCGTCGGCCGGGTGACGAAGGTCGGTGCCGAAGTGAAGAAGGTCAAGGTCGGGGACATGGGCGCTGTCGGCTGCATGGTGGATTCGTGCGGGTCGTGCCCCAGCTGTGCCCGGAGCGAAGAGATCTACTGCGACAAGGGCGATGTGACCTTCACGTACAACAGCCCGGACAAGCATCTGCCGGGAAAGATGACGTACGGCGGGTATTCGAAGTCGATCGTCGTCACCGAGCGGTTCGTCTGCCGCGTTCCGGCGGGGATGGATCTGGCGGCGACGGCTCCGCTTCTGTGCGCGGGCATCACGACCTACTCGCCACTCAAGCACTGGGGCGCGGGACCGGGCAAGAAGGTGGGTATCGTCGGGCTGGGGGGCCTGGGGCACATGGGCGTGAAGTTCGCCCACGCGTTCGGGGCGCACACCGTGCTTTTCACCACCTCTCCGAGCAAGATCGAGGACGGCAAGCGTCTGGGCGCGGACGAGGTGGTCGTGTCGAAGAACCAGGCGGAGATGGACAAGCACGTCGCGAGCTTTGACTTCATCCTCAACACCGTGGCGGTGTCGCACAACCTGGACGCGTTCGTCAACCTGCTGAACACCAACGGGACCATGTGTCTCGTGGGGGCTCCGGCGACGCCGCACCCATCGCCGGCGATCTTCCCCCTGCTGATGAAGCGGCGGAGCATCGCGGGCTCGGCGATCGGCGGGATCAAGGAAACGCAGGAGATGCTCGAATTCTGCGCCAAGAAGAAGATCGTGAGCGACATCGAGATCATCCCGATCCAGAAGATCAACGAAGCCTACGAGCGGATGCTCAAGAGCGACGTCAAATACCGGTTCGTGATCGACATGGCGTCGCTGTCGTGAGATCCCACACCTCCGGGTGAACGACCCATCAAGTCCCCCGAATCCGCGGTCCGCGCTCCCTGCGAGCGCGGACCCGGTTGTTTTTCGGCCGATGCGGCGATGTTTCATGTCATGCGCCCGGCCCTGTCGGTTATCATGCCAGCGAGGTCTCCTTGCGGGAGCTCTCGGAGGATTTGTTCATGCGTCAGCACTCGGGTCGTTCGGTCGTGATGTTGTGGCTTGCGTCGGGCGCATGGTGCGGCACCGTGCTGGCGAATGACCCGCCGGCGACGCCGATCATCACCGAGCCTCAGATCGGGCGGCTGATCAACGCGGCGGACTGCCACATGGAGTGCGAGCCGTTCTTCGACCCCGACGCCGGCGACACGCACCGGTGCACGGACTGGGAAATCTGGACAGTGTCCCCGTCGCAGCGGGTCTGGTTCACGGCGTGCATTGCAGGGGTGGAGCGCGTGCACACGCACCTGGGAGATGGCACCTTCGAAGGGTCGCACGCGGGCCGCCGCGAGCTCATCCCCGAGCGGCAGTACGTCCTGCGTGTCCGTCACCGCGACTCGAGCAACGATCCGGCGACGGAGTGGAGCGCGTACGGCGAGCGGGCTTTCACGACCGGGCCGCAGAGCCGGATCTTCCCGCTCGAGACCGACGACATCGTCGAGTCTCCCGCGCTGCGGTGGGTGACGCTGACGAACGCGCCGGTGGACCTTCCGCATTCGCTCACGCCGCCGAGCTTGCGGATCGAATCGGGAACGGGCGAACTGCTGATGGAATTCATCGGCGACATGGGCCCGGGAAACATGATCATGGATGCGCCGTCGCTGGCGGCGCACACGCCGCTTCGGTTCCGACTGAGCGCGGGGAGCTTGTCCGGGCCGCTGACGCTGCCGGAAAGCAACCTGACGATCACGACGCATACCGGCAGCGAGCACACGGTGTACCTGCCGGCGATCAATCTCTCGGCGGGGCAGCCGGACCTCACGTTCTGGGCGTCCGACGCGGGGTCGACGTACATCGCGGCTCCTGAAGAAACCGAGCCGAACTTCTCGACGCTCGCCCGGGGCAATCCGGTTCCGTGGGCGGTGCGGCAGCGCGGGTATCGCGTCGAGACGGTGGCTTCGGGGTTCCAGCTTCCGGTCAACATCGCGTTCGTGCCCAATCCGGGGACGCTTCCGAACTCGCCGTTCTACTACGTGACGGAGCTTTACGGCGCGATCAAGGTCGTGACGCGTGACGGCACGGTGCGGAACTACGCGAGCAACCTGCTGAACTTCAATCCGACGGGGAACTTCCCGGGATCGGGCGAGCAGGGTGTCGCGGGCATCGTCGTCGACCCGACCAACGGCGACGTGTACGCCACGATGCTGTATTCCAGCGTTCCGGGGCAGGAAGCCGCTCCGCACTACCCGAAGGTCGTGCGATTCACGAGCACTGACGGTGGCCTGACGGCGGCGACGCAGACGACGATCCTGGACATGGCGGGCGAGACGCAGGGGCAGTCTCACCAGATCTCGACGATCACGCTGGGGCCGGATCTGCGGCTTTACGTTCACATGGGTGACGGTTTTGACGCGGCGCGGTCGACGGACCTGACGTCGTTCCGGGGAAAGATCCTGCGGATGCTCAGGTCCGGAGCGGCGGCGACGGACAACCCGTTCTACAACGCGGCTGATGGGATCACCGCCCGCGACTACATCTTCTCGCTGGGGGTTCGTAACCCCTTCGGCGGCACGTGGCGTCTGTCGGATCAGTCGCTCTACACCGTGGAAAACGGCCCGTCGGTGGACCGTCTGGCCCGCATCGTGCGCGGACGGAACTTCGGGTACAACGGCTCGGACGCGAGCATGTCGAACTTCGCGACGTACAACTGGGTCCCCTCGTCGGGCCCGGTCAACATCGCGTTCACCGAGACCGCGCGGTTCGGCGGAAGCGGGTTCCCCGCGAGCAAGATGAACCGCGCGTGGGTGACGGAATCGGGCGCGACCTGGGGCACCGGCCCGCAGACCATCGGCAAGAAGATCACCGAGTTCGCGATCGACGCCAACGGCGTCCTCGTCTCGGGTCCCACGCCACTGATCGAGTACGTCGGTTCGGGGAAAGCAACCGTCGCAGCCCTCGCGGCCGGGCCGGACGGGCTCTATTTCAGCGATCTCTACAAGGACAACGACTACACCTCGCCGATTGATCGCGGAGCACAGATCCTGCGGGTGCGGTTCGTGGGCGACGCCGACTTCACGGCCGACGTGACTCGCGGCGGAGCCCCGCTCACCGTGACCTTCACCGACGCTTCCACCGTGCCGGGGATCACCTCGCGTCTGTGGGAGTTCGGGGACGGGTTCACGAGCACGCTTGCCAACCCGGTCCACACCTACTCGGACGACGGGGCGTACACCGTGCGTCTGACGGTCACGGGCTCGACGGGAGCGTCGGTGCTCGAACGTCCGTCGTACATCCGCGTGGGCACCGTGCCGCGCGTGGCTTTCATCGGCGGCGGCCTGCCGCCCATCGGCGCTGACGGCGAGGTCATCGAGCACCTCGAGGACATGGGGTACGAAGTGACCGCTCTGGACGACGAAGCCGCCAACCGTCCCTCGGCGGCGCAGATCGCTTCGAGCTTCGACGCGGTCGTCGTCTCCTCGACGATCACCTCGGGCAACATCGCGGGCGAGTTCCGCACGGCGGCGATCCCGATGGTCTACTGGGAGAACGCGCTGCTCCGCACGGGCCGCGAGTCGCTGACGGACAACGGCGTCGTGGTAAGCTCGACCACGCTCAACATCGTCAACAACAGCCACCCGATCACCGCGGGCTTCCCGCTCGGGGCCCTGCCGGTCTACCAGGCAAACAGCAGCACGAGCGTCGGCCTGGGCAATCTGGGCGCCGGCGTGCAGGTGCTCGCCCGCGTCAACGGGTCCAGCGACATCGCGCTGATGGCCGCTCCCGCGGGAGCCGCGGCCGCCGCAGGCTACACGACCCCGGCCCGGCGCGTCTTCCTGTTCCTTGAAGACTCAAGCTGGCTGAACTCCACCGCCGCGGCCCGTGAGTTGCTCGACCGGTCCCTGTGCTGGGCGATGAACATGGGCGGACCGACGATCAGCCAGCAGCCGCAGGACGCTCAGGGCTGCGTTGGAAGCTCGGTAACCTTCTCGGCGCGGGCGACCGGTCCGGGGCCGATCTCCTACGCGTGGCGTCACAACGGGATGTTCATCACCGGCGCGACAAGCCGCAACCTGACGCTCAACGACCTAGTCGCGGGCGACGCGGGGACCTACGACTGCGTCGTGACCAACACGTGCGGCAGCGTGACGACCGAGCAAGCCCTGCTCACCATCGGCAACTGCTGCCCGGCGGACTTCAACGATGACGGGTTCGTCGACTTCTTCGACTATGACGCGTACGTCGCGTGCTTCGAAGGCGCCGGATGCCCTCCGGGCCGGACCGCCGACATGAACGGGGACGACTTCGTCGATTTCTTCGACTATGACGCGTACGTGGTGGCGTTCGAGGTCGGGTGCTGAACACCCCGCTCCCGGCGGATCAGTTCTCCGACGGCTGGCTCTGCTCGGTCCGCATCTGTGCCATCGCTCGCCGCAAGTAGCCGGGCTTGGCCTCGGGCTCGGGCGGGACGGTCTCGAGATCCGCCGCAGGCGTCGCCTGGACCGCTTGCGCGGCAGCCGGCTGCTCGGCCGGTGTCTCGTGGATCGTGCCGTCGCGGCCGACCTGGGCGAAGTTGACGCTGACGCGCTTCGAGACGCCGCGCTCCTGCATCGTGACGCCGTACAAGCGGTCCGCCGACTGCATCGTCCGCTTGTTGTGCGTGATGACGATGAAGTGCGAGAGGTCGGTGAACTGGCGGATGACGGTGTTGAAGCGGTTGACGTTGGCTTCGTCCAAAGCCGCGTCCACTTCGTCCAGCACGCAGAAGCACGAGGGCTTGCTTCGGAAGATCGCCATGAGCAAGCCGACGGCGGTGAGGGTCTTCTCGCCGCCGGAAAGCTGGCTGATCGAGCGCGGCTCCTTGCCCGGGGGCTTGGCGATGATCTCGATGCCGGACTCGAGGATGTCGGTCTCATCGGTGACGACCTTCTGGCCGTCGATTTCCTTGATGAGGGGCATGAGGCGGACCTCGGCTTTGCCGCCGCCGAAGAGCTTGCGGAACATCCCCTGCTCGCCGCCGAAGTTCTCGCGGATCTTGTCGAAGACCTCGCCGAAGCGCTCCTTGCTGACGGCGTTGAGCTGGCCGATTAGTTCGGCGAGCTTGGTGCACGCGTCGTCGATGTCCGCGACCTGGCGGATCAGCTCGTCGTTGCGCGCGGCGAGCGTCGTCTCCTCCTCGATCGAGTCCATGTTGACGTTGCCGAGCTTCTTGATCTCAGAGCGAAGCATGTCGATGTCCGCTTGGGCACGCTCGTGATCGGGGCGAACGACGCCGCCTGCGGTGAGCATCTCGCGGTACTCGGGGTGGAGCGCGACCAGGTCGAGTTGGAGATCCTCTCGGGCCCGCTCCTCGAGGGTCTCCCGCTTGATCTCGGCTTCGCGGCGAGCCATCTCGACGTTCGCCCACCGCTTCTCCGCGTCATTGGCGGTGCGACGGACCTCGGAAAGATGCTGAGCCGCTTGCGTCGCCGCGGTGTCGGCTCCGCTCAGCGCGATCTGGAGGGACTCGACGCGTCCCTTGAGCTCATTGGCGAGCACGCCCGACTGCTCGATCGCCGCGCGGGCTTCCTCGAGGACGCGGCGGTGCTCATCCACGCGGCCGCTTGACTGCTCGATCTGCGACGCGATGTCGCGCCGCTGACGGGCGAGTTCATCCCGGAGGGAGTCAAGCCGCGAAGCTTCGCGTCGGGCGGCCGAGAGCTGCTCGGAGAGCTTGCCGGCTTCAACGCGGGCGGCGGTCATCTGTTCGGTCGCGGCTTCGACGCGGGCCTGAGCTTCGCGCGAAGCGGCTTCGAGCTGAACGAGGTCGCGCGTCGCGGCGGCGAGCTGTTCACCAAGGGACTCGGCTTTGGCTTTCAGGGTGTCGCGGTCGGCGTCAAGACGCGTGGAGCGTTCGCGGAGCGAAGCGACTTCCTGCTCGAGCGAGCGGATCTCCCGCTGGGCCCGGGATTCGTCGGCGGCGAGACGTTCGAGCTTGCCCTGCTCGCTGAGGAGCTGCCGCTGTTCGGCGGAAAGCGAGGTTCTCAGCTGCGCCGCACGTGCGTTGAGCGCTGCCGCTTCGGTGTCCACCGCTGCGAGCGCTTCTCGCTCGGCCTTGACGCGTAGGGCGAGGTCGGCGACGACGGCTTCGAGGTGGTTGAGCTCGTTGCGGCGGGCAATGACGCCCGCGCCCTCGGCGCCGGCTTCTCGCGGACCCGCGATGATGCGGCCGTCGGGCTCGACGATCACGCCGCTTTCGGTGAGGAATCGCCCGCCCGCGAGCGGGCCTGCGGCGAGAAGCATCGCCGTCTCGACGTCACGCACCGCGAAGGTCCGACCGAGAAGGCGGTCCAGAAGCGGATCCACGGGCTGGCCGGAAGCATCGCCGCGGGCACGCACCATCGACCGGATCGGGCGCACGCGGTCGGCGTATGCGGAGAGGTCCGCTTGCTCCGACGGCGCGGCGTGACCGACCGTGCGCGCGAGCATGAACGTCACGCGGCCGGGAAGCGATTCGAGGTCCGGCCCGGACGGGAGCGTCTCGGCGCTGTCGACGACAAGCGCCTGCAAGTCGGCTCCGAGCGCGGCTTCGACCAGCGAAGCATCCTCGCTCGACGTTTCGATCAGATCGACCAGCGCCCCGCGGACACCCGCGAAGCCGCTCCCGGCGTCGCGAGCTTCGAGCACGCTCTGCACGGCCTGGCCGTACCCCGCGCGGGTCTCGACAAGCTCGCGGAGGGTGGCTCTGCGGCTTTCCTGGCGGACCAGATCCTGCTCAAGCTCGTTCGTGCGGCGGGCCTGCTCGCGTCGGCCGGCGCCGAGTTGGTCGAGCGTGGTCTCGGCGGCGGCAACCTCGGCTTGGAGGGCTTCCGCGCGGGCCCGCGTCGCACCGGCGGCCTGCTGCATAGCGGCGGTCTCGGTCGCGACGCGTTCGCGTTCGGCCTGCTGCGTGGCGAGTCGGGCCGCAACGCGGTCCATCTGCTCGCGAGCGGCTTCCACGCGTTTTGCGTCCGCTTCGATCGACGCCAGCACCCCGGCCCGCTCGCGGTCCAGGCGGCTTGATGCGGACCGGCGCTCGGCGGAAGCGGACTGCTTCTCATTGAGAGCGACGAGCGCGGCCGAACGGGCTTCGTTCGCAGTCGTGAGCTTCTGGTCCGCGGCGGCGACGAGCTCGCCGAGGCTCGCAACCTGCTCGCGCTGCGTAACGGACGAGGATTCGGTCTGGGCGTGCCTTTCGTCGAGGTCCTTGAGGCGGACGGCGTCCTGCTCGGCGCGGCGCTCGGCGTCGGCGATGGCACGCTCGGTCATCTGGGCTCGCTGCGTCGCTTGCTGCTGGGTGTGCTCGGCGGCCAGACGTTCCTGCTCGGCCTGACGGAGCGCCGAAGCGACCTCCTGGCGGGCGATGTCGGCGTCCTGCTTGTCGCTTTCCGCCCCCGTCACATCGGCCGAGGCCTTCACGCGCTCATCGTCGATGGCGAGCTGCTGGCTGGTCAGCGTGAGGATCTGCGTGGCGATCAGGTCGTACTGATCGAGGGCGAGCGCCGTCCGCCACGCCCGAAGCTGTTCATCAAGCTCCTTGAAGCGGCGGGCTTTGACCGCCTGCCCCTTGACGATGCGGAGGCGGCGTTCGGTCGATTCGAGCTGGTCGCGGGTCTGGACGAGGTTGAGCTGGGCTTTCTCAAGCTTGCGCTCGGCTTCGATCCGCCGCTGCTTGTACTTCGCGACGCCGGCGGCTTCCTCGAAGATCGTCCGCCGCTCCTGCGGGCTGGCGAGAAGCATCGCATCGACCTTGCCCTGCTCGATGATCGAGTACGCATCGGCGCCGATGCCCGTATCCAAAAAGAGCTCGCGGATGTCGCGCAAGCGGGCTTTCTTGCCGTTGATCAGGTACTGACTCGTCCCGTCGCGATAAAGCCGGCGCTCGACTTCGACCTCATCGGCGTCGATCGGCAACCCGCGCTTGCCGCGGAGCTTCATGTCGATGACCGGCCCCTCTTCGGAGTCGAGCGGATCGATGGCGGCGGGCTGCTCGCCCTCGGCGACTTCCTCGGCGGTGACCGCGACGGTCTCGAGGGGCTTCTCGATGCGCGGGTTGTCGAAGGTGAGCGTGACGCTCGCCATGCCCCCGGGCTTGCGGCCGGCGCTGCCGGCGAAGATCACGTCGAGCATCTCGGTGCCGCGCAGACTTTTGCTCGACCGCTCGCCGAGGACCCACTTGATGGCGTCGACGATGTTGCTCTTGCCGCAGCCGTTGGGGCCGACGACGCCGGTGATGGCTTCATCAAACGTGAACTCCGCCGAGTCGGCGAAGGACTTGAAGCCCGAGAGAGTCAGTTTGGTCAGACGCATGATTGAAAGCACCCTCTCGACGCCGCCAAAGCCCCACGGATTGGGGCCTGAACGCAGGCGCGTACAGCGTATGGTGGTCGGGCGCGTCGGTCCGGCGCAACCGACAGGCGTTCAACACCTTTTTGCGGCCAATTTCAGGGCGCGCAAGCCCCTCAACCCGGGCGTGAGGGTGCCCCCCTTACTGCCGGTCTTCCTTGGCTTTGTCCCCGGGGCTTTGCGGCCGGATGACCGGAATGATCTTGGGCCTGGGTGCCGCGGCCGGTCGGCCCTCGGCCTGCTTGACGGCTTCGGCGGTGGGCTGCTCGACGACGAGCATCGCTTCGCGATCTTCCGGCGTCTCCGGGCGGATGCGGGGAGCGGCGGCCTTGGTCGCTTCGGCGAACTTGGCTTTCAGCTTGTCCTTCTCCGTCGCAAAGACGCAGATCGTGCCCCGAGCCTGGTGCAGCGCGTACAACGCCCCCACCACTTCCGAGTACGTCATGTCGAGGCCGGGACGCGGATCCTCCGGCGACGACTTGCGAGCGAAGAACTCGACCAGATGCTCGAGCGATCCGTCCGTCTCGTGCCGGTACGTCTTCCCGTCGCGGTAATCGCGGTAGTAGACGCGGTGCACCGTGCTCCCGCTCTCCGCCGTGATCATCAAGCGGTCCTCCCAGGCCGAGACCAGCATCGGAGCCTCGAGCTTCATCCCGCCGGTCTCGCCGCCGAAAAGCACGATGCGCGGCTGTCCCTGCTGGGTCACGTAGATCATCGGGTCGCCGTAGGGCACGATGTCAAGCTGGAACTTGTCTCCGACGATCTCGCGGCGAACGCCCTGGATGTTGTTCCCGGGGATCGCGCCGCGAAGAAGCACATCCCGGTGCGTCGGATTCGTCAGTTCGTAATCGCCGGTGGCCCGAGCGGCCGCCGCGGCTTCCCGCATCGCTCTGCGGCGGGCGATCCCCTGAGCGCGGGACGCCAGCGCCTCGTACGCGGTGACGCGGACGAGAAGCTCACGCGACTTGAGAAGCTCGCGGAGGGCAAGGTCGATGTTCGGACCGCCGTCGACGGACTTCAGCAGGTCGATGGCTTCGAATCGCTCCGGCCCGTTGCCGGTCTGCGCCGTGCGGATCAGGTGCTCGGCGGACTTGTGATCGCCAAGCCGCGCCCCGACCCGCAGCGCCGTGATTCTCGGCACCACCTCGGGGTAGTCATAAAGCTCGCGTGCAAAACGGATCGCCGCGTCCCCGCCAACCGCCATCAGGCAATACCCAAGCTCGGTCGCGAGCCACGGCTGCTCCTTCATCGCTTCGACGTATCGCTTCGCGTAGAGGTCCGGAGCGGACATGTCGATCTGCAGGTGCCGCACGATCTGGACGAAGTCGCCGGCCTCCTCGACCATGCTGGCCGGGACCTGAAGTGCCAGAGAGTCGCCGGTGCGTCCCATCGCCGTCTTGCCGCGAGAGCCGGGCTCCTCGGGGAACCGCGTGTTGATCGCTTCGGCCATCCGCCGGGTCCTGGCGTGGCTCGGCTCATCAAGAAGGATCTCGATCTTCAGCGGCTCCACCACGGCGCCGCCCGCAAGCACGCGGCCGGTGCGGCGCGTCACACCGTCGGCTTCCGCCGCCGGATCATCGAACGGATTGATGAAGACCGGCCCGCGAGCGGTCGCGAGCCGACGCCCGCGCAGGCCCCCGATCGAACCGGCTCCTCCCGACTGGATGTACAGGTCGGTCGTCCAAAGCGTGCCGCCCTCCAGGCTGGTCGCGTTAATCGCCGTCACGTACGCATCAAACGGAAGACCCTTCGGCGCCGCGGGCGGCACCGCCGCCTGAACGAGCACCACCGCGACGTTCTTGTCGCGGAGCATCTCCTTGGGCGACTTCCCGTTGATCGCGTACCCCTCGTAGTTAATCGTGGCCGAGATGTCCCGGCGGTTCATCTCAAGCTCGATCTGGGCCGCCAAAGCCTCGTCCAGAATGCCCCCGCCTGTCCCGTTGAGGCCGACCACCACGCCGTACCCGAAAACCACGATCGGCTCGGTGCCGTTGAGGGTCGTCGAAGCCCCGATCGTGTTTACAAGCACGCTCGGCACGTCGCGAACGATCGGCTCGGCGCGACGGGGCTTGGGCGGCGGATCCGACTCGCACGCAGACATCACGGTGGCGAGCAAAAGCCCCGCCAGCACGGCGAGGGGACGTGTACCAAGGTGACGCCGGGGTGCGGCGCTGCAAGTCCAAGCCATCGAGTCATCTCCGTGGAACCCAAGTCGGGTTCCGATGCCGGGGCGTCAGCCGTGGCGGCTTTGTGCTCCCAGACGCCGATCCAGCAGGACCCGCGTCGCACGGTACTTTACGACATCCGCGGGGTGCGCAGTTCTGGCCAATCCCAACTTCGCCTCCGACCCCGCTCATCCACCCCCAAACCCACCCCCAAACCCGCCCCCAAACCCGCCTCCAAAACCGCTCCGGCGACCGGCGAAAGAGTTTTCCACAATCGGCGCGATCCAGGGCCCCGGACGGAGGCCGAAATCATGCCCTGGTCGGTCCCCGTTCATGGGCTGGATCCCCTATCTCGTCCGCCGGGCGGAAGATTCTCGACCACCGCCAAGTCTCGGTCCGGACGGAGGTTAGATTCAACCGACAGGGGGTCCACGCTCTGTCCACATCATTTTGTGGCTAAAGGGGCTTGCACCCACAACCTGTCGTGGTATCCTCTAGGCCCGGCCACTGGTGGTGGCCAGCCGACGCGAGGCCGATCGATGAACCATTCGTCTCCTGTTCATCCCGTCCAAGCGTGTGCGCCCAAAGCTCGGTAAGTTTGTTCTGTTCGCACTCTGTCCGGCTCGGCCGGCGAGCGCGTGGGGAGTTGTCGTGCCTGTTCTTGCCGACCATCAAATCCGCTCGCTGGTGAAGATCCAGCCGTTCGAGGATGCGGTCAAACGCCCCGGCCGCATCTCCTACGGCGTGTCGTCGTACGGGTACGACGTTCGGGTCGGGACCTCGTTCAAGATCTTCACCCCCACGCCCAAGAGCGGCGACATCGCCATCGTCGACCCCAAGAAGTTCTCCGACGACATGATGGTCTCCGTCGATGTGGGCCACAAGCCCGCCGGCGACCAGTACGTCATCATCCCGCCCAACAGCTTCGCGCTCTGCGAGACGGTCGAGTACATCGAGATCCCGCGGGACATCCTCGTGATCTGCGTGGGCAAGAGCACGTACGCCCGCTGCGGCCTGATCGTGAACGTGACGCCGCTGGAGCCCGAATGGCGCGGGAAAGTGACGCTTGAGATTTCGAACACGACGCCGCTGCCGGCGAAGGTGTACGCGAACGAGGGGATCGCCCAGTTCATCTTTATGAAGGGCGATGCGGTCTGCGAGAAGAGCTACGCGGACAAGGGCGGGAAATACCAGGACCAAGGCGGGTTGACGCTTCCCAAGGTCGATTGAAGTGCGTTTGACAACCAAGCATTCCATGCATGAGGCATCGCGGACATGAAGATCTCTCGCAAATTCACTCAGGCCGGCTCTGACCCCTTCGCGTCCACTAAGTGGGTGAAGCGGTCGTCCCGAATCTCGAACCCTGACGGCTCGATCGTCTTTGAGATGAAGGACGCGGAGGTTCCGGAATCCTGGAGCCAGCTCGCGACCGACATCATGGTCAGCAAGTACTTCCGCAAAGCGGGGGTGCCGCAGGCCGACGGGACCAAAGGCCCCGAGAAGTCCGCTCGCCAGGTGATCCACCGCCTTGCCGGCTGCTGGAAGCACTGGGGCGAGACGCACGGGTACTTTGACTCGAAGGAGGACGCCCAAGCGTTCTACGACGAGCTTTCGTTCATGCTGGTGCACCAGATGGCGGCGCCGAACAGCCCGCAGTGGTTCAACACCGGGCTCCAGTGGGCGTACGGGATCAACGGCCCGGCGCAGGGGCACTTCGTGCCCGACCACAAGACGGGCGAGGTGACGCTCGCGAAGGATGCGTACACGCACCCGCAGCCGCACGCCTGCTTCATCCAGAGCGTGGATGACGATCTGGTCTCCGACGGCGGCATCATGGACCTGTGGGTCCGCGAAGCTCGCCTGTTCAAGTACGGCTCGGGCACCGGGACGAACTTCAGCAACCTGCGCGGCGATGGCGAGAAGCTGTCGGGCGGCGGACGCTCGAGCGGCCTGATGAGCTGGCTCCGCATCGGCGACCGGGCGGCTTCGGCGATCAAGTCCGGCGGGACGACGCGTCGCGCGGCGAAGATGGTCTGCCTGGACATGGACCATCCGGACATCGAGGAATTCGTGAACTGGAAGGTTCGCGAGGAGATCAAGGTGCAGGCGATGGTCGAGGGTCTCAAGCTGCTCAAGAAGAGCAACAAGGAGATCGCCGAGACCTGCGAGAAGCTCAAGCTCAAGCTCGACTACGACTTCAACGGCGAGGCGTACGCGACCGTCGCCGGGCAGAACAGCAACAACTCGGTCCGGATCCCGGACGCGTTCTTCGAAGCCGTCGACGGCAACTCGGAGTGGCAGACGTTCTGGCGGACGAAGAAAGCCGTCGCCCGCACGCACAACGCCCGCAAGCTCTGGGACGACATCTGCTACGCCGCGTGGCGGTGCGCCGACCCGGGCGTGCAGTACGACACGACGATCAACGCGTGGCACACCTGCCCCGGCGCGGGCCGCATCAACGCGAGCAACCCGTGCTCGGAGTACATGTTCCTGGACAACACGGCGTGCAACCTCGCGTCGCTGAACGTCCTGAAGTTCTACGACCCGGCGACGCGGACCTTCGACGTCGCGCTCTACGAGCACGCCTGCGACATCTGGACGATGGTCCTTGAGATCAGCGTGCTGATGGCTTCGTTCCCGAGCAAGCCGATCGCAGAGCTTTCGTGGAAGTACCGCACGCTGGGCCTCGGGTACGCCAACCTGGGCGCGATGCTGATGCAGCTTGGCATTCCGTACGACAGCGAAGAGGGCCGCGCGATCTGCGGGTGCCTGTCCGCGATCATGACGGGCCGCAGCTACCGGATGAGCGCGATGCTCGCGAAGGAGCACGGGCCGTTCCCCGGCTACGCCCCCGAGCGCGAGAACATGCTCCGCGTGATCCGCAACCACCGCCGCGCCGCTCACGGCGTGAAGCGTGAAGCCGCCGAGTGGGAAGGCCTGCACCCCAAGACGCGCCCGGTCCCGATCAACCACACGCTCGTCAAGAGCGGCAAGGTCGGCGGCCCCAAGCACGGCCTGTCCAACGCGACGACGCTCCTGGACCACTCAATCGCAGCGTGGGACGACGCTCTCGCTCTGGGCGAGAAGCACGGGTACCGCAACGCCCAGGTCACGGTCATCGCGCCCACCGGCACGATCGGCCTGCTGATGGACTGCGACACCACCGGCGTCGAGCCTGACTTCGCGCTCGTCAAGTTCAAGAAGCTCGCCGGCGGCGGCTACTTCAAGATCGCCAACGAGTCCGTCGCCCCGGCTCTCAAAGCCATGGGGTACACCGAGAGCCAGATCTCGGACATCATGACGTACATCCTCGGCACGCTCAAGCTCAACGTCCGCCTGCCGGACGGTGTCGCCGGAGCGGACACCGGCGAGACCCTCGCCGAGTGGCTTTACCGCAAGGGCCTGCCGGTCGAGACGCTCAAAGCCGTGGAAGCCAGCCTCCCCGGCGTGTTCGAGCTTTCCTTCGCCTTTGGCGCGTGGACGATCGGTGACGAGGTCCTCAAGAAGCTCGGGATCGATCCGGAGAAAGCCAAGAACGACTTCTCGTTCAACCTGCTCCGCACGCTCGGCCTGACGGCGGCCCAGATCGACGAGCTCAACACGACCATCTGCGGCACGCAGATGATCGAGGGAGCTCCGCAGCTCAAAGCCGAGCACCTGCCGGTCTTTGACTGTGCGAACAACTGCGGCAAGAACGGCAAGCGGTTCATCGCGGCCGAGGGTCACATCCGCATGATGGCCGCGGCTCAGCCGTTCATCTCGGGCGCGATCAGCAAGACGATCAACCTGCCCAACAAAGCCAGCGTCGCCGAGATCGCTCAGGCGTACCGGCTGTCGTGGGAACTGGGCCTCAAAGCCAACGCGCTGTACCGCGACGGGTGCAAGCTCAGCCAGCCGCTCAGCAGCACCAGCGACCAGGAAAAGGGCAAGGAAGGCGAAGCCGAGGTCGCCGTCACCAAGGTCGAGACGAAGGTCGAAGTCATCAAGCCCGTGCCGGCCAAGCCGACGCGCCGCCGCCTCCCGGACACGCGCCGGTCGATCACGCACAAGTTCAACGTCGCCGGCCACGAGGGATACCTCACCGTCGGCCTGTACGAGGACGGCAAGCCGGGCGAGCTCTTCATCACGATGAGCAAGGAAGGCTCGACGATCGGCGGCCTGATGGACGCCGTCGGCACCGCCACCAGCGTGTCGCTCCAGTACGGCGTGCCGGTCGAAAGCCTCGTGACCAAGTTCAGCCACCAGCGCTTCGAGCCGGCCGGGTTCACCGAAAACCCGGACATCCCGATCGCCAAGAGCCTCGTCGACTACATCTTCCGCTGGATGGGGATGCAGTTCATCGAGGGGTACCGCGAGGAGCACGCTCCCAAGCGCGGCAAGCCCGCGTCGGCCGCTCCCTCAGACACCGTCGCTCGCTTTAGCGTGAAGGATGATGTCGAGGTCAAGCGTGCCGCTTCGCCCGAGCCCTCGCCGATGGCGGCGGTGGTGACGAGCGAGACGATCATCGAGCAGGTCGTGGTCAAGGGCTCGGTCGGTCGGACGGCGCTGGACGCTCTGGCGAAAGCCAACCAGGGTGACGCTCCCGCGTGCAGCACGTGCGGATCGATCACGGTTCGCAGCGGCACCTGCTACAAGTGCCTCAACTGCGGGGCCAGCATGGGTTGTTCGTGAATGAACAAGGCCCCGCGTGCGAACGCCGGGCCTTGATTGCAGGGAATTCGATCGTGGGAGGCGGGCCCGGCCGCGCGGCCGGCACTCCCGAGGGCTTCGGGGCGAGGGATCGCTCCGATCGGCAAGCTCGGCAAGATGCTGGGCGGGCCGGCAGGCCCCATCAGGTGGGCGAAACCAGAACGGCAACAGGCACGGATCGCAAAGCCAAGGAACTGAGGTTCACCACGCGGGACGACAGGCCAGGCTCAGCACGACCCACCACATGCTGAGCGACGCGCCGGGCCCGCCTCCACGATCGAGTTCGACGGATTGGGTTTCCAGAGTTTGGTTCAGAGCTTGGTTCAGAGCTTGTTTCAGAGCTTGGTTCAGAGCTTGGTTCAGAATTTGGTTTCTCGCGAGGTTCGCACGCTGACCCACCACCCACCAAGAGCGTGCGGGCCCGCTTCCCTGAGCCCCCGGGTGTGTCCACCACCGCCCGGGGGTTTTTCTTTGGGTCCCGTGAACGTCTGGCATCGCGCCGTTTAGCCGAGCGCGTGGAAGAACATCATCCCGGTCTTCATCTTGTCGCTTGCGGCTTTCGCGTGCGCGGGGATCTCGCTGTAGTCGTGCCAGACCTTGAGCGGGCCGTAGAACTGCCGCGTCCACGGAGCCCGGAAGTTCCAGTTGTTCGGCAGAATGAACGGGAGGAACCCGAGGTTGTCGACGGCTTTGGCGAAGCTCGCCTGGTCGTTGCAGTCGGCGATCGCGGTCTGGGTGGCGCTCACGGGGAACTCGTGGGAGGAGTCTTCCTCGACCGCGAGCCGCTCCCATTCGCGGAAGAGCTTCTCGGCTTCCGGGCCCTTTTTCCAGAAGATGACGCCGGTGTTGTACTCGACCATGTCGCCGGCGATCATCTTGTGGTACCGACGGGCGAAGGGAGCTTCGCAGATCGCGACCGCGACGTGGTGCTTGGCCGCTTTCTCAAACCCGTAATCGAGCCTGTCCATGACGACGGTGTCGATGTCGAGGTAGAGCGTCTCCTCGAACGGCGACCAGTCGTACATCCTGGCTTTGTCGAGCAGCTTCGCGTTCGAAGGCAGTTCGTGGATGTGGATGCCAAGCTCGGGGTGGACGGTGTAAAGCGAGTTGATGGATCGCTGCATCGCGCCGTCGTGCTTCTTGCTTTTGCCGCGGTTCCAGATGACGTACAGCACGCCGCGCTTTTTCTGGGGTTTGGCCATGTTCTCTCCTGCGTGGGGCGTGCGGAATCAGCGGCGCTTCTTGAACCGGCCGGCGGACGCAGCGGTCGAGCCCTTGGGCTTGCCCATCGCGGGCAGGCCGGCGAGACCCGGGAGCATGCCTCCGATGCCCCCCTGCGTTTCGCTGAGGGCTTTCACGGCTTTGATCTTGTCCGCGGCGGACATGCTCGCCATGGTCTGGCTGAGCTTGCTGATGGTCTCGAATTGCTTGACGAGCTGAGCGACATCCTCGGGCTTGCTTCCCGAGCCCTTGGCGATGCGGATTCGACGCGAGACGTTGAGGATCGAGGGCGTCGCCCGTTCCTTTTTGGACATCGAGCAGATGATGGCTTCGACCTTGTCGAGGGCTTTGTCCTCGATGTGGACGTCCTTCATGAGGGACCCGACGCCGGGGAGCATGCCCATGAGCTGACGCATCGAGCCCATCCTCCGCATCGCCTTCATCTGCTTGAGGAAGTCGTCCATCGTCATCTGGCCCTTGGCCATCTTGTCGGCGAGGGCGTCGGCTTCCTCCTGGCTGACCTGCTCGTGGGCTTTCTCGACGAGTGCGAGGACGTCGCCCATGCCGAGAATGCGGCCGGCGTACCGGTCGGCGTGGAACTCTTCGAGCGCGTCGAGCTTTTCACCGACGCCGACGAACTTGATCGGCGCACCGGTGACATGCTTGACGGACAGCGCCGCACCACCCCGGGTGTCGCTGTCGAACTTGGTAAGAACGACGCCGTCGACCTCAAGCCGCTGGTGGAAGGACTTGGCGGAGTTCACCGCGTCCTGACCCGTCATCGCGTCGACAACGAGGTAGATGAGGTGCGGGTTGAGCAGCTTGTTGACGCTCGAAAGCTCGCCCATCAGCTCGTCGTTGACGTGCAAACGGCCGGCAGTATCGAGAATGACGGTGTCGACGCCCTGGGCACGGGCTTCGGCAAGCGCCCGCTGGCAGACCTGAACCGCGACGCCGACGGCTTTCCCGTACGCGGCGACCTTGTCGGGCTCGGCGTAGCAGACGACCTTCCCGCCTCCGGGCGCGTCCTTCTGCACCTGCGCGGCGACGGTCTGGAGCTGTTCCACGGCCGCGGGACGCTGAAGGTCGGCCGCGACAAGCATCACGCTCCGGCCACGCTTCTTGAGGAACGCCGCGAGCTTGCCGCACGTCGTCGTCTTGCCCGAGCCCTGCAGACCGCACATCATGACGATGGTCGGCCCAGGCGTCATCCGCGGGATCGGGTCCGACGGAGCTTTCAGCGTCGGAGCCAGCGGCATGCCGGGCGGCAGACCCAGCCCGCTCCCGGGTTGCGCGTCCGTCGCGGGATCAGCCGGCGTCCCGCCGAGGAACTTCACGAGCTCCTCGTGAACGATCCCGATGATCTCCTGGCCGGGCTTGAGGCTCTTGGTGACCTCGCGGCCGAGCGACGACTTCAGGACCTGATCGGTGAAAGCGTTGACGACGTCAAGGTGCACGTCCGCGTCAAGCAGGGCTTTCCGCACGTCGCCCATCGCGTCGCGAACATTGGACTCGGAAATGTTCGCCTGGCCCGAAAGCTTGCGATAAAGGCCCTGAAAAGCGTCTGTCAGCCGATCGAACATGCAAAAACCCTCCGCGGAGAGAAAAATCCGGGCGCGGACAGGGCTTGACCGGGCCGAGTCTAGGTCCGCCCACCCCCGCCGGGCGACCCCCGCCCCTCCCGGACGCCGAACCTTCGCCCGCGATAGACTTTCGGCGTGCAGAACATCGGAAACTACCTCCACCTGATCATCCTCGCCCTCTTCCTCCTGGGCGGGTTCTTCAGTTGGCTCAGCAAGACCCTCAAAGAACAATCCGAAGCCAAGCGTGCCCGCGATCGTCGCGAGCGTGCCCAGATGGAAGCTCTCCGCACGGGCCGTGCCGCCTCCGACGAAGCTCCCATCTCCGACGAGAGCGCGACGACGGCCCAGCGCCGCCTTCAGGAGCTCTCAGAACGCCGCAAGCGCCAACTCGATGAGCTCCGTGCCCGCCAAGCGGCCGCGGCCGCCGCCGGCTTCTCTGTCCAGTCAGCCTCACCCGTCCCGCCCCCCCTCCCTGCGTCGCAAGAATCCAGCGCCGCCGAAGCCAAACGCCGCGAAGCGGCACGCCGGCAGGAACGCCAGCGTGCCGAAGCCGCCCGCCGACGCGAAGCCGCTCGCCTCGCCGCTCAGTCGCAGACCGAGCAGCAGCGAGAACAAACCATCGCCCAAACCCGCCGCGACTCGCAACGGCAGGCCCAGCGCGACGCCACCCGCAAGGAACAAGCGACCGCTTCCGAAGCCGTCATGGCCGCCGCGTTCGCTCTCCCCGCGGTGCTCCCGCCCGTCGCGCAGATCAAAGCCCGGACGCCCGGTATCGCGGCCATCGGCAAGCTCACCACTGAGGACCTCCGCAAAGCGGTCCTCATGCAGGAGATCCTGAATCCGCCGGTCTCGACGCGCCGGCCTGGAGGTGGCTTCTGATGCGTCCTCTGATGCTTCCGGCCCTCGCGGCCGCCGCGCTCTCACTGGCGGGGTGCGGCTCGCTCGAGATCGATCCCAACGCCGAGGGCGAGGGGCTCTTTGAACTGATGTTCAACAGCCGCCCGCTGACGAACATCGTCAACGACGCTCAGGATCCCTTCGACCCCGACCGCCGCGCCCGCGGCATGCTCGCCCTCTCGACCACCTCGGCCGGAGGCGACCCCGCGTACGTCTCCCTCTACGCCGAGAACGCCGAGGACCCGGACCCAAGCGTCCGCGCCGCCGCTCTCAAAGCCCTCGGCCGTCACGGTACCGCCGAGCACACGGCGATCATGACCAAAGCCCTCACGACCGACAAGGACCCCGGCGTCCGTCAGGAAGCCGCACGCTCGCTCCAACGCGTGCACAATCCCGAAACCATCGAGCCGCTCCTCGCCGCCATCCGCCTGCCGGATGTCGCCAAAGGACAGTGGGAAGAGGACGCCGAAGTGCGGGCCCAAGCCGCGCTCGCCCTCGCTCAGTACCGCGAGCAGAAGGTGCTGCAGGGTTTGGTCTCCGCCCTCTACGACCCGCGCCTCGCCGTGAACCGCAACGCGCTGGTCGCCCTCCGCACGCTCACAGGCCAGGATTTCGGGTACGAACGCCTCGCGTGGGCTGCGTGGATCAAGGAGACGCCGAATCCCTTCGCGGGCGCGATCGTCTTCGAGTACCCCGCTTACTCCAGAGAGAAGACGCTCGTCGAGTACCTGCCCTTCGTGCCCAAGCCGCCGAACGAACCCTCGACCACGCCCGCCGGGATGCCCCTGGGTCCGGTCAGTCGGTAAGTTGAGCATCTCGCGCGTCCGGTAACGGATCTCGTCGCGCACTTGCCGCGCTCATCCGGTCGATAGCACCCCGGTGAGTCCGCACGTCCAGCCCGGCACCATCAACGCCCCCGATCGCACCGCGACCCCGCTCGCGAAGGTGCGGGTCGTGCGCGCGCTGGCGACCTCGGTCGACGCGGCGCCGCTCGCGACCGCTCGCACAATCGCGCCCGGTCACCTGGGAGCGGGGGTGGTCGAATCGGTCGAAGGATCCGCGGAGCTCGCGGCCCGCTGGGTCGGTAAGCGGGTGACGTGGAATCCGGTGGCGGCGTGTGCGCGGTGCGATCGGTGCCGCGCGGGCCTCTCGGCGCACTGCGAAGAGCGCACGGTGCTTGGCTTTGGCGTCCGCGCGGGGTGCTTGGCGGCGGGTGTGGTGGTGCCCGCTCGCGACCTCATCGAGGTTCCGGCGAAGGTGGATGATGATCGCGCGGCGTTCGCGGGGCTGGTGGGAGCGGTGCTTCAGCTCGGCCACGCGGTGCGCCTTGACGGCAAGACGTTTGTCACGGTGCTTGGGGATGGGCCGGTGGGCCTTCTGACCGCGCAGATCATGGCCGGGCGGAACGCGTCGGTCCGGCTGCTCGGCCGGCACGAAGCCCGCTTCTCACTGGCCGAGCGCTGGGGTGTCAAGCACCGGCACGAAAGCGAGGTGGGCCGGCGGCACGATCAGGACATCGTGATCGACTGCACCGGTTCGCCCTCGGGTCTCGCGCTCGCTTCGCGTCTGGTGCGGCCGCGGGGCACGATCGTGATCAAGGGCCCGCCGCACGCGGACGCCCTGCCCGAGGAGAAGCTCTGGCCCGCGGATCTCGCGCCGCTGATCGCCGCCGAAGTGACCCTCAAGCACGTCTCTGCCGTCAGCACTCGGGAAGGCTTGGACGCGGTCGCTTCGGGTGCGGTCGATGTGCTCGCGCTTGCTGCCAAGCGGTTCACCCTCGCGAGCGTCGGAAAGGCCCTCGCCGCCGCCCGGGACCGCCAGATCGCGGCGGTCATCGTGGAAGCCTGACCTCGCACCCCTACCGTCGAGCATGCAGTTTCACTTCCTGGGAACGGGAACCTCGGCGGGCGTGCCCAGCATCGGCTGCGACTGCGCCGTCTGCACCAGTTCCGATCCGCGGGACCAGCGTCTCCGCACCTCCGCCGCGATCGTCTACCAAGACCCACAAGCACGCCACGACGACAAGAAGCGGACCGTTCTGATCGACGCCGGCCCGGACCTGCGGCAGCAGGCGCTCCGGTCCAAGCTCACCCGCTGCGACGCGATCTTCTTCACGCACAACCATGTGGACCACACCTTCGGCCTTGACGAGATCCGGCGGTTCAATGTCGTGCAGCGAGCGCCGGTCGACCTCTTCGCGGAGGAGCACACGATGAAGTTCCTCCATCGCGTCTATGAGCACGTCTTCGACCCGGCCAAGAACATCAACGACAGCTTCGTCGCCTCCGTGATCGCGCACAGGCTGACGCCGTCGCTTTCGCCGGTGGACGTGCACGGGCTTCGCTGGACGCCGATCCGTCTGCTTCACGGGAGGCTTCCGGTCCTGGGCTATCGCATCGAGCCCGCGCCGCGTTCGACGCTGAACGCCCCCTGGCTTCCGCTGGCGTACTGCACGGACATGTCGGCGCTGCCGCCCGAGTCATGGCCGCTTCTCGAAGGGTTGAGCACGCTCGTGATCGACGCTCTGCGCTTCCGCAAGCATCCGACGCATCTGACCATCGATGAGGCTCTCTCGATCATCGATCGCGTCCGGCCCAAGCGGGCGTACCTCACGCACATGGCGCACGAGGTCGCTCACGCGGAAACGCAGGAACAGCTGCCGGAGAACGTGTTCCTCGCGTACGACGGCCTGGTGCTCGAAGCCGAACCTGCCGCGGGCGCGAGAGCTCCGTAGCCCGACATGACGGCCATGGGCGGATCCGGCCTCGGCGCGAACGCTCGGCCTTCACCGGCGACGCACCCCGACGGGGTGCGAACCGGTTCCGACTGGCGCGGTTATGCGGGCAATGCGGGGCGAATCCGATGAAATTTCACGGAATCCTGCAACTCTCGCGTGAGTCCGCCCATTATCTCTCGTAGTGCATCTAGGCACTCACGGTCCAAACCGGCATCTCGGGGAGGATCGCGGTGGAATCGATGGTTTGAAGCTTTGAGAGATTGGCTGGGAGGGATCGTCATGAAGACGTTGTCTTCGCGGATGTCGTCCGCGCCGGGGCTTCTCGCCCTGTCGCTGATGGCAGGTAGTTCCTATGCACAGTGCGCGTACAACCCGGTCGTCCTGCGTGCGGCAACAAGCTCCTGGACGCAGCAGTGCGACGGACGCTGGAGCCCCGCGGGCGCGATCGACGCCAACCCCGGGTCGGGCTGGGCGATCGGCAACTGCTGGGCCCCCGGCGATCGGACGATGAGCCAGACCATCGTCTTCGAATCGGTCCCCGCGCCCTCGCTCCTCACCGCGACGCGTGTGCGCATCCGGATCCATTCCGGCGGGTTCCACTCCTGCTGCGGCGGCGGACACTTGACGCTCGGCGCGTTCCGCCTGTCCGTCACCGACGATCCTCAGAACACCTTCGCGAACGGCGCCGCCGTCAACGGCATGGTCGACGCCAACTGGTACACACTCATCCCAGACGCGATGTCGGCCCAACCGGCGGATCCGTGGGGCAACCCGCGGACCGGTGCAAGCCCGACGCTTTCCATCCTCGACGACGACGTCATCCTCGCAAGCGGAGCGAACCCGGAGTGCGCCTGGTACACCGTCGAAGCGGAGCTTCCGATCTCGGGCGTCACGGGCGTGCGCCTCGAACTGATCGACTTCAACGGATCCAGCCTCGCTCCGGCGAACGGCCTCTTCACCGGCGGCCCGGGCCGCCACAGCAACGGCAACGCTCTCATCCGACAGATGACCGTGGAAGCGGCGGCGGGCGTCCCTTCCATCGCCGAGCAGCCCGTCGACGCCGTCGCGTGCGGCGACGGCGCGGCTTCCTTCTCGATCCAAGCGGCGGTTCCGGGAGCGTCGTACCAGTGGCGTTTCAACGGATCACCGATCTCCGGCGCGACCGCCGCGACGCTGTCGCTGGCAGGCGTTGATGAGTCGCACGACGGGATGTACGACTGCGTCATCTCGACCGCGTGCGGCAGCGTCACGAGCGCCGCCGCCCGGCTGAACGTCTGTCTGGCCGAGTTCAACTGCGACGGTGCGCTCGACTACTTCGACTACGAGGACTTCGTCTTCGCGTTCGAGACCGGCCAGCCGCGAGCCGACCGCAACGAAGACGGCTTCATCGACTTCTTCGACTACACATGGTTCGTGACCGAGTACGAAACAGGATGCTGACGCCGGGGAGGGAATCCCCTGAATCCTCCGTGAACGCCGCTCGCCCCTCGCGTAAGGGACGGCGGCGGTTTCCGCCCGCGCCGCTCGCACGGCCCCGTGAAACAAAAAGGCGGCGGTCGCAAGACCGCCGCCTTCACGGGCATGATGGAGGTGACGCCTTTACCGGATGTGGAGCATCTCGCGGTAGGTGGGCATCGGCCAGAGGTCGGCCGGGATGATCTGCTCGAGCGTGTCGACGATCTCGCGGAGCTCGGCCATCGCGGGCTTGACCTGGTCGCGGATGTGCTCGGCGTGCTTGTGGTGGTTGCCGGGCTCGTTGTCCGCGTGCTTCTGCAGCTTGTTGATCGCGGTGCGGAGCTTGCCGACCATCTCGACGAGCTCTTCGAGCTGGCCGCGGGTGTCGCCGGCTTCGACGTCGGCGGCTTCGGTGGCCGCGACGGCTTCGGCCAGTTCGGTCTGAGCGCGGAGAGCCGCGGGGAGGATCTGGGTGCGGGCCATGAGGATGGCGGTCTCGGCCTCGATGAGGAGCTGCTTGATGTACTTCTCGAGGTAGATGTGCTCGCGGCTCTCGACCTCGATCTTGCTGAAGACCTTGAACTTCTTGAAGAGGTCGATGTTCTTCTTGCTGCCCAGCACGGAGAGAGCGGCGACGCTTTCGCGGTTGTTGAGGAGCCCGCGGCGGGCGGCTTCATCGTGCCAGCTCTTGTCGTAGCCGTCGCCGTTGAAGATCACCCGCTTGTGCTGCTTGATGATCTTCTGGAGGACGACGCGGACCGCGGCCTGGATCTTGGCGGGGTCTTCGGTGTTCTTGCCGATGGCTTTCTCAAGCTCGCCGCAGACGAAATCGAGGCTGTCGGCGACCATCGTGTTGAGGACCGTGGTCGGCCACGCGACGGCCTGGCTGCTGCCGACGGCCCGGAACTCGAACTTGTTGCCGGTGAACGCGAAGGGGCTGGTGCGGTTGCGGTCGCCGGTGTCCTTGGGAAGCTGGGGGAGAGCCTTGGAGCCCAAGTCAAGCTTGCCGCCCTTCATGGTGCTCTTGGCGGTGCCGGACTCGATCTGCTCGACGATGTCGGCAAGCATGTCGCCGAGGAAGATCGACATGATGGCGGGCGGGGCTTCGTTGGCGCCCAGGCGGTGATCGTTACCGGCGTGGGCGACGCTGGCGCGGAGGAGGTCCGCGTGCAGGTCGACCGCACGGATCACCGCACAAAGCGTCGTGAGGAAGATCATGTTGGTGTGCGTCTCGCCGCGCGGGTCAAGCAGGTTGACGCCGGTGTCCGTCGCGATCGACCAGTTCACGTGCTTGCCCGACCCGTTGATCCCGGCGAAGGGCTTCTCGACCAGCAAGCACGCGAAATTGTGCCGCTGCGCGACCCGCTTGAGGGTCTCCATGACGACCATCTGGTGGTCGGAAGCGACGTTGGCGGTCTCGAAGATGGGAGCGACTTCGAACTGGCAGGGCGCAACCTCGTTGTGCCGCGTCTTGATCGGCACGCCAAGGCGGTAGAGTTCCCGCTCGCTCTCGGCCATGAACGCCATGACGCGCGACGGGATCGACCCGAAGTAGTGGTCCTCGAGCTGCTGGTGCTTGGGCGGCTTGGCGCCAAAGAGCGTCCGCTCACAGGCCAGCAGGTCCTGGCGGTTGTAGTAGTGCTCGCGGTCGATCAGGAAGTACTCCTGCTCGCAGCCGCAGGTCGCCGTGACGCGGTTGACGCCGCCGGCGGCTCCGAAGATCTCAAGCAGGCGGATCGCCTGCTCGCTGACCGCGTCCATCGAGCGGAGCAGCGGGGTCTTGTGGTCGAGGGCCTCGCCGGTCCAGCTGACGAACGCGGTCGGGATACAGAGCGTGACCGCTCCCGCGTTGCGGGTGAGGAAGACGGGGCTGGTGCAGTCCCACGCCGTGTAGCCGCGGGCTTCGAACGTCGCGCGAATGCCGCCGGAGGGGAACGACGAAGCGTCGGGCTCGCCCTGCACGAGGGCGGACCCGGCGAACTCGCTCAAAGCCCCGCCGTGGCCGTCGGGAACGATGAACGCGTCGTGCTTCTCGGCGGTAAGGCCGGTCAGCGGCTGGAACCAGTGGGTGTAGTGCGTCGCGCCGCGCTCGATCGCCCAGTCCTTCATCGCCGAAGCGATGACATCCGCGAGCTGGGCGTTGAGGGGCTCGCCGCGCTGGATGGTCCGCTGGATCTGCTTGAACACGTCCTTGGGCAGGCGCTGGCGCATCACGCGCTCGCTGAAGACGTCGGCGCCGAACAGAGCATCGACGGTCTGCGGCACCCGGGATTGCTGCTGCTGGCCGTAAACGCCGTTCCGCAGTTCCATCCCAGACTCCATCGACGTGCTGCTCATTGCGAACTCCTCAAGCAACCGGTCCGGGGTTCGCCAACACGGCGTCGCCCGATGCCGGACAAGATTCGACCCAAACGCTCCCCTGTTCGGTCGCCCCGAACACCGCCCGGTCCCACTCGGCGACGGGCCGACAGCGACCGCGATGATAGCCAGCACCCCCGCGACGCCGACGGCCACCGGCCGACATGGACCTCCTTTTTTGAACGACTTTTCGGCCTCCCACGGCCTGAGCAGTTTACGGAAGCGTTACACTTCGCGTGAAGCGGTTCGCCGCTCCCCGACGGACGCGAAAGGCGTCCGTTCGTAGCGGATTTCATGATTCGCCTCACCGAGATCCCCCTCCCGCTCGATCATCCGCCCTCGGCCATCGCCGAAGCCGCCGCCGCTCGGCTTCGCCTCCCTCCGGACCAACTCCTCTCCTGCACCGTCTTCCGCCGCGCTCACGACGCCCGCGACAAGCGCGCCATCATGCTCGTCTACTCGCTCGACGTCGAGGTCGTGGGCGAAGCGGAAGTCCTCCGACGCTTCGCCCACAAAGCGAACGTCAAGCCCACGCCCAACATCGACTACTCGTTCGTTGCCCACGCCGCCCAACCGCTCCCCACGCGTCCCCTGGTCATCGGGGCCGGCCCCTGCGGGCTTTTCGCGGCCTTGCTCCTCGCCCAGATGGGCTTGCGGCCGATCATCCTCGAACGCGGCCGGGTCGTTCGCGAACGCACCAAGGACACCTGGGACCTCTGGCGCAAGTCCGTCCTCCATACCGAGTCCAACGTCCAGTACGGCGAGGGCGGCGCGGGGACCTTCTCCGACGGCAAGCTCTACAGCCAGATCAAAGACCCGCGACACCTTGGCCGCAAAGTCCTCACCGAGTTCGTCAAAGCCGGCGCCCCGCCCGAGATCCTGACCGAGGCCCACCCGCACATCGGCACCTTCCGCCTCGTCAAGATGGTCGAGAACATGCGGGCCACCATCGAATCCCTTGGCGGCGAATACCGCTTCGAAACCCGTGTCACCGACTTTGACATCGAAACCCGCGCCGACGGCACACGCCAACTCCGCGGCGTCATGCTCGCCAGCGGCGAACACGTCGCGTCGGACCACGTCGTCTTGGCGGTCGGCCATAGCTCTCGCGACACGTTCCAGATCCTGCACGACCGGGACGTCTACGTCGAAGCCAAGCCTTTCTCCATCGGCTTTCGCATCGAGCACCCCCAGTCGCTCGTCGATATGGCCCGCTTCGGCCCAAGCGCGGGCAACACCATCCTCGGCGCGGCGGACTACAAGCTCGTGCACCATGCTTCCAACGGGCGAAGCGTCTACAGCTTCTGCATGTGCCCGGGCGGCACGGTCGTCGCCGCCACCTCCGAAGAAGGCCGCGTCGTCACCAACGGCATGAGCCAATACTCGCGATCCGAACGCAACGCCAACGCGGGCATCGTCGTCGGCATCACGCCCGAAGAGGACTATCCCGGCGGCCCCCTCGCGGGCATCGCGTTCCAACGCAAGTGGGAATCAGCCGCGTTCGTCGCGGGCGGCGGCACCTACGCCGCGCCCGCCCAGCGCGTGGCCGACTTCCTCGCCGGTCGCCCCAGCACGTCCCTCGGCAAAGTCATCCCGTCGTACAAACCGGGCGTCTTTCCCACCGACCTTTCGCCGTGCCTGCCAAGCTACGCCATCGTCGCCATTCGCGAAGCCCTCAAGAAGTTCGGCCGACAGATCAAGGGCTTCGACATGCCCGACGCGGTCCTCACCGGCGTCGAGACGCGCACCTCCTCACCCATCCGCATCAACCGCGATGACCACTACCAGAGTCTCAACACCCGGGGCCTCTATCCCGCCGGAGAAGGCGCGGGCTACGCCGGAGGCATCCTCTCCGCGGGCGTCGACGGCATCAAGGTCGCGGAAGCGGTCGCGCGGAGCATGCTGGGTGTTCATACTCCGTGATTGGTGCATCGGTCGGTGCGGACGTCGCCGACAAAGGCATGCGGAGCTGAACTCCTACACCGTCCCGTACATCCGGTCCCCCGCGTCCCCAAGCCCCGGGCAGATGTACCCGCGCTCGTTCAGCTGGCGGTCCAGAGCCGCCGTGTAGATCGTGACGTCCGGGTGCTCGCCAAGCATCTTGCGCACGCCCTCCGGAGCCGCGACCAGCGCGATCATGCGGATGTCCTTGGCCCCCGCTTCCTTCAGCAGGCGGATCGCCGCGCGAGCGGAGCCGCCGGTGGCGAGCATCGGGTCAACGAGAATCACCGGGCCGTTCGCCAGGTCCTTGGGCAGTTTGCGGAGGTACGTCACCGGCTCGAGCGTCTCCTCATCGCGGGCCAGACCCAGATGCCCCACCCGTGCTTCGGGCATCATCTCCAGGATCCCCTCCGTCATCGCCAGGCCCGACCGAAGCACCGGCACCACGGTGATCGTTCCCGCAAGCCGGCGACAGGTCGCAAGCTCGAGCGGCGTCTGTACCTCGACCGCCTCCGTCGGGAACGTCCGCGTCGCTTCGAAAACCATCAGCCCGGCGATCTGATAAAGGAGAGCCCGGAAGGGACGAAAGCTCGTCGACTGATCCCGGATCCAGCTGAGCTTGTGCTGGATGAGCGGATGATCGAACACCACCAGGTTCGGGAATTCGGTCGAGCGCATGCCTGGCCTCCCCCCCACCGCGCCGATCGTCGCGCCGGTCATCGGACCGTCCGGTTGAGCTGAACAACCTTGTCAGCGACCTCGTTGGGCACGGGGAACGACAGGTTGTACTGGGACACCAGCCAGCGGCCCCCGAGCTTGCGAAGCACGCCCGATCCGCGGCAAAGCCCGTACTTCTCGTTCATCAGCATCTCGTCGAACCACGCGGTGTTCCCGGCTTGCTCGATCACCACGTTCCTCGACTCGGGCACGAGGGCGTACGCCCAGCCCTGGCCCTGATCGAAGTAGTGCTTCACGAACTTCGCGAACTCCGCGCTGTTCCATCGCTCCTTGGGATCCGTCCCCAGGAAGATCAGATCCGGTGCAAAGCACCCGAGATACCCGCCCAAATCCGCTTTCGCCGCCGCCGCGTGCATCGCGTCAAGCGTCGTATTCACCCCGCGACGCTCAGCGGAAAAATCGACGATCAGAGCTTTCAAACGCTCCTCCTCCGCCTTTGCGGCTTTCCCGGACGAGCAGGACACCTGACCGCCAACCGCCACAACCGCCAAGCCCCAAAGCACCATGGATCGGATCTTCATGTCGGCATTCTACCGAAACCAGCCCCACCCCGGCAGCCCACGCCCGTCCCCTGTGCACACATCGCAACACCCCTCGCTACCCTCCGCCCAGTGGACGTCCACCTCCTCTACAACCCGCGATCCGGAGCCGGACGCGCCCGCCTGCTCGCGGCCCGGTTCGAATCAGCGCTCCGCGCCGCCGGCATCCCCGTCTTCCCCCATCCGACGCACGATGAGCGTGGCGCACTCAACCCCCCTCCCCAGCCGGGCCTCCTCGGAGGCTCGCTTCTGGCCGTCATCGGGGGAGATGGCACGATCCACCACGCAGCGCCCCTCGCGGCCCGCTCGGGAGCCGCTCTCTACCACATCCCCGCCGGAACCGAGAACCTCTTCGCCCGACACCACAGCATGGACGCGAGCCCGGAAACGCTCATCCGTGCGCTCCGCTCACCACGCATCGTCCCGATGGATCTTGGCGCCTGCAACGACCACCCTTTTGTGCTGATGGCTTCCATCGGGCCCGACGCGAGCGTCATCCACCGGCTGGACGGCACACGCACCGGGCCGATCAAGCAGTCCTCGTACGTGGTGCCGATCCTGCGGGAGTTCTTCGATCCTCAACTGCCCCGGCTTGACGTGGTGGTCGATGGCAAGCCTTGGCTCCGCGCCGCTCGTGGCATCTTGGTGGTCGGGAACAGCCCCCACTACGCCTGGAGGTTGAACCCGGCTCGCCAAGCCGTCGCGGACGACGGCTTGCTGGACGCGGCTTTCTACCCCTGCGAGACCATTGCCGACACCATGGGCTGGGCGGCCACCCTTCTCGTCCAACGATCCGGCTCGCTGGGTGGCGCGCCCGCGCGGCGCGGACGGCAATTCGTCGCCCACTCCCTTGACGGCCCGGCACGGCTCCAGATGGACGGTGAGGTCCCGCCGCGCCGACCAGCACCCGATCAGGGTGCTGAGTCCGATCAGTTCAAGTTTGAAGTCCGACCCGGTGTTCTCAAGGTTCTCAGCCCGATTACAAATCTTACATAGACCAAACATCATGCGAATCATTGTGCCGGAGATCCCGCGAAGGCCGCGAGGCCGAAAGGAAAGCCGGTACGATACGAGGAGCAGGGTGGCCTGCACGGGTGAGGGGAATCTATGGAAGATCGACGATGTGGGCATCAGTGTGGCTGTCATCGGACCGGATTGGGGCCGGCGGCTTTGGCCGTGGACCTCTCGGATGAGACTGGCAAGCTGACCACGAACGATCAGACCGGGCTGTCCGATCTCCTCCGCCGCGCGGGAGCCGAGCTCGACGCCTCCGGCGAGATTCGGCTTCGGGTCGTGGACGACGCCGTCATGGCCGACCTGCACCGGAGGCACTCGGGAATCCCCGGCACTACGGACGTCCTGACGTTTGACCTCCGCCCGATGGGGCTGGGCCCGCTTGATACCGATATCGTCGTCTGCTGGGACGAAGCCGTGCGGCAAGCGTCCGTGCGAGGCCACTCTCCGCAGCGCGAGCTTCTGCTTTACGGCCTGCACGGCATCCTGCACTGCATGGGCCACGACGATCATGACGAGCTCGCGTACGCCCGGATGCACGCGGCCGAAGACGCGGTCCTGACGGCAATCGGCGTCGGGCCGGTCTTTGCCAAGCCCGCCACCGAAGGAGGAGCATCTTGAACGCGGCTGCCTGGCTCTGGACCGCTGTGCTCGCCGTCGCGGTCGGCGGGTTTGTCTCGTCGCTTTTCCACGCGCTGTCGGACCTTTCCCGCGCCCGCCTCGAAGAGATCGCGGCGGAGCAGAAGAGCGCCTGGCGCGAACGAAGCCTCAAAGCGGTGCTCGCGAATCTCTCCGGGCACGCCCACGCCGTCGGGCTTCTCCGCATCCTCTGCAACGCCACCGCCGCGGTCACGACGACGCTTGGAATCAACCTCCTCCGCGCTGCGGACCCCTCAAACCCGCCGCCCCCGGGCTGGGTGGACATGAGCTTGGGCGTGCCGCTCGCCGCCGTCGTCGTCTGGATGTTCGGCCTGATCATCCCGGCCAGCGTCGCTCGCCACGCCGGCGAGCAGGCCGTGTACGCCTTCGCTCCCTTCATCCGCCTGGTCTTCGCCGCGACGCTCCCAGTGCAGGCCGTCGCGAAGTTCCTCGACGAGGTCGTCCGCCGCCTCTCGGGCCAGACGGCACAGCAGAAAGCCGAGGAGATCAAAGAGGAAGTCCTCTCCGTCGTCGAGGAAGCCACCCAGGAGGGCGGGTTCGACGAAGCCGAAGCCGACATGATCGAAGCCGTCGTTCACTTCAGCGGGACCACCGTCGGCCAGATCATGACCCCGCGCACCGAGATCGAAGCGATGGAGCTGACCAACGACCTCGGTCGCGTCATCGCTCAGGTCAGAAAGGGCGGCAAGAGTCGCATCCCCGTCTACGAGGGCTCGCTCGACAAGATCGTCGGCATTTTCTACGTGAAGGACCTCATGCGCTGGCTCGCGGGCGAGGGCCGGTCGGGCGGCAAGCCCTTCGCTCTTCGCACCATCCTGCGACCCGCGATTTTCGTCCCCGAAACCAAGACCGTCCGCGAGCTGCTTCAGGAACTCATCGAGAAACGCGTCCACATCGCGATCGTCGCGGATGAGTTCGGCGGCACCGCCGGCCTCGTCACCTTCGAGGACATCACCGAGCAGGTCTTCGGCGACATCCAGGACGAATACGAGGTCCCCGAATCCCTCGAGAGCGACGTCACCATCGAGCAGGGCGGCGCCCAGATCGACGCCCGTGCGTACATCACCGACGTCAACGAGCAGCTCGAACCCCTGGGCATCAAGCTCCCCGAGGGCGAGGACTACGACACCGTCGGCGGATGGGTCACGGTCTCGATGGGCCGCATCCCCGGCAAGGGCGACAACGCCACGCTCGAGGGAATCGCCGTCGAGGTGCTCGAAGCCGAGCCCACCCGCGTCACGCGCGTGCGACTCTCCCGACGATCGATCGACCCCGCCGCCGAAGGCCCGCAGGGCGAAGCCCGCGACGCCGCGAGCATCGCCTCCGCCGAGGAATAACCCCGTTCCATGATCCGACACCGCCTCGTGCTTGCCCTCTCGCCCGTTGCCGCGCCAGCCGACGCTTCCGCGCGTCACCCCACGCTTGCCGACCAAGAGCAGCTCGCCGAACTGATGTTCCACGCATACCGCGGGACGATCGACGATTCCGGAGAGACCCTCGCGGACGCCCATGTCGAAGCCCGCAAGTTTTTCGACGGCGGGTACGGCCCGCTCTCGCTCGGCTGCAGCGAGGTGACCGAGCGTGACGGACGCATCGTGGCCGCGACGCTCGTCACGCGCTGGGAGGGCGTGCCGCTGCTCGCGATGACGATGACGCACCCGGAATGGAAACGGCGCGGGCTGGCCCGGGCTTCGATGCTCAGGGTGATCAACTTGCTCTGCGAGCACGGGGAGCGCGAGGTGCACCTGGCGGTGACCGCCGGAAATCCGGCCGAGACGATGTACCGGCAGTTGGGCTTTGCCGACTTTGTCCGCGGCTGACCGAAGCTCGGGCGGAAAAAGAAAGCGGGCGTGCTCATCGGGATGAGCACGCCCGCGTTGTTTGTGAACGATGGACCGCTTAACAGCCGGCTTCGAACGCCGTCACGAAGTCGGCGTAGTCGAAGAAGTCCGCGAAGCCGTCGCCGTTGAAGTCGGCGTTCTTCCCGGGCGGGCAGTTGCCTTCGAAGCAAGCGACGTAATCGCCGTAGTCGAAGAAGTCCAGGAACCCGTCACCGTTGAAGTCCGGAGCGCAGGTCACGCAGCCGAACTCGGTCACGCGGACGGAGTCAAACGCGGCTTCGACGGTGGAATCAAGCACGCCGTCGCCGACCGTGATCCTCATGTAGAAGCGGTCGGACTTGAGGTTGGCGGGAAGCTCGAAGTTCTTGAAGATCCAGCCGCCGACGGCTTCAGGGCCGGTCGGGCCGGCGCGGTCGAGGCGGGTGAAGTCGATTCCGCCGTTGGAAGAGACCTCGATGGACATCGAGTCGCCGCCCGGATTCGGGCCGGTGTTGTTGCTCAACCAGCGGGCGTACGAGAGGTACACCAGACCCCCGCGCGTGTCGAGCCCGCGGGTGTAGAGGCGGACCGACTGGCCGTCGATGTCCTCGCCCGGAGCAAGACCCGTCACGTAGCAGAACCCGTCGCCGCCGAAGTCGGCCGAGGGAGCGCCCGACGAAGCCTGCGGGATGCCGCGTTCCCAGCCGCCCGGATTCGCCGGCACCGTCTCGCTCGTCAGCCACGTGCCATCGTTGGTCGCAAAGTCCGAACCATACTTGACGATCGCCTGACCGGCGGAGAGCGCCGTGTAGTAGCCGGTGCCCACGGGGCTCCGGGCGTTGCCGCCCGTCGTCGCCGCCAGGAACGCGAAGGAGAGGCGGTCAAGGCACGGCGTAGCGGGAAGCGTCGCGATGTACTCGTTCACACCGATGCGCTGCATCGGCGTGATGACATCCGCCTGACCGGGAAGCTTGGAGACAAGCGAAGCGTTGCCGTCGATCGGCGTCGCCGCAAGACCCGCAACGCGGACACGCACCGTCTGGGTCGTGTTGGGACGAAGCGACGTCGGCAGGCCCTCGGGGAAATCGAACGTCGCGAGCGTCAGGGGCGGAGCGTTCATGTTGTGGAGCGAGAAGCCGGCGTTGATCTCCGCGTAGTGCGGCGTGCCGTTGGTGATGTCGCCGTCGGTATCGTCCAACGTCAGCCAGTCGATCGTGATGTCCGGCGCGATGTTGCCCTGACCCGCGTGCAGAGGCACCGCGTTCACCGCGAGACGCGCCAGAATCGTGCGGTAATCGGTGATCCCAGCCGAAACCATCACGTTCCGCGTGTCCCACACGCAGCCGGAGATGAGCATGCCGCAGTCGTGGAAGCCGCCGTTGCACGGGTAAGTCCGCAGCGTGCGAGCGTCACGCAGACCGTTGTTGCAGTCGTTGAAGAACCCGAACGCAAGCACCGGCTGATCGGTGATCAGCACGCCCATCACGTCCGACATGCCCTCGCCGTACTGGTCCTGGAGCGAACCGCCCGTGTTCACGAGGTGGTGCCCGTACTCGTGGTGCACGATGTCGTTGTACGCCGTGTTGGGGCAGCCGCCGCCCGCGTTGAAGAAGTTCGTCGAGTCGTTGGGGAAGTAGAACGCGTTGCACGTCCCGCTCACGCCGACGTTGATCCGCCACTCCGTCTGCGTCGAGATCGTCGGGTAGTTCGGCGAAGCCGCGAGGATGAAGTCACGCACCACGACGTGGTGGTGGTACGCGTTCACCTCGGCGCGGGCCATCTCGGAGGTGTTGGCCGCGTTGAGGACGATGTCGGGCGCCGCGCCCGGCGCGGTCGCGTTCACGCTGATCGCCGGAGCGTCGGCGCTGGGATTGAAGACGCGGAAGTGGATGCCGCGCGGGCTGCCAGAGATCGTCGCCGGCCCGTTCGCGAGGTTCAGCGTGTAGTTGCCGGCCGCATCGGTGAACGTCGTCGCGGCGCCGCTCGTGACGCGGAGATCCTTGAGCGGGATCGAGGCTTCCTCGTTGCACTCCGCGGACTTGAGGCCCTGCGTCGCGATGCCGCGAACGCGGCCGGTCACGTCGGCGTTGCAGATCATGTTTTCGGTGCTGATCACGCGGCCCGTCGCGGCGTCCGCGATCACACGCCACGCGCCGAAACCGGGCGAGATCGTCGACTCATGCGTCTTGGCGACAAACGAAAGCGCGAGAACCGGAGGCGTCTGAGCTTCCAGCGTTCCGGCATAGATGACAAGCTCATAGTCGCCCATGATGCCGTTCTTGACCGCGGGCAGCGCCTCGCGGATCGCCGCGTCCGCCGCGGCGAAGTTGGGGTTCTCCGCGACCGCGCGATCGACCCGGAAATCACCCAGATCGAACGTCGCATTCGTCACCAGCACCAGCGGATTGCCCGGCTCGTTGCGGACCAGCGCCCGCACGTGCGACCGGTACACCTCCACGCCGTCGCGGTGCTGGCCGTAGCCCACCAGTGTGAACTTCATCCCGCCGTTGCCGTCGGGCATCAGCGGCACCGTCATCACGCCGTCTTCCGAAAGCGTCCGCTGGAAAAGATCAGACCCCTGAACGCCGAGAACGCCCGCGAATCGCCGAAGGAAAGCGTTCGCGCTCGAGACCGCGTCCTCGCCCTCGGAGAACGCCGGACCGTACACGCGCGTCACGCGCTCGCCCTCGCGATAGAACCGCGCCAGCGGATGCGTGCGAGCGAAATCCTCCGCCACGCTCAAATGCACCGCAGCCGGGCCCTGCTCATTGACCGGGGAAAATCCCTGCCTTGGCTCGAGAGCGATCGCCGCTCCCGCCGCCGCCGCAAACGCTGCCGCTGTCCATCCGCGCAACACCCGTGCATTCATTTCAGAACTCCTCGTGGCCGCGTCGTCACCCGAAAGCCGGGCTTCGGCGCGATCAAACAGATTACCACAACGGTATCCTAATTGTTCCCAAACACGATTGGTTTCCGCAAACTTTGAGCCGCCACAACCCGGGAACCCCTTGGAGGCGATGGTGAGAGCCAAACGCCACAGCGGAAAAACAACACCGCCCGGACCTTGAGGTCCGGGCGGTGTTCAAAGTGGAGGCGACGAGACTCGAACTCGTGACCTCATCCATGCCATGGATGCGCTCTACCAAAACTGAGCTACGCCCCCGTATCCACTTTTTGCCCCGACCCGCCGCCGAAGCGTCAGGCCGAGTCACCATCCTAGGGCCCAGCCCCGGAGGGTCAAGCCCTCAGCCTATCGGCTGTCGTGAGGCCCGACTTCATATTCGGACTTTGTTCTCCGCGGCTCCGGTCTTGAGCACCGCTTCGCAGGATTCCCGAACGGTCGGCTCCTCGATCCGGTCGATGCGGCATCGCTCAGGATGGTCGTTGGCAAGCTCGGTCTCGGGCAGCGTCGGATCGGCGAGCAGGATGCGCTCGGGGCCGCCCGGACGCGTCGCAATCGTCGTCCATCTGTGGTCGGTCGGACCGAACATCGTCACCAGCGGCACGCCGAACGCCGCCGCCAAGTGCCGAGGGCCGGTGTCGTTGGTCACCATCAGCGATGAACGTCGGATGATCGACTTCAGCGACCCGATCGTGATGCCAAGCGCGGGGAGCGCGGCGCACGCGGAGCCCAGTCCCGACTCGGAAGCGATCCGCTCGGTCAGTTCCCGCTCACCCGGCGAACCGTTGACCAGAACTCGCAATCCGTACGTCCGGTGAAGCCAAGCCGCCAGACTTGCGAACCGGTCCGCGGGCCAGCGCTTGGCTTCGTTGTTCCCGCCCGGGTTCAGAATCGCGAACCGGTCGGTCTCGGCGATCCCGGCACGCGTCAGCAGCCCGCGCCCGCTTTCTTCCTGCTCAGACGTCACGCCGAGCTCGAGAAACGCCTCGCCGGAAGCGGCAGCGGATCTCTCGCCGATCAGGCACTCGCGTACCAGCCGCAGGTAGTAGTCCACAGCGGGCACGATCGCCCAAGAGCCGTCGGGCCGCGTCGGAGCTTTGATCTTGTCCGTCAGAAGCACGCCGCGGAGGTCGCGGTCGTAGCCGATGCGGCGCGGGATCCCCGCGAGTCTGGTCGTGAGCGCGGTCGAGAATGAGTTGGTGAACAGGACCGCCGCGTCGTACCGGCGCGGACGCACCTTCGCCGCCGCGTGCTTGGGGCCCATGACCCCGCTCGCCCGGGCGATGTGCGTTTCGTCGAAGAAATCGGTGCCCGCGAGCAGCTCATCCAGCCCCGGCCGCATCAGACCGCCGACGAAGATCCCCGGAAAGCTCCGCCGGATCAGGCGGAGCGCCGGCGTCGCCATCGCGGTATCGCCCAGCCAGCTCGGGCAGACGACCAAAAGCCGCAGAATCTCGCCCTTGCTCCGGCTCACCAGCGATCCTCCCCGCCGGATTCTCCGCCAAACCCTCCGTCGGGCTCGTCATCCGCGTCGTCGTCTGGCTCATCCACTTCGTGCTCGGGCCAAAGCTCTTCTCCGGGATGGTGCGCCGCCCACCACGCGTTGGTGGTCCGGCGAAGCTCGGCGGCGAAACCGACCGCCACCACCTCGTGCCCCTCAAGCACCACCTGCAGCCCGCTCGCGTCGGCGTCAAGCCGCACAATTCGCACGCCGGTCCGCTCCGCCAGCGAGTGTGCGGCCGCGACGACCGCGCCCCGAACCCTCGCGTCCGCGAGCGGCGACCCATCGGCACGGAGCGTGGCGGTCGAGACATCCATCGTGGTTCATTCTTGCACGCTCGGGCGCTCACCGCGAAAGAGGCCGGCCAAGGACCCTGTCGCACGCCGACTTCATGTCCGGCACGTCGGGGGCTCCGACGCGGACGCATCGCCAGGGAGCGATGCCGGCAACCTGGCCGGCGACAAGGTCCCGCTCGGCATCTCCGATCATCCAGGAACGGTCAAGGTCAACGCCGAGTTCCCTCGCCGCCGCGAGGAACATGCCCGGGCCGGGCTTGCGCCACACGTCCGGGTCGTGCATGAACCGCTCCACCGTCCCGCCGGGCCTGCGGGGAGCCATGTAGACCCCGGCAAGCGTGACGCTTTCCTCCGCCAGAAGCGCCCGCATCCGGTCGTTGGTCGCTTCCGCCTCTGTCAGCGAACAGCGTCCTGCGGCGAGCGCCCCCTGGTTGGACACCACGACCAGCGCGAATCCGGCATCGGCCAGCCGCTTGAGGCTTTCGGCGACCGTCGGAAGCAGCCGAACCCTGCTTGGCTCGAACAGATCCCCGGGCGCGGCGGAATCCGCCGTCGCGTCGGTGGTCGCGATCAGCGTGTCGTCCCGGTCAAGAAACACCGCGGCGTGCATCGCTTCACGGTATCACCCGCGCCGCCGAGCGTCGGGACCCCAACAATCAGCCATGGGTATCCAGGATCGGAGATACAACCCACGCGGAGGAGGCGGCGGATTCGGCGATTCGTTCCGCCGGATGCTCGAGAGCGCGGACGGGTTTTTCGGGTGGTCTTTCCCGCTTTTCCGCGTCCCCCGATGGGTTCCGGGCATTCGCAACATCGACGTCCGGGTTCACATCCTCTACATCCTCATCCTGCTGGGCCAGCTCGCGGGTGCCGCCGGGTCAAACGGCGTCGGCGTGGCGAGAATGGCGATCTGGATGGCGATGCTCTTCGTCCTCGTGCTGCTTCACGAGTTCGGGCACTGCCTCGCGTGCCGGCTGGTCGGGGGTTCGGCGGACAAAGTCCTGATGTGGCCGCTGGGCGGCTTGGCGTACTGCGAACCGCCCCGCCGGTGGAAGCCGGCGCTGATCACGACCCTTGGCGGTCCGGGAGTCAATGTGATCCTCTTCCCCGTCTTCGCCGCCGGGCTTTTCGCGGCCGGTGCGGGTTGGTCCGACGTCTTCTTCAACCCCTTCCAACCCGGCGCGGGGCTTTCGCCCGAGTTCTACGGGATGTCTTGGCGCGGCTGGCTTTGGTCCGCCCACTCCATGAACCTGCTGCTTCTCGCGTTCAACATGCTGCTCCCGATGTTCCCGATGGATGCCGGCCGCGTGGTGCAGGAGATCCTCTGGTCCCGCGTGGGCTATCAGCGGTCGATGGTGATCGCGGTCAACGTCGGCCTCTTCGCCGCCGTTGCCGTCGGCATCTTCGGGATCGCCACCGGCAAATCGATGCTCGTCGGCATCGCCATTTTCGGCGGCCTCACCTGCTACACCGAACGGCAGAAACTCGCCATGATGGGTGAAAGCTCCCCCTGGTCGTACGACACCGACCGCGGCTACTCCGGTTTCCGCGTCGAGCAGGATTCCGCCCCCGCCCGACCCTCCTGGTCCGAGCGTCGCAAAGCCAAAGCCGCGGAGAAACAAGCCGCCCAGAGCGCCGCTCGCGATGCCGAGGTCGACCGCATCCTCGGCAAGATCGCCACCCAGGGCATGGGCTCGCTCACCGCGAAAGAGAAAGCCACGCTCGACGCCGCGAGCAAAGCCAAGCGCCTCTAGCGCCGCTTCGCCACCCGCGTCCGGGTCGTGTTCGACGAACTGCGACCGTGCGGACAGCCCCGCTCGAACGCTCCTTGAATTCGTTCGCGCACCCGTCACGTTCCAAGCCTCTCGCGGTCGATACATCCGCCCGCTCGCCATGCCCAATCGCGCTCCATCCTCCGCCCGCTTCTACCTCGGCGCGTTCATCCTCGCCGTCGGACTCGCCGGCATCCTCCGCTGGCAGGACGTCTCCGCCCTCCAGCCCGCCCGCCCCGAAAACCTCGCCACACCGACGCCAAGCCTCTGGCCCGGCATGCAGGACCGCTCCGCTTCCGTCATGGCCGAGGTGAAAGCCATGAAGCTCGTCACCGCCGAGGTCCGCACCAACGTCACCAGCACCTCCTCCGACGTCAGCATGTTCGGCGATGTCTCCGCGACCGTCACCGCACCCGTCCGCTTGCTGTACGGGTGCGACCTCGCCTCGCTCGAAACCACCGCGATCACCTTCAGCCCCCTGCACGACGTCTACCTGCTCCGCGTCCGCCCGCCGGAACGCATCGCCGCCGAGATCCAGACCCCCTTCGAGAAAGCCGAGGTCAAGACCGGCTGGATGCGAAGCCGGGCCACCGACGGCGAGTTCCACCTCGGCGAAGCCCGCCGCGACCTCATGCTCCGCGCTGAGGAACTCGCGCCCGACGCCGAACAGCGGATCCGCTTGCGCGAGGACGCCCGGAGTCAGGTCGCGGCTCTCGTCCGAAAGATCGTCGGCGATCGCGCGGGGGTCAAGGTGACCTTCACCGACGAGTTCGGGCTTGCGGGGAGCGGGAAATGACGCGGATCTGGCGAGCTCGCTGGTGCATGGCCCGGCTTGTGTTCGCCATGGTGCTCCTCGCGCTCTTCGCGGCCGACCGCCCGGCTCACCTCGCCCGGATCGGGCTCGCGTCCCTCCCGGACGCCGACCCCGCGGCCCGCGTCGCGGATCTGCGGGCGCAGGGACAGTTCGGGGATGCTCTGCTCGTCGCGGCCGCCGGCCTCGAATGGACCGAAGGACACGCCCGCGAGAAGCTGCTCGAACAGGAACGGCTCACCCGTGAAGAGCAAGCAAGCTGGTTCCGCCGGGCCAGGGAGGTCGGGATGGGGGCCCTCACCGGCCGCGGCGAATCGCTCGAGCGGCTGATCGGCGCCGTCGGCTCGGACCTCTTCCTCGTCGGCGACGTCCGCGACCTCACGATCGAAGCCATGAACCAAGCCACCACCGGCGACAGCGACGAACTGATCGTCCTGCTCTCGACCGCCGGAGTCATCACCTCCGTCGCGCCGCAGATCGACTGGGCCCCCGCCGTCGTGAAAGCCGCTCGCAAAGCCGGGGCTTTGGGTGACACGTTCGCCTCCACGTTGGGAGCGGCTCTCCGCCAAGGAAAGTGGGCGGACGCCCGGGCGCTGATCAACCCCATCGGTGACCTCGCGAGAGCGACCTCACCCGCGACCGCGCTCCGCGTCATGCCCTCGGCCGCTTCCGCGGATGATCTCACCCGTCTGGCCGAGTTCGCCAAATCCGGCAAGCAGTCCGCGGCGGCGCTGCACGCGGGCGGAAAGTCCGCCGCCGATCTGCTGCTCCGAGCCGAGCGAAACGGGGAAGCGATGGTCACCGCCGCGGCTCGCAAGGGGCCGCGCGGGTTTGAGTTCCTGACCGGCGCCGGCCGGGCGGCGATCAAGCCTCACCCGATTCTCGGCCTGCTCAAGGGCTTGTGGAAGGGCAACATCACCGCGCTGGCCGAGCGAGCGGTCGAACGCCTCAGCCCGCACGGCTGGTGGATCATCCCGCTCCTCGCCGCGTGGACGTTTGTCGAACTGCTGACGCTCTGGCGCAGGCTCACCACACCCGCGAGCTGACCGGCTCAGATCAACGGATCGAGCGCCGAACACACCCGGTCGACCTCCTCCATCGACGTGTAGTGCGCAAAGCTCACGCGCGCCACCGCCGGGATCCCCATCGCGTCCAGAAGCCGCTTGGAGTACGCGTGCCCCTGACGAATGCCGATGTTCCGCTCGGCCATCGCGAGCGAGAGAGCTTGCGGCGTGATCTTGTCCGACAGGAAAGCGATCGTCGCGACCCGCGACGGGCCCGTCGAGGCCGGGCCGACGATCCGCACCCCGGGCTTGGACAGAAGAAACTCGATGAACCGCTTCTGAAGCGAGAGTTCGATCGTTTCCATCACGCCAAACGCCCGCTCGAAGGTCCGCCGCGTCACCGGCCCCGTCTCGCCGACCAGACCCGCGAGGAAAGCGACATAGTCCGCGAGAGCCGCGATCCCCGCTGCGGACTCGTGGTTTGCCCCGCCGAGCTCCCACTTGTACGGCAGGTTGTCCTTGGGGATGAACTCGTGGTTGGGCCCGGTCAGATCAGCGAACGCCTCGAGCGTGCCGAGCATGGCTCCCGCGTGCGGACCGAAGACCTTGTACGTCGAGTAGATGTACCAGTCGCAGCCCATCCGCCCAATGTCCGGCGCGTGGTGCGGCGCGAAAGCGACGCCGTCGACGACGACCTTGGCGCCGGCTTCATGGGCGAGCTTGGCGACCGGCGCCGGATCCCACACTTCGCCCAGGATGTTCGAGACCTGCGGGAAGGTGACGAGCGCCGTCCGCGGCGACAAAAGCGAAGCCAGCGTGTTCAGGTTCGGCCGCCAGACGATTTCGCGCGGGCCGCACGGCACCGGCTCCGCCTGCCAGGGGATCACCGTGAACCCGCGCCGGGCGAGGTTGAGCCACGGGCCGACGTTGGCTTCGTGCCCGGCGGTACAGACGATGACCTCGGATCGCTCCTTCGGCAAAGCTCCCGTCGTGCGGGCATCGGCGTACGCGTGCGCCAGCGTGTGGCAGCAGACCGTCGTCGAGGAGGTGATGACGGCTTCGCCAAGGCCCCGGCCGACGACCTCGTCCCCCTGTACGCCCGCGTGGCCGTTGAGGTAGATCTTCACCACCTCGTGCGCTCGCCTCACGATCTCCGTCGCACGCTTGCTCGTGGCGTAGTCAGCGTTGAGCTGCACGAACGAGAGTCGCATGTACGCGTGGATCGCGTCGATCACCTGGATCGGGAGCTGCGACCCGCCCGCGTTGTCGAGAAGGGTGTCGGGCCCGGCAAGCCCGGGGAACTGGGCTCTGATCTGCGGCAGAAGGTTGAGCATGCGTTTCCAGCGTAGGAACAACGCGGCCCGGACGGATCGTCCGGGCCGCGGCATGATGCTCAGGATTGGAAGGCGGCTTTAGTTCTCGGGGATCGCGTCGCTGGTCACGATCTCGCGGAACTTCTTGCGGAGCTGCTTGGTGATCGGCCCTTCGCCGTCGGACAGCCGCGTGGACTTGGTGATGGTGCCCTTGCCGTCGTGCTGATCGATCTCGGTGACGCCGATGATCTCGGCGGCCGTGCCGGTCAGGAACACCTCGTCAGCGGCCAGGACCTCCTCCAGCCGCATGTTCTTCTCAACGCAGCGGAAGCCGAGCGAAGGAGCAAGCTCACGAGCCACGAACCGCCGCGTGATCCCCTCGAGGATGCCCGCATCGCTGGGCGGCGTGTAGATGACGCCGTTCTTGATGACGAAGATGTTGTCGCCCGAGCCTTCGGTGACGTACCCGTCGGTGTTGAGCATGATGCACTCGTCGCAGCCGAAGTCGATGGCTTCGCACTTGGCGAGGATGTTGTTGAGGTAGTTGAGGCTCTTGACGCGGGGGTCGAGGCAGTCGATGGGCGTCTTGGGCCGGTTGGCGACGACGACGCGCATCCCCGCTTCGTACGCTTCGGCGGAGAAGAGGCGGATCTGGTCCGCGATGCAGATGATGCCGGGGACGGGGCAACGGCGCGGGTCAAGGCCGAGCGTGCCGAACCCGCGGGTCACGACCAGGCGGATGTACCCCTCGCTCAGCCCGTTGGCGGCGATGCAGTCCCGCTGGATCTTCACCATCTCGGCTTTCTCGATCGGGATGCGCAAGCGGATCTGCTCGGCGCAGTGGTACAGGCGGTCGACGTGCTGCTGGCACTTGAAGATCTTGCCGCGGTAGATGCGGATCCCCTCGAACACCCCGTCACCGTACAAAAGCCCGTGGTCATACACCGACACCATCGCCTGCGATTTGGGGACGATTTTCCCGTTCACATAGATGAGCGGACGGTCGGCGTCCTGCTGCCCTGCGGTGGTGCGGGCGGAGGTCTCGGCCGAAGCGACAGAACTGCTCATGGGAAAATCTCCTTTCAGACCGCGATGATACGCCGCGCGACCCCGCGAAGTTGAAAAAAATCCGAGCCCGGCCACCCCCGCAACCGCCCACTTTCTCACCGAACCCCCGCGCGGCCCGCCAGCCCCCCAAATAGCCATCCTCGGTCGGCTCAGACCGTGCGCCAGGAAGCCCCGCACTGCGTGTTCAGCAGGCCGACAAGGGTGTTCACCTCAGTGTCCACCTCTTCGTGCCGGAGCGTCTTGCCCGCGTCCCGGAACCGAAGCCGAAGCGTCAGCGACTTCTTCCCCGCTCCGATCTGCTTGCCCCTGAACGTCCCCACGAACTCAAGCGACTCAAGCCGCGGCAGCTTGGACGAACTCACCACCGTGCGGACCTCGTCCCACGTCATCGCTTCCGCCACGATCGGCGACAGGTCGCGCTCGACCGCCGGGAACGTCGGCAAAGCTTCCACCCGCGACTTGGGCGGGAAAAGCCCAACCACCGCCGCAAGGTTCAGCTCCGCGCACACGTGCACACTCTCCAGCCCGAAAGACTGTGCGTGCCCCGAACCCACCACGGCCAGGTATCCGGCCTTCACCCCGTTGATCAAGACCGTCGCGTACGACCCCGCGTCCAGCGCATCGCAGTGCGGCGCCGCCTTGACGATCGCAAGCTCCGCCGCCGCTCCGCCAAGCTGCTTCACCAGCGACTCGATGGTCCCGCGGATCGTCCGGACCCCGGTTTGCAGATCCGCGATCGTCGGTTTCTTCCCCGACACCGGCACGTCCGCGAGCAGAGCGATGTTGCGGTGCTCAGCGCTCTTGCCGTCCGCCTGCCCGAAGACCGAAGCGATCTCGAAGAGGCGAATCCCGCTCTCCCCGGGCATCTTCACCTGACCATCCTGGTTGGCTTTCCGACACGCCAGCAGGTTCGGGATCACGCTCGGGCGGAGCGTCGGCTCCGCTCCGCGCCGTTCATCGTCCACGTTGACCACGGCCAAGCCCTTGGGAATCCACGCCGCGCCGATCGCCGGCTTCACGAAGCTGAACGTCACCGCTTCGAAGTACCCCTGCGCCGTCAGCACGCCCGCGATCTCCCTCATCGCCCGCTGAGAGTCCTGCGGCGGCTTGACCGCCACCGGGAGCTTCTCCGCCATGGGGATCGCGTCCAATCCGTTCGTGCGGGCCACTTCTTCGATCAGGTCGATCTCGCCCGTGAGGTCCACGCGCGTCGCCGGGATCGTGCACGTCACCACCCCGGCGGCTTTGGACACCGGAGCCAGTCCCTGCGCCGAGAGAAGCGTCGAGATCCTCGCGTCCTCGATCGCGTACCCGAGGATCGACCGACAGCGCGACAGACGAAGGTCGATCGTCCGCGCCGGCGGAAGATCCTTCCCCCCCGTCATCGTCCCCTCGCAAAGCTCGCCCCCCGCCACTTCCACGATCAGCGCCGCCGCCCGATCCGAAGCGTACTGAAGCGTGCGTGCATCCACGACCCGCTCGAAACGATGCCCCGCGTCCGTCCGAATCTGAAGCCGGCGCGCCGCCCGACGAATCGTCGCCGGATCCCACGTCGCCACCTCAAGCACAACATCCGTCGTCGCCGCCGTGACCTCCGACTCGCCGCCGCCGATCACGCCGGCCAGGCTCTGCGGCTTGGCGTTGTCCGCCACGACCAGTTCATCCGCGCGGAGTTTGCGCTCCTTCCCGTCCAGCGTCAGCAGCCGTTCGCCGTCGCTCGCGAAGCGCACCACCAGCGCCGCACCCTCAAGCTTCGAAAGGTCGAACACATGGCACGGGTTGCCAAGCTCAAAGCAGATGAAGTTGGTGACGTCAACCACGTTGTTGATCGACCGCTGCCCCACCGCTTCGAGCGCACGCACCAGCCACGCCGGGCTCGGCCCGACCTTCACGCCGCGGATCACCCGCGCCGTGAACCGAGGACACGCATCCGGCGTGCGCACATCGAGTTTGAGCGCCGAGGCGACCGGCCGGCCGTTGCCCGGGACCGCCTTGACGACGGGCATCGCGAACGCCCGGCCCGTCTTGGCCGCGATCTCTCGCGCAAGACCGACCTGGCTGAGGCAGTCACCGCGATTTGACGTTACTTCGACATCAAGACGTGTATCCGGGGTTTCCCATTGGAAAACAACCTCTTCCCGCGTCTCGATCGGAAAGCCGAGGTTCATGAGCACATCCGCGGCTTCATCCGCGGTGAGATTGGCGGGCGTTAGGTACTGGTTGAGCCAGCGAACTGATGCGTGCATAAGGCCCGAACGGTAGGTGGTTCGGCGGTTCTCGTCGCCTCGCAATGTTTGGGGTTGACAGTCACGTCCGCTTCAGTTATACCACACGAGCGAGCAGCGATCAGCGCTCGGCTTTCGGTGTTGTCGTGGGCATCGAATGTCCAAACACCGGGTCATCGTGGTCCCCCTTTACTGGACGGAGGATGTTTATGCGTATGAAGGCACCGCTTCTCATTTTGGCTGCGGCTGGCTTGGTCGGAACCGCATCGGCGCAGACCGGCCTTCCGAAGAACCAAACCTCAAACCTCGCTGGGAGCGCGAAGATCCACAAGACTCAGGTCGCCCCGATCCCGGGCTTTGGCTCGCGCGTCGACGCGGCCGACAACTGCGCCGATGCTCCGGCGGTGGTTGACGGCGACGTCGTGAATTTCAACACCGCCGGCGCCTCCAACGACTTCGCCGCTTCCTGCGGCCTGTCGAGCGGCAGCGCGGACGTGTGGGTCAAGGTCGTCGCGACGGCGAACATCCGCGTCACGCTTGCGACCTGCGGCCTGACCGCGGGCGACACCGTTCTGGCGGTGACCGACGGGTGCGGCGGCGGCGAGGTTCTGTGCCAGGACGACTCCTGCGGCCTTCAGACGCAGGTGAGCTTCCTCATGGATGCCGGCCAGACGTACTACGCCCGCGTTGCCGGCTACAACAACACCACGCCCTCCGGCCAGCTTTCGGTTTCGATCATCCCGAACGTTCCGGGCGGCTCGGCTTCTGACGCGTGCGAAGACGCTCCGCTCGTCGGCGTGGGCATCCACGATTTCGACACGACGTCCGCGACCAACGACTACGCCGCGACCTGCGGCGCGTCGGGCGCCTCGCCCGACGCGTGGCTGAAGTACACCACCGGCGACACCTCCGAGCAGGTGACGGCGACGACGTGCGGCCTTTCCGGCAACGACACGGTTCTGGCCATGGTCGACGGCTGCGGCGGCAGCCAGCTGGCGTGCGTCGATGACGCGTGCGGCCTGCAGTCGACGGTCTCGGCGATCGTCGGGCCCAACACGACGGTCTGGATCCGCGTCGCGGGTTACGCGGGCGGCACGGCTTCCGGCCAGGTGCAGATCTCCGCGGTGGACGTGGTTCCCCCGCCCAACGACTCGTGCGCCACTGCGGCCGAGCTTCAGGTCGGCGTTCCGACGGCGTTCGATTCGTCCTTCGCGGACGCGGACGGCTCGGCTTCGTGCGGCTTCGGCGGCGATCCGGGCTCGGCCTCGGTGTGGTTCAAGTTCACGGCCAACCGTGACGGACAGGCCGAGGTGCTCACCTGCGGTCTGGTGGCCTTCGACACGATCATCTCGATGTATGACTCGTGCGACGGGACCGAGCTTGGCTGCAACGACGACGCTTGCGGCGTGCAGAGCGCCTTCTTCGCCAACGTGACCAACGGTCAGGAATACCTCGTCCGCGTGTCGGGCTACGGCCTCGCCCGCGGCGCGGGTCAGGTGCAGGTCAACATCGGCGATCCGTGCGAGACGATCCGTCCCTCCGGCGCGGTCGATGAGAACGAGGACTGCCAGTCGACGGGCGGGACCGACACCAACGGCGGCTGCAACATCCCCGGCTTCCCGGTCGAGCTCGTCGAGGTCGACTCGGTGATCTGGGGCAACGCCTCCACGTTCTTTGATGCCAACACCGGGTTCGACACCCGCGACACCGACTGGTACGAGTTCACGCTCGACACGGACCGCGACCTCACGATCACGGGTACCGCGGGCTACGACCTCCGCATCTTCCTCCTCGACACCGTCTGCCCGGACGTGACGATCATCTCCACCGCCAACAGCGGCCGTCCGTGCGCCGAAGCCGTGATCACCGCCAGCCTCACCGCCGGCACCTACCGCGTCTTCGCGGGCACCAACTTCTTCGCCGGCCTCCCCTGCGACGGCACGATCGATACCCACTACATCCTGACCATCGGCGAGCCCTCCACGGGCTGCGTCGCTGACTTCAACGGTGACAGCTTCGTCGACTTCTTCGACTACCTCGACTACGTCACCTGCTTCGAGGGCGAGAGCTGCCCCGCCGGCCGCTCGGCCGACGTCAACGGTGACGACTTCGTGGACTTCTTCGACTACGCCGACTACGTCGACGCCTTCGAGACCGGCTGCTAAGCCGCCGACCCGGACCTGACCGAAGGTCCGAGTACCACGACCCATCCAAAGCCCCCGGGTGCCTCCACCCGGGGGCTTTGCGTTTTCGCCGACCCAATCGCCGCCAGCCCTCGGAATTCCCGCAATCGGGAGAGATCGGACTGGCATTCCCCTTCGAATGATGTATGCTGGATCCTCGGGAGGGAACGCTCCCCTGATCAGGCCGGAGGGAACACGAATGTCGTCACGAGGCGTTGTGGGAATCACGACGGCGGTCTTCGCCGCTGCGGCGGGGTTGGCGTTCGCGCCCCTCGCCCTCGCGGGCCCGCGCGAATCCGTGACCTTTTCGAACATCGAGTCGCGCGAGCGCGTGAACGACCCCGCCAACATCACCACCTCCACCACGTTCACGGGCGGGTACTCCGTCGGCCGTCTGCGCGTCACCGGAACGCTCACCGGCGTCATCCCCGCCTCTTTCGCGAGCGAAGCCCGCATCCGCGTCACGACGCCCCTCGGCCGCACCCTCACCCTCCAGCCCTTCATCACCAGCGCCTTCTCCGGCCCTCTCACCATCAACCCCGCCTACGAGCTCATCGTTCAGCCCGCCGAAGCCGACGCCGCCGGACTCTGGACCTTTCAGTTTTACGAAAGCCGCAACGACGGAGCGGGCGCCGACGCCCTCTGGAACACGATCACCATCGAACTCGACGACGCTCCGCCGCCCCCCCCGCCCGGCGACCACACCACCGCACTCAACCTCGGCGAGATCGGAGCCGGCCAGACCGTCACGCACCACGAACCGGACTGGGACTTCTACCCCGGCGTCAAGTGGTACCGGTTCGATGTGCCCGTCCCCGTGACGCCCGGCACAAGCACCTACCTCGACATCGATAGCAACCAGACCGCGTACGGCACCGGCAACGATGTCGTTACCGACACCGAAATCGCGCTCTTCAACCAGTCGGGCACGCTCATCGCCCAGGACGACGACGACGGCGAAGGTCTCGCAAGCCTGCTCAGCTTCGGAGCTATCTCCTCGCGTCCGGGCGGGTACCAAAGCCAGGACGGCACGCTGCCGCCCGGCACTTACTACCTCTGCGTCGCTCCCTTCAACGCGACCTTCGCGAGCGGGTTCTCGGTGACGACCAACAGCACCGCGTTCCCCGCCGATGTTCGCGTCCGTCTTTCGAGCGGGTTCACCTCGCCTCCCTCGGCACCCGCCGCGCTCGACATGGGAACCCTCCAGGGCGGTGGCGCGATGCCGCCCGCCGACTTGCTCGCGCCCGGCGAGATCCACTGGTACACCTTCGAGCTCGCTTCGCCCATCGAAGCGGCGCTCCTGACGTTCTTCGATATCGACACGGAAGGTTCGCTCCTCACCGATCCCGGATCGGGCACCGGCAACGACACGATCGCGGGCCTGTACGACGCGAGCGGCGTGCGCGTGCTCGTGGATGATGACGATGGCTCGGGCCGGCTCACGCAGATGACCTTCGGGGGTGCAAGCACGACGGCGATCGTCGGCAACGGCTTGGCGTATAACGGCCGCGACGGGTCGCTTCCCGCAGGTCGATACTACCTCGCGGTGACGGGCTTTGGAAACACGGCCTTCGGACCAACCGGCTGGAGCGTGTACACCGAGCACGTCAAGTCCGGCACGGTCGCGGTCCGGCTGTTCACGAACACGGGAGCCCCGACCTGTCCGGCGGACTTCAACGGCGACGGGTTCCTGGATTTCTTCGACTACGACGATTACGTCTTCTGCTTCGAAAGCGGGACCTGCCCGCCCGGGCGCACCGCGGACTTCAACGGGGACGACTTCGTGGACTTCTTCGACTACGACGATTTCGTCCTGAACTTCGAGACAGGCTGCTGAGTTTCGGGACCTGCGGCAGAGGTCCGCCCACAAGCGGTCGGTCGTGAGGCAAGCGACGCCTGCGCGGAAGTTTGGGGGCGCAAGGGCTGCGCCCGGTCTGGAAACACGCTCACGATTCGCGGAGCATCATCTCCCCGGAACTCGCCGCCGATGGTGGGTGACGATGACGCGCCACACCGAATCGTCCGATCACTCGTTCCCTCGCGCCCGCCACGCCGAGGCTGTTCCGGCTTCCTTCGCGCCGTGGTTCGCCGCGGCGTGGGTCTTTCCCGTGCTTGCGGCGTGCGCGGTGGTGCTGACGGGCCATGTGCTGGGCGTGACGTGGCTTGCCGAGACCTCGCTTGGCATCCCCGCCGGCTTGTGGATCGTGCTGATCACGGGCCTCGGGGCCCAAGCGGCTTCGCGTCGCCGGCAGGTGGCCGCCGCGAGCGCCGACACGTACATCGTGCCGGTCGCCGATGCTCCGCGGTTCACCGCGCCTGTCTCCATCCCCGCCGCAACGACCGCGCCGGTGACCTTCCCGGCGGTGACGACGACTCCGGCTGCTTCGCCCGTCGCGGCGCCCGCGCCTGCCTCAAAGCCCGAATCCAACCCCGCTCCCGTCACGGCGAGCGAACCCGCGACGCCGACGCACACGGCGGCGGCCAAACCCGCTCCCAAGCGGGCCGCTTCCCTTCGCCCGACGTGGCCGACGGACCCGTTCCGCCGCTGCGGGCTCACGATCCTGAGCAACACCGCCCGCACGTTCGAGAGCGTGGGCGGAGCGCAGGGCGGACTCGCCGAATCCATCGCTCGCCGCTTGGACGAGCGCGGCTCAGCCACGCGCCCGCTCCGCGTGGGCATGATGCTCGACGATCGTCTGGCCGAACTTCTGGCGGACGGCTCCCTCCGCGACGTGGAATGGCTCCGCACCGAGGGCACCTCGCCGTCGCTCGCCATGTCCGTGCAGAACCTTGACGCGGTCGTGACCCGAGCCGGAGAGGATGAGCCCGATTCCCTCGTCGTGCGCACGCGTGAGCACGCGGCCCGCGAAGCCGGCTGGTTCGACTGGGGCTCCCCCCGCCCGATGACCTACTTCTCGATCTTTCCCCTCCGCCTTGACGCAAGCCGCGTGACGCTGCCCGGCCTCGTGCGTTCGCTCGAGCAGGGCGAGACCCCCGCGCTCGCGGTCGCTCGTCGCGTGATCCGCCTGGCCGCGCTCCTGAGCCGGTCGCCCTCCCGCGTCACCCTCGCCGACCGGCTGTCCGGCCGCGCGGCCGTCGTGCGGGGCGTCCGCCCGGACCTGGTCGCCGACGCGCTGCGTGAATCCACCGAGCTCCTGAGCGATCCGATCACGCCCACCGAGCGTGCGGCCGCCCGCGTCGCCAGCGCGTGGATCGCGACCGAAAACGACGCTCTGTCCGACGCGGAACGCTGCCGCTTGGCCGACCTGGCGGCCCACGCCGCCGGCGATGAGCCCGAGGTCATGCTCCGCGTCGCCGCCGTGCGTCTCTCTCTGCTGGACGAACATCTCGGCATCGACGCCCTCGCCCGGGCCGACCGCATGATCCGCCAGCGCGGGACGCTCGGCGGCCTCGACCACCTCAAGCTGCTGCAAGCCGAGCTTGAGCACGGCACCTACGGCGACATGACCATCGGCCGTGTCGCGGCGGGCGTCTGCTTGGCGTGCGCCGCGACCCCCGCGGACCGCATCGCGTTCCTCAAGGACGACCTCCTCGAGGATTTCCGGTTCAGCCACTACCTGACCGGCCGCGACCAGGACCACGCCGTCCTTCTGGAGGTCTTCCGCGAACTGGAACGCAACCGTCGAGCGGAGTCCTTCGGCCTTCCCGCCGCGAAAGCCGCCTGAACGCCCGCCTACCGCTGGAAGTCGTACACGGTCCCCAAGCCGAGGATCCCCGTCAGCTCATCCAGCGCACGCTTTGACATCTCAAGCACGCGCGGATCGTGCAGGTCGTGCGGCGTCAGCTCCTCCGGATAGTGCCGCGTCACCCACTCCTGAAGCTCATCGAGCTTCTCGTGCGTCGCGAGGCACCTGGGGTTCACCGCCGCCACCTCCGCTTGCGTGAACGGAACGCGAAGCCGCAAGCACGCCGGCCCGCCCCCGTTCCGCATGCTCTCGCGCAGATTCATGTAGTGCACCGCCGCGATCGGGTTCGACGGGTCCGCCACCGTGCGGTTGATGAGCCCGCGCACGCCCTCGTGCTCATAGCTCTCCGTGGGCGCCAGCAGCGCCATCGTGCCGTCCGGAAGCGAGACAAGCTGCGAGTTGAACAAGTACGTCCGCACGCACGCCGACACCGGCACCTCGCTGTCGCTCACCCGCACGGGGCAGAACGCCGGGCCCAAGAGCGACTCAAGCCGGTCGCGCACGGCTTCCTCGCTCGCGAACGCCCGCTCGTGGTAGAAAAGCACGCGTCCATTGCCCACCGCGATGACATCGTTATGAAAGACACCCTCGTCGATCACATCCGGGTTCTGCTGCGCGAAGACCACGCGGTCCAGGTCGAGCTTGTGCCGCCGCGCGATCGCCTGGCTCGCTTGGAGCGTCTGCCTCGCGGGATAAAGCTTGGGCTTGGGCGCCTGCCGATTCCCGAAGTGCGCCCCGTACACGAACAGATGCACCCCAGGCCCGGGCGTGCTTGGCTCAACATCGTCATAAAGCCGCGTGTGGTTCGCCGCGCCCTCATCCCCGTACGCATCCGCGCCGGGCAGAGCATCGTGATGGGCGAACCGCGACTCGTCCGCGAAGATGGCTCTCAGAATGCGGCCGGTCACGGGCGGCTCGATCGACCGGTGGAACATCGCCCGAAGGTTCGCCGGCGTGAAGTGCACGCGATGGTCCGCGGTGTCCGCGCTGGGCGAGACCGTCGCCGCGTTGGCCGTCCACATCGCCGAAGCCGAGCACGCCTGCGCCAGAAGCACCGGGTCCTCCGCTGCCACCCGCGCCAGCACCTGCTCGTCGGTCCCGTCATACCCAAGACCGCGAAGCGTCGGCACATGCGGCCGCTCATGCGGCGGCAAGATCCCCTGCACCATGCCAAGATCGATCAGCTTGCGCATCTTCGCAAGCCCCTGCAGCGCCGCGTCGCGCGGACGCGACACCGCCCCGGCGTTTCCCGCCGACGCGACGTTCCCGTACGAAAGCCCGGCGTAGTTATGCGTCGGCCCCACCAGCCCGTCAAAGTTCACTTCGGTCATGCCCGATCATTGACCGCCCGGACGCCCATCGCTCACGCCCGCCCTGAACCCTCGCCACACTCCGGGCACGTCCCCGACTTCACCCCCGTCAGGTCATACCCGCACGACCGGCACCCGCCCGGCCCGGGCAGCCCCACCATCACCATTCTCGCCACAACCCCCGCGCCGAGCAACAGCACCACCCCAGCGACCGGCGGCCAAGCCGCGTCGACAAGCCCGTTCCACGCGTCCCCCACTTGCTTGGATGAAGTCACGCCCGATGCGAACTGCACCCGGGCCCGCGAGACGTGCCCCCACGCCGTCCACGCTTCGAACACCCGCGGCAGATTCCACACGAGCAGCACCGCCGCAACCGCCCGCACCAAGACCGTGACATCCCGTCGGCTCAACTGGTCTCGCATCGCAGCCTCCGCTTAGCTCGCCTTCGCCTCGAAGCGTCCGCATCCCGGGCATGTCGTAGCCCCCGCCGACGCCAGATCGTACCCGCAGCGTTGGCAGTGCCCCGCCGGATAAAGCCCACGGGCCACGATCTGCGCAAACCATGTCGCCTTGAGAACACACATCAGGCCGATCGCAATGCCCACGAACGGGTACATAAGCAACTCGAGAGCCGCCAAGGCAAAGTTGTCGCTGTAGGACGCGCGACTCTCCCCACCCGAGAGATGCGCGACGGTGCCCAAGAGGGTCGGCACATTCGACACCGTGATCCACACTCCCACCACACGCACCAAAATCACCGCCAGAACAAACGGGTTCATGACAACCACCCTTCCTCAAACCGCATCCCCGTCGGCACCGTCGCCGCCGCTCCGCTCTCAATCATCCCCGCCACCGGATACGCGCAGTAATCCAGGCTGAAGCTGCCCGCCGGCCGGTGGTTCCCCGAAAGCCCCAGGCCGCCGAAGGGCAGCTTGCTGCTCGCGCCCGCCGTGCCGGTGTTCACGTTCACACAGCCCGCGCGGGCTTCGTGCAGGAACCGCTCGATCGAAGCCGCATCCTTCGTAAAGATCGACGCCGCAAGCCCGTACCGCGTCGCGTTCGCCTGCTCGATCGCCTCATCAAGCGATTTCACCACCGCGACGCGAAGCAGCGGGCCGAAGACCTCGATATCCGCCCCGCCGCCGCCCTCGATCGTGAACCGGTCCACTCGCATCACCCCCGGCGTGACGAACCACCCCTCGCCGTCGAGGGCCGAGCACGCCATCAGCGACTCCCCGCCCGCTTTCACAAACGCCGCCTGAGCTTCGAGAATACCGCGTCGCGCCGCTTCGGAAATGACCGGGCCCATGAAGACCGGGTGCGGAGCGTCGGGCTGACCGATGATGAGGTTGCTCGCGGCTTTGCACACCGCTTTGATCACCCGATCGGCAACCGCTTCGTGCACGACGAGCCGTCGCGTGCAGGTGCAGCGCTGGCCGGTGGTGACGAAAGCCGACCGCACGCACTCGATCACGGCCTGCTTGAGATCCGCGTCGGGCATGATGACCGCCGCGTTATTGCCGCCCATCTCAAGAGCGCAGATCTTTCCGGGCGAATCGAGATTGGCTTCCAAGATCGCCCGACCCACGGGCCAGGACCCGGTGAAAAGCACACCATCGACGCCGGGATGCCGAACGAGCTTCTGCGCGACGTCCGCACGCCCCTGGACGAGGTTCACGACGCCGCGCGGGGCCCCTTCGGCTTCGAGAGCTTCCTGAAGCAGTTCCGCGAGCATCTGGCCGCACGCGGGGGTCTTGTCGCTGGGCTTGAACACGATCGTGTTGCCCATGAGCAGCGCCGGCACGATGTGCCCGTTGGGGAGGTGCATCGGAAAGTTGAAGGGGCCGAGCACAGCCATCACGCCGTGCGGGCGGAACCACGCTTTGCCCTGCCGCGTTTCGGCGAGCTTGGTTTCCATCCCCGCGACGCGTCGGAACGCACCCTCGGGGCTCTGGTCCAGCGTGATGTCGACCTTGTTGCCCAGGAGCCCGGCTTCGGCTTTGGAATCCCACATGACCTTGCCGGTCTCATCGCGGATGAGGGTCGCGATGGCGTCCTGTCGTTCGGCGCAGAGCTTCTGGTAACGCCGAAGCACGCCCATCCGCTTCTCAAGCGACCACCGCGACCAAGTGAGGCCGGCTTCGTGAGCGGCGGCGACCGCGCGATCAACGTGCGAGACCTCGGTGCCGCCGGACCAGACCACCGAGGAGGGCTTGGCCGGGTTCTGGCTCGTGAGAGATCCCGGAGCGGGGTGCCACGCGCCCGCGATGAGATCCGAAGCATCATGTTGAAGCGAGGGATGGTGCATCGCGAAGATTAGGGTGCCTCGCGAAGGACCCGTCCGGCCCACCGCTTACTTGGGCCGCCGGCTCTCCCGGAGCACTTCGCAAGCGTCCAGCAGGCGGGCCACCCGGGCTCGGATCGAAGGACCCAGGGGCTCCAGCGCCGCGACGGCCCGCTGCGTCTCTTCGAAGAGGTCATCCGCTTCGGTGAAGCGTCCGGCGTCGCACGACACGGCGATCTGCGTTCGGCGGAGTTGAAGGATCGCCGCCAGATGCGTCGCGTCCTGATCGGTCAAACGAGCCAGCACCCGCGCGACCACCGCGTCCGATCGGTCCAGATCCCCCATCGCCTGCCACGCGGTCGCGGCGAGCTCGGTCGCGTCAAGCGTGGCCTGATGCGTCGGGCCCAGCGCGGCCAGGGCCGAATCGGCCGCCGTTTCGGCGAACGGCGCCGCTTCTTTGGCTCGCCCTTCCGCGAGAAGCACCGACGCGAGCACGCACCGCGTCCGCACCAGCGAAGGATGCCCGGCGGGAAGGCGTGCTTCGTGCCAGATGAGTTCCGCTTTGGCGAGCGGGAGGGCTTCCCCGAACCTCGACAGCGCCGCGAGTGATTCGATCTTCACCCGAACCGCTTCCGCACGGTACGAGACCGGAGCGCCGACGCCCGGCTCGGGAAGCGTCAGACCTGAGATCAAGTCCAAAGCCCGCGCGGAGGATCGCCGCGTCAGCGCGAGCCTCGCGAGTTCGACCGTCGCCGGACCGATCAGGCTTTCGCGGCGAGGATCCGCTTCGGGCAGGCCTCTGGCGGAGGCGAGAGCACGCTCGAGGATCGGCTCCGCTTCGTCAAGGCGGACATCCTGCACGTAAAGCCTGCCGAGCGCGGTGAGAGCCTCCGAGAGCTCGGCTTTGGCTTGCGAAGCTTCTCCGCACGCGACCGCGTCCATGGCGGCGGCGACGGCTTTATCGAGCTGGCCCCAGCTTTCGTGCGCTCGGGCGAGTTCGATCAGCCCCATGGCACGCTCGGCGCTCCGAGCTCCGAAAGCTCGCTCGCCCGCCTGTGCCGCACGCTCACCGTAACACACAGCCCGCTCGTGAAGCGCGAGATCGCGGTACGCGACCGAGAGGGTGCGGGCCACCGCGAACTCGACCTCCGCGTATTTCGGCGGCTCGGCGTCAAGACGGCGTGCCGCGGCGTCAAGAACGTCCGCGACGCGGGCATCTCGGCCAAGGCCCTCGACGCCGGGGCTGAGGACCAGTTCGTTCATCAGCGAGGAGACCGCCTGGGCGACGCTCCGGTCGCGTTCGGACTCTCGCGCTCGGGCTTCGGCCTGCTGCGTCAGGGCCTTTGCTCGCTCGGCCGCGTCGCGCGACTGGATCACGAGGACCATCCCCGCGACCATCGCGACGATGCCAGCCGCGACCACCGCCGGATGACGCTTGACGAAACGACGCAGGCCCTGCACCATGCTCGCGCGGCGGGCGAGGATCGGTTCATCGGCTTGGTAGCGACGCAGGTCCGCGGCAAGCTCATCGACGGTCTGGTACCGAAGCTCCGGCTCACGGTCCATCGCGCGACGCACGATCGTCTCGAGATCTCCGCGAAGCGACGGGTCCGCCGCCGCGAGATCGGGCGAGCCGGCTTCCCGGAGTCGCTGGATCGCCAGCGCGGCCGGAAGCGTCGAGACGTCGATCGGAGGCTTGCCCGCTAGGAGTTCAAACAGCATCACCCCCAGCGCGTAGACATCGCTCCGCGTGTCGATCACATCGCCCTCGCGCTCAAGCTGCTCCGGGCTGATGTACGGGAGCGTGCCCATCACCTGGCCCGACACCGTCAGCCGCGTCGCCGCGTCGGGCTCGACGAGGGAAGCAAGCCCGAAATCGACGACCTTTGGCTGGTCGTCCGCACCGACGAGCACGTTGCCGGGCTTGAGATCGCGGTGAATCACGCCGCGGCGGTGCGCGTACGCGACCGCTTCGCACACCTGCAGGAAGACCGCGAGGCGTTTGTCCAGGTCCCACCCGCGCTGCGACGCCGCGCGGCTCATCGAAACGCCCGCGACATACTCAAGCACGACATACGGCTCGCGAGCGGGCCCGTTGCCGGTCCACCCCGCGTGCAGGAGGCGGGCGATCCCCGTGTGCTGCAGCTTCTGAAGGATCCGGGCTTCGCGCGTGAGACGTCGGGCGGTCTCGTCGCTGGCGAGGGAAGCCCGGAGCATCTTGATCGCCACATCGCGGCCGGACTGCGTGTGTTTGGCGTGGTACACCACGCCCATCCCACCCACACCCAGCGGAGCGATGAGCTCATACCCCTCGGGCATCCGCGCGGGCACGGAAACGCCGTCGTCCTGCTCATCCTCGATGAGCAGGTCCCGCGCGAAGACACCGGCTTGTTTCGGATCCAGGATCATCCGGAATTGCACCTCGCCAAGCCCAACGCTTCACCCTTCACGCCGCTTGCCAGTATCATCGGCGGTCCGCCCCCACCACGCATGGGTCGCGAACGTTCCCGATGTCGCATTCTGACACCCATCACGAGTTCCCCAAGACCGACTGGACGCGCCTCCTCGCCGCTCGCGAAGGCGGGGGCTCGCTCGATGACGCCGTCCGCGTCTACTGGAGCCCCGTCTTTGCTTATCTACGCCGCAGCGGGCTCGCGTCGGCTGACGCCGAAGACCTCACACAGGAGTTCATGGCGACTGTGGTTCTCGGACGCGACCTCATCGGACGCGCAGACCCCGACCGCGCCCGCTTCCGGACCTTCCTCAAAGCCTCCCTGCGCAACTTTCTCCTGGACTACCACAAAAGCCCGACCGCCCGCGAACGCCGCACGGCCAAGCCGCTCGGCCTGCCCGCCGACGCCCCCTCCGCGTTCCCAGAACCAGCCGCTTCCGACACCGCCGAGACCGCTTTCGACCGCCAATGGGCCGCGGCGCTCATCGACATGGCTCTCCGCCGCGGAGAAGCGTACTGCGAACAGGCCGGGATGCAGCTTCACTGGAAGCTCTTTCGGGCCACCACCGTCGACCCTCTTTCCGGCACCAGCGCCGCTCCACCGCAGGCCGATCTCGCCCGTCAGTTCGATGTCGAACCCGCGCGGGCCGTCGAGATGATCCAGACCGCCCGCAAGGTCTTTCGCCGCATGTTCAAGGCCACGGTTGCCGAGACGGTCAGCGGGGCCGAGCAGGTCGACGATGAGCTCCAGCGGGTGCTTTCTTCGCTCGGGATCCGTTCGTAAGGCAAGCTCCAGCGATCGCCGCCCTCTGGCCGATGAACCGGCGGAGACCCCCGGCGGCTATCATGCCTTCGAGTCGGTCACCCGATCTTTATACGAACAATTGGCCGCTTCGCGGCTCGGCACGGAGCCCACGATGTTTCTGATCCGGCAATCCAAAGCGGAAGACACCGGCACGCTCCTCAAACTCGCCCGGATGGTCTATTTCATCAATCTGCCGCCGGACGAGCGGCTGATCGCGTCCAAAATCCAGCAGAGCCGGGAGTGCTTCCGGTACGCCGCGACCGTCGCCGGCGACCAGACCGACGCGAGCGAGGCCGAGGAGCAGTCGCATCGTCGCGGGATCACCGGCCTCGCGCACGCCGAATCCGACGTCTTCATGTTCACCATCCTGGACAAGAGCTCCGGCGGCGTCGTCGGCACCTCGCAGATCCGGTCGCACATGGGCGGTCCGGGCAACCCCAACTACTCGCTCAAGGTCTTCTCGCGCGAGTTCCGGTCCTCCAACCTGGGGATCGGCACGACGCACCTCCTCGCCCGGCTTCACGCCGACGAGAGCGGGCCCAGCGAGATCGGCGGCCTCATCATCCAGCCGGCATTCCGCGGTCACAAAGAGCGGCCGGGCCGGTTCCTTTCATGGGTGAGGTTCCACTTCATCGGGCTGCGGCGCTCTCTCTTCGCGTCCAAGATCATCGCCGAGATGGCTCCGACTGTGACAAGCGACGGCGACAACCTCTTCTGGGACTCCATCGGCCGCAAGTTCATCCCGGTGAAGTACGTCGAAGCCGACCGGTTCTGCCAGCACAACCGCAAGTTCATCGACGAGCTTTACCCCAAGGACGACATCTACCTCACGCTCCTCCCGCTCGAGGTCCTCAATCAGGTCGGACAGGTCGGCCACGAGACGATCCCCGCACGCCGGATGCTCGAAAAGCTCGGCTTCCAGTACCGCAACTACATCGACCCCTTCGACGGCGGCCCGCACCTCGAAGCCGCGACCGACCGGATTTCGCTCGTCCGCGAGACCAAAGCCACCACGTTCGCCGAACCTCTGGGCTCCAAGATCCAACCGACCCACCGCGGCATCGTGAGCGTCTTCGACACCGACGGTGATTTCCGCGCGGTCGAATGCGACCTCGCGTTCGACAAGCAGGGCCGCCTCTCGATCCCCAAACGGGAGCTCGACGCCTTGGAAGCCTCGCGCGGCGGGGCTTGCGGCGTCACACCGTTCGAAAAGCTCGGAACCAAAGCCACGACGACGAAACGCGCGAAAGCCGGCAAGAAGGTCAGGGTCTAGAGCTCTCCCCAAGAGCGACAAGGAGCGTCGATGAAGCCCGTCGTCGGCATCACCATGGATCTCGCCGAGGTCGCCAGCGCGACCGGCACCCGCTTGCGGGCCGAGTGCGGGATGGCTTACGCCGCCTGCATCCACGCCGCCGGCGCGACACCCCTCTTCCTTCCGCCGATCGTCGAAGAGATCCACACGCACCTCGAGATGATCGACGGCCTGGTCCTCACCGGCGGCGGCGACCCGCGCATGGAGCCCTTCGGCAGCGCGACTCATCCCGAAGCACGCTTGATGCACGAGCAGCGTCAGCGATACGAGACCGCTCTCCTCGCAGCCATCAACGATCGGCCCGAGCTTCCGGTGCTTGGCATCTGCCTGGGCATGCAGATGCTCGCGCTGGCTTCGGGCGGCACGCTTGAACAGCACCTGCCCGACCGCCTCGGACCCGCGGCGGAGCGGCACCGGTCGACAACGCACCCGATGACGCTGGACGCCGGTGCCGCGCGAGCGCTGGGCCTCCAAGCCCCCGCGACCGGCGACGTCGCGAGCTTCCACCACCAAGCCGTCAAGGACCCGGGCAAGCTCCGCGTCGTCGCGACCGACACCGACGGCACCATCGAAGCCGTCGTCGATCCGGCGTGCGACTACCGCGTGGGCGTGCAGTGGCACCCCGAGCGAACGCGCGACCGGGCTCTGGGTCAGGACATCTTCGACGAGTTCGTTCGCCGCTGCCACACGCACGCGACGACCTGAGCCGCGATCGGGCTCACGATCACTTCGGCGCCGGCTCCGGGTTCGGCACCAGAAGGCCGCCATCCTGCGTCGCGGGCTGCGGCCCGGCAGGCTCGGGGCCGACGGTGGTGGGCGGCGGCGGAGCTTTGAGCAGGTCTTCGAGGCGCGTCGAAAGCTGGCCAGCGATGAATTCCTGGACCAAGTAGGCCCACGGTCCGTGCTTGGCGTTGAACGCTTCCACGTCCTTTTTCACGTCCTCGGGCTTGCGCGGTTCGGAAGCCGCCGGCTTGGGCTTGGTGGGATCGACCTTCTCGTCCGCGGGGCTTGCCTGAGGAGCCGGCCGTTCCTTCTCGTCGTACTCAGCGCCGAGGGCAAGCCAGGCTTTGCCGTCCTGCTTGGTGACGCGGGCGGTGATGACCATGCCGTCAAACTTGGCGAATCGGGCGGTCGAGCGGGCGAAGGGAGCTTTGCCTCCCGGCGACTTGACGGGCCCGGCGGCTTCGGTCTTGTCGAAGTCGATCGCGGCCCGCGGCTTGACGTCCTCGATGGAGAGGAATCCGATGGCGGTCGTGGGCTTGTCCGCTTCGCTCTCGTTGAGGAGCTCGCGTCCGGCGGGCATGTTGCGGACCTTGAAGTTGAGGTCCTTCTCGGTGTCGCGGAACGCTTCGAGCACGTTGGTCTTGACGGGGTCGCCGGCGACGAACGCCGGGTCGTCGTGCCGCGTGACGGTCACGGACTTCACCACATTTCGATCGACCTGAAGCACGGTCCGCTCGATCCAACTCATCGGGTCGGTGTCGGCGCTGACGGGGCCGGTGACGAGGAACGCCTGATCGCCGCCGGCTTTGCGGGCGAAGATCCGCGAGTTGTCGCCGCCACCGAAGCTCGGATCACCGGGTTCGACGGCGTTGCCGATCAGCACGGAAGCGACGGAACGCTCGCCGTCCTTCAGCGTGATCAGCTTGGCGGTCGATCCTGCTTTGGTGACGTCGTCGACGCCGAGCAGGCCGAAAAGCTCGGGCTTGGAGGTCTTGGGCTCAACGACCTTCATCTCGACAAGAGCGGCCAGAAGGGGCTGGATGCGCTCGCCGACGGGGAAGCCGTCCTTCTCCGCGACGGTCCACGGGGCTTTCGGATCGGCGCGGCGGAGGTTCAGCGAGCGCGTGCCGTCCTTGATCTCAATCGACGTGACCTGCGCGAGCTCGGTGCGGAGTTCGGGGAGGAAGGGAGCGGTTTCGGCGATCGTGTTGGTCGCGTTCGGTGACGCGGGCGGGCGCGACGCGAAGTACGCGCCGACACCGACCGCAACCGTCACGCCAGCCAGAATGAGAAGTGTCTTGGGGTTCATCGGTTCACCATCGTGTTAGTTCTGAGCGGCCCGGCGCACGGTGCTCCGACGGTTGGCGCGGTAGACGCCGACGCCGACGGCGAGCAAGGCGACCAGAGCGGGAACGAGCGCGACGTTGATCGCGCGGAGATTGCGGCCCATCGCCTCGATGCCTTTGTTCTGGTCGCGGAGGACCTGCCGGTTCTCCTTGTTGGCTTGGTAGAGGTCCGCCTGGAGTTTCTTGATGCGTTCCTCGAGGTCCGGAGGGGCGTCGAAGGTGCCGTCGGCTTTGGGCTGGCGTTTGCGGATTTCCTCGCTGAGCTTCATCTCGAACTGGCGGACCTTCTCGGCGGAAGCTTTCTGAGCGGCCGCGACTTCCTTGGCGGCTTCGGCTTTGATCTTCTCGACGCGGTCGAAGGGCCGCGCCCCCGAAGCGCGAGGCTTGATCGACAGAAGCTCGGAGGAGCCGCTGAGATTCTCGAGGCCGCCGACGAAGTAGAGCCCGTTGCTGGCCGCCGCCATGAACATCCGCTGCCGGCCGACCTGATACTCCTGGCCCCACGCCTGATCGTTCAGCATGTCGACGTCGGCGGTGAGGATGATGTTGGCGATGCCCTTGGATTCCTTGAGGTGCTTGGAAGCGTCCGGAGCCGGGGGCGGGGGCGACGACGGATCGGCGGGCGCGGGAGCGGGCGGGCCGCCCGGGAACGCCGACTGAATCCGGCCGGAAAGCCGCGCCGCGATCGTGTGCTTGGTGTTCTGGCTGTTGAACATCTCCATCACCTTGCTCATGTCCTGGACGAACTGGAGCTGGGATTTCTCGATCAGCATCGAATCCTCGCTGCTCTCGAGGAGCGGCTGGATGGTGAGGCCACTCTTGACGTCGGCTTTGGCTTTGATCGAACCGGTGAAGTAGGCGTTGACGGATTCAAGCCCGCGACCGACCTCATCATCGCGCACGATCGCGGCGCCCTTGAGCATCAGGAACGGAAGCGTGGGAACCTCGATGACGCCCTGCCCCTGCTGGACTTGGCGGCGCGGCGCGTACGTGTTGTCGAGGACGACCTGCGTGTCGGAAACCTCGACGCCCCAAACGTCCAGGAGCTTCTTGAGGTTGCTGCTTCGGTCGGCCATCATGGCTTGCATCTGGTCGCGGGCGTTGATCGAGTCGTCGGTCTGGCACTGCGGATCGACGAAGACCATCAGGCGGCCGCCGCGCATCACGAACTGGTCGATCGCGTAGAGCGTTTGGTCGGAGAGGTTCTTGGGGTGGACGACCGCGAGAACCTCCAGGTAAGGCGGGATCTCGGTCACCGTGGGCTGAAGCTCCTCGACCTCGAAGGACTCGGCGAGGTCGACGAAAACGCGCCACTTGGTCTTGGGGACCGGCCGCTGCGTCGCGGGGTCAAAGCCGAAGGTCTGAATGCCGACCGTGCTCATCACACCGATCTTCTTCTTGACGGAGGTCTTCAGCGCGTGGAGCATCTTCGCGAGGTCGTACTCGAGGAGTCTCTCGCCGCGGGGGTCAAACTGCGGGATCACCTGCTTGCCGGTGGTGGTGTTGGTGCCGACGAGGCCGAAGAACATGACGTCGCCCTTGGCGGAGACGGGGATGGGCTCAAGTCCGTCGCGGACGGCCTGCTCCTCGTCGTCGCTGTAGGGCTCGGGGTTGACGATCTTGAGGGCGATCTTGCCCTTGGATTCCTTCGCGAACTCTTCGAGAAGCTCTCGGACCCGCTGGGCGTGAGCCATGACGTCCGGGTTGTCGACCGCGGCTTTGGACGAGAAGTAGTACCTGAGGGTGATCTGTTCGTCGATGCCGCGCGCGATGGACCTGGCGCCGTCGGACAGGGTGAAGAGCCGATCGGCGGTGAGGTCGAGACTCGCCCCCTTGAAGACGTTCTGGGCGATGATGTTGATCCCGAAAAACAGCGCGATCAGGAAGACGATCGCGGTCAGGCTCAGCAGTTTTTTGTTCATAGGAATCTTTCAGCCTCCCCACCGACCCGTACCCCGTCTCGTGACAGTCCCTCGCGGAGCATCGCTCCGCGCCGGCCGCTCATTCACCCTTCTTGGCTTCCAGGATCACGCCCGTCGCGGTGACAAAGACCCCGATCAACGACCCGTAGAACACCAGATCGGTGGCCGCGATCCGGCCCTTGGCGATCTCCTGGAAGTGCGTCAGGAAGCTGAAGTTCGCCACCGCTTCGACCAGCGTGGGGTGAGCCCAGCCGCGGAGGAAATCAAGCACCGGGCTGAACCCCGCGAGCAGGAAGGCAAAGCAGACGACGACCGACAGGATGAAGGCGATCACCTGGCTCTTGGTGATCGCCGAGACCGCCGAACCGATCGCGAGGAACCCGCCCGCCATGAGGGCGCTGCCGATGTACCCCGCGATGATGATGCCGTTGTCGGGATCGCCGAGGTAGTTCACCGTGATCCACATCGGGAACGTCAGCGACAGCGACAGGATCGAGAAAATCCACGCCGCGAGGAACTTGCCAAGCACCGCCGCCGGCATCGAGACCGGAAGCGTGAACAGAAGCTCCACCGTGCCGGACTTGCGCTCCTCCGCCCAAAGCCGCATGGACAACGCGGGAATCAGGAAGAGGTAAAGCCAGGGGTGGGCCGCGAAGAACACCGACAGGTCCGCGCGGCCGTTCTCGAACCACTTGCTCAGCTGGAACGTGAAGACCCCCGCGAGCACGAGGAAGATGACGATGAACACGTACGCGACCGGGGTGATGAAGTACCCCGCGAGCTCGCGTTTCAGAATCGGGATCAGACCTCTCATGCTTTCGGTTCCCTTGGCTAACTGGCTTCAGGCAGGTTGCGTTGCCGCAAGCCGTCTGGTGAGAAGAGTGAAGGCGTGTCCGCTTCAGGCCGCGGTGATCTGACGGAAGACGTCGTCGAGGCGGCCGGTCATGACCTGGAGGCGTTCAACGCCCCAGCCGCGCTGCTTGATGTGCTTGGCCACCGCTTCGTCGATCGAGCGGCCGCCGTTGGAGAAGACGGTGCAGCGGACGACCGCCGAAGCACCCTCGCCCGTGGTCCCGCCGTCCTCGACGCCGGCCACGCCGGGCAAGCGGGCGAGCTCCTCGAACACCATCACGCCCGCGGGCGGCCGGACGGTCAGCGCGACGGCGTTGTGGTACTTGCTCCGGCCCATGAGCGCCGAAGGTGTGCCGTCGGCGACGATGCGGCCGCGAGCGATGATCACCGCCCGCGTGCAGACGGCTTCCACTTCCTCAAGGATGTGCGTCGAGAGGACGATCGATTTGCCGCCGCTGGCCGCCATCTCCTGGATGAGCTTGCGGACCTGCTGCTTCTGGTTGGGGTCCAGGCCGTCGGTCGGTTCGTCCAGGACCAGCACGTCCGGGTCGTGCAAGATCGCTTGCGCGAGGCCGACGCGACGTTTGAAGCCCTTGGAAAGCGTGTCGATGGGCTGATAAAGCACGCCCTCAAGCTGGGTGAGCGCGATCGCGCGGGCGATCTTTTTCGAGCGTTCGGCGGCGGGGACGCCGCGAGCCTCCGCAATGAACTTCAGGAACCCGGCCGGTGTCATGTCCGAGTAAAGCGGCGCCCCCTCCGGCAGGTAGCCGATGCGGGACTTTACCGCCAGCGGGTCCGCGGAAACCTCGTGGCCGCAGACCTTCGCCGTTCCTTCCGTGGGCGAAAGGAACCCGGTGATCATCTTCATGGTGGTGCTTTTCCCCGCGCCGTTGGGCCCGAGAAACCCGAGCACCTCGCCCTTGCGCACGGTCAGGTCCAGCTTGTCCACAGCCAGAATCGGGCCGAACCGTTTGCTGAGGCCCGAAGTCACGATCATGTCGCTCATCGCACGTCCTCTACTCACGATTGTCCACCGCCCGGGTCCGGACCCGTGGCGAGAGCGGCAAGTCTAGGAATCCCGTCGCGGACCTGGAGGGTGGGTCGAGAATGCCACCCGCCAGCCGGCGCCGCGCCCCCACCAGACGCGCCAGATCGCAGAATCCTTCGCTCCCCGGACGGGAACTTGCCCCCGGGGTGGCCGGTCGCCCCCCCGTTTCGCATCACTTCCCCGTCGCACCGGCCCGGCCCCGGCGTGACGCGGAACACACCGGCGGCCGGCGCGGGATGTCAGCATGAGCCATTCGAAGGAAGCCCTTGCGGAGCAGTCGTTTCTCGTCGACCAAGCGGGGGGGATCAGCGTGATCACCCTCGCCGAACCCAGCTTGCGGGAGCACCTGGCCGCCATCGTCGGCAACCGCCTCCTCGAGACGGCCCACCACTGCGGCGGGATGATGATCCTCAAGCACGACTTGGTCCGAGAATTCTCGAGCGCCTGGATCAATGAGCTGCTCCGGCTCACCGTCCACTGCTCCGGCCTTGGCGGGCACCTCATCGCCACGGGCCTAAATCCAAACGGAATCCAAATTCTTCGAACGACGGGGCTTGACAAACGACTCAACCTCGCCGATCATGAGGCCGCTGCTCGTGAAATGTTCGCACTTCGTTCGAGCGACGATGGGGCCTCGGTCTTGGCTTGGCTGTTCGGCAAGCCGAGACAGTCCGGCCGGGCCGCGTAGGGCCGGCGGACGTTGTCCGCGGGGCCGTCAACCGGGATTTTCCGCCCGTGCAGGGAGAGAGACGAGGCGGCATGAGCATTCGGCCGACCGGGAGCAACTCCTGCTTCCCGTCGGCCGAATCTCCTTGTATTCTGGCCGAGATTCCCGTCCGGGTTCTCGGGCTGGGAGTGAGGAGCGGATCGATGACTCATGCGCGTGGCGCGTTCTTGGCGGCTTTGCTTGCGCTGGCCGGTGCGGCGATTTCGGTGCATGCGGACGGCGTGGTCGCCGGTCCGACTCCCGGGATGCTCCAGCTCCGATCGGGCACGTACGCGGTGGCGATGCTGCCCGACCTGCTCGCGGGGGGCGGTGCTTTCAAAGCTGGCGGCTCTTACGTGCTCGCGTTCGACGGTCCGATGACGGCGGAGCGACGGGCGGCGCTGGACCAGGCGGGCGTCGGGCTTCGCGAGTATCTCCCCACCGACTGCTTCATCGCATCGCTTGACGGCGTGAAAGCCGGCTCGCTTCGGCAGGTGCCGGGATTGCGGAGCGTTCACGCGTTCGACCCCGCGTGGAAGGTCGCGGCGGGGCTGGGTCAGCAGGTGACGCAGGACGCCGAGCTTGAAGCGATCCGCGGAGCGGGCAAGTGGCCGGTGATGATCTCGCTCTTCTCTGGCGCGGATCCGGATGCGGCGCTCACGGCGATCCGGGGGATTGCCGGCGTGGAGGTCGTTTCGGTCAGCGACGAGGGCGGTTCGTGGATGATGACGGGGTCGATCCCGCCGGCAGCGGCCGCGGCGATCGCGGCTTTGGACGCGGTGCATTTCATCGACGACGCTCCGGCGTTTACGTTCCGCAACGGGAGCGCGGCGGGGATCATCCAGTCCAACATCGCTGCGCAGACGCCGCTTTGGAACAACGGCCTGACGGGCACGGGCCAGATCATCGCGATGATCGACGGGATGCCCGAGATCACGCACTGCTCGTTCCTTGACCCGGTGAACCCGGTGGGCCCGCTTCACCGAAAGATCCAAGCGATGAACGGCGGGGTCTCGCCCAGCTTCCACGGGACGCACGTCGCGGGCACGCTCATCGGCAACGCGGGCGTGAGCGGCGACACGCGAGGGATCGCGCACAACGCGCGGATGGTGTACAACACCCAGCCGTCGTTCAGCGAGACGAGCATGTTCAACCGGCTGGACCTTCACCGGACGCAGGGCGCGTTCGTGCACTCCAACAGCTGGGGCAACGACAACACGACGGCGTATGACGGGATCGCGCGCGCGATCGACAACTTCTCGTGGCAGAACGACGACAACCTCGTGCTCTTCGCGGTGACCAACGGGTCGCTGCTCAAGAACCCGGAGAACGCCAAGAACTGTCTCGCCGTCGCGGCTTCGGGGGACGCGGGATCGCAGGGCAACTTCTGCAGCGGCGGCCGCGGTCCGACGACCGACGGGCGACGCAAGCCCGAGGTGATGGCTCCGGGCTGCAGCATCCGCTCGGCGGACTATTCGTCCTCCTGCGGCGTGACTTCCGCGACGGGCACGTCGATGGCGTGCCCGATGGTCGCCGGGCTGGCGACGCTCATGCGTCAGTACTTCGTGGACGGCTACTACCCCACGGGCGCCGCGAATCCGGCGGACTCGTTCGCGCCGGCGGCTCCGCTGATCAAGGCTGCGCTCATCAACAGCAGCACCGACATGACGGGTATCTCGGGATATCCGAGCAACCAGGAGGGCTGGGGCCGCGTGCTTGGTGATGATGTGCTCATGTTCCCCGCCGACGCCCGCAAGCTTGTCGTGGCTCAGACGCGCAACGCCGGCCCGGGATCGCTCATGACCGGCGGAAGCTACGTGCTCCGCCTCCGCGTGACGGACGAGACGCAGACGCTCAAGGTGACCCTCGCGTACCACGACGCTCCTGCGGCGGTGAGCGCGAGCCTGACCCCGGTGAACAACCTCGACCTCGAAGTCACGCCCCTCGGAGGTGCTTCGTACCTCGGCAACGTCTTCACCAACGGCCGCTCAACCTCGGGCGGCACGGCGGACGCTCTGAACAACGTCGAACAGGTGATCGTGCAGTCTCCGCCGGCGGGATCGTGGATGGTCCGCGTGAGCGCTCCGGCGGTGAACGTCGGGACGCAGGGGTTCGGCCTTGTCGTCTCCGGCGGCGTCGAGACGCTTTGTCTGGCGGACTTCAACGGCGACGGGTTCGTCGACTTCTTCGACTATGACGCGTTCGTCGAGGGGTACGAAGCCGGCAGCGCGTTCAACGACATCAACGGCGACGGATTCCTGGACTTCTTCGACTACGACGCGTTCGTCGAGGTCTACGAAGCCGGGTGCTGAAGCCGGTTGGCTTGCGGGAAGGGACGCGGACGATGCTCCGTCTATCGCTTCTCCGGCGGTCGGCCGTCGATTGTGAGGGTCACCTTGCGGCTGGGTGCCTTGCGGCCGGGGAACCACGCTTTCGGCAGGATCATGCGGAGCACGAAGTACGCGGCGGCCAGCGCGATGACGGTCGCCACCCAGAACTGCCAGTCGTGCACGGGCAGCGCGGCCGCGAGAACCCGGGATGAAGCGTCTGCGTTCATGGATCGTGCAAGGCTAGGACGCCCGCCGCGTCAGGTGATCCCCGCGGCGCGGAGCGACTGATAGACCACGAGCGCCGCGAGATACGCCACGCCCGTCATCCACGCGAGCTGAAGGAAAGCCCACCGCTTGCCGCGCGCTTCGCGGGCCGTCACGGCGAGCGTCGGCAGACACTGCATGGCAAGCACGTAGTAGATGAGGAGGGACCAGCTCGTCGCGGTCGTGAAGACGGGCGAACCGTCGTCGCGGCGCGCGGCTTGGATCTGCTCCATGACGCCCTCGTGCTCCGGATCGTCATCGCCGGTGGTGACGACCGCCATGGTGGACACGAACACCTCGCGGGCGGCGAAGCTCGACAGCACGCCGACGGAAAGCTGCCAGTCGTAGCCAAGCGGCTGAAAGACCGGCTGAATCCCCCGGCCAAGGAGCCCGATGAACGACCGGGCGCTGGCATCCTTGGCTTCCTCGAGCTCTGCCTGGTGGGCGAGTTGTTCGGCCTGCGCCGGGTCGGTCGCGGCCGCGGCTTGCGCCTGAAGCTCGGCGACGCGGGCGGGCGGCTCGACCTTGGGATAGCTGCCAAGCCACCAAAGCACGACGCAGATCGCGAGGATGTTCGTCCCGGCGTTCTTCGTGAACACCCATCCACGGTCCCAGGTCGTGTACAGCGCCGTGCGGAAGCTCGGCACCTTGTACGTCGGGAGCTCAAGCACCATCGGCCTGCTCTTGCCGCGAAGGAACGTGCGCCGGGCGAGCACAGCGCTCAGCAAACCCGCCAGGATGCCCAACGCATAGCACCCGACGAACGCGAGCGCCGCCATGCCGGGCCTGCCCTTGAACAGAAGCGTCGTGAGCAGCACGTACACCGGCAGCCGGGCGGAACACGTCATGAACGGCGCCACCAGGATCGTCGCCAATCGGTCCTTGAAATCCGGGATCGCCCGCGCCGCCATGATCCCCGGCAGCGCGCACGCATGGCTTCCCAGAAGCGGGATGAACGCGTGCCCCGGCAGCCCGAACGGCCGAAGCAGCTTGTCCATCAGCATCGCCGCCCGCGCGAGATAGCCGGTGTCCTCAAGCAGCGAGAGCATGAAGAAAAGCAGGCAGATCTGCGGCAGGAAAATCACCGTCGCGCCCACACCCGTCACGATCCCGTTGATGAACAGATCCGACAGAATCCCCTTCGGCAAGACTCCGGTCATCCACTCCGCCCCGACCGCGAAAATCCACTCGATCGCGTCCATCGGGAAGCTCGCGAGGCTGAAGATCGCGTAGAAAAGCCCCGTCAGCACCGCGGCCAGGATCACCGGCCCGGCGACCGGGTGCATCGTCCAGCGGTCGATCGCGTCGGTGCCGTCGGCGGAGCGACGGGAAACGGTGTCGCCCAGGCTTTCCGCGTGCTCGTGCTCTTCCGCAGGATGGGCGACCTCGGCGAAAATGCGATCGGCCCACTCCTCGAGGCCCTCCGTGGTGCCGGGCGGGGTGATGCGCGGGATCGTCGCGCTGCGGAGCGCGGGCATGATCGAGTCCACGCCCTCCCCGCTTCGGGCGCTGATCAGCCGCACGGGGCAGCCGAGCTTCTCCGCGAGCGTCTCGGCGTTGATCTCGATGCCCTGCTTGGCGGCGAGATCGACCATGTTGACGGCGACGACGGTCGGGAGCCGGCGGCGGAGCACCTCGCCCGCGAAGATCAGGTTGCGGATCAGGTTCGTCGCATCGACCACGATGAGCACGGCTTCGGGATCGACCGCCTGCTCACCCCGCGGCGCGAGGCGGCCGGCAAGCACCTCCCGGCAGATCATGGCTTCGGATTGATCGAGTTCCAGCGAGTAGACGCCGGGGAGATCGATGATCTCGGTCTCGTGGACGCTGCCGCCGGCTTCCTCGCGGATGACGCCGACGCGAGCGTCCTGCGTCGTGCCCGGGAAGTTGCTCGTCTTGGCCCGAAGGCCGCTCAGCCGGTTGAAAAGCGTCGTCTTTCCGGTGTTGGGGTTGCCCAGCAGGACCACGCGGAAAAAGCTGGTCCGCGGCGTTTGCGGCGGGATGACGGCAGCGTCCATACGGGTCACGCCTCCGCCCGCAGAACGACCCGGCTTGCCACGTCCTTCGCGAGGCCGATCCGGCATCGGCAGTGGCAGCGGCAGGTGTGACCGCTGATCACCTCGACCACGCTCGGATTCCCGACCTTGCTCAGCCGGACAAGCGAGCCCGGGCGGAGGCCCATCGCCCGGAGCATCGAGGCTTCGTTCGGTTCGAGTTCAAGTCGGACGACCTGCGCGATCTCGCCCGCGGCCCACTGGGTCAGCGGACGCTCCTGAACGACGGGTTCGGCGACAGTCGAGCTCATCGGTGCATTCTAGGCAGTTGAGACTGAGTCGCAAATGCTCAAAGGCCGCTCAACGTCGTTTCAGCCAGCCTTTGGGGTGGTGTGTGATCAGAAAGCGTTCGCAGCGGGCGTGGTCGATCTCAAAGTGGGTGGCGTGGGGGCTGGTCGCGAAGAAATCGTCGATGGCTTTGCGGGGGCCCTCCTCGCCGTTGCGGCTGAACATGGACAGGTCATCGATGACGCCGTCCTGGCAGAGGAGATAGCTGCCGGGCGTGACCAGCGGGCTGTAGAGCTCAAGCTCGCGGCGGACATGCGGGCGGTTGTGGTCGCTGTCCAGAATCACCATCACGCGGCCGGGGGAAGGGCCAAGCCAAGCCCGGAGCGAAGCAAGCGTCTCGTCGCTCACAGAGCTTCCAAGGTGCGTCGTGATGCGAGGATGGGCGGGATCAATCGCGTGGAGTTTTTCGATATCCACTGTCCAGATGCGGCCCTGGCCGCGAGCTTGGCTGCCGCTGCCGTACAAGAGGTCGAAGATCTGGGAGAAGAACAGAGCAGAGCCGCCGCGGTTGGTGCCGGTCTCGATGAGGACGTCGGGCTTGATCTCGGCGATGGTCTCCTGGATCGTCCAGAGGTCCAGGACGTTCTGCCAGACCGGAATTCCGAGCCATGTGACCTTGTCGAAGTTGTTGGTGTGCTTGATGAGGCGTTCGAAGAACCGGTCCTTGGCGGCGTTGTCCAGAGCGCGAGCGAGCGTCCCGCGGGTGCGTGAGCGGTGCGAGGGCGGGACTGCGTCTCGGTGCGAAGCCATCGCGGCAGTGTACGTCCTGTGCGCGGGCCTTTTCGGCGCGGGCGCGTGGCTCAAGCGTGCTTGGCGTAGGCCGCGAGGGTTGCTTCGGCGATCTTGGGCCAGGTGAATCGCGAGAGGACGAGTTCGCGGCCCTTCTCGCCCATGGCGCGAGCGGCATCGGGCGACAAGGCCAGCGCTTCCTCGAGAGCTTTCGCGGTGGGCGCGGCACCGAGCGGGGTGACCCATCCAGCTCCGGCTTCGGCGATCTCCGGGAAGTGGCAGCCTTCGGAGACGACCACGGGGCACCGGCAGCCGAGAGCTTCGGTGATGGCGAGGCTGAAGCCTTCTTGGCGGCTTGGCAGACAGAAAACCGCGCTGTCGATCATGGCGGCGAGCTTGTCGGAACCCCAGAGCGGACCGGTGAAGATCACGCGGTCGAGCACGCCGTGCGCGCGAAGCTGGTCGGTCATCGGCTGCTGCATGCCGTCGTCGGGGCCGGCGACCACGAGCAGAACCTCGCGGTCCTTCTTGGCGACCATCGCGAACGCGTCGGCGAGAAAGTCCAAGCCCTTCTTGAAGTGAAGCCGGCTGAGAAAGAGGATGTAGCGCTTGCCACGGAGCTCGGGCCGCTTGGCGATGAACGAGCCGGGGGAGGGCAGGCCCTCGATCTCCTGGGGAAAGACGCCGTTGGGGATGATCACGCCCGGGGTGGAAAGGCCGAGCGGCTTGATCAGGTTCTGCTCATCGGCGTTGCCGAGGTGCAGGAAAGCGGCTCCCTGGAGCATCTTGCGATACCCGAGCATCATCGCGATCTTCTTCTTGAAGTGCTTGACGGGGCCCTGGCCGGACAAACTCCACGGGTCGAGCATGCCGTGAGGCACGATCACGTACGGCTTTTTCTGGGCTCGGGCCGCTTTGGCAGTTTGGAGGATGATCGGGGCCCAGATGGCGTGCAGGTGCAGCCAGTCGTACTCCTTCAGGCCGGATTTGAGCCATTCGGCCGCGGGGTTCAGGAACATCTCACCGAGATTGCTGTGGGGGTCCTCGATCCGGTGGAGCTTGACCTTGTCGAAACCGGGGATGGTGCCCACGGCTTTGGCGAGGCGCTCATCCGCGGCCGCGTCGCTCTGGTAGAGAACGCCCACCGAGTGCCCCAGCGACGACTGGGCCGCCGCCAGGCGGGCGGCGATCATGGGCGGCCCGCCCTTTTGGGGATCGAGGGAGTGGATGACGTGGAGGATGTTCATGACGGGCGGAGTTTACACCGGGTGAGAGGGGCCTAATGCGGAGTCTTCCACAGATTAGCACGCACAACCGGCGATGGTTTTCTCCTTGGCGAATCGGGGCGGCCCGGCTAATCTCCTCGTAGGTCCCTTTACGTAGAAAGAAGAGCATGAAAAAAGCACTGATTTTCGCTTGCGTGGCCGGAACCGCGATGACGGCGTCGGCTCAGGATTACCTCCTTGTCGTGGATAGCGGCAACGACCGCGTCCTCAAAGCCGACCCTGCCACCGGCAACTTCATCGAGAACTTCTGCACCCTGCCTGTGGTCGGCGGCGGCGCGACCCCGAAGGAAGCCCTTCAGGTCGGGACCGAAGTCTGGGTATCGGACCAGCTTCAGGACAACATCCTCGCGTTCGACGCTTCGGGCACCTTGATTGGCCCGGTGCTGACGTCCGCGAACGGGCTGGACAACGTTCGCGGCATCGAGGTGACGGACGGCAAGATCTGGGTGACCTGCGGCAGCGGCACCTTCGCCGGCCAGGTGGCCGTCTTCGACCAGACGACCCGCACGCTCCTGTTCGCGGTCGCCGTCGGCGGCAGCCCGTTTGACGCCAAGCTCTACAACGGCGAGATCCTCGTGAGCAACTCCACGTCCCACGACATCGACCGGGTCGCGCTGGACGGCACGATCCTCGGCAAGTTCGTCGATTCGACGGCGGCGGACGCTCCGCTTGACTTCCCCCAGCAGACGACCCCCCTCGCCGACGGGTCGGAAGTTCTCGTGGCGGAGTTCTCGAGCACCGAGGAGGTCTTCCGCTTTGACCCGACGGGCGTTCTCCTGCAGGAGATCGACACGGCTCCCGTCGGGGGGCTCCGCGGCGTGTATCCGCTGACCAACGGCAAGTACCTCATCACCAACGCGGCCGGCGTGCACACGTACTTGGCCGGTGAAGGCACGCAGACAGTGATTTCGGGCGGCAACTTCCAGTACATCAGTCTCTACCGGGCCGGCCCAAGCTGCCCGCCGGACTTCAACGGCGATGGCTTCTTGGACTTCTTCGACTACGACGATTACGTCAACTGCTTCGAGACGGGCAACTGCCCCTCCGGTCGTACCGCCGACTTCAACGGCGACAACTTCGTCGATTTCTTCGACTACGACGCGTACGTCGAAGCTTTCGAAATCGGCTGCTAAGCGGAAATTCACCGCCTCACGCCCGAAAACCTCGCGTTTGAGCAATAGATCACGCGACCGACCGTTGCTCCGGGAACCCCTGTTCCCGGAGCATTTTTCATGGCGTCTACCAAACTCTCCTCCCCCTCGCATCTCTCCCGCCTGTCCGGTCGCGGCGCGACCTTCCTTCTCGCGGCGGGGCTGCCGGTTGCCACCGTCGGCTTGCTCGCCGCGTCCGGACTGGTCTACGCCCTGCCCCCGGTGCTCTTCCCGGCTGAGAACCCCTTGTCAGAAGAGAAGCGTGTCCTTGGGAAGATCCTGTTCTTCGACGAACAGCTCTCGACTTCCAATGTGGTCGCGTGTGCGACGTGCCACTCCTTCGGCAACGCGGGAGCCGATCCGCGGCTCGCGCGGCATCCCGGGGACGATGGCATGCTGAACACCCCCGACGACATCCTGGGCTCCGCGGGGATCATCCGCTCGGACGAGCAGAACGACTTTGAGCCTGACCCGCTTTTCGCGTTCCGGCCGCAGATCACGGATCGGGCCGCGAACTCGCCGATCAACGCGGCCTTCTCCCGGCTTCTGTTCTGGGACGGCCGCGCGAGGGAGCAGTTCATCAGCCCCGAGACGGGCCAGGTGGCCATCGCGCAGCGCGGCGCGCTCGAGTCCCAGGCACTCCAGCCGATCGTGAACACCATCGAGATGGCGCACGCGGGTGTGGACTTCACGAACGTGAACGAGCGCCTCGCCACGGCGGTGCCGCTCAACCTTGCGACCAACCGCCCGGCCGATGTCGCGACGGCTCTCGCCGGCCGGCCGACGTACGGCGACCTCTTCGAGCGTGCCTTCGGCGATCCCGAGATTACCGCAACGCGGATCGCCTTCGCGATCGCGACCTACCAGCGCACGCTGATCTCGGATCAGACGCCGTTTGATCGCTTCCGCGCCGGGCAGCAGAACGCCCTGACGGCGGCCCAGCAACGGGGCCTCAACGCTTTCCAGGGTGCGGCTCGCTGCTCCGTGTGCCACACGGTGAACAACGATCTCCTCACGGACGACACCTTCCGCAACATCGGGCTGCGTCCGCCCGCCGAGGACATCGGGCGTCAAGCCGTCACGGGACTGGCAGGCGATCTCGGCCGATTCAAGGTCCCGGGCCTCCGCAACGTCGGCCTCAAGCGGACGTTCATGCACAACGGCCAGTTCCAGACGCTGACCGACGTGCTCCGGTTCTACGCCAGGGCCCCAGGCGCGGCTCCCCAGTTCCCCGAGAACCGCGACCCCGTGATCCCGCAGATCGCGTTGCCGCCGAACGCCGCGGCCGACATCCAGGACCTGCTCCAGAACGGCATGACCGACCCGCGCGTCGCGAACCGCACGTTCCCCTTCGATGCGCCCACACTGTTCAGCCAGCGCCCCAACGATCAAGCGACGCCCATCGGCGGCGGCGTTCCGGGCTCGGGCGGCGTGATCCCGCGCATCGTGGTGCAAGCCCCGCCGATGGTGGGCAACCGCGACTTCCGGATCGGCGTCGAGGGTGTGCTCGGCGGAGCGACGCTCCGCCTGGCCATCTCCTCAAGCCCGCCTGTCGCCGGGCGCATCACGCCCGAGCGTCTGTTTGACGTCCAGACCGCTTCGGGTGTCGGCGCCGGCAACGGCTACGCGACCGCGCACTGGCCGCTGCTTCCGGACCAGGTTTCGCAGGGGCAAGTGCTCTTCGCGCAGTGGATCGTGACCGACCCCGGCGCGGCGGGCGGCACGGCCCTGTCGGTCGTCGGCCGGTTGCCGATCTTCTGCGGAGCTTCGGGGTGCCCCACCGCTTGCGGCCCGGCCGACATCAACGCCGACGGGTTCCTGGACTTCTTTGACTACGACTCGTTCGTCGAAGCCTTCGAGGCCGGCAACATGGTCGCGGACTACAACGAAGACCAGTTCCTGGACTTCTTTGACTACGACGATTACCTCGCGGCTTTCGAAACCGGGTGCTGACCCGATTTAGCCCGCCCGAGGACCGCCGAAGAGGCTGGAGAGTTGATCGCTGAGCTCGCTCCGCGCGCTGCGATACTCCGTCATCAGCTTCATGCGGTCGCTGGTTTCCGAACCGACCTTCGTCAAGCGGTCGTTGAACTGCTTGCGGATCTCCTCCAGCTTCTTGAGCTGTTCGGGCGAGGGGTTCTGGTTGCGGATCATGTTGTCGAGGCGCTTGTTGACCTCGGCCATTTCCGAAGCGAGCGGGTTGGACTGCTTGTCGGAGGAGGGGCCCGCTTTCTTGTGCTTGGCGGAGTGCATGATCTGGAAAGCCGAGTCGGACATCTGGCTGGGAATCCGCATGGTGAATCTCCTTGCCGCGACCTTGCGGCAGTGAGCCCCACGCAATCACCGTGCCAGACCGGGATCGAGCCGCAACGACCACCCCGCGCAAAGCCGGCCGATCTCGCGCAGGTTTCGCTTCCTCCGTGCGCCCCACCCCGAGCCATGACCCTCCGACCCGCCAGCGGGTAATCTGAGCGGATGCTTGCTCCCCTCGTCGTCGCGCTGCTTTCGTCCCTTCCTCTCGCATCCGAACCCGGCCGCGCCGTCTGGATCGCGCCCGCACGGGCACCCCAAGCCGCGACCGCCGAGCCCGCGTGGATCTGGGCCCAGGCACCCGGCAAGCCGGCACCGACCACGCAGAACGCGCCCGCCGAGTCCGTCTCGCTGACGCGGGAGCTCACCATTCCTCCCGGCACCAAGCCCGTTCGGGCCCGGGCGTGGCTCGCCGCGGACAACTCGGCCGAACTGCTCATCGGCTCCCAGCACGTCCTTTCCTCCAAGAGCTGGTCCGCGCCGACGAACTCGGAGATCGACCCCAAGCTTCTCTCCGCGAACGCGACGCTCACGATCCGAGCGAGCAACATCGCTGCAAGCGGGGCTCGCCCCTCGGTCGACCCGGCTGGAGCCGCGATGCTCCTCACGCTCACGCTCGACGACGGCCGCACCATCACCATCGCGACCGACGCTTCCTGGAAGGGCTCGGTCGACGGCGTAAACGCCGAAAGCACGCCCGCCGTGGTGCTCGGGCCGCTCGGCGTCGCGCCATGGAGTTTGTCCGCCAGCGCGCTCGCCGAGCCCGAGCCCTGCCCGAGGCTCCGTCGGTCCTTCACGCTCGCGGAAGCCCCCACCGCCGCGAGCGTGCGGGTGATCGGTCTGGGGCACTATGAGCTTCGTTGCAACGGCCGGGTCGTGGGCGACAGCGTGCTCAATCAAGCCTGGTCCCAGTACGACAAAACGCTTTACTGGCAGACGTTCGACCTTGCGCCTTATCTGAAAGCCGGCGAGAACGTGCTCGCGGTGACGCTTGGCAATTCGTTCTGGTCGGTCGGGCCCGTGAACGACGCCAAGCGGTTCAGCAAAACCGACGCGACGCCGGATTTCTCCGAAGGGCAGCCGTTCCTCCTTTGGATCGACGGATCCGCGACCGTGAGCGGCAAGACCGTGCCGATCGTGACGGACGAGCGGTGGATCGCCGGGCCCGGGCCGCTCACGTTCTCGCACATCTACGGCGGCGAGGATTTCGACGCGCGGCTTGACACCTTCGGCTGGGATCTCGCCGGCGCGACGCCGGACGGGTGGAAGCCCGTCGCGACCGCCAAGCAGCCCGTCGCGACGCTCGCCGAGCTTCCCTCGCCCCCCGTCAAGACCTTTGAGGTCTTCGACGTCGTCGAGGTCCGCCCGCTCGATGAGCGGACGTTCACCTACGTCTTCCCGCAGAACTGCTCATCGTTCCTCCGGTTCGAAATCGAGGGCAAAGCCGGGCAGCGCGTCCGTTTCAAGCCCTGCGAGTACATGCAGCCCGACGGCCGCGTGAAATTCACCTACACCTGGGGCACCGGAAAGGACATCTGGCACGACTACACCCTCGCGGGTCGCGGCATCGAGAAGCACCAGACGGTCTTCTGCTACGTCGGAGCCCAGTTCGTGCAGGTCGAGGGCGCCGTGCCCGACGGCAACCCCAACCCCCTCGGCTTGCCCGTGCTTCGGTCGCTTCAAATGGTGCACACGCGAGCGGCGTGCCCCGAGATCGGCGCCTTCGAGACCGGCGACCGGATCCAGGACGGAGCGTTCAAGCTCATCGACTGGTCGATCAAAAGCAACATGAGCCACGTGCCGACCGACTGCCCGCACCGCGAGAAGAATGGCTGGCTCGAGCAGAACTGGCACATGGCCCGAGCAATCTCGTACCGCTACGACATCCACGGATGGTTCACGAAGGTCTGCATCGACATGCGCGATGCTCAGATCGCGGGCGGGCAGGACGATGGGTTCATCCCGACCAACGCGCCGTGGTATCTCGTCGGGCGGCCGCGGCACGACACGTACAACGACGCTCCCGAGTGGGGCATCGCGTCGGTCATGGTGCCGTGGCATCTGTACGAGTGGTACGGCGACAAGAAGCCGCTCGAAGCCAGCTTCGCGAGCATGAAGCGGTACGTCGACTACCTCGAACGCATCGCCAAGGACGGCCTCATCTCAAGCAACCTCGGCGACTGGTACGACTACGGCCACGGCAAAGGCGACGGGCCCTCGCAGTGGACGCCGAGCGAGGTCTCGGCGACGGCGATCTGGGCCATGGGCGCGAGGACGGTCGCCAATGCGGCCCGCGTCCTCGACAAGCCCGACGATGAGCGGAAGTACCGCGTCATGTTCGAGACGATCCGCTCGAACTTCATCGCGAAGTTCTACGACCCCGTCGCCGCGACGATCAAGCACGGCGGCTCGTGCCAAGCGGGCACCTCCGCCGCGATCTGCCTGGGCCTCATGCCCCCGGGCGACACGCCGCGGGCGATCCAAGCGATCCTCGCGGACCTGAAAGCACGCAAGTGGCAGCAGACCACCGGCGAGGTGCTCCACATCTTCCTCGTGCGGGCACTCGCCGAGCACGGCGGGCGCGAAGGAAGCGATGCGCTGCACCGCGTGTACGCGCGGACCGAGCGCGGAAGCTACGGGTTCATGGTCGAGTCAGGGCTCACGACGCTCCCGGAGAGCTGGGATGCCAAGCCCGGCACCGGCAACAGCATGAGCCACCTGATGCTCGGCCAGCTCATGGAATGGCACTTCGCGTACGTCGCCGGCATCCGGCAAGCACCGGGCTCGGTGGGTTGGTCGTCCGTCGTGATCGCGCCGCAGCCAAGCCCCGCCGCCCCGGACGGCAAACCCCTCCTGCCCCACGCGAGAGCCGTGTTCCAAAGCCCGCGCGGCGAGATCCGAACGAGTTGGACGATCCGAGAAGGGACGTTTGCCCTTGACTGCGAGGTGCCGGAAGGTGTCAAAGCCCGCATCATCCTGCCCGACGGCAGCGAGTACACCCCGTCGCCAACGCGGACGCGGTTTGAGTGTGCGTGGCCGGTGAAGGGAAAGTGAGGGAACGGGTGGTCCCCGTTGGGTAGCGTCAGTGAACACCGCACCAAGGTTGCCGATCGCGCGAGGGACGCACGCGGCGTGTCCTGATGCCCTTCCGCGAGCGACGCCCGTCCATCGGTAGGGTCGAAGCGACCCAACCGATGGCACCCATCACCCCGCGCCGACCAAGGCGCGGCGTATCGACTCGGGAAGCTCGGCGATGGGCACCACGCGGTCGAGAAGTCGCTCGACGGTTTCGGTCAATTCCTGTTCGGCATCCACGGCGCGAATCGAGCAGCGCGAGCCGGAGCATTCGTGCATCACGATGATCCCGTGCTCGGAAACAACCTTCCGAGTCCGCTCGGGGATCGTCGTGTCCCCGGGCGTGAGCACGAAGTCGGTCGCTTCGACGACCCACGCCAAATCCGGCTCCACCCTGAGGAAGAGGGCATCGAGCTCCCCCTCAGCGAGCCCCCACACCACGACGGCGAGGTCGGCGGTCGCCACGGTCTCCGTGACGCGCCGGGGTGTGCGTTGCCTTCGCCAATAGCCGTCCGCCAAAGCCATGCCGAAGGCGAGTGCCATGCCGCCGACCAAGCCGATCGAGGCATACCACGCCAGCAAGCCGATCCACACGGAAAGAAAGTTCGGCTTCGGCACCAAGACGCTCTCGGTCCACCTCACGAGCGCCAGCACCAGCGAGATCGCGCCTGCGGCGCTCAGCGAGAAAAGCAGCGAACCGGCGACCATCGCCGCGGTCGGGACAAGCCTGACCCGCCCCCTGAACCCTGCGATCTCCTCGGGCGTCGCCGGTCTTTCGTATCGCTGGAACACTCCGAACCTCCTACCGCATCATGTCCGTCAGCACTTCAAGCCCGCGCTCGAGGTTCTTCATCGGCGTCGCGAGCGATAAGGCCTTCCGGCGTCATCACATAGTCGTGATCTGATGCATCCCTGCCGTAGGTGTTGATCATCACGGCGATCCGCCCGGGGAATAAAGTCTGCGGCGCTCCACCGGTGGGGTACAGACCCGCCAGAATCGCGTTGGCGGTGGCGGTGGCCGCAGAGGTCGGCGTCACTTCACGGTACCCCACCCGACCGTTGGGTTTAGTGTAGCGTTCCGTCGCGTTAATAAATATCATGCGGTTGAACTTGGAATCTGTCCAATCCCACGGACTCCCAGCCTGAGTAAACGGTGGATTGTGCCACGCGTAGAACTTCGGCTCTTGAAAGGTCTGAGCCACGGCGACGCCCGAGAACATCACCGCGAACGCTGCACCTGCCAAGCGAGTTGCATGGAACATGGGTACCTTTCAGAGTGACATGGACCGTTTGCGACGGAATTGAGCCGTGGCCGCGATGCTTAACAATCCAAACGTGCCCGGAGCGGGAATGGTGGCGACAAAGCCGATCCGTTCGCGAGCGGAATTCAACGCTTGCCCGGCGAACATCATCCCATCCGCCGAAACCGATGTGCACTTGAGGAGGGTCCACGAAGGGTCGAGCATGACGCCGTGCGCGGTTAAAAACTCCGAGAGTTGCTCAAAACCGCGCCCGGCGGTCCAGATCGCCGCCGATTGATCGCCTACGCCCATACTACCGACCACAACACTGCCAGAGTCGTTCACCGCATAACCGATCGAACTGAACTCTCCGGCAGGCCCCAGCAGTTCCGGGCGACCATTACGCCAGATAGCCATCTGGAGCAATCCGGTCTGCCCAACGATCAATGAACCGTCGACATTCGTGGCGTACCCGCCGGTGCTGTACTGGAGGCTTCCGATGTGCTGAAGCCTCCGAATGCCGCCATCCGCCGTCCAGACAAACCCGTTGCTGAACTGCCCCGTGCTCGTCCCGACGATGGTGGACCCATCCCGGCTAACTCCGTTCGCTTGGCTGGCCACATCTCCTGGGAGCGGAGCAATCACCCGCATCCCGGCTTCTTCGGTCCACACCGTAGCAAGCGTGTAACTGAACCGATTGAATGCGTACCCCGAGACCACGGAACCGTTGTTGCTCACTCCAGTGGCGATCGTTCCGTCCATGCCGGTGATCAAGCCGAGGCCCCGGCCAGTACCTTGTCCGGACCACATAAACGCGTCCCGACCCAACGCTTTCTCGCCCACAACCGTCTGGCCGTCTCCAGAAACCGCCATGCCACGCGAATAGCTGCCCGGAAACTCATCGGCGATTCTGTAGACACCCACGTCTCGCGACCACCAAATCGCGCCCCCATTCCTCGATCCCGAAGCCGACCTCCCATCCGCCGAGAGCCCGGTGATCTCCGTCGTGCCCGCGATGTAGTCGATGGTTTGGCCGCTCGCTTCGGTCACGACCGAAACCAGAACCACCGCAAACGCCCCGAGAACCCTCATACGCAGCCCTCCAAACCTCAGCATACAGGTTTGGGGGAGGGGTGCAAGGGGAAAACGTGGTTATCGGAGAAATTTCCCGCTTTCTACCGCATCATGTCCGTCAGCACTTCAAGCCCGCGTTCGAGGTTCGCCATCGGCGTTGCGAAGGACAAGCGGAAGTGCGTGTCGCGCTGGCTGAAGGTGCGGCCGGGGACGATCAGGACCTTGCGTTTGACGGCTTCCTGGAAGAAGTTCTCGCCGCGGTTGGTCTCGTCGCCGAAGCGGTCGGGCACCTTGACGAACGCGTAGAACGCGCCGCCGGGGAGGGGGACCTCGGTGACTTTGGAAAGCCGCTCATAGACCGCGTTGCGGCGCCTCTCATAGTCGGCCACCTCGCGCGACATATCGACGTCGAACGCGCCGACGACGCCCCACTGCAGCGGGTGCGGGCTGCTCACGTAGAGGTACTGCTGCAGCTTGGTCATCTCTTCGATCAAGCGGCGCGGGCCGGCGGCGTAGCCGAGTCGCCAGCCGGTGACGCCGTAGGTCTTGCCATAGCCTCGGACGACCAGGACGCAATCTTCGGAGCTCGCGAAGCGGGCGGGGCTTGGGCAGGCTTTGCGAGCCGGCTCATTCACGAACGACTGCGTCCGGCATTCGGAGAACGCGAACTCGTCGTAGATCTCATCGCTGAGCAAGATAATGTTGCGTTTGCGGCAAAGCTCGAGAAGCTCGCGGCATTCCTGCTCGGTGTTGCAGACGCCGGCGGGGTTGCTCGGGCTGTTGAGGATGATGAGCTTCGTGCGTGGCGTGATGAGCGGCTCGACGCGCTCGGCGGTCATGCGGAAGTCGGGGTAGGTCGAGCACTTGACGGCTTTCGCGTTGCAGAAGTGCGCGAGGTAGGGGTAGAGGACGAAGTAGGGGTCGGGGATGATGACCTCATCCCCTTCGTTGAGCATCGCCATGCACGCGAGGACGAGGCCGCCGGAGGTGCCCGCCGTGACGACGACGCCGGGGTCGGTCGCGGAGGTGCTGAGGCCCGAGGGCCCGACGGTCCAGCCCAGGTCGGCTTTGAGGCGCTTGGCGATGGAGTCGCGGAGCTCGATGATGCCGCGGGTGAGTGGGTAGCCGTTGCGGCCCTCCTGGATGGCGCGGCAGGCGGCGTCGCGCATGGCTTGGGGGACCGGGAAGTCGGGCTGGCCGATCGAGAGGTCGATCTTCTCGGAAGCGGGGATGGTGGCCCCGATCTCAAAGACGCGGCGGATGCCCGAGCCGTTGATGCTGCTGGCGCGGGAAGCGATGAGGGCGTCGATGTTCATGCGGGATCCTTGGCGGGCAACGGGGGGCGCAACTTGAGACCGGAAAAATGAAAGAAGGCACCGGACGCCGCCCCGGTGCTTGTCAGTTCAAACGAGCGGCGAGAACTCAGACCTTGCCGACGAGGGTCTTGGCGATGCCGAGGACCTTGCCGGTCTTCTCATCGAGCTTCTTGTCGGCTTTGAGCTTGGCGATGCGCTCGACGCGGGTGAGGACGGAGCGTTTGCCGGCCATGTTCTGGGCGACTTTCAGCGAAGGATCAAGGCTCATATCGGTCTCCAACTTCGCCGAAACTCGGCGGCCCGAGGGCAGGTTCTGTCAGCGGTCATTCATCGTACTTGACCCAACCGGGCTGGGAAAAGTCCGAGGGCCCGCGGTCTTTGCCCTTCGCCCACTCCTTGCCCAGAGCTTTCACATCGTTCTCAATCCGCTGGCGCATCGAGGCGTCGCGGTATTGGTCCTTGGAAAGCGGGGTCAGGAGGAAGACGAAGTAGGAGGGATTCTTGCCACCATCCGGGCTCCGATCCACAACTTTGCTCGGAACGGCGACCGCTTGGCGACCTTTGGACTGCAAATAGTCGACGGCGCGGACCGCTTCGGGCCTGGGGAGCACGACGAGGTGGAGGTAGTTCATACCCTGGATGCGGGGGTCGGTCCCGACCCAGGCCCCGGCGTGGTAGATGTTGCCGGAGGGGGCGGGCGGGGCGGGAGACGGGCTTTCCTGCGGGCTGCCTTGGCCGGAGGGGGTGCCTTCGGGCTGCGGGGCCTGCTCGGAGCCGGCTCCGCCGGGGGTTTCGGGGAGCTGGGGGCTGAGCTGCTGGGCGAAGCGGCGCTCGGCGTCCTGCTTGCCGGCGTTCACACCCCCCCACCAGATCAGGACAAACAGCAGGACCAAGCCGGTGATGCCCCAATAGAACCAGACCCGGGGGACGGTCAGGGCGCCGGCGGTGGCGGGGGTGGGGCCGGGGGAGGGCTCGGGGTGGGATTGGCTGTGCGTGTCGGGGTCGCGGGCGACGAGGGGGGCCGCGGAGGGGCGGCCGATTGGCTTGGTCTCGACGGCGGCGACGGCGCGGGGGGTGTGGGAGGAGCTCTGGGTGGAACGCTGGGAGGGGGACTGGGAGGTGGACTGGGGAGCGGCGGGCTGGGCCGACTGCCGGGAAGCGGCTTGGAAGGGGAGGGGGGAGGGGGTGGGGGTGGGCGGTTGCGGCGCCGGTGCCGACGAGGGTGCCGGGCCCGATCTCGGGTTCCGAGACGGGTCCGTCATCAGGTCAAAGAGAGGACGACGACCACCAGCCATGGCTAAGTGTATCGGCTCCAAGGGCTTCCGGGCCGTAGCCCGGGCGAGGGGGCGGCGTGGGCAGCGATGGGGGCCGGATGGGGACTGGATGGGGACTGGATGGGGGCGTGGAGGTTTGGGGGGATGTGGGGGTGTGGGGGTGATACAGTCGGTGCTATGGCCATCCGTGACGACGAGATCATCGTTCTTCAGCCGCAGCCCATGAGCCGCGTGGAATCGCTTTACGTGGTCGAGGTGGTGAAGGGCTTTGGCACCACGCTCCGCCACTTCTTCACCTCCTTCGGCCAGGGGAAGACGAGCCGGACGATGCAATATCCCGAGGTGCGTCGCGAGCATCTCAAGGTCGAGGATGGCGGCCAGAACGCGAGCAATTTCCGCGGCGTGCACCGCCTCAACCGCGACGAGGAAGGCCGCGTCAAGTGCGTCGCGTGCATGATGTGCCCGACGATCTGCCCGGCCCGCTGCATCCACATCGAAGCCGCGGAGAGCCCGTGGGACGACCGCGAGAAGTACCCGAAGAAGTTCGAGATCGATGAGCTCCGCTGCATCTACTGCGGCATGTGCGAAGAGGCGTGCCCGGTGGATGCGATCGAGCTGACGACCGAGTACGACATCGTGGGCAAGAGCCGTCAGGAGATGATCTTCGACAAGGAGAAGCTCCTGTCGGTGTACGACGCGACGATCGGCAAAAAGCCGATGTAGAAGCCGATGTAGGGGCCGGATGGGGCAGGACGGGGCGGGACGGGGCGGGACGGGGCGGGACGGGGCGGGGCGGGGTGGGGTGGGGGGAAGCGAACCGCGAGCAGCGAACGGCGAACAGCGGACCCGAACAGGTCGGCCGAGGGTGTGTCTGTTTTCTTCGTGGGCCCTCTGGCCCTTGGCCCGAAGGGCCGCTTCCACCCTTCAAAGGCGCGCGTCCGGGAAAAGCCACCCCCAGCGTGCAGCACCGGCGATCAGGCCTGCGGAGCGTCCCGAGGGGCGGCGCATAACCGGATGTTTTCTTCCATTCTGCCCCCAAAGTGCTCCACTTTGCCGGCAGAATGGAACATTTTGCCCCGAGCGCGGAGCACTTTGCCCCCGAAATGCTCCATTCTGCCCCCATCGCGGACCATTTTGCCGGCAGAATGGAGCATTCTGCCCCGAGCGCGGACCATTTTGCCCCCGAAATGTTCCACCTTACTCCCTCCCCCCTCCCCAAAGCCCGACCCCAGCCCCAAACCTCCGCGCAGCTTCGGCCTTCCGATTCGGGTTGCATAAGGGGAGCCGTTCCGGGCAGCCCGGCAGACCCACCCGCGCCGATCGCCGGAGGAACCGGCGATCGATGGCACGACTGGCCTCCTGAAGCCGTCGGTGCCACCCGCGGGCGTTGCGAGATGAGGATTCGATCGAGAACGCTCGCGGTGCCACGACCATCCCGTTTCGGGATGGTCGTGGCACCCGGCGCTTGCCCCCTCCCCCCGACTTCTGGTACCCTCCGCACAAGAGAGTTTCACGATCCTCCAAGATTTCACTCGACGTAAAGGAGTCGAAGACGTGGGCCAAAGCGCATTGAACAACATTGTGGCAAGCTTCTTTATGTTGATGACCGCGACTCTCTTTGGTGGATGCTCAGGGTCTAGGGCGTTTGAGTATCCCACCGCTAAGGGCCCAGAATTCTCCGCGATCGTGGACATATACCGCGAGAATGGTTGGGATATCTACTACGAGTATGACGCCAACGGCTACGAGGCGGGCCTATTAAATTTTGCGCGACTTGATTCGCCTCCTACTCTCTTGGAGATTGGGTCCATAGATCCCGAACGCACTCATCTCGCGGCATGCCTTGTGCTTGAAGAGAGCAAACACCATGATCGCGAGGCGATCGCACGTTCCATACTGGAGCGCGGGCGCATGAGAGGCGATGGAATGTGTATTCTCGCACTCGCTGCTTGGGACGCCAACGGCGTGAAGATGGCTCGAACCCCTTGGGGAGTCGATCTCTCGGACGACCGCGCTGCGCGGATCATGGCGCCAGCAATTGGCGAGGCCATCAATGCCCGAGATCCTGCATTGATTAACCGTCTTGAAGACTATGTTAAACTCGCAGAACGCGGCATAGCTCCTGTTGATGAAGTATGGCGCAATATGAGTCGGGTTGGATGTGATGAAACGGCTCTACACGTTCCGGGCTTTCCCGGAATCAGAGGTGTGCCGTCGAATGGGCAGCATCTTTCTTATCCTCGTGGGGGAGGGCCTCGACGAGACTCCACTTATAAACGACAGGTTGCAGCGATATGGCTTCGGTCGGCGTCGTCACGCGGTTGGTTGACGATTGCTGCGAACCCTGTACTTGCAGGTGCGGTCGACTCCGAGGGCCAGGCCGTGAGTGTGGATAGCTGGGCTTTCCAGGTTCAATCGTGGGGCCGCACGATTCAGTGGCAGAAAGAGTCTGCAAAGGAACTTGAAGTTCTCAAACGCAAACTGGACAGAGAAAGACAGGCAAGGGAGACCGAGCGAGCGCAGGAGCAGGCGATTCGCGACGCCGCCGACGCCGAAGAGCAGCGTCAGCAGTGGCAGGCTTTCAAGGATCAGTATTCACCCGGAGGTGGTATCCAAGGCGAGTTGAATCGCCAGAACGAACGATTGCTCGGCGGTGCGGGTGGCACGACGCGCTCCCCCTCGCGCGATCCCGAGCCGGGCGTCAACAAGACGGTGATCTACGAGAAGGACAAGGAACCCAAGGTCATCGTTCACCAGGAGCCGCCCCCCAACTCGACCGTGATCTACGAGAAGGGTAAGGAGCCCCGGGTTGAGACCTCGGCGCCGAGCGGTTCGGGAGGCGGCCTCAAGCCCCAGACCAACACTCCAGGACAGAAGAACGGCTGGGATCGCACCTACTTCGACGATGGGCGTGTGCAGACCGAGGTGTACTACGTCAACGGAAAGAAGAACGGCGAGTTCCGCCGATACGACATCCGAAGCCTCAACGAGTTCCGCACCCCGATCCACGGCCACTACTTCCTTCTGGAGTCCGGTCAGTATGAGAACGACCAGAAGACGGGAGAGTGGAAGCAGTGGGCGACCAGCGCGTATCTCGACAAGCCCTATCTCGAGCAGTCGCAGTGGTACTCGCGCGGGATCTTGAACGGAACTCGAACGAGGTGGGATTCGGCCTACTTCTGCGGAGGCCGCGTCCATAAATCGCTCGAAGAGGAGTATGTGGATGGCAAACTGAGCGGCGAGAGACGAGAGTACGAGTACGACTGCGCCCTCACAATGGAGCAGATCAAGCGGTCCACGATGTACCTTTACGGCAAGAAGAACGGCCCGCAGATCGAGTATCGCGGGGGCGTTCCCCACTCCACCACCAACTACATCGACGGCGAGAAAGTCGGCAGGTAAATGGCCTCGGCCGGACAATACCGGGTGCCGCGATCATCCGGTCTTCCGGATGGTCGTGGATGGGCGAGCGTCGCGAGATGGGGATTCGATCGAGGATGCACGCTGATGCACGACCATCCCGAAGCGGGATGATCGTGGCACCCGGCTCGGATTTGTGCTTCTTCGCTTTCGCCTGGGCATCGGAGACCCCACGCTGGCGCGCGGGGCGCGTTGGGCTTGGTATCGACCCCCATACTCGCCCCGGGGTGGCACCGCCCCCGCCCCCGCCCCCCCCACCACCACCCCTCACCACCCCTCACCACCCCTTCACCCGGCACAATGTTGTGTCACGGGGCGCGTGTGATTTAACAACTTGCTTTGTGTTTCTCATCTCCGGGTGAAGTCCCGCCCCGCGCTCGCCGATCCCCTCGGGAACTTGCTTCATGCCGAAGCAACGAGCGGCTCGGCCGCGGAGAGGACTTCTCATGGCGACTGTTTCAAGCAAGGACATCGAAGCCATTCAGCAGTTTGAGAACTGGGTGCCGGTCTGGACTTCACAGGCTGTGGCCATTGGGACCAGTAGCGCGGCCGTCACGGCTTTGGATCTCAAGGTCAAAGCCGCTCGCAACGGGTACACCGCGCAGCAGGCCGCCAGGATGGCCGCCAAGACCGCCACCAACTCCTTCCACGACGCCGTCGACCTCATGCGCTCCGCCGGGGCCGACATCATCCGCCAGATCAGGACGCAGGCCGAGGTCACGAACAACCCCAACGTCTACAACCTCGCGCAGGTGCCTCCCCCCGCGCCGCCCTCGCCCGCGCCGCTCCCCGGGCAGCCCACCAACTTCTCCGTCGGTCTCACCGGCTCGGGCGGCATCCTCCTGACGTGGAAGAGCGCCAACAGCTCGCCCAGCAGCGGAGCGTACTTCACCGTGCGTCGCCGCTTGGCGGGCGAGAGCGCGTTCACCGTCGCCGGCGGCACCGGGAGCAAGTCCTTCGTCGATGACACCGTCCCCTTCGGCACCAACATGGTCACCTACCTCGTGCAGGGGTTCAAGGGACAGGCCGCCGGGCCCGAGAGCGAGCAGCTCACCGTGCAGTTCGGCGTCGGCGGGGCCGGGGCGAGCGCGACGGCGCAGTTCAAGCTCGCGGCGTAAGCGGATCCACAACGAGCATTTCCTTAATGAGAAACGCCAGGGCCACGGGGCCTTGGCGTTCTTTCGTCTCGTCGCGGTCGCCCGGAGCGTCGCACCCGCCACGCGCAAGACCTGCGGGACCGTGCATGGTTTTGTGCCATGGGCGCGAGAAAACCGATGCTACTCCCGGCTGTCATCCATCGTGGTGGCCGGTACGATATCGCGTTCACACTCAATTCGCCCTGGTTGTGGAGATGCGCGGTGGCACACAAAGCAATGTATGGAGTTCTTGTTGCGTTCATGGCTCTGGTCCTGTGCCTCGCCGGGTGCGGCGCGACCGACCACGGGAAGATCTACCGCATTCCGCCGCTGGTGTGCCACGACAAGGATCTTGACGACATCGACTCGAGCGGTCGAATCAATCCGTACAAGTATCGGTTCCCTGATCAATCGATCGTCAAGCCCACGGGCACGGCGGCGAAGGGCAAGCCGGAGACGAAGCCGGCCACCACGCCCGGCACGACAGGCACGCCCGGCACGACGATTCCCGCGAGTTCAAGGGACATTGATCCCTTCGGCGACCCGCCCAAGGGGTACACGCCGCTTGAGGAACTCTCGGGCAAGCTCAAGCGGATCAAGCAGGACCGGGACGGCGGCGCGATCCTGGAGTCGCAAGCCCAGGGGCTGACGACGCTGGCGGTGCTTCAATCGACGGAGAGCGCGTACACGGCGGCGCAGCTCGACACGGCCTCGCGGAACCGGCTTCAGACGATCATGATCGGGCAGTCGAACGTGATCGCGGCGGCGCACCTGAGCTCGATCATGGGCCTTGAGAACGAGATCAACGTGCTTTTCGGCGTGTCGGCGACCTCGACCGCGGCGGTCGCGGGGATCGTCTCGCCGGTGGGCACGAAGAACATCCTGACGGCGTTGTCGGCGATCTTCAGTGCTTCGCGCGACCAGATTCGCGAGCACGTCTACCAGAACGCGTTCGGATCGGCGATCGTGGATCGGATCGTCACGCGTCGCCAGACCTTCCTGGACGAGGTCATCAATCCGAGGCGCATGCTCCCGCTGGCGGAGTATCCGGTTGACGCGGCGATCTCGGATGTGCTTGAGTACCACAACATGGGCTCGTTCTATGAGGGCGTGGTGCAGATCGGGCGGGAGGTGGCGCAGGGCAACATGAGCTCGCAGCGTCCGTCCGCGGCTCCCAAAGAGGTGACGGTGCAGCCTGCCGCCACGGTGGTGACGGTCAAAGAGGACGGGAAGGGCTCCATCGACGTGCAGATCACGCGGACGACGACGGACGCGTTTACGGTCACCATCCAAGGCGTCACGGTGACGTCCCTCGTCCCCGCCGACACTGTGCTCCGCCCTGCGTCTTCGGACGACAAGCTCAAGGTCGTCAAGTACGACCTTCGCGGCACGGGCAAGGTCACGATCAACTTCACGGCGGCGAAGGAGACTTCGAGCTTTGACCTGATCGTTGGGGACGCGACGCATCAGGTCGCCCACAAGGTCATCCAGATCGAGCATGATGGGAAATGAAACTCCACCCGCTTTCCGACGGAGGATGCGATGAACTATGAACGAATCGTGAGCTACTTTTCAGCGTGGGACGCTTCCAACAACCGCGGCGTTCTTGATGTGCAGTTCGGTGACCCCGGCGCTCCGCAGGCGACGCGGATTCAGGTCGACAACGCGGCGGAGCTTTCGGCTCTGCTTGCCATCCTGCGGTCGAGCCGAACGGTGTACATCTCCGCGGATGATGCGGGCCGCGTCATCTTGAAGTCGGAATGGACGACGCCGGGCGGCGGAGCCTAAAGCGGGCGCGAACGGGGCACGATGACTTCATCTGAGATCGGGTGGGTGCGCCGCCGCGTCTGTCGACACGCCGCGCCAGACGCGTGACCGGGATGTCCCGTCAAACGCCTGTCGGGTTCGTCGGCCGGAAGGAGATCACCGCACGAACCATGCCGGCCGTTGGATACCCTCGGAGCGTGCGATGGGTTCGTCGGGCGATCGTGGTGGCTTGCATCCTGCTGTTCGCGGCGGGGTTGAACATCGTCATCGCCTGGGTATGGTGGGGCCGGGCCGTCGCGAGCGGAACACGGGAGATCCCGCCGACGCTCTTGGCGTCGCCGGTCGGTGTCTGGCCCGAGCCCTCGGGCCCGTGGCCCGCTCCGCGAGTCGCGACCGTGTCGTGCACGGGGTTTGACGCGACGACCCATGTGGTGAAAGCTCGGTGGACTTCAAGCGGCCTGGTGACCAGCGAAGCAAACTCCGACGTCGCTCGCACGCGGCTTGAGATCAGGATCGGTGTGCCGTTTCGCTGCGCGTCGAAGGTTGTTCGACAGGAGAATTGGTTCGTGCCGATTCCGCCCGGACATGTGCGAGCGGCAAACGTCGACGATGGTGTTCTGATTCCGGGAATGCCGCCGGGAATCACGTTGCCAATCCGTCCGATCTGGTCCGGATTCATCGCCAATACGGCCCTGATCGCGATTGCTTTGTTTCTGGCGGAGCGGCTGCTCGGACGGGTGATGCGCTGGCTCGCGCCGTGGAAGAGGCTCCGCATGGCGAGGAGGCTCTGCGGTGACTGCGGCTATGACCGCCGTGGGCTCGCGGGCGGCACGGCGTGCCCCGAGTGCGGAACGGTTCGGTAACGCCGAGAGCGTCGTGGCACGGGTTGAACGGGAGGCCGAGTGCGACGACCATCCGATTCCTGCGGATGTCGCGGCACTCCCGTTTATTGTTCCATCACGCTCGTGCCCGTGACGCCAGCCCCTCGAGGCCCAGAAGACCTGAGGTCAGTCATGACACCCGCCGTCTTCGTAGATTTCATCAAGCATCGTTCTGCGATTGGTCCGATGGAAGGCCGAGGTGGAGTCGTACATCGAAACATATTCAGTACAGTACGAGGTTTCCGTCGCAGTTTATGCCTTCTCGCCCGCAGACGATATGCCCTGCGATGTAGGCACGCTCGATCAACGTGAACCAGCCGGGGGGCACGATCTCGTTGTACGCGTGCTCCATCACGATGTGAATGAGATCCCAGCTCATTTGATCTTTAAACATCTTGCGCGTTTCATGCGACGAGTTGACGCATTCAATCGCCTCAAATATCGGGGTTTGAATGATATCCTTCGCCGTGCCAGCTACGGAATTATAGTCAGACACAGAGAAGCTTCCTGCTTTGCGAATCCGATCGCGAAGTGAATTGCCTTCTTCAACAAGAAAGGCCTCCCAGTCATCCGATTTCATGTAACGGCAAGCATCCTCGTCGTTTTTTGCCCATGCAATAGCTGGTTCAGCGTCGAGCTTCCCGAGTCGCGACAGGAGACGTCCGTCCAGAATCCACTGGCACTCCTGTGAAAGAACTTCGGACGCTGCGCGTGGCTTTTTCATCAACGTGTCCACCTTGGTGCTGGCGGGCGGCACCGATCGCACAATGAAGGCGATTCGTGCCACCGATCGCCGGTTCCTCCGGCGATCGGTGCCGAAGAACTCCGTGCGTTCGTGCTCGCGAGCGTCATCTCCATCCCTTCCATTCCTCCCATCCTCGGCCCGGCGGCAAATCGCATTCGACCAACGGGGGTGGACCGCTCTCTCCAGTATACCGCGCCCACCATCGCGCGCTGGACCATTCCCAATTCGTCGGCGACGGCGGCCCGCACGAATGATCTGGAACGCTGGATCGCCCTTCGGTGAGGCTGCCAATCGTCGCAAGCCGCCCGACCGCGCAGGGATGTGCGGCGTCGGTTTCATCTAGAATACCCGTATGCTGACGACAGCCACCCGACCGTACTCCGAAGCGGAACTCGACGCGTACTCCGAGCGCATGGGTTCGGGTGCGACCTCCTTCGCGATGAGCTTGATCCTCGCGCTCACGATCGGGGGCCTCTCGGCTTTGGGGGCGTACGCGGTGCGTTGGCTTTACGCGTGGCTTACTTCGGGCTCGGCGGCGTGGACCGTCCCGCTGATCGTGGGCGGCGCGGTCGCGGTGCTGATCTTCGTCGGGCTCTGGCTCACATCGGACAAGGATGATTGGACCGAGCACCCGCCCCAGATCGCCACCGACGTGACCGCGACGGCGGATGCCGCGTGGGAGATCGAGAACGACAGCCTCGACACCCTTCTCGTGTTCCGTGTTGAGCCCGACCGCTTCCTGCTCCTCACCGGGTACTCGCTGACGCCTCCGATACGCGACGAGAACGCCCCCACCGACACCATCCCTTCGAACATCCGTGCTGTGCTCATGGGCGAGGGTGAGTACCGGGTCGCGCTCGACGTGTCACTCGCAGGCTCCGTCATCCCGCTCGCCCAGGTCAGCACGATGCCGACGGACGATAAATCGCCGACCGCTGAAGGGCTTTCAAGCACGGCGGAGCTCCCCGAATGGATCCGACGGGCGATCGGCGTGGAGTGATCCTCGCCATAAGCCTCCCACCGGCATGCGACCGGCTTCACGTCGGACCGACGCGCACGACCACACTACCCACCTTGCGTCCCGTGTCGACGCGACGGTGTGCTTCCACGATATCGTGCAGGGAGTAGACCCCGTCGATGACCGGCTTGAGGTGCCCCTCCTCCACCAAACCCATCAGATACGCAAGGTCGGCTTTCTTCTCAGAGACGATCGCTCCCCGCACGCGACGGCTCCCGACGAATCGCGTCCAGAGCATCTGCCAGAACTCGGTGAGCCCCATGAGCACCGCGAGAAACTGCCCGCGAGGTGCCAGCACGCCCTTGCACTTCGCGAACGAGGTCGCGCCCACGGTGTCGAGGATGGCGTCGTAGGTCTCCGGACCACGCGTGTAGTCCTGCGTCGTCCGGTCGATCACCGCCGAGGCCCCGAGCGCTCGGACGCGCTCGATGTTCGCGGTGCTGCAGACGCCGGTCACGTGCGCACCCATGTGCTTGCCCAGCTGCACCGCGGCGACGCCGATGGAGCCCGACGCGCCGATGACGAGCAGCCGCAGACCGGGCTGGAGATTGGCCAGGTCACGCAAACAGTGCAGCGCGACCAAGCCACCGAACGGGATCGCCACCGCCTCTTCGTATGACAGGGTCGCGGGCATCTTCACGATCGCGGCGTCTTCGCGGACGCACACCAACTCGGCGTGAGCCCCCATCTTCATCCCCACCGCCGCTACGACACGATCGCCGGGCTTGAACGTCGTGACCTTCGCGCCGACAGCCTCGACGACGCCGGCACACTCCGTGCCGAGCACCTGCTTGCGAGGACCGAAGATACCGAGAGCCAGCGGGGCGATCAGCGTGAACACCGGCGCGGGCATGATCCTGGCCCGCATCCGCCAGTCCCCGGTCGTCACCGTGGTGGCCTGCACGCGGATCAGCACATCGGCTTCGCCGGGAACGGGGTCGGCGATCTCTGCGATGCGCACGACTTCGGGCGGGCCGAACTTGGTGTAGATGGCGGCTTTCATCGTCCAGCGTATCGCTTCGCACTGGGGGCGGCGAGGCACCGCGTCCGCCAATGAACAACGCCAAGGCTTCGAAAGCCTTGGCGTTGCTGTTGGTCTCATTGAATGTCGACTGGCTTAGCCCAGGCCGCCCTTGAACTTGGTGACCTTCTGCGTCGCCTGAGCCTTCAAGCGGCGGAAAGCGGGGGATTCCTTCATGATTTCCTCGGCGGTCTTGCCGGGGGGGCCGTCCTTCTTGTTGCGACCACCGCCGCTGCCACCGACGGGGGCCGGGGCGGGCTTCATGGCTTTGATCGAGAGGCTGATCTTGCGGCTGTCCTTCTCGACCTTCAGCACCTTGACCTGCACGATCTCGTCGACCTTGATGACGTCCTCGACGCGGTTGACGCGGCGGTAGTCAAGCTCGGAGATGTGGACGAGGCCCTCGACGCCGGCGGAGATCTCGACGAACGCGCCGAACTCGAGGATCTTCGTCACGCGCCCGGTGAGCTCGGCGCCCTCGGTGATGCTCGCGGAAGCGGTCTGGAACGGGTCGGTCGAAAGCTGCTTGAGGCCCAGGCCGATGCGGTCGTTGTCCCAGTCGATCTTGAGGACGCGGACGGTGACCTTCTGGCCTTCCTTGACGAACTTCTCGATGGCTTTTTCGCCGTAGCCGATGCGGTCGTAGGTGATGTCGGAGATGTGGACGAGGCCGTCGATGCCGCCGAGGTCTACGAAGACGCCGAAGGGCATGATCTTGCGGACGGTGCCCTCGAGGGTGTCGCCTTCCTGGAGCTTGGTCTTCATGACCTCGGCCTGCTCCTTACGGTCACGCTCGAGGACGTTGCGGCGGGAGAGGACGATGTTGCCCGAACCCATGCGCTCAACGCGGACGATCTCGCACTTGAGACGCTCGCCGACGAAGATGGAGAGGTCGGGGATGCGCTCGACGGAGACCTGGCTGGCGGGCATGAAGGCGCGGTGGTTGGCGATCTCGAGCTCGAGGCCGCCCTTGCTGACGCCGGTGACCTTGGCTTCGACGACCTGGCCGGCTTCGAGGAGCTCCCAGTCGGCTTTCTGGACCGAGCCGGGCTTGGAGCAGACGAAGAGGCTTTCGGAGGCTTCGTACTTGTCGATGACGACGCCGATCTGGTCGCCGACCTTGGGAAGCTCGTCATCCTTGTACTGGAGGCGGGGGACGATGCCGAGTTCCTTGGGGCCGAACTCCACGAAGATGTCCGAGGCGCCGACGGAGACGACGGTGCCGGTGCGGTGTTCGCGGCCGGCCTGAACCACCCGCGGGCCGCGGATGCCGGGCTTGGGACCCGCGCCGGAAGCGGCAGCGGACCCGGAAGCCTTGTTGGCGGGGACGGGAGCCTTCATCGCCTGATTCATGGCGGCTTCCATCTCGGCGTTCAGGTCGTTCGTGGCGGACTCGGGGGAATTGGTGGACATAAATGCTTCTCGGATCGTGAGGTCGGCCGCTGTTTGAGACCCCCGACGGGCCGAAACCTCCGTTTCGTCGGGAACTGGAAGTATAGGGGGGAGCCCCGACGCGGCCAACACGAAGCGGAACCCCGTCCAAGCCCGGGGGCGACCAGAGTCGGGATCGGTTCGCGGTGGGTTGTGCCGCCGTTCATATCATCCCCCATGCCTGAGCCCGCTTTTCTGCCTCGCATCGCGGTCACCATGGGCGATCCGGGCGGGATCGGGCCCGAAGTGATCGCGAAGGCGCTCGCGGAATCTGGGCTCGCCAAGCGGGCGGATTGGCGGATCGTCGGCCCCGCGAACGCGTGGCAGGCCGCTTTGCGGCTCTCGGGCTCGCCGGTCGCCGCGACCGACGCCTGGGTCGGGGACTGGGGCTCCGGACGTGCGCCGCAACCGGGCGTCACCGTCCTCCGCGACAGCTTCACCACCCGCGAAGCCTACCACGAGATCGCGCACAAGCCGCCCGCCAAGCCCGACGCCAAGTCCGGCCGCGCGTCGTTCCTCTGCGTCGCCGACGCGATCGCGATGGCCAAGCTGCCGGCTGAGCATCCGCTCCACGTCGACGCGATCGTCACCGGTCCCATCAGCAAGGAAGCTTGGAAACTCGCGGGCCACGGCGAGTTCCCCGGGCACACCGAGATGCTCGCTCACGGGTTCGGGATTCCCGATGGCGACTTCGGGATGTTCTTCCACGCTCCGCCCGCCTCCTCAGGCGGCCCCGCGCTCAACGTGATGCTCGCGACCGTGCACGTCCCGCTGTCGCGTGTCCCGGGGATGCTCACGATCGGTCGCGTGACGCAAGCGATCAAGCTCGGACATGAATCGTGCCTGGACCTTGGCTTTGCGAAGCCGCGCGTCGCGGTCTGTGGCCTCAATCCGCACGCGGGGGAGAACGGCGTTCTCGGGACGGAAGATGACGCGGTGATCAAGCCGGCGATCGAAGCCGCTCGCGAGCTTGGGATCGACGCTTCGGGCCCGCACCCGGGCGACACGGTCTTCGGAGCCGCGGTTCGCGGGAAGTACGACCTCGTCGTCGCGATGTACCACGACCAGGGCCTGATCCCGGTGAAGCTGCTCGCGTTCGACCGGGCGGTGAACGTGACGGTGGGCTTGGCGTGGCAGGGCCGGCGGATCATCCGAACCAGCCCCGACCACGGGACCGCGTTCGACATCGCGGGCGGGGTCCACGGCAAGGGCGTCGCCGACCCGGGGAGCATGAAAGCGGCGATGGAGCTGGCGGTTACGCTCTGTGAAATCGCCCGACCGTCGATCTGACGCTTCGCTATCAAAAAGAAAGAGGCTTTGCGTGTGCCGTCGGTTACAATCTCGTCTGACTCGGCGGATCGTCCCTCAATTCGTACGGAGCGGCACTCGATGACATCGGCGACACACACGCGGAACTGGTTCGGCATCGCGGCGGTCTCGGCGTTCTGCATGATCGGTGCTCCGATCCAAACTCTCGCCCAACCCCTCGGCATCCTCGGAGCCATCGGCGACAGCTTGACCGATGAATATGCCGAGGAGACGTACGACTACGCCCGCAACTGGACCATGCTCGTCGTTGATGAGCGGAACGTCGATATGGGCCCCACCGCTCTCGAAGCCGGCCGTCCCGGCGGCACCTGGGGCGAGCCGCGCCGCACCGGGTACCAAGCCAACTTCGCCCGCTACGGCGCGGACAGCACCGACGCCCTCACCACCGGCCAGCACACCCGCGTCGCGAGCCTTGTCGGAGCCGGAGGCGTGACGCACATCGTTGTCGCCATCGGCGCCAACGACTTCTCCCCCACGTCCGACGCGTACTTCAACATCTACTTCAACCTCTGGTCCGCGTCGCGCATCACCAACTACGTCAACGCGAGCATCGCCAACATCGAAAACACGGTCACGACACTTCGCCAAGCCGGGGCGGAGGTCGTCCTCTGCAACGTGCTCGACTTCGGGATGGTCCCGGCGTCGCGACAGTTCTTTGGCAACGCCGGCAACCGGCAGCGGGTTGCGAACGCCGTCGCCCGCGTCAATCAGGGGATCGCCCGCATCGCCGATGAGCAGGACGTCGTGCTCGTCGACCTCGCGGCGATGGGAACGACGATTCTCGGCACGCACGCGTCGATCCGCCAGACGCTGGTGATCGGCGGCGTCACGATCGGGGTGACGCGCCGCGACACGGCGTCGAACACGGATCCGCTCGCCGGGTTTGTCGACGACGGCGCCCATCCTCACACGACGCTTCAGGGCGCTTTCGCGAACCTGATGATGACGGCACTGAACGTGGGCTGGGGTACGGGGTTCACGATGTTCACCGACCGCGAGATCCTGGAAGCCGCGGGGATCGCGTACGGCGGCTCGGAGACGCTTTCGGCCGCGATTGGCCCGTACGAGTCGTACGTCCGGTCCTTCGTCTGCCGCGCGGATTTCAACCGCGACGGGTTCCTGGACTTCTTCGACTACGACGAGTTCGTCGCCGGATTCGAAGTCGGGTCGCCGACGTGCGACTTCAACCGGGACGGATTCCTGGACTTCTTCGACTACGACGACTTCGTGTTCGCGTACGAAGCTGGGTGCTGATCGCCGCCGGGCCGAGAACCTCGCTGGACCTCGGCTTTCGATGAAGATTTCACGAATCCTTCAGCGAGATCGCCGCGTCCTCGGCGTGCCGGGCGCGGGCCATCGTCGCACCGATTATGCTGGGTACCTCGCCGGTTAAGCGTGGCCAATGTCCGCTTCGCGGTGATTCTGAGGGCCTCTCGATGAAGCGATTTCTTTGCGCGGTCGTGCTGATGACATCTCCTCTCGTGGCGGAACAACAGGCTTTCGCCCAGCCGATCCACCGCAAAGCTCTGGTGATCGGGGTCGACGGCGTGCGTCCCGACGCCCTGCGAGCCGCAAACACGCCGGCGATTGACGGCCTTATCGCCGACGGTGCTGCGAGTTGGTCCTGTCTCGCCGAGGACATCACCATCAGCGGCCCCTGCTGGTCGACGGTTCTAACCGGGGTGCACCGCAACAAGCATCTGGTCACAAGCAACTCGTTCATCCCCAACGCGCTGGCGACGTATCCGCACTTCTTCGCGCGGCTTCGTGGAACGGGCCAGACGCAGGGGGCGTGCGCGGATATCCGGACCGCTTCCATCGCACACTGGGCCCCGATCAACAACAACATTCTGCTGGGCGCGGCGGACGTCATCCAGTCCGTAGCGACCGACGACGGCGTGCGCGACGCCTGCCGGGCGCTGCTCGCCGCCGACACGACCGACCTCATCTTCGTCCATTTCGACGACGTCGACTACGCCGGGCACGCTTCTGGCTTCTCTCCGGCGAATCCCTCGTACATCGCCGCGATCGAACAGACCGATGCGCGAATCGGGATCATTGTGGATGCGATCGAGTCGCGCCCCACGTACGCCTCAGAAGATTGGCTGATACTCGTCACGACCGACCACGGCGGAAGCGGCACCTCCCACGGCCAGAACATCCCCGAGCATCGCAACGTCTTCATGGTCGTCTCGGGCGCATCGACCGCCGCGGGCACGGTGATCCCCGGCACCATCACGCTCGCCGACGTCGCTCCCACCGTCCTGCGATTCCTAGGAGTTCAGCCCGATCCGGCGTGGGGATGGGATGGCGTCCCCGTCGGTCTCGACATGGGCTCAAGCCCCTCCGAGCCTGTTCGATGCACGGTCCGGCGCACGCTTCTCAGCGAGGATTTCGAGTCCGTGCCGCTGGGACCGAGTGTCAACGAAGCACCCGCCCAAGGGGTGTGGAGCGGGACACCCCCGCTGGGCTGGACGGTGGATGACAGCGGCGTGCCCGGCGTGAACAACCCCGCCGTCGGCGTCACCGAGTGGGAAGGCTGGGCGATCACGCGCAAGGACTGGTGGGTCTCCATCGCGGCCGACCAGAACCGATCACAGTTCACCCGTGGCGTCGGAGCCGTCGCCGTCGCGGATCCGGACGAGTGGGACGACCGCGGCACGCCGAGCAATCTCGGGCCCTACAACGCGCGGCTTTCCACCCCGGCGGTCTCGCTGCTCGGGGTGGCTCCCGGTTCGGTCCGCGTCCGATTCGACTCGAGCTGGCGTCAGGAAGGCTTGCAGCGAGCCCTGCTCACCGCGAGGTTCGACGGCGGACCGGCCGTGACGCTTCTGGACTGGCGCTCCGCCGCCGGCCCCAACTTCAAGCCCGACGCGACCAACGAGTCCGTGAGCCTCGGCGTGCCCAACCCGCCGGGTGCCCAGACCATGACCCTGGAGTTCGCGCTCCTCGACGCCGGCAACAACTGGTGGTGGGCGATCGATCATCTCGTCGTCGAAGGCGCGTGCGAAGCCTCCATCGCTTCCCAGCCCGCGCCCGTCACGGCCTGCGATGCCGGGCCCGCGAGCTTCGCGGTCGCGGCGACCGGCCAGGGGCCCTTCGCCTACCGGTGGCAATGGACGCCCTCGAACGCACCGGAATCGTGGCAGGACCTGGTCGAGGGCGAGAACGGCGGCGGCCCGGGACAACGGTTCATCGCGCTGGGCGCGGCATCGCAAAGCCTCACGCTCCGCCGAGCCGGTTCGGGCGACTCCCTTGCCGCGGTGGGCGCGGTCCGCTGCACCATCTTCGACGCGTGCGGATCGCTGGTCTCGCAGCCGGCCACGCTCTCGGTCTGCCCGGCCGACTTTAACTGCGATGGGTTCCTCGACTTCTTCGACTACGACGATTACGTGAACTGCTTCGAAACCGGAACCTGTAGCGACGGCACGGCGGACTTCAACGGCGACGGGTTCGTCGACTTCTTCGACTACGACGACTTCGTCGCGGGGTTCGAGGCGGGGTGCTGATCCGTCCCGGTCAAGGGCGGTACTGGGCCTAGCAAAGAACGCCGATGGTCCGGGATCGGATTGTCTCGATTTTCGTGAGCCTTGCAAGCATCGGACGGTGCGAATCCATGGGAGGATGTCGGTCCGACCTCGAGAGGCCAGGCCGGCGTCACCTTGTTTTTCGCCGCCCACGCGGCAGGGAGTCGTCGATGCGCACCATCAGCACGGGCCGCTCGTTGTCACTTGGATTGGTTCTGGCGGCTGGCTCAGCAGCGGCGATCGGCGGGTCGGCCTACGGGCAGACGCTGAACTGGCTCAACGCTGCGGGCGGGGCCGCCGTCACCGCGGGAAACTGGAACCCGGCCCAGATTCCCGGAGCGGGCAACTCGCTCGTCTGGAATCTCGCCAACACCTACACCGTCACGTTCTCTGGCGCGGTCTCGCAGTCCACCTCGCACACGTTCAAGCGCGGCACCGTCACGCTCGACATGTCCTCGCCTCACACCACCAGCAGCTTTGTCCGCATCGGCGACGTCTCGGGCGATTCGGCGACCACGCTCCTCACCGCTGGCACGCTCCACGCGGGCGCGGGCCTGACCATCGGCAACGCCAGCGGGGCCACCGGGACGCTCACCGTCGACAACGAAGGATCGCTACTCGACACGACCGCTGCGGGGTCTGACATCATCGTCGGCAGCGCGGGCACCGGCACGCTCACCATCAGAGACGGGGCGTCGGTCGTGCCCGCTGACAACTTCATCGTCGGCTCAGCCGCAACGGGCATCGGAACCGTCACCGTGACCGGGACGGGTGGCCTCCCCATTCCCGTGCCTCCGTCGCTGCTCGACTTGACAGGATCGGGCAAGGACATCACCGTGGGCTCGCTCGGGGATGGGTTCTTCAACGTCCTCGCCGGCGCACGCGTGAACGCTGACGAGATGTTCGTCGGGCTCAATCCTGGCTCCAACGGTGCCGTCAACGTCGGCGGCATCGGCGGCATCCTCAACGCCAATTCCCAGATCAACATCGCCACCTCCCTCCACCTTGGCGACAACCCCGGCGCCGGGCTCAGCGGCGGCTCCTCCACGTTCACCGTCAACGACGGCGGCATCGTCACCGTCCTGGGCACCACACGGATCGGCGACCCCGCGGGCGTCGGCTCGGGCACGCTCACCGTCAACGAGGGGGGCTTCTTCACCACCGGCTCTCTCATCGCGTCAGATTCGGGCGGGTTTCTCAATCTCCTCGGCGGCGTACTCCAGATTGACGGCGGCTCACTCCAAGTTCGCAACGATGTGCTGACGCTCAATGGCGACGCCGGCGACCTCCCGATCATCGCTCTTGCCAACGGGGCTACTTGCACCCTTTCGAACGCTGTCGCTCCTTTCGAGGCCTTGATCGTCGGCAACACGACCCGAGCGACGTTCAATGTCTTCTCCGGCTCGCGTCTGACCATCTCAGCGGGTGACATCATTCTCGGCAACATCGCCGGGAGCGATGGCCAACTGCAAGTGACCGGCACGGGCAGCACTGCCACCTTGCCCGCCGCGCGATTCCTTGTCATCGGCGACGCAGGCGAAGGGTCTCTCAACATCCGGAGCAACGGCCACATGACCTCCGGGTCGGTGAACCTCGGCCGCACCGCCACGGGCGTCGGTTCTGCCACCATCCACCACGGAACTTCTGTTTGGGACATCAACGGCTCTCTCGCCATCGGTGGCACGGCCGCGGCGGCCTTCGGAACGGGCACCGTCACCATCGGCGGCACCGAAATCCCGGGCAGCACCGTCAATGTCATCTCCGGCGGCTCGAACACCACCAGCGTCAACGTTTGGGGGTCGGGCGACTCGCTCTCGGTAGAGCAGGGCGGCGAGCTCAACTGTGACGGACATGTGCGTGTGAAGAACGGCGCGGCGTTCAATCTGGCCGGCGGGACGATCGTGTGCAACGGGCTCTTCCTCGAAGGCGCCGGTTACTCGATGAACGGTCTCCTCTCGGGGAGTCTGTACGTCAACAACCCAAACGCCACCGTCGAACTGACGGGTGACATGACCATCATTCCGCGCGATGGACTGGGCGGGTTCCTCTCCAACGCCGGCTTCCTGGAGATCGGAGATCATGACCTTACCGTGGGATCCGCGCAACTCGACAACGCTCACCTCGGGGCCGGCGGCCTTATCTCGGGCGAAGGCGTCGCAGGCGTAGCGTTCGGAAAGACGCTTTCGGGCGATGGCACGGTCGATATCCGGATCAGCAACGGCGGCTTCATTGTCTCCCAAGGCTCGGGGCTCACCTTCACCAAAGTCCTCACCAGCGTCGGTCAGGGAATCTCTGGCACAACTATCACCTTCGCGAGCGGCGGCGGGTTCACCGGCTCGGGCACCTTCTCCAACTCCACGCCCATCACGGCCCTCGCCGGGTCGGTCATCACCGCCACCGGCGACCTCACCATGGGGAGTGCCGCCAGCAACATCGGGTTCAACGGGAACTTCTGTAGCCTCACCATCAACGGAGACTTCGACGTCACGCTCAACGATTCCTCTCAGGCGTCCGTCGGCTTCGTCACGTTCCCCGCTTCTAGTTCGGGCACTCCGTCGGTTCGCTGCGCCACAGGACTGGCCGTCGTAGGCACCGTTTCCGGCACCGGCACCCTTGCCACCGACTCTGACTCGGTGGTGCTGGTCTCCGGGTCACTCAGTCCTCACGGCACCGGCATCGGGGGAATCATCCGGCTCGAAGGGGATGCCTCGCTCGGCCCAAACTCCCGGATCCAACTCGATATCCTCGGCGTTGGCTCATCCGATCTGATCCGAACCTTCTCCACAACCATGCCCACCCCGCCCTTCATCGACGAGAGCGACATCACGCTCGGCGGAACCCTCGAACTCCGCGTCAACCCGGCCCACACGCCCATCAACGGCGAAGAGCACACGCTCATCCAGTGCAGCGGCAACTCCGCCGGTGGAGGCCAACTCCTGGGCTCCTTCGCCACGATCATCACGCCTCCGCGCTGGCACATCATCGAGCGCACGACCGGAGTCGCGGGCATTGGGGTAGAGTCGCTCATCGCCGTCTACTGCCCCGCCGACTTCAACGATGACGGGTTCCTCGATTTCTTCGACTACGACGAGTATGTCGCCTGCTTCGAGACCGGGTCCTGTGGGTTGGGCTCGCCGGACTTCAACGGCGACGGCTTCGTCGACTTCTTCGACTACGACGAGTTCGTGCTGGCCTTTGAGACGGGGTGCTGAGCTGCTCGGACACGAAGGCGCTCATCCCGCCCTTCGCGGAACGCGCACCAACGTCGATGCACTTGTTCGATACCGATGGCAAAAAGCCCCGACGGCCGAGAAGGACCGCCGGGGCTTTGGGTTTGAAAAGTCAGCTTCGGGCAGATCAGCGGCGGCGGCGGGCCACCAGAGCGCCGAGACCGAGAAGAGCGAAGCCCGCGGGGGCGGGGACCTGGACGACGTGGATCGAGGTACCCGCTTCGTCGCCGAGGAAAATCAGGTTGTTGGCTTCATCGACCGCGACCGACTCAAGTTCATTGATCGGGGCGTAGGCGTTGAGGACCTGGGCAAGACCGATCGACGCGCCGTTGGTGTCGTAGAACGCGAAGCCGTCGAACTCGCCGACGACGAGGAAGGCCTGGGCCGTCGCGACCGTCTGCCCGGTGAGAGCCTGAGCGAAAGCCGCCGAAACCACCGCGATGCCCTTGGCACCGTCGATCACCTGGAACGAAGAGGACTGAACAGCCATCGTGTTGGCATCGAAGTAGCGGAGGAATGAGGTGTCGCCCGAGCCGTCCTCAACCCCGACGAACGCCGAGAGCGAGCCCACCCAGGCGATATCGTCCAGAGCGGGAGAAGCGCTGACAGGGGTGATCATGTTGGACCCGGGAGCGCCCGTGTCAAAGATGCCGAAGGAATCGGCGCCGCGCGTCTCGATGCCGGTCACGCGAACGCTCGCTCCGGGAGCGAAGGAGCCGTAGCCCGAGCCCGAGGTGTTGATGGTGATGCCTTCGGGGCCCCAGAGGCCGGCGGGGCCGTTGCCCATCTGGATGGTGTTGAAGGCGCTCAGGTCGCCCGCGGCACCCGGGGTGTAGCGCACCAAGCGTCCGGCGGCGCGGTTGGCGTCGTGGTCGTGGGAGACGTAGAGCGTGCCGTTGTGGAACGTCATGCCTTCGGCGCCGAAGACGTGGGCCGGGTTGCCCGTTGCGTCGCTCCGAATGTTCCAGCTCGTCACGCCGTAGTTCGAGCCGTACAGGCTCAGCGTTCCGGTGCCGCTCACAACACCAGCCTGGGCAGCCCCGGCAAGACCCACACCGACCAACACGGACAGGATCGTCTTCATCGTCTCACTCCTGATTGAATACCATGCTGTGGGATGACGCGTACACCCCAGATTACAGCAGTGTCTCTCGGGAAACTATAGAGAGAAGCTCATTCCTGACCGTTAGGACTCGGTCAAACTAAGATGGCTGCTTGGGTGGTTTGACTTCCGCGGCCGGGGCCTTGAGATTCAGGCTGTCCGCAATGTCGGCCCAACTCGCTACTTTAAAGTTCTGATTAACGCCGTCGTTGTCGTCCTGCGCAATGAAGATGCCCTTGGGATAGCGAGGTCCGAGCGGTGCCGAGAGGACCATGATTCCGTCGGTGTGCGTGACAGGGTCGGCCTTGCCGCCCGACCGAGGGAAAGACAGCTTGAACGAGCCGGTTGGGCGCAGGGTGCGCCGATCAAACGTCGCGTACCGGTCCTCTCCCTGACAAGACACGACGATCCAGCCTTCGCCGCCCCCCGCGTCGTACAGAGTCACTCCCTCAACGTCCGGAGCGAGGCCACCACTGATCCCACCTTCGCTCGCGGCGACGACATCGACAAGCCGTCGCTGCGGCTCATGCGCCGGGTCGAGGCTGTAACGCCAGAGCCCGACAAGTTCCTCGCCGATGTAGAGAGCCTGGTGGTGGGTGTCCGCGACCATGCCCTCGATCTGACCACCGACCGCGAACTCGCGAACCATCGACGCACGAAGGCTCGGCGCGGTCAGATCAAGCCTGTAAATCCGGACCACACCCGCTTTGCTCCCCACCACGACGAACGGGGTTCCAGTCGCGGGATCGGCAAACGCGCAGAGTCCATAGACCTCGTCCAAGCCGGTCGGAATGATCCCGCCGGGCGCACGCTGGAGTTGTCGTGAAGCCGGATCGACGGTGTAGCACCAGATCGAGTTATCGGTGCGGTTGGTCGCGACAATCAACGACGCTCCCGAAGGCAGCTCGATCGCATCAACGTTGTTCATGCGGCCGTCGCTCAGCGTCTGCACCGGCACCCCCTTCAAGTCGTACACGACCAACCCGTCTTTTTTATTGGTCGCAATGATCAAACTCGCCCCGGGATCCGCCGGGCTCCTCCACACGGCGCTGTCGTCCGCGGCGTCACCCTCGAAGATCATCGGCGATGTCTCGGCGATGCACTCGACGGTCGGAAGCGGGTCCACGAGAATCTGGGCGAGGAACAGGATGGAAAGCAACACGGAGCCTCCTTCACTATCTCTTAACTAATCATTCATGCTGACGAGTCGGATCGCGAGTGTAACGCACCTGACAATACGCCCATCAATGCGCACGATCCGCCTATCTCGGCATGCATTCACGCTGATTGAACTTCTGGTGGTCATCGCGATCATCGCGTTGCTCATCGGATTGCTTCTGCCTTCCTTGGCCGCGGCACGCGACGTCGCGCGCACGACGAAATGTTCGAGCAACATCCGGCAGATGGTCGTCGGTGCCGCGTCATACTCCCTTGAGAACAAGGGCTACTACTCCAGCGGCGGGTGGGACAACCGCCGATTCCGCAGTTGGGGTGCGCTCGACACCTCCGGCTGGGTCGCGGACATGGTCAACGGCGGGTACGCCGTCCCCGGCAAGGTCCTCTGCCCCACTTCGCCGGCGCGAGGCTCGGAGGTCTGGAACGAGACCAAGGTCCGGGGTGCCGACGCCTGGCGGCAGATCAGCATGGAAGAGCAGCAGGAACTCATCGCCAAGGGCTACAACACGAACTACACCCAGTCGTGGTACATGGCGTACACGGATCCCAAGACCACGGCTCCGCTCGCCGAGAGCAAGGACCGCCGGTTCACCAAGGGCCCGCTTCGCGATATCGCGACCGTCAATGCGCCCAACTCGCTGATCCCGATGATCGGGGACACCAAAGCCGAGGAACTCGACAGCAACAACTCGCTGGTGATCGACGGCCAGGAGTTTGTGGGCGCGAAGTCCGCAAGCGACGGTCCCTCGCTCGCCCGCCGCCCCGGCGGCGGGAACGTCAGCGGCCGCCAGATCTATCTCGATTTCGGCGTCGCTCACGGGCGCGGCTCGAAGATCACAACCGGCCAGATCCGTCACGACAAGATTTACGCCAACATGGGTTTCGTCGACGGGAGCGTTCGGCTCCTCAACGACCTTGGGCGTCGCGATGGGCTGTTTGATTCGACCCCTCAGACACTCGAGAACGGCTGGTCCGTTCGCGTCTACGACGATCTTGAGGGGCAGATCTACGGCGGCTGGCTCACCCATGTCGGGCTCAACTGGTAGCGTCCTGATCCGTCACCTCGTTTCTCCGGAGACTGTCCATGCGTTCAACCCTTCTCATCGTGCTCGCCGCCGGCGTGCTTCCCACGACGGCCATCGCCCAGAACACCATTACGCTGTTCGGGCAGGAATACTCCGTCGCGAGGATCAACTACTCGGCGGAGATTCAGCTCCCCAACATCCCGTTCCCGCAGGACCCCTCGGTCCCCTTCATCGAGTCCGAGGGCATCGTCTACACGGGCGGCGACCGGATTCTCATGAGCGCGGACGACATCAGCGACGCGGGGTTCGGCATGCCGGAGAACTGGATCGTCGAAGCGACCCTCCGCTATGAATCGGGCGTCGTGGTCGGGTTCCAGGCCGTGCGCACCATCCTGAGCCACGATCTGGCGAGCTTCCCCTACGACCTCAACCCCACCGGAATCTCCCTCAACACCGGCTCGACCGGCCTGGGTGCGGGCGGCAACATCATCGCAAGCCTCGGCGACGGTTGGCTCTACGCGTACAGCTATCAAGCGGGGTCCGAAGGGAACCAACTGCCGTTTCCGAACGGTTCTGACTGTCTCTCAAGCCCCGCGACCTGCGCGATGAACATCTCGGGCCTCAACACCAACGCGGAGGACCTCACATACGTGCCGGTCAACGGCGGTGAGATCTTCGTCGCCAACCAGGACACCGAGGGGCTTGAGCGATGGAACGCCGTCACGGGCCAGTTCGTGGGCTCGTTCCCGGTGGGCGGCGCGGTCCCCGGCGGCCCGGTCGGCGCGGTCGCCAAGGGGCTCGCCTACGTGGCGGACTCGCCGGCGCTCCCGAGCGTGCTGCGGCGTCCCGAGGGTGTGGTCCTGGTTTGCTTTGACGACAATTTCCCCGCTCTCCAAGCCTTCAGCGTCACGGGCGAACTGCTCGCGACCGAGGTGCTGACGGTCGATGGCACCGCGTTCGGCACCCCCAAGCTTGATGTGGCCGGCTGCCCCGGCGGGCTTGCGCTCGAGTCGCTGACGGCCGACGCCGCTTCGGGCCGCCTCTTCCTGAGCAACCAGGGCAGTTTCACCGACTGCAACTTCCTCTGGGTGCTCACGCCTGTCGCCGGGGGCTGCCCCGCCGATTTCAACGGCGACGGATTCCTCGACTTCTTCGACTACGACGATTACGTGAACTGCTTTGAGACCGGAACCTGCGGTGACCGCACGGCGGACTTCAACGGTGACGAGTTTGTCGATTTCTTCGACTACGACGACTTCGTCGCGGCGTTCGAGTCGGGCTGCTGAGGCAGAAGCGGCCGCATGGCCACACGGCAAAATGAAGAAGGGCCCCGATCAATGATCGGGGCCCTTTCTTTGGATGCCTTTCCTTGGCCACGTAGCCATTTCCATAAGCCGCCAGCGAAAGCCCGCTGACCGTCACCCCTTCGCCCCCCCCGGGCGCGGGCCACGCGCGAATCAGCTGACGCCACCAGCACTGACCAACGCTGAACCCGCCCGATAACTGCCCCGAGTCGAACGGCCACCGTGCGGTTCCCTGTGCGATTTCACCGCCATCGGCGGACGACTCTCTGGCGGCACGGTTCGGGGTGCAGTACCCTTCTCCGGCCGCGAGCGTGCAACGTGTTTGCACCGCTTCGGACACGCGGGCTTGACCAATCGGCCCGACCGGTTCGCGATCGAGGGAGATCAGAATGACCACGCAGAACTTGGGGTGTTCGCACGCGAGCTCGGCAAGCTTTGTCCGCGCGGCGGGAGCGATCGGCGAGGGCTTTGGAGCGATCGGCGTGACGATTGGCGCCCTCGCCGTGACGTGCGGTGCCGCGGCGGCGTTCGCTCAGCCTCAGCCCGTTGCGTGGTATCAGTTCGAAGGGTCGCTGGTCGATTCCGGTCCTCTTGCGATCAACGGCGTCGCAGAGGGGCCGGTAAGCTTCGCACCCTCACCCAATGGCCATGGCCTCTTGGTGCGCGACGGTCGAGTGTCGTTGGGCAACACCTCGTTTCTCCACTTGTACCAGCCGATGGCTCTCACCGCATTGATTCGCGCGGAGCCCAACAGCATGTACGGCACCTTCATCTCTCATGGTGCGGGTGGCTTTATCTTTTACGTACGACCGACGGATGGGCGACCAACGACCTCTCTGTCATTTGGTCGACAGGGCTACGGATCGCCGGGCCCGGGCGGAGTCGTGAGCACCGACGGGGCGGCCGACCCCAACCCGATCGTCGTCGGGAGATTTCATGCCGTTGCGGCGGTTTACGATGCTTCCGTAGTGTCATTGTATATCGACGGCGTTCGCGTGGTGACTGGACCGCTCGCTGCCAACTTCTTTGACGTTGTCAACTCGCTCAGAATCGGCGGTGACCCCACGATTCCAAGTCTTGAACAATTCAGGGGTGTAATCGACGAGGTTCGGTTCTTCAATCAAGCTCTGACGCCGTGCGAGATCGAACTGATCGCAATGCGAGACCTGACCCTGTCGGTCCTGAACGCTTCAGTTTGTCCGAACGGCACTGCGAACTTCGCTGTCTCTCCCTTCGGAGTTGGACCGTTCACATACGCATGGAGGAAAGAGGGCAATCCGATCGACCCCCTCACCAATCCCTCCGCCGCCACTGCCACCCTGGTGCTCACCAACGTCGGCCCCGCCGACGAGGCGAGCTACGACTGCATCGTGACCAACGCCTGCGGCAGCGTGACCAGCGATGCCGCCACGCTCACGATCTGCGCCGCCGACTTCAACTGCGACGGGTTCCTCGACTTCTTCGACTACGACGATTACGTGAACTGCTTCGAGACCGGAGCCTGTGGTGGGGGCGGTGGGGGCACCGCCGACTTCAACGGTGACGACTTCGTCGACTTCTTCGACTACGACGCCTTCGTCGTCGCATTCGAGACAGGGTGTTGAGCCGGATCGCCTCTCGCGTTGACGATCGAGCGTTCGGGAAGGATAAACGATGAATGCGGGTCGATTCGGTTGGTTTGGTGCGGCACTCGCTCTTGGCGGGTTGCATGCTTGCGCGATCGGGCAATCGTGCAGCGGGCCTGAGTATCGAGCGGTTGACTGTTCGCTTGTGCCCTTGATCGAAGCGGTCGGCGGCACTTGGGCCGACGGAGGCGGGTCGGGCGGTGGGTCGGGCGGTGGAGCACGTGATCCGATGCTGATCTTCCGCGACGCGGGGATCAACATGGTTCGGCTGCGCGTGTGGGTGGATCCGCCCGCTGGTTTCTGCGATACAGCTCAGACGCTTGCGATGGCCCGCCGTGCCCACGAGGCCGGTTTGGCCGTTCTGATCAGCTTTCATTACTCCGACACCTGGGCCGACCCGGGTCAGCAGACCAAGCCCGCCGCGTGGGCATCGCTCGAGTTTAGCGCGTTGGTCAACCAGGTCGGCCTGTACACAGCCGGGGTGCTCGACCAACTCGTGGCCCAGGGATCCCCACCCGCGATCGTGCAGATCGGCAACGAGATCACCGCGGGGATGCTCTGGAACGAGGGCCGAATCGACGGCGGCAACAACTGGCCACGATTTGGGCGTCTGCTGCAAGCGTGCGCTCTGGCGGTGCGGCAGCACACGCCGACGGCCAAGGTCATGCTCCACATCGATCGCGCCGGCGACATCGAAGGCGCCCGCTGGTGGTTTGATCGCGTCGTGGCTGAGGAAGTTTCGTTCGATATCGTCGGGCTTTCGTACTACCCCTGGTGGCACGGCTCGTTCGCCGCGATGGAGGCCACGGTCACCGACATGGCCGCACGCTACGGCAAGCCCGTGTTCATCGTGGAGACAGCCTATCCGTTCACGCTCGGCTGGTCGGACCAGACGTTCAATCTCGTCGGCGATGCGTCGCAGCTGCTCGACGGCTACGCCGCGACGCCCGCGGGCCAAGCGGCGTACCTCCGCGACGTGTCGGCGTTGGTCGCGAATGTGCCCGGTGGTCTTGGCATGGGCGTCTGCTACTGGGCTCCCGAGTGGTCGGCCTTCCCGGGCCTCGGATCACCGTGGGAGAACCTGGCCCTGTTTGATTTCGATCACGTCGCGACGCCCGGCCTCAACGCGCTCGGCGGCAAGAGCCGCGCGGATTTCAACAGCGACGGGTTCCTGGACTTCTTCGACTACGACGGTTACGTCAACTGCTTTGAGACCGAGGCCTGCGGTGGGGGCACGGCGGACTTCAACGGCGACGGCTTTGTCGACTTCTTCGACTACGACGACTTCGTCGCTGCCTTCGAGGCTGGCTGCTGAAGCCAACCGCCCCGGCGGGTGCGAGTGCGGGTGCGAGGGTGGGTGCGGGGGCCTCGGCGGGCCGGGCCCATACCATGGACCATTCGAGAGGACGGTCCCCGATGAAAGTGCTCGGCCTGTTCGCGATGCTGCTCACCCCCGCCCTCCTTCCGCCGCTTTCGGGTTGCATCGACATCAACCCGCCGGACCCTTCGGGACGGACGTGGAGCCCGCCCAGGGACGACACTACCGCCGGTCCTGCCGTGCGGCCGCCGCAGGAAGCCGCCGCGCGCCCTCCGCTTGAGTTCCACATCCAGCTCTCCGTCCAGGAGCAACTCCCCCGAGCCAAGGGCCTCGGCGCGACCATCCGCTACCCGCAGCCGGGGTCAGACCTCCCGATCTACACCGGCAAGGTCGCCATCGTCTACGAGTGGCGGCCCAAGGACGGCCTCGAAGAGCGCACCAACCCGCGCACCGGCAAGGACTACGGCCCCATCTGGAAGGACACCGTCGCCGAGCAGATGCAGCCCGACAACCTGCAGCGACACCTCAATTCCGTCGACCGGTGGATCGGCACCTTCGTCCCGGCGAACTTCGAAGGCACCGTCGTGCTCGATGTCGAACGCTGGCCGCTCAAAAGCGACACCTTCCACCTCGGCGCCCACGCCAAGCAGCAGCTCGACAAGCTCGCCCCGGGCAAGAAGCAAGCCGAGCTCATGGCCGAGTTCATGCGGATCACCGAAGCTCGCGCCCGCGCCGTCCGCCCCCGCGTGAAAGCCTGGGGCTGGTGGTCCATGGGCGAGATGCACCCCGCTTTCCCCATCTGGCACAAGGACAAGTACAAGGCCTGGCGTGAGACCGACCTCCCCGCCGAGCGCCAGGCCCTCGAAGGAACCTGGATCCCCTTCCCAAGCTTCTACTTCCCCACAAGCTTTTCCAAAGCGAACGAACGAGCCGCCGCCTGGCCCCTGATCACCGAGCACTGGACGCTTCTCTACGGCCAGGAACGCCTCGCCCGAGATGGGTACGCCTACCTCAACATCCGCCACCCGTACAACGCCTCCAAGGAATTCGCGAGCAAACCGCTCACCCGCGAACAGTTCCACGAATGCGTGGAAGCCGCGTGGTCCGTCGGCATCCGCCGGTTCGTCATCTGGGACTCGATCGATAAGCCCGAAGTCCGCGACATCGCGCAGCGGTTCATCGACGAGATCCTCGTGCCCGAGGTGAGGCTTTGCGTCGAGCGGTATCGGGCGGAGCGATAGTGGAAAGCCTTCCGCAACAACGCTCCTAACATCGCGGCATGCCGGACGAGTCCGTGTCGTCTTCACCTCAACCCGATTCGTCTCATCCGCCTGCCGAGCTTCAGCCGCCGAGCTTGCAGCCGGCGCGTTCCCCTCTCCGCGAGCTTTTCGCCATCGCCGGCCCCACCGTCGCGACAATGACGTCGTATACCGCGATGACCTTCACCGACAAGTGGCTCGTCTCGCGCCTGGACCCCGAGTTGGTCGGTGCTCAGGGCAACGGCGGCCTCGCGTCCTGGGTGCCCCAAGCGTTCATGTACGGCACGCTTCAGGTCATCAACACCTACGTCTCCCAGAACATGGGCGCCGGAAACGCAAGCCGCGGCGCGGCGTACGCCTGGAACGGCATCTTCATCGCCGCGGCTTTCTCCCTTCTCCTTCAGCCGTACGCCCTGCTCCTCCCGTGGATCTTCGAGAAAGCCGCGATGGACCCGGCCCAAGCCGCCCCCGCCGTTGAGTACGGCCGCATCCTGATCTGGGGCTGCTTTCTCAACATGGCGACGCGGGCCCTCGGCCAGTTCTTCTACGGCCTTCACAAAGCCGGCATCGTCATGATTGCGGGCATCCTCGCCAATATCGTCAACCTCGTCGTCAGCGCCATGCTCGTCTTCGGCCAGGACACGAGCAACCGCGGCCTGGGCTTGTTCGGCGAGATGGTGGCGTGGCTTTCGGCGACCGTGGGCCTCGAGGGGGGCATGGGCATCGCCGGATCCGCGTGGGGCACGGTGATCGCGACCGGTGTTGAGCTTTCGATCCCGCTGGCGTTCTTCCTCTCGGCCAAGATGAACCGCCAGTACGGCACGCGCACCTCATGGCGTCTCTCCTGGCCGCACATCCGGGACATCCTGCGGATCGGCTGGCCCGGCGGCGCGATGTTCGCCAACGAGATGATCTGCTGGGGCTTCTTCATGGTCTACCTCGTCAGCCACCACGGGAAAGCCCACGCCTCCGCCGGCTGGATCACCCACCAGTACATGTCCCTTTCGTTCATGCCGGCGGTCGGCATGTCCGTCGCGACCACGGCGATCGTCGGCAAGTACATCGGCGCCGGCCGCCACGACCTGGCCGCCGCTCGCTACTGGCTCGCCCTTCGGTGGACCGTCGCGTACATGGGCTTGTGCGCCCTGATCTTCGTCGTCTTCCGCCACCAGCTCATCGCGCTCTTTGTGAAGGACGGGACGCCGCCGGAAGAGGTGGCGGAGTTGGTGCGGCTTGGTTCGATGATGCTCATCGCGACGGCGACCTTCCAGATCTTCGACGCGGGAGCGATGGTGACCTCCGGGGCCCTCCGCGGCGCGGGCGACACGCTCTTCCCCGGAGTCGCGACGATCGTTTCATCCTGGGTGATCATCGTGGGGGGCGGATTTGCCCTGCTTTACGCGTTCCCCGGCCTCGAGAGCCTCGGAGCCTGGATGGCAGCTTCGGCGTACATCATCGTCCTCTGCCTGCTCCTGGTCGGCCGCTTCCTGGCGGGCCACTGGAAGACGATCAAGCTGCTCCCCGGGTCCGCGCCCGCCCCCGCTGGCGACGGCGTGACCGACGGCATCACGCCGCCGTGAGTAAACCGAACATCGGTCGTACGCCCTGATCTGTTTGGATTTTGAAAGGATAGAGCGGTTTGAGTTGGCTCAACGAGCCCTCTAGAATGCGCACTTGGACCTCTTCCCATGGGCACGGGACCGGTCCGCGCACAGTTCAGGAGACTTGGATGACGCACGATCCGCTTGACACGGTCATTGGTGGTGTTGGAAACGGAACCGAGACCCGGCGCGACGCGGCCGCCGCCGCCAAACACCTCGCCGCCGCGACCAAAGCCGAGCAGGCCGGCGACCGCTGGACCGCCATCGCCGAACTCCGCAAAGCGGTCTCCGCCGACCCGGAGAACCCCCACATCCTGTTCAAGCTCGCGTACCACCTCGACCTCGTCGGCGAGGAAGAGGAAGCCATCGCCGCCTACGAGCGCTGCACCGAGAAGCCGCCGGCGATGGTCAACGCTCTGATCAACCTCGCCGTCCTCTACGAAGATCGCGGCGAATACGTCCGCGCCGAGCGCTGCCTCCGCCAGGTCCTCGACACCAACTCCAACCACCCGCGAGCCCAGCTCTACGTCAAGGACGTCCTGGCGAGCAAGGACATGGTCATCGAGGATGAGCCGGACCGCGACCACTTCAAGCGCAAAGCCCTCATGGATACCCCCGTGACGGACTTTGAGCTTTCCGTTCGCGCCCGCACCTGCCTCAAGAAGATGAGCATCCGCACGCTGGGCGACCTGCTCCGCATCACCGAAGCCGAGCTCATGAGCTACAAGAACTTCGGCGACAGCAGCCTCGTCGAGATCAAGAAGATGCTCTCCGCCCGCGGCCTCAAGCTCGGCCAGGGCCTCGAGGATGCGCACCGCGCCGCCCGCCGCCAGCTCGTCGAGCAGTTCAAGGGCACCGGCAAGGAGAACGCTCTCGGCAAGCTCGTCGCCGACCTCCCCATGTCCATCCGGGCTCGCAAAGCCCTGCAGCTCCTCAACATCGTGACCCTCGGCGACCTCGCCAGCCACACCGAAGCGGAGCTCATGGGCGTCAAGAACTTCGGCTCAACCAGCCTGAAGGAAGTCCGCGAACGCTTGGCCGAGAACGGCCTGGCCCTCCGCAAGCTCGACACCTGAGCTGGACACCCGCGACATCACGAAGCCCACGGGTTCAACCCGTGGGCTTTTTCATTGAACCCTCACGGATCCGTCGGGTTTCGGGCCTCTTTGAGGACTTCCGGATCGCGCTGGTTGGTCTCGCGGTACGACGCCCGCGCTTCGATGTACTTCTCCGGGCTCACCTTGAGGTCGGGCTCCACGCCCGCCCCGTGCTGCGCGTGAAGGTGCTTGAGGAACGGCACGCACCACATGCAACCAGTCCCCGCCGAAAGGCACTCGGAGATCAGCGAAGCCACTCGGGGGTTCTCCCGCGCCAGAAAACCGCGGATCTTCCGGAGCGTCACGTGAAAGCACAGACAGACTTCATCGTCCGGGTCCATGCTTCATCGTAGGTTTGGCCCTCAGCGCTCCAGCCAGTCCAGGATCTCGAACACGCCGACGATCTCGTGCCCCGGGAACACCCTCGTCGCGCGGGCTTTCAGCCTTTCGTCCGCGTTCGCCGGACACCCAAACGCCGCCACCCGCTCCAGAATCGGCATGTCGCTGAAGCTGTCTCCGATCCCGGCGCACCGCTCCCGCGTCAGGCCGGTCATCGCAAAGACCCGATCGATCCCCGTCCCCTTGTCGATGTGCTTGAGATCGCAGTTGATCCACGCGACGGTCATCGAAACGCGAAAGCCCCAGCCCTCGCGCCCGAACCGTTCCTCAAGCACCGGCCACGCCCGCCGCAGGGTCTCTCCGTCAGGATGCCAGAGCGAGATCGAAGCCGCTTTCCCGGGCTGAATCACAATCCCCCTCGGGGCCCACTCCGCTTCGATGTACCGCGTGGCGTCGTGCACCCATCGCAGATGCTCGGCCGTGATCGCCGGGTCGCGCAGGAATCGCTGCCCACGCGGGTCGTACACCCACACCCCGTTCTCGCAGACGCACGGCACCGACGTGTTGCCGATCACCCGGCACAAAGCCTCGACGAACGGCTGCGGGCGGCCGGAGCAAAGCGTCACCACCGGCACGTCTCCCGACGCTTGCGCCCGCCGGTTGTGATCGGCCAGACGGGCCAGAGCGTGGGCATCCATCGGCTCGTGCGATTCAGGCCCCAGACATCCGTCGATATCGCAGAAAACCGCGTCCAAGCGGCGGCGGGCGGGGCCCGAAACGGAACCCGAAAGGGGCTCCCCGTGCGGTCCCAGAACGTTGGCGGGCGGCTGACTCATCGCGCGTACCATACGGGCGTGGACCGCCGCTGGTGGAACCCGATTCTGATCCTTCTGGCGACGCTCGCCGTTGTCGGATTGATCGCTCTCGCCGCGTTCCAAAGCTACTCCTGGCACATCTTCGCGATGGCGGTCATCGCCGTCGGCTCAATCGGCACACTGGCGTTCCCGCTCTTTGTCCGAGACCTGAGCCACGCCACCTCGCCGCCCACGCGGCCCTGGTTCACCAAACTCGACGGCTCCTGCCCGGACTGCGGCTATCCCGGTGAGGGGATCGAAGGGTGCCGCTGTCCGGAATGCGGCGGCCACATCCCGCCGGGCTTCGCGTCCGTCGCGGCGCTCAAAGCTATTCATGACGCCAGCGGCCCCGCCGAGTGCGTCGTCTGCCACGCCGTCCACATGGATCTGCCGCCGGGGGTCGCCTGCCCCAACTGCGGGTCCCGCCGACGCAAATCCCTCGCGGCCCACACCCGTTAGACTCTGGCTTCCCGCCGGAGTCCCGCATGCCGCTGTTCGCAGCCACCATTTTCCTTTCCGCCACGCTTCTCTTCCTCGTCCAGCCCATGGTCGGCAAGATGCTCCTGCCGCTCGCCGGCGGAAGCTCGGCCGTCTGGAACACCTGCATGGTGTCGTTCCAAGCGGCGCTTCTCGCGGGCTACCTCTACTCCCACGTGCTCACGACGCGTTTCTCGCTCAAGGTCCAGGTCGGCATCCACTCCACACTGGCCCTCGTGACCATCGCGGCGCTTCCTTTCGCCCAGCCCTCCTCCCCGCCACCCACCGAATCGACGATCGCTCTGACGCTCTGGCTCATCCAGACCATCGCCGTGACGGTCGGCTTGCCGTTCTTCGTGGTGAGCACGACCGGGCCGCTGCTCCAGAGCTGGTTCTCGCGGACCGACCACCCGCGCGCGAGCGACCCCTACTTCCTCTACGCGGCAAGCAACATCGGAAGCTCGCTCGGTCTGCTCGGGTACCCGTTCCTTCTTGAGTCGACATTCAACATCGCCGGACAGTCCTTTATCTGGGCCGCGAGCTTCGTCCTGCTCGCAATCCTGCTCATCTCCTGCGGCATCTCCGCCGCCCGAAACCAAGCCCAGCAACTCATCCTGCCCGACGCTCCCAAGGCCGCCCCCGAGGCGATCACCTGGAAGCGGCGCGGCTTGTGGATCGCCCTCTCCGCCGTGCCGTCAAGCCTGATGATCGGCGTCACCCAGCACATCTCGACCGACCTCGCCGCCGTCCCGCTTCTGTGGGTGATCCCCCTCTTCCTCTACCTCCTCACGTTCACGCTCGCGTTCTCCCCGCGGATCGCCCTCTCGACGCCGCTGCTCGGATGGATCACCTTGTTCCTTGTCTTCGCTGACGGCATCGTGCTGATGACGGGCCTGAACAAGCCTTTCGTGCCCATCCTCTCCCTCCACATCGCGACGTTCTTCATCGCGGCGCTCATGTGCCACCGCCGGCTCGCCGACGATCGCCCGAGCCCGGCACGGCTGACCGAGTTCTTCTTCTACGTCGCTCTCGGAGGGGTTCTGGGCGGCATCTTCAACGCTCTCATCGCCCCCCTGATCTTCACGCTGGTGTTCGAGTACCCCGTCGCTCTTGCGGCGTGCGTCCTGCTCCGTCCCTGGACGCGCACGGATCTGTCGGCACGCGAGACGCCGACCCTTCGCGAGCGGCTTTCCGCGTTCTCCGAAAGCCGGGCGGGCTTCGCGATCGCTTTCTTCGCCGCTGCGGCGTTTCTCGGGCTGGTCTGGGTGCTCCCCTCGGTCCTCACCTCGATGGGCGTGCGAACAATCTACGTCGAAGGAACGCGGGCGATTCTCGCGATGAGCCTCTGCCTCACGCTCGCTCTGCTCATCCGCAGGCCCGTCGTCTCCGCTCTCCCGTTCCTCGCCGTCGCGATGGCCGGGCAATACCTCGGCAAGCTCTCTTACGGCGATGACACGCTCGCGCTCAAGCGGAGCTTCTTCGGCGTTCACCATGTCTACACCGTTGCCGCCCGCTCGGAGGGACGCATCGATCCGACCAAGCCCGCCGCGCACAAACTCATGCACGGCACGACGCTCCACGGAGCCCAGCTCTTCGGCACCCTCGAACGCAAGCGGCCCGACGGCTCGGTCTTCTCCTCCGACGCCGAGCGGCTCGCCACCACGTACTACCACCCCAACGGCCCGGTCGGCGACATCATGCGCCACCTCGCCAACACCCCCGCGCGACGCGCGGCCGCCGGCCCCCCCACTGCGGCATTGCTCGACGCAGCCCGCGCGGGGATCCTGACCGACCGCGGCGTTCCCGCGCTGCCATCGCTTTCGGCCGGGTCGCTCGCGGCGTGGCCCGCCGTCGTGCAATCCATCGCCGACTCCTCGCGGGTCGGAGCACCGATCACGCGCGTCGCGATCGTCGGCCTGGGCTCGGGCGCCATGGCCGCCTACGCCGGTCCGGGAGACCAGTACACCTACTACGAGATCGACCCCGCCGTCCGCGACATCGCCACCGACCCCGCTCTCTTCACCTACATCACCGGCGCCCAAGCCCGTGGAGCCAAGATCGACATCGTCATGGGCGACGGCCGACTCTCGATCGCCCAGGCCCCGGACAAGTCCTTCGGACTCATCGTCCTCGACGCGTTCAGCTCGGACTCCATCCCCGTCCACCTCCTGACCAAGGAAGCCGTCCAGCTCTACCTCAGCAAGCTGCGCGATGACGGCATCGTCGCTTTCCATATCTCCAACCGTTACTTCGACCTCCGCCCGGTCCTCCTCGCCCACTCCCTCGTCCTCCAGAAGCCAGCGTTTCTCGGCGAAAGCGGACCCGCCCGAGACCCGGCCGCTCCGCGCGGCGTGACCCCCGCCCGAGACTCCGCCGAGTTCATGGCCGCCTCCACCTGGCTGGTTATGGCGAACAACCCCGCCGCACTGGCCAACTTCGCCACCGACGGCCCTTTCTGGGTCCCGCTCGTGACCCCGCCGCAGTATCTTCCTTCCAAGACCGGCCGCCCCCCGAGAAAGACGCTCCCCGAATGGACCGATGATTTCTCGGATGTCCTGACGGTCTTCCGCTGGAAAGAGGACACCAAGCCGATCGGACCGAGTTAGTCCCCCTTCGTACACTGCCCCATGCCGATCCTGAATTACCAGACCGCGGGCGAATCCCACGGCGCCGCTCTGATCGCCACGATCACAGGCCTGCCCGCGGGGCTATCGCTCGATCTGGACTTCATCAACGCCGAACTGCGTCGCCGCCAGGGCGGCTACGGCCGCGGCGGCCGCCAGCGCATCGAGCAGGACACCGCCACCGCCCTGACCGGCGTCCGCCGCGGAAAGACGATCGGCTCACCCCTCGTCCTCCACATCTCCAACAACGACTCGCGGATGGACGACCTCGTCAAGACCCCGCCCATCTACCGCCCGCGCCCCGGCCACGCCGACCTCGCCGGAAGCATCAAGTGGCTGACCACCGATTGCCGCGAAACCCTCGAACGCGCCTCCGCCCGCGAAACCGCAAGCCGCGTCGCCGCAGGCGCCGTCGCTCGCTGCCTTCTCCGCGCCTTCGGCATCGAAGCTTTCGGCTTTGTCCGCTCCATCCTCGACTCGCACACCACCGCCACCATCACCGAAGCCAACTGGCGCGACATGCTCGCCCTCCGCGACGCCAGCGACACCTACTGCCCTGATCCCGTCGCCACCCAGCGCCAGTGCGAGATCATCCGCCAAGCCAAGATCGACAAGGACACCGTCGGCGGCCTCGTCGAAGCCCACATCTTCGGCTGCCCCCCCGGCATCGGCTCCTCCATGGACTGGACCACCAAACTCGACGCACGGCTCGCCTACGCCGTCATGGGCATCCAAGCGTTCAAAGCCGTCGAGATCGGCATCGGCAAAGACGCCGCTTCCCTCCCGGGCCACAAGGTCCACGACCCCATCCGCTACGACCCGTCCAAACGCGATACGCCGAACCTCGGCTTCGTCCGCGACACCAACAACGCCGGCGGCACCGAAGGCGGCATGACCAACGGCCAGCCCGTCGTCGTCCGGGGCACCATGAAGCCCATCGCCACGCTGCTTCGCGGCATGCCAAGCGTCGACCTCAACACCAAACAGCCGGAACACTCCGCCTACGAACGCTCCGACGTCTGTGCTGTCTCCGCCGCAAGCGTGGTGCTCGAGAACGTCGCGGCCTTCGAAGTCGCCCGCTGCTTCACCGAGAAGTTCAGCGGCGACAGCCTGACGGAAATGAAAGCTTGCTACGACAAGTACCTTGAATACGCCCGCATGCTCCCGCTCGAGCCGCCGATCGCGACGATCGCGTGACAGAGCTTCACTTCGGGAGCGAGTGCTTGAGAAGCCACGCCGCGACGCCGCCCGCGTCCTTCTCCTCGCGGTACGCTCTGTCCCACGAGTTGTGACCGACGCCCGGGTAATAGGTCGCACGCCGTTCGGCGGTGCCGCCAACGGCCTCGAACGCTGTCATCATCGCTCGCTGATGGCTCGGCGGCACGACGTTGTCCGCTTCGCCGTGGAAAGCCCAGATCGGCGTGTTCTTGAGCTTCTCCGCCATCTCGCGAGCGGCCCGCTGCTCGGCTTGCTTGTCGTTCCAATCCCGCGCCACATACCCGCAGATCGGCACCACCGCCGCCCACGTGTCGGGGTGCATCGAACCAAGTGTCCACGCGCCGTGCCCGCCCTGCGACAAGCCGGTGAGGTACGTCCGCGAGACATCCGTGCGATACTCCCGGCGGGTGGCGTCCAGCATCCCCATCACCACCGCGTCGTAGTCTTCCCATTGCTTGTTCGGGTCGGGCTTCTGCGGCAGGATGATGACAAACGGCCACGCCTGCGGGTCCCACATGACGGCCGCGCCCAGGCCTTGCATCGCCTGCTTGAACCCGTCCGTGCCGCACTCGCCGCGGCCGTGCAGGAACATGATCGTCGGCCAGTCGCGATCCGCGGCGTAGCCACGCGGAACGTACACAAGGTACGGATAGGTGACGCCCTCGTGCGTGAACGTCTTGGAAAGCATGCCGGTGGGTGTCACCGCGTGAACCTCCGTGGTGCGCTGCGATGGCCCGGATTCGCACCCTCCGACCGAAAGCACGGCGAACAAACCGAGCGCCGCGATGGCTCGACTCATGACGGTCTCCTGATCCCCACGCGGCGGAATGGTACAACAAAAAACCGCCGGGCATCGCTGCCCGGCGGTCTTGAAATCAACTGACTGCCTGAAGTTCCGATCTCTCGATCAGGAGTCTTCAGAACAGAACTTAGCCGGGGCAGCCTTCGAAGGCGAAGACGAAGTCATCGTAGTCGAAGAAGTCGACGAAGCCGTCGCCGTTGAAGTCGGCGCCGAGCCCGCCGTCGCCGCAGCCGTTCTCGAAGCAGGCGACGTAGTCATCGTAGTCGAAGAAGTCGACGAACAGGTCGCCGTTGAAGTCGGCGGACGGGCAGGTGGCGAGGTCGCCGTAGATGGAGAACGACGCGCCGAGGATCGCGGGAGCGATCACGCCGGTGTAGTCGTAGGAGTACGCCTCAGCGCAGACCGTCGGGTCGTCGAAGCCGGGCGTCCAGATGAGGTCGAGCGGCGCATCGTCGTCGTACTGGATGGAGGTCGAGGTGCCGGCGCGGGTCGTGTCCGCGGGGACGCGATCCTCACCCGTGCCCCAGAGCATCGGCTGGATGCCGCTGGTCGAGGTGTCGTGGATGAAGACGGTGTCTTCCACGCCGTCGCCGTCCGTGTCCTGGAACGACTCGCAGATCAGGAACTCGAGGCCGCCTTCGAGGTCAGCCGCGGTCGTGATGAAGCCAGCGGGCAGGGCGGCAGCGCCGAAGATGCCGTAGCCAGCGCCACCGTTCGGAGCGACCGGACCGTAATCGAGGACCACGCCGCTGACGAAGCCGTCGCTGGCGTCGCCGTTGCCCAGGAACACGCCGTCAAGGGAGATCGTGTCCCAGGAGGTGACGAAGATCAAGCAGCCGGCCGAGGTGACCGGGTTGAACCAGATGTTCATCGACAGGTCGGTGGCGTCGGTCGCCGCGACGGCGTCCTGATAGTCAGCCATGTAGCGGACGTTCACGGCCGCGTTGCCGAAGAACCAGCGGTTGCCGGCGCCGGGGACGGCGTCATCGCAGGGGCCGTTGGAGTTCGTCGTGTTGTTCACGAAGCCAACGGGGGCGCCGCTGGGGTCACGGGGGCAGAGCTCGGACGAATCCCAGATCGCCTCGGGAGTAACGCCACGGGTCGTGCCGTCACCGAGGGTCACCCATTCACCGACGCGACGCATCGAGCCGTCGGCCATCTTGATGACCTTGGCAGCGCGCTGCGCCATGTACTTCTGGCCGCTGAACGGAGCGGAGCTCAGCTCACCGGGGCCAGCCATCGCGGACGCGGCCATCGCCAGGCCCGCACAACCCATCAACACTGAACGCTTCATAGAAACTCCTCTTCAAATTCCCACGACACGCAATCTGCCGGTCACCGGTTCAACAACACGACCGGTACGCACTCCCGGCACCTCAATGGACAGCATACACGAAATTGACGCTGCAACCACCCAAATCTTGCACTTTCTTGTCCTTCCCGCAACTTTTTTGGCCTATGCACCACCGAAGTCAACCCCTGCCCACGTCCTATAATGTCCGTCCTCGCCCCCACTCTGCACCCTTTCCAAATCCGATCACCTACCCGCCCACCGCGCCGCCATTGCCGTCATCCCCGCCCCCGGCGGTGCCCGACCCGCCGGATCCGCTCCCGGACCCCCCGCCGCCACCGCCGTCGCCAGCCCCTCCGCCCGAACCGCCGCCCCCATCCGTGTTCGAGCAACCCCACTCAAACACCTCGACGAACGCGTCGTAGTCGAAGTAGTCCACAAACCCGTCTTCGTTCACATCCGCCGTCTTGCCGGGCGGGCACGCGAAGCCTTCGAAGCACTCGACGAACGCGTCGTAGTCGCTGAAATCCACGAACCCGTCGTCGTTGAAGTCCGCGACGCACTCGAACACCGGGCCGAACTCCGCCCACGCCATCTGCACCCGGCTCGAGCCGCACGCGGTTCCGTCTCCGAAGATCACGCGGTTCCGAGCGCCCGTCACGCCGGCCGGCCCGAGCGGATAGTGCGCGAGAAACCGGCCGTCCGCGTAAAGGTCAATGCCCGTCGACCGAATCTGCATGTTGAGCTCGCGCCACTGCCCTCTCATCGGGATCGTGACGATCGGCTTGACGCTGCTCGGAACATCGCTGCCCGACGTCAGAACGAACAGCTTGTCGTCAGACATCCCGACGTACGCGATGCGCCCGAGCCGATCGACCGCGCCCAGGTAGTACCCAAAGCGAGCAGCGCCCGCGCACTCCGCCAGCCGGTACGTCGAAGAGAGCACATTCACCGAAGCCCGGATCAGCACCCCGCGATCAAAGTCGATCTCCGTGTGGTTCGCGTGGAAGTACTGCTGCCCCTCAAACGACGTCGGACCCTGCTCGAGCACACCGCTCCGCATCAGGGGCGCGGCGGAGGACTGGTCATTCATGAGCTGGAAGCCCTGTCCCGTCGGCAGCGTCCCCTCCGACGCGTCGTACGCAAGCCAGGGTGTCTGGGCGAGGGAGAGTCCGGCGCACGAAGCCGCCGCGCACACGGAAAGTACGTGCTGAAGGGCCATGTCTTTGATTCTCCGTCACGACCGTCCCTCGCCGCTCACCGAGCCGCTCGGGACGAATCGCCACTGAGAATCTACCCCACGCCGGGCGGGATGCCACTTTCTGCGAGGAAACCGCGACTTTCCCGCCCGTTTATGCGGCCTGTGCCGCCCGCGACCTCAGCACCCGGCGGTGAACGCTTCCACGAACGCGTCGTAGTCGAAGAAGTCCGTGAACCCGTCGTCGTTGAAGTCCGAGGACGCGCCCGGGTCGCACTGACCGGTAAAGCACGCCACGAAAGCGTCATAGTCGAAGAAGTCCACGAACGCGTCACCGTTGAAGTCCGCCGGGCAGCTCTCGCCCCACTTGATGATCACACGCCCCGTCGACGTGCCCGAGGGCGTCGTCACCCGATACCCGATCGAGTCGGTGCCCGAAGCTCCCGCGTTCGGCCTAAGGATCCGGTACGACCCCGTCCCGCCGATGACCGTCGCCTTGGTCGGAAGCCCCGTGATCGTGTACGTCGCTTGCGAGGTCTCATCCGTCACGCCGGCGGGAAGCTCAACGACGAGCGTCCGGCCCGGGTACCCCTGCTTGGTGTACGAGAACGCGGTGGGCGCGACGCTTCCTGAACCGGCGTTGGTCGAAACCGTGAGCGTCAGCGGCGGGCTGAGCGCCTCTCGCCCGTCGACGAAGATCGCTTTCGCGTGCACGGTCGTCGTGCCCGAGCCGAGCGAGCGGCCGGGCAGCACAATCGTGTCACCGCTGCCGCCCGCCGCGAGCACGCGGCCGTTCTGAACGATCTGAATCTCACGAGCCAGCAGCCCGCTCGCTTCGATCCGAATCGGGAACCCGTCGTTCAGATTCCCGGAAACCCGCGCGGAGGAGATCGCCGCCGACCGGCCGCGATTGTCCACCACCAACGATCCGCGCCAGCGGCCCACCGTGCGGTTCGGCGTCGAGTCATGCCCCAGCACGCGCACGTCGTGCCAGCCGTCGTTGAGGTGCGTCGTGTCGATGCTGAATCGCCCGCCGGGCGCCACCGACCCGTGAAGCACGCCGTCGATCAGAAGGTCAAAGCTCGCAACCGTCGCCCGCGGCTGAGCCGTCGTCCCCGAAGGCTCGAGCTCGATCAACCCGGACGCCGGCCCCGACGGCAGCCCGCCCACCGACACCTCCGGGATCCACGCGTGCGGGCGTGCGAGCGCATCGCCGACAAGCAGGTTCTGGAAGGGCACAAACTGCATCGACCGCAGGTACGCTTCGCCCAAGCTCGCTCCCTGCAGGTACCAGACGTGGAGCCTCGCATGCGGGAACTTCCCGGGATAGTTGCACGGCTCCTCCACGGCGCCGCATGTTCCCGAAGCCCCCTCGGTGATCCACTCGCTGCACTTGGTCTGATCGGCGTTGTCGAACATCGCCGCAAAGCTCGTGAGGTGGTCGCAGAACGCGCCCGGCACCAGCGTCATCGTCGATCCCGCGATCGTCGCGTACGAAAACCCGGTCATCACGCCCGAAATGTCCTGTGCCGAAACGGGCAGGTTGCCCACGATGATCTCGCACGGCCGCGCCAGACTGTTCGTGATCGTCTGCCGCACCGCCGCGAACTGCGTGTTGCGCACGTTCCGCAAGCTGTCCGCGGTATTGCTCATCAGGTACGTCGTGCCCGACGGCCGCGTCCCCTCCACCGCCGTCCCGCGGTCGATCATCGCGATGATCTGCTCGGGCGTGTTGCCCCGCTCGCCCGTATACCCGATCAGGCCGCCGATGTAGTACCGCCGAGCGGTCGGCTGGGTGCTCGCGCCGCCGGAAAGCCAGGTCGTGTTGCTGTCGAACGCCACCGCCGAGTTCGCCGTCGAGTAGTACCGGTTCGGGAGCGCCTGATTCGCGCCGCCGTTCACAAAGTCGTCGAGGATGAACGCCGTGGTGTACGCCGACGAGATCGAGAACCGGGTGACCGGCGCGCACGTGTCGGAAATCATCCCCGGCGCGTTGACGTAGAACGTCGTCGACGGCGCGATCAGGATGTAGTCCGAATGGTCCGCGATGCCGGCCGACTCGATATACCCCGAAAGCGCCGGAAGATTGACCGTGCGGAACGCCGCGTGATCCGCGGCTCCGGGCGACATGTAGACCACGTTCCGGTCGGGGATCTGCCGCGCATTCTTGTAGTAGTGCCCCAGCCGCACCGCGACCGGGTCGTTCGGATCAATCAGCAGGATCGCGTTCTCGCCCGCGCCCCCCGCCAAGGCCGTCGCACCCCCGGCGGCCAAAGCCAACGCCACCGCCGCACGGCCAAAGCCATGGGCCACAACACGATCAGCGCACCGACGCGGACAACGAATCGTCATTTGTTAGGATCTCGCCTTAATGGAAGCCGCTGGCGCCGCGGTCTTCCGGACTCTCTCTAATAGGATGCGGGAAACCGACTCGAAATGCAATCCCAAACGTTCACCGACTGTACGGAGCGCGTCGCTTCGAGTTCCGCCCGAGCGCTCTACACTGGATCGAACATCAACCATCGGCCGTTTGGAGCGTCAAACGAGCCTGGAAAGGACCCACATGAGCTCAATCCGCACGTCGCCCGTTCTCGTGTCCATGGTTCTCGGCCTCGGTGCCGCTTCCATGCTCGCCTTCCAGCCCGGCTCGACACCCCCGGCCACCCCCACTCCCGAAACCAAGCCGGCGCAGCCTGCTGAGACCAAACCCGCCACCAAACCGGAGATCAAGAACGTGAAGACCCCCGACGGCAAGGAGTACCAGGTCCAGAAGACCTCCGAGGTCAAGCTCCTCATCGAAGACCTCGTGATCGGCGAGGGCGCCGAAGCCCGCGCTTCGTCGACCATCACCCTCAACTACCACGGCACCCTCGCCAAGAACGGCACCAAGTTCGACGGCAACTGGGGCGAAGCCCCCATCACCTTCCCCCTCGACAACCTCATCGACGGCTGGAAGATCGGCATCCCCGGCATGAAGGTCGGCGGCATCCGCCAGCTCACCATCCCGTGGCAGCTCGCTTATGGCGAACGCGCATCGGGCCCCATCCCCGCCAAAGCCGACCTGGTCTTCCTCATCGAGCTCAAGGGCGTCAAGTAACCCTCGACTCGCATCATGCTCGACCGCAGGGCCCGGGTTCGCTCGGGCCCTGCTTCTTTTTTTGGCGAAATCGACGATCACACCCTGAACAGCGCGCCCATCTTCTTGCCAAGCAGCGTCGACGAAGCGAAAAGCGTCACCGTCAGCAGCGCCATCCCCCACACGCCCATCGCGCTCGCGATCGACGGCCCATCACCCAGCCGCTCCGTGAACGCGAAGATCGCCCGCGTGAACGGGAAATCCTTCGGCTGCTGCGCCAGGATCAGCGAATCGCTCACCTCGAGCATCGAGAAGCTGAACACGAGCAGAGACCCCGCGATCAGGTTCGCCAGAATCAGAGGAACGATGATCCGCCGGATCGCCGTCAGCCGCGACGCTCCAAGATTGATCGCCGCTTCCTCAAGCTCGCCCGAGGTCTGCTGCAACCCCGCCACCGTCGACCGCACGATGTACGGCAACCGCCGGATCGCGTACGCGATGATCAGAAGCGGCACCGGGTTGGGCATCGTCCCCACCACCGACACCCACCCCTCCAGCGGATCGCCCTTCCCGAAAGGCCACCGCAGCGACAGCGCCACGTACCCGAACGCCATCACCAGCCCCGGCACCGCCAGCGGAAGCATGCACAGCGCATCAAGGACCCCCCGGCCGCGAACGTTCGTCCGCACCAGCAGATACCCGATCGTCACTCCAAGCACCAGATTGATGAGCGTCGCCGCCGACGCCAGCTTGAGGCTGTTCACGATCGACCCGAACGACTCCGAAGCCGACAACGCCTGCTGGAAGTGCGATCCCGTGTACGCCGCAGGAAGCACGGACTTGTACCACTGACCCACCTCCGACACCGACGTCAGCGTCACCCCGAGGTGCGGAAGCACCGCAAGCCCCGCCACCGCTGCGAACGCCGCCGTCGCGAGCCACCTTGAGACGGGACCAAGCTCACGCTCGCCGCCCGCCCGAGACGCCCGGAGCGTCGTCGCCGTCCCCGAAGAACCAAGCGTCAGCCTCCCCACCACATAGATCAGAACCGCCGAAACCAGAAGGACGAACGTGAGCGCGTACGGCTCGGCCGAGTTCTCGACCTCCTTGAGCCCCCAGAAGATCTGCACCGGCGTCACCGTGTAGTAGTCGAACATCAACGGCGTGCCGAGCTCGGTGAAGCTCCAAATGAAGACGATCGTCCCCCCCGCGAACAGGCCCGGACGAATCAGCGGGAGCGTGATCCGGACGAAGCGACGCCACCAGCCCGCGCCCAAGCTCTGAGCCGCTTCATCCATCGCCGGGTCCAGGTTCGCCAAGGCCGCCGTCGCATTCAGATAGATGATCGGGTACAGCGAGAGCGACTGCAGCGCGACCACACCCCAGAACTTGGCATCCCCGAGGATGTCGAACTCGGTGCCGAGGAGTGCGTTGAGCGCCCCCTCGCGACCAAGGATCGCCCGTACCCCGATCGCGCCGACGAACGGAGGCAGGATCATCGGCACCAGCACCACCGCGTTGAAGAACGCTTTGCCCGGAAACCGGAAGCCAGCCGTCAGCACGGCCAGAGGCAGCGCGATCAGCGTCGCCCCCGTCGTCGTGCACGCCGCGATCTTCAGCGAGTTGAAAAGCCCCGCCAGAAGCGTCGGGTCTCGGAAAATCGCGGCCACGTGCCGCACCGTCCAGCCATGCCCGGTCGAGACCTGCTCCGCGAACCCGCCCCGCACCGTCAAGTAGATCGGATAAAGCAGGAAGACGGCGAACATCGCGAACATCAGGCTCAGAAGCCCGTACTGCCACGACTGGCGGGAGAGACGCGACATCAGCCGACCGTTCATGGGCCAACTGTATCGCTCACGCCCGGCGGGCCCTCACCCCACCGCCGCCGGCGCCTTCAGCGAAGCCGGCCCCAGCGTCTGTACCGTCACGCGGCCAAGCTTGCGCCGCGCGAGATACGCGTTGACCTGATCAACCGTCACCTTGTCCACCGCGTCGGCCAGTTCGCGGAGTGATCGGGCCCGGCCCAGCCGGTACTGATCGCTGACCAGCGCGCCGGCGCGGGCACCGGTGGATTCCCCGGAGAAGACGAGCCTGCTCTTCATCCCCACCACCGCTCGGCCAAGTTCCTCGCTCGTCACCCGGCCGGCCGGCGTTCCGATGCGCTCGAGCTCGCCAAAGAGAACATCCAAGGACTCCTGCGCACGCTCGGGGGTCGTCCCGACGTACGCCGTCACGGTGCCGAAGTCGCGCTCGCCCCGATACCCGGCGCTGACCGAGTAGCAGAGCGCCCGCTTCTCCCGAACCTCGCTGAACAATCGACCGGACATCCCGCCCGAAAGAACCGACGCCACAACCTTCTCAAGCACCGCGTCGGGCTCGGATTCCTTCGGGCCGTCGTGCGCGACCACGATCTGGACCTGGTTGCTCTCATCGGTCTCGTGCGCGTATCCGCGCGGGGCTTCGCCGCCGAGCGCCGGCTCAGGGTGACCACCCGACCATCCACCGAGCAGCTGTTCGAGCTGGCGGCGCAAAGCCACGGGATCGACGCTTCCGGCGACGGCCATGATCGATCGGCCGGGGTTTGCCGCGGCTTTCCATCCGTGCGCAAGCTCATGGTGCGTCAGAGCTTGGATTCCTTCGGCGGTCCCGAGACCCGAGCGATTCAGGGGCGCTCGATGGTGACGGGCTCCGAGCGCGACCATCGCCCGCTCCTGCGGCTCATCCTTCAGAGACTCGATGGCTTGCAGCGCGAGGTCCTTCGAGGGTTCGACGGAGTCTTCGTCGAGTTTGGGGGCCCGCACCATATCGACCAGCAGCGGGAGCGACTCCTTGAGTCGGTCGCCGAGCATGGTCGCGCCGATGCGCATCGTCATGCCACCGACGGAGACGGACCGCGAGCATCCGAGGCGATCGAACACGTCGGCTTGCGACCGAGAATCGAGCGAACCCGCGCCGCGCATGAGCATCTCCTGCCACACCGCTGCTCGCCCGAGCCGATCGGCGGGATCCTCCGCCGCGCCGCCGGGCACGAGCCAACTCAAAGCCGCGGACCGCACCCCGGCGATCGGTTCGATCACAAGCGTCATACCGCAGGACAACACCACCGTCTCGATCGATGCCATGGAACCTCCGATGACGAAGTCTATCGGACCAGTCGAGCGGCCGGTACAGACCGCCGATCCCCCCCGCGCTGTCGGCCGGACGCGACCTGACGGCCGCCGCCGCACGCCTGCTCGACTCCGGCCCGAGCGTATCCGATGCTCTCTGGAGAAGGTCGGACCATCCATGAGTCATCTGGTCAACATCTCCGCGCTGGGTTGCCTCCTGGCGGGTGCTGCGGTCTTCGGGACCAAAGCCTGGAACGAATACACCCTGAAATCGCAGGTTTCTGACTGTGAAACGGCCCTTTCAGGCCTGCGGCAGATGATCAAGCGCCACGCGGGCCTCGGCGACGAGACGCTGACCGGCCGCGGCTGGCCGGTCACCATCCAGCCCAACTGGTTCGACACAGGCGCGCCCCGCAACCCGTTCCTGAACGGCGATCGTCCATGGATCGAGATCGCCACGCCCGACGAGGCGCTCCTCATGCACCCCTTCGTCCGCTGCGACACTTCAGGATCGCGCGCCGAGTTCTGGTACAACCCTTACCTGGGCATCGTCCGCGCCCGCGTGCCGTACCTTCGGACCGACCGCGAGACGATCGCGCTGTACAACGACATCAACGATTCGGATCTGTCGTCGCTCTTCAGCGCGCCGCCGATCTCCGACCCCGCGACGATGGCGATCGTCGAGAGCGGGATCGTTCCCGGTGACAGCGCACCATGATCTCGAAAAAAATTTGAAGAAAGTGTTGTGGAAAACTCCAGAGAGAGGACACATCGAGCCGACCATCCGATAATGTGACACGGTGCTCGGGTTGCTGCGTGTCGCGGCACTGGCCCGAGCGGAGTTCACCTTTAGGAGTTTCACCATGGCCAAGAAAGCAAAGAAGAAAGCCAAGAAGAAAGCCGCTAAGAAGACCACCAAGAAGAAGGCCTGACGAAAGCGCGGCGTTCATCGCCGCGACGCCTTGAGCCGGGAGATCTTCCCGCTCGTTGATCCGACGGCGCATCTCTCGGGATCGTTTCCGGATCAACCGTCCTCTCGGGCCTCTCACGAGGCTCGCCATTTCAGAATCGTCGCCGACCCCGACTCGTTCACAGCGCCTCTCCGAGGTGCGGCGAGAAACCGAGGTCGGCCCCGGTTCCGAAGCCTCACCCTGCTCCGCCTCTCCCGCCGACGTGCCTGCACAACCTGCATGCACCACCTGGCGGAACGCGAGAAGCAGGGTCCCCAAGCAAGGCGTTCGGTTCCGAGTTTCACAAGAGCAACAGCGACCGATGTCGCGGGGCCGGTTCAGCCGGCCCCGCCGTCGTTTTGCAATTCGTCGCCCGCTCTAAATGCATGCAATTCAATGACTTACGCTAGCCGCCCCGCCCGGCCCGCTCGCGCTGCTCGTCCCACTTTTCCGCCGGCCCCGCTTCCCACGCTTCACCCGCCTTGATCCACTGAAGCAGTTCCTCCCGTTCGCTCGCCGACAAAGTCACGACCCGGTCGCGGATGAACTCGAGGCAAGCCCGGACCTCCGCTCGCTCCTGCTTCTCAAGCCCGGACCATGCACCCTCTCGGGCCTCGTCGCTGGGCGGGTTCCACTCCTGGCCCGGTCGCTTGGGTCCGATGACCGTGCCCCAGTATCGCAAGAGCTTGATCGTGCACCAACGGACCATCTTCCGGCCGTAGAGCTCATCAACCCATCCCGGCGGTGCTCCCTCGCTTCGGATTGCTTCAGCGATCGCCGGCAGACGGCTTTGCTTCTCGCGTTCACCGGCCTCGAACCGCGGCGGGGGGTTCCACACCGGCGGAAAGTCGGCTCTCTCGCTCGCGATCAGCATCCGAATCCCGTCCTGCATCCTCCCTTCGGTCATCAAGCTCTCGAAGTGCGTCCGGTTTCGCGGCTGTACCTGCATCGATGGAAGCAGGCTCGCCCACGCGAGAACCGCCGCCATCGCGACTCCGACCGCGAATCGAGGCATCGGCTTCCGAGCGCCGAGCGACGGGATCGTCCACTTCCGGGCGTTCCTGAACAGCGCGATCGAGCCCACGATCAGCCAAACTGGTGCCGAGAACACCGCAAACGCGTACGCGAGCACAGCCGTTTCCGCCACGATCTTGATCTCTTCCGGCTGCTGAAGCCCGCCCATCACGTCAAGCGTCGGCACCGGCATGGTCATCAGCGCCGCGATCGCCACCGCGTCGCAGTAGATCATCATCGCGAAGAACGTCCCCGCGCCCCCGCTCTTCCCCTCAACACTCCAAAGCACGTTCAGCACCCGCGCCATCCACACCACCCGCACCACCGAAACCACCGCCAGCGACCACATGTTCGCCGCCACCGCCGCCGGCGCGGGCAGGAACTGCTCGTAAGGCACGCCGTAGACCCACCCCATCGGCGCCGCGAGCATGAACACGCCCAAGACCGACAAGTACGACCGCCAGAATGGTGGACGCGGGCTTTCCGATCCCAAAGCCCAGAACAACAGGTGGATCCCGAAAGCGTTCACCATCGCCGCCGCCACGCCGTGAAGCAGCTCGTACGGCTCGGCGAGCAGGTCCACCGTGTCGTACTTCCGGGCCAGACTCGCGCTCAGCACCAGAACGAACCCGACCAGAAGCGTCCATCGCGTGCTGGCGGCTTCCAGAATCGCTTCGCGGTTCCCGATGAGCACCCGCCAGGGCGTGGACCACTTCATGCACGACCTCCGTACCGATTCCCCCAAACCTCTCGCCGGATCTCCGCCCGCTTACCCGCGGGTCCCGCACCGTGAGCCATCGCGACCACGTTCCGGAATCCCCTCTCCAGCTCATCGACCGTCATCCGGTCCGGCACGAACGTCGCGTCAAAGAGCGTGCACGACGACCACCCGCGATCCGAAATCAGCCGCCCCTCACGCTCCAGCCTCGCTCGCAGCGCCGTCCCCGGGAACGCTGTCAGCATCGTCACCTGCACATCCGCAAGCGGGATCTCCGACAAGAGCTCGCCCAAAGCCGCCATCGACTCGTGTGTCTCGCCGTCGGACCCCACGATAAAGCAGCCGATCACCGCGACGCCGGCATCCTGCATCGCCAAGCACGCATCAAGCACCCGGGCCTGGTCCGCCCGCTTCGCACCCATCCCCGCGTGCCCGTGCACCATGCTTTCAAACCCGACGAGCACCTGAACACACCCGGAACCCGCCAGATCCCGCAGGACATCCGGCTTCTCGCCCAGACGCCAGTCAACCTCGGTGAAGTACCGCGCTCCCGAATCCGCGAGCACCTGGAGCAGGTCTCCCATCGGCCGCTTGCCCGCGAAGGTGTTGTCGTCCGCGAGCTCGATGACGGGTTTGGAGCCATGAATCCGCACGATCTCGCGGAGTTCCGCGGCGACTCGCTCCGCCGGCTTCTCCCGAAAGGGCCCCAGCATCCGGCTCGCCCCGCAAAAGTCGCACGCGAGCGGGCACCCGCGCTGGGTCTGCACCGTGAACCGCGGCCGCTCCTTCGTTCCGAGCAGGTCGTATCGCGGCATCGGCGACTGGGCGAGGTTGAACGGCGCTTGGGGCTCATAGATCCCGTACATGTGTCCGGCTTGGGCATCCTCAAGCACGGTCGCCCACGTCGCTTCACCATCCCCCACCACCACCGCATCCGCAAACCGAGCCGCTTCCTGCGGACACACCGTCGCGTGCAAGCCGCCGATCACCGTCGCGATCATCTCCCCGCGGAGCACCTCGCACAACCGATACGCATCCTCGACCGACGCGGTCAGGGCGCTGATGGCGACAAAGGTCGGCTTCTCGCGGACCACCGCCTGCACCAGCGTCGCCATGGGGCCGACCGGCTTGCCATTCGCGTCAAAGCGTTCGCCGCTCTCGACGCCGGGTGCTTCGTGATACGAAACCTCCCAAGGCTCGGGCGTCATGCCGGCAAGCGTCAGAAGTCCCAGAGCCGGAAGTCCGCCCAGAGCCTCCGCTCGATCGGTCAACCCCGGGAGGGTCATGCCCAACGCGAGCATCTCCGCCCGCCGCACACGAAACCCATGCATCGCGATCATCGCCACCCGCATCACTTCAGCATACCGCCCGACCTGGGCATCGTGTGCATCCGTCGCCCGCTTCACGTCGTGTACGATCACGCGTGTTCCGCCGCTTGGCTCTCCATCTCTCGGACCAGCTCGGCCTTTCCGGCCCGGACCAGCCATCCAAGCTGGCCGCGAACGATGAGCTTGTCTTCTTCCCGACCCTCGCCCGCCGCGAGACCGACGGTTCGGTGCTCATTCGCATCCACGGCTGGCTCTACCAGCCGGAAGATGACTCCCGCAAGCGCGAAGCTCTGCTCCGCACGCTCGCCAAGCTCTTCGCTCTGGGCGATTCAGATCCCTTTCCAGATGACGCCTACGCGACATTCCAAACGCGGGCCAAGCCATTCCTCGTCACCAACGAAGGCTGCAAACGCGTCGCGATCTCGATCGGCGGCCGCGTCTTCGTCATGCCCCGCTCGGGCTCGAACGGACACTTCGCCGGCGACCTGCTCCTCGACGCGGAGGCCGCAAAGCGAGCGGCTTCGGCTTCCGGCGATGCGATCGAGTTTTACGCGACGCTTCCGCCATCGCCCGGCACCACCCGGGATCGCGTCATCCGCGGAAGAGCAGCCCTTCTCGCAAGCACCGGAGTCTCCGTCGTGTCGGATATCGACGACACGATCAGGCATTCGAGCGTCCAAAGCAAGCGTTTGCTGATCCGATCGACCTTCACCGAACCCTTCCGCCCCGTCGACGGAATGCCGGCGCTGCTGCGGCGGCTGGCTCCGCGAGCGGAAGACGCCGTGCACTACCTCTCCGCCGCTCCGTGGCAGCTCGGAGCGCCCATCGAAGCATTCCTCCGCGAGCACGGGTTTCCGCAGGGCTCGATCCATCTTCGCGCGATCCGGCTCAAGGACCGCTCGCTGCTCCAGCTCTTCAAGGAACCGACCGAGCACAAACTGACGTGCGTTCGCAAGCTGATGGCCCGCTGGCCCGAGCGGAGGTTCATCCTCGTCGGCGACAGCGGTGAGCAGGACCCGGAGATCTTCGCATTGCTCGCCCGCGAGCACCCCGGCCGCGTCGATCACGTCTACATCCGCGACACGACGGGGGAGTCGATGACTTCGTCGAGATACAAGCGGTCACTTTGGGCCGCGATGGATGAGCGGTGGACGCTTTTCGTTGATGCGTCGGTCGTGAAGCCGTGAAGCCTTTCCGTGCGGCCGCCGCTCATCGAGTCGCGGCTTCATTTCGGTCTGGATTCGGTCCCGTTGCCGGGAATGCGGGCGCCGATCGCCATGAAGGGCTGCAAGCTCTCCCGGCCGTTCCCGTTCACCCAGCGGAACTCGTACTCACCATCGCGTTCTGAAATGGTGCACTCGCCCGGACCGCGTCCGAAGCTTGGCACAAGCTCATCCGGACCCGCATAATCCTTCCACGCCCGCTCAAAGGCCCGGCGAGCATCATCAACCGAAGCGATGACATCGTGACCCATCGCGACTTCCCACCAGGCGTACTCGTAACGACGGTCGAGACCGAACGATTGATCGACTTGCGTGCGGACGAACGTCACCGAGCCGAGGCTGATCAGCGACAGAATGAACGCGACCCCGAAGCCCGCCGTCATGACCGCGCCCGCGCGCTGAAGACTCCAACGCCGCCCCCACGTGACGGGAAGCGTCAACACCCCGACGCACACGATCGCCACCCCGCAAGCGACCGCGAGCATGACCGGTTTGTCGGCGCGATCCGCGACGGTCCGCCCAAGGATTGATCCGGGACCGAACGCGATGCGAAGGTCCCGACGCATCGCCTCCGGCGGGAAAGAGCCGACAAGCCGCGTGCCCCAGCTTGCACCGCTCGTCAGCGACCTGACACCTTCGTGCGCGATCGCAACCCGGTTATCGCCGCTCCACAGCCATTTGTCCGGATCCCGCTCGAGCGGGCCGCTCGCGACGGCTTTCATCCCCGGCACGCTCGCGGTGCCCGCGCCGTACACGAGAAGTTCGAGCTCAAGAGGCGTGCTCTCGCCTGCCGCTTGATTCCCGATCCCGGTCAATCTCATGGGATAGACCGGTTCGCTGGTGAGGAAGCGGAGCGAGAGTGGATGCGGCGTCGTGATCGACTCCGTGGCGGGACGCAGCTTGGACGCGACGAAGCACCACCCCTCGCTCGCGTACTCATTGATGACGGCGGACTCCGCATCGGTCACACGCACGCCGAACTGCGCAAGCCAATCTCGCAAAGCCGCGCCGTCCGCGGAGGAGATCACGGCGATGTCGTACGAACCGACTCGTTCGGACTTGAGGACGACAACCTTCTGGTCGAGGCCTCCGCGTAAGCCTCTCGCATGCCCCACGACGTCCAGAAGCGAGAAAAGCACGCAGACGAGGACGAGAAAGCAGACCGCCTTTCCCACTGGCGTGCCCGTTGCGGCAAGCACAAGATGCATGCCGCCGACCAAGCACAGACTCAGAACGACGAGAGCGGGATGAACAAGCGAGGGTGAGCGATCGATGCGCGGATTGAACTGGGCGCGAGCTGACTCGAGGACGCCGGTCTCGATCGCAGAAACTTCGGGGATGCTCGGTGCGGGAACGACCCATGCGGCTTCGGACTGGCTTCGCGATTCAAAGCGGGTCTGGATGACGAGAGTCTGGACACCATCGACCCAGGTGAGAACCGCTGCTTGGGCCGGCATCGGCGCGGGCTCGGCGCTGCGGCGGAAGATCTTCCCATCGCCGGAGCAACTCGCCGCGGCAAGCGCGATGGAGAACAGGAATGCGAGAACGCTCGCGGGCATGCTCGCAGTCTATACGCGGCAACCCAGAACCAGGTCCGTCGCGCGGGCGCAGTGGCCGGTTGAGGAGACGACGAGAAGCGTGCAGGGGAAAAAAGAAAGAACCCCTCCAGGTTTACCTGAAGGGGTTCAAGAGTCGGCGATGACCTACTTTCCCGCGGTGCAGTATCATCGGCGTCGTTGGCTTAACTGCTGTGTTCGGGATGGGAACAGGTGTTGCCCAACGACTGTTGTCACCGACAAATCTCGCCGCCCGCTCTCACGAGCGGCGAGGGATTATCCGGAGTGGCGAAGATGAATTGGACGGCTGCGATCGGGTGATCGGAACCGAGAACCGGCGATGCCGGGATTTTGAACGTGAAACCAAACACGGTTTCAAGAGATCAACGAGTGACCGGGCATGTGGCAGGCTGAGCCTGACACGAAGCCACGGCGACTGGTTGGTGTGACCAAACATTCGACCGTTAGTACCGCTCAGCTGAGGGCATTTCTGCCCGTGCACTTGCGGCCTATCAACCTGGTAGTCTTCCAGGGGTCTTTCGTCTTGCGACAAGCAAATCTCATCTTTGGGGGGGCTTCCCGCTTAGATGCTTTCAGCGGTTATCCCTGCCGCACGTAGCTACCCAGCGATGCATCGAGCGATGCAACTGGATCACCAGGGGTGCGTCCAACTCAATCCTCTCGTACTAGAGTTGACTCCCATCAAATTTGCGACGCCCACAACAGATAGGGACCGACCTGGCTCACGCCGGTCTGAACCCAGCTCGCGTACCACTTTAATCGGCGAACAGCCGAACCCTTGGGGCCGCCTTCAGTCCCAGGATGTGATGGGCCGACATCGAGGTGCCAAACCGCGCCGCCGCTATGGGCGCTCGGGCGCGATCAGCCTGTTATCCCCGGGGTACCTTTTATCCGTTGAGCTACGACCCTTCCATACGGGATCGCAGGATCACTAGAGCCTACTTTCGTAACTGCTCGTCCCGTCGGACTCGCAGTAAAGCCGGTTTATGCTCTTGCACTCACCACACGGTTGCCATCCGTGCTGAACCGACCTTTGCACTCCTCCGTTACTCTTTGGGAGGAGACCGCCCCAGTCAAACTGCCCGACACCAGCTGTTCTTCGCCCAGATTCATGGGAATCGAAGTTAGACCACGAACTTACTCAGGGTGGTATTTCACCATTGGCTCTTTCCCGGCCGGAACCGGGACGTCAAAGCCTCCCACCTATCCTACGCAGAATATGCTCATGGTCAACAGGAGCCTGCAGTGAAGGTCCACGGGGTCTTTCCGTCTTGCTGCGGGTAGGCGGTATCTTCACCGCCACTACTATTTCACCGAGTCGGTCGCGGAGACAGTGATCCAGTGATTACGCTATTCATGCGCGTCGGAACTTACCCGACAAGGAACTTCGCTACCTTAGGACCGTCATAGTTACGGCCGCCATTCACTGGTGCTTCGGTCATGACCTTCGCTTGCGCTGAGCCACTTCCTTGACATTCCAGTATTGGGCAAGCGTCACACTGTATACTTCCTCTTGCGAGTTTGCACAGTGCTGTGTTTTTGATAAACAGTTCCCAGATCCTCTTCTCTGCGCCCTGCCTTGCGGCGAGGGCCCTCTTTTTGCGAACTTACGAGGTTATGTTGCCTAGTTCCTTCGCGACCGTTCTCTCGAGCGCCTTAGGCTATTCGCCTCACCCACCTGTGTCAGTTTTGGTACGGGCTATGCATGAGCTTTTCTAGAGACTTTCTACCCCCGCCGCGGCCTAAACCTCGACATCTGTCTGTCTGGCGGAGCTCAAAAATCTGTTCCTCATGCTGGCTCAGGAATATTAACCTGATGTCCATCGACTACGCCTTTCGGCCTTGCCTTAGGTCCCGGCTAACCCTGGGAGGATTTACCTGCCCCAGGAAACCTTGGGTATACGGCGATACGGATTTTCACCGCATTAATCGTTACTCAAGCCGACATATTCACTTCTTGGTGCTCCATGTATCCTTCCGGAACGACTTCACCGCACCAAGAACGCTCTCCTACCGCTCTTACGAGCCCGCAGCTTCGGCTCCATGCTTATTCCCGATCATTATCGGCGCCACGTTCCTCGACCAGTGAGCTGTTACGCACTCTTTAAATGGTGGCTGCTTCTAAGCCAACATCCTGGCTGTCTCTGCAACGTGACTTCCTTTCGAACTAAGCATAGATTGGGGACCTTAGCTGGCGGTCTGGATTTTTCTCCTCTTGACGACGGATATTGTCACTCGCCGTCTATCTCCCCGGACTTGGACTATGGCATTCGGAGTTTGGTTGATCGAGATAGTCGGGTAGACCTCTTCAATCATCCAGTAGCTCTACCTCCATAGTCTGCTTCCGGAGGCTAACCCTAAAGTTATTTCGGAGAGAACGAGCTATCTCCCAGTTTGATTGGACTTTGACCGCCTCCCGTCAGCTCATCGCAGACCTTTTCAACGGTCACGCGTTCGACCCTCCAGGCGGTTTTACCCGCCCTTCAGTCTGGCCAACGGTAGATCACAAGGTTTCGCGTCTGGCCCGTACGACTTGTCGCGGATTTCCCACTCGCTTTCGCTCCGCCTCCGGCCCGATGGGCCTTAGGCTCGCCGTACAGACCAACTCGTCGGCTCATTATGCAAAAAGCACGCCGTCATCCCGTAGGACTCCGACCGCTTGTAAGCGCACGGTTTCAGAACTCTTTCACCCCGCTCATCGCGGTGCTTTTCATCGTTCAGTCGCCTTACTGGTTCGCTATCGGTCATTGAGGAGTATTTAGCCTTGGAGGATGGACCCCCCATGTTCAACCCGGGTTTCACGAGCCCGAGTTTACTCTAGGGCTCCACGATCGCAGGTACAGGGCTTTCACCTTCTAGAGCGGTGCATTCCAACACCTTCCTCTGCGAGATCGTTTTATCCGCTTTCGCTCGCCGCTACTCACGGAATCGCTGTTGCTTTCTTTTCCTGTGGTTACTGAGATGTTTCACTTCTCCACGTTCGCTCTTTACCTCTATGCATTCAAAGTAAAGTACCCTTGCGGGTGGGTTGCCCCATTCGGAAATCCCAGGATCACAGCCTTGTTACCGGCTTCTCTGGGCTTATCGCAGGTTCACGCGTCCTTCATCGCCTCTCAATGCCAAGACATCCACCGTGCGCCCTTGTTGCTTGATCACACCAACCGGTTGCCGAGACTTTCGCCCCGTCACCGATCGATCTGACTCCCTGCTCCAGAGCCTGGACTACAGGGAATACCGATCTCGCAGACTTCAACCCCCCGGATTGCTCCGACAGGCTTGGGTCCTTGACACCGGCACCAACCATTCATCGATCTTCTATCGCCGTGTTTGCGCTTCTCATTCAAACACTCGGTTTCTTCTAACCTTCACGAGAACGTCCTGCAGCCCGCCTCTTGCCGACAAGCACCCATCACGGTGTCGCCGGCTGCGGGCCTGCATTCATCTTCACCTATCCGGATGTCAAAGAAGGCTGTCGCGTCGGCCTTTCGCCTTGGCGACTGTCCCTTCCCGTTCAGCGTTTCGGCCGATTGGGTTGGGAGGGAAGTCTAGTGAGCAGCCCGGCAGGGTCAAGCCTCCGGGCAGAATGTTTTGCACAAACCTAGCCGTTACCGGCAGTTGCGCCTGAGCGACTCAGCCGCCACCGCCGCCGCCGCCACCGCCACCCTTGCCACCAGGGCCTTCCGGCTGGTTCTCGGGCTCGCGATCCGGACGCCTGTTCTGCTTCGGTTCGATCTTCGGCTGGGCAGCCAACTCGCCCGCATCGGCCGAAGAGCGCACCCGGCGGTAAACCTCGCTCTTGCCGTCCGATTCCGGGGACTTGGCGACCACCTGGCCGTCCTGGCTCCGCAGAATGGCCAGGAGCTGACGCTCGAGGCCGGGAATCGGCTGGACGTCCAGCATCACGACCGAAGCCGTCTCGCGGAAGACGAGCTTGTCCTTTGCGGGGAGCCAGCCCGGACCCGGGGGTGCGTCCGGATTGGCCGGCTGACCCGGCTGGTTGTTGCCCGCCGGCTGCGGAGCGACGCCGCGGCCACCATCGCGTCCGCCGGGCTGAACCGGAGCCGGAACGTTGGGGTCGGCCGCCGGCACGGGGCCTTCTGGCGCAAGCCAGAGCTTGGGCAGCTTGGCTTCTCCGATAATCGGGTCGCCGGGCTCGAGGGAAGCTACCGCTTTGCGGTAGTACCCGTAGTAGTACTGGTACATCTCGGCCTGGGCGGTCGGGATGTTCTGCCGGAGCGAGTCGCGGTTGGTGCTGGTGATGAACCAGTACGCATCGCGGTCGACCGTCACTTCGGGCGTCCAGTCGGTCCAGGCGGAATGCGCCAGCGACTCGGAAGCCAGATCGAGCTGAGCCTTGTCGTTCTTCTTGAGGAGGATCTCCTTGCCGAAGATCGGGTTGTTCATCGCGACGCGGAGGCGATACCGGTAGGTCTTGCCCGGCTCGGCCGTGATGTCGTGGGCGTAGAGCTTGAAGTCGTCCCGATCGAGGAGCTTCTTCGTCGTGCCGGCGTCCGGGGTCGCCGGACCCTCGGCGGGAGCGCCCTCGGGAGCCAGGGGATCGGGCAGGACGCCGCCCATGTCGGCGACATCCTTCTTGATGCGCTCGATGTCGCTCTCAAGCTGGGTGATCTGGCGCGTGAGGCGGGCTCGCTTGGCCGCGGGCGTCTCTTCCTTCGGAGCTTCCGGCTGGGGGGTTGCGCCGCGGCCGGGCTCGGACGGTGCGCCCTTTCCGCCGCCACCACCGCCACCGCCGCCGGAGCGTGCGGGAGGGGGCGTGGTTTCCGGACGCCGCCTCTCGTCGGGCGGGAGCGTCGCAAGCTCGGCTTTGAGGGTCGCGAGTTGCTCGGACTTCTGCTTGAACTGCTGCGAAAGGGTGGCGAACTTGTTGGGGTCGAAGTTGGCCTCGGCCTGGGCCGCGAGAACGCTGGGCTCGATCCAGCTCCCGACGATCATGTCGTAGAAGGGCGGGCGCTGGATCTCCTCTGAGCGGGTGCTGGCTTCGGCGACCAGAGCGGCGACCGCGCCGCCATCTTTGGCTTCGGAGTTCCACCGCTTGAGGAAGTCGATGCGGCCGGGGATGGCGGGAAGGATCGTCGCGGCGGACCAGGATCCGTCGGCTTTGAGTTCCTGACGTTCGACCTCGACACCGACGATCTCAACCTTGTCGAACCACCAATCGGCGGGAAGAGCGGCGAGCGGGCCGGCGGCGTCGGGGTCGGCTTCGAGAGCGGCCTTGAGCGCCTTGCCGTTCATCGTGGCTTCCACGCTGACGGCGGCTTTATCGAGGGGCTGTTCCTTGGGGAGGAAAGGGACAAGCGCGGGGATCTCGACGCGCTCACGCGGGTCGATCGTGCCGCGGAACTGGGCCGCGAAGAGGTTGGCGGGCGCCGGAGCGACAAACGCCGCGTAGGTTGCGTCTCCCGCCGCACCGCCGCCGCCGCCGGGGCCAAGAGCGAGCACCGAGCCCATGGAGGGGAGCGTGCCCGCCGTTGCCACGGGCTTGCCGAAGAGCTCAGGGAACTTCGTCAGCGGCGAGATGTCGACGGGCTCGGGGAGAGTCGGCGAGGCAGTCTCGGACTTGCGGAGGAGCTCGGAAGCGGCGCTCTCCACGGGCTTGTAGGCGTCGGCGATGCCGACCTGGTCCTTGCCGACGGTCACGGTGCTCTGCGAGAGGAACTGCCAACCCACAACGCCGAGGAGGCCGACGCCGACGGCGCCGACGACGAGCTTCTCGACGTGCTGTTCAAACGGGTTGATGCCTTTGAGTTTCATGGAACGCTCCGTGAACGGGCGGGATGACCGCCGGAATACTGCTTGGTGATTCGAGAGCCTGTGGATCGAACTTAACCGCCGCCCCTGCCGCCGCGGAGCTTGTCCGGGAGGACGGGTGCCGGCCCGCCGTCACGGCCGCCGTTGCCGAACGGATCGCCCATGGGCGTGTCTCCCGCGCCGCTGGCCATCTCGGCGTCGTCGGCCACTTCGCCTTCCTTGAGGGGCATGCCCAGACGCTTCCTGACGCCGGAGGGGAAAAGATCCTGCGTCCAACCGCGGAGCCAGAGGGTCTCGACCTTGATCGAAGCCCGCACGACGGCTTCGGGGCCGTAGTAGTAGCCGCGCTCAAGATCGCCCCGGACGTCGACCTCGTCGAGATCGATGTCGGTGATCGTCATGAAGTTCGTGCGGGCGAAGGCGTTGAAGAGCTCCTTGATCCGCGAGGAACTGACGACCAGCACGAGTTCGGCCGTGCGGACGTCGTACATCGGATTGCCGGGCGAGCTCTTGCGGCCCGTCACGGAAATGAGCGGATCGGTGGGCACCAGGCCCGCGAGCTGCTCGATCGGCGTGGCCGGGGTCGCGACCGCTTCGGTGCCCAGATTCGGGTCGACTGCTGCGCCACTGCTGGAGGCAAAGGGCGAGCCAAGGGAGATTCGCTCGACCCGCTTGACGACGGAGGTGTTGATGTTGCCCAGGGTGCCGCCGCTGGTGGAGTTCGCGACGCGGATCGCCGAGAAGAGGTCCCGCATCATCCAGTAGTCCATCTGCCACTGGAAAGCACGGGAGACCGCCGGCGGACGATCCGGAATCGACTTGGGAATCAGCGAACCCGTCGCGTTCTGGTTGCCCTCGATCGGGAGCGCATCGGTCGTCGCGTAGACCGAGATCTGAGCGGCACGGTTGAGGTGGGAACGGCGGCGGAAGTCGAGAAGAGCCTTTGAAAGCTCGGCTTCCTCGGCTTCAGCGAGCTTGCGTTCCGCTCCGCCGGCGCCGAGCAGTCGCTGCACCTGCGTGGCTTTTTCGCTGTCGAGCTGCTTGGAAAGCTGCTGGGGATCAACAGGCTCACCGGCGTTGAGAATCTCGCGGAGCATCTCCTCGTACACCGAGGGCTTGTTCCGGCTGGAGACCAGACGCTCGGCGAACCGGTTGGTGAGCTCGGTGACGGGAGCGTTGGCGGCGGGAGCGGGGAAAAGCCCGCCCACGAGCGGCTCGTGAAGCTTGCGGCCAACGGCGGCCGCCATCGGGCCCTTGCCGTGGTTGAAGTCGACAGCGGTCTGGACGACGTCCTTCGCGGCTTTGTCGCTTTTGGCGCGTTCGGCGGCGAAGAACTTGTTGAGTTCGGCGTTGGCGGGCTCGCTGAGATCAACACCCGTGCCGCCGGGGGTGACCGGTGCCAGCGAGTACTTGAACTTGGCGCCCTGAACGTCGGTCATCCGCTTGGACGCCTGCTCGGCGCGCTGCTTGCGGATGCCGCCGCCCCACATCGACGCACCGAAGTACGCGGCGGGGACGGAGATGACGATGATCGCCGAGAAGACGACCACGAGCGTGTTGGCTTTCACCCAGGCGAGGACCTTTTTCATGTGCCCGGCTCCTGCTTCTTTTCGTTGGGATTGATCAGTTCAATCGTCCAGTCGACCTGCATGACGAACGTGGCTCCCGGAGCCCGGCGCTGCGGCGCGAGCTTGTCGATGGGCGCGAGGGCCAGGCCCTGACCGCCGCCCCCGCTGGGTCCATCACCGCCCGGGATGATCGGGGTGCCGCGTCCGGGGCCCTTGCCGCCGCCCGGCCGATCGGGCCGCGGAATCTCCGCCCCGCCATCCCCCTCCGGCTTCTTCTCTTCCGGGGTCGCGAGCGGGATCACGGTAAGTCGCTGCCAAGACGTTCCGCCCGGCGCGGGAACGATCCGGTACGGAACGCCCGGACGCTCCTTGTTGGCTTTCAGCCACGCGTCCACGGTGTTGATCATGAACTTGTTCGCGTCGGCTTCGCTCGCACGGCTGGTGGCGACGACGAGCGTCACCTCGATCTTGCCCAGGCCGCCGCCCGGCACCGCCGTGGGATCAGCCGGGGGGGCCGAAGGATCGGCGCCGCCCGGTCCGCGGTACTCCGTCACGAACTTCCGCACGACAAACCCCGCCGCGTCCATATCCACCGGATTGGCTTCATCCTGAGCCGGCCACGCCGACCCGTTCTCAAGCTTCCAGCCCCGCGCCTTCTCGTTCGCGTTCTGAACGATCTGGCCCAGGTCCTCGATCAGGAAAGCGTGGATCTGACGGTTTTCCAGGAGCGCCAGCATGTTTGCCGCGCGATAGTCGGGAGTCGCCGCCGTCTCCAAGCCAAGCGCCGCCGCCGCTTCCTTGTTCTCCGCGGCACGCGTCAGCGCCGTGCGGATCGAAGCCGGCTCCTGATTGCCCGCCGTCGCGAAGTAGTCCAGCGTCGGTCGGATGAACATCGAAGCACTCGCCACCACCGCGAGGCCCGCCGCGAGGCCGAACCACTTCACCTTTCCCTTCCACATCGTCTCGCGGATCACGCTCACCGGCATCAGATTCGCCGAGATCGCCGACTGGCCAAGGCCCTGTAGAGCCAAGCCGTACGCCGTCGCCATGCTCACCGACGCTTCGTTGAACTTCTTGGCCCGCTCCTCATCCTTCAGCGCATCGGTGCTCACCCGCTTGAACTGCTCCACGCGGTACACCTCAAGGCCGAGCTGCTGCTTGAGGAACTTGCGGATGCCCGGAAGCTGGAACGTCGAACCAACGCCGATCAGACGTTCAAGCTTCGCGTCCTTGTGCAGGTTGGTGTAGTACCCGATCGACCGCGAGATATCAGCCGCCAGATCCGTGAAGATCGGCCGCATCGCCTGGAAGACCTGACGAGCGTGCTGGCTCTCCTCCGCTTTCTTCTTGATCTCTTCCGCTTTGGGATAGCTGACCTTGAAGGTGCTCACGATCGCGTCGGAGAAGCTGTGGCCGCCAATGGGGAACGTCCGGACCCACACCCGGCCGGCTTCGCAGATGATGAGGTCCGTCGACGTCGTGCCCACGTCCACGATGATCGTCCCCGGCGTCTTGTCCGTGAACTCCAGGTCGTACGCCAGAGCGTTGAAAGCCGCCAGCGGCGAAAGGGTGACGAAGTCAGGAGTGATCCCGACGTCCGCGAGCCCCTGAAGCCGCTCATTCACCTTCTCACGCTTGATCGCGAAGATACCCACCTCAATCTCGGGGGTATCAGGCGACTGGAACGTCTGATAATCCCACTCTACCTCTTCGAGGGGGAAGGGGACTTGCTGGATGGCTTCAAACTTCACGATGTCCGGAACCTTTTTGGGGTCGACCGGAGGAAGCTTGGCAAACCGAGCAAACGCCGAATGCCCAGGAACGCTGATCGCGATCGACGCCTTCGAAAGGTCGTACTGCCCGATCAGCTGGCCGAGGGAGACGCGAAGCACGTCGTTGACGTCGATGCCGGGGGTGGAAAGGACCTTGGGGTGCTCGATGTACGCGAAGTCCAGCAGGTTCACCCGCTGATTGTCCGCCTCCAACTTCACCGCCTTGATCGCACCGGCTCCGATCTCGATTCCCCAGCAGATATTGGAAGAAGGCATGGTGGTTCCTCAAAAGCGGCCTGATCGCCGCCCGATTTCCGAGATTCGCAGACCATCAGACCGGCGCGATCGCCGTGCTCTGAGCCCCCTTCCCGCCGCGCAGGGCCGGGATGCTACCCCAAATTCGTTCCCCAAGCAACGCGAGAGGTGCGATCAGGCTCCAAACAGGGACAGCAATTCTTCGTCAACCCTGCTCGATGCTCCGCTCCCGACACCTTCGACGGCGGACGCAACCGGCACCCGCCGCGGTTCCGTGCCGCTTGGCATCCATACGCCCGCGCCCACTTGAGTGTTCCCGCATCCGCTTCACATCCACCTGTACGACCCTCCCCGCAGAACTCTTCCAAGCCGCGCGGGGTAGATCCGCCGCCGAGCATGCGTAGAAATTGGGGGGCGGCCAGGTTCGCTCGCCCGGAGAACCTTCATGAGCAACAACACCGGGCAACCCGGCGATTTCTGGGGCGTGGACAAGCCCGCCGATCCGTCCAAACCGCTGACACCGGCCGACGCCGAGCAGCCGGCCGTCTGGACCAAGGCTCCCGAACCCAAACCCAGGCGCCGTCGCTGGGTCATCTGGACGGTGGGAAGCGGGGTCGCGCTGGGCGTTCTCGTCGCCGCCGCGCCGACCGTGGCCGGCTGGCTTGCTCCTTCCGTTGGGCCCGGATTCGTCCCCGTCAAGGGGAAGGTCACGATCGAGTCCGCTTCGTTCGGCTGGTTCTCCGGCCAGACCCTCGGCAAGACGATCATCGTCGATGACAAGGGCAAGGAGATCGCGTCGTTCCAAGCCACGACCGACGTCGGGCTCTTTGGTCTCATTTTCGGAAGCAGGGATCTCGGCAAGGTGCGGGTCACGGGCTCCGCCAACATCGTGCGAGCGGCGGACGGCTCCACCAACCTCCAGCGGGCGTTCAAGTCCGACAGTGTGCCCGGCAAAGCGCCGACGGCGGGCGAAACCAAGCCCCCCTCCCTTCCCCCGGGCCTGGCGATCAAGTTCGAGGGCGATTTCGATGTCGCCTACACCGACGAAGCCAACCCGAAACAGTCCGCCAAGCTCAGCGGCCTAAAGGTCACCGCCGAAATCGCGGCCGGTGAGCCCCTGAAAGCCACCGTTCGCGGGAAAGCCGAGCCGGCTTCGGGCCCCAGCGGCGACATCGCCGCCACGATCAACCTTGAATCCTGGAGCGAAGCCAGCGGCAAGCTCCTGCTCGACACTGACAAGCCCAAGGGCGACGTCTCGGTCGACATCGGCAACTTCCCCACCTCGCTGCTCGCGGCTTTCGCCCCCGAAGGGATCGATCTCTCGGCCCTTGGCGAAACCGTCGCCGTCTCCATCAAGGGCAAAGGCGGCACCCAGCAAGCCGAGGGCGGCTTGACGTTCACGTCCGCCAACGCGAAAGCCAAAGCCGACGTCGCCACCCGCGACGGGAAGATCATGCTGACCGCTCCCGCCGAGGTGGTCGTCAACGGGCGGGCGCTCGCGGGTCTTGCGCCGCAAGCGGCGGCGCTGACGCGTCCGACCCCGGACGCGCCCACGACGCTCGCCGCGCTGCCGGACGTGACGATCAACGTCGCTTCGCTTTCAGCGCCGCTGCCCCGCGGCGGGGCGCTCGACCTCCGGGGCACCTCCGCGACGATCACCGCTTCCACCAGCGCGGTGAAGGGAACCGTGACCTCGTCCGGACAGAAGCCCGCCGCGTTCGAGGTCGCGGCGATGACCGCGAGCGTGTCCTCGGATGATCTGGCCAAGGGAGCATCGATCAAAGCAGTGACGCGAGCGACGATCGATGGCAAGCCCGCGGGCGTCGTCGACATCGACTTCTCGACCGGGTCGGTGCTTGACGCTTCCGGCGCTCCGATCAAAACCATCCCCGCCGGGTTCGCGGGCAAAGCGATGGTCACGGGGATCGCGACGGCGATCCTTCAGCCGTTCCTCAAGAACCTTCCCATCGACCTCAACCGCGACATCGGGCCGACGCTGGACCTGCGTCTCACGGCCAAGCAGGGCTCGGGCGCTCAGAACGGACCCTTCCCGCCCGCCGACCTTGAGATCGGCATCGTCAGCGAGCAGATGAAAGCCGCGGGGCAGTTCACGCTTGAGCCCGGGATGCTCCGGACCCGCGGCGAAGGTCTGACCGCAAGCTCGACGAGCGCCGCTCGCATGCTCGCCGCTTTCCTGCCGGCGAGCGTACCGGTGACGCTTGCTCCTGCCGGGCGTGCGCTCTTCTCGGTGAAGGATCTCTCGGTCCCGCTCCGAGCGAACAACACGCCCGAGTTGTCGAAGGCTTCGGGGAGCGTGGTGGTCAGCGCGACGAACTGGGCGGTTGCGCCCAAGGACGGATCGAGCCCGGTCGACGTGCGGGCCATCGAGACAACGGCAACGCTCGCGCCGGGCAAGCCGCTCACGATCTCGTCTCGCGGCACGATGGTTGAACGCGGGAAGGAATTCACGCTCGCCGCCGACGCTTCGGTCCCGGGGCTTTTGACCGACGACCCGGCCAAGCCGGTGAACACCGGCGCACTGCTGAGCACGATCGCGAACCTTGAGATCAAGGGCTTGCCGACCTCGCTCGCCCGGTTCGCCCCGACGCCGGTGCCGGCGGTCCCCGACCCCAGCGGCAAGCTTGATGCTGCACCCGCCCCGCTCACGTCGGCCGATCTCGAATCGATCGCCCGCGATGCCATCGGCGACACGATGAACCTCTGGCTGACGACCTCGCAGGCCGCCGGAAAGGGCTTGACGCTCAGCGGTTCCGTCGCGGCCGAGCGTTTCGGCGCGAACCTCCAGGGGACCGTCCTGCCGGAGTCGGTCAAGCTCACCGAGGTTTCCGCTCGCAGCACGCTGACGCCCGAATCGCAGCGGGGCATCCTGACGCGGCTTGGCAAGAACCCGGCGGACCTGCCCGAGCTTGTCGCGCCGGCGACGCTGACGTTCGCGGTCGAGCCGATCACCATTCCGATGGTTGAAGGGAGCCTTTCTCCGAACCTGTCGGCGGTGCGCGGCGATCTCATCGCGACAATGACCGCGTCCGAGCAGGTGCTTGTCCGCATCGCGCCCAAGCCGGGCCAGCCCGCGCTGGGCACCGTCGGGATCAAGGGCCTCAAAGGCTCCGCGACGCTTCCGTTCCAGATCGCGATGGGCACGCCCGGGGGCCGCGGCCTCCTCAAAGCTTCGCTCACCGGCACGGCGATCCGCTCGCAGGCGGGGGGCGGGGCGAGCGGTCTCACCGATGTCGGAGCCATCGCGGCTTCGGCCGAGGGTGAGATCTCCGACCGCAAGCTTGCGGGCACGATGAACGTGTCCGCCGCCATCCGCAACCTCGCGACGGTCTTCCTCGACGACCTCGCGGGCAAACCCGGGTACGCCACGGGAGCGCTGGGCGACACGGCTTCGCTCGAATCGCGCGTCGCGCTGACGCCACCTCCGGATGGCAACCTCGCCAACGCGACCATCCGGGCCGAGATGGGCATCGCTTCGCCCCGCCTGTCGACGGCTTCGCCGATCAAGGTGGATGTGCTCGCCGACCGGATCGCGGTCACCGAGCCCGCCGTCATCAACTGGTCGGTGGATCCGGCGTTCGCGAATCTCTTCATGACGCCCGCGCCGGTCGCGGGCAAGCCTGCCGAGCCCGCGTCGGTCCGCTTGACGCAGCCGACCACCGTCTCGGTCAACCTCCGCAAAGCCACGTTCTCCCGGAGCACCGAGCCCGGCGACGGCATCGGCCCGCTCAAGCCCGGCATCTTCGACCTCGCCGCCGGCATCACCTCGCCGGGGATCAACCTCACCGCCAAGGACGGCACCGCGACCAAGCTCACGAGCCTTTCGCTCTCGACCGAGCGGACCGACGGCGGCCTCACGTTCAACGTCGCCGTCGCCGAAGCGCAGGCGGGCGCGGCCGCTCCGGTCGCCAACGTCAAGCTCCCGGGCGTGCTCACGGATTACGTCGACGCCAAGGGCAACTTCAACGCCGAAACCGCCCGCGTGACGGCGGTGGGCGACCTGCCCGCGGTGCCGACGATCGTGCTCGACACGCTGGCGGCCAAGGACGGCTTGCTCGTCGAGGCTTTGGGGCCGGTGACGACGATCAAGGTCGACGCCAACAAGTTCGGCAAGCAGGGCGGGGCGCTCACGGCGATGGCGACCAGCTCGCGGGCGTCGTTTGACCTCGCGGGCACGGTCGAGAACGGGCTCTTCGTCAACACGCCCACCCAGCCGATGAAGATCGGCGTGACGGAGGTGACGCAGGCGCTCTCCAACCGCGTGGTCAAGGGCCTGCCGCTCTTTGGCAAGGTGGAGAAGTCCGCCAAGGACCGCCCCGCGATGATCACGGGCTCCAACCTCAAGGTGCCCCTCTCGAACGATCTGACCAAGCTCGACGGCGACTTCCAGATCGATCCGGGCGAGGTGACCTTCGAGATCGCAGGCGATTTCGCGGACATCGTGGCCGGGCCGATCCTGGCGGCAACCAAGGGGAACGCTTCGGGCCGCGCGGGGCAGAAGCTCGCGCCGATGACCGTCAACATCAAGTCCGGCGTCGCACGCTTGCAGCGCTGGTCCGTCCCGGTGGGCGAGTTCACGGTGCAGATGGATGGGACGATGAACCTCGCGACGGGGGAGATCGACTTCGTCACGTACTTCCCGGCGGGGGCCCTCGCCCTCGAGAAGCTCAAGCTTCCCGGAGGGGCGCTCGGCTCGATCGCGGGCGATGCCCTCCGCAACACCCTCATCCCCGTCCGCACCAAGGGCACCACCGCGGCCCGCACGACAGCCGTCGACACCGATGCCGCCGCGAAGGAACTGCTCAAGGGCGTGGACCCGGGCAAGCTGATCGAGAAGGGGCTGCAGGACCTGTTCAAGCCCAAGAAGTAAGCCAAGAAGTAAGTCAAGAAGGACATGAGGAAGGAGCGCTCCGCCCCCCACCCCTCTGGTACCCTGTTCCACGTGACACGCTTGTCCATCGCCATCGTGTGCAAGAACAACGAGAAGACCCTCGGCGCGGTGCTCGCGTCCGTGCGCACGCTGATCGACGTTCTCGGCGGCGAGGTGGTCGCCGTCGACTCGGGCTCGACCGACCGCACGATCGCGATGCTCGAAGCCGCCGGGGCCCGCATCATCCGCTCACCCTGGCTCGGGCACGTCAAGACCAAGCAGCTCGCCCTGGACCACTGCACCACCCCGTGGATCCTCTGCCTCGACAGCGACGAGCCCCCCACCGATGAGCTCATCCGCTCGATCATCGCCGCGCTGGACAAGGATGATCCGGCAACGCAGGCTTCCCTCGCCGGCTACCGCGTGAACCGGAAGATCTGGTACCGCGGCAGGTTCCTCGAGCACGCGTGGCAGCCGGAATGGCGGCTGCGCCTGGTCCGCAAGGGCCGCTGCCGGTGGACCGGCGAGGACCCGCACGACCGGATGGAGCCGATTGAGCGCCGCGACCGCGTGGCGGACCTCGAGGGCGCCCTGCGGCACGATTCCTTCGAGACCTTCGCCGAGCATCTCGCCAAGCAGGTCGCCCACAGCCGGACCGCCGCCGCGAGCGCCCTCTCCGCCGGACGGACCAGCTCCCCGTGGAAGCTGATCACAAGCCCCATCGGGGCGTTCCTCAAGCAGATCGTGATCAAGCAAGCCTGGCGGGATGGGATCCCCGGCTGGCTCGCCGCGGGCTCGACCGCGGCCGGGGCCCTCATGAAGCACATGGTGATGCTGGAGGGGCGGCCGGAGCGGGACCGGTCGGGTGGGTGAGGCGCTTGGGCCGTTCCGGCGTGCGAGGATGACTTTTCGGACGTCGGGGGCCCGTGGGCCGGGGCCGTGGCCGCTTCGGCGACGATCGTGGGCGGCACAACAAGGGCAAAAGTCGGCTCGACGACGATCGTGGCTGCTTCCACAACGATCATCGGCGGCACGACAAGAGCAAAAGTCGGCTCGACGACGACCGTGGCTGCTTCCACAAGAGCAAAAGTCGGCTCGACGACGATCGTGGCTGCTTCCACAAGAGCAAAAGCTGCTTGTACAAGGACAGAAGCTGCTTGTACAAGAGCAGAAGCTGCTTGCACAGGGACAAAATCCGCTGTTGCAGGGACAGAATCTGCTTGCGCAAGACCAAAACCTGCTGTTGCAAGAACAGAATCTGCTTGCACAACGACAAAATCGGCCGCTTCCAGAACAAAACCTGCTGTTGCAAGAGCAAAACCTGCTTGCACAAGAACAAAATACACCCCCCCGCCCCGAACGCACCCCTATCCCCCACCCCCACCCCCACCCACCCCCCCCTTCTCCATGACTTCGTGACTCCGTGACTTCGTGACTCCGTGACTTCCCCACTCCCTACCCTCGGGCCTATGCGCTACGCGATGATCATGGCCGGCGGTGCGGGGACGAGGCTCTGGCCGATGAGCCGCAAGGGTGAGCCCAAGCAGCTCCTCCGGTTCATCGCGCAGGGAGCCGGTGGGGGGCAGAAGTCCCTGCTTGAGATCGCGGCCGGACGCCTCGAAGGGCTCGTCCCCGCCAAGAACCGCTACATCTGCACCGCCGAGGCGTACCGCGGGGTCATCCGCCGCGACCTGCCGGACTTCACCGACCAGCAGATCCTGGGCGAACCGATGGGCCGCGACACCGTCAACGCGGTGGGGTTCGCCGCCGCCGTGCTGCACAAGCTTGACAAGGACGCGTCGTTCGCGGTCTTGACGGCGGACCACATCATCGAGCCCGACACCGTCTTCAAGGAGCGGATGGACCTTGGGTTCAGGCTCATCGAGGCGGACCCCAGGCGCTTGGTCACCTTCAGCATCAAGCCCACGTACGCGGCGACCGGGTTCGGCTACGTCGAGCGCGGGACGCCGGTGCGGGATGTCAAGGGCGCTGAGAGCCTCGCCTTTCACGTCCAGCGCTTCGTCGAGAAGCCCGACCTCGCGCGGGCCCAGGCGTACGTCGCGAGCGGGGCTTTCAACTGGAACAGCGGGATGTTCGTGTGGAAAGCCGCGACGTTCCTTGATGCCCTGAGGAAGTTCAAGCCCGAGAGCTACGAGGGTGTGACCGAGATCGCCAAAGCGTGGGGGACGCCCAAGCAGAAGGAAGCGATCGACACGATCTATCCCAAGCTCCCCAAGATCAGCGTCGACTACGGCGTGATGGAGCCCGCTAGCAGCGACAAGGACTTCCAGATCTGCACCGTCACGATGGATGTGAAGTGGCTGGATGTCGGGAGCTGGCCGAGCTACGCCGAGACCGTCGCGGCCGACAGCGAGGGAAACCGCAGGGCGGGCCGCGGGGAAGCGATCATCGTGCAGGGGAAGAACAACCTCATCGTGACCGGAGCCCCCGGCCACACGGTCGCCTTGCTCGGGTGCGATGACATGATCGTCGTGCACACGGCGGATGCGACGCTCGTGATGCCCAAGGCGAAGGCCGAAGAGCTGAAGATCGTGCACGGCATGGTGCGCGATGAGCTGAAGTAGGGTTTCATCCACACACCACCTTGCGTCCCGACGGGTAGAATCGTGTGTGGGTGCGACGCTTCGAATGCTGCGACAGTTCCTGATCGCGGTGTCACTGGGTGCGCTCTTCGGAGTTCTTGCAACCGCGGCGTGGGTCGCTTACTGCATCAGCAAAGCCAACAGAGTTCCCGCGGCCTCGAGCATCACGCTGCTCGACGGGTCTCCGGGGGTGAATGCGTTTGCCACGATCAGCGAGAATCCGTACGCGACAAGCGTCGAGATCCAGCTGTGGGCCGGCACGGCGCCGAACCCGACATTTAAAACGCTGACCTTTCGTTCGCCCGAGGTGCTTTATTCCATGAGTTTCCCCGAACCTCCCGCGGTTCAATTCGTTGGCGAGCCCCCTCCGGGCTGGGAACGCGGGCTTTCCGCACCGCTCGACACGGATCAAACGGCGTGGAAAGAGACGGTCTATGGCCGTCCGTTCCCGTGCTTTCGCGTCCGCGGCTATGTGCTTGGCAGCCCGCTCGCGGGGATCCAAGCGAGTTGGGGCGGCGTTCCCGGCTGGAGTATCGCGTGGCCCGAGGCCGTTCGAGGCATCGTGAAGCTGGGTTGGCCCGTGACAGCGATGATCTTTGTGTTGATGCTCCTCACCGGGCCGGTGCGGCGGGGATGGCGAAGCAGGAAGGGCCGATGCCAGTCGTGCGGGTACGACCTTCGCGGATGTTTGGGTGCATGCCCTGAGTGCGGCAACCGGTAGACTCGAGCAATGGGACGCCCGGCACGTGTGATCCTGCTTGGTCTGACCGCGCTCGCGAGCGGCGCGGTGGTCGGCGTGCTCGCGACGGTGGCGGGGGTGTGGATCGCGTGCGAACGGGCGGGGATGGGTGTACCGATCGATTCGCGGCTTGTCATCATCGCAGGGGAAGAGGTGAACGGAATCACCACGCTTGCGTATGACCGCTTCGCGGTGAGCGTGAGCGTGCACTTTCACTACATGATTCCGAACGGACAACCCTCGGTCCCCCCCTTCCTGTTCGACAGCTCCATCTCATTCCGAAATCTCGGGCGAACGCTTGAGGAATCGATGCAACAGGATTACGGGCAGACGCCGCTCTCGGTTTGGCCCGGGGGCATGCCGCCGGTTCCCCCGACGCCGCTTCCATCGCGATGGTTCCGAGGTTTGTCGACGGCGAAAGATCCCGGGACCAGACAGTGGCGGGAGACGGTGTACGGCTGGCCGTTCCGGTGCCTGCGGGTTCGCGGGCGGACGGTGCAGGATGGACCGATGTCCCTGTCGCTGCTCCCGCCGACCTGGACGGGTGTCCCGGGCTGGGGGATCGCGTGGGGCGAGGTTGCGATCAGCACCGCAGCTCTCGGCTCGCCGGCGAGCGCTCTGGTTCTGGTGCTCATCGTGGTGAAGGGCCCGATCCAGCGTCGCCGCCGCAAACGCCGCGGGCTCTGCCCGTCGTGCGGGTACGACCTTCGCGGGGTGGCGGCCAAGTGCCCGGAATGCGGTCTTTCAGAGCCCGACGCGCCAGCGAGGGAGACGCGGCGAGGGGCTTCCGGTTGACGGTGGGCATCGGTCGGCGGGAGTGACGGCCGGGAACGTCGCTTCCTTGAAGGGTCAGGTAGACTGCCGAGATGCGAGGGGCGAAACGGCTTGGGCGGAGGTTCGCGGCCGCTTTGACCGCGGGTTTCGTGTTTGGGGTGATATCCACGGGTGCGGGTGTCTGGTGGGCGTCCAGGAACACGTCTCACGCTCTGTCGAACCAAGCCACATTGATCGCCATTTCCGGCGAGCAGGGTGCTCGCGGCGTGGCGCTCGTCATAGAGACCGAGGACTTTGTCCGAATTTCTCTTCAACTCGACCGGGCGGGTACGTCCGGGCTCGGGATGGAAGCTCTTTCGCTTGAATCGCTGTACGCGTTGATCGTGGAAACGCGGACGCCGCCGCCCCAAACCCGTCTTCAGGATTCAGAAACGGAGGGGTTCGGGCCTGAGCCCGCGAGCCCCGAGCGACGGTACCGCGGGCTTTCAAAGCCGCAGAACACCGACGCCCCAAGATGGGAAGAAACGGTGTGGGGAAAGCCCTTTCGGTGTCTTCGCGTACGCGGTCCGATGGGAAGCAGCGGGCCGCTCCGTCTTGCAGACATCCCGACGCGCTGGGGCGGGGTCGCGGGCTGGAGCATCGCTTGGGGGGAAGCCGCGAAGAGCATCGCGGTCTTCGGGATACCGGCGGCAGCGCTGGCGATGGTGACGCCGTACGCGGCTGGATCACTTCACAAGCGGTCTCGGCGAAAGCGCGGCCAATGCGTTGAGTGCGGGTACGACAGACGCGGAATCTCGGCAGTCTGCCCGGAATGCGGCCTTTCAGAGCCCGACGCGCCAGCGAGGGAGACGCGGCGACGGGCTTCCGGTTGACGGTGGGCGTCGGTCGGCGGGACAGAGGGCGGGAACGGTGAGCCACGCGTGCCGCCGTGGGCACACTGAAGCTTGGGAGCATCTCGTCGATTCACCCTCGCTGGCGCGTCGGGCTCTGACAGGTCAGGCGTGCTGGCCGATGACCTTCTCCGCGTACTCGTTCATCGCGTCGCGAAGCTGCTCGAAGCTCTCAAGCACGTAGTAGATCGGCTGGAAGTGGTCGATCTCGAAGTCCGTCTCGCAGACGCGTTCGAGGTCGAAGGGGCGCCACTCGGCGACCGGGCGGGCCGTGCAGTCCGGAGCGGTCTGGCCCTTCTTCTCCCACGCGCCCTTCAGCGAGTATTCGCTTTCGGCGTGGCTGCTGACGAGGCCCGAGCCGTAGACCTTGACCTGCCCGTTCTCGCGGATCAGGCCGAACTCAACCGTGAACCAGAACAAACGGCCCAGTCGTTTGACGTGGATCGGGTCGTCGCAGCGGAGCGCGGCTTGGCCGTACGTCTGGAGGAAGTCGGCAAAGACCGAGAGCGTGTGGAGCGGGACGTGGCCGAAGACGTCGTGGAAGATGTCCGGCTCGGGGAGGTAGTCCATGACCTCGCGCGGGCGGATGAGAACCGTCGTCGGGAACTCGCGCTGGGCGAGGCAGGCGAAGAAAGCCTTCGCGGGGAGGTAGCCCGGGACGCCGTACGAAGCCCAGTTGGACTGGGCGTGCAGGAACTTGTTGATGCCGTCGAGGCGCGTGCCGGCTTTGACGACCTTGCCGCCGGCGATCGTGATGTCCTTGCTGACGACCAGGTCATCCAGAAGCGGCAGGCGGTCGCGGGTGAGCTGCAGGATCTTCATCCCGTCGATGAACTGCCGGGAGACCTGCTGCTCGAGGAGCATCCAGCGGCGGTCGTACAGGTCGCGCCAGACGTCGTGGTCCTCGGGGGTGTAGCGCTCGTACTGCTGCGTGATGTAGAACTTGTCGGCGTCGATGTCGGAAGCGGTGCGGTTGGGAGCGTCGTCGGCGCAGGCCTGGGCGATCCGCGCTTCCTCGCTGTCGATGATGTTGTTGTACGCGATGCCGGGCTTCATGGGTGAGCCTCCGAGTAATGGGCGGGCGGCGCCCTGTGCGAGCTCATGCAATCATAGGAAAGCCGGGCTCGGAGAGGGCGGGATCAGGATGCGGCAAAGCCCGCCCAGGCTTCATCCTCGGAGATGGCTTGGAGGGGGGCGATCGCGCGGGAAGCCGGCGAGTCCGCGCGGCGGCGGTGGACCGCGGCTTGGATGCTGTCTTCGGGGTTGGGGCGGACGATCGGCGTGTCGGAGCCGAAGATCAGCGTGCGGCCGGGGACCAGGCCCGCTTGAACGAGGTCGCGGAGGGGAAGCACGCGGTGCAACCGGTCGGGGAGCGACCGCTCGAGGGCTTCGATGTCGTAAAGCAGGTGGCAGGGCTGGACGCTCGCGGTTAGGCCCATTTCCGCGAATCGAGGGACGTCGGCTTGATCGATGAGCTCGGCGTGCTCGATCCGGAAAGCTCGGCGAACATCGCGGGGGAGGGGCGGGAGGCTTTGAGCGGCGTCCAGACAGGCCCGGACGGCGCCGTCGCCGATCGCGTGGGCCGCGAAGCCGACCTCCAGCGCCGTGCACGCACGCATCGCCGACGCGATCTGCTCGACCGACATCAACGCCGTTCCGCACGGGTGCTCAAGCATCGCATCCGCGTACGGCGCGAGCATCCACGCCGTGCGGGCGTTCAGCGTGCCGTCGACAAAGACCTTTCCGCCCAGAAGCTCAAGGCCGGGCCGGGACCACCCCTGCCGGCCGGCCGCGACTGGTGCGAGATGCTCCACGAGCGGAAACAGACCCACGCGGATCGGAAGCTCGCCGGCATCGTGAAGCTCGGCGAGCATCGCGGGAAGCCACGGCTGGGTCAGCAGGTCGTGCACCTCGACAAACCCCATCGCGGCAAGGTCGCGGATCGCGGTCCGGACGTGCTGCTTGAGCTCCGCGGGGGGCGGTTCGGGAGAAGCTTCGCGGACGCGGCGGCAAGCGGCTTCGAGGCAGAGACCGGTCAGGCGACCGGTCTCGTCGCGGCCGAGGACGCCCCCCTGCGGATCGGAGCACCCCTCGACGAACCCGGCAGCGGCCAGAGCGGCGGAATTGGCGACAAGGCTGTGATGGTCGAAGGACATAAGCCACGCGGGACGGGTGCCGGTGACGCGGTCGAGTTCCTCGCGGGTCGGCCACCGCGGGTCGGTCCAACTTTCGATGCGGAGCTGGACGCCCATGAGCCAGTCGCGGGCGCCGGAGGCTTGCAGGCGAGCGGCTTCGGAAGCGACCTTCGCCAGGCAGTCCTTGACGCTCATGCAGTCGCCAAGCCGGAGCATGCCAAGAGCACGGCCGTGCCACGCGAGGTGGACGTGAGCTTCGCGAAGACGAGCGGGACGCGGGATCGTCATGACGCCCCCTTGCGGAGAAGGGCTTCCACGCGCTCCGCGGTCTCATCGCTGGTGGTCGCGGGCGTCTCGAACGGCAGGCGTTCAACGCCGCGCGGCGTCCGAATGTCGACGCCGAGCTCATCGACGCCCACCGTCCGCGACCCGGCGGGGAAGCCGAGCTGGACCAAAGCCGAAGCGTTCAGCTTGCGAACCAGGGCGACCTCGCCGCGACCGAGTTTGCTGATCGCGCGGGCTTCGGGTCCGTCGAAGACTTCGACGCCAAGCCGCGCCCAGGAAGTGAACAGGCGGTAGAAGAACTGCTCGGGAGTACCGTGGTACCCGATCCAGCGGTCGCAGGCCGGGTCCTTGGTCGGGCCGAGGACGATCGGCGTCGCCGCGATGCGGAGGGCGGTGTCGGCTTCCTCGGGGATGCAGAGCACCCACTCGGCCCCATCGACGTTCTCGGGCCCGAGGGAGATCACAGGCTCACCCGTGACCGGGTCGATGACGTACCGGATCTGGGTTGCTCCCCCGTCGGAAAGCAGCATGCCCGTGGTGTACGCCCGCAGAACTTGCGCCGGGGGGAGCGGGCTTGCGGGCATGGAATCAGGGGTCATCGCGGGAATCGTGCGCGCGCTGAGGGCCGGAAGCAAGAAGCCGCGACGGATTCCCAACAACGGCGCATCCAGACTGCCATGCCACTCCGCCGCTTCATCCCCGCTCTCACCACCCTCGGCGTCGTCGCCGGGCTGGCCGCGGCGCGGATGGTGGTCGAGGTCCTTCCGATGAACCGGACGGTCGCCGCGGTCGCGGAGTGGATTCACGGCCCCCAGCGGGTGGAGGAACCCCCTCGCCCAAAGATCGCCAAGCCGGTCGCAGATCCCAAGCCGCCCTTGGCCAAGGTTCCGCAGGTGATCGAGATTGAAATCCTGGGCGGGACGACGTGCGACGAAGCCGAGCTTTCCCCCACGGATCGGCCGAGCTATGAGCCCTTGCCGACCGTGACCAACAGCCTGATGGCGTCTCACCTGCGGGGCGGGGCGTAGCCGGTCGGCCGGTTACGATCCCCGCGATGACACTCCTTTCGCGCGACGCCTTCATCAAGCTGATCCACGAGAGCCGCGGCCCGGGCGAGCAAGCGACGCTCGCCGTCCCCCTCGCGGTCCGACTCCTTGCCGACCAGCTCACGCCCGTGCTCGCGTACCGGCGGCTCGTCGCTCCGGATGAGCGGACCGCGCCGTCGTTCCTGCTCGAATCCGTCGAGGGGGGCGAGCGTCAGGGTCGGTTTTCGATCCTGGGAAGCCGGCCGGCGCTCGAGGTCATCACGCACACCGTGGATGATGCGGCGGACCATGTGGAGATCATCGACCATCGGCTGAGCGCCGAGCTTGCAGAGAGCATGAGCGACGAAGCGGAGGAGGACAATCCGCTTTTCGTCCCGCGCGCGATCTCCAAGCGATTCAAGCTCGTGATGCCGCCGTCGTCGGGACCGCGGAACTCGCTTCCCAAAGCGTTTCTGGGCGGGTGGGTCGGATACGCCGCGTACGACACGGTGCGGTACGGTGAGCCGGACAAGCTGGCTTTCGGGAACGCACCGCCGGACGATCGCGGCCTTCCGACCGTGCACTTTGCGTTCTACGACGGCGTGGTGGTGTTCGATCACGTCGACAAGCTGGTCTACGTCGTTGAGCTCGCGATGGTGAGGCCGGGCCAAGACCCGGGCGGGGCGTACGACCTCGCGATCGCGAACCTCGAGGAGCGGGTGGAGGAGATCCAGCGGCACGTCAAGCCGCTCGCGTCGGGGCGGGTCGGCGAGGACAGGCCCCCCACCGCGATGTCGAGCAACATTACCCGTGAGCAGCACGCGAGCATGGTGGACCGGGCGAAGGAGTACATCCGCGCCGGCGACATCTTCCAGGTGGTGATCGGGCAGCGCTTCGAGCGGCAGAGCGCGGTGGACCCGTTTGATGTCTACCGGTCGCTCCGCGCGGTCAACCCCTCGCCGTACATGGGGTACCTGCAGTGCCGCGGCTGCATCCTCGTCGCGAGCTCGCCGGAAATTCTGTGCCGCGTGCGGGCCAAGGACGGCGGCAAGTTCGAGGTGACCAACAGGCCGCTGGCAGGGACGCGGCGGCGCGGGGCGACGCCGGAAGAAGATCGACGGCTCGAACGAGAGCTTTTGGCCGACCAGAAGGAACGGGCCGAGCACATCATGCTGGTGGATCTTGGACGCAACGATGTGGGCATCGTCGCCAAGCCCGGGACGATCGAGCTTGCGAAGGTTATGGAAGTCGAGCGGTACAGCCACGTGATGCACATCAGCAGCACGGTGACGGGCGAGCTTCGCGAGGGGCTTGATTGCTGGGATGCGCTCCGGGCTGCGCTGCCGGTAGGAACGATCTCGGGTGCGCCCAAGGTTCGGGCGATGCAGATCATCGATGAGCTTGAGACGCTCCGGCGCGGGCCGTACGGAGGCGGGTTCGGGATCGTCGGGCTTGACGGACAGATGGACATCGCGCTGGCGCTGCGGACGATCGTCGTGCCCACTGACCGGTTCGACGGGACGCGGTGGACGTATCACCTTCAGGCCGCGGGGGGCATTGTCGCCGACAGCGACCCCGGTGATGAGTACATGGAGACGGTGAACAAAGCCGCGGCGCTGTCACGGGCGATCGACGTCGCGGAGCAGGCCTTCGGCGCGTAAAGAAGCCCACGGGTTCAAACCCGTGGGCTTCAGGACAGTCGGTGTTCAGTCGCGGGGTCGATCAGCAGCCGATCTCGAAGGCGAGGACGAAGTCGTCGTAGTCGAAGAAGTCGGTGAAGCCGTCGCCGTTGAAGTCCGCGTTGCCCACGCCGGTCTCGAAGGCGAGGACGAAATCGTCGTAGTCGAAGAAGTCGAGGAACCCGTCCTGGTTGAAGTCGGCGTTGCAGAGGGGGGCGGCGGCGTCGATGTCGGTGACAACGATCTCGGAGATGTCACGGGCGGCGACGGTCATGCTCGAAGCGTCGTCGAAGGGGAGGAGGGGGTTGATCGGGGTGAAGGCGACGCTGTCGACGGGGATGGGGTCGTTGCCGCCCCAGCCGATCTTGAAGCACCCGCGCACGCCCCAGTAGGTGCGGACGGACTGCTGAATCGGCCAGGGATTCCAGTAGAGTTCGGTGACCCAGCCCCAGACGATCTGGCTGCCGGGGCCGCAGATGATGTGGGCTTGGATCTCGACCTCGCCGAGGTTGGGAAGGACTGTCTCCCCGACGATCGAGCCGTTGCGGTAGGCAGTCACACGGTACTCGGAAGCTTCGACACCCGAGAAGTCGCAGGAGACTGTCGCCGAGCCGTTGCCGTTGCCACGGACGCGTTGCTTGATGAGGGTCACGTGCCCGACGTAGTTCTTGCGAAGGGACATCTCGGCCTCGCCGGTGGTGTCGAGGATGTCGCCGAGGGTCACGCTTCCTGCGGCGGGCGGGCGAGCGGCCGGCCACTTGACCTCGACGCCGTCCTGACCCGAAGAGCCGATGTTGGTGGCGACGATTTTGCGGCCCTGCTCATCGTCGCACTGCGAGCCGTCGTCGCAGCGTTCGGTCACCAGGACGTCACCCATGCCGGAGCATTCGGTGCCATGAAACCCGGCAGCGATCCTGGAGACTTCGATCGCGGGGAGTGTGTCGGAAGAGACTTCGAGAGCGGCAAGCCCGTTGTCGATGACCGCGTTCTGATCGCAGATCCCGTAGGTGGTGATGGTGTTGGCGGTGCGGTTGTAGGGGAAGGTCTCCCCGGGGCACCCGAACACCCAGACTTGCTCAAAGGCGATCCAGTCGTAGTTCTTGTAGATCGGGGGGTTGTGGAGGATCGTGATGTACTGCCACTGGGGCAGTGCGCCGCCCGGACACGGGCCTGAGACGACCACGCCGGGGCCGTTGGTGATGATGTGGCCGAGCGGGCCGGGGTCGGTCTCGTCGTGGACGACGACGCCCCCTCCGTCGACCGCGACGGTGCGAACAGCGGTGATGGGAAGCCCGGAAAGGTCGGTGTCGAGCTCAACACCACCCGCGGAGTTCGTGCTCAGCGAGCTGCGGTGGTAGATGAGGCCGTCCCACCCCTTGTGCTTGATCTTGATCTCGCCGCTGGTGGCGGAAAGGTCGCCGGGGTGGATGGTGACGCCGCCGCCGCTGGCGGAGTCCATCTCGATCTCGCCGCCGCACCCTGGGGTGCCGGGGTTCCCCGCGAGGCGGATGCGGGGACCGCCGCCGAAGCCGCCCCCGAAGGCGATGTCGGAGCTGCTGCCTGCGGAAGGCTTGATCATGAACCCGTCGAGGACGTGGCCGGCTTCGAGAGGCGTGACTTCGGCGTAGGTGGAGCCGATTCGGATTTCGTCGATGGAGTTGGAAACGGGGCCGCCGGTGCTGCCGGTTTCGATCAAGACCTTGCGGAGGTCGGCGAAGTTGCCGTAGGCGGGGAGGTGGAGCCCCGCGTCAGCGAGGGCGGGTTCGGCGTTGAGGGCGGGGTCGGTCCAGACCGTGACGTCGTCTCGGCCGGCACGGAAGTCAACGCGAGCGACGCAGCGGATCTTCTGGACGGCGGGGAGGAGCAGACGCTGGACGCCGCCGGTGGTGCCGTTGTCAATGCCCCAGTTGGATTCGCCGAAGGGCTTGCCGATGAAGAGGAAGGGATCCGCTCCCGGTGCTGTACATGGCAACTTGACACCGAGCCACGAGGACGAGGTGGGGCCCGTGTGACGGGCGACGAAGGAGATCCAGACGGAGGTGCCCGGGGTGCCGGCGATCGGGGTCGTAAGCGACCGCTGGAGGCCGCCAGAGGACGAGCGGGCCGAACCGGTCTGGCCCTGCATGAGCTGCCACACCCGGATCGAGGTCATGCTGCTGGAGGACGCGGCCCACGAGCCGTACCCGGCGGACTGCCAGGGGGTCGAGAAGCCGGTCCCGCCCGACTGTCCCACCACGGACGCACCCGCCGGGTAGTTGAAGCCTTCGTAGGCCCCGGTCTGGGCGTTGGCGGTGCCGGCGAGGGTGGCGAGGGCGAGGGCGAGGAGGGACGCGTTACGGATGCTGGTGTTCATGGCCTTTTTTCCTTGGTTCGAGGTGCTTGGTTGGGTCCGGGCAACGGTCCCGGCAACATTTAGGAACGCAGGAAATCACAACCACTCACACACAATGAGTCGGATTATGACAAAACCTCGGAAATCCCCCAAAGCGTCCTCGAACAGGGGTCCGGTAATCTCTCAGGGCTGGCTGGCCAGAGCTGCGGGAACGACCGCCCGGAGGCGTGCGGCCATGGCCGGGAGCGAGGCGGGGATCACCCGGACCTGCCCCACCGCTTCCATGAAGTTCACATCGCCCGACCATCGCGGGACGAGGTGGACGTGCAGGTGCTGGGGGACGCCGGCGCCGGCGGCGCGACCCTGGTTGATGCCGATGTTGATGCCTTGGGGTGACAGCGCGCGCTCGAGGATGTCGGCTGCGAGGTCGACGAGCGACCAGAGCGCCGCCCGCTGGAGCGGGGCGTAGTCCAGGAGGCGGGGGCGCGGCTCGCCGAGGGCGACGAGCAGATGACCACCGGTGTACGGGAACTTGTTGAGGAGGATCAGGCCCTGCTCGCCGCGATGAACGACGTTGTTGCGTTCGTCGAGCTGGGGCGCGAGCCAGTCGTCGAGCAGGAAGGATCCGCTTCCGGCCTGCTTGGGCGGGGCGGCGTCGACCTTCTCCACGTACTCCTGCCGCCAGGGCGCGAAGAGCGCTTCGGGGCCCATGGAGTGTTCCTCGGGTGGGCTATGCATGAAGTAGAATAGCGGCGTGCACGGGCGGGCTGCTCCGCCGGCGGATGGCGTGGGAGGACGGCGAATGGATCCAAAGCGACTGCGAGCGACGTTCGAAGCCCGGCACTCGTGCGTCCGCATTGTGACGCAGGAGGAAGCCGAGATCGTGGATGTGGCTTTGGAAGCCGCGAGGCAGATGAGGCTGGACGCGATCGTGTGGTCGGTGACCGAGGGCGTGCACCGGCGGTCGCTCCTGCGGGAGGAATCGGCGCCGAGCACGAGCAATCCGGCGCAGGGCCTGCGGTGGCTTGCGCAGAACATCAAGGTCCCGACAATGATCATCGTGCTGGACGCGGCGGACCAGCTTCAGGACACGGTCAACCTCCGGGCGTTTCGGGACCTGATGGAGGGCGTGCGAGCGGGGTCGATCGGTGCGGGGATGGTGCAGGGGCCTGCGGGTGGCGAAGGGCAGATGCTCCGGTCGGTGATCCTGATGATCGATCACAACGACCGCGTGCCTCCGGTGATCGGTGCGGCGAGCGCGCGGTACGAGATCCAGCCGCCGGATGACGCGGAAATCGGCGACATCGTCAAGCGGACGCTTCAGTCGGTGAACCGCGCCCGGTCGGTGAAGAACGAGATCACGCAGGAGAGCAAGTTTCGTGACGCGCTGGTGGCCAATCTTCGCGGGCTCACGCGCCGGCAGGTTCGTCAGATCGTGGCGGAGATCGCTTCGGACGGGCGGCTGACGGACTGCGACCTCGATCAGGTGCAGCGGAGCAAGCGGGCGCTGCTCGAGAGCGCGGGGGTGCTGGAGTTCATCGAAGCCCCGACGACGCTTGACGACATCGGCGGGCTTTCGCGTCTGAAGGACTGGCTCAGCGCACGGGCGCGAAGCTTTGAGAAGAGCGCGGAGTCTTTCGGGCTCCTTCCGCCGCGCGGGGTGCTTTTGCTGGGGGTGCAGGGCGCGGGGAAGAGTCTGGCGGCCAAAGCGATCGCGACGGCGTGGCGGAGGCCGCTGATGAGGCTTGACGCGGGGTCGCTTTTCAACAAGTACATCGGCGAGACGGAGCGGAACCTGCGGGACGCACTCGCGCAGGCGGAAGCGATGAGCCCGGTGATCCTGTGGATCGACGAGATCGAGAAGGGTTTCTCGTCGATGGGAAGCGGGGAGGACGGGGGCGTCTCGCGGCGCATGTTCGGCACGCTTCTCACGTGGATGCAGGAGCACAAGACGCCGGTGTTTCTGGTGGCGACGGCCAACGACATCGAGCAGCTTCCGCCCGAGCTGATGCGCAAGGGCCGGTTTGATGAGATCTTTTTCGCCGACCTGCCGACCGCGCAGGTGCGCGAGACGATCTTCCGGATCCACCTCCGAAAGCGCAAGCAGGACCCCGGCCAGTTCGACCTTGCCGCGCTCGCGGAAGCCGCCGACGGGTTCAGCGGCGCGGAGATCGAGCAAGCCGTCCTCAGCGCACTGCACCGGGCGTACAGCGCCGGGCGATCGCTGACCCAGGCGGACGTTGTGGAAGCCGTGCGCGGATCCCCGCCGCTTTCGGTGACGCGTCAGGAGGCAATCGAGGAGCTTCGCGCGTGGGCCAGGGGTCGGTGCGTGCCGGCGGACTGACGGAGCAACCGCGGGCTTGGTTTTGGTGTAAACTACGCTCCCATCAACCCTTGAGGAGTTCGCATGTTCCAGTCGATCACCGTGGCTTCCGCTCCCTCCGCCAAGACCAAACCCCAGGTGCTCGCGATCGGGTACTTCAAGGGCGAGGGACTGGACGCCAAAGCCGCGAAGAAAGACGCGGGCGGGACGCTCGCCGCGGCACTGAAGCGTTCGGAAGCCACCGGCGATGTCGGCTCGATCGTCGAAGCGTTCCCCGGCGGTGAATACGAACGCGTCTTCCTCGTCGGCCTGGGCGACAAAGCCAAGTTCGAAGCCGCTTCGTTCCGGTCCGTCGCCGCGGCGATCGGCCGCAAGATGGTCGCGGTGAAAGCGACCGCTTTCCACGCGGATTTCGCCTCCGCCATCGCGGCCAACAAGCTCAACGGGAAAGCCTGCGGGCAGGCTTTCGGCGAGGGGCTCGGCCTGCTCGGCTGGGTCTGCGACCAGTTCAAAGGCACCGGCAGCAAAGCGGAAGATCGCGACCGCAAGCCGCTCTCCGCGACGGTCGAGGGCGCGACGTTCCTCTCCGGCGTTGAGCACGGCTTGGCCATTGCCGTCTCGACCAACCTCTGCCGCACGCTGAGCCAGACGCCGCCGAACGTCGCGACCACGGGCTTCATCGCAGAGCAGGCGAAGAAAGTCGCGAAGGATGGCGGCCTTGCGATCAAGATCTGGGAGGGCGACGCTCTCGAGAAGGAACGCTTCACCGGCCTGATCAACGTCGGCAAAGCCAGCGAGAACAAGCCCTGCCTCATCCGCCTCGAGTACAACCCCTTCGGCAAGAACGCGCCGGCAGGCAAGAAGGGACAGCCCGTCGTCCTCGTCGGCAAGACGATGACCTACGACACCGGCGGCCTCTCGCTCAAGATCAACAACGGCATGGTGGGCATGAAGCGTGACAAGGACGGCGGGTGCGCGGTCCTGGGCGCGATGCACGCCATCGCGACGGTCATCAAGCCCAAGCGGCGCGTCGTCGCTTTCCTCGCCGTCGCCGAGAACTCGATCTCCGACGAAGCCTACCGCCCCGATGACGTCATCACCTACCGCAACGGCGTGACGGTCGAGGTCACGAACACCGACGCCGAGGGCCGACTCGTGCTTGCGGATGCGCTCTGCTGGGCGTGCGAAAAGGAAGACCCGGCGTGCATCGTCGACCTCGCGACGCTCACCGGCGGCGTCGTGGTCGCGCTGGGCTCCACCTACTGCGGCATGTTCTGCGAGGATGACGGCCTGCGCGGCAAGATCGAAGCCGCCAGCGCCGCCAGCGGCGAGCGCGTCTGGCGCCTCCCGATGCACAGCGAATACCGCGACATGATGAAGAGCCCGATCGCGGACATCCTCAACAGCAACCCCAATCGCAAAGCTCACCCGATCCAGGGCGCGGCTTTCCTCTCGTACTTCGTGAAGGACGAGATCCCGTGGTGCCACCTCGACATCGCGGGCGTGCACGTCGCGGAGTCGAACAAGGGCATGTTCGTCGAGGGTCCCACTGGCTGGGGCGTGCGACTCCTCGCGGAGTTCGTCGACTCCTTCTGATCGCCGAGCGAAGGCTCTTGCGGAACCGTCATTTCCGATCTGGTCCGAGTTCCACGCGTGCGACGACCGCGTCGGCGGCTGTGGCCGGAGCCCCGTTGTTCCACACGACCGGCTGCGGCCCTCGGGCGCTTGGTTCCACGATGATCCACACCGTGGCCCGCGGCGTGCTCTGGGTGCTGACCCGGAGTATCTGGTCGAGGGGAGAGCTTGAAGTCCAGGTGGACTTGGCCGGCGGCTGGCTTCGGGTCGCTAGGTCGACCGGAATCTCGGTCTGGCTTGCCGGCAGAAGCACGGTGCCGCTCGCGTCGACGATATCGCTCACGACGAGGAAACAGCTCCCGCCTGTGAAGCAGCCGCCGAGCCCCCACGCGCCATCGGCGACGATGTGCCACTCGGCAATCGCGGGTTGACCAGACGCGGGAGCGAGCGACTGCGTCCGCGCAACCTCAGCAGGGCTGAGCCACTTCACCTCCAGAAACCGCTCCAGGACGGCCCGCTTGGTCTCCACCGAAAGCGTGCCCGCGGCGAACTCCGCGACGATCCACTTGGCTTCATCGCCCCACGCGTGCAGTTGGAGAGCCTCCCGCGTCAAAAGCCCCCGCACGAGCGTCTCCCGCTGGTCATCGGTCAGCGTCCGCTTGCGAAGCTCGGCCCACTCGTCCATGCGAAACCCGCGGACGCTCGTCACGTGCTTGATCAACGAGCCGGTCGGCATGATCTTCATGAGCGGCCCGCTCAGAGACTGGAAACCGACGATGAACGGGAGGGTGAGGGAGGCAAGAAGCGGCAGGAGCAGGAGGCACGCGAACGCGACGCCCAATCGGGACCAGCGTTTGTCTCCCACCACGGTCCCGCCCGGCTTGCTCCACTGCGAGCCGCATTCCGGGCAGCGTGCTTGCGAATCGGCCGGGCTTTCATCGATCACGCCAGAAAGGTCGTACTCGCACTTGGCGCAGCGCTTGGTGCTACCCGTCCGCTTGGACATCTGGCCGAACACGCCAAAGCTGGCGAACATCATCGCCATGGGGAGAGACCCGAGCATGGCCCGAAGCACGCTCCCCGAACTGACCATGACGTTGATCGTGGTGAAGAGCGTCAACGTGACGACGCCGGCGAGAAGGGGCCTCCAGGGGCTCACGGCGAAGGTCATGAACCGCTCACGCACGCGAGGGGAGAGCCTCGGGCCCACAATCGCGACGCCGAGAAGCAGCGTCACCGGGAGCAGGAAGGCCGCCAGAATGAAGAAGACCACGGCGTACTCCATGCCGGATTGTACTGGAACCCGCCGGTGCGGCTCCGCCAGTTGACGGTTATCCTCACGGTGTGCGGATTTTGCATGTATCAACCCGGCTGATTCTCGGCGGCTCGCAGGAGAACACGGTGCTTTCCTGCGAGGGGCAGGCACGCCTGGGCCACGAGGTGCACCTCGCCTACGGGCCGATCTTCGGGCCCGAGGGGTCGATGTACGAGCGGGCTTCGACGTTTCGGACCGCGGACGGACGCGGCATCGGCATGCACGAGGTGCCCGACCTCTGCCGCGAAATCAGCCCGAGCCGCGACCGCAGATGTGTGACGCAGCTCCGCGAGCTCATCGCCAAGCTCAAGCCCGACGTTGTGCACACGCACTCTTCGAAAGCCGGGATCCTCGGCCGCATCGCCGCGTACTCGCACGCTCGAACACCATCGTCCCCCGCAGTGATCCACACCATCCACGGTCCACCGTTCATGCCGATCGAGGGCGGGGCGCTGAGGCGGCTGAAGGTGCGCGCGATCAACAAGCTCTACGAGCTTTCGGAGAAGTACGCGGCTCATCGCTGCCACCTGATCGTTTCCGTCGCCGACGCGATGACCAAGCAGTTCCTCGCCCGGGGGATCGGTCGCCCGCAGCAGTACATCACGGTTCATTCGGGCATGGAGGTGGACCGGTACCTCGAGCCGCGGCAACCCTCCGAAACTCGTGAGGCGATGCGGCGGACGCTCGGCTTGGCCGAAACGGACTTCGTCATCGGCACGGTCGCCCGGTTGGCGGAGCACAAGGGGCACGACGACATTCTGGAAGCGTGTGCGGAAGACCTGCGGGCCCATCCGTCGTGGAAGCTGCTCTGGGTGGGCGATGGCTGGTGGAAGGAGCGGCTTCTGGCCCGGGTGGAAGCACTCGGGCTCACGGGACGGGTGATCACCACGGGCCTTGTCCCGTCCGAACGGGTGGCGGCGCACATGCGGGCGATGGACGTCTTGGTACACCCGAGCTATCGGGAAGGGCTTCCTCGCACCGTGCCGCAGGCGCTGCTGGCGGGGGTGCCGGTGGTCGCGACCGACGTGGACGGGACCGGGGAAGCGTGCATCGATATGGAGACGGGCCGGCTCGTGCCCTTGGGAGACCGGCCCCGCCTGCGGGAAGCGGTCCGGTGGATGTACGATCACCCGGATGAACGAGCCAAGCTTGCCAAGCAAGGCCGGGAGATGTGCCGAGTCCGCTTCAGCGCGGAGCACATGGTGGCCCGCTTGGAACAGGTCTACGAACGCGGGCTTGCGCTTGCTCGCGAGTAAGCCCGCCGTGCTTGCGGTTCTGCTTACATCCTCGCTTACGGGTGCCGTAACGGCTCAACCGCTTCAGCTTGGCCGGCCGGGTTCTCCGCCGCCTGGATCGTGCGCGTCGATTCTGGATCGGGCGGACGCACTGGAAGCCCAAGCCAAGGACGCCCCGCCGACGGTTGCGGCGCTGCGGACCGTGGCGGCGGCGCTGCTTCGGACGAGCGAGAACGCTTCCCCGGCGCAGCCGCGATCGGTGCTTCTGGCGCTCACGCTGGCGGAGCGTCTGCCGCTTGTAGAAGCGGTGATCCCGGCGCTTGACGGGACGGCGCAGGATCTGTTCGTTCGGGATGCTCGGGCGTTGGCGGCGGCGGTGCCGGAAGACCCGATCGCTCTGTCGCTGGCGGTGCGCGACCTCCTGGCGCCGCTGATGGTCGCCGCGGAGGATCGGTCGCCATGGCTTTGGGAATCAAGCCCGGCCGCGGCTGATCTGAAGGCGCTGGACCCTCTGGTGTCGCAGGATCCTGGTCTTGCCGGAGCGTTGTCGGCAATCGCTCGCAGGCTTGCGCTCGCGGACGCGTCGCCGGCGTACGCCGCGCTTGCGACGGAGACGCGACGGCGGCTTGTGGATGCAGCGGCGCTGGCGCTGGCTCCGCCGCCCTGGTTTCCGGCGCAGAGCAAACCGGCGGTACTTTCTCAGTTCACGGACGCGTGCCGAAGGCTCGCCGATGAACCCCGAAGCGTCGAGCCGACGCGCCGACTGCGCCGTTTGGCGATGCTCGGCAGACTCGCGGCGGGGCTTTCGTCTCAGAAAGGCGCGACGGCGACGCGGGCGCATCAAGCTTTTGTCAAGCTCGCGACGGAAGGACCGTCGAGCGAGCCGGGGGCTCGCGACGCGGAGATCAGCCGGCTTGAGGCTCTGGTCCGTGCGGCGGAGCTTCTGCCCCGGCGGGACCTGCTTCGCGATGAGAAGAAGGTGGTCCGCCAGTTCCGGCCCGCCCTCCGCACGATGCTTGATCTGGCGAGGCTGAGCGAAGCCGATCTGCTCGAGGTCCTGCCCGAAGCTCTTCTGGCACAGACCGCCGAGGAATCCGTCAACTCGCCCAAGTTCATCGCCGCGGTCGCGGCCCATTCCCGCCGTCTGGAGGACGTCGCGGCCATCGTCGCCGCGAGCGAAGCGATCCTCGCAGCGCAGGGACCGCCCACCCCGCCCACGCCCGCGAACGCCGAGCCCGCCGCCCGTGAAGAGTTCACCCTCCTCGCCAACCGCCTGCTCGCGTTCGCCAAGGTCGCGTACGAGCTTGGCCAGAAGAATGAGCCCGCCACCCGCGACGCTCTGAACGCGGCACTCGCGAGGGTGCGAGCGCTCGCGGACGACACGAGGGACCTGGTGCTCATGCCCGGCGAAGCCGAGCTCCGCGCCCGGACGGACGAAGCTTCAAGATCGCTGATCAAGACGATCGACGACGACCGGACCGCGTGGCTCAAGGGCTGGGGGTCGCCCGACAAGCATCCCATCGAGATCGGTGAGCGGCTCCGCAGGCTCCACCGGGCGATGCTGCTGACGGGCGACGCGCAAGCGATCGTGCTGGCTCTCGCGGGAAGTGACGACCCGTCCGGGAACGCTTGGCCGGGGTGGGAGATGAGTTCGCAGACGCTCCGCACGCTGGCCGAAGGGCTTGAGGAGCAGTCGCGGGACCTCGCGGCACAAGCAACCGCCGCCGACGGAGATGCGCGGATCCGCGTGTTCGTGGATCGATACGCGCCGGTCCTGCTCGCTGGGCGCATCTCGAGACTCACAGCCCAGGCGTCCAAGCTTGCGTTCGCGGCCGAACTGACCGCCGGGGTGTCCCCTCCCGCCGCCCCATTCGCCGATCGGCTCACAGATCTCGCACGGGTCTGTCGCGAAAGCCACGAGCTCGCAGCCCGCGTGCGCGACGGAAAGCCCGGCACGGATTCGCTTCGAGCCTCGGTCACCAAGCGTGCTCGCGAGTGCTTGGATGAAGCCCCGCTTCCGGCGACCGCGCCTACGCCCGACGTGCCGCCATCGCGGTAAGCTCGCGCTGCACCCGCACGAGGACCTCGCCCCAGTCACCGGGCGCACGCTGCTTGAAAAGCCGGGCCGTCGGATACCACGGCGAATCTTCGCGACCGTCAAGCCATCGCCACTCGGGCACAAATCGGTTCAGGATCCACACCGGCTTGCCGAGCGCCCCGGCAAGGTGCGCCGCCGACGTGTCCACCGAGATCACAAGGTCAAGCCCCGACATCACCGCCGCCGTGTCGCCGAACGTCGCGCACCGCGACCCGAGGTCGTGCATTCTCCAGCCCGCTTCGGCAAGCCCCGGAAGGTCCAAAGCACCTTTCCCCTTCTGCAAACTGAACCAGGTCACCCCCGGCGTCGTCGCCAGCGGCAGCAGCGTCGGCCCGGAGATCGACCGCCCCCGATCGTCGTGATACTCCGGGTTCCCCGCCCACACCAGTCCGACGCGAAGCCCGCGGCCGCTCCCGTGTGCGGCTTCCAAACGATCGATCTCACGCTTCCACAGCGCCGCCGACACCATGTCCGCCGCGAGGTACGGCACGCCGGCGCCAACGGTCGAAAGGTCAAAGCCGAGATCGTGCGGCGCGCTCAGCATCGGCAGCCACGCATCGGCCCGCGGCAGCGGCTGTCCCACCGCGACGACCTGGTCCACGCCCGGCGCGGTCGACAGAATGTCCGCCAATTCCGGCCTGACGTAAAGCACCACCCGCCCGCACCGCCGCCGCAGCTCCGCCGCGAACCGCACGAACTGAATCGCGTCGCCCAGGCCCTGCTCACCCGCGAGGATGACCGTGTCCGTGGGCTTGGCGAGAGCTCGCGACCAGCGGGGCACGTTGAACTGCCGCGCGAGGTTGCGGTAGGCTTCGAAATGGTGTCGGTGCTCGTAATGGGCCCAGCCGCGCTCAAACTGCCCAAGGCGAAGGAGCATGGTGCCAAGCCGCACGCTGTTGAGCGGGGTTTCCGGGGCGAGTGCCGCGGCGAGCTCATAGTCCGTCAGCGCCTGGGCGAAACGCCCCTCGCGCTCGTGCGCATGCCCGGTCAGCGCCGACACGAGCCCGATGGTGGCGGGGTCTTTGGGATCGATCTCAAGCGCCCGACGCGCCGCTTCCAGCGCCCGGTCGTCCGAGTTCATCGTGAGCAGGGCGATCGCGAGGTTTCGAAGCGGTGTCGGATCGTGCGGCGCAAGCTCCGCGGCCTGCCGCAGGGCTTCCAAGCTCTCCGAGTGCCTACCAAGTTCAGAAAACGCCACGCCCATGTTCGCGTACGCGGGCGAGAACCCCGGCAGAATCGCCACCGCACGCTGAAAGGCCGCGATCGCTTCTTCGCGGCGCTGGTCGCCGAGCAATGCCACGCCAAGCGCTGTCCACGCGGCGTGGTCGGTGGGGCGAAGCTCGGTCGCCCGCATCGCCGACTCGATCGCGCGGGCACCCTCGCCGATCCGCCCCAGCACATCGGCCAGCCCCAGATGAGCTTCGCACATCGCCGGCGCGATCGCGAGCGCACGCTCGAACGCGAACCTCGCCTCATCAAAGCGGCCGGCACCCGCCAGCGCCGACCCCAGCGCCGCGTGGGCGGCGGCAAGGTCCGGCGATGCCGCCGCCGCGTCCCGCGCAGCCCGAACCGCTTCGTCGTGCTGGCCCAGCCGCGTCAGCGCCGAAGCGAGGTTGCAAAGCACCCCCGCGCGATCGCTCCCTCCGGCTGATCTCACCGCAAGCGACGCCCGGAACCACTCCGCGGCTTCCTCGTCCCGGCCGAGCTGAAGCAGCACAATACCGAGATTGTTGCGGACCTCCGCGGAGGGGTCGCCCAGCGAGATCGCGTGCTCGTACGCCGCGATCGCGTCGGCCGTCCGGCCCGAGTCGCGCAAAGCGTTGGCGAGATTCGCGTGGTAATGCGGCACCCGGGGCGCCCGGCCGATCGCCCGCTGCATCAGGTCGACCGCTTCGGCCAGCCGGCCGCTCGCGTGCGCGATCATGCCCAGCAGATGGGTCGCGTCGGGATTCCCGGGTTCAACGGCGAGCACCTGCCGGTAGATCGCTTCCGCCCGCGACAAATCACCCGCCCGGTGATGCCGGACGGCCTGTTGCAACGCTTGATCCACCAGCGCTCGGCCCATTGGGGAGGAGGGTAGCGTCGGCGACGGGTGCGGCCCCCGGGCAACCGGCACCGCGCATCCCGGTAGACTGGCCCGAAAGCCGCTCGGTGACAGTCGGTCGGAGCGTCGCCCCGGCACACTTTACGGAGAACCCTCCCATGTTGACGCTTGCCGCGCTGCTCGCTTGCCCGTTCGCCGTTCTCGCCACGCTTCCCCAGGCCAGCGCCGAGCCGGACCCGGCCGCGGCTTGGGTCAAGGCGAATGCGCTCGCCTTCAAGACTCCGGAAGCGGGCAACGGATTCGACGACCTCAAGGGGCTCGATGCCATCATCGGCGACGCACGCATCGTCTCCCTCGGCGAGCCCACGCACGGCACCCGCGAAGCCTTCCAGTTCAAGCACCGGCTGCTCGAGTACCTCGTCGAGAACAAGGGCTTCTCCATCTTCTCGATCGAAGCCAACATGCCCGAGTCCTACGCCCTCAACGACTACGTCATCCACGGGAAGGGCGACCCAAGGAAGCTCATCGCCGGCATGTACTTCTGGACCTGGCGCACCGAAGAGGTCCTCGCCATGGTCGAATGGATGCGAGCCTGGAACGAGAAGAACCCGCCGAGCACCGGCAAGCCGCGCCTCGAGTTCACCGGCTTTGACATGCAGACCCCCGACGTCGCGTGGAGCATCGCCGACGCCTTCATCGCCAAGCACGCGCCGGACCTCGTGCAGGCGAGCGCTCCGCTCCTCGCGCGCGTGCGAGCCGCCGCCGCCCGCGCTGGCCAGGCCGGCGAAAGCGCCGGCTGGACCTCCGCCACGGGCTCCTTCCCCGTCGAGACCGCACGCGGAAAGAAGCTCCGATTCTCCTGCTGGATCCGCACCGAAGGCGTCACCGGCTGGGCAGGGGCATGGTGGCGGTGCGACACCCCCGCCGGGGTCAACGGCTTCGACAACATGCAGGCCCAGAACATCAAGGGCGACACCGACTGGAAGCGGTACGAGTTCACCATCGACGTCCCGGCCGACGCTCAAGCGACGTCCTTCGGGTTCATCCTCAACGGCCCCGGCTCCGCCTGGTTCGACGACATCGAGATCGAGCTCGACGGCGTGAAGTACGAGGATCCCGAAGCCTTCACCTTCGACTTTGAGAACGACGCCGTCCGCTACCTCCGGGGAGGCTCCGCCGAGTACACGATCGCCCGCAGCAAGACCAAGCCGCGCGGCGGCACCACCTGCCTTGAAATCAAGCGCCGACCCGAGACCGAGATCCCCAAAGTCTCCCCCGCCGAGGTGCAATCCGAAGCCGAGAAACTCCTCTCGGACCTCCTCGCTCGCCGCGATGAACTGGCGAAGAAGACCTCGGAACGGGAAACCGATTGGGCGATCCAGAACGCCCGCATCGTGGCCCAGACCGTCGCGATGTACGCATCCGCCAACGGCTTCAACGCTCGCGATGAATCGATGGCCGCCAACGTCCGCTGGATCCTCGATCAGAACCCCGGGCGGAAGATCGTCCTCTGGGCTCACAACGGCCACGTCAGCAAGTCCGGTTACATGGCCATGAAGTCGATGGGAGCCAACCTCCGCGAGACGCACGCCCAGGACATGGTCGTCTTCGGCTTCGCCACCGGCGCCGGAACCTACACCGCCGCCGAGAGCATGGCCGGGAGCCTCCGGAGCGACCACAAGCTCGTCGAGCCGCCCGCCGACAGCATCGAGCGTGTCCTCATCGACTCCGGATTGCCCATGGCGATCGTCAACCTCTCCCGCGCGGACCGCAACGATCCCGCCACCGCGTGGGCGGCCACCAACCGGCCAATGCGAAGCATCGGCGCCCTCGCGATGGACCAGCAGTTCTACCCGTGCATCGCCGCGGACATGTATGACGTCCTGGTCTGGCAGCGGGATACCACCGCATCCCGCACGCTCAAATGATGCTCCAGGTCGAGTTCACTTCCCGATCTTGAGGTCCTCGAGGTTGATCTCGGCCTTCTTCTCCGCCGCGGGCTGTTTCGCCGCATCCGCGGCCGGGATCGCGGGGGGCGCGATCGGTTTCTCGGGCGGGAAGTACGGAATGGCGCGGATGCCCTGCTTGCGGGCTTCGCTGACGATCACCTGCATGTACCGGAACTCGCCCCCGAGCATCTTGCCCGTGTCGGCTTCCAGATTCTTGGTCCCTGCGCCGAGCGCGCCCTCGAAGCTCTCAAACGACGCTTGGTCGAAGGTCTTCTCGTCGTCCAGCAGCGCCCGGAGCGCCTTGGTCTTCTCGAAGGTCCCCTTGTCCGCTTTGCCCAGAAGCGTCGTTTCCAGCCCCACCATGTGCTCCCGCCGCGGATCCGTGAAGAACCCGATGTAGCAGTGGTTCGGCGTCACGAACAGGAAGACCTCGATCCCGATCTTCCGCAGCGCCGAAGCGAGCAGCACGCTCCCGTCCACGCAGTTGGCCTGCTTCATCTCGATCGATTCATCAAGGAACCGGACGTGCTGGCTCGGCACGGTGTCGATCCGCGTCGAAACGCGGGTGATGTCGCTGTAGGTGATGCCGCGCTGCTGAAGCACGTTCCAGATCGCGTAGACCTGCTTGAAGACGGCATCCTCGGTCCCCTCCTGATACCCCGTGAAGTTCTCGACGATCCGGGTCTCCAGAGCGTCCCGCAGCAGGTGATCGATCCAGGGGTGATCCTCGTTCACGTACCCCGCGAACATGAACGCGAGATTGTGGATGGTCGCCTGATCCGTCCCCTCGATCGGCTCGACGTGCAGGTACGGGCAGTCGTTGATCGTGTGGATCGTGCAGACGCGGACCTGCTCCTCTTCCTCTTCGTCGCCGAGTTTGACGGTGAAGACGACGTTCGTCGGGATCGCCTGGCGGACCTTGGCGAGCTCCTTGTACTTCCACTTGATGACCGGAGCGACGCCGTACGTCTCGCCCTGCTTCTCAAGGACGCCCTTGAACGTGCTCGGCTCCATCACGTCGTCGCACCGGACCGTCACCCTGACCTTGGTGTTGTCGGCCGGAGCTTTCAGGGTGATGAAGACCCATCCGTCCGGATCGCCGAGCGTCTGGGCTTTGACCTTTTCCTCCTTCTCGCGTTCCTCGTCGGTCATCAAGTCGGTATCGATCTCAAGGGACTTGGCCGTCCCCATCGTGAGCACCAGGGACGGATAGATCTGGTTGCCCGGATCGACGTGCGCCGTCCAAGCGGGCTCGGTGCATGGGATAAAGCTCGACGCGACGATCGCGAACGCGGGAAGGATGGACCACATGAATCGCTCTCCTCGAACAGTGAAAGAAGACGTCTCGCCGCAGGACCTTTGCCGGACTCAGCCCCTCGGCCCCGCCGCACGGACCGCATCGGGCAGGTCAAACGTCGCGTCGTTGTCGCGGAAGCCCTTGGCGAGCTTCTTCGCCTGCGTGTCATACGCCGCTCCGTCCTTCCACGTGTTCCGCGGGTTCAGCACCTCGCTCGGCACGCCGGGGACGCTCTGCGGGATGTGAAGCCCGAAGATCGGGTCGGTCGTCGTCGGCACGCTCTTGAGGGACCCGTTGAGCATGGCCGTGACCATCGCGCGGGTGTACGCGAGCTTGAACCGCGAGCCGGTTCCGTACGCCCCGCCCGTCCAGCCCGTGTTCAAGAGCCAAACGCTGCAGCCGTGCTCCTTGATCTTCGCCGCGAGCATCTCCGCGTAGACCTTTGGCGGCCGCGGCAGGAACGGAGCCCCGAAGCACGCCGAGAAGTTCGGCTGAGGCTCCGTGACGCCGGCTTCGGTCCCGGCCAGCTTGCTCGTGTACCCGTTCACGAAGTAGTACATCGCCTGCTCGGGCGTGAGCTTCGAGACCGGCGGGAGCACGCCGTACGCGTCCGCCGTCAGAAAGACGACGTTCTTGGGGTGGCCGCAGACCGACGGGATCGTCGCGTTGTCGATGAAGTCCACCGGATACGTGACGCGGGAGTTCTCCGCGATCTTCGACGAGTCGTAGTCCGGCACTCGCGTCTGGTCGTCGATCAGGACGTTCTCAAGCACGCTTCCGAACCGGATCGCGTTCCAGATCTCCGGCTCGCCCGCTTTCGAAAGCTTGATGCACTTGGCGTAGCACCCGCCCTCGAAATTGAACACGCCCGTGTCCGACCAGCCGTGCTCATCGTCACCGATCAGGGCCCGGTTCGGATCCGCCGAAAGCGTCGTCTTGCCCGTGCCCGACAGGCCGAAGAAGAGCGCCGCGTTCGTCCCGTCCTTGTCCGTGTTGCACGAGCAGTGCATCGGGAAGACGTTGACGTCCGGAAGGTCGTAGTTGAGCGCGTAGAAAATGCTCTTCTTCATCTCACCCGCGTACTCGGAGCCGAGGATGACGACCGTCTTCTTCTCAAGGCTCTGGAGGATCGCGACCGGCCCGTTCACACCGAGGGCCTTCTGCTCATCCGGCGTCAGGCGGCGACGGCCGGCGTTCAGGATGGTCCAGTTCTTGCGGAACTCGGTCGCGCCCGCGGCCGAGCGGCTGCCGAGTTTGATGAACAGAGTGCTGGCGAAGAGAGCATGCCACGCCTGCTCGGCGATCACCTCGACATGGACCCGCCGCTTGGGATCCGCCCCCGCGTACCCACGGAACCCGTACAGGTGGGGCCGGTTGTTGAGGTGGTCCACGGCGATGCCCAAAGCCTTGTCGAACGCGTCCGGCTTGACCGGCTGGTTGACCTTGCCCCACCAGATCTTGTCGTGAATCGCGGAGGTGTCCTCGAGAAACTTGTCCTTGGGGCTGCGGCCCGTCCGGTCTCCCGTCAGGCAGACCAGGGCCCCGTTGGAAGCCAGACGCCCCTCTCCGTTGGCCACCGCCCGCTCGATGAGTTCAGGGCTCGAAAGGTTCACGTGGAAGCGGTGGGCGGCGAGGTTCAGTCGATCGAGGTGGTTCGACATACGGATCTGTTCTCCGGAGTGGTGGAACCCCAAGCCTAGCCGAAAGACCTCGCCGAAACCAGCGGGAACGTTCCACGAGCGTTGCAGGGCGTCCGTGCGCACAAACACCCCCGCGCAGGGCACAACCCCGTAGCCATCAGACCTGCAATCTTTGGAAAAGAGCCACCTCAGGGATTTGAACCCTGGACCTATGCTTTACGAAAGCATCGCTCTACCGCTGAGCTAAGGTGGCACTCGCGGGCCCGGAAGCCCGTCAAGGGTGGAAGTATCGGCACGCCGGGGCCTGATGTCCACTCCACCGCCCCAATCTCAACCAGCACGCGTCGGGATGTGTTAGGGCAGCCCCGCCAAGCCCGTCACGTCGTTATGCGCCCGCTCCAGCCCTTCTCCTTCTGCTTCTCCCCCACCGTCGCCCCCGGCAGAACCACGGCCCGCCCCGAATCACTCGCGATGGCCATCCGGGCCCCCGCCGAGCGAAGCTGCGCAAGCTGCCGCTTGCCGATCCGCACCCGGAGCGTCACCGTCTCATCGGTGTAATCCCGCTCGATCACCTCGCCCCGGTTCTCGATCACGTGCACCGTCCGGCTGTCTGCAAGCGGGATCGTGATTCGAAGCTCCTCGACATCCCCTTGCGCTGCCGCCCGCGCAAGCTGAATCAGCCGCTCGTGCCCGTCCGCGAACCGCGACGGCTTGCCCGGGTTCGCCAGGTCCTTCGCCGAGATGACGACCGAATCCGGCACCCTCTGCTGCCAGATCAAAAGCTCGCTGTTGTCCGGAAGGCGATCCGCCTTGTTGAGGAGCAACACCCGCGGCGGCGGCGTGTACCGCTGATTCAGCTTGTCCTCTCGCTCCTGCACCTCATTGATGAGCTCATCGAGCGTCGACGTCACCGTCCGGTACTGAAGCTCGGCCGCCGGATCCGACACGTCAAGCACGATGAGCAGCAGATCCGCGTGCGTCGCTTCCTCAAGAGTCGCCCGGAACGCCGCGATCAGGTTCGTCGGCAGATCCCGCACGAATCCGACCGTGTCCGACAGCATGACGCCCAGCCCGCCGCCCAGGTCCCACTCCCGCGTACGCGTCATCAGCGTCGCGAACAGCCGGTCGTCCGCGTACGCACCGCCCGCGGTCAGAGCATTGAAAAGCGTGCTCTTGCCCGCGTTCGTGTACCCCACGATCCCCACGGTCGTGTGCTCAAGCTTGCGGTTCTGCACCTCGCGCCGCTTGCGATCCTGCACCACGGTGATCTCGCGTTCAAGATCGTTCTTCCGGGCCTGCACCAGCCGTCGGTCGATCTCAAGCTGCTGCTCACCCGGACCACGGCTCCCCACGCCGCCCGTGATCCGCTCCAAGTGCGACCACATGGCTTTCAGGCGCGGATACGTGTACTCAAGCTGCGCGAGCTCGATCTGAAGCTTGGCTTCCGCCGATGTCGCGCGCGATGCGAAGATGTCCAGGATCAGCTCCGATCGATCGAGCACCTTGCGGAGGGTGGCTTTCTCGATATTGCCGATCTGCTTGGGGCTCAGGCTCTGATCGAAAATGATGGTCGTCGCGCCGACCTGGGCGCAGAAGGTCTTGAGCTCTTCCAGCTTGCCCGGTCCCATGAACGTCGCCGCCACGGGCCTCGGAAGGTTCTGCGCAAGCTCACCCGCCACGGTGCAGCCCGCCTGCTCCGCGAGCGCACGAAGCTCGCCGAACGGGTCGCGACGGTCGAAGTTGGAATCCGGAAGCCGAACCGCGGCGAGCACCACGCGTTCGGACTGTACTTTGAGTTCTGATCGTTCTTGTTGGATTGGCATAAACGTGTTCCCGAGCTCAGAGCCCGGGTCCAGAGATGGACTGTGTTGGAAGCGGAACCCCGCGACCGACGCGGGACGATGAAGCGGTTTGCCGACAACGGTCGCTCGCGATGAACGCGGACCGGCGGAAGCACATCAGAAAGCGATCAGAATCATGGTCAATGACTGTAGCAGCGGTCCGACGCCAGCGCCGTCCCCGCCCCGCCCGCCCGCTCCGCATCCCACCATTCCCCGAACCCCGGGGGTTCACCCCCCGGAGGAACCAAAAGATGCCGCACGCCGGGATGCCTCCTAGCATTGCCCCCAGTCCCAAAGGCTGAGATGGTGGCCATAGCTCAGTTGGTAGAGCGCGAGGTTGTGATCCTCGATGTCGCGGGTTCGAGTCCCGTTGGTCACCCTTCCCCCGAAAATGCAGGATCCTCTACGGGCGAGCTTTCTCGCACGCGACCTGCAATGCGCGAATCGCCGGAAGCGAATCCGGCACGCTCTTGGTCGCCTGCAGGGATGCCGCCGCCGCCTGAGCAAGCTTGCCGATCCCGTCGTACCCGTAGTTCCCGGCGCTGCCCGCGACCTGAAGCACCACGGCACGGGTCGCTTCGGAATCGCCCCGCTCGGTGCACTTGCCAAGCCGCGACGCGTAGTCCTTCAACTGATCGACGTACCCATCGACGAGCGCCCGGTTGGGATGGTCCGACGGAAGGGAACTGCCCGACTGACGCCCCGACGCTTCCTTGCCCATGAACTCCGCGATGGCACGGAGCAGGACCTCCTGACGGAACGGCTTGGCGAGGAACGCCCCGATCCGAAGATCCGCGGGGTTGATCCGCTTGATCGCCGTCGTATCCGCCGTCACCGCGATCACCGGAAGCTCGATCCCGGCTTCGCGGAGCGTCGCGATGAACCCGCCCTCCTTCGTTCCGGGAGCTCCGAAATCCGCCACCACCAGATCGCATCCCTCTTCCACCATCGCCATGCCTTCCTTGGCATCCGATGCCGTGCGAAGCCGCAAGCTCGTCCCCCGCAGATAGTGCGTGATCAGCTTGCGCTCGGCCTGCGACTCGTCCACGTACACGATCGTGCCCTTGAGCTGCTCGGGATCGACCTTCTCGATCGAGAAGTTGCCCGTGAACGGATCAAGCGACACGTACTCGCGAGCCTGGACCTTCTGCGCAAACTTGATCCCAAGCTCGTGCACCACGCCCTTGAGGTGGATGCACCGAACGATCGTTCCCTCGACGTTCAGCGGTTCCTTCTCAGGGTGCGTGAGCTGCACCACCGCCCGCGTTCCCACGTGCGTGTAGCAGTTGTGAAGCACGCTCATCCCGCCGCACGAGAGGTTCCGGCACGCCATCTTGAGCGGGATCGGATTGCCGCCCCCGGGCTGGTGAAGCGTCACAAGCACCGCTTCCTTTCGGAAGCCCCACCGCACGAACTCCCGGGCAGCGTTCGCGCCCTTGCCCGCTGCTTTGTCGACCATGTCCAGAAGCTCCGTCAACGCCTCCTGCTTGAGGCCGACGGTGTTCGGGCGGGTCTCGACGTTGCTGGACTTGCGGGCTGGGGAACTCATGACTCTCCTCGGTCGGAACGGTCGTCCGTACCAAGGATCGGCCCAAAGCCCCCGAAGAAGGAGTCTCGCGCGGCCCAACCGCCAACTCTGCCGCCGAGCGTGCGGGTCGTGATGGTCGAATCAGCGCGGTGCAGGCACGCCCGAGAACATCCGGGCCCGCGGCCCCGTCAGACGTCCAGATTCTTCACTTCCTGCGCGTGGTCCTCGATGAACCTCCGCCGCGGCTCGACCTGCTCGCCCATCAGCGTGCTGAAGATCGCGTCCGCTTCGTGCGCGATCTCCGGACTCACGCGAAGCAGCGTGCGTCGCGTCGGGTCCATCGTGGTTTCCCAGAGCTCCGAAGCGTCCATTTCGCCCAGACCCTTGAACCGTTTCACCTCCGAAAGACCGCGCATGCCGATCTTCTGGAGCGAGCCCAGGATCGACGGGATGTTCGGCGCCTCGACGACCTTGCCGGTCGGCAGCGACTCTTCGTCCCGCTTGGCCTGCTGCTGCCCCTCGCCCTCCGCTTCCTCGTCGGACTCGGTCCGCTCGACCTTCTCGGGCGCGGCCAGCTCGGTCACCCACGCGTACCGCGCCGGCATGCGCTCGCCGCTGGGAGACTCCTCCTGTACCAGGCCGTAGTCCTCGATGTCGATGTGCATCGTCGCCAGTTCGGCGCAAAGCCGGTCAAGCTCGCGATTTTCATGAAGCTCTCGCACCGATGCCGCTTTCGCCGGATCGACCGCGGGCTCCGCTTGCTGAGACCCGCTCTCGGCCGGAGCGACGGTCGCACCGCCCATGCCGGACTCGACCAGCTTGAGGCCCAGGCGATTGATGATGCCCAAAGCGTCGGCTTCGGACCACGCGTACTGATGACCCGCTCGCCACGACACCTTGTGCGTGGGCAGACGCTTCTTGCCCGCCGGATCCTTCGTCCGCTCGGTGAGCAGGTCGACAAACCGCGCCCCTCGGCGCTCGGCGACGACCACAAGCTCGTGAAGCCTGCGAAGCAGGAAGATCGCCCGCTTGAGTAGGTCGCCCTCGAGCCTCGCTTCCTCGGCCGTCGTCGTCGCGCCCTGTGCGTCCAACTTCCGTACGACCAACGAAGCTCCCTCGAGCCCCAAGCCGACCAGCGACTCTTCCAACACCTTCTCGTTGAGGACGTACCACCACTTCGCACGCTTGCCCGACCCCTTGCTCACCTTGTAAAGCGGCGGCTGGGCGATGAAGATGTGCCCGCGTTCGATCAGCGGTCGCATCTGGCGATAGAAGAACGTGAGCAGAAGCGTGCGAATGTGGCTTCCGTCCACGTCGGCGTCGGTCATGATGATGATCTTGCCGTAGCGAAGCTTGGCCAGGTCGATTTCCGACCCGATGCCCACGCGCAGCGCCGAGATCAGCGTCTTGATCTCCTCGAACGCGAGCATCTTGTCGATCCGGGCTTTCTCGACGTTGAGGATCTTGCCCTTCAGCGGCAGGATCGCCTGCGTCTCGACGTCACGCCCCTGCGTCGCCGAACCGCCGGCCGAGTCGCCTTCGACCAGATAGATCTCGGAACGCTCGATATCGCGGGTCTTGCAGTCGCGGAGTTTGTGCGGCATCCCGCCGCCGTCCAGCGAGCTCTTGCGCCGCGTCAGTTCGCGGGCTTTGCGAGCCGCTTCGCGAGCCTGGGCCGCGACGATGCCCCGCAGACACAGCTTCTTCGCTTCCGCCGGGTGCTCCTCAAGCCACGTGTCCAGCACCTCGCCCACCGCCGTCGAAACAAAGCCCTCGATCTCGGGGTTGAGCAGACGCTCCTTCGGCTGGTTGTTGAACGTCGGATTCGGGAGCTTGACCGACACGATCGCGATCATCCCCTCGCGCAGGTCCTCGCCCGTCGGCACCGGGTCCTTCTCGCGGATGATGCCGGCTTTGCGGGCGTAGGTATTCAGCACGCGCGTCAGCGCGACCTTGAACCCCTGAGCGTGCGTGCCGCCGTCCTTGTTGTGGATGTTGTTCGCGAACGAGAGCACCTGTTCGCTGTACCCGTCGTGGTACTGGAACGCGACCTCGCACACCAGGTTACCCGCCGTGTCCTCGCGCCGGATGTAGATCGGCGGCGAGACGACCGACTTGCCCGTGACCAGGTGGCCGACGTACTCGACCAGACCGTTGGTGGCTTTGAAGACCTCGCCCCGCGTCTTGCCGTCCGCTCCGACGCGTTCATCCGCGAAACGGATCGTCACGCCCGGATTGAGATACGCCAGCTCGCGCAGGCGATTGGAAAGCGTCGCAAAGTCGAACGTCGTGTCCGGAAAGATCGTCGGGTCCGGCCGGAAGGTGACCGTCGTGCCGGACTTGCGCTGGCTTCCCGCCGGAACATCGCCGACCACATGAAGCGGCTTGGTCACGCGGCCGCGCTCGAACTCGATCGCCTGCAACTTGCCGTCACGCTGCACCTCGCAGTGCAGGTACTCCGACAGCGCATTCACACACGAAACGCCGACGCCGTGCAAGCCGCCCGACACCTTGTACGCTGAACCTTCTTGGCCGAACTTGCCGCCCGCGTGGAGCTTGACGAGCACGATCTCGATCGCGGGGCGACCATTCAGCGTCGGATCCTCGTGCTTCATCGGTCCGGTCGGAATGCCGCGGCCGTCGTCGGCCACGCTACAAGACCCGTCCGGGTGGATCGTGACCTGGACGAACGTCGCGTGCCCGGCCATCGCTTCATCGATCGAGTTGTCGACAACCTCGTAGACGAGGTGGTGCAGCGCGTTGAGGCCCGTCCCGCCGATGTACATGCCCGGACGCTTGCGGACGGCTTCCAAGCCCTCAAGCACCTGGATCTGATCCGCTCCGTAGTTGCCGTTGGTCTTCCCCACCGCCGTCCCGCCGGCGGAAGCGTCGATTGTCTCGACGGACATCATGTCGCCGGCCGGAGCAGGCGAAGGCGTCTGGACCGGCTTGTTGGTCACGGGCCCGCCGAATCCCGCAAGGGGGCTCGGCGTGGGTGCGGCGGCGGAAGTCGGAGAGGAAGTTGGAGTCGTCATGGATGCTCGTGGGTGGGTCCGCGGGCGACCCCCGAGGGGGGCCATTTTTGACCGCCGGAATCATAGCACACAGCGGCCTTCTTCGCTTGGCGAGAGCACCCAAAAACGCCCGCGAAATCAGCCTGTTTTCAGCTATTTTCACCCGGCCTCCAAGACCCCGGGGACAACCCTCGTTCCGGCACGATCCTGGGTCGCTTTTCGGGGTCGCTTTCAAGCCTTTCTTCACGCCGGTGAAGGATGCTTCACCGACACCCCGCCGGATCCCCCGCGCCCGGGACGCGTACAACATCCCGCATGCCCGCGTCTTCCTCGCAGAGAACTCGGCTTGGCCTCAACCGGCTGCGATGGTCCGCGATCGCCTGCGCCCTCGTCACCTGCAACGCGCTGGTCGGCTGCGGCTCACCCGGAACATCGGCCGCGGATGAATCGGCTCCTTCCGATCTCGTCGGCGCCAAGCTTCGCTTGATGATGATCTCCGAGCCGCCAGGACAGCGCACATTCCTGTCCACACGCCTCGGCTCCGTCCTCGGGGGCTTCGCCCGAGGGACCCAGGACGCGACGACCTCCGACGACTGGGCCCGCACCCGCGAGCGTTTGCGGCTGGCGGGGCTCCGCGCGGTCGTGGTGCCCCGGGCCGAACTCGAGAACCTCGAGCGGGCGCTCGACGCCCAACCCGCCGGCGCGGAGCTCTCGCTCTCGCAATCCCCGCGATGGACGCCTGTTGCCGTCGGGTCCCCGCTTCCCGAGCCGGGCGTGGTCCGGGTTCACGACGGGTTGCTTTCGCTCCCGGGCGGCCGGCTTCGCCTCCTGCTCCGCTGCTATGCCGCGCCTTGGGGCGAAGCGGCGGACGGGGTGGTTCCCGCCGCGCTCCGCGTCGACCTCGTCCCTCAGCACGAAACAACCGAGCGCCCGCGGTCGGACTTCGCCGCCGCGCTCGAAGGCCCGCGTGTGCGCACGGTCGAGGATTCCGGCCAGATCCTGACCAGCCTCGCGTTCGAGACCCTGCTCGGGCCCGGCGAGGTGCTCCTCATCATCCCCGAGATCCCCGCGGCCGAATGGCGCGGGACCCTGGCCGACGGGTCCGAGGCGCCGCCCGACGACCGCGCTGGCGATGCCGGCCCCATCCCCCTCGACCAGCCCGCGCCGCCCGTCCCTCCGGACCGGCTTGAATTTGGCGCTGGCCCCAAACCGCCCCGTCCGAAAACCGTCGGCGAGTGGATCCTGACCGACGCTTCAGACCTTTCGGACGCGTCCCGGCGTCTCATTCTCGTGATCGATCCGATTCTCCCGGCGGAGTTCAGGCTTCTGGCGCCCGCCCGGTGATCCAAGCCGAGGGTCGCGGCCCGACGGGCCGATACGCTCGCCGTGCTTCGCGTGCCCATCTCACTCACGGTCCCCGGCATGGTCATGGCCGCGCCCCTTCCGCACCCGCGTCGGCCGGGGACGATCCTGCTCCGTGCCGGTTTTGAGCTTCAGGACGGCACGATCGGCCGGCTTGAGGAGCTCGGCGTGCGGCACCTGTGGATCCGGTATCCGGGATTGTCGGACCTCTCGCGGTTCGTGGATCCTCGGATCGAGCGCACGGCGGCGGCGTTGGCCGACACGCTCGAACGGGCGACGGACGCGGTGGTGCAGGACCGGCACGCGCGGCTGGACTACGCGGCGTTCCGCGATGCGGCTTCGGCGATGCTCGCGGCCCTCGCGGGCAACCCCGCCGCGGCGTTCCTGCTCGATGAACTGGGCCCGGGGACGTACGAAGCCCGGCACGCCTCCAACGTCTGCATGACGAGCCTCCTGCTCGGGCTTCGGCTGATCCCCTACGTGGTGCATGAGCGGGCCCGACTGCACCCGACGGTCGCTCGCGACATCACCGATCTGGGCGTGGGCGCGATGCTCCACGACATCGGCATGCTCCAGCTTCCGCGCGAGGTCCGCGACCGGTTCGCCCAGACGGGAGACGAAGCCGACCCGGAGTTCCGCAAGCACACCGAGCTTGGGTTCGCGGTGGTCAAGGACTGGGTCAGCCCGGCTTCCGCTTCGATCGTCCTCAACCACCACCAGCGGTTCGACGGGAGCGGATTCCCCGGACGAAAGTCGATGACCGGCGACCTGCCCCCGCCCAAGGGCCGGCAGATCCACGTCTTCCACCGGATCGTCGCCGGAGCCGACCTCCTCGATCGCCTCCGGTATCCGCCGGGCGGCGACTGCGAAGCGTTCCTCCCGACCGTGCGGGCACTGTCGTCGCTGCGACAAGCCCCGCTCCGCGAGCGGCTTGACCCGCTGATCCTCGCGGCGATCTTCCACTGCGTCCCCGCCTTCGCGCCCGGCACCATGATCACGCTCAGCGATGGTGGGCAAGCGGCCGTCGTCGACTGGCACCCGATGAACCCGTGCAGGCCGACGGTGCAGCGAATCGAAACCCTCGACCCCGCCGACGCGGACGAAGAGGAACGCATCGACCTCCGCAACGCACCGGACCTCTCGATCGCGCTGGTTGGCGAGACGGACGTCCGAGCGGACATCTTCGAGCCCGAGCCTGATGAACTGAGCCTGTCCAAGCACCTTAAACGCCTCGAGAACCGGGCGGATGACCTCGCGGCTTAGAACGCAAGGGTGATGACCAGCGCAACCGCGGCGAAGCAGAGGTGAAACCCGCTCGCGATGACCACGCTCGCCATCCACGGCACGCGCATCAGAACGTGCACCACCACGGCGATGAGCGACACCGCCATCGCAAACGAAACACCCCAGTGATACACCCCGAACACGCCGAAGTACTTCATCGCGAGCGGCACTCCCACCAGTGACGCAACCGAAATGGTCGTCGAAAGAAGCGAAGCCAGCGTGCGGCGGACTTCAGACGCCTGTGGCGCGAGCATCTCGCAAAGCCCGCCGAGGATGAGATCGCCCACCCAAGCGATCACCTGAGCGATCTTCACAGCAACGTCCGCGATAAACTCGGCGATCGCCGACACGTTACGACAACGCCTGCTCAAGGTCCGCGATCAGGTCCTGAACATCCTCGATCCCCACCGAAAGGCGGATCAAGCCATCGTCGATCCCCAGGATCTTCCGGGCTTCCGCCGGGATACTCGCGTGCGTCATGATCGCCGGGTGCTCGATCAGGCTCTCAACGCCGCCCAAGCTCTCGGCGAGGCTGAACATCTTGACAAGCTCAAGCACGCGCCGTGAAGCGGGCAGGCCGCCCTTCACCACCGCCGAAATCATGCCGCCGAACCCACCCGGAACGCTCAGGCCCATCTGCTTCTTCGCCAAAGCGTGCTGCGGATGGCTTTCCAAGCCCGGGTAGATGACCTTCTCGATCTTCGGGTGCCTCTCAAGCCATTTCGCGACCGCCACGGCATTCTCGCAGTGCCGCTGCATCCGCACTTGGAGGGTCTTGGTCGACCGGAGCATCATGAAGCAGTCCATCGCCGCCGGGACCGCTCCCACCGCGTTCTGCACGTACCGAAGCCGTGCCGCGAGGGCATCATCGCTGGTCATCAAAGCCCCGGCGACCAGATCGCTGTGCCCGCCGATGTACTTCGTGCAGGAGTGCATGACCACGTCGGCCCCGAACGCAAGCGGATTCTGGAGAGCCGGCGAAGCGAAGGTGTTGTCGACGACGAGGATCGCCCGGGCGAGAGGCGTCTCGCCCGCGTACGCGCCGGTGTTGGTGATCGGTTTGGTCTTGGCGCTCCCGCTGAGCTTGTCGACCACCGCGCGGACGGCGGCGATGTCAATCACCTTGAGCATGGGGTTGCTCGGGGTCTCGAACCAGACGAGTTTGGTCGCAGGCGTCCACGCGGCTTCGATCGTCCCGGGCTTGCACATATCGACGCGGGTGGTCGAAAGGCCGAGGTGCCTGAACACCTTGTCAAGCTGGCGGAACGTCCCGCCGTAGACATCGTCGGAAAGGACGACATGGTCGCCGGCCCGAAGCTGGTGCAGCACGCAGTCCATCGCGGCCAGGCCGGAAGAGAAAGTCATCCCGTGCTTGGCCCCTTCGAGCGAAGCGAGATTGGCTTCCAAAGCCGTGCGGGTCGGGTTCTTCGACCGGGCGTAGTCGTAGTCGTCCTTGAAGACGCCCGGGGAAGGCTGGACGTAGGTGGAGGTCATGTAGACCGGCGTCATGATCGCGCCGGTGGTCGGGTCGGGCGACTGGCCGGCGTGGATGCATCGGGTGGCGAAACGGACGGGATGATCGCTCATGTCCGAAGAATAGCAGACCCCGCCTGGGATGAGACGTTACAGTGCCGGCACCGGCACCCGCTCAACGGATGGCGAATCATGCCGCCGTCGTGTTGCACCATCTCACCGGGACACGTGCACTTTACCGCCCCCGCTTGCCCATGTAGTCGATCACGTCGATCTTCCCAATGACGCCGACGGTCTTCTCCGCATCCACCACGATCGCGACCTGGTCGGTCTCGAAGATGCGGAAAAGCTCCTCGACGCGGGCTTTGGGATAGATCAGGCCGCCGATGGGCTGGGCGATGGCGGAAACCGGCGTTTCGTTCGTGACGGCGCCGCTCTGCAACCCGCGGAGCACGTCCAGCTCGTGGACCATCTTGGCGGGGCGTTTGTGAGCGTCGAGGACCGGGATCTGCGAGACGCCAGCTTTGCGCATCATCTCGACGACGGCCCCGAGCTTGTCGGTCTCGTTGGCGGTCATGACGTTCTGCTGCGGCCGGCCCTTCAGGATGTCCTCAACGGTGCCCAGGTCGTGATCCGACCCGAGGAACCCGTAATCCTTCATCCACTGGTCATTGAGGAACTTGGTCGTGTACCGCGTGGCTGAGTCGCACAGGACGGTGACGACCGTCTTGCCCGGCCCGATCTCCTTGGCGATCTGGCAGGCGATGTGGACGTTGGAGCCGGACGACCCGCCACAGAAGAGCCCTTCCTCGCGGACGAGGCGGCGGGCCATCAGGAACGACTCCTTGTCGTTCACCTGGCGGAACTCATCGACGACGGAATAGTCCATCGCTTCACACAAGATGTCCTCGCCGATCCCCTCGACCTTGTAGACGTGGGGCGTGGGCATGGTCTTGGTGTAGTAATAGTGGTAGTGGACCGAGCCGATGGGGTCGACGCCGACGACCTTGACGGGATGCTTGCCCTTCTTGAGGAAGCGACCCACGCCCGAGACCGTGCCGCCGGTGCCCGAGCCCGCGACGAAGACATCCATCTTCCCCTCGGTCTGCCGCCAGATCTCCGCGCCGGTGGACATTTCGTGGGCATCGATGTTCAGGGGGTTGTGGTACTGGTTGACGTAGAAGCCCTTCTGCTCGCGAGCGATCCGCTTGGCGGTTTCGACGTAGTGCTGCGGGCTGTCGCCGGGAACGTCCGTCGGCGTGATCACGACCTCAGCCCCGAAGGCTTTGAGCATGTTCACCTTCTCCAAGCTCATCTTGTCGGGCATGGTGAAGACGCACTTGTACCCCTTGACGGCGGCCCACATGGCGACGCCTTGGCCGGTGTTGCCGGAGGTGTTCTCGACGATGACCATGCCGGGCTTGATCAGGCCCTTCTTCTCCGATTCGTTCAGGATGTGGACCGCCATCCGGTCCTTGATCGACCCAGTGGGGTTCATGTACTCGCACTTGACGAGCACGGTCGCCGAGTTCGCCGGGACCACCTTGTTGAGCTTGACCAGGGGCGTATTCCCGACCGCATCAAGAACCGAATGAACGTGACCCACGGGAAGCTCCTCGAAAAGGCAAGCCGCAATCTCGCGGCGAGGCAGGACCGAAACGACCGGACAGGCGGGCAGTTTACGCTGATCAGCCCCCGGAGGGCCGAAAGCGGGCCGACCCGGGTGGGCATACGCGGCCGGAAAATGCCACCCCGGCCCGGGCGGAGAGCCGCAGATTGCGTCTTTCCGGACCCGCTTGCCGATCCCACCCCCACCGCTCGCAGAACCCCGTTTTCCGCTGAAGCTGACGCCCGTCGTGCACTCCGCGTGCGTGCGGGTCGGCGAGGGCCGGAATGTCGCCTTTCTTGCTTGAGGATGACGCGGCCGTCGATCTCTCGTGCATGCCGACCACGAAAAACGTCCTCAGGCTTGGCGAACTGCTCACCGCTCGCGGCGCCCTCACCAAGGAGCAGGTGGCTGAGATTCTCGACACCCAGAAGCGGCGCGGCCGGCCGTTCGGCGACCTCGCCGAGCGACTCTTCGGCGTCCGGCCTGAAATCGTCGAGGAAGCCTGGGCCGAGCAGTACGCCCAGATGGCCGACCATGTCGATCCGGCCCGGCTTCGCCCGGAAGCCGCGGCTTTGCGGTTGATCGAGGGGGAGCAGGCCCGCGAATTCGGCTTGCTTCCGGTCGAGATCAACGGGGACGAGGTGATGGTCTGCACCACGTCCGACAACCTCGCCCGGGCGCTGCGGTTCGTCGGCTGGAAGATCGGAAAGCCCGCGTACTTCGTCATCGCCGAGGAAACCGCGCTCGAACGGGCGATTCAGCGGCATTACGCGGCGTAGCACCTACGATGCGGCGTGCCCCGCTCATCATCCGCCAAACCATCCGCGAAAACCGCCTCCGCGTCGCGTCGCAAGACCTCTCCCAAGAAGGTCGCCAAGCTGACTGCGCTCGGGCCCCCGACGAAATCCAAACAGGCCCGCGTCAAGCGCGAAAAGCCTGTCGAAACCGTCGCTTTCGTCAGCTTGGGCTGCCCCAAGAACCTCGTCGACTCCGAGAAAATGCTCGGCAGCCTGGCTGAGTCTGGAATCGTGCCCGTTTCGATCAACCCCGAAGGGGGCGACTTCGGCGGGGCCGACGCCGTCGTCATCAACACCTGCGGGTTCCTCGAAGCTTCGAAGGATGAGAGCCTGGGCGTCATCAAGGACGCCATCGCGGCCAAGGACCGCGGCGAGGTCCGCCGCGTCGTCGTCGCCGGATGCCTCGTCCAGCGACACCGCGCCAAGATGCTCGAATGGGCTCCGGGCATCGACGCGATGGTCGGCGTCTTCGACCGCGACAAGATCGTTGAAGCCGTCCGCCCGCCCGTCGTCTCGCGCGAGCAGATCGGCCTCTCCGGGTCGACGCCCTCTCCGGAACAGCCCAAGTACTGGATCGCCGGCAACGCTCTCACCGCCGCCAAAGACCGCGGCCTCAAGACCGTCGGCCTGACGGTCCAGGGCAAGGACGGCAAGGGCATCGGCTATTTCGAAGACGATTCCGCGCGCCTCCGTCTCACGCCGCGCCACTACGCCTACCTCCGCATCAGCGAAGGGTGCAACCAGAACTGCGCCTTCTGCACGATCCCGAGTATCCGCGGCAAGATGCGGAGCAAGGGGGCCGACCGCATCACCGCCGAGTGCCGCGAGCTCATCAACGACGGAGCCCACGAGCTCCTCCTCATCGGCCAGGACACCACAAGCTACGGCGATGACATCGGCGCGGGGCTCAAAGCACTTCGCGCCAGCGGACGCGCCCCGACGGACTTCGCCCAGCTCGGCGGGTTGCCGTCGCTCCTCAAGTCGCTTTCGGACACCATGACCGAGGCGGGAAGCAGCGGCTGGATGCGCCTCATGTACGCGTATCCGACCAACTTCTCCGACCCGATCATCGACGCTTTCGCCGAACTCGTCCACCAGAAGAACCCGCACCTCCTCCCCTACCTCGACATCCCCCTCCAGCACGCTTCCGACCGCGTCCTCTCGCTCATGCGCCGCCACGTCACCCGTGAGCAGCAGGCGAACGTCATCCGCAAGCTCCGCAAACGCATGCCCGACTTTGCCGTCCGCACCACCTTTATCTCGGGCTTCCCCGGGGAGACCGAAGCCGACCACAAGCAACTCCTCGAGTTCGTCGAAGAGATGCAGTTCGAAGCCGTCGGCGTCTTCGAGTACAGCCACGAGGAAGGCACCGTCGCCGGCACCATGGAAGAGGACAAAGCCCTCGCCGTCTCGCCCGAGGACAAAGCCCGCCGCCGCGGCGAGGTCATGGAACTTCAGCAGAAGATCGCTTTTGCCCGCCAGGCCGCCCGCGCCGCCAAGTTCGACGAGAAAAACCCCGAAAAGACCGGCGAACGACTCGACGTCATCATCGACGCCACCCTCCGAACCTCCGGCAAAGCCACCTCCGGCGTCGGCAGCGGCGGCAAGCTCTACCAGGGACGCACCACCTTCCAAGCTCCCCAAATCGACAGCGTCACCTACATCCAAAGCCACGACAAGCTCGCACCCGGCGAAGTCGTCCGCTGCGTCATCGTCGGTCACGACGGCTACGACCTCATCGCCAAGCCCGTCACCGAAATCGAGCGCCGCGTCGGACTCAAGGTCCTCCGCTAAAGCACGATCCCCGGCTCGGCTTTCATCTAGATCGCCAGCGGGCCCGTGCTGTCCGCAAAGCTCTCCTGCGGACACCCCGCCCGCTCGAGCATGGACAGGTAGAGGTTGCAAAGCGGCGTCTCGCGCGGCGACCGAACGATCCGGCCCGTCTCGATCGGCTTGCGATCCTTCCCGCCGCCGCCGCGACCAGCGACGAGGATCGGCAGGTCCTCGTGGTTGTGCTTGTTCCCGTCGCTGATACCCCCGCCGAACATGATCATCGAATGGTCGAGAAGCGTCCCCTCACCCTCGCGTGTCTCGGAGAGGTTCTTCACGAACCGGGCGAACCGCTCGACCATGAACAGGTCAATCTTCCTGATCTTCTCGATCATTTCCTGATTGTTCTGGTGGTGCGAGAGATGGTGGTGCCCCTCCTTGATCCCGATCTCCGGGTACGCCCGGTTGCTCCCGTCCACCGCGAGCATCAGCGTGCTGATCCGCGTCGTATCCGTCTGGAACGCGAGCAGAAGCATGTCGTACATCAGGTCCATGTGCTCGCCGACCTTGTCCGGGATCCCCGCGGGCGCGGGCATGGTCGGAAGCACCGGCGGCTTGGTCTCGGCTTTCGCACGCTCGATGCGAAGCTCGATCTCGCGGACCGCCGTCTGGAACTGGTCAAGCTTCCGGCGGTCGGCCGTGCCCAACCGATTCGAGATGGCTTTGGAATCCTCGAGCACGAAGTCCAGGATGCTCTGACGCCTGCTCAGCCTCTCCTGGGCCGCCGCCGTCTGTGTCGCGTCGCCGAAAAGCCGCTCGAACGCCGCAGCAGGGTCGATCAGCTTCGCCATCGGCGTCGTCTCGTCGCGCCACGAGATGTTCGACGAGTACGCGCAGGAATACCCCGAGTCGCAGTTGCCCGCCGACGGCCCGTGCTCACAGCCAAGCTCAAGCGACGGCAGCCGCGTGCTGCTCCCAAGCTTCGACGCCGCCAGTTGATCGATGCTGATGCCGTTCTTGATATCGTTCCCGGCCGTCTTGCGAGCCTGGCTGCCCGTGAGAAACGACGCAGACGAACGCGCGTGGTCACCCGGGCCGTCGCCGTTGGCGCGTGCTTTCTTCAGCGTCAGGCCGGTGTGGATGTTGAGATGCTGGCGGACCGCTTCCAGCGGCTTGAGCGTCGGCGAAAGCTCGAACGACTTCCCTTCACCCTTGGGGTCCCACGCGTCGTAGTTCACCCCGTTGGGCATGAACACGAACGCAAGCCGCATCGGCGGCGTCGCCATCCCGGCCCCCACGCCCGTCGCCAGCCCCGCCGCTTCCCCGGCGCTCCCGACCGTCGCAGCGACCGCTTTGCTCACCGGCCCCATGCCCTCAAGCCACGGCAGCGCCATGGAGACGCCCAAGCCACGAAGCATGGTTCGACGGGAAAGATGCGTCCTCATGGGTTCATGCTCCTTCCGCGGCACGTGCGGAATGTCTCGCTCAACACCACCGACTCCACCAGCGCCGAAAGCTTGTCCCCCTGCGCCCGCGTCTGCTTGGCGATCCGTGCGATCGCGGGCCGGTCAAACGGCTCGACGCCCCGCCCAAGCGCGTACGTCAGCACCTTGGCGCTCAGAGACTCCACAAACTGATCGCTCCGGGAGAGAAGCGTCTTCTTCAGGTCTTCCGAATTCCGGAGCACCACCCCGCCCGGTAGCGTCCCGCTCGCATCGATCGGCTTGCCGTTCTCTTCCGTCCGCCACCGCCCCACCGCGTCAAAGTTCTCGAACGTCAGCCCCAGCGGATCCAGCCGGTTGTGGCACGCCGCGCAGCTCGCGACCGCGACGTGCGCCGCGAGCTGCTCGCGGACCGTCGCGCCGGGCTTGTTGTGCACCGCCTGCTCCAGCGGCGGGATGTCCGCCGGTGGCGGCGGGGGCGGCGTTCCCAGGATCTGATCCAGCACGAACAAGCCGCGCTTCACCGGGCTCGTCCGCGTCGTGTTGCTCGTCAGCGTCAGGATCGCGCCCATCGTGAGCACGCCCCCGCGCGGCGACCCCTCCGGCAGCGGCACGCGCCGGAACTCGTTCCCCTCCACGCCCGGAATCCCGTAGAACTTCGCGAGCTTGCCGTTCAGGAACGTCGCTTCGCTGTCGAGAAACTCCAGCACGCTCCGATCCGACCGGAGGACATCGCCGAAGAAGAGCGTCGCTTCCGCGTTCATCGCGTCGCGAAGCTTGTCGTCATACTCCGGGAACCGCTCCCGATCGATCGCGACGCTCTCGAGTCCGCGAAGCTGAAGCCACTGTCCCGAGAAGTTCTCGATGAACGCACGGCTCTTCCCGTCCGCGAGCATCCGCTTGACCTGAGCTTTCAGCCCCGCTTCCGTCACCAGCGACCCATCCGCCGCCGCTTGCATCAGCGGCTCATCCGGCATGCTGCTCCACAGGAAGTACGAAAGCCTGCTCGCCAGTTCGTACCCGTCCAGCGTGTACCGCTCCAAAGCGTCCGCCGAACCTGGACGAGCGACGAACCGGAAGAGGAAACTCGGAGAGACAAGCGTCGCCGCCAGCGCCGTCCGCACCGCGGGCTCAAACTTCTGCCCGCGCTCTCGCTCCGCCCGGTACAGCTTCATGAGGCTCTCAACCTGCCGCTCACTCGCGGGCCTGCGATACGCCTTGGACGCGAAAACACCGAGCACCGCGTGCGCCCTCGCATCCTCGTTCCTCGCATCCGTCCCCACATCGAAGATCCGCCGCCAGACCGCCGGCCGCTCGGTCGTGGTTTCATCAAGCGGCCCGGCGACCGAGATCGACTCGATCCCCAGGTTCCGGTCGTACACATCCTTCTGGTACGCATCGTTCAGGAACTGCGCCGAGATCACCCGCGACCCCTTCGTCAGCTTGGTGCGAACCGAGAACTCCTGTGGGTCCTCGCGCGTGCCGATGACCGAGAATTCCTGCACCTGCCGGTTCCCCACGCGAAGCGAGAACCTCGCGTTCTCATCACCACCGCGCGTCTCCCACGCTTTCACCCGGATCAGATACTCACCCGTGACCGGCGCCTCGAACTTCCCCGTCGCCGGCCCGTTGGAGTACAGAAAGAACCCGCCGCGCGGCAAAGCCTGCCCGCTCTTGCCCTCCAGCGGCCGAAGATCACGCGGATGGTCGCCGCACTCGATCACCGGCCCCAGCGCCGTCGCGATCGCTTTCTCCGCGGCTTCCAGATACTGCTCGATCGCGAGCGGCGATGTCGAAAGCACATCCGCGATGTTGTCAAACCCGTACCCGGTGTCGTCCCGCGGCAGCTTGGCCGAGAGATCCAATTCCGCCGGATCAATATCCAGCAGATCGCGGAGGGTGTTGCGATACTCCGCACGGTTCAGCCGATGAATCGTGAACCAGCCCGGATCGATCGCCGCATCCGTCGGCGTGAACGCGATCATCGCGTCAAGCCACTGCGTCATCGTCAGCCGCTCGTGATCCGACGGCTGCGGTTTGTTCTTCGGCGGCATCTCCCCCGACGAAACCATTTCGCGGAGAAGCCGCAGGTCCGCCCCCCCCGCGTGGATCTGACGAACGTCGCTCAGGTGGTCGAGCCGCGTCTCTCCCTTGGCTTCCTCGCCCGTGTGACACGACAGGCAGTACGTCGCCAGAAGCGGCTTGATGTCCTGCGTGTACCGCCCATCAAGCTCCGCCGCGAGCGCATCCGGCTCCGAGCCCGCTTTCGACACCCAGGACGCCGGCTGATCCTCGACTCGGCCCGCTGAAAGCGTCGCCAGCCCGGCCGCGACCGCAAGCGGGCCCGCGACTCCGAGGATGAGCGTCCGGCGAGATGGAATCCTGAGCGGCATGCGTCCCCTCCAGCATACCACAAACAGACTCCGTTTCGTCACGATTTTCGGCCGCCGAGCACCCCAAAAACAGGAGGAGACTCGCGGTTTCGCGAGTCTCCAGCCCAAGCGGAGCGGGGGAGATTCGAACTCCCGAGACCCTTGCGGGTCTGCTCGATTTCAAGTCGAGTACTTTCAACCGCTCAGTCACCGCTCCGACGCATCCGCGCGGCATCCGCCACGGACGCTCCGCTCAAACTATAAGGTCTTGCTCAGGATCGCCGAGACGTAGTTCGTGTACGGCCACTGCCAGTGCTCCACGAGCCGGTACCCGCGCTTGAGGTAGAACTGCATCAGCCTCGTGTCCGGCGCCGCCATGCTGCACGCAAGCTCCGCCGCGCCGCACTCCCGAGACCGCCGCTCCACCGTCTCCAGCATCAGGATCCCGATCCCCCGCCCCTGGATGTCCGGATCCACCGCGAACTGCGAGAAGCTGTCGACGAAGCTGTTCTGGAACCACGGGGGACCCTGGTCGGGCTCCACCTCGTGAAACAGGATCACGCCGACGATCTTCTGCGACCGCCCGCCCTTCTCCCGGTTGGGCATGACCGCGACATAGCACTCCCCGCTGTGGCAGCGGCGGCGCGTCGTCTCATCATCCTGCCGACCCGCGAGCGGCTTGAGGCCCATCTCAACCTGCCCCGCGTACGCGCGGTGAAGCAGCTTGGTGATCTCGGGGATCGGATCGCGCGGCGACAGCAGCCTGATCGACACGGGGTCGTTCGCGGAGGCGTCGGGTTTGGACTTGGATTCTGGTGTGGACATCGGGGCGACAACGATAGGAACCCCCGCAACCTCATGCGAAACCCGCCGAAGATCCCGTACAGTCGCGGATGCCCGCCGACACGCCCCTGGTTCCCACCGCGCCCGTCCCCTCCGAAGGATCCGTCAGGCTCCGCGTGCGTTACTGCGAGTGCGACCCCATGAAGGTCGTCCACCACGCCGCCTACATCCCCTGGCTTGAAATCGCCCGAACCGAAATCCTCCGAGGCTGCGGCGTCAGCTACGCCCAGATGGAGGAATCCGGCGCCTTCCTCGTCATCGTCAAGCTCGAAGCCAAATACCGCAAGCCGGTCCTCTACGACGACATCGTCGAGGTCCGCGTCCGCGTCTCTGGCGGTGGCCGCGTCAAGATCGAGCACGAGTACGAGGTTGTCGTCGTCGAACGCGGCGGCAAGCCCGCCGACCTCAGCGCCTGCATCGCTTCAACCACCCTCGCCTGCGTCGACGGCGAAGGCAAGCTCCGCGAACTGCCCGACTGGCTCATCGCCCGCTAAAGCCCCGCCCACGACCGGAGCAGCTTGTCCATCGCCGCCGGCACCGGCATCACGCTCAGCCGGGAGTTTTTCACCAGCGCGAATTCCGCGAACCGCTTGTCGGCTTTGATCTGCGCCAGCGTGACGCGGCTCGGCAACCCTCGCACCGCCCGCAGATCCACCACGGCGAACTTCGGCTCCCCGCGATCGTTCCGGCCCGGCTGATCCGGGTCCTCGTACGCCGGCTTCACGACCTTGGCCAGACCGACCACCGCACGCTCCTCCCCCGTGTGGTAAATGAAGACGTCATCCCCCACCGCCGTGCCGCGCAGGTGGATCAACGCTTGCGCGTTCGTCACCCCGTCCCACCGCGCCTCCCGCTGCTCCTCGAGATCGCTGTAGGAAAACTCGTCAGGTTCGGTTTTGAAAAGCCACGTCGCCATCGCGCACCTCCGCGTCAAGCCCCACCACCCGCTCCGCCCGCCCCGCCCACCGACCACCGACAATCTCCGCATCGATCCGATCGTCAAACGCCTCAAACCGCGCCGTCGCGCCATCCGCCCGCCCCACCCGTACCGAAACCGGCGATCTGTCCAGAACCCGCCACGACCCGGCTCCCTCGGCCGCCAGCACCTCGATGCCGTGCGCAACAACCGCCGCCCGATCAAGCAGGATCCGCGCCCGTCGGCTGTTCCACGCGATCTCCGCTTCGTGCGCCATGGCTCAGCATAGGGGTTCCGAGAACCGTCTCGAACGCCCCGGATCGCACGTCCCGAAACCACGTTCGCGCCAATCCCCGCGCGTCATGAAGTCGCCAGCCCCAACAACCGATACATCGCGCATAGGCCGCGCAACCGCTCCATCCGGACGGAGGCGTGCGCCTCCCAGAGGTCCGAGAAGCCGTATGAACTCCGAGAACCCGAATAATTCACCGGCCACGAGCCTCCCCACCACCGATCCGGTGCTCGCCGACGCCCTTTCAGGCATCGAGCAAGGCCTCACCCAGATCCGACGCATGTCTCGCGAAGCCGACGAGCTCCGCCAGCGGCTCGACGCCCAGCAAGCCGCGCTTCGCTCACGCGAAATCGCCGTCGCCGACAAGATCACCGCGCTCGACGCCGACAAGCAGCAACTCGAAACCGAACGCCTCGCCCTCCGCGACGACCGCGCCGCTCTCGACGAACTCACCACCTGGACGGAACAGAAGCACGCCGAACTCGCCACCCGCGAGCAGGCTCTCCACACCCGCGAATCCACCATCCACACCCGCGAAAGCGAGGTCGCCGAACTCGAATCCGGGCTCAACACCCGACGCGATGAGCTCCGAAGCCTTGCCGAGAACATTGAAGCCCGCAAATCCGAACTCGAATCCCGCGAGCAGGCCTTCGCGCAGCGCGAGAAAGCCCTCGCCGAACTCGAGTCCGCCCTGAACGCCCAACGCGACACCATCACCGCCCAGACCACCGAACTCGCCGCTCAACGGCAGAATCTCGCCGCCCAGGCCACCCGCCTCGCCGAAGTCGAGAAGGACATCGCCAAACGCGAAACCACCGCCAAGGAATCCCTCGCCAAAGCCGAACAGGCCGAAGCCCGCGCCAAACGCGACCAGACCGATCTCGCTCAGCTCCGCCAGAACCTCACCAGCGCCCAGCAGCAAGCTTCACAGATGCTCAAAGCTCTGCAGGAAGCCACCGCCCGCGCCGAAGCCGCCGAAAAAGTCGCTCTCGACCTCCGCACCGAACTCGACCTGTCCGCTTCCCGCGACGAGGAAGCCCAGGCCGCCGCTCAGGATCGCGATGCGCTCCGCAAAGCCGCCGAAACCCTCCGCGACAAGCTCCGCGAGACCGAGGAACGCGAAGCCCGCCTCAACGCCGCCGTCAAAGCCCTCCGCGAACAGGGCGACGTCCTCGCCAAGGAACGCGACGAACTTAAGATCGCCGTCGAACGCGCCAACGACTCCGCCGCCAAAGCCAGCGCGGACCCCGCAGAACTCGCCTCGCTCAAATCCACCCTCGCAAAGGCGGAGTCCGAACGCGACGAAAACAGCACACGCCTCTCCGGCACGCTCAAGGAACTCGGCGACGCCCGCCTGATCATCGATGACCTCCGCGCTCAACTCGAACAGCACGAGAGAGACACCAAGGAGCTCGAAACCGTCCTCGACCAGCTCCGCGAACGCCTCCGCACCGAAGCCGCGAAAGCCGAAGCTTTCGCCGAGCAGGCTCGCGCCTCCGGCCAGACGCAGCCGGCACCCCAGACCGCCCCCGCCGCCGGAACTGCAAACCCCCTCCGGATGCGCCGCATCGAGCTCGCCCGCAAGCTCGCTCGCGACAAAGCCAAGAAGATCCGCCGCGTCAGCGACGCGCTCGGCAAGCGGTACGAGCAATGCGAACAGGTCCTCGCGCTCCGTCAGGATGTGCTCGCCGCCAAACGCACCGTCGAAGCCGCCCACCGCAAGCAGCAGGGCGAGGAAGCCCGAAGCCGCACCGCTTCCTCCCTCTTCTTCCTCGCCTGCACCGCGAGCGTCCTCGCCGTCGGAAGCTGGTTCCTCGCCGGACAGGTCGCCCCCGAAACCTACACCGCCAAGGTCGTCTTCGCCGCAGACAGCCCCGACCGCCAGCTCAGCGCCGGCGAACTCGAGGAGTGGAACTCCTTCCATACCCAGCTCGTCGAGGATCCTCGCTTCCACGAGTTCGCGTCGCAACGGCTCGGCAAGCAGGGCATCGCCGCTCTGGGCACGCCCACCGCACTCCGCGAACGCCTCAAGGAGTCCGCCGAGGTCACGAGCAACAAGCCCGGCGAGATGACCATCGAAATGAAGGGCCTCGGACGCGAACGCGTCGAACGCGAGCTTCAAATGATCGCCATCACCCTCCAAAGCCAAGCCCGCGAAGCCAAGGACCGACGCGCAGACGGCGCCAACACCATCATCAGCCAGCCCGCCAAAGCCGGCGCCGAACCTGTCGAAAGCGTCCGCATGGTCTACGCCGGAGGCATCTTCGGCGGCGGAGTCCTCATCTTCGGAGTCCTCGCCGGAGTCTTCTGGTCACGCCTCGCCAACGCCAAGATGAAGTTCGACCTCAGCCAGTCCGTCGAAGCCACAGCCGATGAAGAACGCTGGAACAAGTTCGAACGCAAAGCAGCTTGACGACAACCGACGCCCAAACACAAAAGCCCCGGGCCGTCAGCCCGGGGCTTTCTTGTTGATTCACTCGTCATGAACTGTTCACGCCATGCGGAAGACGATCTCGCCGGTCGACGCCGCTCGCCCGCGGGCGGCCGACACCAGAGCAAGCCGCATCGGCTCGTTGCCCTGCAGGTTCACTTTGCGACGCACCAGAATCCCGTTGCTCTCAAACTCGTCCAGCTGCGCGGCGACCTTCCCGTCCTCATCCAGCACGACCAGACGGAGCGTGTGCCCCTCGGCCACCGACGTCTCGCAATAAAGCAGCGCCTGCGACCATTCCGGGCTCGTGTACACCGCGGCGCTCCCGCGCTGCGTCTCGCGGGCGGCGGCCATCAGATACCGGCCGACATCTTTGCCGAAGAGCTGCTCACGCATGAACTCCGCGCCGAAGGTGTCGACCATCTTCGCTGTCTCGAGATTCTCGCGGGTCGCACTCTCAAGCCTCGCGCCCGTCAGTCGGACGTGGATCAGCGCCGCGCCCATCACCAGAGCAGCCGTCGCGAACCCGATCGCGCTCGCACGCCACACGCGGTGCACGCCGGCGGCTCGCATCATCGGAAGGGGCCGGGCCCGATCCGAAGCGTCGTGCGTCCGGGCGACGACGCCCTGAGCTTCCGACGCGGCTTGCACCTGCGCCATCCGCACCGCTTCACGCACCTTGGGCCACAGCGATTCCGGCAGGTCGACCTGCGGGAGGAGGGCGTCGACCCGGCAAAGGCGGGCCTGCTCCTGGCGGATCTGCGCCTGGAGCGCGGCCGGAGCCGCGTGGAACGCACGCTCGAACGCTTCGCGGTCCTGCTCATCGAGCAGGCCGAGCGAATCGAGTTGGGCGCTTTCGAGAAGTTCCTGGATCGTCATGTGGTCATTTCCTCGCTCGTTCGTTCACGGAGCCTCGTCAGTGCACGACTGAGCGCCGACTTGATGGTCCCCAATGGAGTGTTCAACTCTTCCCCGATCTGCCGGAGGGTCTGCCCTCCGAGATAAGCCCTTGTCACTACCGTCCGCTGCAATTCCGGGAGCGACTCGATCTTCTTGAGCATCGCGGTCAGCCGCTCCTCACGCTCCGCCGAGGTCGGCCCCGGCTTGAGCTCCGCCATCGAAACGCCCTGCGCCTCATCAAGAGACGAAGGCCTGATCCTCGCCCGCGTCCGCCGCATCCGATCGACCAACTGCCGACGCGCGATCAGGATCACCCAGGTCACCAGCGCTGCCCGCTTGGGGTCGTATCGGTCGGCCGTCCGCCAAAGCCGCACGAAGATCTCCTGAACGGCATCCTCGGCATCCCCGCGCGCCGGAACTGCTTGGAAAGCCATCCGGTACACCAGCGACCCGAACCGCTCATAGAGCAGGGCAAGACCGGCCTCGCTGTTGGCGGCCACTTGCCGCATCAACTCGAGGTCCTTCACGCCCTGTTCTTCACGCTGCGTCATCGAACTTCCCCGACTCGGTCCACGCGTGCTTCGTGGCTTTTCCGGGTGGTGCGGCCCCGTGGCCTGGTTTCAACCCTCCTGCGGCGGCTCGAACGAGCTTCCGCGTAGCGTACCCAACTTCCCTCTCCGAGGCTTCATTCCCCGGCCTGCACATCGATTCGCACGCCGCGGCCGCGGGTTGCTGACAAGACGACAAACCGACAAGTTTTTCACCCCGTTGATCGTATTTCGTTACCCTATCACAAGGCAAACCGCTCGATTCCGTGCGGGCCTCGTCAAGATTTGGTTGCATTGAAACCACGTTTCCTGTACCCTTTGGGCGGCCTTTGACGATCCAAGGTTGTGGAGGTCCTCGTGGTGACCGAGAACAGACATCGCACGCATCGTGGGACGGGGGTCCCGCGCAGCAGAGCGTTCACGCTCGTCGACGTGATCGTTTCGATCACGGTGATCGGCGTGCTGATCGGAATTCTGCTTCCAAGCCTCGCGTCGGTCCACGAAACCGCCCGCCGCACGGTGTGCACGTCCAACCTTCGCCAAGTCGGCTTGGGTGTCGCTTCCTTCGCCGATCAGAACGGCGGCCGGGTTCCCACCAGCGTCTTCAAGCAGGGCGCGCAGCAGAACTCCCAGGAGATGATGATCCTCCGCCTGTCGGCAAGCCATCCGGCCTCCCGATCCAAAGCGACGTGGGACGGCCTGGGCATTCTCCACGAGGGTGAGTATCTTCGCGGCCCCAAGGTCTACTACTGCCCTTCTCACCACGGCGACAACCATTTCCGCGAGTTCGCTCAGGAATGGGGAATCGACGCGCAGACGGAACTGGTCGGCAACTATCAGTACCGGGGCTCGGGCCGCGACGGCGTTCGTGACCTGTACCGCATCACCCCGTCTCGCACCGCGCTGGTTTCCGACGGCATGCGGACGCTCAGTGATTTCAACCACATGGTGGGCGCGAACATCCTCCGCGCCGACCTCTCGACCGGTTGGGTCGACGACCGCGTCGGCTTGGGCGTCACTTCCCTGTACTCGATGGCCGCGAGCGAGGACGATCCCATCTCCTCGGGTCAGATGGATGAAGCATGGCGTCGCCTCGACGAAGCCGATGCCCACCGCTGATCGAGTGACCGCCGTCCGTTACGGCTGATCCCCCACCGCCAATCTTCCACGACACGGGCGATGCCCCGCGATACCGAGCAGCTTCGCGCCTTGTCGCGACCGGGCGGAAAGCTCGCGGGCTATTCTTCGTTCATGAACACCAACACTTCGGCCCGTCCGATCTCCGCGCGTCTGGTCTGGCTCTCTGCGGGGCTGTCGCTCTGCCTCTCGGGCATGGCGTTCGCGCAGCTCACCCCCGATCGCCTGTACTACGGCATCAACCGCGAGGTGCCGATGACGATCAAGGTGCCCGAGGGCAAGAAGGGCGAAGTGTCGGTCAAGCTTCTTGAAGCGGGCACCGCTAAGGAAATCGCTTCGGCGTCGGCCGCCGCGGGCGCAGTCAACCTCGCCACGCTCTTCCCGCAGATGTGGACCGACAGCAAGCCGGCGGTCGTCTACGCCCAGCTCGTCGTCGGCGAGGAGAAGATCGGTCCTGCCGTCGTGATCCAACCACTCCTCACGCCGGCATCCGCACGACCCGGGCAGGGCGGAAAGTTCCAGTTCTTGGAGTCACCCCGTCCGATCTTCAGCGGCGTGCGCGCCTATGTCCATCAGAATGTCAAGATCGAAACCTCATTGGGCGATCTCACCATTGAACTCCGCCCCGACGTGGCTCCCAACAACGCGTGGAATTTCCGCGAACTGGCCAAAGGCGGGTTCTACACCGACATTGCCATCCACCGCATCGCGAACGACAACGGGGTGGGACAGCCCTTTGTGATCCAGGCGGGCGACCCCAACGGGAACGGACTGGGCGGGCCCGGGTACAACGTCGCCCTCGAAAAAAGCACGGCACTCCCCCACGACTTCGGCGTCGTCTCGATGGCACGCTCACCGCAGGGCCCCGACACCGCGGGTTCACAGTTCTTCGTGTGTCTGAGCCGCGAAGGGACCAGTTTCCTCGACGGGGGCTACACCACGTTCGGCCAGACCATCGAGGGGACCGACACCATCACCAAGTTGGCGAGCGTCGAGACGGTCGTCGTCAACGGCAAGGCATCGGACCGCCCGGTCAATCCGCCCAAGATCAAGAGCGTCAAGCTCGTCGACGCGGCGCCGTACGGGACCGGACCCAAGCCCGTCACCCGCCCCGGCGCGGATGCGGGTGCCGCGGACAAAGCCCGCTGATCAGCCGATGCACGCTGACGAGCCGCGTCGGGCTCTGAACTGAGTCGGGCTCTGAACTGAAAAATGATCGCGGCCCCGCACAAGTGCGGGGCCGCGGTGTTTTTAGAGAGCGATCGCTGCTTTAGCGGCGGCGACGACCCATCGCCATGCCGGCCAGGCCGAGCATCGCGAGCGAAGCGGGAGCCGGAACGATGTTCAGGCCGCCGATCATCTTGTACTCGAACGACGTCGCGCCCTGGAAGCTCGTGACGCGCACATAGAACGTGCCACCCGCGGTCGAGTTGTACTCGAGCGAGGAGAACAGGTTGATGTTGCTGTCGTCATCGAAGGCGATCAGGTTGCCGGCAGAGTCGAACAGCTCGAGGAAGCTGTCCGCGGGCGGGTTGCTGTTCGGACGGCCGTAGATCGCGATCCGGATCTGGCTCGGGCCAGCCACGGAGAACGCGAACCAGTCCTGGTCGGTCGAAGGGGAGATGGCCCCGTCAACGACGAACGCATCGCCCGGGGGCGAATAGCTGCCAATGTCGTTGGCCGTGGCCAAGCTGTCATTGGATTCTTCTTCGATGTAGAAATCAGCGGAAGCGACACCGGCCAAGGCCGTGGCCCCGATGATTCCCACCACTAGAGACGAACGCATCACAAACCTCCCTCTTGGTTGACAAACCCCTGAACAGGGCCATGGCAAAAACATCCGTTGCCACGGCTCGTCGTCAATGTGCATCAAGAACAGCCCCCCGACCACCCAAAGTCAGAATTTCCCGTCACATCACGGTGATTCCACACTCGGAAATCCTGACGCCACCCTGACTTGTCCGTTTTCGGACGCTCAGCCCGTGAATCCGGTCAACCTGTGCCGCCCATGACGGACGGTCGCTCGGCCGAACGCCGCGCTTCGGCAAATCCGCTGGCCCCAAGCCGGTTCCGGATGCAAGGTGGTCGGACGGGGGCTGCCGCGACGCGGCGGGCCTGCCATAGCACCAAAACACCCATAATGGGGATATATCAGGAGAGACCGGAAATGAAGACGTTTGTGCTCGCGATGGCGGCGGCGGCGGGGCTTGCGGGAGCGGCCAACGCGGCCTTTTTCAGCTTCGCTTCGGATACCGCGAACCGTCAGTGGACGTTCAAGGGGTTGGGCAACACGGTGACGCAGGGCGACGTGAACGGGTCGGACATCGACCTCACTCTCAACAACGACAACGGCGGGGCGCAGGTCAACATCGCGACCAAGTTCTTCGCGAACTGGACGCTCACCCACGTCTCAAGCACGAACGTGGGGCCGTATGTCGCGCACAGCTACCGCGCGACGGGCATGTTCGAGTGGCGGGACGCGAGCACGGGCGCGATGGTGCTTCGCGGCGACTTCACGGACGCTCTATTCACGGCAACGGGCCGCGCGAACTCCTGGGACAGCACGGCGACGGTGATGGGTGCTGACAGCTACACGCAGTTCGGGTACACGAGCGGAATCAACGATCCGTCGGTGGGCATGGCGATCGGAGCGATGAGCGGCCCGCAGGACTTCGGGTTCACCCTCACGGTGATCAACACCTCCGGCGCGCTTCCGTACATCCCCAACAACGCGAACCGCGGTTCGACGCTCGGCGCGGATCTTCTTCCCAACCGCCAGTGGTGGTCGGAAGGGAGCTTCTCCGGTTCGGCGGTTCCGACGCCGGGCTCGGTCGCGCTGCTTGGCCTTGGCGGCGTGCTCTGTGCGAAGCGGAATCGCAAACAGGCTTGATGACCACCTACGCCACTCCTGACGCGTGACAGGATGGTTCTCCAGGCACCGCCCGCGTGACTATCGCGGGCGGTGCTTTCTCATTTCGGTCCGGTCAGTGGCCGGCGGATCCGCGGACGACGCCCGCGAGCTCGCAAGCCATGGTCTTCGCGGCGGCTTCGACCGCGGCGGTCCACCGCTCACCGTGTTCGGGCTTGGCGTAGATGATGGAGCGGCTTGCCGTGACGAGGACGCCGCGTCCGTCGGGGCGGAGCAGAGCCCGGATGTCCTCGGGTTTGCCGCCCTGAGCGCCGTACCCGGGGACGAGGAAGACCTGATTGGGCATGACGGCTCGCAACGCTTGGCCGTCGGCGCTTTTGGTTGCGCCGACGACAGCTCCGACGCTGCTGAGTCCGCACGCGCCGACGTGTGCTTCGCCGAGCGAGTGCACCATCGCGCCCATGGCTTCGGCGACCGAGCGGCCGTCGGCGAGTCGCTGCGACTGAACGGCGTCGCTGTCGGGATTGCTGGTGCGGACGAGGATGAAGACTCCGAGCCCGGCCTGGAGATAGGGCTCGATCGTGCTGGGCCCGAGGTATCCGTTGAGGGTGACGGCGTGAGCGCCGATCGCGGCGGCGGACGCGGCGTAGTGGGTTGCGGAGATGCCGATATCGCCGCGTTTGCCGTCGAGCACAACGAGCAGCCCCGCATCGCGGGCGTAGCGGCACGCGTGTTCGAGAGCGGAGTAGCCGGCGGAGCCGTACCGCTCGTAGCACGCGGACTGCGGCTTGATGGCGGCGGCATGCTGCTTGACGGCGTCGATGACATCGAGGCTGAAGCGCCTTATGCCGGCGGGGGCGTCCTGTTCGCTTTTGCAAGCTTCGGGGAGGGATTCAAAGACGGGGTCGAGTCCGACGCAGATGGGTGAACCGACGCGATGGATCGCTTGATCGAGGAGGTCGACGAACGCTTGGGCCATGGCACTTGCTCCTTCGCGAGGGGATTCGCGGCGGGTCCGCCGGATGCCAACAATATCCCTTGATGAACGGCTTCCCACCAGCCCAACTCGACCTGAAGAAGGACCGCGGGCTCACGGTGGAGTGGGCGGACGGGAAAACGTCGTACTACTCGATCGGGTACCTGCGGAAGATGTCGCCCTCGGCGGACATGCGGCAGCTTCGCGAGGAAATGGCGAAAAACCCGCTGACGGTGCTTCCGAGCAAAGCCAGCTCGGCGGGCCCGCTGACGGTGGTTTCGGCGGAGCTTGTCGGAAACTACGCTCTCAAGATCACCTTCTCCGACGGGCACGACACGGGCATTTACTCGTGGCAGTACCTGCGGGAGATCGACCCGGAAGCGCCCAAACGCACCGGCGGAGCGTAAAGCCTCACGGCTTGGCGGACCGGGGAGGCGCCGAGCCGATCGTGCGAGCCAGGAGCGAAGCCCACGCCGCGCTGGACACATCGTCGCGACCCGCTCGGAACGAACCGGCCATCTCGCTTGGCCCGAGCTTGTCCTCGAACCCGGGCGTGGAATGCGTCAGACGGAGGGTTGCGCCGCGGAACCGGCCGCCGTTGGTCTTGTCGCCAAGATCGCGAGCGGGGGTGAAGAACCCGCCGCCGGAGTACACGCCGAACTGGCCGTTGGCGAAGACGGCTTGCCGAACGGTGAAGCTGCAGGCTTCATCGGCGATGGGAGTCTCGCCCGGGCGCGGGCTGAGGAAGAGGTGAACGTGGACGAGGGTGCCAGAGAGCTTGGAGAGGTCCGCACCGGGCTCGGCGGCGGAAGCGGGGAGGTCGGTGAGGTAGAAGTCGGCGGTGTTGCGGTCCGTCGCGGAAAAAACGCGGGTCCCGGCTTCGGTGCGGAGCACGCTTCCCGAACGCATGGAGACGGTGTCGAGGGAGTTGGAGACACGGGAACAGCCGACAAGAATGGCGAGGGAAGCGGCGAAGGAAGCGGCAAGGACGAGGCGGAGGTGGTTCACGCGGTGATGATACACGGGCAATCCTTCCGAGCCCGAAGCGCGAGCGAGGGGGAGGCGGGGAGCGGCGAGCGGCGAGCGGCGAGCGGCGAGGATCGAACAAACCGCAGCGTGCATCTTCGTCGCGAGGGACGCCGTGTCGTGACGAATGCGCACAGAGACAATCGGGCGCGTCGTTCCGCTTCTCCCTTGCTTGCGCTGCGGGCTCTGAAAGAAACTGATTACCGCGCCATCGCGCCGACGCTGATCTTGACCGGGACGAAGGTCGGCTTGACCTTGGCTTCGAACTCGGCCCGGTACTTGTTCATGATCGTCCGGATGGCCCAGTTGTTGCCGTCGGCCAAGCCGCAGATCGTGGTGCCGGGCATGCTGCCCATGCTGGTCGCGATCTCGAGCGCGAGGTCCAGGTCCTTGGTCCGGCCTTGGCCATCTTCGATACGGCTCATCAGCTGGTAAAGCCAGCCGCTGCCCTCGCGGCAGGGGGTGCACTGGCCGCAGCTCTCGTGCTTGAAGAACCGGGCGATGTTGCGAGCGACCGCGACCATGTCGGTGTCTTCGTCGAAGACCGTGGGGCACGCGGTGCCGAGCCCGAGGACGTTGTTCTTGCGGCCGATGTCGAAATCCATCTCGGCGTCGTACTGGTCGGGCCCGAGGACGCCCATCGAGATGCCGCCGGCGATCGCGCCCTTGAACTTTTTGCCGTTGCGGATGCCGTTGCAGAGCTTGGGGTCTTCGACGAGCTGGCGGAGGGTGATGCCGAGCTCGAGTTCGTAGACGCCGGGGCGGTTGACGTGGCCGCTGACGCCCATGAGCTTGGTGCCGTGGCTGCCCATCTGGCCGGGGATGGTGGAGGCTTTGCCCTGCTTGAGGAACCAGTCGGCGCCGTTCTCGATGATGCTGGGGAGGTGGGCGAGGGTCTCGACGTTGTTGATGATGGTGGGCTTGCCGAAGAGACCCTTGATGGCCGGGAATGGCGGCTTGATGCGAGGCCAGCCGCGCTTGCCTTCGAGCCCTTCGAGCAGAGCGGTCTCTTCGCCGCAGATGTACGCGCCCGCGCCGCGGTGCACGTAGCAGTCGACCTTCCATGAGCCGCCGCGAGCGGTCTGAGCTCCGCCGAGGAGGCCATTGCCGCCGAAAACGCCGTTCTTGTACGCTTCGGCGAGGGCTTGCTCGAGGACCTTGGCTTGGAGGTGGTACTCGCCGCGGATGAAGATGTAGGCTTTGCTGATGCGGCAGGCGTAGCAGGCGATGGCGATGCCCTCGAGCATCAGGTGGGGGTCAAAATCCATCAGCAGGCGGTCTTTGAAGGTGCCGGGCTCGGACTCGTCGGCGTTGATGGCGAGGTAGCGCTGGCCGCCGTCCTCTTCCTGGCCGGCTTCGTTGACCTTGACCTTGGGAAGGAACGTCCATTTGAGGCCGCAGGGGAAGCCAGCGCCGCCGCGGCCGCGGAGGGTGGATTTCTTGACCTCGTCGGTGACCGCGTCGGGCTTCATCCCGAGGGCTTTGCGGAGGCCGACGTAGCCGCCGGTGTTGACGTATTCGTCGTAGGAAACGACGTGGCGGCCTTTGGGATCCGCGTAGGGCCAGCAGGGGATCCGCTTGGTCAGAATCGGGCCGGAGAGGTTGGGATTGATGGGAGCAAAGGCCATAGGGTCGCAGTGTAGGAGGATTTTCGGGGAGTGGTGCGTGCTGGATTCGGCCCGGGCTCGGAACGCGTCGGGCGAGGATCGCCGGGCAAGGGCACGCGACCAGGTTTGGTCTTTGTTCTCCACCGGGTCGCGAAACCTCGAGGGTCGATGAATGCCACGAGTTGCGCTACCATCGCGGTCCCCGCCGCGCGGGGAATTTCTTGTACCGCCCGCTTGGCACCAGAGGAACGAATCCGATGCCCCGTACCCAGTTGTTTACGTCCGAATCCGTCTCGATGGGCCACCCCGACAAGGTGGCGGACCAGATCTCCGACGCGGTGCTTGACGCCATGCTGGCGGACGACGCGTTCAGCCGCGTGGCTTGCGAAACGCTTTGCTGCACGGGCATGGTGGTCGTCGCGGGCGAGATCACGACGAACACCTACGTGAGCATCCCGGACCTGGTCCGTGAGACGATCCGCGAGATCGGGTACACCTCCGGCGACATGCGGTTTGACGCCGACAGCGCGGGCGTGATGGTCGCCATCAACAAGCAGTCCAACGACATCGCGATGGGTGTCAACCGCGAGGGTGCGGGCGACCAGGGGATGATGTTCGGGTTCGCCACCAACGAGACGCCCGAGCTCATGCCGCTCCCGGTCATGCTCTCGCACCAGCTCGTCGAGAAGCAGGCCGAAGTCCGCAAGAGCGGCAAGATCCCGGGCCTTCGCCCCGACGCCAAGAGCCAGGTGACCGTCGAGTACGACGGCATCAAGCCCGTCCGCGTCGACACCGTCGTCCTTTCCACCCAGCACGACCCCTCCTGGAACGACCGCCAGGATGAGCTCAAGAAGCAGGTCATCGAGCACATCATCAAGCCCGTGCTTGGAAGCCGGTTCAACCCCGGCATCACGATCCACGTGAACCCCACCGGCCGGTTCGAGATCGGCGGCCCTCACGGCGACACGGGCCTCACCGGCCGCAAGATCATCGTCGACACGTATGGCGGCATGGGCCGTCACGGCGGCGGCGCCTTCTCCGGCAAGGATCCGACGAAGGTCGACCGCTCGGCCGCGTACATGGCCCGGTACATCGCCAAGAACGTCGTCGCGGCGGGCTTGGCCGATCGCTGCGAAGTGCAGCTTTCCTACGCCATCGGCGTCGCCGAGCCCACCTCGGTCTACATCGACTGCTTCGGCACCGCGAAGGTCGACGAGGAGAAGATCAGCAAAGCCGTCCGCGAGACCTTCGGCCTTACGCCCCGCAAAATCATCGAGAGCCTCGACCTCAGGAAGCCGATCTACGGCACCACCGCCAAGCACGGGCACTTCGGTCGCAAGCCCTACGAGGGCCAGTACTTCGACCCGGTCAAGCGCGAGATGCGCGGCCCCAAGCTCAACTTCTTCTCGTGGGAGAAGACCGACAAGGCCGAGGCGCTCAAGAAGCTCTGCTCCTAAAGCCCGTCCAGAACGGCTATCCGCCTTTCGCACCCCGCCTTCCGGCGGGGTTTTTCTTTGGACGAAGGCCATAGAGATTGCGTTTGACGATGTACTGTGCGACCTCCGAGGGAATTCCGTTCAGCCCGGGGATCCGCTTCCATCGGCGCACATCGAGCGGCGCTCCCGGGATCGCCGCTCGTGCGGCGGTCGAGCTTTCCGGGCTGAGAATGTTCTCGGCGAGGCGTGCTTCCCAAGAAGCGAGCTCCGCTCGCGTCCAGAACGTCTGGTCCATCGCCTTTCCGAGGGCGCGAGCGGTCACAATCGGTCTGCGACGGAGGACCAGCGGCTCGGCCACCTTGATGATCGCCCTGGGGGACTTCCAACGGTGGAACGCAACGGCCTGATCGGTGCCGATGAGCAATCGGAGCTTGACGCCCGTAGGAACCACCCGGCGGAGTCGGCGAAGCGTCTCGATCGAATAGCTCGGCTTGCCGGCCGCCGCACGATCGAGTTCGTCGGACCAGACGAGGACGTGCTTGTATCCGCGGGCCACCAGCCGGACCATGGCGAGCCGCTGTCGGTCGGAAGCTCGCGGACCGTCGGCTTTGTGGGGGCTTCGCGCGGCGGGGACGAGGAGGATCCTCGTGGTCGCCGGGTCAAAGCCAGCCAGCGAGGTCAGTGAAGCGATCTCGTGCCCGAAATGCGGCGGATCGAAGCTCCCTCCAAACACCAAAAGCGTTCGGACCCACTTGGGCAACGCAAGCGGCGTGATCGGCGGTCGGGTCGCGGTCGGCATGACGAATCGTACCGGAAGCCCCGCAGGTCGATCGCCGCTCCGCCCCCCGGATGACTCCAAGAAGGTGCGGTCCTACGATCTGCCCGGCTGGCCCCGTCGTCTAGCCTGGTCCAGGACACATCCCTTTCACGGATGCGACATGGGTTCGAATCCCATCGGGGTCATTTTAGGTTTCCGAACGGTATCGCAAAGTGTCGCAAGTGCCTGATTTTCAGGCACTTGTGGTTTTTGGACCGGATCGGGTTTCTGCTCGATTCGAGTCGTTTCCGCTGCTTGCTGCACCGGATTCTGCACCGCTTTTGCAGAGCTCATTGACGCCCGTGCGGTCTCGTAATCCGCTTCTCGGACAGAGAGATAGCTCTGTGCAGCAACGGTGGTGGTGTTACCCAGCCAAGCGCAGACGACGTGCAAGGGGAACCGCTCGGTGAGCTCGGTTTGACGTGACGCTCGCAGATTGTGCCACACTCGGGGCCAGGGCTCGAGGCCCGCCCGACGGATGATCCGCTTGAACTGCGTGCCGAGGTTGATGTTCGACCGCCCATACCCATCGGTGCGACGAAAGCGCTCGGAGATCACGAATCGGGCGCCTGCGGGTGCTCTCGTCCGAGCCTGCTGTAAGTAAGGGACAAGCTCAGGGAACAGCGGAATGGTCCGGGTCTCCTGATTCTCACTGGCTTCCGTCTTGGGCGAGTTGACGGTGATGCGCCCGCGTTCCCAGTCCACGTTTTCCCACTTTAACGCAAGATGCTCACTTGGACAACGCAGACCCCCATACCGGGACAGAGCGATCAGCAACCGCCAATCGTCATCTGGACACACGGCCATGACGCGGTCGATGATGTCCTTGGGAACAAATCGAAGACGCGTGGTATTGGTCTGGCTGCCCGCTGGAACCTCGGCAAAGGGGCTTTCCCCACTTCGCCCGAGCACCGCGAGGTAGTTGGAGAGACTCTGCGTGAGGTAGATGGTGCATGCTCGGCTCGCGCGGGCAGTCGCCTGAAAGTCCATGTCCTTGGCGGTGATGAAGTTCTGCGCCTCGTCTGCCCAGAGGAACACCGGACGACCGTTGGCGGTGATGCTGCGTGCCTCGGTTGCACGCTGCCAGAGGTACTTCCAGATGATCTGGGCGATGCGGCCCAGTTCGTGATAGACCTTGATCGGGAGATCGATGATGACGATGCGTCCGTCATGGGTGCACTCAGGGGTGATCGTCGTGGTGGTTCCGAAGAGTTCGCGGAGTTGGCCACGTCGCATGCCGTCGGCAAGAGTGGTGAACGTCGACACGATGCTCGCACGGGTTCGTTCATCAAGCTTGGGAAACTCCCGGAGCCAGTACTCCGCGGTGATGTCGAGATCGTGTCGCTCACTCTCCGTGAGCCGACGGTCCCTTGCTCGCATCAGCCACAGGCAGCAGCGCGAGTTGGCAACCCACGTGGGATCGCCAAGGGCATCGGGATGGGTGGGTGCTGACAGAATCACGTCTGCAATGTCGGCCAGAGCCACGGTGCCATTGGCAAGGACCGCAAGGTCGATCGCGTTGCGAAGCAACTGACGAAGCGCTCGGGCCCAGAACGGGTCTTGAGAAGCTCCCCCTCCACCACCGTCCCGGTCGGCCACCTCCAGGACCTCTCCAAAGATGGCCACCAGATTCTCGGTGATGCCGGCCCCGCCGGTGCGTTGTTCGCACCTCGCCCGCTCGTAGTCAAGGAAGTTGAGCCGATGGGGTTGGTTGACGCCAAAGACGATCACGTCCTCGGCGCGGCCGGTGTCAGCGGCATACTTCTTCCAGAGCTCGACTTCGTCAGGCTTGGCGGTGAGCACGAGTCCGCCGAATCCCGCCAATAGCATGGCACGCGCGATCGCGGCACCCGACCCTGAGGTCTTGCCGCTTCCTGTAGCTCCAAAGATCTGGGTGCCCTCGCAGGCATCTGCGACCGTCCACGGATCGTGTGGCGTCATCATCAGCAGCGGGTGCTGCATGATGTCGCTTGGAGGCTGGGGGGCTTTGCTCCACGGCCATTTCATTCCGCATTCTCTACCTGCCTCGAATCCCGAGTTCTACTGCTCGCTCGTTTTTCTCTGGCACTTCACGCGAATGCCACGTGAACGTGGCGAGCCACGTAGGCGTGTCACGTTCCTGTGGCACACCTGACCTGGAGGCCTTTGCTTCCCATCACTACTGTTTGCGCTAGGGCCAGCCCGTCGGTGACGATCCCGAGAAAGTCGTGGCATGAGCTTCCCGGCGTCTTTGCGTCGTCCTCCATGTGGATCGGTGGCTTCGGCTCTGCGTCGACCGTGCTCTTATTGGCGGTCACGCCGACGAGCATGGTCGTCGCCACGCGACACCTCTCGCGCATGGAGAGGGGCGGCTCGAGTCCATGTGGGTAGCATGCCGAGTCGCTGACCTCCGAGTTCGACCCATCGGTCGCTGGGGAAACCGGCGATCAGTGGCACGGGTCCGTTCGCTCGATCCTTGCCACACGCCTTGCCGCGTATGGCACTTGATCTACGCGAGTTCAAGGACTGACACAACTTCGTGTCATAGGCGGCAGTTCATGCGGTGGGTGTACCGAACCGGAGACTTTGGTTGTATGCTAAACGCATGAGTAAAATCCCATCGAGCTCTCGCCGCGCATGCCGCCACGCTGCGATTCTGCTGAGCGGATGTGCGGCGGCTGCTGGGTTGGCGCCCGCCTCGTCCGCGCAATCCATCGAGGCACTCCCGACGCCGCTTCTAGATGTCAGCGGCGTGAGTGGAGATGGCCGGGTCATCGTGGGCAGCTCGTCAGACGGAACGCCATCCATGTGGTCGGCCGATCGCGGAGTCGAACCGATCCCCCTTCTACCCAACACCACGTCCGGGAGGAACATCCGTGTGAGCGAGGACGGGACGACCGTCGTGGGCGTCATGAGGGGGGTCGGTCGGATCAATTCGACTGGGATGCGATGGACGGATGCGGGCGCCTTCCTGCTGCCCATTGCGGAAGGCGCGGTGGACGTCAACTGGGATGGCTCGGTGGTCGTCACCTCGACGGTCGTGTGGACTCTCGCCCGGGGGGCTTCGAGCGTTTCCACAGAACTGAGCCGTCGCGGCATTGTGTCGGGCGACTGGAGCGGTCTGCAAATCACGGGGATGTCATCAGACGGAAGAGTGCTGGTGGGAGTGGGTAGGCGGGGCGGAACGTTTAGCGGCTGGCGAGCCACATTGCGCTGTCCGCTTTCGGTTCCGTACTGCCGAGCGGACTCCACCTGCGATGGCTTCCTCGACTTCTTCGATTACGACGCTTTCGTTGAGGCGTTCGAGAGCGGCAGTGTTTCCGCGGATTTCAATGGGGATGGCTTCTTGGACTTCTTCGACTATGACGAGTTCGTTTCGGCGTTCGAGACCGGCTGCTGACTCTCATGGCGGTGCGGTCGCTGCCGCGGCTTTCTTCTGCTCGCCTTCGTCCATCGGCATGGTTACAGACCCTGAATTATGCCTAGGGCGCAATCGGGGGTGACAGCCAAGTCAAATGTCCATCCACCACCCTCCTAAGCGGAGGGATGGTGGCACCAGCTTCTCCCGTTCATTCGACGGCGTGTCGATGGTCAGGGCGTCCGCTTGGGTCGTGCCTCGTAGTGCCGCCTGTCACCACGGGCACCCGCCAAGCGGCTTCAAGCTGCCGCGCGAAGAGGTCGCGGATCGGCGGCATGAGGAGCAGAGGGACCCTGCGGTAGGTCGAGAATGTGAGGATGCGGAGGCTCGGACGGGCTCATGCTGCACGATACCCCGCTGAGGGATTCGACGTTTCACGCTGCACCGACGTCCATCCACGATGCGCCGAAGCGGCGGATCGTGGTACCCCCGCCATCAGTTGTGCAGAGACGGATTCCGTCGAACGAGTCCAACACGCCCGGCAAAACAGAGTCAGTCGTGCCACCCGCCGTACCGCAATTCTCGGCTTGCTGGTGCAGCAAATTCAGGAGCCCGTGTCAGAAGCTCGCCGTCGGCCATTTGAGCGCGAATAGCACAGCAAGTGTCGCCGTTGAAGTCCGCGAACGGCTACCACGCCGGAATGGCATAACCGCACTCTCAGTACCATTTTCGGGTTGCCGTTCACCGCAGGCTTACTTACGGTTTAAATTGGCTTGCTGACAACGAAGAGCACAAGGCCCGAAATTCAGAAATTTTAGTTACTTGTGACGAAGCTGACACCCATGCAGGGCTTCCATTCAAGGATGCGCCCAGTTGTTGCGCAACAAAAGCCAGATCCAGATTCAAACAAACAGTATCAGAAAACTCCGGATTCGCCTTACTGAGAAAACCGCAAGAAATAATAAACAGTGACGACTCATTATCCACATGTAAAATGGCGGCAGGGCCTAATGGGCTGCGCACGTGGACAAGCTCCGTGGGCGAGCCGTCTGGCACAATAACGCTCTCTCTAATGCTATAGCAAGTGTATTTCCTTCTGTGTACATTTAACGACAATGCAACCTCCGCCCGAGAAGAAAGACTGTCCGCAAGTTGCCTTGCCTGATCGAGCGAAACAGCGAAGGGCGCACGTATTAGAAAATGTGCTTCAAAGAGCTGTTTTACCGGGTGTCGCTCAAGACCAAGTAGGAATAGCTCAATTGACTGCGGCCGTTCTCCCCAGTCACATCCCACCAAATGTTCGTACTGATTAGTCGATAACTTTCGGAACTGATCCTCAAATCGAATATGATCAAACGCCGCAGGGCCTTCGCAGACAGAGTTGCAGCCGCCAATGACGCCCAAGCACACAATGACCACAAAATATCTATTCATACTTGGGTATCCTTAAGAGAGAATTACTCGGCCACGATGACATCTTGGAATTCTATTACTCGGTGTTCTAGAGTTTTCCAGCAGCCTGAGGCAAGTCGCGTGACAGTCGGAACTTGGGCATCGAGGGTGCACAACGGACCCGCAAGCTGCCGTGCACAACTGCGACATTTGGGTCAAAGTGCCAGTTGCATCATCAATATTGCATATCCCAGCAGGATTGGCGTCTGCACAGTACGCTTCAATCTCATTGCATATGAGATCGCCGCAGTAAACTGGAGGGCCGTTCTCGCAGCATTGTCTAGCATGCGTCAACTCATGAACGAGCAGTCTGACGGTATTGTCATAATGTTCCGGCGGTGTGATCGGCTCGCGATCTGTGCAAAGCACGACAAGCGGGCAATTTCTTCCGGCAACTCTCGTACATCGCGTTACACCCATAATACCTGCAATGGTTCGCACGTTGCGACTAAGGCAATCATTGTCATTACAAGGAAGACAGAGTACTGCCGCGCAATGGCCGTGTTCAAGATCAGGTTGGTTGCATGCGCGTTTCAAATCTTCACGAATCGCAAGAACTCGGGTATCTTTATACGCATCCCGTACAACTCTTGGACACCCCTTTGAATTACGCGCTTGTTCCAGTAAACACAGATCGTTGCGAACTTCACCAGCAGGTGTTGCTCGCGGATCATTCGTAGCTGTGCAGCCGCCGATACACGGAGAACGTGAAATGAGACCATCGGCATCGCGGAGCAGCACTGGGTTGGTGTTCACATATCCATACAAGTTAGACCCGTCAACGTACTCAAGAGGATCGCGCTCGCTCCAAATTCCGGCTAGCGGCTCAAACTCCCGATTCCGCACGAGGTACTGCTGAGTGCTGGGCTCGAACCAGTATCCTGCATACCCGAGCCGGTTCACCGCCGCGCTACCGCTCGACTGGCTCAGCACGCCGCGGGCCGTGCTCCCCTGCTCGGAGAAGGTCAGGTCCCACTCGTCGTAGTCGAACGAGTCCACGAAGCCGTCCAGGTTCATGTCCGCCGTCTGCCCGCTCGGGCAGCTCACGCCCGTATAGCAGTCGTCGTACGCGATGTCGTCGAACGCGTCCACGAAGCCGTCGAGGTTGAAGTCCGTCACCGGCACCCTCATCGCCACGCCATAAGCGCTGTACTTGATCCGCTCCAGGATTCGGCCGGTTTCCGTCATCGTCACGCTCACGTCCGCTCGCCAGTTCTGGCCATAGTAGAGCCGCTGCTCCATCGTCGCATCCGCCGACGAGTTATTGGACCCCGTCTGGTCGCGGTCACGCAGGATCACCGAGTCGATGTACGAGCCCATCCCGTTCCGGCCCGATGCATGGTGGACGTACCGCTCCCTCGGATTCGAGTCCACCGCGCCGGTGAACGTGCTCCCGCCCGCCACCATGTACGTCGCCACGCGACGCCACCTGGGGTCGTAGACCGTCCACTCCCACATGTCGGTCGAGTCCACATCGCCGTCGGCGTCCAGGTCCGCGTGACGCCCGATCTGGTGGTTCAGGCCGTTGTAGGTGTATTCGACGACCAGCGCCGAGTTCGAGCGGTTCTTCACCTTCCGCAAGCGGCCGAATGCGTCCCACTCGTAGGTGTAATTCACCCCGTCGTCGGTCTGCTGCCCGTTGGCGTTGTAAGCCGGGTTCTTGGTCACGCTGTTGTTCACGCGCGTGGCCATCTCGTTAACCGTGTTGAACGTGCGGGTCTCGTTCTTCTCGTCGGAAGGACCGAACGCCGGGCTTGTGAACGAGCCGTCGCCGTTGAGGTCGCTGGTAAAGGTGCTCCAGCCGCCGACCTGGTTGAGGGTCCAGGTCTCCTTGCGGGTGCGGCTTCCGATGGTCCCGCTGCTCAGGGTCCCCTCATCGGCGACGATGAGCCGGTTCAGGCCGTCCATGTCGTACTTGGCGTCGTAGCCCGGGAGGATCTCATCCTCGGCGGTCACGATGTTGCTGTCGCGGTCGTAGCCGAGCTTGACGTAGTAGATCTGACTTCCGTTGGTGCGGGTCCATCGGCTCTCGATCACGCGGTTGAAGAGGTCCAAGCGGTCGTAGTTTGCCGTGCCCGCGCCGTAGAGCATGCTTTCCGCGGCGGGCTGGGGAAGTTCCGTGCCCACCAGCGTGCCCGAGCCGAAGTAGTCGTAGTTCGCCAGCGTGATCGTGCTCAGCGGTGAACGCACGAGCACATCCTTGACCGAAGCCACCCGCGAGACGCAGTCGTCGATCCCGGTGGCCGTGCCGTAGGACAGGTCGATGTCCTTGCCGCCGGGGAGCGTGATGGTTTCAAGCCGGACGGCTTGGGCGCCGCCGGTGGCCTGGTAGGGGCTTGAGGAGTAGGTGTAAGCGACCTCGCGGTAGCCGCCACCAGCGACGGTGCCATCCTTGTCCTGGCGGAAGTTGGTCGCGTTGCCCCAGTCGTCGTAGAGGTATTGCACCTCGTCGGTGACGTTGCCGCTCGAGGCGGCGTCGTACTGCGTGATGAGGTTGGGTTGGCCCTTCGAGGTGTAGTCCATCTGCACGCGCCGCACCGCACCATCGAAGCCGGAAGCCAGCGTCGTCACGGCTCGGATCGTGGGACGGCCGCCGGTGTCGTAGGTCGTCTCGGTCACGTTGCCCGCTTGATCCTTGCGACGGATCTCCTGGCCCAAGGCGTTGTACGCCACCGAGACCAGGTCCGTGTCCGTCGAATCGATGTTGGCGACGGTGGTGCCGCCGTTGCTGCTGTCCGGGTACTTCGTCGCTCGGAGCAGGTGACCTGTGGCAATCGCCGAGAGGCCGGCGGTCGCACCCTTGGTCGTGCCGTAGATGTACGTCGTCACCTGGTCCGTGCCGCCGGGCATCTTGGCGGTGTACGTCGTCATCAGGCCCTTGGAGAACCCGTACTCGATCGTCTGGTCCTGGTCGTTGTTCGTCCCGCCCCCCGGCGTGCCGTCGGTGTAGTTGCGGATCGTCTTGACCGTGCGGCCCGCGTCGTCCAGCACGTTGCGACTCACCAGGCCGCGGGGGTCCGTCGTCTCCAGGACGGTGCCGTTGGCGTTGTACGACATCGACGTCACGAGGACCGTGTCGGAGCGTGATGGGGCGCTACCGGGCCGAGTGAACGTCGCGCCGTTCCCCGCCGCTCCCGAAGAGGTTGAATTGGAGCCGAACGCGGCCGAGGCGATGGGACGCCGAAGGTCGTCGTACCACGTGGCACTGATGCTCACACGCGTCGTTGTGTAGTCGACGTTGGAGCCGCCGCTCGCGACCGTCAACGTCGTCAGGTCGGCGTCGCCGTTGCCGTCACGAGCTCCGGTCGTTGTGGTATCGTCGTGAGCCCGCTGGAGCGCGACCGTAAAGAGCGTCAGTCCCGAAGCGGTGTCGTAGATCGTTTGCCTCTCTTCAAGCACCAGATCGCCGGTGACGGTACCCGCCTGGGCGATGTCCGTATCCGATTCCGTCCCCGTTCCCGCATTGTCCTGGAGCTTGGCGATCGTGAACTGCCGATACGGCCGGCTTTGCCGGTCGTAGAAAGTCTTGCTGATCGAAGAGCCTCTTGACTTGATCGTCCGCCCGACCACGTCGTGCCACGTGTCGCTGACAAGTGTGGCCGCGCTCGCGCCTGTGGATACCGTGATCTTGTGAGAAGTGGTGCTGTAGACCCGTCCCGCTTCGTCGTACGCCGTCTCGCTGAGTGACAGTCGGTTGGTCGTGACGCTTGTGGGATCCGTGGTCGCCGACAAGCCGCTCGACGAGCTGTATGTACCTGACGCGATCACGCGACCCGCTGAGTCATACTTCACGACGGAGTGCGGCGACTGCGGGTCGATTGTCAGCACCTGCCGATCGCGCGTGTCGTACTGGTAGCTTGTGACCCTCGTTCCGGTCGCACCGTCTGGGTAACGCGTGATCTGCGTGAGAAGCGAGTTACCACCGCTGTTTCCGCCGTCGTAAACCATCGACTCGGTCTTCACCATGTTGCTCGTGCCGGACATGGGGCTTCCAGCAAGTCCGGAATCGTCCGTGCCCACCCAACGCTCGGTTGTGCGGCCCAGCGTGTCGTAGACCGACCGGGTGATCGTTCCGGTGGGCTCGACTGCCCGGAGCACGCGACCCATCTCGTCGTAACCCACCCAAGCGGTCGCATTCTCACAGAAGCTCTCCGAGATCCAGCGCCTCCAGCCCCAGCGGCAGACGGCGCTGCTCGCTTCCAAGGGCTTACCGGCTCGATCGTTGTTTGACCAGACATTTAATTGAATGGATCCGAGCTTGAAGCGTTTGGTTGGCTGTGTAGGCGACATGAAGTGCTCCCTTGTTGTGGTTGACGTTGGTCGGCCACGGGCGATCGAGGAGCGCAAGCCAGTCACGCGCATGCCGCCACGAGCGGGTGCAACCCGCCGGGGTCTGCCGTCTGCACAAGGCGAAGCCGCGGAAGATGGACGGCCGCTTGACGGGCGAGCATCCGAGATCAAGACCAACGCGCACGTCAACCCGCAAGGGTCACGAGTTCGCCACGACTTCAAGAGCGTTTTTCAAGGAAGGTCTAGCGAGGAATCTGGTCCGGATCGTTCAGACGGTAACTGGTGCTGCGACCGCCATCGAACACCGACAAGAGCTATTCATGACCGCCTGCAGCACGGGGTGCTTTCGCACCAACGCTCATTTCGAGCAGGATTCTGGCCCCACCGACTGCCGAACGCCACCCAGGTAGTACCGATGATCGGTCGTCTTGTTCTTCCACCGCCGCGAGTAGCAGACACTCCTGCACACAACGCAGAAACCGTAGCGAGTAAAGGCGGAAAGTTCTGCCGTCCCCGAGGGCGATCAAGGCTGCTGGTCGCAGGTTGCTCTTGAGCCTGCCGACACGTGCGGTCACGCTCGAGCAACGCATCGGCCACCGTGCCGTCAGCTCCTCAGACGATGACTCGTGAAGAGATTGCCGCGATTATCGCTAAGTTGACCGAGCCCAACCAGATTCGACGTTTCAACAAGCTCGTCGACCCGGACGAGGGCATGCTGGAATCGCTTCGGAGCTTTTTTAAGGCGGAGGTTTGGACGCCAGAGGAAGTGAAGCGGTGGGACGCGTGGGCGGCTCGCATGGCAGGATGCGATATCCGACACGGGTGATTGACTTGGTCCCTCACTGACTCACCAAGTTCCGCAAATTGGCTGCGATTTGCTGTCTTGCCGCGGCCGCGTCAATTGACCAGATTCTTCCGAGCAACTCCACCGCGAGCGCGGTGTCCGGAGGTGTCGCAGGTCTCTGCCCCCGTTTGACGAAGGGACCATCCGTCTCGGTCAGCACCTTGTCCATACGCCCTGCGAGTGCCTCAAACACAGCACTCGCGTCAGCAGGCGAAAGTGTGGAGGCACGTGTGAAGCCTGTCCTTCGTTCCGCGTCGCTCGGGCTGAGGATCTTCTTGAGTAAATCCTGGGCCGCCGGACTCATCCGCTGCGTCGCCTGGCCCAACGGCCCGAGCGTATCACGGGAGAAGTAGAAATATGGCCGGAGGTCGACTGCGGCGAGGGCAGGTTCGGATCTCGACCATGCGATTACCCACGGATCGAGTAGCCACAGCGGGAGGTCTGGTGGCTCATCTTCGATTGGCGCAGCCGCTTGCAGGGCCTTGGCACCAGTGCCGGATTTGGCGGGTGCGGACTTAGATGCAGTCTCCTCCCGGTATCGTTTCTCGGCGTCTGCGAGAGCCCGTGGCTTCCCGTCTTCTTCGGCCTGGGCCGCCGCCAGTTGGCGGAAGGACTCGGTCCTGTAGTACTCGAGCAGCATGAGTTTCGCGAGCACGCGAGGCTTGAGGTCTTTGACGCCCCGGGACTGTGCCATGGCGAGCCTGATGCTCATCATGTTCATGAACCGCTTACACTGGCGAGGATTCCCCGTTGTCTCCGCGGCGAGAATCGGAGCAATCCGCTCAGCGAGAAAGAGGTCTTCGGCGAAGTCGCCTTCGACCTTTCCGAGCACCTTGGTGGCGACATCGAGAGTGAAACGCAAGCTGTGAAGCGTTGCTGGATCGCACTCTATCGCAGCCTGGCGCATCTCCCCGAACTGCTCGAGCGTAACGCCACGGAGGGCGAAAAGGAGGGAGACATATTTCTCCGTCTCGACACGGCCCAGCGGCGGGATGCGGATGGGGAACTGGATGAGCTTTTCGAGATAGTCACGGCCCACCTCCGTCCGCTCGCCCGGGAGTTCGGGGAATCTCCTACGGACCGCATACTTCACGAGGCGCTCGTCCGCCCCGATGATGAATGCCGTTTTTTCGACGAAGAGAAAGAGCTTGATCGCTTCAAGGGTTTCGATGATTGTCTCGGGCAGGCACCGATCGAGGTCGTCGATGACCACGACGAGACGCTTCCGCTTGGTCTGCGAAAGGAGCTTGGCAAAATCGTCCCGAAACTCCCGTACACTTCTGCGCTCTTCGTGCTCCGGACTCTCCTTGAGGTACTTGGCGAGGTCTTCCTCTTTCAAGTCCTCAGCCTTCGCGACAAGGTCTTTTCCTATCGCCGCCATGTCTGACCCGATGGCGAGTCCGAGCCCCGCCGGTCCGGCGACAGCGAAGCCCGCTCCCGCTTTCGCGACCGTTCCCGCCACGCGCCACCAGTTAACGCGGCGGAGGAGTTTGAGAGCGAGCCCCTTCGCCTGAGGGATGAGTGTCTTATCTTCTGCAAGCGCGTCGAGGATGTTCCCCATGAGGGCCGTCTTTGCGTCGCCATAGCCCTCAAAGAGCCATCCGTTGAAGGTTAGAACAAGGTTTGCCCCGTCTTTCTTCAATTCCTCGGCGGTCATTTTGAGAAGGCTCGACTTGCCGCTTCCCCAGTCACCGAAGACTCCGATCGTTGCGGGGAGGAGAGAGTCGTTGTGTACGATCGACAGGACGCCAGCCACGAGGTGCTGGAAACCCAGAAGATCTGCGTCTGCCTCGTTATCTGACCACATGAACGAGCACCCAGATGATGACGATTTGGCTTGACCTCAAGGCCCAAGACCAGTAATCGGTCCCCCTACTTTAGGCCGAACAACCCGGTCCGGCGCAAGCAAAGCTCGGTTGTAGCCATCACATGCGAGACATCCAGTCCCCTGATCAACGCTATCTCAGGAGGTCAGATTTCGTAGTCGCGATCGACTTTGATGAGCGCCAGCGGGGAATGCCGACGCTGACCCCATGGGCACTTGGGTTCTGTTGTCCTGGTACGAGGGATTTCGCGAAGAGGGCTTTGAATGGCAATCCAAACGGAGAAAGTGTCGGAGTTGAAGAGCACGCCCGTCGACGATTACGTTCCCTCGTCAACTCGGTCCAAGCCGAGCCATAGTCAAAGGCCTGGGTCAGGAAGATCAAGATCTCGCACGGTCAAGCAAATTCGACGCAAGTTCTGCGGCGAATACCGGCTCGATTCACCGCACGATCAGCGGCATCGCCGCAACACGTCAGCGAGTTTTTTGGTGATGGCGCGTTGCTGATCAACTGACAAGGGGACAGGACAGGACCTTATCCAAACATCCACCTTGTCGAGGGTCAGAAGACCTGCCGCATCCGCTGGAAAGTCCTGTGCACCGGATTCTGCACCGTCTGTTCTGCGGATCGACTGATTTCCCGTGGAATCTGACGCGTGTTCGAATCCCATCGGGGTCATTTCCCAATCGCCCGGCACGGACCTGCCGGGCGATGTTGTTTTTGCGGCCAGCCCGCTTCACACATCGCAGATCTCAAACGCCTCCCGCAGCGACGTCATCCCGTCCCGCTTGGGCATGAATTCCTGTCCGAGGAACCCCTTGAATCCGGTCGCGACGATCGCCGAGCAGATGCCCTTGTAGTTGAGCTCCTGCGTGTCGTCGAGTTCGTTGCGGCCGGGGTTGCCGGCGGTGTGGTAGTGGCCGATGGCTTTGTGGTGCTTCTGGATGGTGGCGATGACGTCGCCCTCCATGATCTGCATGTGGTAGATGTCATAGAGCAGCTTGAACCGATCAGAACCGACCTCGTTCACGAGGTCGACGCCCCAGGGCGTGCGGTCGCACTGGTAGTCGCCGTGGTCACGTTTGGAATTGAGAAGCTCCATGATGATCGTGACGCCGAGCTTCTCCGCCAGCGGCGTGATCCGCTTGAGCCCCTTCGCGCAGTTCTTGAGGCCTTCCTTGTCGTCCAAGCCGGCGCGATTGCCGGAAAAGCAGATCTGATTGGGGATGCCGGCTTCCTTGACGAGCGGCAGGCGTTCCTCCAGCTCCTTGATGATCGCGTCGTGGTTCTCGACGCGGTTAAAGCCCTTCTGGATCGGGTTGCTCTTGACCATGTTCCCGACGGCGCACGTCAAGCCCGCTTTCGCGACAACCGGCCAGTCCTGCGGGTCCAGAAGCTCGATCGACTGGTAGCCCATGCCCTTCGCCGCGGTGGCGAGGTCCTCGAGCTTCATCCCGCCAAAGCACCAGCGGCAGACCGACTGCTTGAGGTTGCCCTTCACGGCGGGGGGCTTCTCACCCTGCGGTGCGCCCGACAAAGCTCGACCCTGAGCGGCGGTCACGGTGACTCCGGCTGCGGCGGCGGCCGCGAAGAAATGACGACGGTTCATGGCAGTGCCTCCTCGATCGGTCGGCTTCAGCATACCAGAACCAAGCCCTTCCCGCGATCAAAGCCAGCGCACGCACACCACCCCGCCGATGATCAAAAGCACCCCGATGATCTTGCCAGGCGTCACCGCGTGCACCGGAAGCCCGACGTGGCCGAAGTGGTCGATGATGAGGGAAGCCACAAACTGACCGGCGAGCATCGCGGCCAGATAACTCGTCGCGCCCATCTTCGGCACCAAAATCAGCGACAGCGTCACGAAAAACGCGCCGCAGAGCCCGCCGATCCACATCCACCACGGCCCCTGCGAAAGGCGCTGCAGGTCCGGCGTGCCCGCCCGCATCAGCACAGCAACAAGGACCATCGCGACCAGCCCCACCGCGAAGTTGAGCACCCCGCCGTGGATCTTGGATCCCGCATGCTCGGCAAACCGGGCGTTGATCCCGGGCTGGTATGCGGTCGCGACGCCGCAAAGCACGGCAAGGACGACCTGGCTGATCGCCACAGAGAACGCTGGGTTGGCCGGGGTTGTCATCGGCCTGAGGGTATCGCCCCGGGAATTTGACGGAAGTTCCGGGAACCGCGCGGAAACACGAAAGGACCCGGCCGGCAGGGGATTGTCCCCAGGCGAGGAACGGAGTTCCCGGAGATTTCCCATGGCACGCAGCGTCAGAAACAAAGCTACCACCCCGACGCGCCGGCGAGCGCTTACCAAAGGCCGCGTTCGGGCCAAGCGGAGCGTGATGCTCGCGTCCGTGGGTGGTCTAAGCGTTGTCTGTCTGTTCGGCTTGGCCGGGTGCGTGGCCGTCATGGCCGGTGCCGCGGCGGGCATGCTCGCTTCGCGGACAACGGTCGCCACCGCGGACCCGAACAACCCCTCCGCCCTCCCCCCCACCGCGACGGTGGGTGACAGTGTTGACCAACTGGCGGACTCCGCCGGTCAGGTGCTCGCTCGCACCATTAAGGAACAGGTTCCACGAACGGTGCGCACGGTCCCGACGCCCGCAGCCGTCAAGCCCGCGCGGTCGTCGACCCTCGCGACCCCGGCCGCCAAGCCCGCCGACGACGCTTCGCGCTAAAGCCGCGCCGGTTCACTCACCAGGAATGTACGAGATCGTGCCCTCCCACGGGCTGCTTGCGCTCGCGTAGAGCTTTTTCGGGATGCGCCCCGCGAGATAGCTTTGCCGGCCGGCAGTGCACGCGTGCCGCATGGCGTGGGCCATCATCACCGGGTCCTTCGCATGGGCGATCGCAGTATTGAGAAGCACGCCGTCCGCGCCTAGTTCCATCGCGATGGAGACGTCGCTGGCCGAGCCGACGCCCGCATCGACGATCACCGGGTACGACGGGTCCCCCTGCTTGAGCAACTCCAAGCACAGGATGATGTTCGAGCGGTTGAGCACGCCTTGTCCGCTTCCGATCGGGCTGCCCGCGGGCATCACGCTCGCCGCGCCCGCTTCCTTGATGCGGAGGGCCGCGATGGGGTCATCGCTGGTGTACGCGAGGACCTTGAAGCCCTCCTTCACGAGGGTGCGAGTGGCTTCGATCGTGCCGGCGGGATCGGGGAGGAGCGTCTTCTTGTCGCCGAGCACTTCGAGCTTGACCCACGAGGCGCCGGGGTTGCCGAGCTGTTCGAGGAGGTCGCGTCCGAGCAGGGAGACACGGACGGCATCGTCGGCGGAGAAGCAGCCGGCGGTGTTGGGCAGGATGGTGTACCGCGAGAGGTCGATGAACTCCAGCAGACTTTTGCCTTGCTCGTTGAAGAGACGCTCGCGGCGGACGGCCACGGTGACGACCTGGCATCCCGAAGCGTCGAGGCTTTCCCGCATCAGCTCGGGGGTCTTGTACTTGCCGGTGCCGACGAAAAGACGGCTTGTGAACGACCGTCCCGCGATGGAGAATGGAGTCTGGCCGGGTTCGGTCGCGTGCATGCCCGAGGATATGCGCCGCTTGGTCGGGACAGACCGATTACACTCCGCCCGTGTTCATTCCGCTTGGAACCAGCGAAAGAGGCCGGACGGGCCGGAAGCGGCCCCCGATGGCGATCCCGGCGATCATCGCGCTGCAGGTGATCGTGTACGCGCTGATGCTGTCGCGGGGCGGGCAGGACCTGGAGACGCTGGACGGGATGCTCCGGCAATGGGGGTTTACCGGGTTGGACAAGCCGCTGGGGCTGGTGACGCACTCTTGGATCACCTTGGGGTTCTTCACGCTGATCGTGAACGCGTTCTTTCTGGCTGCGATCGGGCTTGTGGTCGAGGAGCGGATCGGGGCAGTAGGGACCTTTCTGCTCTACCTCGCGGGCGGAGCGGGGTCCGGCCTTGCGCAGTGGGCGTTTTCCGGCGGGCTCGCGGGGGAAGCCGAGCGGGCGGGGAGCGGGATGCTGGCGATCGCGGGTCCGTTCGGGGCTTCGGCGGCGATCACGGGGGCGTTTCTGGTGTTCGCGCCGGGGTCGCTGATCCGGATGCTGGTGATGTTCCCAGTCTTCGCGGTGTACGAGATTCCGGCGACGTGGTTTATCGCGGCGGCGGTGGCGAAGGATCTCTGGCTCGCGCCGGGCGGCATGGATCAGACGCTGGTGGGTTCGGGGTCGGGCATCGCGCTGGGCGCGGCGATCGCGATGCTTCTGATCGTGGCCCGGGTGGTTCCCAAGCAGGACTTTGACCTCTTCCACGTGATCAGGCAGCGTCGCAGGCTCGCGCAGATCCGTGCGGCGTCGACCGACGTAGAGAACAGGCAAACCGAAGCACGCCGGCGGGCATCGGGCTTTGTGCCCGACCCGGTTCCGGAGGGGGAAGCGGCGCTGGCGCGGACGGAGTTCACCGACCGGCTGGCGGCGGGCGATCTTGATGGGCTGGTCGCGGCGTTTCGCCGGTTCGCGGGGGTCACGGGAGAGCGGCCCCGGCCCTCGCTCAACCGCAGATCGCACCTCGACGCCGCCAACACGCTTTTCGCGCGGGGCCGCAAGCTCGAAGCCGGAGAGCTTTACGCCCGGTTCCTCGAGGACTTCCCGGCGGACGCGGAAGCGTCGCACGTCAAGCTCATCCTCGCGGTGATCCATGCCCGGGTCGCCGGGCGGGCCCGTGACGCGGCGGCGCTCGTGGCCGGGCTTGAGAATCAGCTGACCGATGCGGACGATCTGGAGATCCTTGCGGACCTTCGCCGGGAGCTTGCGGGGTCGGCGAACGGACCGGCGGGCGGGTAGCGGGTTTCCAACACGAAAGGCGGACCGATGGGACGCACACGGATCAAGATCTGCGGCATCAAGGACACCGAGACCGCACTGGTGGCGGCGCGGGCGGGCGCGGACGCGGTGGGGTTCATCTTCGCCAAGAACAGCCCGCGGTACATCGACCCCGATGACGCTCAGGACATCATGTTCGCTCTGCCGCCGATGGTCGCGAGCGTGGGCGTGTTCATGAACCACTCTCCGGACGCGTTCACCGACATCGAGGAGAGCTGCCCGACCACGCACACGCAGCTCCACGGCAACGAGGACGAGCGCGTCGTGCAGCAGTGCGGGCCGGCGATCAAAGCCATCCGGTACGGCGAATCGACGATCGCGGCGGACATCAAGCGGTGGGCTGGCTGCGAGGATGTCGAGGCCCTGCTTATCGACGGCCCGACACCCGGCGAAGGGATCACGTTCAAGTGGGAGCTCCTGCCGCCGCTGCTCGCGGGGGTCGAGATCCCGGTCTTTCTCGCGGGCGGGCTGACGCCGGCGAACGTCGCGGAAGCGATCCGGATCGTGAGGCCGTACGGCGTGGATGTGTCCAGCGGCGTGGAAAGCTCGCGCGGCGTCAAGGACCACCGGCTGATCGAGAAGTTCTGCGAAGCGGTCCGCCGGGCGGACCTGACGAGCTAACCGGGCCAGCGAAGCAGGCGGGCCGACTGGTGGTTCGCGATCACTTCAGGTCGGTGTTGGGCCGGACGCGATTGGCTTCCCGGTCGGCGATCTCGCGGGCGCGGCGTTCGCGGAAGTCCTTCATGCCCGCGGGCTCGGGGAACCGCGCGGCAAAGGACCTGCCGCCGGCTTTCGCGCCCTCGGCGATGATGTTGCCCCAGATCCGCTGGAGAAGGTCGAACGCGTACTGGCGAAGCCAGTCGGGTGCCTGCGTGTAGGCGATCTCGGCCTGCTCTGTGGGGAGCAGGACGATGTACGACACGTAGAGCGAGCCGACGAGATTCTCGAAGGTGTCGCCGAGGACGCCCATGCGCGGGTCGGCGGTGATGGCGGAGAGGCGTTCCTGCTTGGACTTGAAGTACGCCATGTACTGCCGGGCGTAGGAGATCTGCGAGTTGAAGCCTTCGGCGTCCTGGTTGATGAGCGCGATGATCGCGCCCTGCACCGCGCCGGTGACCTCGGAGATCGCGACGCTCGGGGAGGTCTGGCGGTCCCAGAGCTCCTTGATGACGAACTCATCGAGAGGGAGAGACAGGATGTCGGCGCGCTCGGGATCGGTGAGGTTCTGGCCCGGCCACTCGCGGAGGACCTTCTGGTAGTACTCGGCCCGCTGCCGGTCGCCGCGGCGGTAGAAGTACCGGATGGCGTCCTTCATGAAGTTCTCGTACCCGGCGGAGTAGTAGGAATACCCGCGTTCCCAGAGCTGGTCGACCTTGGACCGCTGCCGGAGTTCCTCGATGATCTCGCCGTAGGTGTCGACGAAGTTGGGCTCGATCACGGCCATGTAGTAGCCGGTCGCTCGCGGGTCGAGCTCGAGAGCGAGGTAGTCGATGTAGATCGAGCCCGTGCGGAAGAGCTCCTGCACGGCCTGGATCACGATGCGGTCGGTGTTGACGAAGTCAAAGTCCTGCGAGGTGCGAGCTTCGGCGCGCGGGATGGCGGCTTCAACGCCGGTCGCGGCCCAGTAGAGCGCGTGGGCCGCGGGGTTTCGCCAGTCGATGGGGCCGTACTTCTGCGTGTACCGGATCATCACGTTGGGATCCATGTGGTACTGCTCGCGGACGACCCGCGAGCGCACGAACGCGAGAAGGCGGGGCCAAGCTTTGGCGTAGGCGGGATCCTCGATGAGCTGTCGGAAGACGACGTTCTTGGGGCCCATGGGGTTGACGGACTCGGCCGCGTCGCGGAGTCCCCAGGTGACCATGGCCCGGTCGATTTCGTAGTGGGCGAGGGTTTCGTAGTCGAACTCGGCGCGGAGGCCGTTGGCTTTGATCTTGTCGACGAGCTCCCGGATGGCTTCGCCCTCGGGGCCGGCGAAAAGAGCTTCGAAGGTCGCGGGCGCTTCGGCGATGGGCTTCAGCCACTCGACGAAGCGTTCGACGGCACCCTCGCGGGTGCGGACGGCGGAATCGAATCTCGGCGGAGCGCCGAGGACGACCTGCCACTCCTTGGCGTGCATCTTCTTGTAGTAGATGTTCGCGTCGTCGGTGATCCCCTGGATCTTGTGCAGGAAGATCCAGGCGAGTTCCTTGGAGACCAGCAGGTCCGCGGGGTTGTACTTGAGCGCATCGCCACGGAGCAGATCGATGCCCTGGCGGACCCAGTTCCAGCGTTCCTGGCCTGTCTGCGTGGTGACGGAGATGTTGTACGCGAGGTTCCACGCGTGGAAGACCCACGCGCGGGGGAAGCGAGGCTGGAGCGTCGTGATCGCTTTGGCGAGCTCGACGGCTTCGTGGTGACGGCCGGCTTCCTTGAGCTCGTTGGCCCGCATCCAGAGGAAGTTGACGAAGACGCCGCGGAAGGCGCCCATGGCGATGCCGAGGGCGACCTGGGGCGGCTGGCCTTCGGAAGCGTCGGTGGTGTAGACGAGCTTGTGACGGGCTTGCTGGGCGGAAAGATCGACCGCGAAAACACCCGACCCGGCGAGGCATCCCGCCATCACCGTCAGGGCTCCGAGTTGAACTTTCGTGTCATGCCGCATGGATTGAGCCTTCGAAAGGACCGGCGCCGCCGCCGGACCGGAGTCTTACTGACCGGAATACATCGCCAGTTCGCGCTTCCTGAAGATCGCGGTCGCGAGCCCGAAGAGCACGACCGTAAAGAGGGCCAGGAACGTCAGGCCCGTCGCCACCTCGGACCACGACAGAAGCAGGCCGTCGACAAGCCGCTGGGTGGGCTGAAGGTCCCCGTAGGCTTTGAACGCGCCCGAGGTCGCTTCCGCGACTCGGACGACGATCCACTTCCAAAGCACGATCTGGTTCTGGTTGTCGCGGTCGTCAAAGACCTCGAGAGCCTTGGTGATCGAGGTCGACCACTCGGCCATCAGGAAGATGCCGAAGGAGACGAGCGTCGCGACGGGGAAGGACAGGAAGGTGCCGGCGAAGATCCCCGCCATCGCGAGAAACGCGAGCTTGACCCACAGGGCGACCATCACGCGCACGAAGTTGACCCGGTAGCTTCCGACCGAGTACGAGAGGATCAGACCGCTCTTCGGGAAGGTGACCGTTTCGGGGTTGACGCGGCCGGTGCTGCCATCGCCGTAGAGAGCGCCGTTGAAGATGCTCATGACGACCGTGCCGTCGTCCCGGATGACCGTCGGAGGCAGGATGTGCGTCTGGTACTGGCCGAGGGGCGCATCCTTCACGAAGAACCCGAAGTTCTCGATGCCGAAGGTGATCTTGAACACCTTGTCCGGCGAATTGGAGCCCGAATCCACGCGGAACCGGAAGATCAGCGGCAAGTTCCGATCGCGGGCCGTCTCAAGACCCTTGAAGGTGAACTCCTTGCCCGTGGGGATGGGCTCGATCTGGCGGTACACCGTCTCCATCTGCTTGATGAGGCTGATGGCGACGTCGGCGCGGTTTCTGGGATCCTGCGTGTCGAAAGCGGCGTTGGTCTTCTTCAGTTCCTCGAGGTAGTTGTCGAGGATCGCCGCGAACTCCTGCGGGTCGCGCTCGGCGAGGTTGAAGTTCTCGTTCTCGACCATGACCCGGGCGGTAAGGATCTGGGACTCAAGCCACTGACGATCCTCGGACATGCCGCCGTTGATGGCTTTGAACGGGCCCGACTCGCCGTGGGCCGGCTGGTTGCGGAGAAACTCGACGAAGAGGAAGGTCCCAAGGCCGGAAACCGTGAGGAGCGCCGCCGCGAGGGTGACGATCCCGATCCACTTGCCGAGGATGTATTGCCAGGCCGCGATCGGCTTGGTCATGGTCTGCCAGATCACCTTGTCGCGCTGCTCGGTCGCCACGGTCGAAACCGAGAAGAGCACGATGAGGAGCGCGACGATCCAGAACGTGCCGCCGGTGGCGTACTGGAGGAAGCTCTGCACCCGGTAGCGGAGCGGGGTTTCGGGGTCCAGGAGGCTGGGCAGAGCGGCCAGCGCGAACATCAGGACGCCGATGAACAGGACGGAGAGCTTCAGCCGCGTCGCTTCCGCGATCACGTTCTTGGCCACCGCGAACATCGCTCCGGGGAGGGAGAGGAGCAGCGAGGCGCCGCGCATGATGACCGTGAATGCGACCGTCAGCGAGAGGATGCCGCCAAGCAGGCGGCCCCACTCCTTCGTAACCGGAGAGAGGGACATCGGCCAGACGATCAGGGCCGCGACCAAAGCCAGGCCGAGGATCGACATGCCGATGCCGAGCCAGACCGCCGCGACGAGCACGCCCGTGGCCGCGAAGATGCCCACGGCCACGCTGGTGAGGTCACCCTGGGCTCCGGTGAAGGCTTCGAGCGATTTGTTGAATCGCTCGACCTCGCTTTTCATGCGGTCGTAGTCGTCCTGGGTGACGCCTTCTGGCCCGTTGACCTTGAGGTCGGGGTTGAGGCCGATTGCCAGGGGGTTGACGGCGTCGCCCTGGGGCTGGTTGACCCAGATCGTGACGAACGCTCCGATGCCGAGCAGCACGAGGACGATCGTCGCGATGATCATGAACCCGCGCGACTTCTGGAGCCGGTCGATCCTGCCGAACCACTCGCCGATCATGCTCCGCCGCCCTTCGGACGCTCGCCGTCACCGCCGCCCGAGAGGAGCGAATCGATGACCGAGCGGTTGACATCCTTCGGCGGCTCGACGGGGAGCTTGGCCTGGGCCGCGGGCTTGGCTTCCTCGACAGGCTTGAGGAGCGACTCGAGGACCCCGCGATCGGGGCCCGTCGCGGCGGGCGCGGCCGGAGCGGCGGCGACTGCAGTCTCGGCGAGAGAAGGCTCGCTGGAAGCACGGACGAGGCGATCAACCAGGCCGGCTTGGCTCTCATCGGCCCGGAGGAACGCCGCGGTCTGTCCGCCGGCGGTGGCGCCGGACGTCTGGACCTGCTGGGCCCGGGCCCGCTCGACGATGCTGAGGAAGAGTTCTTCGAGCTTCTGACGGGGGCGAGTGACGCTGAGGATGGACTTGTTGCCGTGGGTGCGTCGGCGGATGACCTCGTCGATCTCGGCGATGGTGGCGTCGTCGAGGGGCTCGGCTTCGATCGTGACGCGTTCCTGGCGCTCGAGCAGGGTCTCGCAGGTGCCCTCCTCGCGCTTCTGGCCGCCGTAGAGCACGATCATGCGGGAGACGCAATCCTCGACGTCGGCGAGGAGGTGGCTTGAGAGGAGGATGGTCTTTCCGCGGCGGCCGAGCTCGATGATGAGGTCCTTGACCTGTCGCGTACCGAGCGGGTCAAGGCCGGTGGTCGGCTCGTCGAGGATGAGGAACTCGGGGTCGTTGATCAGGGCCTGGGCGATGCCGATGCGTCGCTGCATGCCCTTGGAATACTCGCGGACGGGCCGGAACTGAGCTCCGGTGAGTCCCACCATGTCCAGGAGTTCGTCGATGCGCTTCTCGCGGGTGCGGCGGTCGAGTTCGAAGAGCTTGGCGTAGTAATCGAGGGTTTCGCGGGCGTTGAGGAACTGGTAGAGGTAGGACTCTTCGGGGAGGTATCCGATGCGGCGCTTGGTCTCGACGTCGGTCGGCGGGCGACCGAAGACGGCGATGCGGCCGGAGGAGGGCCGGAGCAGCCCCAGGATCATCTTGATGGTCGTGCTTTTGCCCGAGCCGTTGGGGCCCAGGAGGCCGAAGATCTCGCCGCGATCGATCTGGAACGAGAGGTTCTCGACGGCCCGGGCGCGGGCCCGCATCCAGAAATCGCGGAAGGTCCGTGTGAGCTGCTGGCAAACGACCACGGGCTGAGTCTGGTTCACGAACGGGCTCCCTTCCGGCCGCGGGGCCGGTTCATCACTGTCACTGACTCACGGTCGTGGAGTCCTTGGGCCGGTGGCGCTCGGTCATCAACGCGTTCATCCGGTCGACGGCGGCCCTGTCGGCTTCGCGCTTCTTGATGTCGCGGATGATCTCCTTCATGATCTCCGGATCGCGGTTGAGCGCGAGGTCGATCGACTTGACGCCGTCGGGCACGAGCATGACCTGAACGTCCTGACGCGAGAGGAAGCCGCGGACGGAGTCGGCCACCTCGTTCGCGAGGGTCAGACGGGGGTTGATCTTGTACTGGGCGAGCTTCTGGGCGTAACGCTCGTACTCGGAACGGCGGCGGGTGGTGACCTCGGACCGGTACTGCTTGGCTTCGGAGACGATGGAAGCGACGACGCCGCTCTGGATGCCCGGGACGGCGGCACCATCGACCTGGATGGGCTCGCCGGACATCATGGTGTTGATCTGGTTGAGGATCTCTTCGGGCTTGCGGGTGCCGCGGCCCTCAATGGCGACCTCGTACTCGTCGAGGAGCTTGCGGAGCGGCTCGACGCTGTCGCCGGCGAGGCTGGTCAGAAGCGTCTGGGCGGTGGACTCGGCCAAAGCCATCTGCTTGGTCGCGTCCGACACCGAGCCTTGGACGGCGTTGAACCGTTCGCGGACCCAGAGCGGCGGCGTGACGTTCTCGAGCAGGACCTGCTGAAGGCGAATGCCGGACTTCACACGGTCGAGCTGAGCTTGCGCGATCGCTTTGGCTTTGGCCGCGACGCTGCCGAGATCTCCGCCGGTCTGGCGGAGAAGCTCATCGATATTGACCTTGGCGCACGCCTGAACGACACCGCGCTTGACGGCGGATTTCACCAGATCGCGCTCCATCTCGGGAAGCACGTTCTGGGCCCACTGAGCGTGGTTGTCGCGCGAGTACAGGATCTTCCACTGCGTATGCGCGAGGTTGCCGTCGGCCGTGAGGTTCGATCCGCCCTGACCCGGAGTCAGGTTCGGCATCTTGGTAAGCATGTCGATCGGCTTGGTGAGGTCGGATTCGCTGGCCGCGAAGACCCAGAACTCACGGTCGAGCTTGAGCTCGGCCTGGCCGATGTCGACGCGGATCAGCTCGCCGACGGGGTAAGGCGGGCTGAGGGACAGGCCGGGCTCGACGTCGGACTTGCTGATGGCGCCGAAGAGCAGGCGGATGCCGCGTTCGTTCTCCTGCACCGACTGTGAACCGCTGACGACGAAGAGGCCCGCGAGCACAAGCATGCCGGCCTGGATCAGTCGAAGGGTGATCCGCAGAGCGTCCGCGAGCGACTGGTTCGCCGGGTCGAGAAGCTCGCTGTCGTTACCGGTGCTGTTGCCGCTGCGAAGGGTGACGCCAGTAGGACGGCTTCGGCCCGGCGGGCCTCCGCTGCCCGTGGGCCCGTCGGCCGCGCGGAGAATGCGGATCAGGTCGTTCACTTGGCACCCCCGGTCGCGGGCTTCTTGCCGCCGGCTTCATCGATCTCACGCATCATCAGATCGACGTAGTCGCCCTTGATGGCGCGGAGGATGGGGCTGGTGGTCGGCAGAACGAGGGTGGTTTCCTTGCGGCCCTGCACCTGCTTGAGCATCTCGACCTCGACGAGGAACTGCGCGAGAGCGGGATTCTCCTGCTGCATGGAGTAGTAGCGTTCGGCTTCCTTGTCGCCCTTGGCGCGGATCTCAGCGGCGAGCTGGCGGGCGAAGCTCTCGATGCGGCGGGCGTCGGACTCGGCTTTGGTCTTGACGCCCTCGGCTTTGGATTCGGCGTTGGCGGTGATGGCTTTGGCTTTGGCGTTCTGGGTCTCGGCCATGCGCTCGAAGACTTTGGTGGTGGTTTCCTGGGGGAGAGCGATCTGGCTGATGCCGACGTCGACGACCTCGATGCCCATGGTGGCGAGGGTGATCTCACCGCCGGCGGGCGTGCCCTCGACGGCTTTGGGGGCTTTGGCCGCGAGGTTGGAGAGGACATCGCGTTCGAGCTCGCCCAGACCGTCGACGTTCTGGTCGGCGTTGAAGAGGCGGCCGAGTTCGAACTTGCTGACTGCGCCCATGGCGTTGCGGAGGTTGGACTTCACGGTGTCGTCGGCGATGCGGTAGTGCTCGCTGGGGGCGCCGCCGGCGCTGCTGAAGCGCTGGAAGAACGCGAGCGGGTCGCTGACGCGCCAGACGCAGAAGGACTCGACGATGATCTGGCGCCCGTCCTTGGTCTGCTGGGTTTCCAGGCGGACCTGGCTGACGCGCGGACGCGTGTCGTAGGTCGTGACGGAGTCCATGAGCGGAATCTTGAACCGAAGGCCCGGGTCACGCTTGACCGAGTCGGCCCCGGCCGAGCCGAACCGGGTCTTGACGCCCGCTTCGGTGAACCGGATCGTGTACGTCATCGTGTACGCGAGGAGGAAGACCGCCACCACCAACGCCAGAATGTAGAGTCCGAACTTTCTCACAACCTGCTCCAGTCTTTGTCGCCCGTCGTTCCGGGACGTCATCTTCGTTCGATCAAGTTTCTCGCCACTCAGGGATCTCAGACCCGTTCACCCGCCGCTTCACGGAGGCGGCTGGGAGACTTCGCTGTCGAGCACGGAGAACCCGCCCTCGGTGGACCGGTCCTGCAGGTCCATCCGGATCCGCAGGTCGCGCGAGTCATCGGTTACCACAAGCCGTGTCATACGCATCGACTCGACCATCGCTTCGTAGAAGTGGTGGGCCTTGAAGAGCATCGGATTGGCGACAAACGAGGAAACCTGGCCCTGGTAGCGAAGAGCCCGTTCCCGCATGCCCAGGTGCTTCTCCCAACGCGCCGCTTTGGCCTCAGAAAGAGTCCTGGCCACGCTGCCCTCGCACTCGGCCAGGAGCGAAGCGATCATGGCTTCGTGGGCCTGCTGAGCTTCGGGGCTTGCCCCTTCGGCGGTCATGCGGTCCTTGAGCTCGATCGCGTCGACGAGCTTGCGAGCAAGTTCGAGCGACCCCGTGGTCTTGATCAGCTTCTCGACCGCGGCCGCACTGGTGGCCTGGAAAAGACCCTCGGCTCCCTGCTCGGCCTGCACGGTCTTCTCGAATGAGGGCGCCACGGTCTTGGCCGGGTGAACGCCGAGGACGCTGAGCGAAAGCACCTCGACACCGGCACCGCGAGCGGTCCCGTCACCGTTGGGGTTGAGTTTGTCGAAAGCCTCGGCGACCGCCTGCTTGATTTTGGGCGCGATCTGCACGCGGGCCGGGCCGAGGATGTCGTCGACCGAGTAGCCCTTGAGCGTGCGAATCACCACTCGCTGAGCCACGGCTTTGAGCATGGCTTCACGCTGCAGCGGCTCGCCCAGCCGCTCGAAAGCCTCCGCGTCGCGCACGGCGTACTGGAGCGGGATCTCGACGGCCATCAAGGCCATGTCGCTCAGCCACGCCGAATCCGGTGTCTGGTTGCTCGACTTGGCGACCTGGATCGGGCTGGGCCGAACGATGAAGAAGACCTCGCCCGCGCCGTGCTCGTTGGTCCAGAGCACGGGCTCGGTGCGGTCCTTGGCGTTGGGCGGCTTGGCGAGTTGGATCGTGCGCACGCCGGTGGTCGTCTCGCCCTTCTCGATGACGCGGCCGCGCTCGTCACGCTCGAAGTAGCTCGGGATCGAAACCCGCTCGACCGGCCACGGCAGCTTGAAGTGAAGGCCCGGATCGATCTCACGCGAGAACTCGCCGAACCGGAGCACCAGACCGCGCTGGTGCGGCAGAATGACCGTCGCGCACGAGAGAAGCCAGCCGATGAGAAGGCCCACGATCACGAGGTTGGCCACCGACCTGCTCAGGAGCTGGTAGAGCCACGTCGACGTGACGTTGTACCCGAACTGGTAGTTGATCGCTTCGCTCGCGGACTCGGCGATCCGGTCGGGAGCGGCGGCGAAGCTCATGAGCCGCGAGTCGGCGGCGATCGTGCGCACTTCGCCGGCTTTCCGCGGACGGTAGAGGTCCAGCAGGAAGTTGATGAAGACCTCAACGCCCATCACGCCGATCACGATCGGCACGATCACCTGCATCCAGCGGAGCGGAGCGTCCGGGCCCCAGATGTCGACAAGATGGGAGACCAGCGAAGCGACGCCGATGAGGGCCATGGCGACGGAGATGCCGGCACCCGCGCGAAGCTTGGCCCACGCGGGCTGCTTGGCCATGCCCGCGATGTACCGGGCGAAGGGGAAGCCAACCGCCGCGGCGACGGACCAGATGGCGATCGCCCAGCCGCGACCCTGAACGCCCATGAACGAAGTCTCGTCCACGATGTTGCGGGCCTGGTTGAACCGCCAGAACGCGATCCCGATGAGGGAGGCGCCGAAAGCCAGGCTCAGGATGGGCAGGATCCACTTCTCAACCAGGTCAAGCCGCTTGGCCGCGACCCGGAAGTCCCCGCCCCCTTCGAAGACGGATCCGCCCTGATCAGACGCGAGCGCCTCGTGTTCGAGGGCTTCGATCCGCTCGCGGCGGTGCTGGTCGTGGACGATGGCCAGCCCGATCCAGATCAGGACGCCGGCTCCGACGAACCACGCCGCGGTGACGGCGGTGTGGTCGGAGAACTTGACGCCGTAGACAAGGAGCGAAGCTGCCAGGACGGCGTGGACCACGGCGCCGATGAAGCACCGAGCCGTCGCCTTCTGATACGTCACATAGTCCGCCTTCATCGCGGCTCCATCTCTAGACGCGGCGTCCCGATCGGGCCGCCGGTCAAACTCGGAACATTCACCTGCTCACGAGCACGCTACAGAACGCCGTGCCCGCCCCACCACCGTGATACCCCACCCCTATCCCTCCGGGATCGGCTTCCCGATCCAGGGCGGGTATTGTGCCGCCCCTCACGCCCGCTGTCCACCCTCCGGGACGAAACCTCGACCATCCGAGCCATCCCAAGCCGACGCCCGACGACGAAAGCACAGGGTGCCACTCCGTTCGGACCGCCCGGACGGAACCCTTCCCCGTATTCACACTCTCTCCGGACAGCGGCTCGGACAGGCCGACCACGGGCGCCAGAACGGCGGCCGTCCCGAGGTCGACATACAAACGCTCTCGGTCTTACGTTCCGGGCGAACTTTGGTTCGTCCCCGAGCGAAGAATCTTTCACGGATGCGTCTTTCCCCTCCCGGCGCGGGGGTGGAGTATGCTTCCTCCCTTCGACGGGCACCCGCATTCGCCGGTGTTCACCCGTCCTCCCTTCCGAACTCCCGGAAGTGGCCGCCAGACTGCTTCGCCATGATCGCCCAATCGCTCACCATCGCCCGCAACGCCTTCGTGGAAAGCCTGCGCCAACCCGCGATGCTCTTTCTGGTCATTGGCTCGGGCGTCGTCCAGGTGCTCATCCCCTGGATGACCGGTTTCGCCATGGGCCAGGAAGAGTCCGGCGAACTCGAGGGCGACAACAAGCTTCAGTTCGACATCGGTCTCTCCTCCGTCTTCGTCATCGCGACGATCCTCGCGGCGTTCATCGCCACGACCACCCTCTCGCGCGAAATCGAGAACAAAACGGCCCTCACGGTTGTCAGCAAGCCCATCGGCCGCCCGACGGTCGTGGTCGGCAAGTACCTCGGTGTGTCAGCCGCGCTGCTGATTGCGCTGGGGTCGATGATCATTTTCCTTCTGGTTTCGGTCCGCCACGGCGTGCTTTCGAACGCTTCAGACCAGCTGGACATGCCCGCGATCGTCTTTCCGCTTGCTGCGGTTCTGATCGCGCTGGTCGGTTCCGGATGGCTGAACTTCTTCTACGGGTGGAACTTCCCGCAAACCTCGGTCTCCATGCTCTTTCCGCTGCTCATCGTGGCGTTCGGACTGGTCATGGCGTTCGACAAGACGTGGGCGAGCCAGGAGTGGTTCCACGACTTCAAGCCGCAGGTGACGGTCGCGGCGCTCGCGCTGACGCTGGCCGTGCTCGTGCTGACCAGCATCGCGGTGGCGGCATCGACGCGACTCAGCCAGGTCATGACGGTTTTCGTCTGCCTGGGTGTTTTCCTGGCTTCACTTCTGACCAACCACTTCCTCGGGCGGTTCGCTTTCAGCAACTCGCCGATCGGAATCGTGGCTTCGGCCGAGCCGACGGACCTGACCCGCGGCGCCTTTGACCGCTCGGGAGACATGTACACGATCGAGCTCATCCGTCCGCCGAACGAGCCCCTCAAGCCCGGCACGCCGATCTACTACGGCATCAACGGGAACGGGTTTGATCTGGTCGCGTCCAAATACGAGCCGTTCACCGGCGACGCGTCCAAATCCGAGGACACCCTGGGGATCAACGCTCCCGCCGCCATCATCGTGACCTCGGCGACCGAGAAGAGCATCACGATCCGCAACATCGGGTATGAGGGTGTCCCGGTGAGCCGTCCCCCCCAGCCCCGCGACTACTTCTTCACCCAGCCGACCAAAGCCAACGCTTTCGCGATGGTCCCCTGGTCGGTCCTGCCCAACATGCACTACTTCTGGCTTTTGGACGCCGTCAGCCAGAACCAGCCGGTCCCTGTGTCGTACTTGGCCAGAGCGGCGATCTACGCCGCGTTCCAGGTGGGGGCCTTCCTCGCGCTGGCCGTCATCCTGTTCCAGAAACGGGATGTCGGCTGAACCGGGGCGGCCTTGCCGGGGATATAATCTCTTGATCTGCAAGCCCAAGGCGGGCAAGGAGTTGAGTCCATGGAACGCAAGTCGCTGATGCGCGGCATCGATGTGCCCGACACCAAAGCCGACAAAAAGGCGAAAGAGAAGAGCGGCGATGGCATCCCCCCCGCCAAGATCGCTTTGGTCGTCGTCTGCTTCCTCATCGGTGGAGCGGGCATCGCGTACAGCGCCGGCCTCTTTGACGGCAAGCCCGTTCACAACAACAAGGTCGTCTCCCCCACCGGCGACACCCTGACGCCCGAAGCCGAGAAGCGCATCGAAGAGCGCAAGAAGAAGATGGAACTGCCCGAAGGGCACCCCCAGAAGCCGGTCATCGGCGCCAGCTGATCCGCTTCAAACGTACCGATACTCGATCGGAGCATCGACCTCCGGGTGCAAGCTCGCATGCACCGGGCAGGTATGCCCCACGCGCTCCAGACGCTCACGCATCTCCGCGGGCACCGAAGCCGGCATGGTCACGACCACCGGAAGCCGGGCGATCCGCCGGGGGGCCGGCGGCTGCGTCATGTGCTTCTCGACCGTTGCGCTCGCTCCGGTCAGGTCGATCCCGTGACGCTCGGCGAACATCGCCATCGTCGTCAGGATGCACGAAGCCAGTCCCGAAGCCACCAGATCCGTCGGGCTGAACGCCGAAGCGTCACCGCCGATGTCCTTGGGGGCATCCGTTCGAAGCTTCGGCCCCTCGGGGTGCGTCAGGTCACACTTCTTGTTGCCGGCGTACCGGACCGCGATCGTGAGCATCCGCAAGCGTACTCACGACTCGGTCGTGTCGTACTGGGCCGCGTACACCCCTGTCCGAAGCCAGCGAAGCTGCCGGACAATGTCGTTGCACAGCGTGCTCGCGCCAAACCGGAACAAGTCCGGCGTCAGCCAGGCGTCGCCCAGCGTCTCCTTCACCATGACGAGGTAGTGCAACGCCTGCTTGGCCGTGCGGATCCCGCCCGCGGGCTTCATCCCGACCTTCAGGCCGGTTTCCTCGTGCCAGTCGCGGATCGCTTCCAGCATGACGAGCGTCACGGGCATTGTCGCTGCGGGCTGGACCTTTCCCGTGCTCGTCTTGATGAAATCCGCTCCGTGCGCGTGCTTCACGCCCACCTCGCTCATGGCGCGGATCGCGAGGTCGCTGGCGCGGCGGACCTGGTCGAGGGTTTCAAGCTCGCCGGTCTCGAGGATCACCTTGAGGTGGGCGTGGCCGCACGCGACCTTGATCTGGCGGATCTCCTCGGCGACCTCGTCGTACCGCCCGGCGAGAAACGCTCCGCGGTTGATCACCATGTCGATTTCGTCAGCCCCGTCCGCGACCGCTCGGCGGACATCTTCGAGCCGGACCTCAAGCGGGTACTGCCCGCTCGGAAACCCCGTCGCGACCGACGCGATATGGATCCCGGTGCCATCGAGCTCTTCACGACAGACCGCGACGAGGTTCGGATACACGCAGACGGCGGCGGCTTGCGGGAGCGAGCGGTCGTCCGGGTCGGGGGTCTGGGCTTTGCGGCAGAGAGCCCGAGCTTTCTCCGGCGAGTCCTTCCCCTCCAGGGTGGTCAGGTCGACCATCGAGAGCGCGAGCCGGAGCCCGGAAGCCTTCGCGGAGGACTTGATCGAGCGCTTCGTGAACGAAGCCGCTCGCTCGGTGGCCATGACTGGATCGACGGTGGGGCTGGCGTAGGCCATAGGCGAATTCTAGGGTTGGAGCGATTCGTGGCCCGTCGACCCCCCCAGGCCGGCGAGAAACTCGGCGACCGCCCGCTCAGCGATCTCCGCCGGTCCCGGCGGGTTCCACACGCCGACGTGATCCGCTCCGGGAATACAGACGAGCCGCCCGCATGCCGCCGAAGAAGCGATCGCTCGCCCATCCGCCACCGGCGAGATCTCGTCAAGTTCGCCATGCAGGACAAGAAGCGGCACCGCCAGATTCGCTGCATGCGACGCACGATCGAAAGCCGCCGGCGCGAGTCGGCCAGACACGCCCAGCCCCACCCACCACAGCGCCACCGGCAGGTTCCACCGGTACGGCATCGCCGAAGCCGCGAGGACCGCCGCGGCCGGTGTCGCCGGCAACCGGTACGGCGCTTCGGCGATCACCCCCACCACGCCAGCGGGTTTGCTCGCCGCGGCTTCGATCGAAACTCCCGCTCCGAGCGAGAACCCGTACAGGACGACACGCTGGCCCTCGGGAAGTGTCTTGAGAAGCGACAGGAGGGCTCCCGCTTCCACCGCCCCAAGCCCGCACCGACCGGGAGCATCCCCGTGGCCGGGAAGGTCCCAGACGACGACCCGGGAAGCGTGCTTGGCCAGCACGTCGGCGCGGGCGAGCATCGTCACCCGCGAATCTCCCCAGCCGTGCGTCACGACGACGACGGGGCCCTCGGGAACATCACCCGTGATGTCCCACGCGGGCAAGTTGAGGCCCGACCATTCGAGCGACCATTCGCGGAAGACCCGCGGCTTGGCGAGTTCGCCCGGATCGCCCGGGCGACCGCGAGCGACCGCCCACGAATACGTCCGGCTTGGAGGACTCCTGAGCACGCGCACCGTCTCGCTCACGCCGATGAAGCATGCGATCAGCAATCCGACGAGCAGAAGCACGGCAAGTCCGAGCACGCCCGAGCGTAGCCGCCCGCCGCCGCGCGAACCGCCGCGACGCTGGCGGCTTCACATCCCGAAAAGTCGCTTGACATCGTTGAACGTGACCAGCAGGAACATCGCGCCCAGGAACACGAGACCCGCGATCGAGACCATCTCCTGAGCCTTGAGCGGCAGCGGCCTTCCGCGGATCTGCTCGTAAAGGATCATCAGGAACTGGCCGCCGTCCACGATCGGCAGGGGCAGGAAGTTCACCACGGCGAGGTTCACGGAGATCAGCGCGAGGAAGAACAAGAGCCACATCGTCCCGCGGGCGGCGATCAGCGTGCCCACGTGCGCGATCCCCACCGGGCCCTGCAGGTGCTCAACCTTGACCGTGCCTTCGAAAAGCCGGGCGAAGGTGATGTACGTCTGAAGCATCACGCGGCGGGTCTCGCGAAGCCCAAGCCGAAGCGCGTCCGCCGGGGAAGCGGCCCGAAGCATCACTTCTTCGCTTCCGAAAATCCCCAGGCCGGTCGGCGCTTGCCAACCAAGCTTGTGAAGACGGACGGCGTCCGCGGCGGGGATGAGCCATGTCACCTCGCGGCGCGGGCTTCCCGGAGCGGGCAGTTCGATCGTGAGGTTGATGACGGTGGACTCGGCCGCGTCGGGCTTGGTGGCTTTGAGAAGCGCGGCGCGGATCTGGCCGAAGTTCGAGACCGGCTCACCCGCAACCGCGACGATTCTGGAGCCGGGCCGCAGATCCAGGGCTTTCGCAGCCGGGGCCGGCCCGACCTTGGCGGGTTCGCGGAGCGTGACGAACCCCTCCGGCGCGGCGGCGATGTAGGTCCCCGTGTCCGCCGTCGTGCCGGGGTTGAATCCGATGCGCCCCTCGCTATTCACCGGCGCGATCAGATCAACCGCGCGAAGCCCGCCCTCGCCGTCGGCACGGAGCACGGTGATCGGGATCTCCTTCTTGGTCGAATGGCCCTGAATCTCCGCCATCCCCTGCGAGAGGTTCGGGAACTCGATCGTGCCGAGCCGAGCGAAGATATCGCCGGCGCGAAGGCCGACCCGCTCGGAATCCTGCGGCTGGATCCGCGCGACCGTCATCACGGGCATCAGCCCAAGGAGATGCTGAACGGATTCGGGGGCGTCAAGCCGCCCGCGGACCAGGTCCTGCTCGAGCTTGGCGACGGGCGGCACGCTGATGTCGATGCGGGAGCCCGTACCATCCACAAACGAGAGCGCCACGGGCATGCCGCCCGAAGCACGGAACGCTTCGGAGTATCGGGCGCCGGGGAGTTCCGCATCCGCGGGCGCACCCGGGGGCAGTTCGAACGACCCCGCTCGCACCAGACGCATCCCGGGCCGCACGCCCACGAGGCCCAAGCGGTCCAGCTCGGTGCCGAACCTCTCGTTCTCCTCGTTCGTGCCGATCCTGGGAATCTCGCCCGATCTCGGAGCGTCAAGCCCCAAGCCGAGCAAGCCCGTCAGACGGTCGACCTCCGGCACGATCGAGAACCGCATCGGAGCCGGCAGGCCCTCTCGCTCGACGACCAGCGAAAGCGGCACGCCCCGGCGGGCCATGGTGGCCGCGAGCATCACGTCGCTGAAGGAATTGGGTCGCTCGCCGTTGATCAGCGCGATCGTGTCGCCCGGACGAAGGTGCGCATCCTCGGGCTTGAGGCTCAGCTCGGCGGCGTTGGAGGCGATCGCGTTGGCCGCGGGGCGGCCCGGCTCGATGTCGCCGATCGCCGCCGGCATGACGGGCAGACCCGCGCTGAAGACGATGACGAAAAGCACCGCGGCGGTGATGATGTTCATCACCACGCCCGCCGAAATGACTATCATCCGCTTCCACGGCGCACAACGCTGGTAGCTGTCGGACTCGTCGCTGATCGCCGTCGGGTCCGCATCGTCCTGCCCAAGCATGCGCACGTACCCGCCGATGGGAAGCCAGTTCAGCCGGTACTCCGTCGGGCTCAGACCCCGCTGACCGGAAGCTTGCCGGGCGAAAGCCTCGCGCTCGCTGGAACCTCGCCGCCATCCCAGCCCGGGGCGATACGACACCACCGCAGGGCCCATCCCGATCGCGAACGCGAGCACACGGATCCCCGCCCACCGCGCCGCGAGAAAGTGCCCCAACTCGTGCACGAAAATGATCGAACTGAATCCGAACACCACGAGCAGGAAGTTCATCAGGGTGACAAGCGGGCCCAAAAGGGATTCCATGGAGGATGCTATCGGCCACCGGTCGCTCCGGACGCCCGTTTGGAGCAACCCGCGGGCGGAAAGCGGCGACAACAGACAAAAAAGAGGCCGGGCCGGAAGAGTTCCGGCCCGGCGCGAGAATCGAGAGAAGCCGGAGAGCCGGCGTCTGGCTTACTTCTTCTTGCCGTACTTGACGCCACAGCCGTAGGGCTTGGTGGAGGAGGTCGTCACGGCCTTGCCCGCAAGGAGCTCATCGACGGCTTTGCTGACGTAGTTGGTCTTGCCGACCTTGGCGCCCGAGTCGTCGTCGATCGCGCCGGTGTAGGCGATCTTGCCGTCGGTGCCGATCACGAAGCACTGGGGGGTGTTCGTCGCGCCGTACGCGCGGCCCGTCTCGCCGGACTCGTCCAGGGCGATGGGGAACTCGATCTTCCAGTCCTTCTTCTTCTTGGCGTTGGTCTCCTTGCCGGAGCCCTGCTCGCCGGGAGCGTTGCTGTTGATCGCGACGATGGAGACCTTCTTGTCCTTGTACGCGGCCGCCATGTCGTTGAAGGTGTTGCCGCCCTTCTCAAAGTGCTTGACCACGAACGGGCACTCGGGGTTGAACCAGAAGACGACCACGATCTTGCCGTCTTTGCGGAGATCGTCGAGTTTCACGTCTTTCCCGTCGGTGTCTTTCAGCGAGAACGAGGGAGCAGCGTCGCCGACCGCGAGAGCCTTCTTGGTCTCTTCCTTCTTGTCGCCCGGCTGGGTGAAGCCCGGGAGGACAAGCGCGGTGGTCGCGAGGGTGCCGATGGTGAACAACGCGAGAAGAGTCTTGGCCTTGGCCATGGAAATGCTCCGAGAAACCGAACATCCGCCGCCGACGAGCGACACGCCCGAAGCCGAGCGGAGTTCAAGGTCAGATCGTCACGAACCATACGATGCCTACCGCGGGGCGGGAGTTCCGTCGGCATCGGCTCCGGGGCTGGTTTTCGGGTCCTTTTCTGCGTTTTTCTCCGGTTTTGGCGTTGTGTTCACGTGGTAGTGCTTCGCGGACTTGCCACTGCCGACCGACAGAATACCGATTATGGGGGTGCCAGTGCGCAATTTCGACCGATCGACCTTTAGCGCCGCGGTCAGCGTTTCGCCCTTCGAGGTGGCACCGTTGGCCAGGTCGCTCAACTCGGCGGAGGACTCGTGAGGCATGAAAGCGATCGCGTCCGCTCCGGGAGCGGTGAAGGTCACGGATTTCGCGGCGACTTCGACCTTGATGGAGCCGTCCTTGGGGAGGGGCTGGGGGAGTGCGGCCCGGGCGGCTTCGATGACCGACTTGCCCGAAGCGGGCTTGGCGTCCGCGCGACGCTCGACGACCCGGACCTCGGCTTTGACCGTGCCGCCGCCGATCCGGCAGACGCTGGCGCACTCCATCCATTCGACGGGGAGCTCAATCGTCAGGGTCTGGCCGGGCTTGACCGTGGGCGCGATCGTGACGGGCAGGAGCAGGACGGCTTGCTTTTCGTAGATGTGGTCGACGATGTCGCCCGGGAGCGCGTGGCGATGCGGCACGGGCCAAGCGATCTCGCCGAGGCTGACACCCTCGGGCAATTTGCTGGTGTCGAACTTGGGCGGCTGCCCGGTGTCGTTCTGGCCGGCCCAGTAAATGTGCCAGTCCTTGTCGATGTCGAAGACAGCGGCGAGGGTGAGCGTGCCCCCGGGTTCGATCCCGTCAAACTCAGAAACAAGCTTCGCTCTCACGTGGTCCTCGTCGGCGGGGGGCATCGGGGCGACGCAGGCGAGAGCCGGAACGATCAGGGCGAGGATCGGAAGCATGGGAACCTCCAGATGACCCGATGTGGGGAGGGCCGACGGAATCCGCTGGCCCGGCCCGCGATGGGTGCGAACACTACCGGCATGGTAGATGCACACCGCTCCTCGATGTTCCAGAACCGCGCCACGGGTTTTCGCATGCTGGCCCGGTCCGGCTTGGCCGTGATGATGGTCCTCCTCGTGATGGTCACCGGGGTCGGCTGCTCGACGGGCCCTTCGGATGCGGACATCAAGACGATCAAGATCGCTCCGTTCCGGGCGTTGGTGGAGGAATCAAAGACCAAGCCGGGTCAGATCCTCATCATCGATGCGCGGTCGGCCGACGAGTATCGGGCTTCGCACGTCGAAGGCGCCAGGAACCTCCGGGCCGATCAGCTCCGCCCGGAAAGCCCGGTCTTCTCGCAGCTCACCGGGTACGAGACGATCGTGGTGTACGGCGCCGACCCGGCGAGCGGGTCGGCCAAGCAGGCGACCAAGCGCCTCATGGAGTACGCGGAGGGAAACATCCTGTGGTTCCAGGGCGGGATGAAGTTCTGGAAAGCCGCGGGCTATCCGGTGGTCGAGAACGCGCCGAGCGGCCCTCGTCCGGTGGACATTTCTCCCTCGACATCGCTCCCGCCGCTTCAGCAGCCGCAGCCGGCGGCGATCCCGTCCGGGCTTCCGACGCCGCGCTGAATCACATGCCGCCGACGGGGATGGGCTCATCGCTCATCGCCATGCGGACGGTCTGTTCGGCGAGGATGTCGACGGCGTCGTAGATGCGGATGGGGCAGTTCTCGGCGGTGACCACCATCGGGGCTTCGGAGCATCCGAGGATGACGCCTTCGCAGCCGCGTTTGGCGAGGGCGTTGACGATGTTGAGCACGGCGGTTTGCGAAGACGGCTTGAACTTGCCGTAGATCAGTTCCTCGAAGATGATGTTCTCGAGGGTGTCGCACTCAAACTCGGAGGGGATCTCGACGCGGATGCCGCGGAGGCCCAGGAGGGTCTGGTACGCGGCTCCCTGCATGACCATTTTGGTGCCGATGAGGCCGACGTGCTTCTGACCGACGTTCTGCACGCTTTGAGCGACGAGGGTCGCGGGGTTGACGAGGGGGATGGGTGAGCCCGCCTGTGCGAGCGGCAGCGCGTGGATGACGACCTGATCGGGCGTCACGCCGAATTGAGCGCCGCCCTTGGCGAGGATCTCGGCGGATCTGCGGAGCAGATTTCCGACGCCCATCCAGTCGTGGTGGTGGATGGCGGCGATGTAGTCGGCGAGCCGCTCGTTGTGGAGCGTGATGACGGGGTGCTTTTCGGGGGGGAGGAGCTTGCCCGCGTGCCGAGCGACCTGGCGGAAGAAGAGGGACGCGCCCTCTGGGCTGGCGCCGATGATGCCGATGTGCCGGGTCGTCATGCGGAAGGTCCTTGAGGATCGCTCGGGGCTGAGACGATCAAGTGTCTGGAACGCGGGGGGCGAGGTCAACCCCGCGAGCGGAGCGGGCAGTACAGTGGTGCGTGACCGACCCGTTCCAAGTCCTGGGCCTCCCTGCGAAGTTCGACCTTACTCCGGCTTCGATCGAGCGCGCGTACCTGACACGGATCGCGTTGCTCCATCCGGACCTTGGCGAGGCCGATGAGAGAGCGGCGGCGGCGCTCAACGATGCGAAAGCCGAGCTTCTGGATGAGGAGCGACGCGCCGAGGCGCTGCTCGCCAAGCTCAAGGGTCCGGGCAAATCCGAGGACAAATCGCTCCCCCCGGGCTTCCTGATGGAGATGATGGAGATCCGGGAAACGCTCGAAAGCGACCTTCAGAGCAGCCCCTCTGAGGCCCGGGTGCGGTGGTCCGCGTGGGTGGCGGACCGCAAAGCCGAGCACCGGGCCGCTCTGACGACCATGTTCGCCGCGACCCCGCCGCCCCTGAGCGAGATCCGGAAGACCTTGAACCAGTGGCGGTACGTCGAGCGTCTGGCGGAAGAACTGGTCGAGAAAGCGGAATGACCTGAGGGTGCGCACGGGCTTGGTGTTTGTGTTTTGATTGGATCCGGCCGAATTTTCGGACCCAGGCGCGGGCTTTGTCCGTATTCCTGTCGGCTTGGCGAGCGGACCGATATCGGCGGTGTGTGGGGCAAACGGAGGTCAGACCATGGCACGGAATCTGGTTCAGTCGGCGGCGGGTTTGGGCGCGGTGTGCTTGATCGCGGGATCGGGCTTGGCCCAGGTGATTCCGCTCACGAATGCGGGGTTCGAAGCCCAGACCATCGGGGAGAACGGGTTTGTCTGGGGCGCGACGAGCTGGGTTCGACAGGGTGCGGCCGGCGTGTTCAACCCGACCGCCTCGGCGTATGCGACGCAAGCTCCCGAGGGTGACAACGTGGCGTTCCTCACGTGCTGCACGGGACCGTTCCCGAGCAGCGGCAACCTGAGCCAGACGCTTGCGACGGTGTACACGGCGGACACGATGTACACGCTCGCGACGCAGAGCGGAACGCGGCTTGACGATCCGCTTTCGATCCTTCAGTACCGGTTCGTCGGCTCGTGGGGGAGCACGGTGCTTGGCGTCAAGTCGTTCACGACGATGCCGACTCGCGGCACGTTCCGGACGGACGAACTGACGTGGGATGTATTCGCCGGCGATGCGGCGGTCGGGCGGCCGATCACGATCCGGCTGCAGCACGTCGCTGGCCCCGGGCAGATCAACATCGACGATGTGACGCTGACGGGCACGCCGATCTGCGTGCGCATTCGCGAGCAGCCGGCGGACGCCCAAGCATGCCCGGGCCTGATCGCGCAGCTCTCGGCCCGCGTGGGCGGGACGGGGCCGTTCACGTTCACGTGGGAATATGAGAGCGCGACCAACGTGTGGACGGCGCTGACGAACGGGGGCGCGGGTCCGAGCGGCGGATCCTCCGTGATCTTTCAGACCTCCGGCGGAGGTCTGATCTCGACCCTCAAGATCGTTGGGTTCGGTCCCGGCGATGTGAAGAACTACCGATTGAACGTCACTACGACGTGCGGCGACAGCGAGATTTCGGACCCGGCGACATTCGAGTACTGCGCGGTGGACTACGCGTGCGACGGGTTCATCGATTTCAACGACCTGATCGCGTACGTGGTCGCTTTCGAAGCGGGCTCGCCGGGAGCGGACTTTGACGGCAACGGGTTCGTCGACTTCTTCGACCTGTCGGACTTCTTCGACGCGTTTGATGAGGGGTGCTGAAGGCCGTCAACGAGCGGCAGACATCAGCAAACCGAGCAAGGTGCGACCCGGATCGGGATCGTGGAGGGATTCCGCGCGGGCGCGGGCGGCTGAAGCGAGCTGGGGCCAGCGGCCCTTCGCGGTCCAGGCTCGATCCAGCGCGGCGGCGATTCCGGCGACGGTCGGGGGCGCAAGGAAGCCGTGCTCACCGTCGGTGACCCAGTCCGCGCAGCCGCCGACATCCGTGACGAGGCAGGGCCGCGCGAGAAGCATGGCTTCCACCATCGCGAGCGGTGTTCCTTCGGCCCGCGAGGGTAGAACGAGCATGTGGTGATCTCGCCAGACCGCTCGCACATCGCTGGTCTGGCCCTTGAAGTGAACCCGGGCGGCGAGGCCGAGCCGGGAAGTCTGGTCCATCAGCCGCTTCTCATCCTGACCGACTCCAAAGAGCGAGAGCGTCCAGGCATCATCGCGCCACGCACGCGTCGCGAGGGCTTCCAGGAGCATGTCCTGACCCTTGGCGTCGATGTGGAGGCGAGCGAGGGTGGCGAAGCGGAAGGGCTCGGGCGAAGCGGGCGGCGGAAGGGGCGAGGTGTCGGTGAGATTCACCGGGTTTCGGACGACGCGGGCTCGCGGGATGGGCATACCGAGCGTTAAAGCGGCTTCGTCGATGTTGCGAGCGGCGACGAAGGCGTTGCAGGAGGCGAGGGAGTAGAGCCGGCGGCACGAACGAAGCATGGGGCCACGCAAGCTTGTCTTGGGCTCGTTGAACTGGACGACGTTGATGAAGGGGCTTTGCGTGCGTTCGAGAAGCTCGAAGAACGGACGGGTGGAACGGCGGCCGACGCACTCGTACGCGGAGCCTTGCGAGAGGCAGATGGCTTCGGGCCCGAAGGCGAGAATCTGGTCGAGCCACGGGCGGCGACGGAGAAACTCGCCGAGGCGGGAAGGGCGGCGCGGGCGCTGGATCATGGTCGCGCCGCGCTCACGGAGTGGAGCAAGCTGCGGAACCTCCGAGCCGTGGTCAAAGACGCTGACGGCGACGGTGTGGCCGGCGTCCAGCGCGGCGAGAGCGGCGCGGTGCCAGAGTTCCTCGCTCCCGCCCCAGGGGGACCCGCCCATGCTTGAGAAGAAGAGGAGCTTCATCGTGAGCGTTCGAGGACGATGAGGTTGGAGAGATAGAGCTTGGTCTGGGGCCTCACGAGCGAGCGGGCGAATCGCTGCTTGCAGAACCAGACCCACGCGGCTTTCTTGATCTGAAGCGTGAGGACGGCGAGGTGGGCGAGCGGGTTCCAGGAGCCGCCAGGGGCGCGGAGCTTGGTGGCGGCCATCGCGGTGCCGAGGACGTCCAGGCCGTCGCCGATCTGCTTGTGGTCGATGACGGTGAAGCCGAAGCGTGCGGCGAAGTAGCGAAGGGCGTGCGGCGTCGCTCGCCAGAAGTCGTACGGCTCTTCGTGCAGGGGATAGAAGTGCGGGCAGGTGATGAGGAGGCGACCGCCAGGCGCGAGCAAGCGGCTGAAGTTCGCGAACGCGGCGGGCCAGTCGGCGACGTGCTCCATCACCTCGGTGCAGAGGATGAAGTCGAACGGGCTTTCGGCGAGCAGAGCGGCGGGAAGGTCGGCGTCGATGGGGCAGACGTGGTTGACGGTGTTGTCGATGTTCTGCTGCGTGTCGAGGCCGACGTAGTGGAAACCGCGGGATTCGAGGGTGCGACGGAAGGGCTGACGGCCGCAGCCGACGTCGAGGGCTTTGCCGGAGGCTTGGAGCGGCTGGGCGTGGGCGTTGATCGCGGCGGGGATCGCGTGGGCGAGCCGCGTGACGATGAACCATTCCTGCCGGGCGCGGGGCTCGTAGGTGGGGCGCTCGTCGAGGTGGGGGCGGGCGCCGAGAGCACGTGATTCAGCGGATTCGCTCACGGCTTGATGAAGTAGTGGCTGGTGCGGTCGATGGGAATGAGGTCGACTTTGAGGTTTCTCGCGGCGAGGAAAGCGTCGACGGCTTTGCGGCAGCCGGACCAGTGTCCGTAGTCGTCGAAGACGACGGTGCCGCCGGGGTTCACGGCGTCGTAGAACTTGTCAACGACCATCTTGACGGGGTCGTGCCAGTCGCAATCGACGTGGAGGAAGGAGAGGCCGCCGGCGGGAATCGCAAAGCCGGGGAGGGTGGCTTCGAAGAGGCCTTGGTGGATGTGCAGGTTGTCGCGGACCAGGGGGACCTTGGCGGCGTGGAAGGTCTGGCGGACGATCTCGGGGCTTGCGACGAACTTGCCGACGTCGTCCCAGGCTTCCTTGGGGTCGTGGTCGCCGGGCTTGGGCATGCCGGTGAAGACGTCGAAGAGGTGAGCGTGGAGCTGTGGGTTGGTGCGGACGAGGCGTTCGGCGATGACGGCCGCGGAGCCGCCACGGAACGTGCCGCACTCGACGAACGCGCCGGGGATCTTGCGGGCGGCGGCGGCGTCGGCGACCGCTCGCAGGCCGATGAGACGGCGCGGCGTGGCCAGGCTGTTCGCGAGGGCGACCTTGACGGTGCTGAGACGCGGATCGATGGCGACGCGGAAGGAGCGGAGGGCCTTGGAGAGGACGGACATGCTTTAGGTTAGGGACGGCGGAGGATGGACGGAACGGCCGCGGCGGCGGAACGGCTCAGCGGGCGGGCACGCCGCGGACGACGGCTCCGGCGGGGACATCGCGCGAGACGACCGAGCCGGCGGCGATCACGGCGAAATCGCCGATGGTGACGCCGGGGAGGATGACCGAGCGGCCGCCGATCCAGACGCGGTTGCCGACGGTGATGGGCCTCGCGAGTTCGAGGCCGGACGCTCGCGTTTCGTGGTCCATCGGGTGTGTCGCGGTGTAGAGATGGACGCCCGGGGCGAGCATCACCTCATCGCCGATCGTGATGGGGGCGCAGTCGAGAAAGACGCAGTCGAAGTTGGCGTAGAACTTCCGCCCGACGCGGATGTTGAACCCGTAGTCGCAGCGGAAGGTGGGCTCGATGAAGGAGCCCTCCCCCACCGCTCCGAAGAGATCGGTGAGCAGAGCGAAACGGCCGGCGAGGTCCTCATCGTCGGACTGGTTGAACCGGCGGACGAGCTTGCGAGCGGCGAAGCGGGCGGCGACCAGCTCGGGGTCGTCCGCGCGGTAGAGGTCGCCGGCGATCATTTTCTGGCGTTCGGTGGGCATGGACGGAACGTAGGCTGATGACGGCCCAGCCCTAGAAGTTGTCGATGAACTCGATGAGATCGAAGAAGTCGGTCATGCCGTCCTTGTTGAGGTCGGCGGAGGAGACCGGCAGAGAACTCCGGCCCTCGAAGCAGTCGAGGAAGTCCATCATGTCGGTGAAGTCGACGAAGTTGTTGACGTTGAAATCCGACAAACTCGGGGGCGGGAGGATCGCGACCCAGTGGGGGTGGATGCCTCCGGAGCCGAGGATCACATTGCCGTCGTCCGACACGTCGAAAGCCCGCTGGAAGTCGGAATTGGCATACGTCGAGCCGTAGAGCGCGAGATAGTCGCCGAGCAGGATCGTTTCGAGACCGAGTGTTCGCACGAACGCCACGCTCGCGCCCGAGGGATCCAGCGGGCGTGCGCGTCCCACCAGAACGCGGCCATCAGCGTTCGCCCCGAAGAGCGTGAGGTCGTACCCATCGAAGAGCGGAATGGCCGAAGCGCCGGTGTCCGGATTCCACGTGAAGGCCTGCCCTGAGCCCGGCGTGGGAATGAACGCCTGTCCGAAGATCGCATCACCGTTGGCGGTGAGACACAGATTGAAAGCGGACGTCAGTCCCGAGGGCAGCGGAACCACGAACGAGCCCTGTTGGGCGTTCCACGCGAAGGGCGCCGCTCCGTCCATCACTCCGACCATGTTCTGGCCGTCTGAAGAGACTTCCGCCATGAAGATGGTGTCCAAGCCGTTCGGCCCGTTCACCACGACAACTCCCGACGATTGCGTCCAGTACGCGGCGTTGCGTCCGCCGCCTCTGACATCCCCTACGATCGTCTGACCGTCATTGCTGACCGCCGAGACAGAAAGCAATCTCGCTCCGGTGGCATCTTGAAGCAGCGAAGCCGTCCCGGTCGAGCGATCCCAGCGGAACCCGGATTGCTGCGGCGACGCCGAAGCGACCCCACCGACGATCGATCCGTCGTACGAGATGCCGCTTCCGGTCGAACCGAAGGCCACGACGGGGCTCGTGCAGACTTCGATGCCTTCGTCGATCACCCACACCATGGTCTTCTGGCTTGCATATCCGACGACGACCCGTCCGTCGCCGCTGATGGCCCGGGGAATCATTTGGCCGTAGGAGGGGTGGGACGGGACCGGCAAGACGCGTACCTGGGCGTGAGCGGTACCGGCGGCGAGAAGGAAAGCGGCCGACGACAGGGCGAAATGACGCACATGAACCCCCTTTGGGCAAACTGTTCGACCACGTTGTGAATGGAACCCACCACGTTGCACGTACACGCCACCATCCGCGTCACCATCCGCGCCACGACGCGCGCCGCAACAACGTACCCCGCTCGCGGCTTCCGGAATCGCGGGTACCTCCCATACGCCGACCTCTTTCCGCCAGTTCCGTCAAGCCTGCAATAAAAGACCAGTCCCGACCGCACAACGAACACGCGGCGTGCATATGATTTCCGCGACCCGCCACCCCCGGGTCCACCACAATCCATTCAGAGCCAGGGGGGCTTGGCTATTCGTCCCGCACGGCGTCCACCGCTCGTGCTTAGGAGTGATTGAACCATGGCAACCCCGAAGAACACCTGGACCAAGGAAGAGCTTCTCTCCCGCCCGATCGAGCACATCGACGTCACCAAGTTTGACGCTCGCCCGATCGTCAAGAGCTACCGCGACATGGCGTACACGAGCCGCACGCTCGCGAACGCGGCGGACATCTACTCGATGATGCTCAAGGACAAGGAGTGCGCGGTGATCCTGACCCTCGCCGGGTCGCTCATCTCCGCGGGCCTCAAGAAAGCCATCGTCACGATGCTCGAGAACAATATGATCGATGCGATCGTGTCGACCGGCGCGAACATCGTCGACCAGGACTTCTTCGAGGGCCTGGGCTTCAAGCACTACATCGCCCCCGGCAGCCCGGAAGCCCCGCCCGTGGACGACATGACGCTCCGCAACTGGATGATCGACCGGATCTACGACACCTACATCGATGAGGATGACCTCCGCGCGTGCGACGCCAAGACGCACGAGATCTTCAACGCTTTCGAGCCCGGGGCGTACAGCAGCCGCGAGTTCATCCACGCGATGGGCAGCTATCTCGCTCGCCACCACGCGAAGAACGAGTCGATCGTCAAGACCGCGTACCTCAAGAAGGTGCCCATCTTCGTCCCGGCGTTCTCCGACTGCTCGGCCGGGTTCGGCATCGTCCTTCAGCAGACCGAAGCCATCGAGGAAGGCCGCGGGCAGGTCGCGTTCGACAGCGGCAAGGACTTCCGCGAACTGACCGACATCAAGCTCGCGTGCAAGGACACGGGCTTGCTCATGCTCGGCGGCGGCGTGCCGAAGAACTTCGCCCAGGACATCGTCGTGGCGGCTGAATTGCTGAACGAGCGCAAGGGCGGGAAGGCCCGCGGCGACATCGGTATGCACAAGTACGCGATCCAGATGACCGTGGCCGATAGCCGCGACGGGGCGTTGTCGGGTTCGACGCTCCGCGAAGCTTGCTCCTGGGGCAAGGTCGACGTCGTCCACGAGCAGATGGTCTTCGGCGAGCTTTCGGCTCTGTTCCCGATCCTCGCGAGCGATGCGTACCACCGCGGCGCGTGGAAGGGCCGCAAAGGCTTCAAGTTCGCCGAGCTCTTCGAGAAGGGCGCGGGCGTGCCCGACTACACCGCGGCGACCAAGAAGCCCGCGAAGGCCAAAGCCAGCCGCTAAAGCGGCTTAGCCGAGTTCCTGAGATCAAGCAAAGCCCGGCGCGAAGGCGCCGGGCTTTTGTTTCTACACTGTGACCATGAAACCGGGAAGTACAACGCCCGCGTGCCGATGCGGGTACGACCTCGCGGGCCTTGACGGTCCGCCGTGGGTGTGTCCGGAGTGCAACCGAAAGAACTGGCCGCTTCCGGAGTGGGTGAGGCGCGAGCGACGGATCGGGCTTTCACCGCTTGAGAAGCATTTGTTCTGGAAGAGCGTGTGGGTGATGGTGGCCGGCGCGGCGGTCGGCCCCTGGCTTCCGTTTCCGCTGATGGTCGTGTGCTTTTCGGCGGCCGTGCTGGGGGTGCTGGTGATGTCGGCCACGTGGAGCTTGTGGCTTGTCAAGGGCGACAAGGGGTGGGCGAAGGCGGCTGCGCTGCCGATGTTCGGGATGTGCGTTGTGGTGTCGGGGTGTGTCGCGTTCGCGATCGGCGCGGGTTCGTCGGTGCTTGCGATCGCTCTATGGGGGCCCCGCTAGCTTCGTTGGCGGAGCACCGCCCGCACCGGGCTCGCGTCCGCGTCCTTGAGCTTGAGCGGCTGGGCGAGCAGTTCGTACTCGCCGGGCTCGACGTTCGCGAGGGCCAAGCCTTCCAGGATGGCGATCTTGTGCTTGAGGATCGCGCGGTGGGCCGGGAGGTCCTTGGAATCCTGCAAATCGACGCTCGGCGTGTCGACCCCGATCGTGATGACGCCCTTGGATGCGAGGGCTTCGACGAGTTCGACGGAGATAGCCGCGAAGTCAGCGTTCCACTTCGTGAAATCAGGGAAGGTGCCGGTCTTGAGCAGGACGCGCGACGTGCGGACCGACTCCAAGCCCTTGACGTCGGCGGGGGTTATCCGCTTGCCACGCACGGAGCCGGAAACCTGGAGCACGGTGCACGGGCCGATGTAGTGTTCGAGCGGCATGGCTTCGATGCCGACGCCGCCCTCGGACGCTTTGCCGTAGTGGTTGGAGCCGTCGGCGTGGCTTCCGAGGTGAACCGTCGTGCGGATGGCGCTGAGGGTGATGTTCGCGCCCTTCTCGGTGTCGAGCAGGATCTCGCGGGTGTACGGCGTATCGCCGGGCCAGACGTTGGTGGCGGGCGAGATTTCCGGGGAGATGTCGATGAGCTGGCCGCCGGCAGCCGGACCGGTCGCGCTGGCCGCATCGAGCACGGCTTTCTTCCATTCCGGCGTGCTCGGGTCGCGCGAGCCCATCGGGACGCGGGCGACGACGTGGTCGATGAGCTTCTGAAGCTCATCGCCGCGGCGTTTGGCTTCGGTGTACGGCACGGTTGAGAAGGAGACGAGGTTGTACTGCGGCTGGCAACGGTCGGGGAACGCGGCGTGGAGCGTTTGCTCGATCTTCTTGCGGTAGAGGAACTCGGGGCGGCCGACCTTGTCGCGCATCTCGACGAAGTTGTCGAGAGCCATGTCCGCGATCGCGTCCGCGTTGGGCTTGCGGGCGTGCTGGTACGCGTTGAGAGCATCGCCGATGCTCGCGTGCTTGCCGAGCTGGCTGACGAGCTCGACGCAGTCCTCGAACCCGCAGTTGATCCCCTGTCCGTAGAAGGGCACGATCGCGTGGGCCGCATCGCCGACGAGCACGACGTTTCCCCGCACCCACGGCCAACAGCGGACCGTCACGAGCGAACCGATCGGGTTGGCTTGGAAGTCGTGGACGAGCGTCGGCATCATCGCCGTCGCGTCGGGGTACTGGGCTTGGAAGAACCGCGTGATGTCGCCCGCGGTCTTGAGGTTCGCGAAGGAGTGCTCACCCTCGTACGGCCAGAAAAGCGTGCAGGTGAAGGACCCGTCTCGGTTTGGCAGAGCGATCATCATCGACCCGCCGCGCGGCCAGATGTGGAGCGCGGCGGGATCCATCATGAACGGGCCCGCCATCCCGCCGGTATGCCCATCCTCGCGCGGGGGGATGTGAAGCTCCTTGTACCCGTGGCCGAGGTACGTCTGCGAGTACTCGAAGCGGTCTGTCTTCTGCATCGCTCCACGCACGGCGGAGAACGCTCCGTCCGCACCGACGATGAGGTCGGCGGAAGCGGTGACCCGCGTGCCGTCGGGCTTCTGGAACGTCGCGGCCGTGCTCGCGAAGTCGATGTCGAGGCACATGTGGTCAAAGTGCATCGTGACGCCGGGGTGTTCACCCGCGGCGATCATGAGCGTGAGATTGAGCCCGCCGCGCGAGACGGAGTTGATCGCGTCCTTGGGGTCGTGGCTATACGGCTGAAAGACGATCGAGCCGGAAACCGGGTGGATCATCCGGCCGGGCATTGGGATGAGGTCGCGCTCGCGGACCCGCTTGCCCAAGCCCGCCGCATCAAGCCCCGCGAGGCCGCGAGCGGAGAGCGCGAGGTTGATCGACCGGCCACCCTGGTATCCCTTGGCTCGCGGATCGCCGCGCCGCTCAAAGAGCGACACCCGCCAGCCCGCGTTGGCGAGCATCACGGCGATGAACGCTCCGGCGAGGCCGTTGCCGATGACGATGGCGTGTGGGGTGTTCATAGCTGGATTATCCCGCCCCGCGATCGCTCGGCGAATCGGGCCCCTGCCCGTGAGCTCCGCCGCATTCCGGACATGGGCGACTTCCGAGGCCACGAAGGTCGTACCCGCATTGAGTACACGCTCCTGTGATTCTGGGCTTGCGCCGCTCTTGAGCTGCCCAGATGAAGAGCCCTGTGCCAGAGAGAATGTGCCACGAAAGCAGCAGTAAAGTAAACGTCCACGGTGGAATCGGAGTCGTTCCGCCGAGAATGGCTGAGGGGGTGAAGGCGACCACGCTCGCGGCGACAATCCCGCCAACAGGAATCCACGAGCGACATGCAACGCCCGACAAGATCGCAGTAATGGCAACGATGCCCACGTTGAAAAGCCAGCCGTAGTCTGTCGGACTCGCCATCGGGGCGACGACAAGCCCAACACCGCAAGAGAGCGGCCAGACGGCGCAGCACCACAGTCCAACGATCGCGTGCGCGATCGCAAATCGCCGTTTCGACATGAGGGTCGCAGACCAGAACACCGCGAAGTAAATCAATGGACTGAGAATGAACAGAAGGAATTCCACCGGGCGTCCTCAGGCCTTCAAAACCGTCCGCAGTTCCTGCACAAACCGCCGCACATCGTGGAACGAGTTGTAAAGCGGCGTCGGGGCGGCGCGGATGACGTTCGGCTCGCGGAAATCGCACACCACGCCGCGCTCGATGAGCGCCTGCTGCACAACCTTCGATGAACCCGGCACCACCAGCGACCACTGGCAGCCGCGCTGGGCGGTGTCGGCGGGCGTGAGCGATGAGACGGGCAGGTCGGCTGCTTTCAGCAGTTCTCCCATGTAGCCGATGAGCTTGAGTGCTTTGGCCCGCAGCGCCGGCATCGTCGCCCGGTCGAAGAGTTCGAGCGATGCTTTGAGCGGTGTGAGCGAGAAGATCGGCGGGTTCGAGAGGGACCACGCATCCGCAGTTCGCATCGGTTCGATCTTGGGCCCCATCCTGAACCGCGTCGACGGGTCGTTGCCCCACCACCCCTCGAAGCGCGGCAAGGTCGGGTCGCTCAGGTGCTTTTCGTGGACGAACGCACCCGCGACCGCGCCGGGCCCGGCGTTGAGGTATTTGTACGAGCACCACGCGGCGAAGTCGGCTCCCCAGTCGTGGAGCTTCATCGGCACGTTGCCCATCGCGTGAGCGAGGTCCCACCCGACGACCGCGCCGGCATCGTGCCCGGCCCGCGTGATGGCTTGCATGTCGAACCACTGGCCGGTGAGGTAGTTCACCGCGCCGAGCATGACCAGAGCAGGCTTCTCGCGAGCGATGGTCGCGACGATGTCCTCGGTGCGGAGGGTGGATTCGCCGTCGCGCGGCTTGAGACGAACGACAGCCGACGCCGGGTCAAACCCGTGGAAAGACGCTTGGCTCGCCACGGCGTAGGAATCGCTCGGGAATGCGGTGTCCTCGATCACGATCTTGAACCGCTCCTTGGTCGGGCGATAGAACGAGACCATGAGCAGGTGCAGGTTGGTCGTGAGCGTGTTCATCGCGACGACCTCGCGCTCAAGCCCTCCCACCAGCCGCGAAAGCGGTCCGCGGAACTGCTCGTGGTACGGAAGCCAGGGGTCTCGGCCGTGCATGTGCCCCTCGACGCCGCGACGGGCCCAATCCTCAAGCTCACCCGCCAGAAGCTCGGGAACCCGCTTGGGCATCGCGCCCAGCGAGTTCCCGGTCAGATAGACCGCCGACGAAGAGCCGGTCGCGTTCGCTTCGGGCTTGCCGCCGACGCCCGCGACCGTCGGAAGGGCGAACTCCTCGCGGAACGAGCGGAGCGGGTCGCCCGCGTCGAGGGCTTGCGCGAAGGCTTCATCGGTCCGGAACGTCGTGGGCTCGGGCATGCGGGCAGTTTACGGCTTGTGAAGCCCCAGGAACTCCAGCGCCGCGCCGGCCCGGAGCAGGTCCCGGTCGGCCGCCGAAAGACCCGTCAAAGCGTCGATGAGCATGCCCGGGTGGTCCTCGCCGAGCGGGAACGGGTAGTCGCTCCCCAGCGCGACCCGCGAAGCCCCCATGAGCTTGACGAGATGGGCCAAAGCGTCGCCATCGTGCACCAACGAATCAACCCAGAACGCGGCGGGCCGGCCCGGCTTGGCGAGGTACTCGGTTGGATGCTTGGCTTGGGCGGGGAAGAGGTCGCGGCGGCACTCAAACCCGTGAGCGATCCGGCCGAGCGTCCCGGGAAACGAGCCCCCGCCGTGCGCGAAGCAGATCCGGAGATTCGGAAGCTCATCCAGCACCCCGCCGAAAATCACCGACATCATCGCGATCGTCGTCTCCGTCGGCATGCCCACAAGCCACGGCATCCAGTACTTCGCCATCCGCTCGCCGCCCAGCATGTCCCACGGGTGCACAAAGACCGCCGCCCCGAGCTCGGCCGCTCGCTCGAGCACCGGCCGCAGAAGCGGGTCGTCGAGGTTGGCTCCGTTCACGTGCGTCCCGATTTGCACGCCCGCGAGCTTGAGATCCTTGATGCACCGATCAAGCTCGCGGCAAGCCAGGTCGGCATCCTGAAGCGGGAGCACACCGAGGCCGATGAACGGCGGGACCGCACCCGCCGACACCGGCTGCTGCACTTCGGCGATGTGGTCGTTGAGCAACCGATGCAGGTCGTACACATCCTGAGCTTTCGCCCAGTGGCTGAACATGACGGGTACGGTGCTGAGCACCTGCGTCGTCACGCTCGTCGCGTCCATTTCACGCTGCCGCACCGCCGGGTCCCAGAGATTGGCTTGCACATCGCGAAAGAACTGCTTCCCGCCGCTGGGAAGCGTCTTGCACATGCGAGCACACCCCGGCCCGGAATGCTCAAGCTCGATCCAGCCCGGATAGCCGGACTTCTTGGTCCAGTCGGGCCATCGCTCGGGGAGAATGTGGGTGTGGAGGTCGACTTTCATGCGGAATCAAGAAGTTGAAACACTGAGAGCACTGAGGGGCACAGAGAAATACGAAGTCACTTGGCGTGCTTGTCTACGGCACGCTTCAATCCTAGACGACCCTCCTTTTGACGTTCTGAACGAGGACCTGGCAGTTGAAGTTCATGAGCAACCCCACCCTTACTCGTGAAAGCCGAAGGTACGTGAGCAACTGGGTCTCGTGGATCGGCATCAGCTTCTCCACTGATTTGAGCTCCACGATAACCTTGCTCGCCACGAGCAGGTCGATCCGAAAGCCGCAATCAAGCCTGATGCCGTCGTACTCGACCGCGACCTCGACTTGCCTCTGCACCGCGATTCCGCGTCTCGACAACTCGTGAGCGAGACATGCCTCGTACACGGACTCGAGCAATCCCGGGCCCATCACGCGGTGGACCTGCACCGCTGCACCAAAGATCGCTTCCGTCACATCTCCATGCAGATAATCCAGTGAATCGCGTTCCAACGCCACACACTCCTGGACTTTGGCCTTCCTCTGTGCCCCTCAGTGATCTCAGTGTTTCAACTTCTTTGATTTCTTCTTCACCGCCGACACCTTCTTGCCCTTCAGTTCAATCGCCCCCGCTTGCTGGATGACGTACCCGCACTTCTTGCACGTGCGACGCTCCGCCGGACCGCCCCAGAAGTCGTGCATGATGATCTTGAGGTCCTCATCGATCTTCTTCAGCACCCACCGTGCTTCGTGCACCAGCGTGTCGCACTCGGGGCAGTACCACCGCAGAGCATCCTCCTGCGGCTTGCCGTTCTCGTCGAACCCGCGAGGGAACTCCACGATGAGCCCCGCCGTCCCCTTCGGCCGCTGCGGACGGTGCGGCACCCAGCGATCAAGCAGGAAGAGCTCACCCTCCTTCACCACGACGTCGTGCGGCTTGGAACCGTCGAGCGGGCGAATCCGCACCGCGATGTTCCCCTTCACCTGATAGAACAACTCCTCCGTCGGGTTGACGTGGTAGTCGTTCCGCGTGTTGGGCCCGCCGCTGACGAAAAGCACCATGTCCTTGCTCGTCGCGAAGAGCTGCTTGTTGCTCACCGGAGGCGTCAGATTTTTCTTGTTCGCCCGGATCCAGCGATCAAGATGGATGAGCGGCTCGGTGATCCCGTGCGGGGCCCGCGGCTGCTTGGAGGAGGACTTCCGGGTGGCTTGCGTCGTGGTTTTCTTGGCCATGCGGGCATGGTACCCGCAAGAGGCCGGTCCAATCTCCGTCGCGGACAGCCTGCGTCCGTGCTTACGCCACTCCCAAAGGCCCAGTCCACACTCCTATCATGGACGCCCCGGAGCCCAGATTGCCCGACGCCAACGCCAAAGCGGCTTCCTCCTCCCGCCTCGTCGGGATCTTCCTGATCGTCCTCACGCTGGCCTGCTGGACCACGATCCCGCTCTACCTCAGCCATCTCAAGGGCATCGTCGACCCGACCGGCACGCCAAACGCCGAGGGCAAGCTCCCGCCGCTCGTCGATCCCTGGACCGCCAACGGCTGGCGGTACGGCTTCTCGACGATCCTGTGGATCCCGCCGCTCCTCTTCGCGTGGTGGTCGGGAAAGATGCCCCGCGGCATCTGGAAAGCCGCGCTCCTCCCCAGCATCTTCAACGCCGCCGCCCAGGTCTGTTTCGGCATCGCGCCGTACTTCGTCTCCCCCGGGCTCATGACCTTCAGCCTCCGCCTCAACATCATCTTCGTGACCATCGGTGCCGCGATCTTCTTCATCGCCGAGCGGCGGATCATAAAGTCCACGGGCTTCCTGATCGGCATCACGACGCTTCTGGTCGGCACGATTCTGACCGTCCTCTTCCAGCACGGGGGGCTTGGCGGCGCCACGGGGTTCGGCGTCCTGGTCTCCTTCGGTTCGGCGCTGCTTTACGCCGCGTATGCCCTCGCGGTCCGCAAGTGGATGCACGGCATGCCCCCGCTGCTCGCTTTCGCGGCGGTCAGCCAGTACACCGGCTTCGCGCTGGTGGCTCTCATGTTCATCCTCGGCGACCGCGGCCACGACGCTTCCGGGGTTCCTGATGCGGTCCGCGGGCTCAACGCCCTGCGCCTTCCCGGCGGCATCTTCGGCCTTGAGTTCGCGATGCTCTTGATCTTCGCGGTCGTCGGGATCGGGCTGGGGCACACGCTTTACTTCCACTCGATCCAGCGACTGGGCCTTGCGGTCTCGGCGGGCGTGGTCCAGCTTCAACCCGTCACGGTCTCGCTGGGCGCAATCCTGGTCTTTCCGAACGATCCGTCGCAGCACCTGTCGGGCGTGCAGTGGGTGACGGGCGTCGTGGCACTCACCGGCGCGTGCATCATGCTCTACACGCAGCACGTCATGGCTTCGCGCGAGAAAGCCCCGATCGATGAGTTCGACGACCTGCCGGTCGACGGCGGGGTCGCGATGGTCGGTCAGAGCAACGAGCCTCCGCCGCCGCCGGCGTTCCCGCCCGGCGAAACACCCCAGCGATAACGGTTTCAGCGGCTGGAGCGCGTTCCAAACGGGCGCACGGGCTTGGAAGCCAGCCGCTCGCGTCTACCATCGCGCATGACGAATCTCATCGCAGGCAACGCGGTCATCGGTCAATCCGGCGGCCCCACGGCGGTCATCAACCAATCCCTTGTCGGCGTCGTCGAAGGCCTGCGGCAAGGCTTGCACGCGGCCGGGTTTGTCAAGACCATCTACGGCATGCGCCACGGCGTCAAGGGCTTCGTCAAGGGCGACCTCGTCGACCTGACGACCACCGCCGACGACCGCCTCGAGCGTCTCGCGAACACCCCCTCCGCCGGCCTGGGCTCCACCCGCGACAAGCCCGACCGCGCGTACTGCGAGAAGATCCTCGAAGCCTGCAAGAAGCACGACATCCGCTACTTCTTCTACGTCGGCGGGAACGACAGCTCCGACACCTGCCGCATCGTCTCGGAGATGGCCGCCGCCACCAATTACGACATGCGCTGCTTCCACGTCCCCAAGACGGTCGACAACGACCTCATGGAGAACGACCACACGCCGGGCTTCCCCAGCGCCGCCCGTTACGTCGCCATGCACTTCATGTCCGACAGCATGGACAACCGCTCGCTCCCGGGCATCAAGATCAACGTCATCATGGGCCGCCACGCGGGGTTCCTCACCGCCGCCGCCGCGCTCGCCCGCAAGCACGAGGGTGACGGCCCGCACCTGATCTACGTCCCCGAGGTCGCTTTCGATCTTGACGCGTTCGCCGCGGATGTCTCTCGCATCTATAGCAAGCTCGGCCGCTGCCAGATCGCCGTCTCCGAAGGCATCCAGGACAAGGACCACGTCGCCATCGGCGCCAAGCTGATCAAGAACGCCCAGGTCGATGCCCACGGCAACGTCCAGCTCTCAGGCTCGGGTGCCCTCGGCGACCAGCTCGCCGACTACCTCAAGGAGAAACTGACGCCTCCGGGTGGCAAGCCCCCGCGCGTCCGCGCCGACACGCTCGGCTACGCCCAGCGCTGCTGGCCCGATGCGTCGCCCATTGACCAGACCGAAGCCCGCCGCTCGGGCCGCTTCGCCGCCGCCCAAGCCCTCGCGGGCGAGAAGAGCGGCTCGATCGCCCTCAAGCGCGGCCCCGGCAACGAGTACTCCTGCTTCTGTGCGCTCGTCCCCCTCTCCGCCGTCGCCGCCAAGACCCGCCACCTCCCGGCCGAGTTCCTGAAAGGCACGAGCGACGTCTCGCAAGCGTGCATCGACAACCTCCGCCCGCTCGTGGGTCCGCTGCCGACGTTTGAATTGCTTTAAGCTATTCCGACAACGAATCCGCTCTGATCGACAAGCACCGGCCAACCCGGTGCTTTTCCTTGCGCTGACACTGCATGACTCGCGAAGATTGCGCTACTCCGACGTACATTCGGCGCGCAAAGAAACCACGCTCCCCGGCACCGCGGGAAGAACGGATCCCCCGATCGGAAATTGCATGCGATCTACGAAATCTCGCGCAACCCGGATCGTTCCGCCGCTCTCTGAGAGCACAGGCTTCGCAACGCTCGGACCGAAGTCCGCGCAGGCGACAAGCCTGAGGAGGGTTCAGTCATGAGCACGAATCGTTCTTCCCGCGTTGTCCCATTCCCGGCGTGCCTCGCGATCATCGCGGGCGCGGCCCTCGGCGCTTCCGCAGCCGACGCTCAAGTCGAGCGGATCATCCGCCCCGTCCAGACCGAAGCCGACGCGTACGGCATCGCTCAACTCGACGATGGCTACGCCACCATCGCCAACGCCACCATCACCGGCGGCGGCGGCACGCAGCAGGTCCTCGTCCTCACGCGTCACACCCTCGGCGGCGCGGTCCTCTGGCAGCGTTACCTCGTCGGTCCCCGCAACGACCGTGCGTTCTGCATCGAAGCCACCCGCGACCGTGGCTTCGTCATCGCCGGCGAGACCGACGCCGTCGATCCCAACCAGGCCCACACCACCGTCATCAAGACCGACGGCCTCGGCAACCTCCTCTGGGCCCGCAGCATCCCGGCCGTCGACTTCGCCTCCCGCCCCATCGAGGTCGGCCTCCGCGAAGACCGCAACGGCAACTACATCGTCGTCCACTCCACCCGCTTCCCCGGCAGCGCCGCTGAGTTCGGTGCCGCCGCTCTGCTCACCCCCGCGGGCAACGTCCTCTGGTCGCAAGCCTACCGCGACCCGCGCGTGCAGACCCCCTTCACGGCCTTCGAAGACGTCCGCGAAACCGTGGGCCCCAACAACAACCCGCTCTACGTCGTTGTCGGCCACACCGCCCGCGACCAGGGGACCGTGGGCCGCTCGATCGCCCTCTACCTCAACCCCGCCGACGGCTCCAACCCGCTGACGCGCGAGTACTCCTTCCTGGGCAACACGGAAGAGCACCACGCCAACGCGGTTCTTCCCGTCTCCCGCGAGAAAATCCGCGTCGTCGGCCGCTTCACCGACGCACAGAACGGTTTCGATGACGACGCGGTCGTCTGGGACCTGGACCCCGCGCTGCAGCCCGTCACGCTCGCGGCGATCTACCCCGGCGTCCGCCTCGCCCACGCGGGGATCGCTCCGTCCTTCACCGCCGTCGGCGTCACGACGCACGCGGGCCACTTCGTCTTCGACAACGGGGATGAGGATGCGCTGCTCATGACGCTCTCCATCTCGCCCCCCGCGCTCGTCTGGTCCAACCTCTACCGCGGAGCCCGCCCCGAAGGGTTCAGGGCTCTCTTCACCCGCCCCGACAGCATCATTGCCGCCGGCTACAACGACTCCTTCGTTGCGGGCCAGCGCTGGATCTACACCGCCCGCACCGACCCCTTCGGCATCACCTCCTGCGAGACGCGCTTCAACCTCGACCCGCGCACGCCCGAACCCCGGAGCGTCGCGTTCGAGATGCCCCGCCTGACCGTCCCCGTCCGCGACTACCCGATGATCGACCCGCGGACCGAGTGGTTCCAGCGCGTCGTCTGCAACCGCTGCCCCGCCGACTTCAACGAGGACGGCTTCCTCGACTTCTTCGACTACGACGATTACGTCAACTGCTTCGAGAACGGCGTCTGCCCCCCGGGCCAGGATGCCGACTTCAACGGCGACGGCTTCGTCGACTTCTTCGACTACGACGCGTACGTCGCGGCGTTTGAACGCGGCTGCTAACCCCCATCCCCCCCGGAGGCACTCCGCGAAGTGCGCCTGGGACCATCACCACGCGACCGACCGCCGGGCGCATCCTCCGACCTGTCAAGGGCCCGCTGCGCCGCCGCAGCGGGCTCTTTTACGCTCGCAGAACATCGCCGCGCCCGCGCAGAAGAGCAATGCAAGGTTGCAGAGCGCCTCCGCCTCCTTGCAGGAGAGAAAAGCAAGGAGGCAGCGGAGCAACGCGAGGAGGCAAAGCTGCTCAGCCTCCTCACCGCAGAGCAAAACCTCCGCGCAGCAGAGCAAAACAGGCTGGCAGAACCCTTCTGCGCCGCGTCATCACACGGTTATCGAACCGCCGCTCCCCCCATCCCCGGCCAACCTCCGGGCGATCGCCGGTACACTCCCCCCATGCCCGCCAAGGACCACGCCGCGTGGGACATCGTCTCCGACAATCCCCTGCGTTGTTGGCCTTCCGAAGCCCGCCGCCGCAGCAACGCCACCGCACGCACGGCGTTACTCGACGACCTCGAAACAACGCTGAGCCCCGACCGCCTGCAAACCACGCTCAAAGCACGACTCAGGCCCGGAGAACTTCTGCGTTCTCGCAAAGCGTGGATCGCTGGCATGGGCATGGGTGTTTGCATGATTCTTGGCCAGGGCGTTTCGGGGGCTTACCTGCTCAAGGGCTACACGCTGAGCCTCAAGCCAAACGGGTACCACCTGATTCCGCTCGTCGGGCTTGTAACCGGCATCATCATGTGCTTTCTGTCGCGACCGGCGCTCCGCACAAGCCGAGTCTGGCGACGCGTGCTGGCGACACACTGCCCCGACTGCAACTACGACCTCTCCGCAAGCCACGCCGACTCGCCGCTCGACCCTCAAACCCTCGGCATCAACCTCGGCCCCCGCCACTGCCCCGAATGCGGCGCGCTCTGGCCCCTCGTCCCGCCACCCGACCCCGCATCCCCTACCCGCTGACCCTTCGGACCCACCCCCCACGACCGCACCATGCCAGAAGACGCATGCATCTGGGACCGCCTCCCCGGGCTCAACCCGGAGATGCCCCTCGCGGACCACCGCGCCGCCCGCATCGAGCCCTACGAAACCCTCTCGGGCCCGCCCGAGCCCAAAGGCTTGGCCGATCCCAAGGGGTTTCATGACGACCTGCGCTTCCGCCTCGCCTCTTGGAACGAGCTCCTTGTCGACCGAAGCAACGCGAATGTCCGCCACGACGATCACGAGTGGATCGATCACCCGTTCTCCGCGACACGCAACGCCTTGTACCTGGTCGTCTGGGTTGTCGCGTTCTGGGATCTCGCGATTGGAATGACATTGGCGGCCGCAACGGTCACAATCGCAGTGCACCTCTGGCGTTCCTCCAAGCGCTCCTTCCTGACACGAGCCCTGAAGCGTCAATTCTGCCCGGACTGCGAGTACGACCTCAGGGGCTGCGACCCGGGCCTCGATCCCGACCTGCTCCTCGGCCTGAACATCGGGCCCAAGCGATGCCCGGAATGCGGGAGTCACTGGCCTTTGCTGCCGCCCCATCCATACCGATCACAATCCAAGCAAAATCCTCCCTAAAGCCTGTACGCTCCCTTCCGGGCGGGGCCTCCCCACGACAGGATTCACGCCTTTCTGTCCCGCGCGGGCTATCCTTGCCTCCCTATGGCAAAGACCCGCGAGATCAAGAAGCGCATCAAGGCCGTCGGCAACATCCGCCGCATCACCAAGACGATGCAGATGATCGCCACCGCCAAGTTCGCCGCCGCCCAGCAGCGCGCAACCGCCGGCAAGCCGTACACCGAAGCCCTCTTCGGCCTCGTCGCCGATCTCGCCGGGTCCGTCGAGGAGGTCTCCCACCCCCTCTTCGGCAAGGGTGACGGCGGCCAGACCGTCGCCCCGCCCCTCACCCTCGTCATCACCTCCGACCGTGGCCTCGCCGGGGCGTACAACAGCAACGTTCTCCGCACGGCGATGCAGTACCTGCGGACCAACCCCGCCGCCAAAGCCGGGCAGGTCGACCTGGTCGGCAAGAAGGGCGTCGCGTTCCTCCGCTTCAACAACGTCCCCGTCGCCCGCCAGCACACCTTCGGCGACAAGCCCAGCCTCGAAGCCGTGCAGAAGCTCGCCAACGAGTACATCGAGCGCTTCTCCAAAGGCGAGATCTCTTCGGTCAACATCATCTACATGCGGTTCCTCTCCGCCGGCAAGCAGGTCCCCACGGTGATGCAGCTCCTCCCCTTCAGCCCCGAAGCCGCGGCCGAGCTCGCTCGCAACCAGAAGAAGACCGAAGCCGCCGTCACCCAGCCCGCCCACAAGGTCATCTACGAGTACACGCCCAGCGCCGAACAGCTTCTCGGTGACCTGCTCCCCGCCGCCGTCCGCGCCGTGCTCTTCCAGGCTTTCAACGACGCGGTCGTCAGCGAGCACATCGCCCGCATGGTCGCGATGAAAGCGGCGACCGATGCCGCCGGCAAGATGGGCAAGCTCTACACCCGCAAGTTCAACCGCGCCCGTCAGGCCCAGATCACGACCGAGCTCACCGAGATCATCTCGGGTGCCGCGGCTCTGGCGTAAGAGGTTCACAACAGACGCACGAACAAACCCCACGTGCGAGCGTGGGGTTTTTCTTGCGCAATTCACCGCGCTCGCCCCTTGGTGGGCGACCTCGGGCGACTGCTTCTTCTCGGGCTACTGCTTCTTGTCCGGCTCCGCGCCCTTGGGGGCTTCGGGCGAAGCCGTCGCGACGATGCGGCCCTTGTCGGTCACGACCACACCGTCGGGCCGCTCGAGGGTGACCGCGAAGAGAGCCGGGTCAAAGACGCGGAGCTTGGCATCCACCGGGATGATGATGTCGCCGGTGCCGGAATCCACCGAGTTGTCGGCGACGTTGAAGACGCCGCCATCCACGGCGAACTCCTGCCGGGCTTTGTCGAAGATCCAGAGCTGATACTGCTCGCGGGAGGGATCGTTCTTCGCCGCGCCGCGGAACCGCAGGTACCCCTGCTGCAGACGCGTGTTCCAGACGATGTCGCCTTTGATTTCCTTGCCGGCGGGGTCCGGCCCGGTCGACCATGAGAGCACCTGCGAATCGCTGTTGGACAAAAGCTCGGCACGCTGCTGCGAAGCCGAGAGCACCGGCGCCGGTTCGGACGTGATCACCCGCGCGGGGCGCATCCACCCGACGGTCGCGACGATCACCGCGCACGCGGCGACGATCCAGCCACCCAACCCGCCGCCCAACCCGCCGGAGGTGGACGCCGACGGGGGTGCGACGCGGCCGGCGACCCCGGCGTTCCCGCCGAGCACCAAGCCGCGACCCATCGCTTCGATCTTGTCGCGGAGCGCCGCCGGCATGGCTTCGGATCGTGCGCCCATCGCCGCGATCGCTTCGCCCACCGCGAGCTCGGCGTCCTCGGCCAGCGACGCGATGCTGACGCCCGAAGCGGCGAGCTTGTTCTGAAGCGAGAGAAGCTCCGCGCGTTCCGCGTCCGCAAGCGTGCCGAGCATCGCCGCGCTCATCAGTTCCTTTGCACGCGCCAGTTCGGTCGCGTTCGGAGGCTGCATGCTCATGGAGCCACCTCCTTCAGCCCCGCGCCGCCCGCCCCACCCGCGCCCGTTCCCGACAAAAGCTCCCGCAGACGCGCCAGCCCGCGACGGATCCGCGTCTTGACCGTGCCCACCGGCTGCGAAGTCATCCCCGCGATCCGCTCATGGCTCAGCCCGTGATACAGCGAGCACCAAAGCACCTGACGCTCCTCCGCAGACAACTGCCCGAGCGCGGCCATCGCTCGGCTCGCGGACTCCTTGGTCTCAAACACCGGAGCCTGCTCCGCGCCTGCGAGCACGCGATCCTCCGGCAGCTCCCCACCGCGGCGCGCCATCGCCCGACGCTGACGATCCGTCAGACGCCGGTGCGCCACCGTCGCGATGAAGCCAGCTTCCATCCCCTTCGAGGGGTCGTAACGCCCGGCACAACGCCAGACCTCAACGAAAATCTCCTGCACGGCATCCTCGGCGTCATCCCCCATCGCGGCCAGATACCGCTTGGCAAGGCCCCAGACCATTCCGCCATACTCATCGAGACAGCCGCGAACCGCCGAAGCGTCGCCGTTTGCGATGCGTTGAAGGAACTGCTCAGCCAAAGCCTGACGTCTCCCGAGGCCATCCAGCCTCAAGCAACATCATACCCACACCTTCTTCGGCCCACATGGCCCGTCCGATTCGGTCCGGATTTTCTTCGCGGCCCAAAAACCGCCTCCTCCCCGGGTCCGAAGGTCCGGAGTTCCGAATGCCAACCGCTCCCGGCGGTCCGGTGCGTACCCGCGCCCCGGCGGTGGCTGTTCGGCCGTTTCCTGGAGGACTTCATGGTTTCCCGCATTTCACTGTTGGCCGTTCCCTTCTTCCTCGCCGGCAGCGCCAGCGCCGAGATCATCTACGGCGTGACGCTCGAGCAGACGCTCATCACCTTCGATTCGAGCGCGACCGGCACGCTGCTTTCCGGCGTCGCCATCTCCGGTCTGGCCAGCAACGAAGTCATCCGCGGGATCGACGTCCGCCCGGCCACCGGCGAGCTTTACGCTCTGGGCAGCCAGAGCAACCTCTACCGCATCAACGCGGCGACGGGCGCGGCGACCCGCGTCGGATCGACTTTTTCGACGGCCCTCAACGGCTCGTCCTTCGGGTTTGATTTCAACCCCACGGTGGACCGCATCCGCGTGACCTCCGACGCGGACCAGAACCTGCGTCTGAACCCGATCACCGGCGCGATCGCGGCGGTCGACGGCAACCTCGCGTACAACGCCGGCGATTCCGGCTTTGGCATGAACCCCAACATCGTCGCTTCGGCCTACACGAACAATTTCGCCGGCGCGACGACGACGACGCTCTACAACATCGACAGCCTGCGTGATGCGCTGGTCATCCAGAGCCCGCCCAACAACGGCGGGCTGGTCACGGTCGGCTTCCTCGGCACGGACGTCACGGATCTGGCCGGGTTCGACATCTCCGGCGCGACCGGGATCGCGTACATGACGATCCGCGACGCCAATCTCTCCCGCTCGACGTTCTGGACGGTCAACCTCTCGACCGGCCAGGGCATGATGGTGGGCGAGATCGGGGGCGGAGCGATCCTCACCGCGATGACCGTCGTCCCCACGCCCGCTTCGCTCGCGATGGTGGGCATGGGCGGCCTGATGGCTCTCCGCCGTCGCCGCCGCTGAGCCGGAACTCTCACTCCAGTCGCGCGGGCCGTCCGAAACGACGCTCCGCGCCTTCCTCGATCATGTGCCCTCGACCTGATCCAGCACGCCAAGCTCGCGCAGCGCGTTGAGCGCGGCTTCCTGCTCGGCCCGCTTCTTCGCCTGGCCCCAGCTCGGCGTGAACCGCTGGTCGCCGATCTCCACGGCGATCTTGAAGCACTTGGCGTGGTCGGGACCCTGCTCATCAAGCACGCGGTACTGCGGCGTCGCGAGCCGGTTCTGCTGCGCGTGCTGCTGAAGGAAGGACTTGTAGTTCTGCTGGTGCCGGCTCTGCGCCGCTTCATCGATCTGCGGATCGAGCTTCTCGCGGAGCAACCTCTTGACCGGCTCGTACCCGCCGTCGAGGTACATCGCCGCCACCACCGACTCGACCGAAGCCGCAGCAAGCGACATCGGGATCTCAAGCACCCCGGGCGCCGTCATCCCCTTGCCCATCGAGAGCGCCTTGTCCAAGCCCAACGACTTGGCCAGGTCCGCGCACACCTGCCGCGAGACGACCAGGCTCTTGATCTTGGTCATGTCCCCTTCGAGCATCTTCGGATAACGCTCGTAGACACTCTCGCAGACGACGAGCCCCAGCACCGCGTCGCCGAGAAACTCCATCCGCTCGTTGGACTCGCTCCGAACCTCCGTCAGCGAGGCGTGCGTGAGCGCACGACCGAGCAGCGACTCGTCTCTGAAGGTATAACCGAGTGAAGCCTCCACCGAGGCCCGAACCGTCGCGTCCATGGACACGTCCCTGATTACCCGGGGCCGCGGACGCTCCCGGGTCGTCGGTAACGTCCCAACGGCCCACGAGCGGCAGCGATCCCTTGTCGCAAGCCGCATCGCCGCGGCTCGCTCCCTCACAATATCGGCATCACAGGCTCCGTCCAAGAGGCCCAAAGACCTTCATTTCATACCAATCAAAACCCGATCATTGCCTCAGGGAGGGTTGCCTCACGTCCGGCGTCCGCCTAGTGTCTAGGCCCGTCCGGGACGATGCCGAGCCACGGCGTGCCGACGGGTCAGCCTCTTTGGGAAGCAGCCATGCATTATCCGCACCGCACCAGCCGCATCAAACGCAAGCGCTCCATCGGGTTCCGCGCTCGCATGAAGACCACCAACGGCCGCAAGATGATGAACCGCAAGCGCTCGGCCGGCCGCTCGCTGAACATCGCCGACAAGCACATCTGAGTCGGGCCGCCGCGTTCTAGTCGCCGAACCCGGGCAGCGCCAACCGCGCCGCCGGCTCGAGACACCGAGGATCGTCGTGACGCGGGCTGTTCACCAGCTGGCTCACCACGTACCAGGTCATTTCCGGAATCGGAGCATCCACGCACGCCGAGCGCAGCCGCTCGGCGTTGTTCTTTTCATCATCCCGCGATGGGCCCAGCCACTCCGCAAGCCGCTCCACCGGCAGAATCATCGGCCGCCGCGGGTGCACCGCCGTCACCGGCCCGCTTGCCGGGATCGTCAGAATCGCGAAGGTGTCGACCGTGCTCGGCCCGCTCGCCGGAGCGGTCCCGTCACGCGGCTTGGGATCCGCTTCCCACCGGTCCCACACCGCCGCGAGCAGGAACGGCGCCGTCGACCGGGTCGAAACGTCCATGACGCCGATCCAGTGCGGCTCACGCTTGGCGGCGTCGCGCCATTCGTAGTACCCGTCCACCGGCACGACGCAGCGCCGCCTCGAGAAAAGCTCCCAAAGCACGGGCCGCCGCTCCAGCGTCTCCGCCGCCGAATCGATCACCGACACGCCAACGTCCGGCGAGGACGCCCACGAACTCACAAGCCCCCACCGCGCCGTCGTGATCTCGCACGGCAGCCCCGCGAGCGGCTTGCCCACCATCCCGCGCGGCACCGGCGCCGCCGTCCGCACGCCCTCGATCCCGCGCAGGATCAGCGTCTCCTGCCCCGGTGCGATCGCGTACCTCGGCGTCCAAAGCCTCAGCGAGGGATCCATGGTGATGATGCCGTACCGCTCACCCAGAAGCGTCGGCGGTGTCGCGAGATGGAGTCTGCCGGGCACGAAAGATCCTACTCAGCCCGCCACGCGGACGGTTCACTTCTGCTTGGGCATGATCTTCTTGCGGACGCTCTCGGCTTTTCCGCGATCCCCCGCCCGGTCCAAAGCCATCGCGTACCGCATCCCGAAAACCGCCCAGTTGCTCCCCCTGGCGAACTCAGCCGACATGTCGTCGGGCTCGTCGGTCTTGCTCCATGCCCATTTCCAGAACTCGGCCGCGTCGCCCGGGCCCTTGCCGCCGTCGGCGAGCATGCGGTCGCAGCGGTCCGCCGCTTCCTGCACCGCAGGCGTCTCCTTCCCGTACTGCTGAATGCAGTCGCGGTAGAGATTCCAAGCCCGGCCCAGGTCGCCGCCGTCGCGCATGGCGTCGGCTTCAAGCATGCGGAGCTTCACCGCCAGGTCGTACCGGAAATACGTCCGGTTCCGCTGAGAATCGACGAGCTTGGTCCGGATCCATGCCCACGCGGGGGCGCGTTCCAGGGGGTTCTTCATCGCGGCGACGATCGGCGTGAGGAACTTCAGCGCAAAGTCCGGGTACTTCGTCCCGCAAAGCGTCACCGCCGCTCCGCCCCACTTCTCAAGGTCCGCCGGCGAGAACGACTCCTTCTTCGCAAGCTCGGCGATCCGGTCCCACGCCGCCGGCACGTACGGACACGCGTTCACCGACCGCTCGCAAAGCTCGAGCGCCTCGGGCGTTGATTCCACAACCGTCGAAGCGTCCGCCAGCGCCAGGCACAGACGGACCGACTGGCCGTCGTACGACGCCCGCTCGGCCACCATCGAAAGCTCGCCGTCGCTGATGCTCTCGCCCGTCTGCGGATCGCGGACCGAAGCGGCTTCGCCCTTGTAATCCTTGTACCGCCCCTCGGTCGTGTCCCACCAGTAGGACTTGCCCTGCTGGCGGAGATACCCGACCCAGGCGTGGCCGACGTCATCTCCGCGACCGACAACCGTCACGGCCGGGATGCCCATCGACTTGCCGATCTGCTCGGCGAAGTACGCCTGTTCGACACAGACACCGCCGAGCTTCTTGATGTTCTGAAGCGTGTACGGGTGGCCCTCGATGGCTTTCTTCTGCCCGTGCTCAAAGTGCATGTTGTCGTAGCGAACGTCGAAATACCGCTTGCCCACGGCGGGCTGGTACCCGTACTGCCGCGCGGCCCACTCGATCTCGCCGCCGCCGCAGACCATGTCCACGACGTGAGTCAGAAGCACCGCGGGCATCTTCCCGGGCGCGAAAGGCCGGAAGGACCCGCCCAGGAAGTGCTTCATCACCCCGACGTGGTCCAGCGACCATTCCTGCTTGCGCGGATTTGTCTGGTCGTGAACAACCGCGATCGCAGCCGCAAGCTCGGGATAGTTCTCAAAGGGCGCCTTGGCGGTGATCAGGTCGCCCACCACGCGAAAGACGCCGGGGCCGGAGTCGCGCTTCGCGTCGTAAAGCCACGCGAGCGAATCGGCGAACGTCGGCGAACCAATCATGAACGCGGCGCGATCACGCACCTCCTTCACCGAGCTGTCCTTGGAGGCGGACGCCGGCTTGTCGGTGGGCACGGTCTCGCCCTTCATCCCCGCGTCGATCAACCTGACGATCCGGCGTGTGCGCGCCGCGGCGATCAGGTCCCCGGGAGCACCCTTGTCGGCGACGACCTTCTTGAGCAGCGTGTCCGCTTCGGACTTGGCTTTGGAAAGATCACCGATCTCCGCGAGGTCGGTGAGGATCTTCTGAGCGGCCGCCGCGACGGTCTCGCTGGGAGCGGCGGCGGCCGGCGCGTTCTTCTTCTTGGGGGTGGAATACTGAGCGCTTGCCGTTCCGGCGGCCATGGCGATCGCCATCGCGGCGCACACCGTGCGCAACGAAGCCATTCCACCGCCCCGCTTGCTTGCCCGATTCATGAACCTGCTCCTCACTTGCCCTGCTTGGACTCGCTCTTGGCGGGGGCGCCGGCTTTGGCTTCCTCGGCCACGATCGCCGCACACGCTCCGTCGAAGAACGCGATGGATTTCCGGACGTTCTCTTCCAGTTCCTTGCCCGCGCCGTACTCGTACTCAACGGACATGTACCCGGAGAATTTCTGCCGACGGATCTCCTTCAGCACCGCCGCGATCCCGGTGTTGCCCGTGCCCCACGGCTGATCGATCTTCTCGCCCTTGACGTCCTTGATGTCCTTGAGGTGAAGGGAGATCAGCCGGCCCTCGTACTTCTTCAGAGACTCGACGGCATCCAGACCCGAACGCGTCCAGTGGCCGACGTCGGCGCAGGCGCCCAGCAGAGCCGCCCGGCTCTTCACCGAGGACACCACCGTGTCCGGGTTCCAGTAGCGGGAGTCCTTGGGGTGGTTGTGGCACGCGGCTTTGATCGAGTACTCCTTCGCGAGCTTCTCGACCAGGTCCCACGCATCCGGCGTCGGCTCGCAGGTGATGACGCCGATCTTCATGTCCTTCGCGAACTCAAAGTGCCGGCGGACATCCTTCTCGTCGTTGGCGGGCCCGATGACGCCGTAAGCCCGCGGCGTGATGCCAGCTTCCTTCATCGCGCCAAGCAGGTCGTTCCGCTGCGCCGAGGTCAGATCCGGCCCCGTCTTGGCGTCCTTGGCGGTCTTCGAAAGCTGCTGCCCGGGGTAAAGCTCGATGAACTTCAGGCCGAGCGACTTGGCGATCTCAAGCGTCTCGAACGTCGACCGGTCGCGGAACGTCCACGCTTGCGTGCCGAGCTCAAACCCGAGCTTGACCGCCGCGCTGTCGTCCCGGGTGTCGCCGCGGGCACCCGCCCGGGCGACCATCGAGATCGCGGCCGAGGCGCTCCCCCCGCTCATCAGACCGACCGCACCCGCCAAACCGACCTTGACCGCCTCACGACGATTGAGCATGCAATTCCCTTCGGAATACCGAACAGTCCAAACAGGTTCCTACCCGACCGGGCGAACCCTCTGATCAACTTCCGGATTGTACCGAATGCGGTTGCGGCTGCACGCCTTCTTTTTCCGCGATCCGCGTGATCGTGGCCGCGAAATCCTCATCCTCGCCCCGCAAAAGCTCCGGCAACGCCGCCCGGAAGTCCGGCCGGCGGCACCACTCACGCATGTAGTCCTCCCACGAAAGCCACAAGCGGCGGGTGTGCGGGGTCATCCGCTCCTCGTACACCAGGATGTACGCCCGCTCAAACAGCGCGACCAGAATGTTGAACATCGTCCACTTGCGCTCCTTCTGCTCCGGGGTCAGCTCGACCTTCTCGCTGCTCAGGATCCGCAAGTCCGCGTTCTGAAGCACCAGCTTCATGAAGTTGGTGTACTCATCGCTCAGCCGCTGGTAGATCTCCTCCTCCTCGTTCGCCCGCTCCCGCCGCTGCTCGTAGATGAAGACGATGATCGCCAGCGGCAACCCGAAGACCGTGACGACGTAGCTCAGGAATTCCCAGGTTTCGCGGTCGAACATGAGGCACCTCGCAGATGGTCCATCGTGAAGATCGAGTACTCTATGGAACGGTGGAACGAAGCGATTCCATCTTGTGGGGAGGCTGAGTGGCGAAGAAGCGACCGGGTAATCCGCCTTCTTGGATGGTCAAAGCTGCGGATTTTGGCTTTCCGCTCGCCCTGCTTTTCGCATTCTCCATTGCCACCATTGTCCTTTACGGGCAGGTCACCGAGCTTCGGGCGGGCTGCGAAGCGCAAGCGGAGGCGATGACGTGGCCGGAGGCTCCAGGTCGCGTCGTAGACACCCGCATCGAGATTCAAAGCCGTGCCCGCTCGACGACTTACCGCGCCGGTATCCGCTATGTCTATGAAACGCCGCTCGGACCGCAAGGCGGAAGCACCATCCGCCTTGACGAGAGCCCGTGGAGCGTGTCCGAAAGCGAGGCTGAGGCGGTACGGCGAAAGTACCCGGCGGGTACGCCGGTCCGCGTGAGGTATCACCCAAGTCGAATGCACATTTCGCTCATCGACGCGACTCCGCCGCGATGGACCTCGCTTTGGTGGATGCAAGTCGCGATGTGGGTTTCGGTCGTCTTCTGGCTCGCATGCGTCGGCTATTCGCTCCGCACGCTAATCCGCTGGCTTCGGACTCCACGAAATGCGTCAACACGGAAGGATCGCAGGTCGAACAGGCAGACACGCACACCGGAGGTGAGCATCGTCGGGCTTGGCGGAGCCGGCCGTGTCCTTGCGCTGCTGTTTCTTTCGGCCGCGGTGTTCTTTCTGTCGACATGGACAGACCGCCTCCAGGCCGCCTGCGAGTTGCAGGCTTCGGTCGCGAATTGGCCAGAGGCCCCGGGCCGGATCGTCGATGGTTCGATCAGTGAGTACCAGGTCCATTCTCGCTACGGGTCGCGGACGAAGTACCGCGCGGAGATTCGGTACATCATGGAGACACCGAATGGACCGGTCGGCGGGAGCACCATCCGATTTGACGAAGATCTTGGGTACGACTCGAAAGATGAAGCAAAGCAGATGATTTCACGCTATCCACCCGGATTGAACGTCATGGTCAAGCATCACCCTGACTCCCCAGGCGTCACGCTGCTCGACGGATCCGCTCCGCGGTGGAATGTGCTGCGCAAGGTGCGGATCGGGATGTGGACCGCGACCGTGCTGTGGGCTCTCACCGCGGCATTCATCGCGTATCGCATCGCGCGATGGCTGAGCCGACGGCGGCAAGAGACCATCGCGACTCAAGCTTGAGTTCCGGCGCAAGTGGTCACCCGACATCCACAAGACCGAGTGACTCGCCGTAAGCCTTAAGAAGCCGCCGCTTCACGAGCGCCTCTTCCGGCTTCCCGAGCATCGGCGACTTCGCGACCCACTCCGCCGCATCGCGCCTCGCCATCCCCAAGAGCTCGCGGTCGCGAATCAGGTCCGCCACCTTAAACGGCGGCAACCCCGACTGCTTGGTGCCGAAAAGCTCACCCGGACCGCGGATCTCAAAGTCCTTCTCCGCCAGCACGAACCCGTCGTTGCTCTTCTCCATCACCTGAAGCCGCGCGATCGCCCCTTCCGTCGTCGCGTCCCCGATCAGGTAACACACCGACTCCTTGCTCCCTCGCCCCACGCGCCCGCGAAGCTGGTGAAGCTGCGCCAAGCCGAACCGGTCCGCGTGCTCCACGATCATCGCCGTCGCTTCCGCCACATCCACGCCCACCTCGATCACCGTCGTCGCCACCAGCACATCGATCAAGCCCGTCCGGAACCGCTCCATCACCGCGTCCCGCGTCTGCCGTCTCAGCCGCCCGTGCAGCGCCGCGATCCGCTTGCCCTTGAGTGGCCCCGCTTCAAGCTCCCTCACCACCGACCGCACGCTCAGAAGCTCCCCATCCTCGTAGCTCGTCGCGCCCGACTCCTCATCGCCGATGGTCGGCACGACGACGTACGCCCGCTCGCCCTTCTCAAGCCGCTTGAGCAGCGCTGCGTACACCTCCGCCCGCTTCTCGGCCGAGACGACCTTCGTCTTGACCGGCTTGCGGCCCGGCGGCAAGCCCTCGATGATCGACGTGTCCAGGTCGCCGAAGAGCGTGATCGCCATCGTCCGCGGGATCGGCGTCGCCGTCATCACCACCACGTGCGGCGTCACCGCCATGAACCCCGTGCCCGTCCCCTTGGCCCGAAGCTCCGCCCGCTGATGCACGCCGAACCGGTGCTGCTCATCGATGATCGCGACCGCGAGATCCTTGAACCGCACGCTCTCGGTGATCAGCGCGTGCGTTCCGATCGCCAGATGCACCCGCCCATCCGCAAGCCCGGCGACCACCCGCTCGCGCTCCATCGCGTCCATCGCGCCGGTGAGAAGCTCCACGCGGATCCCGCTCCCCTTCAGGATCCGCGAGATGTTCGCGTGGTGCTGCTCCGCGAGAAGCTCCGTCGGAGCCATCAGCGCCGCCTGCTTGCCCGAAGCGACCGCCATCAGCATCGCGTACAGCGCCACAATCGTCTTGCCGCTTCCGACGTCCCCCTGGATCAGCCGGTTCGTCGGCGTCGGCTTGGAGAGATCCGCTTTCAATTCCGCGATGACCTTGTCCTGCGCCGCCGTCAGCGTGAACGGAAACCGCGCCCGGATCTCCCGGTCGATCGCTTCGCTCCACGCGAGCGCCGGCGCCCGCATCGTGTCCCGCAGATGCACCCGCTTCATGTGCACCCCAAGCTGAAGCAACAAGAACTCGTCGTACGCCAGCCGCCGCCGCCCCGCCAGCACCTCATCCTCACCCTTGGGCTGGTGCATCATCCGGTACGCATCCGCGAGCACAGGCAAGCTCCGCGCCGCGCGATATTCCGCCGTCAGATGGTCCTCGATCAGCGGGAGCGCCCCCGGAAGCACCGTCCCCATGATCTTCTCGATCTGCCAGCTCTTGATCTGCTCGCTCGCCGGATACACCGGCCGTACCCGCGCCTGCCGAAGCCCAGGCTCATCCTGCTCCGGATCAAGCACCATGTGCCGCGGGTTCACGATCTGCACCCCCGACCCGCGCTTCACCGCTTTCCCCTGCACCCAAAGCCGCACTCCGGGCTTGATCTTCTCCCGCAGATAAAGCATGTTGAACCACATCAGTTCCAGCCGCCCCAAGCCGTCATGAAGCACCGCTTCGATCCGCGGCCGCTTCCCCCGCGGCCACACGCTCGTCGCCGTGACCTCTCCCCGCACCGACACGATCCGCCCGGGCACGATCTCCGGCACCGTCGCTTCCGCTTCCTGCAGTTCATGCCGCGACGGCAGATGCGCCACAAGCTTCCCCACGTTCGTCACGCCAAGCCCCACCGCGAGAGCCTCCGCGGCCGGACGCGAGATCCCCGGTACCAGCGCAAGCGGCGTCCGAAGCTCGATCCGCTCCGCCGCAGGCACGATGTTCTCCGATCGGGGCATCCCGCTTCCTCGCGACTCGCTCAAAGCGTCCCCAGCCGCCCGCCATCCACCGGCAGGTTGATCCCGTTCACATACGACGCCGCCGGGCTCGCAAGAAAAGCCACCGCCGCCGCGATCTCTTCCGCCCGGCCAAGCCTCCCCGCCGGAATGTCCGCGATCACCCCCGCTTTCGCCTGCTCCACCGACTGCCCGCTCTTCTTCGCCCGCATCTCGAAGATCTCGGCAAGCCGCTCCGTATCCGTGTACCCCGGAAGCACGTTGTTCACCGTCACGCCCCACGCCCCGACCTCCTGCGACAACGTCTTGGCCCAGTTCGCCGTCGCGGCCCGCAAAGCGTTCGACACCGCGAGATTCGCGATCGGCTGCTTCACGCTCGTGCTCGTGATGTTGATGATCCGCCCATACCCCGCTTGCTTCATGCCCGCAAGCACGGCCCGGGAGATCGCGTGCGGCGTCGCGAGCAAGCTCTCAAATCCCGCCCGGAACGCTTCCACCCCCAGGTCCACCGCTTTCCCCGGCGGCGGCCCACCCGTGTTGTTCACGACGATGTGCACCGGCCCCCAGGACGCGAGCAAGCCAGGAAGCGCCGCCGCCACCGCGCCCGAATCCCCCAGGTCCACCGCCCACGCTTCGTGCTTCTGCCCCGCCCCCACCCTCGGCAGCCCCGCCAGCGTGGCCGCGAGTTTGTCCGCCGATCGGGCCGCCAAGACGACCGAAGCACCCAGCCCCGCCAACTCCATCGCGCACGCCCGGCCGATGCCCGCCGACCCACCACACACCAACGCCCGCTTGCCGCTCAGATTGAGGTCCATAGCCTGATCGTACCCGAACGCACCCCGCTCGAACGCCCGAGAAGGCCCCCAGGCACACCCCCGCCGCGAGCGTGACTTCGGACGTGCCCCCGGCCTACCATGACGACCTGTCGGGGCGGTAGCTCAGTTGGTAGAGCGCGTCGTTCGCAATGACGAGGTCGCGTGTTCGACTCACGTCCGCTCCACTTCTCGAAAAGACCCTCGCTTTGGCGAGGGTCTTTGCCTTTTTGCACCCCAACCCAGCCGACAACGCCTGACTAAAAGCGGACGCGCACCCGAACCAAGGGTGCGTACGGGCCCTTCAGTTCCACCGCCCCACCCTGCCGCCGAGCAACCTCACACCCCTCCGCTTCCACACCTTTCGCCTCCATCGGCATCCGAAGCACGAGCGGCGTGCCAGTAAGCCCCGCTCGAAGAGCCGGTCTGATCTCCCACGTCAACCCCCCCTCGCTCCTGCGAACGCGATACGACACGTCGCCAAACCACGTCGGCGCACCCCTCTCTTCCGAACCGATGCCGACGCCCGTCTCGCCCGCTTCCGCGAGCCAGACCTTCGTGATGCCCCGTCCGAGCACGAGCCGCTCGACCCCATCATCACCCTGTTCCTCATCAAGAAAGATCGCCCGCACGGAGTTCAGATAGTCCGCTCCCACCCACGTGTGCGGATAGTCGCCGATGAATCCCGCGAACCTCTTGTCCCAGTACACCACCTCTCCCCACTGCCGCCAGCCCGCCGGCCGCTGATCCGCCAAGAACCACTCGTTAAGCTCGTGCGCCCGCTCCAACCACTTGGGGTTGCGATCCGCAAGCCGGAGCATCGCCCCAATCACCCGCACCTCGTACGGCGTGTAGTCCTTCCACTCGATCGTCCCGTTCTTCCGCGACTCGAAGTACGTCCAGTACCGCTCGAACGTCGCTTCGAAAAGCTCCACAGGGATCCCGCCCGTGCGGTTCCACTCTTCGCACGGCCACACCGCCACCGCCGTGCTCGTCGCGTCAAAGTCGCCAAGCTCCACACACCCCGGCACCCACGTCGCGCCCGTGACGGCGTTCGCGATGGCGACCGATGAAGCCATGTTCGCCCGGTACGCCACCGCTTTCGCGTTCAGCGATGCCACTTCTGATTTACCCAACACTCCCGCGAGGAACGCCGCATCCTTGAAGCCGCGCACGGTCCAGAACCCATCCCAATGGCTATGCATTGGCTTGGCCGAGTACCCCTCGTGGCTGATCGATTCGGACACAAGACCGAAGAACGCTTTCTTCGGCATGCGGAACCCGCGCTCCTCCGACCCAAGCTCCTCCGTCCGATACGCGTCGGTCGACCGTTCCGCGATGATCGAATCCATGTACGACACCGCGCCCATCACGCCCTTCCAGTGCTTCTCGACAAACGCTTTGTCCCCGGTGAACCGGTACACCGTCGCGAGACAGTGAATGAACTCGCCGTGGCTGTCGTGCTCGGGCACCGGATCCGGCCCGCGGTGGTCGACGACGCACGGCACCTTCCCGTTCTCGTACTGGTACTTCGAGTACCACTCGATGAACGCTTTCATGCTCTCGACGTGCCCGGTGAAGCACATCGCCGTCCCGATGCTCGCGCCGTCACGGATCCAAGCCCGCTCGTAGGTGCGGCTCCCCGGCTGATACGCCGGCCCGTCGGTGTTCACGAGGATCATCCGCTGCTGCGAACGCCACGTCTCTTCAATCGCTCTGGCGGAGGGAGGAACGATGAGCGGCACGCGGCCGACGACGTCACGCCAGACCCTCATCGGATCCTCGCTGCTCCGCGCCGCTTTCTTCCAGTCCGCGAGCGACTCACCCGCTTTGAGCGGCCTGAGGTTGCAAGCCACCGTCAGCTGAATCCCGCCATTGCCCGTCATCGTCTCCCACGGCGACGCGAACGCTCCCCACGCCAGGCCGTCCGGATCGGTCACACGCTTCGCCACCGTCTCCGCATCCACTTTCGCAAGCACACGGTTCGCCGCGCCCGCGAACTCGCCCGCCAACCCATCGCCCGCAAGCATCACGGTGCCCACGGCCCCGTACGGCATCAGTGCGTACGCCTCATTCACCACCATCGCCGCGGCACGCCCATCCGGCCGAAGCTCAACCGAACGAATCGGCGAGAACCCGCCCGTCACGTTCAACCACTGCGACGGCGGAAGCGACTGCATCGGCCGCACCGCGAGCACCAAGCGAGCCCGGCCGCTCGAAGCCTGCAGGAAGTACCTCGGAGCCACCGCCGGCATCGCGTCCGTCCCCGCTTCCTCGGGAACCACGCTCAGCTGAACCCCGCCCTTCTCCTCGGGCCATTCCAGCGTCACCATCGGCATCGTGCGCCCGTTCAGGTCGTGCCGGATCGTCGCGTTCGCCCACGACAGAAGCCTCGTCTCGCCATCATGCTCGATCTGCACGAACGGCTCGATCGCGAACCCGCCTTTGCTGATCTCGACCTGCCCGTCCGCCGAAAGCAGCGCCTCGTAGTTCCCGCCCGCCGCTCCGATCGATGTCCACGATGTGGCTTCGTCGTGGAAGTACCTCGGATACATCCCGCGCGGCGACTGCTTCGCCATGAGCTTGAGCAGGGCGTTCATGTCTTCGCCCGCGCCGGGCCCGAGCACGCGGATCGCGCGTTCCTCGAACGGCGAAGCCGACTCAGACATTCCTCGATACGCCACGCGGAGAGCTTTCGCCTCGCCGCCCGGCGTGCGGACCCATGACCGACCCTCCCGCAGCCTGACCTCCGACCGCGCCGCTTCCCACGTGACGCCGTCGGGGCTCAGGAACACATCGGCAAAGCACTCGCGATCCGAATTGATCACCACCGCGCCAATTTCACGAGCCTCCGAGAAGACGATGTCCACGCGCGGCGGCATCCCGCCGAGTTTCACGCCGTCGAAGACCTCGGCTTCCCCGAAGATCCGCTCCGCGCGGCTGGTCGAAACATCGGTGATGATCGAAGGCGCCGCTTCGCTCGCCGCTTTCACTTCGTCAAGGCGAAGCTCGTCGATCCAGACCGTCCCCTTCCCGCCCTTGCTCGCCGCGATCGCAAACTCCACCGCCGCCACCTTGCGCAACGGCTCTTTCCCGCCGCCCGGGCCCCACGCGAACGTCACGTGCCGATTCCGATACGCCACGCGCCGCCACTCCGCCGGCCACTCGTACGCCGGCTTGTTCACCCACCAGACGTCATCACCCGGCACCAGCCCGCCCGTGGCATCCTTCTTGGCTTCCACCAGCTTGAACTCGAAGTTGTTCGCAAGCCCCTCGCCGCGCACGCGGAACGAGAACCGGTACGACTCCGGCACCTCGACGGTCATCTCGCGCCGCACCACGACGAACCCCATCCCCTTCGCGAAGTCGTAATCGATCCGCAGCGAGTTCCCGTCGCCCGCTTTCTCGATCGACACCGTCGCGCTCACGCCGTCGCTCGGGATCGCTTTCCACTTCAGGCCGGACTCAAAGTCGTCGAGCGTCTGCCCCCGCGCAACCGAAGCCGCCGCGAGCACGCACGCGATCACCAACCATACCGACCGACCGATCACAGGCATCGTTCTCATTCAACACTCCACGGTGTTCAGTCAAGTTCCGCGAGCCGCGAACGGGCTCGCACCGCCGCTCACGGCCGCGTTGTCTGCCGCACGATCAGCGAGGGCGTCAGCCGGACGTGCATCGGCGCCGCTTGCGGATCCTTGATCCGACGCACCAGAAGCTGCACCGCGGTCGCTCCCACCTCCGAAAGCGGAACACGCACGGTGCTGAGCGTCGGCCGCACCAAAGACGCAAGCCGCGTGTCGTCGAACCCGACAACGGCAAGCCCTCCGGGCACCGCGATCCCCGCTTCCCGCGCCGCGTGCATCACCCCGTACGCGATCTCGTCGTTGCCCGCCAGAACGCCCATCGGCGCCGAGTCCGGCGCGAGCGTCCCGCTCGCGATCATCTCTTCCGCCCGCTGCTTGCCCCAGTCAAACGAGTAGTCCCCGTACGCCACCGAGGCGCTCACCGGAGAACCGCGACGCCGCGCCGCATCCACCACCGTCCGAACGAACGCCGCCGCTCGCTCCTTCGTGTCAAAGTTGTCCTTGGGGCCGCCGATGAAATAGCACCGCTCTGGCTTGGCAAGCGTCAGCAGATGCTCCGTCGCCGCCGTCGCACCCGCTTCGTTGTCGATCTCGATTGAATCGAGCTTCGTCCCCTCCGGCGCCGCGTCAAGCACCACCATCGGCATCCCCGCCGTCGTCACCCGCCGGATCAGCTGCTCGTTCGGCTCGGTGATCATCACCGCCACACCATCCACAAGCCCAAGCAGCGGCCCCAAGCCCAGATCGTTCTCCATCGCACGGCCCTGGCCCGACGACACCAGCAGGTGATACCCAAGCTTCTTCGCTTCCGCGTCCGCGCCCCGAAGCAGCGCCGAATAGAACTCGCCGTGAATGTCCGGAAGCGCCATCGCGAGCAGCCGGCTCGACCGCGTCACCAAGCTCTGCGCCGACACGTTGGGCACATACCCAAGCTCCGCCACCACCGCGCGCACACGCTCCGCCGTCTCCGCCGCGACCATCCCCGGCGTGTTCAGCACACGGCTCACCGTCGCGATCGACACCCCGGCGCGATCCGCCACGTCCTGGATCGAGACCGCCGTGCGCGGCAAACTGCCCTTTCGGTGCTTGGGTTCCACCGCCCCATCGTACAGACCGAGGCCCGATCGTCTCATCACGACACCTCCGCTGAAGCTCGCTCGCCAGTATAATGCAAGCGCTTTCATTCCGTTTCCCCTTTTCGCGGGATCCATCCATGCCACACCTCCGGACCTGTTCCGCCGCGTTCCTCCTCACCTTTGCTTCCGGCTGCGCTCGCTCTCCGGCAACGCCCGAGCCCACCATCGGCACCTCTCCGATTCCGGCCATCCAAGCCGCTGAGGGCACAGCACGTCCGCCCTTCCGTTTCTCCGCCCAGGACGACGTTCTCCTCGACGAGATCACCCGAGGAGCCTTCAACTTCCTCTGGAAAGAGGTCAACGCCACCGGCATGGTGCCCGACCGCTCAAGCAAGCCGGAAGTCGTGTCCGTCGCGGGACTTGGCTTTCAGATCAGCGCCTTCTGCATCGGCGTCGAACGCGGCTGGGTCACCCGCCAAGCCGCCTACGACCGCACCCTCCGCATCGTCAAAGCCCTCGCCGCCCAGACATCCAACCGCAAGGACGGAATGTTCTACCACTTCATCAGCGGCGAAGACGGCGGCTTCCCCAAGAACACGCCTGAAGACGCCGTCAGCACCATCGACTCCGCGCTCCTCTTTGCCGGGCTTCTGACCGCAAGCCAGTACTTCGGAGGGGAAGTCAAAACCATCAGCGAAGCCATCGTCGCCGAAGCCAACTGGAACGCTTACGTCCTTCAGGAACAAGCTCCCGACTACGAACGCGGGGTCATCGCCCTGGCCTGGGCCCCCGAAGACCCGAAAAACCCCACAGGTCCAGGGAAACTCAAGCCTTACGGCTGGGTCGACGCCGGCGATGAGCACCGCCTCGTCACCTTCTTCGCCGTCGCCGCGCCCAACCCCAAGCACCGCGTCGACCCCTCCATGTACTACCGCCTCCGACGCCCCCTCGGCACCCACAACAACGTGCCGATGGTCTACCTGCCCTGGTCCGGCGCTCACTTCGTCAACCTCTTCGCCCACTGCTGGATCGACTACGCCGGCATGCCCGCCGATAACCCCCAAGCTTTCAACCAAGCCAACCGGGCCCGCGTCGACTGGTGGGAGAACGGCCGCCGCCAGACCATCCTCCACCGCGACAAAGCCATCGTCGCCGCGGGCAAGTTCCCCAACCTCGGCCCCGACTCCTGGGGCCTGACCGCAAGCGACTGCCCCTCCGGCTACTGCGTCCCCGGCGTCTACCCCACGCCGCTGCGCCTGCCGGTGGAACGTCCGCAGTGGGACCACCCCACCTTCGAACCCAAGGACGACTTCGGCGATGGCACCATAAGTCCTTATGGAGCAGTCTCTTCCGTCGTCTTTGAGCCCGCGCTGGCCCTTTCGGCCGCCCGGCACATGCGGGGGCTGAAGATCCCCGGCCCGCGACCCGTCTGGGACGACCCGGCCAAGGGCGGCTTCGGGTTCGCCGACGCGTACAACGCCCCGAAGGGATGGGTGGCGGAAGACCATCTGGCGATCGATCAGGGCCCGATGGCGGTGCTCATCGAGAACGCGCGCACGGGTTTGCTTTGGCGGATCTTCTCCGCGCATCCGTGGGTCTCGGCGGGCTCCGAGCGGCTGGGCTGGCCTTCTGTAAAGGATCGGCTTAAGGCCCGATAACTCTGAACCGACCCTTGTGCGAATCTGAATCTGGCGATGGAGGCGAAAAGGCGCTTGACACGATCTTGAGAGTCATTATGCTGAAAGCGCTTTCAGCGTTGTTGCCGGAAGCGTGAGAGAGACAGAGAGGGTTGTCCGCTTTCGAGCGGACGAGAAGGAGATTTGTGATGAAGTCGATTCTGATGCTGATGGCGGTGGGCGGTCTCGCGGCGAGCGCCGTCGCGCAGGATATCTCTCAGGTCAACGGGTACTACACCCAGACCCGCGTGTTCAACGATTTCGCGGGGACCAGCCTGTTGGTGAACGGCAACCCCGAGGCCACCCCGGGCGTTGCGAACACGTTCGCGACAGCGGGCTCGGGCTCGATGCGGTTCCAGGAGCAGTTCTCTGCGTTCGAGCAGGGCAACTTCGCCAACAAGCACCTCGCGTACCTCTCGACCGACGGCGGCGCCTCTGCTCTGGGCCTCAGCCACGTTCAGTCCTGGTCCATCGAGATGAACATCTCGATCAGCGCTCCGGGCACCGGCCCCCGCAAGGAAGCCGGCATCCGCTTCGAGAACCCCCGTCCGAGCCTCGGGTTCGTGGATGAGGGTCTGGTCCTCGTCGCTTCCGACGGCGAAGTCGCGGTCTTCGGCGCTTCCATGCCGTTCTCCGGCCTGGGCCCGATCTACACGCTGAACACGACGGCCCGCCTGAAGTTTGAGTTCTTCGCTCCCGGCGAGATCGACGCCAAGGGCGCGTACCGCGTGACGTTCACCGACGCGGTGACGGGCGTGCACTCCACGGGCATCAAGATCTGGGGCAACGAGTCTGACGGCACGGCCGGCTTCAACTACGGCACCAAGGTCGCTCTGGTCGCTCAGAACCAGCGCAACCCGCTCATCGCCGACTCGTCCGACATCAACTACAGCGATATCCAGATCATCCCCGCTCCGGGCGCCATGGCGCTCATGGGCGCGGCGGGTCTGCTCGCGGCGCGTCGTCGCCGCTGATTCCTCGTTCACAATCCCCTCGCGCCGGCCAAAGCCGGCGCCAGGGTTTCTCGGGTGGGACACTTCTGGAATCGGCCGGACTCCGAGGGCGGAGCCGGCTCCGCGGGTCATGCGGACACGCGGCTTTCGTCAGGATGCGCGATGCTGGGAAATCGATACGGCGAGTTTGACGGGTCGGGCAAGGTGTTCCGGATCACTGACGCGAACACCCCGATGCCGTGGGTCAATGTCATCTGCAACGGTCGCTTCGGCGTGACCATCAGCCAGAACGGCGGCGGGTTTTCGTTCTACGACGATGCTCAGCACAACGTGCTGACGCGCTGGGACATGGACCTGGTCCGCGACTGTTCGGGCAAGTTCCTCTACGCCTACGACGCCGAGGAAGGCACCCTCTGGTCCCTGGCTCCGGCGCCCTGCCGCGCCGAGTACTCCCACTACGAGTGCTCCCACACGATGGGCTCCACCGAGTTCATCACCGAGCACGCGGGTATCCGGTCCTCCTGGACCATCACCGTCGCCCCCGAGGACGCGGTTGAGCTCTGGCTCGTCAAGCTCACCAACCGTTCGGACCGCCCGCGGCGGATCCGCATTTCGTCGTACCTCGAGTGGTGCTGCGGCGTCGCTCCGGACATCAAGCGCGAGTTCCACAAGCTCTTCTTCACGACCAAGCACGATGCGTCTCGCAACGCCGCGGTCGCGACCAAGAACATGTGGGACATCCCCAACAAGTCCGAGAAGGACCACTGGAACCGCGCCTGGCCCTACGTCGCCGCGCACGCCTTCGCCGGCGTCACCCTCGAGAACACGCACGCCATCGGCGACAAAGCCGCATTCCTGGGCCGTTACGGCTCGACCGAGTCTCCCGCCGCGATGACGCGTCCCGCGGACAAGGGCACGGTGACCGGCTTTGGCAGGTTCGCCGACCCCGTCGCCGCTCTCGGCGGCGAGATCACGATCCCCGCTCGCGGAACCGTCTCCCTCCACTACATCCTCGCGATTGCGCCCACCGAAGCCGAAACACTGAACCTCATCGACAAGTACCGCGAACCCGCCGCCGCCGCAGACGCACTGAAAGCCGCGGGCGGGATGTGGAACAAGCTTCTGGGTCACACCAGCGTCTCGACCGAGCGCGAGGACTTTGACCTTCTCAACAACCACTGGCTGCCGTACCAGGCGATCAGCGGCCGCATGTGGGGCCGCACCGGGTACTACCAGCAGTCCGGCGCTCGCGGCTTCCGCGATCAGCTTCAGGACAGCCAGGTCTGGCTCCCCATCGAACCGCGCCGCACCGCCGACCAGATCATGCTCCACGCGACGCGGCAGTTCGCGGACGGAAGCGTGAACCACTGGTGGCACGCGCTCGCCGATTTCGGCAATCACACCGCGTGCAGCGACGACTACCTCTGGCTCCCGTTCCTCGTGTCTCAGTACATCAAGGAAACCGGAGACGTCGGCATCCTCTCTCGGACCGCTCCGTTCATGGACGATCCGAAGGTCTCCACGATCCTCGATCACTGTCAGCGGGCGATCGCCCGAAGCTTCGATCGCACCAGCGACCGCGGCTTGCCGCTCATCGGAAGCTGCGACTGGAACGACGGCTTGTCTGCGCTCGGCCTTGAAGGCAAGGGTGAAAGCGTGTGGCTCGGCCTTTTCCTCTGCCAGATCCTCGCGGATTGGGAGATCATCCTGTCGCGCGCGGGCCAGCAGGACCTGAGCGCCACCTACGCCAAGCACCGCGTGGCGTACGCCAACGCGATCAACACGCAAGCTTGGGACGGCGCGTGGTACCGCTGCGCGACCAAGGACAGCGGCGAGTGGCTCGGCGCAGACGCGTCCCGCGAGGGCAAGATCCACCTCAACCCGCAGACATGGGCCATCCTGACCGGCGTCGCCCCCGCGGATCGCGCGGCTTTGGCGTGGAACGCGGTCAAGGACAAGCTTGTCACGCCGTATGGCCCCCTTCTGCTTTCGCCGGCGTACACGATCCCCGATCCGGATATCGGTTACATCACGCGGTATTCGCCGGGAAGCCGCGAGAACGGCGGCGTGTACATGCACGCGGCGACGTGGGCGCTCGCCGCGGCTTGCAAGATGAAAGACGTGGCGGCGGCTGGCAAGATCTGGAACAGCATCTCTCCCGCACTCCGCGGCAAAGACGCGGACGGGTACGCGGCCGAGCCCTACGTGACGCCCGGCAACGTCGACGGCCCGCTTTCCGAAACGCCGGGCCGTGCGGGTTGGACCTGGTACACCGGTTCGGCGGCGTGGCTGAATCGCGTGAGCCTGGAGTGGATCCTTGGCATCCGCCCGGTGTGGACCGCCGAGAGCGAAGGGCTTTCGATCGATCCGTGCCCGCCGGCGGATCTGGGCAAGGTCTCGGTTCGAAGAGTCTGGAGAGGCAAAGCCATCCGCGTCAGCTTTGACGCGAAGGACTTTGCAAATGGAGGTCCGGCGAAGCTCGTTGTGGACGGCAAGCCGATCGTGGGGTGCGTTCTGCCTGCGGCGATGGTGTCGCAGGCGGGTGCTGAGGTTCAGGTCGAGGTGAAATGGGGCGCACTCGCGCCGAGCTTCACCGAGACCAAAATGACACAGCCCGGGAGGGTTGGCTGAATGAAATCCAGAATTCACAAGAGTGGCCGTGCCTTCACGCTGATCGAGTTATTGGTCGTGATCGCGATCATCGCGACGCTGATCAGCCTGCTTCTTCCCTCGCTCGGCAACGCTCGCAAAGCGGCTCGCAACGTCATCTGCCAAAGCAACCTGAGGCAGTTCGGGATCGCGATCCAGAACTACCTCGACGATCAGAAGGATCCGGTCTTCATGGACCTGATGATCGCGCCGCCTCCGATCCCCGAGGCGCAGCGGCCCCCGTACGGCTCGATCTTCTGGCAGGTCAGCGCCGTCTTCTACCTGCGTCCGTACCTCGGCGGCACCGAGAGCAACAAGCCCTTCACCTGCCCCTCGGCCGAAGGTGACACCAGCGTCCGCACCCAGGAAATGGCCGCGTACCTGGGTCGTCGCGTCTTCTCGCTTCCATTCCCCGAGGTCGTCGTGAACGGTGCGGAAGCCACGACCTTCAGCGAGTACTGGTTCAACGACTCGATCGCCACGCAGACCTCGGGTGTCTCCGGCCGCCGCGTCCGCGTCGTCAAGCACCCCGAGCAGGTCGTCTGGGCGACCGACGCCCTCGATGAGTTCCCGCGCCACTCCACGAAGCGTCAACAGGGCAACGCCCTCAACATCGACGGCGCCTTCTTCGACAACCTCGCGAACAACTTTCTGTTCGGCGACCAAAGCGTGAAGATTCTGCGTCGCTTTGAGTACCGCCCGCAGGAAGCACGCGATCGGTACGGCGCTCCGGGCCCGTTCTACAACTGGGGCCACTTCTACCCCGGGCAGTAAGGCGCGAAAGTCGGCGAGTCTTTCCCTTCAGATCAGGAGCATGCTTTGAATCTCCGTGAATCCCTCAACAAGAACCCGATGGTCGGGTGGGCCGTTGCCGGAGTGCTGCTGGTGGGCTCGGCCGCGTACTGGCTGACGGGCGGTTCGAGCGAAGGCCCGGTGCTGACAGACAAAGTGACCGTGCTCTTCACCGACACGGGCGAAGAGATCGAGATGCGCCGCGGCGAGCTTGAGATGCGACTGCTCGAGCGGGCCGGTCCCGTCGACCCCGCCCAGGGGATCATCAATCCCAAGACCCAGAAGCCGTCGGGCGTCATCCTGAACAAGGAGGACTGGGCGAAAACGGTCGAACGCCTCAACGCGATGAAGAAAGCCGCGGCGGCCCAGTCGGGCGCCGGGGGCAACGGGAATGCGGCTTCCACGAAGAAATGATGGTCCGCGAACATTCGGTTTGGACGCAAGATTGTCTTGACACGGCCTCGAAAATCCCCACAATGAAAGCGCTTTCGGCTTCTATGTGCGAAGCCGGGGACCAAGCGCCGAAAGCAAGTCCCAGAGCAAATGGAGGTAGTCCCATGATGAAGCAGATCGGTGCCCTTTCCGCGTTCGCGCTCGCCGCGGCCGCCATGGCTCAAACGCCACTGCCCCTGACCAACGGAAACTTCGAGAACGGAAGCCGCATCAGCCCGCAGGAGCCCGAAGGCTGGCACAACCTGTCGAGCCCGACGTTCGCGATCCACCGCAACATCGGCGACGGCCGCGGGTTCATGCCCACGCCGCGCTCGGGCAACCGCTGCGTCGAGATCCGCACGCCCGGCTTCTCCGAGTTCCGCGGGTTCACGACCGACACGCTCAACTTCTTCCAGCCCGGGTTCCCGTTCTATGACCCGCTCTGGGAATGGGAAGGCCAGAACTCGGGCGACCTCGTCCTCACCGGCTGGTACTACATCCCGACCGACAACCCGATCACCGGCGATCAGGTGGGCATCAAGCTCAACGTGAAGCGCGGCAACCAGGACTTCGCCACGCTCGACCCCTGGGGCGGCGAAGCAGCGACGATCTCCGGCGATACCAACAACGAGTGGCGCCAGTTCGAGGTGCGTTGGAGCCTCGCGGACATCCAGGAAGAGGTGATCTTCAACGACACCTTCGGCTGCGGCGGCGGCGGCGCTCCGTGCGGCGGCTGCTTTAGCCCCTGCCTCGGGCCGGGTGCTTACCCCAACCACATGAAGATCACGATCGGCCGGTTCGGCTTTGGCAGCCTTCCGAGCTCGGGCACGATCTTCTGGGATGACATCGTGTACACGATCGTTCCAGCGACCCCGAGCTGCCCGGCCGACTTCAACGGCGACGGGTTCCTGGACTTCTTCGACTACGACGATTACGTCAACTGCTTCGAAACCGGCACGTGCCCCCCGGGCCGCACGGCGGACTTCAACGGCGACGAGTTTGTGGATTTCTTCGATTACGATGAGTTCGTCGAGGGCTTTGAGACCGGCTGCTGAGCATCCGGCGGGCCTTGGTCCGCGAATCTGAATCAAGCTCACCCCGTGGGGCGTCGCGCGAGCGGCGCCCCACGCTTTGCATACGGAAAACCGCCATTTCTCGCGAATCTCAAGGTCCGTTTCGGCGCTGGGCGTCGTGGCGTCGTCATCGGTCGCTCTCGCTGGACCGCAGGTTGCGCCGTGGACGGTGACCGGCCCGGACGACACAGCGGGCGTCGCGGCTTCCAGCCTTTCCGGGTGGCATGCGTTCGCCGACAGCTTTGAGGACACGGTGGAGGTCCGACTCGCCGACGGTTCACTGGTCGCGACGATCTCGCGGTCCCAGATCGCTTCGCTGGTGCCGTGGATGAGTCTCGACGGTTCGACGGACGGGGTGGGCGCGGTCGCGTTCTCGGATTCGGGCCGGCTTCTCTTCATCGCGGTGCACGATTCGGTCTCGGCGCCGGACGGACAGCCGGGAGACGCGGTGCTGCGATACGACACCTCGACCGGAGCGCTCACGCTTTTCGCGCGGGTCGAATTCGGGACCGACGCGACGTGGCCGCACGAAGCACTGGCCCACGCCGCGGGTCGGCTCTACGTCGGGGCTTCGGGGAGCCTGCGCATCTACCGGGCTCAAGCCAACGACACCTCCGGCACGCTTCTCTCCTCCGTGACGGTCGCGGGCGGCGAGACGGTCACGGGGATCGCGACCGATCGCGTCGCGAACCACATCTACTGGACGGCGGGCTCGACGCTTTATCGTGCGACGCAAGCGAACACGCTCGCTCCATCCGTGGTGGGCACGCTTCCCGCGCCCGCGGTCGGGATCGCGTTCACGGATCACCTCGCGGGCACCAACGATGCGGCGCTCTACGTGCTCGATACCAACATCGCTCAGCCGCTGTACCGCGTCTGGAAGGTCCCCGCGTCGCAAGCCCGAAGCCAGCAGACGTTCGCGCCGACGCTCTACCTCGCCGGAGCCACGGTTGCCCACGATCTGGCCGCGACCGCGGACGGCAAGCTCCTGCTCGCGACCGACGAGGATGCGATCCAGGTTCGCGACACCGACGACACGCGCCTGAGCTTCCAAGCTTGGGCTTCCGACGAGTTCGCGCAGGTGGTCCGCTTCGGCCGCTCGCTGATCACGACGGGCCCGGGAGGGGGCGGCGGCCCGGCGGGATGGGTGATCGACGCGGACGTCGCGCAGGGCGGCACACGCTTTCACCCCGCATCCCCCGACGGAGCGGCGTGGACCGTCCTGCTGCTCATGATGAACGACCACCTGACCGGCGACCCGACGGCCCAGGCGCAGGTCCGCAACGTTCTCCGCCGCTACGCCGGGCGAGCCAGCGACGGCATCGTTCCTCTTCGGTCCGCCGATGGCATCTACTGGCACTGGATCGACCCCGCGACTGGCGGCGCCAAAGCCGGCTGGGGCGACGGCTTTGCGACCATGAGCACGATGAAGATCGTCCTCGCCGCCGCTCGCGCCAAAGCCTTCTACGCCGATGACGCGGACATCGCCGCGTCCGCTGAAGCGATCATCTGCGGAATCTCCCGCTGGGATGACTATTTCAACGGCTCGGGCCAGATGTACCTGCTCGGACAGCCGAGCGGCGGTCCGCTCACAAGCTCCGCATCCTCCGGCTTTCACGAGGGAATCCTCTTCTCCGATCAGCTCGGGACCTACGGGGGCGACTTCGGTCAAGCGATCTCAAACCTCTGGATGTTCCGGTCCTTCTGGCCGACCGCAACGTACATCAGCGGCAAGCCGGTCACGGGGCAAGCTTCCAACCAGTTCCTTCCCGCGTTCATCACGATCTACCCGTGGCTTCTGATCGACTCCTTCCGAACCGATCCGTCCTGGCGGACGAACTTCGGCAACCTCCGCGAATCGCACGCGGCCTGGACGGACGATCGCGGCCCGCGCTGGTCCACCGTCTTCTCCGCAGGGACGACCGCTCCGGCATGGGGCGGGTACCACGCCGACAGCCTCAGCGACCACCCGGGCGACGTCTCGACGTTCCCGGCGCTCCTTTCGCTGGTCAGCGGTGAGCACGCCGCTCCGCGTCTTCCCGAGGCGTATGCGGCGTACCACGCGTACCGCGTCGGGGCCCGCCAGACCTTCGCGGGCGGTGCTTCGCTGCTCTACCGCCGCTCAAGCGTCACGCCGTCCTACTCGCCCGACTCCGCGGGCCTGCCCGATGTCGCGATGGGCGCGCTCGGCCTCGCTGAGCTTCTCTCGCCCGGATCGGTCCGCGCGGTGCTCACGGGCGCGTACCCGTCATGCTCGTCGTGTCCGGCGGATTACAACGGCGACGGATTCCTGGACTTCTTCGACTACGACGAGTTCGTCCTCGGCTTCGAGACCGGCGACCTTCGAGCCGACTACAACGGCGACGGGTTCCTGGACTTCTTCGATTACGACGACTTCGTTCTCGCGTTCGAGACCGGCTGCTGACCGTTCTCGCCGTTCACACCGCTTGAAAAGAAAGAACGCCGATCCGCGCTGGCGGACCGGCGTCCCTACACCACTCTCGCCTCGCACTGTCCCGCGAGTCGGAGATCGATTTCATCCTCCGCCTGCGTCCGACGACGGAGGAGGAAAGTTCCGACCGTTCACCGATGAGGAGCGGCGGAGCGTGCGTGCTTCGCTCCGCCGCCGCGGCGAACGACCGGGGAAACCAGCTCAGCAACCGGCTTCGTACCCGGCCACAAAGTCGCTGTAGTCGAAGAAGTCGATGAACCCGTCCGCGTTGAAGTCCGCGGAAGCCGCGCCCGTCTCGAACGCGAGAACGAAGTCGCTGTAGTCGAAGAAGTCCAGGAACCCATCGCCGTTGAAGTCGACCGGGCAGGGCCCGGTCGTCGTGTTCATGAACACGGAGACGGTGCTCGGCGTGCGGTTCGCCACCGCGAGGTCGAGCTGGCCGTCACCGTTGAAGTCGGCCGCGGACAGCCCGTCCGGATCAGCCCCGGCCGCGAGCAGAGCGCCCGAAGCGAAGACGCCCGCGCCGTTGTTCGTCATGATGGTGACGTTGGCCGAATCCTGGTTCGCCGTCGCGGCGTCCAGATCGCCGTCAAGGTCAAAGTCGCGGATGATCAGGTCGCCCGAATTGCTCCCGCCCGTCGGGTAGTGCACCGGAGCCGAGAAAAGACCGCCGCCGAGGTTCATGACAACCGAGAGACGGCCCGCGCCGTTGTTGTCCTGCGTCACGGCAAAGTCCACGCGGCCGTCCCCGTTGAGATCGCCCGTGTCGACGCCGTCAGGCCGCATCGCCGCGCCCGTGTTCACCGTCGTCCACGCGGACATCAAGCCCGCGCCGTTGTTGCGGAGGATCGAAGCCGTGCGATCGCGGTGGTTCGTCACCACAAGGTCCATCGCGCCGTTCCCGTCCACGTCGATCGGCGCGATCGCGCGGGGCTCTTCACCCACGGCGTACTGCGCCGTCGTCCAGCCCGCCGCACCGTTGATCGCGACCGTGATGTCGTTGGACTCGCGGTTTGCGGCGACGAGATCAATCCGGCCATCCCCATTCATGTCGGCCGAACGAATCGACCGCGGCTCGACGCCGGCGGGAATCGTGACGCCCAGGACGAACCCGGCGGGAGTCTTGGTCAGGATCTGGATGCGACCGACGTTGTGCTCGGCGATCGCGAGATCGGCCGCGCCGTCGCCGTTGAAGTCCGCCGCGACGATGTCGCCCGCGCCCACACCGGCGCCCAGCAGGATCGAGCCCGCCGCCGTGAACGTGCCGCCGTCGTTGCGGAGGAGAAGCAGACGATCAGGGCCGTCGACCGTCACCACCAGATCGAGCACGCCGTCGCCGCTGAAGTCGATCGCCGCCGTCGCCGAAGGGTTCGTCGCCGCGGGAATGTTGATCGCCGCGCTGAAGCCGAACTGGGCCTGAGCGGAAACCGCAAGCCCGGCCGTCGCCAAGAGACCGAGAGTCATCACGTTCTTATTCATAAGCCAACTCCTTGTGTGTGTTCGCCGAAGCCACGTCCGGCGATTGGAAGAGCGGGTCGCACGCGCCGTGATACCACTCCTTCAGAATTTCTCGCGGGCCCGCTTCGCGAAGCCGGATGAACTCTCGCAGCGCATGAAAACGCCGCGCGAACTCGCGCGGCGATGAGGGTTTACGCTTGCCTGATCTCAGCAACCGGACTCGAACGCGGCGAGATACGCGTCGTAGTCGAAGAAATCGATAAAGCCGTCGCGGTTGCTGTCGGCAGCGCTCGCGCCGGTCTCGAAAGCTTCCACATACGCGGTGTAGTCGAAGAAATCGACGAACTCGTCCGCGTTCATGTCCGCGGCGCACACCGCCGCGCCCGCGTCGATCACCGGCGCAAGCCCGTCCTCGCGGTGTCCGCAGCCCATCCCGTACGGCACGCCGACATCCACGATCCGCGAAGCGGCGCAGAGCCGAGCCTGCATCCAGAGCACATCGCGCGGCCCGTACTTGGCCCGCACCATCGACGCCACACCGGACATCATCGCCGCGGCAAAGCTCGTCCCCGAACCTTCGGCGTACCCGAAAGCTGCGCCGTCGTACCACATGCTCCGGATGTTCACCGCCGGCGCGGAGATGTCCAGCGACCGACCCCAATCCGAGAAGCTCGCGCGACGCCACAGGCCGCTCACGCGTTCGAGCCCACCCACGCCGATGACCTGGTCGAACTCCGCCGGATAGACGCGGGCGTTGCGCGTGTCGCTCCCGCTGTTGCTCACCGCCGAGATGCAGGTGACCCCCGCCGCGTCCGCATCCTCGAGCGCCCGCTCGACCGCGTTGCTCGCGACCAGCGTGGCAAAGCTCATGTTGATCACGCCCGCGCCCGACTCGATCGCGTGGTAGATCCCGCTCGCCACGGCGAAGGCGTTGCCGACCCCGTCGCAGCCGAGCACCGTGACTGGCAGCACGCGAGCGTCCGGATCCACGAGCGTGATCACGCCCGCGGTGTGTGTGCCGTGCCCGACCAGGCCCGATCCCGGACCGCACGCGGACTCGTCCGCTTGCGTGGTATCGGCAATGAAGTTGTACCCGCCCGGGGCAAGGCGCGAAACAAGGTCGGGGTGAGGCGCGACGCCCGTGTCGAGAACCGCGACCAGCGTTCCACGCGGCGCCGTCAGCGGCGGAGGAGGCGTCAGCGCGTTGATGTCCGCGAGCGCCTGTTGCGTCCGATAGTTGCCGGCCGTCGTGCGAAGGAACAAGCTCTGCGTGGTGCCCTCCTCGGCACTCGCGACCGTCTTGTTCTGCTCGGCGACGCGGAGCCGGTCGACGTCGGCCGCGAGCTCAAGCTCGTACTGCGCCTCCTGCCCGGCCGGCACCGCTACCAAATGGATGCGCGCCGGCGAGTACCGGCGGAGGTCGGTCAGCGAAAGCGTCGGGTGCGCGGCTCGAACATCGTCGAGCGTCACGCCCGGCTGCGTGATCAGCACCAGCTGCCCGGGGATGGGCGTGCCGTTATCGTGACCACAAGCCGCGCCGGCAAGGGCCGCGATCGCGAGGAAACACAGCGATTGAGATCCGTTTACCATGGTCGATACACCGTTACAAAGGGTGCCCACGCCGCCGCGTGCGCGCCCGACTTCATCTTTTCTCGCTGCGCCGCTTGAAGCGCCGCTCCGATCGTCCCGAACGACCCATCCGCCCCGGTCATGGACCGATAGGCCGAGCCCATCAATTCCGCTGTGGACGCGTCGTGCACCGGCCAGAGCGTCGTCGTCACCGACGAAGCACCCGCCGAAAGAACCGCTCGCGCCAGACCCATCTGCTCGTCTCCTCCCGACACCGCCGCACGGCCCGTGTCACACCCACTGAGGAGCACCGAAGCACCGGAAAGATACGCCCGCGTGATCTCATGGGCTGTGATCCAGCCGTCCGAGAGCTTGAGGCCCGAAGCCCCGGGGTTGCTCGGGATGAACCGGGCGTGGCACGCCAGATGAAGGTGGGAACAGCTCCCCGACCGCTGGAAAAAGGCCTCTCGGGTGGCCGCTGGCCCGGTCAGGACCACCGCCGAGGAGAGGCAATCGGCCACGTCGTGAGCTTCGACCTCGGACCGGGGTGCGCGCTCATCGGAAACGCCCATGATCAGTTCGCCGCGTCCGAGAACCGCCGGAGCGATTCGCTCGAGAACGCTGACGCTCGGGGAGAGGGCGACTTCCACGCGCTCAAGCAAGCGAAGCGAGCCGCGACCACCGGTTGACAGAGCCGGAAAGGGGACACCGTGAAGCGGTCCGGTCGGCACGATCACCACGCGGGTGCAGCCGGCGAGAGCCTGTATGACCGGCGCAAGAACGAGGGCTCCGAGGGCGTCGAGCTCGGCTTCGGCGTCGCGAGCGAGACGCTCGCCGCGTTCGCCGGCGGGGAGGCCGCGTGCGAGGGCTCGGCCGACCTGGAACATCATCGAGGCGACCGCGTCGCGGACCGCGTGGGTGCGGGCGAACTGGCGGATGAGGACGGCACCGCCGCGGCTTCGGCTTTGGATGACGATCGCGGAAAGCGAGTCACCCTCGGCGAAGTACTCGACGACCGCGCCGTCGGTTGGGATCGAAGCGACGACCTCGTCCAGCTTCGCCGGGACCGCGAAGGAAGCGGCGTAGCGAGACGCGGCGCCGAGACGAACGACGAGGGCTTCCGCGCGGGCTTCGCGGGAGGCGATTTCGGTCCGCAAGCGTTCCATCGCGGGGCTTGCGGCGTCCGAAGCGTCGTGCGCTCTGGCGTAGAGCGCGCCGAGCTCGCCGGTGATCTGCGTGTACTCGCGAGCGAGAGCGTCGTCGGCGTCGGCGTGGGCCGCTCCGCCGCCGGAAAGGACATCAAGGAGCGACCTGCTCTTGGACAACTCGATGAGGGTGAACGCTTCGGCGACCGCGCCATCTCCGCCGGCGTCGAGCACGGCGGAGGCGCACTCCTCCCAGATGCCCGCACGGTCGCCGAGGAAAGCGGACCGAAACCCGTCGGTCTGCAGCGCGCCGCGGCAGCGCTCGGCGTGCTGGACCGCGCGGCGCAGGACAACGGCGGCTTGCGAAGCGTCGCCCGAAACACGGAGCGCCCGGCCGCGAAGCTGGAGCAGGTCGGCGGCGAGCGGCATGACGCTAAGGGATTCGGCGATGACGCTCGCTTGGGCCGCGGTTGCTTGGGCGCCCGTCGCGTCGCCAGAGCGGAGCTGGACGTCGGCGGTGAGGAGGTCGACCCAGGCCCGCGCGGCGGGGCGGTCGCGAACAGCAGCCCCAGCTTCGACGAGCAGTTGCTTGGCGTGGACGTAGTCGCCGGCGGAAGCGGCGAGATCGGCGCGGAGCGCGAGGGCTTTCGCCCGCGCGGATTCGTTCTTGAGGTCCTTGAACGCGGCATCGGCGGAAGCAAGGACCGCCGCGGCCCGTTGGTTGCCGGCTTTGGCAAGGGCCCGGCCAAGCCCAAGCTCGGCGCGTGCGGCTTCGGCTGTCATCTTGTGCGTCTGGAGCACCGGAATCGCCTGCTCGTACGCGCGGATCGCGAGGGGAAGCATGCCGAGGTTGGTGAGGACATCGGCGTGCTCGACCGCGAGGCGTGCGGCGTCGCCGGGGGCGGAAGCTTCATCGAGCGCTCGGCGGGCTTCTTCGAACATCGCGAGGGCTTCGTGCAGCCGTCCCTGTCGTGAAGCCAGGTCGGCGAGGTTGCCCAGGACGATGCCGGCGTGGCGAGAGGCGGAGGCGGCGCGGAACGCGGCGAGGGCGGAGCGGAACGCGGCTTCCGCTTCCGCGAACCGGTCCAGATCGAGCAGGGCTTCGGCGCGGTTGTTCTCGACGTGGGCAAGAAGAGGGGGTTCGTTCGCGAGCTCCTTTGAAGCTCGCTCGAAGTGCACGATGGCGTGAGCCGGCTTGTCGCGCATGCGTTCGAGGATGCCCAGGTTGTTCTCGGCGCGGCCGAGCAGGGACCGTTCGCCCGCTCGCTCGAACGCTTCGCGCCCGCGCAGACCGCACGCGATAGCTTCGTCGAACCGGCCCTGGCGGGCGAAGACGTGGAGCATGGCGAGCTGGATCCGGCCGGATTCGACGGCATCGGCGCCCGCTTCGGCGAGCGGCATGGCTTGGCTCAGGATCGTCATCGCTTCATCGAAGCGGTTGGCGTACGTGAGCGCCTGAGCCGCGACGCGGCGGACGCGGGCACGCACGGCGGGGGTAGCGTGGGCGTCGGCGAGTTCTGTAAGCGCGGCGGTCGTACGCACGGCCCGGGAGAGATCCGCCATGATCCGCCGCTCGGCTTCGTCCGCGAGCTGGGCGACGACGCCGGAAGCCTGCGGCCCCGGAGGGAGCAGCGCCGCGACCGCTTCGACGGTCGGTGCGTCGAGCGCGTCCACCATGGCGGGGATGGTGCGGGCGTCGGTCATCCGATGATCAGTCGCGGGAGGGCGAGGGTTTCCTCACCCACCGCCAGGCGCAGGTCCCAAACCCCGGCTTCCACCTCGAACTGGAACCGGCCGCGGTCGTCGATCGAGGTTTCGCCGGAGGTCGTGGAGCCGATCTCGATGAACCCCACGCGGGTCGCGCGGTCGGTTCCCGAAGCGGCGATCTGGCCGGTGATCTGGAACGCGACGGCACCGGGGCCGGGGGCGCGGATCTCAAGATCCACCTCGCCCGCGCTGCTATCGAAGGTCATGTGCCGGGTGGCGATGCTCCCCGTCCCGCGGAAGCCGGCCAGCGTGGGCGTGGCTTTGCTGTCAAAGACGAGGCTCGCCACCACATCGGCGACGCGGTCGAACCAGGACGCGCCTTGGGCCGGAGCGGCACCCATCAAGCGGAGGGCCCGCTGGACGGTCGAAGCGGGCGGGTCGGCAAGCGTGCCGGTCTGGAGCAGAGCGGCCGCGGACTGGATCCGCGTCAGCTTGGCTTGGAGACCGGGCTGGGCTTCGACCGCGTGACGGACCCGCTGGGCATCCTGCGAAGAAAGCTCGCCCAGGGCGAAGGCCGCGAGTTCTTCGGGGCTGACGGGTTGGGCGTGGTCGTGGCTCACAGGGATCTCCGGTCGTGCTGGAAGACAAGAGCGGCGTGCCGGCGGGCGCGTACATCACCCGACAAGAAACTTGCTGCCCCGGGGCCCCGGGGAGGCATCCAGGGTCATTCGAGGAGTTCCGCTAACTTGGCAAGACACCGGGTACGGGTGGGCCCGATGCTCCCGACGGCCATGCCAAGCTGGGAGCTAATCTCCTCGTACGACACATCGGCTTGGGCGAGGTAAAGCAGGCGAAGCAGGGCTTCGCACCGCCCCCCGAGGGCCGCCAGGGCGGTTTCGAGGGTTTGGAGGCGTTCCAGGCGTTCGACCTTGTCGGGCTCGAGGTCGGCACTGAGCAACTCGGGCGCGGCGGGGCTCAGGGTTGTTTGGGCGGTTCGAGCGGCTTTCCAGCAGGCCCGGTGGGTGGTGGTAATCAGCCACTTGGGGACGGCTTGGACATCCTGGATCCTGGGGAGTTCACGGACCAGAGCGGTGAAGACCGTCTGGAAGATGTCGTCGCACGCTTCCTCGGAGAACCGGTATCCGCGCGGGATGGAGTAGACGAGGCGCTTGAAGCGGTGGACGACCTGCCGCCAGGCCCGCTCATCCCCGCGCGCGGCCGCAGTGAGCATCTCGCGGTCCTGCTGAAGTTGTGCCGCACTCTCCTCCGCGTGCACGCGCTGCTCCCGTGAACGATCGACGCTCGTCCGGTCATTCTACGTTGGCTTTCGGAGGGTCAGTCGATCTGGTCGGCGACGGAGCGGCCCGGCCGGCCGATCAGCAGCTTGTTGATCAGGTCCTGCACGTGGTTGCCCGCCGTGTCCGTGCCGTGGCCGGGGATGTTGAGGGCGTGAAGAACGCCGTAGCCCATACCGACGTAGATGAGGAGCCAAGCGATCAGGTCGGCGGACACGCGCGGGTTGACCTTGTGCTCGGACTGGGCGAGCTCGAGTTCGCGTCGGAGAAACGCGTGAAGATTGCCAAGGTGGCGCGAAGCCGCGTGGTGGATCTGCTCGTCGTTGACCTCGGTGATGGCTTGCAGGAGCACGCGGTAGGAGTCACGGGTCGCATCGCCGACCATCGGGTTGTCGCCGACGAGGCGGCGGAGGCGTTCGGCGGGGTCGGTCGCGCCGGCGAGGTGCTCTTCCCACATCTTGAGCGTCCGGTCGGCCGAGCGGTCGATCAGCGCGATGAACAGGTCGCGCTTGCTCAGGAAATGCCGGTAGATGATGGGCTCGGTGATTCCGGCGGACTTGGCGAGCTCGGCGGTGGTCGCGCGGGCGTACCCGTGCTGCGCGAAGAGCTCGGCGGCGCGGTCCAGCAACTGCTCACGACGTTGGGCGGCGGGGAGGCGGGACATCCCGTTATTCTAGGGCGGGACCGGACCCAGGCTAGTGAGTGCTCACTGTGCGAAGGTGGAGGACCATCAGGACCGAGGCGGCACCGGGTCGTAGCCACCCTTGACGAACGGATTGCACCGCAGGATGCGAGAAGCCGTCAGCCACGTGCCTTTGATGGGTCCATGGGTGCGGTAGGCGTCGAGGCCGTACCACGAACAGGTCGGGCTGAAGCGGCATTGGCGGCCCATGATCGGGCTGAGCGTGAACTGGTAGAGCTTGATGATCGCGATGAAGGGGAGGTTTCCCGCGCGGGCCCAGAGGGGGAGCGGGGGAAAGTGCGTGTGCGTCGGAGGCGTGCCGCCGGGGTCGCTCATGGCTCACCTGGCGCTTCGCCGGCTCGTTCGCGGCGGCGGCGTTGGTCGCGGTCGGCGGCGGCGATGCCGTTCATCAGCAGCGTCTGGTACTGCTCGAGCGAAAGCGGGCTGTGAGGTTTGGCGGAGACGACGATGTCGTAACCGGTCGCTTCGTCAAGCTTGGGGATGTCGCGCTGAAGCAGGCGGAAAGCTTCGCGGATCATGCGTTTGAGGCGGTTGCGGACGACGGCGTTGCCGACGACGCGGCCGACGGAGAGGCCCAGGCGGTGCGTCGGGCGGTCCGAAGGCAGGACGAAGACCGCGAGCGGGCCGGTGGACTTGCGCATGCGAGCGGCAAAGACCGCTGAGAACTCGCGGGCGTGGGTGAGTTTGTGGCGCGTGCTGAAACGGAAGGAAGGGGGCACGTGAGATGGTATTCACAGGTCGTGGAGTCTCGCCCCAGAGCGACTCTCGTCGAGGTATACACGGTGTGGCATGATTCTCGCTTTGGAGAAACATGATTGGGCATCATCGACTGTGTAGACCAACGAAGGAATGAAGACATGCTTCCTCAAAGCAGGAAGCACGGCGGGTGGCACGACTGCTTCTCTGGTCTCGGGGTTCGGTGGAGCCCGTTCTGCGGAATCGGCAGAGTATAACGGCAGGCGGGGGTGCCACGATCCGCCGCTTCGGCGCATCGTGGATGGATCACCGAGTGTGTTGTCGCCGAGTGCCACCATCCCTCCGCTTCGGAGGGTGGTGGATGGTCGTGGCACGACGCGAGGTGATGAAGGACGCCGAGCGTGGCATCCGGGGCGCTGAGAAACAGCGGGAGCCTGCGGTACGTCGAGAGCGTGAGAAAGCGGAGGTTGTGGCCGTGCTCATGGCGACGGAGCCGCTTGCGAAGCGGAGGATCGAATGGAGGGTGGGGTGGGCTCATGCCGCACGCGACCACGCCCGAAGGTTCGACGATTCATGCTGCACGGACGTCCTTCCACGATGCGCCGAAGCGGCGGATCGTGGCACCCCCGCTCACGGTTCCATCACGCCCACATCAGTCAACGGAGCCCCACCGAGGTCTCGAAGACCGCACGGCGGTCGTGCCACCCGCCGGTGCAATCCCAATAAACCAAAGAGAAGCATCGACGTTGTCGCCGGCACCGGAACGGCCATCATGAACGCACCATGCCCGACAAATTGGCCACCTTCCCATCTGTTGTACCGCCCGTACATCATCGTCCCGTCCCGAGTGACGGCAACGTCGCTGTAGGTGTAGTCCGCAGGGGTCACATACCCAAGCAGATGGGCGTAGGCCGTAAACCCGATCATGCCTGTGGACGCCGTCCAGACAAAGTCGTCCTCTCCGACAGGTCCCCTGATCGTCGAGCAGACCCCGGTAATGATCGAGCCATTGTCTGAAATCGAATGAGCGATGCTGTCGTTGTAACCAGAGAGCCTCCCGAGCATCTCGACGACTCCATCCCTCCAAACGCAAGCCGTCGCAGTAGTCCATCCGCCTTCACCAATCGTGCCCCAAAAACCCACGACGGCCCGGCCGTCGGACGTCATGTTGTACGCATTCGATCCCAATTCGCCCCCACCAAGGTTCAGGACCGACTGACCTTCTGTAGCGACAATCGCGTACGATCGACCGCCAGAAAAAATACTACCTGCATAGGTCCGACCATCACTCGTGATGGCGACCGCCTCGCCATCCTGCCCCAGCGGCAGGGCCCGGATTCCTGTTTCGGGTGTCCACCGGAACGCACCGTCGCCGCCCGAGACGCGGTAGTTGCCCACCATCGTCCGCCCGTTGTCCGTGATCCCCAGCGGTCGAATCTCGAGCGCGCCGGCGTTGCCGAGGTTCTCGTAGGTGCCCGGACCCTGCCACCGAAACAATGAGCCGCGGCCTTGCGTGTTCCAAGTCTCACCGCCGACCACTGCACCGTCCGCTGAAATCACCGACGCGTACCCCGAAATTGCCTGTCCGTTGCTCCCTCGGACCAAAGTGAAACCTGCGGACTGGGTCCAGGAGGTGGCGTAGCCGTTTGCCTCCGACCCGACCAAGACCGACCCATCCCTCGAGGCGTTGAAAACCAACAAGTTCTCAACCAGCCGCAGCGACTGGGCGTCGGCGGTGCCCGCAAGGACGGGGCCGAGAACCAAAGCGGCGCAGGCGGCGAATCTCGTCTTCATGCCCTCACCATACAACATTCTGGCGAATCCGCAAGGCAGATCAGCGGTTCTGCGCGACCTTTGGCCGGGTGCCACCATCTCCTGGTCCTCCGGCGGACCTTGGCAACCAGAGGTCTAGTTCGTGGCGGCAATGCGCCGCACCGGGTTCACGCTCGCGGGGAGCAGGCCGATCAGGATGAGGACGCCGGCGATGGCGATGACCCAACTCCGCGTCCTTTCGCCCGTCACCAGACGGTGCAGGGTCGAGTCCATGACCGGCTTGGGGGGGAGGGCGATCGGGTCGGGCTCGAGGGCGGGGAAGACGGAAGCGCCGCCGGCGGCCTGTTCGAGCTGGTCGCCGTCGAGGGGGGAGCGGTCGGCGGTGATCTGGTTGAGCTGGCTTGCCGCGAGGGCGAGGCTCAGGGTCGGGTCCTCTTCCCGGAGGGCGGCCAGGAACTCCTCATGTCGGGCGATGCGTTGCAAGCGGTGTTCTTCGAAGATCCGGGCCCGATCGCGGAGCCAGCGGGCTTCGCGCAGGCTATCCACCGCCGGGATCAGCATCGTCGCCGAGAGCAGAGCCAGGCCGGCGATGAGAAAGAGCCAGCCGGGGTCGAAAGCCACCGGCCGGCGAGCGGACGCGGACGGCTGAGGCTTGGGAGCGGCGGATGGATCACTCGGGGTGGCGGACACGATCGGAGTGTATCGGTGCCCGGACGGAGCGAGGAGCAGAAAACCCGAGCCAGCGCCCAAGGGGGGTGTTTGGCCGGGGTGACGGTGCGACAGCGGTCGCGAAAGGGCGGGTTTGGAACCGGTCGGGGTCGGGGGTGACGGCGGGAATACGATGGGCTGGATGAATCGACCCATCGGCATCACCGGGCTTGGCGTCGTGTCCCCCTTTGGCCTTGGGGTGAACGCGCTGTGGGAGGGTCTGGTTGCTGGAACCTCGGCGGTGAAACCGACGACCCGGTTCGACGCTGCCGCGTTCCGATGCAAGCTGGCGGGCGAGGTGTCGCAGTTCTCGGCTCGCGACCATGTGCCCAAGCACTATCGCAAAGCGGTCAAGGTGATGGCTCGGGACACCGAACTCGCCGTGGTGGCGGCCAAGCTTGCGGTGGAAGATGCCAAGCTGGTCACGCGGGCTCACGCTGGGGACGAGGCAGAAGCCACGCCGACGACGTACGCCCCGGACCGGATGGGGTGCCAGATCGGAGCCGGCCTGATCTCCGCTGAAGCCGAGGAGCTGACCGGGGCTCTCGCGACCTCGACCGTCGCGGCGGGCGAGGATGGCGAGGTCTTCTCGCTGGAGCGCTGGGGTTCGGGCGGGCTGACCAATCTACCGCCGCTCTGGATGCTCAAGTACTTGCCGAACATGCTGGCGTGCCACGTCACGATCCTGCACGGGGCGGAGGGCCCCAGCAACACGATCACCTGCGGGGAAGCCAGCGGGCTGCTCTCACTGGGCGAAAGCTGCCGAGTGATCGAGCGGGGCGCGGCGGACCTGTGCTTCTCGGGCGGAGCGGAGAGCAAGGTCAACGTGATGGGGCTGCTCCGGGCCGAACTCGCGGGCAAGGTCGGAGAGACCCGCGACGCCGAGACGGGCTCGGCGGCGGTCAAGCCTTATGACCCGCGTTCCGTCGGCGTGCCCGGCGAAGCCGGCGGCATCCTGATCGTCGAAGCGATGGACCAGGCCAAAGCCCGCGGCGCGAAGGTGTACGCCCAGATCGTCGGATTTGGCGCCGCGCAGAGCGGCTGGCCGCCCTATTCGACCGCGGCGGAGCGCGTCGGGCTGACGGCCGTGCAAAATCGCGGGCTCCGGTTCGCGATCGAACGCGCCCTTCGTGATGCCGGCATCACCGCCAACGAGATCGACGCGATCGTGCCGCAAGCTCCCGGATCCAAGATCGAAGATGAGGGAGAGGGCCACACGCTCAAGCTTGTCTTCGGTGAGCGGCTTTCCCGGATCCCGCTGGTCACGCTTTCGCCGAACATCGGCAACTCGTGGGCGGGTTCGGGCGGCGTGGCGACGGCGGTGGCGGCGATGATGCTCTCCACGCAGACGATCCCGGCGCGGATCCACGAAGGGCGGCCGATGGAAGGCTTGCTCGCCGGATCCGCTTCATCCATGAAAGCCGCGTTGCGGCATGTGCTTCTCTGTTCGACGTCCCTCGGCGGCCAGAACGCCGCCCTTGTTCTCAAAGCGGTCTGAAGCCTTGCGTCGGCTTCTCCGACCGAATCTTCACAGGAGCCTCCCATGAGCGGCGAATACCAAGGCGGTTACGGACGCGGGCGCGGTGGATATCAAGGTGGTGGCCAAGGCGGCGGCCAGAGCGGCCAAGGCGGCCGGTACGGAGGGGGAGGTCGCGGCGAAAGCGGCGGCCGGAGCGGCGGCGAACGTCGCGGCATCCCGCTGTCCGACCTGGACCCCGCGCTGACCGCGGTGTCCCACAAGGTCATCGGCTGCGCACGCGATGTGCATATGAACCTCGGGCCCGGATACGCCGAAAGCGTCTACATCGAAGCCCTCAAGCACGAGTTCACGGCTCAGGGCATCCCCTTCGAGGTCGCCCGGTCCTACCCCGTCCGCTACAAGGACGCGACGGTGGGCCAGATCATCACCGACTTCGTCATCGACGGGAAGTTCGTCCTCGAAGTGATGTGCGAGTTCCGGGACGTGTCGAGCGGCGACCGCGCGGCTTTGCGGGCCCAGCTTAAAGCGTCCGACCTCACGCTCGGCCTCATCACCAACTTCGCCGGCCGTCGTCTGACGGACGGTCTGGTGCGGGTGCTCAACGTGGACAAGATCCGGGCCGAGCGCGGCGAGGACTTCCACGACGATGCGCAGGACGGCGGGCACGACGGCGGCGTGGACTTTGACGACCGTTCGTGATCGGGATCGGAACAGCGGGCCCGCCCGGACGGGGATGGCCTTCGGAGCTTGGCATGGCGTCTCGTCGGGTTGTCATCACGGGCATGGGTTGGGTCACGCCGCTCGGCGCGGACCTTGAAACGGTCTGGGCCCGTCTTCTCGCGGGGGACTCGGGCATCGGCCCGGTCACGCGTTACCAAGCGGCGACCTTCCCGACGAACTTCGCCGCGGAGGTGCGCGACTTCAAGCTCACCGACCACGTCGAAGATAGCGGCGGGTATTACACCCGCGCGGGCCTGAGCACGCAGTACGCTCTCGCCGCGGCGACCAAAGCCTGGAAACAGGCCGGCCTCGACACGGCTTCGCAAAGCGGACTTGCCGACCCGTCGGAATTCGGCGTGTACCTCGGGGCGGGCGAAGGCTCGCTTGATTTCGAGAACTACGTCGCCACGCACCTTGCTTCGTGGAACAAGGAAACCAAGACCGTCGACGGGAAAGCCTGGGCGGCGCACGCGGACAAAGCGATGTCCGCCGTCCGCGAGATCGAGCAGGAGCCCAACATGACGGTCTCCTACGTCGCTTCGGCGCTGGGGTGCATGGGGCCGGCTTTCAACTGCATGACGGCGTGCGCCGCGAGCACGCAAGCGATCGGGGAAGCGTTCGAGATCATCCGCCGCGGCGATGCCCCGGGCATGCTCGCGGGCGGCGCTCACACGATGATCCACCCGCTCGGCATGACCGGGTTCATCCGCCTCACCGCGATGAGCCAGCGTCGCGACACGCCCACGTCCGCCGCTCGACCCTTCGACCAGACCCGCGACGGGTTCGTGATGGGCGAGGGCGCGGGGATCCTCGTGCTCGAGGAACTCGAGCACGCCAAGCGGCGCGGTGCGAACATTCTTGCCGAGGTCGTCGGGTACGGCTCGTCGGCGGATGCGTTCCGCATCACCGACATTCAGACCGAGGGCAAGGGTGCGATCGCCGCGATGAGCCAAGCTCTCCGGCAAGCGGGGATCAACCCGCGCGAGCCCGGAGCCGACGGCCGCCCGCCGGTGCACTACATCTCCGCCCACGGCACGGGCACGAAGGAAAACGACAAGATCGAGACGCTCGCGGTCAAAGGCGTCTTCGGCTCGATGGCTTCCAAGGTCCCCTTCAGCTCGATCAAGAGCATGATGGGCCACCTGATCCAAGCCGCCGGCGCGGTCGAGCTCATCACGTGCGTCCTGGCGATCCAGACCGGCAAGGTCCCGCCGACGATGAACCTGCAGACGCCGGACCCCGACTGCGACCTTGACTACGTGCCGAACAAGTCGCGCGACCTGAACGGTGCGGGCGGCGTGGATGTCTGCTTCTCGAACTCGTTCGGGTTCGGCGGGCAGAACGACACGGTGGTCGTGAAGCGATACGCGCCCTGATTTTCAGAGCCCGACGCGCCAGCGAGGAAGAAGCGGAGTGACGCTCGCAAGTTCGCTAAAGCGACCGACGTCAGGCCGGAAGCGACGAGTCGCGGGATGGAGCCTCGTTTCCATCGGCCTTGTGTTCGCGTCGGTGACCTTCGCAATGCGTTGGTATGAGTGGCGGCAAGAATGGAACGATACCTGGATATGGTTTGAGGGCGGAACCGCGGGCTTAGGCTGGTCCCAGGCCATGCAATCCAACCGCAGACTCACAGGGTATTGGCCGCCGAAAGGCCTTTTCAAAGCTGAACGTCCGCTCTCCTGGAAGCTGGATGACAAAGATCCACCTGCCGCGTTTGACATCGGAGTATTCCGGCTGATCACTTGGACAGATTCAACCCGAGGTCAGTTAAGAGCTTGGCGTGCAAGGGTCCTGCTCTGGCCCTTTGGTCTGAGCTTTCTGATTGCGGGTGCGAGCTTCGTTGTCAACGGCCGTTGGGCGCGAAAGCTCGCGCAAGCCGGCAGTTGCCCGGCATGCGGCTACAACTTGAATGGCCTGCCACCGGCGACACCCTGTCCCGAGTGCGGCTCCAGAGCCCGACGCGCCAGCGAGGGAGAAGCGGAGTGAGGCTCGCACGTTCGCCAAAGCGACCGACGTCAGGCCGGAAGCGACGAGTCGCGGGGTGGGCACTGGTCATGACGGGCTTGGCGATCGCGGCAATTGCGCTTTTCTCCTTTTTCACGACTCGGTCCTGGTCGGCGAGTTCAACATCATGGTGGATCAGCATCGACGCTGAATGCACTCACATCGGGTGGAATTCCCGCCAGTCGGACACGATTTCCTTCTTGGGTTATCGAACCGCAGACGACGGCTTCTTTTGGCTTCCACAACACGGAGATTCGAGGCCGATCTCGACCGCAATACTCGCGATCCGCGTCGACCCGTGGCCAGTCGGCGGGCCGCTAGATCGTGTCGAGGTGATCTTCGCCGTTTGGCCGACCGTGTTCGGAGCCCTTGGCGTGGGAGGTTTCCTGGCACTCTGGGGAAGAATGGGCGATCGAGCACAGCCCGGAGTCTGTCTTGCGTGCCGCTACGACCGCTCAGGCCTCGCCGCTGAAACCCCTTGCCCGGAATGCGGTAGCAGTGTTCGCGACGTGACGAGGCAGACTGTCGTGCCGCCGAAAGCCTGAGTTTTTCGGGCGACTTGGGCCGATTCACCCTCGCTGGCGCGTCGGGCTCTGAAGGAGAAGATGGGACGCGGACGTGTAAGACGATGGCTGGGCTTGGGGATCGTCGGCGTGGGCGCTGCGGTCTTCGCGGTCTATCTCGCGTCGGGGTTCTGGCTTCTCGCGGCCAAGCAGCCGCCGCGTCGGTATGTCGTTATCCCCGCGGGCACGCTCTGCATCACATGGAAGCCCGACCGCCCCACCGCTTCGTGGTCGTGGGAAGGCAGCTTCGCGTGGACGGGGATGAACCTCGACCTCTGGTACAAGCCAGCCGACAGCGGGCCGCTTGGGTACCTCTTCTACCGCTCGCCGGGGTCGAACCGCGCCCAAGGGTTCATGATCGTGAATCTGCTGCCGGTCAGCGCGCTCGTCATGCTGACCGGAGCGGGGTTCATCGTGTGGGGGCGGAGGGCCCGGTACCGATCGCGGCCGGGGTTCTGCGGAAAATGCGGGTACGACCGGTCGGGGATCGACGCGGAAGCGTCGTGCCCGGAGTGCGGATTCCGGCCTCGCGCGAAGCGAACGTGACGGCAAAACCCGCAGTCAGCGTGCCGCTTGCTTGGTCGCGTCCGCCGCAAGGTCCGAAGCGTCGATTGCGAAGACCCAGATCTGCGAGTCTTCGCCGGCTTTGAAGTCGTTGTCGGTCGTGACCAGGAGCGTCCGCTTGCCGTCGGGTTGATCGGGCCCGAAAGCGAGGCCTTCGATCTTCGCGGGGATCGGCCGCTCGGCGGTGTTGAGCTTGAATCGCGGGTCGAGCAGATCGATCAGCGTCGTCACCGAGCCGGGCTTGATCTCCGGCGGAAGCTTCAGCGGCGGGAGTTCGCCGACACCCGCGACGTTGGTTGCGCCCGAGAAATCAACCTTCGTGATCCGCTTGGCTTTGGTCTTGTCGGCTTCCTTGCTGTCGCGTTCGATGGCGAGAAAGACCTCGCCGGTCACCGCGAGCAGCTCATTGGTGCCAAACTGCGGGCTCGTCAGCGGGTAGACCCACTCGAGCGGCACCGGGTCCTTCTTGTCCGAGGTCGAGAGGTGGAGCACGCGGATGAACCGCCCGATGCGCTCGTTGGCGTCATCCAGCGCGTGGTCCTGGATCAGCGGGCCCTGAAGGAATGCGAGCACCTCGCCCGGTGCCGTGATCGCAAGCCCCTCGAACCCTCGGTTGGGCTGACGGCCGCGCGTGTTGAGCGGGGGGAGTTCATCCTCTTCCAAGCCGCCGCGGGCTTTGGGGTGGTACGCGCTCGGCACGGCGAGACGCTTCAGGAGCTTGCCCGCGGGCGAGAAAGCGAGCACATGAGGCCCGTACTCGTCGGAGATGTAGATCGTGCCGCCCGGTCCGACGCGGACGCCCTCTGGATCGAGGCGGAGGTCCTCGCTCCCGTCTTCGGGCCCGGAGGGCTTGTACGCGCCGGTCGCCCCGATGAAGGGACGTCCCGACTCATCGGTGAGCATGACGGTCTTGGTGAGCGTGAAGGACCAGTCCCGAGCGCCCGGCGAGGACGGCTTGATCGTGGCGATCTGAAACCGGCACTGGTAGGCCGTCCCACCGTCGCGAGGGCCACGATCGGGCAGGAGGATGTACTCGTCGTCCTTGATCCGGTCGATCGCGGACCCAAACCCGCCCAGCCGGTTGTGCGGAACATCCGACGCGAGGATGTCGGTGAGCCCGGACAGATCCGATGCTCCGGCGGGGATGGTGATCGTCGCGATCAACGAAACGTCCGCCGCGAGCAGGGAAGCGGGAAGGAAGGCAATGGCGGCGGCGATGGGGCGCATGGTCGTGGCTCCGGGTGTACGCTGGGTGTGATGGTTGGAGGCCCTCCGTGAAGAGACCGCTCAGGATGCGCAAAGAATGAACCCGGCGACGTTCACCATCCTGGTGTTCGCGGGGTCGATGGCCGCCGGGTGCCTCGGGGCGCTCACGGGCCTGGGCGGCGGCGTGGTGGTCATCCCGATGCTTGTGTTGGCGTTCGGCGTGGACCTCAAGTACGCGATCGGAGCGTCGCTGGTCGCGGTGATCTCGACGAGCACGGGCGCGGCCGCGGCGTACGTCCGGGAGGGGTACACGAACACCCGCATTGCGATGCTGCTCGAGGTCGCGACGACCGCCGGGGCGCTGCTCGGGGCGTATGTCGCTGGGTTCCTGCGGGCGGACATCATTGTCTACATCTTCTCGGCGGTGCTTTTCTGGTCCGCGTGGAACGCGACCAAGGAACCCAAGCCGAGCAAACCGGGCGAGGCGCCGGATCCACTGGCGACGAAGCTTCGCCTGGACGGGTCTTATCCGACGCCCCAGGGGCCGGTCGCGTACCGGGTGCGGAACGTGCCGGGCGCGTTCGCGGTGATGCTCTTCGCCGGAATCCTGTCGGCGGTGGTGGGCATCGGGTCGGGAGTGGTGAAGGTGCTCGCGATGGACCGGCTGATGCGGTTGCCGTTCAAAGTGAGCACGACGACAAGCAACTTCATGATCGGGGTGACGGCGGCGGCTTCGGCGGGGGTGTACCTGCACCGCGGCCAGCTTGAGCCCACGCTTTGCGCGCCGGTCGCGCTTGGAGCGATGGCCGGAGCGTTGATCGGGTCAAAGGTTTTGGCGCGGGCGCGGGTGCGCTGGCTTCGGATCATCTTCGCGGTGACGGTGGCGGCGTCGGGCGTGCAGCTGGTGCTTCGGGCGATCCGGGGGGAGGTCTGATGGAAGCCAAGCCGAAGATCAGCTCGGTCAATCGCTGGCTTGCGAACGTCATGGTCGCGGGCGTGTGCGTCTCGGCGGCGCTGTGCGGGCTCGGGCTGATGATCGCGCTGGGCCGGGATGACCCTCGGGCACCGCTCAAGCCGTTCGCGGGTGTCGCGGAGGGGCTGAACTCGCCTCGGGGCGTGCTGGCGGCGGCGGGAAATCTCGAGCCGGCCGGGCTGATGGCTCTGGGGGTGCTGGTGCTGATCGCGACGCCCGTGATCCGCGTCGGATTTGCCCTGGTGGGGTTCGTGATCGAGGGGGACCGGGTGTACATGGTGGTGACGTCGATCGTGCTGGCGTTGCTCGCGTGCGGGCTGTTTTTCGGGATGGTGGACTGAGCGCGGGATGGGGCCGGCGGAGCGGAACACCGGCCCGTCGGCCTCCCGGCTACACTCGCCCCCGTGAGCGATCTGGCTTCCATCTCGTCGCTTTTCGCCGGTCGATTCCTCGCGTTCGAAGGGGCTGACGGCTCGGGCAAAAGCACGCAGCTCAAGCGGTTCGTTGACGCGTTGGCCGCCGCGGGACTGACCGTGTGCGAAGTCCGCGAGCCTGGCGGCACAGCGATCGGCGAAGAGATTCGCAAGGTCCTTCTCCACACCAAGGAAGAGATGACGCTCCACTGCGAGATGCTCCTCTACATGGCGAGCAGAGCGCAACTTGTCGAGCAGCGGATCCTGCCGGCGCTGGCCGCAGGTCACGTGGTCATCGCGGACCGGTTCCTGAGCTCGACCATCGCGTACCAGGGCGCGGGCGGCGGCGTGCCGGTCGAGGACATCCTCGCGGTGGGGAAAGCCGCGACGCGCGGCCGGCTTCCGGACCTCATCATCATCTTCGACGTCGACAAGGAAACCGCAGCGCGACGGACGCGCGGCGTTCAGGCGCCCAAGACCAAGCGGCGGTCGACCGCGACTGCGGGAGCTCCGTCTGTGACGCTTTTCGACGACCGGATCGAGCAGCGCGGGGACGATTTCCACTCGCGGGTGCGGCAGAGCTATCTGGACCAAGCCGCGGCGGAGCCCGCCCGGCACCTGGTGATCGACGCCCGGCCGGATCCCGAGACGGTGTGGAAATCGCTTGTTTCGGCGGTTTCGGCACGTCTGAAGGCGATCTGAGGGCGTCTGGCGGTACTTATCGGACAGGCCGGTCGCGCACCCGGTTCCAGAATCAACGTCGGCTCCGTCGATGCAGACGGTGGCTTCGCGGACGCCCCCTTGCAACGGTCGCAGCGTGTGCGACGGATATGCGGGCGTCCCGAGGGCCGTGCAACGACGAGGTTTCACATGCTCCTGTCCGACAGGCTGACTGATTCCGACTCTAAAGGGCCGAAGGCGTACGCCTTTCCTTCGGCAAGGAGTCGACCGTTGAAGCACACGCCCAAGCCGAAGCTGAGACTGACGACCGATGAGCCGGAGGACACGCCGGCGCCGCTCCGGTTCAATCCCAAAGCCAAGGGCGACGACGCGCAGGTCGAGCAGACGACCGATGATCTCTCCGCCGGCGTGGGCGAAGCGATCGAGAACGCTCAGCGCAAACTTGACGACCTGCGGAAGCTGCTTTTCCCCGATCAGGATGATGACGGCCCGCGTGCGGCGTGATCGTCGCGGCTTAGGGCATGCCGACACGCATGACGACGAGGGTCTCGTCGTCGGCGCGGCTTGAGAGGCCGGTGAACCGGCGCACTTCCCAGTGAAGCAGATCCAGGATGCGGGCGGCTGTCGCTTCGGGCTCGGCCGCGAGGATCGCAAGCACCGACGCTCGGAGCCGCTTCTTTCCGAATTTTTCGCCGCTGAAATTGGTCGCGTCGGTGACCCCGTCGGTGTAGGCGATCATGACGTCGCGTGGCTGCATGTCGTAGACGGCCCGCTGGTACCGCTGCGAGCGGTCGATCCCCAGGACCATCCCGCCGACGGAAAGCTCGTCGATGTCCGCGGGGGAGGGGGCTCGGTGCGTCGGAACCCGAACCACAAGCGTCGGATCGTGCCCGGCGCAGCAGTAGGTCAGTCGGAGCGTGATGGGATCGAGCACGCCGTACCAGAGCGTGGCGAACTCGTTGTCGAGGGTGTCGCGGCAGAGCGCCTGGTTCACCTTCGAGACCACCGCGTCAAGGTCGTAGACCTCCTGCGCGTGGGCCCGGAGCGCCGAACGCACCGAAGCCATCAGCAACGCCGCGGCAACACCCTTGCCGACGACGTCCCCCACTACCACGCCGAGATTCCCGTGAAGCTCGATGAAGTCGTAGAAGTCGCCGCCAAGCTCAAAGCTCGGAACGTACCGCGCGGAGAGATCGACACCCTTGAGCTGCGGCAGGCGCGAGGGAAGCATGCGCCGCTGAACGTCGGCCGCGAGCTCAAGCTGACGCTGGATGCGCCGTTCCTCTTCGCCAAGGCGGAGCAGGCGAGCCTGCTGCACCGCGACGGCCGCTTGCTGCGCGATCGAGCGGACCAGGCGACGCTCGAACTCACCAAAGGTCCGCTTTTCACGGGCGTAAAGACGAAGAACGCCGAGCGGTCGGTTCTGGAAGATCAGGCCGGCGTGGAGCGCGGCGACAAGCCCTTCCTCGGCGGCTTTGTCTGGGATCTGCACGCGCGGATCGGACTGGAGCTCTTCCGAAGCGACGACTTCGCCACCGAGAGCCATGCGGTCAAAGAGGCGGTCCTTGGAGAGGGGCTGCGGCCACTCAAGCCATGCTTTGGAGAGGTTGCGGCTGGTCGAAAGGGAAAGATCCTCTTCGTTGCTGTCGCCGACGACGCCGTCGGCGTCCTCCTTGAGGAGCATGATGGATCCCGCGTCCATTTCGAGAACGTCGATCGCGGCTTCGAGCGCGACCTCGAGGACGCGCTGCATACCCGAGGCCTGCGCGAGCAGGGAGGTCAGCCGGAAGAGGGCGCCGAGCTCCTTGACCTTGTGCTGAACCTCGCGTTCGTGCTCGCAAAGCTCGGCGCTGGTGCCGGCGAGGTATCCGAGCACGCGTTCGAGCGTCGATCGGGCGTCGCGGGGCAGGTGCGGCTCACCCTCGCGGACCGCGAGCGACCCGATGCGCTCGCCGCCGACGCGAAGCGGGAAGCTCATCCCGCCAGCGGACTTGGCGGTGTCGCGGTCGTCAACCACGGCCCAGAGAGCCGAGGCGTCCTCGGGCTTGATGATGCGGCGGCCCTGCGCGTCGCGAAGCTGAACCTCGACTCCCATGAGCCGAGAGAGCTCATCGCAAAGCTGCACCAGCGAGCCGTCGGTCAGGAAGTCGGTGATCGACATCATCGCGCCGCTTCGGGATGCGGCGGGCTTGGCTGGGTCGGAAGCGGTAGTGCCTGGTGCGATGGTCATGCGTGGTGAAGTAGGAACGGTTGCGTTGGTGTGCGGATCACTTGACGGGCGCGGCTTCGGGCTTGGTTTCGGCGGCTTCGTCCGCGGGCTTGGCCGGCTCGGCTTCGGGTGCCGGGGGCATTTCGGTTGGCATCTGATCAAGCCAGACGGCACGGAGGTATCGCTCGATCCGGCCCGCAAGCTTGTCGTCATCGCTTTCCGCGGGGAGCGCCTCGACCGCCGCGAGGCCCTCGCGGACCGCGGCCTGATCGTTCGCATGGAACCCGACGTACGCGAGCATGAATCCAACATCGCGAACACCGAGCGACATCGCCAGAGCATCCGCGTACTGCGTGCCCTTCAGCCGTGTGCGAAGCGTCGAGATGATCTCCGCCATCCGCGCGGAGTCGGGGAGCAGCGCGGGGTCGTACGTCGAAACCGCCGTCTCGGGGCTGACGACGAGAAGCTCGCGCAGATTGACCGACGCCGACAGGTACATGCCCGCTCCGAGCTGCGCGTGAAGCCGGCCCGCCTGGGCCGAAGGATCGCGCTGACGGGCGGCCAGAGCGCGGCTGAACCGGTCCTCGGCGTCGAAGTAGCGCTTCTCCGCGAGGGCCTGCTGACCCCCGGCCATCGCGCGGGCGTAGATCGGAAGCGAAGCCCGCGCGTCGGGCACCTCGAGCAGCTTGGGCACGTTCATCTTGCTGTCGCGGATCATCTTGAGCGTCAGCGGGTTGAGCTGCGAGACCGCGTCGTCCTCGGTGAGCTTGTCCTTCTCCTTGTCGGCGACCTCGCGCGCGGGCAGGCCGAGCAGGTGGCGGCGGAGAGCTTCGATGCGGCGCTCCCAAGGCTCGGCTTCCGCCGGGTTGGCCGCGGGATCGGCCTGGCTGTCGGCGGGCTTGGCGGCAGGAGCGGGCTTGGGCGGCGTGCTTTCTTCGCCCGGCTTCTTCCATGACTTCAGCCGCTCGGTCAGCGTGTCGTACGCGGTGGAATAGTCCGCTTTGGGCTTGTCGACCGAATTGTTGATCGAGTTGTTGACCGAACGGTCGATCGGCTTGGAGGAATCGGAAGTGTTCGCACGCGTTTCCTCGGCTCCGGGAAGAGCGGACCGGTTGCTGGGGTTGTTCACCTTCTGCACGCGAAGCCCGAGCAGCGGCGAAGACATCAGCCGGTAATAGGAGGATTCATCACGGGGCCGCTCACCCAGCGCCGTGGGCCGCAGCGCGCGTGACGAGGAGTACGAAGCCGTCGAGCGGATCCAATCGGCACCGGCGACCTCGTCGCGTGGGCGCGTGTCGCGGGCGATGGTCACGCCCGATTCGCCGATCCGCGGCACACCGAGGCTTCCCACCACCGAGCGCGGCACGGATGACCCGGTCGTCATCGCGAACTGGTACTGCAGGGCTTCGGTCCCGCGGATCCCCTGTCCGGCGAGGCCGGAGTAGAACGAATCGCGACGGAAGGCGTAGAGGTCGTCACCGCCGGTCGTGCCGCGGAATCGATCGGGGGACGCGTACGGAGTGTTCCCGCGGAACGAGAGCCCGCCCGGCGCCCCGCCCGTCACGATCGAATTGCGAAAGCGCACCTCGGCCGCGAAGTCGCGCCCGCCCTTGGGCTGGTCGATCTGGGGGTGGGTTCGGATGTCCCGCTTGAGGCCGCGCCCGTCGCCGAGAGCGTTCTGTGCGAGCGCGGGGGCCGCCATGCCGGCGAGGGCCGCCAAGCTGAGCACGCCGATGACCAGGGATGGCTTGACGCGGGGTGTCGTGGCGGTTGACTGGGACATGAGGGCTCTCCGTGCTCACGGGTACGTCCGAGGCGGAACTCTAGGTCGGATGGCTCGACCCTCGCCTCGCGATTTACGTTCTTTGGTCGGATTTATGCTGAACTTTGCTCGGTATCGCGGCCTGGGATTGGACCTACACTCCCTCGATGAGTTCCTATATCACGACCCCCATCTACTACGTCAACGACCGGCCCCACATCGGGCACTGCTTCACCACGCTCATCGGGGACTGCATGGCCAGGTACGAGCGGCTGATCGGCGGGGACCCTTCCGACGTCTTTTTCCTGACCGGGACGGATGAGCACGCCGACAAGGTCGTGACCTCGGCCGCGGCCCACAACATGACGCCCATTCAGTGGGCGGACCACAACGCCGAGCAGTTCAAGAAGGCTTTCGCGTTCATCCACGCTTCGCACGACGACTTCATCCGCACGACCGAAGAGCGGCACAAAGCCCACGTCCTGGCATACATCCGCAAGCTCAAAGCCCACGGGGACGTCTACCTCGGCGACTACACCGGCTGGTGGGACCCCTCTCAAGAGGAATACCTCACCGAATCCGTCGCTTCGTCGAGCCCCCACGGGCCGTTCACCAGCCCCGTGACCGGCAAACCCCTCGAGAAGCGGACCGAAAAGAACTACTTCTTCCGGTTGTCCGCCTATCAGGACCGCCTCAAAGCCCACATCGAAGCCAACCCCACCTTCATCCTCCCCGTCTCGCGCCGCAACGAAGTGCTGGGCCGCTTGCGTGACGGGCTCTCCGACATCCCCATCAGCCGCGCGGTGACGAGCGACCCGACGACCCAGTGGGGCATCCTGATGCCCGATGACCCGTCGCACCGGATCTACGTCTGGATCGACGCGCTCTTCAATTACCTCACCGTGGTCGACACCCCCGACCGGCGGAAGTTCTGGCCGGCGAAGGTCCACACGATGGCCAAGGACATCCTGTGGTTCCACGCGGTGATCTGGCCGTGCTTGCTGATGGCTCTGAGCGAGCCGCTCCCTGGCACCGTCTACGTCCACAGCTACTGGGTGCGTGACGGAAAGAAGATGTCCAAAAGCCTCGGCAACTTCGTCGACCTCGCGGTGCTCGGCGCGTACGCGGAGCGTTACAGCGTCGATGCGGTGCGGTGGTACCTCCTCACGCAGGGGCCGACGGGGAACACCGACGCGGACTTCAGCTACGCGAAGTTCGTCGAGGTGTACAACACGGATCTCGCCAACAGCTTCGGCAACTGCGCGAGCCGCGTGGGCAACATGATCGAGAAGTACTTCGGCGGGGTCGTCCCTGAGCCCGTCCCCACGCCCGAGGGCGAGATGTGGACCGGGCACGACTGGCCGGGAGGCAGCATCTGCGCCACGGCGACCGAGAACGTTGTCCGCGCGGTCGGGTACGTCGATGTCTCCGAAGCTCTTTCGGCCGCCATCGCGATCATCCGCTCGGTCGACCTCTACATCAACGAAACGGCTCCGTTCAAGCTCGCCAAGCAGGTGGAGGCAAACCCGGCGCTCAAGGATCGCCTGGGCCTGATCCTCTACAACTGCGCCGAAGCGATCCGCGTCGCTTCCGTCCTGCTCAGCCCCGCCATGCCGACGAAGATGGCCGAGTTCTGGGCGCTCTGGGGCTGTGCTCCAAAGCCCGGCACCAAACTCGTCGATCTGGCGGCGTTCGGCGGTGAACACCGGCTTCAGCCCGGAAGCGAGATCAAGAAGGGTGACCCGCTCTTCATGCGGGCGGATCCCAAGCTTGACGAGCCCAAAGGGCCGACGGCGGCTTGAAACACGGTTCCAATTCGAAGCGAGCGTTTCACGGACCATGATGTGGCCCGTCGGAAGCGCTTTTTGTTCGTGAAATGCCCCGCTTCGGGTATGCTGACGACGCGGGCGAGTGCCCACCCGGAGTGTGCGATGAGAATTCGAAGCGTTGTGTGCCTGAGCGCGGCGTTGGCCTGTGGAATGCCCGCCGTCGCGGACGTGCCCCCCGGGTTCGTCGACCAGATCGTCGTCGGCGGATGGAACCAGGCCGTCGGCGTCACGTTCGACGCGAGCGGCAAAGCTTTCGTCTGGGAGAAAGGCGGGCGCGTCTGGCGCGTGGTCAACGGCGTCCGCGACCCCGAGCCGGTGATCGACATCTCGCAGGAAGTTGGCGACTGGCGCGACCTTGGCCTGCTCGGTTTCGCGCTGGACCCCAATTTCGCGACCAACGGGCACATCTACCTGCTCTACACCGTCGACTACCACCACCTTCGTTACTTCGGCACGCCGCAGTACAGCCCGACGACCGACGAGTACTTCCGCGACACGATCGGCCGCCTCACGCGATACACCTGCGAGGAGCACGACGGCCAACTGCACGCGCACGCCGACACGCGCCTCGTGCTGATCGGCGAGACGATGTCGACGGGCATCCCGTGCGCACACCAGTCGCACCACATCGGCACCGTCGCGTTCGGAGGCGACGGCTCGCTGCTCGTGGGCGCGGGGGACGGCGCGAGCTACGAGGAGGTCGATAACGGTGGGCCGCGGAACGGTTCGAGCAACACCGCGCTCGCGGACGGCATCATCACGCAAGCGGAGAACGTCGGTGCGTTCCGGTCCCAGCTCCCCGATTCGCTCGCGGGCAAGATCCTGCGGATTGATCCCGCCACGGGCAACGGCATGCCGGGCAACCCGTACTACAACGCGGCGAGCCCGCGCTCGGCCCGCTCCCGCGTCTGGGCTCTTGGGTTCCGCAATCCCTTCCGCTGGAGTGTGCGTCCGGGCACGGGCGGGAGCGGCGCGGGGCCGGGCACGCTCTACGTCGGCGATGTGGGGTGGTTCCTGCGCGAAGAGATCAACGTGATCCGGAGCGGGGGACAGAACTGCGGCTGGCCGCTCTTTGAAGGCCTGACGCCATCCACGGTCGGGTATGTCGCGGCTTCCCCGTTCAATCGCAGCGCCCTCAACCCGCTCTTCCCGGCCCAGTGCGCCGACCAGTACTTCCGCTTCCGCGACCTGATCGTGCAGGACACCCTCGCGGCCCCGTCGTGGCCCAACCCGTGCAACCCGGGCTTGCAGGTCCCCGCGAGCATCCCGCGCTTCGAGCACACGCGTCCCGCGATGGAGTACGGGCACGGCGGCGCCACGCGCGTGGGCATCTACAACGGCAACAACGCCGCCGAGATCGACATCACCGCGCCCGGCTCGCCCGTCGCGGGCGTCGCCTTCCCCGGAGACTCGGTCACGGGCGGCGTCTGGGTCAGCAGCGGAGGAACGGGCGGGTCCTTCCCCACCGAATGGCGCGACCGGTACTACGCCGCGGACTTTGTCGGCGGGCGGATCCTCGCGATGACCTTCGACGCCGCCGACCGCCTCGTCGACACGCGCACCTTCCAGACCACCGCGGGCTCGGTCGTCTGTCTCGCCCAGAGCCCCGACGGCTGGCTCTATTACATCGCCTACGACCAGGTCGGCAACGCGAACCTCCGGCGGATCTCCTACGGCACGGACGGCCCGCCCGTCGCGGCCATCGCCGCAACGCCGCGCTTCGGCCCGCTCCCCCTCACCGTGTCCTTCTCGAGCGCGGGGAGCCGCGACCCCGAGGGCCTGCCGGTCTCTTACTTCTGGGATTTCGGCGACGGCTCCTTCAGCACCGAAGCCAACCCCACGCACACGTACACCGGCGCCCGCGACATCACCGCGGGCGGCACCTTCATCGCCCGCGTCAACGAATTCTCACCCCCCGGCCCGCAGGGGGGCGGCAACCGCGACCCCGAGATCCTCCGCGATGGCTTTTACCCACCGGTGGGCGGCAACAACAGCTTCCTCCAGTACGACACCTTCCACTTCGGCGACCAGAACACGCCCGACGGCAGCGGGGACGACTGGATCGGCTGGACCTTCCCCGAGGCGTGGACATTCACCGGCCTGATCTTCCAGGAGGGGATCCACTTCTTCGACGGGGGCTGGTTTGATTCGCGGCGGGTCGAAGTTCGCGGGACCGACGGCGTCTGGCGGCAGGCCCCGGGCCTTGTCTTCCGTCCGTCGTACTTCGGCAACAACGGCGTCAACTTCGAAGCCTTCCTCGTGAGCTTTGACGCGCGGACGGGCACGGGGATCCGCCTCCGCGGCAACCCCGGCGGCTCGGCCAACTTCATCTCGGCGGCCGAGCTCCGCGTGCTGGCCCAGCCGCTGAACAACACGTCCCCGCAGCGGTTTGACCCGGTCCTCTACGTCATCGACGGCCTCGGGCAGGTCGGGGCGGCCACGACGATCATCTCCCCCAACAACACGCCCCCCGTCATCCAGATCGTGAGCCCGGTCGATGGCTCGGTCTTCAACGACACCGCCCCGCAGCAGGTCCCGCTCACCGCCACCGTGAACGACGCCGAGCACCCGCCGGCCCAGCTCTCCTGCCGGTGGGATGTCATCCTCCGGCACGATGACCACGCCCACCCCGAGCCCCCGATCCTGGACTGCGCCCCCGCTTCGGCCCGCATCGAGGGGCACGGGGATGTTGGCGATGTCTTCTTCTGGCTCTTCCAGTACACCGTGACCGACGCCCACGGCCTCTCGACCACCGCGACGGCCCGGATCGATGCCGCGTGCCGCGCGGACTTCAACGCCGACGGGTTCGTCGATTTCTTCGACTACGACGGGTACGTCGAGGCGTACGAGACGGGGACCCCCTTCGCGGACTTCAACCGCGATGGGTTCACCGACTTCTTCGACTACGACGGGTTTGTGGAGGCGTTCGAGGCGGGGTGCCCGTAACGAGACTCACCACAGAGGCTCAGAGGCACAGAGCAGAAGGGTTGTCGGGGTGGGGGTGGGGGTGGGGGCGGTGGGGGCGAAAGAAGGCTCCGAGGAGGACGTGCGTGCCGCTCATCGGAGCCCTCTCGCCAAGGGTGCTCAGGTTTCAGCGCTTACGCGGCGAGTTGCAGCGTGGCGTTGGTCGCCTGCGGGCCACCAATCCCGAACGTCACGTTCACCGCTTCGCTCGACACGCCCACGAGCGTCCCGCGCCGGGGCGTCACGACGTACGAGACGGTCGCGGTGCCGGCGGGGAGGGTGTCATCCGTAAAGGTCGTCCGGCGGCCCCCGCCGCCCACGCCCGGGGTGCCGCCGATGGTCAGGTACGGCCCGCCCGCCCCGAGCCTTCTTTGAACGGTGAAGAACCCACCCGTGCTCGCGGCGGAGTTCTCGCTCTCAAAGCTCAGCGTGAGGGCCCCCGTCGGCTCGATCGTGACCGCGAAGCTCGTCGGCTGCGAGGGGGCGGTGGCCGGGGTCGGGGGCGAGGGCGGCGGGATCTGGGCGAGCCCGTACACGTTGGGGTCGTTCTTGCTCTCGGCGTACGCCTTGATCACCGCGATGAGGTCGGAAGCCACCTCGCGCATGGACCGCGTGTTGTTGTGGAACGTCGTGGTCGCCCCCTTGGACGCCTGCCGCGCGGTCTGGGCCGCCGAATAGCTCGCGCGGGCCGCCGTGGTCAGCGTGGCCAGCCCGGCGACTTGGGCGCTGGTCAAACCAATGGCCGCCCCCTGCTGGGCCCAGATCGGATTGTGTGTTTCGCAGAACTGAATTTGTTCGAGTTTGGAATCAGGAAGAATCGGCATGTGGTATCTCCAGAGGGTTCGCTTGCAACATTGCACACGTTGCCTCAAGCGTCGTTTCTTTCATCCCGCGAACTTGCGAATTTATCTGGCTCATGTTTGTGCCGCGCCAAGGCCCTTCCGCCCCCTCCCCAAATGAATAGTTCTCGGGCGTCCTCGGCGATGATCAACGCCCGCGTCGGCCATCGACGCTGGCAGGTTGAGGACCGACGACGGGCCGTCGAAAGGAGACCCCGGCACGTCGGGAACCGACGCCGGGCCGTCGAGAGCCGACCTTGGCAGGTCGGGAACCGACCCCGGCACGTCGGGAGCAGACCCGGGCGTGTCGGCGGCCGATGCGGCCTCTCCCCTCCCCGAACAGAGCCTTTCACCCTGTTAGAATCGCCCTGTGAGCACCCACCGCGAGATATCGCCCGAGAGCATCGCCCGGCGTCGGCCGCCGACGCTCCGACGGGTGTTGGTGACCTGGACCACGATCCAGATCCTGTTGATTCTCGTGCTGGTGATTCTCCTGATTCCCCAGGTCGGAGCGCCTTCGGGCTTCGGCACCACCGCTGTTCTGCTGGGGGTTCTCGTAGCATTGTCTTTGAACGCCTCTACTCGCGCGGCAAAGAACAAGCTCGCGGCCAAGGCCCCCGGCCTCTGCCCCGCGTGCGAGTACGCGCTCGAGGTCACCACCGCGACGCCCGCCGACGAGCCCGTCCGCTGCCCCGAGTGCGGCCACGCGGACACCGCGGGGGGCGTTCGCATGTTCTGGGAAGTCCACGTCGGCAAGCCCTCGCCCTGATCCGCGAGGGGTGGCGTCTTTCGCCGCGTCCTAGGACGGAAATCCAAAGACAATTCACCACAGAGGCACAGAGACACCGAGAGGGCAAGAACACCACCCCCCGCCTTTCTCCGTGACTCTGTGCCTCTGTGGTGAACTTTCCTACCCTCCCCCACCATGTCCACCAAACCGCGCATTCTGACCGGCGACACCCCCACCTCCACGGGCCTGCACCTGGGGCACTTCGTGGGGTCGCTCGAGAATCGGCTCAAGCTGCAGGATGAGTACGACTGCTACTTCCTCATCGCGAACGTCCACGCGTTCACCACCCTCAGCGAGAAGCCGGCGGACATCCGGGCCAACACCATCGGGATCGTCAAGGACTGGCTCGCGGTGGGCCTGGACCCCAAACGCAGCACCTTCGTCCTCCAGAGCGAGATCCCCGCGATCGCGGAACTCACCTTCCTCTTTGCGATGTTGATTTCGTTCAACAAGGTGATGCGGAACCCGACGCTCAAGACCGAGATCGAGACCAAGGGCCTGGGCGACACCTACCCCTTCGGCTTCCCGATGTACGCGGTGGGCCAGTGCGCGGACATCCTCGCCTTCCGGCCCGAGCTCGTGCCCGTGGGTGAGGACCAGGAAGCCCACATCGAGATGTGCCGCGACGTCGCGGTGAAGTTCAACCAGCTCTACTGCGGCGTCGGCAACCGCGTGGAACCCAAGGACCATGCGAAAGCGGGCGGAGTCTTCCCCATCCCCGCCGCCAAGCTCGGCCGCGTCGCCCGCCTGGTCGGGACCGACGGCGTCAACAAGATGAGCAAGTCCCTCGGCAACGCCATCTTCCTCTACGACACCGAGAAGCAGGTCCAGAAGAAGATCAACGGCATCGTCACCGGCCGAGCGACCCCGACCAGCCCCATCGATGAGAAGAACGCCCTGATCCAGCTCTGCGAAGCGTTTGTACCCGCCGAGCGCGTCGCGGAGATCAAAGCCGACTACGCCAGCGGGAAAGAAGTGATGGACGGGCACATCAAGGCGGAACTCGGGGCCGCGATCAACACGCTCATCGGGCCCATGCGCGAGCGGCGGGCCAAGTACGAGACGCCCGAGGGTGAAGAGATCGTCCTGGATGTCATCCGGGACGGCGTGAAGCGTGCGAACAAGGTCGCCGAAGAAACGCTCGCGGCCGCGAAGAAAGCCATGAAGCTCGACTTCGTCACACGCACGATCGGCTAGTCCCGAGACCCTCGCTCGCATCAGAGCGGGCTTGGCCCGAGGATCTCGATCCCGTGGGCGGCGGCGTGGGCCATGATCCGCGCGATCATCTCCTGATCCGCCGGAGCCGCTCCACTCGCCGTCGGGGCGCCGATCTTGGCGTAGAACGCTTCGAAGTTCGCCGGGGGGCTCACGAAGAGAAGCATCCGGGCCCGGGCGGCGGTGCGGTTCTTGAACGTGTGCACCGAGCCGCGCGGCGCGAAGACGAACGTCCCCGGCCCCGCCTCGGCCGTCTTGCCATCGCAGTGGAACGAGACCACACCCTCCAGAATCCAGAACGCCTCATCCTCGTGCGTGTGCCGGTGCAGGGGCGGGCCGGCCCCGGGCTCGACGGTGTATTCCGCGAGGGAGTAGGCGTTGCCGGAGTGGGCGGAAGTCAGCTTTTGGACCAGAACATCGCCGCCGGGGGCGAACAGGACCGTCCCGGAACCCGGAGCGATGACGAGTGGTGTGAGATTGGGCATGTCCGATTGTTGGATCCTTGCTCCGGGCTGAAATTCGACCGCCGCATCCGCCGAAGAAGGGCCTGGGTATACCATCCGGCGGGCCCCGTTGTTCGGGGCCTGTCAGAGATAGAAAGGGATCATGATGCTTCTGAACGCAATCGTCCGTCGCACCGCCCCCGTGTCGATGGGCTTGGCCCTCACGCTCCTGGCGGGCACCGCGCTCGCCGACCTTCCCCCGGCGCTGGACCGCACGCCGTCGGGAGCGGCGGTGACGATCGCCGTCCGCGACATCAGCAAGACGCGCTCGAACTTCGAGCGGATCCTCCGGCAGTTCAACGATGAAGCCGCCGAGGGGATGGCCGAGCTCGACATGATCACCGAGGCCGAGGGCTTCAACAAGACCGGATCGATGTCGTTCGTGATGCTCGGGGACCCCGCCAGCGAGACCTTCGCCGCCGAGGGCCTGGTGCTCATCCTGCCGATCTCGGACTGGGGCAAGTTCGCCGCGGGGATGGGCGGCGAAGCGGGCAAGAAGACCACCGAGCTTCCCAACCTCAACCCCGGCGTGGTCGGCATGGACCTGGGCGGCGGGTACGCCGCTCTGGGCATGGGCGATGCGCTGACCGCGTTCAAGGATGTCTCCGGGCAGATCAAGGAGCACAAAGCCCAGCTTGGCGCGACGGGCGCCGCCGTGGCCGAGTCCGCCGACGTCGTCGCGTTCATCAACGTCCAGAAGTTCTCGATGCAGATCGACGCGATGGTCGAGCAGGCCAAGAGCGAGATGCAGATGTACGCCGGGATGGCCGCGGGCGGCAACCCCGAAGCGGAGAAGGGCATCCAGGACCTGATGCAGGGCTTCAGCGAGTTCGCCCGCGACGCCCAGTCCTTCGCGATCGCCCTCTCGGCCAAGGACGGCAACACCGCGATGGACATGGCGGTGCACTTCAAGGAAGGCTCGCTCTCCCAGAAGCGGTTCACGCACACGGGCGGCCTCTCAGGGGCTTCGAGCATCGTCGGCTCCATGCCCAAGATGCCGTTCCTCACGGCCTTCGCGATGGACATGTCCCACCCCTTCATCAAGAGCACCGTCGCCCGGATGAATGAGCTCTCCAAAGCCGGGGGCAATGCCGCCGGCGTCGGCGGGATGTGGACCGGCTCGATGGAGAAGGTCGACGCCGTCGGGTTCATGCTCGGGTCCAACCCCGCGCTCCTCTCGACCGGCCTCTTCGCCAAAGCCCTGACGTTCCAGCAGACCAAGGACCCCGCCGGCCTCCTCAACGACCAGCGCGCCGCCATCGGCAAGATGTCGATGAACCAGGACGGCATCAAGGTCGACGCCAAGCTCACCCCCGACGCGGTCGAGATCGCCGGCCAGAAGGTCGACAAGCTCAAGACCACGATCGAGATCGACCCCGACTCCCCCGCCGCTCAGGCGCAGCAGTTCCTCACCCTCTTCACCGGCACCTCCGGCGAGATGGGCGGGATGATGACCGCGACCAAGACCGGCGTGCTCGCGACCATGAGCGCCAACACCGAGCTGATGACCAAAGCCATCCAAGCCCAGAAGGGCGAGGGCTCGCTCGCGACCGACGCTGAGTTCAAAGCCGTCGCGGCTTCGCTCCCCGACAACCGCGCGTTCGAGGGGTACCTGGGCGTCAAGGGCCTGTCGGACACCATCGCCGGAGTTCTCCAGCTCTTCGGCCAGCCGATGCCCGTTGAGATCAAGGATGAGCTGCCCCCCATCGGCCTGGGCGTGACGGCCGGCACCGGCGGCCTCCGCGCTCGCCTGGTCGTCCCCGACAAGGTCGTCGCGACCTTCGCCGATGTCGCCAAGAAGATGCAGGAGATGCAGGAAGGCGAAGCCCCCGCCGAGCAGCCGGCGGATCAGCCCGGCGAACGCCGCAAGCCGCGCCTCTGATCGTCAATCTCTCGTGAAATCACAAAGCCCCGCGTCGCAGGACGCGGGGCTTCTTTGTTTTTGTTTCGGGGCAACCGGGTTCAGGGCCGGCGGACCGGGAGGTCCACGTCCATGTTCTCAAAGACGCGCTGGGCGACCTCGTCGATCTCGGCGAGCACCTTCTTGCGCTCGTCGTCGCTGAGCTTGTCCATCACCAGCCTGCGCTGAAGCTCACCGAACCGGCGCAGGTCCTCGGCCCGGCGGAGTTCGCGCTGGGCGACGGCTTCCCGGCCGCTTCCGAACCGCGACAGCGTCGGACGGCCGACCTCGCCGCCGGACTCGCGCGGCGAACCGCCGGCGGTAAGCGTCAGGTCGCCCCATGGCATCGTCGTAGGGTCCGGGCTCGTGCCGGGCGCCGGCTGCTTGAGGCGTTCCCACGCCGCCGCGTCAAGGCCGATGTCGATTGTGGAAGATGCAGTCTCGCGCTTCTCCCGAGCTTCACGCAGATCCGACACGCGAAGGTCCCACGCGCGGCGGCAATCCTCGATCGTCACGCTGTCCCGCCAGCCCATCTGCGGGAGCGAGTCAAAGCTGCCAAGCTTGAGCCTGAGCGTCAGCGGCCGTCCCTGCCGAACGACGCGCATCGTCACTTCCGTGCCCGGCGGATGCATCACGATCGCGTGGCGAAGGTCGCGGCGGTTGGAGACCGAGTGGCCCGCGATCGAGAGGATCTCATCGCCGACCTGAAGCACGCGTTGGGCTTCGAAACCCTCGTGAAGCTCGCGCACCTGCATCGTCTCGCCGAAGTAAGTGATGCCCATCGCGGCCCGCGGCGTCTGGTAGAGCACAGTCGGACCAAGCTGCTCGAGGCGAAGGCGCTGCTCCGGCGTGGCCGAAGGCTTCTGAATCGCTTCCTCGAGTTGCTCCTGCGACATTCCGACGTTCGCGAGCGCCTGCTCGGCGGCTTGGCGGACGAAGAGCGAGGGATCGTTGAGCTTGGCGATGAGGGAGGGAATGTCCTGCTTGGTGGGCTTGCTCTCGCGAACGGCGGGGAGCGCGCTCTCGTCAGGCTGAGCGCCCGGCTGCGCGGGCACATCGGGGGCGATCTGCGGAGCCGAAGCGGGCGGCGGAGGCGCGATCAACTGCGCCGAGACATTCGCGGCCAAACCGGCTGCTGCCCAGACCAACGCGAGCTGCGTTTCCGCTTTCATCGTCGATCTCCGTGACGCTGCCGCGAAGAGCAGTCCCCGCTCTTTCGCCGTAGGCAATGGTATCACCAGTCCTTGCGTCCGGGATTCCCCTGTTCAAGGTTATTCGACGTTGGCGGATTGTTCTTTAATCCGGTCGATCGCACCCTTGATCTCGACCGTCCACCGGGAGGTCGCCGCGTCGGGGGACTTGCTCGCGATCGTATTGGCTTCCCGGAGCATCTCCTGAGCCACGAAATCGAGGGTCCGGCCGACGGGCTTGTACTCGGGCTGGGAAACCAGGTCGCCGAACTGCTCGAGGTGGCCGGTCAGGCGCTGGGTTTCCTCGGCGATGTCGATGCGTTCGGCGTAGATAGCGATCTCGCGGATCAGGTCCCCCACTTCAACCTTGACGTCCGCTTCGCGGAGCATCTGCTCGATCCGGCCCTTGAGCCGCTTTTCGTACTCAAGCACGACCTCGGGAGAACGGCCCTGGATCTGGCTCAGGCGGTCGCCAATGAGCTTGAGGTGGGCCTGAAGCTCCTTGGACAGAGCCGACCCCTCGCGGTCGCGCATGGCGAGAAGGCCGTCAAGAGCTTTGTCCAGCAAGCCCAGAAACACGCTCCGGGCTTTGTGAAGGCGGTCTTCCTCGTGGGTCGGAGCTTGGAGCACGCCTGGCAGAGCAAGCAGCCCCGCCGCGTCCACGGTCATCGCCGGCGCATCCTTCCCAAGGGCGGCTTTGGCTTCCTGAAGCTGGGCGAGGTACGCCTGAAGAACCACCCGATTGACCGAATGGGCGGCGGCGTCGGATTCGTTGGTGCAGGTCGCGGTCAGCGTGACCGTCCCCCGGTTGACGCGCTCCCGCAAGCGTGACTCAAGCTCGGCTTCCAGCGATTGGAGCTCATCCGGCAGGCGGATGACACCTTTGAAGTACTTGTTGTTGAGGGAACGCACCTCAAGGAAGTAGTGGACCCCGTCCACGTGGATCGAGGCTTCGCCATAACCGGTCATGCTGCGGATCAAACGGAACTCCTGGATAGAGACGCCGGCCGACCGAGAGCGGAGGCGGGCGGACGCGGCCGAGACGCGGTCAGTGTACCGAAAGGCCGATTTAGCGGGGCGCTTCGCCGGGAGCCGGGGCCGGAGCCGGGGTCGGGTTCGCCGGAGCCGGGTTCCCAGGGGTCGCGGGCGCGGCGTCTGCCGGAGCCGGATTCGGCTGGACCGGCTTCTCCACAGGGCTCTCAGGCGTCGCGGCAGGATTGGCCGGCGGGTTCACGCCGGGAGCCGGCGGGTTCACAGCCGGCGTGGCAGCCGGATCCGCCGGGGTCTCGGGCACCGTCTCGGCCGGAGGCGTCGTCACGGTGACCGGAGGCGCTTCCGAAGGCCGCGACATGATGTTCAGCGCCACCGCGAGGGCCAGCCAGACCACGAAGACGAGAATCGTCGCCACCGTCAGCGCATCGCCCGTCTTGGTGCCGAAAGCCGTCTGGCCCGAGCCCGAACTTGCACCAAACGCAGCCGAAAGCCCGCCGCCCTGCGGCTTCTGGATCATCACCGTCAGCACCAGAACGAAGCAAACGAGCAGGAAAAGCAGAACCGCAATATTGAACCAGACACCCGTCAGCATCGCGAGCAGCAGCATGAGACATCTCCGCCCACCCCCGCCGGACAGAGTCCCGGTGCGGGGGATGGAACCGTGATGGTAGGTGGGGAGGACGAGGTGATCCTCATCGCCTCAGGGCTTGCTTCGGCCCCCCGAACCCCTCCAGAACGACGACGACCGCCCTGTATACTGCCGCGGTGAAACGTGCTCGACTTGCATCGCTTCGTCCGGCACGGAGCATCCTTGCCTTCTCGGCGATCGGTCTGAGCTTGACCCTGGCCGCCACCCGCGTTGATGATGCCCGTCTTCTCGCCGGCTGGAACGGTGTCGGGCCTGCCGAGATCGCCGCGGACCCTTCGACCATCCTGACCCGTCGCGTCGGTGTCTCCTCGGTCCAGCTTTCGATCTCTCGGTCCGGCTTTGAACAAGAGATCACCGAGCGAGAAGCGTTCGCCCAGGCGCGGAAAGCCGCCGCGTGGTCGACGGATCCGCTTGCGGGCATGGGCGCGGTCCTTTGGAACAGGCCCGTGACCCACCAGACCTTCTTCCGGCAGGGCTGGCCCCTGCATGCGTTTTCGGCATCAACAACCGGCACCGATCCGATCCGGGGCGGCGTGCTGATCGGGGACCCGCTCAACCCCGGTGTGCTGGCGCTCACTCCGATGTGGACGGGGCTCGTCGGCAACACGCTCCTCTTCGGATCGGCCTCATGGGTCGCCGCACGCGTGCCGGCCGCGTTGCGGCGATACCTGCGACGTCGCTCCGGCCGCTGCGAGAACTGCGGGTACGCACGCGACGGGCTTTCGGCCGGTTCGCCTTGTCCGGAGTGCGGACGCTGAAGCCGTGGGTGCCACGCGGCCTCCGAATTGTCCGATCGTCCGCGCCTCCCAAAAACAAAGCCCGGTGCGCGATCGCGCACCGGGCTCCATACTGCTTTTGCGATCTTGGCCCGCTCTTTAGCAGCCGAGCTCGAACGCGGCGACGTAATCGTTGTAGTCGAAGAAGTCGATGAAGTTGTCGAGGTTGAAGTCCGCTCCAACGGTGCCGGTTTCGAACGACGTGACGTAATCGCCGTAGTCGTTGAAATCGACGAACCCGTCCGCGTTGAAGTCAGCGGGGCAGAGCTTCACGGCGGCGGGATCGAACATCGCAAGCAACTGTCCGCCCTCGACGAGTTCGCCGGGGATCGAGAAGTGCGACTGGTTGTTGATGATGAACCAGCCCGGACCCAGAATGTCCCGAGCATCCACCACGCCGGAGGACTCCTCATCCTGCGTGAGGAAGTTGGGCGCGCCCGCCAGGTAGAGGTTCGCCGAAGCCGCGGCGATCTCGCGGATCGAATCGGTCTGGACGTCGTACGACCAGATGCGGCCGAGGCGCGGGTTGTTCCCCACATCCTCCTGGATGATGATCTGGCCGTTCTTCGTGACGCACATGTTGTCCATCATGCGGACGTCGGTCAGGCCGCTCGCGGAGATGATCCCACCCGCGAACGTCGCGGGGTTCGAGCCGTCACCCAGCATGGTCACCGTGCCGCCGTTCTGGGGGTTGGCGATGTCGCTAAAGGTCATGACCCAGAGGCGGCTGTTGCCGGTGAAGCTGTCGGTGGTGACGAAGTAGAACTTGTCCTTCGCGAGGGGGTCCCAGGCGCCGTCCTCGGGGCGGGCAAAGTTCATCTGGCCCTGCGCATCGAGGCTCTGGAGATAAGCGCCCGTGCGGGACTTGGGTTCGGTGACCTCGATCGTGCGGAAGGCGGCAGACTCGCGGCGGCCGTTGGTCGCGTTGCCGAGGACAAACGTACGGTCCTCGACCGGCTGCCCGCTCGAGTTGACCGTCACGCCCTCGATCACGATCGCGAAGAGCCGTCCGTCAACGAGGCCCGCGCGCTCCACGACGTTGCCCGAATCCCGCTTGGTCCCGACGTAGATGTACAGGTTGCCGGGGGTCGAATCGTCAAGCCCGACGCAGACCGTCGCCGCCTGGGGGAACGGGCACGCGAGGTTGTTCTCCCAAGAGTAATCGCCGTGCTCGGGAAGCTCGTAGATGGTCCCAGCTTCATCGCCCGTGGCGATGTGCGCGAACGCGCGGCCCGGGGCTCCAACCTCCTCACCGTTGAGGAGGATCCGAGCGTCGGTGCCGAGGTTGCCGAACCGGTATGCGGAAGGCTCAGCCATATCCGCCGAGCAGAACCGGCCGAAACCGTTCCGGCTGGGATCCGGCGTGTTGTAGTCCGCGATGACGTTGTTGGCGTACGTCGGCATCGGGCGGGCGGTGTTGTACGTCTCGTACGCGTTGGTGCCCGTGTTCCAGAGCTTGGCCGACGTGCCCAGATCATCCCCGCCGATCACGCGGAGGTCGCTCGCGTCGGCTTTGATCCGCCAGCGGGAGACGAAGCTGCCGCGGCTGCCGTGCGCACGAACGATGCTCGTGTTGGCGCCGTTCTCGTGATTCACGAGCACGGAAAAGGTGCCGTTCGCGATATCCGTCGCGTCCGCGAACACGCCCATTCCGTCGGGAAGCCCGGTGAAACGGTAATCGACCGCGCCGGTCGAGAGGCGGGTGTAGAGCTCATCCGTGAAGATCCCCGTCCCGTTGCCGTTGCTCGCGATCGAGACCGTCACGACGCCGGTCGCCGCCGGAAGAAACTCCGGCCCGCGCGTCGTGCTCGGACCCTGAACCTGCGCCATCGCGCTCGCCGCACCGGCGGACACCACCAACATCGCAACACGTGCTTTCATCGGAACCTCCCTGGGCTGATCGCGCGTCGGCGTGCTCAACGGCCGCCTCGAACGAGCGAACACGGGACCTTACCGCGCCATCGCACCCCATCGGCCTTTCGACGCGCGAGGACTTCGTGAGAACTGCGCACAGACGACACGCGGCAAAGAACCAAACCGAATCCTCGCGCAACATCGTCGGAATCCGCACAATCACCCCCGCGTTGTCCGTTACCGTGCCGCCGGAGGTCTGCCATGAACTCACCCGTGACATCACGCTGGACCATCGCCGCCCTTTGCATGATCGGGACGGCGTCTTGTGCGCACGCGCAGCCGCTCTCCCATAGCGTGCTGGCCGAGAGCTTTCTCTCGCTTCGGATCAACGCGTACCAGCAGGTCAATCTGGTCTCAAGCCGTCCCTCCGACAACCCGCAGATCCTGGACCCGCTGCTCCTGGACGCGTGGGGCATCGCCATCCGACCGCCCGGAGCCGGTGGCCACTGGTGGCTCAACAACACCGCGAGCGGCACCACCACGACCTACGTCGGCGACACGCCCACCGAACCGCTCTTCCAGGATGAGCTCAAGGTCGTCACGATCCCCCGCGGGCGGATCTACGAGCACCTCCTCGACTACGTCTCTCAGCCCACGGGCGTCGTCTACACCGGGCACTCCTCGACGGACTTCATGGTGACGGGCGAAGGGATCACCGGCCCGGCAAAGTTCGTCTTCTGCGCCCTGGACGGCACGCTCTCGGCGTGGACGACGAACCAGACGGCCGCGGTGAACATGGTGGACGATTCGGCATCTGGCGCGATGTTCACAGGGCTGGCCGCGTCCGAGCGTGCTTCGGGCAATCTGCTTTACGTCTGCGATTTCGGCCTGGAGCGGTTCCGGATCTTCGATCACGCGTTCCGCGAGCTTCCCGTCCCGGCCGGGAAGTTCCGTGATCCGCGCATCGCGTCCACGTTCTCGCATTACAACTGCCAGGTGCTTTCCGACGGACTGCTCTATGTCACGTTTGCGTACGTCGGCGACGACCCGGGCGAAGAAGATCGCCACCCGGGGTACGGCTATGTGACCTCGTTCGATCTCGACGGCAACATCGTCAAGCAGTACGAGCACCGCCTCGAGCTCAACGCGCCGTGGGGCGTCGCAATCGCTCCGGACAATTTCGGCCCTTTCTCCGGCCAGCTCATCGTCGGCAACTTCGGCGACCATCGCGTGATGGCGTTCTCGCGGACGACCGGACGGTTCCTGGATTTCCTGCGAGCACCGGACCGCAAGCCCATCGAGATCGACGGCTTGTGGGGCCTTCAGTTCGGCAACGGCGTGCGGCTCGGATACACGAACCACCTCTACTTCGCGGCCGGCCCGGAGGAAGAGGAAGAAGGCCTCTTCGGCAAGCTCGTCCCGCTCACGCCGTGAGGACGAGTCGCGACGAAAGCTCTCCCAGAGCCGTTCGGAAGACCGGGTGCTCTTGGCAAGAGACCAGCACTTGGATCAGATCCGCTACGACGCCCCTAGCTCCTGCGAGCACTTGCACGCTGCCTGGCGTGGTGGTCTTACCGAACCGCAAACGGGGGCGAGAAGCGGGTGATCTCTCTCCGAAGGCCACCCAAGCCACGCTTGCTTCGAATCGGACATTGAATCGTTCGCACCCGGAGCGTGGGGATCGCGGTGGGCCTTCGCGACCATGTTTTGATCGTCGCACAGGTCCGCTGATCCGGGCTTCATTTCTTTTTGAGGATCATGTCCGGACGCGGGATCTGGTCGCTCCTCCGGGGACCCCGCTGGAGAGATGCTCGATGACAACGATCGCGAAACTGGTCGGAACCGCCGGAGTGCTTGTGATGTGCTCGGGAGCTTGGGCGCAAGCTCCGTTCGACGACGGCTTCGGCCGAGAGTGGCGACAGCTCACGGACACGGTGAACCTGAGCTGGGACCAGGTCGCGGCGGTCTGTCCGACGGACGGGCGAACGCCCGGAACGGGCTCGGCGGGCGGGCGCGATGTGACGGGGTGGGTCTGGGCGACGCGAGCCCAGGTGCGGACCATGTTCGCTCGTTATGAACCGGCGCTCAACGAGAGCCTGTCCGTCGGCGGACCGGGCCATCTGCTTTCGGCTCTCGAGTTTCTCTCGGGGGGCCGGATCCGGCCGACGTTCGAGTACTACACATCGTTCGGCGGTTATCTTTACACCGCCGGCTTGCTCGCGGACCGCAACCCCGACGGCACCGCCGCCCTCGCGGAGATCAGCGCGGAGTATCCGGTGTTCTACGGGGCATGGACGGTCGAGAGCCAAGCGGCCCCGACGACGCAGCTTCGCTTCGCGGGCGTCTGGCTCTGGCGGTGGACCGCCGACCGCTGCCACGCGGATTTCAACATCGATGGGTTCCTCGATTTCTTCGACTACGACCAGTTCGTGAACTGCTTCGAGACAGGGGCCTGCCCCGCGGACGCGTCGGCCGACTTCAACGCCGATGGATTCGTCGATTTCTTCGACTATGACGCGTTCGTGGAAGCGTTCGAAGCGGGCTGCTGACGCGCGAGTGAACGTTGGCATCGAGAAAGACGAGCCTCACGCTGGCGCGTGAGGCTCGTGGGGTTGCGTGCGGATGGGGCGTTGCGGGGGCTCACTGCGGCTTACTTCGCCCGCGTGTACGTGATCTCGAACGCGATGAAGTCGCTGCCGTACATCACTTCCCACGCTTCGAACTTGAAAGTGTTGTCGTCGATGAAGCGGGTGACGTACTTCACGGTCTTGCCGATCTCGCCGGTCATGGGTTCATCCATCGTGCCGAACATCGTGATGATCTTGCCGTCGGGGCTCTTGGAGCCGGTCATGTAGGAGATGGAAGTGCCGAAAGTGTCGGCCCACGTGCCCACGTACTGCTTGCGGGTGTTGTCAAAGCCGGTCATGCCGAAGCCGGACATGGGCATGCCCATCATCTCGCCCTCAAACTCCTGGACCTGGTACTTGTCGCCGAGCATCATCCGGATCGTGGCTTTGCCCTTGGACTCCTGAGCGGGGGCCCCGGGCCCGCCGGCAAAGACCTTGACAGCGCAGTCCCACTTGCCGACGGACTTCTTCATGGCTTCGTGAGCCGGACCGGGCTTCATCGAAGCCATCCAATCGTCCATCATCTTCTGCTGCTCGGCGGGGGTCGGGGCCGCGGGCTGCTTGGCGTCAGCCTTCTTGACGGGCTGGGCGAGCGTGCACGCGCCCAAGCCCGCGAGCGTGCCCGCCGCCGCCGAAACCAAAACCGCCGTGACCATGAGCTTCGAGACGTTCATCCGGTTCTCCTTGTCCAATGGCAGGGACCGCGCGGACAGGTCGACACCCGACCGTCTTCCGCACGGAACTTGGACGATATCAGACTACCGAGCGGCCGCCAGCCCGAAGAATTACGGGGTTGCGAGGCGCCAGAGCCCTCGTTTCACCCGCTTTCGGGTTGGAATTGCGCCCCCGAGCGGGTATCTTGGCACAAAGTTGGTCAACCGGTTCGGGTTCGGGCGCACGCTCACCCCGGCCGGTGCATCCCTTGGGGGCCTGTGTCACTCGATGATCGATCCAATTCGGTAGCCGACCAGACCTCAACGCGCGAGGCCCAGACGCGCGTCGCGAGCTTGCTGACGGCCGCCGCGACCGGCGACAGCCTCGCGACGGACGAGCTCTTTCCGATCGTGTACGACGAACTGCACCGGCTCGCGACCGCGATGATGTCGCGTGAGCGCGGCAAAGGGCCGTACACGCTCCAGCCCACCGCCCTGGTGAACGAGGCGTATGTTCGCCTTCTGGGGCCGGGGGACCACGGCTGGAAAAGCCGGGGGCAGTTCTTCTCAGCCGCCGCGAAGGCGATGCGGCACATCCTCATCGATCGGGCCCGCCGCTCACGCACCGCGAAGGAGAAGGGTGGGCCGGAGCTGAACGAGTCGATCGTGCCGGCCTTTGACAGCAAGACACAGACGTCCTGCGCTGCGGATGAGCTTGTCGCGCTGGACGTGGCGATGGACTCGCTCAAAGCCCGAGACGAACGGCAGCACGAGGTCGTGATGCTCAAGTACTTCGCGGGGCTGACGTTCGAGCAGATCGCGGCGACGCTGGATCTGGCGCTCTCGACGGTGAAGGCGGACTGGTCGTACGCCCGGGCCTGGCTGCTGCGTGAAATCAACCGTGCGGAGCGGGCCCATGGCTGACACGCCGTCCTCCGGAAGCTGGGGTGGTGTCGCCGTCTCGGCCGAGCGGCAGACGCGCGAGCTTTTCGAAGCCGCTCTCGCCCTGCACGGGGACGCCCGCAGAACGCTGCTGGAGCGGGCACGCCTCGAGAACGCAACGGTCTGCGCCGAGGTGGAATCGCTGCTGGAGTACCACGAGAACGAATCCGGGCTTCTGGACGAAGACGCCAGGATCGTCGCGGCGCGGCTCGGGCCCGTGAACATGCCCGTGCCCGCCTCGATCGGCAGGTACACCATCGTGCGCGAGATCGGCCATGGCGGCATGGGTGTGGTCTACGAAGCCACACAGGAATTTCCCAAGCGACGCGTCGCGCTCAAGGTCATCAGGCCCGAGCTGATCGGACGCTCGATCACGCGCCGGTTCGAGCACGAAGCCGAAGCTCTCGCGGCGGTGCAGCATCCGGCGATCGCCCAGCTCTTCGAAGCGGGGTTCGAGACGGCGCAAATGGCCGACGGGTCGACCCACCCCGCGCGGGTCGCCTTCATGGCGATGGAGCTGGTGCAGGGCAAACCGCTGAGCGAAGCCACCGCGACCATGTCCGTTGAAGCCAAGGTGGAGCTTCTGGCCAGAATCTGCGACGCGGTCGACCACGCGCACCGCCGCGGGGTCATCCACCGCGACCTCAAGCCCGGGAACATCCTCGTCGGCGAGAACGGGCTTCCGAAAGTGCTCGATTTCGGGATCGCCAAGCTGACGGATCGCACGTCGGCGAACGCCACGCTGGACACCAAAGTCGGACAGATCGTGGGCACCGTCGGGTACATGAGCCCCGAGCAGCTTGATGGCGGGCACGGGCAGGTCGACCTGCGGAGCGACGTCTATTCGCTCGGGGTGCTTCTGTACGAGACGCTCGCGGGCGTCCCGCCGATCGACGTCGCGGGGCTTTCGCTGGCTGGCGCGGCGAGCGCGGTGAGGGATCGCGAGCCGACGCCGCTGGGCCGGCGATCAACGCACCTTCGCGGAGATCTTGAGGCGATCGCGGCTCACGCGCTCGAGAAGGACCCGGACAGCCGGTATTCCTCCGCCGCCCATCTCGCGGAGGATCTCAGGCGGACGCTCCGGCACGAGCCCGTTTCGGCGCGGCCGCTCACGGCGTTCTACCACGCGGGCAAGTTCGCCCGGCGTCACCGCGGGCTGGTGGCTTCACTCGCCGCCGTGATGGTGGCGCTGGCGGGGGGAGTGATCGCCTTCGCTTGGCAAGCACGGGAAGCCAAGGCACAAGCCGCGGACGCGAATAGCGCCCTCGTCTTTCTGATGGAGACGCTTCAGGCCGCGAACCCGGAGGTTGCTCAGGGCCGCAATCTCACGATGCGGGACGCTCTTGACCGCTCCGAGACGATGCTCGAGCAGGCCAGGGAGATGCACCCGAGGGTCCGGGCCCAGCTTCACCACATGCTCGGCCACATCTACGAAAGCCTGTACGAGCACGAAAAGTCCCTGAACCACTACGTGAAGCTCGCCGCGATCCGAGAGAACCTCTTCGGTGCGGATTCGCGCGAAGGCCTGCACGCACGGCTCCTGACCGTGTGGCCGATGTACGGCGTAGGCAGGAAGAGCGAAGCTTGGGATCTCGCTCGGGCGCTCAAAGCCCGCGCCGAGAAGATTCTCGGACCCGACGATGAGGTCACCGTCGACCTCCACTCGTCGATCGCGACGACCGCTTCGGTCGAGTTCGGGCTGACGCGCGACGAGGTTCTTGATCTCCAGAGGATCGCGATCGCGCGGCTTGAGGCTCATTACGGGCGCGAGAGCGAGGAAGCCGACCGCGAGCGGATGAATCACGCCGTCACGCTCATGTCCTTCGATCAGGAAGCCGTGGCAATCCCGATCATCCGCGAGAGCCTGGCATGGCGCATGCGAGCGATGGGAGCGAACCATCCGTCGGTGCTGGTGGCGATGAGCAACCTCGGCGGCGTCCTCTGCAACGGCGACCAGTTCGAAGAAGGCTTGCAGATCCTGCGGGACTGCGTCAAGGGATCCGAACAGCTCTGGGGAATGGCGAACCGCGCGACGATCAAGCGACGCGCCGATCTTGCGATGTCCCTTTTCCGCGCGGGCAAGCTCGAAGAATGCGAGAACGTCCTCAAGCGGCACATCCAGATCCTCGCCGCTTCCGAAGGCCCGACGGGACAACCGACGATCAAGGCCAGGGGCATGCTCACCGCCGCCCTGATCGCGCAGAAACGCTTCGCCGAAGCCGAGCTCGAGCTGGAATCGCTTTTCAACGACACCTCCGCCGCGTTCGGCGAGCAAGCCGACGAAACCGTCCAGGTGGCGACGCTCCGGTTTGACCTCTGCGAGCAGCGCCGCGATGGAGCGGGCATGCTCCGATGGGCGGAGTTCCTCAAAGCCACCAAGTGGGGCGAGGAAGCCATGAAGCAAGCGAAAGCCGCGGCCGCCCGGTTCGCCGCCGAAGACGCGGAAGCGGCGAATTCCAAGTAGCCCGCGGCCGACGCTCGGTGTTGATCAGCAACCGGCTTCGAAGCCCGCGACGAAATCGTCGTAGTCGAAGAAGTCGACGAACCCGTCGCCGTTGACGTCCGCGCCGTCGCGGCAGGGCGGCGTCGGCCCGCCCTCGTACGCGGTCACGAAGTCGTCATAGTCGAAGAAATCCAGGAACCCGTCGCAGTTGAAGTCCGCCGGGCACGACGTTCCGACGAAGCGGGTCGGGTCGTCCAGATTGATCCAGCCAACGTTCTCACCCCAGGCATATCCGCGCAGACGGGCGCTGGCACCGTCGTACCGGGCCTGTTGAGCCGCCGGAAGCGTCGCGTGCGGGCCGAAGTTGATCCAGCCGATGTTCTCGCCCCAGCCCAAGCCGCCGAGACGGTTGTCGGGAAGCACGTTGACGCCACAGTCCGCGCCGTTCACGTTCGAGTAGGCCGCACCATTCGCCGGTGTGCCGTCGCCGAGGTTCACATACCCGACGTTCTCGCACCAGATGAACCCCGACAGCACGTCGGGGTTGAGCAGGACGCCCTGTGAACCCGCGGGGCTGCCCGCGTCACGCCAGTTCATCCAGCCGATGTTCTCGCCCCACGAGAACTTGTTGGTCGTGTCGATGTTGGAGGTCTGTGCAAACGCTGCGGGAGCGAGGACGGCGGCGGAGATGACGATCATCAAGCGATTCATGGTGGACTTCCTGTGGATGGCGCCCGGGGCTCCCGGAAGCATTTCGAGCGAATCCGACGGGAAAGGCTAACGCATCAGGGGAGTGGTTGCAAGAGCGAAACGGTCGAACGCTGCAAAGTTGGGAATCCAGCTCGGCGAGAGGGATTCCCACCTTTAGGGGCGGGCCGCTCTGGATGATCCGAGTTATTGGCACTTGGGCAACAGAGCCGTCACACCGGGGCTGCGGGCCGATCCGTCGGAGCCCGCGGGCGGGTTCAGCGGCCCCGCCACCAGCGCGCCGACGGCAAGCAGAGAAAGGGTCGAAACGACGATCTTCTTCGAATGCTTCATAAACCACTCCTCTCGCGTGCCGATCCGGGGCGACGCTCAACCTCAGTGCGAGCACAGCGCCGCCGGAAGCTGAAACACATCAGCCGACTCCGCGCTGGCTCAAGCGCCTAAGCCAAGGTCCGGAGCATGACGACGAACGCGACCGCGTTGAACGCGATCGGGAACGATCCCACGCCGACGGCGTACCACGGACGCCCGAAAACCATGAGACATGCGGCCGCCGCAACACTCAGCAACGTCACGATCAGGATCGTGAGCATCCAGGCTTTGATCTGCGCCAGTTGTTCCGGTTTGCTGTTGGGTGAGCCGGCGAGGAGCAGGGTCAGGAGCATGACCGAGGCGAAGATGCCGCAGCCGGTCGCGAGCAGAGCGAGAACGTACGTCATGGTGGTGCGCTTCCTTGCTTTCGGGCGAGTTCACTCGGCCGGGGTGTATCCGAGGATCGAGACCAATCGGGCGAGATCGGCGACCCGGCCTTCTGCGGCCCGCTCGGCTTCGTCTTCGGTGTGCGGCTCGGGACAGGCTCCCCACCACCAGGCTTTGGCCCGGCGGAAAGTCGTCTCGACTCGATCCTTGTCGCGGCCAAGCTCTCCCGAAGCAACGAGGGCTTTCAGCCGGCGTTCGTACATCCTCGCGATCTCGACCGCGCCGTAGATCGACGCATCGGCTTGCTGGATCACGCGCTCGGCCGCGTCATAGTCGTCCTCCGCCAGAGACCGCTCGGCGATCACGAGCGCTTCCGCACGCTTGGCGGCGAGCTCCTGCCGGAACGCTTCCATCTGCTCGGGTGTCGCCGCGTCTTCCTTCCTCCAGCCGATGGCAGTGGTCGTGTCCACATCTCGCGTCTGTCCCATCGGCCGCGCCAGCACGATCGAACGAACCGCCCGCTCCAAAGCCTCGCCAAAGCTCGGCCACATCACCGCTGGACACATCGCGTGGGCCGTGATGAACCTGCCGCCGTCCTCGAACGCGACCAGCGTGAACCGCAGCGGCGTCCCGTCTTGCTCCTGGTCGCCGTCTGCAAAGATCGCCCGCTGACCGCCCGCGACCGTGTCCGTCCGGACATTGCGGAGCGACATGCCGAAGTGCCCCGCGAGATACCGCATCCATTGGAGCACGCTCCCCGTTTCGTAGACCGGTCGGGCCGCGACCGCGACGAGCACCAAAGCCACCGGCGAAACGACCATCGCGAGCGGGAACGACACCGTTGTGTTGTCGAAATCGGGCTCTTCCTGCGGAAGCTCCGGCCGGACGAAGTCCGGGGGAACGTCGATCGTGAACTCGAGGTCCGCGATGCGAGCGGGAAAGCGGGTCGATACAAGTTCGATCGGCTGGGTCTTTGTCATGGCATTCCCGGCTGTGCGAGCGGCGGGAGTACCCCCCCACCGCCGGACAGTGCGAGAATCCGGGTCACCGGGGCTAAACTCCTGTTGGAGCGGCCGACTGAGGCTCTCCGAGCACTGGAGGACCGATGCGGGCGATCGTGACCGGGCAGATCGGGATGGAGAAGAAGCCTTACCTCGACGCGGTCGCGCGCTTCGCGGGCCAGCAGGGTGAGCCCCTCTCCCTCTTCCACGTGGGCGACATGATGTACGCCGAGGGGACCGACGTCCGCGCCGGCCGCATCCTCGATCTCCCCATCTCCCGCCTGAACTCCCTCCGCCGGGCCGCCTTCAAGGACATCATCGCCGAGACCGCGACCGGCGGCCCCGGCGGCCAGCCGCTCGACAACTTCATCGTCAACACCCACGCCACCTTCCGCTGGCGGCACGGGCTCTTCTCCGCTTTCGATTACGACCAGGTGCAGAAGCTCCAGCCCGAGGTCTTCATCTGCCTCGTGGACAACATCGAGGTCGTCCACCACCGCTTGCACCGCGAGCACGACATCGACGCGACCCTCAAGGACTGCATGGTCTGGCGCGAGGAGGAGATCCTCGCGACCGAGCTCCTGAGCAAGTCCATCCCCGGGAGCCAGTTCTACATCATGGCTCGCGGCCGCCACGCTCTGACCACCCGGACCATGTTCCGCCTGGTCTGCCGCCCCAAGATGAAGAAGGTCTACCCCTCCTTCCCGATGTCGCACGTCATGGACATGCCCGACATCATGGCCGAGATCGACCGGTTCCGAGCCGCTCTCGCCGACCACTTCATCACGTTTGATCCGGGCGATGTCGACGAGAAACTCCTCCTCGACCGTGGCATCGTCGCCGCCCGCGAGGGCAAGGAGTTCCTCGATGTCACCCCGCACACCTTCGGCGGGTCCAAAGCCGCTCCCGAGTCCATCAAGGTCCGCGTCCGCGAGATCCTCGACATCGCCGGCGACATCGACGGCCAGATCTACATGCGGGACTTCCGACTCGTCGATCAGTCCGACATGATCGTGAGCTACATCCCCGAGATCCCCGACGGCAAAGGCGGCGGCATCCCGGGACTCTCAAGCGGCGTCGAACGCGAACTCCACCACGCTTTTGAGCACACCAAGGAAGTCTTCGTCGTCTGGAAGCCCAAGAAGCCGCCGAGCCCGTTCATCACCGAGACCGCGACCAAGATCTTCAGCAGCGTGGATGAAGCTCTGAAGTACTTCGAGCAGAACGGGTACTTCGCGGACAAGAACCTGTTCGGGCACTGATGACCCGCCGCTCCTCCAGAGTTGCGGCTTCAGCAAAAGTGGATGAGGATGCCGGTTTCGACCGATCGTCGCGCCACATCGAGCAGATTGACGAGGGGTCGTGCCTCCTCCATGAATCTGCCCCATCCTGGCGGACAAGCTTCCGGTACATCCCACTCGAAAAAGCGATCATCGTCCGCGACGACGTCGGCAGGCACTCCGATGCTCCATCGGAGCAACTCCAGCTCCTGAAGTAGGCGCACCGAAGATCCAACGCTGTACTGCACATCGTCCTTCAACAACCAAAGAGGATTGGGAAAATCGAAGGGAAGATAAACCCCGTCCGAATCCCCGTGGTGGACGAGATGGTCAAACGACGGCCCCGGCGAATCCGTCGGAATCACCTCGAACACGGTCGGCGAAAGCATGCGTCCATGGCTTTGATCTGCATACTGCTGCAGAATCGGATCGGAACTCGCGTTGCCCTTTCCGATCGGCGTCGGAGCCCGATCCGCTCGCAGATACGCAGCGTACCGCCGGACCCGGTGCAATGCGGAGTAAGACCCGATCGCACGACCGCTGGTTTCGTCGTCATCTTCAACCTTGGCCGATTCGATGTAGTCGGGTAGTCCCGCCGCACGCGTGACCTCAGCGATCTGCTGACGAATCTGCTCCGCCCAATCCGCTTGATCCTCGCCGGGCAAGCCGAGATCTGCAACCAATCCCATGGTCCGACACTCCTATCGGCCGCTTTACATCAAGGGAAGAGCGAACGCCTAATCACCAAGCCGCTTCGGCTTCGCCGGCACCACCTCATCAACCACCCGCCGCCTAAGCGTGATCTTCCCAGCCTCCGTCTCGACCATCTGCTCGTGGACCTCTTCGCGCACGACCACCGGCTTGGGCGCGGTCACGTCCGTCTTCGCGGCATCGACGAGGATGCCGAAGAACTCGCCGAGTGAGCGGGCAAGGGGTTTCTTCTTCGGCTTGGTCATCAGGCACCCCGATACGGACAGCCCGATCAGTGATGATCATGCTTGGCATGCTTGCACTCGTCGAGGGCTTTGAGCGCCTTCTCCGGCGTCAGCCACTCCGCGAGCTTCTCATCAAACAACGCGACCGGAGCCGAGTCGCACGACCCCAAGCACTCGACCTCGACCAGCGTGAACTGGCCATCCTCGGTCGTCTCGCCGACGTCGATCCCGAGCTTGGCTTTGATCGTGTCGGTGATCTTGGCGTAGTTGTGGCATTCGCACGCGATCGAGCGGCAGACCGCGATCAGGTGCTTGCCCTTGGGCTTGAGCCAGTATTCCTCGTAGAAGCTGGCGGTGTCGTAGACATCGCTGGGCTTGAGTTTGAGGATCTCCGCGATTTCGATCATCGCCTGCGGGGGGATCCAGCCGTAGGTGTGCTGGACCTCGTGCAAGCACGGGAGCATCGCCCCCATCGAGTTCTCGTACCGGGGCAGGATCGTCTGCGTGATCTTCTGCTTGATCGCCGGCGTGAGATAAGGCTCCGCCCGACGCTCAATCTGCATGCTGCCCGAGGGTTTCGTGATCCAAGCCATAGACCCAAAGGTAGCACGGGCCTCCCGCCCGTGTCTTCAGGGCCTCGGCACCCAGTCGATCCGAAGCCTGCCCGACTGGTCCTTCGTCACCGTCACGATCGTCGTGCCCGGCGTCAGGTTCACCTGCTGGGGCGGCCCGCCCTTGCCGGGCGTGTCGATGGACAGAAACATCGCCCACTCGTCCGGAACCGCGTACTTCGCGACCCCGCGGCGGTCTCCCGGCGGGATCCGCTCTTCCGCCACGACGACGTTGTTTCCCGCGCCGCCGGCACGCACGAGCTGAGCATAAAGCGGCTCGCCCGAATCGTTCCGCACGTCCGCGACGTACCCCGACTTACACCCCGCCAGCGCCAAAGCCAAGCCCGCCGCCGCCACTCCCAACGCCCGACCGAACTGATTCCGAATGCCCATCGGTGCTCTCCTTGTGCTCCCACATCCGACGCCGACCGATCTTAGCGGTTCCAAACATCCGGCGCGGAGTCCGCGTAGAGTGACCCGAGCCGGGGCCCAACCGCTCACGCCGAGGTTCACCATGACCCGCCATCCTCTCGCCCTCATCGTTCTCGCCACAGCCATCCCCCTCACCGGGTGCTTCAGCTCCGGCCCCAAGCCCGCCGCCGACGGCAGCAGCGCGGACGGGTTCCGCAACCGTCTGGGTGGCTCTTCCGGAGACTCAGGCCAGGACGACACCCCCGACGACGACCGCCCGCAGATCACGATCCGTCAGATCGACGCGTGGACGGACGCTTTCGCCGACCGCTGGGCTTCGTACATCCAGGACGCGACCACCCGCCTGATCGACGAGAACTCGACGCCTGAACAGCGTCGAGCCGCACTGACGCTCAAGTCCACCTCGATCAGCTCGGTGTACGACATCGCCGTTCGCAACGACCCCCTCACCCAGCTTCTCGACATGGTCGTGCTCGCTTCCCTCGAGAACAGGGTGTGGGTGACCGAAGGCCTGGCCGAGCGCATCTTCGGCGACAAAGCCCCGATCCTCACCGACGCGATCTCCGCGCTCTACGCCGACATCAGCGTCACCTCCATCAACGCCATGAACGGTGAGCAGTACGACCTGCTCATGGACACCATCGGCGACTGGCGCCAGCAGAACCCCGAGATCCGCGCGGTCGAGTTCGTCCGGTTCTCCGAGTTCGCCGCCGCCAGCGCCGCCGACATCCGCCAGCAGATCCGCTCCTCGGGCCTCTTTGCTCCCATCGACGACGCCACCCGCGTCGCGGAAGAGCTCAAGCAGCTCGGACAATCCGGCATGTGGGTCGGCATCCGCGCCCCGCAGCTCCTGTCGTGGCAGACCGAAGGCCTCGTCGACCAGATCCTCGCCCGGCCCGAGATCGCCCGGGCCCTCTCCGCCGATCAAGGCATCGCCGCGTCCGCCGACCGCATCAGCCGCGTCGCCGCCAAGCTCCCCGACGACATCAAAGCCGAACGCGAAGCCATCCTGAAAGCCTTCGACGAACGCGAGCAGAAGCTCAACTCCGCCGTCAAGGAAGTCCGCGGGACCATCGACGACACCCGCAAGCTCCTCGCCGACACCGAGCCCATGCTCAAAAACACCGAGCAAGTCGTCAAATCCGTCGACACCGTCGTCAAGAGCGCCCAAGAGCTCACCAAAGCCCTCACCGAGACCGTCAACGCCGCCGACAAGATCGCAGCCCGATTCGACAAGCCCGCGCCCCCCGGGGCGGTCCAAAGCCAAGCCGCCGCTCAGGAATTCAAGATCGCCGAGTACACCCAGGCCGCGGACAAACTCACCCTCGCCGTCAAAGAGCTCAACACCCTCGTCGCGTCCGCGAACGGGCTGGTCGCTTCCCCGGCCTGGCAAACCCGCCTCGACGAGATCGACGCCCTGGGCAGGAAGCAGATCGCCGACGCCGAGCACCGCGCGGTGAACCTCTCGGACGCCATCTTCTGGCGTGCTCTCATCCTGATCGGAGCGTTCTTCGCAGGCCTGTGCGGATGGACGGTGCTGAAGTGGAAACTTCGCTAAGCCCTCCGGCCGCTGCGGCGTGAGCCTTTCTCAGCAGCCCAGCTCGAAGTCCTGCACGAACTGGTCGTAGTCGAAGAAGTCCACGAAGTCATCACCGTTCTGGTCCGCCGAAGCGCACGGCGGGCAAACACCGGTCTCAAAGCACTCGACATACGCGTCGTAGTCGAAGAAATCGATGAACCCGTCCGCGTTGAAATCGCCGGGGCAGCCCGAAGGAGCGGGCACACCAGAGGCGTTGATGATGCCGTAACCGTGGACAAAGAGCGGGTCGTGAACTCCCCCGCGGCTTGCGGAAGAGAAGAGCGCGGCGCGGACCTGGCCGACGGTCCAGCACGGGTGCTCACCGATGATGCAAGCGACGGCGGCGGCGACCAGCGGGGTGCTCAGGCTTGTCCCGCTCACCTCGCCGATGTCGGTGTTGTTGCGGCTTGAGACGGTCCGCGTGCTCACGCCTCGAGCGAGCACCTCGGGCTTGACGCGTCCGTCGGCCGTCGGCCCGTCGGAGCTGAACCCCGCGATGTTCCCCGCCGAGTCCACCGCGCCGCAGGTGATCACATCCATCGCGTCCGCCGGAGCGATCAGGTGGCTCGTCGCGGGATTGGCGTCGTTGCCCTCGTTGCCGGCGGCGGTGACACAGATGATCCCGTTCTCGGTGGCGATGTTCACGGCGATGGTCGTGACGGCGGTCCGACCGTCGAGATCGCTCTGCGTGTACCAATCGATGTACCCCAGACTGCTCGTGCAGACGTCCGCGCCGTGCTGATCGGCGAACTCAAGCCCCGCGACGTAGTTGTCCTCTTCGACGGGTGTCTCGCTCGCGACGTCCTCGGTCTTGCAGAGAATCACGGAAGCGTCGTACGCGCCTCCGACCAGGGTGTCGGGCCAGTAGGCCGAGATGCACCCCAGGATCCAGGTTCCGTGCCGGTGCTGCTCGGAATTGTCGCCCGCTTGGATCCCCACCACGCCGTCGCCGTCCACGAAGTCGTAGCTCGCGATGACATCAAGCGGCCGCCCCGGCGCGTTGAACGCCGTGTGCGTCGTCACAAACCCGGTGTCGAGGATCCCGATCCGGACGTTCCGTCCCGTCCCGCCCCGGTTGTGCACGGGGAAAAGCCCGATCTGTCCCACCTGCTCGGACGCGAACCCGTAGAAATCGCGGCTCGCGAAATCCTCGGGCGTCACGACGGTTTCCGCGGGCCGGTTGACCGTCCCGCCGCGCACCGGCGCGACGCTCGTCACCGAGGGGAGCGTGCGGATTGCGGCGAGCTGCTCGGGCGTCGCGACAACGCTGACGGCGTTCAGCCAGCGGCTCCGCTGGTGCACACGGGCGCCCGTCGCCGCGATCGCCTGTTCGTACGAAGACGCAACCGGCAGATCGCGAGCGTCAAACAGCCCCGGCGCGGTCCGCCGGAGCTCACGACGTTTCACGGCGTGCGGATCGGCCGAAGCGATGAGCCGCTCGATCGCGCCGCGCTCGGCGGCCGGATCCTGATACCCCTTGTCCGCGAGGTACACCCAGTAGCGCGGCTCCGAAGCGTTCACCTGACCCGCAACCAGCGCCAACCCGGCAGCCACCGAAACCACAAAGCCGTTCATCATCGCTCGCTCCGAATGAAACAGGCCGCGGGGACTCCGCAGCCTGTGAGTGAAACCCCTCAACCGATCACGCGTCAGCAGCCCGACTCGAACTGCGACACAAAGTCGTCATAGTCGAAGAAATCCACGAAGTCATCGCCGTTGAAGTCCGCCGTCTTGCCCGGCGGGCATTCGGCGATCTCAAAGCACGTCACGTACTCGTCGTAGTCGAAGAAATCGAGGAACCCGTCCCCGTTGAAGTCCGCCGGACACCCGGACTCGCAGATGTCCGCCTGACCGTTCCCGTTCCCGTCGGCGCACGTCGTGAACGCGCCCGCCCACGTCCCGCCCGCGCCGCTGCACTGAGCGCTCGTGAGCGACAGGCAGAACCCGGTGCTGAAGCAGCACGCACCCGTCGGCTGCGGGCAGTTCGCGTTGGCGCAGTTGGTCCCCACGCCGCGGAACGTCCCGCTCTGAAGAGCGCACTCGCCGGCCGTCGTCGTGATGCACGACCCGTCGGGCAAGCAGCACGCGCCCGTCGGGCACGAGTTGTTCGCGCCGCAGTTCGTGTTGGCACCCGCGAAGTTGCCCCCCGCACCGCTGCACTGCTCCGCCGTCAGGCCCGAGATGCAGAATCCGTTGCTGAAGCAGCATGCGCCCGTCGGCTGGGGACAGTTCCCGCACGCCGCACCATCACCCTGGAAAGTCCCGCCCGCCGCGATGCACTCGCCCGAGGACGTCGTCACGCACGACCCGTCCGGAAGACAGCACGCGCCCACGCCGGGCGTGCAGTTCAGGCTCGACCACGTCGTCCGGCTCACCCAGTCGCCCGTCGGGCGGCAGAGGCCGGCCGTCAGTTGCGAGAACCGCGCCCACCCGCCGTTGGGCGGACAGCCGAAGCCCCCGCAGTTCAGCCCGAATAGCCAGTTGGCGCTCGACACCGCAAGCCCCGAAACGTCCGTGCACGGGAATGCGTTGCGCCGAGCGTCCGGTGCCGTCGTGCACGGATTCGTCGGCGGCTGATTATGACGATCGATCCGGAACGCGACCGTGAACTTGCGCGAACCGTTGTCGTTCAGAACCAGCTGCTCCGGATCGTTCGGATCAATCAGGAACTGCAGGTTGACGCCGTTGGTCCCCGGAGGAATCTGGATGTGCGGCAGAATGTCCCCGTCGGAGGAGTACGTCGCCACCAGCGTGCCCGTCGTCGGTTCGCCCTCGTAAAAAAGCAGCGACCACTGCGTCACCGTCGTGACCGTCGTCGCGCTCGTCACCACCAGAACCTCCGTCTGGTTGTGCTTGATCGGCCAGTCCGCAACCGGCACCGTGTACGTCGCCGCGAACATCTCGTTCTGCGAGAATCCCGCCTGCGCGACGTAGCTCCCGCCCTCGAAGTTCGCGTCCGTGTGCGACGACACCACGTTGCACGCTCGCGAACCGAACCCGCCGTCGATCTCGCCGCGTGGCGTCACACGGAGCGTCCGAAGCTCCGAAAGCCGGATCGGCACCTGAATCGTCCCGCGCGGCGCTGTCGGAGACCCGACCGACGGCTCATCCGCCCTCGCCGTCCCGCCCAGCCCGCAGGCCAGACCACCCACCAGCGAAACCAAAGCCACCCCGCACACCCTCTCGATCCATCCACGACGCATCCTGCACCTCCGAACGGCTTGGCCGCACGATCTCTCCAGACGCCCGACTGCCCCGAACCTTCCAAGATACTCCCGAGCGTCTCCAAGATACTCGAAACCCGGGAGGAAAGGCACCCCAAACGTCGCGCCAACGCGCGATCCGCCGAAGAACTCGGCCTCTTTCAGGTCCGCACCCGCCCCGCCGACGGTTCCCGGCCCTCCAACATTCCCCGTTCTCGGACATCCCCCGCCGCACGGCGCGATACGCTGCCACGCGTGAACCCGCCGGCTTCCAACATCCCCCCGGCCCGCGATGCCGCCGTCGCGGTCGTGCGCACCCTCCGCGAAGCCGGCCACATCGCCTACTTCGCCGGCGGCTGCGTTCGCGACGAACTCCTCGGCCGCGAGCCCAGCGATTACGACGTCGCGACCGACGCGGTGCCCGACCGCGTGCGCACGCTCTTTCGAAAAACCGCCGCCGTCGGTGCCTCGTTCGGGGTGATTCTCGTCAAGCAGTCCGGCCATGTCATCGAGGTCGCCACGTTCCGGGCCGACGGCGCGTACTCCGATGCACGCCGCCCGGACTCCGTCCGCTTCAGCACCCCCGAGGAAGATGCCGCTCGCCGGGATTTCACCGTCAACGCCCTCTTCCTGGACCCGCTGGACCCCGCCAGCCAGAGCGGCAAGATCATCGATTTTGTCGGCGGGGAAGCCGACGTCGGCAGACGCATCCTCCGCGCCGTGGGCGACCCCGACGCCCGCTTGGCCGAAGACCACCTGCGAGCCCTGCGGGCCGTCCGCCTCTCGGGCAAACTCGGCTTCTCGATCGAGCCCGCGACCGCGGCGGCGATCAAGCGTCATGCCGCTTCGCTGACCGGTGTCAGCCGTGAGCGCGTCGGCGATGAGATCCGGGCGATTCTCGCGACGCCGGGCCGCGCTCGATCGATCGCCCTGCTGCACTCGCTCGGGCTTGAGCCTTCGGTGCTGGCGCTTCGCATGGTCGCCGATGACCTTCCGTTGCCGCGTCTGACCGCCTTGGACCCGCACGCTTCGGTCAACGCCGCGTTGGGCGCTTGGTGCGAGGACCTGTCACCGACGCTGGACGAAAGCACGATCCGACCGACGGTGAGCCGGGTTCGAAAGTCGCTTTGCCTCAGCAACGCCGAGGACGAAGCCCTGCTCGGCACGCTTTCCCGCCTCTGGTTCCTCCGAAGCTCTTGGGCTTTGGCCCCGGTCGCGGCCCGCAAGCGACAAGCCGCCAGCCCGGGCTTTCAGGATGCCCTCGCCGTCATCCAAGCCGAATCGCCCCAAGCGGCGGCACAGATCCGGGCAGACGTCGCAACCCTTGAGAGCGACGGGGTGGGGCTCGCACCGGACGCACTTGTTTCGGGTGATGATCTGATTGCCGCCGGCCACAAGCCCGGACCTCGGTTTCGTTTGGTTCTTGACCGGGTCTACGACGCCCAGCTCGAAGGCCGGGTCTCGAAAAAGGGTGCCGCGATGGAACTCGCGAGCAGGTTGTTCGTCTGAGTCGTCATCACGCAAAGGACCGCCAAGCCGTCTCAGCGGAACCCGTGTGATGGGCCCCTATCTCAGTAGATGGGGCTATCGACTACACTGAGAGGTCGACGGACGATCCGTGGGTTCTTTCGGTCGTACGTATCACGAGTCCAATCCCTCTTCAGGGGAAAAGCGAGGTCGCAATGAAGTTCAGCCCGGCAAAGCAGTCTCTTGGTGGACGTTTCTGGCGTGGATTGTCCGCTCTGGCGGTGGCCGCCGGCGGTGCCATGGCGTTGGTCCCCACGTCGACACTCTCGACGGCACACGCGTACGCCTTCGCGAATGAGGAGGACGTGATCATCCTCAAGGCGGGCAACGTCGAGATTCGCGGCGAGATTCTCGCGGAGACCGACACGACCATCAAGTTCAAGGGCAAGATGTCCGGGATCACGATCGAGAAGGAATTCGCCAAGAGCGACCTGGCTTCGATCACCCGCGGCAAGAAGTCCGAAGCCAAGACCGACGCGGCCCCGACGCCCGGCGCCAAGCCGAGCCAGCCCGCCACGGCTCCCAAGACCGACTCGTCGACCCCTGACGTCAGCAAGACCAACATCTACGTCATCGAGATGGTGGGCGAGTTCGGCGTGGACATCTCGCAGACCCCCATCCGCGCCGCGGTCAAGGACGCTCTCAAGAACAAAGCGGACGTGATCATCTGCGTGCTTGACAGCAAGCCTGCCGAGGACACGGGCACTCCCGCGTCCGTCGAAGAGCGCTTCGACGAGATCTTCCGGTCCGAAGCGGTCACCCCGATCTTCGTCGAAGAGATTCCGCGTGACTGGAAGCCCAAGCCCCGCATCGTCTTCTGGGTCAAGAATGCCATCGGCGGCTCGGCCATGCTCCCCTTCGTCTGCCCGGAGGTCTACATGTCCTCCGAAGCGGTCTGGGGCGGCATCGGCTACCTGACCAACCAGTTCGACGGCGTCGGCAACGCGGTGGTGCAGCACAAGCAGTACTCCCTCCGCATCGGCCACGCTCAGGGCTGGGCCAACACCGGCGGGTACAACCCCAACCTGATCAACGCGATGGCCGCGGCTCCGTACGTGATGAGCTACAAGATCACCGGCGACAAGGTCGAGTTCTTCGAGCGGATGCCCGACCCGCTCAAGGGCGAGATCCTCCTGACCGACGACGGCGAGGGCTCCAACCGCGACTCGATCAAGGCGGTCCTGGAAAACAAGGGCGACGACTGCCTCACCCTGACGCCCAAGGTCGCCCGCGACATCAAGGTCTCCAAGGGCACAGTCGACAATATGGACGACCTGATCTTCTCCTTGGGCTATGAGCGCACCGGCAACATCGTCGCCGGGCGTTCCAAAGCGATCATGGACGGCTGGAAGAAGGAAGTCGTCGACGCCAAGAAGAGCATCCGCCGCGCCATCGACGAGTACCTCGACGTCCGCGTCGAGGAACCGGGCGACTACGCCGCCAGGACCAAAGCCCGCGGCATCCGAAAGAACCGCATCGAACGCATCCTCTCGATCCTTGAGAAGTATGAGGAAGCGATCTCTCAGCGCTGGCGCGGTCAGAACCGTGTTCCCCCCAACGCCGCTCTCCGCCAGATCATCGACAACATCAAGACCGAGCAGATGCTCGACCGGCCGGAAGGCCGCTGATCGGGCCGCCCACCACCGAAGTTCACAACCCAGTGAGGAAGGACCAACCATGAAAGCATCGAAACTGATCACCGCGGGCTTCGCGGGACTGATGATGGCGGCCCAAGCCGTGCAGGCCGCTCCGCTTCATACGAGCGTTCCGTCGCAGCTGGTGACGGCCGCTCTCGCCCAGCCCGGCTCCGCATCGGCTCCGGCGGCGGCCCCGGCTATCGCTCCGGCGAACAAGGACGCCAAGGATGACCGCGCCACGGACGGCAAGACCAAAGCCGCGGTCATCACCTTCGGCGATGAAGAGAACGGCGACATGGTGGGCATCTACGCCACCGCCGAGTCGTTCCGCCGCACCATCCAGATGCTCAAGGATGAGAAGGTCGACATCGTCGTCGTCCGTTTCAAGTCCGGCGGCGGCATGCTTCTCGAGATTCAGAAGCTCTCCGACGTCTTCCACACCGAGTTCAAGAAGGACTTCCGACTGGTCGCCTGGATCGACTCGGCGATCTCCGCCGCGGCGATGAGCGCCCACTGCTTCGAAGAGATCTACTTCACGCCGCAGGGCAACTACGGCGCGTGCACCGGCTTCTCCGGCCGCCTCAACGCGATGAAGGGCCCGGGCCTCGAGCGCGTCCTGATGGACATGGAGAAGATCTCCGCCCGCGGCAACTACGACCCCAAGATCATGCGGGCCATGCAGATCTCGGCCATCGCCGAGGAGTGCGAAGAACTCAAAATCTCTCCGCCCTGGGGCGCCCTCTCGGCCAACGTCAACGAAGACACCGGCGAGGTCACCTTCTACCAGGACGCCACCTCCGGCAGCATCGTCCTCAACCCTAAGGGCGGCGTTCACGTCCTGACCTTCAACGCTCTCGAAGCGGCCAAGGTGAAGTTCTCCAAGGGCACCGCGTCCACCCTCGAGGACCTCGGCAGGGCCATGGGCCTCACCGAGGTTGAGTGGGTCGGCCGTCCCGACAAGCGCTTCGTCTGGCCGGTGAGCAAGGCCGAGCAGTCTCTCCTGGACTTCCGCAAGAAGACCAAGGTCGACGAAGAGAACTTCAACCGCTACATGACCAACCTCAACAACTTCCTCAACCTCGCAGCGAACGCCCGCGACGAGGACCGCGGCAAGCTCGTCGGTCAGGCTCGCCAGTGGCTGAACCAGATCAAAGCCATGGTGAAGAACAACCCGAATTGGGCCCTCTTGAACTTCGGCGGCGACGAAGAGTTCAATGAATGGGTCGCTCAGGTCGAAAAGGCGATCAAGCAGCTCTCCCAGCGGAACCGCTGAGCAGCGCCCGCAGGGGCCTGCCCCTCCAGAACAGTCTGCAAAGGCCCCGGGACACGCGTCCGGGGCCTTTTTCTTGCGCCGGGCCGCTCCCGAAGCCCCGCCCGAACCCCTGAAACCCGTCTTGGCGAGTTCCCAAATACGATCCGTGGTCCCCGCCGCTTCCGTGGTCGGGGCAATTGGAGCGTTCCGGTGTCGATCCCGCATGCAAGCCAGGATTCGCTGATCCCCACGCAGGAGTGGGAACGCAACCACGCGCTCTGGACGCAGCTTTCGCTCGTGCTGGCGTTCGTTCCCGGTGTGGGCACCGTGCTTGCGATCGGTGCGACGCTGCTGCTTTGGCTGATGAAGCGGGACACGTCGCGGTTCGTTGATGACCACGGCCGGGAAGTCATGAACTTCCAGATCTCGTTTCTGATCTACAGCATTGTGTGCTTCCCGCTCTATTTCATACTGATCGGGATCCCGATCATCCTGGCGGTGTACATCGCGGCGGTCGTGGGGCTGATCCGCGGAGCGGTCGCCGCCCACCGCGGGGACGTCTTCCGGTACCCGATCTGCCTTCGGTTCATCCGCTAAGCCTCCGTCTGGCCGCGTAGACTGCGCCCGTGGCACTGCTTGAAGCCCATGAACTCCGCAAGTCCTTCGCCGGCCGGACGGTCGTCGACGGGGTCTCGTTTTCCGTCGAGCGAGCCCGCGTGGTCGGCCTTCTCGGCCGGAACGGTGCCGGCAAGACCACCAGCTTTCGGATGACGATCGGCATGATCGACGCCGACGGTGGCCGTGTGCTCTTTGATGGCAAGGACGTCAGCGGCCTGCCGATGTACCGCCGGGCCCGAAGCGGCATGGGATACCTCAGCCAGGAGCCGAGCGTCTTCCAGCGGCTCACCTGCGAGCAGAACCTGATGGCGATCCTCGAGACGCAGCCGCTCACGCGAACCGAGCGTCTGGCCCGGGCCAAGCAGCTTCTCGATCAGTTCGGCCTGGCTCACAAAGCCAATCACGCGGCGCGGACCTGCTCGGGGGGCGAACGCCGCAAGCTCGAGATCGCCCGGGCTCTGGTGACCAAGCCGAGCCTGATCCTGCTCGACGAGCCGTTCAGCGGCGTGGACCCCATCGCGGTGGAGGACCTCCAGAAGGAGATCCGCACGCTTGCAGCGACGGGGATCGCGTTCCTGATCACCGACCACAACGTGCAGCAGACGCTCCGTGTGTGCGACTCGGCTTGCATCGTCGATTCCGGCCGCGTGCTCTTCCGCGGAACACCGAAGGAACTGATCAACGACCCGCGGGTGAAGCAAGCGTACCTTGGCGGGCTTTTCCGCGGGGACGAGTTCGACGACCAGCCCGCGGCGGCGACGGGAGGCCGCTCATGACCGGACGGATGGCGATGATGACGATCCTGTCGCTGGCGGCCGCGTGCGGCGGGTGCGCCGAGCGCCGGCTGGCGATCACGTCGGAACCGGCGGGCGCGACCGTGTGGGTCAACGATGTCGAGGTGGGGCGCACGCCGGTCGAGGTCAACTTCACGCACTACGGCACGTACGACGTGCGGCTCCGCTTGGACGGGTACGAGCCCATCGCGACCAGCGCCCAGGCGAAAGCTCCGTGGTACGAGTTCGTCGGAGCGGACCTCGTGACCGAAGCGATCCCGTTCGGGGAGCGCGGCGGCGTCATGACCCGCGTCTCGTGGAATTTCGCCATGAAGCCGGCCCTCGAGCGGGTCGAAGACCGGAAAGCGTTCGAAGCCGACCTGCTCGAACGAGCCAAAGCCCTCAAGTCCCGGCTTTCGCCGGCTGATCCGGGCGGATCCGCGCCGGACCGCTAAGCCCGATCGGCCGGGCCGGCGACCCCGCCACCTTCATGCCCGCCGCGATCTCGCGGATCACAACCGCCCCCGCGCCAATCACCGCATCCGCGCCGATGCTGACATTGGGGAGCACACGCGATCCCAAGCCCACGAGCGTCCCGGGCCCGACAATGACCCGCCCGCCGAGCACCGCTCCGGGAGCGACATGCGCGTTGGCGCCGACATGGCACTCGTGCTCGACGATCGCGCCGCTGTTGATGATCGCGTGATCGCCGACGACCGCGAAGGAATGAACCAGGGCCGTGGGCCCGATGTAGACGCCGCGACCGACCGTCGCCGAGGAGTGCACCACCGCCGAGGGATGAACGATCGGCGGAGCGACCGACCGCGAGCCGCTTCTCGCGAGTCTGGCCAGAAGCCGGGCCCGAAGCGGGATGTCCCCCACCGCGAGGATGGACGCGACCCTCCCCGTGCCCGCAAGCCCGTCCTCGAACCCGCCCAGTCTCGGGATCGCCAGTAGGCGCGAAGCCGGCGGTTCCGGGTGATCGTCGTACAGGCCGACCACGCGAAAGCCCGCCAGCAAAGCCGCTTCGGCGACGACCAAAGCGTGCCCGCCCCCGCCCAGCATGACGATCGACTCGGCCATGTTTCAAGTATCGGACGCGCTGCGGGGGGTGGCTGCAACTAGACTAGAGAATGGAAAGCGTTCGGATCGGGGTGGTCCGGTATCTCAACACAGCACCGCTGATCGAGGGCTTGGATCGCGTCCAGGGCCTGACGGTCGTGCCCGCGGTGCCCGCCGGGCTCGCCGGCATGCTCCGGACGGGAGCGGTGGACATCGCTTTGGCGTCGATCGTGGATCTGGCCGGGGGCGGGGGCGTGCCGCTCACGGTGCTCCCAGTGGGCATGATCGGCTGCGACGGGCCGACGCTCACGGTGCGCGTGTTCTCGCGCGTCCCGATGTCGGAAGTCACCGAGATCCACGCCGACACGGAGAGCCACACGTCCGTGATCCTCTGCAAGCTTCTGTTCCACAAGCTGCACGGCCGCGAGGTCACGCTGGTGCCGTACAAGCCGGGTGGCGCTCGGCCGGTAACGGTGCTTCTGATCGGGGACAAGGTCGTGACCGATCAGGCCGCGACGGCGGGATATGAGCACCACCTCGACCTGGGCGAAGCGTGGCACGGGCTGACAGGCTTGCCCTTTGTGTACGCTGCGTGGGCTTGCAGGACCGCCGAAGCGGGCCAAAGCCGGATCCGCGACGCGGCGGTGCTTCTGGATCGGCAGCGGCGTCACAACCGGACGCGGCTTGACTGGATCGTCTCCGCGCGGGCGTCCGCGGCGGGATGGCCGGCGGATCTGGCGGCGAAGTACCTGGGCCGACTGCTGAGGTACGACCTGGGAGAGCGCGAACGGCGGGCGGCGGACCTGTTCATCCGCGAAGCGTCGTCGCGAGGGTTGCTGGGCTCGGGCGAATTCTCCCTGACCTGGGACCGTGGGGACTGACCGATGCCTCCGCTTCCGCGCATCCGGGTTCCGATGCTGGCGGAACTCGCCCGCGAGCTTCGGTATGCGCCGCGGGCGGCGCTGCTTCGGGCCGCCGAACGAGCCGAGTCGCTCGCGGCCGCGCTGAGCCCCGGATCCGTCGTGCCCGCCGAGTGGGTCGTCTTCAAGATCACGGGATACAGACCGGAGCGATGGCCGGAGGAACCCGGTCTCATCGCGGCCGACGGCGGGGACGTGCGGGCCGGGCTTTCTGCGCTCGTCGAGTTCCTCACCCATCAAGCGGCGTGGACGATCGGCGAAGCGACCGCCGCGCACGCCGTCACCCGCGCCGAGCTCGCCAGATCCTGGAGCGTCAGCGAGAAGACCATCGACCGCTTCCGCGCCGAAGGCCTCATCGCGCGGCGGGCACTCCGCGAGGACGGCAAGCCGGTGCTCGTGTTCCTCCCCGGTCCCGTCGCGTGGTCGCAGCAAGCGTTCGCGACTCGCCTTGTCGAGCCCGTGCGCCCTGCGCGGATGACCCAGGCCGAGCGCGCGCGGCTGGTCCGCCTCGCCGAGCGCTGCCGCCGCCGGTTCGGGTGCTCCCTCAATCAGACCGCCAAAGCCCTCGCACCGCGGGTGGACCGGAGTTTGGAAGCCGTGCGCCAAGTCCTCCGCGCCGAGGACGAGCGGCGAAGCCGCGAGCGACTGCCGCTGATCTTCGGCGACCCTCCACCGCTTGAAGCACGACACTCGCGCTGGATGTTCCGTGCGTGGAAGCGGGGAGCCGAGCCTTCCGATCTTGCCGAGCACGCTCGCTGCTCGCGAGCGGCGGCACAGCGAGCGATCAACTTGCGCCGAGCGGCTCTTCTGGCCGGCGTCGCGATGCCGGGCGGCAAGCCGTTATCGCTCGCGGAGCTTGACAAGAGTGGTGACTCCGTCACCGATTCGTTCGGCCAGCCGGGCCCGACCGATCTGGCGGCGCTGGTCGCTTCCGCCCGCGTTCGGACGGTAATGGGCCCCAAGCAGGAGCACACGCTTCTTCAGCGATACGCGTCGCTTCGGCTGACCGCGACGGCGTGGACCGGGAGCACACCGCACGCCAACCCTCAGTCCGAACCGCTTGATGTCGCCGAGACGTGTCTTCGGTGGGCTTCGCTGGTCAAGGTCGAGCTCATGCGGCCGCTGCTGACGCTTGCCGTCGAAACGGTGGAAGCGGTGCTCGAGCGGCCGATCGAGACGCTTGGCGCGACGGATGTTTCCGAGCTTCTGAGGATTCAGCTGAGCGTGCTCGCCGAGTCGATCGATCACGCGGATCCGTCGCGGACGGGACGACTCGCGGGCGCGGCCGCGCTCGCGCTCAGCACCGCGGCATCTCGATGGGCGAAGACCAGAGCCCGAGCGTCGACGAAAGCTGGTTCACGGGCGTCCGTGTCGCTTCCGGCTGGTCTCGCGACGCCCGATTGGACGCGGAACGTGGCATCGTGGCAGGGGTGGCTCGAACCCGACGCGCGGATCCGCGGGCAGCTTGATCGCATGCCGGCGCAGAGCGCCGCTCTGCTCCGACTGCGGTTCGGTTGGTCGGGCGAGCGACCGCGGACGCAGACGGAAGCCGCGGCGAGTCTGGGGCTCTCCCGCATCGCGCTGCCTCGGGCCGAGCGCGCGGCGATCCGGCTGGGTCTGGAACTTGCTCGCGGGATCAAGTCATGAACGCCCGCCCGGACACCGTGCTCATCCACCCGGGCGGAGCTTTGGGCGACTTTGTCCTGACCTGGCCCCTCGCACGCTCGCTCGTCGCGTCCGGCCGTCGAGTGCGGGTCGTTTCCGCGGCTTCCAAGGCCGAGCTGACCGCCGCCGCCCTCGGCGTGGACGCGGCCGCGGATCACTTGCCACCATGGTCCGGTCTTTGGCGGGGCGACATGAAAGCCCAGCCCTTCCCTTCGGTCGAGTTCGTCGTCGCGTTCGGTAAGCGTTCCCAACCGTGGCTGACGGCGACAGCTCAACTCTTCCCAAGCTCGCGGGTCGAAGTCGAGCGGCGGCTGGTGGACCGGACGGTCGCCATCGAGCTCGCCGAACGCTTCGCCGCCCGTGTGGTGCTTCATCCCCCCGTGACGCCTCACCCCGCCGGCCCGGTCGTGATGCATGTCGGCTCCGGCGGGATCGCCAAGCAGTGGCCGCTCCCCGCGTGGCTCTCGCTGAAGCAGAAGCTCGAAGCTGCCGGCTTTCAGGTGCGCCTGATCGCGGGGGAAGCCGAGCACGAGCGCTTTCGCGACGCCGATCGGGCACGCTTCGCCGGCGCGGGCGGCCAGTTCGTCGAAGCGATTCAGGACCTAGCCGAGATCGTTGGACAAGCTCGGGCGTTCATCGGCGCGGACAGCGGCCCCTCGCACCTCGCCGCGCAGCTCGGAACTCCCACGCTCGCCCTCTTCGGACCGACGGATCCGCATCGCTGGTCGCCGATCGGCCCGCGGGTTTCTGTGGTGCAAGCGCCGGAAGGGACGATGAACGCTCTGACGGTCGAAACCGTGTGGGAAAGCCTTTCAGGCCTGATCGCCCAGGAGCAAGCGTGAAGCGGTGGATCGGAGGAGTCTTGAAGTGGACGGGCCGCACGCTTTGGGCGTGCGGCGCGGCCCTCCTTGCCGTCTGGGCGATCGGACAGATCGCCACCGACCGCTGGCACTGGTCGCAGTACTGCTTCTGGATTCCCACGATCTTCGCCGTGCCCGGGGCGGGCTTGGCGATGTCGGCGGGGCTTGCGCTCCGGTCGCTTGCGAGAAAGCGCGATGAAGCCAGGGCAAGCCCACGGCGGAGATGGATCGCGACGGGCACCGCCGTGACCCTGCTTGCTTCGTGCGTGTGGATCGGATGGCAGTGGCGGATCTTCGCACGACCGCCGGCCGCTTCGGACCGCACGCTCCGCGTCATCCACTGGAACGCGACAAGCGACATCGGCAAAGCCTGGCCGCTGCGCATCATGGACCGTAATCCGGATCTCATCGTCATCAATCCCGCGAGCCACCAGCTTTGCCGCGAGCTTGTCAGCCCGGACCGTCCATACGGCGACCCGCTTTACAGGCACGGGTTCACGGTGCTTTCCAAGTACCGCATCGTTCGAACGGCATACACGACGCTCCGGATCTCACTGGGCACGGGCATCGATCCCAGGAAGGATGATCTGGTCGGCCAGCACAAGGACCATGGGCGGGCGCTGATGGTCGAGCTTGACACCACGGAGGTCTTCGGACGCAGACTCCGGGTGCTTTGCCTGGATCTTCCGTCGGATGTGAGCCTTCATCGCGGCGTTTCGTCGGCCGAAGCGGCGCGGGCGCTGGCTTCGTACGCGGGGCCGTTTTCCGTGCTTGGTGAGGACGGAGTCTGGTCGCAGGAGACCCCAAGCGTTCCGGGCGTCGGAGCACCGGACCTGGTTTTGGGTGATTTCAACACGCCGCGTGGTTCACGGTCGCTGGAACGGCTGACCGAGGGGCTTGGGCATGTGTACGACGAGGCTGGACGCGGCCCGTTCGGCACATGGCCGTACGCGCGGCCGATCTGGCACCTGGACCACATGTTCATCGCGCCGTGGCTTCGCGGCGTGGTTTACGAGCCCCTTGATCTCGGCGGCGGGACGCACCGCGGCCAGCTTGCGGATCTCGCGGTTCGCGAACCTTCCTGAACAGATCGCGGGTACACTGTGATCGTGAGCACACCCGGCCAACAGCCCCGCTCGCCCGCGGGCGATGTCTTTCCCGCGACGCAGGTGTCGTGGATCGACGACCACATGGGCCGGGGCACGATCGGTCGCTCCGAAATCAACCGGCACATCATGCAGGTGTACCGCTGGCCGCTCCGCGTGTACTTCATGGGCACGCGCGACCGCTGGCTTGGCGAGCCCGAGGACATCGTGGACGGGTTCTTCGCCGACCGCCTGTCGCGGCCGCAGTTCATCAAGGACTGGCGTGCGAGCGGTCTCAAGCTCCGCCACTGGCTGATCAATGCGTTCTGCTTCTATCTGCGGGAACTCAAGCGTGCTCGCCAGCGCCACGCCCACGAAGACCTCACCCAGACCGCCGAACCCGAAATCACGCCGTCGGACCTGCGTGAGCTCGACCGCGCTTACGTCGCCTCAATCGTCCGCGAAGCGCTCGCCGAAGCCGAGCGCGTGTGCAACGAACAGGGCATGAGCCAGCACTGGAAGGTCTTTTCCATGCACTTTGCCATGGGCCGGCCGTACGACCAGTTCGTCGAAGACATGGGAATCGACCCCGCCCGAGCGGTCGTCATGGCCCGCACGGCCAAGAAAAAATTCCAAGCCGCGCTCCGCGAACTCCTTAGCAACGACAGCGATTCGACCGACATTGATGCGGAGATTCGTCAACTCCTGGAGGGCTCCTGATGCCATCCGAAGGCTCCTTTGACCCGATGATCTCGCTTCCCGGAACGGTGGCACGCACGTCCGAGCTCGGCTCTCGCGTCGGGCTTGACCCCCAGCTGGCCCAGGAGATGCTCAAGATGGGCGTCGCCGATGCCCGCCGGCCCATCGACCGGCTGATCGAGCGTCTGAGCGTGCCGGGCGGAGCGGACTGGCTGGTGCTCGGACTTCGACTGCCGCAGTGCGGGTTCGGCGAGGATCCCGAAGGCGGGCTGGTCCGCGGACGTCTTTCGCTCGCGGCTCTGGACGCGGCGAAGGAACGATGTAAGCAGGCCGCGTTCACCGACCCCGATGCGAACGTGCGTCTGGCGGCGACGGGCGGTTACTACCTCACCATCGCGGCGGCGGCCGTGCACCACAACCGCCTGATCACCTCCCTGCCCCACGAAGAGCTCAGCAACGCTTTCTTGGACCTTGGAGCCGCGATGCAGGAACCTTGGGCTCTGCTTTTGGGCAGAGCCGCTCTGCTGCTCGGCGTCGCCTGAGGCGAAAGCAGAAGAGCGAGCGTCGAGACCGAACCTCCGAATCAGAAAAAAGGGACGACGAGCCGTGCATGCACGGGCTCGTCGTCATCGATCGGGAAAAAACGGCTGAGGGGTCCGGGCTGTCCGTCCCGAACCCCTTATTCAGCCGTGCGTCTCAGCTCCCTCCGAACCGAGATCACGAAGATCGAGATCACCAGATTCGGAGTCCAAATCCTGCCGCCGGCGATCAAAACCCCAGCCAATCCCCGGTCACCACCGGCGGGCTCCACTGAAGAAAGGCACATGGCCGAGCGCCGTGCACGCTGCTTTTCAGATTTTTCGCCAGATTGACCCTAAAGGCCGTTCACCAGGACCTCGGCCGCCGCGCTCACCGCCGTCCGGGCTTGCGGACCCCGCCCGTTCCCGGGGATCACGATGTGCGGCATGATCGGAGAGCCCTCCAGACGGACCCCACGGCTGGTGACGTAGTCCGCCGTCGGGTACTGAAGCTCAAACCCGTGAGGAAGGCGAGCGTGCACCGAAAGCAGCACCTTGCCCGCCGACCGCTGGCCGAGGATGACCGCGTTGCGATGGTCGCGCAAAGCCGAAGCCACGATCTCCGAAGCGCTGGCGCTCCCCCGCGACAACAGCACAGCCACCGGGATCGTGAGGGGCTCCTTCGCGTTGCGGCGGACCCGGTACTTGCGGTCGGTCCACGCGGCGATCTCGGAAGCGGACTTGGCCGCGGCGCCGTTCTCGCGCTCGAACGCTCCCGCCATGTCGCGGTTCACGTAGACGCCGATCGCCGTGTCCTTGGGGATAAAGAGCCCGAGCAGATGCGACATCGCGGTCACGGCGCCCCCACCGTTGCCGCGAAGGTCGATGATGATGCCCTTGGCTCGCGGCTGAATCTCGTCGATGAACGCTTCGATCTTCGCGCGGTCGTATTGGTCGTCGTCAAAGCTCCGGAGCTTGAGCACTGCGATATCGCCCGGTTCCCAGGCGAGGGTCTGGTTCTCGCGGCCCGGCACGCGCGGCGCGGCGCCCGGCTGGCGGAGTTGGAGGCTCGAAGGCTCGCGCGGCGACTCGGGCCGTTCGGTCGGCGCTTTGAGACGAACGTGGCTGATGCCGTAGGTTTCAAGGACGCGGTTGACCTCCAAAGCGAGGCGCGCGGGGTCCGCTGCATCGTCAAACTTGTCTTCTGCTTGCACGATCTTCTCATCCCAGGCGCGGAAGTCGACGCCGGTCGCGAAGGCCCTGCGGGTGAGGGTCCGTCCGACGGCTTCGATGACCTCTTTGCGCTGGGAAGCCCACTGGGAGGCTTCGGCTTCCTCGGCACCGGCTTCGGCGGCTTTGGCCTGGCTCTCGGGCGGCATGACCTCCGGTTGGGTCGGAGAGGCCCAGAACGAGAGAGCCAGGGTCAGCACGAGGAGGATGGGCATGCATGGAGCATACCGGGTCCGGCCGAAATCGGACCGCTGGATCGATCCGGGAGCGACACCTATCATAACCCTCACGATCCGACGGCGAGGTGGGAGCGGGTTCATTTTCGGATTCTGGAAGGATCGTCGAGGTGGAGAGGGAGGGTGTCGGGCGTTGGCTTGGGATTGACCCATGGGGGGTACCCGCTACCATCTTCGCTCGCCCGGGCCCGGTCCCGGGAGGTTTCGTTGGGACAAGAGCTGGGAGTTTGCCCGACAGGTTTGCCGCTGTAGCTCAGTGGTAGAGCGCACCCTTGGTAAGGGTGAGGCCGTGGGTTCAATCCCCACTAGCGGCTTTTCCGACTGGAATCCGGAGAGATCCGGCGGTCGGTGTCAGATAGTTTTGTCCGCCTCACGGCTCGCCTGGTACAGGGAATCAGGCTGGAGAGCCTGACCCTCGAGGCGTCGGTCCGGTTCATTCTGTCGGGAGTTTTCGTCATGGCCAAAGGCACTTTCACTCGCAACAAACCCCACGTCAACGTCGGCACGATCGGTCACATCGACCACGGCAAGTCGACCCTGACGGCCGCCCTTTCGGCCCGCTCCGCGGCCCGTTTCGGCGGTCAGATCAAGTCGTACGCCGAAATCACCAAGGGTGGTACGGTCCGCGACTCCAACAAGACCGTCACGATCGCGTCCTCGCACACCGAGTACGAGACCGAGAAGCGTCACTACGCCCACGTCGACTGTCCGGGCCACGCCGACTTCGTGAAGAACATGATCACCGGCGCCGCCCAGATGGACGGCGCGATTCTGGTGGTCTCGGCCGCCGACGGCCCGATGCCGCAGACCCGCGAGCACGTGCTCCTCGCCCGTCAGGTCGGCGTGCCCTACATCGTCGTCTTCCTGAACAAGGTCGACCTCGTTGACGACCCCGAGCTCCTCGACCTGGTCGAGATGGAAGTCCGCGACCTCCTCAAGAAGTACGGCTTCCCCGGCGACACGACCCCGATCATCCGCGGTCAGTCCAAGCTCGCGCTTGAGAACCCGCGCGACGACAAGGCCTGCAAGCCGATCGATGACCTCTTCAACGCCATCGACACCTGGATCCCCGAGCCGGCCCGCGAAGTCGACAAGCCCTTCCTCATGTCCGTGGAAGACGTCTTCTCGATCAAGGGTCGCGGTACGGTCGCCACCGGCCGTATCGAGCGCGGCATGATCAAGGTCGGCGACGCCTGCGAGATCGTCGGTCTCCGCAAGGAGAACAAGGCTTCGATCATCACCGGCGTCGAAATGTTCCAGAAGACCCTCGACAGCGGCATGGCCGGCGACAACGTCGGTCTCCTCCTCCGCGGCGTGGAAAAGGACGACATCGAGCGCGGGCAGGTCATCTGCAAGCCCAACTCGATCAAGCCCCACACGCAGTTCAAGGGCGAGGTGTACATCCTGACCAAGGAAGAAGGCGGCCGTCACACGCCGTTCTTCACCGGCTACCGCCCCCAGTTCTACTTCCGCACGACGGACGTCACCGGCACCTGTAAGCTCCTCGGCGGCGCCGAGATGTGCATGCCCGGCGACAACGTCCAGATGGAAATCGACCTCATGGAGAAGCCCGTCGCCATGGAGAAGGGCGTCCGCTTCGCCGTCCGCGAAGGCGGCAAGACGATCGGCTCCGGCGTCGTCACCGAGATCATCAAGTAAGTCTCGGCTCGTTTGAACATCACATCGTCCGGGTCGAAAGGCCCGGACGGTTGTTTCAGGGAAATTAGCATCGCGTACCCCCTTCGGCCGATGCCGATGGCACGCGAAGAAAGTCTGGTGGATCATGGCGAAGAAGAAATCGATGGCCCGCGAATACTGCTGGCTCCAGTGCACCGAGACCGGCGACCTCAACTACCGCACCGAGGTGAACACCAAGGGTGGCATGCCGGAGGGTCTCAAGGAAGGCCTCAGCAAGTACAGCCCCCGGCTGCGCCGGCACACCATGCACAAAGTGAAGCGGAAGTAATCGCCCATCGGCTTCCCGCGCACGGGCCTCGCGCCCGGCCATCGCGGCAGAGCCGAGCCGGCGAACCCCTCAGACCCCGGAGCACTACGCTTCCGGGTGTACGGACGGCGGTAGCTCAATTGGCAGAGCAGCGGATTCCAAATCCGCAGGTTGCGGGTTCGATTCCCTCCCGCCGTGTTCACGACGTCGACGACCTGAGTTATGCAGACGCGCCAGGATACTCCCATGACCGACCGTGCTCCCCAGCTCACCGAATCCGCGGATTCGCGCGATTCGACCGCCTCGCTCGCGCCGACTCGGCGCGAGCATGGCATGGGGCTCTACAAGCCCGGTCAGGGGTACTGGACCCGCGTCGGCACGGCCATCGGCCTCATCCTCCTGCTGCTCTCGGCCGTCGCCTGGCTCGTCAAGCAGTGCGAGCTCGTCAACATCCCCCTCACCACATGGACCGTCAGCGTCAGCGGTGTGCAGGGTGACATTGCTTCGGGAACCGACGTCCGCGTCCTCACCGAAAGCCTCACTCCCGGCACCGCTCCCGCCGCCGTCGCCACCGGGCACGTCTCGGAGGTCACCTCCAGCGTCGCCGGCCGCAAAGCCCTGACCCTGGACAAGATCACCTACGCCGAAGGCCAGAACACCCTCGCGGTGGGCAAGAATCTCGCGGTCGGCACCGCGGAAGGCGCTCCGGTCGTCAAGATCGAGTCCATCGTCGGCAACCCGGCTTTCCCGCGGATCTGGCTCCAGGGTCCGGCTGCCCTCACGCTTTTCCTGGTCGGCCTCGGGCTGATCTACTGGTTCGTGGGCATCCGTGCCCGCTCGGTTGATTTCCTCATCGCGACCGACGCGGAGATGAAGAAGGTCAACTGGTCCAGCCGCAAGACGATCGTGGATTCGACCTGGATGGTCGTCGGGGCTTCGGTCCTGATCGCCGGGCTGATCTACATCATCGACATCATCTTCCAGTGGTTCTTCGCCCTGATCGGGGTTCTCGCCCGCTGATCGGGCACGGGTTTCGACGGGTGGCTACCATCGGTGGTCAGGCGGGTTCGGTCTTGTGAGCCTGACGTGGTTGGTGGGACATGGGCGGGGGCGTCCTTTGCAGTGTTCGGTTCGGCGTGTCGGCAGAGCTCCCAAGCAACGGGGCATCTTCCGACGACATCACTCGGAAACAGGATCAGACCATCGCCCCCAGCGGGCCGATTCAGGAGCGGGCCATGAAAGAAGCCAAAGTGAACCAGGATGCCCCCGTCATTCAGACCACGGAGCGCGTCGGCCTCCTCGGGACCGATGAGCCCCTCCGCACGCCCGGCATGGACTGGTTCGTCCTTCGCGTCGCCAGCAACAAGGAAAGCTACGTCCGCGACACCCTCCTGCGCAAGGTGCAGATCGAAGGGATGTCTCACCTCGTCAACCGCTTGCTGGTGCCCACCGAGAAGACCCGCACCATCAAGAACGGCAAGCAGAAGATCACCGAGACCAAGCTCTATCCCGGATACGTCTTCGTCGAGATGCGCCTCGAGCCCGACGGCCGGATCCCGCAGGATGTGTTCTTCCTCATCAAGGAAACCACCGGCGTGGGCGATTTCGTCGGCACCGCCGGCCGCCCGGCTCCGATGAAGGAACACGAAATCGAGAAGATGCAGAAGGACTCGCGCAAGCCCGAGGACGAGCCGACGCTCAAGCTCACCTTCGAGAAGGGCGAGCACGTGGTCATCAAGGAAGGCCCGTTCCAAAGCTACGAGGGCACGGTCGACGAGATCGATCCCGAGAAGGGCCGCCTCAAGGTGCTCGTCACGATCTTCGGCCGCCAGGCTCCGATCGAGCTCGAAGAGTGGCAGGTCGGCAAAGCCGAGCAGGCCTGAATCACGCGTGCAGGTCGATCAACCGCCCCACCACCGGGACGCCCGAGCAACTGGCTTTGCTCTGACGCCACGCGCGCCGATGGGCTTCGTTCTGCTGAGCGAGCGAGAGGTGAAACGGAAGGGTCGGAGCCGGCCGCTCGCGCTCGGCGTTGGCACGCTCAAGCGACTCGGCGAACGCCGGACGGAGCGAACGGAACGCGGATGCGAGCGCCGGACAGACGGAAATCGGCTCAGATCTGAACATGACGCCGTTCTGGTGTCGAACGGGATGCCGGAGCCGCGGCGACCCGGTTTACGCCCGCTCCAAGGGCGCCACCGCCCATAAAACACCGTCCGCGACGGCTCCAAGGCCCTCGACGGACCACCCTGATGGGTGACGCGGAAGATGCGGAACATGAGGTCTGGACCGACGCGCTGCCCGCGGGCAGCACCCCTCTCCGCTCAGTGAAGCAAGGACACCACGGTGCTGAGAACCGCCGATCTTGAGTACGAGCTGCCGGAAGCGAGCATCGCGACCGCGCCCGCGACCCCGCGTGACTCGGCACGGCTGCTCGTCCTTCCCCCCGACGGCTCGCCTGCGATGCACCGGCGGGTTTCCGACCTCCCCTCGGTGCTTGGACGGGGCGACCTTCTCGTCTTCAACGCGACGAGGGTGCTCCGGGCGCGGTTTGTCGGCCACCGGGCCGACACGGGTGGCAAAGCCGAGGGGCTTTTCCTTCGGGAAGCCGACCTGCCGGGCGGTGGAGTTGGCTGGATCTGTCTGGCTCGACTCAAGCGGATCGCACCGGGCGTGGAGATCACCGTGGAACGCAAGCCCGGCGAAGTGGCTCTCCGGCTGCTCGCCGTCGCGCCCCAGACGGAAGAGCTCGGCGCGTGGCTCTTTGCTCCGCGCCTGCCGGACGGAGCACCGGTCGTCGAGCCTGCGGCGGAGGTGCTAGAACGGGCCGGACTGACGCCGCTCCCGCCGTACATCCTTCGAGCCCGGACCCATCAGGGGCTCGAACGCCCCGAGGATGAGGATCACGACCGGTACCAGACCACCTTCGCCAAGGGTCAAGCCGGGTCGGTCGCGGCTCCGACCGCCGGGCTCCATTTCACCCCCGAACTCCTTGAATCGCTGGCCGACGCCGGGGTCGAGCGGGCCGAGGTGACCCTCCACGTCGGGACCGGGACCTTTCGACCGGTCGAAACCGAGTTCGTCGACGACCACCCGATGCACTCGGAGTGGTGCTCGATGTCTGCGGAGGCCGTCGAACAGGTGCGGCGCGCCCGCGCGGAGGGGCGGAGGGTGATCGCGGTAGGCACCACCAGCGCCAGAACCCTCGAATCCTTCGCCCAAGCCGAGGAAAGAGGGGAGCTGCCCGAAAGCCTCGCGACGCGGATCCTGATCACGCCGGGGTACCCCTGGCGCTGGGTGGACGGCCTCCTCACCAATTTTCACCTGCCGCGTTCGACCCTCATGGCCATGGTCGCTTCCAGAATCTCGGCCGAGCCGGGTGTCGGGGTCGCCAAGCTCAAGGAGCTCTACGCCATCGCGCTCCGGGAGGGGTACCGGTTCTATTCCTTCGGCGACGCGATGCTGATCCAGCCGCGGCGTGGCTGAATCTGTGTCTGCCAAGGGGTGCGATGGTCGATACGATGGGCCGCTCGCCACAAGCGAATGGACTCGCCGACGGCGTGGCACAGGTGCGGCCGCATGCTCCTCGGAGAACTCACGCAAGGTCTTGGGATCACGCTTCTGACGCCCGGCGCGGCGGGGGTGCGGATCACGGACGTCACCGAAGACAGCCGGACGGCGCTGCCGGGGTCGCTCTTCATCGCGCGGTCCGGACGGCAAGCCGACGGCCGCCAGTACGTGCTCGACGCGGTCGCGGCGGGCGCGGCGGCGATCCTGACGGACGACCCCGAGCCGCTCCGAACCGGGAACGCCTGCCCCGCAGCGGCGATCGCTTCGACCAAGGACATCATGCTCGCCGCGGCTCAGGTCGCCGAGCGGTTCTACGGCAACCCGGCCAAGGTGCTCGCGTCTCGCGCGGGGATCCTCGGCGTCACGGGCACCAACGGCAAGACGACGATCACGTGGCTGACGTGGCAGATCCTGAACCGGGCGAGCATCCGCTGCGGGCTGATCGGAACCGTCATGATCGACGACGGCCGCGAGGTCGCCGCCGCCACGATGACCACGCCGCCGGCGGTTGAGCTCAGCCTGACCCTGGCCAACATGGTCGAAGCGGGGTGCCAGGCGGTCGTGCTCGAAGCCTCAAGCCACGCGCTGCACCAGCGACGCGTGGGCGCCCTTCCCTTCCGCGTGGGGATCTTCACCAACCTCACGCAGGACCACCTCGACTATCACGGCACGATGGAGCACTACGCCGCCGCCAAAGCCATGCTTTTCACGGCGCTGGGGCCCGACGGGGTCGCGATCGTCAACGCCGACGACCCGGCGCACGCTCGCATGATCGCGGAGACAAAGGCTCGCGTGATCCGCTGTCGCAAGGTCGAAGCTAACCCCGCCGGCGGCGCCGACCAAGCCCAGGTCCGCATCGTGAGCACCTCGATGCGCGGGATGAAGCTTGAGCTCGCCGGGCCCTTCGGCAACGTCACCGTGCTCGCTTCGCTCATCGGGTCGTACAACGCGATGAACATCCTGCAAGCCGCGGTCGCGGCGCACGCGCTGGGGGTGCGGGCGGAAGCGCTGTCCGAAAGTCTGGCCCAGATCACCGCGCCGCCCGGACGGCTTGAGCTGGTCGCGACCGACTCGGACGAGATCGCGGTGTACGTCGACTATGCGCACACGGACGACGGGCTGCGGTCGATGCTGACGGCGGTGCGCTCGGCGATGAATTCCGGGGAGCTCTGGGTGGTTTTCGGCTGCGGCGGCGACCGAGACAGGGGCAAGCGGCCCAAGATGGGCCGCGCGGCTTCGGATCTCGGGCACCGGGTGGTCGTGACCTCGGACAACCCGCGGACCGAGCGCCCCGGCGAGATCATCTCCCAGATCATGGAGGGGATCCCGGAACCCAAGCGAAGCGAGGCCGTGGTGCACGCCGACCGCGCCAAAGCGATCGAGTACGCGATCTCGGCGGCCAAGCCCGGGGACGTCGTCGTGATCGCCGGCAAAGGGCACGAAGCCGAGCAGATCCTTCCCGACGGCAACGGCGGAACCTACCGCATCAAGTTCGACGACCGGGAGCACGCCGCATCGGCGCTCGCAAGCCGGCGCGGGGTGGTGACTGAGGTCAAGGTATTGGCAAACCGCGGGACCGCCGCCGCGAACGAGGACAGCGATGACGTTCTGGACCTATGAATCGATCAAGCAAGCGTCCGGTGGCTCCTGGGCGGCGCGGGGCCGCGAGGGTGCCGCTCCGCGCGGCGCCTCGATCGACTCGCGCACGATCAAGCCCGGACAGATGTTCTTCGCCCTGCGCGGAGAGCGCGTCGACGGACACGCGTATCTCGACGCGGCCGCCGAGCGCGGCGCAAGCCTCGCGGTGATCGACACACCCGCGAGCTGCGGCGATCTGACGCGCTTCCACGGCGGCATGGGCGTGCTTGTGACCGGGGACACACCGGCGTCGCTGCTCAGGCTTGGCACGGCGGCCCGCGCCGCGATGGGAACGACCAAGGTGGTGTCCATCGGCGGCTCCAACGGAAAGACGACGACGACGCGGCTGATCGAAGCCGTTCTGGGCACCTCCCTCCGCGGGAGCGCTTCGCCCAAGAGTTTCAACAACGCGCTCGGCGTGCCGTTGACCTTGCTCAACGCTTCACCAGGCGACGCGTTCGTCGCCGCCGAGGTCGGGACCAACGCTCCGGGCGAGATCGCGCTGCTCGCCGGCATGGTCAGGCCCGACGTCGCGGTGATCACGAGCATCGGACGCGAGCATCTTGAAGGTCTCGGATCGCTCGAGGGCGTGGCCCGAGAAGAAGCCGCGATCCTGCCGGAGATCGCCCCCGGCGGCACCGCCGTTCTCAACGCCGACGCGCCGCACCTGATGGCGCTCGCGAAATCCATGCTCGCAAGCCGACGCGACGTCTCGGTGGTCACCTTCGGCACGGGCGAGAGCGCCGATCTTCGGCTGACGGATATCAGCCACGGGCTCGGCGGCCTCCGCGTCACGATCAACGATCGGGACGTGTACGAAGTCCCGCTGATCGGCAAGCACAACGCGGGCAACGCCGCCGCCGCGATCGCGGTGGGCCGCCGATTCGGGCTGGATCTCGCTTCGATCAACGCCGGTATGGCCCGCGTGAAAGCCCCGGACCACCGGCTCCAGCGGCTGACCGTGGGCGGCATCGCGGTGCTCGACGATGCGTACAACGCCAACCCGGAGTCGATGCGGGCCGCGATCGAGACCTTTGCCGAGATCGCTTCCTCGGCGCGTCGCCGGGTCGTCGTCCTCGGCGACATGCTTGAGCTTGGCGATTCCTCCCAGGCCCTGCACGAGGAGATCGGTCGGCACGTCGCCGAGCTCCGCGCCGCGGATGTCGCGCTCCTGGTCGGGCCGATCTCCGCGCACACCGCTCGGGCGATCAGCTCGGCTTCTCCCGCGATCGCGGTGCGGCATTACGCCCAAGCCACGGCCGCAACGTGCGACGCGATCGCCCGCACCCTCCGCGACGGCGACGCGGTGCTTCTGAAGGGTTCCAGGGGGATGGGCCTGGACCGCGTGGCGACGGCTCTGCAGTCGCTTCACCCGGAGCCCTCTCCGGCCACGATCATCACCCCCAAACCCGCGCCTGCCAGCCGGTAAACCAGCGAGCCGACACCCACGATGATCTACCTCCTGCTGCGATCGCTGACGGACTGGCTGAACAAGGTCGACCTGTACCCGCTTTTCCGCCTGCTTGACCAGACCGAGTTTCGAGCGCTCGCAGCGGCACTGCTCAGCTTCGGCCTGGTGCTCGGGTTCGGTCGCCGCACCATCAACTGGCTCCTGCGGATGAAGATCGGCGATGCGGGGCTGACGGATGCGGCGGCACTCGCGGCCCAGGCCGCCAGCAAAGCCAACACGCCCACCATGGGCGGCTTGCTCCTGATCGGCGCTCTGGTCGTCAGCACCGTGCTCCTCGCGGACATCTCGACGTTCTACGTGCAAGCCGGGCTGATCGTGGTCATCCTCTTCGCGGGTGTCGGCGCCTCGGACGACTGGCTCAAGCTCACCGCCAAACGCCGCGGGACGGGCGCACGCCAGGGTCTCTACCCGTGGGAAAAGCTCGTCTTCCAGCTCGGCCTCTCGGCGATCGTGGTCTTCTTCTGCTCGCGGCAGGACGCAAGCCCGCTGGCAATGGTCCTCAATCTTCCGTTCCAGCGGAGCTATGAGCCGGGAAGCGGCGGCGTCCCCGCTTCCACGCTGATCATGCTGCCAACATCGCTCTTTGTCATCATCGGGGCGATGTTCATCACGGGGATGTCCAACGCGGCGAACATCACCGACGGCATGGACGGCCTGGCGACGGGGATCGCTTCGATCGTGAGCGTGGGGATCTTCGTGCTTGCTTTCATCGCGGCGGGTGCGTCGGCGTACACCCTTCTGGTCCCGCGTATCGAGGGAGCGGGCGAGCTTGCGGTGATGGCCGGCGCGATGGCGGGAGCGTGCATGGGGTTCCTCTGGTGGAACTGCAACCCGGCTCGCGTCTTCATGGGGGACACGGGCTCGCTCGCGCTCGGAGCTCTGATCGGGTACATCGCGGTGGTGATCCGTCAGGAGATCCTGATCGCCCTGATGTGCGTGATCTTCATCATCGAGATCGGCTCGGTCGTGCTGCAGGTCGGCTACTTCAAGATGACCGGCGGCAAGCGAATCTTCCGCTGCGCCCCCTACCACCACCACCTGCACCTGGCGCTCTGGCCCGAAACGCAGATCGTGGCAAGGTTCTGGATCGTCACGATCCTCTGCGTGGTGGTCGCGCTGGCCACCATCAGGGTGCGCTAACCCTCATCACCGGAGCCGACGCGAAAGGCCCCCGACCGCTTCGCGCCCCTATCATCCCACATGAATTGTGCATGCGCCTGCTCGCTCCCCAAAGCCGTCCTGGTCGTCCTCGCGATCGCCGGTGCGGCAAGCTTGGCCCGCTGCGGCGACGCTCCGGCCCCTGCGGCCAAGGTGGTACCCGCAACCCTTAATCCGGAGACTCTCGCGCCCAACGCGGTGGTGCTCAAGGTTGAAGGTCTCGCCTGCGAAGGCTGCGTCGCCGATGTGACGGAAGAGCTGCAAAGCGTGCCGGGAGTTGAAACCGCGAAGGTCGTCCTTGCGGAAGGTCGTGCGTACGTCACGCTCGCCCAAGCCGAGCCCGCTTCCGTTCAGGCTCTGCTCGACAAGGTCGGCGCCAACCCAAGCCACAAGGCCAGCGTCGAAGCCAAGGGCTCAAGCGTCAAATAGCTGACCCTTACCGAAAGGAATCCCGATGCGTTCCCTCACCACCGCTTCATCGCTTTTGGTCGTCGCCGCCTGCGCCGCGCCCGCTCTGGCTCAAGACACCCTTGAGCTGTCCTTCGCCCGGGTCGGACAGTCCTACAGCGCCTTCATCGGGAGCGACAACCCCGCTGTCGGTCGCCGCGTCGTTGCGACTCGCGTCTTCCTCCGGTTAAGCGTGACCGCTGGCGATGCCGCGAACTTCACGACCGACCTGCTCATCCCGATCCAGCCCGATGAGGGCGCGACGTCGATCCTCTTCGAGTCCGGGCAAGCCCGCGGCTGGAGCGGCACCGGCACCTTCGAGATCGACGAAACGACCGACCGGTACAACGGGGTGGTGATCGCCCGCCGGTTCGGGGCTGCAACGCCGGGCGAGGGTTACTCTGGCCAGATCCTCGATGGCTCGGTCATCGAGCTTCAGCTTGAGCCCTCGTGCCCCGCGGACTTCAACGGCGACAGCTTCATCGATTTCTTCGATTACAGCGACTACGTGCTCTGCTTTGAGACCGGCGAGTGCCCGGCGAACCGCACCGCGGACTTCAACGGGGACGACTTCGTCGACTTCTTCGATTATGCGGACTTTGTCACCGCGTTCGAACTCGGCTGCTGAGTCTCCGCCGCGAGCCCCCCCAACTTGGGTTGCTGGCCAGCGGGCTCGGTGGACCCGTGCGTCCGCTGATACGATAAAGCTACCGTGACCCGGGCGCTCTGCCTCATCCTCGCCCTCCTGCTGAACACCGCGGCGATGCCTTGGATTTCGCCGGTGGCCGCGCGCGAGGCCGAAGCATCCGCGTGCTGCCCGCCCGGCGGATGCTGCTGCAGCAAGCCTCAGCGCCCCGCTCCGTGCCCGTGTCCGTGCGCTCCGCGCCCGGAACGGCCCGCACCCGCGACGGCTGCGGTGATCCAGAGCGAATGCGGCCCCGCCGCCGCAGCCCGGAAGGCGCAGCGCGTCGCTCGCACCGATCCCGCGCACGCAAGCTCAATCGGCTCTCGGCTGACCGGCGTCGCGTCGGCACATGCCGCCGCTGTGGTCCGCCTTCATCGCGGCCCTCCTCCGCATCCTCGACCCCGCCTTTGTGTCTGGGTGACTTGAACCGAGAATGGACCTCCGATGCGGCTTTCGAAGCGATCGCCGCGCGATTCCATGCACTCGTTCATTTCCCGGAACACAACCATGTCGCGGGCGACAAGCCCGCGCGACAGAAGCTCAAAGATGCGGATTTCCAAGATGTGGCTTCTCATTCCCGCCGGTGTCATCGCGCTCGCGAGCGGGTGCGCTTCCACCTCTCCGACCGAACGTCCCGCAGATGTCCCCGCGGTGGACATGTCCGGCGCGAAGAAGGTTGAATCCAACGGCGAAACGGCCTGGCAGCACGCCCCGACCGAAGCGGACGCGGCGGCGCTGCTCGACAAATCCGAGATCAAGGCCCGTTGGGTGACGCTCTACGTCAACGGCCTGGGCTGCCCGCAGTGTGCTTCCAACATCGACCTGACGCTCGCGAAGATCAGCGGGATCTCGTGGATGTACGTCGACCTCGGGCACGGCGTGGTCCAGATGAAGCTGGCGGAGGATGCCAAGCGGCCCAGCCCGCTTGAACTCAAGAACAAGGTGACCGACGCGGGGTTCACGCTGGTCAAGATCCGCACCCAGGGCTGAAAGGAACACGATGAAGAACTTTCTCGTCGCGATCACGGCGACGGCCGGATGTTCGGCCGCGCTGGCGCAGGAAGCGATGTACACCCAGGCGGCGACCATGCCCGCACCGGGCAACGCCATCATCCGCGAACAGATCCACTTCTTCCAGTACGGGCAGAACCCCGTCACCGGAGAGAAGCAGGAAGACGCGTATGTGCTTGAGAACATCCTGAGCGTCGGGTTGGCCCGCGCGCTGGCGGTCTCCATCACCGTTCCGGTGGTCGTCAAGGAAACGACGTCTCCCGCGGGGGACGGCGAGTGGGACTACGGCGTCGAGGATGTCGACATCATGTTCAAGTACCGCGTGTACATGGACAACACGGGCGGCGTCGACACCACGCGTTTCGCGTTGCTTGGCGGAGCGGGGGTCACCAGCGGCGACAACCGCGACTTCGCGAGCCAGTCGGTCAATCCGACTTTCGGCGCGGTGTTCACCAAGGTCATGGGCCGCCACGGCGTCAATCAAGACCTGATCTACACCTTCAACACGGGCGGCACCGCGGGCAAGAACGATGGCGGGGAAGGGCCCGACGACGCTCTGGCTTTCAACTCCGCGTACGTCTACCGGATAGACCCGCCGGCGTACACGTCGGAAAGCCAGGGAGCGTGGTACGTCACGGCGGAGATCAACGGCCTGTACGAAACCAACGGCGACATCGAGCTTCGATGGGCGCCGGGGCTGATGTACGAGGGCCGGCGGTTCGGATTCGAAGTGATGGCCCAGTTCCCGCTTTGGAACGAGCTGGACGAGCGGGCGGAACTCGATCTGGGGTTGGGGATGGGCGTCCGGTTCTTGTTCTAAGCCCTCTTTGAAAAGGCCTATGAGCCCGTGGCGCGGTCGCCACGGGCTTTTTCGTGTCCTCTGGGCGAGACCCGGTCACGGCGGAGGAGCCGGACTGGTGGATGTTTGGGTGGTTTGCACGCCCCAGGAACGACCTAGGATGTGCCCGCCGAGGAGGCCGTCCGCTTGCCGGGCGGTTTGCCTCCGCCGAGCCCCTTTGGAGACCCCCGTGCCCTACACCTTGAAGCCCGCGGAAGCCTTCGGCGTTGATGCGGACAACACCGAGTATCTCAAGAAGCACGTCGATACCGGCGACCGGTGGGTTTTGAACTTTGGCCCGCAACACCCGGCGACGCACACCACGCTCCGCCTGGTGCTTGAGCTTGACGGCGAGCGGATCGCTCGCTGCACGCCGCACATCGGGTATCTGCACTCGGGGTTCGAAAAGCTCGGGGAAGCCCTCGACTACAACCAGTACGTCACGATCGTCAGCCGGATGGACTATCTCTCGCCGATCGCCAACGACATCGCCTGGCACCACGCGGTGGAGAAGCTTTTCGGGATCGACATCACGCCGCGGTGCAAGGTGCTCCGGACGATCATGTCCGAGATCGCCCGCGTCCAGAACCACCTGCTCTGCGTGGGCGCGGCGGGCCTGGACCTCAACGCGTTCACGGGGTTCATCTACGCGTTCAACGTTCGTGAGAAGATCTACGACCTGGTCGACTACGTGTCAGGCCAGCGCTTCCACCCGGATTGGACCCGCGTGGGCGGCCTGATGCAGGACCTGCCCTGCGTCGCGAACGGTGACGATGTCTTCAAGCGGATGGTCAAGAACCTGATCCACAACGAGGTGCCGGGCGCGATCGCCGACCTTGAGAACCTCCTCAACCGCAACCGAATCTTCATGGACCGCACCCGCGGCATCGGTGTGATGACCAAAGCCGAAGCGATCGCATGGAGCATGACCGGCCCGATGGCCCGGTCCTGCGGCGTCAAGCGTGACCTCCGCAAGGACGACCCGTATCTCTGCTACGCCGACAACTGGGACGGCAACGGGGCTGAAGCCGTGAAGTTCAGCGTTCCCATCACCGAAGAGGGCGACGCCTACACGCGGTACCTCGTCCGCTGCGAAGAGATCAAGCAGAGCCTCAAGATCATCGAGCAGCTGATCGACAAGATCCCGCAGGGACCCATCGACGCTTTCGCCGACAGCAAGGTCACCAAGCCCAACAAGAAGGACGTGTACGGATCGATCGAAGGGCTCATCCAGCACTTTGAGATCATCATGTCCAACCGCGGCTGGAAGCCGCCCGTCGCCGAGACCTACGCCGCCGTCGAGTCCGCCAACGGCGAGCTCGGATACTACATCGTCAGCGACGGCTCGCCCCGCCCTTGGCGCGTGCGTACTCGCCCGCCCTGCTTCATGAACTACCAGGTCATCAGTAAACTCTGCGAAGGGCACCTGCTCAGCGACATCGTCGCGGTCATCGGGTCGATCAATGTCGTCGCGGCCGAACTCGACCGGTAGAGCCTCAAACTTGTCAGTGACGACTCAGCGCCCGAACGGCTTGGGGTGCAGTTCGCGCCATTTTCGCACGGCTTCGGGCTCGCGCGGGTACGCGGGCACCAACGACACCGGATCGGTCGCGGGAAGCTCCATGGCGACCCGAAGGCAAGCCCTGGGATCGAAGACCGGCGGCACCACCGGAACGTTCGCCCGATTCGCCCAGGCCCGCATCGGTTCGGGGAGGAACGCATCGGCGATGAGCATGCGGATATGCAGGCCATCGAGATCCGCGGCTTCCATGATCGCTCCGGGCCCGGCCCGACTCACGTCGACCGACCGGTCAAATCGCGTCACGTGCGCATCGCTCCCCTTGGAGGCCAGCGCCACCGCGAACGCCCCTTCTCCGGTCGGCGCGGAGGCCGCCGCAACGCACGCGGACGGAACCGCGACGACGGTCGCCCCGGTCACCTGAGCGATCATCCGGGCGGCGGTCACCGCGATGCGCACAGCAGTAAACCCGCCGGGACCGACCGAGACCGCAACCAGACCGAGGTCCCGCGGGGCAAGGCCCGCTTCACGAAAAGCCTGATCGATCGCGGGCATCAGGGTGTCTTCCCGCGAAGCGGGGTCGCACGGCCTGGTCGCGCGGATTTCCACTCCGCTCGTTGTGCGCACCCCGACACACACACCCGGCATGGGGTCCCCCGGCCGCCATGCCGAAGGGTTGCTGGTCTCGATGGCGAGCACGCCGGCCGGTGAAACAGGCGCTGAATCGGGCGTGATGGGATACGGAAGCGTCACGCGTGGAATGTATGGGCCCGGCTTTGGTGCCGCGACACTCCCCGGCGTGACCAGATCCGGTGCGGTACGCTTGCTTGTCGTCGTTACCGCACCCAAGCCCAGGGACACCATGAAACTCCAGGCACTGCTGCTTCTCCTGCTCGCGAGCCCCGCCGCCGCGCAGAACGCGCCCGCCGACTCGCGGCCCGCCACCACCCCCGCTTCGCCGTCTGGCGGGCTTGCCGCGGACCCGACGAATCCTCCGCCGCTTGTGAGCGAGAGCGCCAAGATCTCGCTCTACCAGTTCCAAGCACAGCCGCGGCTTTGGTACGTGGGTCTGTCGGGCGACCTCACCCTTCCCGGCTCCCCCGCGAACAACCCGGTGGCCACGCTGGACGAGCTGAATCTCGACAGCCCGCAAGCCAGCCTGTCCGGGAGCGCAACGGTGCGGTTCGACCGCTGGACCGTGAACTTCTCGGCGGCGACGGCTTCGAGCGATCGGTCCACCGTCGCGCAGCGGGCCGGGCAGATCGGCTCCTTCACGTTCAACCCGGGCGACCCGATCCGCTCGTCGTTTGACCTGACGACGGCCGAGCTTTCCGGCGGGTACAGCGTGGGCACTTGGGCACGCACCCAGCGAGCCGACGGCTCGTGGGGCTTCGTGGCGGATCTGGCGTTGATCGGCGGCTTGCGGGTGTACGACGTTGAAGCAGGCGTGGGGGCGACCGCTCCGACAGGGTCGCGAGTGGACGAGTTCTTCATCGAGCCCATCGCGGGGGCTCGCCTTGAACTGAACCTTGCGAAGGACTTCTCGATCGACGTCCAGTCGACTTTCGGGTACCTCCCGGCCGATCGGGAGAGCTTCTCGTGGGACATCGAGGTCGCTTTTGCGTGGCGGATCATCGACAACCTCGGGTTTGAGGTGGGCTACCGCAACATGTTCATCCACCTCGAGACGGGCGACGACACGTCGCGGTTTGAGTGGGAGGGCGGTGCGGCGGGCGTGTTCGCGGGCTTGCAGCTTCGGTTCTAAACCCTGACGGCAGCAAGTCTTGACGCGGATCCGGCTCGCCGGGAACCGGTCTCCTGCCTACGCTGGGATGGCCAGCTTCCGGGTACGAACGCTGGCCCTTTGTTCGAATTCAAGCAGGTTTTTGATCGGCATGTGTTCATGGAAGCCGGTCCAGCAGCATCACCGGCGGTGAGGACCCATCTCCGCCGGAGCATCAGCAAGTGTCCGGGACGAGCCCCGGCCGGAGTCGGCATGAGCACGGTGACGAAAAAGGACATCATCGATCGGATCATCGATCGCACGAAGGAACCGCGGGCCAGCGTGAAGCTCGTGGTGCAGGAGTTCCTCGATCAGGTGATCGTGGAGCTCAAGAAGGGAAACCGGCTGGAGTTCCGCGACTTCGGCGTCTTTGAGATTCGGCGTCGGGAAGCCCGAGTCGCCCAGAACCCCAAGACGCTCAAGCGCGTCGAGGTTCCCGCTCGCGTGAGCGTCAAGTTCAAAGCCGGTCGGCTCATGCGCGAGACGCTTGAGCGTGCGAACGCCGCCGCTCCCCTGGTCGTCGTTCCGTCCAAAGAACCCGCCCGCAGAGTCTGATCGCCCTCAACGAACCGGAGCGTCGAGCACCACGGAGACCGGCGAAGCCGCGGGCCCCGCGGTGATGATCACTTTGCCGTCCGCGAGACTGATCCGCGTGGGCGCGTCGTAAAGGGTGAGCCGCTGCTCGTGACTCAGCACCCCGGAGGGCAGGTCGACGAACCAGAGCATCACGCTGCGGCGTCCGTCACGGTCGGGCTCGGCTTCGCTCTGCAGGTAGACCGCGAAACGATCGCCGATCGCGGTAAGGAAGGGCCCCATCGCCAAAGGGAGAGGATCGGCGGCTCCCTCGACCGCCCCCTGCCTCGTGAAGGCCGTGAGGCCGAGTTCGGTCGCGATGAGAATCGTGCTCTTGGGACCCGGGAGCACGTGGAGCATCTGATCATCGGGCCCGCGACGACGGCGAAGGTCGGCGAGCCCGGCTTGGGACTGAAGCAGGATCGGCGCCGGAGAGTCTGACGAGCAATCGAACATCCACGGCCGCTCATCGCCGGAGAGCACCATCGCACGGTCGCCGACGATCCAGCATTCCTGCGTCTTGGCCGCCAACGAGCCGGCGAAGAGCCTGGTCGCGCCGCCCGTCTTGGGATCAAGTCGCCAGATGGAATCGTCAAGGCCCATGATGACCCGATCGCCCGCGGGCCGGATCCAGCGCGGGCTTGAGGGAAGCGGCTGTCGCTCATCCCCAAGCACGGCGAAGGGTGTGCCGGTGGCGAGATCGGCGGTGATGATCCGGGGCTGCTGCGGCGTTTCCATCTCGCCCAGCAGCACGAGCTTGCCGTCGATCGCGGCGGCGTCGTACACAAGCGTGACGTCGAGCCGCTTGGCCCAGATGGACTTGCCCGTCGCAAGATCAAACGCGGCCGCCGCGCCCGAACGCCTGAGCAGGACCAGCGTCTTCCCGTCGATCACCGCGAGCACGCTCGACGGGTCGACTTCCTCATCCTGCGGCGTGCGGCCTCGGACGCCGTCGGCGGGCTCGGGAGGCAGGAGCGTGTCCAGAGGCTCGGTCGTCCACTTCGTCTGGCCGTCGGGCGCGATGCACTCGACCACCGGGCCGCGTTCGCCGGGCTGGTAGAGGTAGGAGACGTCCCAATCGACCCGCAGGAATGAAGGGGGAAGGGCCCGAGCATCGGTGCTTCGGGTCCAGAGCGGGACCAGCCTGCCGTCTTCCGGACGGCGTCCCCAGACGCCGACCTGGCGTGTGGATGACGAGGCCATCGGAATCTGATCCGTCGCCCGGCCGGAAACAGAAGCAAGGCGCGGCTTAACGATCGTCCATCCGGCGAGGAGCTGAGGCGGGCCAACGAGTTTGTTGCCGATCTCGGGCCTGCGGTCGCGTTCGCTCAGGCTCTTGGCGAGGGCGGCGGAGAGTGCGGCACGATCGAGGGTGCCGCTCGCGTCGGAGAGGGGCGCGCCGGGCGCCTGGATGTCCAGTGCGTTGAGCAATCGCCAGGCTTCTCCCTCGCGTCCGTGCTGGGCCAAAAGGGTGAGCAGCCGGCCGGCGGCGGCCGCAGAATCGGGGGGCATGGGCTGGCGGGTCGCGGCGGCGATGGTGCGCGAGGCTTCCAAAGCTGCGCCGAGGTCCGACATGGCCTGAGCGTGCTGCTGGAGCGCGAGGCGCTTGTCGGCGGCGGCGGTGAGAACGGCGACGGCGGCGCGACTGGCCGGGAATCGACGGGCGAACGCTTCGCCAGCTTCGGGAGAGTCTTCGAGCTGGGCGCGCTCGCGGTCGGCTTGGGCGGCGAACGGTCCGTAAGGCTCGTACCCGACGCGTGCGAGGAGGTTGCCCAGGCGCTCGCGAGCGGCTTCCCAACCGGGGACGAGCGCGGGGCCCGTGCGGAGCGCGGAAGGGACGACCGCCGCGGCGAGATCCGGCTGCTGGAGCACGGCTTGGAGCGACTCGATCGCGGCGCTGTGCCGCCCCTGCGCATCCGAAGCCCACGACGCGAGAAGAAGGTGCTCGGCGCGCTCGGAGGGGGTATCCGCCGCCCGGCCCAGGCGCGCCAGCAGAGGGTCGATCTGAGCCAGCGGCACCACGGTGGCCGTGCGGTCCCGCGGCGCGCCGGCTTCGACGACCACATCGCGTGAAGCGACCACGGTGCCGCGGAGGAGTTCAAAGAGCGAGCGGCGCGCCGCTTGGCTTGCCGGATCGGCCGGATCGATGTCGAGGACCGCGAGCAGGCGATCCGCCGCCGCCGGGACGCCGTCCACCTTGCCGGCACGCAGCGCGATCCGCACGTACGCGAGACCGGGAGCGGCATCCTTTGGAGCGGCGTCGATCGCCGCGTTGAGCTTGGGCTCGACCGACTCCCAGGCTTGGAAGCTTCGCACCGCCGAGACCGACGCCATGAAGAGCTGACCGTCCGCGACCACCGGATGGCCCGAAGCCGCAAGCGGCAGCGAGATCGGGGTCGTCGGCGCATCCGGATTCACCACCTGCAGACCCTCGGACGTCGGGATGAGCAGCGTGCGGCCGCTCACCACCGGCCGCCCGAGAAGCAGCGCCCCGCGACGGAGCGTCACGTTCTGCATCAACGACTCGGTGACGTTCTGCATCGGGTAGATGTTGATGCCCGAAGCGTTCATCGCGGCGAGATGATCGCCGACGCGGATCAGCGTTCGCGGCTGATCGTTGCGGTCCAGAATTCGCCGGCCCACCAGGCGGCCGTCCGTTCGCGAGAGACGAACAAGGTCGCCCGTGCCCGGCTCGGTCGTCAGGAGCACGCCGCCGTCGACCACGATCGATGAGCCGAGCCACGGCAGCGTCTCGCCGCGGCGGGAGAACCGGAACGGCTCGTCGAAGCCGGAGCCTTCCAGCCGATGCACCCAGACGAACCGGCCGGTTGAGGCTTCGATCGCCGCCGTCACGCCCAGCGAGTCCGTGAGGTAGACGACGCCGCCCACCGCGACGGGCTGGTCCGCCGGACGGGCAAGCTGTCCGATCGGCGGGAGCCCGATGTTCGCCAGCGTCCGCACCCAGCGCAGCGCGCCGGTCGAGCAATCAAGCCCGACGAGCAGCGAGGAAGCAAGACGCCGGCCCGTCGAGAATCGGTCCGCCGCCACCACCACCGTGTCACCGACGATGATCGCGGCGCCGCGCACGCTTGATTCTGCGAGCTGCCGGTCAAGCCGGGAGAGCTCAACGCTCCAAAGCGGGGTGCCCAGAGCTGGGTCAAAGGCGTGAATCCGCGCGTCCCCGTTGCGGCGGGCGTTGTTGACCGCGAATCCCGTCGTTGCGACGACAATGCCCGACCCGACGGTGACCGTCGAGGAATCCTCGAGCGAGCGTGTGGCGTTTTCGAGGCCGTTCACCCCGCCCTGGTCGGGAAATCCGATGGCGTCCGGGTCGTCGGTCAGCGTCGAGTGCCGCCACCTGGGGACCAGCGTCCAACGGTCCCACGCCACGATCTCGACGCCGTCGTTGGTGTACAGCGTGTCGCCGACGACGGTCGGGATCGTCCACGGAGCGGCGCTGGCTTCGGCTCCGGGCTTGGCGCCCCGGGCGAAGGTTGCGATCTCCGCCGAGGCGAGCGGCTCGGAAGCGACGGTGCGGAGGTCGAGGGGTCCCTGATCCGATCCGGGCTGCAGGCTTCGAAGCTTGGCACGGGGAGGCTCGGCGGCGGGCGTGATCGTCGGGGGCGTGCGCCCGGCGGCGCGTGCGAGCGCCACGGCGAGGTCGCCGGCGGAAGGGGTGTAGCGGGCGATCTCGCCGGCCAGATCCGCAGCCCGCTTGGCGCCCTCGCCGGTCAGATCGGGGTGGACCTGAAGCTGCGAGAGGCGGAGAGCGGCGCCTTCGAACCGGGCACTTTCGAGATCGCGACGGGCGAGACGCAGAGCGGCTTCAAACCCGCCGCTGGTCAGAAGCCGGGAGCGTTCGACCTCGGCGAGCTTTCCTTCGGCCACGAGCGCTTCGGCTCGCGGGCTTTCAAGCTGCCGGTACCGAGCGAGGAGCGCGGGGTCGGCGAGGAGCAGTTCGTGCACCCGCCCCCGGACGCTGATGAACAGGTTGGGGTCCGCTGCGGTGGCGACCAGACGATCGCCTTCCTCATCGAGCAGGCGCTGGGCGACGCGGAGCACTTCGACGAGGTTGCCGGAGGATTGGAGGTCGGGGATGCGCTGAAAGGACTCGGTCGCCGCGACCGAATCGTCGACGTAGACGGCGGACTGCTGGGCTATCGCCGGAGCGGAGAGCATCGTGCCGGCCAGGAGGGACAGAACCCACGCGGGGCCGAGTTTCACCCGTCCCCTTCGCGTGCCAGCCTTTGAGCCCGCTGCCATCAGGTGTGTCCTTGTCCAGTGGCCGAATAGAACCCGTGAACGACGCGGGTGCCCATAACCATCTTTCGGCCGTTCCGACCGTTAAGTTCGACGAACTCTAGCGGGACCGGGGGGTGTTATTTCACGACGGGCTCGGATCCGGCCGATCGCAGTCTGAAGCGATGACCGCCACGCCACACGCATCCCGATCGGAAGCCGCTTCGCTGCTGGCGCGAGCTTCGGGGCCGGTCTCGGCCCCGGTCGTCCCGATTCGGAGCGCCTCTGTGTGGTCCGCGGTTCGCGCGGGGCTGGCAAGCCGGCAGACCCGGGTCCGGATCCTGCTGGCGGGCGTGGTCGTCATGAGCCTGGTCGATCTGGACCTCACGCTCGTCTATGCCCGCACGACGGGCATGGTGGAGCAGAACCCCATCGCCCGGGAGATCATGAGCACGGGTTCGGCGTGGCTTCTGGTCGCGTGGAAGCTGTTCACGGTGGCGGTGGCGGTGGGTTTGCTCTACCACGCGCGGCGGCACCGGGCGGGCGAGCTTGGGTCGTGGCTTTGCATCGCGGTGCTCTGCTGGCTGACGGCCCGGTGGCTGAACTACAACGAGGAACTCCAACTGCTTCAGTGCGCCGCGACGGCGGAGGCGGTGCGGATGGACCCCAAGTTCGTCCTGATCGAACCCAAGGACTGATTTCGCCGCGGGGCTTCCGCGCATGAAAAACCCCCGGCTCGGGCCGGGGGTTGGATTCAATTCAGGATTCCCGCGGGGGAACGCTTAGTCCTTGTCGGCAAGGATCGCGGCCTGAGCGGCGGCGAGGCGGGCGATCGGCACGCGGAAGGGCGAGCAGGAGACGTAGTCGAGGCCCGCTTTGTGGAAGAAGTGGACGCTCTTGGGATCGCCGCCGTGCTCGCCGCAGACGCCGACCTTGAGGTCGCTCTTGACGGAGCGGCCGTTGGCGGTGGCCATCTCGACGAGCTGGCCGACGCCGGTCTGGTCGATCGACTGGAAGGGGTCGACGGCGAGGATGTCCTTCGCGAGGTAGTCGGGGAGGAAGGTGTTGATGTCGTCGCGGCTGAAGCCGAAGGTCATCTGGGTGAGGTCGTTGGTGCCGAAGGAGAAGAAGTCGGCGGCTTCGGCGATCTCCGCGGCGGTGAGGGCCGCGCGGGGGATCTCGATCATGGTGCCGATCTTGACGTCCAGTCGCGGCTTGTAGTCCTCGTCCGCCTTGACCTTGGCGATGGTGGCCTCGGTGAGCTCGCGGAGGTAGGTGAGTTCCTTCTTGGTCCCGACGAGCGGGATCATGATCTCGGGCATGGCCTTGATGTTGCTTCGGAGGCATTCGATCGTGGCTTCCACGATCGCGCGAACCTGCATTTCAAGGATTTCGGGGTAGGTGACGCAGAGGCGGCAGCCGCGGTGGCCGAGCATGGGGTTGGCTTCGTGGAGAGCCGCGACGCGCTGCTTGACCTTGTCGAGGGTGACGCCCATGGACTTGGCGAGCTCGGCCTGCTGCTTGTCGTCGTGCGGGACGAACTCGTGAAGGGGCGGGTCGATGAGGCGGATGGTGACGGGGAAGCCCTTCATGGCTTTGAAGATCCCGACGAAGTCGTCGCGCTGGTACGGCAGGAGCTTGTTGAGCGCCTTGACGCGGGCTTCGACGGATTCGGAGAGGATCATCTCGCGCATCGCTTTGATGCGGTCGCCCTCGAAGAACATGTGCTCGGTGCGGGTGAGGCCGATGCCTTCGGCGCCGAAGTCGCGGGCTCGCTGGGCGTCGTTGGGGGTGTCCGCGTTGGTGCGGATGGACATGGTGCGGTACTTGTCGGCCCACCGCATGACCTGCGTGAAGTCGCTGGACATCTTGGGCTCGACGGTCGGAATCGTGCCCGAGAAGACTTCGCCGGTGGAGCCGTCGATGGAGACCGTGTCGTTTTTGCCGAAGACGCGGCCGCCGACGGTCATCTGGCCCTTGGCGGCGTCGATGGTGATATCGCCCGCGCCGACGACGCAGCACTTGCCCCAGCCGCGAGCGACGACCGCCGCGTGGCTGGTCATGCCGCCGGTGGAGGTCAGGATGCCGGCGGCGAGGTGCATGCCCTCGACGTCCTCGGGGCTGGTTTCCTTGCGGACCAGGAGGACCTTCTCACCCGCGTGGGCACGCTTCACCGCGTCGTCCGCGGTGAACGCGAGCTTGCCGACCGCGCCGCCCGGCGAAGCCGGGAGGCCCTTGGCGAGCAGGTCGCCGTTGGCGGTCGCGACCTTCTTCTTGGTCTGGTCGAAGCTGGGGAGGAGGAGCTGGGTGAGGTCGCCCGCCGGGATGCGGAGGATCGCCTGCTTCTCGTCGATGAGGCGTTCCTTGACCATGTCGCACGCGATCTTGACGGCGGCAGCGCCGGTGCGCTTGCCGGTGCGGGTCTGAAGCATGTAGAGGACGCCGCGTTCGATCGTGAACTCGATGTCCTGCATTTCCTTGTAGTGCTTCTCGAGCTTGTTCTTGATCTCGAGGAGCTGGTTGTAGACCTTCTTGTTCCACTTGGTCATCTGCTCGACGGGCTGGGGGGTGCGGATGCCCGCGACCACGTCCTCGCCCTGAGCGTTGATGAGGAACTCGCCGTAGAACTCGTTGGTGCCGGTGGAGGGGTCACGCGTGAACGCGACGCCGGTGCCGGAGTCCTCGCCCATGTTGCCGAACACCATCGCCTGGATGTTGACGGCGGTGCCGGTGAGGCCGGAGATGCCCTGGATGCGGCGGTAGGTCAGCGAGCGCTCGCCGTTCCAGCTCTTGAACACGGCTTCGATCGCCAGTTCGAGCTGCTTGAACGGGTTCTGGGGGAAGTCCTCGCCGACGTACTTGCGGTAGACCTTCTTGTACTCTTCACAGAGCTCGACGATACCGGCTTCGGGAACGTCGGTGTCGATGGAAGCCTTGTACTTGGTCTTGATGCGGTCGAAAGCCTGCTCGAAGTGGTGGTGGTCGCAGCCCATGACGACGTCGCCGAACATGTTGATCAGGCGGCGGTAGGCGTCAAACGCGAAGCGCTTGTTGCCGGTGGACTCGGCGAGACCCTCGACGGCCTGGTCGGTGAGGCCGAGGTTGAGGATCGTGTCCATCATGCCGGGCATGCTGACCGCCGCGCCCGAACGGACGGAGACCAGAAGCGGCGTCTCGGTCGAGCCGAACTTCTTGCCGGTCTCCTTCTCGAGCATCGCGATGTTCTTGTGGACCTCGTTCATGAGGCCGTGGGGCAGGCGCTGACCGTTGCGGTAGTACGCGCCGCAGGTGTCGGTCGTGATCGTAAAGCCCGGGGGCACCGGCAGACCGATCGAGGTCATGTCGGCGAGGTTCGCACCCTTGCCGCCCAGGACCAGCTTGAGGGTCGCGTCCCCTTCGGTCTTGGACTTCCCGAAGTAGTACACCATCTTGCCGGGCTTGTTGCGCATCGCGGGCTGCGCGGTGTTGGAAGCGGCGGCGTCTCCCGTGACCTTCTTGACCGTCTTCTTGACGACCTTGACCGTCGGGGCTGACTTCTTGACCTGGGCGGTATTCGCGGGCATGAAAGATCCCTTCTTCGCTCGCCGCAACTGCGGCGGTGGCAACGGCTTGCGAGACATGTGTGTTCCGAAACACGGCGTCTCGTTGCATCAACAGACCTCGGTCTGTTCGTAGAACGATCGGTACCATGGCCGAGCGTTCCAACAAGGGGAATCTTAGGAAGGTCGTGGACTCGGGACGAATTCGAAGAGGCTTTGCCCGAGCCGATTCCACCTACCCTGAACATTGTGTCGGTGTTTCATGCGTCAACCCCCGCTCGCGCACGCCCGCTCGATCACGAACGCACCCCTGAACAAGTGATTCTTGAGTGGCCGTCGGACTTGCCTCTCGCCGCATTCGGCGTCGGGGGCGCTTCACCGTGGTCGCGCTGGGCGGTGCTCGCGGTGCCATCGCGGACGGTGCGGTGCGCCCGGGGCGTGTCGCCGACGGCCGCTCTGGAGCAGGTCTTCGGCGGGCCGGTGACGGGTGTCGCCGAGGGCGAGCCGCCGTTTCTCGGCGGGTGGATCGGGTGGCTGGGATACGAACTTGGCGCGGAACTTGAGCCGAAAGCGGCGTCGCGTCCGCTCGGAAAGGACGACCGCGGGTGGCCGACCCTCGTCTTTCACCGCTGCGACACCGCGTGGTGCTTTGACAAGCTTGAGCGGCGCTGGTGGATGACGGGAGCCGTGCCTGGCGACCTGCCCCGGGGCGGCGACCCACGAACGGCCGCTCCTCTGTCGCCGATGCTCACTCCGGCGATCGGTGCCCGCGAGCGGTACGAGGGGGCGGTGTCACGGGCCCGCGAGTACATCCGCGCGGGCGACATCTACCAGGTCAATCTGGCTCACCGGCTTTCATGCGCGTTCAAAGGAGACCCTCTGGCCCTGATGCCGGGGCTGATCCGCGCGGCCGAGCCGTGGTTTGGCGCGTGGGTCGCGGATGAGCATGCGGGCAAGCGGAACGCGGTGATCTCGGCGAGCCCCGAGCTTCTTTTCCGGTTCCAAGCCGCGACGCGCACGCTCACCACCAGACCGATGAAGGGCACGAGACCCGCGGGCGAGACGAGAGCGCTCGAAGCCTCGCTCAAGGATCGCGCCGAGCTTGCGATGATCGTCGACCTGATGCGCAACGACCTGGGGCGGGTGTGCTCGTTCGGTTCCGTCCGCGTGGATGAGCCGCGCGTGATCGAATCGCACGGTCGGGCGGGGGCGAGCGTGCTTCAGGCGGTTTCGAGCGTGTCGGGACGGCTACGGGAGTCTCTGTCCCTCGTCGATGTGGTCCGGGCGGTCTTTCCGGGGGGGAGCATCACCGGCGCTCCCAAGATCCGCGCGATGCAGATCATCGAGGAGCTCGACGAAGCCGCTCGCGGGCCGTACTGCGGCGCGGTCGGGTATGTGAGTGATTCCGGCGATGCGTGCTTCAACGTCGCGATCCGCACGCTCGCGATCTCGGGGGAAGCCGGTCCGGGACGCACGATCAGCCGCGGCGTGGCGGACTACTGGGTCGGCGCGGGGATCGTGGCGGACAGCGATCCGGCGGCGGAATGGGAGGAGACGCTTGTGAAAGCGTCGCCGATCCGCGCGGCGTTCGGAGGGTGACGCCGCGGGGTCTAGGATTGTCGGATCACGCGCGGGCGTGGCGGAACTGGCAGACGCGCGGGACTTAGGATCCCGTGGCCGAAAGGCTTTGCAGGTTCGATTCCTGTCGCCCGCATTTCGCGATCAGCAACCGGCTTCGAAAGCCCGGATGAACGCTTCGTAGTCGTTGAGGTTCACCAGCCGGTCGCCGGTGAGGTCGGCGCGGGGGTCGCCCGCTTCGTAGGCGGTGATGAAGTCGATGTGGTCGAAGAAGTCGACGAACCCGTCGTCGTTGGCGTCGGCGGGTGTGGTGTGCTGGAGCGTCGGCCTGGGCATGAGGATCACCCGGCGGCTTGCGGTCGTCGCCGTGATGTCAAAGCGTGCATCGCCGCAGCCGCGGCCGCTGCGAACGGTGATGTCGAAGACGCCCGCGGAGGGAGAGGTGACGCTTTCGGCGCTCGCACCTTCGCCGCCGGCACCGCCGGCGCGTTCGAGGATGACGCTTGCGTTCTCAGTGACGGTCGCGCCGCGCCAATCGCGGAGCGTAACGCGGAGCGTGCGCCGCGCGACACCGTCGGCGGGGACGTCGCTCCGAGGGAGCCATTCGGCGACGCTTGTGACGGCGTCGGGCTCGCCGATGAGGTCCTCGCGCCACGCGTCGTAGAGCCCGCGAAGCTGGAAGACCGGGTCGGGGTCGCTCCGCTGCTGGTTGGCGATGTTGAACTCCATGAACCCCGAACCCGACGCGCAACCGGCGTTCTCGAAGTTCGGAAGCCGTCCCGGGCCCGCGAGGTTGGTCATGGTGACAACCGTCCCCCCGCCGGTGGAGTACAGCACGTCCAGGTCGCCGTCGGCGTCCATGTCGATCGCGTTCAAGCGGTTGGGCGTGAAGCCTGCTTGCCAGAAGCCCGAAGCCGTGAAGACGCCGCTTCCGGACCCGCGGAAGAGGGCGATGCGGCCGGAGCTGGATGCGGTGAGAAGGTCGATGATGCCGTCGCCGTCGATGTCGGCGGCGTCCAGACCCGCAAGGGTGCCGATGTTGGTGAGGGCGATGTCCGATGCTTGATTGGCGGGGTCGCGGATGATGGTGATGATCGATCCGGCGGCGAACAGAACGTCCGCTCGCCCGTCGCCCGTCACGTCGCGCACGAGCAGCGACGTGACCACCGCGGGCAGGCCGGTCCGCAAGGGCTGGAGCGTGAATCCGCCGACGCCGTCTCCGATGAGACTCTGAAGCGTGCGGGATCCGCCGGCGTGCGCCGTGACGAGATCCGTGCGACCGTCGCCGCTCACATCTCCGGCCGCGAGCAGCGTGGCGTTGGCAGGGACGGCGAACCGGGTCTGTGCCGCGAAGGTGCCGTCGCCGACTCCGAGGAGCACCGACACGTCGTTGGACGACAGGTTCAGCGTCACGATGTCAAGCCCGGCCGCTCCGTTGATGTCCGCGGTCACGATCGGCCCGGGGTTGTCGCCCGCCGGAAAGACCGACGCCGTGGAAAAGCTCGGCGGGCCGCCGCCCGGGTTGCGCCGGAGGTACACCACGCGGTCTGTCGTTCCCAGACAGCCGACCATGTCCATCAGGCCGTCGGAGTTCGCGTCGATCGCGGTGAGGCCGCGGATCGCTCCGCCGCCGGGGCTGAACGTCGTGTCCGCGAAGCGAAGCACATCGGCTTCGGAGGTGTTGAGGAGCGAGACGAGGCCCGGCGGCGAGCCCTGCACGCCGAGAAAGACGTCGGGCTTGCCGTCGGAGGTCGCGTCGAAGATCACCGGTGGCGTCGCGCCGGACTGCGTGCGATAGACGCCGCGACAGCTCCACACGTCGCCCGCGCGGGCGATGAGCATGTACGCGATGTCCGCGCTCTTGGTAAAGGTCGGGGGCGGCGCCCCGCACCCATCGGCGTCGTTGGGATTGCAGGAGCAGCGACCATCTCCGCCCATCGACCGGGCCGCTTCCATCGCCGCCATCAGCTTGGCCGCGACATCACCGGGCGTCGTCTCGATCGCGATGACCGCGCGGTCAACGACGGGCGGGCCGGTGAGGACGTTGCCCTGCACGGCGTAGACGAGGTCGCCAACGCGGCCGGTGCGCCCGCCGGCCCAGGCACCGGCTCCGGTTCCCGAGAAGGTGAGCGTGCCGCCGCGGGTATCCGCGATGCCGTATTGCCGCGTCTGGTGCCCGCTATCCCGCGCGGCGAGACCCGCGAGGATGGCTTCCATCGAATCGCCGGCGAGAAGCCGGTCGCGGATGTAGGTGCGGTTGAGGCCGGCGGCGTCGACGAACGACTGCGCCGTGGCCGCCCCGACGCCGGTGATGAGAACCGGCGTGTTGGCTTGGAGGTCAAATCCGGTCAGGCAGGTCGCGGAGGCCGCCGCGACCTCTCCCGTGCGCACATCGATAATGATGATCGACCAGGTGCCGCGGGCCGCGTCCACTGACGCGACCAGACCCGCGACCGCTCCGAGCACCGCTCCCGACCACGGCCCGATCCTGAAACGACCCATTCGTGATTCTCCCTCGCCCGCTGGGCGAACACCTGTTATACCACAGAAACCTCGGAACTCCGCCGGAAAGTTGAGCCAAGGGGCGAGTTCCCATAATGCGGTATGCTCCCCGGGTGCCCACGCTTGAACCTGACCACCTGCTGGAGGTTTCCATGCCCCTTCGATACGTTGTTTCGGTTGGATGCACCGTCGCGATCACCCTGATTCTCGGGGCGTGCGCTCATGCCCCGGCGGTTTCGCCCGCCGAGTCTCTGGCGGTCGCGCCGACATGCAAAGCTCTGGTTCCCGAGTTTCACACGGGCACCGAGGCGCGGCACGAACGCTTCAACGCGATCTCCAAGGAGGGCAAAGCCCGGGTCGTCTTCCTCGGGGACTCGATCACGCAGGGGTGGGAAGGGCCGGGTCGGGCCGTCTGGACGGAGAAGTTTGAGCCGCTCGGCGCGGCGAACTTCGGCATCAGCGGGGATCGGACCGAGCACGTGCTTTGGCGGCTGGAGCACGGGAACTTTGACGGGCTCAAGCCCGAGTTGATCGTGGTGATGATCGGGACCAACAACACGGGCCATCGCAAGGACCCGTCGGCGGAGACGGCCGCCGGGGTGCTCACGATTGTCGAGAAGCTTCAGGCCAAGTGCCCGGATGCGAGGATCCTGCTGCTTGCGATCTTCCCTCGCGGCGAGACCAAGAGTGATCCGCTCCGCGTGCTGAACGACGGGGCCAACGCGCTGGTTCGCGAGCGGGTCGACGGCAAGCGGGTGGTCTGGCTTGATGTCGGCGACAAGTACCTGAACGCGGATGGCACGATGAAGAAAGACCTCATGCCCGACGTGCTTCACCCCAACGAGAAGGGGTACGTCGTGTGGGGCGAGGCGATCGAGGGCAAGGTGCGGTCGATGCTCGGCGACGCGCGTTAACGGGGCGCGGGCTCGGCGGGTGCCGGTAGCGGTTCTGGGCCTTGGCCGCGGACGGCCGGGGGGAGTTCCTCGACGGGCGTTGCTTGCTTGGGATCAGGCGAAGGAGCGGGCTCGAAGGAGACCTTGGAAGCTCCGAGCAGGGTACCGGTGGCAAACGCGAGGTCAACCTGAGCGATCTGGTAGTCGGTGATCGCGCGGATCTCGGCGAGCTGGGCTTCGGCGAGGCGTGTGGACGCGTCGAGGACGTCGGTGCTGGTCGATCGGGAAACGTCGAACTGCCGCTGCTCGGCTTTGAGCGTGCGTGTGTTGAGCACGACGGCCTGGCGGCTGGCGAGGATGCGCTGCCAAGCGGCGTCGAGCTGGTCGATCGCGGCGAGGACCTCCTGCGTGATGGCGAGACGGCGGGCTTCCTTGGTCGCGAGTCGCTGGAGGCGCGAGAGGATGGCCTGCCGGACGCGGGCACGGGCTTCCTCGTTGTCGAAGGGGATCTCGGCGGTGAGGCCGATGGTCCAGTCCTGGAATTCGGCGTCGTTGAGCTGGCGGTACGCGTCCTGGGATGAGGCTCCAAGGCCGTTGAGCCGGTACGAGTAGTCGAGCGAGAGGAGTGGCAGGGCGCGGTTCTTCTGAACGCCGATGGTCGCGGCGTCGGCGGCGATCTGAAGCTCGAGCTCGAGCATTTCCATCCGGTTCTCGAGGGCTTTGGCGACGAGCGCGGGCGGGTCGAAAGCGAACTCGGCGGGGTCGGGGGGCGTGGCGGGGACGATGAGGGTCCGTGTCTCGACGGGCAGGCCGGGCTCGTTGATGATGGCTTTGAGCTCGCGCTGCTGCGTGAGGACCTCGTTCTGGGCGATGATGATGGCTTCGAGCTGTTCGGCGACGCCGGCTTCGGCGCGGACGGTCTCGATCTCGGCGGCGGCACCGCCACGGACGCGTCGGGTGGCGCGGCCGAGCTGTTCGGAAGCGAGCTCGTACTGCTGCTGGCGGACCTCGAGCTGCTTGCGGGCGGAGTAAAGGCGCCAGTAGGATCGGTCGACGGCGGCGAGCTGACGGATGACCTCGAGCTTGGTGCGGGCTTCGGAAGCTTGCTGGTTGTACGAAGCGATGCGGATCGCGGCGGTGTTGGCTCGACGGCCGGCGTCGCGGAGGAGAGGCTGGCTGACCGAGAACGCGAAATCGGAGGAGTACGCGGGGTTGAGGGTCGAGAACTGGTTGTTGTCGCCGGACTTGTTCCACGGCGCGTTGACGACGACGGTGCCGCCCGTTCGGAGCGGGATGCGGACGCCGGGATCGAAGCGGAGCTGCTGGGACTGAGCCGAGACAAGCTGGGATGAGGTCGGCTGGTTGAAGTCGGCGTAGCTGCCCGAGAGGGTGAAGACGGAGTTGAACCGCGACTCCTCTTCGGAGAGACGCTCAAGGCCGAGTGCGGGATCAAACTTGGCGACCTGGAGGTCGAGGTTGTGAGCGAGGGCGCTCATGCGGGCTCGTTCGAGATCGAGGTTGACGGCTTCGGCGCCCTCGAATCGCTGCTTGATCGCGGCGAGGGTCGCGTCGCTCGCGGCCTGGGGCGATTCGGCGGCGGGAGCGGGTTCGGACTTGGGCCGGAGGTAAGGGGCGAGGCTGACGCGGTCGACGTCGCGAAGGCGGTCGATCGCGGCTTTCTGGAACGACTGGTCGTCGTCGAAGAGACCCTGATTGCACCCGGCGAGGAGCGCGAGCGCGGGGGCGAGGACGAGGCACGCGGAGCGGGTTCGCAAGAGGTTCACCGTTGGCATGGGGGAAAGCTCGGACGGGTCAGTCGTGGCGGAGGGCGTCGATGGGGTTGAGGCGGGCGGCTTTGATCGCGGGGAACATGCCGAAGACGACGCCGATGAACGCGGAGAAGCCGACGGACAGGATGATGGCCCACATGGGGATCGAAGCCATCTTGAGCGCTTCGATCGAGGTCATGTTCATACCAAGGACGATCAGTTGTCCGAGCAGCAGGCCGAGGCCGCCGCCGCAGAGGCAGAGGGTGACGGCTTCGATGAGGAACTGGAGCAGCACGACCTCGGGCCGCGCGCCGAGGGCTTTGCGGAGGCCGATCTCGCGGGTGCGTTCGGAGACGGAGACGAGCATGATGTTCATGATGCCGATGCCGCCGACGAGGAGGGAGATGCTGACGATGATGGCGGCGCCGGCGGTGATGGTGTAGGCGAGACGGTTGAACTGATCGATGAACGACTGAAGCACGTTGACCTGGAAGTTGTCCTCCTGGCCTGGCTCGAGTTCGCGGAGCTTTCGCAGCATGAACCCGATCTCGGCTTTGGCTTCGTCGGCCATGTCGGGGGTCGCGAGTTCGCCAAGCAGGAAATTGACGTGCTTGCGCTCGGGGTTGAAAGCCATGGCGACCGAAAGCGGGATGTAGACCTCGCCCTGGCTTTCGCCACCGCCGCCGAACATGGCGCTCTGGTCCTTGGTTTCGACCACGCCGACGATGTTGAAACGACGCCCGTTGATGCGGATGGGCGTGTTGGCGGGTTCCTTGTTGAGTCCGAGGAGCTCGATCAGCTTGTCGTTGACGAGACAGACGGCGAGCCTCTGGTCTTCGTCGATGGAGTTGAAGGGGCGGCCCGAGGTGACGGTGCGGGCTTCGATGTCGTGCCAGGTCGGCCAGATGCCGGTGGTCTGGACGAGGCTGACCTTCTGGTCGCCGTACTCGATGTCGAAGGAGCCGAAGTAGAGCGGGGTGAACTTCGAGCAGGTCTTCGAGTTCTTGACGATGTGGTTGACCTCTCGCATGTTGAGTTCGGACTTCCACCACGGGATTCGCCCGCGCTTGGCGCGAGGGACGAACCCGTCGATGTAGACCTTCTTGGCTCCGAAGGTCTCGAACTCCTTGAGGATGGAGGATCGCAGGCCCCCCACCGCCGCGACGATGACGATCACGGCGGCGACGCCGATGATGATGCCAAGGGTGGTCAGCATCGCGCGGACCTTGTTGGCCCAGATCTGGCGGAGCGCGGTCATGACCGTCTGGACAAAGAGAAGGATCAGCGTCATCGGTTCGCCTCCGCGGGCTGGGGCGAGGACGCGAGCGTCTCGGCCATGTGCACGGCGTGGTCGGCGGCCGCTTTCAAGTACGCCTGGTGCGTCGGATCAGTATCGGTGGGGAAGTCGGAAACGATCTTGCCGTCGCGAAGTCGGACGATCCGGGCGGCGTTGCCGGCGATGTCCTCTTCGTGGGTGACGATCACGATGGTCTGGCCTTCCGCGTGGAGCTGCTTGAAGAGCTTCATCACTTCGTCGCTGGTCTTGCTGTCAAGGTTGCCGGTGGGCTCGTCGGCGAGGAGGATCGCGGGGTTGGTGACCAGGGCCCTGGCGATCGCGACGCGCTGCCGCTGACCGCCCGAGAGCTGGTTGGGCCGGTGCTTCATGCGGTCGGCGAGCTTGACGCGTTCGAGGGACTTCTTCGCCATGGCGCGCGCGCCCCACCAGTACCTCGCGGAGTAGAGCAGGGGGAGCATCACGTTGCCGAGCGCGGTCATGCGGGGGAGCAGTTCAAAGCTCTGGAAGACGAACCCGATCTCCTCGTTGCGGACCTTGGAAAGAGCGCCGCTGGACATGCGGTGGGTCGGCTTGCCCGCGAGCTCGTAACTCCCCGCGGTGGGCCGGTCCAGGCAGCCGAGGATGTTCATCAGCGTGGACTTTCCCGAGCCGGAGGCGCCCATGATCGCGACGAACTCGTTGCGCTGGATGTCTAGATCGACGCCGGCGAGCGCGTGGACCTTCTCGCCACCGATGCGGTAGACCTTGGTGAGGCCGCGGATGCGGATTGCCGGTGACGTCGTCGGCGCGCTCATGGCGGGCCCCCGCTGGGCGTCCTGGCGTCGGCTCCCCCCCGTTCCTCACCGGGCTTTTCCTCCGGCTTGGCGGGCGGCTTGCCACCGGTCTCTCCGACGGGCTCGTCGATCTTCTCGCGGACGGCCTGATCAGCTTTGAGTCCGATGAGGGAGCGGTAAGGACCGACGATGATGGTCTCATCACCGGTGAGGCCGGCGAGCACGACGGTGTCGGTGAGGTCGCTGGAGCCGACGGTGACGGGCAGCGGGACTGCTTTGCCATCCTTGACGACGAACACGACGCGGGCGAACTTCTTGTTCTTGTCGACGATCGGGTTGTTTCTGATCGAAGCGGGCAGGTCCTCGACGGCGCGATCAAGGATCGCCTGGGTGGGCACCTTGATCACATCGCGGAGGGTTTCGACCTCGATGTCGACGTTGGAGAGCATGCCGCGCAGGCCGTTGTCCTTGGGCAGTTCAACGCGGATCTCCGTCTCGAAGTACGTGGTGCCGTCCTTGTCGAGCTGCTTGGTCGGGCGGACACGCTCGACCTCGCCCACGAACTCCTTGCCGGGGTAGGCGTTGATGAAGACGCGGCAGCGCTGACCGCCCGTGACGGGGGCAATGTTCGCTTCATCGACCTTGGCCTTCATCAGCATGTCGGAAAGGTCCGCGAGCTGCATGATGACCGATCCGGGATTGTTGAGGGTGCCGACGACGACAAGCTCGCCCACCTCGGCGTCCAGGTGCGTCACGATGCCGTCGATGGAAGCCTGAATCGTCGTGTTGCCGAGGTCCTTTTCGGCCCGCTTGATGTTGGCTTTGGCGATATCGATCTGGTTGAGGGTCTGCTCGTACGAGCTCTTGGCCTGCTCGTAGTTGGTCTTCATCGCTTCGAACTCGGAGAGCGACACGTCGTTGGTGTCCAGAAGCTCCTTCATCCGTCGCATCTCGCGCTCGGTGTTCTCCATCGCGGCGCGGACGCCGACGAGTCGGGCTTGCTCGCTGGCGAGCTGGGCTTTGGAGGAATCGAGCGCGGCGACGAGGTCGTCGGCGTCGAGCCGGACGAGCACATCGCCCTTCTTGACGCGCTGTCCCTCGCGAGACAGCAGAGCGACGATCCGGGCGGAGACCTGCGCGGAGATGTCGACCTTGGTGCGCGGGTCGATCGAGCCGGGCGCGGAGATGGTGCGGATGAGGTCGCCGCGGCGCGGCTTCTCAAGCCGGACTTCGAGCGGCTTCATGCCGGGGTTGAACTGCTCCTGGAGGTCCTTGAGCTTGCCGCTCTTGGCGGCCCAGATCCCCCCGCCCACACACCCGCCCAAGATGACGAAGACGACAATGAGGGCGGTGATCCATTTCCACACGAGCGGGTTCTCCAGCGATCGTCCCGAAGTTCGGGCGTCCGGGGGCATTGTTGGGGGCACGCGCGGCCGGATTTCGAAGCCGAACTCCGCCGACCACGCTCCACGCTGAATTCAAGCGTACACCGTCCCGTTCCCAAAGGTTGCAACAGCCGGATCACGCGATTTCGAGATACCCCTCGCGCATCAACCGCGCAAGAACCGGCACCACCGATCGCTCGGCCTGTTCGGGTGTTGTGCCCCACCCCGCGGCCGCCTCGCGGGCAAGTTCGCCGGCTGTCCGAGTTCCGTCGTGCCGGGCCAGGAACGACGCCACCTGCGGAGCCACCGCGGACTGAAGCGAGAGGCCATCATTCGCCGTGATGCGTGAGGAAGCCGGCACCCAGGCTCCCCGTTCGGGCTTCAACGTCTGTTCAAGCCGCACCGCGCTTGCGAGCTTGAGTTTGAGTCTCAACACCGCGGCGTCGCCGTTCTCGCCGCGAAGGGCGGTCTCGGCGGCGAAGACCCGGAGGATCTGGTCCGAAGCGCTGTCCATCTCGTCCTGAGGCTTGGGAATGTCCAGGCGGAACCAGTTCGCGGGACCGGAAGCTCGCTTGCGGATGACCATCGCGGCCAGGCTCATGGCTTCGGCACCGATGGACTGGTAATAGGCGACCCACTCGCGCATCTTGACCGGGTCGGGCTCGCCGACGCCGCCCTGACCGGTCAGGATCCAAGCTCGCGCGTACTCCTCGGGGCTGTCGGTGCGAAGTCGAACAAGCCAGACGTCGCAACCTTTCCCGGACACCCACTCCTGCGGCCTTTGCGCCCAGGTGCCGTCGTCCTTGTGGTGCCAGTTGAAGAGAATGGTCGCCCAACCGCCTTCGTCCAGAATGTCGGCGAAACGTCGCACCAGCCGCTCGGAAACCTGATCGCCCGGGAGCCCGCTGTCGCGGAAAATCAGCTCACTGCCGGGCGAGATCACAAACGGCGGGTTTGACGCGATGCTGTCGAACCGCAGCCCCTCGATGGGTTCGAACAGGCTCCCGCGGCGGAGTTCGACGTTGGTGATCCCGTTAATCGCCATCGTCATTTCGGCGAAATTGAGACACCGATCATTGATGTCCGTCGCGATCACCCGCTCGCAATGGTCGGAAAGCCGCATGGCCTGGTAACCCGAGCCGCAGCCCATATCCAGCCCGAGCTTTGCCGGCGTGCGGACCGTGAAATTCGCGACCAGCGCCGTCGAGAGACTGACGGACGGCACGTGATCCACACGCATCTCGCCGCCGACCTCGCGGGGGTCATAGTCGCGGAGTGTCCACCTGTTCTGCACGGGAAGCAGGCACGCCGTCGCTCGCAGAAGGTCGCCTTGGCGAGCAAGGAGTCCGCACGCGACGAAGCGGTCGACCGTCCCGCCCAGCGCGGCCCTGAGCCTCGCTTCCGGGATCGGTTCGGTGGTCAGCCAGAGCCTGATCATCACCGACAGGTCCCCGTGGGCCTCGCCGCCGTCCCGGGCGATCGCCCGGTTCATCGGCACCACATCGCGGCCGACGAGCCCGAGACGGACGAGCGCCTCGCGGTTGTAGCCGGTCGAGTTCAGCGCGTCGATCACGGCGCGATGATCACCCAGAGCTTCGGGATTGAACGGGCCCGGGAATGTCGGCATGTTCGAGATCCTCCTCGCAACGCGTGTCGCGAGAAGCACTCTACGAGGCCGTCCGGCACCAAGCGGTCCACGCGGCACGGATCACTCGCTCCATCCGCTCACCCATCGCCGGGCCGTCGCCCAGGGGCGACTTTGCGAAATCGGCGCGGAGCGTGCGGCGAAGGCGAGTCAGGCGCTCGCGGTCGCGGATGAGCGTGGAAGCGATCCTGACGTATTCGTCGGTTGACCGTGCGATGCAATCCGGAAGGCCGACGCACGAGAGAATCGAAGCGCCGACACGCCCGGCGTGGGCGGAGCCGCAAAGCGTCACCACCGGCACGCCCATCGTGAGAGCTTCGCAGGTCGTGGTCGTTCCGACGTACGGGAACGGATCGATCGCGACGTCGACCCGTCGGTACAGAGCCAGGTGCTCCTCCTGCGACGGGATGTGAGCGAGCAACTCGATCCGGGCGGGATCGACGTTCCGAGCGGAGAATGCGGCGAGGATCCGCTGGCGGACGGACGCGCCGCCGAGCGAGCGGGCTTTGAGGATCAGCTTTGCTTCCGGGACTGCCAAGAGCAGCTTGGCCCACGCATCGGCGACGGCGTCGTTGAACTTGGAGATGACGTTGAAGGAGGCGAAGGTGAGCGGGCCGGGCTCGCGTGGCGGTGCTTCGTCGGACCAGGGTTCGCCGCGAATCTGGGAAGCGGACCGGTAGCAGAGAAAGATCGGATCGATGCGGTAGCTTGTCTCGCCGGGCACGAGCGGGGGCTCACTCACCGGATCGGAGATCGAATCGACGAGGCGTCCGTTGATGGCGGGGATACCCGTGGTGTTCGGATAGCCGAGGTAAGAAAACTGGACCGGTGCGGGCCTGAGCGTCATCGCTCCCAGGCTGTTGCCCTGCGTGAGTCCCGAAAGCTCGATCGCGACGTCGATGCGTGCTTCGCGGATGCGGAGACCGACCTCGCGGTCGGTGTCGAGGTTGAGATCGATCCACTCGTCGCAAAGCGACTTGAGAACGGGCGTCATCCAGTCGGCTTTGAAAACACGGGAGAGCCCAACGACCTGGACGCGGTCGCGGGGGAGATGCCGCAGGACGGGCTCGATGAAGTACGCGACGGAGTGCTGCTTGAAATCGGCCGAGATGAACCCGACGCGGAGCTTGCGGCCGGGGTCCCTGGAGTTCGGAGGCGGCGGGAGGGGCGGCACGGCCTGGGTCATGAGTTCGCCGAATCGTGCGTGGACCGCCGCGACCTCTTCGCGCCGGACGCCGTGGGTGTAGTTCAGCAGATTGGCGAGACATGCGATGACGAACGGGTGATACGCGTGCTGGTCCGCGCATGCTTCGGCGATGCGTCGAGCTTCGGCGGCGCGTGCGGTTTCGACGAGGATGTTCGCGAGGTTGACAGGGGCTTCGACCAGTTCCGGACGCAGGGCCCATGCTTCGCGAAGAAGTCGCTCGGCGTCCTCGTAGTCGAACGCCATGAGACGGATGTTTGCGAGATTCTGCCGGGAGGAATAGAGCTTGGGGTCAAGGGCGATGGCTTTGACGAAGCACTTCTCGGCTTGCGGAAACTTGGCGAGGTGGGCGTAGACCTCGCCGAGCAGGCCGTGGTAGAGCCCTCGCGACGGGAGCAGGGTCACCGCACGCTCGGCGAAGAACTCGGCTTCGGCGGGCCTCCCCGCTTGGAGGAGCACCCCCGCCGAGTTGTAGTTGAGCTCGGGATCCTGGGGCGACCGGCGCAGCGCGAAGCGGAGCGTTTCGATGGCTTTGGCGGCCGCGCCCTCGGAGAGGAGCTTGCGCGCCGCGGCGATAGCGGGATGATCGGCCATATCAGCGTGACTCCAGCCGCGAAGCCGCGGGTGATCTGTTCAAGGAATGCCGGACGGACTTCCTGGCTTCGGTTTCGGCGCGGCGCACGTCGTCGAGGGATCCAAGCGGGCTGACCCCGACCTCGGCCATCGCTCGAGAGACGAACTCAGGGATCTCTCCGAAGCAGCAGTTGCCCGCGAGGTACGCGCCGACGGCCTCCTCGTTGGCGGCGTTCAGGATCGCGCCGGCGGTGCCGCCGAGGCGGAGCGTCTCCTGAGCGAGGCCGAACGCCGGATAGCGGCGAGGATCCACGGGTTCGAACGTAAGCGAGCCCATCGAGAGCAGGTCCAGCTTGCGCCCCACGCCGGTCGAACGGTCGGGCCACGACAAAGCGACCTGGATCGGCACCCGCATATCCGCCGCGCCCATCTGGGCAACCACGCTTCCGTCGTCGTGCTCGACCCACGCGTGCACGACAGACTGCGGATGGACCACGGCGCCGAGGCGATCGGCGGGCAGGCCGAAAAGCCAGCTCGCCTCGATAATCTCCAGGGCTTTGTTCATCAGCGAAGCCGAATCGATGGTCACCTTGGGACCCATGCGCCACGTGGGGTGCCGCAGCGCCTCCGCGACCGGCATCGTGCGAAGCGATTCGATGGGCTTCTCGCGGAACGGTCCGCCGGAAGCGGTCAGCACCAATCGGCGAACACTGGCGGGCGCGTCAAACGGCGGACACCGTTCCAGACCGATCGCTTGCCAGGCTCCCGAATGCTCACTGTCGACCGGAAGCAGCCTGGACCCCGACCGCCGCGCGGCCGAGACCGCGAGCTCTCCCGCCGCGACGAGCGTTTCCTTGTTCGCAAGCGCGATATCGCGCCCGGCTTCGATCGCGGCAAGCGTCGGAGCCAAACCCGCCGATCCGACGATCGCCGCGACGACCAAATCGCACGGCGTCTCGCGGATCAGCCGTTCCGCGGCGTCGGGGCCGCGGAGCATCCCCGAGGGACCCGCGCCCGAAGCCACCGCAACCGCGCCGACGCCGAACTGCGACGCTTGCGACGCGACGAGGTCCGCGTTGGCGCCGGCAGCCAGGCCGACGATGCGGTACGAGCGCGGATGCTTCCCACAACCGTGAAGCTGGTTGAGGTGGGCGATGGTCTCAAGCGTCTGGGTCCCGATCGAGCCGGTAGACCCGAGCACGATGACGCGCACGGGTTCTCGGGCTTCATCGCGTTGTCGCGTCGTGTCGGGCATGAAGGACCATCGGGAAAGCGAGCGGGACAGGAACGGGCCCGTCGCGGCGGAAACACGGGTCCGCGCTGTCGCACGGGCCCGAGTCGTAGATTACTCCGGCTTGGGACGCTTGTTCATTTCGGCCGGCGTCAATTTGCGTCGGTTGTGGTAGAGCGGACGGATCGCCGGCTTGGCCGGTTCGGGAGCGGGCGCCGGGGGGGGCGGCGGCTTGGGCGTGCCGCTTGTCTGACCGCCCGGTCCGGAATCGCGTCCGCGATCGCCTCCACCGCGTCCGCGGCGGCGACCTCCACGGCCACCGTCTCGCCCGCCTTCACGTCCGCCTTCACGGGGGCCGTCGCGGGGTGGCTGGTTGTTCTCGCGTCGTTCATCCCCGCGGGGCGGGGTCACGGGCTTGGGCGTCGGAACTTCAGCGACAGAGTCCGGCTGAGCGCTCGCGGGAGCCGCGCCGGGAGCATTCCCGCCTGCACCCCCACCACCGCCGCGCCCGCGACGGCGACGGCGACGACGGCGTCGGCCGCCCTCACCGGGCTGCCCTTCGCCCGGCTGTGCGGGCATGCCTTCACCCTGAGGCTGATCGCCCGCGGATCCCTCGTCGGACTGGTCGAACCCGCCATCTTCCGGAGGTTCGGCGTCGGACACGCCCTCGCCGGGGAAGTCGGCGACGGGTTCATCCCCGTGATCGCCCATCGAGGAGACGATCGCTTTCGGATTGGCATCGCCGCGCGGCCCGGCGGGACGCTGAGCGTGGCCGGAGTGATGCTGGTGCTGACCGGGAGCGGCCTGCGGCGGGTTGATTCCGTCAACGACCGCGGCGCTGCCCTCCGCACCCTGGTTGGGAGCGGCTCCGTTCGCGCCGGCGGCTCCGCCACCGCGTCCACCGCGGCGGCGACGACGGCGTCGACGGCGGCCGCCCTCGCCTTGCTCGCCCTCGCGCGGCTGTCCATCGGCGGGAGCCGCGGCTTCGCTCGTCCCGGCTTCGGGAGCGGGTGCGGGTGCCGCGGCGCGCGGCTGAGGCGGCAGGGCGGCGGGTTTTGGGGGCGGGGGCTGAGCGCCGCTGCGCTGATTCCCGCCCCGGCCCCGGCCGCGTCCGCGGCCCCGACCGCGTCGACGGCCTTCACCGTCGAGGTTGGCGGAGATGGGCGTGCCGTCGTCGGCGTCGGGGGTGTCGATCTCGATGGGGTGCGGCTCGGCGTCGGAGGGTTCGCGGTCCATCGCCCGTTCGGCTTCGGCTTCCGCGGCTTCGGCGGCGGAGCGCTCGGCGGCGGGGTCTGCGGACCATTCGTCATCCTCTTCGGGGCCGGTGATCTCCCAGACCTTGAGGTCGGTGGGCTTCTTGGGCGCGGGGAGGCGTTCAAGGTCGATGTCGGCGCCGGCGGGGTCGTAAGCGTAGAAGCTAATGCGGTCGGGCGGGATGTCCTCGCTCACGCGCACATCCACGTGCTTGCCGCTTTCGCGCTCGATGCGGCCAAGGAGGCGTCGCTTGTTGGAGAGGAGCTCGCCGGCGACGCGCGGGGCGACGACCATCTCGACCTTTCCGATGCGCTCGTAATCGAGGATGGCGGCGAGTTCGCGGAGAGACTCGCTGGCGACGCTGTCGGGCTTCTGGACCAGACCGCGGCCGCGGCAGGTCGGGCAGTCCGAGAAGTGGATCTGCTCGTGGCTTGAGCGCATGCGCTGCCGGGTCATCTCGAGAATGCCAAAGGGCGAGATGGCGGCGACGGTGGTCTTGGCCCTGTCGCGCTTGAGGCGTTCGCGGAACTGGTTCTCGATATCCTTGCGGTGGCTTGCCGACCGCATGTCGATGAGGTCGTTGACGACGATGCCGCCCAGGTCTCGGAGGCGGAGCTGGCGACAGATCTCGTCGACGGCTTCGAGATTGGTTTTGTAAGCGTTGTCCTCGGCGTCGCGGGCGTCGCGGCTTTTGCCGGAGTTGACGTCGATGGCGACGAGGGCTTCGGTCTGGTCGATGACCAAGCGGCCGCCGGAGGGAAGCGGGACCTCGCGGGCGTGGATGAGGGCGATCTGGCGCTCGATGCCGAAAGCGTGGAAGATCGGGGTCTTGCCCGGGGCGTGCATGAGCTTGGTCTTCGTGCGCGGCGAGACGATCTTCATGAATCGCTCGGCGCGGGTGAGAGCCTGCTCGTTGTCGATGATGACCTCATCGGTCTCGCTGGTCAGGACGTCACGCAGGCAGCGGACGAGGAGGTCGCTTTCGGAGTAGAGCAGACGCGCTTTGCCGCCGGCTTTGCGGCGACGCTCCATGTCCTTCCAGAGGCGCTGGAGGTACGCGAGGTCGCGCTTGAGCTCGAGCTTGCTGCGGTCCATGCCGGCGGTGCGGAGGATGAACCCGAAGCCTTCGGGAAGGTCGAGCTGGTCGAGGATCTCGCGCATCTTGCGGCGGAGGTCCTCATCCTCGACCTTTCGCGACACGCCGACCTTGTCCATCTGCGGCATCATGACGAGGAACCGGCCGGGGATGGACAGGTAGCTGGTGAGCGTCGGCCCCTTGGTGCCCACGCCCTCCTTGAGGACCTGAACGATGACCTCGTCCCCCTTGCGGAGACAGGCCTGGATGGGCGGCCGCTCGCGGCGCGGGGTCTTGTGGCCGACCTGCTCGGTCGCTTCGCCGTCCTCGCCGGGGAAGTACCGCGGGTGGAGGTCGGAGATGTGGAGGAAGCCGTTCTCCTCGAGACCGAAGTCGACGAACGCGGCCTGGATGGAGGCTTCGACGTTGTTGACGCGGCCGACGTAGATGTTTCCGACGCGGCTTGCGGAAGCGAAGCGTTCCGCGTGGAGTTCCTCGAGTTTGCCGTCCTCGACGATGGCGACCCGGCACTCTTCGCCGGGAACGTAGTTGATGACCATCTGGTGCTTGGACTGATTCGCGCTGGCGCCCATGTGACGCGCTCCTTCATGAGCGCGGGCTCGCCGTCGAATGAGCACAGATCGGGTCACAAACCTCCGCGGCCCACGAGCCCGGCGCGGCCGGTGCTCTCAACTTGGCCCGGACACTCGCCGGGCCGCCGCGGATTCCGCCGGAGTCCGTCGCGGGGGAGCCGCTCGGTCTCGGGCCTTCGATCCTGGGGGGCGGGACGCGATTCCTCGCGTTCTTCCTGCCCCTCCTTGATCGGAGTGGTTCGTTCGTCCGGTCCGGTGCGTGTCGCGCCGTCCCGCGTTTTTCGTTCCCGTCAGCTTCAGGCGGTCCGTCCGTCGAACGCCTCGGGGATGATCTTTCGAGCCTGATCGCGGAGGTAACCCGCGATCGCCTGCTCGGAATCGAACGCCATCGCCTGTCGGGCGATCCGCTCGCACTGCTCCACCTTCACGCTCCGCACCAGACGCTTGAGCGACGGGATCGCGGAACTCGACACCGAGAGCGTACGCAACCCTAACCCCAGGAGCAAGAGGGCAAACTCTAGATCGGCCGCCGACTCCCCGCAGCATGAAACAGGGATCTTCCGGCGGCGGGCCATCCGGGTCACGTCCCGAATCAGCCTCAAAACGGCCGGGTGCATCGGCGTGTACAGGTCCGCAATCCGCTCGTTGGTCCGGTCCACCGCAAGCGTGTACTGCACCAGGTCGTTGGTCCCGATCGAGAAGAAATCGACCTCCCGGGCGAAAGCGTCCGCCATCAGGGCCGCCGAGGGCACCTCCACCATCATCCCCACCTGGATCTTCTCATCGAAGGGGATCGAGTCCTCGGCGAGGTCCTCCATCACGTCGTTGAGCAGGTGCCTCGCACGCCGAAGCTCGGAAAGCGATGTCACCAGCGGGAACATGACTTTGATGGGCCCCAGCGCCGAAGCGCGAAGCAGCGCACGGAGCTGAAGCCTGAACATCGGCAGGTTGCGCAGGCAGTACCGGATCGATCGGTTGCCCAGGAACGGATTCCGCTCCGGCGTGTCCTGGCGCGACTGGGTCATCTTGTCCGCCCCAAGATCGACCGTGCGGATCGTGAGCGGCCTGCCCTTGAGAGCCTCGACGGCTTTCTTGTACGCTTGGAAATGGTCGCGCTCCGTCGGCTCCGCCTGATTCATCAGGTACAGGTACTCGGTGCGGTAAAGGCCCACTCCGGTGCCGCCCATGGAAAGCACTTCGGCGGCCTGCTCGGGGAACTCGATATTGCCGACAAGCTCGATCTCGGTGCCGTCGGCGGTCTTGCTGGGGAGGTTGCTCAGGTCGCTGAGCGAAAGCTGGAACAGGCGTCGCTGCTCGATCCTCGCTTTGTACTGCGTCAGCGTGGCGGCGTCGGGATTGACGATCACCATCCCGTGATCGCCGTCGAGGATCGCCGTGGCGCCCTCCGTCGCCGCTCGCACCAGATCCTGACATCCGACGACGGCGGGGATGTTGAGGGCGCGAGCGACGATCGCGGTGTGGCTGGTGCGCCCTCCGAGGTCGGTCGCGAACCCAAGGATCTTCTTGCGGTCAAGACCGGCGGTCAGGGACGGGGTCAGGTCGCTCGCGACCACGATCGTGTCCTTGTCCGCTTTGGCAAGCCTGCTTTCCTTGCGGCCCGAGAGGTGACCGAGCAAACGGTTGGCGAGGTCGTCGATGTCGTTGACCTTGGTGGTGAAAGCGGACTCGCGCGAGTGCCGGAACTTCTCGGCGAGCTGGCCGAGCACCTGACTCACGGCGTACTCGGCGGTGACCTCTTCGCTCTCGATCATCGACTTGACGGGCGCGGTGAAGGTGCGCCGGTCGGACATCATGGCGATGTGCACGAGGAAGATCTTGGCCGCTTCCTCGCCCATCTCCTTGCGGGCCGACTCGAACACGGCTTGAAGCTCGGTGGTGGAGTCCTTGACGGCGCGTTCGAAGCGAGCGATCTCCGCGGGCACGGCGGCCGCCGAGACCTGGCGCTTGGTGATTCGGTGGATATCGTCTTCGAGCAGGAGGACCCGGCCGATCACGATACCGGGGGAGACGGCCAGGCCGCGGTGGCTGCTGAGAGGCGCCTGGGGGGCTTGGGCGGCCTGGACGGCGGTGGGAGTCGGCTTGGAAGGTGATTTCGCCAAGGACGGAGTTTAACGGCGCGGATGGCCGGTGTCGCCCTCAACGATTTTCGGATTTTGCTTGACTTTCGACTGGAACCGTGTTCTGATTATGCCGAAGATTCCCTTGGGGCGGCTCCGTCCGGGGCCTGACGCGGGTTTCGCGACCAACTCAGAACGGTCTGTGGATGCGGAACGTGACGCTGTCACGGGCTTGGGCGGGCTTTCAAGGGTTTCGGCGCGTTCCACGCGGGGCGCCGGTGTTGATGGGCGGTGTCGGCGGGGCTTTGGTCCATGATGGCGATGTGGATGGGCGTAAACGCTCCTCCCACGCTTTGAGTCTTTGCGTTCGTGCTGAAAGCCCAAACGTCGGCCTGGTCGCTTTGTCGCGACCATGACTCTGTTCGACGTGGGCGCCCTCGATCATGTGCTCGATCAAGAGTGCGTTCGGCGCACGCGTGCGTGATCTGGCAAGGAGGTCGGCAGTGGAGATTGGTGGTCCCAGGCGTCGCCGGAGACGGCGCGGACGCGGTGGTGGTGGTGGTGGCGGTGGCAACGGCAACGTTCAGAGCCAGCAAGGCTTCTCTACGGAGCAAGGCCAGCACCCCGCGCCCAACCAGAGCAGCCAAGGCCACCGCCAGGGTGGCCAGCCGAATCAGAACCAGAACAACCAGCGCCAGCCGTACAAGCTTGGCTCGGCCCTCCCGCCGCTTCCCGCCGGGCTCAAGCCCTGGGACCAGCTCACGGTCATCGACCCTCAGCCGCGCATCACCCTCGAGTACCCCGGCTGCCCCGCTTCGTGCCGCCTGATCGACCTCTTCTGCCCCATTGGACGCGGCCAGCGGGCCCTGATCGTCTCCCCGCCCAAAGCCGGCAAGACCACGCTCCTCAAGGACATCGCCATCTCGGTGCTCCGCAATCACCCGGCGATCGAGCTCGTCGTCCTCCTGATCGATGAACGGCCGGAAGAGGTCACCGACTTTCGGCGCACGCTCGCGGCGTACGAAGAACGCCTCGCCGCCGATGTCGCGTGGGGGCAAGCCGCCGCCAAGGACATGGGCCTCCATCATGACCAGACGGGCACCGGGCAGGCCGCCGCGGGCCACAGCATGATGGGCGGCTTCGGCGTCCAGATCGTCTCCCCGCGATGCAAGATCATCGCCAGCAGCAACGACCACGGCACCGACAAGCACGTCGAGGTCGCTCTCAAGGCCGCCGAATACGGCAAACGCCAGGTCGAACTCGGCAAGCACGTCGTCATCCTGCTTGATTCGCTCACGCGCCTTGGCCGCGCCTTCAACCAAAGCCGCAAGCACGCCAACTCCGGCCGCATCATGACCGGCGGCCTCGACAGCAAAGCCCTCGAAGTCCCGCGGCAGATCTTCGGATCCGCTCGCAACACCGAGGAAGCCGGCAGCCTCACGATCATCGCGAGCTGCCTGGTCGACACCGGATCGGCGGCCGATCAGATCATCTTCGAGGAGTTCAAGGGTTCGGGAAACATGGAGCTCATCCTCGATCGCAAGATCGCGGAGCGCAGGCTCTTCCCCGCGATCAACCTCGCCGAAAGCGGAACGCGCAAGGAAGAGAAGATGATGAGCGAGTCGGAAGTCAAGACGATGACCGCCCTCCGCCGTCGCTTGCTCCAGATGCCCCCGCCCGTGCAGGTCGAACAGCTACTCGCGGCGATGGGTCGGTTCCCGACCAACGCGGCGCTCGTCGGCGGCGCGAGCGCCTGAGAAGCGGCGCTTCGCGTTCGACCAACCTCTTCAGATCTTCTTGAGCTTGGTCACGCGGCCCACCTCGACCCATTCGACGACGAAGATGTTGCCGTCCTTGTCGAAAGCGGCGGAATGCGGGCAGATGAACTTGCCGGGGATGAATTTCTCGCGTGCTTCGCCGCGCAGGTTGCCGTTGCCGCCGTCGCCGAGGTGAGCCAGCAACTTGTTGCTCTTGTCCAGAAGCGTGACGCGGGCTTCGAGGTCCGGAACCAGCAGCACGTCACCGCGGATGTCGAAATGGCACGGCAGGCGAAGCTCATCGGTCACGAAACCGAGGTGGCGGCCATCCAAGCTGAAGCTCTGGAGGCGACGGTTGGACCGGTCGGCGACGAGCACGGTCGGGGTCCCGCTCCGCGTGTCGATCACGATGCCGTGGGGGCAACTGACCTGCCCGCGCTCCTTGCCGGGGCCGCCGAAGGAGTTCTGGTACTCGCCCTTGGCGTTGTACCGATGGATCCACGACTTGCCGTATCCGTCCGCGACATAGACATCGCCCCCGGGGCCCCATGAGCCCGCCGGAACGACCGCGACGTTCGTCGGCTTGTACTCGCCCTTGTTCGCGTAGCAGCCCGAGGCTTCGGGCCAGGCAAAGTCGAGGATGAGCTTGCCGTCAAGATCGGTCTTCTGGACGACGCCACGGTTGCAGTCAGCAAGCCAGAGAGCCTGGCTTTCCTTCTCCTTGGCGATCGAGAGGCCGTGGGCTCCGCCTTTGTACTCCGGAGCCCAAGACCGGATGAACTTGCCCTCGGGGTCGAAGACGCACATGGCGTCTGGGGTCTGGCTGGAAGAATGCACCGTGTGTTTGATGTGGCAGCGGCCCTGGGCATCGAAAGCGACACCGTGACAGTTGCCAAACGCGTGGGTCTTGGGCAGGACGGCCCAGTCATGGATGCACTCGTAGGTGTGCTCACCGGACCCGACGAGGACCGGGCCCAAGCCGGACTTGTTGGAAGCCCGGGCGGCCGGGGCTTTCCCCAAGAGAGCGACGGCCGCGGCGGTGCCGGCGGACTGGACGAAATGGCGGCGAGAAATGGACATGGCGCGATCCTCCGGCCCCGAACCCCGCGTGTCTTTATACCTCAAGGCGAGCCGCGCCGCTCGGCCCGGGCACGGGCGGGGAGTTTTTCTCGATGCGCCGGGAACCGAGAGTCCCAAACGCCCGAACCGAAAGGAACTCCGTCTGTTTCTGCACGGAGCGTCGGGGTCCGGCGACATTTGCTCGCTTGCCTAAACCGTCCTTATTGATTTGATCCGCGCGACGGATCGTCGAGGGACCCTGAACACAATCTGGTCGATGTCGGGCTGCGAATCCGCGGCGCGGTTTGGCCGCGCTCCGGCTCCGGGCGGGGTGGGCCCGCAGGAATCGCAAGCCGGTCTGTACTCCGGCGGTCAAGGCCTCCGGCGCTGTCGGTCGTCCGCGTCTTGCCGGCCGACGGTCGCCGTTCCTAACCGTCGGGGCTTGAAGTTTGTGTTCAGATATGCGCCCGGCGCTTTCGCGCTGGCTCCGCCTCGGCGTCCTGCCGGCGGAGTCGGGCCGCACGGGGTGGGGTCTCCCTCCTTCGGGATGGGCTGCGTTTGGGAGTCGGTCATGAAGCTGTCGGCCAAGCATGCAAAGGTGATGGCGGAAGCCCTGAAAGCTCTCCGCGCGGGAAACGGGCGCAAGTTCGACGACGTGCTCTGGCTTGGCTTGGGCGATGGATGCGCTGAGGCGTACACCGCCCTGACGCGGCACGGGTACATCGCCAACGAAGCCGACATCGAGCAGGTCCAGTTGACCGACCGCGGCGTGCTCTTTCTCCACAAGCTGACCGAGTCGATCGTGCTGGTGGCGTGAGCCTCCCCATCGAGCGTCGGAAGAAGGGCGGGGGCGGGCCGAAAGGCCCGGTCACATTCTCCCCGGAACCCTCCCGCCCTTCTTCGGTCGCTCGAGCGATTCCGACCATCGCCCGTGTAGACTCCGTCCATGTCCACCCTCACCGCCGATGAGATCCGCGTCCTCGGGGTGCTCGTCGAGAAAGCCCTCACGACCCCCGCTCAGTACCCCCTCAGCCTCAACGCCGTCGCCGTCGGCTGTTCACAGAAGAACAACCGCAATCCGGTCCAGGAATTCACCGAGGACCGGGTCTACGACGCGCTGGACAAGCTGAAAGCCAAGGGCCTCGTCCGCGAAGCGATGCTGAGCGGAAGCCGGGTCGCCAAGTTCCGGCAGGTGGCTCTCGAAACCCTCAAGGTCACGATGACCGAGCTTGTGGTCTTGGCCGAGCTCATGCTTCGGGGCCCGCAAACGGTCGGCGAGATCCGCGGGAACGCTTCGCGGATGCACCCGATTGAGAGCTTGGAGTCATGCCAAGCGGTGCTGGACGGTTTGATGCGGCGAGGCTCGGACGCGGGCGGCCTGATCGCGGGGCCTCTCGTGAAGGAGGTCGCCCCATCGCCGGGGTCTCGGGCTCGGCTGTTTGCTCAGCTTCTGTCGCCGGATGCGCATCCCGTTGGAGCCGCACCATTCGACTCAGGTTCGCGAGTTGGTGCGCCCTCCGCATCCGCAGCCGATCTTGCCGGCATTCTCTCGCGGCTCATCTCGGTTGAGAAAAGGCTTGCACGAATCGAATCAAGACTTGGTTTGAGTTAATCCACCGTCACGAGAGGCCTGAGCTTCTCAAGCTTGGACGGGCCGATTCCCGAGACCTTGTCGAGCTCGGAGATGGTGCGGAATTTGCCGTGCTTGGTGCGGTACTCGATGATCGCGAGCGCCGTCGCTTTGCCAACGCCCGGGAGCAGATCGAGCTCCTCGGCCGTCGCGGTGTTGAGGTTGATCTTCGTGGTGAGCGTCTTGGCTTGCCGCGTGTCTTCCGCCGCCGGTTCTGAAGCAGGCTTTTCAGCGGCGGGAGTCACAACGGTGCTCGCGAGAGCGGCCGGGCCCGCGGCAAGCGGCTCGCCTCCGATCTCGGTCGCGACGGGAACGACGGGCGGCGGCACGTTGACGATGATCGTCGGCGGCAGCGCGGGAGTCGCGACGGGAACGGGTGCCGGCTTGTCGAGCATGGCGGGCGATGGCGACGGCCAGACGGCCCACGCGAGACCGACTATCGCCGCGCCGCCGAGCACACCCACCGCGGCCCAGACCGCGGGGCTCTTCCGGGATTGACTCACCATCGGCAGGTCGCCATCATCCATGCTCGGAGCATACTGGATGAACATCCCTCTGCCAAGCGGGCTCAATACAAGTTGCTTTGGGCCTGCTCGAAAGTGTGCTTTGCGGGATCAAGTTGGCACAATATTGTGCCGTGATCTTAGAAGTTCCCGAGGTTCGGGATACCCGAAGCACCCTTGCCGTCCTTGAGCGCCTGGCGGACCTGCGCCAGACGCACCAGCACGGGCCGGGGCGCTCCATTCGCCGAGCAAAGCCCGCCTGCGGGCATCTCATCCATCGCGCCGCCCTCGAGGCCGTCCGCGAGCTGCTGCCAGCAGACGGACTGCACGAATGGCTTGGACGCGATGATCGCCATCGCCTGGCTGGTCCAGTCCGCTTGCACTTCCGGCGACCACTCGTACCGCCACGACCCGCCGTCGAACGCATCGAGGCCCTCGGCGCCGTCGGCGCCCTCGGTCCGGGCGATCGCGGGGATCGCCGACGCAGGCACGCCGAGCGCCGTCACCGCGACCGGACGGTTGAACGCCGCGTACCGATCGAGCATCGCCGACAAGCTCATCAGGTCGCGCGTCGAGCGGCCCGAGCCCGGCTGTCCCATCGCGACGCGCACGCCGAGCGTGTCGAAGTTCAGCCCGACCTGCATCAGCGCATCAGCATACAGAAGCGGCGGCAGAGAACGCTTCCGAGTCGTGTGATACTCGCCCCAGGGCTCATCGATCGCGATCTGGATACGGGCCTGCGGCTGAAGCTTGCGCACGACCGCCACGCCGACGCGGGTGAGGTCGATGATCTGGTCGATCGAGAGCTTGAGATCGCCGTTGACGTGCAAGCCTGCGGCGACGGTCCATCGACCGACGGTGCGGCGGTACCGCGTCACGACGGCCTGGATGTGCTCGACGACCAAGTCGCGGAGCGTCTCGTAGTCGTTCTCCCAGATGTAGAGCCATTCGGGGATGCAGCGAGCGCGGAAATCAAGAAGTGGGCCGCCGACGATGGGCATCTTCGCCGTGCGCACGGCCCATTCGATCCAGCGGTCCGTGCCGGCGTAGGAGTATTTCCCTTCGCTTGGCTCCATCTCGTTCCACCGCATCGGGATGGAGATGAAGTCGGCGCAGGCGTGGGCGGCTTTGCACAGGCCCTCGGAGAACTGGGCGGAATCAACCGTGACGCCGACGCTGGGGATGCCGGGCAGCGAGACGCCGTTCCAGCCGGCGATGGCGATCGCGGCGCCCGGGCTTGGCGTCTCGCCGGTCATCTTGGTGTAGGTCTTGACGGCGGCGGTGTAGTGCGAGCCATTCAGCCGCTCGGGGAGCTGCCGCTCGGCGTCAACGATCGCGAGACGCTCGCCCGCATCAATCACGAGCGCCAGTGCCTGCATCGCCACCTGCGAAGCCCAGGCCCGCGGGTCGGGGTGGTCCGCGCCCGGGTGGGCTTTGCGAGAAGCGACCAGAGCCGCCGTGAACGCCTGACGGGCGAGCTCAAAGTGCCTCAGAACGCCCTCGGCCGACTGGTGATCGAACAACCCCCACTCTTCCAGCTTGTTGAGGAAGAGCATGATCTGGCGGCGGGCCAGTTCGAGCGTGAGGATGTACGGCTCTTCGCGGCGAGGGAGGAGCGAGGTCTGAACCGTGAGGAGGCCGAGCTCACCCAGATTCGCGCCCGGCTTGCGGAACGTCGGCGGGAGCCCGCCGGCTTTGGCGACATCGACCCCGGCCAGTGCGAGCACCGAAGCGTCGGGCGCGGGGATGTTGAGCTGGACGCAAAGCCCGGTCGAGTCCGTGCCCGGCCGGTCGAGCGTCAGGATGCCCTCCGCCGCCGTGATCGTCGCTTGCACCGGAAGCTCGTCGGGCCCGAACGCGTGCGCATGCCGGAGCATGAACCCCTGTGCGGGTTTGCCTTGGGAGTCATAGACGGCGAAACGAAGCATCGTGGACGGAGTCTCCCGGGCCGACGGGCCGGAGGGTGAAGAAGCAGAATCGCGCCCGGCAGGGACTGACGACGCCGGTCGGTATTGTCCCCTCCCCAACCCCCGGGGCCAACCCCCCCGGCGGAATCCCTCCCAAGCCCCGACTCTGGCGGATCGGACCCTCCGGACGGGCCTTGGGCCGAGCCCGCGCGGGTATGCTTGCCGATGACCCAGATTTCCCCCGCCGCCCGACCGGTGATGTCCACGAATCTCTCGCTCCCGCTGGTCCGCCGAGGCAAAGTGCGCGATGTGTACTCCCTGGGAACGGACAAGCTGCTGATCGTGGCTTCCGACCGGATTTCCGCGTTCGACGTGGTGATGCCCACCCCGATCGCCGGCAAGGGGGCCCTGCTGAACGCCATGGCGGTCTTCTGGCTCAGATTCGTGGAGAAGCTCGGGATCTGCACGACGCACCTCCTCTCGACGAGCGCGGCGGACGTCCCGGCGAGCGCCTTCATCCCCGGGGGGACCACCCGCGCGGACCTCGAGGGCCGCGTCATGATCGGGAAAGCCTGCCGCGTCATCCCCATCGAGTGCGTCGTCCGCGGCTACCTCGAGGGCTCGGGGTGGAAGGAATACCAGGCGACCAGCTCGGTCTGCGGCGTCCCCCTCCCCAAGGGCCTTCGGCAGTGCGACAAGCTCCCCGCCCCGATCTTCACCCCCGCGACCAAGGAGGAGCAGGGCAAGCACGACGAGAACATCAGCTTCGAGCGGGCGGCCCAGCTCGTGGGCGAGCCTCTCATGGCCCGCCTGCGGGCGATGAGCCTCGCGATCTACCAGGCCGCTTCGGACCACGCCCGGGCCCGGGGGATCATCATCGCGGACACCAAGTTCGAGTTCGGGATTCCGCTTGACGGCCCCGACCCGATCCTGATCGACGAAGCCCTGACGCCCGACAGCTCCCGCTTCTGGCCCGCCGACACCTACGCCCCGGGCCGGGCCCAGAAGAGCTACGACAAGCAGTTCCTGCGCGAGTACCTCGAGACGCTGGTCGTGTCGGGCGCGTGGAACAAGCAGGCCCCGGGGCCGGAGCTTCCGCCGGAGATCGTCCGCGGCACCTTCACCAAATATGAACACGCCCTCACGCTTCTGACAAGCCCCAACCCGACCTGATTCCTATCGTTGTCAGGAGGGTCCTCCTTGATGACGCATTTCTTTCCTGATCAGGCTGGCGGCGGAAGCGGGAACGGGCCCGATGGTGTGGTGCGCGCTGGCGGCGGTGTGGGGGGTGGGGGTGGGGGCGGGCACATGCTCGAGCTCGACCGCCGCATCATCCAGCTCAAGCGCCGCCTGATCCGCGAAGCCACGCACGCGATCGCGATGCTCGAATCCTCGATCGACGCCCTCTGGACGCTCGACATCGCCGCGGCCAAGAGCGTCCGCGCCGAAGACGACGAGGTCGATCGGGAAGAGGTCGAGATCGAGCAGGAAGCCTTTGAGATTCTTGCCCTTCGTCACGTCTTCGCCCGCGACTTCCGCCTGGTCGCCTTCATCCTGAAGGTCAACGCCGACGTCGAGCGGGTCGCGGACCACGCGACCGGCATCGCGAAGATCACGCTCCGCATCGCCAAGGGGATGCCCCCGGGGATGACGCCGGAGTGGCCGACGGCCTTGCGCGAACTTGGCCAGCGCGTGCCGCTCATGTGCCACGAACTGCTCCGCGCGGTGCTCAACGAGGATGTCGAAGCCGGCCGCCGCGTCGCGGATTCCGACGAGGTGATCGACCAGCTCGACCGCCGCGTCTTCGAGGAGTCCATCGAGCTGATGAAGGATGAGGGCCGCACCGACAGCGCCCTGACACTGGGCTTGCACGTCGCCCGCGTCGGCCGCGAGCTCGAACGCGTCGGCGACCTCATGAAGAACATCGCGGAGGACCTGATCTACCTGGGCACGGGCCAGATCGTCCGCCACGCGCCGAAGACCCCCACCCCCACCCCCACCCCCACTCCGCCGGCTTAGAAGTCACGGAGTCACACAGTCACAGAGCGAAAGCAGAAAGGCACCGAACTTCGGTGCCTTTCTTCGTGACTTCGTGACTTCCTTTCTCACGCCGCGATCCGCACCGGGCTTTCTCTTCCATCCGCCACCGTGATCGTCGGCGCGGGCGCGCTGCGCCGGTTGCCGCGCACGGCGCGAACCGTCACGCTCACACCTTCCACGCGCTTGAGCGGAATCTCGAGGAACGGCTCGGCGGTCGCGCCGAGCAACACGCTCCGGCCGGTGGTTGTGATCGCGAAAACCTCGAAGTAGACACCCGTCGTGGGCCCGTGGCCGCCGCCTTCCTCGCGCGTGCCTTGGGGCTCCCAGCGCAGCCGCACCGATCCGCCGGGGACCAGTTCGGTCGAGCGGCTTGCCCACTCGGGCGCGGGGGGCGCGGGAAGCCTCATCCTCCGCGGCGCGGGCGGGTTGAGCCGGGCCGCGCCGTAGACATCGCGGTTGCCGGTCCATTCCGCGTGCAGCTTGATCACCCCGACCAGGCTCGCGCCCTTGAAGCGGAGCTTGGCGATCGCGCTATTGCTCGCGAGCGTCGCGGCTTCGGCGGCCTGCCGCGCAAGCTGAGCGTGGTCCCATGCGGCCCGGGCTTCTTCGAGATGCTCGGCGAGGTCCAGAGCCTGCTCGGGAGAGATCCCGATCGTCCCCGCCTCCGCCGCCTGCGACCACACCTCGATGCGGCTCTCAAAGAACGTCAGAAGATCCAACCTGCCATCCGGAAGCGTCTGCATCCCCCCTGCATCGCCCCCACCCCCACACCCCCTTCAGCCAAGCCCGCGTTTTTTGTGAAATAACGTGGGGGCGGACGCTGACGGCGGCCCGTCGACCACCGACGACCACCCGTCAACCACCGACGACCGGTCGTCAGCCCCCGACGACCGCTCATCGGCCATCGCCGAAGCGCCGTCGGCCACCGACGACCGCCCGCCAGCGCCCGACGAGCGGCCGTCACGCGCTGGCGGGGGGAACGAAAGGCAGGAATGCGCACCACAGAGGCGCAGAGACACCGAGAAGGGCCTATGGAAGAGGCCAAACCGTTCCGTCTTCCTCTGTGCCTCTGCGCCTCGGTGGTAGATTCCGTCTTGCCTGAGGGCCGGGATCAGATAGGCTCTGCCCATGGCACGCGGGCGCAAGCGGTTCATCGCGGGGTGGGGGCTGGTGGGGCTCGGCCTCGCAGGTGTTGGTGCGATCGCGGTGTCCAGCCGGTACTCCATCGGCAAGTCATGGGCGCAGGACCCATCCGCTCCCAGCTCGATCTACGCGTTGACGCTGGGACGAGGGCAAGTCTCCGCGGCAGTTCTCGGGGAAGTTCCTCACCCCGCCACAAACGACTCCATCAACGGACAGAACATTCTCGCGGCCACGCAACGCGCGGTGAGAACCCGTCGCGAGGATCGCGTCACGCTGCGCTGGTGGAGGCCCGACGGGATCGGAATCGCCGAAGGGTGGAGCGAGCGCACGGTGTATGGACATCACACAGGGGCCATCGTGCTTCTCTGGCCGCTCGTGCTCATCGCCTTGGCGAGCGGTACGCCCCTGATCGTCTCCGCGCGACGCGTGAGGAGGAAGACCCGGAGCGAACTTTGCACCGCCTGCGGATATGACATGAAGGGTCTCGCGGCGGGGGCGGGGTGTCCGGAGTGCGGGAAGGCTGTCAGAGCCCGACGCGCCAGCGAGGGGGAGTCGGCGAAGGTGTGACGAAACACGACCCGCTCGTTCGGAAGAGAAGGCTGGTTTGATGCGGGCATGACGCGACGCCCGAAGCGCACGATGGAGGGGTGGGGGTCGCCGCTTCTCCCTCGCTGGCGCGTCGGGCTCTGAAAGAGCTATCCGCCCATCGCTTGCAGCATGGCTTTGCCCATGTCCGCGGGGGACATCGCGACGGTGACGCCGGCATCCTTGAGGGCTTTGATCTTTGCATCCGCGGTGTCGTCCGCGCCGCCGATGATCGCGCCGGCGTGGCCCATGCGCCTTCCCGGCGGAGCCGTTCTCCCGGCGATGAAGCCCGCGACGGGCTTCTTGAGCTTGCCCGAGCGGCGGGCGTCGGCGACCCACTTGGCCGCTTCGATCTCGTCGGTACCGCCGATCTCGCCGATCATGAGGATGCCGTGCGTGTCCGGGTCCTCGGAGAAGAGCTCGAGGCAGTCGATGTGGTTGAGGCCGCGGACAGGATCGCCGCCGATGCCCACGCACGTGGACTGGGCGAAGCCGAGCTGGCTGGTCTGCCACACGGCTTCGTACGTGAGCGTGCCGGAGCGCGAGACGATGCCGATGGCTTTCCCGCGCTTGGATTCGGAGATGTGGGTGTTGATGTAGCCGGGCATGATGCCGATCTTGCAGCCGGCGGAGGTGTACGGCTTGCCGGGCTCGCCGGTCATCGATTCCATGTTCGTGCGGGGGCCGGGGGTGATGACGCCCGGGCAGTTGGGCCCGACGAGGATGAACCTGCGGTTGATCGCCGGGGCGTTGGCGCCGCCGTTGAGTTCGTCGAGGATCGCCCGGGCCCGGATCATGTCCTGAACCGGGGTGCCCTCGGTGATGCAGCAGATGACGCGGATGCCCGCGTAGGCGGCTTCGATGATGGCGTCGGCCGCGCCGGCGGGGGGGACGAAGATCATGGTCGCATCGGCACCGGTGGCTTTCGCGGCCTGAGCGACGGTGTCGAAGATCGGCAGGCCGTTGGGGTCCTTCGTGCCGCCCTTGCCGGGGGTCACGCCGCCCACCATCTTGGTCCCGTACAGGAGGCAGCCCTTGGTGTGGACCGCCCCGAAGGAGCCGGTGATCCCCTGGCAGATGACTTTGGTCGACGCGTTCACGAGAATGGCCATAGGCGGGGAGTGTAGACGCCGGGCGGCCACCCGCGTGTTTCGGGACCAGCGGTCGGCTTGCGTCGAGCCCCCGCTCCGCCAAGAATGATCTGAATCCGTCCCGACCCCTGAGCGAACTGGGGAAGGTGAGGGGGCGAGGTCGGGGGAGACTGGGTGTGGGGGTTTGGGGGTGTGGGGGACCGGAGCATTCATGGCCACGTACCGACCGCCGAGCGAACTGCCGCACCTTGACGCCCTGGACCCGGGGCTGCTTGAAGCGGTCGCCGCCGGCGAAGCCCGCCTCACGCCCGAGCAGGGGCTCGCCATCCTGACCAAAGCCCAGACGCCCACGCTCGGCCGCTGGGCCGACGCCCGCTGCCGCGAGATCCATGGCGACAGCATCCGCACATACATCATCGACCGGAACATCAACTACACGAACGTCTGCTCCGCCAAGTGCACGTTCTGCGCGTTCCGCCGCGACGCGACCGACCACGACGCGTACGTCCTGCCCACCGAGACCATCCACCAGAAGATCGCCGAGCTTGAAGCCATCGGCGGAACGCAGATCCTGATGCAGGGCGGGATGAACCCGGATCTGCCCCTGGACTACTACATCACGCTTCTCCAATCAATCAAGGAGAAGTTCCCCAAGATCCACATCCACGCGTTCAGCCCGCCGGAGTTCATCGAGTTCGTGCACTTCTTCGATCCGCCCGGAGCGAACCTCGAGGAGAAGATCCGCTGGGTCATGGTGCGCCTCCGCGATGCGGGGCTCGACAGCCTGCCGGGCGGCGGCGGCGAGATCTTCGCCCGCCCCGTGCGCCAGAAGATTGGCATGGGCAAGTGCGACGCGGAAAGCTGGCTCACCGTCATGTATGTCGCGCACACGCTCGGTATGTTCACCAGCGCGACGATGATGTTCGGGCATATCGAGGGATACGCCGACCGCGTCCACCACATGATGCTTGTCCGGCAGTGGCAGGACCGCGTGCTGAGCGAAAGCGGTGCACCTTCGGGCGCGCCGGCTCGCGGGTCGGGCCGCGCGAAGTTCGAGGGGATGGGCCACTACAAAGCGTTCATCTCCTGGCCCTTCCAGCGCGAGAACACGCCCCTCGGCCGCGTCAAGGACTGGGGCGCGAACCCCGGCGAGATCGACAAGCCCTTCCCCGGCGACCTCGTCGCCGCCGCCCACGCGTGGGGCGCGAACCCGGACGTCGACTACCGCGATCTCGGGCCTGACGCGGCGGAGTTCGGCCGCCGCGTGCGCATGAGCGGGTCCACCGATTACCTCCGCACGCAGTCGCTTTCGCGGCTCTTCCTCGACAACATCTACTCGATCGGCGCCTCGTGGGTCACGATGGGCCCGCACGTCGGACAGGTGGGCCTGAACTTCGGCGCCAGCGACATGGGAAGCGTCATGATGGAGGAGAACGTCGTCTCTTCCGCGGGCACGACCTACTGCCTCGACGAAGCGGTGCTCTGCAGGCTGATCCGCGAGTCGGGGTTCGTCCCCGCCCAGCGGAACAACACGTACGACATCCTCAAGCTTCAGAGCGGGCCGGAAGCGCCGGACCTGGTCGTCACCGACTGGAGCCAGCACCGGGCACGCAAGATGCACCAGGAAGCACCGCGGCAGCCCAAGCCCACGCCGGTTACCGTCGGCATCAGCAAGTAAGCGGCCCCGAGGACGACTCAGGAACCAAAGCCGCCGAACCGCTTGGCTTGGAACGTCGCGTCGTCCATCAGGTAAAGCCCGACCAGCCAGTCTCCCGCGAGGTACGGCTTGACGCTGAGCTTGCCCGTGACCACGCCGAAGGTCGCGAGGCGGTCGTCCTTCGACACTTTGTCGGCGAGGCGCACCTCGACCGCGTCGTACGGCGTCGGGGGGACGCCGATGCAGCAGCCGTCCCACTGGTTGAGCATGCTCAGCAGTTCCTTGGGCTCTTCCACGTAAAGCGTGAACGCGACATAGCCGGTGAGCTTGACCCATTTGCCATCGAGCATCATGACGCGGCCGGGGAGCTTTTTCTGACCTTTGCGCGGGTCGTAGACGTCCTGAGCGGAGATCAGCATCTCCCACGTGACCTCGTAGGGCTTTTCCTTGGTGCCCTCGCCCTTGACGATGAACTTGTCATCGACGAGGATGGAGCCGTCGTCTTTCTTCTCGATCTTGGCTTCGGAAGCGACCTCGGGCGGCGTCTGGTTGTTCTGCGCGGTGGATGGCGCGGGGGTCGCGGGCGCGGCGGCGGGCGGGGCTTTGACCGCCGTCATCGTGAGCGGGGTGACCTGCCCGCGGGGCAGTGCGAGAATCTCAGCGGCCGAAGCGACAAGCGCCGCGCCCGAGGGGTCCTTGCCGGTCACCATGCCGACAACTTCGCCGCGATCGCTGACAAGCGGCATCCCCACGGGGTTGCTGGGCAGCGAAGCTTTGATCTGCACGCGACGACCCTGCAGGGTGTCGGTGCGATAGCCGAGCACCGTCGCCACGACGGTGGGTGAGCCCTTGAGCGGAAGGAGAAACTGCTGCGAATCCGCTGGCGCCTCGGCGGTGGCAAAGCGGAGCACGGTCGAGCCGGGAACGGCACGGGCGAGGCGCAGGATCGCGATGTCGCGGGACTGATCGATCGTCACGGTGCCGATGATCGGGATCGTCAAGCCGCCGGCGGTCGTGACCAGCCCCGACACGGCGCTGTCGAGCAGATGCGCGGGGCTGACCACGAGGTCGGCGGTCATCTGGAACCCGGCGCGGGTAGCAAGCGGCTTGCCGTCGGACCCGGTGAGGGAGACGCGAACGACGCCGGACTGGGCGGTCGCGGGATCGGTCGCGAAGGAACCGGAGACCTGCCCGCCTTTGGGCTCATCCTGTGAAGCGGGAGCGGCGGCGGGAGCGGCTTCGGGCTTGGTTTCGGGTTTGGTTTCCGGCTTGGCCGTCGCTTCGGCTTCCGGTTTGGACGCTCCCGTCGCGGGGACCGATTCGCGTGCCTTGTTGTCGGGAGCGACCGTCGCGTCCGCCTGCTTGGGCAAAGCGGCTTTGGCTTGGGCTTCGGCGACCGCTTTGGCGGCATCGCGAGCGACGGCTTCGGAGTTGCGTGCGGCGGTGGCCGATCGCTGGGCCACGCGGGCGGTGTAGATCCAGCCGCCCGCGAGGAGCCCGGTGACCAGAAGCAGAATCCAGAACAAACGCATGATCGCCTCGCCTTTCACGCTGGTGCGTGCTTGGGATCTTTTCGGCCGCGGGGATCAGCCCACGGGCCTGAGATTATTCGCAACCGGCGTCCGGTACGCGAGGATCGCCGGCAGGAGGCCGGCCAGCGCCGCCAGGATAACCACTCCCACCACCACGCCCAGGGTCAGGTCAGGCGGCAGCATCGGCGTCACGAAAACACCGTACTTCGCGCTCAGAAGCCAGGAAACCAGCGTCCCGCCGATCAGCGAGAGGAAGACGCCCGCGAGCGCGCCCATCAGGCCTATGACGGCCGCTTCCGTCAGCACAAGCCCGAAGACACCCATGCGGCTGCACCCCAGCACGCGAAGGATCGCGATCTGACGCTTGCGCTGCTCCATCGAGTTGTAGAGGGCGATCGAGATCGAGAGGCCGCTGCCCACGAGCACGACCAGCGCCATCCCGAGCAGGATCACGTCGAAGGTGCCGACGATCGCGAAAAGCCGGTCCAGCTCCTGCCGCGGGGACGCGACGGTGATGCTGGTGTCCGACCGCAGCGTGTTGAAGACCTGGGGCAACGCCGCGGACGCGTCGGACCCCTTCCGCGTGGGCACGCGGAGGTAGATCCCGGTGATCAGGCGGTCCGAATCGATCAGGTCCTCCTCGCCGAGGGGCGCGCCCTCGTGGCTGTGGCCCTCGTGGTGCTCGTGGTCAAGCTTGCCCTCACGCTCCAGGCGGTCAAAGGCATGCATCAGCCAACTGCTCCGGAGCGAGACGAACAGGGCGCGGTCGTGCGAGCTTCCGGTGCGGGCGAGCACGCCGACGACCTTGAACTTGAACTCATCGTGGACGTGGCCCTCGTGGCCGCCGCGCGAATCGCTCGACCCGTGCGTGAAGACGATCGAATCACCGAGCTTGAGCCCGCCGCGCGTCGCCGCATCGGCTCCGAGAACGACCTCGAGGTCCGCACCAAAGAACTCACCCTGCGTGAGCTTCCACGGCTCGCCCGGCACGGGCTCGAACCTCGTGAAGAACTCGCGGCTGGTCGCGACCACAGGCATGCCGCGGTAGCTGTCGCCGATCTGGATCGGGATCGCGAACCCGGGCGACATCGAGTCGGGCACTTCCGACGGGCCGAACCTCGCGATCTGCTCGAACTTCGAGTAAAGCAGCGCGTTCCGCGGAATCCCCGCGTAGTAGATGTTGTTGAGGACGCCGCTGAGAGGACTGGGGTCGTTCACCACCAGCATGTGCATCGTGCCGGCACCGCGCTCGAACGAACGCTTGCCCGACTCCGCCATCGTCAGAAGCGTGAGCAGAAGCCCGACCGCGACCGCCACGGAAAGGACCGTCGCGCCCGTCGAGAACCGCCGGGCCGCCAAGCTCCGCAGGATGATCGTCCATGAATTCATGAGAGCACCCCCGCGCGACCCGCGCCCAGTTCGGCGAATCCCACCCGCCGCGAGAACCGCGAAGCCATCGCCGGATCGTGGCTGACGCAGAGCAGCGCCGCCCCCCGCGAGCGGCACGTCTCCTGAATCAGCGTCATCGTCGCCGCGGAGTTCTCCGGGTCCAGGCTCGCCGTCGGCTCATCCGCGAGCACGAGCACCGGATCCGTCACGACCGCCCGCGCGACCGCGACTCGCTGCTGCTGCCCTACCGACATCGCATCCACCGGCCGGTCGATATCCGTCAGGCCAAGCGCCCCCAGAGCATCGACCGCTCGCTTGCGGTGCTCACCCCGGGGCCACTCGGAGAACATCAGCGCGGCCATCACGTTCTCCGCCGCCGAAAAGCCCGAGAGCAGGTTGAACGTCTGGAAGATCATGCCCAATCGCTTGCCGCGGAAGAGGTCGCGAGCAGCTCCCCGCTTGGCGTGCATGGCTTCGCCCCCCAGCTTGACCTCCCCCTCGGAAGGGTCGAGCAGCCCGGCGATAAGTTGCAGCAGCGTGCTCTTGCCGACGCCCGAACCACCGGTGATCAGCACCTGTTCGCCCTTGGCGAGCGAAAAAGCCGCCACATCAACCGTCCAGGGACCGGACGGCGTGTATCGGTACCTCAGCCCGCGAATCTCGAGCGCGGCGGCCGCGCTCACGCTTTCGTGCTTCGAAGTCAAGCGAATGCTCCTGTGCGGCAGAGCGTACGCGGAGCCGCCCGAAAAGGTTCGGCCCCGCCCGCCATAAACTGCCCCGTGATCGACCTGGACCACAACGCGACCACCAAACCTTCCCCGGGCGTCGTCGAAGCGGTCGCCCGCGGACTGACCGAACTGTGGCATAACCCCTCCAGCGTCCACCGCGCCGGACAAGCCGCCCGGGCCGCGATGGAACGGGCCCGACGGTCCGTCGCCGACCTCCTCGGCGCCTCCCCCCGCGAGATCGTGCTCACCTCGGGCGGCACCGAAGCCATCAACCTCGCGATCCGCGGGTTCCTCGATGCCGTCGGCCCGCGACAGCCCCCCCCCGCTCTCATCACCACCCGGACCGAACACGCCGCCGTCCGCGACCTCGCGGAGGAACTCGCTCGAACCGGCAAAGCCCGTGTCACCTGGGTCGACGTCGATCGCCGGGGCGTCGTGGATCCCTCGGCGCTCGAGCGGGCTTGCGAACAAGCCGCCGGGATTCACCTCGCGTGCGTCCAGTGGGCCAACAACGAGACCGGCGTCATCCAGCCCGTCGCCGAGATCGCGCGAATCTCCCGGCACCACGGAGGAGTGTTCCTCTGCGACGCCACCCAGTGGGTCGGCAAGATGCCGGTGGGTTCGCTCGACCCGTTCGACATGCTCGTCTTCGCGCCGCACAAGTTCCATGGGCCCAAAGGCGTCGGCGTGTTCTGGTCGCGTCGCGGCGTGCGATACCGACCCACCGCGCTGGGCTCGCAGGAGCTCGGCCGCCGCGGCGGTACGGAGAACCTCCCGGGAATCCTCGGCGCCGGCGTCGCGAGCGATGAAGCCGCTTCCTGGCTCGCCGACCCCCTCGCGCGAAGCTCGCTCGCGGGCCTTCGCGACCGCCTCGAGCAGACCATTCTCGCCGCCATTCCGGACGCAAGCGTCAACGGCGCCGGCGGCGACCGACTCTGGAACACCACCAACATCGCGTTCCCCAAACTCGAAGCCGAAGCCATCCTGCTCGCTCTTTCCGAACAGGGTGTCAACGCCAGCGCCGGAGCCGCCTGCTCATCCGGAAGCCTCGACCCCTCGCCCGTCCTGCTCGCGATGGGCGTCCCGCCCGAAGCCGCCCACGGCTCGGTCCGCTTCAGCCTTTCGCGGCACTCGACCCTCGACGAGATCGACCGCGCCGCGGCGATCGTGATCGCCGTCGTCCGCCGCTTGTACGCGTCCATGTCGGGCCTGAGCTAAGCCCGGCGCCCCACTCACTTGCCCGTCAGTTCCTTCACCAGCTCGTTCGCTCCGTACACCGTACGGAAAGCTTCGACCATGCCGCGTGAGTCCACGGCGACCGCGCGGCCAGACTGCGCATCGAACGCGAAATTGCCCACAAGCGAGTGGATGTTGCCGTCAAAGATCAGCCCGACGACCTCGCCCTTGGCGTTCACCACCGGAGACCCCGAGTTGCCTCCGATGATGTCCGCGGTGCAGATGAAATTGAACGGCACACCCTTCAGCGCGTCCTGCTTCTGAAGCCAAGCCGACGGCAGGCCAAAGCCATCCTGCCCCTTGCGCTCCTCGTACCGGCGGAAAAGCCCCGAATACTCCGTGAACGCCGGCACCGTCTCGCCCGCCAGCGAATACCCCGAGACCGTCCCGTACGACAACCGGAGCGTAAAGGTCGCATCGGGATAGACGCCCTCTCCCTCGACCGCAAACTTCGCCGCCGAGATCCGCGCGTACGCGTCGCGAAGAGGGGACTCCACCGTGTCCTCGTACCGCGTGCGGAGAGAACGCCACTCCGGGTCCAGCGCGGCCGCAAAGGACAGCAGCCCCGGCGCCCCCTTTTCCGCCAAGCCCCGTGCACCGGCTTCCACCAGCGTGCGACGGAGCATCACATCGGCCAAAGGCGTCCCCGCGATCAGCTCGGCCGCCCTCGCCGAGGGAGACTTGCCCGCCAAAAGCGTCCTGACCAGCGGGTCCTCGGCTCCAAGACGCTCGGCCGCGAACGTCAGCGCCTGAGTCAGGCCATGGATCTCAACACTCTCGTAGACCGGCTCGGGCGAGTAAAGCCCAAGGTACACCGACTCAAGCTGAGCATCGCCGTACTCGCGCAGACGATCCTTGTTCGGCTTGGGCAGTTCCGAAGCCAGTTGAACGATCGTGAACGCGTGCCGCACGAGGTTGGATGCGCCCGCGAGACGATTGACGACCTGCCGACGAACCGCGAACTCCTGCTCGGCCCGCTTGATCCTCGCGACATCATCCCACGCCGAACCCCACTTGGCGTTCATCGCCGGGTCCTTCGCGACCGCTTCGCGAAGCTTCTGCTCCGCCGCCGCTTTGGCCGCCATCAGATCGGGATTGAGCAACCCCTCGTACTGCCCGGTGATCGCTTTGCGGCCGTTGGCGACGCCGAAAAGCTCGTCGGACACGATGCGCCGGTGCTCCGCAGAGCGACCGGCGAAGGTCTGTGCTTTGATCTCGCGACGCCAGAGATCCGCGAGACGACGCGGAAACTCCTGATCGCGGGCGATCCTGAGGTGGTCCACCGTGTGAAGCCTCTCAGTCCGCCCTGGATGCCCGAAGACGAAGACCAGCTCATTCTCCGCCGCCCCCTTCTCCGACCACTTGAGGTGGTTCTCCGAAGCGAGCGGCTTGCCGTCCTCGTAAATGCGGAAAAAGCAGCAATCAAGGTTGTACCGGGGAAACTCAAAGTTGTCCGTATCGCCCCCGAAGAACGCGATGGACTCCTCGGGTGCGAAGACCAGCCGCACATCCGTGTACGACTTGTACCGGTAGAGGTGGTACCGCGCGCCGCCGAAAAGCGTCACGACCTGGCTCTTGAGCTTGGTCGACTCGAGCGATGCCTTCTCAATCTCGGCGATCGCCTTCCGTCGCGCAGCCCCGGCGTCCGCCGCTGACATCCCCTCTTTCACCGCATCCCCCACCTTCGACGTCACATCCTCGATCTCCCAGAGGATGTTGAGCTCAAGATCCGGGCAGGCAAGCTCATCCGCACGCGTCCGCGCGATGAAACCGTCCCTGAGCAGGTTCCGCTCCTTCGTGCTCAGCTTGAGAAGCATGTCCGAGCCGACATGGTGATTGGTCATCACGAGGCCGTCCGAAGACACCAGCGACCCCGACCCGCCCGTCTGGAATCGCACCGCCGAACGCTGCATGCGGAGAAGCCACTCCGGAGTCGCCGTGAACTTGTGCTTGTCCTTCAGCGCCGCGGGCGGGGCGTTCACAAGCCACATCCCCTCGTCCGCCCGCGCGGCCAGCGCACCAATCCCCGCCGCAAGCCCGGCGACCAGCATCCACAGACCTTTGACGCTCGTGCGATTCTGATTCATGCCGGAGCTTAGGTGCCACGCGGGCGGGCTTAGGATGCGTACGCATGAACCCCGAGCCCGACGCCGAACCATCCAGCCCGCCGCAGCCCCCTCGGAGCAAGCGGACGCGGCGTCAGCGCCTCGGCGAACCCCGCACCGTCGTGCTCGTCGTGGGGGTTCTCATCGCCGCTTCCATCATCCCGCTCCTCATCGGCCCGCTCACAGCGCTCCCGGGCCAGATCGCCCTGGCGGTGGCTCTGTTCATCGGCGTGCTGGTCGCGATGTCGATCAAGCGCGAAACCGACCGCATCCGTCGTCAGGAAGAAGAACGCTCCGCTCCGCGCTGCCACTTCTGTGGCCGCCGCTACGACGAACCCCTCGAGGAATCCGCCCGCGAACCCGCCGCCCGATGCCCCGAATGCGGCCGACCGACGGTCGAAAGCCGGAGCGGCGACCCCGCGGACCGGGCTTAGAGTTCCCCATGACGCTCCCGCGGGCTGCACCCTCCCTGATCCCATCGCGGTCATCGAAGGCGAGTCGCCCGTGAGTGAGAACCTCGGCACGGCGAACAGCGGCCGGAGCGCGATCACTTCATCCCCTTCGCCCTCCCGCCGAACGACCCTGATGGTGGTTGTTTCCGTCATCGCCGCGCTGTTCCTCGCGCTTCGCGCCTTCCGCGAGGTTGTCCCCATCGGCGCTTCCCCCATCCCCTGTCTCTTTGCGCGAGTCGAAGGCGGCGAACTCCGCGATCCGAGCGGCGCCCACCGTTTCCGCGTGACATTCAACGACGCGGGAGCGACACACTCCGGCAACCACTGGTGCTGGATCTCAAGCTACTCCGTCCTCTCGGGCTGGCGGGTCGTCTTGGAGGGCTACGTCGGCCCCGAGCACGCCGTCTCGGGCGAACCACTTGAGATCGATTGGTCGACGCCGAAGGTAATCCGCGTGGAGTTCCGCGAAAGCCGGTACGCCCATGAGCAGCGCGTATGGAAAGAAGCGAACTGGTGAGACGGCCTACTTCTTCGTCGCAAACGGAAGCGTGTCCGGCGTGATGAACACCCGCGTCGTCACCGTAAAGGGAAGCACCGGATTTCCCGACGCGAACGTCGCTTCCATCATGAACGCACGAAACCCCGTCGCCGGAGCTTCGACCGTCGCCGAATACACAAGCCCCGTCGAGTCCGAAGCCACCACTTCGCTCGACGTCCACGTCCGACCCGTCTGATCGATCCGGAAATCCCTGGCTTTCGCATCGCACTGCCAGAGCAGGACCCGCTCGGGCTTGACGTCCGCCTTCGCCGTCACGACGCTCTTCCCGTTCTCCGCCGTGAGCGTCCACGTCAACTCAGGCCGCTGCTTGCCCTCGACGAACATGGTGTAGAACGCCAGGATCTCAAACGGAGCCATCGACCCCGCAAGGTTGTGCCCCGCGTTCGGCACGCTCCGTACCCGCCACTCGCCGCTCAGCTGCTTCTCGTAGTGCTGGAACGAATCCGTCGGGAAGAACTCATCGCCCGTCGCGGTCACGATGTACTTCGGCACGCGTTCCACAAACTTCATGTACGCGAGCGGATCCTCGTGCGCGATCACCTTGTTCAGCTCCGGCGTGCCGAACTTCTTGTCGATCCCGTTGGCGACGTAGTCCCGCAGGGCCGGGGCCCAGAACCCGTAGCTCGCCCAATGGTGCGGCGTCTGAGCCTCCATGTTGAGCACATCGATCACGATCGGCGCGATCGCTTTCACGCGAGGGTCTACCGCCGCGATCAGCCACGTCGTCCACCCGCGCTTGGAAGCCCCGGTGACGAAGAACCCCTCCAGCTTCATCCCCTTGTCGATCACCTTGCCCTCAAGCTTCGCCGGTGAAAGGTCGCGGCCGGCGAGAAACTGCTCGGTCGCATCCATCGCCCGCTTGACGGCTTTCACCATCGGAAACCGGCCGATCCACCGCGCATCATCGTGCTTGATCGCGAGGTTCCACGACTGCGACAGGAGGTCGTCCTCGCGCCGCGGCTTGCCGTCCTCGATCGCGAGCGGTTGGTTGGGAATGTTGTCCACGGCGCAGCACACCGCGCCCGAAGCCTGCACCAGCCGCATGAACTCCGCCCGCGCCGGCGTCCGCGGCTCTTCCCGCCTCGACCCGCCGTCGATCAGCATGATCGGAACCGTCCGCCGCACCGCATGCGGCACCCCGACCGTCAGCCAGTGCGTCCACACCGGCTCGCTCACCTCGGCCGCCGTCCGCCACCGCTGCGACGTCAGACGGATGTCGTAAAGCGTCATCCCCTCCAGCGGCGTCGTCCGCACCAGTTCCCACTTGAACGCGCCATCATCCTCGGCGACGTACTTGCCAAGTGCCGACTCCGCAGCGGTCTGGACCGACGAAGGCGCGCCCTCGGAAAGCCTGAATGCAGGCTCCGGCTGGGCAACGCACACGGAAACCGCAAAGAGACTCGGCAGAAGCAGAAGGTGAGTAAGCATGCGAGCAAGCATAGTGTCGGTCGCCTTCGGCACACCGTCAACGTCCATGCGCTCTCCAAACAATCGAGCATGCTCACCCGACCCGTCCATCTGGTGCACTTTGATCGGCGCTGGAGCCAACCCGTTCGCCTCGCCCAAGCCGGGTTCGGGTTCTTTGCGTTCATACTCCTCGGATTCGCCACGCTCATGGCGCTCATCGAGATCGGAACGAGCCCTCGCTTCTCTCGCACCGCCCTGATCGTCTGGGCTGGCTGCACGGTGCTTGAGACGCTCCACGTGTACGTGCTTGCACGGTTTCCCGGACGCTCGACGAAGAAATCGTGGCTGATCTTCATCGCGGCGATTCTCGCGATGATCTGGAACAACTGGAACGTTGTCGCGGACCCACGAGCCAAGGTCTTTCTCACTTCGCTCGCGATCGGCGGAGCCCTTTGGATTGGAATGATGCGCCTCATGTCCATCGGCTTGGGGAACTGGCTTCACGACCGGCCGGTGTACTCGTGGATCGTCGCGGCAATCGCTTGGCTGCCGCTGGTTGCTTATGTGATTGTCCTCGTTCGAATCCCCTGAACGACCCACTCGAAGAAGGATTCGTCCCTTCCATCCATAAACAATGATTATTCGTGAGGTAATCGGCATCGATTCGATTCATGCCGATACCAGTGTACTGTTCATCGTTCCCCCCACGGTTCACCTGCTTTCGAAGGAGATTCCCCCATGTCCACCTCCCCCCGCCCCGACCCCTTCCAAGCCCGCCAGTCCTTCAAGACCGCCCACGGCACCTACAACTACTTCTCCCTCGCCGCTCTCAACAAGGTCGGCAAGGTCGACAAGCTGCCCTACTCGATCAAGGTCCTCCTCGAGAGCATGCTCCGCAACCTCGACGGCTTCATCGTCACCGCCGACGACGTCGCCGGCCTCGCCAACTGGAACGCGAAAGCCCCCGCGAAGGAAGAAATCCCCTTCATGCCCGGCCGCGTCGTCCTTCAGGACTTCACCGGCGTCCCCTGCGTCGTCGACCTCGCCGCGATGCGCGACGCCATGAAAGCCCTCGGCGGCGACCCCAACCTCATCAACCCCCTCGTCAAGTGCGACCTGGTCATCGACCACTCCGTGCAGGTCGACGCTTTCGGCTCGGGCCAGGCTCTCACCATCAACGCCGGCAAGGAGTTCGAGCGCAACAACGAACGCTACGAGTTCCTCAAGTGGGGCCAGCAGTCCCTCAACAACTTCACCTGCGTCCCCCCCGCCACCGGCATCGTCCACCAGGTCAACCTTGAGTACCTCGCTCCCGGCGTCCTCACCCGCGAGGACCGCGCCACCGGCGAGACCGTCGCTTACCCCGACTCCTGCGTCGGCACCGACAGCCACACCACCATGATCAACGGCCTGGGCGTCGTCGGCTGGGGCGTCGGCGGCATCGAAGCCGAAGCCGTCATGCTCGGCCAGCCCATCTACATGCTCACCCCCGAAGTCATCGGCATGCGCCTCAAGGGCAAGCTCCCCGAAGGCACCACCGCCACCGACCTCGTCCTCACCGTCACACAGATCCTCCGCAAGAAGGGCGTCGTCGACAAGTTCGTCGAGTTCTTCGGCGAGGGCCTCGCTTCCATGTCCGTCCCCGACCGCGCCACCATCGCCAACATGGCTCCCGAATACGGCGCCACCATGGGCTTCTTCCCCGTCGACCAGGCCACCCTCGACTACATGAAGTTCACCGGCCGCGACGACGCCACCGTCGCCCTTGTCGAAGCCTACTGCAAAGCCAACGGCCTCTTCTGGACCCCCGGCTCGCCCGAGCCCGAGTTCACCGACGTCCTCGAACTCGACATGTCCACCGTCCAGCCCAGCCTCGCCGGCCCCAAGCGCCCTCAGGACCGCGTCGAACTCAAGAACGTCAAGTCCGAGTTCTTCAAAGCCATGGCCGCTCCCCTCGGCAACACCTCCTTCGGCATGCCCGCCGACAAGATCTTCGGCTCCGTCGGCACCGTCAAACACGCCGACGGCACCACGCCCAGCAAGATCACCCACGGCGCCGTCGTCATCGCCGCCATCACCTCCTGCACCAACACCTCCAACCCCGACGTCCTCATCGCCGCAGGGCTCGTCGCTCGCAAAGCCCGCGCCCTCGGCCTCACCCGCAAGCCCTGGGTCAAAACCTCCCTCGCCCCCGGCTCCAAGGTCGTCACCGCCTACCTCGACAAAGCCGGCCTCTCCGCCGACCTCGACGCCATCGGCTTCAACACCGTCGGCTACGGCTGCACGACCTGCATCGGAAACTCCGGCCCCCTCCCCGAAGAGGTCGACGCCGCGATCAAGGAAGGTGACCTCTGCGTCGCTTCCGTCCTCTCCGGCAACCGCAACTTCGAAGGCCGCGTCCACCAGAACGTGAAAGCCAACTTCCTCGCCAGCCCGCCCCTCTGCGTCGCCTACGCCATCGCCGGAAGCGTCGCCATCGACCTCGCCACCGAACCCCTCGGCACCTCCAAGAACGGCAAGCCCGTCTTCCTCAAGGACATCTGGCCCTCCCTCAAGGAAGTCCAGGACACCAAAGCCCAGTGCCTGAATCCCGAACAGTTCCGCAAGGAATACGGCAACGTCTTCAACGGCAACACCCAGTGGAACGCCGTCCCCGTCTCCAAGAGCGAGCAGTACAAGTGGAACCCCGCTTCCACCTACATCCAGCACCCGCCCTACTTCCAGGGCATGTCCGCCAAGCCCACCACGCCCGGCGCCATCCGCGGCGCCCGCGTCCTCGCCGTCATGGCCGACAGCGTCACCACCGACCACATCTCCCCCGCCGGTGACATCGCCGAAGCCAGCCCCGCCGGAGACTACCTCAAGTCCCTCGGCGTCCGCAAAGCCGACTTCAACTCCTACGGCTCACGCCGCGGCAACGACCGCGTCATGACCCGCGGCACCTACGCCAACGTCCGCATCAAAAACGCCCTCGCCAAGGACCCCGCCTCCGGCAAGATCAAGGAAGGCGGCTGGACCCGCGACATGTCCAAAGCCGGCTCCGGCAAGATTGATTTCATCTACAACGCCTCGATGAACTACCAGAAGGAAGGCACGCCCCTCATCGTCCTCGCCGGCAAGGACTACGGCATGGGCTCCTCTCGCGACTGGGCCGCCAAAGGCACCCTCCTCCTCGGCGTGAAAGCCGTCATCACCGAGTCCTTCGAGCGCATCCACCGCTCCAACCTCGTCGGCATGGGCGTCCTCCCCCTCAACTTCACCGACGGCCAGAACGCCGCAAGCCTGGGCCTCACCGGCGAAGAGACCTTCGACATCCACGTCCCCGTCAGCGCCGAAGGCCTCATCGAACCCCGCTGCGAAGTCAAGGTCATCGCCACCCGCGCCGACGGGTCCAAAGTCGAGTTCACCACCCGCTGCCGCATCGACACCCCCGTCGAAGCCGAGTACTACAAGAACGGCGGCGTCCTCCACACCGTCCTCCGCCGCCTCCTCAACGAATCCCGCAAACCCGCGATGGCGTAATACCTTTCGTCCTCCACCAAGTGAACAAAACCCAGCGAGCCGGGGCGTGTCGCCCCGGCCTTTTCTTTCTCTTCTTTCGTTGCGATCTTCATTCCCGTATGCTCCGCCAAATGCCCACCGCCTGGCACCTCACCATCGGCACCTACGGCATGCGCCTCCACGGCGTGCACGCATGAGACCCCCCGCATGACGACCCTCGACCGCGACCGCTTCTCCGCCATCGCCCACGCCACGCACGAGATCTGCAACCCGATCTCCGCGGCCAAGGTCGACCGCGTCATCGGCCTGCTCGAACTCGCGCCGGGCTCGCGCGCTCTCGATATCGGCGCCGGCAAAGCCCAGATCCTCGCCCGCGCCTGCAACCGCTTCGACCTCGCGGGCACCGCCATCGAACGCTCACCCCTCATGGCCCAAGCCTGCCGCGACACCGCCTCCCGCCTCTGGCGCGGCTCCGTCGAAGTCCTCGAATCCGACGCCGCTCCCGCTTGCCAAGCCTTCGCACCCGCGTCCTTCTCGCTGATCCTCTGCATCGGTTCCTCCCACGCCCTCGGATCCGTCGACCAGACCCTCACGACCGCTCACACGCTGCTCGCTCCCGGCGGCTGGCTCATTCTCGGTGAGGGCTATTGGAAGCGTGAACCCTCCGCCGACTTCCTCGCCGCCCTGGGCTCGACACGCGATGAACTCCGCACCCACGCCGAGAACATCGAACGCCTCGAAGCCGCAAGCTTCACGCCCCGCTGGGCCTGCACCGCAAGCGACTACGACTGGGACGAGTACGAGTGGCGCTACTCCTTCAACATCGAGTCCCACGTCGAGAAGAACCCGACCGACCCCGACGCCCAAGCCATGCTCAAACGCTCGCGCGAGTGGCGCACCATCGCCCAACGCTGGGGCCGCGATACGCTCGGATTCGGGCTGTATCTGGCCCGTAAAGCCTAATCCCCTACGCTCAGCGGTCATGACGCCAGTCACCAACATCATCTTCGAACAACCCATCGCCTGGGGCGAAATGGACGCTCTCGGCCACGTCAACAACGTCGCCTACTTCCGCTACATGGAGTCCGCCCGCGTCGCGTTCCTCCTGCGCCTGGGCATCGACCGCCTCCGCATGGCCGGTGGCGTCGGCGTCATCCTCCAATCCGCCACCTGCCGCTTCCGCAGGCCCGTCGTCTACCCCGACACCCTCCTCATCTCCTCCCGCGTCACCGCCATCGAGACCGACCGCTTCACCCTCGAGCACGAGATGACGAGCAAAGCCCTCGCCGATGTCGTCGCCATCGGCCACGGCGTCATCGTCGCGTACGACTACGCCAAGGGAGCGAAAGCGAAACTCCCCGATGACTGGGCAACTCTCCTGCGAAACCACCTGCATACCTAGGACTCGCTTATGCCCGCCTGGCTCTTCGTTCTGGTTCTTGTCTTGTCGGCGATCCTGGGCAATTTCTTCGTGCCGTCCGTAATTCTGTGGGGAATCGGTCGTCTGCTCCGCACCTCCGCACTGTCAATCCGCCGAATCCTCGCCTTCGCCAGTCTCCTCTTCGTCGTCGAGCTCTCGCTCTATGTGACGCTTTTCCTAAGCGGCGTTGAACTGATCGAACCCGAGTCGATCGGGCTCGCCCTCGGCATGGTCATCTTCGGAACGCTCACGAGGATCGCGGTCATCAAACTGTCGCTCCGATGCGGCATTCTCCGAGCGTGTTTGGTCGCCCCGGCCGTGATCGTGCTTCAACTTGGGATCGTGCTGGTCGCCGGAATCCCGTTCCGAATGAACCTCATTGATCTCTACCAAATACCCACCGAATCGATGTCTCCAACCATTCCCGCCAAGGGTCGAGTCATGGCGGATCGAACGCTCAGCCCACAAAGATGGGACCTCGTCGTGCACGAATCGATCACCGAGCCAGGACTGTTCTATGTCAAGAGAGTCATCGGGCTTCCTGGAGAACTGATCGAGATCCTGCCCGACGGACCGCGTGTCGACGGAAAGCGGATCGAGCTTCCTCCCGAACTCCAGAACCAGCAATGGCACCTCACGCCCGAAAACTCCGGCGCTCCCCCCACTCTTGTCCTGAACTCTCCCGTTCAATTGACGGAAGGCGAGTTCTACACCGTCGGCGACAATCTGCTCCGAAGCTTTGATTCACGATATCAGTCAGCGCTCGCAAGCCCCACGGCCAACCCGGGCGCCATTCCCGCGAACAAAGTCGTTGCTGTCGTTCGGCTTGTCTATCGCCCCATCTCCTCCGTGCGGTTCTTCCGCTGACGCGCAACGTGCATTCAAGACCCTTCGCACGTTCCGATGCACAATGCGGTCATGCAACCACTCTCCCGCCGCGCGTTCGTCCTTTCCACTTCTGTGCTGCTTGCCGGCTGCGCCGCCGCTCCGCGAGCATCCGCCGACGTCACGCTTCTCAGCCAGCCGACCGTCATCGACCCCGCCCGCGTCGGTCTTGGGTTCTTCTCAAGCTCGCACGCCCGCCCCACCCGCAACTTCAAGCGAGGCGATGACTTCCGCCTCTCCGCCTCCGCCGAGCTCACCCGCATCCGCTGGTGGGGCCTGAGCGAAGGCCGCCTCTTCGACGACCTCCGCAACTTCGACCAGTACACCATCGAGCTCTACGAAGGCGTGCGCGATGGCAGCGCTCAGCCCCTCCCCGGCTCGCTCATCTGGACCGCGATCTTCGCCCCCGCGAACCTCTCGATCACCGCCACAGGCCGCGTCTCAAGCACCAGCGGCGCCGCCGAACACCTCTACGAAGCCTCGCTCGCTTCACCCGTCACCCTCGACGCCCACCGCGACTACATCCTCGCCGTCAGCGCCCGCTCCATCAACACCCGCGGCGACGCATGGCAGTGGCAGGACAGCGAGTTCTTCGGCGGTCACGGAGCCAACTACTCCTACGCCTCCGCCCGCTGGTCCGCGTTCCAGGACACCGACAGCGCCTTTGAACTCATCGGCCGAACCGTCCCCGCCCCCGCCGCGATCAGTCTCGCCGGTCTGGCGTTGGCATGGCGCACATCGCGTCGCGCTCGCGGCGCATGACCCGCTCAAATTCTCCCGGCGTCACGCCCACGCTCCGACGAAACCACCGCGTCAGATGCGACTGATCCGAGAATCCGCACTCGCTCGCAAGCCGCGCGATCGACCGCCCCTCGCACGCAAGCTCCCGCGCCGCACGCCCAAGCCGCACCCGACGGTGATACTCGCCCACGCTCACGCCGTACTGCGCCGAAAAGCTCCGCGCCAGATGCGCCCGGTTCACCCCCGCATGCTCCGCAAGCTCCGCCAAGGTCGGAAGCTCTCCCTCATGAAGCCGGTCGCGAACCGCGCCAAGCCACCGCGCCCGCGCATCGCCGCGGTCACGCCATCGCACCCCCGCCGCCAAAAGCTCAAACCCGATCGACTCCACAGCAAGCGGAGACGAAGCATCCGAATCACGCACCTCGCGAAGCAGCCTCAGGCCAAGACCCACCGCTTTCGCCTGATCGATCCCCTTGCCGTCCGGATCATCCGCCCCCTCGACCTCATCACGCCACGCCGACTTCGGAAAGACCAGATGAAGCGTGCGAAACCCCGTCCGCCCGCACGCGAATGAATGCTCGCGCTCGGGCGCGAAAAGCTCGATCGCCCCCGCGCGCGACTCCACCTCCGCCCCCGCATACGTCCCGACCCCCGCGCCCGCCAAGTTGAAGTCCACCGACCCCTGCTCGTGCGCATGCACACCCTGCCGAAACGTCGACGCGTACTGCTTGAGCTTGGCCACAAACACCCCGCCCGCCACCTGGCGCAGCATCGTCCACCCCTCGCCCCGATCCAAAGCCTGCGCCCGTGCTTGACGTTGCGGAGTTTCGTGCGTCACGAAGGGATGTACGGATCCGCCACGGCGCAGTTTCACAAACCCGCCGTGCGCACAAACCTTCCGTCCGAAAACTCAGTTCCCCGTGGAACCCTCGGCAAGCCTCGCTTCGCCCCGACGCGCCGCAAGCAGCACCACCGCCAGAACCAGCAGTGCAATCGGCGCCATCGGCAACGCCAGGTTCGTGAACCACCACGACTCCGAGATGCTCGCCGGAATCCGAGGCCGCTTGGGATCGGCGAGCACCATCAGCGTGCTCGCCCAGGGCAGCAGGAAGACCCCGCACCCCGCCAGCGTCACCACCACCGGCACGGTCACGCGCCGGGAAGCGACCTCCCGGGCCGCCCATGCCAGCGGGAAGAAAAGCACCGCCGCGTCGTAAATCCGGTGGTACACCACCAGCATCGAGATCACCGAAACAAACGCGAGCGAGAGCACCTCGCCACGGGGCTCGGGCTTCTTGCGGTCCGCCACAAAGTACCCAAGGCACATCGCTCCGCAGATCCCGTAGACCAGCAACTTCACGGTGTCCGCGCTCGCGATAAACCCGTGCAGGAAGTAATGCAGGTTGATCAGGTGGTAACGAAGCGGGTTGCTCTCCGTCGGGTTGGCATTGTTCGAGTTCGCGAACGCTTGCACGTTGGATTGCCACTTGGGCACCCAGTCAATCCCGGCCCGCCAAAGCCACCAGACGCCCACGGCCGAGACAATCGCGATCGTCAGCACGGCCACGAACGCCGCTCCCCATCGCTTGCGGCCAAACTCGTACGCGAGAAAGAGAAGCCCGATCTGCGGCTTGAGACAGCACGCCACACCGATCAGGATCCCTGGATACCCCGGCGGCGAGCCCTGCGCCCGCAGCGCATGCGCGAGCGCGATCAGAAACACGGTCAGAATCGAGACCTGGCCGACCGAAATCGACGTATGCCCCGGAGCCATCAGGATCGCCGCTCCGAACGCAAACCACCACGCCGCCCCCCGCGGTGAAAGCCCGGCAAGCCCAAGCACCAGCACCACCGAACCGCCCAGAAGCAGCGTGTTCAGCACCGTCCAAAGCAGCCGCGACGTCGCCCAATCCGTCAGGCACCACGGCGCCAAAAGCACAAATGTCGGTGGCGGATACACGAGCAGGTCATCCACCCGCTCGCTCGGTGCTTCGACCCCGGCCAGCTCTCCGCTATGGGCCCGCCAGATCTCAAGCGTCTCCTGAGAGGAGTACGGGTTGCTCCCCTCGGCCCAGGCCCGTGTGGACTGCCACATCAGCGAGAAGTCGCTGCTTCCCCCGTACTCGAGGTGCCCGTTGATCATCTCGCCGGGCTCCAGAGCACGCATCGGCCCGCGCCACGCCATAAACGCCATGGCGGCCACGGCGAACACGACCGCAACCAACATCAAAGCCCGCGCGGGGGCGGAGGAAGCCGGCTTTCCTGGAGCATCACTGGGCATTCCAGCATTATCGGCATGCTCGCAGGCTCACGATACCATCGGGTGTGCGTCCCGATAAACCTCTTTACAGTCGGATCCTCCGCCGCGTGCTGATCTGGATCGTGATTCTGTGCTCGATAACGCTCCTGGTCCGCTGGACGGGGTTCGCGGACCGTGCGTTCTTCCACCCCGGCCGGGACACCCCGCCGCCGCCGATCGGAGCCGAGGAGATCTGGTTCACCAACCGCGACGGGCACAGGCTCCACGGCTGGCTCCTCAAGCCCGCCGGCATCGACCGGCCGCCGGTCGTGATCCACTGCCACGGCAACGCCGGCACGATCGACGACCATCTGGGCTTCTCCGATTTCCTCGTGGAAGACGGCTTGGCCGTCTTCATCTTCGACTACCGCGGGTACGGCCGGTCGGATGATCACAAGCCGTCGCGAGCCTCCATCATCGAGGACACTTCAGCCGCGCTCGACTTCGTCCTGACCCGCTCAGACCTTGATCTCGCCCGCATCGGCCTCCTGGGCGTCAGCCTCGGGGGTGTTCCCGCCTCGCATGTGGCCGCTTCGCGAGCGGAGGTCCGTGCGCTGGCTCTCGTTTCACCCTTCTCTTCCTGGCGCGGCGTCGCCCGGGACCATCTGCCGATCATCGCGGGCCTCCTCGTTCAATCGGGGTCGGATCCGATGGAAGCCGTCGCCAGACTCGGGTCGCGGCCGTTCTTTATCCTGCACGGCGACCGCGACAGGATCGTGCGACCGCACCACGGCGAGCGGCTGCACCTAGCCGCGACCGTCGCCGGTGTGCGTGCGACCCTCCGTCCGGTCGTCGACGCCGACCACAACGACATCATGGAGTTTCCCGAAGCCCGCGCCGCACTGGCCGAGTTCTTCGCGACTTCGCTCCAGAGCCCGTGACCTCTTGCTTTCAACGTCTCGGGGTGTTAGGGTGATGTCCGCATGGCGAGTCCGATGACCAGTGACGTCCAGACCAACCCGCGAGCGGGCGTGGAAATGTCATCGGCCGTCGAGAAAAAGGTCTCCGCGGAGCTCGAACGCGTCTGGGGATTCTCGACCCTCCGTCCCAACCAGCGCGAAGCCATCGCGACCACGCTCGCGGGCCGCAACTCGCTGGTCGTCATGCCCACCGGCGGCGGAAAGTCGCTCTGCTACCAGCTTCCACCGCTGATCACCGGCAAGCTCGCGGTGGTGGTCAGCCCGCTGATCGCTCTCATGAAGGATCAGGTTGATGGGCTTCGCCTGCTGGGTTATCCCGCCGCGGCGCTCAACAGCAGCGTCGAGATCGAGGACACGCGCGAGGTCTGGAAGCAGATCGAGCGGAACGAGCTCCGCCTGCTCTTTGTCTCGCCCGAGCGGCTTTTCTCGCCGTCTTTCCTTGCCCGCATGGTGAAAGCGGACGTGCGAACGATCGCGGTGGATGAAGCGCACTGCATCAGCCAGTGGGGCCACGACTTTCGCCCGGAGTATCGCCGCCTGCGCGAGCTTCACGAGGTGCTGCCGGGCGTTCAGATCAACGCGTACACCGCGACCGCGACCCCGGCCGTCCGCGAGGACATCGTCGAGCAGCTTCAACTGAAGAATCCCGCGGTGCTCGTCGGGGTCTTTGACCGGCCGAACCTGACGTACCGCGTGCTCCCGCGCGTGGATGTGACCCGGCAAGCCGCCGACGCCGTCCGCCGGCACTCGACGCAGGCTTCGATCATCTACTGCATCTCGCGCAAGGACACCGAATCGCTCGCCGACGCACTGCGAGCCCTCAAGATCGACGCCAAAGCCTACCACGCGGGTCTCACGCCCGAAACCCGCCGCCGCATCCAGGAGGACTTCGCGAACGAGCGTCTCTCGGTGGTGGTGGCGACGGTCGCTTTCGGCATGGGGATCGACCGGTCGGACGTCCGGTGCGTGGTGCACGCGGGGCTCCCCAAGTCGCTGGAGCATTACCAGCAGGAGACGGGCCGCGCGGGCCGCGACGGGCTGCCGTCGGAGTGTCTGATGCTCTATTCGGCCGCGGACGCGACCCGCTGGCAGATGCTCTTCTCCAAGTCCGTCGAGTCCGGAGAAGGAAGCCCGGAGTGGCAGGAGCAGCAGCGCGAGCACCTGGACCGGATGCAGGGATACTGCACCTCCGCTTCGTGCCGACACGGGCTTCTCTCCGCGTATTTCGGCCAGACGTACGCCCCGCCCTCCTCCGCCGGATGCGGAGCGTGCGACGTCTGCCTCGGCGAGGTCGAGACGGTCGAGGATTCGATGGTGATCGCCCAGAAGATCCTGTCCGCCGTCGCTCGCGCCTCGCAAACCCGTCGCCATGACGGCTCGCTCGCCACTTTCGGCGTCGCCCACATCACCAAGATCCTCAAGGGAAGCAACGACAAAGCCGTGCGCGAGTGGGGGCACGATCAGCACTCGACCTTCGGCCTGCTCGCCGACCTGCCCAAAGCCGAGATCTCCTCGTACATCCACCAGCTTTCCGACATGGGTTTCCTTGGCCGCACTCCCGGCCAGTTCCCCACGATCTACTGCACCCAGACCGCTCGCGATGTGCTCAAAGGCGCCGTTCAGGTCCGCCTCGGGCGTTCCAAAGCCATCACCGCCGAAGCCGACCAGCTCAACGCCCGGGACCGGTCAAGCGGGCGCCGCGATATCGGTGTTCCCAGTGATCCCGGGATGTTCGAAGCACTCAGGGTCCTGCGGCGGTCCATCGCAAGCGAGCGCGCCGTCCCGCCGTACGTCATCTTCTCCGACGCGGTGCTCGAGGAGATCGCCGCCGTCCGGCCCACCCGACGCGAGACCTTCCGGACCATCCGCGGCGTCGGTGAGCGCAAGCTCGAGGATTTCGGACAGACCTTCGCCCGCGCGATCAAGGACTACTGCGCCACGCACAACCTGGCGACCGACACCACGCTCGGGTCGGGAAAGGCGACCGCAGGACCCGCTCCCCTGTCGCCCAACAAGCAGCGGGCACTCCCGCTTTTCGAAGCCGGGCGGCCGATCGACCAGGTCGCGAGCGAGCTCAACCTCGCGACCAGCACGGTGACCAATTACCTCGTCGAGTTCATCCAGACCGGACGGATCCCGACGACCGAGCCCTGGCTTGCCGAAGCCGCCCGAGCGGAGATCCTCGCGGTCGCGACCAAGATCGAAGCGGACAAGCTCGCCCCGGTGTTCGAGCATTTCGGCGGCAGGTACGACTGGGACCACATCCGTCTGGCGTTCGCGTCCGTGGAAACGTCCCGGTCCTGATCTTCGCCGACCCGCGCGGCCGCCGGCCACTACCATCCGCCGATGGCCGCCGACCCAGATCTTCCCGTCCTGACCCAGGAACCCGTCCGCATCAGCCGGAACGCCGCGCTTTCCCTCGTCGCGGCGTTGTTCTGCTGCATCCCCGGGATCGGCCTGATCGCGGCGGTCCTCGGCGTGGTCGCTCTTTACCGCATCGGCGGTTCCGGGGGCAAGCTCGGAGGCCGCACCCTCGCCGCCGTCGGCCTCACGCTCGGCCTGATCTCAACCTCGGTCTGGCTTAGCCTCGGCCTTGGCATGCGGCAGGCCTACGCGACCTACACGCAGAGCGTCGCGGCTCCGATGGTGAAATACTTCCAAGCCGTGCCCGGGACCGATCCAGCCCCGGTCGTCGCGATCTTCGACGCTTCCGCGCAGCCGACCCAAGCCCAGATCGACGCTTTCCGCTCGCAGCTCGCGTCCCAGCTCGGCGCACCCGTCGGCCCGATCAACACCCTCGAGGACGCTCAAGTGACGTGGGCGATGCGCGGCTCAGTCGTCGGCCTCGACGCGACCCGCCAGTATGTGAGCGGCCCGCTTCGGTTCGAGAAGAGCCTCGCGATGGTTCTTTTCCGCCTCGCTCCAAACACGCCGCCGACCGCTTACTTCCCCGCCACCGGCGTCGATCAGATCATCATCCTGCTCCCGTCGGGGCAATCGCTGAAGTTCCCCGACGGCGTGGAGGCCGCACGATGACGAGTTTCTCGACTTCCTCGCAGACCCAGCCCGTCATCTCGATGCGGGGCGTCAAGCGAATCGCCGGCGGCCGAACGATCCTCGACTCCGTCGACCTGGACATCATGCCCGGCGAAACCATGGTCATCATGGGCGGCTCGGGCTCGGGCAAGAGCACCATGCTCCGCCTCATGATCGGCGCCATCGCCCCCGACGCCGGCACGATCACCATGCTCGGACAGGATATCGGCAAGCTCCCCGAGCGGGGCATGAACGAGCTCCGAAAGAAGTTTGGAATTCTCTTCCAGTCCGGCGCCCTCTTCAACTCCATGTCCATCGCGGACAACATCGCTCTCCTCCTCCACGAACACACCGACCTCCCCCGCGAGATCATCGATTTCCACGTCAAGCTCAAGCTCGAAGCCGTCGGCCTCCTCGAACACGGCCACAAGTTCCCCTCGGAGATCTCGGGCGGCATGAAAAAGCGAGCCGGCCTCGCACGGGCGCTCGCGCTCGACCCCGTCATCCTGTTCTACGACGAGCCTTCCGCCGGCCTTGACCCTGTCACCAGCGCCCAGATCGACCAGCTCATCATCTCGCTGTCCAAGAAGCTCAACGTCACCTCGATCGTCGTGACGCACGAGATGGACTCGGCGTTCACGATCGCGGATCGGATGGCGATGCTCGATTCGGGCCGGCTGATCAAGGTCGCGGATCGTGCGTGGTACGACCAGCTCCGCCGCACCTCCGTCGAGGAAGCCGCCGGGCTTTCCGACACCGACCGGCTGATCCGACAGTTCCTCCGCGGCGACGCCGAGGGACCGCTCGCCGAGCGCCGGAGCGTTGAAGCCTTCGAACGGGCGCTCATCGGAACCGCGGGCCAGCTGCTCCCGACGCCCAGCATCGAACCCACGCGCACGCGCTGAACCTCGTACCCTTCGACGATGCGATACATCGCGGTCGATCTCGGGGATGCTCGCACCGGCCTGGCGGTGGGCGATGATGTCACCCGCATCGTCTCGCCCCTCGAAGTCGTCGAGTGCCCCACCGGCCTCTGCGGCGGCGAAGCGTTGCTCGACCTTCTCCAAGCCGCGATCGACCGCGTCGCCTCGCCACGCTCGCCGTGCGAACTCGTCATCGGGCTCCCGCTCAACATGGACGACACCGAGGGGCCGCGAGCCAAAATCGTGCGGACGTTCGCGCAGCGACTCGCCGCCCGCACCGGCAGGCCGGTCCACTTCCAGGATGAACGGCTCACCTCCAGCGAAGCCGACTGGTCCATGGCCCGCTCCGGCATGACCCGCAAGCAGAAGAAAGAACGCCGCGACGCCCTCGCCGCGGCCGCCATCCTGCGCGATTTCCTCGCACGCCCTACCCAGAGCGAAAGCCCCGACGCTGTCGATGAGCATTGATCACGCCGCGCTGCGGCGAGCTCGCACGGACGCGAGCGCCCGGCGGTACGCCTCGGCTTCGAGCTTCGCCACCTGGTCGATGCCGAAGTACATCGCCGAGGTGCGAGCCGCGGTCCCGCCGAGAAGATCGCACCAGTCCGTATCGGACAAAAGCCCCGAGAACGCGTTGGCGAAGTCCGACGGGCCGGACGTCGGAACAAGCACACCCGTCGAACCCGTCCGCACCAGCGAGCTAAGCCCCGGCGAGTCCGCCACCACGGCCACCGCCCCCGCCGCCATCGCATCGATCACCGATCGCGGGTGGCCCTCAAGCTCGGATGCTTGCGCGTAGATCAAGCAGCGCGCCATCCGCTCACGCAGCGCCGCGTACCCCATCGGCGGCACGAATCGCACCGGCGCAGACAAGCTCGCCGCGATCCCCTGGAGATTCGCAAGCTCCGGCCCGTCGCCCACCACCTCAAGCGTCACACGCGAACGAAGCTCTTCGTCCAGAGCGGCGACGGCTTCGATCAGGATGCCGATCCGCTTGCGAGCAACCAGCTCTCCCGCGGTGATGATCAGGCCCGGCTCGCGCTCTGACGCGGTCAGGGTGTTTTCGCACGGAACGACGAAGTTGGGAACGACCGCCGTTCGGCCAAGGTCGATGCAGTACCGCCAGCAGAGGTCGCGAACCATCTCGTCGGTCGTGCCCACGAGCAGATCGGCCGAAAGGCAGAGCCGGCGTTCCGCGACCTTCGCCATCCGCGCCTGCGGTGACGCGGGACCGAACTCCAGCGCCGCGAACCGCGACCAGAGGAACCCCCCGCGCGTGATCAGCGCCGCGACGTGCCCCTGCGCACGGGCCCGGTCACGGATCTCAATTGCGATCCCGCCCACGGTCAACTGTTCGGTGCGCACAATCGTCGACCCCGGCAGCAGCTCGCGAGCCACCCGCTCAACCGCCGCGTCCTCCCCGGCTTCCTCCGACCCGATCCGCTGTAGCCGGAGGTCAAAGCGGCCCCCGGCCCTTTGGACCAGCTCAGCTTCGACGGAGCCATCGTCTGATTCGCCACTGAGTACCAGGACAACCCTCCGAAACAGGGGTCCAACCCGGTCGTATAAACACCAGTCGCGCTCGAGGAGTCCGACTCGTTTCCACTTTGCAATGCCCATGCCGCGAGGCATGACCACCACGAGATTGTCAGCGATCGGCTGCATCGTCTTCTGGTCAGACCATCGACGCTTTTGCGGGCGCGTTTCAGAAGGTTTGGCAAGCCAAGGGCGTCGGAGAGCTGTCGATCCATTCAAAATCCAAACAAACGATCAATCGGACCCGGGGGTTCCCTCGAACCGGCCGGGGTATTCGGACGAACCTATGGCACCGGGCCGGCGCGTGGAGGGGCCGTCCCGGGTAGGATCCATCCATATGAAACGCATCCGCACCATTTCCGTCGTCGCCGCGCTGGCTCTGGCCTCCGCCGCCACGGCTCAGCCCGGCAAGAAGAACGCTGAAGAGCTGCCCGTCCCCCCGACCACGAGCAAGCTGGAAGCCCCCGGGATCATCGTCCCGTACCTGCTCGCTTTCGTGCTGATCGGCGCGATCGTGGGCATCACGACGATCCCCTCCAAGCGCGGCCACCAGGACTGAACCTGGCCGCGTCCGCCGGTACCAAACCGGCCCAAGCCCTCAGGCAAGGAGTCTTTCCATGCAGCAACGCCGACTCAGGCCCACGCTGATCGCGATCAACGGGGTGCTCGCCCTTCTGGTGGCGGGCGCTTTCGCGACCGCTCAGCCCGCCGCGCAGCCCCGCCTTCGTGGCGAGTACACGATGGTGGCCGGTCGTACCTCAGCCAGCGGCAAGGACGCGATCTATATCCTCGATGTGACCAACCGCGAGATCATCGCGCTGCGGTGGGAGAACTCCCGCCGGTCGCTCGTGGGCATCGGATACCGCAGTCTGGACGCTGATTCCGCTCTTCCCCCCGCGAGGTGAACATGAAGACTCTCTCCCACCGGCTGACCGCCGAGGGTTGGCTGACGCTTTCCGCTCTGGCGCTCGCCGCCATTCTGGGTTTGATCTGGACGACCCGTCCGCAAGCGACCGCTTCGAACTGGGGCGTGCTCGAGTCCACCGCGCTCGCGAACCCGATGGTCTCGCACGTCGGAGGCGTCACGATGATGACCACCGACGCGCAGACGGACGAGGTTCTGCTGGTGCTCGACAACCGGACCGAATCGCTCATGGTGTACCGCGTTCAAAACGTCACCTCGGTCGAACTGCTTCAGCGGGCTTCGGTCAGCGCGATGTTCACCGACGCCCGCACCAAAGCCCTCGGCAAGTGACGATCCCCCTTCCTGCTTGAAATCGGAGTCGCGCCCTGCGCGATCCGTCAAGGATTCCGATGCCCATCTTCCCGCTGCCTCAGTTCGAGGCCGATCTGAAAGAGCACCTCGACGCCGAGGACAAAAAGACGTACGACGCGCTCCAGGTTCCCAAGACCGTCGTCGTCCGTTTCGGCGCGATGAAGCTCATCGGCGAGTTCCCCTACGACCTCAAGGTCAAGCCCGGCTGCGGGAGCAAGCTCGTCGTCCGCACCTTCCGCGGCACCGAGCTTGGTGAGATGCTCACCTCCACCTGCCCCAACAGCGGCTGCTCCAAAAGCGTGTCCCGCCAGGACATGCTCAAGTACATCGAGAACTCCGGCGGCAAGGACTACCCCTTCTTCACCGACGGCAAGGTCGTCCGCGTCGCTACGCCCGAGGACATGCAAGCCCAGGCCCAGATCGAGCAGAGCAAGCACGAGCTCAACGTCCGCGCACGCTCCGTCGTCGCGCGCATGGGCATCGACGTCAAGATCGTCGAGGTCGAGCCGATCCTCGGGGCCGAGCGACTGACCGCTTACTACCTCTCCGAGCACCGCCTCGAACTGCACCACGTCGCCCGCGAGCTCTCAGCCGAGTTCCGCCTGCGCGTGGACATGCGGCAGGTCGGCGCCCGCGACGAAGCCCGCCTGGTCGCCGACTACGAGAAGTGCGGCCAGTATTGCTGCTGCAAGAGCTTCCTCAAGGTGCTCAAGCCCGTCTCGATGAAAGCGGCCAAGACGCAGAAAGCCACGCTCGAGCCCCTCAAGATCTCGGGCCGCTGCGGACGCCTCATGTGCTGCTTGCGGTACGAGGAACAGACCTACGACGACCTCAAAGCCCGCCTCCCACGGCGCAAGTCCCGCGTCGGAACGCCCGAAGGCGATGGCACCGTCATCGATTCCCAGATTCTGACCCAGCTTGTGCTCGTCGAGCTTGATGAACTCGACGGCGCCACCGGGCAGATCAAGACCGCCGCGATCGCGGTGGAAGACCTCACCGAGCCCAAGAGCAAGACACCGCCCGAGCGACCCGCGTTTGATGCGCCCCCCATGCGTGGCGGCGATCGACGCGGACCCCGCCCGAGCGCGCCCGGCGGCCCGACCGCGAGCCCGCCCCCGCGCCGCGACGGCGCGCCGCCCCCGCCGCGCCCCAGCGGTGACCGCGGAACCGATCGCCCGCAGGAGCGCCGGCCCGAACGCGGTGAACAGCGCGGTGAACAGCGCGGAGAGCCGCGGACGGATCAGAAAGGCGACCAGCGCCAGGACCAGCGCGGAGACCGTCGTCCGTCCGGACGGCCGGACCAGCGGCCCCGTCGCGAGAACCCGCAAGGCCAGCCGCGACCGCAGCAGCCCCGCCCGCCCGCACCGGGCGGTGCTCCGAACGGCACCCCAAACGCCGCGCCCGGTGGCCAGCGCCCGACGCCGGAAGCTCCCGATGCCGACGGACCGGACGAAGTGATGTTCGACGACCAGGGCAACGAGGTCGGACCCGAGCAGTCTGGATCCGGGCCCTCCGGCGGAGCATCCAACGGTCCGGCGAGTGGTGATCGCCGTCGCCGCCGACGTCGCCGAGGTCGTGGTGGCGGTGGTGGCGGTGGCGGTGGGAACGCGCCGTCGTCCGGCCCGCCCGTGTGATCCGCGCGAACGTCGAGTCCGATCGTACTGCAATGCCCGACCAAACTGTTCGCACGGTGGAATCCGCACATCCGCACCAGTGTCTGGGCTGCGGATATGACCTTACCGGGATCGCGGTCGACGCGATGTGCCCCGAGTGCGGGATAAACGTTGCGGATTCCCTCCCTGCCTCGCTCGCTCCGCCGATCTCAGCCGACACTGTCGTGGCGAGCCCACACCCCCAGCCGTGCTTCCGGTGCTTCTACGACCTGCGCGGAGTGCCGATGCTCTCGCCCTGCCCAGAGTGCGGCCTTCCGGTCGCGGATTCGCTTCGAACGCTGAAACTTCACTTCGCCGATCCGCGATACCTCGAGCGGCTTCGCTCCGGGCTTCGGCTTGTTCGGCGGTCCATTCAAGCACTCACGCTCACGGTCGTCATCACGCTGCCGGCCATCCTCTTGCTCGTGGTTTTCAGTCCGGGACTTCCCGGGTGGCTCGCGATCTTCTTTGCCGGCGCGGCATCCGCCATCATGCTTGTTGCGATGTGCATCGGGTATATCCGCATCACCCGACAGGAGGCCGGTCTGCCCACGGTCGAGCGTCCCACGCATTCCGCCGCGATCCTGCAGATCGCGTCGTACGCACTGATCGCGCTGGTCGCGGTCAGTCTCGCGGTGTTGACGATCCAGCTCGAGTGGCTTCCCGTGGAGGCCTACGCGGTGATACTCCTGCTGGCATGGATGCTGCTCTGTGTGCAGGCGGTGGCCGCGATGAACTGCGTTCGGTGGTACGCTCGCCGAGTCCCAGACGTGACACTCGAGGGCTGGTGCAGAAAGCAGCGTGTGCTCCTGCCGATCCTGTTTCTCTTTGGCATCTCCACCCCGATGATGGCCGGCACGTTCGTCGCGATCTTCCTTTACCTGCGGATTCTCGGCCGCTTGCAAAAGCACCTCACCTCGATCGAGAAGACCGGCGTGCCCGCGTTTGTCCCCGGTTCCTTCGCCCAACGCGACCTGACCGCGACAACGTGAGGCCGATGCAGCACTCGGTCAGAAAACTCGCAGAAGCTGCAGAGCGATCGCGGCGTAGACACCGGCGATCAAGTCATCGATCAGGATGCCCCAGCCCGCCGGGATCCGCTGTAAGCCACGGGCCGGCCAGGGCTTGACGATGTCCATCAGGCGAAAGAGGATGAAGGCCCAGAAGACCGCGACCGTGACCTTCCACCAATCGGCTTCGGCTGCCAGAGGCAGGAAGCAAAGCGGGATGCACTGGCCGGCGGTTTCGTCGGCGACGGCTTCGGAAGGATCCTTGCCCCAGCGAGCCTCGGCACGATCCCCTTCGAGGATGCACGCGGCGCACGCTCCGAGAAAGAGCAGGCCGATCGCGAGGTAGTAGAAGGATGGGCCCGCCGGATGGACCGAGATCGGCGACAAGCCCGCGACGAAAAGCACCATGACCAGAAGCACAGGCGGCAACGAACCCCAGGTTCCCGGGGCGGGCCGGAGGTGGCCGATTCCAAGCACGGTGATGAGCGTCAGAGGGTTCCGCATGGATCAAGCTCGGGCTGAAAACGCGGCCATCCCGCGTGTGATGTAAGGAATGCCGCTGACCACCGTGACCGCCACGGTCGCCCACACCGCGACGGAAACCACCCAGCCACCCCACCCCTCCGATGGATCGGTCAGGGCGGGCACGATCAGCACCAACGGGATCACCACCGACTGCACGATCATCTTGAGCTTGCCCGAAAACGACGCGGAGAAGTCCTTCCCCTCGGCTTCAAGGACCGCCCGGATCGAGGTGATGAGGAGCTCGCGGCCGAGGATGACGACGACCATCCAGGTCTCAACGCCCGTGATTTGGACGAGGCGGCCCGGAATTTCGAGCGTGAACTGAGGCCCGGCGAGCATCACGAACGCTCCCACGACCAGGATCTTGTCCGCGAAGGGGTCCATGATGCGCCCGAAACGTGTCACCGCACCCCACCGCCGGGCGAGGTATCCATCCAAAGCGTCCGTTCCGGCCGCGATCCCGAAACAGGCGGCCGCAAGCCAAAGCCGCCAGACCGGCGCTCCCCCTTCGCCGTCGGGCCCCCCGGTCCAGCCCGCAGGAGAGCGCCAGAGGGCAAGCTGCACGAAAAACACCAACGAAAGCGCGAGTCGTGAGAGGGTGATGGCGTTGGGAAGCCACCTCCTCCATCCAACGGCGACGGTGACCTGGCCCGCTCCTCTGCCAGCGTCAGACGGCGGCGACGGGGGCGCGCCGGGCGCATGAGCGTGTGAGGAGGATTGAGGTTCGGTCATTGTGCCATCCTACCCGTGCCGGTGTCGCGATGTCCGGCCGGAGGGGCTTCGAAGGCGGGCCGGTTGAACCTGAGGTCCGCCCAAACTATCCTGTCGGCTCGTTTGGCGGTCCCGCAGGGGTGCGGGCCTGGAGTTTTGGGGAGGGGTATGGGGGAGACAGCTCGAGGCGTTTCCTTTGGATTCCATCATCAGCCCGATCCTCTTGCTCTCCTTGTGCGCCGTTGGTGCCATTGGTCTGTGCTTGGCACTTCCGAGACGGGGCAGGACCCCGCAGGTCGCCGGCGCGGCCGTGGCGGGCCTTGCCATCGGCGCGATCGTGATCGCTCTGACGCTCAAGAACCCCGATCACGCTCCCAACATCTATTACTACCTGTTCTCGGCGATCGCGCTGGGATCGGCTTTGCGGGTGATCACCCATCCAAAGCCCGTCTACGCGGCGTTGTACTTCATCCTGACGATCATCGCGACCGCGGGGTTGTACCTGATTCTCTCGGCGGAGTTCGTCTCCTTCGCTCTGATCATCGTGTACGCCGGGGCGATCCTGATCACGTATCTGTTCGTCATCATGCTGGCGAGCCAGTCTCCGGCGGAAGAGGACGACCGGGGCGAAGCGGATTACGACATCACGGCCCGCGAGCCGATCGCGGCTTCGGTGGTCGGTTTCCTGCTGCTGGCGGGGCTTTCGAGCCTGGCTTTCCGGGGAACGAACTCGCTCCCGGCGACCACCGCGGCGGTGGCTGGGATGCACTCGACACACAAGCTCTCCAAGCCTCGGGCCGAGCGGGAGATGGAAATCCTGACCGACATGCCCCGCCGGCTCAAAGCCGAGATGGTGGATGCGGGCGTGATCTCGGAACGGGATGAGATCGTCCTGAACGACAAGGGCGAGCCGATGTACGACGCTTCCGCCCACGCCGTGATGGTTCGCGGGGTGAGTCGCGACGGCATTCCGGCCTCGGAGCGGGTCGTGCCGCTGCCCGAGAGCGTCTCGATCCGGAACGTGGAAGAAGTCGGGTTCAATCTTCTGGCCGAGCACCCCGGGTCGATCGAGATCGCGGGCGTGATCCTGCTGATGGCGATGCTGGGAGCGGTGGTCCTGAGCCGCAAGCAGGTCGAGCTTGACGAAGAACTCAAGAAGCAGCAGGCCCGGCAGCTCGCCGGCGGCACCGCGGATGGACTTGGAGGTGCGGCGTGACGGGACTACTCGCGTTTGCGGACGCCGCCCAAGCCGCGGGAAGCACCGCGCCGGTGATGCACGAAGCCACGCTCGCCCACTACCTGTTAGTGGCGATCGCGATGTTCGTGATCGGCGTGGTAGGGTTCCTGACGCGTCGCAACCTGATCATCATGTTCCTGTGCACGGAGCTCATGTTCCTGGGCGCGGGGATCGCACTCATCGCCTTCGGCCGGTTCTGGCTTGACGCCACCGGACAGAGCTTTGTCATCTTCGTGATCACCGTGGCGGCCGCGGAAGCGGCGATGGCTCTGGCGCTGGTGGTGCTGCTTTTCCGCAAGCGTGAAACGCTCTCGGCGGACGAGTGGCAGGAGCTTAAGGGCTGAACGTCTGAAGGTTGACCGAGGTTGGACAGAGGATTCGCGCTGAACTTTCCGTCGGGGGAGACCACCCCGCTTCTGAAGCAAGGACCCCTCGTGACGATGATCGCCGACATTCTGACGAGCCTGACGCTCGCTTCCGCCGAAGGCGGCGCCGTGGACGCCGCCCGCGTCGAGCTGGCGAAGTACATCCCGCTGCTCCCGCTGCTTGGGTTCCTGGTGGCCGGGGCGGCAGCGTTCCTGAAGGTCAAGAACAAGCTCCCGGCGTTCTTCTCGGTCGCCTGCCTCGCTGGGTCGTTCGTCCTGACCCTGCTTGTCTTTATGGCGTGGCCGGCGCCGACCGGGCACGGTCCGGGGCCGCATCAGATCGTCAAGCTCTTTGATTGGATCACGTTCAGCTACGGCGGAGCGGCGGACAAAGCTCCCAGCACCGACTTCATCGCGAATTTCGCGTTCTACATCGACTCCCTGACGCTGCTCTGGATGCTCTTCGTCACGGGCCTGGCGACGCTGATCGCCCTGTACGCCAGCGAGTACATGTCGCACGATGTGGGGATGGGGTACTGCCGGTTCTTCGCGGCATTCAACCTCTTCGTGTTCAGCATGGCCTGCCTGGTGATGGGCGACAACCTCGTGCTGCTCTACCTGGGCTGGGAGGGTGTCGGTCTCTGCTCGTACCTGCTGATCGGGTACTTCTACAAGAAGCCCTCGGCGGTCGCGGCGGCCAAGAAAGCGTTCATCATGAACCGCATCGGTGACCTGGGCCTGGCCCTGGGCATCATGCTCACTTACGTGCACTTCGGGAGCGTCGAGTACGCGGTGATCTTCCAGAAAGCAGAGCCGTACCTCCGCATGCTGGAGCTCGGCCGCTGGAACGAGATCCCGATGATCGTCCAGGCGATCCCGCTGCTGCTGATGGTCGGTGCGTTCGGCAAGTCGGCCCAGCTTCCGCTTTACGTCTGGCTTCCGGACGCGATGGAAGGTCCGACGCCGGTTTCGGCGCTGATCCACGCGGCGACGATGGTGACGGCGGGCGTGTACCTGATCGCCCGGACGTACCCGCTGTTCCTGCTGAGCGAGTGGGCTCTGCCGATTGTCGCGATCGTGGGCGCTCTGACCGCGCTGGTCGCCGCCACGATCGGCATGGCCCAGTTCGACATCAAGCGGATCATGGCGTATTCGACCGTGTCGCAGCTCGGGTACATGTTCGCGGGCCTGGGCGTGCTCTCCTCGACGGGCGCGGCGTTCCACGTCTTCACGCACGCGTTCTTCAAAGCCATGCTCTTCCTTTCCTGCGGCGCCGTGATGCACGGGTTCGCGGGCCAGCTCGACCTCCGCAAGCTTTCGGGGGTCGCGTTCATGAAGGGCTGGGGCATCGTCGGCATCGCGATGTTCGTCGGGTGCCTCAACCTCGCGGGCTTCCCGTTCACGGCGGGGTACTTCTCCAAGGACATGATCCTTGCCGAAGCGTTCACGACGCCCGGCGGCCAGGTGATCGGCTGGATCCTGCTCATCACCGCGGGTCTCACCGCGTACTACACGTTCCGCGTCTTCTTCCGCGTCTTCGTCGGGCCGCAGCACTTTGAACCCGGCGATGAGCTTCACGCTCACGACGACCATGGCCATGGCGACCACGGGCACGATGCGCACGGGCATGACCATGGTCACGGGCACGAAGCGAAAGCCGAAACTCATGGCCACGACGCCCTTGGCAAGGGCCACGAGGATTTCCATCCGCACGCTCCGGGCTGGGCGATTAACACCGTGCTCGCGATTCTCACGGTCGCAAGCCTCGCCGCGGCGTTCACCTACATCGTCCCCACCCCTGCCGGTCACGGCGGCTGGGTCGGCGGAATGGTGAGCTCGAGCAGCGCTTCGTACCACACGCCGTTCCACTTTGAGGGCCACGGCAAGACCGAAACCAAAGCCGGCGAAGCGGGCCACTCGCACGCCGACCCCGCGCCGCAGGGTCTTGTGAAGGAAGCCGCCGTTCTGGAAGCCGAAAGCGGCCAGAAGCTTCACGCCGGGTCGTTCCTGGGTATGGACCCGCACAAGGTGATGTACTACGTCTCGGGCGTGGTCGGCTTTGTGGGCATCGCGGTCGCGTTCCTGCTTCACTACGTCGGCCGGACGACGGCCGCGACGAGCAAAGCTGACGCGCTCTTGCCCGCTTTCGGCGCGGTCGCCCGGGGTGCGCAGCACAAGTGGTACGTGGATGAGATCTACGACTTCCTGATTCGCAAGCCCCTCTGGGTCTTCTCGAACATCTTCCACCTCGTGGACAAGCTTGTGGTGGACGGCATCGTCAACCTGTTCGGTTGGCTGCCCCGGGCACTCGGCGGGACGATCCGTCCGAGCCAGTCCGGTTTGCTTCACGGGTACGCGGCGGGCATGGCCGGCGGGCTTGCTCTCCTTCTCCTGATCGCGCTGTGGGTGTCCTTCGCATGACTCCATTCGGCATCCTCGCCGCTCTCATCGTGATCCCGCTGGCCACGGCCGGCGCGGTCGCCGCACTCCCGGCTCGCAACGCCAAGTGGGTCGCGCTCCTTGGCACCATGGCCGCACTGCTGGCCGGGGTGGCTTCGTGCTCGCAATATCCGTGGGAGATGTCCGCGCAGCCGCAGCTCACCAGCGAGCTTGAGTGGATCCCCTCTCTGGGGCTGAAGTTCTCGCTGGGCGCCGACGGGGTGAGCTTCGCCCTGATCCTGCTGACGCTGCTCCTGGGCCCGGTGTGCGTCGCGTGTTCGTTCACGGCGATCACGGACCGGGTCAAGACCTACTACAGCTGGCTTCTGATCCTGCAGGCCGCGATGACGGGGGTTTTCGCCGCGCAGGACCTGATCCTGTTCTACATCTGCTTCGAGTTCACGCTGATCCCGATGTTCATCCTGATCAGCCTGTACGGGTCGACGAACCGCCGGGCGGCGTCAATCAAGTTCTTCCTGTACACGTTCACGGGTTCGATCATCGCGCTGGCCGGGTTTGTCTTCCTGGCGTACACGCACAGCCGGACGACCGGCGGTGTCTGGTCCTACGACATCGCGGCCCTGACCAAGACCGCCGCGACACTCCCGCTGGACACGCAGAAGTGGGTCCTGCTGGCTCTCATGCTCGGGTTCGCGGTCAAGATCCCGCTCTTCCCGTTCCACACGTGGCTGCCGCTGGCTCACACCGAAGCTCCGACGGCGGGCTCGGTCATTCTGGCCGGCGTGCTTCTCAAGCTCGGCACGTACGGCTTGTTCCGGTTCGCGCTGCCGATGGCTCCCGAAGCGGTGGTGCACTTTGCTCCGTTCCTGGCCGGGCTTTGCATCGTGGGGATCCTCTATGGCGGGCTGATCTGCTGGGTGCAGCAGGACGTCAAGAAGCTGGTCGCGTACTCGTCGGTGGCCCACCTTGGGTTCTGCATCCTCGGCTTGCTCGCGCTCAACAACATCGGGATCCGCGGGGCGGTCCTCTACATGATCAACCACGGCCTGTCGACGGGCGGGCTGTTCCTCCTGATCGGCATGATGTACGAGCGGTACCACACCCGCGACATGCGAGAGATCGGCGGCCTGGCGGCGAAGATGCCGATCTGGGCGACCTTCATGGTCTTCTTCGCGATGGCGTCGGTCGGCCTGCCGGGTCTGAACGGGTTCGTCTCCGAGTTCATGTGCCTGCTGGGCACGTTCCAGGCGTCTCCGATCTGGGAATCCGGGACGTGCGTGATGAACGGCGGCGATACCCCGAAAGCGACCGTCGGCGGCCAGCTTGGCCCGATCTACGCGGCCATCGCCGGCATCGGCATGATCATCGCCGCGATGTACCTGCTCATGATGCTCGGCAAGGTCGTCTGGGGTCCGCTCAAGGAGCCGCACAGCCATGATCATGGTTCCGACCACGGGCACGGCTCGCACGACCACGCCGGTCCGCTCCCCACGGATCTGGGCCTCCGCGAGATTCTCGTGCTTCTGCCGATGGCGGCGGGCTGCATCTGGCTGGGTGTCTATCCCAAGCCTGCTCTCGAAGCGATCAACCCGTCCTGCTCGGCGCTGGTCACGACGATGACGCAAGCCGCCGAGCGGTACAACGCCACGCACACGGAGCGGACCAATCCCCCGGGCTCGACGCCCGCGCCGGGCTCTCCGGCGAGTGGAAGCCTCAACCCCCGCATGTTCCGCGAAGCCGCTCCCGAAACCCCCGCTCCTGAAGCCGGCCACGCACCCGCGAATCAGCCCAAGGAGGCCGGTCAATGATCGAACGTCTGGCTTTCCTCTGGCCTGAGATCTCGCTCTTCATCGCGACCTGCGTCGTGATGGTGCTCGGCCTCTCGCGCAACCGTGACATCCGCAAGCTCTCCGCCGTCGTCGCTGCCGGCGGTCTCGTCGCCGCCCTCGTTCTGGCCGCGATGACCACTCCGTACGGTTCGGCTGTCAAAGCCGAAGCCGGACAGACCCTGCTGACCGACATGCCGCGGTACGCCAAGGTCGTCATCGCGGTCGTCGGCCTGCTGCTCCTCCTTCTCGTCGGCGGAACGGTCGACCGGACCGATGAGGAGCGGATCGCTGCCGGGACGCAGCGGTTTGACCCGCTCCGGTCCAACCGGGCGGAGTTCTACTCGTTCTTCCTGTTCAGTCTGACGGGCCTGATGCTCTGTGCTTCGGCCGCGGACCTGGTCTGGCTGTTCCTCGCCCTCGAACTGACGAGCTTGCCGACGTACATCATGGTCGCGATTTCGACGAACAAGAACCGGTCGAAGGAAGCGGCGGTCAAGTACTTCTTCCTGGGCGCGATGGGTGCAGCGACCTTCCTGATGGGCTTTGCGTTCCTCTACGGGGCGACGGGCTCGACGAAGTTCAACACGATCGCGAGCGTGATCACGACCGCGGGCGTCTCGGACATGGCGATGCTCGGCATCGTGCTGTCCATCCTCGGCCTGGCGTTCAAGATCGCGGCGGTGCCGATGCACTTCTACACGGCGGACGTGTACGAGGGAGCGGCCCCGCAGGTCTCGGCGTTCTTGGCCTTCGTGCCCAAGACGGCGGGTTTCATCGGCCTCATGCTGATCCTCGCGGCGGTCGGCTGGACGCACGGACCGGCCGACGCTTCGCTCCCCGAGCCCATCCGCGTGACGCTCTGGGTCATGGCGGCGATGACGATGACGATCGGCAACGTCCTCGCCCTGCTTCAGCAGTCGGTGAAGCGTGTGCTCGCGTACTCGTCGATCGCGCACTCCGGGTACATGCTGGTCGCTCTCATCGCGGGCCCCGGCGGCGGGCCTGCTTCGGACAACGGGCTGGCGGCGATCCTCTTCTACCTGCTCGCGTACGGCGTGACGAACGTCGGTACGTTCGCGGTGCTGGCGTGCCTTGAGCGTCGCGACCGGGACGGTGAGCCTGTCGAGATCGACTCCTTCGCCGACCTGCGCGGTCTGTGCCAGACCCGGCCGATGCTCGGTTGGACGATGGTGCTTTGCTCGCTGAGCCTGCTCGGGTTCCCCCCGCTGCTCGGGTTCTTTGCCAAGGTCCCGCTTTTCACGAGCGCGATCTCGGCGGGCGAGATCACCCTCGTCGTCGTCCTGGGCCTCAACTCGGCGATCGCCGCGTTCTACTACCTGCGGTTCACGCAGGCCTGCCTGCTCGAATCGCCGGACCCGGCGGCGCGTCCGATGGAGGCTTCGCCCTTCTTCGGCCGCCATCTCGCGGCGGTCGCTTCGGCCGCCGGCGTGATCGCGCTGGTCGTCGCGGGCGGAACGCTTCTGGACTCCGCCGCTTCGGCCGCGAAAGCGAGCACGATCTCGCGGGCTCCGGACGCGACGGTGAAAGCTCCGCGGCCGGCGCCGACCGAAGCCGAGACCGTCGCTCAGTAATCAGCGAATCCCAAGAACCCTCTGATCAACCCAAACGCCGCAGCGGCCCCGCTGCGGCGTTTGCTTTTCCTACCATCGGAGATGCCCACGCTTTCGCCGGTCCAGACCCGTTTCGTTCCCGCCGACATCGACTGCACCCGCTGGGAGCAGATCGAACCGCTGGCCCAAGCTCTCCTCAGCCGCCCCGTGAGCTCCGCCGCCGAGCTCGAAGCCTGGCTCATCGACCGCGGCGAGCTGGAAGCCGCCATCGGCCAGGCCGGGTCGCTCGTCTACATCAACATGACCTGCGACACCGAGAACAAAGCCGATCAGGACGCTTACACGAACTTCATCGAGACCATTCCGCCGAAGTACAAGCCCGTCTCGTTCCAGCTCGACCAGCGGCAGGTCGAACTCTCGAACAAGCTCAACCTGCCATCCCGCGCCGGCGAGCGGTACGAGGTCCTCACGCGCGGCGTGAAGGTCGAAGCCGATCTCTTCCGCGCGGAGAACGTCCCGCTTCAAACCGAGCTCGCGCTGCTCTCTCAGAAATACGACCAGATCATCGGCGCGATGACCGTGCACTTTGACGGCCGCGACCAGACCCTCCCCGAGATGGCCCGGTATCAGGAGGTCACGGACCGCTCGGTCCGCGAAGCCGCGTGGCGCGCCGTCGCCGCCCGCCGCCTCAAGGAACGAGCCGTCCTCGATGATCTCTACAACCAGATGATCGCCCTGAGGCACAAGGTCGCACTCAACGCGGGCTTTCAGGACTACACCCACTACGCGTTCAAGGAACGCCGCCGCTTTGACTACACCGAAGCCCACTGCCGAGCGTTCCACGAAGCGTGCGAGAAAGCCGTCGTCCCGCTCATCCGCCGCCTCCATGAGGAACGCCGCAAGCATCTCGGCGTCGACGCTCTTCGCCCGTGGGATCTCGCGGTCGACGTCAAGGGTCGCCCGCCGCTCCGCCCCTTCAAGAACGGCCATGAGCTTCAGACCAAGTCGATCGACGTGATGACCCGCCTTGATCCGCGGCTGGGGCGGATGCTCGCGTCGATGGGCGACGGCTCGAACACGCGAGGCGCCCGCGACGGACAGTCCCTCGACCTGGACACCCGCAAGGGCAAAGCCCCCGGCGGCTACCAGGCCAACCTCGACCGGGAACGCCGGCCCTTTATCTTCATGAATGCGGCGGGCCTCGCCAACGATGTCGTCGTGATGTTCCACGAAGCCGGGCACGCATTCCACGCGATGCTCGCCCGGGAGGAACCGCTTCTGGCCTATCGGAGCACAACGGAGGAGTTCTGCGAGGTGGCTTCGATGTCGATGGAGCTGCTGACGCTCCCGCATCTGCACACCTTCTTCCCCGACAGGACGGACCTCGCCCGCGCGACACGCCAGCAGTTTCTCCGCGTGGTCACGATCCTGCCCTGGATCGCTCAGATCGACGCCTTTCAGTTCTGGGTGTACGGGAACCCGACCCACGCGGTCCACCAACGGACGAAAGCCTGGCTCGATCTGGATGCCAAGCTGGGCGGCGGTGTCGACTGGTCAGGGCTGGAGGACGTGCGCGAGTGCCTTTGGCAGCGGCAGCTCCACCTCTTCGGAGCACCCTTCTACTACATCGAGTACGGCATCGCTCAGCTCGGAGCCCTGCAGCTCTGGCTCATCTCGCTGGAACAGTCGCCAACGAAGGCGATTGACCTGTACCTGCACGCCCTCTCGCTCGGCGGCACCAAGCCGCTCCCGCAGCTCTTCGAAGCGGCGGGTCTGAAGTTCGATTTCGGCCCCGCCACCGTCAAGCGGCTGGTCGACCGAACGGAAGCGGAGCTCGCCAAGCTGCCGGAGTGATCGCCCAGCCCGAGGAGTCCGCCGTGCCGCTCACACCCGAGACCGCCCAGCAGATCATGACCCGGTGGTACGCCGCTTGGAACGCCCAGAACCTGGACGCCATCATGGCGTGCTACCACGACTCCATCGAGCACAGCTCGCCGTTCATCGCGCGGTTCAACGCGTCCGCCGGGGTCACCCCCGAGCCGGTCCTCCGTGGCAAACCGGCCGTGCGGGCCTACTTCGGTCGTGCCCTGACCTCCAACCCGACCCCCGCCGGCCTCACACGGTTCTCGCCGATGCACCTGACGGTCGGGACGGAGAGCGTGCTCGTGCTTTACCGCCGGTGGACCGGCGAACTCGCGGGCGAGGTCTTCTTCCTCGACGCTTCCGGCCTGATCATCCGCTCCGTCTCTCACTACGGCTGACCCGCGGCCGGCCCGCTGAGTCGGATTTTGTTCGTAGAAACCGCCGCCCGGCGAGCGGCGAAATCGGTTAGCATCTCAGCCCCGCGATATCACCGATGCAACTCGTTCAAGTGCAGTCGGTACGCGGAGTTCCGGCGATCCTCGACATTCCGAATCGCCGGAGTGGCCCTTGGGTTCACTGGATTGGCCCGGTTCCTGGTGTTCGTGTCGAACCTGCGAAGGAGTTTCCGCATGCGAGGTCTCAGTCTCATCAATCGGATCGGTGTTCTCACCGTGCTGGCCGGATGCGCCACCGGGATGTTCACCAAGGTCGCGCTCGCTCAGGGCGAGCCGGACAAGCCCGAATTCCGCCCCTTCGCCGAAGTCTCCAAGGGCTTTGAGAAGGTCAATAGCCCCGAGGGCGAATCGTTCTATGGCATCTGGGTCGACCGCAAGAAGGGTCAGATGCTCGCCGAGCTTCCGCGTGGCTTCGAAGGTCAGAAGCACTTCATCGCCCTCACCGTCAGCAGCGGCGAGGACTACGCCGGCCTCCAGGCGGGCGACATCCTCGTCTACTGGAAGCGGCAGGACAACCGGCTGCTTCTGATGGAACCCAACCTCGCGACCCAGAGCAGCGGCGACCGCGAGAGCAAGGACTCCGTCAAGCGCCTCTTCACCGACCGCGTCATCCTCGACGTGCCGATCGTCACCATGGGCCCCTCCGGGCAGCCGATGATCGACATGGATGAGCTTCTCGCCGGCCGCACGGCTCTCTTCTTCGGCAAGTCCGGCAACACCCGCCTCGCGTCGATCAGCAAAGCCAAAGCGTTCCCCCAGAACGTCGAACTCGCGTTCGAGATGCCCACCGGCGACGGCCGCTTGCAGCAGTTCCACTATTCGATCAGCATGCTCCAGGGCACGCCGGGCTACCAGCCCCGCGCCGCCGACGAGCGCGTCGGTTACTTCACGACGACGTACCGCGACCTGGGCAAGTTCGTCGACAACGAGAAGTGGGTCCGCTACATCAACCGCTGGAACCTTGAGAAACGCGACAACCGCCTCAAGCTCAGCCCGCCCAAGCAGCCGATTGTTTTCTACATCGAAAGCACCGTCCCCGTCCGCTACCGCCGCTGGGTCGAAGCCGGCGTGCTCGAGTGGAACAAGGCTTTCGAGAAGGTCGGCATCCTCAACGCGGTCGAAGTCCGCCAGCAGGACGCCGAAACGAACACCTACATGGACAAGGACCCCGAGGATGTTCGGTGGAACTTCGTCCGCTGGCTGGCCAACGACCAGGGCACGGCGATCGGACCCAGCCGCGTGAACCCCTACACGGGCGAGATCCTCGACGCGGACATCATCCTGACCGACGGCTGGATCCGCCACTTCTGGAACAACTTCTCCAACGTGATGCCCAAGATCGCGATGGAAGGCATGAGCGCCGAAACCCTCGCGTGGCTTGACCAGCGGCCCGAGTGGGACCCGCGCGTCCGCCTCGCTCCGCCCGAAGACCGCGACATGATCATGGCCCAGCGGGCCCGCCGCGGCGTCGTCGCCTACGGCGGCCACCCGATGGCCGCCGCGATGGGCAGCGATTCCAACATGCTCGGCACCGGCGAATTCTCCGGCCTCTTCAACCGCCGAAGCCAGGTCAACGGCTTCTGCATGGCAGCCGACGGCAAAGCGTTCGACGTCGCGATGATGCGGATGTACCTCGAAGGCATGGGCTTGGATTCCGAGAGCGGGTTCACCGGCCCGATGGAAACCGTCTCGGCGATCCCCTCCGGCGACCCCGCCAAGGGCGACCTGCTCGACGGCATCCCCGAGTGGTTCATCGGCCCCCTGCTCGCGGACCTCGTCGTCCACGAAGTCGGACACACCCTCGGCCTCCGCCACAACTTCAAGGCCTCGTCCATCTACACGATGGACAAGATCAACAGCCCCGAGGTCAAGGGCAAGAAAGCCTTCACCGGCTCCGTGATGGACTACATCCCCATCAACTTCAACCTCCCCGCCGAGAACGCCGAAGCGGCCAAGCCCGAGGCAGAGAAGAAGGAAGGCGATGCCAAGGACGGCAAGAAGGAGGACAAGAAGCCCTCAGTCATGCCGCAGGCCGAAGGCGACTACGCCATGACCGGCGTCGGCCCCTACGACTTCTGGGCGATCGAGTACGGCTACACCACCGGCGACGTAAAGGAAGTCCTCAAGCGCGTGGCCGAGCCCGAGCTCGTCTACGGCACGGATGAAGACACCGGCGGCCCCGACCCCGCGATCCAGCGGTACGACTTCGCGGCCGACCCCCTCGAGTACTGCAAGAACCAGGCGACCCTCGCCAAGTGGCACCGCGGCCGCCTCATGGACAAGTTCGTCAAGGACGGCGAAAGCTGGTCCAAGCTCCGCCGCGGGTACGAGATGACCCTCGGCATGCAGACCCGCTCCATCGCCATCATGAGCCCCTGGGTCGGCGGAACCCACGTCAACCGCGACCGCAAGGGCGACCCCAACGGCCGCAACCCGATCGTCCCCGTCGAAGCCGCCAAGCAGCGCGAGGCTCTCAAGTTCATCGTCGAGCAGACCTTCCGCGATGAGGCTTTCGGCCTCACCCCGGCCCTCCTCGAGAAGATGACCGTTGACAAGTGGCTGGATCAGGGCGGCTCGGGCGAAGCCATGCAGGAAAACGCCTGGCCGATCCACGACCGCATCGCCGGCATCCAGGCTTCGGCGCTCACCCGCCTCATGAATCCGACGACGCTCCGCCGCGTCTTCGACAACGAGTTCCGCATCCCGGCCGATCAGGATGCGCTCACCGTTCCGGAGCTGATCGACACCATCTCCGCCTCGATCTGGACCGAGCTTGACAACTCGCCCAGCGGCTCCTTCACCGCTCGCAAGCCCATGATCTCGAGCCTCCGCCGCAACCTGCAGCGCGAGCACATCGACCGCCTCATGGACCTCTCCCTCAAGGGCATCGGCTCCGGCGCCGCCAGCAAGCCCGTGCAGTCCCTGGCGACCGCCAAGCTTCGCGACCTCAAGGCCAAGCTCGACAAGTTCAAGGACGCTTCCGGCCTTGACCCCTACAGCAAGAGCCACCTCGACGACATCCGCAACCGCGTCACCAAGCTCCTCGACGCCAACTACCTCTACAACCCGAGCTCCGGCGGTGGCGGCGGCGGCCTGCCCTTCGGCTTCTTCGGAAACCAGCCCGAAGCCAAGCCCGCAGGGATCATCCAGCCCGTCCCGCAGGATGAGTAAGCCCGAAGCTCTCACGCAGTAGAAAGCACAAGCGGCCCGCGGATCACTCCGCGGGCCGCTTTCGTTTTCCGCGTCACCCGACTCGACCAATACGACCGCTTGGAACTCTCCGCATTCGCGGCACGTACCCATTGAAATGCTCGCACTCCTCGCCGCCATCCTCTCCGCCCAGCCCGGTAGCTCGCTTCCGCACGGCGTGACGGCTCTCTTCCCACCCACGGCCGCGGAAGCGGCCGCTTCGCTGGCGGAGAAGGTGCTGATCCTGGCGCGATGGTCCGAAAGCGGCATGGAGAAATGCTGCGGCATCTGGGAGCTCGATCCCTCCGATCCGCCCAAGATCACACTCCGCGTCCGATTCGAAGACTCGTCGTGGTCGCCGGACACGCTCGTTCATTCGTTTCCCAAGCCACCGGTCTTTGCCGACGTAATCCGTCAGCAGGTGGATGGCGATCGTTCGTACCGCGTCAATCTCTTCCGCATCAACTATCGCGACTGGTCGGTGAACAGCATCTATCGAGGCAAACAAGCCTTGGACGTCATCTCGACTTCTTCGAGCATCTACATGGATATTGGATCCGACGGCAAGCCCGAGGATCTGCGCGTTCTCCGCGCCGGGTTCGACGAGCTTGAATCACCGAAGGAGCCCTTTCAGTTCATCCGCCGGGTCGATAGCTCGCCACACCTCCGGCTTGTCCGACGATCCGGCGCTCCGAAGGACCAGTACGCTTTCTTCGATACCACGCGGGATCGCATCGTCGCATCGATCACACTCCCGACAAGCAATCTGTACGAGCTCGCGGTCGATGAAGGCCTGACATGGGTCGCATGGCGAAATCTGTACGAACTTGAGGGCGTCATTCGAAACGATCGCATCGGCATGCCGCAGTTCTGCAAGAACGTTGTGCACGTAGCCGCCCTTGACGGCTCCTCCCACGCCACGTTCCCGATCGGCGTGTACTTCTTCGCCGGAAGCGGAACGGATGGCATGTCGTCCGCCGATCTTCTCTTCACGAACGACGGGCGGCTCCTGTACTCTTCGGTCCCGACTCCGGACCCGATGCCTGCACCGCCCCCGCCGCTCAAGCCGGGCGAGAGCCCGTTCTGGACCGGCAACACGGAAACTGTCAAGCCCGACCGCTTGGCTTACGTCTTCGCCACCGGGGCCTCCGAGTCCGCCAGGACGACGGACCCGGTTTCTCCGCCCTTCTCAGGCTGGGGCGATGACCTGCCCGAGAATCTCAAGCCGTTCGCTCGCGCCCGGCCGGATGAGAACGAGCTGGCGCACGCGTTTCTCAAGTCCAAAGGCATCGACTACGACATTCCCGCCGCGGTCAAGTGGACCACGCTTGGCGTCAGCGCGGACAGACAGAGGATCGCGGTCAAGCTGCGGGAAAGCCGTCGCGACGCAGTGTTCATGCTCGGCGACCTTCAATCCAACACCCTGCGAGAAGTTCCGGCACCGAAAGAACTGGTCGATGCCATCGACATTTCACTGGTATGGGTCTCGGTTCCGCCCGTACGCTGATTATCCCATCTCTCGGACTACCGCGAGGCGGTCGGTGGCGCCGCACTCTTCGCCGCTTCGATCGCCGCGTCATAGTTCGGCTCGCTCGCGACTTCCGGCACGATTTCCTGATACCGCACGACGCCCCCCGCGTCGATCACCGTCACCGTCCGCGCGAGCAGGCCGTTCTCACGAATCCTCACCCCGTACCGATCCCCCACCTCGCGCCGCTTGCTGTCCGAAAGCGTGATCACCCGCTCGACGCCCGCCGCGCCGCACCACCGCTTCTGCGCAAACGGAAGATCCATCGACACCGTCAACACGACAACTCCATCCCCGAGCGCCGAAGCCCGCTCGTTGAACTCCCGCGTCTCGCGATCGCACACCGCCGTCTCAAGCGACGGCACCGTGGACAGAATCACGACCTTCCCTCGCCAGTCGCTCAGCCGCTTCTCGTCCATGTCGTTCGCCATCGCCGAAAAGTCCGGCGCGGGCCGACCCACGACCGCCCGACCCGTGCCCTCAAGCGTCATCGGCTTGCCCTTCATCGTGACCGCGTTCGGACGCAGAATCTCAACCGGACCGCTCGGCGTCTGATTCACCGTCACACACGACGCGAGCCCCGCCACCACGACCACAACCGACGCCGCCGCCCAGGACATCCTGCTCATGCTTTGCTCCTTGCTTTGCGAACCGGCCGGGCTTTGCGATCCAAAGCCGCGGACTTGCTCAGCACCATCTCGACACACGCCCGAACGCGCCGCTCGCGCGTCTCCGGCTTCTTCGCTTGCTCGATCGCTTCGACATGCTCCCGCTGATGGGTGAAACTCATCGCTTTCCACGCATCCACGGCCCCCGTTCCGGCTTCGCGGAGCGCCCGCGCAAGGTCGACGGGCGGCTTCACCACCCGCGGCTTGTCATCAAGCGTGAGCGTGACCGTGACGCGCTCGCCCGCGACGACGCCGGAAGCTTCGCGGTTGCTCCCGCGAAGCGGGACAAACCGCTCACCACCCATGACACACACCGTGGATCGGAACTCATGCCCGGTTCTCGACTTTCCCTCGACGCGGACGACCACCGGAGCCCTCGCTTTGCCGAAGACCTCCTTGGCATCAAACGGAACGGCGATCGCCGTCATCGACGACCCGTCCGGGTCGCTGAGAACCTGTGTCTCGTACGTTCTCGAGATCGCGGGCTTCTTCGCCATGGAGTCAGTGTACGTCGCGGAAAACCAACCCTCGCCCGATTCGCCACCGCCAACCTCACCACGGCAGAGCGGACCCGTCGTAGTTCAAAAACCGCCCCGACATCGACAGTTCCGCCCGGTCGACGATGCCCACCAAGCCGCGCACCGACACCTCCGGTGTCAACGTCGCTTCCTTCCCGCCCATGTCCGTCTGCACCCATCCCGGGTGAGCCATGATGCACGTGACGCCCTTGGGCCGAAGCTCATTTGCTAGGCTCACCGTGAGCTGATTCAGCCCCGTCTTGCTCGCCCGATACGCATAGCTCGACCCGCCGGTGTTGTTCGCGATGCTCCCGAGCTGGCTCGTGATGTTCAGCACCAGCTTGCGGGATCCCGCGACAAGCTTGGGCAGCAGAGCTTTGGTCACAAGCAGCGGCGCGAACGTGTTCACCCGGAACACCCGCTCAAGCTCCGGCCCCGTGACATCCGCAAGCAGCCGCGCCGGGCTGCTCACCCCCGCGTTGTTGATGAGCACATCGATCGCGTCCACACCGCCAAGTCGCTCGGGCAAGCTCTCGATGCTTCCCCAGTCCGACACATCGAGCTCAACCCATCGCACGCCCTGCAGCAAGCCCGCATCCTCCGGCAGCTTCGCCACGCTCCGGGCCGTCCCAATGACGACCGCCCCGGGCTTTGCCGCAAGCTGTTTCACAAGCTCCAAGCCAATCCCGCGACTGGCTCCGGTGACGAGGTAGGTGGTCATGCGTAGAGGGTAGGTGAGAATCGCTTCTTCGACACGCGACGACAGGATACCTCGGCAACTAGAACCACCGGCCGAGGGCCCAGATGAAAAGCACGATCAACACAATCCCGATGATCTGCCCCAGGCAGCCCTGGGCGATGTCCATGAGGACGGTCGTCACAATCCTCGTGGCCTTCGAACTCTTCGCTTCTGGCACGGGATCGACGGGCCGCGAGCCCGTGCAGAGATAGAACGTCACATCCTGGATCATCACATCGCGAATCACATCAGACCACTCCGTCGCGACGGGAAGCACGATCTCACTCCCCGCACCCCCCACCAACCGACGGTCCGAGCCCACGCCGCGGAGCACACACCGCAGAGCGCTCGGGCCACTCGCCGATGGTTGCCGATCATTGACGAGATGGGTGCCGTGAGACTTGAAGTTCCGAGCGAAGATCACCGGACTCTGCCGAATAGCCGCAGAGGATTCAGCCGCACGCATGAAGGAGAGCGGCTCGACCTCGACCCCGTGCCCGAGACCAAGCTCAACAATCTCGAGCGACGCCGCTTCATTCGCGACGGTCTCAAGCGTCCGAGGGTCCTCAACGCCGTACCGAGCCTTCGCGATCTCGCGCAGCTCGGTCTCCGAAAGCTCGATCGAATACGCGCCGCGCACCTCGACGTTCCACGCCGAGGTGCCGTCGGACTCATCCGGCTTCACAGGAACCTGAACGAGAGCGTCGGCGTTGTTCTGCACAAACCGCTTGACCGTCTCGTGGTCGACACGCTGGGCTCCGAGCACTCGTTTCACGACGAGATCGGACGTGCGCGTCAACGCCAGCAAAAGGTGTTCCGTTCCAACCCACGTCTGTCCCAACCCAAAGGCCTCCTCCACCGCGTCCGAAACCACACGCTGTGAAGCCGCACTCAGAGAAAGCTTGTCACGGTCATCAGTCTCGGTGTCCACCGAGAACGACCCGCCGGACGCCAACTCTCGCACCATACGAGCCAGATCCACCTTCAGCGAAACGAGGGCGTGATACGCGACACCCCGCGGCCCGCGAATGATGGCGACCAGCACGTGACATGGTTCGATGGATCGCGAGTGAGCCGAAAACAGCAAGGCCAACAACGATCGGTTGGATGACGTCCAGAGATTGGTCGTCATCGCGTACGAATTGGCCAGCCTCACAACCTCTCGCGCACGATCCGTAAACCGCTGAACCGGGCGCCCGCACTCGGGGCACTGACCCTGCAGACCGCGCATGTCATAGCCACAGAATGAACATGGCGACGATGTCGGTCTCGAGTCCGCGTTCACTTCCACTCACTTCGACCCGTCATCCCCCGCCGGCTTGATGTCAAACGGCAAGCTCGGGCGCGGACGCTTGGGAAGCTTCTCCCGCTGTGCCTCGGTCAGGAGCCCGCGGACGGTCTTGACGACCTCCTTGTCCGCTTCCCGCATCTTGTCGCGTGGGTTCTCCGACGAATAGAGCTTGTTCATCCGTTCCATCACCTTGGCGCGGGACTCTTCGTCCTTCGCTCCCATGAAATCCGCTTGCACACTCTGCTGCTCGATCATCCGCTCGACGGCTTTCGGCCGCAGCTCCTTGAACTTCGCGGCATGCTCCTCCCGTATCTGCTTGATCTTCTCCCGCTGTTCATCCGTCAGGTCTGTCATCGCGGAAGCCGCCTCGAGCAGACGTTCGCTGTGCATCACGCGATAGATCGCGGGGTACGCCCGAGCGTTGAAGTCCTCCATGAACGCAACCTTCGTCACATCGGGAAGCACCGAAGCGATGGCGTTCACCGCGATCTCATTGGCTTTCCGGACGCGCTCGGCGACCTGCGAAGCCTCGCCCATCATCTTCATCATGTCCTGGGTTTCTTCCTCCGTCGGCTCGTTGTTCATGCCGATGGCTCGCATCTTCGAATCAAGCGGCGCGACGATCCTCGCCAGTTCATCCAAAGCGAAATCCAGCGACTCGAGCGCCTGCACGACGTGCTTGGCCTGCAGTTCTCCCGGTTGCTCCATCCCCTTCTTCGCGAGCGTCCCCTCGATCGTCGCGCGAACATCCACCAGCGAACCCGGCGCCATCATCAGAACCTGCGATCGCATCAGCACGTTCCGCCGCTCGGCCATCTCGACTTTCGGCCACTGCTCAAGCTGCGCCGTCGTCGCGAGCGATTTCAGGTCCTCCATCACGCCCTTGGCCATCGCTTCCCGCTCGGCTTGAATCTCCAGAGCGGCTTTCTTCAGCTCCTCGACGTTCTCCGGGTCCTTGGGGCCTTCTCCCCGACCGATCGATTCGCCCAGATCCTTGAAAGCCTTGACCATCAGCTCCTGCATCGGCTTGCCCTTGGCTTCGTAGTTCTCAAGCCGCTGGGCGTACACGGTCTCGGCCGCTTCCGTCTGATCCTTGTCAAGAGCCAGGATCTTGATGAACATCTTGAAGTCGGCCTTCGTGACGCTCGGGCCGAACATCGCGCCGAAGACCCCTTCCCCGGACGTCATCCCCGCGGGGTTGAAGTCCATGGGCATGTCCTCGAACATCTCCTCCATCTGCTGCGCGGCCCGCTCCGCCGCTTCGATCGCCGCCGGATCGGCCGCCGGCTGATCCTGAGCTTGGACGCTCACCGCAAAGCCCGCGCACAGCGCCAAAGCCGCCGCCCCGACCAATCGCTTGAGCATCCCGCGCATGATGACCTCCTTGGAGAATTACGAACCACGGCCGCGCTCGTGGCGGCTTGCCCAATATAACCACAATCACCCAAAAGAGTTGCGAAACCCCGCGATCCCGGACGCTTCGTCAGACCACCCGATCTTCCTTCGCAATCCCGAGCGCCGGCCGTACATCGACCTGCACCAGCACCGCCCCGGTCTTCTCCCGGTGCAGTTGCTTGGCCGTCTCCGGATCAACGTAATCGCTGTGGCACGAAGCCTTGTCCCCCGGCTTCTCCGCGCCCACCGCTTTCTTCGTCTTGCTCGCAAGCTTGTGGATCTCATCAGGCGACAAAACGCCCCGCTTCTCGAGGATCTCCTGCTGCTCGGGCGTCAGAGCGGCCGACTTCACAGGCTTCCCGCGCTCGAACCCCTCCGCTTTCCCGCTCATGAACTCCTGGATCTCCTTGCTGATGCGCACCGAGCACCAGTCGTGCCCGCACATCGCGCAGAAGTCCGTATCGACGTCCAAATCCTCATCGTGGTACGCCCGGGCCGTGTCGGGATCAAAGCTCAGCTCGAAGTGCTTCTCCCAGTTCAGCGCCGCCCGCGCCTTCGTCAACTCATCATCCCGGTCCCGCGTCCCGGGAATCCCCAAGGCCACGTCCGCCGCATGCGCCGCGATCTTGTACGCGATGCATCCCTGCTTCACATCGTCCTTCTTCGGCAAGCCCAGATGCTCCTTCGGCGTCACATAGCACAGCATCGCCGCCCCGTGGTACGCCATCGCCGTCGCGCCGATGCAGCTCGTGATGTGGTCATACCCCGGGAACATGTCCGTCACCAGCGGCCCAAGCACATAGAACGGCGCCCCGTGGCAAAGCGTCCGCTGCACCTTCGCGTTCCACTCGATCTGATCAAACGGCACGTGCCCCGGCCCCTCGATCATCACCTGCACACCCTGCTTCCACGCCCGCTCGGTCAATTCGCCAAGCGTCTCAAGCTCCGCGATCTGCGCCGCGTCCGTCGCGTCCGCCAAACCGCCCGGCCGCAGGCCATCGCCGATCGAGAACGTCACGTCGTACTGCCGGAGGATCTTGCAGATGTCCTCCCACCGCGTGTACATGATGTTCTCCTGGTTGTGGACCAGCATCCACTTCGCCAGGAGACTCCCGCCGCGGCTCACAATCCCGATCAGCCGGTTCTTCACATGCTTGAGGTGCGCCCGCCGCACGCCCGCGTGGATCGTGAAATAATCGACGCCCTGCTTGGCTTGATGGTGCAGCGAAGCCTCGATCGTCGGCCAATCCAGGTCCTCGATCTTCTTCCCGATGATCATCGAGTAGATCGGCACCGTCCCGATCGGCACCGTGCTGTTGCGGATGATCGCGTCGCGGCACGCATCCAGATCCCCGCCCGTCGACAGATCCATGACCGTGTCCGCCCCCCACTTCTCCGCCCACTTGAGCTTCTCAACCTCTTCCTCCGTCCCCGACGAGACCGGCGAAGCACCCATGTTCGCGTTGACCTTCGTCTTGCTCGCCCGGCCGATCGCCATCGGATCAAGCTTGTACTTCAGGTGGTTGATGTTCGCGGGAATCACCAAGCGGCCCGCCGCGATCTCATCGCGCACCGCTTCGGCCCCCCTGCCGCCCGAAAGCTCATCAAAGTGCGGCTCGCGCTCGGCCACACGCTTCATCTGCGGCGTCACGCGGCCCAGCCGGGCCCACTCAAGCTGCGTCACCGGCGTGAAATTCTTCGGGTACCGCACCTCGAGAATCTCGCCCTTCGCCGTCGCGAACGTCACCGACGGGTGCGACCCCTCAAAGCACGGAGCTTCGCAGTACCCGTCAAGCTTGGTCCCCGCCGGCATCGTCCGCACGCTCCACCCCTCGGACAGGAAGTCCCACGCCGTCTTCGCGCTCGGCGCCGGCATGCCCGGAGCATCCGGCGAAGAGAACATCAGCGGCCCGCCAAGGTCAGGAGCGTTCGCGAAGCTTCCGGGCGTCGTCACCCCGCCCGTGCGGCCGGGGTTCATCCCACCACGGAGAGGAGGAAGAAACCGAACACGCTCCGACGAGCCCGCAGCGCCAGCAAGGGGGGTTCCGTCAGACGTGGCGCGATCAAGAATCGACATCGGCAAGCCTCCTCGTCGGCTCGCCAGACAGGTTCAACGCGCTCGCTCGAATGCCCCGAAAGGGACACGCCGCAAGCTCGCTTCCCTCCGCCGGTGCGAACCGGATCAGGTTCAACGGGTGCATCTCAGCAAGCCTGAATCCCGGAGCATCACGCTCCGAAACCACCTCAGGCTCGCGCCCCGAGCGAACGCTCAATCATAGACCCCGGACCACCCTCGCTCCCGCCCCCCAGATCTCACCCAAACCCCCTCACTTCTTCTTCGCCATCTTCGCCGCCACCGCCGCCACAATCCCAAGCCCGCCCCCGATCGCCGCCGTCACCAGCGTGCGGCTGAAGTCAAACCCCGTCTTCTTCGCCACAAACGCCGACCCCGCATCCACCACCACGCCATCCGCCATGCTCTCAAACGACGCAAGCCGGGCGTCGAACCCCGCCGCCGGCGCGTAACAGTGAAGCATGAACGACCCGTTCGCCGTCAAGAACCCGTACGACACGCCGAGCACCCGCGTCCCGTCCGGCGCCGTCACGTCCGTCTTGAACACGAACCGCCCCCGCTCACGATCAAGCGACCCCTCGCCGATGCTCATCTCCCGCACCATGCTCCCCATCGCCTGACGCGTCTTCTCATCCACATCCTGAAGCTTCATCCCAAGCGAACGCTCGATCTCCTCATAGCTCGGCGTCCCCTTCCACGGCAGCGACTGAAGCAGCGCATAGCTCCCGTCCGGCTTCGCCGGCGCGAGCGCCGCCGCATACACCGGAGCCTGCGCCCCCATGCTCTGGCGGATCGAAGCGTTCGCTTCCTCGACAACCTCCCTCGGCGCAACCTTCCAATCCGCCGGAATCGTGACCGTCACGCCCAACCCCGCATCGCGATGCGTCTCCTGCGCCCGCGTGACCGACGGCGCGGCGATCGCCGCAATCCAAAACGACATCCAAACCACCCACGACATGTTCACGGCGTTTCTCACAAGCTTGTTCCTCAGGGAATGCCTCACCGTAGGCCACCACGCCGCGATTCCTCATCGCCCGTGAACCCAAGCTTCCGAGCCGCGGCAACGTTCACCAAACGGCTGAGATCTCGCACATACCCGCGGCGGCATACTTCCGGATCAAGCCCCGGCGGCGGCCGGAGGATTCCCTGCGCGAGTGAAAGAAAGCTCGCGATCTCGCCCCGCTCGTCCATCCGAAGTTCGTCCTGAAGCGTCAGGGTCGTGTGCCCGCGACGGATCATCTCAACCTCGCGAGCGGCGATCGCGATGAGCGGGGTCTCAGTCGCAAGGTCCTTCCCGGCAAGCTTGGCGGCGGCCACGTAGAAGCCGCGAAGCACCTCTTCTCGCACCGCACCCCCCGGCCCCTCGCCGTGCCGCGGCTTGCGAAATCGCCCCTCCGCCACCTCGTACACCATCTCGCTTGCGTCTTCGTACGACTCGTGCGTCAGAAAGACATCACAGCCCATCGACTCGCCCATCCGAACCATCAGCTCCGCCAATCCCGCGTACCGCTCCGCATTCACGTCGCGCGACGGTCCGGAGAGTTCGATGAAGTCCGGTCCGTAGAAGTGAACCACCATCTCAAGCCCGAGCACATCAAGCCTGAGCGATGGCCACGGTCCGTCGTCCGAGCCGCCCTTTACGATCACACCCAACCCATCCGCTGGCAGCGGCTCCGCCCGCTCACCCTCCTCGGTGAGCCACGCGAACCGATACGCATAAAGCGGAACCACGCCCGAAAGAAACCCCGCCCATGCCTCGGCCGTCGCATCAGGGACCGCCAGATCGAAAAGCTGCCCAAGCTCTTCTTCCGCGAAGAGCTCACGCATCGCTTCAAATGGAAGTGGAATTGCCAGAACGCCGCCCAACAGCGATCAACCCTCTCACCCCGACCGCAACCCGATCGCGGCGGATGCGATCGCCTGGATCAAGATAACAGGGCCCCGCCGTCCAGACCCGAAGCGGCGGGCGAGGAAATGAAGGATAATCGACGAGTCACCCCCCGTCACGGGGCGATACATGTCGGCGCGGCGTCACGGAAGCGGTTTCCGGGACGTTGCAAGTTTCAGGGGTCCGGCGGGCGGCCCGGGAGGACTGACGGCTGTAGCCTGCGAACAATCGCCGCACGCGGGCGTCCCGCTTCTCATGCGAATCCTCCACGTCATCCGCCGCCTCGACCCCTATGAAGGAGGCCCCCCCGCCGTCGTTTCACGGCTGGCGGCGGCCCAAGCTTCCATGCGCGCGGCGGGGGCCGGTAACGCGCCCGGCGGCCACGACGTCTCGGTCCTCCACCATCCCGCCGGCTCGCGCGGTCCCGCGTTTGACGCCATTCCCGGGTTCGGCCTGGTCAAGCGCCACGAGATCCCCGAGCCCAAGCTCGCCGCGTGGCTTGATGCCAACCTCAAATCCTTCGATGTCCTCCACCTTCACGGCGTCTGGGATTCGATCCTCGTCACCGCCGCTTCCAAAGCACGTGCTTCCGGCGTCCCCTACGCCGTCGTGCCTCACGGCATGCTCGACCCCTGGTCCCTCAACCAGCAGGGCCTCCTCAAGTCCATCAAGAAGAAGGTCTCCCTCGCGCTGACGCACCGGTCTTTCCTCAACGGCGCTGCTTTCCTCCACGTGCTCAACGCCGACGAGGGCCGCTTGCTCGCGCCACTCAAGCTCAAGCCCGAGCCCATCGTCATCCCCAACGGCATCTTCCTCGAGGAAGTGACGCCCCTTCCCCCCGCCGGCACCTTCCGAGCCAAACACCCCGAGCTCGGTTCGGACCCCTACATCCTCTTCCTCTCACGCCTCCATCACAAGAAGGGCCTCGACGTTCTCGCCGAAGCGTTCGCGCTCGTCGTCAAGGACATGCCCAATGCCCGCCTCGTCGTCGCCGGCCCCGACGGCGGCGCGGAAGCCCCCTTCCGCTCGCAGATCCAGCGACTCGGCCTCGCCAATCGCGTCCACCTCACCGGCCCGCTCTTCGGCACCGACAAACTCGCCGTCTTCCGCGACGCAAGCGTCTTCTGCCTCGCAAGCCGCCAGGAAGGCTTCAGCATGGCCGTCACCGAAGCCCTCGGCTGCCGCTGCCCCGTCGTCATCTCCGACCAGTGCCACTTCCCCGATGTCGACGAGGTGAAAGCCGGCTTCGTCGTGCCGCTCAGCGCCCCCGCCACCGCCGCCGCACTCCTCAAGATCCTCCGCATGCCCGCGCACGAAGGGCAAGCCATGGGCGCCCGCGGCCACGACCTCGTCGCCGCCCGCTACACCTGGCCCGCCATCGCCGCCCAGTCCATCAGCGTCTACGAACGCCTCCTCCGCAAGTGAACCGCTCTCCACGCACCCGCCGCAAAAGTGGAGCGGCCGCACGCTGACGCGTGCGGCCGCCCGGAGGGAGAAGAGAGAGACCGTCCTCGCGACGACCCAGCCGCCGCGCGTGAAATCAGTGGTGCGGATTATGGCCGCAACCTGGTCGGTTTGTCAAACTGGGTAATTTAAGTTTTGTTCGGCATCCGGCCGGGCTTTGCTCAGAACCGTGTCGCGAGCCGCACGAACATCTCGACCCCCGTCGGGATCGCCGCGTCGTTGAAGTCAAAGTCCGGCTGGTGAAGCGTCGGCGAGCGATCCATCCCCTCCGGCCGCAAGCCCAGGAAGAAGAAGCACGCCGGCACCCGCTGGCCGTAATAGCTGAAATCCTCACCGCCCATCGTCGGCTGATCGACCTCGCCCACGCGCCCTTCGCCGAGCGCCGCTTTCGCGATCTTGAAGAACTCACCCACCAAGTGCGCATCGTTGTGCGTCACCGGATAACTCTCGCGGTACGTGACGTCGGCTTTGCAGCCAAGCCCGGCCGCGATCGACTCGGCGATCTGGATGAACCGCTGCTTGGCGAGCGCGCGGGTCGAATCCTTCAGCGTGCGCACGGTCCAGTGCGTCCAGCACGATTCGGGGATGATGTTGTTCGCCGTGCCGGCTTTGATCTCGCCGCAGGTCACCACGACCGAATCAAGCGGGCTGACGTTTCGGCTCGCGATGGTCTGCATCGCCGTGACGATCTGCGCCGTCGCCGTGATGCAGTCGAATCCCTGGTGCGGATAGGCCCCGTGGCTTTGCACGCCGCGCACGGTCAGTTCCACGTCATCCACGCTCGCCAAAAGCGGGCCCACGCGCGTCGCGACGTGCCCGACAGGGTACGTCGGCCAGCCGTGCAGGCCGTGGATCTCGCCCACACCCTCCAGCGCGCCCTCCTCGCACATCCGCTGCCCGCCGGCGCCGCCCTCTTCCGCCGGCTGGAACACGAACACGACCGGCCTCGGCCGGTGCGGCATCGCCGCGAGCACCCGCGCGGCACCGATCAGCATCGTGGTGTGGCCGTCGTGCCCGCACGCGTGCATCTTGCCCGGGATGCAGCTCGCGTACGGCTTGCCTGTCTGCTCCATGATCGGGAGCGCATCCATGTCGGCCCGGAGCGCGATCGCGGGAAGCTTGTCCCCCTCGGGGGTCGTCGCGGCGAGGCGAGCGACCACGCCGGTCTTGGCCACGCCGTCCCGGAACGGGATGTTGAGGCGGGCGAGTTGCCGCTGGACCACGCCGCTCGTGCGCACTTCCTCGTAGTTCAGCTCGGGGTGCTGGTGGAGGTCGTGGCGGATCTCGATGAGGTCCTTGATCTCGCGGGCGATGAGCGTGCGGATGTCGTCTCGGGTGGCGGCCATGGGCATAAGGGGATGATAGGGACCGGCCGGAAGTCGCTCCCGAACCGCTACTTACCCAGAATCTCATCGATGATGCGGATCGCGGCTTCCTCGGCTTCGGCGACCTTGGCGTAGTCCACCTCGGCCGGGGTGGGGATGGCGAGGTCCTTGAACTTTTTCGCCAGATCCGGCCGGATGGGCACGTTGCGGCTTTCGCTCTCGGCGAGCATCTGCTCCACCTCGGGCGAAAGCAGGAAGTCCGCGAGCTTGTTGCCGGCGGTCGCGTTCGGCGAAGCCAGCACCCGCCCAACCGTGTTGGGAAGCACCAGCGTACCCAGGCTCGGGATCAGCCCGGTTCCCGGCTTCTGCTTGATCATGGTCGTCTCGCGCAGCGTGTCGGCGCCCTCGTACACCAGATCGACCGGCCACTTCTCGCGCTGCCCGACCCATACATCGTCGGTATCGGTCAATCCGACGGCGATGTCGCCGCGGCCCAGAGCCTGCACCACCGCCGAGTTGCTCGCGAGGATCTGGACGCGGTTGGCCCGCAGCGCCTGGAACCACGCGCGGAACTCGGCTTCCCCCGCGATGTGATAGAGGTACGCCATGTGCGACCGCGTCGTGCCAAAGTGCGGATCCGCGATGCCGACCTTGCCGGCAAGGTCGGGCCTGAGCAGGTCTCGCATCCTCATCGGAGCGCGAGCTTTGTTCAACTGACCGGTGTTGAAAGCGATGACGCGGGCCCGCTGGGCGAACCCGTACCACTTGCGGTCCGCGGGGCGGAGATGCTTGGGCCAGCCGCCGGGCACGGTGACTTCCGCTTTGCTCGCCCAGGGCGCGAGGACTCCGCTCTGGGCGAGCTTGATCGTCCCGACCACTTCGCTCGACCACCACACGTCGGCTCGCGGGGAGGCTTTCTCCGACTCAAGCCTCAGCGCGAGCGATCCGCGCGTCGCTTCGGTGTCCGTCACGATCCTGACATCGACGCCGGTCTGGGTTTTGAAGGCATCGACGACCTTCTGCACCAGCGGCTCATCCGCCGTGGTATAGAGGACGACCTTGGTGCCGTCGTCGACCTTTCGACCGGAACCGCCGAACGCCCACCACGCCATCAGCGGCAGAAGGACGACCGCCGCCGCGGTGAGCCAGAACGCGACGGTCCGTCCGCGCGATGAGTTCACCCAGGCCCGGACCTTGACCGTGTCGACCTCGTGCTGTCCGATGTGGAAGATCATCGCGTCATCATACAGAACAGGCCTCCCCCGGGTGGGAGAGGCCTGTCGATGAACATGAGCGGATCGGGCGGAGAAGCTCTGCCTGAAGCTTCACCTCAAGCCGTACCTGGAGCTTTACTTGGGGCTTTCGGGCTTGGGGGTCTCGGGCTTGAGCTCTTCGGGCTTGGCTTCACCGGCGGGCGTTTCGGGGCCGGCGGGAGCGGCGGCGGGCTCCTCATCGACGGGCTTGCCGCTCTTGGCCTGTTCCTTCGCGGCGGCCGTGGCTTTCACGACGTCCTCGCCGGGGAGGATCATGGCGCCGCGGACGCGGCGCATCTGGGCGAACTGGCTGCTCTGGTCGGCCTGCATCTCCTCGCGGCTGGGGAGCTGGAGGGTGGACATTCCGATGTACTCGCCCTTGCCGTTGAAGACCGGCATGCCGATCGAGGTGCCGAGTTCGCTGCCGGGGATGGCGAGCTTGCGCGGCTTGGTGATCAGCGAGCGGATGCGGGACTCGTTGACGATGTGGGCGTGATCGTTGGACTTGGAGAGGCGCTCGATGGTGAGCACGCGGTCGCCCATGACGGCGTCGACCGGCTTGTTGATGTCGACGAACGCGAACTTCTTGTTGTCCTTGTTGGTGATCTGGAGCCACGCGAGGTCGAGCTCGCTGTCGCGGGCGATGAGGGTGGCGTCCACGCCTTCCTGGTCGCCGCTGATCATGACCTTGATCTCCAGAGGCTTGCGGTTCCCGCCCATCATCTGCTTGATGGACTCAGGGAACCCGCCCATGAAGTAGTTGGAGGTGAGGACCAGCCCTGACTCCTCGATCATGACGCCCTGGACTTCCTCCTCGGCTTCGCTGTCCTCTTCCTTGAGGATGTACTTGATCGTCACGATCGCGTCGCCGCGCTCCTTGACGAGCTTGCCGTAGATCTCGCCGTCATCCGCCACCGCCGCGGGAGCGGCCGAGGTCGTGACGGCGGTCGTGGAAGCCGGAGCGAAGGCGAAGAGGCCGCCGGCGACAGCGACGAGGGTTGCGAGATGCCAAGCTTTCATAAGGGTCCTTTCCTTCCGGGCCGCGCATCGGCGCGACGCGGGGTTCCGCGGCTCACACCGGCGCGCGCCGGCGGCCCGCATGGTAGGTGGGTCTCGGTCGCCGGCGGGGCCGATCAACCGCGTTTTCCGGGGCCATCCTGAACAAACGAGCGGTCACTTCGGCGTCGCGGCCTGGGCTTCGTCCTTGGTCTTGGGCTTCCACTCCGGCTCGGCGAAGAGGAACGCCGTCCGGTTGTACCGGAGCACGACGAAGACGACCCGCTCGGGCTGCTCCTTCGCGAGGCGATCCATCACCTTCCGGAAGTCATCCACGCCGGAGATCTCGGTCCCCGCGATCTTCTGGATCAGGTCGCCGCCCTGCACGCCCGCGAGCCCGGCCCAGCCGACGTTCTCGACGCTGGTCACCAGCACACCCTTGACCGAGTCATCCCACTGCGCCTCATCGCGGTCAAAGAAAGTGACATCGCGGACGGAAAGCTCAAAGTCCTTGTTCTCATCGCGCTTGGCTTCCGCCGCGGAGAGACGCGTCTTCTCAAGGTTGACGGCGAGCGTCTCGGGCTTGCCCTCTCGCACGACCTTGATCGTGACTTTCTCGTCGGTCTTGAACTGGCGAACGGCCCGCTGAAGCTGGCCGGCGTCCTGTGTGCCGCGCGGAGCCATCTTCTGGTCGTTGATCGCGGTGATGATGTCCCCGGCTTTGAGGCCCGCGGACGCCGCGATCGTGCCCGGATAGACCTTCGTGACGCGGTACCCGGCCGTGCCGTCGGTCGTCAGGCGCTTGGCCAGATCGCGAAAGACGGGCTGGCTTTCAACGCCAAGCCACGCTTTGGGAAGCTCGGGAGCTTCATCCTCCTTTTTCTGCGGGCGGGGCTTGATCAGCGTGACCTGGTCCTGCCCACGGCGATCGACGCGGAGCAGGACGAACTCGGGGATCTTGTCCGGGCTGCTCACGTTCATGATGGACCGGTAGATCTCGACGGCTTCCTTGAAGGTGCGCACCGGCTTGCCGTCGATCTCCTTGAGGATGTCGCCACCCTGAAGCTTGGGCTCGGCGAGGTCGGTGGGGCTGCCGGACTTGCTTCCGGTGATGAGCACGCCATCGCGGTTCGCAAGCCTGCGGTTGCGTGCGATCGTCTCGGTGATCTCGGCGATCGAGAGGCCCCAGCCGCGGAGAAGCGTTTCGTCACCAATCTCGCGAAGCTGCTTGTCCGTCACGACCGGGATTGTCAGCGTCTGGCCGTCACGCACGACCGTGAAGCTCACCGTTCCGCCCACCGGCGTGCTCGCGATCTGCTTGAGAAGCGGCGGAATCTCCTCGGCGAACCTGACGGTCGTCGCTTGTTCGTTGATCTTGACGATGACGTCACCGGCTTTCACGCCGGCTTTGGCGGCCGGGCCGTCCTTGTTGACGGAGTTGACGAGCACGCCCTCCTTGATCCCCGTCTTGGAGATCGCTTTGAAGGACATGCCGACGTTGCTCCGTGTGACCTGGCCGTTGGCGATCAGTTCGGCGACCACCTCGCGGACGAGGGAAGCCGGGCTTGCAAAGCCCATGCCCGACCCGCCGCGCGTGTTGACCCCGACGATCTCGCCCTTCATGTTGACGAGCGGGCCGCCCGAGTTGCCCGGATTGATCAGCGCATCGTGCTGGATCCAACGCGTGTAGTTCCCCGTGGACTGCCCGTAATCAAGCTCCATCTCGTCAACATCCTCGCTGCCGAAGCCCGAGGTGAAAACCCGGCTGGTGTTGCTCACAATGCCGAGCGTCACGCTCCGCGAAAGCGAGAACGGCGACCCCATCGCCAGAACATTGTCGCCCACCTGCAGCTCGTCGGAGTTCCCCCACGAGGCCGTCGCGAGCGTGGTCCCCGGCTTGAGCTCGTTCAGGTTGAGCTTGAGCACGGCCAGGTCGGTCGCGGGGTCCTCGCCGACCATGGTGGCCGTGATCTCCTGCTTGTCGGCGAGCGTGCAGAAGAACTTCTTCCCGTCGCTGGTAACGTGAGCGTTGGTCACCACCAGCCCCTCGGGCGAGATGATCGTGCCCGAACCGCTGCCGCCACCCTTGTTCTCCTGCCCGCCGTAGTACGAAACCGTCACCACCCGGATGTTCACCAGAGCCGGGAAGACTTTGTCCCGCGCCGAAGCGGTCAGATTCCTGATTTCGGTCAAAAGGGTGTCGTCGCCCGTCGCTGCACCCGAACCGGAACCGGCACAGCCGGCAACACCCCCCGCAAGCAGGAGAAGCGTGCAGACCGAAAGAGCGCGAAGAACGGGTACTGTTTGGATCACCAGGGAGCTCCTTGTTGCGGGCCGACCGGAATTCGGCGGTTGGCCGGGAAAGCGTACACCAACGGAGGGTCGGTTACACGGAAGCGGTTTGGGGGTTTTACCTGCGACTTTCGCGAGAGGTTCGGGGTTGTGCCACGCGTGAGAGTCGGTTAAACTTTCCCTCATTCGAAAGGATCGGCAACTGCAGAGGTTCTTCCTGACCCGACAGTTCTTTTCACAAAGGGTGGAGGGGTGCGTCCCCCATCGTCCGACTGGAGATTGAGTTTGCATCCAATTCTGAGTCGTTTGTTCGGACCCCTTGTGGGCGCCCTTGTGGTCCTTGTCGCGCTGACGAAGCCAGCGACGGCGGACGAGCTCGGGCGCATTTTCCTCTTCGATCAGGAGTACGTCCTCCAGCGATTTGACTACAACGCGCACATTTCGTTCCCCGATCGGCGAACCCCGGGGCGAACCTGCCAACTCTGGGGCGTCTCCGGAGCCACCTTCGATCAGGAACGCGGCGTCCTCATCCTGACGAGCAACACCCAGCAGAACGTCGCACCGTACTCGTACAAGAACTACGTCATCGAAGCCGAGGTCAATCTCGGGCCCACCGGCCTGGTCACCGGCTTGTCCCACACGCGGACCCTCGTCGCAGGCGACACCTCCACCATGGGCTACGACCTCGAGCCGCGCGGCGTGACCATCAATACCAGCGATCAGGGCCTCGGAGCCGGGGGCAACCTCGTCGTCTCCACCTCGAACAACTGGCTTCGGGCTTTCGACATCCAGACCGGCGATCCGATCATCTGGGGCCCCAGCACGGACAACGGCTTCCCGATCAACGTGCCCAACACCTCGACCGAGGACGCCGCGTACGTCCCCGGAACCAACTCGTTCTTCACGATCTGGCGGGCTCCCGTCTCCGCGTGCACCATCTTCAACCGATTCGGCCGCACCGGCCCGGCGTTCTACGTCGCCCGAAGCCGCGACCAGTCGATGGCGGGCCTCCCCGTCTCGATCAGCTGCCTCGAGCCCTGGGCGCAGTTCCCTCGCCTCTTTGAGTTCCAGACCACCATCTTGGTCGGGACTGACAGCGCCAACCCCGCGATCGAAGCCTACGACGTGCGGAGCCGCTTCATCACTCGCGAGCGTCTGTCCAGCGTCCCCACGCCGGGCGCCAAGACGTTCCCGCTCCACGGCTCGAACTCGCAGCTCTGGATCTCGGCCATCGCCAACGACCGCAACACGGGCCGCTTGTTCGTCTTCAACCGCGGCAACGCCCTGGGCACGACGGACGTCTTCGTGCTCACGCCACTGCCGATCCCGTGCTTTGCCGACTTCAACCTCGACGGCTTCCTGGACTTCTTCGACTACGACGATTTCGGCTGGGCCTACGAGACCGGCGACATGCGAGCGGACTTCAACCGCGACGGCTTCCTGGACTTCTTCGACTACGACGGCTTCAAGGAGGTTTACGAAGCCGGCTGCTGATCAGGGCCGAGGAGCTCGATCCCCCAGAACATCCGCCGCGTCAGCCAAGCTGGCGCCGCGGGCCGTGACATGGCCGACCTTGCGGCCCGGCTTGGGGTCCTTGCCGTACCAATGAACACACGCGCCCGGACGCCCGAGCAGGGCGTCTGCGGCCGCGCGCGGCACGCCAATCAGGTTGTCCATCACCGCCGCTCCGCATGCCATCGCCGTCGGGCCGATGGGCTGGCCCGCGACCGCCCGCACGTGGTTCTCAAACTGCGAGCAGACGGAGCCCTCGATCGTCCAGTGCCCGCTGTTGTGCACCCGCGGAGCCATCTCGTTCCCCATCAGGATCGGCCCGCGCGGCGTGGCCACCTCGAAGAACTCGATCGCGAGCACGCCCACATACCCGAGCCTTTCCATGATCGCACGCGCGTACCCCTCGGCCGCCTGCTGGAGCGCCGGCTCCACGTCCGGAGCGGGCGCGATCGATCGGCGGAGAATCCCGCCCTCGTGGCGGTTCTGCACCAGCGGGTAGGCCGCCGTCGATCCATCCACACCGCGCACCGCCAGGATCGAAAGCTCCCGCGCAAAGGTCACAAACGCTTCCGCGACCACGCCCGGATCCCCCGCTCCGATCGACGCCCACGCCGCATCCACCGCCGCCGGGGACGCATCGCGAAGGACCGCTTGCCCTTTGCCGTCATACCCCATGCGCCTGGACTTGACCACGCACGGCACGCCAACCTTCGCCACCGCTTCGCGCAGCTCGCCCGCGGATGACGCGCACGCGAACTCGGGCACCGCAAGCCCGACCTCGCGGAAAAGCGTCTTCTCAAACAAGCGATCCTGCCCGGTTCGGAGCGCCTGCACGCCCGGCCGAACGGGCACGCTCGCCATCGCCTGGATCTTCTCGAGCGCCCCGGCGGGCACGTTCTCGAACTCAAACGTGACCACGTCCACCGACGCGAGGAATTCCTTGAGCGCCGCGGGATCGTCGTACGCCCCGATCACGACCCTCCCCACCGCCGCCGCGGGAGCATCGGGCGACGGGTCCAGAAAGACAAACCGGTGCCCGAGCGGAATCCCCGCCAGCGCCAGCATCTGCCCGAGTTGTCCGCCGCCGAGAACGCCGATGTTCATGCTTGCTCTTTCCCGTCACCGAGCCTTCGAGGGCTTTGCCTGTTTCGGCCGCGGATCCCGGTCCGCGAGGACCGATTGCGTCTGCGTTTCGCGCCACGCTCGAAGCCGCTCGCGAACCTCCGGCCGGCTCCCCGACACGATCGACGCCGCCAGAAGCCCCGCGTTGATCGCTCCCGCTTTTCCCGGTGCCAGCGTGCCCACCGGCACACCGCCCGGCATCGACACGATCGAAAGCAAGCTGTCCAGCCCGTTCACGCTGTCCGTTCGCGTCGCCGACACCACCGGCACACCAAGCACCGGAAGCACCGTCAGGCTCGCCGTCATCCCCGGCAGGTGCGCCGCGCCCCCCGCGCCCGCGATGATCACCTCAAGCCCGCGCCCCTCCGCGCCTTTCGCATACTCCACCATCCATTCCGGCGTCCGATGGGCCGACACCACGAGGCACTCGTGCGGCACACCCAGGGCTTCGAGCGTTTCCGATGCATGACGCATCGTCTCCCAATCCGACTTGGACCCCATGATGACGCCCACCAAAGCGGCGGGGCTGTCGGGGCGTGCTTGGCGCTTGCTCATAGGCCGCATGGTACCCACATCGTCTCTCGGATCGTGTAACCCGCCGCGACAAAGCGCCATCTAACCGGTGGAACGCACACCCCAAGGAACACGCTCATGAACCGCGCCGCCCTCCTCGCTTTGCTCGCCGTTTCCACCCTCACCCCCGCTCTGCTCGCCCAGTACGCGGGTTCGGCCCAACAACCGGTCACCCAACCGGCCGCCCCATCCGCTCCGGCAAGCCCCGCTCCGGCCAAGCCCGAGCCCGTCCGCGCCACCGCGCAGTGGAACCTCGCCGCCAAGGACCGCCTCGCCATCCAGGGTTACGACCCGGTCGCGTACTTCCCCGAAGCCGGCGGCATCGCCAAGGAGGGCCTCGCGTCCATCACCTCCGACCACAAAGGCGCCGTCTACCGCTTTGCTTCCGCCGAGAACAAAGCCCGCTTTGACGCCAACCCCGACAAGTTCGAGCCCGCGTACGGCGGCTGGTGCGCCTGGGCGATGCTCGACGGCGAAAAAGTCGAGATCGACCCCAAATCCTTCATCGTGAAGGGCGGACGCCTCTTCCTCTTCTACAACGGCTTCTTCGCCGACACCAAAGCCAAGTGGTCCAAGGGCGACCACAACGCCGAAGCCACCAAAGCCGACGCCAAGTGGCTCGGCCTCTCCGGAGAATCCCCCCGCACGCCCAAGTCCACCGCGCTCAAGGACAAGCTCGACGCCAAGGGCGCTGAACTCGCCGCCAAAATGCCCCCCGCGATGAACGAGACCTTCGACAAGGGCATCAAGGACATCGCCGCCTCCGGCGTCCTCGCCACCGCCCTCAAGGTCGGCGACAAAGCCCCGGACTTCGAGCTCGCCGACGCTTCGGGCAAGATGGTGTCCCTCAAGTCCATGCTCGCCGAAGGTCCCGTCGTCCTTACCTGGTACCGCGGGGCCTGGTGCCCCTTCTGCGATGTCCAGCTCCGCGCCTACCAGGACGCCATGCCCGAGATCAAAGCCGCCGGCGCCCGCATGGTCGCTCTCTCGCCCCAGACCGTCGAAGCCACCATGGGCCTCACCAAGAAAGCCTCCCTCACCATGGACGCCCTCTCCGACACCGACAACAAGGTCGCCAAGGCCTACGGCATCGCGTACAAAGTCTCCGAGCCCGTCGCCACCATCCTTGAAAACGGCGTCCAGCTCTCCAAGGTCAACGGCACCAGCTCCGCCGAACTCCCCCTCGCCGCGACGTACATCGTCGACACCTCCGGCAGCATCGCCTACGCCTTCGTCGACGCCGACTACCACAAGCGAGCCGAACCTGCCGAGATCGTGAACGCCCTCAACACGCTCAAAGCCGGCAAGAAGTGACCCTGGCGGCCGGCCCGCCACATCCCGCATCTCGACCACGCACACGGCGACCGCCCGCAAACCCCGGGCGGTCGTCTCCGTACCCTCGGTCATGACCGGACCGTCAGCAAGCGATCCCCACTTTCTCGAATCCGTCTCCGCCATGGCTCGCTGGATCGAGTCCTATTGGGACCGCCTCCCTTCTCTCCCCGTCCTCTCCCAAGCCAAGCCCGGCGAGGTCCTCGCCAAGCTCCCCGACCACCCACCAGAAGCCGGATCGGGCACAAGCCAAGCCTTCTGGGACGACATCCGCCGCGACCTGGACGCCATCGTCGTCCCCGGCCTCACGCACTGGCAGCACCCCGGCTTCTTCGCGTACTTCCCCGCCAACATCTCCACCCCCGCCATCGTCGGCGAGCTGCTTTCCGCCGGCCTTGGCGTGCAGGGGATGCTCTGGCTCACAAGCCCCGCGTGCACCGAGATCGAGACCCGCGTGCTCGACTGGCTCCGCGAAATGCTCGGCCTGCCCGCGTGCTTTGACAGCCGGTCCTCCCTCAACGGCGGGTCCAACGGGGGTGGAGTGATCCAAGGCACCGCCAGCGAAGCCACGCTCTCCGCGTTGGTCGCCGCTCGCGACAGGGCCCGCCGATCGCTCAGCAGCCAAGCCGCGAACGCAGCCCCGCGCCTGCGACCCGAGTACACCGTCTACGCCTCCACGCAGGCCCACTCCTCCATCATGAAAGCCGCGATGATCGCCGGCATCGCCGACAGCGCCGCCGACACCCGGCACGTCCGCCTCATCGATGTCGACGACGCGTACGCGATGCGGACCGACCTCCTCGAAGCCGCCCTCCGCGAGGACCTCGCCGCCGGTCTGACGCCCTGCTTCGTCTGCGCCAACGTCGGCACGACCGCGACCACCGCGATGGACCCCATTGGCGGCATCGCCGCCGCGCTCGACCGAGTCTTCGCCGCTTCGGGCCGCCCCCGGCCCTGGCTCCACGTCGACGCCGCCCACGCCGGGGCCGCCGCCGTCTGCCCCGAGTTCCGCCCGATGCTCAAGGGCGTGGAGCACGCCGACTCCTTCTGCTTCAACCCGCACAAGTGGCTGCTGACGAACTTCGACTGCGACTGCTTCTACGTCAAGGACCGCCGCCCGCTGATCGACGCCCTTTCGATCACGCCCGACTACCTGCGGAACCAAGCGTCCGACTCCGGAGCCGTGATCGACTACCGCGACTGGCAGATCCCCCTGGGCCGCCGCTTCCGCGCCCTCAAGCTCTGGTTCGTCATCCGGGCTTTCGGCGTCGAAGGCCTCCAAGCCCACATCCGCCGGACGGTCGCCCTCGCCGCCCAATTCGAAGCTCTGGTCCGAGCCGACGACCGGTTCGAGATCGTCGCCCCCCGCACCGTCAACCTCGTCTGCTTCCGCCTCAAGGGGTCCGACGACCTCAACCGCACGCTGGTCGACACCATCAACGCCTCGGGCCGGGCGTTTCTCATCCACACGGTGGTGCCGACCCGCCCGATGAGCCCCGGCAAACCCGCCAAGACGCTCATCCTTCGCCTCGCCGTCGGCGCCCCCGCGACCGAGCAAGCCCACATCGACGCGGTCTGGGACCAGATCAAGCAGACCGCTTCCGACCTCCTAGGCTTGTCCCGATGAAACGGGCCCTGCGGCTGCTCTGCCTGCTCCCCCTCGCCACGCTCGCGGCGTGCTCGGCCCCCCCGCGCCCCGTCAGCGGGATCATCATCCCCGCGGGCAAGTACACCCAAGCTTTCGACGCCGCCCGCGACGCCGTCCGCGAGCTTCGCTTTGACCTCGAGCGCGTCGACGCCCGCCAGGGCGTGCTCACGACCCGTGCCAAAGCCACCAACGGCCTCGCGACGCCGTGGGACGTCGAACAGACCACCACCGAGCAGGAACTCGAGGACCTGGTCAACCAGCAGTCCCGCAAGGTCCGCGTCGTCTTCACCGCCCGGGCGGCGCAGCCCTCGGGCGCGGCCGCTTCGGATGATCTGGGCGACCTTCCCCCGCTCCAGGACGCGCCCCTCCCGCAGGACCTTCTGTCGCACCCCGGCACCGTCACGATGCGCGTCGTCGTCACCCGCTCCCGCACCCAGCGACCCGGCTGGCGACTCTCGACCAACTCGGTCCGGAGCAGTTCGTTCAGCATCGACCCCGCGCGCGGCGAAACGCCCGTAGACGCCGAGTACGAATCCTCCGCCGGCGAAGACCGCGACCTGGCCACCCGCGTGCTCGAAAGCGTCCGCGTCGCCCTCGATCTTCCCAAGCCGCGCACCTCCACGACCACGCGCCGCCGGCCCGCTCCGGTCGACCCCTCCAAGGTGCCCCCGGCGATGCCCTGACCGCCGCTCTGGAACCCCGCATGAGCTCCATCAACGCGCCACTCAAGACCCAAGCCGCCGCCGGCGCCGCGTCCGCCTCCAGCGCCGAAGCCGCCGTGCCCCACGCCGTGGGCGCCAAGGAAACCGTGATCTCGCTGATCATCGCGTTCGCCCTCGCCTTCGTCTTCCGCGGCTACGTCGTCGAGCCCTACGTCATCCCGACCAACTCGATGGCGCCCACGCTCCTCGGTGCCCACGTTCGCTGGGTCAACCCCGCCAACGGATACGACTGGCCGACCTCGCACTTCTTCTCCGTCGGCGGCGACACGCCCATCTCTCAGCAGGGTGGCACGCTCGGCAACATCTCCATGGGGCCCATCGCCACCTTTGACCCCATGTCGCGCGAACCCCTGCAGTTCGACAAGGGTCTGCCGCTCCGCTCCGGCGATCGCATCTTCGTCCTCCGCTACGTCTACCCCCTCTTCACGCCAAGCCGCTGGGACGTCGTCGTCTTCAAGACGCCCACGCCCCCGGGCCGCGGCGCGACGCAAAGCACCGGCGCCACGCAAGCGTTCATCAAGCGGCTGATCGGCCTCCCCAACGAGGAGCTCGCGCTCTTTGACGGCGATGTCTTCACCCGCCCAAACGACGGCACGCCCACCCCCGCCGGCCAGACCCGCTGGGACCTCCCCGGCTGGAAAGTCCAGCCCAAGGACGAACGCTCGCAGCGAGCCGTCTGGCAGCCCATCTTCGACAGCCGCTACGCCGTCGCGACCACCATGCAGGGCCGCGCCTTCCAGGGCCCCTTCGTGGGCGAGGGCGCGGGGTGGGAGATCGCCGGCCGCACGTCCTACGTCTACTCGGGCACGGCCCCGACTCGCCTGGTCTGGGATATGACCCACGACCGCTCGATCGATTACGCCGCCCTCCACCGCAACGACGGCGGGCTGGTTCAGCGCTTCCACAACGCCCGCTTGCGCTGGGCGCTCAACGACTCCTACTCGATGGATGAGATCCTGCCGCCGATGATGGACAACGCGGCTTCGCGGCAGGAGATGCTCTACCCGGTCTCGGACCTTCGCCTCTCCGCCGGCGTCGAGCCCACGGCCGCGGGCGTGACCTTCGCGTCCGTCATCCGCACACGCGGCCACGAGTTCCGCGCCCGTCTTTCGCCGGCTTCGGGCGCAACCCGCGCCGAGCTCCAGATGCGGCCCGTAGCCGCGGGCCAAGCCGCGGACGCGGGATGGACCACCCTCGCCGCCGCCGACGCGACGCAAGCCCTGCAGCCCGGCAAGGTCTCCAACATCGACTTCTGGCACCACGACCAGCGCCTCGAACTCTGGATCGAGAACACCCTCATCGCCCGCGCCGACTACGACTGGTCCCTCGCCCAGCGCGTCCAGCAGGTCTTCGGCAAGTCCATCGCCGAAGCCCTCGCCGCCGACACCGTTCAGTCTCTCCTCCGCGGCGACCCCCGCGTCGTGAACAACCCCGGATTCTTCGGCTCAGGTGAGAACTACTCCAAGCCCGAAATCTGGTTCGAGGTCTCCGGACCCGTCACCATGCACCGCGTCGCCGTCGCCCGAGACCTCTTCTATCAGCCCGTCTTCGCCCGCGTCGGCGCGAACTACTACAAGATCGCCAACGGCGCGCACCCCGTCCTCGCGCTCAAAGCACTCGGCCCACAGCACTACTTCACCTGCGGCGACAACAGCCCGATGAGTTCCGACGCACGCGACTGGTCCGAGGTCGACCGCTGGGTCGCCAGCGAAATCGACCCCGCCCCCGGCGTCGTCCACGAACGCCTCATGGTCGGCAAAGCCTTCTTTGTCTACTTCCCCTCCGTCCAGTCGCGACAGGTCCTGGGAACCAGAATCCCCATGGTCGACGCTGGTCGGATGCGCTGGATCTGGTGATTCCCGCCCCGATGAAGCAATGGAGCCCGGCCGCTTTGGCGAACGCGCTCCGTTTGGTCGATCCGATCACGCCGCTTTGCGGAACGTCGACTTGGCCGTCGTGCGGCGGGTGATCTTCCCGGCGACGCGGGTCTTGCGACGCGTCGTCTTGCGGGAAGCCTTGCGGGTCGCGGTCTTCGCGAACTTCACGCCCGTCTTCTTCGCGACGGTCTTGCCCTTGCGAGCCGTCTTGCTCGCGGTCTTGCGCGAGGTCTTGCGGGCTTTGCCAGCCGTCTTCCGGGTCTTTTTCGCGAATCGTTTCGTCGTCGCCATTCTGAAATCTCCATGCGGGACCATCCCCGCGAAACGCCGTTCCGGTACTCCCGGCCGAGGAGAACGCTTGGTCCTCCCCGTTCTCGGCGTCTCTCCCCATCGGCCAATCTCATCATCCGCATAACATTTGGGCCCCCCGCGAGCAAAAAACGCCGAAAGTTGTTGTGACCCATGAGCATCGCTCCCCCATCGCCCGCCGTGTCCCCCTCACGCCCCCTCGACTGGTCACCAGACTCGTGGCGGTCGTTCCCCGTCTCGCAAGCGATCGATTATCCGGACGCCGCTCGCCTCGCTTCCGCCGTCCGCCAGCTCCGCGAACTCCCGCCGCTGGTCACAAGCTGGGAAATCGAGCGCCTCAAGCGCGAGATCGCCGAAGCCCAGGAAGGCAAGCGGTTCATCCTGCAGGGCGGTGACTGCGCCGAAACCCTCGACGACTGCCGGCCCGATGTCATCACCAACAAGCTCAAAATCCTCCTCCAGATGTCGCTCGTGCTCGTCTACGGCGGGAAAAAGCCCGTCACGCGCGTCGGCCGCTTCGCCGGCCAATACGCCAAGCCGCGAAGCAGCGCCACCGAGACCATCGCCGTCGACGGTGCCCCCATCACCCTCCCAAGCTACTTCGGCGACCTCGTCAACCGCCCCGCTTTCACTCCCGAAGATCGCACGCCCGACCCCTCCCTGATGGTCCGCGCGTACAAGCACTCGGCCCTCACGCTCAACTTCATCCGCGCCCTGGTCGACGGCGGGTTCGCGGACCTTCACCACCCGGAGTACTGGGACCTTCGCTTCTTCACCCACGCCAGCCTCTCACCCGGCCAGCGCGGCGAGTACGAGCGCATGACCCGCACCTTGTCCGACGGCTTGCGATTCATGGAAGCCCTCGGCGAGCGCACCGTCGATGACCTGACGCGGGTGGACTTCTTCACCAGCCACGAAGGGCTAAGCCTCGAGTACGAGTCCGCCCAGACGCGCACCGTGCCCCGCCGCGAAGGCTACTACAACCTCACGACGCACCTCCCGTGGATCGGTGAACGCACCCGCGACTGCGACGGTGCCCACGTCGAGTATTTCCGCGGCATCGAGAACCCCGTCGGCGTCAAGATCGGCCCGAGCATGCAGCCGGAGGTCCTGCTCCGCCTGCTTGATCGCCTGAATCCCAAGAATGAACCCGGCAAGATCATCCTGATCACCCGCATGGGCGCCGAGCGAGCCGCTTCGGCCCTCCCCCCGCTGATCGAGGTCGTCCGCCGCGCCGGCAAGCGCGTCCTCTGGATCTCCGACCCCATGCACGGCAACGGCATCAAAACCGCCGGCGGAATCAAGACGCGGAACTTCGACTCGATCCTCAAGGAGCTCGACGCCACCTACGACGCCCTCGTCGCGGGCGGAGCCCACCTCGGCGGCGTCCACTTCGAACTCACCGGCGAAGACGTCACCGAATGCGTCGGCGGCGGCGCGGGCGTCCGCGAATCCGACCTCTCGCGCAACTACGTCAGCCTCTGCGACCCACGCCTCAACTACCAGCAGTCGCTCGAGATGGCGTTTCTGCTCGCTCACAAGATGTCGAGCGCCAAAAAGTAAAGACGACCTGCGCGGGCGGGTCGTCTTCGTGGAGATCGATCTCAAACCAAGCCGATTTACGCGTGGATCACGCGGCCTTCGCTCGCGAGCGCGGCTTCGTGGATCGCTTCGTGCAGGGTCGGGTGGGCGTGCATGGTGACGATGAGCTCTTCGCTCGTCGCTTCCAGTCGCCGAGCCAGGCCCAGCTCGCCGATCAACTCCGTCGCCTGGGCCGAAAGGATGTGAGCCCCGAGGATCTCGCCGCGCGGCAAGCCACGAATGATCTTGACCATGCCCGCGTTCTCCATCGCGGCGATCGCTTTGCCGTGCGACTGCATCGAGTAGCTGCCGACGTCGTAGTCCTTGCCCTTGACCTTGCCCATGGCTTTCAGGTCACGCTCGGTGTACCCAACGCTCGCGACCTGCGGGTGGCAGTACGTGCAGCCCGGGATCGACGAGTAATCGATGCCGATGGGCTCGTGGTTGCCGTGCGGCAGCTTCTTCTCGCGCCACGCGATCCGCTCGACACACAAGATCGCTTCCTCGCTCGCCACGTGGGCAAGCCAGGGCGGGCCGATGACGTCGCCCACCGCGTACACGCCCGGCAGGTTCGTCTTGTAGTCGCAGTTCTGCTGCTCCTTCTTCGCCGCGTCGTAATCCGTCTTGATGTGGTCCTTCACCACCTCAAGCCCGAGCGAAGCGTCGAACAGGCCGTCGTACCGGCCCTTCACGCCCACCGCGAGGAGCACCTTTTCGGCTTCGAGCGTCTCCTTCTTGGCATCATCCGCTTTGCCCTTGCCGTCGGGGCCGACGACCCACGGCGCGACCGTGACCTTGACGCCCGAAGCGGTCTTGTCGACGGCGACGGTCGTCGTGCTGGTCCGGATGTCCATCCCGGCTTTCTTGTACATCCGCTCGAGCGCGGTGCAGACCTCATCATCCTCGACCGGCAGGATCCGCGGCATCATCTCGATGACCGTGACCTTGGTGCCAAAGGTGTTGTAGAAGTAGGCGAACTCCATGCCGATCGCGCCCGCGCCGACGACGATCAGGCTCTTGGGCATGGCTTTGGTGTTCATCGCTTCGCGCGCACCGATCACCTTGTCGCCGTCGATCTTCGCGAAGGGAAGCTCGCGAGCGACGGACCCCGTCGCGACGATCACGTTGGTCGCGGTGATCACCTCGCGGGGCGTCTTGGACGTGTTCTCGCACGGAGCGGTCGTGAGCTCATCCTGCACTTTGCAGTCGTAGATCTCGACGCGAACGGGCGATCCCTTCGCCGCTTTCACGATCTTGGCGTTGCCGATGACGTGCTCGATCTTGTTCTTCTTGAAGAGGAACCCGATGCCGTTGTTGAGCTTCTTCGCGACATCGCGGCTTCGGCCGATGGTCTTGGCCCAATCGACCTCGACAGTGCCGTTGACCTTGAGGCCCCAGTCGGCGGCCTGGTGGTGGATCTTCTCGTACACCTCGGCGTTGGCGAGCAGGGCTTTGGTCGGGATACAGCCCCAGTTGAGGCAGACGCCGCCAAGCTTGTCGCGCTCGACGCACGCCACCTTGTACCCGAGCTGAGCCGCCCGAATCGCCCCGACATACCCCGCGGGGCCGCCACCGATCACCAGAAAGTCGAAATGCCGTTCGGCCATTGGAAGGTCCTTTCCTGAAGGATGTGACTATAGGTGAACTCGCCCCCGATGCGACTTGCGTTTCCCCGCTTTCGCCCGGCAATCGCACCGCGCGTCCGCGACTCCCTTCGGCGTTCGATCGCCCGGTCCCAACCACGGCGGCTCCATCGATCTCTTCGGCGACGGCGTGTTCGACGCGGCGTTCGGATCGGGGCAGCCCCCTTCGCCCACTCACATCCCGGTACACTGGAATCCCCCTCCACCCCGCACGGGAAGGACTTTCCATGCCCGAATCATCCATCGACTCGACCCTCACCGAAACCCGCCGGTTCCCGCCCCCCGCGGCTTCCGACCTTGGCTTTGCCAAGTGGCACCTCGCCTCCCCCGAAGCCTACCACGCCCTCCACGAGCAATCGATCCACAACCCCGACGTCTTCTGGGCGAGCGAAGCACGCCACCTCGCGTGGTTCAAGCACTGGGACCGCGTTCTGGACTGGCAAGCCCCCGACGCCAAGTGGTTCGTCGGCGGCAAGCTCAACGCTTGCTACAACTGCGTCGACCGCCACGTTCAAGCCGGCCACGGCGAAGAGACCGCCATCGTCTGGGAAGGTGAGCCCGTCGCCCCGCGCACCAGCCACGCCGCAAGCTCCGCCTACGCCGAAGAGCCCGAGATCCGCCGGATTTCCTACCGCGAGCTACAGATCCAGACGAGCCGCGTCGCGAACGCCATGAAAGCCATGGGCGTCACCAAGGGCGATGTCGTCACGATCTACATGCCCATGGTCCCCGAGCTCGCCGTCGCGATCCTCGCGTGCGCCCGCATCGGAGCCGCTCACTCCGTTATCTTCGGCGGATTTGCCCCAACCGCCATCTCCGAGCGGGCGATCGACGCCGAGAGCAAGTTCATCATCACGGCCGACGGCGGCTACCGCCGCGGCGAGGTCGTCCCGCTTCTCAAGAACGTCGAGGACGCGTGCAAAGCCCTGCACAACCACGGCCACGCCGTGAACCACGTCCTCGTCCTGCGGCGCACCGCTCACGAGCCGCCGAGCCAGCGCTTCACCTCGGGCCTCACTCGCGACGACATGGGCCCGGCCAAGTGGCACTGGTGGCACGAAACGGTCGACCACGCTTCGGACGCCTGCCCCTGCGAAAGCATGGACAGCGAAGACATGCTCTTCCTGCTCTACACCAGCGGCTCAACCGGCAAGCCGAAGGGGATCGTGCACACGACGGGCGGGTACCTGACGTACGTCAACATGACGGCGCGGCTGACGTTCAACCTGTTGCCCGACACCGGCCAGCTTTTCTGGTGCTCGGCGGACATCGGCTGGGTCACGGGCCACTCGTACGTGCTCTACGGCATCATGATGAACCGCGTGCCGACGCTGATGTACGAGGGCGCGCCGAACTTCCCGAGGAACGACCGGTTCTGGGACATCATCGCTCGCCACCGCGTCACGCAGTTCTACACCGCTCCCACCGCGATCCGCACGTTCATGAAGTGGGGCACCGAGCTCCCCGCCGCACACGACCTTTCCTCGCTCAAGCTGCTTGGCTCTGTCGGTGAACCCATCAATCCCGAAGCATGGATGTGGTACCACGAGCACATCGGCGGCAAACGCTGCCCCATCGTCGACACCTACTGGCAGACTGAGACCGGCGGCCACGTCGTGACGCCACTCCCCGGCGTCACCACCACCAAGCCCGGCTCATGCACCAGCCCGATGCTCGGCATCGACGCCGCGATCGTTTCCGAGCAGGGCGAAGAGCTCCCCGCGAACAAGGGCGGCCTCTTCGTCATCCGCAAGCCGTGGCCCGGCATGCTCCGCGGGGTCTATCGCAACCGCGAGCGGTTCATCAGCAACTACTGGGGCCGCGTAAAGGACCCCCGCACCGGCGTCCCGTACTACTTCTCCGCCGACGGCGCCCGCCGCGATGAGGACGGCCACTTCTGGGTCCAAGGCCGCATCGACGATGTCATCAAGGTCTCCGGCCACCTTCTGGGCACCATGGAGGTCGAGTCCGCGCTCGTCAGCCACCCCGCCGTTGCCGAAGCCGCGGTCGTGGGGGTCCCCCACGAGATCAAGGGAAACGCCATCCACGCGTTCGTCACCCTTAAGTCCAAGTGGTTCGCCGATCACAAGGGGCAGCAGCCCGGCGAAGCCGAAAAGGCCGAACTCATCAAGCATGTCGCGAAGGAGGTCGGGGCCCTCGCCAAGCCCGACGTCATCCGCTTCGCCGAAAGCCTGCCCAAGACCCGCTCGGGCAAGATCATGCGACGCCTCCTCCGCGATGTCGCCGGCGGTGTCGAGAAAATCACCCAGGACACGACGACCCTCGAGGACTTCAGCGTGGTCGCCAAGCTCCGGGCGGATGAGGAATAAAGTTCGTCATGGCACTCCTCACGGGCACCTTCCTGCGTGCGAGCCTGGCGGCCACCCTGGCCGGATCCGCGCTCGTTCTCTCCGGCTGCTTTCCCGTCACCGCCGAACCGTTCATCTCCGCGGGACTCACCGTCGCGCAGGAGGGAACGTCATCGTTCCGCCAGGGGGCGATCGAAGCCGCCATCCGCCAGCCGATGGCGACGGTCCACGCCGCCGCGCTCCGCGCCGTCGAATCCTGGTCCCTCACCTCCGAAGTGGTCGAGCTCGACGGCCGGCGCGGCATCATCACCGCCCGGGAAGCCGGCGGCCGCCTGATCGAGATCACCTGCGAGCCCGTCTCTCCCGTCGTCACCGCCCTTCGGATCAAGGTCGGCTTCTGGGGCGATCAGCCCGTCAGCCGGTTGCTCCTTGAAGAAGTCCTCGGCGAGCTTCCGCCCCGCTGAAAAAGACAGCGGGCCGAGGAATCCTTCCTCGGCCCGCCGGTTCACGGAGTGTTGAACTCGGAGCGTCTCAGATCAGTTCGGGACGTTCGCGACACGCGTGGGCTTGGTGCTCTTGCCCACAACGACCTTGCCGTTGGGCAGCCTGGTCGCGACGACCGGTGCCCGCTGAGCCGGAGCCTGGGGATTCACCGCCAGAGCGTTCATCTGCGGGATGACCTTCGAGGTGAGCACGCTGCGGAACTCCTGGAACTGAGCTTCGCTCTCCAGGAACTCCCAGATCACCACGCCCTGGGCGCCGGCCTGCTTGGGAACCTCGAGCATCTGCCGGATGAGCGTGTCGTTCACGATCTTGCCGGAGAAGTCCGGGCCGGCGTTGCCGTGGTAACGGAACCAGATGAACGGGAGGACCGGCTTGCCGCGGGAAACGCGCACCGCTTCCTTCACGTTCTCTGAGATGTAGCGGGCGTTCTCGGCGGCCGAGTTCTGCTTGCGGCTGTAGTTCGGGCTGCTCGGCACCGTGTCGAACAGCGAGTACACCGTGGGGAAGAAGACGTCAACCGAGTCGAAAAGCCAGTTCATCTCGCGGGTGTTGATCTCCTTCCAGCGGCTGCTCATCGGAAGATAGTCGACGTAGTACTCGCGGAACGGGTACCCGTAGAAGCCCCACTTGGCTTTCGGGCGAAGCCGCTTGCACTCGCGGAGCGTGTCGAGATAGAACCGCTGAGCGGACGCGTTGTAGCTCGACTCGAACGCGCGCTCGAGAGCGTCACCCGAGAGGCCCGCGATCACCTGCGGACGGTTCTGGCGGATGTGATCCTTCCAGTCGTCCTTGAAGTCGCCGTCGCGGGCGTCCCGCGCCGCACTGCTCGGGGCGTTGTGAAGACGCGACCAGATCGGCGACCACGTTTCATAGTCGATGACCGCGTACCCGCTGAAGTTCGGATCGGGGATGATGCGGGCAACGTCGGCCGCGACCTTGGTGAGGTGCGCCTGCATCGCCGCGGGGTTGTCAATCGTGTGGACGCCCGCGTGCGGGAAGTTGCCAAGCCAGCTCTCATAGAAGAGCACGGTGTCCCGCTTGATCGCGGTGCCGCTGAGATCGATCTGCGCCTGATAGTCGATGCCCCGGGTGCGCGACACCCAGGTGCCCACGCCCCAGTGGGCCATGTACTCGCCGCTTGAGTTCGATGCGGACTGGCCGCTCGCGACGGGCACCGCCGTGCCGGCGACACCCGCCGCCACGAGCCCCAGAATTCCCCAAGACTTCGAACTGCTGAAAGCTTTCATAGTCAACACTCCGTGACACCCGCCGAGCCTCCCAGGGCCGGGCCCAGATGCCACTCCACCATCACAAACACCTCCTCCCGCGACAACCTCAAGCCACTCGCTTTCCCAACTCCCGGCGCGTCTGACATGATCGCGCCGTTTCTGCCGATTCTGACGGCGCACCCGAACACAACACCCACAAAGCGGGTAATACCAGCCGCGGCGATGCGGACCTGCGGAAATCCAACCCGCATTTCAGCCCCCGACGCCCCGCCTCGCCGATAATCAGCCGTTCGCACTCGGAGCCCCCTGAATGTCCCCGATGTCCGCCATCTTCGCCGCCGCAGTCGCCCTTCTGGCGGTATGGGGTTTCCTCGCCTCCCTCACGCGCCCGACCAAAGCGTGGATGATCGTCGTGGTCATGGTCCTGTTCTCGGGCTTTGCGGTGCAGGTCGACCGCTCGGGCCAGACGAGCAACCAGACCTGGGTGCTCCAGCTTCAGCTCGCCCGGGCCCCGCTCTTCCTGGCGGCGGGGTGCCTGCTGTTCCTGGCGATGCTTGTGCACATCGGGAAAGTGCGCCTGAACTCGCTTCCGATCCAGGGCGCATTGATGCTCCTGATCCAGGTGCTGATCTCGGTGCTCCGGTTCAATCACGAGGGCCCGGTCGCGGGTGCCCAGTCGTTCGTCTTCGCGATCGTGACGATCCTGCCGATCCTCCTGCTGCTGCCCCTGGCGCTCAAGGAGTGGGACGACTGGATGGTGATCATCCGGATGCTGGGGTTCTCGGCGGTGATCTGGGCGGGAGCGACGTTCGTGCAGGTCCTCCTCGACCACCGCCAACTGCAGGTGAACGCCCAGGAGCGCTTCACCGGCCTGCTCGGCAATCCGCAGGGCTGCGGCCTGTACATGGCGCCGCTGGTCTTCACCCTGATCTGGCTGGTGATGAACGAGCGGCTCAAGAAGCTCTGGTGGATCTGGCTGGGCACGCTCTCGATCATGGCAGCGTACTGCCTCTGGACGGGCTCGCGAACCTGCATTCTGGTCACCGGCACCGGCACCCTTTTCGTGCTTTACTCACGCATCGGCCGGTTCGTGCTTCTCCTGCCTGTGCTCGCCGTCGTGCTCCTGGCGGGCTACCAGCTCGCCGGCTCCCTCGGCCTTTCAAGCAGCGCCGTGGAGCGGCTTGTCTCCACGCAGAACACTCGCGAAACGGTGTGGAAGATCCTGCTCGAAGACGCCTTCCAGAACCCCATCTTCGGATCGGGGTTCAACGAGACCCGCGCCAACGAGAACAGCTACCTCGTCGCTTTCGGCGCGTACGGCGTCTTCGTCGGCACCCTCGTGCTCACGCTTCTCTTCGTCAGCATCGGGCTGATGGTCCGGCTGCTGCGCTACCGCAAGCACGTTCCGGCGCAGCACCGCCGCATCGTCGACCTGATTCTCGCGTTCAACGTCGCGTACTTCCTGGGCGCGATGTTCGAATGGCACATCGTCTCGCGCATGGAAGGCAACATCACCTACCTGCTGATCTTCTCCGTTATGACCAAGCAGCTGATGCTCAAGGTCGACGCCGAGACCTCCACGCAGGAGCTCTTCGCCGAGGAGATCGAGCACTACGGAACGGACGACCACGAGGGGCACCAGCACCAGCCCCTGCCAAGCTGACGTCCCGAGACCACAACCCTCTTCCTACTCAAAGGCTTCAGCCCGCGACGGCCTGATCGGTCGCTCGGGCCACCGTCCGCGTCCGCGTCCGCGGCATGTGCGTGACCCGGTGCACCGGCATGACCTGATCGTTCCGGGCCCTGGGCCGTTCCGCGACGGGCTGCGTCGCGGCCGGGACCTGCTCGACCAGCGCCGCCTCCGGCACCGGCTGCTCAATCGCCTGCTCCTCGACCCCGTGCGATTGCGAGCCACGGTCGATCCGCCACGCCGCCCACGCCAGAACCGGGAGGACCTGCAACGCGATCACCGCCGCAAGCGGGCCTGTCGCAAGCCTGGCCGCCACGCCCGGCGAGGTCACCTTGAAAAGCAGCACCCACCCGAGCCCCACCGCGCTCAGCCCCACTGTCACCAGCAACAACCGGCGACCAACACCCGTCACACGAATCATGCGCTCATGTCCCTTCACGAACCGGGCCCCCCGCCCAACCGCCATCCTTGGCGGATTGCTCCCGACCCCCGCCTGACGCCAGACGGATCCCGAGAACCGAGGGGCCGCAGCATAGGGCATATCACCTACAGCGTGCCCGGGGAAAGTGACAGAATCCGAACACACTGCGACAATCCCAAAGATTCCCATGGGACCACCGACGTGTTGACGGTCCGAGGCTTGCCCGGTTTGTCACCCGGCCTTGGTTCCGTTATTGTCCTCCCAACTTGAAGATCACGCCCCACCTCAACGCGTCGCCCGTCCCGTCCCGCACCGTCCGCGCGGGCGGTCTTGCTCGACCGGCTTGGGCGACCCCCGCGGCAATCGCCGCTCTGGCGGGCATGGCCTGGGCCGGCGCCGCCGCCGCGCAGTCCGGCACCGCGAACCCGCCGCCGGTTTCCAGCACGCAGCCGGACTCCTTCGACGGTCGACCGATCCGCGAGGTCGTCGTCCGCCAGCCCGCGCCCCGGGCGGTGGCCGCCGGCGACCCCGCGAGCCAGGACCCCGGGTTCACCGCTCTGGACGCGACGCTCGAGCAGTTGGTGCTCAACCAGATCCGCTCGCGTCCCGGCTCGCCCTATAGCCGCGAAGAGATCTCCTCGGACATCACGCGGATCAACCGTCTGGCCCGCTTCAAGCAGGTGGACGTGCGGGCGCAGCTTCTCGAGGACGGCTCGGTCCGCTTGTTCTACACCGTCCTGCCCCAGAACATCATCGCGGACGTGCAGCTCGCGGGGAACAAGATCTTCTCCGACACGGACATCGCCAAGGAGGTCGACATCCTCGTCGGCACACCCATCGACGAGTGGGAGCTTGATCGCGCCGCGCGGCGCATCGAAGCCGTCTATCGCGCCAAGGGGTACTACCTCGCCGCCGTCCGGGTGAACCGCGAGGAACTGGCCAAAGCCAACGTCGTGCTCTTCGAGATCACTGAGGGCGAACGCACCCGCGTCCGCAAGATCCGGTTCGACGGCAACAAGTCGTTCACCGAGTCCGAGCTCCGCAAGGACATCAAGACGCGCGAGTACTTCTGGCCGCTCGAATCCGGCCCGCTCGATACCGACGCTCTGGAAGCCGACTCGGCGATCATCCGCAACTACTACCGCGACCGCGGATACCTCAACGCCCGCGTCGACCACTCCGTCCAGACCTCGCCGGACTCCAAGGAAGCGACCGTCACCTTCATCATCGACGAGGATGTCCCCTACACCCTCCGCAACGTCGAGGTCGAGTTCGCCGAGCTTCGCGACACCTTCGCGACCGAAGCCGAAGCCCGCGAGTTCGCCGGCCCCGCCGGCTTCATCGAACCCTTCAACGACGGTCCGCAGAAGAAGTTCCGCGCCGTCCGCCCGGGCCCGCTCTCAACCGAGCAGATCATGGGCCACATGTTCATCAAGCCCGGCGACGTCTACTCCGCCGACCTGCTCGAAAAGAGCTCCCAAGCCATCATCGAAGCCCTCGGCAAGCTCGGGTACTGCGGCGACCCCGACGCGCCCTCCACGCCCGACCCCCAGCTCTCAAGCCAGGTCCGCATCATCCGCCGCGACCTCCGCGACGAGAAGCAGCCGTTCGTCGACGTGCTCGTCGTGATCCGCGGCGTCAAGCAGCCGTACAAGGTCGGCGAGCTTCGCATCGTCGGCAACGACATCACCCAGGACAAGGTCATCCGCCGCGAGATCGCTCTCGAGCCCGGACGACCCCTCGACGGTTCGCAGGTCGAGTTCACACAGAAGAAGATCGAGCGAACCCAGCTCTTCGCGCCCGGCTCGGTCAAGATCACGCTTCAGAAGCCCGACCCCGAGGAGCCCGAGTACCGGGACGTGCTCGTCACGGTCCAGGAAACCAACACGGGCGCGGTGATCGTCGGCGGCATCATCGGCTCCGACGGCGGAGCCACGGCGCAGATCACGTTCCGCCAGCGGAACTTTGACGTCGCCGACACGCCCGACACCTTCAGCGAGCTTTTCGCCGGTCGCGCGTTCCGCGGCGCCGGACAGGTCTTCTCCGTCGACGTCCTCCCCGGCAACGTCACCCAGACGTACCAGATCTCCCTCTCCGAGCCCAACCTCTTCGAAACCAACACCGGAGCCGGCATCGCCGCGTACTACAAAGCCCGCGACTACCGCGAGTACGACGAGCAGCGCCTCGGTACCCAGATCAACGTCACCCGCCGCCTCGGCGACCGCTGGAACCTCTCCGCGCCAATCCGCATCGAGCAAGCCGAACTCAACGACATCGAGCCCGACAGCCCCGTCGACTACTTCGCGGTTCAGGATCCCAACGTCCTCACCACCGCCGGCATCACCCTCACGCGGACGACCCTCGACGACCCGATCATCCCTTCCAAAGGCAACAAGCTTCAGTTCGGGTTCGAGCAAGCCGGGCTGCTCGGCGGCGATTTCACCTACACCGTCCTCGCCGCCGAAGCGGGCATCTACATCCCGCTTTACGAGGACTTCTTCGGCCGCCGCACCGTGCTTTCGCTTCAGGCCAAGACCCGGTACATCCCGCAGGATGTGTCTGACGTGCCGGTCTTCGAGCGGTTCTACCTGGGCGGTTCGAACATGCGCGGCTTTGGCTTCCGAACGGTCTCCCCGCGCGGCATCCGCGCCGACAACGGGCAGATCGGCGACGACCCCGTCGGCGGCATCTTCTCGTTCAACCAGACCACCGAAGTCAAGCAGCCGATCTACGAGGACACGCTCGCGCTGGTCGCGTTCGCCGACTCGGGCACGGTGAACAACGCCGTTTCCCTCGCCAACTACAGGCTTTCGGTGGGCGTGGGCATCCGTCTCAAGGTCGAAGCCCTCAGCCCGATCCCCCTCGCGTTCGACTTCGGCTTCCCCATCGTCAAGGAGGACGGGGACCGCGACCGCATCTTCACGTTCAACGTCGACATCCCGTTCTGACATGCTTCCCAAAGCTCTCTGGAATCCGATCGGCGCGAAACTGCTGCGGCTCACGTTCCACAACTGGTACGGCGTTCGCCGCCGCATCCTCCGCGCCTGGGGCGCGAACCTGGCCGACGCGACGCGGATCCGGGCTTCCGCCCGCATCTCCGCACCGTGGAACCTCACGATGGGCGAGGAATCATCCATCGGCAACGGCGCCGTGATCCAAGCCGATGCCCCGATCACCATTGGCCGCTTCGTCACCATCAGCCAGCACGCGACCCTCTTCGCGGCGGCCATGGGCCCCGGCGCTGAGCTTTACGCCAAGAGTGCCGGCCCCGCGCCGATCACGATCGACGACGATGCATGGATCTCGACCGACGCTTTCGTTGGCCCGGGTGTGCACGTCGCCGAAGGGGCGCTCCTGGGAAGCAAGGGCACCGCGTTCCACGACCTCAAGCCGTGGACCATCTACGGCGGCGACCCCGCCAAAGCTCTCAAAGCCCGCCCACCCGTCATCGAGCGGCAGAAGCAAGCGGAGCCGTCCGCCCCGCCCACCCCGTGACCCGCTCGAGCATCGAAGCGGCTCGCAGAAGCGCGCTCTCGCCGAATGCCGGACCGATCAACTGCACCCCGATCGGAAGCGGGCCATCCACCGGCACCGTCACCGCCGGAAGCCCGGCGAGATTGACCGGCACGGTGTACGCATCCTCGAGGTACATCGCGAGTGGGTCCGTCGTCTTCTCGCCAAGCCGGAACGCGGGCCCGGGGCTCGCGGGCATCATGATGACGTGGCACGCGGGGCCATTCTCCGCGAACACCGCGTCGAAATCGCCCTTGATCTTCCGCCTGGCTTTCATCGCCGTCGCGTAGTACGCGTCGTAGTACCCGCTCGAAAGCACGTGCGTCCCCAGCATGATCCGCTTCTTGACCTCGGGGCCGAAACCCTCGGCTCTGCTCTTGCAGTAAAGCTCCATCAGGCCCTCGCCGGGCCCGAGCAACGCCCGCTTGCCGTACCGCACGCCGTCGAACCGCGCGAGGTTTGAACTCGCTTCCGCCGTCGCGACGATGTAGTAGGCCGCGATCGCGTAGTCGATCGTCGGGAGCTCGATGTCGATGATCGTCGCGCCCTGCTGCTGGTAGATGGACAGGGCTTTCTCCAAAGCCATGGTCACCCGCGGGTCGTTCGCCGAGCTTCGGGCCTGCGTAGGCACGCCGATCCGCAAACCCGCGATCGGCTGACCGCACTCCGCCGCGTAGTTCGGCACCGGACGCGTGCTGCTCGTCGCGTCGTGCCCATCGGTGCCCGAAATCGCGGCAAGCGAAGAAGCCGCGTCGGCGACGCTCCGCGTCAGAGTTCCGATCTGGTCCAAGCTGCTCGCGTATGCGATCAGGCCGTACCGGCTGACGCGGCCGTACGTGGGCTTGAGCCCGACGACGCCGCAGTGCGAAGCCGGCTGGCGGATTGACCCACCGGTGTCGCTTCCGAGGGCCACGGGCACGATCCCCGCCGCGACCGCCGCGGCCGAGCCCGACGAACTGCCGCCCGGGACACGCTCGGCATCCCACGGGTTGCGCGTGGGGCCGAACGCGGAGTTCTCGCCCGAGCTTCCCATTCCGAACTCGTCCATGTTCGTCTTGCCGATGATCACGGCTCCGGCATCGACAAGCCGCTTGACCGCCGTCGCGGAAAACGGCGAGCGATACTCGGCCAGAAGCTTGCTTGCGGCGGTGGTGTTGCCGGCGTCAAAGCAGATGTTGTCCTTGATGGCGACGGGCACACCGAGCAGCGGAAGCCGCTCGGCCGCCGCGCGGTCGCTCGCGATCATCGCGTCGAGCTCGGATGCTTGGGCGACCGCTTCGTCGCCAAGCACCTGCAGGAACGCGCCCAGCGGCTTCGAAGCTTCCGCGGCGGCGATGGCTTCCCGCGCCGCCGCGACGCAGGAGGTTTTGCCAGCAAGGATGCGTTTCCGGATCTCGTGAGCGGTCGCGGTCATGCCCCGCCCCCATCCCCGATCACCTTGGGCACGCTGATGAAGGGCCCGATCGACGCCGGAGCAAGCTTCTTGACCGTCTCGACCGGCAGGGCTTGGCCCGGCTCGTCGCTCCGAAGCCGATTCCCCTCGCCCTCGGACACGTGGGCCAAAGGCTCGACCCCCGCGAGATCAAGCTCCCGCAACCGGTCCATGTACCCCAGCACCGCCGACATCGAGACGCGGGCCGCTTCCATCTCGGCGGGCGACAACGCCAGCCGCGCGAGTTTCGCGACCTTCGCCACTTCGGCCGCGGTCAGTTGAGCCTTCAAATCCGACATGAGCGGAGTGTACCCGGCCGACCAATGATCGCGTATGGGTTGGCTCCGGCACATCCAGACGCCGACGTGCACGCTCTTCTGCGGGCTCGTGGCGGCCGCGAGTTTCGCTTCACTCCCTCGCGGAGGGGGGATCCTCGACCGTTCCGCGTTGAAAGCGGCGCTGTTCCCGCCGCGTGGAGTTGCAGCGCATCCGCAGCTTGAGACGTGGTACGTCAAGCGGGCCGACTCCGCGTGGAGTGTGCTCGCGACTCCCGCCGACAGCGCGGATGAGCTCAGCCGGGAGATCGCGATGGACCCGGCGAGCGTTGCCGTGGTGACCGTTTCCCAGTGGAGCATCGCAGAGGGCCTGTACGCACCGACGGCTCGAACAAGGACGACTCGAGTTCGCGCCGCTTTCGCGAGCGGCGTGGAGCTTGAACCCAGCGAGTTGCGAGCGGCTGTGGTTCTTCTGGAGCAACACGGCCGGACGATCGCCCATCCTCAAAGCTTGGGATACGAAAGAGGTGAAGCCAGGTCCGAGGGCCGATCGATCCTCTGGGCCGGCGTGGGCCACAATGCGCTGGCTTTGGTGGCTTGGCTCCTGCTCCCTCTCTCGCTGGCTTGGATCCCGCGCACGATTCGCGATGTCCGCGAGCGCCAGCGGCTCCTCGCAGGCCTCTGCCCCGGCTGCGGCTACGACCGTCGCGCGACGCTACCGACCGCCGCCTGCCCCGAATGCGGCCGAGCAGGCGCAACGACAACGCCAACTTGACCTGACGCCAAGCCTTCCCTCTGTAACTCTGTGATGAGCTTCTATGCCTTACGCCGCCGAAGCCGCCGCCAGCGGCCGCGTCAGCGACACCGCCGCCAGCGACCCGCCGCGCGACGACGCCGAGACCCGCACGACGCGGGCCCAGACAAACTCGTCGCTCTTGAGCACGCCCACGCCCGACCGGCCGATCGCCACGTCGACCATGTCGCCCACCGCCAGCGGCCTGTCCGCCGGCAACTCCAGCAACACCCCGCCGTCGGACAAGTCCCGCGTCCGGGCCGCGATGTACCGCCAACTGCCGCGATGGAACACCTTGGCGGGCTGATCAATCGCCGCACGCGCGTGCTGGCGACGCTCCGAACCGTCCCCGGTCACGCCCCCGTCAACTTCCACAGACCCAACACCCAAACCATCATTCTTCGTCTTCATACGTTCAATACATCGGCCCGATGGGCCCCGATACCTTTCCAGACAGGACAAATAACCGCCCGCGGACCTGTTCCGAGGGCTCAACTCACATGAATTTGATCTGATTTTCAGGCCACCATCCCCGCAAAGCACGTGACCAGGGTCATCCCCTGCTGGTCCATCGCGCCCGCGTAGTTGAAAATCTCAACCTCGCTGGCATCCAGGACCTTCATCGTCGCGGCGAGATTTCCCACCGAGCACCAGCGCGTCTGGTTCTGCTGCCACGCCATGCTCGCGATGACTTCATCGATCTTCCCGTCGCGGATCATGCCCAGAAGCTCCTGGTCGTGCATGATGACCTTCTGGCGGAACTCCTGAACCTGCGGCTCTTCGCCCGCGAGCGCGACTTGGTCGCCGAACGCGGGGCCGACGTGCGACAGGTCCGCCGAGGAGATGATGAGTGTCCGACCGGGAAGCTTGGCGAGCGCGGCTTTCAAAGCCGCGACGAACGCGTCGAGGCTCACGCCCTTGCCGTCGTAGCTTTCACCACCGTTGACGACCGGGTCGTGGACGAGCGCGGCAAAGATCTTGGGCGAAGCGGAGCCGTCGCCGAAGGTGTGCTGGATCCACGGGATGTGGAGTTCGATCGAGTGCTCGCGCTCATGGTCGTACCGGTTCGCGAACAGAGCGTCGCCCAAGCTGGCTTTCAGCTGAGCGATGAGTTCCTGGTCGACCAGGCAGGCGCCAAGCGGGGATTCAAACCCCTTGTCGCAGCCGACGACGCCCGTGCCCTCGCCGAAGTGATTTGTGCCCAGAATCACAACGCGGTCGGGAGCGTCCAGTCCCTTCAGGCGGCCGTAGGCGTGGGCGTAGTTCAGCCAGCCGCGGGAGTAGTCCAGGTGCGGAGCGATGATCGCCCGCGGGAGCGACTCGACCGTCGGGTTCCCCTCGTTCTCCATCGCTTGCTGGATGCACTGGTCGAAGAAGCCCTTGAGCTTGGCCGCACCCTTCGATGCCCGCTCCTCGTCGCTCATCCCGGCGAAAGCCTCCTCGCCGACCTCCTGCTGGAGCAGGGCGTCGGCGAACTGGCCCGTCGCGGCTGGCGGGAGCGTCGGAGAAGAGTCAAAGTCCGCCCGCATCTTGGCGAGCATCTGGTCGAACGTGGGGCCGTAAAGCAGCCCGGCTTCGTCGAGCTGGGCGATCAGGGGCTCCACGATCGGGCGGGTGAGCCCGCGACCGACCTGGGCCACGATCTCATCCACCGTCCGCGATCCGTCCATCATCGGAAGGACGATCTGGAACGCCGGGCTGGTCATGACCATCTTGTCAGAGATCTGCTTGGCATCCGCCAGACCCATCGCCTGCTGCTCGCCGATGGTGGCCGGGAAAGCCCGGACCGGCCGGAGCTTGGGGCGGTTCTGGTGGGGGGCGGCGGGGTTGAAAACTGGCTGGGGGGGGCGGGGAGGCTGGCCGGGCTGCATACTCATTGGGGGCACTGTAGGGGGTCCGAACCGTCCTCCCCGGTCCCGCAGGCTGTCGGTTGGACCCAACCGGCCGACCCGCCTAGCATCTCGGCCCGTCGGAGTGGGTCCGCGGGCGAACATCGGGCGAACGAAGTTTCCTCCCGCGGCAATCAGGGTTGCCACGGCCACCGGGAACCCAGCTCTCCGAGGCAACTTACGCAAGGTATGGCTGTTATGTCGAAACTCGAATCCCTCAAGCCCGGCCAGAAGATCGCCTGCACCATCACCAAGCTGCCCGAAGCGGCCGCGGACACGAAGACGCTCACCCGTCTCATGCGCCTCGACCCGGCGAACGCCAAGTCCCTCCGCCGCGCCCAGAACCTCCGCCGTCAGCGGATGGTCGTCTACAACCGCGGTAACCGCGACTGGGTCAGCCGCGAGTCCTGCGCCAAGGTCGTCCACATCGCCATCGGCGAGAACTGGACCATGACCTACCGCCTCGACCTCGTCAACGAGCTCCGCAACCTCGCCGATTTCATCACGATCAAGTCCGCTTGATCGATCGGCTGACCGACTCGGCCCTTCGCCATGCATTCGAATCACCAGTTCGTTCAGGCCCGACGCCGCGCGTCGGGCTTTTTCACGCTTCCGCCCTTCCGAACCGCGGCGCGTCTGCTCCTGCTCGCCGCCAGCGTCCTAGCCGTCGCGCCCGCCCCACTCCTCCTCTCCGCGTGCGAGAAGAAAGCTCCCGCCGCGGAACCGGGCCCGACGCACACCGTCCGCGGCCGCGTGATGAAGCTTCCCGTCGCCGGCGATCCTTCCTCGTCCTTCTCCCTCTTTCACGAGGAGATCGCGGACTGGCTTAGGCCAGATGGAACGCGCGGCATGGGCGCCATGGTGATGCCGTTCCCCTTGGCTTCGGGCGTCTCGGTGGACGACCTTCGCGTCGGAGACATCGTCGAGTTATCGGTGCGACAGTTCAAGACCGGTCCCCTTCCTTATGAAGCGACGTCGGTCCGAAAGCTCCCCGCGGACACCGCGCTCACGCTGCCCGATCGCGGAAGCTGACACGCGTCCGCAGCCCGAGGCCCCTCCGAAAGAACCGGGCAAAAGCCCACAAAGACCCGCGGAAAACCACACAAAAGAAAAAACCCGGCGCTCGAGGCAAAGCCTGAACACCGGGTCTCGTGGGGGTCTTGGTTGGAAGTTCTGATCGGTCGAGCAGAATCGCGTCGCAGACACCAGTCATTACGACGCTCATCTACGGGCGGTTTCAGTTCACGCTGATTTTTTTACGCCGGCTTTTTCCCGACAATCCCCAAACGGTCCATGACCATCTTGAGATCCGACCACACCTTGGCTCGGTTCTCGTCGGAATAGCTTCGGAGCAGGAACGCCGGGTGGTACGTCGGCATGAACGGAATCTTGACGCCGCGAGCGTCCTCGATCTCCCACCACCGGCCGCGCAAGCGGCTCATCGGCTCGCCGCCGCCGAGCAGCGCTCCGCAGGCGGACAAGCCAAGCCCCACCACCGCTTCGGGCCGCACGATCGAGAGTTGTTCGAGCAGGTACGGGCGACAGGCTTCCACCTCGTCGAGCGTCGGCGTGCGGTTGCCCGGCGGACGCGTCTTGAGCACGTTGCAGATGTAGACCTCCGCACGAGACAAGCCCATCGCGACGATCATCTTGTCGAGAAGCTGGCCGGACCGGCCCACGAACGGCTTGCCCTGGAGGTCCTCGTCCTCGCCGGGCGCTTCGCCGACGAAGCAAAGCCTGGCCGCCGGGTCACCATCGCTCCACACGATGTTCGTAAACGTGGTGTCGAATCGGGCGTGAGGCGCATCGGCTTCGTAACGCGCCCGCAGTGCGGCGAGCGCGGCTTCGTTGGTCGCGCGATCCTTGTCGCCGAGCGGCCCGAGCGCTGCGCTGGCCGGCGTGCGGACGCTCGCCGCCGGAGGGCGAGGCGCGGGCGAAGGCGCTGCGATCGGCGCGACGGGAACCGGAGCACGCGCCTCGGCGGCAACCGGCTTGCCCGACGCGAGCGCCGGACTGGCGGCCGGGCGGGGGGAGGGGTGCGGAGCCGAATGGGAAGCTGTGCGGGCGGCGGGGACCTCGACCACGGCAGGCGGCGGCTCGGAGGATTCGACAGCCTCGCCCAAAGCCACGGCCGACCCGTTTCGATACGAGGGCACGAAATCCACGCCCATGAGCTGAGCCGTGCGAGCGTGCTGACGCACCAGTCGCGCAAGATCGGGACGGGCCGGTTCGGGAGTGTCCATGACTCAGTGTATTGCCGGAACCGCGGCACTCACGGGGCCACCGGCGGCGCCCGACCACCGATTAGTTGGCGGCTTCGATGTAGACGTCGATGGCCAGCCCGGGGTAGAGAGGGTGGTTGGCGGTCCCCTCGACCTCGAACACCACCTCGACCACGCGGGTGTCGACGCGCTCGACGTTGGCGCCGCTCAGCTGGCTTTTGGGCCGGGCGAAGGGCTCGATGCGAACGATGCGAAGCGGGAGGTCGATGACGCGGACGCCGCGCGTGCGGCCGAGGGCTTTGGAAGTTTCGCTGACTGCGGCGATGTCCTCCTCATCCACCTGGGCCCGGACGTAGAGCTTGGAAAGGTCTCCGAGGACGATCTCGCCCGGGGTCGCGCCGGGGCCGACGATTTCGCCGGGCTCGACATCGCGTCGGAGGATGGTGCCATCGCGCGGAGCCCGGACGGTGTACCGCTCGAGTTCGAGCTCGATCGCTTCGACTTTGGCGAGTTGTTCGCGAAGCTCCGCTTCGGTGATGGCGAGGTCGGGCTTCCAGCCGCCGGCGCGGGCTTTGTCAAGATCGGCTTTGGCGCGAGCGAGGGAAGCGGACGCTTCGAGGAGGCGAGCTTTGGCGTCATCGAGCGCGAACCGCGCCGACTGAGCTTCGCGTTCGGACCGGGCGCCGTTCTTGACGGCTTCCTCGATCCGGCTGAGGTCGTCGTCGCGGCTTGCGACGTCGACGCGAGCGGCGGCTTCGAGAGCGGCGGCGGACTCGACGGCGGACTCGAGCGGGGGAAGGTCCTCGGCCCGCGGAAGGGCTTTCCAGCGTTCGATCGCGGCTTGTTTGACGGGCACGGCAGCGCGGAGTCGGACGAGCTCGGCCCGGGGAAGGCGGTCATCGACCGTGTAGAGGACGTCGCCCTTGGCGACCTTGTCACCGACCTTGACCTTGACCTCGGTGACGACGCCCGAGACCGCGGAAGCGATGGCGGACTCGCGCTCGGCGCATTCGACGACACCCAGGGAAGCCACGCCCTTGACGAAGGGATTGACGGAAGGCATCCGCTCGGGCTTGATGTCCGGTGGTGTCGGGAAAGTGGGCGTCAGAGCGACCATCGCCAGCCCGAACCCCGCGATCGCAAGCACCAAGGTGATCCAACGAACCATCGAACGCTCCTTGCAACCGTTCAGGACGAGAAGACCCTCGCGGGCGAGACGGTGATGACCTTTCGCAGGCTCATCGCGCACGCGAGGAGAATGCAGACCAGCATCGCGACTCCGGACCCCGCGACAAGCTGCCACGGCAGGATGGAATCAAGCTCGGTCGTCGGCGAGTTCTGGATCAGGAGGCTGAAGATCGAGGTGACCCCGATCCCGATGCCGAACCCGATCACACCGGCGGTCATGGCTTGGACCAGCACCATGGACACAAGCCGCCAACTGCTTGCTCCCATGGCTTTCAGAACGGCGAAATGCTTGAGGTTCTCGATGGTGAACTGGTAGAAGATCGCGGCCGAGAGCGCCACGCCCACCGTGAACCCCAGGAAGATCGTGATGCCGAAGTTGATGCCGATGCCGGTCTCGCGAAGGACCCACTTGGTCGACCGCTGGACGAACTGCTTGCTCGTCAGGGCGACCATGTCGCCCAACGCGTCGATCCGCTTGGCGACGGCTCCCAGGTCTTCGTCCTTTTGGGCTTTGACGAGGATGAAGCTGATCCGCTCGCGCCCGGTGGGCGTGAAGGTCACGGCGTTGTCGAACGTCGTGTAGAGCACCGCGTTGCTTTCAAAGCCCTTTTTGGCTCTGCAGAACCCGACGATCACCGCACGCCGGTCGTTGAGCTTGAGCGTGTCGCCGATCTTGGGGTTGTTCAGCTTGACGCGGGCCGAATCCTCGATCATTACCGCGTCGGGATTGCGAAGATCATCAAGGGAACCCTCGAGCACCTCCGGCGGCCGCCCGATGAGGCTTGAGCGCGGAAGCCCGATGAGCTGGCACCGCTGGAAGCGGCCATCGGGCATCTCGATGTTCGCGAAGGAGTTGAAGAAGGGTTCGGCCCACTCGACGCCGGGCACGCTCCGCACGCGGTCCAGAGCCCGGTCCTCGAGCGGGCGATACTCCGCCGACCACGTCGTGCTCGGATCGATCACCCACAGATCCGGCTGCCCCACGTTCTGAAGCGGGCCCGTCGATCGCACCAAGAGCCCCAGAAAGAACGAGGCCTGCTGATTGATCAGAAGGGTCGCGAACGCCAGCCCGAGGATCAGCGTGAGGTACTTCCCCGTGTCGCCAAAGAGCATTTTGAGCGCGATCAGAAGCACGCCCGATCCTAGGTTGTCAGCGCATCAGGTTGTACTTCAGAATGCACCAAAGCGCCGAGAATCCGTCGTGCCAGCGGATCTTCTTCCCCTCCGCGTACGTCCGCCCCGCGTAGCTCACCGCAGTCTCATAGATCCGAAGCGGACGCTTCGCTCCCGCCGCATCCGGCCCTTCGCTCACCCGCATGCCCGCGAGCTTGGCCACGATCTCGGGCTCGACCCCGAACCGGTCCTCCTCGATCGTGAGGCGCGCGGCCACCTCGCGCGTGAACGCTTTGAAACAACATTCGATGTCCGACAGATTTAGGTTCGTGCAGACGTTGGAGAAAAGCGTCAGACCCCGGTTCGCCACAAAGTGCCAGAAGTAAAGCACGCGGTGCGAAAGCCCCAGAAAGCGCGACCCGATCACCGCGTCCGCCCGGATCGCCTCATCGAGCATCGGGTCCAGCATGGCTTCGTGGTCGCGCGGGTCATACTCCAGGTCCGCGTCGTGGATGATGAACAGATCCGCCTGCTCGCCCGCCGGACCCCGCCACTCCAGCGCCGAAGCCAGCGCCGTCCGGATCGCCGCTCCCTTCCCCTGATTCCGCGGATGGTGCACCACCGTCACATCCGGACGCGCCGCAAGCCCGGTGAGCGCCGAGGGCGTCAGGTCCGTCGATCCGTCATCCACAATGAAAAGCCGGCGCTCGATCGGCGTGCCGTCCGCCGCCATCGTGCGAGGCACGGCGTCAAGCCGCGCGATCGCCCGCTCGATCAGCCGTTCTTCGTTGTAGACAGGGATGAGGACCGCGAGAATCACGACCAACCGTATTCGGGATCCCCCCGGCCCGATTCCACGGCCCGGGCCGGTCCTGGCTTACCCGAACAGGTCCGGCTCGCGCGTCAGGATCCGCTTCTGAGCGTTGGACAGGCCCAGGAGCGACAGGTCCCTCTCACGGACCCAACGCCGCTCGACCGCCGTGTGATTCGCCGGGACCTTCAGGGCCCGCTCGGCACCCCCGGCCCCCAGCGCCCCGCCGATCGCCGAGAACCGAACCTCCCGGTGCGTCGTCTGGTGGACGAACGCGAACGCGGACCCCGTCGTGATCCTGACCCCCTCAAGCCCGAGTTCGCTCAGAACCTCCCGGACCGCCATGCCGCACTCCGCATGCGGTCGCTCGAGGGTGGGCGCTTGCCAAAGGCCGGCCCACATCCCCGTCCCGGCCCGCCGCTCCACCAGGAGCAGCCCTCGAGGATCGCGCACCACCACCACCTCGCACCGCAGAATCGACCGTTTGGCCTGTTTCTTCGCAGCGGGAATCTCCTCCTGCTTGCCGATCCGACGGGCTTCGCAGACCTTGGACACGGGGCACGCTTCGCACCTCGGCGATCGAGGGGTGCACACCACGGCTCCAAGCTCCATCAAGCCTTCGTTGAAACCGGCGACACGGCCGCCGGCCGCCCGGGCGAGCTGCCCCGCTCGCTCCCAGCACCAGTCAGCACCCTCGGCCGCGGAAACCTCCCGCCCCTCGAGTCGAAGCAGAACGCGAGCGACGTTCCCATCCACGATCGGCTCGGGCTTGCCGAAAACGATCGACGAGACCGCGCCCGCCGTGTAACGACCAATGCCCGGCAAGCTCCGCAGGTCCGCCGCTTCCGCGGGAACCACGCCACCGAACCGCTCGACGATCTGCTGCGCCGCGGCAAAGAGCATCCGGGCCCGTCGGTAGTACCCCATCCCCGACCACATCGCAAGCACAGCCTGTTCCCCGGCTTGCACCATCGAAAGCGGCGTTGGAAACCGCTCCATGAACGGCCCGAACCGCTCCAGAACGCGGGAAACCTGCGTCTGCTGGAGCATCACCTCACTCACAAGCGATTTCCAAGCATCACGCCCGCCCCGGACAGTCTTCCGCCAGGGCAGGTCGCGAGCCTCGCGAGCAAACCAGTCCGCCAGGTCTCGCGCGAAAGCCGCGTCCCCCGCGACCCGAGCGACCACATCGCACGGGACCGAGCTCGGGCCAGCCGACTTCTTGCGGGTCTTCTTCAACCCCCGGCCCCCTCGATCGCCTTGCGAATCTTGGGCTTGAGCGTGCCCCACGCGACCGCCGGATCCTTCCCGACAGTGATCCAGTCGCCGAGGATCAGAACATTGGTCACCCCCGGGACCTCAAAGAGCCGGCGAGCAAGATCGTCCCCCGCCGCCGCTTGGGCATGGAAGTAGGACCGCGCCCGATCCGAGATGCGAGCATCCAGGACGCACTTGACAGCGTTGGGATTGGGTGTTTCCGTGAACTCGACCACCTTCATGCCGCTCTCCCGCTCCACGATCTGCGTTCCGTTGGTCTTCGCTCTGGTATCCGCTTTGGGATTCGCCCCAACAACTTCGTTCGACCCCGCGCCCCCGACCAACCGATGAATAAACTCCTGAACACCCTTCCTCCCCGACGGAGCGTCTTCATTGGATCATTGGACCCGGATCAGCGACCTGCTCACGCGGCTGACTTCCTACTCACCATGGGAAGTCGCGGTTGAGCTCATCCTGATCTGGATCGTCATCTGGGCCATCATCCGGTTCGTCCAGGGGACCGGCGCGGCGGGTGCCCTCAAGGGGCTCCTGGTGGTCCTTTTCGTCGTGACCATCGCCTCCCGGGTGGCTTCCGGCGATGAGCGGTTCGACCGCCTCTCCTACCTCGCCGACAAGTTCCTGGCCCTCGTCGCCGTCGGCCTGATTGTCATCTTCCAGCCCGAACTCCGCCGGGCGCTGGTCCGCCTGGGCGAAGCTCCCTTCTTCCGCGGCACCCCTCCCGAGATCGCCTCCATGGTCGCGGAGATCGCTTCCGCGTGCAAGTACCTTTCCAAAGCCAAGTTCGGCGGCCTCATCGTGATCGAGCGTCAGGTCGGCCTCACCGGTCTGGTCGAGGAAGGGACCACCCTCAACGCCGACCTCAACGCCCAGCTCCTCAAGACTATTTTCTTCCCCGGGTCGGCCCTGCACGACCTGGCGGTCATCGTCAAGGGCAAGACGATCCGGGCCGCGGGGGTTCAGCTTCCCCTCGCCGACCCCGCCGACATGCCCGACCCGATGCTCGGCTCGCGTCACCGGGCGGCCCTGGGGTTGTCCAAGGAATGCGACGCGATCGCCGTTGTTGTCTCCGAGGAAACCGGCCGCATCCGCATCGCCGAGCGCGGCCGCCTCTCCGAGCCCATGACCTACGACCAGTTCCCCGATGAGCTCAAGTCTCGCCTGACCCGGGGCCCGGTCCCGATCGTGTCCATCGTGCCCGACCCGATGACGACCGCGTTCACGCCTTCCCAGGTCGACGATTTCAACCGCACCAAGACCCTCGACGGCGAGAACCCCCAATCCCGCACCGCCTCCTGACGAACAACAACCGTGCTCAGCCAGATCAAAACCTTCGCCCTCGTCACCGCCATCGCCCTGGTGGTTTGGCTCTTCGCCGAGTCCGAAAGCGTGCGGACGCGGGAGCTCACCCTCGTCATCGAGCTCCCCTCGGACCCCAGCTCAAGCCTCATCATCCAGCCGTTTGAACCGAGCGTCTGGCGCGAACGCGTGCAGGTCACGATCAACGGCTCCGCCGCGGCCCTCGCGGCTTTCCAGGCCGGTGCCTCCAAGCCGCTCAAGCTCACGCCCGACATGGACGGCATGCCCTCCTCCCCGGGCGAGGGGGATCTGGACTTCCGCCGCGTGCTCCGGCCCCTGCCGCTTTTCGCGGCTCGCGGCGTCACCATCACCCGTGCCGAGCCCGCATCTCTTCGCGTCTGGGTCGACCGGATCGTCAAACGCGAAGGGGTTCGCGTGGAAGCCGCCGGCTTGACCGTTGACCTTGAGGGCCCCGCGGTTGTCACTCCACGAACCGTCAACATCCTCGGGCCCGAATCCGTGCTGGCCCGCTTGCCCCAGGACGCCGCCGCTCTCGCCCGCCCCTCACAGGAAGACCTCTCCCGCCTCGTTCCCGGCCGGCCCGACAAGCTCCAGGGCGTCACCATCGAGGTGCCCCCCGAGATCGCCGGCATGGAACGCTTCGTCCGCCTTGATCCCCCCCGCGCCGACATCGAGCTGACCGTCGTTTCCAAGCGGTCCAGCGCGACCGTCGGAAGCGTTCCCGTGCAGGTCCTGCTCCCCATGCTCATCGCCCAGCAATGGGAGGTGACCAGCGAGCAGACCTTCTTCTCCGACGTTCAAGCATCCGGCCCGTCGGAACTCATCGATCAGCTCCGCCGGAATGAGCTTCGCGTCTTCGCGATTGTCTCCCTCAGCGCCGATGAGCTTGAACGCGGCATCGCGGCCAAGGAAGCCGTCTTCACGACCCTTCCCTCTTCCGCGCTCACCTTCAAATCGGACAACCCGATCGTCAAGCTCAAGGTCACCCGCCGACCCGCTCCCAAAGCACCCAACGAAGCACCCGCCGCAGAGCCGATCCGCGACAAGCCCCGCGAGCCCGCAGAGCCGCCACCGGCCCGCTGACAACGGATCACGAAGCGACCAAGTTCCTCTCGACGGCCCTTACTTGGTCGTCACGACCGAATCGGTCGATGAAGCCGCGCTCGAGGTCGCGGGCACCACCACCGTCGTCGTACCCGCCGGCTGCCCATCGGAAAACCCGTCTTCTGTCTCCGCTTTCTTCTCGACCTTCGCGGTCGTCGCTGCTCCAGACGCTTTCTGCGCCGTTGCAGGTCCGCGCCCGCGACGTTCGCGACGCGTGGGCTTGCCGTCCTCGCCGATCTGATACCCCGCGGCTTCCAACTGCCCCTTGTCCCAGTCCCGGGTCAAAAGCTCGGCCGGGGTGGGCTCGCGATTGAGCACCTGCGTGCCGGGCTCGAGTCCGGCGATGATTTCGGCGTGGGTGTCGGACTGGCGGCCGAGGTTGACCGGCCTGCGGACGAATCGGGAGCCCTCGCGCACGTGCACGAACCGCACCGGACCATCGCTGAACACGGCCTGCACCGGCACGGAGGTCCCGTCAGCGACGCGGTCGAGGAAAATGCGGGCTTCGCACCGCATCGAAGGCTTAAGCCCTTCGGCCTGAGCCCGATCGATCGCGATCTTGACCGTGTATTCCTTGAGGTTGGGGTCGCGCCAGCCGCCCGACTCCGCGAGCACGCCGATGGAATCCACAACGCCCTGGAACGTCCGGCCGCCCGCGGCGTCGACCTTGATGGACGCCAACTGGCCCTTGCTGATGCGGGAAGCAAGCGTCTCGGGAACGCGGACGGTCGCCACCATCTCCGAAGTGTCCGGGAGGATCATCATCGTTTCGTTTGGCATCACCTGCCGACCGATGGCGATCGGCCCGTCACCGGAGGACCACATGTTGCGGCTCATGCTTGACGCGTAAACCACCAGGCCGTCCGAAGGAGCTTTGATCGTCGCGTTGAGAATCGCGGCCTCGTGCTTCTTCACCTGCTCATCCTGCAGGTCGTAGACACGCTTCTTGGCCGCGCGGTCGGCGGTTTTGGCCGCGAGCTGGATCGAGTTGTTCAGGCGGACCTGCTCAAGCTCCGCTTTGGCTTCCTCGTAATCGGACTGGAACTTCTTCTCCTGCTTGCGGAACTCGTACTCCTCGAACACCTCGTTCTCGAGCGTTGACGTGATCCACGCCGACTGTGCTTCGATGTAAGCGACCTGGTCGCGGTCGTACTCGTCCTTCGAAAGGAAGCCCTTCTCAAGCAGCCCCGAGCTCTGTCGGAGCTTCTCCGCCAGGCGCTCGACCTCGAGCAGCGACTTGCTCAGCGCAAGGCTGTTGGCCTGACGCTTGGTCTTGGCTTCACCCTCAAGCCACTGAAGACGGTCGAGTTCGGCCAGCTCAACCTTGAGCTGAGCCTGGCGCAGTTTCTGCTCATTCTCGATCAGCTGGATGTCGTACGCGTGCTGCGCGGCTTCCAACTGGGCTTTCATGTTCTCAATCTCGACCTTGGCCTGGTCGAGAAGCTGCTCGATGGCATCCACGTTGAGGCGAACCAGCAGGTCGCCGGCTGTCACGCGGGTTCCCTCGGCGACGACTTCCGAGATCGTGGAAGGCGTCTCGAGCTTGTTCCGAATCTCGATCTGGTTCTTGGCTTCCAGCTCTCCGCTGGCCGCCGTCGTGATGTCAAACGTCATTTTCTCGGCGTCCGACAGGTCCAGGCCGACGCGCCGGGCGTTGTCGCCCGCGCGGACCGCACCGCCCCACCACACGAGCCCGCCACCCGCCAACGCCACCACCAACCCCGCAACAAGGGCCACCCGCAGCGCCCCACCCCGACGCGTACCGGGACGCATACCAACCTGACTGTTCCGCCATTTCCGAGTCTGCATGGATGACCTCGCTTGATCGCTCTCTTGAGCTCAGCCCGCCCCTGTGACAGTCCGGTGCGTCGTTGTACCGGTTGAGCGCATGAAAGTTCGCTCGCCCGCTCCACCTACGATGCGTTCCTCGGCTGTGCCCGGGAGAAATCGTGATAACCCCGCTCATATTCAGGGATCTGTTGGGGTCGCTCGCCCCTGGCTCGCGGCTCCTGGTCGCCGTCGCGACGCCCCTCGAAGCGTCCGCGATCCCCGGGGCGTCGTTGCCGCCGCCCTCCGATCCGATCTGGAATCCGCATCCCGTCGCCGATCGCGTCGACCTCGTGATCACCGGGGTGGGGAAAGCTCCCGCCGCCGCCGCGGTCGGCTCCATCCTGGCCAAGGGCGTCCACGGAGGCGTCCTCAACGCCGGCATCGCCGGGGCGCTCCCCGGCGACCCCGCACTCCCGCTGCTTTCGGTGGTCATCGCGTCCTCGCACGCCTTCGCCGACGAGGGGGTCGCGCTGCCGCCGGAAAGTCCGGTCCCCTTCCAGCCCCTGAGCGTGATGGGGTTCGCCCCGCGCGGGACGACGGGGGACGCCGTGCCCGGCGACTTGGGTTGCACGGACCTTCTCCGCCGCCGACTTACCAGCGCGGTCTTTGCGCCCGTCGCGACGGTTTCGACCTGTTCAGGGACCGATGACCTGGCCCGCGCCGTGGCGGCGCGGACGGGCGCACGGGCGGAGTGCATGGAGGGGGCGGCGATCGCGCTGGCGGCCCGCTCGCTCGGGTACAGGTACGCGGAAGTGCGCACGATCAGCAACACGACCGGCCACCGATCGCGGCAGGTATGGGACGTGCGCGGCGCGATCGCGGCGCTGTCGGCGGTGTTCGCGACGACCTGATAACCGGCCGGCTCCGCGTGGACTGTCCGGAACTCGCCAACCACTCCAAGGTTGACTCATCCCGCGGGGTGTTCCCGCCGATCCTCTTCCCATGGGCTCGTTCCCTTCCCACCAACGGGGAGGCCGCGCCCTTGCGGAGCGGAGTTGATGGGACTGGATGCGCTCAAACGCCTCAAGCAGCTTGGAGCCGACCTCATGGGTCAGGCCGGCCCTCCCGTCGGCGTGGACTTTGGCGTTGGCGCGCTGAAGCTGCTCCAGGTCCGTCCGGAGGAGCCGCCGGGACTGATCGCGGCCGCCAGTGTGGAGACCCCGATCGATCTCCTGCGGGATGACAACAAGCGACTGGACTTTCAGCTCGCCGCTCTGGGCAAGCTCATCAAGGAGGGCCGGTTCGGCGGCCGTCGCGTCGTCTGCTCCATTCCGTCCTCGCAGACATGGTGCAAGCACATGCAGCTCGCCAAGAGCGATGCCATGCCGATGAATGAGCAGGTCGCGGCCGCCGTCTCGATGCAGCTTGGCTGCGACCCCGGAGCGCTCGTGTACCGGCACGTCGAGGTCGAGGGCGCGATGTCGGCCGCGGGCAAGGTCGAGGTCATCTGCATGGCCACGCCGCGTGATTTCATCAAGAAGCTGCTGAGCGGGCTGAAGGAGCAGCGCCTTGAGCCGGTGGGGATGCACTCGGAGTTCGCCGCCGCGATCCGCAGCTTTGAATCCGTGAACCGCCGCGCCGCGGACCAGACCAAGACGACGCTCTATCTCGACCTGGGCTGCGGCACCTCAAAAGTGGTGATCGCGCACGGCGCCTCAATGGTCTTCGCGCGTCCGATCGACGTGGGTGGTCGCCTCTTTGATGAGACGATCGCGAGCCAGACCAAGTGGGACCTTCCCGAGGTTCGCCGCGTGCGGTTCGCCCTCGAGAACCTATGCCCCTCGCGGAGCCGCCCTGCGGCGGCGACGCCCGCGTCGACGCTGCCCGGCATGGCGCTGCTCGCTGCGGGCATGAGGAGCGGCGGCGCCGAGCCCGCCACGGCGGTCGTACCGGCGGCCGCGCCCTCGACGCCCGAACCCGACCTCACCGAACCCATCGAGATGCTCACGGACGAGATCCTGCTCTGCCTGCGTTACCACGAATCGCTCTTCCCCGGCCGAAAGGTCGAGCGGGTGATCTTCCTGGGCGGAGAGAGCAAGTCCCGCGCGCTCTGCCAGCAGATCGCCCGCACTCTCAAACTACCCGCGCAGCTCGCCGATCCCATTGCCCGCGTCGCCCGCACGGGCGAAGAGACCACCGTGGGCGTTGACTTCAAGCAGCCTCAACCCGCCTGGGCCGTGGCCCTGGGCCTGGCCATCTCACCGACCGACCTCTGAACGGAGCCGAACGCATGAAGCCCTTCTTTGGCAAAGCCGCACCCACTGACGGGAGCTTTCTCCCCGAGGATTACGTCGCGCGAAAGGCCGAGACCCGCGCGAACTTCATCGCGGTCTTCCTCTTCTCGATCGTCATGTTCCTGGTCGTCTCCGCGTTCTTCGTGACCCACCGCCGCTGGTCCACCATCCGCGTCGAGCAGGTCGCCATCAACGACGAGTACGCCCAGGAGAAGCTCAAGATCGAGCAGCTCGAAACCCTCGACAAGGAGCGGGGCCGGATGCTCGCCAAAGCCGAGGTCACCACAGCCCTGCTCGAGAAGATCCCGCGCTCGGTCCTCATGGCCGAACTCACGGCCAAAGTCCCCACCAATGTGACCGTCGAAGAACTCGAGCTCACCAGCAAGCGGATCGACCCCAACAAGGAATTCCGCCCCGCCGACGAGAAGCCCAAGCCGGCCGTCAAGACCCTCGCGCCCAAAGGCAAAGCCGGCGCCGCCAAGGCCCCCGCCGAACCCAAGCCCGAGGTCAAGCCCGAGGTGAAAGCCCCGCGCTTCGAGTCCGGCATCAAGGTCAGCGGCCTCTCTTCGGTCTACAACGACATCACCGACTTTGCCGCCATCCTCCAGGCCTCCCCGCTCCTCGAGAAGGTCGAGCTTGTCTTCATCAAGGAGACCAAGATCGATGAGCGCGAGCTTCACAAGTTCGAGATCGTCGCGCAGCTTCGCGCCAACGCCGACGCCCGCGCCCTGGCCAAACCCGAGAACATCACCGACGCCAACAAGCCGAGCCTCGGTCACGATCGCTCCGCGTCCGTCCCCGAACTGCCCCGCTGATGCGCCGGCCCGCCCGCACCCACACCGCGAGAACCCCCTATGCGACTCGGTCTTCGTGAACTCATTCTGCTCATGATCCTGATCGGTCTGCCGACCGCTTCGTTCTTCCTGGTCTTCCAGCCGGAGAACCGTGATATCGAAAGCGCCAAGCGCGAGATCGATCACAAGCGGTCCATCCTCACCAAGCTTCGTGAGGAGACCGCCAAGTCCAAGGATCTCGAACGCACCAACAAGGAGATCCAGGACCGAATCGAAGCCATCGAGGCGCGTCTCCCCTCCAAGAAGGAAGTCGAGTCCGTCGTCCGCCAGGTCGCCGATCTGGCCGTCGCCGCCGGCCTCGAAGCTCCGCAGCTCAAGACCGGAAAGGCCCTCAAGACCGCGAGCTACATGGAGCAGCCCCTCGAGCTCTCCACGCAGGGCGCCTTCAACGGGTTCTACGACTTCCTCCTCAAGCTCGAACAGCTCGCCCGTATCACCCGCATGACGGACCTCAAGATCAAGCGCAACGAAGAAGCCGACGGCGTGATGCAGGCCACCTTCACCCTCAGCATCTACTACCAGGACGAACAGGCGGTGACCAAGTGAGCAAACCCACCACCAACGAAGCCAAGCCTTCCAAGGAGGGCGGTTCCTTCCTCGCCGAGATCCGCGGGTCCGCCGCGGCCAACTCCGAGGGAACGCCTCCACCCAAGCCTTCGCGCCGACTCTCCTCAAGCTACCTCATCGCCGCCGTGATGGTCGCGCTCAGCGCGGGCGCCCTCTTCGGCATGCGCACCTACGGCAAGAAGGCCGGCCTGAAGCTCGAGAAGTTCGAGGCGGACTACAAGCCCGCCAAGTCCGAGACGGCCACCGCCGCGCAGACCCAGAAGGTGCTCGCCGAGCTTGAAGCCCACGGCACGCCCCTCCAGATCTCCGCCGACGCCATCCCCCGCAACCCCTTCCTCATGTCCGCCGTCGTCCCCGTCATCGCCACCCCCGACGGACCGAGCAAATCCGACCTCGCCGCCAAACGCCGCGCCGAGGAAGCCGCCGCTCGCGAACAACGCGACCGCGAAGCCGCCTTTGCCGACACGCTCAAGGGCCTCGAGGTCTCCGCCGTCATCATGGGACAGCGCCCCGTCGCTCGCGTCAGCGGCAAGCTTTACCGCATCGGTGACACCGTCGCCAAGATCTTCACGGTGCTCGAGATCAACGAACGCGGCGTCAAGCTCGGGTTCGAAGGCAGAGAGTTCGAACTGGTCATCAAGAAGTCCCTCAACCCCGACGGCACCAAGCCCGACGATGTCCCCGCCAACCAGCCCCCCTTCCCGCGTTGATCCAGACCGTCCGAAACTTCCATCCCCAGACCGGAGCACGCGGTGGGCAAGTACAACATCGACGACATCCTGAACGATCTGGGCATGGGCGACGAAGGCGACCCGCGGAAGAAGAAGCACCGCATCGACAAAGCCGAGAGCAGCTTCAGCCCCTTGCCCTCCGTCCCGGCCAACCAGCCCGCCGACCCGTCGCGCACCGTCGATCCCGCCGTTCCCGTCCCGCCGCGCGAATCCGCCGAGTCCACCGTCGGCAGATCCCTCTCGGACATCTACCAGCCTGAAGACGAAAGCGGCGGCGCACCCGTCGAGCCACGCGATCTTGGTCAGCTCCTCCTCACGCGAAACGCCGTCACCGAGGAAAAACTTCAGGTCGCCCAGCAGATCGTCAAGCAGTCCCCGGGCAAGAAGCTCCAGGATGTGCTGATCGAGCAGGGCGTCGACGAAGTCCCCATCGCCCAGGCGATCGCCGATCTCGCCGGCGTGCCCTTCGAGCGCGTCGATCTCGACAAGGGCCTCGACGGCGGTTTCGACGGCACGCTCCTCCAGCGGCTCACGCCGGAGTTCTGCAAGCAGCATCTCGTGCTCCCACTCCGCATGGAGGGGCAACGCGCGGTCGTCGGCGTCACGCGGCCGGACGACGTCTTCATCCTCGATGAGCTCAAGTCGATCCTGGCCGTGCCCGGCGTCAAGCTTGTGCTGGTGACGGCGTTCGACGTGCGCGGAGCGCTCGAGGTCGTCGGCGGCGCCGATTCCCACGAGGATGACGTCTCGCAGATCCTCGCCGAAGTCGAAGAGGGTGACGTTCAGGTCGACAAGAGCAAGCAGGAGGAAACCGACCTCTCCGCCGACGCGGGTGCCGCGAGCAGCCCCGTCATCAAGTACGTCAACCGCATCATCCAGATGGCGGTCAAGGAAGGCGCCAGCGATATCCATATCGAGCCCGCGGAGAAGAAGCTCAAGGTGCGATTCCGAGTCGACGGTGAGCTCTACGAGATGCTCAACCCGCCGGCAAGCATGGCGTCGGCGATCACCTCGCGACTCAAGATCATGGCGAACCTGGACATTTCCGAGCGCCGACTGCCCCAGGACGGCCGCATCCGATGTGTCGTCGGCGGTCGCAAGCTCGACCTCCGCATGTCCACGCTCCCTTGCGCCGTCGGCGAGAAGACGGTCATGCGTATCTTGGACACCAAGTCAATCAACGTCGAGCTCGAGCAGCTCGGCTTCGACGAGAACACGCTTTCGATCTGGAAGAACCAGATCAACGCTCCGCACGGGATCGTGCTTGTGACAGGCCCGACCGGCTCGGGTAAGACGACGACGCTTTATGCGTCGCTCCGCACGCTCGACAAGAACTCGATGAACATCTCGACGGTCGAGGACCCGGTCGAGTACTACCTCGAGGGCATCAACCAGACGCAGACGCACGAGAAGATCGGGATGACCTTCTCGGCGGCGCTCCGCGCTCTGCTGCGACAGGACCCCGACGTCATTCTTCTGGGCGAAATCCGCGACAAGGAGACGGCGCACATCGGCGTGCAGGCCGCGCTGACGGGCCACCTGGTGCTCAGCACCCTGCACACCAACGACGCGCCAAGTTCGGTGACGCGGCTTGTGAACATCGGCCTGGAGCCGTTCCTCGTCGGTGCCGCCCTCAATGCCGTTCTCGCCCAGCGGCTTATCCGCCGCCTTTGCTCCAGCTGCAAGACTCAGGAGGCCCCGGGGGAGGAGATGGCCGAGTTCCTGGAGCTTCAGGGCCTCCCGACCGACCAGATGTGGGTCGCCAAGAGCTGCGACAGGTGCCGCAAGACCGGGTACTCGGGGCGCGTTGGCCTGTACGAGCTTTTGGCGGTGGACGACCAGCTGCGGGACGTCATCGCCCGAAATCCCAACGTCTCGGAATTCCGGCGCCTGTGCATCGAGCGGGGGATGGTGAGCTTGCGTGCCGACGGCATCAAGAAGGTGAGCAAAGGTCAGACGACCATTCAGGAAGTGCTCCGCGTGACGGATTCTTCGCACTAGGACAGGGCTCCAAAGACCGAACGCATCCCTTATAGACGGGATGGATCTAGAGAATTCTTTAGATCATCGTGTCCGGAAACCTCTCAAAAGTCTCTCTTCCACGGCAGCCGACTTTGCGTTAACCTAGTCGGCGTTCGTTCCGGGAGCCTGAGAGTGTTCAAAGCCCCTGATCAGCGTCCAAGGCTTTCCGCCTTCGCTTGGGACTTGTCCTCCGCTTCCTCGGCCCTCGCCGTGGGGCGGTGTTTGCTGCGCCGATGGCACTGCGCGGCGGCGGCGTTGGTCTTGTCGACTTCCGCCGCGGCCCAGCCCGACTACAACCGCGACTGTGTTTCGAACTTCGCGGATTCGATCGCGTTCATGAACGATTACGCGGCGCTGTCGCCGGCCGCGGATCTGAATCTGGACGGCACGGTCAACCAGACCGACTTTGACTCCTTCGCGGATTCGAGAGCAAAGACGAACTTCACGGTCTATTGGCAGGCCTCCAACGCGATGCAGGCGCCGCCTGTCGTCGACCGGCAGACCAATCTTTCCGGGATTCCCATCTCGCGCAATTCCGCGATGCTTTATCAGCAGCGGTTCACGAAGATGCCGATTCGATACAACGACAACGGCGACATTCTCGAAGCGGGCTACCAACTGATGTTCCGGGGGCTCAACGGGTCGTACACCTCGTGGCGCCAGAACTACGACACGTGGAACACGCTTCACATCGCGAGCCTGCCCGCGCTCATGGCGTCGGAGGTGCCGAGCCCGGCCTTCAACGGGCTGGTGTGCATCGACTGGGAAGCCATCGCCCCCGTGCGGCAGCAGATCTTCGGCGACACCGTCGCCGAACGCGAGTGGGACGAGATGCTCGAAGCCATCAACTCCCCGACGTTCGACCAGTCGTTCCTGACGTTCACAGAGTGGACCGCGCCCGCCGGGGCACGCGGCTGGGCTGACCTTTCCACGGAACAGAAGACGGAGTTCGCGAACCAGTCGTACCGCAAGGTCGGCATGGCGTTCTACCTCAGCACCGTCGAAGCGCTCCGCGCCCTGAGGCCCCAGGCCAAGTACTGCTTCTACGGCCAACCCGTGGGTGCGTGGCTTGTGTACGACGACGAGCGCAAGGCGCTGAACGACGAATTGGCTCCGCTCTGGGCCGCGGTCGATGTGCTCGCACCTTCGACCTATCCGCTCTTCTGGACCACGACCGATCGGGCGACCAGCCCCTGCCCCGACGCGGTGAACTCGCCAAGCCAGAACTCGGCTTTCTTCAAGTCCCTCATCGACGAATGCTACCGGATCAAGGAACGCTACCCCCGCGCGGGCGGCCACCAGATCATCACCTACGCCGCATGGCACTACAAGGATCAGGCCGGCGTCTGCTCGCCGCTGGTCAACCCCAGCATCTTCGTCAACGACCTCAACCTGCTGCATCAGCTTCAGCTTCCGTGGTGGTACGGAGCGGACGGCGTCGCGATCTGGGGCCATTTCCGCAACGGCGGGTACGACACCCCGGCGAACATCAGCCAGGAAATGCAGACTCGCTGGAAAGATCCCATCCGCCGCGTCGCGTGCCCGGACTGAGCCGTCGCCAGATCAGCCGCCGGTCGACGCTCCGCCCGCGCCGCTTTCCTTCTTCCCGGTTTCCTCTTCCCACCGCGTTTTGAGCTCGTGCTCGACCCTCAGCAGGTCGAGCACCTTGCCGACCATGAAGTCCACGAGTTCGGCGACCGTCCGCGGCCCCAGATAGAACCCCGGATTCGTCGGACAGATGATCGCGCCGGCGAGCGTCAGCGTCCGCATGTTCTCGATGTCGATCAGGTTCAGCGGCGTTTCACGGTGGCACACGATCAGCGGCCGGCGTTCCTTGAGCGTCACCATCGCCGCACGGGTCAGCAGGTTGCTCCCCGAGCCCGTCGCGATCGCCCCCAGTGAGGTCGATGAGCACGGAATCACGACCATCCCGCCGTGCAGGAACGAGCCAGACGCGATCACCGCGCCCACATCCTTGTTGGGGTGGATGAAAAGCCGTTTCTCAAAGCTCTCCCGGTCGCTCCCGGACGCAAGGTTCGGAGCCAGCGACTCCAGCGAAAGCTCCTTGATCGCAGCTTCATCAAACAGCAAGCGTCGGCCGTACTCCGACACCACCAGGTGGACCTCGCAGCCCCGGACCAGAAGCTGCTCGACCAGCCGGAGCGCGTAATCCGCTCCGGAAGCCCCCGTCACACCCACCACGAACCTCCGGGAAGGGGGCGGACGATCCGAAACCGTGGTTGAAGCGTTTTTCATGGGGTGCTCGAAAGCTCCGCATCGTATGGGTCGGCGGGGTGCGCGGGGACCGGTCCTGCAAACACCCCTCGGCGACCGATAAGGGCGTAAACTACCCCGCCGGTCATCGGCACCCCGGAACAATCGTCATGCGCACCGTCTCCCGCTCCCTGTCGATCGCCGCTCTCGCCGCCCTGGCCGCGTTGCCTCTGGCCGGCTGCTATTCCAACTGGCCGCCCATCGAGGGCACGGGCCGCACCGAGCTGAACAACGTTCACACCCGCGGCGCCCTCGTGGCCGCCGGCAAGTGGGCTCTGGAGCGGTACAAGCCCGCGACCGCGGTGGCTTTCAACCTGCCGGCCGACCTCCGCCGGTCGGCGGTCCTTGAGGTGGTTGACCGCATCGGCGAGGGATCTCAGCCGCTCACGCCCGAATCGGCGCAGCAGCTTCCGATCTTCCACCTCGCCCGCATCTGGATCCGCAACGACCGCGCGGAGCTTGACGTAATCGTTCCGACGACCGACGGCACCTACGCGATGACGCAGCTTCGGCTCACCGGCCGCTTCAACGAGTGGCGCGTCGAGGTCGCTCGCGAGTGGGAGACGCTCGTCCGCCCGGTGCCCGAACTGGCGTACCTGCCCGAGACCGACATGCCGCCCCAGCCCGACGACGGCACCATGAAGCCGTGGCAGGAGAAGATCCGCGGCACGAACCTGCCGGTCGAAGAAGCCGGTCCGCCCAACTAAAGCCAATCCGGCCGCCGAAGCATGCACGCCGAAGCTCACTTGATCGGTTCGCCCCGCAAGTGCCGCGTCATGTCCCGCATGACAAGGGTCATGCGCCCCCGCTGCTGCGCGGAAGCCTGCTTGGCGATGGTGTCGTTGAGGGTCAGGACCATCCGACCCGTGTTTCGGCCTAGTCGCTCGCGGTCCTGCTTCTTGATCCATTCCTTGCCGCGCTCGGCTTCCTCTTTCCCCTCTTCGACGATCTGCTCGTCGGTTTTGTCCGTCTCGCGGCCGTCGAGCGCGTCCATGGTCTTGAAGAGCGCGACAAAAGAGGACTCGATGGCTTTCTCGCGGTCTTCGGGAGAGGATTTCTCGTACTTCACCGCTTCGCGATCAAGGACATCCAGGACGAGCTTGGAAGCGTTCTTCTCGAGCTGTTTCCGCGCCTGCCCGGTGATCCCGGCGGCGAACGCCGCGACAAGCTCGGACTCGGACCCATCCATTGACTTGAACCGTCCGACCAACTCCTTGATCAGCCTCAGGCGCTCGTCGATCGGGAGGTTGTTGAATTCCTCGCTGAGCATCGTGAAATCAAGGACATCCTCGAACGGATCGACGAGGTAGTCCGGCTGGGGCTTTGGAGCGAGGGCGAAGTACGCCCCTGCGCCGAGCCCGATGACCAGCACCGCCGCCGCGCCCGCGCTCGCACGCCGGACGTTGCGGGCACGCTCGGGCGTCGCCGACGCCCAGGCACGCCAGGCCAGCACCCGCGACTCCCACGCGCGATTCAGCCGCTGACGGAGCGGGATGCGGGCCGGTTGCACCGGGATCTGAAGCCCTTCAAGCAGCGACCCCTGACCGAATTGGTTTGTCGGTTCGTTCATCGTGCTTTCCTAGAAGCCGGGGCCACCGCTTGTCCGAGCGATCTCGGCGAAGATCGACTCGGCTTCGTCGGAATCGATCGTGCGGAGCCAGTCCGCTCGCCAGTCCTTGAAATACAGCGCGTTCTTCTTGTCGCCCGGTGTTCTGCGGAGCGTGTGCCAGTCCTGCGCATCCATGAGCACCGCGAGGTCCTTCGGATACCGGTCGTAGACGCCGGTGACGACCCGGGCGACTTTCTCGCGCGGGATCAGGAGGTTGGCTTCCGAAACCAGCATGAGCGCCCCCGGCCCATACTCGTAGCTCGTGCCGTACGTCCGCCACACGGGGTCAAAGTTCGCCTCCGCGTCATTCGAAACGCGATCCTCGGGGCAGATCCAAGGGTCGGTGGCGAGGAACTTGCCGTCCTCATCCTTCCGCGGCACCGCCGCATCGACGAAATCGGCGAGCACATCCAACAAAGAGGGATCGTTCTGGTTCCCCCCCGAATCATGAAGCGGGAGCACGTGCGGAAGCACGCCCTTGCTCGCCGACTGCATGTACGCGGCGATCCCCACACCGATCCCGCGGAGATTCGACAGACACTTCACGTGCCGGCCCTGCTTGCGCACCGAGCCCAGCGCCGGCATCAGCAGGCCAACCAGGATCCCAATGATCGAGATCACGACCAAAAGCTCGATCAGCGTGAATGCAGGACCCGTTGCGCCGCGGCGCAAAGCCCGCACGGGTTTGAAAGGCCTCCGCATCACGATCCTTCAGCGTATCACGCCCCGCCCAAGCTCCGGACATCATTTCGAGCACCTGTTCCGGCCAGATGCACATGTCCGACACGATGTTCGGACTTTACTCGCACTTTTACGAACGTTCTCGGAAGACCTTACCGGCTCAGGCCTGCCCGGTCGCACCCGGCTGGGCGGAACGGGTGACCCTGTTCAGCGCGGACTTGGCGATCAGCCCGATCACCGCGAGCACGATCAGCGAAGCGACCGCCATGATGACGTAGTACCACCACGGCGTCTGCTTGGCCGCGTCCTTGGCGGACATGTCGCGGAAAAGCGTCGCGATATAGAGCACCACCGCGGTGCGGGGCGCCATCCCGATCAGCGTGCCCAGCACGTACGTCAACACCGGGACCCGGACGCTCGCCATCACGAGGTTGGTCAGCGCGAACGGCGAATTCGGCGGCACCCGCACCAGCGTCACGATCGCGAGCGTCTTGAGAAACGATCCGCCGATCAGCGCATCGTGGACCGCGCGCCACGTCGGCTTCTCCGCGATCATGCTCTTCACGCGGTCCCCCGAGGCGCCCCGGGCGATCCAGTACCCCAGCACCGCCCCGCCGAGAAAGCCGACCAGCGCTGCCGGAAACCCGATCTTGAACCCGAACGCCCACCCGCCCAGGATCGCCGAGGCGTAGGTCGGCATCACACCAATGCCGGATAGAAGCACGAAAGCCGTGGCATAGATCAATGGTCCGTTGGACTCGTGCTGACGCAGCCACGTCCCGATCGTGTCCGCGTACACGAGCATGGTCGTCCCGAAAATCGCGGGAAAGAACGCCCACGCGAGGCCCAGAACACCCGCCGGACCAAGTTTGCGAGCGATCTCGCCCGCACCCTCTTCTTCGGCCTGCGAACGGGGCTTCGCGGCCTCGGGTGGCTCGGACGGAGCTGAAGTTGTCGTCGGTGGGGTCGGGTTTTCCACGCGGTGAGCGTAGACGCCGCGGCCGATTCCATCGACCAGTCGTCAAGCGAGCGCCAGACAGGCTTCGGGGCTTGGGCGCCGCCCCGGGAGTGACGGGCATCCCCCCCACTCCGACGACCGTCATCTGCTTGTCGTACTCCATCTTGAACTTGTACTCGACCGCGGCGGCTTTCCCGCCGATCGCCTGGGCGGGAACGTCAAGCTCCCACCGGATGACCCCGGTCTTCTTGTCCTTGACGCCCGGCCGATCGACCTCTTCCTGAACGGCGGGCACGGACGAGTTCAGGATCGTGATCCGGATCTCGTTGTCGCGGCCCACGGGCAGCCGATCGGCCAAGCGGACCTTGGCGGGTGACGCCCCGAAGTTCTCGACGCTCAACCGGTTCGCCACCTCGACGAGCTTGTTGCCGCCCTGAACAGTCTCGGTGCGTTCAACCAGGTCGCGCTGGGCTCGCAAGCTGCTATCGATGCCAAACCCGACCGAGAAGGACTCGCCGGCGGAAACAGTGGGAAGCTCACCGTTGCCCACAAAGGAGCCGCCGGAGTACGCCGTAAGGGGTCCGGCGAGAAGAACGATCCCGCTTTCGTTGGTGACCTTGGCTTCGTCGTAGACATAGGGAGTGAGCACGGGCGCGGCGACCTTGGCGTAGTCGGCTTTCATGGGCACGCTCGCGATCTGGATGAGCTGGCGGTCGGTGCGGCTGGGGACGCTGGTGCGGCCGGCGAGGGTGTAGGTGACGCTGAGGCCTTCCTCGACCGGCTTGATGGCCTTGGATTTGGACGCATCCTCGCGAACGACCTTGTCGGCGGCGACGAGATCGAGGATCTGATCGGCTCTCGCGACGTCGTTGAGCTTGAGGTCAAACTGATCGAAGGCGAACTGGGTGTCCTCCGCCTGCACCGCCTGGCCCCCCGCGACGGCGCCGCGTGACGCGGGCGAATTGAGCGCGAGGACCTCCATGTTGCGGCGGTTGTCGATGTCGCGGGCCTGCTGCTTGAGCTCGCTCTTGGCGGCCGCGTAGAAGTCCTTCCCGGCCGAGCCCGTGTCCGCGGGCACGGCGAGGCTGACCTGCATCGGCAGGAGGTCCGGCCCCTTGGCGATCATGGCGGGGGTCGCGGTCGAAAGCTCAACCTGCACGCCGTCCCAGTCCTCGCCGCTCATCTGGGCGACGGAAGCGAAGTACTCGAGGGTCATTTTGCCGGACTTGATGTCGCCGCGGACGTTGTAGGAGGGGGTCCAGCTTGCACTGTCAACGAGGTAGCGGAGCTTGAGGGTCGAAGGGGTGGCACCCTCCTTGCTCAGGAAGACGACGGCTTCGCTGACGGTTTTGGCGCTGCCTGCGGTGAGCTTGTCGCGTTCGCGCTGCTTCTGCTCCATGGCGGCTTGCACCTCGCGGAGCTGTTTGGAGAGGTCCAGAGCCTGCTTGGACATCTCCTCGCGCTGCTTGAACGAGTAATCGGCGAGAGCGGTGAGGGTCTCGGCGTTGAGGACGCCCTTGCTCATCTCAACCTGAGCGGTCGGCGCGACGAAGTTTTCCATTTTCTCGAGGTACGCCCGGCGCTCGGCAAGCCGCTGAACGCCGGCGTTGATCTCGGCCATGCGGTCGCCCATCGAGAGGAGTTCGGCGTCGATCTTCCGCACGTCTTCGCGCACATCCTGCGCCACCGGTCGCGTGCGGAACTGCACGCTCCGCACCTGGACGCCCGAACCGCCCTCGGCGTACAAGCTGCCCGCGAGCACACGCGGCGGCAGGTCGGTGACGACAACCTCGGCGAGCCCGGCGGCCTGCGTCAATTCCAAAGCCCGCGTCACGAGCGCCTGGCCGCGATAGACGGTGACACTTTCGATCTTGCCGCGAGCGGACGCGGGCTGGGCGTGGGCGACCCATGCGACGGACGCGGCGAGAGAACAGGCGGTCAGGGTGCGGAGGGACAGGCTCATGGCAACAGACTCCTTACTGGTTCGTGGCGACGCGCGAAGCAAGCGTGCAGCGCGAGCGGGACGAACTCAGTTCGCGCGCAAATCCGCGATGTTCGTGGCATCCGCCGCCGCCATCCGTGATATCATGCCTTCGTCCCCCCGCACTTCCCCCGGACCGAGCCGTCCGGCTCTGGAGGCTTTTCGTGATTCCCAAGCCGCCGCCCCGTGAGGGCTCACTCGGGTTCCTGTTCATCCCGCCCTACCGCGTGCAGGGCATCTCCATCGCCGGCGAGATCACGACCGTCCAGATCCCGGAGCTGGACCTGTGCTTTGACATGGGTCAGTGTCCGCGCGCCGCGCTGTCGAGCAAATTCTGCGCGGTCAGCCACGGCCACATGGACCACATCGGCGGCCTCGCGTACTACTGCTCGCAGCGGCGCTTCCAGGGAATGGGTGACGCCACGATCGTCTGCGACACGCGCATCGCCAACGACATCAAGAAGATGCTCGCCGGGTTCGTGGACCTGGAGCGGCAGAAAACCCCGTACAACCTGATCGCGCTCGAACCCGAGCAGTCCGTCGAGATCAAGAACAATTTCTTCCTCAAGGGCTTCCTCACCGAGCACACCGCACCCTCGATGGGTTACGTCGTCTACGAGAAACGCTCCAAGCTCAAGCCCGAATTCGTCGACATGCCGCAGGAGAAGCTTCGCGAACTCAAGGACCGCGGCGTCGAGATCACCCGCATCCTGGAGATCCCGCACATTGCCTACCTCGGCGATACCCAGCCCGGCCCGCACCTTATCCGCGAGGATGTTCGCAAAGCCCAGATCGTGATCTCCGAGTGCACGTTCTTCGAGCCCGATCACAAGGAGCGGGCGAAGATCGGCATGCACCTGCACGTCAGCGACGTCGCCGAGTGGCTCCGCTTTCTCGAATGTCAGGCTCTGGTGCTCATCCACGTCTCGCGCCGCACGGATCTGGGTTTCGCCCGCAAAGCGATGCTCGACCTGCTCGCGAAGGACAAAGCCGCAGCGGAGAAGATCTCTCGCGTGCATTTCCTGATGGACTATCGCGCGGCGAAGATGCGCTACGAGCAGCAGACGCAGGAAGCGTTCCTACGCGAGCAGGCCGCCGGGCGTCAAGTCCCCGGTGGTCCGCCGCCAATTTCTCGGTAAGTCGCTTTTTCGGTTGACTTGCCGACGGAGTTTCTGTACGTTTGATCTGTGCCACTTCCCGTCGCGGTTCGCCGCTTCGAGAAGCGATCGGTTCGAGCCTTTCGAACCGGGCGTTGCGTCCTTGGTGGGTCGGAACGGCACGTCACGTCTCGCGGTGGTCGGCTTCCCTCGGGGAAGCCCCGGTGGTCACGAGGTGTGTCATGATGGTGGTTCGTTGTCCTTTTCCCGCGCCCTGCGGGTTGTCGTCGTTTCGTCTTCTCCCTCCGCCGTTCACTGACGTCGGATCCGTCTTGCCGCGCGCCGTCCCCCCCTTCCTTCCGGTCTCTCTGCGAATCGCCCCCCG